>NZ_CP024941.1:0-4059171 GCF_003330825.1 Paraburkholderia terricola
ATGAACGATTTCTGGCAACACTGTTCCGCATTGCTGGAGCGCGAGCTCACGCCCCAGCAGTACGTGACGTGGATCAAACCGTTGGCCCCGGTCGCCTTCGACGCCGCTGCGCACACGCTCAGCATTGCCGCGCCGAACCGCTTCAAGCTCGACTGGGTCAAGAGCCAGTTCTCCGGCCGCATCGCCGATATGGCCCGCGATTTCTGGCAGGCCCCCGTGGATGTTCAATTCGTGCTCGACCCGAAAGCCGGTATGCGCGCGCCGGCGGCAACGGCGCCGGCCCAGGCGCGTCCGTCTTCCGGGCCCGGTTCGATGGGCGGTGGCCAGCCGTCTGGCTCGAACGGCGGCGGGGTCGCCGTGGACGCGGCCGTCGGCGCGGTGCAAGCGGCGCACGCTGCGCGCGCCAACGGCGCGATGGCTATGCATCATGCGAACGCCCGCGCGGCGGCTGACGATGCCGCCGACCTCGATCTTCCTGGCCTCGACGCGAACGAAGCGGCAGCCGCCCGCCGCACGTGGCGTCCGGGTCAAAGCGCGAGCTCGAACGGCAACGGCGATAACGACTCGATGTACGAGCGTTCGAAGCTCAACCCGGTGCTGACCTTCGACAACTTCGTGACGGGTAAAGCCAACCAGCTGGCGCGCGCCGCGGCGATTCAGGTCGCGGACAATCCGGGCATCTCGTACAACCCGCTGTTCCTGTACGGTGGCGTGGGTCTCGGCAAGACCCACCTGATCCACGCGATCGGCAACCAGCTTCTGATGGACAAGGCCGGCGCGCGGATTCGCTACATTCACGCGGAGCAGTATGTGTCCGATGTGGTGAAGGCGTACCAGCGCAAGGCGTTCGACGACTTCAAGCGCTACTACCACTCGCTCGACCTGCTGCTGATCGACGATATTCAGTTCTTCTCCGGCAAATCACGCACGCAGGAAGAGTTCTTCTACGCGTTCGAGGCGCTGGTGGCGAACAAGGCGCAGGTGATCATCACCAGCGACACGTATCCGAAGGAAATTTCCGGCATCGACGACCGCCTGATCTCGCGCTTCGACTCCGGCCTCACGGTGGCGATCGAGCCGCCCGAACTGGAAATGCGCGTCGCGATCCTGATGCGCAAGGCGCAATCGGAATTCGTGAGCCTGAACGAAGACGTTGCGTTCTTCGTCGCCAAGCATTTGCGCTCGAACGTCCGTGAACTCGAGGGCGCGTTGCGCAAGATCCTCGCGTACTCGAAGTTCCACGGCCGTGAAATCACGATCGAACTGACGAAAGAAGCGCTGAAAGATCTGCTGACGGTGCAAAACCGGCAGATTTCGGTGGAAAACATCCAGAAGACCGTCGCCGACTTTTACAGCATCAAGGTCGCGGACATGTATTCGAAGAAGCGTCCGGCGAACATCGCGCGGCCGCGGCAGATCGCCATGTATCTGGCGAAGGAGTTGACGCAGAAAAGTTTGCCGGAAATCGGCGAACTGTTCGGCGGGCGCGACCACACTACCGTTCTGCACGCGGTGCGCAAAATTGCCGACGAGCGCAGCAAGGACGCGCAACTGAACCACGAATTGCACGTACTGGAGCAGACCCTGAAGGGCTAGGCGGCTCCATGGAAAAATCGATCTGTTTATTTCGGAACTCGCCCCCATTTTAGGGAAGCGGTTCCGTTTTCAGGCACAATACAGGTTTAACCGCCCGGCGGCCGCGGGCGGATTTCACGCCGTGACGGGCGCTGCGTGGCGCCGGCGGGGGGCCGGGGCTGCGTGCCGGAAAACTGGTAAGCCAGGCGCGCAGGTCGTCATATCAACGAAGGAACTCTATGCAACTGGTCAAGACCGAACGCGATAACCTCCTCAGGCCGCTGCAAACCGTGAGCGGCATCGTCGAACGCCGCCATACGTTGCCGATCCTCGCCAATTTGCTGATTACCAAGAACGGCCCGGACGTGTCGTTCCTGTCGACCGACCTCGAGTTGCAGATCACCACACGCGCCGATTTCGGCGTGGGCGGCGATTCGGTCGCGACCACGGTGGCGGCAAGAAAGCTCCTCGACATCTTGCGCGCGATGCCTGACGGACAGGTCACGCTGACCCTGAACGACAAGCGCTTGACCGTGCAATCCGGCAAGAGCCGCTTTGCGCTGCAAACGCTCGCGGCCGACGAGTTCCCGACCGTCGCTCAGGCTAAAGACTACGGCGCGAACCTCGTGGTTCCCCAGAAAACGTTCCGCCAGCTACTCGGCATGGTCCATTTTTCGATGGCCCAACAGGACATCCGCTACTATCTGAACGGCATGCTGCTGGTGGTGGACGGCGACCAGTTGATGGCGGTCGCAACCGACGGCCATCGCCTGGCGTTCTCGTCGATGAAGATCGAAGGCTCGTTCGCACGCCAGGAAGTGATCATTCCGCGTAAGACGATTCTCGAATTGCAGCGCCTGCTGGAAGACATCGACGACACCCTGGAGATCGACATCGCGCCCACGCAGGTGAAATTCACGTTCGGCCAGGTCGAACTGGTGTCGAAGCTGGTGGAAGGCAAATTCCCCGACTTCCAGCGCGTGATTCCGAAGTCGCACAAGAATCAGTTCGTGATCGGCCGCGAAGAACTGCAGCGCTCGCTGCAACGCGCCGCGATTCTGACCTCGGACAAATTCAAGGGCGTGCGCTGCATCATCGAGCCGGGCCAGTTGAAGATCATGTCGACCAACGCCGATCAGGAGGAGGCGCAGGAAGAACTGGAAATCGCGTACGACGGCGACAGCGTCGATATCGGGTTCAACGTCACGTATCTGCTCGACGTGCTCGCGAACCTGAAGGTCGACATGTTGCAAGTGAGCCTGGGCGACGCCAGCTCCAGCGCGTTGATCACGATTCCCGAGAACGACGAATTCAAATACGTCGTGATGCCGATGCGCATCTAACGCGTCCAAAAACCACGAACACACCAAGGGGCGCAGCGCCCCTTTGGCGTTTTTATGGTGTTTTGAAAAGTCCCGAGCAGCAACCTTGCAGTAACGCAGAACCGGAAAAAATCCATGACTGAAACGAACAATTCGCAACCCGATAACAGCAGCTACGGCGCTTCCTCGATTCAGATCCTCGAGGGTCTGGAGGCGGTGCGCAAGCGGCCCGGGATGTACATCGGCGATACATCGGACGGGACCGGTCTGCATCACCTCGTATTCGAAGTGCTGGACAACTCGATCGACGAAGCGTTGGCCGGGTACTGCAACGACATCCAGGTGATCATTCACGCGGACAACTCGATCTCGATCACCGACAACGGTCGCGGCGTGCCCACCGGCCTGAAGATGGACGACAAGCACGATCCGAAGCGCAGCGCCGCTGAAATCGTGATGACCGAGTTGCACGCGGGCGGCAAGTTCGACCAGAACAGCTACAAGGTGTCCGGCGGCCTGCACGGCGTGGGCGTGTCGTGCGTGAACGCGCTCTCGGCGTGGCTGCGCCTCACGGTGCGCCGCGACGGCAAGAAGCACTTCATGGAATTCCACCGTGGCGTGCCGCAGAACCGCGTGCTCGAAGAGATCGACGGCGTGACGGTGTCGCCGATTCAGGTGATCGGCGACACGGAAAACCGCGGCACCGAAGTGCACTTCCTCGCTGACGCGACGATCTTCGGCAATGTCGAATACCACTACGACATTCTCGCCAAGCGGATTCGCGAACTGTCGTTCCTGAATAACGGCGTGCGGATTCGCCTGCTCGATCAGCGCAGCGGCAAGGAAGAAGATTTCGCGTTCGTGGGCGGCGTGAAGGGTTTTGTCGAGTACATCAACAAGAACAAGGCCGTGCTGCACCCGAATATTTTCCACGTGAGCGGCGAGAAAGACGGCGTGGGCGTGGAAGTGGCGATGCAGTGGAACGACAGCTACAACGAAAACGTGCTGTGCTTCACGAACAACATTCCGCAGCGCGACGGCGGCACTCACCTGACCGGGTTGCGTGCGGCGATGACGCGCGTCTTGAACAAGTACATCACCGATCACGAAGTCGCTAAGAAGGCAAAGGTCGAGACGGCCGGCGACGACATGCGTGAAGGGCTGTCGTGCGTGCTGTCGGTGAAGGTGCCGGAGCCGAAGTTCAGCGCGCAGACCAAGGACAAGCTGGTGTCGTCGGAAGTGCGCGCGCCGGTGGAAGATGTGGTCGCGAAGGCGCTCGAGGAATTCCTGCTGGAAACGCCGAACGACGCGAAGATCATTTGCGGCAAGATCGTCGATGCGGCGCGGGCGCGCGATGCGGCTCGCAAGGCGCGTGAAATGACGCGTCGCAAGGGCGTTCTGGACGGCGTCGGTTTGCCCGGAAAGCTGGCGGATTGCCAGGAGAAGGACCCGGCGAAGTCGGAGATTTATATCGTTGAGGGCGACTCGGCGGGCGGCTCGGCGAAGCAGGGGCGGGATCGGAAGTTTCAGGCGATCTTGCCGCTACGCGGCAAGGTGCTCAATGTGGAGAAGGCGCGCTATGACAAGCTGCTTTCTTCGGAGCAGATTGTGACGCTGATTACTGCGTTGGGTTGCGGGATCGGCAAGGAAGATTACAACCTGGACAAGCTGCGTTATCACCGCATCATCATCATGACCGATGCTGACGTGGACGGCGCGCACATTCGAACACTGCTGCTGACATTCTTCTATCGGCAGATGCCGGAGATGATCGAGCGCGGGTATATCTATATCGCGCAACCGCCGCTCTTCAAGATCAAGGCGGGCAAGGACGAGCGGTATATGAAGGATGAGTCCGAGGTTAATGCTCACATTCTGAAGCTGGCGTTGCAGGGGTCGGAACTCGTGCCGGCTGAGAACGCGACGGCGATTACCGGCGATGCGTTGGGTGAACTGGCTCGGGCTTATTTGCTTGCTCAAGCCGTGGTGAATCGTCTGAGCCGGTTGTATGACGCTGGGGCGCTCGAGGCGGTGATGGACGGGGTCGTGATCGACCTTTCCAGTGAGGAAGCGGCGGAAGCTTCGGCTAAGGCGCTTGAGGCCAAGCTGCGGGATGATGCGTTAAAGCCCGAGGTCACCGTTACGACGATGTATGACCCGGTGCGTGAACTGCGCTCGCTGAAGGTGGCGCGGACGCATCATGGGAATCAGAAGGTGTCCGTGCTGGATCAGGATTTTCAGTTGACCGCTGATTACCAACAGCTGATTAATACCGCTAATACGTTTAAGGGGTTGATTGGGGCTGGGGCTGTCATTAAGCGCGGTGAGCGGAGTATGGCGGTTAATGACTTCAAATCTGCCATGAAGTGGTTGCTGGCGGATGCTGAACGCAATATCTCGAAGCAGCGATATAAGGGCCTCGGTGAAATGAACCCTGGGCAGCTTTGGGAGACTACGATGGATCCGACCGTGCGTCGCTTGCTTAGGGTGCAGATCGAGGATGCTATTGCGGCTGATGGGATCTTTACTACGCTCATGGGGGACGATGTGGAACCGCGTAGGGCTTTTATTGAGTCGAATGCGTTGCGGGCGGGGAATATTGATGTTTAGTGTCCGTTGTAGCGGGAACCATAAGGTGAGATTTTGGGAGGCATCCATTGAGACTTTTATTGAATGATGCGTCCCGATAGCTCAAGCTGATGACGTCCCGTTAAGCGCTATTCCGAAAGGAAAAACGGCCACCTTTATGAGGTGGCCGTTGTGTTTTTAGTGAGAAGTCCCGGACTGGGGTTCGCGATAGTCGCCGGCGGTCTCGCCTTCGAACAACACTGCCGCCGGCTACCTAGTCATAGCGATGGCCTAATGTCAGATGAAGCTAGGTGGCTTTTTTCTTAATAGCTTGGGTTTGTCGACGACGGAAAAATAGCGACGTCTTCCAATCCGATGTCGACAAACCGTGGAATGTGGCGAAGTTGGTGACGGTGGAGTGAGTGAGGCGATGGGGGGCTGCTGCTTGCTGAGTTGCATTAATTTCGGTTACGAGGCCTCGATTTAGTTTCGGTTACGGGGGCTCTTACCTGCCGCTGAGCCTTACCAGACAGGACGTAGCTAGAATTAATGTAAAAAGGCCGCTGGAGCTTTTTCCAGCGCCTTTTTTTGCGCTCACATCTGCGCGACTCTGCAAGTTTCGGCCGCATATGGCGACCTGAGCCACCTCTGCCTGATTGAGGAGCTGCGGCCATGATGCCCGACCTGCGCGCTGGCGACAGGTTGTCGCCGCCCGGTAAGCCGGACAGCTACTTCGAGGTGCTGGACAGTCACCTCCATGCCGGCTCAATCCACATCTTCGATGCCGAGAAACGTGAGGCCCGGTATGACGATGAACCGCGCCTCCGAGCCGCAATTTCGGAAGGCAGCCTGGTCCTGCATCGAAAAGGGATGCCGCGCGTCAGCATCGCTGCTCAATACGACAACCATGCACTGCACGACCAGGTCCGTGTGCTGACCTATGCCCTAAGGCGCATTGATGAAATCCGTGAGCAACGCGGCATTTCGTTTGACGCAGCCATTCCTCTGGCCCGTGATGCTTATGGAAAGGAGCGAGTGGGGCAACTGCTGGTTCGTCCGTTTCCCTCGCGCGCGACCCTGTACCGGGCTCACAAGAATCAACGGCTTGGCCTTCCGGTCCTCAAGGGTGACAGGAATAAAGGCAATTCAACGGCCAGGTATTCAAAGGAGCTTGTCGAATTCGTCGAAGAGGTCATCGAGAGCGAATACCTGGTCACCGAATCGAAGTGGACAGTTCTCGACACGACGGAATACATCGACCGTGAGGCGCGACGTCGTGGCCTGCATGTTGCGAAGCACGCTATCAGCCGCAAGTTCGTATGCGCGAGGATTCGTGACCTGACCGTCGATGCCGAATACGACCGCATGGACCCGCTCGACCGTGTCGCTGGCAAGTCATATGCGAAAAAGCGAATTCGGGCGGCGTTCCCGTTCGCCCGCATCGAGCAGGACGCTCTGCACCTGCCATTCGTCGTGCGCACACCTGATAGCACCGCCCGGACCGTCTATCTGGTACTGGCGATTGATGTCTGTACCGGATATCCCGTGGGATGGCATCTCGTCAATGGTTCGCCACGGGAGATGGATTCACTTTTGTGCCTCGAAATGTATTTGACGCCGGCCAAGGCAGCCCGCTTTGCAGAGCTTGGCATTCTTCACGCGCTGAACATTTTTGGCACGCCCGCACAAGTGATTTTTGATAACGGCCCAGAGACAAAGGGAGGACGAATTTTCCGCCTCGAGCGGCTAGGAATGGACGTCAAGCACTGCAAAGCAAAAGAAGCTCAAGGCAAGCCATTCATCGAACGCCTGAACAGGTCGCTCAAGGAGGCACTTCAGCGTCTCCCAGGATGCACGCGCTTCGAGGGAAAGGATGGAGTGCGCGACCCGGAGGCGCTGGGCGACGAGTTGATGACTGTCGAAGCACTCGAGAAGTGGATTGTCAGGTGGCTTTATGAGGACTGGGTCAACAGCCCGCTCGAGCGGCTATGTTGGGACGAACTGCTGGTCGATTCAGTCAAGGGCAAGACGCCACTTGAACGCCTGACTTACCAGACCGAAGAAATGGGGCAACCCATCACCATGCCGCCACCGCGTCATGAATGGATGGCGGCACTCTTCGAGCACGAGCCGTGCACGTTGAGCGCCCACACAGGTATCACCCTCAAGCATGGATTCAGGTACAAGGGCGAAACCATTTCGTACCTGCTGGCCACGCATGGCGACCATGCTGAACTTCACGTGGTCTACAACCCTGACGATTTCCGCCAGGTGTATGTATACGAGGGAAGTGACCGTCCGCTCGTCACGTTAACGCACGAACACGTTCGCCCGGACACACCGGCTTGGACTTTCGCAGAAGCTAAGGCCCGAATCGATACGGGCATGAAAAACTGGACGGCTCCGGACGCAAAGGTCCAATTCGAGCGCGACATGGACGAGGCGGTCACCGGAAACGGAAAAGCCAGCAAGCGCAAGACCCGCGGTAAGCGCGAGGAAAACAGGGAATCCGTGCGTCGCGCCAGAGACGGCCTGGCAATTCAGCGAGCCATCGACCGGCCGCTCTCAGCGGAAGCGCCGTTTGGACCTGCACCTTCGACGAATCCGTCATTGCCGACGGAAGATTTTAAGCGCGTCGTCATCTCTTACGACAACGCGCCGTCAATGGAAATCGTAGACAGAAACACTGGAGAAAAACTGCTGTGACGCCAGCCCAACTACTGCGTAAAAGAATTGAGGAATGCGAACTTGGACATCCTATGTTCATGGCGCACCTCACTGCGCTCAAACGGCGCGTCGATGACGCCCTCGCCGAATTTGCACCCAAAATTGTTCGCGTTCCGGGGCCCAGCCGGGCGGGCAAATCCTCGCTCATCGCGCGCCTGGCGCGCGACTACCCCGCCAACCGCATCGACGGCCGGCGCCATGTGCCCATTCTGGTCGTGAAGGTACCCCCGTCTGCGACGGTCAAACTACTTCCTAATAGCGTGCTGGCTGCGTTAGGCATCCAGGTTCCCCGCAGCATGACTGCGGGCGCGATGTTCGACCTGATGGCGGAGCAACTTCGCCTGGCTGGCACTCGCGTGGTGATTTTCGACGAGATTTCGCACCTCGTTGACGAAGGGTCCCGAGTGCCTCCTCGCGCAGCAGGCGACTGGCTCAAGACCCTTTCAGACACGCTCCGCATGACGCTGATTCTCTTCGGCATTCCGCGACTCGAGCGGCTTTTCTTGGCCAATGAACAGCTGCGCAGCCGCGCTTGCCCACCGCGCAACTTTGTTCCGTACGACGCAAGCGACGCCGACCAGATGACCGCTTATGGCGACTGCGTCGTCGCTTACGCTCGCCTGTTCTCTGCGGCGGGTTATCGCATCGACGTGCCCGCAGACGTACTCACCCAGCAATGCTATCTGCTCACCGGCGGCCTCATAGGCGTGCTCGCCGACTTCATGCGCGAGCTGGCCAGCTGGATTGCGAACGAAGCGCCGCGTGCCATTACGTACGCTGACTGTCGCGAGGCGCTTAAGGATGTCAGTCACGCGGGGTCACCGCACAGACTGTCATTTCAGGACTCTGGCCTCGGCGCAGTCGTGGAGCCAGCGGCGCTGAAGCAGGCATACGTTCATGTCCTGACCAGTAACGCAGCGTCCGTACCAATTCGTAAAAACTCAGGAGTGAAGCAATGAGCCTCGTTATCACCTACGCGCCGAAGGACGATGAGTCCGGAATGGGCTTTTACCGACGCCTCGCCGCGGGCAATGCGCTTTTCAGTTGGCGCGACCTTGCAAGTACGGCGGGTGTCGAGCGTAATCGCCGCGCCTTGCTAACGCGCACAGCCGACGTGGCCCGTAACCTCGGCCTGGAATCAGCGTGGACCGAATTCAGCCGGCAACAGGAAGACCTCTGCCGGGGTTGGGGAGGGCTGCACCGTGCGCAATCTGACGCCGTGTGTCCCGCGTGCCTCGCTGAGTCGCCTTACTTGCGACACCACTGGGAGCACGCCTATGTCACCGCGTGTTCGCAGCATCAAATCCTGCTGGTCGACCAGTGCGACGCCTGCGGAAAGCACCTGTCGCAGGAGCGGCTCTACATCGGATTGTGCTCGTGCGGTCATGACCTGGGCAACTTGCCGCGTGTGCGGGCGACTCGCGGTCAGCAGTGGCTATCGACGCTGATTGCGAGCAACGGTCAGCAGTCTGGCAGCGTCAAACCGCCTGTGCACGGCGTGGACATCAACGTGCTGGTAAAAGTCATCCGCACGCTTTGTCAGTACGCGGACCCGACGAGCCCCGGGTTGCCGCGCAGCGCGGCATTGCCGAAATTTATCGCCGATGCGGTCGAGTTTCTTTCGCCGCTCGAAGCGTTGCTGGTGGACTGGCCGACGGGCTTCCGAAGTCACGTCGAGCAGCGCATTGCTGCCGGTCGCAAAGATGCCCGCACGCTGAACACGTTGCTCGGCGACTGGTACATCAGATTGCGCAAGCTCTGCCTCGGCACTGCGCTCGAACCTCTGATTCAAATTGTCATCGACGTCGCCGCGCAGAAGTCCGAGTGTGTTCTGGGCATGGATTCGGCCAAAGGCATGGCCGAAGATGCGACGGGCTACATGCGCGCGCCAGCTGCTGCGAAGGCTATCGGCGTCAGCGTTTCAAGTTTGCGTGACTCGATAGACGCTGGCGAGTGCGAACACCGCGCGCGACGCACTGGCACCCGCGGCCAACTGTTCGAAATTCCGTGCGCTGAGGTAGAGCGCATACAGCGGCAACGCGCCGGGTGGATTTCCGACTACGACGCCAGCGAACTGGCGGGCGTGCCTCCCATCGTGCTCGAACGCATGAAAACCGGCGGGGTGGTCCGGTCAGACAAGCGCTGGCGCGAAGACCTCATGAAAGGTGGTCCGGTTGAACGTCAATCCATCCTGGATTTGTATGAGCGTGTGGAACGATGGGCGCAGCCCATTGCGCTGGCCGACGACGCGACGCTCACGTGGGCGCAGTTGACCAGCCGGCGTATGGGTGACAGAAAGGCAATCGAGTCGCTGATGCAAGCCATCGCAACTGGCAAGGTGAAAGCTGTCGCGCGCGGCAGGAATCTCGGCGAAATGTCCTTTCTGACGACAGATGTGTCGCAGTATTTCGGCACTCCGCTGCTTGAGGCCGGCATGTCAATTCAGCAACTGGCCAAAGCGACTGGATGGAAATGGGAGTCCATCCAGAACTGGGTGGACGAAGGACTGCTGGCATCGGAACTGATTCAACGGCGCGGTCAGCCTTGTCGCGTCGTGCTGCCGTCACAGTTGCTGGAGTTCCGTCAGGCCTACGTTCCGCTAGCGGACCTTGCCCGTGCCATGGGTTCGAGGTCATCGGCACTGTCCCGCTCGCTCCCCGGCGTCGAACTGGTCGGTGCGAAGCAGCTTCCTGACGGCGCCACGCGCGGCGCGCTGCTGCGTATCGCCGAGCTCGGCCGGCTGGCGGTTATCGGTGCGAGAGCAGGGCATGACCTTTTTGTGCCTGCATCGTTGACGCCATGAACCAGCGAGCGACACGTCGAATGACCGGCATGCTCCGGCCGGCGAATTGTGCGCCGGTCGGGACGTGGTCGGGCCCGCACGGAGTGCCACCCTGTCTCTCCGTCTAAACGAAGCGTATGGCTCTCTACCACCATCAGGAGACTGCGATGCCCATCTGGAAACCGCGACCCGCTTCCGAGATTCCAAGGATTCCGTTGTCCCGTTGGCGCATATTCGAGACCGAGGATGGGAGTCGTCATTTTGTTGGCGTGGATATGTTTGACCGGTCGGGACGCGTTAGCTCCCCGATAGTGACGTTCGACCCGGTCACTATGCAGGGCACGACTCACACTGGACGCATTTACGAGCTGGTCGGCAGCAAAGGCTCGTCATTGAACGTTGACTACGTCTGGATGCGGTGGTGCGAACTGTACGAGGTGATGTCGTACACCGACGTCACCGAACGTCTGCTTGACGGAGCTGGTGATGACGACCCCACTTGAGCGTACGAAAGCCGTGACTGATACCCGGGAGCTATTGCGGATGCTCGCCCGTGCCGACGAAATAACCATCGGCGGTCTTGTCCAGACGGTGGCGCTAGGCCTGCTCAGGCACTATCCGCTCGACATCGACCTGGACGTGTCGGCCGCTGCATCACCCGAAATCTGGGCCGCGCCGAAACGCCGACGGTCTTGCTCTACATCAGCGATAGAACGTCGAACACCCATTCCCAGTCGCAGTGAAGCTGATGAGATTCGCAATCAAGGAACCGACGATGGCCAGACGGCATGTGGTTCCTGAGGACTTCCCGAGAGAGCCATCGCCCGGACTGGTGCCGGGTACGCAGCCAAAGCTTCTTGTGCGCAAGACGCACGGGCGGTATTACACCGGTCTCACGGACGAAGAGCTGTGGACACGCTATGACGCGTGCGAGGACCTGGCGGGTCAGCTCGCGGAGTACGCGTCGCGAAAGATGTCTGCGTCTGGCCTGTCGTTGGACGATGCACTGGAGCGGGTCGAGAAAGGTCTGAAAGCGAAGGTGGATGGCGGCCAGTGGGATTTTTCTCGCGCAGAGATAGCGTGGACGTGGAATCGCTTGCATAAGCTGCTGTCGGCAGCGCGAAATGGCATAGGAGGCAGTGGGGGGTTGGTAACAATACGCGCCCACCGCACGTTCTCAGTAAGCGTCAATCTGAGGCCGTCTTGACGATCAGACCTTGACCTCTGAGAGCCGCTGATTCGTGAGCACGAGATCGAAGGCGGCGGGATCGAAGCTGCCGCCACACCACTCGAGGAAGTGGTCGTGCTCCTCGTGCGTCGGATCGGTGATCGCTTCGAGGAAGTCGGCATATCCTGGAACTCCACCGACGTCTTCCGGTGGACACGCATTCTGCCCGTCCAGGCACAGCGGCCGGCGCATGTCTGGATCAGGCGTCAGCGCCTTCTCGACCTTGATCCGATGCTGCCAGTTGTCACCGTAATCGTAGACGTAGGTGAATGACTTCAGCCCGCCCAGCGCCTTCGCCAGCGTGACCCGTGCCTCATTGAGCATCGGTGGATCGCTCTGGAATCCGAAGTCATCAGGTTCACCATAGTTGGTTTCGCCGAAGACGAACTCGTGCAGGTGCCCGCCCTCCCAGCCCATGGCCAGTTGCAGCACGACATGCAGCTTGCCCAGCCGGATCGAGCCGGGAACGATGATTCGTCGCCAGATCGCCGGCTTGATGTACTTCAGCTCAACGCGCAGTACGTAATCGGGCACTGGCGCCTTGACCAGGCGCACGGCAGGTTTGCGGGGTTGGACCATCGGGTTGATTGTCAGGCGGCTTGCTGCTCGATGTGTGCAGCCGGCATCAGGCGCCACGGCAGCAACTCGTCGATGCGGTTGATGGGATGATCGGCGATGCGCTCAAACACCGTGCGCAGGTAGGCAAACGGCTCGATGCCGTTCAGGCGCGCCGTACCGATCAGGCTATAGATCACCGCCGCGCTTTGGCCACCGCCGTCGGAGCCTGCGAACAGATAATTGCGCCTGCCGAGAACCAGCGGCCTGATCGCGCGCTCCGCCGTATTGTTGTCCACCTCGATGCGCCCGTCTTCGCAATAGCGTATGAGTGCATGCCAGTGCCCCAGCGAGTATCTGATCGCCTTCGCCAGCCCCGACTTCGCCGATACCTGTGACAGCGTGTGTTCGAACCAGGCCTTCAGTTCAGCGAGCAATGGGGCCGAGCGCAGCTGACGCGCAGACAGGCGCACGTCCGGCGTCTGGCCGCGAACCTCGCGTTCAACGGCATACAGCGCCCCAATGCGGCGCAGTGCTTCCTCGGCAATTGGTGAGCTGTCCAGCTTGTACAGGTCGTAGAACTTGCGCCGCGCATGCGCCCAGCACCCGGCCTCGATGACCGTGCCGTCACGATACAGCGCGTCATACCCGCTGAAGGCATCTGCCTGCAGGATTCCCGTGTAGCCCGCCAGATGTTCCCGAGGTCGTTCACCTTTGCGGTCGGGTGAGTACCTGTACCAGACGGCTGGTGGCGCGCGGCTCCCTGCCGGGCGGTCATCCCGCACATAGGTCCACAGGCGCGCCGTGCGTGTCTTGCCACGCCCCGGCTCCAGCACCGGCACGGGCGTGTCGTCGGTATGGATCTTGTCTGCGGCGCGCACGTAACCACCGAGTGCGTCTGACAGGGGTTGCAGCAGCGCAGCCGCTTCACGCACCCACGAAGCCAGTGTTGCCCGGTCCAGTTCGATGCCCGCGCGGCGATAGATGCCGGCCTGCCGGTATAGCGGCATATGGTCAGCGTACTTCGCGACGACGACCTGTGCGAGCAGCCCCGCACCCGCCATCGAGCGTGCTATCGGCCGCGAAGGTGCCGGCTTCTGTACTACTGCGGCACAGCGCGGGCAGCTCAGCTTCGGACGTACGTGGCGCAGTACCTTGAAGTAGCCGGGCACATAGTCGAGCACCTCCGAGACGTCTTCGCCGAGCGCCCGCATCTGTTTGCCGCATTCCGGGCATCCGCAGTTTGACGGCGCATGCACAACCGTTTCGCGAGGAAGATGTGCAGGGAAGTGCCGTGACTTGCGGCGCAGTGGAACAAGGTTCGTAGTGGCCGGCGTATCCGCAGTCGCGTCGGCATCAGGCGCCTTCGCCGGTGCGGCCATATATGGTTCATGAACAGGCAGCTCACCGAGGGCGAGCTGCAGCTGGTCCATCAGTTCTGTCATGCGCTCAGATGAGCGGCCATACTGCCATCGCTTCAGTCGCGAGATCTCGGCCAGCAACTGCGCGATGGTCTCGTCGCGCGAGGCAACGATGCGCTTGAGAGCGGCGATGTCATCGGGCAGATGGCGGGCTGGCATGCATGCCAGTGTAAATGAAGGCCACGCGCTTGTGGGCTCCCGCACCCTGCCTTATGCCGCGTGCGTCGGCTGCCACGTCCGCTCGGGATGCCGCCAGTCAATCCCTTCGAGCAGCATCGACAGTTGGGCGGCTGACAGATGGACTGTTCCCGAGTCCGCCTGCGGCCACACGAAGCGTCCACGCTCGAGTCGTTTCGCGTACAGGTTCATGCCGTCGCCGCTCCACCATAAAATCTTGATGAGATCACCGCGACGCCCGCGAAACAGGAAGATGTGCCCCGAGAAGGGATCACGTCCGAGTGCTGACTGCACTAGCGCGGCAAGTCCATCCATGCCACGGCGCATATCGGTAACGCCCGCTGCCAGCCATACGCGGGTACCGCCTGGCGGCGCAATCATGCTGGCATCAGGCAGCGCAGCACGAGGCGCAACTGCACGGGGTCGACCATGCCCGTGACGCGTACACGGGCACCATTCAGTTCGATCTCGATGCCCGACGCTGCTGGTACGCTCTCGCGATGTGGCTCGACAGGCTGTAGAGCGAGCGACGCCGGTTCTGCGGTCTCGCCGGTCGGTGCATCAGGTAGCGCTACGGGCAGCAACACCGCTGTGCTGTTCGCCACTCCTTCAAACAGGCCCGCCCGCAGTTGCCGGCGCCACTTGAACACCATATTGGGATTCAGTCCGTGCGCCTGCGCGAGCTTGGCCACCGAAATACCCGGCTCGCACGCCGCGACGGCAACTTGCCGTCGGTACTCTGGTGTGTAATTCGGTCGGCCCTTGCGGTTCGATGATCGCGCATTCCGTGTGTCCAAAGTAGTCCCCATCACTTGAAGTAACGGACATCACTTTGGACACCGGCTTCAGCTCTGTCCATGCGGCCACGGAATGACGCTTACCGTTCTCACGTTATGAGTATGGATTCCGGGATGATTGCCGAGGGGGCCGTTGTGACTATCGCAGAAGCAGCAAACTACCTGTTCGTCAGTCGTCCACACGTTCGCAAGCTCTTCGCCGCAGGAAAACATACTGAGGTGTTGCCGAGAGACCCAACTGGCCGCATCAATATCGACGTTTTTTCCGTAGAGTCATACCGGACTGCGAGGGACGCCGCGATGCGCGCCTATGTCGATTCGCAGACCGAGGACAGCGACCCGTTGGGACTATGAGAGTGGGTTACGTCGGCCTGTGATTCGGGTACCCGACCGTTTAACCATCGCTCGCCGCTAATGAGGAGGGAAATATGTCTTCGCCAAACAGTCTGGACCTGGATATTGCGCTTCGGAAGATTCACAAGCTGGCTATCGCAGACGGCGATTTAGGGTTCGCCTACTGGCACGCAATCGGGCAGCTTCTACGGCGAGCAGGTGATATGCAAGCCGAAATAGATTTCCTCACAAAAGAGCTGGAACGATGTCGCGCCATGCTTGCTCGAAATAGCGGCTGAACTTCGCGAGCACTATCGTTACGTCACCTATCAGGAGGTCATGCCACCCACGCGGTGCGAACTACGTAAATGGTCTTGCTTTCCTTGGAGAAGTGATAGCTCGCCACGCGGCAGCATGCAGGCGTGAATGGGTCCTTGAGCTTTTCCAATGCGCGCACGAGACTGGCCCTGAAATTACTCTTGCTGGGCCCGTATCCGCAGAGCTGATGCAACAGTTCAGCCGGCAGCGGCTTCGGCTGAGCGTGCCCCGCGTAAAAGTTTGCGAGCCATCCTCGCAGTCCATCATATCTTGCGGCGTCATTTTCGACAGCTGTCCACGCGCCCGGTCCGAACAGCTCCGCCACGGAAGTCGTGACCCGAAGCAAAAGCGCGTCACGGCCTTTGAAACCTTCAACGGACTCACTACCCTCGAACTTCACCGACAGCAGCCTGGGCACCTCGATGTTCATGCGCTCCTGGCGAATGCGCACATGGGCAAAGCTCAAGCGCAGCAGACTGGCCCGTATGGCCCTGTGCGCCTTGACGCTGTAACTGTTTCCCAAGCGGCTCGCGAACTCATAGAACGTGGTTCGCTGATACTGCAGACTCTCTTCAGGGCAAATGGGTAGGTCACGGTAGTATTCGAGGCAGGTCGAGTAGACCAGCCGGTCGAACTGACAAAGGCGGTACCCGCTGAACATCATGGTGGTGTCTTTGAACGTACCAATTTTCTCTTCAGCCACCGGACCGGTCGAGCCGCCCGCGAGCAGGTCTGCGCTGTCGGCCTGCACACCTCGCGTCGCCGCAAACAGGGCTGAGCGGAGAAACACGTTCGGCAGCGCTCGCGCTGTTGCGGACCAGCCCGGCAGATACACTTCCGCGCCCACGCGGGTAGCCTGTCGCCGCCGAGAATGATGAATCTCGTACGCCGTGGCATTTGCGGGAAGTTCGGCGACCGCGACTTGTTCGAGCGACTTTCTCTTCCGGCGTTCGAGTCCGTCGGCGATGTCATGGAGCCGCTTCGCCGCGTCGAGTACAGTACGCTGCCGGTCGGGAGCAGCAGTCAATGCCGCGTCGGCCGTGAGATGCGCAAGAGTACGCAGGTCGGCGACGTTGCCCCCCGGATGCTTTGTCCCCCGCGGCCTAATCATTGTGCTGCTCCGGGAGCTGGACCATGGCTTTCGTTGTCTGCGACATCGCGGCGTCAACGACGTGGAATCGGAATAATTCGGGAGCTGTGCACCGCGGAAAGCGCAGGCCGCTCGAATAGCGCACCGGTCGAAGCGGGCAACGTAAATCTGGTCTGGTCATGACGAGGACGTGCAGGTTGGTGATACCTGTGTATATGCGCGCCGGACGACCATGGCATCACGACGATGGGCCTTGCAGCACTACCAGCCCAAATATCCCAAAAAAATCAGGGTAGCTCCGCTTCGGCTGCGGATTGTGCGACTTGTACTCCGCATCGGCGCGGCTTGCACCCTGCATCGCCGGCACGCGTACCCCACATCACCGCATCGTGTACTCTGCATCGCATTCCGCGTGGCCGACGCGAAGAATAACCACTGAAGTCAGGAAATTATCGCCGGCCGCCGCATGGCCTAATATCTGTAGACTCTGTAATCGAGATAGCCGGGCGAGTGCAGCCCAAGGCGGGCGAGCTTCTTCGTCAACTGACTTCCGGTGCTCCGAGGCGGCGCGGATGCCTCCAGCCGACTCGGCCTGCATTTTTTAGTCGCGCGACATCGCCCGATGTTCAAGGAAAACGGCGATGCGACGCGACTCATCGTGAATGCAAGCGCCAGTCACCGCCCTGGTCAGCAAGGCGTGCCTCCCGCGAGTCTCCTGTCACGCCCAAGTTCGCAGGCAACCGGACGGTCATCGCAAACGCCATCCGCTACGAGAACCGGAATTGAATCCTCGGTCGACGTCTTGCTGACCAGGGCGGCCGGTACTACACCGCGCGTCTTGAGTGCTGCTACCACCCCATGGGCGTGGCGCCTCTCGTTTATGAATGCCCCTCCAACAGTCCCGCCCTCACCGCGCTTCCGGGCGCGCGACGCAACTTCCGCCTTCCAGTGAATGCCCCAATGCGCGCTGAAAAGCCAGTCTCCGGTGCGCCGGTGAACCTCAATGTGAATCGGCGGTTCGCATCAACGATGACTGCGGACGAATACCTGGCCAGCATGCAGGCTTCCGCCGAAACACCGGGTGCCGGCGCCGCGCAAACAATAGCCCGGCCCGACGCGATACCGCTCGTCAATGACAGGCACCATCCGTTCTTGCTGTTCAGCGACTCCTTCTCGACGTGCAACAACAAGGGTGAATCAGCTCTGGTCGTTCGCCGCCGCGTTACCGCGCACGAATCCGTAGCCGGCAGATGCATCCGTTTTCTGCGGGCGACTTCACGACAGTTTGGCGAGCAGCTTGATGAAGTTGCGCTTCGCGCGATACGCAGCCCGAATCTCCTCCAGTTCACTCGCGAACTCTGCACGTTCATCCACCCGCGCCCGCAGCATGCTGATAGCCCGCACGATTTCGAACGCCTCGTCATATCGGGCGTTGCGCGTACCGCCCTCGGCCGCTACCGGAAGCAGCCGGTGATACAGGCGATGGCCTCGTGCGGATGAGTCTTGCCACGGACCGACGCCATTTCAGGCCATAGCTGCGTGGCGACCGGGCCGCCGGTGAATGTTTCCCATGCGACCTCGTTCTCCTTGCCAGCAAGAAAAATCCTGACCAGTTCGGTTCGCGTGCCGCGTTGCCAGACGGTGCGCTTCAATTTTGCAGTCGCTTCCTCTTCGCTGACCAGCGCCCAGAGATGTTTGAGTGCACGCTCCCGGGTTTCTGCCTGTCTGCCGGTGGCAGTCGCGACCTCCATTAAAGCCGGAAATGCTTCAGCCGTCGGATGGGTCTCGAAACGTCGCCACGCGTACGCATCCGCCTTCTCGAATTCGCTACGCCGCAGATACCGCACTCGTCACTAAGTGGATAGAGAGCCACGTGTCTGAGATGCAACGAGCTTGGGCAACGGTTCGCAAGCGCATTTGCAGACGTCATTTTCCAACGCAACCTGCTTACCCATTACTGATACGGTATGTGGCGTACCGTCAGTGATGATGACACCCTCTTTGTCGCAGCTGTGGCATTTGACGACGCCGCCGATGTAAGCCAGTGGTTTTCCGTCCAGCGATGACCCACTTATGCCGTCCATTACGACGCCGTTACGGTCAGTTGTGTCGCCCTGAACGATGAATCTACGTCCCATGTCTTTATCTCTGAGAGCAATGTTTTCGGTACGGGTGTCGCGCTAGGCGCGCGCAAGCGGCGCGGCTGATGTATCACGGCAGGCGACCTCGACTTCCGCGGGCCAGACGGGCTCTCGACTTGTTAGCTGCGCGATGTAATGAAGCACTGATAGTAAGAAAACCGGTCCGCTCATCACAAAGGAAAAGGCTCGCAACGCCGAGCTCGCGCGACCAATATCGCCTAGCCCGTAGAACCAGACGCTCATTGAGTTGCGCAAGGACGGTTCCCGCGGCAAATACTTCTTCACCGGCGGAACGGCGGTCCTGCCTTCTTCCATATATCGCCGGATGAACTCGAAGTTTGCCTGCACCTGATAGAGAACCTGTCGTCCATATTCGGAAGACTCGTTGGCACCATTTACGGTGCGCAAGCCGAAACTGAATGTATTGACTACCTTACTGGTGTCGTCTAGCACAAGACATCGCATCATCGTTGGCGCTCCGCCCATCATGGAGTTGGAAGCCTGCCTGTGCACATAGAAGAATGCCTTGTCCCACGGAACCTGAACGACACCGCCCGGGCCGTTGTGGCGGAACGCATAGACCATCCGTGTTCGGCGGTTGAACCTGACCGACTTATGGCGATAGTTAAAACAATCCTTGAGTAGTAGGACAATGGTAAAGGCGCAGCCGGCAAGCGCGACGGCACACAGAGCCCAACCGGATGCACTGAACCAGGCCGCGTCCCCATTGCGGACAATCGCCGCCGGCACCTCTATCGAGTCCATCGCGTTCGAGATGGCAAGAAATAGCAGGACCGGGAACCCAACCAGAAAAGCCATAAGACACCAGCCCACCTGGAAAAAGGATGCGTCGCAAATTTCAAGGTATGTGTCGTTCATGCCAAAGACCGTGTAGGCGTCTGCGGCTTCGTCTGCTACCGGCTTGCGAACGTCTACGCGTCTCAAAGCTTCCTTCTCGGTGACGGGGCGGTTGAAGGCAATCCGCGTCATGTAGTCATATGCCATATCATCTCGCTCACGAGGTCAAGGCCTCAAACTGCTTACGTTCGTCCTCGGCAGAGAAGTGCTCGTCGCCCGTGCCGAAGATGCATTTGCTTAGCCATTCATCGATTTCGCGATGCTTTTTCCATGCTATCAAGATTCCAATAACAATGAGAATAATCATGAGCGGGAGAACGAGGCTCGTCGCGCCGGCGATTGTCGCGACACAGAGAATCGCGCTCGCTATAGCGGAAGCGCCATATAAGCGCGCGAGCATCGCATGTCCCTGTTTCATTTCCGACTGGGATTGCTTGTAGTCATACCACGCGCCTATCAGTCCGGCGACAGCACCTATCGTACGACCAGCGATTTCGATGAACTTACCATAGCGAGCCATAACTGCAGAGTAGCGGAGCTCCAGTTTGCCGAGCGCCTTGAAACCACTTCCTACGGTCTGGCCGCCAGCAGCCCAGGTAGACACAATTGCAGCCCAAAATTTTTGCTGGGTTTCCGTCCGGTTCAACGCGCTCGACTTTTCAAGCTCCTTGCTGGCGAGCATCCAGTTCACACCATTGAAAATGACACCAATCGCACCATAACCGACTTCGCCTTGCGTCACGGCTCGGAACTTCGGCAGGAAGCTGGACGTCACGTTCTCTTCCGTCAGCACTGCCCGCACACCCGGCCCGAATATCGCATTTCCAATGGCCCGACCGGACTTCGCCTCCGCTGATGCTGCGAGAGCTTCGTCGGCATTGAAAAGGACGTATTGTGGGACTTTAATGGGTCCATCCTGAGGAGATGAGGCCTTGAACGACTTGCGAAGGTTGTCTTTCAGGGAATTCAGGCTTGGCCGCCGATTCGCTGGCATCTGCTCATAAATCTCTCGAGCCATGTATGAAAGCCACTGGTTAAGATTTCCTTCCACGGGTTTATAGACGACGGTCGTTTTCGTGCGCAGACACATGCAGGCGATGAAGACCTTCGTGCCGACGGCGTCGCCTCCGCGTGCAATAAAGTTTGCAACCGGCCCACCGACCTGATGGATGATGCTGGCGCCGACCTTGTCCGCGCGCAGCAAAAGACCAGCTTCCTCGCGCTCGAGAATCTCGTTGGTGACGTTGTTGGACTCGATAAGCTTTGCGAGCGGTTCGCGCAATTCAGTCAAAGGAAATGCGGCCGCTTCCTTAACTTTTTCCGCGGTCGGGTTGTGGTTAAGCACCAAGGAGCGCAGCAACGGGTTGTGTCTATCCATTACATCGCCTTGTGCCCATTGGAGAATCAGGTCAAACACCTGCTTGCGGTCGGCAGAATCAGCAATGCACGCATGAAAGAGCTCAGCGTAGTCGATGCCTTTGACCGGGTCGTGTTCATGGTAGTCGAAGGCGAACACGGTCTTCAGGGCAGTGCTTTTTAACCAGGCTACATGGTCATCCGCGATTGGATTGAGTGTGCTGTCTTCCACCTGTTGCATGTTTTTTTTCATGTCATTGCGGAACTGCGTAACCGCATTCGGACTGTAAGACTCGGTGTACGGCTTCCAGGCGGCCGTCTTCACTGACTCCATCTCGCGTTCCGTCTGCGTATCGATGGACTGTACTTGCCGCTCGTACGCCTTCCCGCCATCGAATAGTGAGTACAGCGCGTAGGATTCAGCCGCCTGCCCCTTGAGTTGTTCCGCCGCAGCGTTTTCGTCCTGCTCTGCGCTTTCTTCGATTGCGGTTTTAAGCCCCTCAATGGCGCTAGCGGTCCACAGCTTGCGTTGATAGGGCGCCATCGCGGCCCCATACGCCAGAACCTGTTCAGTATTGATTTCCTGCGTGATACCAGCGGGGTCCCACAGCGCAAAGAAAAGCCCTTGTCCTTTGACATGCGAATCCATGGAATCCTTGAGAGCCTGGGCTTGCCCTGTCCGGTCCATGAAGTGAAAGGGCGAACCGGAAGCTGCAATGGCAAGTCCACCTTTGTACTCGAGCACAAAGTCTGCAAGATGGTCAATCTTCTCTGCGTGCTTCTGAGTGTGGTTGCCGCCCGCCCAACCCGCAGCGTCGAGCATCTGCATCCGATGGTCACGACAGCCGCTTTCGTTCGTCTCATAGCGTTTGCGTACTGGCGCAGTCCACCGCACATCGCTGAACGCGAGATAAACCTTACCTGCCTTCTTGGGCTGTTCGATGCTGATGCACTGCGCGAGTTGCATATGCCCCGCCTGCTTGCAACTGAACGCCTTTTCCTGGGCCGGACTGAGGTCGGCATCAAGCGGGTAGTTGAAGACGTAGCCTTCCGTCGTGACACCGTAAATCTGCCACTTGTTAGTGGACGGATAGTAGACGTGAATGAAACCCTTTCGAACCGAGCGCAGGAAGTAGCTGGCCTTCTTTGCGCCGACTGCTGTCACACCGTCGCCAAATTGCCCTTTGGGCAACGCGAGCGCGGTCGCCCCGCCGAGATTGTGCGCACCGCTTGCCGCAGCTGCGGCGTAACGGACGGGCAAGATAAGAAGGCCCTTCTTCTCGCACATGTCACAGCTAGTCGGCCCGGCCGCATTTGCTTTCGCGTTCGCTGACGCGGCTTGTACCTTGGGAATGTTGCTTGCGGTTGCCATGATGGCTCTCTCTTTTCGTTATTCGCTGTCGCGGTCACACGTACGACTGGGTGTCATGGAAAATTTGCGCCCATTCTTCGTCGGACCATTGTGTCGTGACCTCCGCATAGGACGAAGACGCGCTGCGTTGCAGGGCCGCGATAACCTTAGGATGTCGGTCAAAGTGAGGGGAAACGAGTGCGCCCTGAACAACGAATACCGCAAGGTCCTCGTCGGTGAGGCTGTAACGGGCGCCTTTTTCAAAGAGCGAATCAAGTTGGCGCGCCGTGCGATGGTCGGTAGCCTCGCCCGCTTCACCGATGGATTTCAACGCCTTCTCAATGAGGTGAAGCCGCGTCAACGTCGCGCGCTGCTCCGCCGTCGGCTTGAAGGGCAACACAGGTTCGAGTGGACGCTCGACTGTTGCCCAGCCTTGGTTATTGTCAAGATAGCGCCAACGATTGACCGGCCCGAAAAGCGCCGAAAGCTGCTCCGGTTGAAGCACCCACGGAAGGTGCCGGAAGACTCGAGGGTCGTAAAAGCGAAACACGGAATATCCCTCGGACTCGCGAGCCAACGCGATGGTGCTCCTGAGAGAGGCCATCAGGTCCCCGGCGCTCGCTTGAGTCTCGAGGAGTGCGCACGCGCGTGGCGGCCGACCAGCTTCGAAGTCCTTGCTGGCGATAGCCTGGATGACCGGTACCTGCTGTTCCGGATGCTCAATCGCATACAGAATCGGCATCACGCCCTTCAACTCAGGCATGGCGGGGGGAACAATCTCGCCAATCTCAAACATTCGAGGCGCCGCGCCCAGGTCGACATGCCCATTGTCCGGCTCAACAATCAGATAAAGGTCCATGGGAGCGCCTAGTCAACAATGGCGGCACCGGCCCGCGCGGCGGAAGCGAACTTTTGCGCACAGGCTTCAGTGGACGGTAGTTGGGCCGTACTGTTCTCGCTCGCCGGTCCTTCGAATGAATGCTGGCTGCCTTTCACTTCGACGAGACCTGGCGCGTGTACGTAGATGTTGCCGCCGGCGATGCGAATCGTGGCACCTCCCGCTGTCAGTTTGATTTCTTTCTGCGCAGTAATATTGACGGCGTCAGAGGTCGAAACGACCATAACCGTCCTATCGGCCGTGATTTCCACGTTATCCGACTGGGCCTGCAACTCGACCTTTCCTTTACCCGCAAATAGCTTCATCCCTGCGTTCTGCACGAAGAAGCTAAGTTTCTCGCCCACGCTTGCAATGAGTGACTTGGACGCGGCAATGTGCGTGCTGGCGCCACTCACGATGTTGACGTGCTCGGTCGCCGCGGCCTGAATGGATTTCTGTGTCGACAGCCCAATACCGGATGGGCTTGCCAGCAGCATCACTGGCTGGGAGAAACCGTTCGCCTCGCCTGTCCCACCCCCGCCCGTGTTGCCGCCGCCTGTGTTCGATTGAACGGCATTTTGTGTCGCGGCGGCGAAGTCGTTGATTGTGTCCTGCGCATCCTGAAGCCCTTCCGCCTGACTACTGGTGGCCACTTCTGAACGCCGCTCCACTACGCCGCCCGAATCGACGAGATGCTGACGCGCTTCCTTCACATCGAGCGGCTGGCTCGACGTGCCGCCCCGCGCATAGGTCGACAGATACATGCCCTGTCCGGCACGTACCGCTCCGTAAGAATTCGTCTTGAGGTCGAAGCCCTTCCCGACGAAGGAGCCACGAGTGTTACCTTGCTGGTCGATGAGGTATCCAAGATGCAAGTAGCTCTCGGACGTACTGCTAAAAAGCTGAGCGCGGTTCTGGCCCGTCGAATCGTCCATTACGAGCTGGTTGTAGCCTGTGCCCTGAAATTCCTTCGATTTGTAACCCGACAGCAAGCCGTTGGAATGCCATTGCGGTGTCTGCTGTCCGTTGAACAGACTGCCGCTGACGACCGGTCGGTCACAATCGCCGTCCAGGTAGACGATTCCCACTTCATGTCCCACACGCGGGACAAATACCCCGCCGAGCGTCCCACCGGCATTTGGTGACATGACGCGCAGCCAGCAGGAAGCCTTTTCATCTGCGTCGCTGATGCGGTCCCAGTGCATTTGCACTTTGACCCGATTGAGGCTGTCCGTGAAGACCTCCTCCTGATTCGGGCCGACCACCGTCGCGGTCTGGGTATGCATCAGGGGCTTACGGTGTTCGAAGGGGCTACGAAACGGAACGGTGCGTCTCTGCGTTTCGAGTTCGACGAGGAAGAAACCTTCGCCACCCAACGCGTCCTTTACATTGAAGACGTCGGACGAACCCGCGTGATATGAGCGAGCTTCAGCAAGTTGTGACTGGAGGCTGTGGCGGAACTGTGTTCCCGTCGAAACGGGCAGGTTGTTCTCGATGTACCAAGTGACGGCCAGAATCGCGAACTGACGATTTTCCGCGCTATCCGACGAGAGAGCGGTTGCGCCGTCAAGTTGGAACCAGCGACCCACATCGGCCCGCCGTACGCTGCCTGTCGCAAAGAAGCGCTTCGCGCGGGACTCCCATTCTTCCATCCGGGTCTTGGACAAAGCGTTGCCACGAGCACTGTCGCCATAGGTATAGGCGCCCGTGTACTCATACACCTCCGCCTGGTCGGGCAGGTCGCCCTGCCTGTCAACTGTCGGTGTGGACAGCTCTTTGTTAAAAGTTGGATTCTTATAGTCGAATGTGCGCGTGGTGTAGCTCGTGCTCTGCAACGTGCGCGCTCCGCCCCACTGAACTATCGCGTCCGTTTCGCTTCCAGCGCCTGCGCGATAAAACGGTACCTCTTGAGGCGTTAGAGCTTTAACGGTGTAGAGGTCGTCGGTGATGACCAGCGTGTGCGCTTTGCCATCGCCCGCCTGTTCAAAATAGCCGAAAAGACCTTCGGCTTCCATAATCCGGTGCACGAAGTTCCAGTCGTCTTCATATTGAACACAGAACGACCGTGGAGCTAGCTGGTTACGCAGGTCAAAGCGATACGCGCCGCTTGACTGGGGATGCTCGTCGAATACCGTCGAAATAATGTCTTCTGCCGTCTTGTCCTGAAATATCCGCGCGTCACTGCGAAATTTCAGGAAATGCAGCCACGACGAAAAACTAATCTGGTAAAGCTGAACGCTGCCGTCGGAGCCCAAAAATCGCGCAGTATGAACGTAGCCGTGACGCGGTAAATACGAAGAGTCAGTCTGTTGCGTCCAGAGCGTGACCGGTTTCGCAATGAGGGTTTTGAGCTCTATCGAATCTTTTAGCGAAGCGACATCGACAGTAAAGTCGTAGTTGCGGCCAATGCGCGAAGTGCCGACGACGCGGACTGGCACTAGCGCATTTGCGCCCAACGCAGTATCGAGTTTCAACAAGCGTCGGGATTGGTCCATCCCCGCGCTCAGCACTGTTGCCAGGTCATTTACCGTCATTTCCGAGTAAGCCCCAAATTGCCACGCCGAATAATATGATGAAAATCCGCGGCGGACAATTTTTGTAAAACGCGTGTGGCAGGGACCAATTCGGCACCATTTACTAACCAGGGAATATAAAAGGTATTTTTTGCCGCTCCACCGACGACTGCCTGCCGTAACAAGATAGTCAAGTAGCGGCCAGCACCTGTGCCGGCCGAATGCGTCGAAATTGTGACCACCCAACTCGCGTCGTCACGAGTGGCCAGCGGGGCCGCTATTGCGAATCGACAGTCTTCGCGCCACCCGGTCAGCGCTCGCGCATTTTATGTATTGGAAGCCATTAACTGGCTGTGCCATGGGTCATCTTTCCAACCCGGTCGATTGGCCGTCGACCTCGATACTAGCCAAGCCACCTGTTCTTCCAACAGTACTAACCGGACGATGCCGTATAAGGCCTCCCTGATAATCTGAAAGTTCTGTCCTATGCATTATGAATGGAATGATGCTGGGCCGACGCTTCATCGAGAAGGTCGCTCGCGACCAAAATGCTGCTGCTATTAACACTGCCAAAATCGAACGGGCGGCAATCACTGCGTCGCCGGCTTGCGCGGAAACTTTAAGGCAGACAGTAGGAACGCGCAACTGCTGTCAGCCTATTGCCGCGTTCGCGAGACGGCGACATAACGTGGACGGTAACTCTGTGCGGACGCGACTAAATTGCCACGCTGAATTGCTGCTGGTCGAGAGAGATGGTTGCAATGATGGACTCGAACTCCGCCATCAAATCCGGATGGCGTTGTGCAATGTATTGCCGCGCAGATTCGTTTTCGAGGAGCTTGGCGAGATACCCTTTCGCAAGCACAAGATTCAACACATCTTGACCGTAGTTCTGTTCAACGAGCTTGTACTGCCCCTGCAGATTGCTCATTTCCCGCTCCATTTTCGCCATCTGCTCGGGGCTAACGCCGGTCAGTTTGCGTGGCTTTCTGCCCTCCACGAGAAGTGCTGTCGGCGTAGCTACCAACAATGCCTCGGCGTAAGAGACGGACACATTGTTCGCGGCCACCATCAGTTCAACGCATTCAACCTGCCGTGTGGGCTTCATTTTGCGAATAGCGCGAACAAGCTCCGGCGAGAACTGCCGGTCCCCGAGAAGTTCAGCCGCCTCTGGGCACACGCCGTCGAGCAGCGACATCTTCTTCATGATTTGGGATACATCCACGGAAAGAGCTTTCGCCAATCGTTCGGGCGATACGCCTCGGTCAATCACGCGCCGAATCATATAGTGCTCCTGGATTGTCGAAAGGCGATTGACACGATTGTTGTATGTGTAGGTCTCATCGTCGGTCGCGACGAGACAGGCAGCCCGCTCGTGCCCCAACCCCTGGATGGCGAGTAAGCGCAGATGACCATCCAGTAGAACATGCTGTCCGGACGACTGGTCCGCAGCTGTTACAGAGAGCGGTTCTATGAGGCCTACCTCCTCAATGGAGGTTTTTATCTGTTTGAATTTACGCGAGTCGACCACGGGTGCCGGTATCCTGCGCGATGGCAGGATGCTGGAGACCAGCACCGACAGCGGCTCGGGGATGAATCCAAGACTTACGCCGGTCATGTGGCGCCTCCAGTTGGCCAAACGCGTTCCGCAAGATACCTCGGCAGGCTGGCCAGTCCCTCGGCGCGCAGCAGGTTGATGAAGTTTTCATCGGCAAGCATTTGCCTCAACGCACCCACCACAAAAAGCAACCGCTGTTGGGTGAATTCGGCCTTTCTGACCATGGATTTCTGACGTTCTACCTCGCGCTCATACGTCCGCACGAGACTCGAGGTCGTGACGGCGGCAGACTTGCTGGTCATATTGTGCGCGGTGCTTCGCCCGAGCGCCTTCCTGCGTTCGATGACACGACGAGCGCTCATCAGTTGCTTGCCCCGGAGTTTTCCCGACTCATAGGCCCCCTGGAGCGCTGCTTGAATTTCGGCGTCGTCGTCGCCGGCCCCAACAATCATCAGGGCGGCATTCAGGGGAACCAGGCCTTTCTCTACTGCAACCACAAGCCTCTCTTCTCCCTGATGCAGCAGCGTGAGGATGCCGTGAACATAAGTTGGTGCAAGACCTGTCTTTTCTGCAATGACCTTCGGCGCATATCCCTGCTCCTGCAATTGCCGAATGCCGGCGAGCCGTTCGAGTGGGCGACACTGTCTGCGCGCGATGTTCTCGGTCAGACTCATTACGAACGCTTCCTCATCGCTCACGCTCACGACGAGTGCGGGAATAGTCGCTTCCCCAAGCGAGCGGAACGCCTTCAATCGCCCCTCGCCGCACACAAGCAGATATTTTTCTATGCCGCTGGTCGTCGCTCGGGGCGTGACCACGATAGGCTTTTTCAGACCGATGGTCTTGATGTTATCGACGATTTCCTTAAAAACCCGACCGTTGCGTTCTCGCGGATTGATGACTTCAATCTGGGCAATCGGGACCATCCGGATTTCTCCGGGCTGCTGCCGCGAGTTCACGCTACTCTCCTGAGACGGGCGCGCTCAGCCATGCCGTAGAGGTAGTCCAGGGTATCGAACCGATAACTTTCAAACTCGATTGGATTCTGGTCGGCGAGGTGAATACGCGGTTGCCCAAAATCGAGGCGAGGCAACAGATAGTAGTCCAGCGCGCAAGCATTTGTCTGGTCGAGCCGGACCGCAACAGTGATGTCCGGCAGGAGGCTTGTATCAAAGCGCACCTTCCAGTGATTCCGACCATTGTCATGCGACTGGCAGCGCGCCAGCACGATGCAGGCCGTGAACTCGTCGTTGACTGTCAGCAGGTCGGTTGCCGGGTCGCGTATCACCGTGCCGCCCAAATCGGCGATTCTCCTTTCCGTCTGCGCGATGATTTCTGGATGCAGTTGTCGAAGGAAACGGTTGGTCTCAATGTATCGATAGTCTCGGCCAGGAGTAAAACCGACTGTCTGGTAGGCACGAATCAAGCTGCCGAACCGATAAACATAGACCGACGTAGATGGCATGCCATCTGTTTCATCAATCACGACGCCAGACAAAAACCCGCGACTGCGGTACAGGTTGCGCAACCGCTCGATTAGCTCCTCATTCGAATAATGCCGCGCCCTCGCTCTCATAATGCCCTGAGCCGTGTAGAACGTTTCGCCTGGCACAATTGCCTGAAATGCTCCCTCCTTTCGAATCCACATGTCCGGCGTGTTGGTCACCCGCATCTTTTTCAGCTTGAACGACACACGGTTATATACGTTGTTGCCGATGTATTTCTCATTGGTCAATACTTCCCGCACCGTGGCCCGAGTCCACTCCCGGTCAAGGTCGGTCCGCACGTGCATGCCGTTCAGGCGAGCTGCGATTTCGTATTCGTCGAGCGACTCATCGATAAACCAGTTATAGATTAGATTGACAGTTCGCACCTCGCTCTCCGGCCCCGGCATGAGGATTACCCGGTCCGTCTGCAGGCTTTTATGTTCGCCCCGACACAGCTCCGCCTTCATGAGTCCGTGCTCATCGACCAATACCCGGCGAAGCCCATAACCGGCTGGGCCTCCTTGCCGAAAACCCATCTCAATTAAACGGCACTGCCCCGCGAACACTTTCGCGGACAATTCTCGACTGTACTCACCAGCCATTGCCCGCTTGACACCTTTCACGATGGTCGAGACAGGCGACCCGTCGTTCTCGAACTGCTCGGCGCAGTACGCAACCTGGATGCCAGCACGGCGGCAGATGTACTCGTAGTACGCGCTCTCGTCGGCATCCTGGAATCTCCCCCAGCGACTCACGTCATAGACGAGGATTACGCAGAAATCGGCCTTGCCATTAGCGACATCGGAGATGAGATTCTGAAGGGCCCGGCGGCCGTCGATTCGAAGACCGCTTTTACCCTCGTCGGCGTAGGTGCGGACGATTTCGAATCCTCGGCGGGTCGCGTAGTCCCGAATTCGGTCGCGCTGGTTCTCGGTCGAATACTGCTGGTGCTCGGTCGACATACGGACGTACTCAGCTGCCCGTCCTGCCATGGAGCCGGCGACGACTGCTGGACCCGCGCTATTGATTGACATGCTCCGCTCCGCAACTCAGACACAGACACGCGGCAGGCACCGAGCGCAATGGGAGCCCCAAAATGCGAACGCCGCGGCTTCACATCAGGCGGTGGCGTTTGAAAGCGAACGGTGACAAGGCAAAGGTAGCAGGCCAAACGCCAATGTGTATCACGTCATCTCTTTGCAATCACACGGGCGGTGCTGGCGGGGCAGACAGCACGGCGATGTGAACGGTCCACGCGTCCATTTTTGCAGCGCTGGCATCATCCGCGTGACGCAGCACATAGAAGCCAGAGCCCAGCGGCCGGGGGAGTTCGAAGACATCCATCTTTGCAATCGGCTTGAAACTCCGTCGTGCATTGCGCATCCGCTGCATGCTGCTGTTGCGCTCCCGATACGCCGGATGTGCAGCTCGATATTCGCGCCAATAGCCGGCGTGGCCTGCGCGCCATCTCGCCTGAGCACGGGCCTGGTTGTCGCGATAGTCGCGGTCGATACGGAGCCGGTGGTTCTGCCAGTCGCGTCGACGGGCGCGCTGGCAAGCTTCCGACGAGCAGTAACGCTGACGGGGAACATGCGCCAGCGGCACGAACGCGTTGCCACACGCGAGACAGAGGCGGGGGGATTTCATGAGTGCCCTCGAGGTCGGGTTGCGACGGGCAGACGCCGACGCCTCGACCAGCCACCGAAACGGCTGGCCTGAGACGGGATAGAGAGGGGTTTAACTCGGTAGTTGCTTCGTTAAACAGCCATCGCTGTCTGCTTGGCGCGTGAGTAGGTCAGTCTCGGAAACTTGGACATTTCTTGACCACCGGCGTGCATCGAGATGGGTCGCTCACGACGGCCCTATGGGAGATGGCGATGGGAGAGCTTCGCCAGGAAGGTACCCCGTTGTCATGCCGGTTCAGCTGCGTGCAAAAAAATCTCACGCGATGCTTCCCCAAATCCCATCCGATGCGTCCCACAGTCCGCAGAGCCTTGTCTGACGGGACCAAAAATCTCACGTTTTGAGTGTCGCTACACCCGTCTGTAGATAGACGCATAACCTGAGAAAAACAAACCCATAAGTTGAGAAATTTATGGGTCTTTTCTTTTGGTAGCTTGAGCTTATCGAGGATTCCTTGTCAGGCAAAGAGGTCGCGCACGCGTTCGAAGGGGAGGCCTGATTCGGCGGCACGTCGAACCTTCCGTTCGAGCACATGGTTTAACGGAATCCCCCTATCGAGGGCGTCGAACAGGTCGAGTCCGTCCATACAGATAACGCGCTTTGCTCGACCGAAGGCGGCCAACCCGTCCGGCGTGAAGCCGCTGTTGCTTACGAACAAGCCGCGGGCCCATGCCGGTTTCTGCTCCAGCTTCCCGTGAAAAGCGTGCAAATCGGCAGCCGGGGTCTGGGCTGGCCGATTAGAAGGATGGGGCATTCTATGCAAGCTGATGCGGCCTGCATCTGTTGGGACTGACGGTTTTTGCCAGCGTAGTGGAACGTGAAGCTGGAAGACGATCTACGAGCCTACGAGGGGTTCCAACCGCTCGATGCCGCTTCATGACTGGTCTCTCTCGTCCCACCCAATCCGCTCAAAGATCCCTTTAAGCTTCTCCCCCCTCGCCGCATTCAGCATCGTGACGTGCGCGACCCTTCCCGCGAGATGCGCTCGAAAATCCGTGTGAGCGTCTCTATTCTGGGAGCGCGGCCCGTGCCGCACGCAATTGGTAAGCAGGGCCTTGAGAGCGTCAAACGCCGGTCGCTCCAGATTCGGATGGCTATTCACCACGACCCCAGCCAGATGCTGCCTCACCGCATGACGCATCACCCGCGTCTTCCGCATGTTCACCGCAAACCCTTCCTCGATGGCAATCGCCGCCACGCGAATCGACAAACGCTCGGTCATCCGCGAGAGATCGTTCCCACCAGAGAAAGCCAGATCATCCGCATACCGCGTATAGCTCGCCCCAACAGACCGCGCCAACCCAGCCAGGCGAAGATCCAGTCGAAACGCACACAGATTCGCCAACGCTGGCGAAGTCGGCGCGCCTTGTGGCAGATGCCGGTTTCGATAGCGTTGCCGTTCCTGCCAGTCGATCCTGTCGCGCACGTCCGGCGCCAGCAGGCGACCACTCGGCACCCGATTGGTACACAGCGCAGTCAGCGCTCGCGCAACTTCCAACGGATAACCCAAAGCATGAATCGCAGAGTAAACACGTCCCGCATGAACCGACGCAAAAAAATCGGTCAGATCGAAGCGAAACACAACCGCTTTTCCAGCGTGAGGCGCCGCGAACGTGACCGTGTTCCTGCCGCGCCGAAAACCATGCACCGCATCGTGAGCGGGAATCCGGTCGAGCAGGCCATGCAGCACTTTCCGCTGCAATTCCCGCAACCGCGACTTGGGAATTTCGATGATTCGACATCGACCGTCGCGTTTCTCTATCGCCTTGTAGGAATAGTGGTGAAGCCGCGTCGTCGCATCGTGAGCCGCTACACGCCAGCGATCTGCAAACCAGTCCAACTCCAGGGGTTCCACATCGAGCCACGCAGCCAGATCGCCGAGTGTCGGCAGTTGCGGCAGCGTGACGTCCCGCAACCAGCGCGGAGCAGGTCGCTGAACAGGCGGTCGCGTGAGCACACGAACAATGCGCGGACGGTTCTCGCTTCTCCACGCCGCAACAAAGCCCGCGGTTTCAGCGATGATCTTCGACAGGTGTTTGGCTTCGACGCTGTCCCAGCGCGCGCCAAATCGTCTCTCGACCCGGCGCGCCAATCCAGTCATCCAGTCGGCGGACTCGCCCAATACGCGCGTCATCCGCTCGACCATCGTGGCCGGATCGGCAGGCCCGGCGAGCATGGCGTCGGCGATCGCGTAGGTGACGACTTGCAGGGAAGATTGCGGCATAGAGCAAAGGAGGGCGGGACGGCAGTCAACGCGTCTTGTGCTGCGTGAGCGTATTTGCGCAACGCGCAACAACGGGCTCATGCGACGAACTGCGGAGGTCATTCTGATCCACGGGGTAGCCCCGTAGTGCCCGGAACGTATGCGGCCCGAACCGGGGCAAGCTTGACCAACCGTCCCGCGACGCGACGATAAGCGACGGGCTCGCAGCTTGTCAACGCCTTGGTAGTGCGAACATTTTTGCGATAAACGCACCGGCGCTGCGGCGCATGAATCGAGGGTTTGCGCCAAAGCCTTTCCTCCTTGGCCGGGCGACACAAAGCCGTCCAACTTATCCACAGTCCCCTCTGGACAACTTTTGTAAAAGCCGCCTGACACGTTGTGGGCGAAACCTTGATAAGGCCGCGGCGTCGCCGGACGGCACAAAAGTTTTCCCTGGCTGCGCGTCGCTGTCCGCAGGCGCTTCGCAGGGTTATCGATTCCGCAGGCTTCTGATTCGCAAACGAAGTTTCAGGTTATCCACAACCGCATCCCATGCTTGTTAACTATTACTACGTATACATATACAAAGACTATAAAAACCAGAGAGACATCCGCGAAGCCCGCTGCACAAGCGGGCACCGAGCAGGCAAAGCGGCGGACAAGGCATCAAACCAGACGTTCGGCAAAACATCACCCGCCCATTCAATCCTCGCCAAACAGCCCCGCAGTTAAGCGCCCACTGATATAACCCCCGCCAAAATTTGCCGAATTTCGATAACACCTCGATTAATGGCTCACTACCATCGGCGGAAGCCTGTCCGCCCATGCACCGCAAAGCCTTGCGGCGTCGAGCAAGCGGCACCCTCAGGAGAGTCCGATGAAAACAGAGTCCAGCAGTCAGCACGTCGGTAAGGTCACGCATCACGAGTTGAAGCAGACGCTCGGCACGTGGCAATTGTGGGGAATCGCGGTCGGCCTCGTCATTTCCGGTGAGTATTTCGGCTGGAGCTATGGCTGGGCGAGCGCGGGCACGCTGGGCTTCGTCATCACGGCGGTCTTCATCGCCGCGATGTACACGACCTTCATTTTCAGTTTCACCGAACTCACCACGTCGATTCCGCATGCGGGCGGCCCGTTCGCCTACGCGCGGCACGCGTTCGGCCCGACCGGCGGTTATCTGGCGGGCGCGGCGACCCTCGTCGAATTCGTGTTCGCTCCCCCGGCGATCGCATTGGCGATCGGCGCCTATCTGCACGTGCAATTTCCGGGTCTCGAGCCGAAGCACGCGGCGATGGGTGCGTATCTCATCTTCATGGCGTTGAATATCGTCGGCGTGCAGATCGCCGCGGCCTTCGAATTGTGCGTGACGCTGCTCGCGATCTTCGAGTTGCTGGTGTTCATGGGCGTGGTGTCGCCGGGGTTCCAGTGGTCGAACTTCACGAAAGGCGGCTGGGCCGGCGCGGATACCTTCAGCATGGGCTCGTTTCACGGCATGTTCGCGGCGATTCCGTTCGCGATCTGGTTTTTCCTTGCGATCGAAGGCGTCGCGATGGCCGCCGAGGAAGCGAAGAACCCGAAGCGTTCGATTCCGATCGCCTATGTCGCCGGCATCCTGACGCTGGTGGTGCTCGCGATCGGCGTGATGGTGTTCGCCGGCGCGGCGGGCGACTGGACCAAGCTGTCGAACATCAACGATCCGCTGCCGCAAGCGATGAAGTACATCGTCGGCGAAAACAGCGGCTGGATGCATATGCTGGTGTGGCTCGGCCTGTTCGGACTCGTCGCGTCGTTTCACGGCATCATCCTCGGCTATTCGCGGCAGATTTTCGCGCTGGCTCGCGCGGGCTATCTCCCGGAGTGGCTCTCGAAAGTGCATCCGCGCTTCAAGACCCCGCATCGCGCGATCCTGGCGGGCGGCGTGGTCGGTATCGCCGCGATCTATAGCGACGAGCTGATCCAGTTCGGCGGCCAGACGCTGACGGCGAACATCGTGACGATGTCCGTATTTGGCGCTATCGTGATGTATATCATCAGCATGATGTCGCTGTTCAAGCTGCGCCGCATCGAGCCGAACATGGAGCGCCCGTTCCGCGCGCCGCTGTTTCCGTTCTTTCCGGCGTTCGCGCTGGTGGCCGCGGTGATCTGTCTCGGGACGATGGTCTACTTCAACTTTCTGGTGGCCGTCGTGTTCGCAATCTTCCTCGCGCTGGGCTACGTCTATTTCCTCTTGACGCGCCATCAACGCGAAGCGGCGCCGGCGGACGCCTTGCTGGAAGAGTGACGAATCGAGCCGCTGTGCGAGCAGCGGCGATGGAGTCGTAAAGATGAGCTATACGGAGACGATCGGCAGCCGCGCGTATCGCTTTGCCGATCTGAAAACATTGATGGCGAAGGCAAGCCCGCAGCGTTCCGGCGACCAGCTCGCCGGCGTCGCGGCGGCGAGCGAGGAGGAGCGCGTCGCGGCCAGGATGGCGCTCGCGCAGGTGCCGCTGCGCACGTTCCTGAACGAAGCGCTGATCCCGTACGAAAGCGACGAAGTCACGCGTCTCGTGATCGACGATCACTCGCAAGAGGCGTTCGCCGACATCGCGCATCTGACGGTGGGCGACTTCCGCAACTGGCTGTTGAGCAGCGCGACCGACGCCGACGCGCTCACGCGCATCACCGCCGGCCTCACGCCGGAAATGGTCGCGGCGGTCTCGAAGCTGATGCGCAACCAGGATCTGATCGCGGCGGCGCGCAAACGTCCGGTGATTACGCGCTTTCGCAACACGGTCGGTTTGCCGGGGCACATGTCAGTGCGCCTGCAGCCGAATCATCCGACGGACGATGTGAAAGGCATCGCTGCCTCGATGCTCGACGGCCTGATGTACGGCTGCGGCGACGCGATGATCGGCATCAATCCGGCCAGCGACAATCTCGGCGCGATCACCAGGCTGTTGCTAATGATCGACGACTTCCGCCAACGCTACCAGGTGCCCACGCAATCGTGCGTGCTCACCCACGTCACCAACACGATCGCCGCGATCGAAAAAGGCGCGCCGGTCGATCTCGTGTTTCAGTCGATCGCGGGGACGGAAAAAGCGAACGCCGGTTTCGGCATCTCGCTCGCGCTGCTGCAGGAAGCGTATGAAGCGGGACTGTCGCTGAAGCGCGGCACGGTCGGCAACAATCTGATGTATTTCGAAACGGGCCAAGGCAGCGCGTTGTCGGCGGACGCGCATTTCGGCGTCGACCAACAGACCTGCGAAGTGCGCGCCTATGCGGTGGCGCGCAAGTTCAATCCGTTTCTCGTCAACACGGTGGTCGGTTTCATCGGGCCGGAGTATCTGTACGACGGCAAGCAGATCACGCGCGCGGGTCTGGAAGACCATTTCTGCGGCAAGCTCTTGGGCGTGCCGATGGGCTGCGACATCTGCTACACGAATCATGCCGAAGCCGATCAGGACGACATGGACAATCTGCTCACGCTGCTCGGCGTGGCCGGCATCAACTTCATCATGGGCATTCCGGGCGCGGACGACGTGATGCTCAACTATCAAAGCACCTCGTTCCACGACGCGCTTTACGTGCGCGACGTGCTCGGCTTGCGCCGCGCGCCCGAATTCGAAGCGTGGCTGGAGTCGATGCGAATCACCGACGCGCGCGGCGCGCTGCTGAGCGCATCCACGCAACAACCGCTCCTGGAAGGCGCGCGCGACTGGATGGGCATAGCATGAGCGACTTCCTCGAAAAGAACCCGTGGAACGCGCTGCGCCAGTTCACCAACGCGCGTATCGCGTTGGGCCGCGCGGGCAACAGCTTGCCAACCGAGCCGTTGCTCGCGTTCAACCTGTCGCATGCGCAGGCGCGTGACGCCGTGCATCATCCGCTCGATACCGACGTGCTGCACGAACAGTTGCGCGCGCAGAACTTCAGGACATTGGACGTGCATAGCGCCGCGCCGGATCGCGAGCATTACTTGCGGCGTCCCGATCTCGGCAGGCGGTTGAGCGACGAAAGCCGCGAGGCGCTGAAACAGCTCACGGTCGATTCGCCCGAGGTCGTGTTCGTGATCGCCGACGGCCTCTCGGCGTTCGCGGCGTCGAAGCAGTCGATTCCGCTTTTGCAAGCCGTCCGCACGAAACTCACGGATTGGAAGATCGGGCCAGTGGTGGTCGCACGCCAGGCGCGCGTCGCGCTCGGCGACGAAATCGGCGAGTTGCTCGGTGCGAAACTGGTGGTCATGTTGCTCGGCGAGCGGCCAGGCTTGAGTTCACCCGACAGCCTCGGCATCTACCTGACGTACGCGCCGAAAGTGGGTTGTAGCGACGCGCAACGCAACTGTATTTCGAATGTGCGTCCCGAAGGTCTCGACTATCCGGCGGCCGCGCACAAGTTGCATTACCTGCTCACGCATGCAAGGCGCCTAGGCGTCACCGGCATCGGCCTGAAAGACGATAGCGACGCGCTGCTCGCGAGCGCGGCGCCAACGCCCTCGATCAGCGACGCGTCAAACTCGAGCGCTGAATAAAACAATCAGGCATCCGCCCGCGCCACCGGATGCTTTGCGAGCCACGCGTTCTCGTCGTCCTCGAAAAGCCGCGAGCGCGTCAGGAACCGTAATCCGCTAGGCCGTTCCAGCGAAAACATGCCGCCATTGCCGGGCACCACGTCGATGATCAACTGCGTGTGCTGCCAATATTCGAATTGCGAGTTGCTCATGTAAAACGGCACGCTGGCAATCGTTCCGAGTTTGACATCGGACGAACCCACCATGAATTCGGCTTGCGGAAACATCATCGGCGCGCTGCCGTCGCAGCATCCGCCGGATTGGTGGAACAGTACCGCCCCGTGTTCGGCGCGCAGCTTGTCGATCAGTTCGACCGCGGCGGGCGTTGCGATTACGCGGGCGACTTCCTTCTCATCAGCCATCACATGTCCTCGCTAAAAAGAAGCGAGCCGCGCAAGGCGGCCCGCTGGAACGTGAGCGCTACCGCTCAGAAGAAACCGAGCGGCTTCTCGCTATAGCTCACGAGCAGGTTCTTGGTCTGCTGATAGTGGTCGAGCATCATCTTGTGATTCTCACGGCCGATGCCCGATTGCTTGTAGCCGCCGAACGCCGCGTGCGCCGGATACGCGTGATAGCAGTTGGTCCATACGCGGCCCGCCTGAATCTGCCGGCCGAAACGGTAGGCGCGCGTGCCGTCACGCGTCCAGACGCCGGCGCCCAGGCCGTAGAGCGTATCGTTGGCGATGTCGAGCGCTTCTTCCTCGTTCTTGAACGTCGTCACCGAAACCACCGGGCCGAAGATCTCTTCCTGGAAGATGCGCATCTTGTTGTGGCCGCGGAATACGGTCGGCTTCACGTAATAGCCCTTGCTCAGTTCGCCGTCGAGCTGATTGCGCTCACCGCCGATCAGACATTGGGCGCCTTCCTGCTTGCCGAGATCGACATATGACAGGATTTTTTCCAGCTGTTCCTGCGAGGCCTGCGCGCCGATCATCGTCTTCGTATCGAGCGGGTGCCCTTGCGTGATCGCGGCGACGCGCTTCAATGCGCGCTCCATGAAGCGGTCGTAAATCGTTTCCTCGACCAGCACGCGCGACGGACACGTGCACACTTCACCCTGATTCAACGCGAACATCGCGAAGCCTTCGAGCGCCTTGTCGAAGTAGCTGTCGTCCTGGCTCATCACGTCGGCGAAGAAAATGTTCGGGCTCTTGCCGCCGAGTTCGAGCGTCACCGGAATGATGTTCTGGCTCGCGTACTGCATGATCAAACGGCCGGTGGTGGTCTCGCCGGTGAACGCGATCTTCGCGATGCGTTTGCTCGATGCAAGCGGCTTGCCGGCTTCCAGGCCGAAGCCGTTCACCACGTTCAGCACGCCCGGCGGCAGCAGGTCCTGGATCAGTTCCATCAGGACGAGAATCGACGCGGGTGTCTGCTCGGCCGGCTTCAACACGACGCAATTGCCGGCGGCAAGCGCGGGCGCGAGCTTCCACACCGCCATTAGAATCGGGAAATTCCACGGAATGATCTGACCGACCACGCCGAGCGGTTCGTGAAAGTGATAGGCGACGGTGTCGTCGTCGATCTCCGAGATCGAGCCTTCCTGCGCACGCGCGCACCCGGCGAAATAGCGGAAGTGATCGATCGCGAGCGGAATGTCCGCAGCCATGGTTTCGCGCAACGGCTTGCCGTTGTCGATCGTTTCCGCGACCGCGATACGCTGCAGATTCGCTTCCATCCGGTCGGCGATGCGGTTGAGGATGTTCGCGCGGTCGGTGGTCGAGGTCTTGCCCCATGCAGCTTTTGCGCGGTGCGCGGCGTCGAGCGCGAGTTCGACATCGGCTTCACGCGAACGTGGGATCGACGTGAACGGCTCGCCGGTGATCGGCGACACGTTGTCGAAGTACTCGCCGCCCACCGGCTTGACCCATTCGCCGCCGATAAAGTTCGCATACTGCTTTTTGTACGGGAATTCGGTGGTCAGAAACTGCATCTCTGCGTGATTCATCAGTGTGCTCCTCACATGTTTAACGGGCTCTATTCGGCGCGATGTTTCGCTGGGCCGCAACAGCGTAGAGCCAGAAGTGTGCCAATGCACCGCACTGGTGAGCCGTGCACGCGCAGCACGCACTCGCACCCGACATGACGGGTTGCCCCGTTCAAGCGGAGACAGGTGAACGTATCGTTTCGGATCAACGCGCGCGGCGCTGTTCATGAAATGAACAGGCGGCCGGGCATGCGTGGACGCGCGTGCAAGCGGATCGCCCAATCCGTTCGGCATGGGAATTGCCTTGTTTTCGCCGATATTCCGTTTTCGCCGATCCGGTATGACGATTGAAGCCCATCCCGAGAGCCTGACAGGTTCAACGCTCGCGCAGCAGCCCAGCTTCTGCGTGCAGACTTGCGTCGCTCACGACGCCGACGAGCAGGCGCGCAACCTGCACGGCTGGCATCAGACCTACGACCAGTTGACCGCCGGCCGTTTTATCGGCGGCCTGACGGAGTTGTGTCTCGACGATATGCAGGTGTTCGTCGAGACGACCAGCCATACGCTGCGGCAAACCTGCGAGGTGCGAAAGGACGCGTACTGGTTCGGCATTCCCACGTGCCCCGCCGGCTCGGGACGTATCGACGCGCAAGTGATCGCGGGCGATGCGCTCGCATTCCGTCCGGGTGGGATCGAATTCGAATTGCTGACCTCGGCGGGCTACGAGATTTTCGGCGTGGTGGTGAAGGGCGAGGTGCTGCGCCGCTATGCGGCGGAAGTGGAGCGCATCGGTTTGGCCGAGCATCTGCCGAATACGGCGGTCGTGCCGATCGGCCTGCCGCGCAAGGAGCGGTTGTGCGCCTCGCTGCGCCAGCTTCTCGACGACGGAGCGGCGCGCGGCACGCCGCTCTCCACGTTGGCGCGCGGCAACTTGCAGGCGTCGGTGCTCGCGTCGCTGTTCGACGTGGGCGCATTGCCTGGCGGCGAGCCGCTGGCGATGCCCGCGCGTGCGCGTCGTCAGTCGATCGTTTCCGAAGCGCGCGAGTATGTGCTCGCCAACCGCGAGCGCGCGGTCAACGTGCCCGAGTTGTGCGAGCGCCTGCACGTGAGCCGGCGCACGCTGCAATACTGCTTTCAGGACGTGCTCGGCATGGCGCCCGCCATCTATCTGCGCACGATTCGCCTGAACGGCGCGCGGCGCGATCTGTGCAATGCGTCGCGTGAATCACGCTCGGTGCAGGACGTCGCGGCGGCGTGGGGCTTCTGGCATCTGAGCCAGTTCGCCACCGATTACCGGAAGCTTTTCGGCATGCGGCCGTCGGATACGTTGAAGGCCGGGATCGGCGCGTTTCAAACCACGGCGAGTCGTTCGTTCGCTCACTGATCTGATTGGCGCAGCAGTCGCAGTCCGTTCGCCACCACCAGAAGACTCGCGCCCACATCGGCGAACACCGCCATCCACATCGTGCCGAGGCCCATCACCGTCAGCACGAGGAACACGCTCTTGATGCCGAGCGCCAGCGCGATGTTCTGCACCAGCACCGAATGCGTCGCCTTCGACAGACGGATGAACAGGGGAATCTTGCGCAGGTCGTCGTCCATCAGCGCGACGTCGGCGGTTTCGATCGCGGTGTCGGTGCCCATCGCGCCCATCGCGAAGCCGATGCTGGCGCGCGCCAACGCGGGCGCGTCGTTGATGCCGTCGCCGACCATGCCCACTGCCGCGCCGTCCTTCGACCACTGCGCCACCGCGTTCAGCTTGTCTTGCGGCAACTGATCGCCGCGCGCTTCGTCGACGCCGACCTGCTGCGCGATCGCCTCGGCGGTGTGCGGATTGTCGCCGCTGAGCATCGCGGTACGCACGCCGAGGCGGTGCAGATCGGCGATGGCGGCGCGGCTCGTCTCCTTCACCGTGTCCGCGACGGCGAACAGCGCGAGCACGCGTTCGGCGTCGGCCAGCATCACGACGGTTTTGCCCTGGCGTTCGAGCGCGTCGAGCCGCGCTTCGAGCGATGCCGAACAGCGCCCGGGTTCTTCGATCAGGCGATGATTGCCGAGCCAGTACGGCGTGCCGCCGATGTCGCCGCGCACGCCGCGTCCCGCCAGCGCCTCGAACGCATCGACGGTCACGCTCATCACGCCGCCTGTCCTGGCCGCCGCCGCAATCGCCATCGACACGGGATGGTCCGAGCGGCCAGCGAGACTCGCCGCGAGCGTCAGGCAACGGGGCTCGTCGAGATCCGCGAGCGTTTCGAATTCCGTCTGCACCGGCTTGCCGTGCGTAATCGTGCCGGTTTTATCGAGCGCGAGCCGGCTCAGCTTGCGGCCCTGTTCCAGAAAGGCGCCGCCTTTGATCAGAATGCCCTTGCGGGCGGCCGCGGCGAGGCCGCTGACGATCGTCACCGGGGTCGAGATCACGAGCGCGCAAGGGCAGGCGATCACCAGCATCACCAGCGCCTTGTAGACCCACTCGCGCCACAGCCCGTCGAGAAAGAGCGGCGGCAGCACCGCCACGGCGAGCGCGACGCCGAACACGGCCGGCGTATAGATCCGTGCGAACCGATCGACGAAACGCTGCGTCGGCGCTTTGCTGGCTTGCGCTTCCTCGACCGCGTGAATGATGCGCGCGAGCGTCGTATTGCTGGCCGAGGCCGTCACCCGATAATCGAACGAGCCCGCCTGGTTGATCGTGCCGGCGAACACGGCGTCGCCCGCTGCCTTGTCGACCGGCAGGCTTTCGCCGGTGATCGGCGCCTGATTCACGCTCGAGCGGCCCGCGGCGATTTCGCCGTCAAGCGCGATTCGCTCGCCCGGCTTCACGCGGACCAGCGCGCCCAGCGCGATCGCTTTCAGGTCCATCGAGCGCCAACTGCCGTCGGGCTGCCGCACGCTCGCCTGTTCGGGCGTGAGTTGCATGAGGCCCTCGATCGCATTGCGGGCGCGGTCCAGCGACTTGGCCTCGATCAGTTCGGCAATCGTGAAGAGCACCATCACCATCGCGGCTTCTGGCCATTGGCCGAGGATCAGCGCGCCCGTCACCGCAATGCTCATCAGCGCGTTGATGTTCAGGTTGCCGTTGCGGATCGCGAGCCAGCCTTTCCGGTAGGTCGTGAGGCCGCAAGAAGCGATGGCGGCGAGCGCGAGACCCGCGGCTAGCCACATCGGTGCGCCGAGCCAACCGACGGCCTCTGCGCCCGCCGCGGCGACGCCCGCGAGCGCGAGCGGCCACCACGGCTTCGACGGTACGTGAGAAGCGGCGGCGGGCGTGGTGTCCGCGTCGTCGTTCGCGAGTTCGGGCGTGAAGTCGAGCGAGCGCAGCGCGGAGAGGATCGAGTCGAGCGCCTCGGGCGCATGCACGACCGTCAGCACGCGCTGCATCAGGTTGAAGTCCACGCCGCGCACGGACGGCATGCGGCTGAATTTCTTGCGGATCAGCGCTTCTTCGGTCGGACAGTCCATCTGCATGATGCGGATCGCGGTGCGCACGTCGCTGCCGACGATTTCCGAACGAGGAAGCGGAGACGGCGGCGCGAGTGAAACGGGCGCGGGGACGCAGCAGCTTGCGGCGACGTGGTTGTGAGCTTGTGCATTGCCCTGGCTGTGGCCGTGATCGTGTCCGCGACATTCTCCTGTCGCATGCGCGTGTTTGCGGTTCGGCTCACCGTCGACTGCCACCGGCTGGTGGCCGCAGCTTGCGCCGTGTTCATCGCCATCCGCACAGGCTTTCGGCTGTTCATGGCGGTCGGCTTCGGCGTGATGAGCGTGGGGCATAGGTGGCTTCCTGGTTCGATTTGTGGTCTAGTAAACACCTTGAAGCCACTACAAGGTCAAGACCGCCACCCGGAGGGTCCATGAAAATCGGCGAACTGGCGAAAATCGCCCATTGCACGACCGAAACCATCCGCTTCTACGAAAAAGAAGGCTTGTTGCCCGAAGCGGAGCGCACCGAGGCCAATTACCGCAGCTATACCGCGAGGCACGTCGAGCGGTTGCGCTTCATCCGCAATTGCCGCGCGCTCGACATGACCCACGACGAGATTCGTGCGTTGCTGCTTCTCACGGACGCGCCGGCGAACGGCTGCGGCGGCATCAACGATTTGCTCGACGAGCACATTGCGCACGTCGACACGCGCATCGAGGAATTGACGCAGTTGAAAGTGCAGCTCACCACGCTGCGCGAGCAATGCCACGGTGAACAGGCCGTCGAAGACTGCGGCATCGTGCAGGGCCTCAACGACATGGACGTGAGCGCGACGCGGGCGCGGCATACGCATCTGGGTTGAAGCGCGCGGCGCGTGAGCGGCGGCAACCACGGCAACCGCGGCGGCGACCCAAACCTCATTCACGGCCAGGCCGTTCGTGCGGCCCGTCCCATAGACAATCGAATCCAGTTGGAGAATCAACGTGTTTACCTGTAGAAACCAGTCCTGCGGCGCGCAATGGGAGCAGTCGGACGTCGTCATCAAGAACGAGGGCCAGGGGCTCCTGTTCCGTTGCCCGATGTGCGGCGCGCGCAATTACGTCGAACGTTTCGACGCGGACGATGGCTCGGTGCTGTACGAGCAGATCGAAGGCCGTCCCTCCCCCGGCCCGATGGCCGTTTAGTCCCCAGCCTTCAGTCGATAGCGAGTCATCACCTCCATGAACAGTCCCACCACCGCGGGCGCGCCGTTTAGCCAACTGGCGCTGCCGCCCGCGACGCTCGCCAACCTCACGCAACTCGGCTATGTCGAGATGACGCCGATCCAGGCCGCGAGCCTGCCCATCGCGCTCGCCGGCCACGATCTGATCGCGCAGGCGAAAACCGGCAGCGGCAAGACGGCGGCGTTTTCACTGGCGCTGCTCAACCGCCTCGACGTGCGCAACTTCGCCGTCCAGGCGATGGTGCTGTGCCCGACGCGCGAGCTCGCCGATCAGGTCACGCAGGAAATCCGCCGCCTCGCGCGCGCCGAGGAAAACATCAAGGTGCTGACGCTGTGCGGCGGCACGCCGATGCGTCCGCAAACGGCGAGCCTCGAACACGGCGCGCATATCGTGGTCGGCACGCCGGGCCGCATCATGGACCACCTCGAGCGCGGCAGCCTGCCGTTGCAGTCGCTCAACACGCTGGTGCTCGACGAGGCCGACCGCATGCTCGACATGGGTTTCTTCGACGATATCGCGACCGTGGTGAAGCAATGCCCGAAAGAACGGCAAACGCTGCTGTTTTCCGCGACGTACCCCGAAGGCATCGTCAAGCTGAGCCAGCAATTCCTGCGTCACCCGAAAGAGGTGAAGCTCGCCGAGCGGCACGACAATACGAAGATCCGTCAGCGCTTTTATGAAGTGACCGAGGACGAGCGTCTGCATGCCGTCGGTTTGCTGCTGAACCACTATCGTCCGGTGAGCACGCTCGCGTTCTGCAACACCAAGCAGCAGTGCCGCGATCTGCTCGACGTACTGCGCGCGCAAGGTTTTCATGCGCTCGCGCTGCATGGCGAACTCGATCAGCGTGAACGCGACCAGGTGCTGATCCAGTTCGCAAACCGCAGTTGCTCCGTGCTGGTCGCCACCGACGTCGCGGCGCGCGGCCTCGACATCGCGCAACTGGAGGCGGTGATCAACGTCGACGTGACGCCGGACCCCGAAGTGCACGTGCACCGCATCGGCCGCACGGGCCGCGCCGATCAGGAAGGCTGGGCGCTGAGTCTCGCGAGCATGAACGAGATGGGCCGCGTCGGCAGTCTCGAACAGGCGCAAAAGCGCGACGTCGAATGGCACAAGCTGTCCGAGCTCAAGGCGGCAAGCAACGAACCGCTGTTGCCGCCGATGGAAACGCTGCAGATTCTCGGCGGCCGCAAGGAAAAAATCCGCCCCGGCGACGTGCTCGGCGCGCTGACCGGCGAGGCCGGTTTTGCCGGCTCGCAGATCGGCAAGATCAACGTGACGGAAATGTCGACGTATGTGGCGGTGGAGCGCAGCGTCGCGCGCGAAGCGGTGCGCAAGCTCAGCGCCGGCAAGGTGAAGGGCAAGAAGGTCAAGGTCCGCATGATGGACGACGCCTGACAGCCGGGCGGTCCGGCTGTCGAGGTTGCCGAGGCTGCGATCGGTCACGATCGCGGCCTTGAACATCCGCATCACATTACTTCATACCTGCGCTGTTTTCCGCGTTGCTCCAGCGGCCTCAATTCCTCCCCGAAAGCCCAAGCCCATTGGCCTCGCCGATGCGGCAAGCCTTCTCGCCGGCCATGACGTAAACGCATGCCGCGCATGACAAAGTTTCGATTGTGACGATTCTTTGGCTGATGCCTAATCACCGAACCGGACGGAACCGCCGCGCAGTCGGCTGTGCGCGAACCCGCCGCCGGATGGAGAAAGGGAGAAAGTTTTATGCAGAGCGCCATGCAAGCCCGCTCGAAACTGCCTGACGTAGGCACGACGATTTTTACCGTGATCGGTCAACTGGCCGCGCAATACGACGCGCTGAATCTGTCCCAGGGCGCGCCGAATTTCGCGCCGGACGCGAAACTGGTCGACGGTGTCGCTCAAGCCATGCGCGCCGGTCACAACCAGTACGCGCCGATGGCCGGCATCGCTGCGTTGCGCGAAGCGCTCGCGGACAAGGCCGAAACGCTGTACGGCGTGCGCTACGATCCGGCCAGCGAAGTGACCGTGATCGCGAGCGCGAGCGAAGGGCTGTATTCCACGATCAGCGCCTTGGTGCATCCGGGCGACGAAGTGATCTACTTCGAGCCGTCGTTCGACAGCTATGGACCGATCGTCCGCCTGCAAGGGGCGACGCCGGTCGCGATCAAGCTCTCGCTGACCGATTTCCGCGTGAACTGGGACGAGGTCGCCGCCGCGATCACGCCGAGGACGCGCATGATCATCATCAACACGCCGCACAATCCGACCGCGACGGTGTTTGGCGAGGCCGACATCGCGCGCCTGAAGGCGGTAACGCGCAACACCGATATCGTGATTCTCGCCGACGAAGTCTACGAACACGTGGTGTTCGACGGCGCTAAACATCAGAGCATGGCGTGCGATGCCGAACTCGCGGCGCGCAGCGTGATCGTCTCGTCGTTCGGCAAGTCGTATCACGTGACCGGTTGGCGCGTCGGCTATTGCCTCGCGCCCGCCGCGTTGATGGACGAGATTCGCAAGGTCCATCAGTTCATGGTGTTTTCCGCCGATACGCCGATGCAGTACGCGTTCGTCGACGCATTGGCGAATCGCGACAGCTATCTCGGCTTGTCGGCGTTCTATCAGAAGAAGCGCGACCTGCTCGCGCATGCGCTCAGCGATTCGCGCTTCGAATTGTTGCCGAGCGAAGGCAGCTTCTTCATGCTCGCGCGTTTTCGCGGTTTCTCCGACGAAAGCGATAGCGATTTCGTGCTGCGCCTGATTCGCGATGCACGCGTTGCGACGATTCCGCTGTCGGCGTTCTATACCGATGGCACGGATTCGGGTTTGATCCGCCTGAGTTTCTCGAAGGACGACGCGACGTTGATCGAAGGTGCGCGGCGTTTGTGCGAGATCTGATTAGCGACATCTCATGCGCGGCTGCATGGGAAGAGAAGGCCGCATTTTTTGACCAAAGTATGATCGTCGCGAGATGACGCCGCGGTGACGCCAGGCGCGTTGCCCGACGGCGCTACAACAACATCGAAGAGAAAGGGACCAGCCATGAAATTGCTCAAACCGCTATTGGCGCTGACGTGCGCATTCACGTCGCTTGCGGCGTCGTCGGTCGCGATAGCCGCCGACACCTCGACGCTGCGTTTCGGACTCGAAGCGCAGTATCCGCCGTTCGAATCGAAAGGCCCGAACGGTGAATTGCAGGGGCTCGATATCGACGTCGGCAATGCGGTATGCGCCGCCGCGCATTTGACCTGCAAATGGGTCGAGACCTCGTTCGACGGTTTGATTCCCGCGCTGCAAGGCCGCAAGTTCGACGCGATCAATTCGGCGATGAACGCCACCGAGCAACGCCGCCAGGCCATCGATTTCACCACCGTCGTATATCGCGTGCCGACGCAACTGATCGCGCGGCGCGACAGCGGTCTGCTGCCGGCCGCCGAATCGTTGAAGGGCAAACGCGTCGGCGTATTGCAGGCGTCGATTCAGGAAACCTTCGCGAAGACGCATTGGGAATCGGCGGGCGTCACCGTCGTGCCGTATCAGGACCAGAATCAGGTTTATACGGACCTCGTCGCGGGCCGTCTCGACGCGACGCTCGTGCTGGCGCCGGCGGGTGAGACGGGTTTTCTGTCGAAGCCCAGCGGCAAGGATTTCGCGTTCGTCGGCAAGCCGGTGCGCGACGACAAGATTCTCGGCAGCGGTATCGCCTACGGGATTCGCAAGGGCGATACGGCGCTGCGTGAGCAGTTGAACGCGGCAATCGCAAAGGTGCAGGCCGACGGTACGGTGAAAACGCTGGCCGCGAAATATCTCGGCAATATCGACGTGACGGCGAAGTAGTTTCGCCGCGCGTTGCGGTGCGCCGCGCCGCATGCGTTCTCCACCAGTTCGCTTGTTGACGGTGCGTTTGACGGCTACGATACGTGGGCTTCGCCGCGGCGAGGTCTGCTTGAGAACCGGAGAGCGCATATGAACGAGATGAGCGGAGCGGCGACGGCTGCAATCCACACCAAAAGCGCTCGTGCGCCGAAGTTCTGGCGCAGTGACGCGCTGCCGTTCATCGAGGCGCGTTCCATCGACGACGGCCGCGAAGTCTGCTACGCCAAACATTCGCATGAAACGTTTTCGATCGGCGCGGTTACCGGCGGACGCAGCGTATACGTGAATCGTCGCGCGCGCGAATGGATCGGCGCGGGCGCGGTCGTCATGATGAATCCGGATGACGTGCATGCGTGCAATCCGGTGGCCGACGAGCGCTGGTCGTATCGAATGCTGCATGTCGATGTCGCGTGGCTCAACCGGCTGCAGCACGAACTGGGCTTCAGCGAGAATCACGCGTTTCGCGCGTTCTCGCAGACCATGACGACTGACGCCGCATTGTTCGACGGCCTGAACCGGCTGTACGGGATTCTCGTGGACGGCACGGCCGAAACCATGCGCAAGGAAAGCGCGGCCGTCACGTTCTTTTCTGAAGTACAACAGAAGCTGAACCCGGCGCCCTTGCCCGATCACGACACGAGCCTGCAACTCTCGCGGGCGGCGGAATTCATCGCGGCAAACTGCACACGTTCGCTAAAACTCGAGGACGTCTGCAAGGTGGCCGAGTTGTCCGCCTCGCATCTGATCCGCGCTTTTAAACAGCGCTACGGCATGACGCCGCACGCGTATCAGATCAATCGGCGTATTCAGTACAGCCGCGCGCAACTCAGGCGCGGTCGTCTGATCGCGGAGGTCGCGCTCGACGCGGGTTTCGCCGACCAGGCGCATTTGCAGCGCACCTTCAAGCGGTTGGTCGCGGCCACGCCGGGGCAATATCGCAGTTGAGGCACGCGCCCGCATGCGGGCGCCTGGCCTGGCGCATCACGCGGCCAGCAGATACAACGCGCTGGCCGCAAGCAATGCCGCCACCACACGATTGAACAGCCTGACGCTTTTCGACTCCTGCAAGTAGCGTCGCAGGAACGCGCCGGCATAGGCCCAGCTCGCAATCGACACGTAGCAAATCACGAAATACACGACGGTGAATTGCCACACGAGCCGACCATCGCCGTCGGCCGCATAGGCGCCCATGCCGGCGAGCGACGCGAGCCATGCTTTCGGGTTGAGCCATTGCATGGCCGCGCCGTACATGAACGACGGGCCGCGCGACGGTTTATCCGCGCCCAACTGGCCGCTATCGACGGCGAGTTTGTAGGCCATATAAAGCAGGAATGCGACGCCCGCCCATTTGACCGCGCTGATCAGAGCGGGGACATGCGCGAGCAGTTCATGCAGGCCCAGGCCGATGAGCAGAAGCAGCAAGGTGAAGCCGACGGTCGCGCCGGTAACGTGGCGCATGCTCGCGGCGAGTCCGTGCCGGGCGCCGGCGCTGAGCGCGACGACATTGACCGGCCCCGGCGTGATCGACGAAGCCAGCGCGAAAGCGGCCATGGAAAGTAAGACGGTCATCTGATGCCTCGATACGTGAGTGCGCGGGATTGGCGACGCTCAACGGTAGCGGGCAACAAGACGGACTGTATTGAAGGAAATTGCTTTTCAGCGATGGCGGCGCGCGAAGCCGATGCCGCCAGCCAACAGGGCGTGAAATTCTTTGTAACATGCGGCGCGCGCCGACGCTCGTCAGACCTCTGCAAATTGTGTGCACGGCAGGAAAGTTGAGCGGACTTCGTGATCAGGCGACCAGCGGCGGACTGTGGCTCGTCCGTCGCCACGGACCGGCACATTGCACGCCATGAGAGCGTGGACGCCAAAGTTGCTGCGCTGCGCAAGCGCGGAACGCTCGCGGACAAGTTACGCTTCGTTGCAAATTCTAAAAAGGCCGTGCCCCCCTTTTTGTATCCTTCATTCACAAAAACTTGGGGGAACAAACATGAAAACGATACTTAAGGCATGCATCGGTTTGCTGGCTATTCCAGTCATGCTGGCCGGATGCGGCGGAGGCGATGGAGGTTCAGGCGGTGCGGCCGGCACGCTTCATGTGGCCATGACAGACTCGCCGTCCTGCGGGTTCGATCACGTTTACGTGACGGTCTCGAAGGTCCGGGTCAATATGAACGCGCAGGCGGGTGACAGTGACGCCGGTTGGTCCGACGTGACGCTGGCAAGCCCGCAAAAAATCGATCTGCTTTCACTCACCAACGGCGTGCTGGCGGATCTCGGACAGACCGTGCTACCCGCTGGGCAATATCAGCAAATCCGCCTCGTCCTGGCGCAAAACCAGGGCAATACGCTCGCCAATTCGGTGGTGCCCACCGGTGGCGCCGAGCAGGCACTGGCAACGCCGAGCGCGACTCAGAGCGGCTACAAGATCATCCGTCCGTTCACCGTTCAGCCGAATACGCTTGTCGACCTCGTGCTCGATTTCAATGCGTGTAAATCGGTCGTGCAGAAGGGTAACGGCTCCTACAGCCTGAAGCCGGTCGTGACCGCCACGCCCACGGTGGTGAGCGGGACGATCTCGGGCTACGTGGCGCCGGGGCAAGCAGGTGCGGCCGTGTACGCCGAGCAGAACGGCCAGGTCATCAAAGGCACGGTCGCGGATGCCAACGGGCAGTTCATCTTGACGCCGCTGGTGCAGAGTTCGACGAACGGTAACTACGATGTCGTGATCGTCGAGAACAACTTCGCGACGGGGATCGTACGATCCGTGCCGGTCGTGGTGAATTCGTCGACGGCTGTTTCGACGTCGGGCGCGCCGATCGCCTTGCCTGCTTCGATCATGCGTACGGCTAGCGGCACGGTGACGCCGGTGAGCGCTCAGGCAATCGTCAGGGCCTTGCAGTCGGACGGTGCCGCGACGTACGAGATCACGTCGTCCAATGCGAATCTGGACACGGGCGCGTACTCGCTCAATCTGCCGGCTGCGGCGCCGCTTACCGGAACGTACTCGGGCAGCCTGCCGGTCGCGCTGGCAGCGGTGCCCGCGTCGGCGGGGATTTACACCGCGGAAGCCGATTCGATCACTGGCGCGACGCAATCCGCGGCGGTCAACGTGACGACGACGAATCAGGCGAACGTCAACTTCGCCTTCTAATAATCAACGAGTGCAGTCGGGAGGGAGCGTGCTCCCTCCCTGGAGAGAAACATGACAAGAATGATGTGTATCTGGATCGCAAGCGCGAGCTTGCTCGGGGGATGTGCGCTGTATGTGCCGGATCAGCCGGGTGTGGTGGTGGTGCCGCAGGGTGGCCATCAGGGCGGGCCGGGCAATGGCTTCTGTCCGCCGGGACAGGCGAAGAAGGGCAACTGCTGAGGAAACAGGTGACGGCCGCGCAATCAACCTGCGCGGCCGATTTCCGATCCGTGGCTTATTCAAGCTCACGAGAGATCCGCGCGATTCCATTGACGGGATCGCGCTTCCCCGATTAGAACGGCGTGCCGTGCGGGTTTTGACGGCGCGTCTTTTTTGCTTCTTAAGGGCATGCAAACCCCGACAGACGGCATCCGCATCGGAAGATGTGGCCGCCCTCGCGGGAAGAAATCGACATTCGAAGTGGATGCGTTGAGATGAACAGTTTCGATACGGCGGTGCAGGTTTTCCTCACGCAACACGCTTTTCAGTCGGCGACGATCAATCACATCATCAGGGTGATTGCGGGCCAGGCCAGTTTCAAGGGCTTCGTGCTCGTCCCCGTGTTGTGGTGGATGTGGTTCGGCCGCAGCGAGCGCACAGGGTGGAAGCGCGAGATGATCATCGCGACCGTCGCGAGCGGCCTCGCCTCGCTCGCCGCGGGCCGGCTCCTCGCCGCCTCATTGCCTTTCCGCGAGCGGCCGCTTTATGACCCGGACCTGCATCTGAACTTTCCGTCGGTTGGTCTGCAAGACGCGATCGTGCGCACGTGGAGTTCATTTCCCAGCGATCACGCGATGCTGTGGACGGCTATCGCAACCGGAATCTTTCTGATCAATCGGCGCGTCGGCACGCTTGCGCTGCTCTATACGGCGGTTTTCATCTGCCTGCCGCGGGTTTATCTCGGACTGCATTATCCGACCGACGTACTCGTCGGAATGGCGCTCGGCATGGTCTCGACTTATCTCGCGACACGGGACGCCGTGAGGGTGCGTTTCGCCGCGCCGATTTTGCGGCGGATGCAGATGTTTCCCGCGCCGGGATATACGTTCGCGTTTCTTTTGAGCTTCGAACTCATTACGCAGTTTGATGATTTACTGCTGTTCGTGCATGCGGGGTTGAAGGTGTTGTGATGATGGAGCGCGAGACCGCGGATAACGATTTCTAAACCGCCGCGCACACGAAAATGCGGATGGGTTCATCTCCGGCGGTTGCCCCAATAATCAAGAGTTTGGTAACCTCACCGGTAATCGCCGCGGCACATTCAAGAATGCCGGGACCGGGCCGATAATAAAGTAAGATCAGTACCGATCTCACCCATGGTTTTCTGCTGGGACGCGTCGGCGGGAAGTCCAATATCCCGCCATGCGGCAGCCCCGAATGGACCAATAGACGGCGGGTTCTCCAATAACAACTACACACCGATGATTAGCGGCCCCGGTTGCGAGAACTTCAAGAAACACGAGTGCATGTCCAATATCGAATCTCCACCTGAGAACCACCAACGTATCCGTGTTCTCTTCCACATCACGGATTTCAACGACGGCGGTATCGAATCTTCGCTGATCCAGTGGCTGAGGATTCTCGATCGAACCCGCTTCAAAGTTTCGCTATCGGTGATGCACACGTCGCCGGCATTCGAAAATCGCTTTCGCGCGCTGATCCCGCCCGATGTGGACGTGGAAGTCCTCGTGGATCGTCCGTGGCTCGGATATTTCCAGTCGAAGCGATATGGGCGGCGTCTCGGCAAACTGGGGCGCATCGCGCGCGACGTCCACAATACGTTGGCGGTGCGTCCGCATGTGGCAAAGCGGGCGGCACGGCTTGCGCATGGCGTGGACGTTATCGTCGACTTCGACATGTCCTTGCGTCGGCTTTCCGGCCGCTTCGACGTCGCGTGGCTGGGCGTCAACCACTTCAGCTTCGACGCGCGTCTCGGCGGCCGGCATCGCAAGATCCAGCGTCTGCTGACCCAGTACCGGCGTTATCACGGCGTTGCCGCGTTGAACCAGCATATGGCCGACGAGGCGGCGCGGATTTTCGAGGGCAAGTTGGAGCGAGTGATTGTCTTGCCGAACGCCATCGATATTGAATCGATCCACGAGCGCGCCTCGGCGCGCCACGGCGACATTCAGGTGACGCCCGATGGCGCGCCCTACATCGTTTCCGTCGCGCGTCTCGATGAGGTTCAGAAGGATCATCGAACGCTATTGCGCGCGTATGCCGAACTGGCGCGGCGAGGTACCGTTGCCGAGCATCTGGTCATTGTCGGGAACGGCGCCCATCGCGAGGAACTGGAGAGCCTGGCGCACGAACTGGGTGTGCGCGAACAGGTGCATTTCGCGGGCCAGCAAGACAATCCGCACCCCATCGTGGCAGGCGCATCCTTACTGGTTTTGAGCTCGAAATACGAGGGAATGCCGATGGTGTTGCTGGAAGCCCTGGCAATCGGCAAGGCAATCGTCGCGACCGATTGCCCGACTGGGCCGCGCGAGATTCTCGATGGTGGAAGAGCCGGCGCTCTTTTGCCGGTGGGCAATGTCCGTGCGATGGCGGATGCGATCGAGCGGCTGTTGACGGACCGCCGGACTCGCGAGGCATTGAGCGCTCGGGCCCGGACGCAGGCGGCGCATTACGGTATCGAGGAGAGTAATCGCAGGCTGCTGTCGTTTCTCGAGGCGGTGGGGGCGGCGTAGGCGATCTGGAGATGGACCGCGTTTGCCGGTTTTGCTGGAGACGCGCCTGGCGGGTGAGGTCGGTCCGTAAGCTTGTTGGTCTGGCTTGGCTGGAAATGCCTGCCCCCCTTTCGACAGGGGATACGGAAAGCAAAAAGCCCGGTCACAAGGACCGGGCTTTTTGCTTGATATCTTTGGTGGGGCGTGAGTGACTCGAACACTCGACCTACGGATTAAGAGTCCGCTGCTCTACCAACTGAGCTAACGCCCCCAACAGAAGCGAAATTATGCAGAAATTTCGCGAGCTTGCCAAGTCCCCCTCGCAGATTTCTTAAAAAAAATATTCGCCCTGATCGACTCGAATAACCCCTCGGCCGACCAACATCCACCGACAACGCGCCGCGTTCAGCGTCCCGGTATCATGTCGCGGACACGTGCCGCGCGAAGCGTCGCGCGCTTTCGACCGGAGGCTGGCTGCAATGGATGACAAAGAGATTATCGATCTGCTCGACCGCATCCTCGCGCCGTGGGTCCGCGCGCTCACGCTGGCTCCGGTCAAGGTCGACGACGCCGGCGCGACGCTGCGCCTGCCGTTTTCCGGTGGATTTCGCCATTCGGGCGGCGTGATCTGCGGCCAGGTCTTCATGGCCGCCGCCGACACCGCGATGATCGTCGCTATTTCCGCCGCGCTCGGCGGCTTCAAGCCGATGAGCACCGTCTCGCTCAACATCAATTTCATGCGCGCGGTCCGCAACGGCGACGTGCTCATCACCGCGCGCGTGCTCCGCATGGGCCGCAATCTGGTGTTCGGCGAAGTCGAATTGTTCGACGAAGCGGGCAACATGGCCGTCCACGCCACCACCACCTACGCGCTGCTCGACTAGAGCGCGGCCGCGAGCCGCATCAAAGGGAAAGCCAGGATGTTCGATCAGGTCGTATTCGCAGGCGGCGGCAATCGCTGCTGGTGGCAGGCGGGTTTCTGGGACGTGGCGCAACCGGCCTTGCACATCCGCCCACGCGTCATTGCCGGCATTTCCGCCGGCGCCGCCACCGCGTGCATGCTCTACACGCGCGATTCCGATTGGGTCATGCGCTATTACGAAAACGCGTTGCGCCACAACACCCGCAACGCCTATTGGGGCAATCTGCTGCGGGGCGAGTCCGTGTTTCCGCATTACCGCATCTACCGGCAGGCGCTGCTCGACATCTACGGCGACAAATTTTCCGCGCTCGCCGATGCCCCGGAAATCCGCATCGGCGTGTCGCATCTGCCGCGTTGGCTCGGCGCGCGCAGCGCGGTCGCCGCGGGTCTCATCGCGTACAACATCGAAAAATACGTGCGCAAGACGCTGCATCCCACGCTGGGTCAGACGCTCGGTTTTCATCCGGAATTCGTGCGCGCGCAGGATTGCGCGACCGTCGAGGATCTCGCGGATCTGATTCTGCAATCGTCGAGTACGCCGCCGTTTACACCCGTTCTGCGGCGCAATGGCCGGCCGGTGCTGGACGGCGGAATGGTGGACAACGTGCCGGTCGGCGCGCTCGATGCCGATGCGCCAGGCAACGTGCTGGTGATGGTCACGCGTCTTTATCCGCGGCCGCAGATGTTCGTCGTGCCGCACGGCGTGCAGCAACGGCTCTATGTGCAGCCATCGCGCAAGGTGCCGATTTCGAGCTGGGATTACACGAGCCCCTCGCAGATGGCGCATGCGTACAACCTGGGGCGCGTCGATGGCGAGGCTTTCCTCGAACGCATGCCCGATCTTCTGGAAGCCGGCGCGCACGAAGTGCGTTGAGCCGGCGGCGTTGTTTTAGCCCAGCGAGCGGGAGAACCGCGCCGCGCCAAACCAACCGAACCGCTTCGCGAACAACGCCGCTTGACGAACGCTCGACGCTCAGCGCCGCCGTCCACCCTGCAACGCTTCGGGATTCGCCACACTGGCCGTATCGCCAGCGTCGAAAGCCAGAATGTTGTTGAACGCCGCGGTGAAGTACTGCTCGTAGCTTTCGCGTTCGACATAGCCGATGTGCGGCGTGCAGATCACGTTTTCCATGCGCAGCAGGCTATAGCCCTGCAGAATCGGCTCGCTTTCGTAGACGTCGATTGCGACCATTCCCGGGCGGTTGTGCGACAGCGCGTTGACCAGCGCATTTTCGTCGAGCAGCTCGGCCCGGCTCGTGTTGACGAGCAACGCGGTCGGCTTCATCCGCATCAAGTCTTCCTGCTTGACGATGCCGCGCGTGTCGTCATGCAGACGCAGATGCAGCGACAGCACGTCGCTCTGCTCGAATAGCGCCTCGCGGCTCTCGGCCACGCCGTAGCCGTCGGCGCGCGCCGCTTCGCGCGAATGCTCGCGGCCCCAGATCAGCACGTTCATGCCGAACGCCTTACCGTAGCCCGCAACCAGCCGGCCGATCTTGCCGTAGCCCCAGATTCCGAGCGTCTGACCGCGCAGCACCTGGCCCAAGCCGAAGTTCGGCGGCAACGCGGACGTCTTCAAGCCGGATTGCTGCCAGGCTCCTTGCTTAAGGTTTGCCACGTATTGCGGAATTCGCCGTTGCGCCGCCATGATGAGTGCCCACGTCAGCTCGGCCGGCGCGAATGGCGAACCGCTGCCTTCCAGCACGGCGATACCGCGCTCCGTGCATGCCGGCAGATCGATGTGGCTGGACACCTTGCCGGTTTGGCTGATCATGCGCAGACGCGGCAGTTTATCGAGCAGTTGCGAGTTGATGCGGGTCCGTTCGCGAATCAGAACAAGCGCGTCGACTTCGGAAAGACGACTCGCCAATTGGCCGAGACCGCGCACGGTGTTGTTGAAAACCTTGACCTCATGGTCGGCCAGCAGTTGAAAGCAGTCGAGCTTGCGAACGGCGTCCTGGTAATCGTCGAGGATGGCAATCTTCATGGTATGTGTCTTGCGACGCACCATAGCGGTGCGGAACGGAGTGTTATGCTGACTGTCCCAGCATGTGACTTGGGTCACATGCTGGTCTGGCTGGATGCCTTAACGTAGAAGCTGTCGCCAAGAACGGCAGTGCCACGTCAAAGGTCGATTGATATCGTTTTTAACAGTTTGTTGCGTGTTGAGGCAAGCCGCTTTACAGACGGTTGCAGAAGGCCGCCGGTAGGCGCTTCCGCCCAACAAGCTGTGTAGCCCATGATGACCTGCACAATTGCGCGTCGAGTGGTGGAAACGTCGACGCGATGAATTGGACGCCTCTCGCATGCAGCGTCACTGGGCTTGTACCGTTTTCTTTTGCTTTCATAACGGAGACAAGTCGATGAATCATCCCTCATTCGAAGGACAGCCCACCGTCGAGGCGCCCGCGTGGGTCAAACACCGAAAGCTGATCGACTGGGTTCAGCGCATTGCCGCCATTGCCAAGCCTGCCAGGATCGTCTGGTGTGACGGCTCCCAGGAAGAATACGACCGCCTCTGCGCGCAAATGGTCGAAGCAGGCACCCTCAAGAAGCTCAATCCCGCCAAACGCCCCAATTCTTATCTGGCATGGTCCGATCCCTCGGACGTGGCGCGCGTCGAAGACCGCACCTTCATCTGCTCGCAGCGCCCGGAAGACGCCGGTCCCACCAATAACTGGATTGCACCGGCCGAGATGCGAACCACGCTCGACGGTCTGTTCGACGGCGCCATGCGCGGCCGCACGATGTACGTGGTGCCGTTCTCGATGGGCCCGCTCGGCTCACCGATCGCGCATATCGGTGTGGAGTTGAGCGATAGCCCCTACGTGGTGACGAACATGCGCATCATGACGCGCATGGGCCGCAAGGTGTACGACGTGCTGGGCGAGAACGGCGACTTCGTGCCGTGCGTGCATTCGGTCGGCGCGCCGCTCGAGGCAGGCGCTAAAGATGTGCCCTGGCCGTGCAATTCGACGAAATACATCGTTCACTTCCCCGAATCGCGCGAAATCTGGAGCTATGGGTCCGGCTATGGCGGCAATGCGCTGCTCGGCAAGAAGTGCTTCGCGCTGCGCATCGCGTCGACCATGGGCCGCGACCAGGGGTGGCTCGCCGAACATATGCTGATTCTTGGCGTGACGTCGCCGGAAGGGCGCAAGCATCACGTCGCGGCCGCGTTTCCCTCGGCCTGCGGCAAGACCAACTTCGCGATGCTGATTCCGCCGCAAGGGCTGAACGGCTGGAAAATCTCCACGATCGGCGACGACATTGCATGGATCAAGCCGGGCAAGGACGGCCGCTTGTACGCGATCAATCCGGAAGCCGGCTACTTCGGCGTGGCGCCGGGCACAAGCGAAAAGACCAACTTCAATGCGATGGCGACGTTGAAGGAGAACGTGATCTTCACGAACGTCGCGCTCACCGACGACGGCGACGTCTGGTGGGAAGGCATGACCGACGAGCCGCCCGCGCACCTCATCGACTGGCAGGGCAAGGACTGGACGCCGGCCGGCGCGAAGGAGAGCGGGCGCAAGGCGGCGCATCCGAACGCGCGCTTCACGGCGCCGGCCGCGCAATGTCCGTCGATCGATCCCGAGTGGGAAAATCCGGCGGGTGTCGCGATCGACGCGTTCATTTTCGGCGGCCGCCGTTCCACCACCGTGCCGCTCGTCACCGAAGCGCGCAACTGGGTCGAGGGCGTCTACATGGCGGCGACCATGGGCTCCGAGACAACCGCCGCCGCCGCGGGCCAGCAGGGCGTGGTCCGCCGCGACCCGTTCGCGATGCTGCCGTTCTGCGGCTACAACATGAGCGACTACTTCGGCCACTGGCTGAAAACCGGCGAGCGTCTGGAGCAGTTGAACGCGAAGCTGCCGAAAATCTTTTGCGTCAACTGGTTCCGCAAGGGCGAGGACGGCAAGTTCGTCTGGCCTGGATTCGGCGAGAACATGCGGGTGTTGAGCTGGATGGTCGGCCGCATAGAAGGCACGGCTCAAGGCGAGGAGCATGCGTTCGGCGTATCGCCGCATTACGAGGACATCGACTGGAGCGGCCTCGATTTCAGTCGCGAGCAGTTCCACCAGGTGATTTCCGTGGACGATAAAGCCTGGCGCGACGAACTCGCGCTACATGCCGAACTCTTTGACACGCTGCAACATGGTCTGCCGCCAGCGCTGGCGCAAGCAAAACGCGCCTTGGAAGGCAAGTTTATCGCCTGATCATGTGAGCGTTCGCTTCACAGACAAAGCCGCCTCCGGGCGGTTTTTCTTTTGGGTCTGCCGTTCAAGCGCCATTTTTTGCCTTTGGATAGTAGCGAAGCAGCCCTGCCGGCTGTTCGAACAAAAAAGCCCGTTCAAGCTGCATCGCAGCACATTGTTTCCTGATTCGGAACAATCGGCGCCCATGCCCTACGTTGGGGAATACAGTGGCACGAAAACCGACAAAATTTCCGCTTTCGCGGGCAACTTCTGCACGATTTCGGGAGTCGTAGGAGAATTCCAAGTTCCGCTTCACTGGTTTTCACTAATTGTCAGGAAGCAGCAATACGGCAGGAGTCGTTATATGGATCATTTGCAGTCGATGCGAGTTTTCGTCAAAGTGGCGGATCTCGGCAGTTTCGCCCGCGCTGCGAGCGCGATGGATATTTCCAACGCAGTTGCCACCCGTCACGTTGCCGATCTCGAAGGGCGTCTGGGTACGCGGTTGCTCAATCGAACCACCCGCAGTTTGTCTCTGACCGAATCCGGCCAGGTTTATCTCGAGCGTGCGCGCCAGATCCTCGACGAACTGGAAGACGTCGAGCAGATGGTGGTCGCGCGAAATCACGAGCCGGTCGGCACGTTGCGAATCGTCGCACCGGTCGTGTTCGGCCTGCATAACCTCGCGCCCGTGCTGCAGACGTACGCCGAGCGCTATCCGAAAGTCATTCCCGATGTCACGCTGGTCGATCGCCAGGTCGATCTGGTCGAAGAAGGCTTCGACGTGGGCGTAGTGATCGCACGGCAAATGCGCAGCGCAAGCATCGTCACGCGGCGTCTGACCACCGGCTGCATGACCGTGTGCGCCACGCCGGCCTATCTGGAGAAGCACGGCACGCCGACGCGTCCCGAGCATCTGCTGGAGCATCCGTGCCTGAGCCTGCCGTCCGAGTACTGGGGCGACGAGCGGGTGTTTACCGGCCCGGAAGGCGAAGTACGGGTGCGGCCGTCGAACGTGATCGTGGCCAACAACACGGAAATGTTGCGGCAATTTGCGTTGCTTGGCATGGGCATCGCAATCCTGCCGAGCTATCTGATCGGCCGCGATATGACACGCGGCAGGCTCGTGCGTCTGCTCGGCGACTACCGTCTGCCGCAGGTGGAGATCAACATTGCGTATCCCAGCCGTCGTCACTTGCCGGCGAAGGTGCGTACGTTCATCGACCATCTGGTCGAGCATTTCAGCCAAACACCGAACAGCTTGCTCGGCGAACAGTGGATCAAGGACGGCCTTGGCCGGCCCGCCACGTCCGGGGCGCTCGATTCGGCGGACTCCATGCCGCCGGAAGCGTTCGACGGCGCTGAGCCGCTCTCACGCCTCCTGGATAGCGAGTTATCGCCAGTGCCAAGCACTTTGGCAAAGACCACGAATCGTCCGAGGACGACGGTTTTGTCGCGGCTGTAAGCGGTGGGGCGATGGGGACGGTAGCGCTTCCCGGCACGCAAAATGAAAAAGGCGCAGTCACGTAAAGTGACTGCGCCTTTTTTCTGGACACGCACAATGGCGGCCGGCAGTTCAAGAACTCCCGGTCGCCGGTTTTTGAATCACGAGCCCGTCTTTCGAGCCACCGCTTTCTTCGCCGGTGCCTTCTTTGCAGCCGCGGTTTTGGTCGCGGATGCCCTTTTAGCCGCCGCTTTTTTTGCCGCAGGCGCGGTCTTCACCGCGACCTGCGCTTCTTCGTCATCCGAGTCCGTCGCGGCGTCGGCAGCCGACTTTGCCGCTGCGGCCTTCGCAGCCGTTTTGGCGGACGGTTCCTTCTTCTCGAACTCAAAGCCGATCTTGCCGTCGTTCTGCTTGACGAGGAACGCCTTGAAATTGCGGCCCGTGCGCGACGACTTGAAGTTCGTCAGCAGATCGGTGCGCCCCTCTTCGAGCAGCTTGGACATCTGCTCGCGGGCAATTTCCTGCTGCAGAATGACCTTGCCCGAGCGGAAGTCGCAAGTCTTCGGATTGGCGACCGAGTTCTCGCAGACATAGCTCATGCCATGCTCGAACACGTGCCCCTTGCATTTCGGGCATGCGCCGACCGGTTGTTGATCGGAGAAGTCCGGCGGTTCCCCATCTTCGCCGCCTGAATCCTGGCCGAAATCAAACTCCAGCTTGTAGTTCTTGATTTCGTCGTCGAGCGACAGCTTCAGGATTGCCGAGAAGGGCCGGCCCATCTTGCTGCGGAAACCAGAGAGTGGTCCGATCGTCTTGTTCTGCAACAACTCCTCGACTTCGGGAATCTCGAACTGACGTCCGCCGGGAATCTTCGAAATCGAGAACTCGCATTTCGAGCAGGCAAAGCGCCGGTAGTTTTCCTTCACCTGACCGCCGCAATTCGGACACGGCGTCTGCAACGTGGCGTAATCGCCGGGAATCGTGTCGGAATCGTATTCCTTCGCGCGCTTGACGATGGTTTGCGTCATGCGGGCAATTTCCTGCATGAATGCGTCGCGCGGCAGGTTGCCACGCTCCATCTGCGAGAGCTTGTACTCCCATTCGCCGGTCAATTCCGGCGCGGTCAGTTCCTTCACGCCGAGGCCGCGCAATAGCGTCATCAACTGGAAGGCCTTGGCGGTCGGAATCAGATCGCGGCCTTCGCGGATCAGATACTTTTCACCGAGCAGACCTTCGATGATGGCGGCGCGCGTGGCCGGCGTGCCGAGGCCTTTGGCCGCCATGGCTTCGCGCAGTTCATCGTCCTCGACCAGCTTGCCCGCGCCTTCCATGGCCGACAGCAAGGTCGCTTCGTTGTAGCGTGCGGGCGGCTTCGTGACCAGTTGCTGGGCGGCGATCTTGTCGGTCTTGACCTTTTCGTCCTTCTGCACCGGCACGAGGTTCGCGTCTTCGCCGCTGATTTCACGACCGTAGATTTGCAGCCAGCCCGGCTCCACCAGCACCTTGCCTTCCGTCTTGAAGTGATGGCCGACCACTTCCGTGATCCGCGTCGTCACCTTGAATTCGGCGGCCGGGAAGAACACCGAGAGGAAGCGCTTCACGACCAGGTCGTAGAGCTTCTGTTCCGGCTCGGACAGATTCTTCGGCGCTTGCAGCGTCGGGATGATTGCGAAGTGATCGCTGATCTTCGAGTTGTCGAAGATGCGCTTGTTCGGTTTCACCCAGCCCTTGTCGAGCACCTGCTTGGCGAACGGCAGATAGTTGTTGCTCTCCTTGAGCATGCCGAGCGTCTGCTTGACCGTATCCATATAGTCTTCCGGCAGCGCGCGAGCGTCGGTCCGGGGATAGGTCAGCACCTTGTGCTTTTCGTACAGCGCCTGGGCGAGACCCAACGTGTTCTTCGCCGAGAAGCCGAAGCGGCCGTTGGCCTCGCGCTGCAAGCTGGTCAAATCGAACAGCGCCGGCGACAGTTGCGTGGACGGCTTGGATTCTTCCGTTACCGTGCCGATCTGGCCGCGGCAGGCGGCGACGATGGTCTCGGCCGCGGGCAGCGCCCACAGACGCGAATCGCGTTTCTCCGGGTCGAACTCGTCGCGCTTGAATTTCGGATCGAACCAGCGGCCTTCGTAAAAGCCGGCCGCGCAGACGAAGTCCGCTTTCACTTCCCAATAGTCGCGCGGCACGAAGCGGCGAATTTTCTCCTCGCGCTCCACGACGATCGACAGCGTTGGCGTCTGCACCCGCCCGACCGTGGTAAGGAAGAAGCCGCCGCCCTTGCTGTTGAACGCGGTCATTGCGCGCGTGCCGTTGATGCCGACCAGCCAGTCCGCTTCCGAACGGCAACGCGCCGCATCGGCGAGCGGCTGCATTTCCTCGTCGCTACGCAGACGAGCGAAGCCGTCGCGGATCGCGGCCGGCGTCATGGATTGCAGCCACAGGCGTTGCACCGGCTGCTTGGCTTTCGCGTGCTGCGCGATCAGGCGGAAAATCAGCTCGCCCTCGCGCCCCGCGTCGCATGCGTTGATCAGGCGGTCGACATCCTTGCGCTTGAGCAGCTTGGTCAGCACCTTCAGGCGCGACTCGCTCTTGGCGATCGGGTTGAGATCGAAATGCGGCGGAATGACGGGCAGATTGGCGAAACTCCACTTGCCGCGTTTGACTTCGTAGTCTTCGGGCGCGGCGATTTCCAGCAGATGGCCGACTGCCGAGGAAAGGACGTACTCGTCGCTTTCGTAGTATTCGTCATGCTTGGTAAAGCCGCCCAAAGCGCGCGCGATGTCGTTCGCGACGGAAGGCTTTTCGGCGATGATCAGTGCTTTGGACATGACTCGATGTGAGGTTGGTAGATCAGGGTTGATGGCCTTGAGTGCGCTTTCTCCAGCGCGACCCTCGTTTGCGACCTTTGCGACCCAATAACGACCGCTTTATAGCACACGCCGTGAAAGCGGCGTGTCAAGTGCATGAAAAGCGCGCCATCATAATTGCGCGCCTGGTAATCGGGCAAGCTGCGGCAAACGCGCGGTGCACCGCCCGCAACGTCCGTGCCGCAAGGCTGGACGGCCGGCGCTACGTTCAGGCCACCGCCAGCGCGGGTCGCAGTTTCGGCGCACCGCTGATGCCGGGCACGGCCGTCAGGTCGGACAACATCCGCTCCACGATTGCCGCTTGCGGCAATACGGTGCCGAAAAAACGTGTCGTGATCGAGTCTTCGATCAGGATGGTGGGGAAATTCTCGACATCCAGATCGTCGAAACGGTCCGCGTGGGTTTCGATGTCTATCCATGCGAAACAGATATCCGGGTGCCGATCGGCCAGCTTGTCGAAGGCGTCCCGATACTCGCGACAGGTTCCGCACCACTCCGCGCACAGACACGCAACGAACAGCGTGTCCGGGTCGTTGACGCGCTCGGCGATCCGGTCTTGGTCGGTGTCGAGGTTTAGCGCGGGCATGGTGGTTCCTTACGTACTTTTGTCAGGTGCTTTGGCGCGAATGTAGCATGGCCGATTCCGGATCGTGGTCAACCTTGTGCACCGCGGGGGCGGCCTGGGCTCGCCCGCATGAAGCGGCCGCCGGGTAGCGCGGTCACCTGGCCGGCAAGTTCGAGTTGCAGCAAGGTGGTTTGTAAAGCCGCGTCCTCCATCTCGGTGCGGGTGGCAAGAATTTCAAGCGTGGCGGGCGCGTGGCCGAGCGCCGCGAGCAGTCGCTCGGCTTCCTTGCTGAACGTGGGCGAGGGCGGACTGCATGCTTGTGTCGAGGCGGCGTTCGCCCGAGGCGGCGCGCTTGTTTGCGGCCCTGCAAAGTCGGACGAAGTAGCGCCTGGTGGCGTCTGTGCGGACGCCGCCACTTTTGCCGCTTGCGCCCCGGCTGGCTCGGCCGCCGACTCCTTCGCGTCTGTGGAATTCGTCCGCGCCGCTGCGGCGTCCGGCACCACGGCTGTCGTGGCACTCACCTTCCGCGGATGCCGCGAATCGGCTCCGTCCCACCGAACCGTTCGCGTGCCGGCAGCCTTATCTCCCGCCAGCCTGGCGAAGCCGAGTTCCTCGAGTACCTCGTCGGGTGTCTCAACCAGCTTCGCGCCTTGCTTGATGATCCGATGACAGCCACGCGAAAGCGGCGCGTGGATCGAGCCGGGCAGCGCGAAGATATCGCGGCCCATTTCGTTGGCGAGCCGCGCCGTGATCAGCGATCCGGAGCGCATCGCGGCCTCGACGATCACGACACCGCTCACGAGCCCAGCGATCAGGCGATTGCGCTGCGGGAAGTTGGCGGCGCGCGCCGGCGTGCCAAGCGGCCATTCGGACAGGATCGCGCCCTGCACCGCGATCTGCCGCGCGAGCGCATGATGCGCCGCCGGGTACACCAGGTCCGCGCCGGTGCCGATCACCGCGACCGTGCCGCCGATACCTTCCAGCCCGCCGCGATGCGCCGCGCCGTCGATGCCGAGCGCCAGCCCCGACACGATCGTCACGCCGGCGGCCGACAGCTCCCGCGCGAAACGCTCCGCATCCTCGACGCCTTGCGGCGTGGCGCTGCGGCTGCCCACCAGAGCGACCGCGCGCGTGTGCAGCAGATTCAGCCGGCCCTTTATATATAGCAGTGGAGGCGGATCAGGCATGGTTAGGAGCGCGGGCGGGTACGCAGGGTCGTCGAGCGTGACGACCTGGTTGCCGGGCAGCGCGCGCCACGCGAGAACCGCGTCGAGCTGGGCGTCGAGATCAGGGCCCGCGGGAGCCAGCGCGGCGCGCGCGGCGGTTTCGCCGGCGATCGCGGCAAGCGTCGCGTGCGATTGATGGAAGATTGCTTCCGGCAGCCCGAAAGCGCCGAGCAGTAAGCGCAGCGCGGCCGGTTTGAGCCCTGGTGCGAGCGAGAGCCGCAGCCACGCGGCGAGTTCGATATCGGTTGCGGGCAAGGTGTGCATTGCGAGTGAATCCTCTTGCAGGGCCAGCGGGCAGGCGGGCGCCATGCTAAAATTTTCATCATCCGAAATAACCGCAGCGCCGCGCCCACCCGCGCGGGCTCGTCGTTGGCGCACGAGGCGCGTTGAATCGAACCGGTTCGACACCATCTATCCTGTGCGCAATGCGATGCGCCCACAACCTGGCCGAACGGCTAACGCGAGCCTTCCACCGGTCAGCGGCGCCCAAAATCACATTCAAGATCATGGCTTTACTGAACATCATCAATTACCCGGACAAACGGCTGCACAAGATTGCGAAACCGGTCGAGGCGGTCAACGACCGCATCCGCCGCCTCGTCGCGGACATGGCTGAAACGATGTACGCCGCACCCGGCGTGGGCCTCGCCGCGACCCAGGTGGACGTGCACGAGCGCGTGATCGTGATCGACGTGTCGGAGACGCACGACCAGCTGCTCGCTTTCATCAATCCGGAAATCATCTGGTCAAGTGACGAAAAGAAGCTGTCCGAAGAGGGCTGCCTGTCGGTGCCGGGGATCTATGACAACGTCGAGCGCGCCGAGAAAGTGCGTGTGCGCGCGTTGAACGAGAAGGGCGAGACCTTCGAGATGGATTGCGAAGGGCTGCTCGCGGTGTGCATTCAGCACGAGATGGATCACTTGATGGGCCGCGTGTTCGTCGAATATCTGTCGCCGCTGAAGCAAACGCGCATCAAGAGCAAGATGAAGAAACTCGCCCACGCAATGTAATGCGCGTCCACCTCGCCTACTGCTCCCGTTCATGAGCCATTCGTTGCGCGTCGTCTTTGCCGGTACGCCGGAGTTCGCCGCGGCCGCGCTGGCCGCGATTCACAGCGCCGGTTTTCCCGTGCCGCTCGTATTGACCCGAGCCGACCAGCCTGCCGGACGCGGAATGAAAATGCAGGCGAGCCCGGTCAAGCGCTACGCGCAGGAGCACGGGATCGCTGTCGCTCAACCGCCTTCGCTGCGCCGCGCAGGCAAATATCCGGCCGAAGCCGCAGCCGCGATCGATCAGCTACGCGCCACGCCGCACGACGTCATGGTGGTAGCCGCCTACGGTCTCATCCTGCCGCAGGAAGTGCTGGAGATTCCGCCGTTTGGCTGCATCAACATTCACGCATCGTTGCTGCCGCGCTGGCGCGGCGCGGCGCCGATCCATCGCGCGATCGAAGCAGGCGACGCCGAAACCGGCATCACGCTGATGCAGATGGACGCGGGCCTCGACACCGGCGCAATGATTTCGGAAACGCGCACGCCGATCTCCGACGACGACACCACCGCCACGCTGCACGACCGTCTCGCGCAAGACGGCGCGAAGCTGATCGTCGAGGCGCTGATCGAACTGGAGCGCAACGGCAAGCTGGCGGCAACGCCGCAGCCGGCGGACGGTGTGACGTACGCGGAAAAGATCGCCAAGCACGAAGCAGCGCTGGACTGGCGCCGCCCGGCCGCGGCGCTCGCGCGCCAGGTGCGTGCGTTCGATCCGTTTCCCGGCGGCGTGGGCATGCTGGAAGACGGCATGTCGATCAAGGTCTGGTCGGCTGCCCCGGTGGACGCGGCTGGCAATCGCGCCGCAGCCGGCACGATCATGGCGGTATCCGCCGAAGGCGTGGTCGTGGCCTGTGGCGAAGGCGCGCTGCGTCTCACGCAACTTCAGAAACCCGGCGGCAAGCGTCTGCCGGTGCGCGAATTCCTGGCGGGCGCGACGCTGGCCGCTGGGCAGCGTTTCCAACTTCCCGAAGCAAAATAACAGACTCACGCGGGTCTTGAACATCGTCCGTTCGGCCGAGGCTCACGGCCGCCGCCGCGAGCCGGCGGCGCGTTAGAATCACTTAAGCAACGGTCCAGGTTTCGAGGATTTCCATGTTCGGCATCACCCATTTTGAGTTCTTCGTCGTCGCGGTCTTTTTGCTGAACGTGACGCCCGGTCCCGATACGGCTTACATAGTCGGGCGCAGCGTCGCTCAGGGCCGCGGCGCGGGTCTGATGTCGGTGCTCGGCATCTCGGCCGGCTCCTGCGTTCATTCGCTCGCCTGCGCGTTCGGCTTGACCGCGCTGCTGGCGGCGTCGGCTACAGCGTTCACGATCATCAAGTTCGTCGGCGCCATCTATCTGATCTATCTCGGCGTGCGCCTGATTTTCGCCAAACCGGCCACGGATCAAGCGGGTGGTGAAGCGCGCGGGGCCGGTGCCCCCAAGTCGCTGCGCCAGCTTTTCCTGCAAGGCTTCTGGACCAATGTGCTGAATCCTAAGGTCGTGCTGTTTTTCGTGTCGTTCTTCCCGCAATTCGTGACCACCGGCGGCGATCATAAAACGCTGGCGTTTCTCACGCTCGGCGGCGTGTTCGTCGTCATGAGCATGATGTGGAACAGCTTCGTCGCATGGATCGCGGGTAGTGTGACGCAACGTTTTTCCGGCAAGCCGTCGGTGAAGAAGTGGCTGGATCGCGGCGTCGGCGGTGCATTCGTCGGTTTGGGCATCAAACTCGCCACCGCATCAAGATGATTGAATTTTCCTCACGCGCCCATATCTAACATTTCGCTTACAATCAGGCGCCGCGATCATGCGGCGCAGAGATGAACCGCGTTAGGGCAAGGAGTTGCAGACATGTTCAATTGGGTCAAAACCGCGATGTTGATGGCCGCGATCACGGCCCTTTTCATCGTGATCGGCGGGATGATCGGCGGGTCGCGCGGCATGATGATCGCGCTCGTGATCGCCCTCGGCATGAATTTCTTTTCGTACTGGTTCTCGGACAAAATGGTCCTGCGCATGTACAACGCGCAGGAAGTCGACGAAACCAGCGCGCCGCAGTTCTATCGCATGGTGCGCGAACTCTCCACGCGCGCGAATCTGCCGATGCCGCGCGTCTATCTGATCAACGAAGACGCGCCGAACGCATTCGCCACGGGCCGCAATCCGGAGCACGCCGCGGTTGCCGCGACCACGGGTATTTTGCGCGTGTTGTCGGAGCGCGAAATGCGCGGCGTGATGGCGCACGAACTGGCGCACGTGAAGCACCGCGACATTCTCATCTCGACCATTTCGGCGACCATGGCCGGCGCGATTTCCGCGCTGGCGAACTTCGCGATGTTCTTCGGTGGCCGCGACGAAAACGGCCGTCCCACGAACCCGATCGCGGGCATCGCCGTCGCGCTGCTGGCGCCGATCGCGGGTGCGCTGATCCAGATGGCGATTTCGCGCGCGCGGGAATTCGAAGCGGACCGTGGCGGCGCGCAGATTTCCGGCGACCCGCAGGCGCTTGCCTCGGCGCTCGACAAGATCCACCGCTACGCGAGCGGCATTCCGTTTCCCACGGCCGAGCAGCATCCCGCTACCGCGCAGATGATGATCATGAATCCGCTATCGGGGGGCAGCATCGCGAATCTGTTCTCCACGCACCCGGCCACCGAGGAACGCATCGCGCGTCTGATGGAAATGGCGCGCACGGGGCGCTTCGAATAACGAGCGACGAGCGCTGCGTGCAGTCAACGTGGTGCGATGAAGGGCGAGCCCGCGGGCTCGCCTTTTTTTCGGGCAGTAAAAATCGCGCGAGCGGCAACGGCGTCCCGCGTGCGCGCGAAGTCGCGCAGAGCCTGGCTTCGCGAAACCCGAACGATCTACGCGGCGTATGCGCTAACTACGGGCTCGACCGTCTCCTTCACGCAGCCCTCGGCTCCGCCAAGCCCCCCGTCGCACAAGCCCCGTTGCCGCGCCACGCTACAATGTCCGCTGTTTGCGTCGCGCGCACCGCGCTACCCGCCCTTGCCTTTTTCATGACCCAAAAATCTTCTTCGCGTTCTGCTTCGCCGTCGGCGCGTCCGCGCGAATCCCGTTTGTCGATGCTGCATCTCGCGCCCGAATCGCTCGCCTTCGCGCTCGACAGCGCGGGCCAGGCCGTCGGCGCCGTGCGTCTCGGCGCGGCTTTGCCCGCCGCGCTGCAATCCGTATTCGTGAACGCGCCTGAGGGTAGCGCCGCCGCCGCACGCGGCGCGGTGCAGGACATTGCGTACCGCACCATGCGGCGTCTCGCAACCGCCGAATGGCTGATCGCGAAACTGGTGAAGAAAGCGCCGCCGCCGCACGTCGGCCACGTGCTCGCGTGCGCGCTGGCCTTGCTCGTCGACGACGAAGCGAGCGCCGCCTACACCCCGTTCACCGTGGTCGACCAGGCGGTGAGCGCGATCGGCGCGCGTCGCGAATTCGCGTTCGCGAAGGGCCTCGTCAACGCGGTGCTGCGCAATTTTTTGCGCGAGCGTGAGGCGCTGCTGAACGCCGCGCAAGCCGACGAAGTCGCGCGCTGGAACTATCCGGCGTGGTGGATCGAGGCAGTGAAACGCGCATGGCCCGACGCCTGGCAAACGGTGCTCGCGGCCGGCAATAGCCAAGGCCCGCTCACCCTGCGTGTGAACGCCCGCCGCTCGACGGTGGACGCCTACCTGCAAGTGCTCGCGGACCATCACATTCTGGCGAGCAAAGCCGGCGACCACGCCGTCAAGCTGGCCGCGCCAATGCCGGTTGACCGCATTCCCGGCTTCGAGGACGGTGTAGTCTCAGTGCAGGACGCCGGTGCGCAACTCGCCGCTCAACTGCTCGGCGTGCGCGACGGCATGCGCGTGCTCGACGCGTGTGCCGCGCCCGGCGGCAAGACCGGTCATCTGCTCGAACTCGCCAACCTTCAACTCGTGGCGCTCGAAAGCGACGTCTCGCGCGCGCGCCGCATCGGCGAAAACCTGCAGCGGCTCAAGCTCGAGGCGGAAGTGCGGATCGGCGACGCGGGCGCGCCGGCAAAATGGCACGACGACATCGACCAGCCGTTCGATCGCATCCTGGCCGATGTGCCGTGTTCGGCGTCGGGCATCGTGCGGCGTCATCCGGATATCCGCTGGCTGCGCCGCGAATCCGATATTCCCGCACTGGTCGCCGAACAGCGCCGCATTCTCGGCGCGCTTTGGCCGCTCGTGAAGCCAGGCGGCGAGTTGCTCTACGTTACGTGTTCGATCTTTCCAGAAGAAGGCGAATTGCAGGCGCAGTGGTTTGGAAACAAGTATCAGGATGCGGTACGATTGGACGCGCCGGGGCAACTTTTACCTACAGTCGCTCGCGCGCCCGCCGATACATCGGCCGGTTCCGATGCCGGACAACTCGCTGAAGCGAGCGACGGCGCGAACTCAGACCACGACGGATTCTTCTACGCGCGCTTTCAGAAACGGTGACCATCAAACGCTTCCTTCCGCTTCGGCTCGCCGCCGTGCTCTGGATCGCGCTGGCCGTATGGCTGGCCGCACCGGGCGTGGCGCACGCCGACTCGATCGCGGTGCAGCGTGCGTCGCTGCAAGCCGACAACTCCGGCTGGAGCCTCGACGCGCGTTTCGACTTCGACTTGAACAGCAATCTCGAAGACGCCGTCAATAAAGGCATTCCGCTTTACTTCACGACCGACTTCGAACTGAGCCGGCCGCGCTGGTACTGGTTCGACGAGCAACCGGTGAGCGTGTCGCAGAGCATCCGCCTGTCGTTCCAGCCGCTGACGCGCGAATACCGCGTGTCGAGCGTGTCGTCCGGCGGTTTGCAGCTCGGCTTCACCACCCTCAAGGACGCGCTCGCGGTGATCAAGCACATTCCGTCGTGGCATGTGATCGAGCGCAATCAGGTGAACGTCGGCGAGACTTACACCGCGTCGGTGCGCATGCAACTCGACATCGCGCTGATGCCCAAGCCGTTCCAGATCGACGCGGTGAACAACCGCGACTGGAACCTCGCGTCCGAATGGAAGCGCTTTACCTTCACGGTGACCGAACGTGCTAAATAGAGTGCGCCGAGCCACCAGTGTCAGCAGCGTCGTCGTGCGCGTGCTGGTGTCCACGGTCGCAGTGACCGCCGTGCTGCTGCTCGTGCTGCTGGCCGCGGCGAGCGCGAATACCGAATTCTTCGACCGCTATTACCAGTGGCTCTATGCCGCGAACCTCGTGGTCGCGATGATCTTTCTGCTGGTGGTGGCGACGCTCGTCATCATCATCATCGTGCGGCTGCGAAAGGGGAAGTTCGGCACGCGGCTGCTGGCGAAACTCGCGTTCTTCATGGCGCTGGTCGGCGTGGTGCCGGGCGGCATCATCTACGTCGTCTCGTATCAGTTCGTGTCGCGCAGTATCGAGTCGTGGTTCGACGTGAACGTGGAAACCGCCCTGACCTCGGGCCTGAATCTCGGCCGCGGCATGCTCGACGCATCGCTGTCCGATCTGCAAACCAAGGGCCGCCTGATGTCCGAACAGCTGGCGAGCGCGGACGCGGCCGGCACCACGCTCACGCTCCTGCGCTTGCGCGATCAGTTCGGCGTGCAGGACGCGACGATCGTCGAACCCACGCGCAGCATGTCGGGCGCGACGCCGGATATGCATGTGGTCGCGCAAGCCTCCAGCAATTACGCGACGCTCGTGCCTAACGATCTGCCCACGCCGCTGATGATCGACCAGGCGCGCGGCCGCGGTTATGCGGCGATCGAAGGCGAAGTCGACGGCGATCCGCGCGCGCATGGCAGCAAGGGTGCGTTGCGGCTGCGCATCGTGCAGCGTATTCCCGATTCGAACGCGGCGCTGCTGCAGCCCACTGAACGCTTCCTGCAACTCACGCAGCCGGTGCCGCCATCGCTCGCGCGCAACGCCGACGCGGTGCAGCGCGCGTATCGCGAGTATCAGGAGAAGGCGCTGGGGCGCACCGGCTTGCGCAAGATGTATATCGGCACGCTCACGCTCGCGCTGTTTCTCGCCACCTTCATCGCGATGATGCTGGCGCTCGCGCTCGGCAATCAGCTCGCGCGGCCGTTGTTCCTGCTTGCGCAGGGCACGAAGGAAATTACCGAAGGCGACTACACGCCGAAGCGCGAAATCAAGTCGCGCGACGAATTGGGCTTCCTCACGCAATCGTTCAACGCGATGACGCGGCAGTTGTCCGAGGCGCGCGCGGCGGTCGAAAACAACCGCATCGCGCTCGAACATTCGAAGGCGTATCTGGAAAGCATTCTCGCGAACCTGACCGCGGGCGTGTTCGTGTTCGACCGGCAATTCCGTCTCACCACCGCGAACCGCGGCGCCGAGCGGATTTTCCGCCAGCCGTTCCAGACGGTGATGGGTTCCGCGCTCGAGCAGATCGGCGTGTTGAGCGAATTCGGCGGCATGGTGCGCAAGGCCTTTGCCGATCGCGAAGCGGCGAGCGGCGACGGTCACGACGACCGCGGCCATTGGCAGCAGCAATTCTCGGTGCAGGTGCCGGGCGAGACGGAGCCGCTCACGTTGCTCGTGCGCGGCGCGCGCCTCGTCTCCGCCACCGACCGCGACGCGGAAGACATGCAAACGTCCGGCTACGTGGTCGTGTTCGACGACATTTCCGACGTGATCTCCGCGCAGCGTTCGATCGCGTGGGGCGAAGTCGCGCGGCGCCTCGCGCACGAGATCAAGAATCCGCTCACGCCGATCCAGCTTTCCGCGGAGCGTCTGCAAATGAAGCTCGCCGACAAGCTGTCGCCGACGGACGCCGATGTGTTGAAGCGCGGCGCGACCACGATCGTCAACCAGGTCGCGGCAATGAAGCAGATGGTCGACAATTTCCGCGACTATGCGCGCACGCCTCCGGCCGTGCTCGCGCATCTGCAACTGAACGAACTGGTCAGCGAGGTGCTGACGCTGTACGGTATCGAGGAAGGCAAAAGCGCGATTCAGGTCGAACTCGCGGCGTTGCCGGCGATTCGAGGCGATGCGACGCAATTGCGTCAGGTGATTCACAACCTGCTGCAGAATGCGCAGGATGCGGTAGCCGACGTCGAACAGCCGCATGTGCTGCTCGAAACGAGGACAGTAGAATACGGAGACCCCGACGCGGAAGGCAAAGTACGTGTCGCGGTGCGTCTGACGGTGTCGGATAACGGACCCGGTTTCCCCACGCGCATCCTCACCCGTGCATTCGAGCCTTACGTCACGACCAAGGCCAAAGGTACGGGTCTGGGTCTTGCGATGGTCAAGAAGATCGTCGACGAACATGGCGCGCGCATCGACGTTCGCAACCGGATGAAAGCGGGCGATGTGGTCGAGGGCGCGCAGATTTCGATTCTCTTCCTTCAACTGGCAGACGATGCCGCGGCGCCCGAGACAGGGTCGCGGCCGGCGCACGGCGGTGCGTCGCAGGGAACGACAAAAGCAACAGTGCAGACAAGGGCAGCGTAAATGGCAACCATCCTGGTGGTAGATGATGAAATGGGCATCCGGGAATTGCTCTCGGAGATCCTGAGCGACGAGGGGCATGTCGTGGAGGCCGCGGAAAACGCGCAGGAAGCGCGTGAGTTCCGCTTGCGCCAGGCGCCGGATCTGGTGCTGCTCGACATCTGGATGCCCGACACCGACGGCGTGACGTTGCTCAAGGAGTGGGCCGCGCAGGGGCAACTGACCATGCCGGTGATCATGATGTCCGGTCACGCAACCATCGATACCGCGGTGGAAGCGACCAAGATCGGCGCGCTCAATTTTCTCGAGAAGCCGATCGCGTTGCAAAAGCTGCTGAAGGCCGTCGAGCAGGGCCTCGCGCGTGGCAATGCGGCGAGTGCGCCCGGCGGCGCGGCGGCGAAGCCGATGTTGCCGGTCAGCGCCTCGGCCGTGGCTTCGGCGGCCGCGTTGCCGATGCTGTCCGCGGACGGTATGGGCAGCGGCGCGTTGGCTGCGCAAACGGCCTCGATTTCGTTCGATATCCCGTTGCGCGACGCGCGCGACGCCTTCGAGCGCGCGTACTTCGAATATCACCTCGCACGTGAGAACGGCAGCATGACGCGCGTCGCCGAAAAAACCGGCCTGGAGCGCACGCACCTGTACCGCAAGCTTAAGCAGCTCGGCGTCGATCTCGGCAAGAACAAAGGGGAATAAGTAGCCCTTGCGGCCGGCGCGCGAGCCGCTCGGGGCAGATTTTTCGAGAAGGGACTTGCCCGCCTGCTGACCCTTTGATATCATTTCGTTCTTCGTTGGCCCGGTAGCTCAGTTGGTAGAGCAGCGGATTGAAAATCCGCGTGTCGATGGTTCGATTCCGTCCCAGGCCACCAGGATTCAGCCCCAGGAAATCGCAAGATTCCTGGGGCTTTTCCTTTTCTGACGGGCTTTCGTTTCTTGGGCCTGTACGCGCGGTGTGCCGAGACAGGCGCGGCGGTATTCGGCGTCGCATGATAAAATCGCGTCAGTTCAAGGACTTGCATGCGAGTGGGTCGCCTGAGTGCCGCTGCGCCAGCCAAGTCCTTTGGCGTTTCTGGGCGGACCTTTTGCGCTGCAACCCGGCATGGGAGCGGCCAGGGCGACAATCGGCAACTGGCACCAAAGCTTTCGCCCGACGATCAACGGTATAACGCCCAGCGACTCTGCGCGCGGAAGGCGCGGCCTATACTGATTTGGGCCGGCAGCAGTGCCGGCACGCGTCGCGTTGCTCGCATGGCGCACCTCGCGCAGCGCGACGCGGCGCTCATCATTCACGGAGTTTCACGGTGATCCGCAAAGACGCTAAACGTAGCGCTCTCGTGCTGTTTTCCGGCGGCCAGGATTCCGCCACGTGCCTCGCCTGGGCGCTCGAACGCTATGAAACGGTCGAGACGCTCGGCTTCGATTACGGTCAGCGGCATCGCGTCGAACTTGAATGCCGCGAAGGATTCCGTCAGGCCGTCGCGCGCGCATTTCCGGCGTGGGCGAAGCGCCTCGGCGACGATCATATGATCGACTTGTCGGTCTTGGGCTCGATCAGCGATACCGCCATGACGCGCGAAATCGCGATCGAAGCCACGGCCAACGGTTTGCCGAATACGTTCGTGCCGGGCCGTAACCTGATGTTCATGACGATTGCCGCGGCCATCGCGTATCGGCGTGGTTTGCAGGTGCTGGTCGGCGGAATGTGCGAGACGGATTTTTCCGGCTATCCCGATTGCCGCGACGACACGATGAAGGCATTGCAGGTTGCGTTGAACCTCGGCATGGACTCGCGTTTCCTGCTCGAAACGCCGCTCATGTGGCTCGACAAGGCGGACACGTGGCGTCTCGCGCACGAGCTGGGCGGCGACGAACTGGTCGAGTTGGTGCGCGTTGAAACGCATACATGCTACGTCGGCGAGCGCGCGGAATTGCATGCGTGGGGTTTCGGTTGCGGCGAATGCCCGGCGTGCCGCTTGCGCAAGCGCGGCTACGAAGCGTATCTGGCGGGCGAAAAGGTCACCGAGCCGGTGTGAGGCCGGGTCTGGTTTCAACGCCGGCATACGCCGCGCGGCGAACTTGAATACGGGGCGCTGGGCAGCACCTACGCCTGGCCCCGGCAGCATGCGAACAGGCAGCATCTTCAGGAACACGAGGCAAAAAGCAGCATGACTTACGCGGTCAAGGAAATCTTCTACACGTTGCAGGGCGAGGGCGCGAACGCCGGGCGTCCGGCCGTGTTCTGCCGGTTCGCCGGCTGCAATCTGTGGTCGGGCCGCGAGGAAGATCGTGCGGATGCCGTGTGCCGCTTCTGCGATACCGATTTCGTCGGCACCGATGGCGAGAACGGCGGCAAATACCGTAGCGCCGAGGAACTCGTGCAAATGATCGCGTCGCTGTGGCCGCAAGGCGAGGGCGAGCGCTTCGTGGTGTGCACCGGCGGCGAGCCGATGCTGCAGATCGACCCGCCGTTCGTCGACGCGCTGCATGCGGCCGGCTTTGAAATCGCCATCGAAACCAACGGCTCGCTGCCGGTGCTCGAGACCATCGACTGGATTTGCGTGAGCCCGAAAGCCGGCGCGCCGCTCGTCGTCACCAAGGGCAACGAACTGAAGGTCGTGATTCCGCAGGACAACCAGCGCCTGTCCGACTACGCGAAGCTTGACTTCGAGTATTTCCTCGTCCAGCCCATGGACGGCCCGTCGCGCGACATCAACACCAAACTCGCGATCGACTGGTGCAAACGCCATCCGCAATGGCGCCTGTCGATGCAGACCCACAAGTATCTGAACATTCCCTGACTTGCCGTGCTGACGATTACACGAAAACTCGAATTCGACGCGGGCCACCGCATCCCCGATCACCGCAGCCAGTGCCGTAATCTGCACGGCCACCGCTATGTGCTCGAAATCACGCTGCAAGGCGATCTGGTCGACACCGAGGGCGCGCCCGACCGCGGCATGGTGATGGACTTCGCCGATGTGAAGTCGCTCGCCGTCGAGCATCTGGTCGACAAGTGGGACCATGCGTTCCTCGTCTACGAAGGCGATACGCAGGTGCGCGGCTTTCTGGAAACGATGGCCGGCCACAAGACGGTCGTCCTCGACCGCATTCCTACTGTCGAGAATCTTGCCGCCGTGGCGTTCGACATTCTCGCGAACGTCTACGACGCGCATTACGGCGTGAATCTGCGTCTGCACAAGCTGCGTCTGTACGAGACGCCGAATTGCTGGGCCGACGTGGTCCGCGATTAAGCGCCAGGGCCGATCGCGCACGCCGAACCCCCGCGTTATTGTCACGGTATGATCGCTCCGATAACCATACGGAGCGAGACATGCCGGTCACCGCATTGCGTCGCAGCAGGCAGCCGGGCCGCGAGAGTCCTGGCGTTCGCCTGCACTGCATCACCCGCATCCTGAGTCGCTTTCCGCACGACGTATCCCGTCGCCGTGACGGAGCGCGCCGATGAGCACTTTCACCAATCCCCTCAAGCAACGTTTGAAGGAAGCCGATCCGCTGTTCGGTCTGTGGCTGTCGCTCGGCAGCGACGCCGCGGCGGAGGCGCTCGCGCACGCGGGTTTCGACTGGTTGCTGATCGACATGGAACACGCGCCGAACGATAGCGGCGACGTTACTTCGCAATTGCGCGCGATCGCGGCGGCGCATCTGCCGAGCGAGCCGGTGGTGCGCGTGCCGGCCACCGAGGCGTGGCTCGTCAAGCGCGTTCTGGATGCCGGCGCGCGCACGCTGATGTTCCCGAATATCGCGTCGGCGGACGAAGCGGCGCATGCCGTGCGTCTCACGCAATATCCGAGCGCCGAGGCGCTCGACGGTCAGCGCGGCGTCGCCGGCATGGTGCGGGCGGGAGCCTACGGCATGCGGCGCGACTACGTGCAGACGGCGAATGCGCAGATCTCGACCATCGTGCAGATCGAGTCGGCGCGCAGCCTCGAGGAAGTGGAAAAGATCGCGGCGACCCCAGGCGTCGATTGCCTGTTCGTGGGTCCCGCCGACCTGGCCGCGAGTCTCGGTCATCTCGGCGATTCGAAGCACGCCGACGTGCAGGCGGCGATGGCGCGCATCGTCAGCGCCGCCGACAAGGCTGGCATCGCGGCGGGCATTTTCGCCATGGACGCCGTGAGCGCGAGGCAGTATCGCGATGCCGGTTTTCGTTTTATCGCGCTGGCCGCCGACGTCTTATGGATGTTGCGCGCGACTCGCCAGGCGTTGCAGGAGGTGAGGTCATGAAGGTGAAGGTGCAGGGCGTCGTCGCGCGCCTGGCGATTGCGGCGGTGTTGATGGCGAACGTGGCGGCGCATGCGCAGGACCGGGTCCCGAAGCCCTCCGATGCCGAGACGCAAACCGCGGTCGCGGACTACAACGCCGGCAATCTGACCGCGGCGCTTGCCGAATTCCGCAAGGCCGCCGAGCGCGGCAGCCGGCTCGCCGAGTTCAATTACGCGATGATGCTGCTCAACGGCGAAGGCACCCCGGCCAACGTCGACGAAGGCAAGAAATGGCTGCGCAAGGCCGCCGACGCCAACATGTCTCACGCGCAATACGTGTACGGCAAGATGTACGACGATGGCGAGTTCGTCGGGCGCGATCCGGTCGAGGCGCATCGCTGGTTCCTGAAGGCCGCGCAGCAAGGACACGTGCAGGCGGAGCTTGCGCTTGCCAACCAGTTCCTCGACGGCCGCGGCACCGAGCGCGACAACAAGCAGGCATTCGTCTGGTACAAGAAAGCGGCAGAGGGCGGCGACATGACCGCGCAATACGTGACGGGCTCGTTCTACGAGCGCGGCGGCGACGGCGTGGACAAGAACCTGAACGTGGCGCGTGCCTATTACGCGGCCGCCGCGGCACAGGGCGATCCGGCGGCGCGGCTCAAGTACCAGGAGCTCAGCACGCAGTTGCGGGATCGGAAGGAAGTGAAACCGCAGTGAACGATGCAGTGAACGAGGCCGTAAACGAAACAGGGCGCTCCTTGCGGTGCGCCCCTTCCGGTTCGTCGAATTCGTTGCGGCGCTTTGTTTGCGACAGCCCGCATCGGTTTGCGGTTGCCAGCGCGCTGGAGCGCTAGCTCTGCATCAACCGTTTCTGTCGCGCGACGTTCATGATCAGGCCGGCCGCGACCCCCAGCGTAGTGAGCGCGGTGCCGCCGTAACTCATGAACGGCAACGGCACGCCTACCACCGGCAAGATTCCGCTCACCATGCCGATGTTGACGAACGCGTAGGTGAAAAACGCCATCGTCAGCGATCCGGCCAGCAGACGTCCGAACAGCGTGGCTCCATTGGCCGCGATATAGAGTCCGCGCGCGATCAATAGCATGTACAGGACGAGTAATACGATCCCTCCCGCCAGCCCGAATTCTTCGGCGAACACGGCGAAGATGAAGTCGGTGTGCTTCTCGGGGATGAATTCCAGATGCGCCTGCGTGCCCTTCAGCCAGCCCTTGCCGAGCGGGCCGCCCGAGCCGATTGCAATCACCGCCTGGATCGTATGGAAGCCCTTGCCGAGCGGATCGGAGGTCGGATCGAGCAGCGTGCAGATGCGGTGCTTCTGATAGTCGTGCATGAGCGGCCACTGCACTTGCGGCTGGCAGATCTTGTCCTGAAACGCCGCGATGGAGCCGACCGCGATCACCCCGGCAAGCAGCACCGGCACGATCAGCTTGAAACTCAGACCCGCGAAGTAGATCACGAAGAACCCGGCCGCGAACACCAGCACGGCGGTGCCGAGGTCGGGCTGCTTGGCGATCAGGCCGACCGGCACCGCGAGAATCAGCAGACCGACCAGATAGTCGTACCAGCGCATCACGCCCTCGCGGCGCTGGTAGTACCACGCGAGCATCAACGGTGTGGCGATCTTCAGCATCTCCGAAGGCTGGATCACCACGCCGACGTTGATCCAGCGCTTCGCACCCTTGCGCGTGAGGCCGAACAACGCCACCGCGACCAGTAACGCGATCCCGAACGTATAAAGCGGGACGGCGAAGCGCATCAGCATGGTGGGCGGCACATTGGCAAGCGCCCACATCAGCAGGAACGTCAGCATGATGTTGCGCAGTTGATCTTCCACGCGGCCGGGAACGTCCAGACTCGCGCTGTACAACGTGACGAGGCCGACGCACAACAGCAGGAACACGATCAGTGCGAGCGGACGGTCGAAGCCCGCGAACATCCGCTTGATGCGGTCGAGCCAGGCGCGCTTGTCGAATTGCATGCCTTTCTCCTTACTCGTCGATGCCGCCGGAAACCGGCTGGCGTGGCGACGTGGGCTGAGTGCCGTTATCCCGCGACGGTTCTCCGACGGGATTTCCTTCCGGGCGTGCGGCGGCGCTCGGCGCCGGCTCGCTACCCGGACGGGGTGGATGCGGAGCGCGGGGTTTGCGCGGCGTCTTTACGGCGGAGGACGCGGGCGTGGCTGCCGACGCCCCGGTACCCGTTGCAGCGGGCGCCGACGAGGCCACCGCCGCCGATGCAGCCGCCGATGCGGATGCCGCCGCCGCGGCAGAAGCCGCCGCTGCCGCCGAAGCCGCGCCCGGCATCGGCAACGCCGTGAAGCCCGCGGCGATCCTGACCGGCTGCGTCGCCGCATCCTGAGGTGCCGGTGCGCCGCCCACTTCGGGCGCGGAGGCATCCTGGGTCGCGGAAGCCGCAGTCGCGATAGCCGCTGCTTGCGCGCCGGGCTTGTTCTTGCCGACGAGGTAATAATCGAGCACACGTCGCGCGATCGGGCCGGCGGATTCCGCGCCCCAGCCGCCGTTTTCCACGATCAGCGCGAGCGCGATCTTCGGCTGCTCGGCGGGCGCGAACGCAATGAAGAGCGCGTGATCGCGCAGGTGCTCGGCGGTCGTCGCATGGCCGCGGTAGTTCGCGCCCTGCAGCGAGTAAACCTGGGCCGTACCGGTCTTGCCGGCCGCCAGATACGGCGCGCCGATGAACAGTTTCGACGCCGTGCCGTTGGTCACGACGCCTTCCATCGCGCGCTTGATGATGTCGATATCGGATTGCTTCACGGCGAGCTTGTCGGTCGGATCGCGCACGACCGCGCGAGTGTCCTTGGTGATCGGATTTTCGACGTCGCGCACGAGGTGCGGCTTCATCACGACGCCGTTGTTCGCAAGCGTGGCGGTGGCGTGCGCGAGCTGCAAAATCGTGAACGAGTTGTAGCCCTGGCCGATGCCGAGGCTGATCGTTTCACCTTCGTACCAGCGTTGCTGCTCGGGCTTGCGATACGCCTTGCGCTTCCAGTCGGTCGAAGGAAGAATGCCGCGCGCCTCGCCCGAAATGTCGATGCCGGTGATCTGGCCGAAACCCCACGGCTTCATGAAGCCGGCGATCGCATTGACGCCGAGATCGTGCGCGAGCATGTAGAAATACGTGTCGTTCGACACCACGATCGCGCGGTTCATGTCGACCCAGCCCTGGCCCGAGCGCACGTCGTTGCGGAACGTGTGGCCACCGAACGTGTACGAGCCCGGATCCTGGAAGCCCCAGCCCGGCGTGCGCTTGTGCAGCGTCAGCGCGGCGAGCGCCATGAACGGCTTGTAGGTCGAGCCCGGCGGATAGGTGCCGTGCAGCGGGCGGTTCAGAAGCGGGTGATCCGGCGAGTTGTTGAGCTCGTCCCAGGTTTGCTGATCGATGCCGTCGACGAACGAATTGGGATCGAAGCTCGGCGCCGACACGAAGGCGAGCACGTCGCCCGTGGCCGGCTCGATGGCGACCAGCGCGCCGCGGCGGCCCGCGAATGCCTGCTCGGCGACCTGCTGCAAGCCGATATCGAGCGACAGCACGAGGTTGTTGCCGGGCGTCGCCTGGGTGCGCGACAACGTCCGCACCGGCCGGCCGCCGGCGGTGACTTCGACTTCCTCGAAACCGGTCTGGCCGTGCAGCTCGGTCTCGTAGCTCTGCTCGACGCCGATCTTGCCGATGTAGTCGGTGCCCTTGTAGTTGTTCGCGTCCAGACGCGGATCGTAGTGGTCCGGGTCCTTGTCGTTCTGGTCGCTGGCGTCGTCGATGCGTTCCTGGTCGCGCTGCGAGATCCGGCCGATATAGCCGATCACGTGCGCCGCGGTCGGCCCGAGCGGATATTGGCGGAACAGGCGCGCGCGCACTTCCACGCCGGGGAAACGGAAGCGCTGCGCGGTGAAGCGCGCGACTTCGTCGTCGGTGAGGCGGGTGCGAATCGGCAGGCTCTCGAAGTTCTTCGAGTCTTCCTGCAGCTTCTTGAAGCGGCGCCGGTCGCGTGCGTCGATCGAGACGACCGTGGCCAGGCTGTCGATCACGTTTTCGAGCGAATCGTTCAGCTTCGACGGCGTGATTTCAAGCGTGTAGGCCGAGTAGTTCTTGGCCAGCACCACGCCGTTGCGGTCGGTGATGATGCCGCGGTTCGGCACGATCGGCGCGACCGAGATGCGGTTTTCGTCCGCTTGCAGCGAGTACTTGCTGTAGTGCCAGACCTGCAGAAACAGGAAACGGAAGCCGATCAGCCCGAAGCAGACGAACACGAACACGCCCGCCGCCGCCACGCGCACGCGGAACTTCGAGAGCTGTTGCTGAGTGTCCTTGAATTCGGTCATGCGATTCTGCAAAAGGCCGGGTCGCGGCCATCATGAGTGTGCGCCTGATCCGGTCGGAACCGGGAGGCATGAACGGCGATGTGCGTCGAGCGGGCCGCGGGCGTGGGTTCGACTGGAACGGCCGGCGCGCTCGCTGCGTGATCGATCAAATCGGCCGGGTGTCGTCCGGGTCGGCCGGGCGGCGTTGGGGCATCAACAGCAGGATGCTTGCAATCGGCCACAGCGCGGCTTCCACGAAGCCGTCGATCAGATAACCCCAGCCCGGAAACGCCGCGCCCGTCAGCAGACGGATCACGAACGGCACCAGTTGCGCGACCACGAGAAGCGGCATGACCGCGAACGTCTGCACGCCGAGCGGCATCCACAGCACCCGGCGGTGGATCGTGATCGCGCCATACGACAGCAGCGTGTACGCCAGCGCGTGCTCGCCGAGCAGGCTGGCGTTGTGCACGTCCATCAACAAGCCGAGGAAGAACGCGATGCCCATGCCGACTTTGCGCGGCTGGTGCACGTTCCAGAACAGCAGCACGAGGGCGACGAAGTCCGGCACGCCGACGAGGCGCCCCCACGGCATCAGGTTCAGCAGGAACGCCGCAGCGAGACTGAACGCGATGAAGTACGGATTGACCGGCTGCAGAATGTATTGCGGACGGTTCATGGTTGCGCCCCCGGCGCGGCTTGCGGCTTCACGTTCTTGTCAGCGGTCGGCTTCTTTTCGGCGGCGGACTTTTTCTCCGTGGCGGGCGCGGCCGGGGTTTTCTCAGGAGGCCTGGCGGCGGCCGCGGGTTTTTCAGCCGGTTTCCCGGCTGGCTTGGCTGCGGACTTATCCGCCGCAGCCTTGCTGTCCGCACCCTTGCCGGCTTTCTTGGCCTTCGCGGCTTCTTTCGCCGCGGTGGCCGGATCGGGCTCTTCCGGCGGACGCGGCGGTATGTCGTTCACGTAATGCAGCACCAGCAGCTGACGCGCGCCGCGCACCGGTGCGACCGGCAGGCAGATCACGCGCGCAAAGGCGGTATCGGCCTGTTTGTCGACCCGCACCACCTTGGCGACCGGCAGCCCCGGCGGATAAATGCCGTCGAGTCCGCTGGTGACGAGTTCGTCGCCGGTTTGCACGTCGGCGCTGATCGGCACGAAACGCAGATCGAGCGTATCGCCCTTCGGCGTACCGTAAATCACGCTGCGCAAACCAGTGCGCACGATCTGCACGGGCACCGCCTGATCCTTGTCGGTGAGGAGCGTCACCTCGGCCTGCAAGGGGAACACGCGCGTGACCTGGCCGACCACGCCGTCTTCATTGACGACCGGCGAGCCGTTCTGGATGCCTTGCTGCGCGCCACGGCCGATCACGACCTTCTGCGTGAACGGATCGCGTGTGTCGTACTGGATTTCAGCGGGCAGCGATTGCGTGGTGGCGCGCTGCGACAGTTGCAGCAGCGCGCGCAGATGGGCGTTCTCGGCGGCCAGTTCGGCGGCTGTATTGGCTTGCTGCGAGAGTTGCAGGTCTTTCGTGCGCAGCTTGTCGTTTTCGCTGCGCAGCGTGGCGCTGGTCACCGCGAGGTCGGCGGCACCCATGAAGACGTCGCGCGGCACGAGGGCCGCGCGCTGCAACGGGTAGAGACCGGCACCGAGCACGCCGCGAACGATCTCGAGCGTTTTGAACCGTGCATCGGAGATCAGCAGGGCCAGCGCCAGCACGACGAAAAACACCAGCCGCGCGAGTGCGGATGGGCCTTGCTTGAACAGGGGCGGCGGACTGTATTCCATGGTCGGCGCCGGGGGCGTGAGCGGTTGGGTGAGACGGCGGCGCGCCGGGGACGCGCGTTCAGCACGCGGAGGCTGGAAGGTCCAGCCAACGGCAAACCGGCCCGCAAGGGGCCGTTTGCCTGATCCGCGCTACTGACATGGAGACGGGCTCGCTTACTCGTACGAGAAGATGCTGCCCAGCTTGTCCATGCGTTCGAGCGCCATGCCCGAGCCGCGCACGACGCACGTGAGCGGGTCTTCGGCGACGAGCACCGGCAGGCCGGTTTCTTCCGCGAGCAGGCGGTCCAGATCGCGCAGCAGTGCGCCACCGCCCGTGAGCATCATGCCGCGCTCGGCGATGTCGGCGCCGAGTTCCGGCGGCGTTTGTTCGAGTGCGATCTTCACCGACGACACGATCTGGTTCAGCGGATCGGTGAGGGCTTCGAGAATTTCGTTGCTGGAAATCGTGAAGCTGCGCGGAATGCCTTCCGACAGGTTGCGGCCCTTCACTTCCATTTCCTTGACTTCCGAACCGGGGAACGCGGAGCCGATTTCTTTCTTGATGGCTTCGGCGGTTTGTTCGCCGATCAGCATGCCGTAGTTGCGGCGGATGTAGTTGACGATGGCTTCGTCGAACTTGTCGCCGCCCACGCGCACCGAACCTTTATATACGATGCCGCCGAGCGAGATCACGCCGACTTCCGTCGTGCCGCCGCCGATGTCCACGACCATCGAGCCGGTAGCTTCAGACACCGGCAAGCCAGCGCCGATCGCGGCGGCCATGGGTTCTTCGATGAGATAGACCTGCGAAGCGCCGGCACCGTGCGCGGCTTCCTTGATGGCACGACGCTCGACCTGAGTCGAACCGCACGGCACGCAAATGATGATGCGCGGCGACGGCGAGAACATGCGCGATTCATGGGCAGTTTTGATGAACTGCTTGATCATCTGTTCGGTAACGGTGAAGTCGGCGATCACGCCGTCTTTCATTGGGCGGATCGCCTCGATGTTGCCCGGCACCTTGCCGAGCATCTGCTTGGCTTCCTTACCGACTGCCTGAATGGTTTTCTTGCCGTTGGGACCGCCTTCCTGGCGGATCGAGACCACCGACGGTTCGTCGAGAACGATACCTTTGCCACGCATGTAGATGAGCGTATTGGCAGTGCCAAGGTCAATGGCCAGATCGTTGGAGAAATAGCTGCGCAAAAAACCGAACATTCAAAATCCTGTCTCGCTTGGCGCCGGGCCTCGCAACGTATGCGCAGGGCGGCAGCGGAAAAAATAACAGCCTCAACCGGGCGAAATGGGCGCCGCTGATCTTGAAGCTGCGGGGGAGTCTACCGGAGGCCGGTGCAAAGCCACGTTAGAAAAATCCGAACCATCTCTGAGAACTGATCGGAAAGGCCGTGTTAAGTCGGTCCGGGTTTGGGTCGAACGCGTAATGATACCTTATAATTTTGGATGTTTTGAAGGAAACGGCTGGCACTTTTTGCCACCGCTGGCCCCTTTTTCGAGGTCTTCCTCCTGCGTCGTAACCCGCTGTCGCGGCATTGTTTTTTCGTTGCCGCGGCGGTCCACCACATTTTCCGGTGACTGCATGGCTCTGACCCTGACCGATGTAAAACGCATCGCGCATCTCGCGCGGCTCGACCTTGCCGAAGCCGACGCCGAGCACACGCTCGTCCAGCTCAATGACTTCTTCGGCCTCGTCGAGCAGATGCAGGCGGTCGATACCACCGGCATCGCCCCGCTTGCTCATCCGATCGAGCAGATCGAAGACGTCGCGCTGCGCCTGCGCGACGACGCGGTAACCGAAACAGTCGAACGCGAAGCTTTCCAACGCCCGGCGCCGGCCGTGCAAGACGGCCTGTACCTCGTGCCGAAGGTGATCGAGTAAGAATCGCGCATCGAGCCCGGCACGGCGTGCGAACGGAATACCGCTCGAATCCGCGCCATCCGGCTTCCTCGGCTCGGCTTGCCGGCGGGCAGCCGAACGCCCAAACGGCAGCGTTGCCCGCGCTGCCGCGCTCTTCAGGATAAAACGCAATGCATGAAAAAAGCTTGACCGAACTGCGCGCCGCACTGGCGGCCAAGGAATGCTCCGCAGTCGAACTGGCCCAGTTGTATCTGAAGCGGATCGACGCCGCCAATAGCCTCAACGCATTCATCCAGGTCGATGCCGATCTGACGCTCGCGCAGGCGAAAGCCGCGGACGCGCTGCTGCACACCGGCCACGCGGGTCCGCTGGCCGGCCTGCCGATCGCGCATAAGGATGTGTTCGTCACCAAGGGCTGGCGCTCCACCGCCGGCTCGAAGATGCTGTCGAACTATCAGAGTCCGTTCGACGCAACCGTGGTCGCGCGTCTGCAGAACGCCGGCATGGTGTGCGTGGGCAAGACCAATATGGACGAGTTCGCGATGGGCTCGTCCAACGAGAATTCGCATTTCGGCCCCGTGCAGAATCCGTGGGATCGCCAGGCTGTGCCGGGCGGTTCGTCGGGCGGCTCGGCGGCTGCGGTCGCCGCGCGTCTCGCGCCGGCCGCCACCGGCACGGATACGGGCGGCTCGATCCGTCAGCCGGCATCGTTCTCGGGCATCACCGGCATCAAGCCGACGTACGGCCGCGTGTCCCGTTACGGGATGATCGCGTTCGCCTCGTCGTTGGATCAGGGCGGCCCGATGGCGCGGAACGCCGCGGACTGCGCGACGCTCCTCAACGCAATGGCCGGTTTCGACGAACGCGACTCCACGAGCCTCGTTCGCGACGACGAAGACTACACGCGCTACATCGGCAAGCCGTGGCAGGAAGACGGCGCCAGCAAGCCGCTCGCCGGCTTGCGCATCGGCCTGCCGAAAGAGTATTTCGGCGCGGGTCTCGCCGACGACGTGCGTGCCGCCATCGACGCCGCGTTGAAGCAATACGAAGCACTCGGCGCAACGCTGGTCGAAGTCTCGTTGCCGAAAACCGAACTGTCGATCCCCGTCTACTACGTGATCGCGCCGGCGGAAGCTTCGTCGAACCTGTCGCGTTTCGACGGCGTGCGCTTCGGCCATCGCGCCGCGGAGTATCGCGATCTGCTCGACATGTACAAGAAGTCGCGCGCCGAAGGTTTCGGACCTGAGGTGAAGCGCCGTATTCTCGTCGGCGCCTACGTGCTGTCGCACGGCTATTACGACGCGTACTACCTGCAGGCGCAAAAAATCCGCCGCATCATCGCCCAGGATTTCCAGGAGGCGTTCAGGCAGTGCGACGTGATCATGGGACCGGTCGCGCCGTCGGTGGCGTGGGATCTCGGCGCGAAAGGCGACGACCCCGTGCAGATGTATCTGGCCGACATCTACACGCTGTCGGTGAGTCTCGCCGGGTTGCCGGGCATGAGCGTGCCGTGCGGCTTCGGCGCGGGCGCGAATGCGCAGCGTCCGGTGGGTCTACAGATCATCGGCAACTATTTCAATGAAGCCCGGATGTTGCAGGTGGCCGACGCGTTCCAGCGCGCGACCGACTGGCACCGCAAAGCACCGGCAGGAGTGTGAGCACCATGACCAAGCAATGGGAAGTCGTGATCGGTCTGGAGACCCACGCGCAACTGTCGACCCAATCGAAGATTTTCTCGGGCGCCTCGACGCAGTTCGGCGCCGCGCCCAACACGCAGGCGTGCCCCGTCGATCTCGCATTGCCGGGCACCTTGCCCGTGATGAACCGCGGCGCCGTCGAGCGTGCGATCCAGTTCGGTCTCGCGATCGGTTCGACGATCGCCCCGCGCAGCATCTTCGCGCGCAAGAACTACTTCTACCCCGATCTGCCCAAGGGCTATCAGATCAGCCAGTATGAAATCCCCGTCGTGCAGGGCGGGCAGGTGAAGATCCAGGTGCCGGCCAACGAAAAGGCGGGCAAGGAAGCGTACGAGAAAGTCGTCAACCTCACGCGCGCTCACCTTGAAGAAGACGCCGGCAAGTCGCTGCACGAAGACTTCGCGGGCATGACCGGCATCGACCTGAATCGCGCGGGCACGCCGCTGCTGGAAATCGTCACCGAGCCGGAAATGCGCAGCGCGGCGGAAGCGGTCGCCTACGCGAAAACGCTGCACACGCTCGTCACGTGGCTCGGAATTTGCGACGGCAACATGCAGGAAGGCTCGTTCCGTTGCGACGCGAACGTGTCGGTGCGCCCGGTCGGTCAGGCGGAATTCGGCACGCGCGCCGAAATCAAGAACCTGAACTCGTTCCGCTTTCTGGAAGAAGCGATCCAGTACGAAGTGCGCCGTCAGATCGAATTGATCGAGGAAGGCGGCACGGTGGTGCAGGAAACGCGGCTGTACGATCCGGACAAGCGCGAAACGCGTTCCATGCGCAGCAAGGAAGACGCGCACGATTACCGCTATTTCCCCGATCCCGATCTGATGCCGCTCGTGATCGATCCGACGTGGGTCGAGCGTGTGAAGCGCGAGATGCCGGAATTGCCGGCAGCGATTCAACAGCGCTTCGTGACGCAATACGGCCTCACGCCGTACGACGCGAACATGCTCACCTCGAGCAAGGCGATGGCCGCGTACTACGAAGCGGTGGTCGCCAAGGTCGGCCCGGCGAACGCCAAGGTCGCGGCCAACTGGCTCATGGGCGAGGTGTCGTCGCAACTGAATCGCGAAGGCCTGGATATTGCCGAAAGCCCGGTTTCGTCCGCGCAGCTTGCGCTGTTGTTGCAACGTATCGCCGACGGCACGATCTCGAACAAGATCGCCAAGGAAATTTTCCTCGCGATCTGGGAAGAAAAGGCCACCGACGAAGCCGCCGCGGATCGCATCATCGAGGCCAAGGGTTTGAAGCAGATTTCGGACACCGGCGCGCTGGAAGCGATCATCGACGAAGTGCTCGCCGCGAACCAGAAGTCGGTCGAGGAATTCCGCGCCGGCAAGGACAAGGCGTTCAACGCGCTGATCGGCCAGGCGATGAAGGCGACCAAGGGCAAGGCCAATCCGGCGCAGGTGAATGAGCTGTTGAAGAAGAAGCTGTCCTGAGCCGGCGCAGTTCAGACGCAGTTGGGGAAACCCGGTTGAAGCGCGAGCTTCAGACATCGCGGGCCGTTGCCGGAAACGAAAGTGGGGCAACGGCCCGTTTCATTTACGGGCCCGTTTGAACGCAGATCACGGAGAGTGTGAATGGCGAAGCAACCCGAACTCGACGACTTCCGCGTGCCGTATTTCGAGGCCGGCAAGAAGAACGGCAAGTTCTCGCTCGGCAACGTCGACCCCGCCGCAAGGCCGTTTTCGAGCGGTTCGAAAGACGCCGACCGGGCGCGCTTGTCCGAGATCGGCGCGAAGCTCGACATACAGCAGGAGTGTCTCCACGCGCAGCAGAAGCGTCGCGTGCTGCTGGTGCTGCAAGGCATGGACACGAGCGGCAAGGACGGCACCATCCGCGCGGTGTTTCATGAAGTCGATCCGCTCGGCTTGCGCATCGTGCCGTTCAAGGCGCCCACCGCCACCGAACTCGCGCATGATTTTCTGTGGCGCGTGCATTCGCAGGCGCCCGCCGCCGGCGAGCTGACCGTCTTCAATCGCAGTCACTACGAAGACCTGCTCGTGCCCACCGTGCTCGGCACGTTGGATGCCCAAGGCTTCGAGCAACGCTGCCGCCACATTCGCCAGTTCGAGGAGATGCTGGCCGATAGCGGCACGACCATCCTCAAGTGCATGCTGCACATTTCGAAAGACGAGCAGCGCGTGCGCTTGCAAGCGCGCATCGACGATCCGAGCAAACACTGGAAGTTCGACGTGTCCGATCTCGATGCCCGCAAGCACTGGGACAAATATCAGGCGGTGTATCGCGACGCGTTGGCGGCGACGTCGACCGAATACGCGCCGTGGTACGTGGTGCCGGCCGATTCGAAAACGCACCGCAACGTCGTGATCGCCGAGTTGCTGCTGCGCACCTTCGAATCGTTGAAACTCGCATATCCGCCGCCCAAGGAATCGCTAAGGGGTGTCAGGGTCGCGTGACCCCGTGCCCTCCGCTACCAGAAACGAATCGACATCAAAAAGGAACGACATGTTGCGTGTGATTACCGCCAACCTGAACGGCATCCGCTCAGCGGCCAAGAAGGGCTTTTTCGAGTGGTTCGGCGAGCAGCAGGCCGACGTGCTGTGCGTGCAGGAAATCAAATGCTCGCAGGACGATATGACGCCGGAATTCATGGCGCCGCACGATTTCACCGGCTACTTCCAGCATGCGGTGAAAAAAGGCTATAGCGGCGCGGGCGTGTACACCCGCCATGAGCCGGACGAAGTGGTGATCGGTTTCGGCAGCGAGGAGTTCGACCCGGAAGGGCGCTATGTCGAATTGCGTTTCGGCAAGCTGTCGGTGATCTCGGTGTATGTGCCGTCGGGATCGAGCGGTGACGAGCGTCAGCAGGCCAAGTACCGTTTCATGGACGAATTCATGCCGCATCTCGCTGAACTCGCCAGGGAGCGCGAGGTGATCGTGTGCGGCGACGTGAACATCGTCCACAAGGAAATCGACATCAAGAACTGGAAGAGCAACCAGAAGAACTCAGGCTGCCTGCCGGAAGAGCGCGCATGGCTGACCAGGCTTTTCGACGAAGTGGGTTACGTCGACGTGTTCCGCACGCTCGACCAGCGGCCGGAGCAGTACACATGGTGGAGCAATCGCGGCCAGGCTTATGCGAAGAACGTAGGGTGGCGGATCGATTATCAGATCGCGACGCCGGGCATCGCGGGCAAGGCGAAGCGCACCGACGTGTTCCGCGACATCAAGTTCAGCGACCATGCGCCGCTGACCGTCGATTACGATCACCAGATCGACAAGTAGTCATTGCCCGAGCCGCACGCGGCGTGCGGCTCGCGAAATTCACTCGCGGGCCAGCTTGCGGCGCGGACGGCCTATGCCGCCGTAGTCGGGCAACTCGTCGATCGTTTTGTCGATGGCCTTTGCGTAGAGCGGCAACATGTCCGGCAAGCGCTTGATGATGTCCTGGCGGCGCGCCTGCGTGTACGGATGCACGTAGATGAAACCTTGCTCGCGGTTGGCGCGCGTCGCCGCCGCCAGTTTGTCCCACAGCCCGATGGCCGCGCGCGGATCGAAGCCGGCGCGCGATGCGATATCGCTGCCGATCACGTCGGCTTCCGTCTCGTCGGTGTTTTCGTACTTCATTTCGAGCAACTGCGAACCGATGCCGAGCGGCGCCACGCCGAGATCGGCGAGACCGAAGAGTTGCGGGATCGCGCCCGACGAACTGATCTGTCCCGCCTGCCGTTCGCCGAGCCGCTCGCGCGCATGCTCGCGCAGCGCGTGCGCGATCTCATGCCCGAGCAGCATGCCGAGTTCGTTGTCGTTCAGACGCACCCGGTCGAGCAGTCCGCTATACACGACGATCTTGCCGCCAGGCAGACAGTACATGCGGATATCGTTCGAGCGCACCACCGCGACGTCCCACTTCCAGCCCTTGGCCCGCTCGTTCCATTTCAGCGAGTAGGGAATCATCTTGTCGAGCATCGAACGCACGCGCGTGACGTGCGCGTCGGCATCGCTGTACAGGCGATTCGCGTGCTCCGCGCCATAGGCGATCTGATCGAACTCTTCGGCGGCTTGCGTTTCGAGCACCGGCGAGGGGATCAGGTTGCGGAATACCAGGTAGCCGCCGTAGCGTAGCTGTGTGTTGGGGCCGTACGAGGGCGACGCCGGCTCGCTGGCGGCGGTTGCCGACGTGGCGGCGGGCGCCTTGGCGGCTGCGGGCGGTGACGATGTGGCCGCGGGGGTGCGCGGCGTCACCGGCGCCGGGGGCGGTTGCGGCGAAGGCGGCGTGACGGCCGCGGGCGTGCTGCCGGCATTGGCGGCGCCGTTCGCGCCGGGCGTCGATGTCGAATTCTCGGGGCTCGCCGGGCTCTGCGCCGGTTTTGCCGTTGGCGCTGCGGAGGGTGGCGTTGCGGTTGCCGATGTCGGTGCGCTAACGCCGGCCGCCGGGGCCGTGGCGTAGGCGTTCAACGGCATGACGGCCCATGCGAGGCCCGCGCAGCCGAGCGCCCGTACCACATGCAGCGCGATGCGGCCAGGCTCGAACGCCTGCGCCTCGGCGCTATCCCGGCGCCCCGCGCGCGTTGCCGCAAGCGCCGTCACGACTGAGTCCTCCACGGCGCGATGCGCAGCAGAAGCAGCATGCCGGGCAGCGCCAGCACCGTGCAGACGATGAAGTAGTCGAACCAGCCAATCTGCGCGACCACGTAACCGCTTGCCGCCGACGCCAGCGTGCGCGGCACCGAAGCGAGACTCGTGAAAAGCGCGAACTGCGTGGCCGTGTAGCGCGGATCGGTGGTGCTGGCGATATACGCGGTGAAAGCCGCCATCGTCAGGCCGGTGGAAAAGGTCTCGAATCCGTAGACGAGCGCCAGCGCGACCGAGCGCGGCTCGAGCTGCACGGCCCAGTCGATGCCCACCAGCGCCAGCAGCTTCGTCGTGCCCTCGCTCAGCCACACGGCGATGTCGTAAATCACCGCGAGGCCCGGCGAGGCGGGCCCGAGATGCGCGAGCCACGCGAAACCGAGCGTCGACACCATTTGCAGCACGCCGAAGATCCACAGCCCGCGGCCGATGCCGATCTTCATCAGCCAGATGCCGCCGACGATCCCGCCCGCGAGACTCGCGCCGAACGCGGTGGTCTTCGCGATCACGCCGACCTGCGTGCGCGAAAAGCCGATGTCGAGGAAGAACGACGTGGACAGCGTGGTCGCCATCGTGTCGCCGAGCTTGTACAGAAAGATGAAGCCGAGCACGAACAGCGCGCCGCGCCAGCCGTCGCGGTGAATGAATTCGCTGAATGGCTGCACGATCGCCTCGCGCAGATTCTTGGGCGGCGTGCCATGCACTTCGGGCTCGCGCACCACTAGCGTCATCACCATGCCCGGCAGCATGAACGCTGCCGTGACGATGAAAACGGTGGTCCACGGCAAATGGTCGGACAGAATCAGCGCGAGCGATCCAGGGACCAGCGCCGCGATCTTGTAAGCGTTCACATGAACCGCATTGCCGAGCCCCTGCTGGGTATCGCTCAGCAATTCGCGCCGGTAGGCGTCGATCGAGATATCCTGGCTTGCGCCGAAGAACGCGACGAGCGCCGTCAACGCGGCCACCGTCCAGATCGAATCGCGCGGCGACACGAAGCCGAGCGTCGCGATCGCGCCGGCGACCAGAATTTGCGTGACCAGCATCCAGCCGCGCCGTCTGCCCGGACGCCAGCCCGGAAAACGCGGCACGTAGCGGTCCATCAGCGGCGCCCAGATGAATTTCCAGGTATAGGGAAACTGAATCAGCGCAAACAGGCCGATTTCCTTCAGGTTGACGCCTTCAGAGCGTAACCACGCCTGCACCAGATAGACGAGCGTGAACAGCGGCAATCCCGACGTGAAGCCGAGAAAGACGCAAATCAGCATGCGCGTATTCAGGAATGCGCGCCAGCCGGGATGTTCTTCGTGAGCGGTAAGTGCGGGCGCCTCATGCGGCGGGTTCGACATGTGGATAACTTGCGTTAGCTTTTCTTGACGCGATAGACCGCAAGACTACCACGCCAGTTCGCCCCCCATCGCACCGCCTGACCTTCGTGGAGGACGACGCGGTCGAGAATCTCGATGCCGACTTCGGGCGCGAGCGCCTCGAAATCCTTGATGGTCAGCACCCGCACGTTCGGCGTGTTGTGCCACTGATAAGGCAGCGACTTCGACACCGGCATGCGGCCTTGCAGGACCGAAAGCCGGTGCGCCCAGTAGCCGAAATTCGGGAACGAGACGATGCATTCCTTGCCGACGCGCACCGTCTCGCGCAGGATCGCCGCCGTCTGATGAATGGTTTGCAGCGTTTGCGACAGAATCGCGAAGTCGAAACTGCGGTCTTCGAACAGACGCAGGCCGTCTTCCAGATTCTGCTGGATCACGTTCACGCCGTTTTGCGTCGACGCCAGCACGCCCGCGTCGGTGATTTCGATGCCGTAGCCCTGCACGTCCAGCTCTTCGGTGAGCAGCGACAGCAGCGAGCCGTCGCCGCAGCCCAGGTCGAGCACGGTGGCGCGCGTTTCGACCCAGCGGGCGATCGCGCGGAAGTCCGGGCGTAGCGCCAGGTAATCGAGTGCTCGCTGGTTCATGCGTTCACCTCGTTCGCAATGCGTTCGTAATAGGCGCGCATCAGGTTGTGATAGCGCGCGTCGTCGAGCAGGAAGGCGTCGTGGCCGTGCGGCGCGTCGATTTCAGCGTAGGTGACCGTGCGCTTGTGATCGAGCAGCGCCTTCACCAGTTCGCGCGAGCGGGCCGGCGCGAAACGCCAGTCGGTCGCGAAGCTGGCGATCAGGTATTTCGCCGTGGTGTGCGCGAGCGCGGCGGTCAGATCGCCGTCGAAGGCCTTGGCCGGGTCGAAGTAGTCGAGCGCGCGGGTAATCAGCAGATACGTGTTCGCGTCGAAGTAGTCGGCGAATTTGTCGCCCTGGTAGCGCAGATACGATTCCACCTCGAATTCCACGTCGAAGTTGAAGTTGTACGCATCGAGCGCGCCTTCCGCGCGGCGCAGCGAGCGGCCGAATTTCTCGGCCATGTCGTCGTCCGACAGATAGGTGATATGGCCGATCATGCGCGCGACGCGCAAGCCGCGCTTCGGCTTCACGTTGTGCGCGTAGTAATTGCCGCCGTGAAAGTCGGGATCCGACAGGATCGCCGAGCGCGCCACCTCGTTGAACGCGATGTTCTGCGCCGACAGCTTCGGCGTGGACGCGACCACGATGCAGTGCGCGACGCGCTCGGGATACATCATGCTCCACGCGAGCGCCTGCATGCCGCCGAGGCTGCCGCCCATTACCGCGGCAAAGCGCGTGATGCCGAATTCATCGGCGACGCGCGCCTGGGCGTTGACCCAATCTTCGACCGTCACCACGGGGAACGTCGCGCCGTACGGTTTGCCCGTGGCCGGATCGATGCTCATCGGCCCGGTCGAACCGAAGCACGAGCCCAGGTTGTTCACGCCGATCACGAAGAATCTGTTGGTGTCGAGCGGCTTGCCGGGGCCGACCATGTTGTCCCACCAGCCGAGGTCCTTCGGATTGTCGGCATACACGCCGGCCACGTGATGCGAGGCGTTGAGCGCGTGACAAACCAGCACGGCATTGCTGCGCGCGGCGTTGAGCGTGCCGTAGGTCTCGACCATCAGGTCGTAACCGGCCAGCGAGCTGCCGTTCTGCAAACGCAGCGGCTCGGTGAAATGCATTTTTTGGGGAGCGACGATACCGATCGATTCCATTCATTCCGCCATTTGACAAAGACAGGGCGGCTAGATGGCGTCGGCGAAGCACGGAGAGGAACGACTGTGTGCGCGGCTGACGACCTCTTTAGCCGCATTTATAGTGAACCGCGGGATCTTCCCGGCAGTTCGCGCGCCCGCAATCGAGTCAGCAAATCGGCGCGTGATGGATGTTCAGGAGCGCGGCCCCGGATGCTTCGTGGTGCCGCAGTCAGGCGCAAAGTATAGCGGAAAATCCCATGCGGCAGCGTCGCGGGCACGGTCCTGGCGCGACATCATCCGAGATGCGCGGCGTGGACTATTGGAGAATCAGCAGGAGCTGCGCGTCGGCATGTTCGGCGGGCATGCGCGCGAAACCGCTGCGCACATAGCGATGCCAGCGGCCGATGATATAGCTCAGCAAAAGGCTCGCGCGGACGGCGGGGTCGTAGCCGGCGGGCAGCGGGACGGCAACGTTTTCGCCCGTGATTGCTCCTGCTTCCATGTGTGCCACCCGCAGACATTGTTTCAACGACGCCTCGACGCGCTCCAGCATCTGATTCACACGCTCGGTCAGCCGTTCGTGCTCGCCGACCAGCGCCTCGCACGTCAACACGCGCGTCATGCCGGGATTCTTCGCGGGGAAGTTGAGCAGCATCAGCGCGATCGCGCGAGCTTGCAGCACGCCGTTGCTTTCCTTGTCGGCGATCTGGTTGATGAGCCCGAAGATGGTTTGCTCGATGAACTCGATCAGCCCTTCGAACATTTGCGCCTTGCTGGCGAAATGGCGGTAGAGCGCCGCTTCCGACACGCCGAGCCGGGCGGCGAGCGCCGCCGTGGTGATCTTTTCGCTCTTCGGCGCCTCCAGCATGGCGGCGAGCGTCTGCAGGATGTGGACGCGGCGCTCGCCCGGCTTCAGGCGCTGCGCGCGCCCGGCGACGGGCGCTGTGCGCTCGTGTTCGGCTAAGGCTTCGTCGGGCTTGTCGATCGGCTGCATGGCTGTCGTCCCTGCTGTCCCTTCAATCGAACCGAGCGGGTGCCCAGTCGAAGCGATTTTAACGAACGAATGGTCCGATCGACATAGTGCGGCCGGCCGGTGCCCGGCAGGCGCGTCGGCACGCCGTCCGCATGCGGCTTGCGCGGCAGATGGCCGGTGATCCACACGGTGCGGATGCCGAGGCGCCGATAGTGCTTTAAATGCGAGCGCGTGTCTTCAACGAGGATCACGTCCTTGAGCGACACATGCGCGTCGCGCATCGCCTTGCGCAACATCGCGTGGTCGGGTTTGGCGCGCCAGTTGCGGCGATCGCGCATGTGCTCGATGGCAATCACCTGTTCGAACAGACGCTCGATGCGCAGCTTGGCGAGCACCGCGCGCGCATAGCTTTCGGGCGCGTTGGTCAGCACGATCTTGCGGCCCGGCAGCGCCGCGACGAGGCGCGCGACACCGCGTTCGTGGCGAATCATCGAACCGAGGTCGGGAAACGTATGCACGACCTTCAGGAAGTCGTTCGGATCGAGCGGATGATGGCGCGCGAGACCGAGCAGCGTCGCGCCGTAGCGCTGCGTGTAACCGGTGCGCAAGCGGTTGGCTTCGTCCATTTCGACTTGCAGCGCGTCGATGATGTACTGCGTCATCGCCTGATTGATCGCCGGAAAGATCGCGTGCGAAGCGCGGTGCAGCGTGTTGTCGAGATCGAACAGCCAGACCGGGCGGCCGCCAGCGATGTGCGGGCGGCGGCGTCGGGAAGTGGGAGTGCGCATGATGAAAGGCGCCGTTCAGGCGCGAGCGGTCGCATTACGCGGCAAACGCGGACGGTTCGCGGCGCGGACGGCGATTGAGGAAGGGTGAGTGTGTCGGCGTGAGACGCTGGCGTGCAGCGGGATAACGGCCAACGAAGCAGTGAAACGACGCGGCACACATGGCGCGTCTTGCGAGCGCGCCGTGCGTGCCGGGTTTGAGGCAGGAATCAATGCGAGCGGATCATCGTGCCGAACGGCTGTTCGGTGAGGATTTCCAGCAGCACCGAGTGCTCGATCCGGCCGTCGATGATGTGCACCGAACGCACGCCGCTCTTGGCCGCGTCCAGCGCCGACGAGATTTTCGGCAGCATGCCGCCGGAGATCGTGCCGTCGGCGAACAGGGCGTCGATTTCGCGCGCTGAAAGATCGGTGAGCAGATTGCCTTCCTTGTCCATCACGCCCGGAATGTTGGTCATGATGACCAGCTTTTCCGCGTTCAGCACCACGGCCAGCTTGCCGGCGACCAGGTCCGCGTTGATGTTGTACGACAGGCCGTCTTCACCGAAGCCGATCGGCGAGATGACCGGAATGAACGCGTCGTCTTGCAGCGCCTTCACGACGGCCGGATTGATTGCCTCGACTTCGCCTACCTGGCCGATGTCGACGTATTGGCCGGGGTTGTCGCGATCCGGCATTTGCATCTTGCGCGCGTGGATCAGGCCGCCGTCCTTGCCGGTGAGGCCGACCGCATGACCGCCGAAATGATTGATGAGCGTGACGATGTCCTGCTGCACCTCGCCGCCGAGCACCCATTCGACGACTTCCATCGTCTCTTCGTCGGTGACGCGCATGCCCTGGATGAACGTGCCCTGTTTGCCGATCTTCTTCAGCGCCTGATCGATTTGCGGACCGCCGCCGTGCACGATGACCGGGTTGATGCCGACCAGCTTCAGCAGGATCACGTCGCGCGCGAAGCCTTGCTTCAGGCGCTCTTCGGTCATGGCGTTGCCGCCGTATTTGATGACCACGGTCTTACCGTGATATTGGCGAATGTAGGGCAGCGCCTCGGCCAGGATTTCAGCCTTCAGGGTGGGCGCAATCTGCGAAAGGTCGGGAAGCTCGGACATGGCGGCAGGCTCGGGCACGGGACGGTTAAAACAGGGCGAATTGTACAGGACTGGCGCGTTGCAACAGGGTTTTCGACAGCGACGGCGACGCCTGAGCGCGCCGGTTTTGTACACCGCGCAGAGGCGGCCCGCCACCTGTAGCCGACGATCGAGCGTACCGCTGTTGAGACGCGCCCCGCAATTGGCCGAATGGACGACTGACGGAGCTTCGCCAGTCGTGGCATCATTTCCTGACCAAGGCTGAAGCGAGACCACCTGGCACGTCATGAAACCGTCCGCCTCCCGCTCCGAAGGCAGCGCGCGCTGCCCGCGCTGCGGTAACGCTTTTGATTGCGGCATGCATGCCCAGCCGTCCGAGTGCTGGTGCCGCGAGATGCCGGTGCTGCCGGCAGACAGACTCGATCCGGCCGGCCGTTGCCTGTGTCCCGAATGTCTTGCCGCGGAAATTGCACGAGCGGCTCGGGAGCGACCGAACGCCGGTTCGTCCTGAAGCAGGCGCAAGCGGCGCGGCTTCGACGAAACGCGGCGCTCTATGCCACGCGATGCCGCGCCGCGAGTGCGCTCAGGTCACGGGCGACGTTTTCCAGCACCGGCTCCCATTGCCCGAACCGTGGCTGCCGGTACAGCGTCGCGCTCGGATACCACGGGCTGTCGCGCCGATCGAGCAACCAGACCCAATGCGGGTTGACGTCGAGCAGCACCCAGGTGCGCTGGCCGAGCGCGCCGCTCAAATGCGCGGCCGACGTGCACACCGTGATCACGAGGTCGAGCGCGCTGACGAATGCGGCGGTATCGTCGAAGGTTCTGAATTCGGCGGTGTAGTCCGTCATGGGCAGGCCGGCTGCTCGCGCCGCCGCAACGTCAGCGTTCGCGCCCGGTTGCAACGAATAGAAGGACACGTTCCGCATGCCGCTGAAATGGGCCGCATAACGTTCCCAACCGACGCGCCGGAACGGATTGCGCTGATGGCCGTGGCTGCCGGTCCACGTGAGTCCAACCTTGAGCCTCGTTTCTCCGGCGAGCCGTTCTTGCCACGACGCGCGGGCTGCCGCGTCCGCGTGCAAATACGGCGTGGCGCGCGGAATCGTGTCTTCGCGCGTGTCGAAAATCAGCGGCAGGCTGAGTAGCGGTATTTCGTAATCGAACGGCGGGAGCGAATCGACACCGCCGCCGGCCGAATAGGCGTCGACATGGTGACCGAGGCTGCGCGCGAGCAGCGCGCCCATCTGCGGAAACGAATTCCAGACGAGACGGCCGCCGTCGCGATGAACACGCTCGGCCAGCATCGGCATGTAGCGGCAGAACTGCAAGAGATCGCCCATGCCCTGTTCGCCCCACACCAGCAGCGTTTTGCCGCCGAGCGGTTCGCCTTGCCAGGTGGGCGCCGGCATGACGGGGCGGTTGCCGCTCAGTTCCTGGGCGCCGTCCCAGCGCGCTTCGTGCGAGAGCCAACCGGCCGCGTAATCGCCTCGCACGAGTTGCAGCATCGCGAGATTGGAGCGCATCTTCGCGTCGTCGGGCGCCAGCGCGCAAGCCGCTTCTCCCGCTTGCGCCGCCTCGTCCCAGCGTTGTGCCTCACGCAGCGCCAGCGCATAGTTGTTGTGCGCCAGCGGGCTGCCCGGCGAGCATTGCACGGCTCTCGCGCCGGCTTCGATCGCGAGCGGCACGTTCATGCTCATGCGGTATACGTTCGCGAGATTGGTCCAGCCGTCCGCATCGTCGGGATCGTCGCGGACGGTGCTCTCGAGCAGCGCCAGTTGCTCGCTCAGGTCGCCGCCGGTAAGCATCAATGCGGCGGCGAGATTGCCGCGCAGGCGCGGAAGCTGCGGATCGATTGCGAGCGCCCGGCGATAGGGCGCGATTGCGTCGGCGTGCCGATTTGTCATCTGCAGTGTGTAGCCGAGGCGGAAGTGCGGAATGGCGCTTTGGGGATCGAGTTGGGCAATAATGGCGGCGAGTTGGATCGCGTCGGCGTGCCGGTTGCGCTCACGGAGCGCGGCGGCGAGCGAATCGAGCGAGGCGTCGTCGAGCGGATGGATTTCTGCCGCGGCGTTGAGCCATCGAGCCTCCTCTTCGGCCGCGCCGTTTTTCCTGGCCGCGGCGGCGCGCAGCAGGAAGGTCAGGAACGCTGAGAGGGCGTGCGTCTCGCTATCAGAGGTGGGCTGCATGAGTGGATTGTGCGGTGGAAGAACCGATGATGACCGATCGGTCCGTGCGAGGCGTTCGCAAAAAATGTCATCTTACCCGCGCGAGGTGGCTGCATAAGTCGTACCGGTCCGAACAGGTGAGCTAAAGAGTCATGCATCGTATAACCAACACCGGCCGGGTCAATCTCGGTCATCTGTTCTGGCTGCGCAGCCTCGCCATCATCGGGCAACTGGTGACGATCGCGGTCGTGCAGATGTTCGTCGGCGTGCACTTGCCGTTGCCCGCGATGCTGCTTGTGATTGCCCTCGAAGTGATCTTCAACGCACTCACATGGTGGCGCGTCTCGCAGCAGCGGCCCGAGTCCAATATGGAGCTGTTCGGCCAGATCTGGGTCGATCTCGGCGCATTATCCGCGCTGCTGTTTCTCTCCGGCGGCACCACCAATCCATTCGTTTCGCTGTATCTGCCGTCGCTCGCGATTGCCGCCGCCGTATTGCCGTGGCATCTGATGGCGTGGCTCGCGGCGTTCGCCGTGGCCTGCTACGCGGTACTCGGTTTCGACTCCGTGCCGCTGAATCTCGACAACCCCGCGAATCTGTTCGACTACTATCGGGCCGGCATGTGGGTGAACTTCATGGTCAGCGTCGGGCTGATCGCGTGGTTCGTCGCGCGTATGTCGCGGGCTCTGCGGCTACGTGACGCAGCGCTCGGAGAAGCGCAGCAGCGCTTGCTTCACGATGAACGCGCGGTCGCGCTCGGCGTGCAGGCCGCCACCGTCGCGCACGAAATCGGCACGCCGCTGTCCACCATTGCGATGCTGTCCGAGGAATTGCGCGACGCGGCGCGCACCGACAAAGGACTCGCGCCGTACAGCGCCGATCTGGAATTGCTCGAACAGCAGATGACACTGTGCACGTCGGCGCTTGCCCGATTGCGTAGCCGCGCATCGACAACCACCAACCGTCAACTGATCGGCGAGTGGCTGGAGTCGTTCGGCGAGCAGTGGCGCTTGCGGCATCCGCATGTGAAGTTCGAACGGCTCGGCGTGCCGCCCGCGGACGTCAGCCTTGACGATACGGTTGCCGTGAGTCAGATTCTCACGATTCTGCTCGACAACGCCGCGCGCGCGAGTCGCGATCACGTGACGTTGTCCTGCGCGCTTGCGGCTCGCGGCGACCAGATCGTATTCGAAGTATGCGACGCGGGCCCCGGCATTCCGGCGCCGCTGCGCGGGTCGCTCGGCACCATGCCGGTCGACAGCACGCAGGGCGGACACGGCGTGGGCCTCTATCTGGCGTTTTCGGCGGCCGCGCGTCTCGGCGGATCGATCGAACTGACCGATGTCAGTCCGATCAAGCCGCGCGGCACGCGCGCAGTCCTGCGACTGCCGCTCGCGGGGCGCAAATTAGCAGGCGCGGGCCGCCAGGGCGCCGCGCCATCCAACACGGAGAAACAGGCATGAGTGACAAGAATTTTCTGGTGATCGACGACGATGAGGTGTTCTCCGGCATCCTCGCCCGCGGTCTCACCCGGCGTGGTTATACGGTGAGCGAGGCGCATAACGCCGAGGAGGCGATCAAGCTGGCGAATCAGCAGAAGTTCAGCCAGATCACGGTGGACCTGCACCTCGGCAACGACTCCGGCCTCACGCTCGTCGCGCCCTTGCGCGACTTGCAGCCCGACGCGCGCATGCTGGTGCTGACCGGCTATGCCAGTATCGCGACGGCGGTGCAGGCGGTGAAAGACGGCGCCGACAACTACCTCGCCAAGCCGGCCAACGTCGAGACGATCCTGTCGGCGCTGCAAAGCGAGGCGAGCGCGCTGCAAGCCGAGGAGGCGATCGAGCATCCGACGCCGTTGTCGGTCGCGCGTCTTGAGTGGGAGCATATTCAGCGCGTGCTCGCCGAGCATGGCGGCAACATTTCGGCTACCGCGCGTGCGTTGAACATGCATCGCCGGACGCTGCAGCGCAAGCTGGCGAAGCGGCCGGTCAAGCAGTAAGCGCGAGCCGATTCCTCCGCTTGCGTCGCGGCGGAAAACAAAACGGGCTGCCTTGGCAAAGGCAGCCCGGTTTTTATCGTGACGCTTGATCTGCTTCAGGCAATGCGCGCAGCTCGTATTGGCATCAGCAGCGGCATCACAGCACGTAACGCGACAGATCTTCGTCTTCGGCCACTTCGTTCAACGCGCGATCCACATAGGCGGCGTCGATCTGCACCGTCTTGCCCGAATGATTGCCGGCCGCGAACGAGACTTCCTCGAGCAGCTTTTCGATCACCGTGTACAGCCGGCGCGCGCCGATGTTCTCGGTCTTCTCGTTCACCGAGTACGCGATTTCGGCGAGACGGCGAATGCCGTCGTCGGCGAATTCGAGGTGCACGTCTTCAGTGGCGAGCAGCGCCTGGTATTGCTTGACGAGGCTCGCATCCGTGGACACCAGGATCGATTCGAAATCCTTCACCGACAACGAATCCAGTTCGACGCGAATCGGAAAACGGCCTTGCAGTTCGGGAATCAGATCGCTCGGCTTGGCCAGATGGAACGCGCCGCTCGCGATGAACAGGATGTGATCGGTCTTCACCATGCCGTACTTGGTGTTGATCGTCGTGCCCTCGACGAGCGGCAGCAGATCGCGCTGCACGCCCTGACGCGACACCTCGCCGCCGCCGGCTTCATTGCGCGACGCGATCTTGTCGATTTCGTCGAGGAACACGATGCCGTTCTGCTCGACGTTCTGCACCGCCCGGGTTTTCACTTCCTCGTCGTTGAGCATCTTGCCGGCTTCTTCGTCGGTGAGGACTTTGAGCGCTTCCTTCACCTTCATCTTGCGGCGCGTTTTCTTGCCGCCGCCGATGTTCGCGAACATCGAGCGGATCTGCTCGGTCATGTCTTCCATGCCCGGCGGCCCCATGATGTCCATGCCGACTTGCGGCTGTTCGACGTCGAGTTCGATTTCCTTGTCGTCGAGCAGGCCTTCGCGCAGACGCTTGCGGAACGTCTGACGCGTGGTGCCGCCTTCGTCGGCGGTGTCCACGGCGCTCGAACTCGCGCCGAAACCGACCGGGCGCGCGCTCGGCAGCAGAATATCGAGGATGCGGTCCTCGGCCTGATCCTCTGCCTTGGTGCGCACCTTGCGCATTTCGGTTTCGCGCGTTTGCTTGACCGAAATTTCCATCAGATCGCGCACGATGCTGTCGACGTCGCGGCCCACGTAGCCAACCTCGGTGAACTTGGTGGCCTCGATCTTGATGAACGGCGCGTCGGCCAGTTTCGCCAGGCGCCGAGCGATTTCGGTCTTGCCGACGCCGGTCGGGCCGATCATCAGGATGTTCTTCGGCGTGATTTCCTGGCGCAGCGGTTCTTCCACCTGCTGACGCCGCCAGCGGTTGCGCAGCGCCACGGCCACCGCTTTTTTCGCGCGGCCTTGGCCGATGATGTGTTTGTCGAGTTCCGAGACGATCTCGGCAGGGGTCATGGTGCTCATCGTGGGGTCCTTACTCGATCGTCTCGATAACGCGGTTGTGGTTCGTGTAGATGCACATGTCGCCGGCGATCTCCAGTGACTTCTCCACGATTTCGCGGGGCGACAACGCCGTGTTGTCGGTGAGCGCTTTCGCCGCGGCCTGCGCGTAGGCGCCGCCCGAACCGATCGCGCAGATGCCGCCTTCCGGATCGAGCACGTCGCCGTTACCGGTGATGACGAGAGTGGTGGTCGCGTCCGCCGCGATCAGCATGGCTTCGAGACGGCGCAGCATGCGGTCGGTACGCCAGTCCTTGGCGAGTTCGACGGCGGCGCGCGTGAGATTGCCCTGGTGTTTTTCGAGCTTCGCTTCGAAGCGGTCGAGCAGCGAGAAGGCGTCGGCCGTGCCGCCGGCGAAGCCGACCAGCACCTTGCCGTTATAGATGCGCCGGACCTTCTTCGCCCCGCCCTTCATGACGATGTTGCCCAGCGTGACCTGGCCGTCGCCGCCGAGCGCGACCTGGTCGCCGCGGCGCACGGAGACGATCGTCGTGCCGTGAAATTGCTCCATATGCGTTCCTCTTTGCAAAACGGGTAGGACGCGGCAGCGCAGCCACCGCATGAATCCGGCAAGCGGACGGCGCGCGACGCTGAAACCGGACCGGCCGGTGCGCGCGCTCGTACAACGCATGTTCGATTTATTTTAGGGCGTACGCGGTCATATCAAGAGCCGGCAAATGGCATAAGACAAAAAACCGTGTTTCGGCGGAAGTGCGCGTGCGGAGTAGGCAAACTTCGCGGGCAGGGCGAGCGAGGCGCTAAAGCGCCGGCAGCAGGCGTGGAGCGGGATGGTCGGCGCGAACCGACGGGTGTCGCGCAAAAGAAAAAAGGCGCACGGACCACCGTGCGCCTCTCGACGAAGCAGCGTAACAGGGCGCGGAGCCGAAGCCGCGCCGCAGGCGTTCAGTCGCCGAACAGCTTCTGGCGCAGTTCGCGGCGTTCCTGCGCTTCGAGCGACAGGGTGGCCGTGGGGCGGGCGAGCAGACGCGGGATGCCGATCGGCTCACCGGTTTCCTCGCACCAGCCGTAATCGCCGGAATCGATGCGCGCGAGCGATTGCTGCACCTTCTTCAGCAGCTTGCGCTCGCGGTCGCGCGTGCGCAGTTCGAGCGCATGCTCTTCCTCGATCGTTGCACGGTCGGCCGGGTCCGGCACGATTACGGTTTCGCGCAGGTTCTCGGTTGTTTGGCCGGCATTGCGGAGAATTTCCGCCTGCAGCTGTTCGAGCTTGTTCTTGAAGAAAGCGAGCTGATCCTCGTTCATGTAATCCTTGTCGCTCATCTTCAGGATTTCGGCTTCGGTCAAGAGTCGTTTCGTCGTCATCTGGCTTACTTCTTCAATGTGAGGCAAAACTCTTACATAGTGCCCGCACTTTCGTATTGCCCGCAAAGGCGCTTGTGGACGCTGAACGCGGGGCTCGCACCGACGCTGAACTGTCGTGACGCCCAAGCGCCTCCGCGCCCACACACCGGGCGTCGCTACGCCAATGCGGGGCCGAACTCCTCTGGAAACCGGTTCTCAAATGCTCCTGAGGCATTGCTTGCCGCCAGCACGCCTTTCAGGCTGTGCCTGCCGGCATCATCGGCGCGTTTCCGGATAAGGTTTTCCGGCGCCGCTTCAGGCCCGGCACGGTGAACGCGCTGACCGGGCAATTCGTTGTCATTCTCCAGTGGGCACGTATTGTAACTGAACCACAATCCGGCACGGCAACCGGTGAAAATCCCCCTGCGCTGCCGCGATATCCCGAAAATATAACGCGCGCAGCACCAAAAAGCGATGCTCGTGCACGTTTAATACAGCAGGGTTTTCACGCGTTTTTCATACATACGACTTTTCGCCCGCCTTTCGGCGCCGTTCAGCCGGATTCGGCAGAGGATTGGCCTCGATTTTCCCATTGCGCATAGATGCGATTCGAGCGCCGCGCATGGCGGGCGCCGCCTGCTGGCCGGCCCGCGGCGATGTCGCTCATGCGCATGGGCATGCGCTTACGCGAGGCAAGCGTCCAACCCGTCCGTGATGAGGTCTTGCGGCAGTTCGATGCCGATGAACACCATCTTGTTGGTCTTCTTCTCGACCGGTTGCCACTTCGCGGCCAGATCGCTGCCCATCATTTGATGCACGCCCTGGAACACGACCTTGCGGTCGACGCCCTTCATATACAGCACGCCCTTGTAGCGCAGCAGGCGCTCGCCGTAGATTTGCAGAATCCCGCCGAGGAAGTCCTCGAGCTTGTTCGGATCGAACGGACGGTCGTTGCGGTACACGAACGACTTGATTTTGTCGTCGTGATGCGCGTGGTGGTGGTTCGTGTGAGCGTGGCCTTCGTGATCGCAATGGCCGTGGTCGTGATCGCAGTTTTCGTGATCGTGGTCCGCGTGCGTATGGCCATGCTCGTCGTGCGCGTGAGCGTGGCTGTGCGCATGGTCGTCTTCGACGAGGAAGTCCGGATCGATCTCGAGCTTCGAATTCAGGTTGAAGCCGCGCAGGTCGAAGATTTCCTTGATGTCGGCGTCGCCGAAATTGACGACCTTGATCGCCGCCTTCGGGTTCATGTGCAGCAGGCGGTGGCGCAGATCGGCCACGTGCTGTTCGTCGACCAGGTCGGCCTTGGTGATGAACAGGCGATCGGCGAAACCGACCTGGCGCTGCACCACTTCATGCTCGTCCAGTTGTTGGTTCGCGTGCTTCGCGTCGACCAGCGTGATGATCGCGTCGAGCAGGAATTCGTTGGCGATCTGGTCGTCCATGAAGAAGGTCTGCGCGACCGGGCCCGGATTGGCGAGCCCGGTGGTCTCGATCACGACGCGGTCGAAATCCAGCTTGCCGGACTGTTTCTGCGCCGCCAGATCGCCGAGCACGCGCGAAAGATCGCCGCGGATCGTGCAGCAGATGCAGCCGTTGCTCATCTGAATGATCTGTTCGCCCGTGTCCTGCACGAGGATTTCATTGTCGATGTTCTCTTCGCCGAACTCGTTTTCGATCACGGCGATCTTCATGCCGTGCTTTTCGTTCAGGATGCGCTTGAGCAGGGTGGTTTTGCCGCTGCCGAGAAAGCCGGTCAGGATGGTGACTGGAATCATGTTGGTCGCCTGTATGTACGTGAAACGGTCCGTAATGGAAAGCATCGCGGGCGCGGCGGCCTGGCGGCGCGCGGCCCTGTCTAGCCGGTTATTGAAACATATCTGTCAAGCCGGCGCTGGCCGGCGGGGTTCGAGCCGGCACGGCGCGCACGCCATGTGCGCGGCATGGCGCGGCAAATAGACCTGAAACTATGGGCGATCACGCGATTTGCAACAATAGGCCTTTCAGGTATTCGCCTTCCGGGAAAGCGGTGAGCAGCGGATGATCCACCCCGGCGCCGAGGCGCTTGAGAATCCGCGCATCCACGCGCGCGTCGGCCGCCGCGCTCGCGACGATCTTCTGGAACAACTCGGAGTCGATTGCGCCGGAGCACGAGTAGGTGAAGAGCAGCCCGCCCGGGCGCAACAGCTTCAGGCCAGTCAGATTGATGTCCTTGTAGGCGCGCGACGCGCGGTCCACATGTTCACGCGACGGCGCAAATTTCGGCGGATCGAGCACGATCAGGTCGAAGCGCTCGCCCTCGTCGTACAGGCGCCGCAGTGTCTTGAAGGCGTCGGCGTCGAGCCACGCGGCGCGTTCGGCATCGAAGCCGTTGGCCGCCACGTTCTGCTGCGCGAGCGCCAAGGCCTCGCCCGACGAATCGATCGACACCACGCGTTTGGCGCCGCCTTTCAGGGCCGCCAGCGAGAAACCGCCCGTGTAACAGAAGCAGTTCAGGACGTCGCGATCCTGAGCGAGTTGCTGGACCAGCAGGCGGTTGTCACGCTGATCGACGTAGAAGCCGGTCTTGTGGCCGTTGCGCACGCCGACGTGATAACGCACACCGTTTTCGCTGGCGATCAACGTCTCCGACGGCGCTTCGCCCGCGAGCACGCCGGTGATCTGTTCGAGTCCTTCCTTCTGGCGAATCGACACGTCCGAGCGCTCGTACACGTTCGGGCAGCCAGTCGCTTCGACCAGCGCCGCCACGATCGCTTCCTTCCACGCTTCGACGCCCGCCGCCATGAACTGGCAGACCAACTGGCTGCGCTGTCCTTCATCCTCGGCGACGTAGTGATCGACGATCAGGCCGGGCAGTCCGTCCGCCTCGCCGAAAATCAGCCTCACGGCGCCGGTGTCATGCACCATCGTTTGACGATGCGCGAGCGCGCGCTGCACGCGGCGCTTGAAGAACGCGTGATCGATCGGCTCGGTTTCGTCGAAGCTCCACACGCGAGCGCGGATTTGCGAATGCGGGCTGTACGCGGCGCGCGCGAGAAAGCGGCCGTCGTGCGCGCGCACCAGCACGGTGGCGCCGGGAGCGGGATTGCCGTCGACCCGGTCGATCGCGTTGGCGTAGACCCACGGGTGGCGGCGCAGCAGCGATTTTTCTTTCGACGGTTTGAGCGTAACGGTATTCATCAGGGTGTCAGCAGGGCAATGGGCCGTGGGGTAGAAGCATGCGGCCGGTGAAGCAAGGCGGAAACTGCAAACTGCAAAAAGAAGGCGGAGTCAGTCGCGTTTTTTGGCGCGCGGGTGCGCCTGATCGTAGACCTGCGCGAGATGCTGGAAATCGAGCGCGGTGTAGACCTGGGTGGCGGTGATGCTGGCGTGGCCGAGCAGTTCCTGCACCGCGCGCAGGTCGCCGCTCGATTGCAGCACGTGCGTGGCGAACGAATGGCGCAACACGTGCGGATGCACGTTGGCGGGAATCCCGGCGACCAGCGCCGCGCGCTTCACGCGGTCCCGCACCACGTTCGGCGACAGACGATTGCCGCGCGCCGACAGAAACAGCGGATGCGGATCGTGCTTGACCATCTGCTCGCGCACCGCGAGCCACGCGTTCAAGGCCTCGATCGCCTTGCTGCCGACCGGCACGACGCGGCGCCGGTTGCCCTTGCCGAGCACTTCGACTTCGGCGGACTCCAGCTTGAGCCAGCCGGCGGAGCGGTAGCCGCCGGCATCGGCGAAACGGGCGTCGAGGCCGACGAGTTCCGACAGACGCAGGCCCGACGAGTAGAACAGTTCGAGCATGGCGTGATCGCGCAAACCTTCGAGCGACGCGGCGGGCGGGCTTTCCATCAGGCGCGTGGCGTCGTCGACGGAAAGCGCCTTGGGCAGCGCCTTGGGCTGTTTCGGCGCGCGCACGGTGGCGACCGGGTTGGCCGGCAGATCGACGCGGCCGGCGAACCAGCGGTAAAACGCGCGCCACGCCGAGAGCCGATGGCTGATCGAGCGCGCCGTCAGTCCGCCCGCGTGCGCACGCGACACGGCGCCGCGAATGTCGACGGCGGTGAGGCTGGCGAGCGGCCGCCCCTTGGCCAGCAGCCGGAGTTCCTCGAGTTCGTGGATGTAGCTGCGCAGCGTATGCGCCGACAGCCGGCGCTCGTGTTCGAGATTCGACAGATAGGCGGCGATCGGGTCGGCTTCGGTCACGATGTTTTTATAGCGGCGCGATGTGCTCAGCGCGGCAGCAGACGGCTCAGCGCCGCGCTCGCCAGCGCGCCGATCTGCGTGAGGAAATCGGTGGCCATCCCCTCGTGGAATCTGCGCGGGTCGGCCGAACCCATCACCAGCAGGCCGAAGGCGGGCGCTTCTTCCTTGCCTTCCGGGTCGCGCAACGCGAGCAATGCGATCGATTCAGTGGCGTGCGCGGATTCGGCGGTGCTGCCCGCCGCCGACGCTTCCTCGCTCACGACCGCCGCCGGCAACAGCCATTGCGCCGCCTCGAAGCCGGTGTTCGCGCCGCAATACGGCGTGGCGAGGCTGTTCGCGAAGAGCCGCACTTCCTCGCCGACATGGCGCGCGAAGTCGGCTTGCGCATAAGGCTCGGCCACGTCCCACACGCGCAGCGCGGCTTGCGGCACGTCGAAAATATCGCGCAAGCCGGTGGCAATCGTGCGCGGCAGCGCATACGGATCGCGCTCGGAGATTACGCGGATGGTCCAGCGATTGAATTTCGACGCGATACTGTCGTTCTCGTGACCATAACGCAGCAGTTCGGCGAGGCGCCGTTCCAGATGCTTGTTCTTGTCGCGCAGCATTTCCATCTGCCGCTCCTGCAGCGACACCGCGGCTTTGCCGTGCGGGTTCGCAAGCCGGATCGTCGCGAGCATCTCCGCGTGTTCGGCGAAGAATTCGGGGTTGGCGAGCAGGTATTCGGCGACTTCGCGATCGTTCATGGTTTCAGCTAGAGGACTACGGGCCGACGCGGTGAGGGGCGCATCGGTCAATGGGTTTAATCGGCCGCTCGACCGGCAGGTTCATCGGAGAACCCGGTCGGGCAATTCAGTCGCAACTCAATCGGCCAACTCGATCTCGCCTTCGAAGACGGTCACCGCCGGGCCGGCCATCAGGAGCGGCTGGCCGTCCTGCGTACCGTCCCACGAGATCGTCAACTTGCCGCCATGCGTGTGCACGAGCACCGGCGCGTCCAGCAGTCCGCGGCGGATGCCCGCGGCGACCGCCGCGCACGCGCCCGTGCCGCACGCCAGCGTTTCACCGGCGCCGCGTTCGTAAACACGCAGCCTGATTTCGCCGCGGCCGACGATCTGCATGAAGCCCGCGTTCACCCGCTGCGGGAAGCGGGCATGCCGCTCGATCACCGGGCCTTCGATCAGCACCGGGAATCCCTCGACGTCGTCCACTACTTGCACGGCGTGCGGATTGCCCATCGATACGACGGAGATCCAGCGGGTCGCGCCGTTCACGTCGAGTGGCCAGAGCGTATCGGCGCCTTCGCGGCGGCCTCCGAGACCCTTGGTCGCGAACGGCACGCGCTCGGGGTCGAACACCGGCGTGCCCATGTCGACCAGCACTTCGCCGTTTTCCTGCATGGTCAGCGTGATGATGCCGTTTTGCACTTGCACGCGCACGCTGCGCTGATCGGTCAGGCCGCTGTCGCGAACGAACTTGACGAAGCAGCGCGCGCCGTTGCCGCAATGCTCGACCTCGCCGCCGTCGCAATTGAAGATGCGATATCTGAAATCGACACCGTTCACGGTGGGCTTTTCGACCAGCAGCAACTGATCGGCGCCGACGCCGAAGTGCCGGTCCGCGAGCGCGCGCACCTGCGCCGGCGTGAGATTGACCGGTTGGCGGTAGCCGTCGAGCACGACGAAGTCGTTGCCCGCGCCGTGCATTTTGGTGAATTTCAGTTTCATCTCGCTATTGTAAGTGACGCGCCCGCGGCTGAGCCGAACGCCGCATTTTTTCCACCGGCTCACCCGCGGCGGTTGTCTGTGCGCTCGGGCACGTTTTTCGAAGACCGCTTTGAAAACCTTGGCGCAAGCCGCGTCGAAAACCGCTCAATACACGCTCGGCTGGCCCGGCGGGCGCGTCTTGAAGCGCTTGTGCACCCAGTAATACTGCTCGGGAATCAGCGGAATCTGCGTTTCGAGGAAGGCGTTCATGCGTCGCGCATCCGCGTCGTCGTCGTCGCTCGGGTAGTGTTCCCACGGCTCGAACACCCGCAGCCGGTAACCCTTGTAGTTCGGCAGCACCTCGCCGATGAACGGCACCACTTGCGCATGCCCGACCTTCGCGAGACGGCCCACCGCGGTCAGCGTGCAGGTCGGCACGCCGAAGAACGGCACGAAGGTGGAATTGCGCGCGCCATAGTCCATGTCCGCGCCGAGCATGACCGGCTTGCGTTCGCGCAGCCAGCGCAACACGACGCGCGCGCTGTCGGCGCGGCTCGCCATATCCGCGCCGAAGCGCGCGCGCGCCGCCTTGGCGACTTGCTCCAGTTCGGGGTTCGACATTGGCTGATACAGCGAGCCGCAGTGGCGCTTGAGCGAGTAGTTGAGGAAGATCGAGCCCGCCTCGATACCGACGAAGTGAAAGCCGAGAAACAGCGTGGGCGGCAGGTTCGGGTCGGTGAGATCGATCGCGCTGTCGAGTTCGATCAGCTTTTCGAGCTTCTTCGCCGAGCCGAACCACTGCACGCTGCGCTCGACATAGCTGCGGATCGCATGACGGAAATGCTGTTGCGCGATCTCTTCACGGCGCGCGTCGCTCCATTCGGGGAAGCACAGCTTCAGATTGATATGGACGATGCGCTTGCGGTTGCTCGGAACCTGGTAGAGCAGCCAGCCGAGCCCGTCGCCCAGGCGGGCGATGAAACCATAGGGCAGCAGCGCGAACAGTTTCAACAACCCGATCGCGAGCCTCGCGCCATAGCGGCTCAGCATGCGACCTCCAGGGAAGACGTGGATGAGGCGTTCTGCGTGACGGGTTCAAGGAAAGCGGAAGAATTGACGTAATACCGCACTCGTGGACACTCTGTGACAATCAAGGGAAGTCGCTATAATAAGGGCTTCGCCGAGTTAATAGACAACTTGCGGGGCGAAGCCGGCGGGTGCGATCCACGTGAAATGACGTGATATGCGCCCATCGGTAAGGTAATCCGCTAAAGCGTCGCCGCTTCAAGGCTCCCGAAGCTGGCTACGTGAAACTCAACCGTAACCACACAACAGGAGTCTGCAACGTGGCAAACGACTATCTCTTCACCTCCGAATCGGTCTCCGAGGGCCATCCCGACAAAGTCGCGGACCAGATTTCGGACGCCATTCTCGACGCCATCCTGTCGCAGGACAAATACTCGCGTGTTGCAGCGGAAACGCTGTGCAACACGGGTCTCGTCGTGCTGGCCGGTGAAATCACCACCACCGCGAACGTCGATTACATCCAGGTCGCGCGCAACACGATCAAGCGCATCGGCTACGACAACACCGACTACGGCATCGACTATCGCGGCTGCGCGGTGCTCGTCGCGTACGACAAGCAGTCGCCGGACATCGCCCAGGGCGTGGACCGCGCGCACGACAACAACCTCGATCAAGGCGCCGGCGACCAGGGCCTGATGTTCGGTTACGCCTGCAAGGAAACGCCCGAACTGATGCCGTTGCCGATTCACCTGTCGCATCGTCTGGTGGAGCGTCAGGCGAATCTGCGTCGCGACGGCCGCCTGCCCTGGCTGCGTCCGGACGCGAAGTCGCAAGTCACCGTGCGTTATGTCGACGGCAAGCCGCATTCGATCGACACCGTCGTGCTGTCCACGCAGCATTCGCCGGACATCGATCTGGCCGTGCTGCGCGAAGCGGTGATCGAGGAAGTCATCAAGCCCACGTTGCCGGCCGATCTCATCAAGGGCGACATCAAGTTCCTGGTGAACCCGACCGGCCGGTTCGTGATCGGCGGTCCGCAGGGCGATTGCGGTTTGACGGGCCGCAAGATCATCGTCGATACCTATGGCGGCGCGGCGCCGCATGGCGGCGGCGCGTTCTCGGGCAAGGATCCGTCCAAGGTCGACCGTTCGGCTGCTTACGCCGGCCGTTATGTCGCGAAGAACATCGTGGCCGCCGGCCTCGCTTCGCGCTGCCTCATCCAGGTGTCGTACGCGATCGGCGTTGCCCAGCCGACTTCGGTGATGGTGAATACCTTCGGCACGGGCCGCGTGTCGGATTCCACGATCACGAAGCTCGTGCAGGAGCATTTCGATCTGCGCCCGAAGGGCATCATCCAGATGCTGGATCTGCTGCGCCCGATCTACGAGAAGAGCGCGGCCTACGGCCACTTCGGCCGCGAAGAGCCGGAATTCACATGGGAAGCCACGGACAAGGCGCTGGCGCTCGCCGAAGCGGCCGGCACGGAACCGGTTGTGGCGTTGGCGGAATAAGCCGGCAAGTCGTTCGCCGTTTGCTTTTGTAAAAAACCCCGTCGGCGTGAGCCGACGGGGTTTTTTCTATCTGTGCGATCCGCACGGACGCGGCGCGCCTACGGTCGACGCCACAGCGGCGGCGGGCACGCGCTGTCGCAAATGGACGCGCACGGCGTCACGCGAGGCCAAGGATTGCGACGTTCGGCGCGCTCAATGATCCGCGAGGCGCCGGCCTACAGCGGCGGGCTCCAGCGCGCCGAACTCAACGCGCCGAACCCGACGCGCCAAGCTCAACGCGCCGAACTCAACGCGCCGAACCCGACGCGCCGAACCCGACGCGCCGAACTCAACGCGCCGAACTCAACGCGCCGAACTCAACGCGCCGAACTCAACGCGCCGAACTCAACGCGCCGAACTCAACGCGCCGAACTCAACGCGCCGAACTCAACGCGCCGAACTCAACGCGCCGAACTCAACGCGCCGAACTCAACGCGCCGAACTCAGCGCACCAAACCCAACGCACCAAACTCAACGGCTCGCGAATGCAAACGCAAACCAGCCGGTGCTGCCGCTCGTCGACATGCGGCGCGGCCGGCGGCTCGTGCTCTGCGGCACGGCGACCGGCGCCGCACGGCGGGTAGCGGCGAGGCGCAGCGGCGTCGGTTTGCGCAGCAGCGTGCGGAGCGAAAAACGGCGCGAACCGCCTTGCAGACGCAGTGCCGAAAAGAAGGTATGGAACCAGGTGCGAATGCCGTCGACCGCTTTGGCCTCGCGCCATTGTTCGCCCAATGCGCGAGTGCGCGTGGCGTGGTGACGCAGCGCACGCACGACGTGGCGGCGCGCCGGACGCGCCGCTTTCAACGCGGCGCGAGTAAGACGGGTGCTCAGAAGAGTATGCATGGCTTCAGAAGTGGGCAACGTGTCGCGCGACGGAATGTGTGCCAACCGCAGCACCAAATGTGCCAATGGCGTGGTCGCGAGGGACGGCGTGAAAGCCCGGAATTCGATTTGAAAGGGCACGAGGGACGGCGGAATCGGCGTGGACGGCCTGTGCGCGCCGTGAAAGTGCGGGAATGGCGATCAACATGCGTGCAGGCTACACGCGATTCGTGACGTCAGAAAGTCCGTTTTTACCCTGCGAGCCAGGGTTTTCACGGGGCGCCCGATTGCCGCGCGCGCCCCTCAGCCGTGCCCTCCATGATCGACGATCGTGCGTGTTTGCCCATCGAGCGTGCTAGACGGTTCGTCGTTGGGAACCGGGGTAATGCGTATCTCATGACCTTTCGCAAGGCGAACAGCACGCAGCCTGATCGCGCCCGTTTTACAATCGAGCATCAGCTAGTCGACAGTCGCGGAGCACCATGTCACTTCACTCGAAGAAAGAGCAGATTCACACGTTGCGGGAGCAGGGCTTTGTCGTCGTGCCCGGACTGGTGTCGCCGGAGCGTTGCAGTGAACTCAAGCAGATTGCCCAGCGGCAGTTAGAGGAAGCCGCGGCGCCGATCGAGTTCGAGGCGGATCTGCAGTACCCGGGCGCGCCGACGTCGAGGCATGCGGCAGGCGGTCATACGGTCCGGCGGCTGCTGGATGCGTATGGGCGTCATCCGAGCTTCGCGCAATGGGCCACCGCGCCGGAAATTCGCGGCTGGATGGAGCTGTATTTCGGCGAGGAACCCCGCCTGTCGCGGGCGCATCACAACTGCATGATGACCAAACATCCCGAGTACGGCAGTTTGACCGGCTGGCATCGCGACGTGCGTTATTGGTCGTTCGAACGGGACGACCTGGTGTCGGTGTGGCTCGCTATCGGTTCGGAGACGGTGGACAACGGCGCACTGTGGCTGGTGCCGAAGTCGCACAGTGCGGCGTTCACGTCCGACCGGTTCGACGAAGCCAAGTTTTTCCGTTCCGATCTGGAAGAGAATCAGGCATGGATTCGCAACGCGGTCTCGCCTGAACTCAAGGCCGGGGACGTGGTGTTCTTTCATTGCAACACACTGCATTCGGCCGGCAAGAATCTCAGCGATCAGGTGAAGTTTTCTCTCGTGTACACCTATCACGGCGCGAGCAACGTGCCGTTGCCCGGTACGCGCTCGGCCGCGAAGCCCGAGATCGCTTTTTAAGTTTCTGACCGAAGCGGCGGCGCTCGTTCGCGTGCGTCCAAAGCGCGCGGGATGCAACGCGCCGCCCGCGCGGCAAGCCGCTTACCGCTTGCGCCTTATCGCTTACGCTTACCGCTTGCGTCCGGACAACGCCATTCCGGTCAGCCCCGCGATAGTGGCGATGACACCGCCCACGATCAGCATGATCGCCTTGTTGGTCGGCGAGCCGGTGAACACGCGCGACACGTCGCTGCTAACCGAATTGAACGCCTGCCCGCCGAAATACAGCAGCACGATACCGCCGACAATCAGCGCGATTGAAATCGCCTTCGCCATGCACTTCTCCCATCAGCCTTGATCGGCGAAAGTGTAGGGGACCCGCCAGCAATCGTCCATCCCGCATGCTGGGCGTCTGCACGCATTGCGTCGATTGGCTACCATAACGATCTTGCCGCACGCAGTCGCACGAACATTACATAAACATAAAGACAGCACGCCTCCCGCACCATGCGATTCCCCACGCCCGACATAATCGGGCGGCCTCAACATCAAGGACTCTAGCAATGGCTTACGAAGCAGCTTCAGAACGCTATTCGGACATGCAGTACCGCGTCTGCGGCAAGTCGGGTCTCAAACTGCCGGCGCTGTCGCTCGGCTTGTGGCACAACTTCGGCGATACCACGCCGATCTCCACGCAGCGCGACATTCTGCGCACGGCCTTCGATCTGGGCATCACTCACTTCGATCTCGCCAACAACTACGGCCCGCCGTACGGCAGCGCGGAAACCAATTTCGGCCGGCTCTTCAAGGACGATTTCAAACCGTATCGTGACGAACTGCTGATTTCGTCGAAGGCGGGTTGGGATATGTGGCCGGGCCCATACGGCCAGGGCGGCGGCTCGCGCAAGTATGTGCTTGCGAGCCTCGATCAGAGCTTGCAACGCATGGGCCTCGATTACGTCGACATTTTCTATTCGCATCGTTTCGACGCCGACACGCCGCTCGAGGAAACAGCCGGTGCGCTGGCGAGCGCGGTGCAGCAGGGCAAGGCGCTGTACATCGGCATCTCGTCGTACTCGGCGACCAAGACGCTCGAAATGACGAAGCTGCTCGCCGAATACAAGGTGCCGCTGCTGATTCATCAGCCCGCGTACAACATGCTCAATCGCTGGATCGAACATGAACTGCTCGATACGCTGGAGAAGGTCGGCGCGGGCGCCATCGCCTTCACACCGCTCGCTCAGGGCCTGCTGACCGGCAAGTACCTGAACGGCGTGCCGGAAGACGCGCGCGTGAACAAGCCGGGCGGCGGTTCGTTGAAGCAGGAGCATTTGAGCGCGCAAAACATCGAGCACGTGCGCAAGCTCAATGACATCGCCGCGCGTCGCGGGCAAAGTCTTGCGCAGATGGCGCTCGCCTGGGCGCTGCGCGATTCGCGCGTCACGTCGGTGCTGATCGGCGCGAGCCGTGCGGAGCAGGTGCGCGAGAACGTCGGCGCGTTGAAGAACCTCGCGTTCTCGAAGGAAGAACTGGCGGAGATCGATCGCTACGCGACCGAAGGCGGCATCAACCTGTGGGAAAAACCGTCGACGGATCAGGCGATCTGATCCGCGCGAGTTTCACGCCGCGGATATGCCGTGGAGAAGAGAAAGCCGCCCGGGAGGCGGCTTTTTTTCGCTATACCAGCGCGGGTAAGCCTTCGACCAGCACGACCGCGAACACCACACCGAGGAGCGCCCCCAGGACCCGCAGCACGTTGTGCCGGAATTCCGTCTTGCACGGAAGCGCGCCGACAAACAGCGCCCCGGCCAACGCCATCGGAATCACCAGGATGAAATCGCCGATCGTGAAGTAGGTCGTCATAGTCGTCTCCTTATGTATTACCGGCGCAAGCAGCGGCTCTGTTTGGTGGAGTCGTGCGCTGCCAACGTCCGATACGAGTATAGGTGACGCTCCAGCCAACGTAACGACGCATCGAGCTGCGGCCTTGCTTATTCGCAAGCCGCTGAGCCCGCGCTGCCAAGGCGCGCCGCAATTGGCGCGCCGCAACAAACAGCGCCAAAACGGCGAAGCGCATGCTTACGCGGGCCTTACTTTCGATGGCGATCCGATGCGCAGCGAATCGACTCGATCAAGCGGCTGTGCGTTCGCGTGCGCGCAACCCACGCAATCTCAAGGCCGCCGCGAGGCCGATGACGAGCAGCACGCCCACTAGTCCCGCGACGCCGTTCCATCCGTAACCGGCCCATACGTGACCGCCATACGAACCAACGAGGCTCGAACCGAGGTAATACGCGAGCAGATACAGCGCGGCGGCCTGGCCCTTGGCTTCTCTCGCGAGCCGGCCGACCCACCCGCTTGCCACTGAATGTCCCGCGAAAAAGCCAAAGGTCACACACGCGATGCCGAGCGCGATCGCCGTCAGCGGATGCAGCAGCGTGAGCGCAAGACCGAGCGCCATCAGCGCCAGGCTGCCGATCAGCACGCGAGCGCGACCGAACGTATCGGCCATGCGCCCCGACAACGGCGAGGCGATCACGCCCGCCAGATACACGACGAAGATCGCGCCGATCTCCGCCTGACTCAATCGATAAGGCGGCGCCAGCAGCCGGTAGCCGATGTAGTTGTACAGCGTGACGAAACTGCCCATCAGCACGAAGCCGAGCAGAAACAGCAAGGGCAGGCCGGGTCGCGTGAACTGTTTGAGCAGCGCGGTGCGGTGATGGTTGAAACCCAGCCCGCGCCGCGGCACGAAATGATGCGACGGCGGCAGCAGCGCGCGAAACGCGAGCGTCGACAGAATGCCGAGCACGCCGATCGTGCCGATCGCGACCCGCCACGAAAACAGATCCGCGACAACACCGGTAATCACACGCCCGGCCATGCCGCCGATCGCGGTGCCGCCGACATAGAGGCCCATCGCCAGGCCGAGCCCTTCGGGGTGTACTTCTTCGGCGAGATACGCCATCGCGACGGCGGGCACGCCGCCGAGCGCGAGTCCTTCGAGCGTGCGCAACACGAGCAGTTGATGCCACTGCGGCGCGATCGAGACGCCGATCGTCAGCAGCGCGGACGCCATGAGCGATAGCGTCATCAGATGGTGGCGGCTCCAGCCTTCCGAAACGAAACCGGCGATGAACACGGCAAGCGCGAGCGCCGCCGTGGTCAGCGACAGCGACAAACTGCTTTCGGCCGGCGTCACATTGAACGCCGCTGAAAACGACGGCAGCAACGGCTGCACGCAGTACAACAGCGAGAACGTGGCATAGCCCGCAAACAGCAGGGCGATGCTGGGACGCCAATAGGCACGCGTGCCGCGTTCGAGATAGGGAATGGGGTGGGCGTCGGGCACGGCGGGGAACATGAAAGAGGCGGAAAAAGAAAGAGCCGAAGCGATAGGCCGATGACACTCCGGCGGCGCGACCAAGGAATCTCCGTTGGCGGGTGCAACGCATTGAAAGGCGTTAACGATACGCTGAAAAAAGCGCTGAGGTGGCGCGCCGGCCATGATGGGCGGACTGTCGGACCGCTGCCTGTTTTTGATATCTCGCCCTCGCAGGGTTTATGATGGTCTCGTTACGGCGCGCTCGGCATCATCGGCTCGGCGCACCGTGATGGGGATGACGCGAAACGACGGGTGAAGTCCCTTTTGTTCGCGCTATCCACGGCCCCGCAAAACGGGAACAATGATTCGAAATTCTCACGCGGTTGACGCGCAGCAGATTGGGGGCGTTCGCAACGTCATCGGCGAAGCGGCGCTTTTATCATCACCTTGACCGGCGAGGAAACCATAAAGCCGGCTATGGGAGAACGGGGAAACATCATGCAAATCGGTTCCATTGTCCGATCGGTGCATATCGCCGTGCCGCAAGGCGCGCGCGGGATCGTCATGCGCATTCTCGGCGACATGGCCATGGTGGCGTGGTATGCCGGCGAGCCCGGCGCTTCGCCGCAACTGAACACTGAACCCTTTTTCCTCGAAGACCTGATCGATACCGGCGAACTCGTGCGTCCGTCGAGCGCGCAGATGCATTGAAAGCAGTTTGCGTTCGACTTGTCTGTCAGTTGTAAGACGCGCGACGAGCGGCGTGGTGAGCCGTGACCCTCGTCTTTGACGGCGGCACGGCGCACAATGCGCCCATGAACAACGACACTCCCGATTCGCGGGACGACGCCGATAGCGCCGTCCCTTTCGCCCGGCTCAGGCCGGAAATCGTGCTCGACGCGCTCGACAGCGTGCTCGCCAGCGTCGGTGTGCGTACCGATGGCCGCATGCTCCCGCTCAACAGCTACGAGAACCGCGTCTACCAGGTCGGCGTCGAAGACGGTCCGCCCGTGGTCGCGAAGTTCTATCGGCCGGAGCGTTGGAGCGACGCCGCCATTCTCGAAGAACACGCGTTCGTCGCCGATCTCGCCGCGCGCGAAATTCCGGCGGTGCCCGCGCGTGTTTTCGAAGGCCGTACCCTGCATGACTTCGACGGTTTTCGCTTCTCGATCTTCGAGCGGCGCGGCGGGCGCGCGCCCGATCTGGACCGGCGTGACACGCTCGAATGGCTGGGGCGTTTCATCGGCCGCATTCATGCCGTTGGGCAGACGCGGAACTACATCGAGCGTCCCACGCTCGACATCCACACCTTCGGCTATGAGCCGCGCGACTTCCTGCTGTCGCAGCGCTTCGTGCCCGACGATGTGCGCACGGCATGGGAAACCGTGGTGAACCTCGCGCTCGAAGGCGTCGAGCGAGCGTTCGAGCGCGCGGGCGAGATTCGCATGATTCGCATGCACGGCGATTGCCATCCGAGCAATGTGTTGTGGACCGACGCGGGTCCGCATTTCGTCGACTTCGACGACAGCCGCATGGGTCCGGCGGTGCAGGATTTGTGGCTGCTGCTGCCGGGTGAGCGCGCCGAGGCGTCGCGTGCATTGACGGATCTGCTTGCCGGTTACGAAGACTTCTGCGATTTCGAGCCGCGCGAACTTCATCTCGTCGAAGCGTTGCGCACATTGCGTTTGATTCACTACCAGGCGTGGCTCGCGCGTCGCTGGGACGACCCGGCGTTTCCCGCCGCGTTCCCGTGGTTCAACACGCAGCGCTATTGGGAAGAGCGCATCCTCGAACTGCGCGAGCAGCTCGGCGCGATGCAGGAAGGCCCGTTGTGGCCGGTTTAAGCGGTTGGTGTTCGCGCGCCCGCGCGGCTCAATGTGTTCAGCGCTTCAAGGCGCCTGCGATGCCACATTCGACGATTCCACCAGCGTCGACTTGACGATCACTTCGGCGCGCACGTCGCGCCCGATCGCTTCGATCGCGGGGCGCATCTGCGCGAAGTCGTCGGGCGTGCAGACGTCGCTGTCGAAATGGGTGGCGCCCTCGCGCGTCATCGTCACCGCGTTGCTGTGCGGATCGAGCGTGTACTGCGACTCGAAATCGACGAAGCGGTTTCGCGTTCGCTGCGCCTCCGGCATGTCGAGCACGCGAAAATTGGCCGGCAATTCGACGCGCGCCCGTTCATGCAACACGAGGTTGTGGCAGACGAACGGCTGCGTGCGCTCGCGTTCGCCGAGCCAGTAACGCGCGTCCGCCGCGAAGCCGCCGGCGAGGCTGGTCAGCGCCGGAATGGCCGCTGCCGCGCCCGGCACCACGAGATTCTCCAGCGTGCCCTTCATCGTGATGGTCAGCGGGCCGTCGGCGACCGTGAGGTCGCTGGTGGCGAGCGTCGCGGTGCCGCGCAGATTGGCGCTGCGCAACTCGGACTGGATCGACTCCTCGCGTTGCGCGTGAGTCTGCCGGCGTAGCAGGGCGCGCGTCTGTTCAACGGACGCGCCGGACGCTTCCAGCCGATACGTGAAGCTCGCGGAGCCATCCGGCTGGACCTTGATCGACAGGTCCGTGCTGCGCGTCACGAGCGCGGTGGCGGGTGTTCGCGCGAGTACGCCCTGGCCGACGAGCACGGTCGGCCGGTTCATATCGGACGAGGGCAGAAAGCCGAATTCCACATTCGACGCAGTGGAGTCGGCGTAGAGCTGCAAGTCCGGCAGCCATGTGATGACGTGATTGATGACGCCATAGCCCGGCACGCTCGGCAGCGTGTAGATCGTGCCGCTGCTGATCAAGGCCGGCTCGTTGCGGATGCCGACCGCGTCGAGCAGCGCGCCGTAGAGCGCCACGTGATCCTTGCAGTCGCCATAGCGGTTGACGAGGACCGCGCTCGCGCTGTGCGGCACCACGGCGCCGCGTCCGACGTTGATCGCCACGTAGCGGATACTGCGGCGCACCCAGTCGTACAGCGTCTTGGCCTTGTCGCGCGGCGTGCGGTCATGCGCCGTGAGGTTCCGCGCGAGCAGCGTGACGGCGGCGTCGCGCGCGTCCGGATCCGCGGCGGACGCCCGATAGCTTGCGGCGAACGTGGCGTAGTCGGGGAAGGTGGACACCATCAGCCGGTCGCCGTATGACACGTATGCAATCGAGCCGCGTTCGAGGCGGCTGAAATGCGCCTTGTCATAGCGGTATTCGTAGCGCGTGCGGCCCTCGCGCGTCACCGGTTCGAGCGCCGTGAAGCCGCGCGCGTCCGCATAGAGCGGCTTGTTGGCGGGCAGATCGTAGATCAGACGGAAGTTGCGCGTCGGCGCGAGTTCGGGCGCGGTGAAGTCGCTGAATTCTCCCGGCACGATCGGCTGCTTTTGCGTTTTGCGGTAGGTGAGATGCACGCGCGCGCCGGGTTCGACGGCAGGGAACACGATCACCTTTTCCTGGATGTCCTGGAACATCGGTGCGTCGAACGAGCGCGCTTCCTGCACGTCGCGGATCTGCTCGGGCTGCACGTCATGGCGTACGCCGTCCGCGGTGGTCGTGTAGGCCTCGAGGATCTGCACGTCCGCCATGTTGCGGTTGAACCAGACGTATTGCTGCGCCGCCCGCGCGACGCCTGCTTCGTTGTTGACGCGCAGCGTCATTGAATCGAGCTTCGCGTAGGAGCCGTCGGCGTTGACGGTGAAGGTCTGGGTTTCGCCTTCGTTCGTATAGGGATCGTCCAGTTTCGCCGCGCTGTTCGCGTTCGCGGCGTGGACGCCGGCAAGCCAGCCCAACGAGGCAAGACAGACCCAGGAGAAAAGACGCATGGCAGGCAGGTATCCAGAACCGCAACATTGACGGGATCGCCCGCTAGAGTCCGTTTGCGCCGTCTGGATGTCAAGCGGATGTCGCGCGCTGCGATTGAGCAAATACCATTATCGTGTAATGATAGCGATTCTCAATTGAAAGGCATCGCCAGCGTTCGTCACATTTCTCCTCCTCTGTGACGGCCAGCCAGCCTCTCAACCGGACGGCCCGGACCGCAAGCCGGGTCGTCCGGCCCCTCCTTTCGATACCTCATTCACTGCTGCTGTGAGCGTGCGCGTTGTCGCCGCGCGCCGGCGATGATTAACCTGCTGCGCCTGGAGCCTGGATGTGAACGCGCCTGAATCGATCGACTTGAAACCTGCCGCGGGTGGCACGCAATACAGCGCTCACGCTCCAGAGCGCGGTCGTCATCTGATGGACGCCGCCGAGCAGGCGGCGCGGCGCCAGCGTTCGCGGCGCGCGAATTTCATCAAGTGGCTGCGCAAGGTGCATGGCTGGGTCGGCTTGTGGGGCGCGGTGCTCGGGCTAATGTTCGGCGCGACGGGTTTCCTGTTGAATCATCGGGCCGGGCCGCTGAAGGTGTCGTCGGGTGAGCCGCAGGTCGAGGAGATGCAGATTTCCGTGCCGCAGAAGCAACTGCACTCGCCGATGGACATGGCGAAGTGGCTCAAGAGCGAGCTGAAGATCGACGGCAAGCCGGGCAAGGCGAAACGCGAGCCGGCGCATCCGGTGGCCTGGGGCGATCGCAGCACGATGCAGCCGGAATTCTGGCAGGTCGGCATTTTTGGGGCGACGCAGAATGTGCAGGCTGAGTACTGGGTGGGCAATGGCTTTGTCGCGGTGAAGCGCACGCACAACTCGTTTCTTACCACGATGAATAATCTGCACCGCGGCGTGGGATTGAGCGTCGGGTGGGTGTTGTTGATCGATACGATCGCCGGCGGGATGATTCTGCTTTCGTTGACTGGTGTGTTGCTGTGGACTGAGCTGAATAAGCGTCGGTTGGTGGGGGTGGTGTTGGTGGGTGGGTCGGTTGTTGCTGCTGTGGTTTGTGGGTTGATGTAGTGGTTTTTTTTTGCCTGGGCGGTGGTGGTTGTGCTGTTATGGCGTTGGCCTTTCCTTGTGTTGTTAGTGGTCTATTAGTGTTGCCCCTGTGCGGGGCGGCACCTACTTTCTTTGCCGGCCGCAAAGAAAGTAGGCAAAGAAAGCGGCTCACACCGCCAGCTTTGAAGCGGGTCCCCTGGCTTGGAGGGGGCAGTGGTGCATCTGGAATCGGTGTCCTCGCGCATTCGACGCTCGTGACACAGCAGTCATACTTCCCGCCTCGCGCTGCGCGCTCGCCGGAAGGGGCACGCGCGGAAACCGGCGGTTCATTTGTGCGTGGTGGGAGCCATCGGCTTCGCCTCGGCGATGCGCGAAACCAGACGCGCTCGTGACAAGGCAGTCATTTCTCCGGCTGCGCTTCGTCAAACCGCAGGCTGCTTCGGCGGTCAGCAGTACATCTCCACACCTTTAGTGCTGCACGCGCCAAGCGCCGCTTCACCAACCGCTGGCGACTTCCCGCGCGTCGATGCGCCGTCAGACTATTAACGCCGCGCCGCGCCGCGCCGCGCCGGAACCGGCACCGAGATCGGCACTTAGGGCGTTGTGTTTATGGCGTTGCCTCCAGCGCGCTGCGACCAGCGGCATCTCCAAAACAACCGCGCGGTTTCAGCACCTCGCCGAGGCGAAGCCGATGGCTCCCACGTGCGCAAACGAAGCCCATGGTTTCCCTGGCAGACCCCTCCGCGACGCACGCAGTGCGGAGTGGGAGCGGATGACGGCCTGGTCACTGACGCTAGCTGCGCGAGGGATCATCCGTTTATCGCACCACTACGCCCTCCAAGCCAGGGGACCCGCTTCAGAACTGGCGGTGTGAGCCGCTTTCTTTGCCTACTTTCTTTGCGGCCGGCAAAGAAAGTAGGTGCCGCCCCGCACAGGGGCAACGCCAATAGACCACTAACACCACAAGAAAAGGCCAACAAACCAACCCCACAAACCCCACAACCCCCACCGCCGCCCAGGCGAAAAAAATTCCACCCCGCGCCCTCCCAATTTGTGCTTTACTTTTCGGCAGACTCATAAAAAACCGCAGCACCCTATCGGACCCCACGAGCAGGCAGCTGAAGGCAAGAAAAACCAAAGGTCCGGTCTCACCCCATCAGGAGACAACTTCATGGCGATCAGCATCAGTCTGACGGTGAACGGCGCGCCCATCAGCGCCTCAGTCGACCCCGGCACCCTACTTGTCCAGTTCCTTCGCGATCAACTTCGCTTAACCGGTACGCACGTCGGCTGCGATACCGCGCAGTGCGGCGCCTGCACCGTCCATCTGAACGGGCGCGCGGTCAAGGCCTGCAACATTCTCGCGGTGCAAGCCGAAGGCGCGAACGTCACCACGATCGAAGGGCTCGCGAAAGACGGCGCGCTCCATCCGATGCAGGCGGCGTTCAAACACTGCCACGGCTTGCAATGCGGCTTCTGCACGCCCGGCATGGTGATGAGCGCGGTCTCGCTCGTCGAGCGTCGACCCAATGTCACCGGCGACGACGTGCGCGCCGAGCTCGACGGCAATCTGTGCCGCTGCACGGGCTACCACAACATCGTCAAAGCCGTGCTCGAAGGCGCCGAAGGGATGAAGGCATCCAGCGCCGCCCCGGCCGCCGCGCCGGCCACCGCCTGAGGAGCAGACGATGAACGCACCCGACTCCCATCGCCTCGTCGGCGCATCCGTCGAACGAAAGGAAGACTATCGCTTCCTCACCGGCAACGGTCAGTACACCGACGACATCGTCCTACCCCAGCAAACCTACGCGGTGTTTCTGCGCTCGCCATACGCGCATGCGCGGATCAAGCGCATCGACACCGCCGCGGCGAAGCAGTCGCCCGGCGTGGTGGCGATCTTCACCGGCGCCGACATGGCCGCGGACAACGTCGGCGGCCTGCCGTGCGGCTGGCTGATTCACAGCACCGACGGCAAGCCGATGAACGAGCCGCCCCATCCGATCATCGCGCACACGAAAGTGCGGCACGTCGGAGATCAGGTCGCGCTCGTGATCGCCGATTCGATCAATGCCGCGAAAGACGCCGCCGAACTGATCGATGTCGACTACGACGTGCTGCCGGCCGTGGTCGACACCGCGCACGCAGCCGATCCGGGCCAGCCCGCGGTTCACGACGAAGTGCCGGACAACGTCTGCTACAACTGGGGCCACGGCGACAAAGCCGCGACCGACGCCGCGTTCGCCAAGGCCGCGCACGTCACCACGCTCGACATCGTCAACAACCGGCTGATTCCGAACGCGATCGAACCGCGCGCGGTCAACGCGAGCTATTCGGCGCAGGACGACGGCTACACGCTCTACGTCGCGAATCAGAACCCGCACGTCGAGCGCCTGCTGATGGCCGCGTTCGTGCTGTCGTTGCCGGAATCGAAGCTGCGCGTGATCGCGCCGGACGTAGGCGGCGGCTTCGGCTCGAAGATTTTCCTGTACGCCGAGGACGTCGCGCTGACGTGGGCATCGAAGAAGATTCGCCGTCCGGTGAAATGGACCGCCGAGCGCTCGGAAGCTTTCGTCTCGGACGCGCATGGCCGCGATCACGTCACCAAGGCCGAACTGGCGCTCGACGCCGACGGCAAGTTCCTCGCCATGCGCATCCACACGATCGCGAACATGGGCGCGTATCTGTCCACCTTCGCCTCGAGCGTGCCGACCATTTTGTACGCGACGCTGCTCGCGGGACAGTACGCCACGCCCGCGATCTATGCCGAGGTGAAAGCGGTTTTCACCAACACCGTTCCCGTCGACGCTTATCGCGGCGCGGGCCGCCCCGAAGCGACATTCGTGGTCGAACGCCTGGTCGAAACGGCGGCGCGCGAGATGAAGCTCGATCCGGCGGAAATTCGCCGCCGCAATTTCATCCGCGAGTTTCCGTATGCGACGCCGGTCGGCCTCACCTACGATACCGGCGACTACGAAACCATTCTGGCCCGCTCGCTCGAACTCGCCGACGTGAAAGGCTTCGAGGCGCGCCGCCAGGAATCGGAGAAGAACGGCAAGCGGCGCGGCCTCGGCTACTCGTGCTACATCGAAGCCTGCGGCCTCGCGCCGTCGAACATCGCGGGCGCGTTGGGCGCGCGCGCGGGCCTGTTCGAGGTCGGGCAGATTCGCGTGCATCCGACCGGCTCGGTGACCGTGTTCACCGGTTCGCATAGTCACGGCCAGGGACACGAGACGACCTTCGCCCAAGTGGTCGCGGACCGGCTCGGCATTGCATTGGAAAGCGTCGAGATTGTCCACGGCGATACCGGGCGGATTCCGTTCGGCATGGGCACCTACGGCTCGCGCTCGATCGCGGTGGGCGGCTCGGCGATCATGAAGGCGCTCGACAAGATCGAAACCAAGGCGAAGAAAATCGCCGCCCATCTGCTCGAAGCGGCGGCGGAAGACATCGAGTTCAAGGACGGCGTGTTTCGCGTCGCGGGCACCGATCGCACCAAGGCGTTCGCGGAAATCTCGCTCGCCGCCTACGTGCCGCACAACTATCCGCTCGACGTGCTCGAACCGGGTCTCGAGGAAAGCGCGTTCTACGATCCGAGCAACTTCACGTATCCGTCGGGCGCGTACATCTGCGAGGTCGAGGTCGATCCGGAGACGGGCGTGTGCAACATCCAGCAGTTCACCGCGGTCGACGATTTCGGCAACGTCATCAATCCGATGATCGTCGAAGGCCAGGTGCATGGCGGGCTCGCGCAGGGCATCGGCCAGGCGATGCTCGAGCGCTGCGTGTACGACGACGAAAGCGGCCAACTGCTCTCCGGTTCGTACATGGATTACGCGATGCCGCGCGCGTCCGATCTGCCGAACTTCACCGTCGAAACCTCCAAGGGCACGCCGTGCACGCACAACCCGCTCGGCGTGAAAGGCTGCGGCGAAGCGGGCGCGATCGGCTCGCCGCCGGCGGTGATCAACGCGATCATCGACGCGCTCGCGCCGCTCGGCGTGACCGACCTGCAAATGCCGGCGACGCCGCATCGCGTGTGGTCCGCGATTCACGCCGCGAAGCAACCCCATTGAGATCCTAGCGGAGCATTCGACATGTATTCATTCGAGTATCAACGCGCGACGGATCCCAAAGCGGCCGCCGCAGCCATCGCCGCCGACAGCGACGCCAAGTTCATCGCGGGCGGCCAAAGCCTGCTGCCCACCATGCGGCTGCGCCTCGCGCAACCGTCGCAACTGATCGACGTGACGCGCATTCCGGCGCTCAAGACGATCGCCGTCGACGCCAAAACGGTGACGATCGGCGCCGCCGTCTGTCATGCCGACGTAGCGGAGCACGCGGAAATCCAGCGCGTGTTGCCGGCGCTCGCGGAGCTTGCCGAGCACATCGGCGACCGCCAGGTGCGCGCGCTCGGCACGATCGGCGGCTCGCTCGCCAACAACGATCCCGCCGCCTGTTATCCGGCTGCGGCGACGGGCTTGGACGCGACCATCGTCACCGACCGGCGGCGCATTTCGTCGAGCGATTTCTTCGTCGGCATGTACGAGACCGCGCTGGCGCCCGACGAGCTGATCGTCGCGGTGGAGTTCCCGGTGCCCGAGCGCGCGGCCTACGAGAAATTCCGCAATCCGGCTTCCCACTTCGCACTCGTCGGCGTGTTCGTCGCGAAGTTCGCCGGCGGCGTGCGCGTCGCGGTGACGGGCGCGGCGGCTTCGGTGTTTCGAGTGCCGGAACTGGAAAGCGCGCTCACGGCGAATTTCACGCCCGACGCGGCACGCGCGGTCAGCGTGCCCGCCGACGATCTGAACACCGACATGCATGCCAGCGCCGAATATCGCGCGCATCTGATTCCGGTGCTGGCCGCGCGAGCGGTGGTGAAGGCGAACGGTTAGCGGACTCCCGCTGTTTGCGGTCGAAGTGGCATTCGCGGGCAGCGGAACGCCACTTCCGCCGCGTTCGCTCACGCACGCGCGACGGCCATGCCGACTCGCGTTTCACCGTGCAGATTCAGGACCATCATGCAGCCTGCTTCCATCGACGACACCCTCACGCAACTCGCCGCGCAAAGCTACTTCGCCAGCCGCGAACTCGCGACCGCGTTGTATCTCGCGCTGCGCATGGAGCGGCCGTTGTTCGTCGAAGGCGAGCCGGGCGTCGGCAAAACGGAACTCGCCAAGGCCGCGGCGGGGATGCTCGGCACCGCGATGCTGCGGCTGCAATGCTACGAAGGCCTCGACACCGCCAGCGCGCTCTACGAATGGGACTATCCGCGCCAGATCATGGCGCTGCGTCTCGCCGAGGCCGCCGGCGAACGCCCCGACAACGACACCTTGTATCGCGGCGAATTCCTGCTGAAGCGTCCGCTGCTGCAGGCGCTGATGCCGGACGAAAACCATCCGGGCGCGCGGCGCGTGTTGCTGATCGACGAAATCGACCGCGCCGACGAGCCGTTCGAAGCGTTTCTGCTGGAACTGCTGTCAGACTTCCAGGTATCGATTCCCGAATACGGCACCGTCCGCGCGGAGCAGAAACCGCTCGTCGTGATGACTTCGAACCGCACGCGCGAAGTGCACGACGCGCTCAAGCGCCGCTGCCTGTATCAATGGATCGGCTATCCCGAGCGCGATCGCGAACTGGAAATCGTCGCCGCGCGGGCGCCGCAAACCTCGGCGCAATTGCAGCGGCGCGCGGTCGATTTCGTGCATCGGCTGCGCGGCATGGATCTGTTCAAGGCGCCCGGCATCGCGGAAACGATCGACTGGTGCCGCGCGCTTGAAGCGCTCTCGGTGACGGAGCTCGATCCGCAATCGGTGCAGAACACGCTGGGCGTCCTGCTCAAGTATCAGGACGATCTGGCGCGCGTCGACGCCGCGCAAATCGCGCAGTGTCTTTCCGAGCCGGGATAGCGGGCATGAGCAAGCGATCGGATGCGAGCGGCGGTGATTCGGCTGGCGTTGGCGAGAAGGCCGGAGCGTCCCCCACGCTCGCTCGCAACGTCGTGCATTTCGTGCGCGTGCTGCGCGGCGCGGGTTTGCCGATGTCGCCCGCGCAAGCCGTCGATGCGATCGCCGCGTTGCACTGGATCGACCTCGGCCGCCGCGACGACGTGCGCGCCGCCCTCGCCGCCTTGCTGGTATCGGCGCCCGACGAGCGCGAACTGTTCAACGCCGCGTTCGACCTGTTCTGGCGCGATCCCGATTGGGAAGGCAAGCTGCGCGCGCTGCTGCTGCCGAAGGTCCGCGACGGGCTGCCGCCGCCCAAACGCAACAACCGTCTCGCGGACGCGCTTGCCGTGCGCGCGCCGCCGTCGCCGCATGCCAGCGCGCAGCAGGAAACCGAGCAGCACGAATTGCACGCGCACATCAGCTTCAGCGCGGAAGAGCGCCTGCGTCACCGCGATTTCGACTCGCTGTCCGCTGACGAATGGCGCAGCTTGCGTCATCTGATCCGCGGCCAGCGCCTGCCGCTCGCCACCGAGCCGACGCGTCGCCTGAAGGCCGCCTCGCACGGCACGCACGCGGACTTGCGCGCGAGCGCCCGGCACGCGGTGCGCGCGGGCGGCGACTGGACCGTGTGGAAGTATCGCGCGGTGGTCGAACGCAAACCGCCGCTGGTGTTGCTGCTCGACATATCCGGCTCGATGAGCAGCTATTCGCGCGCGGTGCTGTATTTCTGCCACGCGCTGTTGCAGTCGCGCGAACGCTTGCAGGTGTTTCTGTTCGGCACGCGTCTCACCAACGCGACGCGCGCGCTGCGCGAGCGCGATCCCGACGTGGCGATCGCGGCGCTCGCCGATCAGGTGGTCGACTGGTCGGGCGGCACGCGGATCGGCGCCGCGCTCGCCGAATTCAACCGGCGCTGGGCCCGGCGCGTGCTCAGCGGCCGGGCCACGGTGCTGCTCGTGACCGACGGCCTCGATCACGAAGCGATCGACGTGCTCGGCGCCGAAATGGCCCGCCTGCGCCGCTTCGCGCACCGTATCGTGTGGCTCAATCCGCTGCTGCGTTTCAGCGGTTTTTCACCGAAGGCGCGCGGCATACAGGCGATCCTGCCGTATGTCGACGCGCATCGTCCGGTTCATAATCTAGACAGTCTGGCCGCGTTCGGCCGCGATCTCGCGCAACTCACGCGCGCGCCGCGTTCGGGCGCATCCGCCACGACATCCGCGGGAGCAATGCCATGGAACTGAGCGAAACTCATACGCTGCCCGTTTCGCAGCAACGCGCGTGGGAAGCGCTGAACGACACCGACATCCTGCACGCGTGCATTCCCGGCTGCGAGACCATCGAAGCGGACGGCGAGCACGCGTACAACGTGGTGCTGAGCGCGTCGGTGGGTCCGGTGAAGGCGCGCTTCAAGGGGCGCATGCAACTGACCGATATCGAGGCGCCGAACACGTACACCATCGTGTTCGAAGGCCAGGGCGGCGCGGCGGGCTTCGGCAAGGGCACCACGCGCGTCACGCTCGCGCCCGAGGGCGACGAGGCGACCCGGCTCGAATACACGGCGAGCGCGCAGGTCGGCGGCAAGCTCGCGCAGATCGGCTCGCGTCTGGTCGACGGCGCGGCGCGCAAGCTCGCCGGCGAGTTCTTCAAGCGTCTCGGCGTTCAGCTAGGCGGCGACGCGGGCGCCACGGCGGCCCCCGCTGTCAGCGAGCCTGCAGCCGATGAAACGATGCCGCAAAATAGCGAATCGCATGAGGCTGCGGACAGCGAGTCCGGCGGCGATGCACCGAAAAGGAAGAAATCATGGACAGCGTGGATCTCGAAGTCCTGAAGTCCAGCGCACGATGGCTGGAAGAGGGACATCGCGCGCTACTGGTGACGGTGGTGAAGACGTGGGGCTCGTCGCCGCGTCCCGAGGGCGCGATGCTCGCGGTGCGCGACGATGGACTCGTGGTGGGGTCGGTATCGGGCGGTTGCATCGAAGACGATCTGATCGACCGCGTGCGGCAAAGGGGCATCGAACAGACGCGCCCCGAGGCGGTGAAGTACGGCATCACGGCGGAAGAGGCGCATCGCTTCGGCCTGCCTTGCGGCGGCACGATCCAACTGGTGCTCGAACCGCTGACGCCGCACAGCGGCATTGCCGAACTGTGCCGCGCGGTGGAAGACGGACGCCTCGTGGCACGCGAAGTGGATATGACGACGGGCGCCGTGCGGCTCGATCATGCGCAGGCAACGGACGGCGTGCATTTCGACGGCGAGCGTCTGCTGACGATTCACGGCCCGCGTTACCGGATGCTCGTGATCGGCGCGGGGCAGTTGTCGCGCTATCTGTGCCACATCGCGGTGGGGCTCGACTATCAGGTGACGGTCTGCGATCCGCGCGAGGAGTACACAGAGGAGTGGAACATTCCGGGCACGAAGATCGTTCGCACGATGCCGGACGATACGGTGACCGAGATGAAGCTCGATGAGCGTTGCGCGGTGATCGCGCTGACGCATGATCCGAAGCTCGACGATCTTGCGTTGATGGAGGCGTTGAAGACGCCGGCTTTTTATGTCGGCGCCCTGGGTTCCAGACGGAACAATCAGGCGCGGCGCGAGCGGTTGAAGGAGTTCGATCTGAACGACACTGAACTCGCGCGCTTGCATGGGCCGGTCGGGATTTATATCGGCAGTCGGACGCCGCCTGAGATCGCCGTGTCGATTCTTGCCGAGGTGACGGCGGCCAAGAACGGGGTTTCCTTGCCTACCTTGCTGCAGGTTGAAGGCGCCAAGGCAGCGCGGGAGATTGCGGCTTCGGGTGGAGCGGCTTGTAGCGTTTGATTTTTGTGTCACCGCAGTGTTGTTGGTGGTGTTTCCGGTTCTTCTTCCGCATGTCCCGGTTTGCCGCTGCGTCACGCTGGTCCGAGCCGGCAGAGGTCTTGGATCATCGCTCGGGTCGGCCGTCGAACTGCGCGGTTCACGGTCCTGCCGCTCCAGCGCTTTCATACGTCGAAGAAAGTAGGTGCTGCCCCGCACAGGGGCAACGTCAATAGACCACTAACAAATCAAGGAAAGGCCAACCCACCAAGGCAACGAACCCAAACCGCCGAGCAGGCAAAAAACCAAAACCCCTACTTAACCGCCAACTTCGACCGCCGCCGCGAATACCCAAAGTAAATAACCATCCCAACGAGCAACCAGACCACAAACGCCACCCAGGTGACAGCCTGAAGATTGGCCATTAAAAACAGACAGGAGGCAACAGCCAACACCGGCACAACCGGCACGCCAGGGCAGCGAAACGCCCGAGGCAACTCAGGATGCGTCTTACGCAAAACGAGCACCGCAATCGACACCATCGAAAACGCGGCCAGGGTTCCGATGTTGATCAGCTCGGCCAGCACCTTCAACGGCACCAGCGCACCAATCAAACCGAAGAAAATCCCCACCAGCCACGTAGTAAAAAACGGCGTGGCAAACCTCGGATGCACCCGCGACAGTCTCGCGGGCAACAAGCCATCACGCGACATCGCGAAGATCACCCGCGTCTGCCCATAAGCCATCACCAGAATCACCGTCAGCATGCCCAGCACGGCGCCCAGGTCGATAAAGCCGGCCACCCACGTTTGACCCGCCACCTGCAACGCGTACGACACCGGATTCGGAATATCCGCGAACTGCGCCGACGGCACGATGCCCGTGACAACCGCCGCCACCGCCACGTACAACACCGCGCACACGCCCAGCGATGCAATGATCCCGATCGGCAGATCGCGCTTCGGGTTCTTCACTTCCTCGGCCGCGGACGACACCGAATCGAAACCGATGAACGCGAAGAACATCACCGCCGCCGCGCCGAATACGCCGCTCCAGCCATTCGGCATGAACGGATGCCAGTTGGCCGGCGTCACGTGAAAGACGCCCACGCCGATCACCAGCAGCACCACGGTCACCTTGATCGCCACCATGACGTTGTTGATTCGCGTGGATTCGCGCACGCCGACGGACAGCAACGCCGTAATCGCCATCATCACGAGGAACGCGGGCAGATTGAAGAACGTGTCCTGGCCCGGCAATGCGCCCGGCGCCGCCGTCAACGCAACGGGCAACGAAACGCCGAAGCCCGACAGCAGCGATTGCAGATAGCCCGACCAGCCCACCGATACCGCCGACGTGGCCAGCCCATACTCCAGCATCAAGTCCCAGCCGATGATCCACGCGGCCAGTTCGCCGAGCGTCGCGTACGAGTAGGTGTAGATGGAACCCGCCACCGGAATCGTCGACGCGAACTCGGCGTAGGCCAGTGCGGCGAAACCGCACGCGATCGCCGCGACCAGGAAGGAGACCATCAGCGCCGGCCCGGCCTGGACGGCGCCCGTGCCGGTCAGCACGAAAATACCTGTGCCGATGATGGCGCCGACACCGAGGAAAGTCAGATCGAGCGCGCCGAGCGCTTTCTTCAGGCCGGCGTTCTGAGCGCTCGCCGCGATCATGTGCTCGACGCTCTTCGTGCGAAACAGGGACATTGGCGGGGTCTCCAGTAGTGCACGCATCTTGCGCGCCGAATGTCGGAAAACCCACGATTTTAGCGGATGCGCGCCGCCGCACCATTTTGGGATCAGCTTTTAACGGGCGATGGTGAAGGGCGGAAAATCCCTGCCAGCGGGATGCCGATGGCACATTCCCGCGCCGGACAATGGCCATCGGCAAAGCCTTCGCACGATGCGCGGCCGGGCCGCTCAGAATCGCTCTCGCGCACGCTCGCCCGTCGGGGCGCGCGCTGTTCAGCGCGCCGCGGCGTCGCGTTGCCGGAAGCAGATGTCAGCCCGCCATCGCCGGATTCAGATCGACCAGGCGGTTGCTCATCACATAGAAGGTCAGTTCGGCGTTGTTGCGCAGCTTCATCTTCTCGAGTAGCCGTGTGCGATACACGCTAACCGTCTTCACCGACAGCGACAGCGCCGCGGCGATGTCCGTCAGCCGTTTGCCCGATGCGAGCATGCACAGCGTCTGATATTCGCGATCGGAAAGCTTCTCGTGCGGCAATTGTTCGCCGTCGAAGGAGACGTAGTCGGCCAGCGCTTCGGCCATCGCCGGGCTCACGTATTTGCGGCCCGCGGCGACCTGCTGGATCGCGCCGATCATCTGCGCGGCATCGACCGTTTTGGACAGGTAGCCGGCGGCCCCGGCCTTCAACGCGCGCACCGCGTACTGGTCCTCGCGATACATCGAGAACATCAGCACGGCCACGCGCGGCGCCTTGCGCTTCAGACGCTTGAGCACTTCCACGCCGTTCATGTCGGGCAGCGAAATGTCGAGCAGCACCACGTCGTAGCCATGCAGGGTGACGGCGTCGAGCGCTTCGGTGCCACTTTGCGCCTCGGTGACTTCGCGGGCGACGCCACGGTCGAGCAGCAATTGACGGACACCTTGGCGAACCACCGCGTGGTCGTCGGCGATCAGGATACGCAGACTCATGACGGCGTGCTCACGATTGCAGCGCGCGGCGTTCGACGTGAGGCGCGTTCGCCAGCATCGCGTCCCACGCAAAACGCGCATGCACGAGCGTGCCGCGCGATTCCCTGGCGCCGTCGCCGCGGCGCTGGCCAACGCGCCGGGCGCCCACGCGCAGCGTGCCGTCGAAGGCCGCGCAGCGCGCCTGCATGCCGCTCAGGCCGAAATGGCCGCGACGGCTGCGCGCGTTGCGCGTGACGCCGATGCCGTCGTCGCTGACGATCAGCGTGAGATGACGGCGGCTGGTTTCGATCCGCACGTCGGCGGATTCGGCGCGCGCGTGCTTGGCAATGTTGTTGAGCGCTTCCTGCGCGACACGGAACACGGCCAGCGCCGCTTCGGCGGGCAGGCGCGTGAGACGCACGTCGGCCGCGCAGACAAAGCTCGTGCGCAACTGCGTGCGCGTGGCGAAGTCGCCGGTCCATTGCGCCAGCGCCCCGACGATGCCGGCCTCGAGCGACGGCGCATGCAGTTCCGCGACGGCCTGGCGGCTGGCGGCGCACACGGCGTCGAGCGAACGGTTGGCGACGGCGAGCGCGGCGGCGCACTGCGACGGCGCGTCGGCGGGCAGCCAGGTTTCGACGCCAGCCAGCGCGAAGCGCGTCGCGGTCAACTCGGCGCCCACGCCGTCGTGCAGTTCGCGCGCCACATGGCGGCAGGCGGCTTCCTGTGCCTGCACGAGTTCGGCCGACAGTTCGCGCACCCGGGCGCGCAGCCGCGCCAGTTCACGTTCAACCGACGGCGACGCCACGACGGCACTGGCCGCGACGGACGCGTCGCATCCGTCACGCGGCGGTGACGGCGGCAGAGGCGAGGCGAACGGGACGACAGTCGACGTATCCATGACTTTCCCTCTCAGGAAGCGGGGCGGACGACGAAGCGCGTGCGCGTCGGCGGCGCGAAGACGAAAGAACGCATGCGAGTCTCAAGCCTCCAGGTGCGGCCGGAACACGTACGGTTCGACGGCCGGATTACTACGGTCGAGTGTAACGAAATTTACATTCAGTAACATGTAGCGCGGACTCTGGCAGGCATGCCGGAGCGGCGGTCGTGTGCCGCGATAATATCTCAAAAAAAGAAATAATGTAGGCGCACCAAGGCTTAGCGCCGATATTTCGCGCGACGGTTGACGTTCCGCAACACCGGCTCTGTCAGAAGAACACTGACGCGAAATGTCAGGCCGAGCGCGTCAACTTGTAACCGCCAAACAAAAAAGGAGCCCGGAGGCTCCTTTTGCCGAGTCCGCGGCGCGAGCCGCGAATTCGAATGTACGTCTTAACCGACGAACGCCTTTTCGACCACGTAGTGGCCCGGCGCGTTGTTGCTGCCTTCCTGGAAGCCCAGGTCGTCGAGCAGCTTGCGCGTGTCGCGCAGCATGTGCGGGCTGCCGCACAGCATCACGCGGTCGTCTTCGAGCGAGAAGCCCGGCACGCCGAGGTCGGCGAACAGTTTTTCCGTTTCGATCAGTTCGGTGATGCGGCCGCGGTTCTGGAATGCCTCGCGCGTGACCGTGGGGTAGTACAGCAGCTTTTCCTGCACCAGTTCGCCCAGGTGCTCGTGCGCCGGCAGGTGCTCCGTGATGTATTCCTTGTACGCCAGCTCGTCGACGAAACGGCAGGTGTGCGTGAGCACCACGCGTTCGTAGCGGTCGTAAATGTCCGGATCTTTGATGATCGACATGAACGGCGCGAGGCCTGTGCCGGTGGAGAGCAGCCACAGCGTCTTGCCCGGCAGCAGGTTGTCGGCCATCAGCGTGCCGACCGGCTTCTTGCCGATCAGGACTTCGTCACCGACTTTCAGATGCTGCAGACGCGACGTGAGCGGGCCGTCCTGCACCTTGATGCTCAAGAATTCGAGGTGCTCTTCGTAATTCGCACTCGCGAGACTGTAGGCGCGGATCAGCGGCTTGCCTTCGACTTCGAGGCCCACCATCGTGAACTGGCCGTTTTCGAAACGGAACGACGGATCGCGCGTGCAGGTGAAGCTGAAAAGCGTATCGGTCCAGTGATGGACGCTCAGGACGGTTTGTGAATTGAGGTTGCTCATGGCTTCTTGGATAGTGCGAAAACAAAGGCGGCCAGTCGTTTTAGCCGGCCGGCACGGCAAGGGCGATGCTGCGCTGACCCGAGGTCGGAAAGCACGCGCAATCCGCTATTTTACCGCGCCGGCTGCCCGAAGGCGGCGGTGCGGCGGTTGAGCGTGGTCAAGCGGATGACTGAAGCCGGCCGCGTCGGCGCCGGAATGTCGTGCATACCGGCACCGCGAAGTACCTGGCGTGGATGCGGCCGCGCTTCGGCAAAATGTCCGGCGAGGGACGAACGCCGCGCGGGGCGGCAGCCATCGGCTGTCCGGCATGCGCCGGATAGGCGCGCCACACGGGCAACATTTTCGAGATCATACCGAAACCCGCCGTGCGCTGCAGCATTGACCCTGCTGATAAAACTGGCAAACGCTGAGCAAGTGAGCATGAAACGCGAGGAAATTGCGCCTTGCGAAAATGGCTCGCGCGAGTGGGGCGGCTTACTTTTCCCGAGCCGACTGGTCCCTGCCGTATTGGTACACAGCGGCGCGCACGCGACCCGATGAATCGCTGTAATGCCTTCAGGAAAAAGGCTTTTTGCGTTTTGTATTTTGGTTACTTCGAGCGAGCGCTTATTCAACCCGCAACCGCGCCATATACGGCAAGTGATCCGAAAGCCACGCGGTTTCCTGGGTCGGCGGAATCCACTCGATCGGCTTCATGCCGCGCACGAACATCTTGTCGAGCGCGAGCGCCGGTGAAAAGGCGGGGAAGGTGCGGCCCGATTCGCCGAGCAGCGTCGCCACCTCATGCAAGCCGTGCTCGCCGAAGAGCGGCACCGAATCATTGCGCCAGTCGTTGAAGTCGCCCGCCAGGACCAGCGGACCCTCCGGCGCTTCCTTCGCGATCCAGTGCGCGATCCAGTTCATCTGACGCAAACGCGCCGAGCGCGTGAGTGCAAGGTGCGCGCACAGCAGCGTGACCGAATGACCGCCGAAGGTCGCGCGCGCCACCAGCAAACCGCGTTTCTCGAAGCGATGCGCGGAAATGTCCCAGCGTCCGCCGAGATCGAGCGGATGCGGCGACAGGATCGCATTGCCATGCCGCCACGACGGCTTGAATACGTTCGGCCCCAGCGCGATCTCGAGTTCCAGCGCGCGCGCGATCTCGGTGGCCTGGCAGTGCCAGATGTCGCTCAACGGATCGGCGACCGGCGCGCCGAAACTGCTCGCCAATACCGGCGACGGCATGCGCCGCGCCATGGCTTCCTGCAAAAAATACGCGTCGGCGTGAGTCGACTGAACCCAGCGCTGCATCGCCTGCCACGCTTGAAAGCCAAGCGGCGTGCGGCCTTTGTGCAGGTTCCAGCTCACCGCAACGAAATCCTTGGGCGCAATGCCCTCGCGGATCAATTCTTCTGGGTTTCGCATGCCGCGTTGTCCACGTGTTCTGTTTGGGCTTCGGTTGTTCGGTTCGGTTGTTCGCTTCAGTTCATGCTGCTCTCGACTCCCGCACGCACGCGGTAGACGAGGTTCGGGTCCTTGTCGACGATCGTCCAGCTCGCCCATTGGCCGGTCGGCACCTTGAGGCCCGGATGGGTGGCGCTCACCTGGCGCGGTTGCGGCGGCAGCTTGCAGCCGGTGTCGGTTTGGCGCGCGGCGTTTTCCTCGAAGGTTTCCTGCGCTTCGATCGACATGGTGACCTCGTTGGTATCCGCCTGCAGCGGCGACACCGTCAGCGTGCGCGCCAGATCGATGCTGCCGGCAGGCTGGTCTTTACATCCGACGTTATGCTGCACCATCTTGTGATGCGTATCCGTGCGCGCCTGGCCGACCGTGGTGGTGCCCTCGAACGCGTCGATCTGCTGGCCGTCGCGCATCACCTGCAATTGCCATTGCACGACCTGCTGGGCCGGCCGTTGCTGCGCGCTCGCAAGCAGCGAGGTGCCGAGCAGCACGGCCACGAGACTGGTTTTCCACATAAAGAAAATCTCCGGTTACTGCGTCCGGCAGTGTAGTCAGAGAGGGCCATCTTACCCCCGATGGACGCAACACTTTTGTGACCTATGCACGAGGGCCGGGTTCAGCAATGGTGCATTTCAGATGGGGCGGTGAGGCCGCTAAAACAACCCGTCGTTAGCAGCAGAGCCGCATGACTGCTGGCTTGCACACGATTCTGGCGTCATTACACTGGACTTGAAACGGTGTCCGCGAGGCGCCGCCGCAGCAAGACCAGCCAGACGGGGTGAGCGATGACAACAGCAATGGTCAAACAGGAAATCGCCGTGGCGTCCTTCAGCCGGGTGTACGACCTCGATCAGGTCGAGACCGCGTTGAACGATCTCGGCGAAGGCGCGAACGAGGCGCTGCGCGCCACGTACGAAAAGATGCTGAAAACCGGCAATTTGCGCTTTTGCGTGAAGCCGAACCGGATGCCGTCGATCGACGATCTGATCGACGCGCTGCCCAACTTTTCCGCGCCTCTCGACGATATCCGCAAGCAGGTCGCGCTGTGTCTTGAAACCGACGACCGGCTCGAACTGATGCCGATCCTGCTGCTCGGCGACCCCGGCATCGGCAAGACGCATTTTGCCAAGCAGCTGGCGCGCCTGCTCGGCACCGCCTATCAATACGTGGCGATGAGTTCGTTGACGGCCGGCTGGATTCTCTCGGGCGCTTCCTCGCAATGGAAAAACGCGAAGCCGGGCAAGGTGTTCGATGCGCTCGTGAACGGCAGCTATGCGAACCCGGTGATCACCGTCGATGAAATCGACAAGGCCTCCGGCGACTCGCAATACGACCCGCTCGGCGCGCTGTACGCGCTGCTCGAACACGACACCGCGCAGACTTTCATCGACGAGTTCGCCGAGATTCCGATCAATGCCGGCCACGTGATCTGGATCGCGACGGCCAACGACGAGCGCTCGATCCCCGAACCGATCCTCAACCGGATGAACGTGTACGAGATTCCGTCGCCGGATCATGACGGCGCGCGCCGCATCGCGCAGTCGATCTACGACGAGATCCGCTCGGCGCACAACTGGGGCCTGCGCTTTCCCGAGACGCTCGGCGACGCCGCGCTCGACGCGCTCAAGCAGGCATCGCCGCGAGCGATGCGTCGCGCGATATTGAATGGATTCGGCGCGGCGCGCATCGACGGACGCGACAGCATCGAAGCTGGCGATATCCGCCTCGACTACGGAAATCGCCGAAAACCGATCGGTTTTTGAGCGGTTTTTGCACAAAAGCCGCCTGCGGGCGGCTTTTTCACGGCGGCAAACCGGGCCTTCTCCATACGATTGTGTTCGCCCCGTCCGGGGCTTTGAAACTGCTCAACGGCCGAGCGCCCGCAACCGTTCACGACGGCGGCCATTGCTGTCTGTGCGGCGTCGTACAATTTGCATAGCGGTTGCGATAGGGCAGATGCGTTCGACAGCGAGCGGTGTGCGGCACTCGATAGCCGCATCCTGTCCTCATGTGTATCGGGTGAACGAGGCAGCGCGCGGCGAAATCGGCTGCGTCAAGGGACATGGACCAAATCGAATGTGTAGTGATCGGCGCCGGCGTGATCGGCCTGGCGGTGGCGCGCGCACTGGCGGCGCGCGGACATGAGGTGATCGTGCTGGAGGCGGCCGAGGCGATCGGCGTGGGCACCAGTTCGCGCAACAGCGAGGTGATTCACGCGGGCATCTACTATCCGCGCGGTTCGCTCAAGGCCACGCTTTGCGTGCGCGGCCGCGAGTTGCTTTACGACTACTGCGCCGCGCGCAACGTCCCGTATTCGCGTTGCGGCAAACTGCTGGTCGCCACCTCGCGCAATCAGATCCCGCAACTCGAAAGCATCATGGCGAAGGGGCGCGACAACGGCGTGCTCGACCTGATGCGGATCAGCGGCGACCAGGCGCAGGCGCTCGAACCGGCGCTCGAATGTGTCGAGGCGGTGTTCTCTCCGCAGACCGGCATCGTCGACAGTCACCAGTTGATGCTGGCGCTTCAGGGCGATGCGGAGCGCGACGGCGCGGTGTTCGCGTTTCATGCGCCGGTCGAAGCGATCGAGGCGAGCAACGGCCGCTTCATCATCAAGGTGGGCGGCAATGCGCCGACCACGATCAGCGCCGCATGCGTGATCAACAGCGCCGGTCTGCACGCGAACGCGCTGGCCCGCAAGATTCGCGGACTCGACGCGCGCCACGTGCCCCCGCTCTATCTCGCGCGCGGCAACTACTTCAGCATTTCGGGGCGCGCGCCGTTCAGCCGCCTCATCTATCCGATGCCGAACGAGGCCGGTCTCGGCGTGCATCTGACGATCGATCTCGGCGGCCAGGCGCGTTTCGGTCCCGACGTCGAATGGGTCGACACGATCAACTACGACGTCGATCCGCATCGAGCGGAATCGTTCTATGCGGCGATTCGCACGTACTGGCCCGCGCTTCCCGACGGTGCGTTGCAGCCCGCTTATGCGGGGATTCGTCCGAAGCTTTCGGGCCCCGGCGAGCCCGCCGCCGACTTCGTGATTCAAGGCCCGGCCGCGCATGGCGTGCGCGGGCTCGTCAATCTGTTCGGGATCGAATCGCCCGGCTTGACGGCGTCGCTCGCGATTGCGCGGCGCGTCTGCGAACTGAGCGGGCGGGAGTGACCGGCATTCACCTGGCGGCCCGCCTTGCGCGGATCGAACCGCATCGCACGCGTGACGTTCGAGCCTGGCGTCGTACCGATTCGCTTATCTCTATCATTTGAGTCGTCACGCGCGGCGGCTTCGTTGCTATGCTTGGGGACCGCTGTCATCAGAACGGCGATCAGTTCATATAAACGGAGTGAGTCCCCATGAAACCTTCCCGTCGTACGTTTTTGATCACGAGCATCGGTGTGGCGTCCAGCTTCGCGCTGTCGCGCCAGGCTTTCGCGGATGCACCCAAGGTCGCCGAAAGCGACCCGACCGCGCAGGCGCTCGGCTATAAGGAGGATGCGAGCAAGGTCGACAAGGCCAAGTTCGCCAAATATGCGCCGGGCCAGGACTGCGGCAACTGCAGTTTTTATCAAGGCAAACCCACCGACGCCTACGCCGGCTGCCCGATGTTCGCGGGCAAGCAGGTCGCGGCTAAGGGGTGGTGCAGCGCATATAACAAGAAGGTCTGATGCCGCTCTTGCCGCGTGTGTATTCGATATCGCGGCAGATGCGCTGCAACATGCCCGCGCGAGATTCAGCGCGGATGATCGAGGCGTCTGCCGCTCAGTGCGGCAGACGCCTTTTTGCTGCTTGAAAACAGCTTGCGCCCTCTTTACACTCCGTGACGGCCGCTGCGGGCAGCGTCGGTTTGTCCGGCGTACTCACGCGCCTCTACGTTGATACGACGCACCGCGAGACACTTTTCGCAAGCTGGAGATTTGAATGGCACCAGCGTCAAGTAGCCTCCACAGACGGGCCGTCGCCGCGGCGGTGATCGGCAATGCGCTCGAGTGGTATGACTTCACCGTGTTCGGTTTCCTGACGGTGGTGATCGCGCAGTTGTTCTTCCCGGCGGCCAACGATTATTCGTCGCTGCTCCTGACCACCGCGACCTTCGGCGTCGCTTTCGTGATGCGGCCGGTCGGCGGCATCGTACTCGGACTCTATGCGGATCGCGCGGGACGCAAGGCGGCGCTGTCGCTCGTCATCGCGCTGATGACGCTCGGCATTCTGCTGCTCGCGATCGCGCCGCCGTATTCGGCGATCGGCATCGGCGCGCCCTTGATGATCGTGCTCGGGCGTTTGCTGCAAGGCTTTTCCGCCGGCGGTGAGTTCGGCAGTTCGACCGCCTTGCTGATCGAAGCGGCGCCGTTCTCCAGGCGCGGCTTTTACGGCAGTTGGCAGATGTCGAGCCAGGCGGCGGCGCTCCTGCTCGGCGCCCTGGTGGGCGCGTTGGTCACGCGCGGCCTGTCGCCCGAGGCGTTGAAGTCCTGGGGCTGGCGCGTGCCGTTCATTCTCGGCTTGATCATCGGGCCGATCGGCTTTTACATTCGCCGGCATCTTGCCGATTCCGAAGTTTTTTTGCTCGCGAAAAAAACCGCGCGGCGCGCGACACTCGGCGAACTGTTCCGAAACCATAGCCGCGACGTGCTGTGCGGGCTAGGCGCGGTGATCGCGCTCACGGTGACGATCTACGTACTGATCAGCTATCTGCCGACCTTCGCGGTCAAGCAACTGAAGCTGCCTTACGGGCAATCGTTTTATGCGGTGATCGTCGGCAATCTGCTGTTGACCGTGCTCTCGCCGCTCACCGGCGCATGGTCCGACAGGATCGGACGCAAGGGGCTGTCGTTGTGGTCGCTGGCGATCACGCTCGTGATCATCTATCCGCTGTTCGCATGGCTCGCGGCAGAGCCGAGCGTGTCGAAACTGATACTCGTGCAGGCGCTGCTGTCGATCACGCTGTCCGGCTACTACGGGCCGTTCGGCGCGCTGATCGCCGAACTGTTCCCGGCTAACGTGCGCTCGATCGGTCTCTCCCTTGCCTACAACGTCGCGGTGATGATATTCGGCGGCTTCGGGCCTTTCATCGTGACGTGGCTCATCAAGACCACCGGCTCGCCGCTCGCGCCGACGTACTACGTGATGGCCGGGCTGGCGCTCTCCCTCGTCGCGGTGGCGTGCATGCCCGGCAAGCGCCACGCGGATCTCGACGCGCAGCGCAAACCGGCGTGAGCGTCGTCGAGACGATGAGCGGGCGTTACTCCATCTAGCTGCGCGCCGGCATCAGCGGCGGCCGCTTGTCGAACCACGGCCGCGCCGCTTCGAGTTGCGCGGCCAGCCGAAACAGCGTTGCCTCGCCGCCGTCACGCGCGGCGAATTGCACACCGACCGGCAGGCCGCGCGCGTTCCAGTAAAGCGGCACCGACATCGCCGGCTGCCCGCTCAGATTGAACAGCTCGGTGCATCCCGCCCACGCGAATGCCTTGTTCGACGCTTCCATCAGCAGCTTTTTCATTAGCGGTTCGAGCGGCATCGCGGTGACGGCGCGCATCTGCATGCGTTCCGCGGAGGTGGGCTGCATCTCGCCGATCTTGATCGGCGCCGCCGCGAGCGTCGCGCACAGAATCACGTCGTAGCGGTGCAGCAGATCGGTGAGGCGTTCGGTGATGCGGCGTTGTTCCTCGAGCGCGGCGGGCAAGCCGCGTTCGCCGAGTTTGCGGCCGACGTGCGCCATCGCCCACGTCGAGATTTCGAATTCCTCGCGCAGCGGCTTGCGACCGGTGATGCGGTCGGCGTTCAGCACGAGTTCTTCGGCGGTCACCGACCAGAGCGTCAGAAACGCATGGCGCACAGCCGCGAAATCAATGCCGAGCGAGACGGGCTCGATGTTGTGACCGAGCGAGCGCGCGAGTTGCGCGGCGTCCTCGAGCGCGGCGCGCGAGTCGGCGGAGAGCGAAGGCGCGAGCATCGGTTCGGTGACGTAGGCGATATTCAACGGCTTGCAGGGTTCGCGGCTCGCACCGAGGAACGTGCCTGGCGCACCGGACGGTCTGTCCGCATTGCCCGCCAGCAGATCGAGCAGCAACGCGCTGTCGCGCACGCTGCGCGATACCGCATGATCGACGCCGAGTTCGCCGGCGGCGCTCGGCGTGGCGCGCGGCACGCGCCCGCGAGAGGGTTTGAGACCGAACAGTCCGCAGCATGACGCGGGAATGCGGATCGAGCCGCCGCCGTCCGACGCATGCGCGAGCGGCACGATGCCCGCCGCGACCGCCGCTGCCGCGCCGCCGCTCGAACCGCCGGGCGTATGGTCGAGATTCCACGGATTGCGGCACGCGCCGAACAGTTCGGGTTCCGTATAAGGCATCTGGCCGAGCTCGGACGTGCTGGTCTTCGCGAAGATATTGAGGCCGGCCGCTTTCGCGAGTGCGACCACCGGCGCGTCCTCGGTGGGAATGAAGTGCCGATAGTGGCGGCTGCCCATCGACATGCGCAGCCCGGCGACCGGCGCGCCCAGATCCTTGATCAGAAAGGGCACGCCTGCGAGTGCTCCTTGCGCGCGGTCGCTGTCGGCATGGTTCGCGCCGTTTGCCCGCTTCGCGTCGTCGCGCGACGCGCGTTCGCGCGCCGCGTCGTAGTCCTTCAGCACGATCGCATTGATCGCGGGATTGACGGCCTCGGTGCGCGAGATCGCGATGTCCAGCAATTCGCGCGCGCTGGCTTCGCGGGTTCGCACGAGTTCGGCGAGGCCGATGGCGTCATGGGCGAGATAGTCGGATTGCACCACGGATGAGCCCTCGCGAGTCGAGTGTTGGACCTGCCGGTTGCCTATGCGCGCGACGAACCGCTCTGCCGGAGATTCGCTGGGCGGGGTTCATCGCCATGCATCGAGGAGGACGGCGCGCCGTCTGTGGGGAGAGTACCTGAGTTGCGGGGGTGAACTGCACGCGCGGATCAAAAGCGCGCGTGACGGTCACGGGCCACGGGTCACAGCCGCGAGTTTCGCGAGTTATAGCCGGCGAATTACAGCCGCTCACCGAGGAAGGCCAGCGTGCGGCCATGCGCGAGCGCGGCGGCGCGCTGGTTATACGACGCACGGTCCGAGCAGTTGAAGCCGTGATCGGCGTTCGGATAGATGTGAAACTCGGCATCGGTGCGGCCGGCGAAGCGCTCCTGAACCTGGCCGACCGCCGACACCGGAATATTCGCATCGAGTTCGGCGTAGTGGAATTGCATCGGCACCTTGATCTTCGCCGCTTGCTCGAGCTGATTCTGGATGCCGCCGCCGTAATAGGCGACCGCGCCGTCGAGCGTGCCTTGCGCCGCCGCCAGGTAAGCGAGCCGTCCGCCGAAGCAGTAGCCGATTGCCGCAATCTTGCCGGTCACTTCCGGCATGGCGCGCAGCGCCGCGGCGGTCGCGCCGATATCGGCGACGGCCTGATCGACGTTGGTCTTTTGCAGCAGTTCGATGCCCTTCGCGCGATCCGCGCCGTCATACGTCAACTCGACGCGCGGCTGCACGCGCCAGAACACGTCCGGCGCGAGCGCGACGTAGCCGTCTTGCGCATACTGATCCGCGACCGAGCGGATATGGCTGTTCACGCCGAAGATTTCCTGGATGATGATGACGGCCGGTCCCTTGCCGCCATTGGGCAACGCTAGGTAGCCGCCGAAGCTGTCGTTGCCGGCGGGGATGTCGATCCATCGGGAAGTCGTGCTCATGCTGCTCTCCAATATACCCATGCGCCGCTGCGCGAGGTCGGTCTGAATGAAGCCAAGGCTTGAATGCCTGAAGCGGGCGGTCAGTTTGCCACCAAAAGAAACGCCTTGCAGGACGCCCCCTGCGCCGCGAAGGCGCACTCGACGAAGCGCGGCGCGCGGTGAGAACCGCGTGCGGCGAATGACCATGCTCGATGATTCATCTTTCGGCGGCCGGCGCGAATCGTCGCGCTGGCGCATTTGCTTCGGTGTGATTCGAGCGCGTTCGCACGCGTCTCGCGCGCGCCCGTATAAAGCCTGTTTTTAGGCAAAAAACATGACCGAAGCATTAACGGTTTAACACGCTAAAAGCGTTGAGCCGCGCGGTTAGACGAAAGCCTCACATAGCGGAAACCCGCATGGGTTGGTGCTTTCCAGTCGATGCGTCCAGTCGGAATCGGTCGCTGTTGGATAAACGCTATTAGTGTTGATCCCACTTCCTCAAAAAAGCCCCACAAATTAATTTGATGGCCTACACTTGCGCGCAAGTACGGCTTGCCGCCTGCCACAAACAGTCCGGCAAACGTGCTTGCCAAGTGCATGAACGATGCAACCGGCGTGGTCGTCCACGGGATTGAGCGACACGTGTTGGTGAAGCGGGGGCACAGGCGATTACGTTGTTTTTGGGACCGAAACTGGAGACTTACATGAACATCAAGATTCAAAAGCTGTTGCCCATCAGCGCTGCGGCGATGCTGTTCGCAACGTTGGCAACAACGGCTGCAGCCGACACGGTCGTGAAGATCGGTCACGTTGCGCCGCTCACTGGCGGTATCGCTCACCTGGGGAAAGACAACGAAAACGGCGCGCGCCTGGCAGTTGAAGAAATCAACGCCAAGGGCCTGACGATCGGCGGCCAGAAGGTCACGCTGCAACTCGATCCGCAAGACGATGCAGCCGACCCGCGCACGGCTACGCAAGTCGCGCAGAAACTGGTCGACGACAAGGTCGTCGCGGTGGTCGGCCACCTGAACTCGGGTACGTCGATCCCGGCTTCGAAGATCTATAGCGATGCGGGCATCGTGCAGATCTCGCCGTCGGCAACCAACCCGGCCTACACGCAACAAGGTTTCAAGACGACGTACCGCGTCGTGGCAACCGACGCGCAACAAGGTCCGGCGCTGGCTAACTACGCCGCCAAGGGTCTGAAAGTGAAGAGCGTCGCGATCGTCGACGACTCGACCGCTTACGGCCAGGGTCTCGCAAACGAATTCGAAAAGACCGCCAAGTCGCTGGGCCTGAAAGTGATGTCGCATGACGCGACGAACGACAAGGCTGTCGACTTCCGCGCGATTCTGACGAAGATCAAGGGCGAAAACCCGGACGCGATCATGTACGGCGGCATGGACGCCACCGGCGGCCCCTTCGCCAAGCAAGCCAAGCAGCTCGGCCTGCGCGCCAAGGTGCTGGCAGGCGACGGCGTGTGTACCGACAAGCTGGCCGACCTGGCAGGCGACGCAACCGACAACATCGTTTGCTCGGAAGCCGGTATGGCGCTCGAAAAGATGGCCGGCGGCCCGGCGTTCCTCGCCAAGTATCAGAAGCGTTTCGGTCAGCCGATCCAGATCTACGCGCCGTTCACGTATGACGCGGTGTACATCGTCGTCGACGCCATGAAGCGTGCGAGCTCGACCGATCCGGCGAAGATCCTGGCAGCGATGCCGAGCACCGACTACAAGGGTGTGATCGGCGAAACCACCTTCGACGCGAAGGGCGATCTTCAGCATGGCGTGATCTCGCTGTACAACTACAAGTCGGGCAAGAAGACGCTGCTCGACGTGGTGAAGATGTAAGACTGCATGTCCGAAGGCAGCGTTTGTCTGTCTTCGGTCGAGCGGTTAAAAGGCACGCGCGCCGTAGGGCTCGCGTGCCTTTTCTTTTATGCGTGGTCGATATGCCGATTCAAGGCGCCGCGCTGGCGCAATCGTTTGCCCGCGCGTGAATGGATAGGCTGGGTGTCGTGCGCGGCCCGCGCTCGTGTCAGATCTTCAAACGACGCAGCACCTTCGGTCCGGCAATCGCGATCAATGCGCAACACACGGCCACCACGGACAAGCCGATCGGCAAACTGGTCGCCTGCGTCACGGCGCCGATGATCACCGGTCCAAGCAGCAGCCCGAAGTATGCGAGTCCGGCGACGTGCGCGAGTCCTTCCGCAGCGTGAATGCCCTTGACGCTCGCCGCCGCCGCGAACAGCACGGGCATCATGTTCGCGAGGCCGAGCCCCATCAGCGTGAAGCCGACGAGCGCCGCCACCGGGTTGGGCAGCAGCAATGCGCCGACCATTCCGGCGCCGGCGAGCGTCGCGCTCGCCATCACCAGTTGTGGCGCGCCGAAGCGGGCGCGCACCGCGTCGCCGGCGAAGCGCGCCGCCGCCATGCCGCCCGAGAACGCCGCATACGCGGCACTCGCGAGCGCGGGCGTGCTCAGCACGACGTCGCGCATATAGACAGTGGCCCAGTCGTACATCGCGCCTTCCGCGATCAGCGCGACCAGGGCCATCACGCCGAGCGCCCACAAGGCCGGCGAGCGCCAGCGGTTGGCGCGCGGCGTGGCGGCGTCGGGATGCTCGGCATGCGGCACGTGCGGCAGCACGGCGGGGCAGGCGGCGATCAGAACCAGCGCGCTGACCGCCGCGGCCAGCGCGAGATGCAGCGCCGGCGCCATGCCGCGCGACAGCAACGCGCCGCCAGCCGCCGCGCCGAACATCCCGCCGACGCTGAACATGCCGTGCAGCGATGACATGATCGGCCTGCCGAGCGCCTTTTCGACGGCGCTGGCTTCGGCGTTCATCGCGACGTCGAGCGTGGCCATGCCCGCGCCGAAAATCGCCAGCACGATCAGCAGCAGCCAGTACGCCGGCACGATCAGAATCAGCGCCGCGCACGCCGCCATCACGAGGCCGCCAGCGAGACAGGCGCGGCGCGTGCCGACTCGCGCGATCCACGACGCATTGGCCGCCATGGCGCCGATCGAGCCGCCCGCCACCGCGAGCAGCGCAAACGAGAGCATCGCCGCATTCAGATGGAAGCGGTCGCGCACCGTCGGCACGTGCACGCCCCACGACGCGTACATCATCCCCGCGATGAAGAACACGGCCATCGTGGCGAGGCGGGCCCGCTGCCTGGCTGTGTCGGACAGTTCGCGGTGAGCGGCAGGAAGGGCGGCGAAGTCGGAAGAGCGGTCGGACACTGAGATCCCGTGGACGGATGACACGCGGAAAGCGCGTTGCGGTGAATTTCCGATTCTAGCGAAGCGGCCGGGCTTATGCTTGCGAGGCGCTTTCAGGAGACTTGGAAGCCGGTACTTGAACGCCTACGATTATTTGAGCCATACGTGACGGACGCATTAGGGGCGTCCGCTATCCATCGAGGAACGCGTACTTGAACATTCCCGCTCATGCTCCGCTGCATCTGCTGCACACGACTGCCGTCGGCACGCTGGCTACTCACGCTCGCGAGCCGGAGGGCTTTCCTTATCCCACCGTGCTGCCGTTCGCGCCGGACCCGCGGCATCGCCCGACGATTCTCATCAGCCGGCTCGCCGAGCACACGCACAATCTGCGCGCCGACCCGCGCGCCGGTTTCCTCGTCGTCGACGCACCCGACGGCGACGTGCTGAGCGGTCAGCGCGTGACCTTGCTGGGCACCTTCGAAGCGATCGACCCGGCTCCCGAGGTCGTGCAGCGCTATCTGCGCTATCACCCGGATGCGCAACGCTATCTCGCGCTCGGCGATTTCACGTTCTGGACCCTGCAAATCGAGCGTTTGCGCTATATCGGCGGCTTCGGTGCGATGGGATGGCTCGACGGCGCGGAACTCGATCCGCTGCCGCCGCTCGGTTTCGACGAGGAAAGCGCGCTGCTCGCGCACTTCAGCGACTATCGTGAGGGCGTCGACGGTGTGCAACTGCTCGGCCTCGACCGATATGGCGCCGATCTGAAACTGAACGGAGCACGCCGCCGCTTTGCCTTCGAGGACGCCAAACGCGATCGCGAAGCGTTGCATGCGGCAGTGGAAGATTGCATGCGGCGACACGCCAATTAGGTGATTCATTGCCATGCCGGGAAAACACGCATGCGGCAATAACACCGCGCAACAAGTCTGACAATATGTTACGGGATTGCAGCTAAGCTGTCATGAAATGAAATGTTGATGCTGGATCGACATCTTAAGTTTCATTTTTTGATAATTAATCCAATAATTACTGATACCGGTTGGAATGCTTCTGTAAAAATCTCAATCCATCTATTCGGAACATGTGCGCAACCCCACGTTGATCCGAAATTTTTCGAAACGAAATTGAATTAATTTTCTCCGCCCGCTTTTATTGTCTTTCTATTTTGTGTTAATCTCGCCGTCAAATTCCGAGGCATGATCACTTACAAGGGCAAGCCGGCTTAAGACTGGCAGTCATTTATCCGAACCACAAAGGGAATCTATGTCTTCCTACAAGGAACTACTCGCACAGCGCGAGAAGCTTGAAAAGCAGATCGAAGAAGCGAAGTCGCGCGAATACGCGGAAGTGTTGAATGAGATCAAGCAGAAAATGGCCGATTACGGCATTACGCTGGCGGAACTCGGTGGCGGCCGGGCTGCCAAGGGCGCTAAAGCCGGGCGTCCGCGTGCAGGTGTCGCACCGAAATATCGCGACCCGGATAGCGGTAGCACATGGTCGGGCCGTGGCAAGCCGCCGCGCTGGATCGCCGGTCTGGACCGCGATAAATTTCTAATTCAGAAATAATCCCATCGCATCAATAGTCGTACAAATAGGTTCAATCAGCCGCGCACATGATGCGTTGCTGTCCGACAAAAACCGCGTACCAGTCAGGGCGCGGTTTTTTTATTGCGTCAGCGTGCTGCCGCGGTCTCTTGCATACGCTCGAAATGGTTCGAACACGAATGCTTTTCGTTTAGATAAGCAACTGATTTGAAAGGATATTTCTGGCATTTTCCGCTCGTTTTCGAGATGCGGCGGGTAGAATACAGGGATTGAACTTTTCATCTGCTTCTCCGATGCCTTCCGTCGCCGCAGTCCAGTCCGCAGAGAAACAGCACGTTGCGCGCAAAAGCACCCTTGTGAGTATTGCGCTCAACGCGGTGTTGATGACGCTGCAAATCTTCATTGGCGTGTTTGCTCACTCCCAGGCACTCGTCGCGGACGGCATCCATTCGCTCGCCGATCTGATTTCCGATTTTGTCGTCCTGATCGCCAATCGGCACAGCGGCGCAAAGCCCGACGCGGATCACAATTACGGACACAGCCGCTATGAAACGGTGGCTTCGTTATTTCTGGGCGGATTGCTGATTGCGGTGGGCGTCGGCATGTTGTGGCGTGCCGGCACGCGTCTCGCCGATCTGGAAAGCATCCCGGCCGTGCATATGAGCGCGCTCGTCGTCGCCGTGCTGGTGCTGATTTCAAAAGAGAGCCTGTTTCGCTACATGCTGCGCGAAGCGCAGCGCGTGCGCTCGGCCATGTTGATCGCGAACGCCTGGCATGCGCGCTCCGATGCGGCGTCGTCGTTGGTGGTGGCGATCGGCATTGTCGGCAGTCTCGCCGGGGTGCGCCTGCTCGACCCGATCGCCGCGGCGATCGTCGGTTTCATGGTGGCGCGCATGGGCTGGATGTTTGGTTGGGACGCGCTGCAAGATCTCTCGGACCGCGCGCTCGATCAGTCGGCTACCGCCGACATGCGCGCGCTGCTGCTCTCCACGCCGGGCGTGCGCGACGTGCATGAAATGCGCACGCGCAAGATGGGCGACTTCGCGCTTGTCGACGCGCATATTCTGGTCGATCCGCTGATTTCGGTCTCGGAGGGCCATTACATCGCCGAGTCGGCGCGCTTGCGGGTGCTGACCGACAATCGCGTGCTCGACGCTCTGATTCACGTCGATCCGGAGAACGATGCGCTCGCGCGTCCGCCAGTCGATCTGCCTACCAGGGAGCGGGTGGTTGCCGAGGTGGACGCCGCCTTGGCCGCGGCCGGCGTGAAAGCCGCAGCGGTCAACATCCACTACCTGAGCACGGGACTCGACGTCGAAGTGGTGTTGCCCGCGCTGGTTTCCGACGCGGACGGCGGGCGACGGTTAGCGCGCGTCGATCTAGGTGCGCTCAAGCGTCGCCTGGGCGCCCGCAAACTCGACGTACTGCAGGAATTGAACGCGCCCTCGGCCGGCGGATCCGATTCGGCGGCAGTGACGGGGAGCGGTGGGTCGATCGCGCGCGCGAAGGGCGCGGAGCGGCACAGTACCACCTGATCGCGGCGCGGGCACGAACGGCGTCACTAGATAAACCGAAGCGCCAAGGATCGAGCGCGGCGGCGGAATCCACTCTTCTTTACAGCGGCAATTGCGTGTCGAATTTGATTTCGCGCAGCACGACGCTCGTGCGCACCTGCGCGACGGCGGGAATCTTGAAGATGCGTTCGTGCAGAAAGCTGTCGTACGCCTTGATGTCGGGCGCGACGATCTTGAGGATGTAGTCCGATTCTCCGGTCGTGCTGTAGCACTCGGTGACTTCCGGACAGGTGGCGATTTCCCGCTCGAACTGCTCCACGCCGCCTTCGGTATGGCGCGTGAGATGAATGTGCGCGAGCGCGCAAACATGCAGCCCCAGCTTTTCGCGATCGAGCAGCGCCGTGTAGCGCTGGATCACCCCCGATTGCTCCATGTCCTTGATACGCCGCCAACATGGGGTGCTCGACAGGCCGACCTGGTCGGAAATCTCCTGCACCGAACGGCGCGCGTCGAGCTGTAGCAGACGCAGGATTTTTTGAGAGAACGTATCGAGTGTCAACTGCGCCTCCGTTTGCGTCGCCGTATCATGCATGGTAGAGGGCGCGAAAACGAAACGCAATCTAAAACGGCTCCAACGAGGGAGATTCCCTAATTTGCCGGTTCCTCAGCGGCGTTTTGTCCTGAGCCGTCCCCATCTTTAGCTGTTGCGAGTACCGCGGCCTGGGTTGCCGCCTGGGTCGCGCGCAAGTCCTTCAGCATGTTGCAGAAGAGCGCGCCCTGTTCGATCGCATCGTCCAGCGCCACATGCGTATGCGGATGCTCGTCGAACCAGTGTTTCGGAAAGCGCGGCTTGATGTTCTTGCGGTACGGCAGGCCGGTCATCGCGAACGCAAGCGTCTTGATGTCGAGCGCCGACCACGAAAACGGGCAGCGGCCGACGAACCGCATCATGTACCAGAACATATAGGTGAAGTCGAAGCCCGCCGGCATCGCCACGAATACCGGCTTGCCCGGCAAGGCCTCGACCCAGTCGACGTAAGCCGTCAACGCGGCCGCGGGATGCTGCAAGTCCTTGCGGCAGGCTTCCCACGCCTCGGGCTGCGTCTTCCACCATGCTTCCTGCACCGGATGCGGCTTGGCGTCCTCGAGCAATTCGAGATTCGCCGAGAAAGTGGCGATCAACTGCTTGTCTTCCGTGTAGGCGGCGGAGGCGAAACTGAGCATCGAATGCGGGCCGGGAATCGGACCGTCCGCTTCGACGTCGGTGCTCACATAGATTTCGCTCATGCCTCGACTCCGTCGGCGACATACGGATTGGTGCGGCGCTCGTCACCGAACGTCGAGGTGGGCCCGTGGCCGGGCACGAACGTCACGTCGTCGCCGAGCGGCCAGAGTTTTTCGCGGATCGAACGCACCAGGTCCGCGTGATTGCCGCGCGGAAAATCCGTGCGGCCGATCGAACCGGCGAATAGCACGTCGCCCACCAGCGCCAGCCGATGCGCGCGGCTAAAGAACACCACGTGACCCGGCGTGTGTCCGGGGCAGTGATAAACCTCGAGCGTTTCGTCGCCGAACTGCACGGTGTCGCCGTTGTGCAGCCAGCGGTCCGGTTCGAACGCGTCGGCGGCGGGGAAACCGAAGCGGGTGCTTTGATCCGGCAGCTTGTCGAGCCAGAACCGCTCGTCGGGATGCGGGCCTTCGATCGGCACGCCGTAGTGCATGGCGAGCGTCTTCGCGCCGGCGCAGTGATCGATATGGCCGTGCGTGAGGAAGACTTTTTCGACCGTCACGTTCTGGCGCGCGATCTCGCCCTGGATGACGTCGAGGTCGCCGCCCGGATCGACGACGGCCGCGCGTCCGGTCGCCTCGCACACGAGCAGCGAACTGTTCTGCTGGAACGGCGTGACAGGGATCAAGGTGACTTTCATGAGTGACGGCGCCGCAGGTAAAACGCTGATTGTACCGGCCTCTTGCCGACTCTCGCGGAGGCCGCCGAGGTCCGTGGTCGGCGACTTTTGTCTGCTCATTTTTGCAGCACGCGTGAAAATTCATCAAGGTTTTCAGTCGCTTGCCGTCTCAAAAATTTCTTTTAGGTATAATGCCGCTATGCACGGGTCATTGTGCATGCCACACGGCGATGCGTCCCCATCACAAAAGGGGCGCGGGATCGCCAGTCAAGTATGGGCCGCCGCAGTTGTCGGCGGCCGTCAGGTATCGATGCATTCGATGCACACGTCTTGCCCAGCCAGGCGCCGCGCGCCTGCTACGGACTTAACGTCCGTGACGCTGGGTGGGGCCTACGCCGCCGTTCCTGTGCGCTGAGTTTCGCGCGCAAGAACGTGTTTGCCACGTTCGATGGCGGCATGTGGGGTCTGGTCAGGCTGCCGGGGACAGGTTGCGCCAGACGTGAAAATTAACCGTGCGGTAGCGGCTGGTTAGCCGCATCCGGGCTTTGACGTACTGCGCTCATCTGCGCGGCGCGTTGTCGTCCCTTATCGCCGGAGTCGCAGGCAACACGCTCAACTTTCGCGTGATGCGGCTCGACAATGTGATTACACGTCTTATGAAAACTCGGTTATCCCGTGGTCTGGGGACTCTTTTTGCTTTTTTTGTGCTGGCCGGCTGTGCGACCCCTCCGGACGCCCGCAACACCTCGGCAAGCGGTGCGCCGCTGAGCACGAAAAACGCGCAAGCGACCTCGTTCGGGCCGCAAGCCTTCGGTAGCGCGCCGGCATCTGGCGCCGCGGCCCAAGGTCCGTCGCTGGCCGACGCGAAGCCTCTTACCGAGGACGGCCCCGCCGCCGCGGATTTCCGCCAGACCGGTCGCGCGTCGTGGTACGGCCGCGCCTTCCATGGCCGCCGCACCGCCAACGGCGAGCGTTACGACATGCATGCGCTCACCGCCGCACATCGCACGTTGCCGCTCGGTTCTTTTGTGCGGGTGACCAATCCGGCAACTTCGCGCTCGGTCGTCGTGCGTATCAACGACCGCGGCCCGTACGCGCGCGGCCGAGTGATCGATCTGTCGATGGCCGCCGCGAACGCACTCGACATGCGCCACGCCGGTACGGCGCGGGTCAAGATCGAGGGTTTGACGCAGCAGGAAGCACGCGCCGCGCGTAACGAAATGCTGGCGTCGAACGCGTCGGGACCGAGCGCGGAGAAATAAAGTGATGACGGCGGGCGTGTTTCGCGCGCGCTCGTGGTTGCCGCGCGGCACGATGGGCAGATCATGCTCACGCGTTGCCGCAGGAACGAAAAGGGCTGCACAGTCGAACAACTGTGCGGCCCTTTTTGTTTGCCCCTGTTGCCCTCTGTTTATGCTTCGTCTTTCTTCAGCGCCAATGCGCGGGTGTATAGCGCATTGCGCGACGCTCCGGTGATAGCCGCCGCGACTTTCGCCGCGCTGCTCACCGTCAGTTCTTCCAGCAAGATGCCCAGCAGAGCGTCGTGATCGTGTTCGCCGGCGGCCTCGGGCTGCGCACCTTCCACCACTAGCACAAATTCACCGCGCTGCCGGTTCGGATCGGCCGCGAGCCACGTTGGCCCTTCGGCCAGGGTGCCGCAATGCAGCGCTTCGTGTAACTTCGTCAATTCCCGTGCGATGAGCAGCTTGCGCTCGCCGTCGAAAGCGTCGGCCAAGGCTTGCACCGTTTCGACGATCCGGTGCGGCGCTTCGTAGAACACCATTGCGTGCGGATGCTTCGCGAGCGCTTGCAGCGTCGCGGCGCGCGCCTTTGCCTTCGGTGGCAGAAAGCCGAGGAACGAGAACGTCGCCACCCAGTCGCCGGCCGCGCTCAATGCGGTCGCGAGCGCGCTCGCGCCTGGCAATGGAATGATCGGATAGCCGGCTTCGCGTACTGCGTCCACGAGTTTCGCGCCGGGGTCGGAGATGCCCGGCGTGCCCGCATCCGACACGTAGGCGACACGTTCGCCGGCTTGCAGATGCTCGATCAGGCGCTGCGCCGCCGCGCGCTCGTTGTGCTGATGGACCGCGACGAGCGGCTTGGAAATGCCGTAGCGCGCGAGCAGTTGACCTGTGTTGCGAGTGTCTTCGGCGGCGATGCGGTCCACCAGTCCGAGCACATGCAGCGCGCGCAGCGTGACGTCGGCGATGTTGCCGATCGGCGTCGCCACCACATACAGCGCGGCGGTGGGGTACTGCTGCCCTTGCGCGAGTTCGGAGAGAGGAGTCATGAGGCAGAAGACGCAAACAGACGGAAGAAGGCCGCCATTGTGCCACGCAGGGCCGGGCGATCCGGGCGGCGGCCCGCCGGCGCGGCGCGCATCCGCCGACCGGCACAACTTTTCGAGATCAACTGGGTCGAAATTCGTCGGCTCCGCTTTCGAGGCGCGCGCGCAGGAATTCTTGCAGCGGCAGCGCTTGCGGTTCGTCGCGCGTAACGTGTCGTGCCGTGGCGGCGAAATCGATCTCGTGATGCGCGATCGCGACGGCGCGCTGGTGTTCGTCGAAGTCCGCGCGCGGGCGCAACGGCACTATGGCGGCGCGGCGGCGAGTATCGGCTGGCAGAAGAAGCAGCGGATCGTGCGCGCCGCGCGGCATTATCTGGCGAGTCGCAGCCAGTGTTCACAAAATGAGCCTGCATGCCGTTTCGATGTGATTGCGTTCGAAGCGGGTCGGCTTGTCTGGCTGCGCGATGCGTTTCGCGCAGACGAAGTCTGACGCCATGCGCTGAGAAGGCGCGTGAGTGCGATAAACTTGCGCTCGCGTGCGGGCCACGGGGCGATGCCGACGATGCGGCCAGCAGCGTGTCTCGCGATGTTCGTCACGCGACCGATGAGTGCGCTGCATGACCGGCATGGCTCGTCAACGTAACGCGACTTCGCAATACGACTTCACAACACGGCCGCGCACTGCGGTCCATTCGCGGTAGAAAGATAGAGACTCGATGTCAGTCGAACGCATTCAACAACACTTCCGCGATAGCGCGGCAGTCAAACTCGAAGCCTTGGAAACCCTGTCGATGCCGATCGCCGCCGCGATCGACACGATGTTCGCCGCGCTCGCCAACGGCAACCGCATTCTGGCGTGCGGCAACGGCGGCTCGGCGGCGGACGCGCAGCATTTCGCCGCCGAACTGATCGGCCGGTTCGAGCGCGAGCGTCCGGGCCTGCCCGCGATCGCGCTTTCCACCGACACGTCGGTGCTTACCGCGATCGCCAACGATTATTCGTTCGAGCAGATTTTCTCGAAGCAGGTCTGGGCGCTCGGCCAGCCGGGCGACGTGTTGCTGGCGATCACCACCTCGGGCAATTCCGCCAACGTGCTCGCCGCGATCGAGGCCGCGCACGAGCGCGAAATGATCGTGGTCGCGCTGACCGGCAAGGGCGGCGGGCGCATGCAGGACGTATTGAGCGACACCGATATCCACGTGTGCGTGCCGTCCGATCGCACCGCGCGTATCCAGGAAGTGCATTTACTGACCATCCATTGTCTGTGCGACGGCATCGATGCCATGTTGCTGGGCGAAGACTGACTGATTCAAGGAGAGCTGGTTGATGAGCGTATTCCGCGTCAAGAAGACACTGGTGAGAACCGTGCTCGTGGTTGGGTTCGCGGCGGGGTTGTCCGCGACGTTGCAGGGTTGCTTCCTTGCGGTTGCCGGCGCGGCGGGCGGCGGCGCGCTGGTGGCGACCGACCGGCGCACGCTCGGCGCGCAGACCGAAGACCGTGAATTGCAGGTGAAGGCGCTGTCGCAGATCAGCCAGAATCTGCCGGACGCGGCGCACGTCAACGTGGCGGTGTTCAATCGCCGCGTGCTGCTGACCGGCGAGGTGCCGGGCGAAGTGTCGAAGCAGCGCGCCGAGACCATCGTGCGGGGCTTGAACAACGTGAATACGATCGTCAACGAACTGGCGATCATGCCGGCGACCTCGTTCTCGTCGCGCACGAACGACACGTATCTGGAGACGCGTGTGAAGACCGCGCTGATCGCGGAGAAGAATATTTCGGCGAACAACTTCAAGGTCGTGGCCGAGCGTGGCTCGGTCTATCTGATGGGGCTCGTCACGATGGACGAAGGCAATCGCGGCGCCGACGTCGCGAGCCGCGTGCCGGGTGTGACGCAGGTCGTGAAGGTGTTCCAGTACATCCAGCCGCAGGAAGCCACGGCCGCAGCCGCTGCTGCGGGAACCGCGCCGGTGGCCGCGTCGCAACCGGACGCCAGCGCTCCGACGATCGGGGCGATTCCGGATTCGTCGGTGAGTTCGCGCCCGCTCGAACAGCAGGCGCCCGCGCCGGTTACCAATTCGAACTCGGTGCATCCGGGTAATCCGAAGGCGACGACGCCGTGAAGCGGGGCGTGGCTGTCTTTGCTGCCACATTGACGCTTGGCGTGGCGGCGAGTGCTTTCGTATCCACGGCGCACGCTGACGATACGCCGCGTGGTCGAATGGTCGCGAACGCGAATGCCTGCATGGGATGTCACGCGGTGGACCGCAAACTGGTCGGGCCGTCGTTCCAGCAGATCGCCGCGAAGTACAAGGGTGACGTCCAAGCGCCGGCGAAATTGTCGCGCAAGGTGAAGGAGGGCGGCTCCGGCGTGTGGGGCATGATTCCGATGCCGGCGCATCAATCGATGAGCGATGCGGACATTCGCACGGTGGTGGATTGGGTGCTTGCCGGCGCGCCATCGAAGTGACTTTTGGCGTGCCGCGGCGCTTGGCAAAACGGAAAATGCTTGTGCTAGAATTGTTCGCACATTGGGGGGGTAGCTCAGCTGGGAGAGCGTCGCGTTCGCAATGCGAAGGTCGGGAGTTCGATCCTCCTCCTCTCCACCAATAAAATCAAAGGGTTACAGGTGTTTTGCCTGTAACCCTTTTGTGTTTCTGCGGCCCGTGTAACCGCTGCGTAACCAAATTTGTTCCACTTCGATCTATCTCCCTCCGTGTCGGGAGCTCGGCGTGGTCGCTGACCGTGGAACTCGACAAGGCCCGAAGGGCCACCCCACAGGGATCAGGCGTTCTTTGATTGCGAGTCGCCGCAAACGTAATCGATCTGGTAGCGGAACGCGAGCATAAATTTCACTCGATGGCGGCGCATTTTGGTGATCTGAGAAGAGAGCATGTGCCATGCCAATCGAGCGGCGTGCGTCTCGCGTTCGGCCGCAAGGCGTTGCCGCTCAAGCTCCTCTGCCTCGCGCCTCGCAAACGCCGGCTCGAACGCGCCCTGCGTTTCGGCGGCACGCGTCTGCGCTGCCTTGAACAACTAGATCGCCCGGCCGAGCAGCGCCGATCATTTCCGCAGTGATGGGCACGCGCGCGATGAGCTAGGGCTCCACTCGGCCGGCCACGGCGTTGGCCGACTCGCGGTCATGGAGTGTCGCGGTGACTTCGCGGTTAGAGTGCAGCCGCGCCCGAGGTTCCGGCTGCCGACGCTCACGAAGCCGTTGTGGTCCAGCACAATCTTTGCGCGGAGTCTCGGCACATGAAACAGCTGGTGGCCGGCGGCGAGCACTTTTCGAAGGGGCGAAAGTCTTGATGCGCCCGACGCGAAAAGTTCGACCTCGAACACCGTATGCACGTTCTGCCGCGCCCAAACGCCCAGCACGCACTCGGAAACGCGCGATGTCAGGTAGGGTAGAAGGCCAGAAGGTCGGCCTCGCATTGCGCCACAGCGGCTTTGCTCTGGCGATGAATATGCTTCGCGTGAAAGCGGATATGCGCTTTGTTTCGAGCAATGCTGATTTCTTTTTTCTGAATCGTGCGAGCGGCCTGCGTCTGCAGCTCTACAATCGTGCTCCATCTATTTTCACCCGGAGACGAGTGTACCGATGGCAAAAGAGCCGCCACCGCCCCTGCGCCCACTCAGCGCAGGTGAGCGCGTGTATTACCGTGACGAGCTGCGAGCCGCCCGCTACGCTGCGCTCGCGGATTCGGAGAGCTTTACGGAAATCTGCTTTGTCATCGAAGCGCTCGGGCTGCGCCTGCTGGGCAGACAGGAGGCCATGGGAGAATACAAGGAGCGGATCGCAGAGTGTGCTCAGGGTTCACCTCTGTTCGGACTGTTGCCGCAGACATTTCCGGCGACCTTCAAGACGTTCGAGGCGCTATACCGGACAGTCAAACAGGCCCGTAACGACGCGATGCATACTGGGGCATACGCCCGACACGCAACTGAAGCAGCCATCGAGCTGTGCATTGGACTCGAAGAGGCCTTGATGACGAACGGCAAACCTGACGTGGGCGACGTAATGGTCAAGTCGCCAATCACGGTCGAGCCTTGGCAGCCCGTGGCGCACGCAAGACAGTTAATGCTCATGCACTCTTTCTCATTCCTGCCTGTGCGGATCGGCAACACCTGGTATCTCATATCGGAGCTCGGACTCGCGCGATACCTGAACGTCGGCGTTAAAAAGAAGGCGGAACGCCTAGGAAAGTCGATCGACGCTGCTATCGCAGATGGGATGGAATTGAAGGACGTCCACCCGGAAGCGATCCTCCGCGCCACGGACTCGACGGACAAGGCGCTCGCTGCTGTGCCCGGCCAGGACGGCCCCTCGCTCTGGCTCGTCGTCGAGACCCTTTGCGTCGACGGAAAGGATCTGACGCGCCTCGCAGGCGTGTTGTCCCCGTTCGAGCTCATGTAATCAGCGGTCGAGGCCAGCCCGCATCGCCACCAGTCATGGTGGGCAAGCTGCGCCCCCATCAAATCTTACGAGCGCTGGACCGGTCTCATCGCCAGCTCGGACTGGCTAGGAAACAATGCGCTTCTTAGCGCGTGTGCATCCGCAATCTAGAGGCAGGTGAATTTGGCAACTCTCGTCGTAACTGGTTTTCTCTTCTCTTCTGTTGCCTTTCTTCTGTAGGCCGCGATTTGCACCACGAGGTCGAATAACCGCAACTGACCACATCCGGAAGTTCGTCTGGGGTGGCCAGCTCGTCGCGCGACCCGCAGTGCTGCGAACTTCATCTGTCGATCCTTCACGGTTCTTCGCCGCCTCGCCCGCCGAACGGCGGCCTTCGAATTGCGGTCGGAATGTCAGCAACCGCGCCCGCGACAGACGTGTCGCCGAACGACTACATCTTTGTCGACCGAAAGACCGAAAGTCTGCATCGGGCCGCTAACCGCTGTTGATCACGGCGCCCCGACCGGCCACAGCCTGTCTGGAGTCTTTGGTCTGACAGCCGCGTCTGCGGCCGCTAGTGTTGGCCGAACGCGGTCCGGCGTTGAGCTTCCGCAGTTAGGCGGTGGGCAAACGATCGAACTGGGGAATGTAGCTGGACGACGGAGTATCCGGGGGAATGGCTGCCGATTCTTCAGTGGGCCGTCACGACCATCACGGCCGCCAACATCTCGTATACAGAGCCGGCAAGCGCATGCGGGACTGCGCGACATTCTGCGCGTCTCGCACGATTACCCGCTCGACAATACCCAGACGCTCAAGCATTTCGACTTGTTGAGCCACCGATCCCTCATCCGGCGAGAACAGGTTTTGAACTTCACTGAGCGCGAAATCGTCGATCCTCCCTGCACGCAGATTCCGGAGAAACGTCGGAGCAACACGGAAATCGTCGGTGGCCTCATCGAAGCTGAGTTCCGATAATCTCGTCATGGCGGAACGCAGAATCGATTCGCTGAACAGCGGCACGGTATCGAGATGATAGTTAGCCGCTTCCGGCAAGTCTCGCATCAGTACGAGCAGCAAGATCAATTGGCGTGGAGAGACACGTCCATTCCCGTTTCGCGTTGAATGCCAGAGCCACTCCTCGAATGGGCGCCCGTCGACTTGAGCCGGGAACAGAAGTCGCAACGCATCGCCAACCAGAGGTTTGTCGCCGTCGAATGCGACATTCCTAAGGCGCTGGAGGATCGGATTCGCGAATATGCGATCAAGCATCATCTTGATCAGCGCTTCGGTTTGCCACTGCAGGTTGAGTCTGCGGGTTACCAGTTTGTTCTTCTCCTGGATGTCATAGGTCTCAAACAGATCGCTCCGAATGAAAATCATTAGAGTGATCTCGGAACCATGCGCGGGACTGGACTCGGCGAGGAACAGTCCCTGCACCAACGGCTCCTGAATTTGTCGCTGGTATTTGTGGACCTCGTCGATGCGATCGACCGCGACAATCACCCTGCACCCTTCAGCCTTCAGTGCTGCGCACGTTTCGCGTAGAAACTCAGTCAGATCGATCGGCCGCCCGCCGTGAACCTTCCCGGCCGACTTGGGTGGGTCAAAGACCACGGGCCCCAACTGAATCTTCAACGAGCCATGCGTCAACCACTTCAAAAGGCGCTTCAACGGTCCCACACGCTCGCCTTTGTTGGCGATACCAGGAAGAGCCTCGCGCAACTCGGCCGCCAACTTGGATTGAGTGGGCGACTCGGTTCTCAGATGGACCGCCAGTGTACTTGCGACCGATAGCAGCCACGCTGCGCGGAACTGATCGGCGGTAGACAGAGATTTGCCATCAGACTCCAAGCGCAACACGAACTCTGCGGGATCCTCGAGCTTCAATATTAAGACTTTGCCATTCTCCACATCCTCGGAATCCGCAAGGGTGGCGAACAGCGCACTCTTACCCGCACCACGGTCCCCGACGACAATGTTTCTGCGTCCGTTGAGTAGGTCATCTAGCCCGGCTGGTGGCACAAAGTGATCGGCCAAAAGCGGATCCCGTTCGGCCTCCTCTGCGCCGAAGTCAAGATCGCCAAGGCACGACGTCGCGGGCGGCATCACGCCAATTGCGCGAATGAGCTCCGGACCTAATGTTGGGTCGAGCAGGCGGATGTAGTCGCCATCATCGACCACTGGTGCTAGTTCAGCAATGCGCAAGCTGTCAGACGTCAGTTCACTCTTTCTCAGTCCCGCCCCTTCACTCAGCACCAGGCGGATCAGAGGGCGCGCGAGCGCATCGAGCGGTACGCCGATGCGATCGGCATGACGTGCTAACAGCGCTTCGAGCACCTCGCGCGCTTGTCGGGGGGCTACAGCCTCCTGCTCGATCGTACCTTCGTCAGTTCCCGCGACGATTTGCGAAAGCGTCAGCAGTGCGAGCCGCGGGTTGCCGGCGGAGATATGCGCGGTACGATCAATCACTTCTTCTGAAGCTTCAGGTTCGATCCTTTTGAGGTATTCGGCCAGTTCGGCCCTGCTCCATGGCACGGCGTCGATTCGTCCGTAACGGGCGCCCGGGAATCGTCGACGAACTTCTTCCATGGCATCTGGAATGGTTGCCACCACTACCTGAACACCAGCTTGTCCGAGTCGCAAGGCGAGTTGCGCGATACTACTCATCGATTCGCCCGTTCGTTGGAAATCATCGAGCAATATCAGCGCATCGTCAGCATGACCCACAATCGCCTCAACCCCTGACTCCAGTGCACTTTCGGACGAACTCGCCACAACGCGCGGAGCAATACGATCCTGCAGCACCCGGCCGAGAGCATCAACCAAGTTTGCAATGCTCTCGACGTCTGTCAGATTAACGTACGCGCTCGGGCGCCCAGTGGCCTCCCATTCCCGGGAGAGCTTAAACATCAGCGTCGTCTTACCGGCTCCTATCTCACCGCATAGGAAAATCGGGGAGGTTCCATTGACCACCTCCCTTCTAAGGCTATGCATCACCTCAGTTTCGAGGTAGTAACGCACCTGTCCGTCAGCTGGACGCAAAGATCCCTGTATCCGCCCGTCATTCATTCTTGATCCCCGTTCGCGAGCTAAACTCGAGACGATCGTTCATTTTGCCAGATTATTACAGGTTAATTCGGGCGCGCGCTAAGGTTGGCGCTCTAGCTTGAGCCCGAGGCTTGCAGACTGTTCAATGAACAAGGAAGCTACGCGAACTGAGGTTGACGCTATCCAGCTGAGCGAGAGATCCTTGGCTGGTGCCCAAAGCAAGTAACGACCCACTGGACCGATTTTCAACACGCTACAGGTTCCTGAACATCCATGACAGTGCAAGCTCCGAAGGTCCAGCGTATCGCTGAACCGTTGTACGAGGAAAACCTGCCCGACAAGCCGTGTATCACGCTCGACGAGGTGATCAGCTTGATCGCCCGGCATGGCGTTGAGATTCCTGAGGAAGAGGCCAGGCAGATCGAAGATTTCATTGAGAAGTTGCTCAATAACTCGGTGATGTCTCGGTTCCAGCGCGGGTTGCCACCGGCCGCGGTGATGGAATCTCTTTATCGTCGCTGGTTTGCGGCGAGTCGGCTGCATTGGGAACTGATGGAGCATGCGAATCGCAGTCCAGTGTGGCGAAACTGGAGCGTGACAGGCCAGCCGGTCCGTCTCGACGCTGAAGGTAGGAATCGGGCTATGGCCATACTGGCGCGCGTGATTTCCTACAACCAGGATCGATTCAACGATTTCCTGTCTGGACGAGAGCAATTGACCCAGTGGTCGACTACAGCTGATTCTGCGGCTTTCAATGCAGAAGATCGCAAGTGGCTGAATGCCCTTGGTTTCGAGACGAAAGAGGTGCTCGAATTCTTCCGAGCGAAGGAGCCACTGCGCGAGGGGCACGAAGGGGAGCCAGAGTCAACGTCACAGATTTCAGTGGCTTCAATTCCGAGCGGCGAAATAGCAGTAAATGTCGATGCCGTTGTACCTAACCCTGTTAGGCAAAAGCAGCGACGGAATGAATTGGACGATGTCATTGACAAGGCTATCGCATCGGTTGATTCCTATCGAACACCTACAGTCTGGCAGGCCCTTCGGGAGCTCGCACTGGCCGGCGAACTACCTTTTACAGGCGGGTTGGATGAGAACGGCTCGCTCATGTACACAAAAGATCAATATTCACGTGACGAGAAGGAACTTGCCGTCCTTACCAAAAAGTCTCTCGGCTTGCGCTTAATTCGACGTGCGGGACGCGCTTGAGAAGAGCGACGCACGGAAATAAGCTTCGATAGCCTACCGCAAGCTTCGATCGTCTTCGATAGCCTTCGCGAAGCTTCCGAAGCCTCCAGCCCGCGACTATTGTTCGCTCCACGCTGTTTGCAGTGATCTGGGGCGATCTAGATCGAAAGAATTTGATCTAGATCGCCCCAGCTCTTGCGACGCGAAACCCCCCTTTTGTTTCGTACTTTGCTAGGAGCGAAAAAATGCAGCAACGCGTCATCACCCAGGCGAACAGTCCGGATCGCAGCCTGCCTCTCAACCAACCACCTCGGCCGGTTGTTCAGCACGCTTACATCCGTCCCAGTCACGTTGACACCGCCGTTGCCGCACTGATGTTGTTGGTCGCGCCGGAAACGATGCTCAAGTCGCACAGTCTGAACGGCCATTACTCGGGTATCCGCCCGGTTCGCCTGCCATCACGCAAGCTGGCTTGGCCAATCGCCGCGATCGAAAAGCTGCTGAATGGGTCGGCCGCTGTTGAGGCGGCGACGGAGGTGTAATCGTGCTTCACTCCATCCACTGCGCTCTGTCCGTCGATCCGGCTCGCTTTCCCAAGGAAGCGCTACCGCCGAGGCTCCTGCGCATTGCTACGAGATTGACTGATGCAAAGAGGATCACTCCGTCGATTGCCATCCCGATTCTTAACAATGGTGCCGCGTTGGCGGTTTCACCGCGCTTCCGCATCAGACTGCCGGGCGGTGGCCACAAACCAGTGAATAACATGAGCTGGATTACTTCACCTTCGGCACAAGGGCGCTCTCTGACGGCGGATCTCGCGTACGAGCCCTTCCACGATCGGGTGTTTCGCGCAGCGGCCAAAGGCGACAGCCTTACCCCGAAATCCAAGGCCCCGCTCTCGCTGTTTCACAATGCGACTCCAGAGGCAATTGTTTGCGGCATGCCAGGTGGGTTGGCGGCCGGGGTGCTGGATGATGAAGGCGCCTTGCCACGCAACCCCCGCTTCGTGCAGAACATCCCGGTGTTCAACCGGGGATTTGACGACGCGCCGATCATCACCGACACAAAAAGGGGCGGTCGAATTGTCGTCGAATCGCCGAACCTCAGCATGGCGATCCTGACGCAGCCGGAAGTGACTGCGCGTTTTGATGCGCGCCACGCCCAACTACTCCGCAGTAGCGGTAGTGCCAGCCGCGTACTCGTAGTCCATATTTGCCATATGGCGTCGCCGCGGTTCATGCCGGAGGGGACAGTGCCGGAAGTCGATATGTCGGAATGGAACGATCTCGTGAACGGCCACCTCGACGAAGCGGAATCCGGCATCGCACGCGGTATGACGGACCGACACGAGCTTAGTTTTGTAGCAGAGGCTGAACGCTGCCTTACGTCGTTTCACAACGAAAACATGGTGCGAACCATGCCGGGAGGAGATCTCGTTCTGTTGCCGGAGCACGGCGCACGGCAGATGGAGAACGCTGCGCGCCTGGCTGGTGCTTTTCACGCATTCGAGCGGATGTCGGGGCACATCTCCGCAGAAACCACTGAGTGCGCAGTGACAGTCGTACGCTGGCATACGGAGCAATACAAGCTGCGCTTCATACCACAGCCGAATGTGCCACAAGAGTACGAGGAGGCCGATCGCCTCGAACAATGGCTGCATGGGTTCGTGTATCGAACAGGAGCATTGTCTCTCAGACGTAGCGAGTTGCGTGCATACGCGCCTGAGATGGGCTTGAGTAAGGCGGCGGTAGAACGGGCGCTGACGGTGCTGTGCTCCTCGAACTACGCCCGGATTTCGCTCGGGAAGTCAACGTGGGTCGAGTTCAATCCGGCTTATTTTCACCCGCGGCGTCACGTAAATCCCTGGGGCGTGCAGTTCTGACCGAACCTGGGCGCGGTGGCGCCCTTTATGCACAGACTTGCGGGACTTCGCCAACCGAAATTTGGTGGTAGCAATCGAAGCAACGGCCGGTGAACACTTCGAAGGTTGATCAGTACTACTAGTTGATGATTGATCGCAGCCAAAATCGTGATCGACGTAAGCAAGTAGATGCACAGCCGTGAATGGCGGTGGAGACCAACATTAATCGCGTCGAATGCCGTAGGCGGTTGACGCGAAAAGGACTTTGACATGGCACCAAAAAAAGAATGGCTCGATGCAGAACGAGCACAGCAACTGATGGACGACGCACTTGCCTTCAAGGAAGTGCACAACCGCGTATTCGGTGATCGCGACTCCGAAATCCTGCATAGCTTCACGCAGGGCTCCTTGTATTCAGTCATTGCGTTTGTGCAACAGGTGATCCGGACGAAGGACGTGGCGTACAGAATCGTTGACCGGAACGGTAGGAAGAAGGCGATCGAGGCATCGACGTTGGCCCGGTACTTCGGATTGCTCGGAGGGATGGCGCGCGTGTATTCGCGCCGGTACAGCTATTCGCCGCTCCTTGATCTTTTCTTTGCCATCTACGCAAAGCACGCAATTCGTCAGTGTACTTTGCGAGGTCCGAGCCGGCAATTCGACAGCTGCTCGATTGAAGGGGAGGTGTTTGAAGACTTCGTTAGGTGCCTGCGTGAAGAAGGTACGCGTGTTGGCATCGTCAATCAGGTCAACGACTGGGAAAACACCAGCGACGAAAACGACCGGAACGTTCGGCAATATGTTGAGACGCTGTTTGATAAACATGGATCACTCTTGCCAGTCGATGTAGATCTTTGCTACGGAAGTTCGTGCGTCGACGAAGGGCAGATGTTCGAATTCGCTACGGCGATTGCGCGGGAGCACGACGAAGACATGGCGTTCCTGTACGGCAGCGAGGCTAATGCTGCTGACACGCACGAACCGATACCGCAACACCAAGTTGCCACGGTGATAACCGACCGGGACCGTCTTTGCACGAATATGCGTGCGAAGCCGTCAATCTTCGGGAGCATGGTCGGGTACGTGTGGCGGATCGAATGGGCTTGCACCGGGTTCTACCTGCACATGGTGCTTCTGTTCGAGGGGTCGACGCCGACGACCGACGTTTGGTTGGGCGATCAAGTCGGTCAATACTGGGTAGAGTCCGTCACCAAAGGCCGTGGTTCCTTTCGCAACCTGAAGCGTTCTCGCCGAAAACTCGATGATGGTTCGGTGGTGACCGGGAAGATCGAACAGAGCGAGACAGAAAAGTGCGGGACGTTGACGCGCGCGCTTTGTTGCATGGCGCGGAGGGATCGATACGTTGTCGTGAAGCCTTTGTCGAAGTGCAAACGCTTTGGCATGGGGCGTAGGCCGTCGACGAAGCCAGATAGGGCAAGGGCTGGCAGAGCCGAGTCCAGACGCAGACCCCAGTAAGGGTGTTCCCCGCGGGCAGAGGTGGCAAGCGTTGATGCCTATCAGAGATAGCTCTTCAACCATATCCGAGGTAGCTCTTCCCCTTATCCAGCAAGCCCGCGGGGCATCTCTTACACCGGCTTGCCATCTGATCCCTTGGACGGGACATAACGTTGCCGGCAGCCCGAACAGTGCCTGACCGCCGGTCCGCCACGTAGTGGTCTAGACGGGCGTCATGATTGATTCGTCGTTGATCGGCGCGTGTTTCGGGGCGGTCAACGATTCGTGAGATACCAGGTCCTCAGGTATCGGAGGGTGGACGGTGCCAACAGAATTTTTACAGGAAACGAACATGAACATGAACGGAAATGGAAAGCATGGCCCAATGGGTGAGGTGATGTCGCGTGCGCGAGGCGACAGCTCGAAGCGTGCGCTCAATGAACTTGACATCAACGCGCTCCGGTCGGGCCTGGAGGCGTTCACGCCCCCGAAGAGGTACACGGCGATCGAAATCGTGCGCGTGTTGTTTCCCTTACTCGAGACGAAGCGTAAAGAAGGCGCTTCGCCGGAACAACTTGCCGAGGTTCTGGGCGAGAACAATTGGGAAGTTTCGGTGCAAACGCTGAAGACGCTTATGTCGAAGGTTCGTAAAGAGCGAAGCGATCAGCGAACGTGAAGCGACAAGGTCGCGATTGAGCACTCCGATGTCCGCCGGTGGACACCGGGATGATGGGGCGTGTCGCTCGCGCATTCTCGTGACACCGCGCACGGAACACTCATGCAGTTTCGCATGCTCCGTTCGGCTCAGGCGAGGTGGCGAACACTAACTTGACTACCTCTAGTACGGGATGCGTTTCACGCTGCCGACGTGAAAGCTTCGTAGTCCAACCGCGGCATCCACAGTAATGAAGTAGAGAAGCAATTCCGGTTCTTACCTTGTTAGGTTTTTAGGTTGAATGCCTCATCTCAGATAGCTTGATGTTTCGTTGAATCATCCGACTCTGATACATCAATGGATCTCGAGATCTCTCACGTCGAACCGTTGATCACCTTGCTGGGGATATACAAGAGGACGCCGATCCCCATGGATAAGTTGAAGAACGAATAAGAGAAGAACGATGAGCGAAATCACTCAAATAAGCGAAGTCGCTCGAGGCGACGCAGACATCGAAAGGTGGTTGCTCGATTTTGCGATCAACTCGATGAAGAAAAACGACAAGCGCAGACCTCACGACGGTGCTGATACGCGTGCGGAAGATGCAGCAACGATCACGAAGTGCATCCGAGACATCATCGACTCGGACGACACGCTGTTTAGCATCGTTCGCAAAAGCGGTATCGCATTCGAATCTCCTCGGCTGCTTAGACTCGTTCCGACACAACTCGGAACGAAGTTCTTGCACTGCCTGGACATCGACGTCGAATATCTCAGCATGGGAGAGTCGATAGACGAAGCCAATCCGTTTGTGGGCCTCTTCAAGCGAGCGGTTGACCGCAACCATATGGACGATCTAACGGCGGGTCTGCAACTGAGCCCGGCCCGATACGAGCTGCGATTCTTGTCATCGATGCGACGGGGCCTGTTTGATGATGACGTGTCGGCGTTTGCATATGCGTTAAATGACGCAGTGGAGGAGATTCGAAAGCAGGGTAGAGCGAAGCCCTTCCTCGACGAGTTGACGCTTCATCTTAGACGCGCAGCGAAGAACTATCGTTCAATCGTCAAGCTGCTTCGAGCACTGTTCGAGAAGCATCGTCGCCTGCTGATCATCCGTGTGGACTTTGAATACATGAAAGCAACCCGGTCGATACCCTATGCGGAAGTGCGTAAGCACGCAAACGCTTTGGTCCGGTATCTGAAGCGCATCCGGCATCGCAACCGTAAGATATTCAAGGCCTACGTGCTCAAGCTCGAATACGCGCTTCGTCGGGGCTGGCATTTTCACGGCTTGATCGTGCTTGATGGCCACGTAGTTCACGGAGACATCCACTACGGCAAGAAGTTCGGCGAGCACTGGAATAAGGTGACGACCAAAGGAAAAGGCGGCTACTACAACTGCAACGCCACGCCCCGCAAGTACGGCAAAACTCTCGGCGTCGGGATGGTTGAGCGTCATAACCGGGATCGTCGCCACGCGCTGGAAACGATCGTTGCCGGCTATCTCGCGAAGCCGGACTTCTACGCGCCGCTGATGAAAGCCGACGGCGACCGTCTGCTGTTCAAGAGCGAATTGCCGAAAATGCGAGCAGTAAAGCGCGGACGCAGGAGCCTGAGGGCCGATGCATCGCTTATACCCGATTGCAATCCGTTTCCCTTCGAGGTAAAGCGGGGCAACGCGGCCGGGAACTCATTCGATGTCGAGTCGTTTGATGAGTCGGTTGCCGAAGTGATCTCGCTTGATGGTGATTGGGGAGATCAAATCGAGCCATAACAGGCCCAATTATCATGCGGCTACCTCGGGGTGGGCATCGAATCACGGTGCTCACCAAGACGCTGCTATGGGCTTTGCGGGCAAGGAAACCGACCGCTCGTTCCATGCTTGAACGCTGCGTGTCCGGCCCCACCCGTCTGGCGAGACCTATCGAAGAGTGAAGGGTGGCTTGGGGTGTCGCCGACCGTCGATGTGGGCTTTCGCGTATTCAACCGCAAACTGGCAAGCCGCTTGCTCGGACGCGCATAGCCGAGAATACCGAGCGCTTCCCGTTTGCCGCTCCGGTGTGTAACCAGTGCGGTTGCAGCGTAGCCTGGCATCGAGACCGAGGCCAGAGGCATAATGGTCGATGTCTTGTATTCCACGGGATCAGCATGCATGGCGGTTTCTCCGTGGTCGCCCGCTCAGCAAGCCGGCACATCTCGACGACACTACGTCGTGGTGATAGACCGGTGGCCGCTCGACGCCAACCTATCCATGCTCGCCGTCTCTTTCGCGAACATATCGGTGACGAATCGCTGATTCGCGTTAAGCCGACTGCGACGGCGTGCACGCTGACGATGGGGCGTTAGGGTTTGTCGTGGAAGCTGGGTGAGCAGGAAAGAAGGTGACGAAACCGAATAAATGGGGCTATAACGATTCCGTTTTCCGGTTGGCTGTGTCGGTGTGGGCGAGGAACTGGAAAGGCCCGCCAGCCGGTTGTAACCGGCTCCAATTCAATTTTAGGCCAGTCGCGCGGAAGAATTGCGTGAGTCTCGCTGTGCCGATCCTGCGACTTCACTGGTTGCACAAGGGCTCGGCACGACCGAAGCGCGAGTAGATCTCCTGCTGGATTTTGTGTGCGTGGTCGTGCTGGAAGGAGCCGCCTGTCTGCCCGGTGCTTCGCCGGACCCGAGGCGGTCGCGTCCGATCTGAATAGACCATGTTGCAATGGGAAGGCGGTTGTGCCGAAATCGAAAGCGGCGCCGGAGGGGCGTGTTGAGTAACGCTTGCCAAGGGGATCGTCGTCTTGGCGCGATTCGTATTGCTTTTCGCGCTTGCCGTTGCATAGGCAGAGACCTCCATACTCGGTAGCTTCAGTCGGCGATAATGTCGTGCGAACATCGCTTCGCGATTTGCCGGTCAGTTTGAATGTCGAGCGCCGAGCCGACTTGCTCGTCTGGCAGACGAGCCAGGCGACGCCTCCCAAGGTCCAGCTTCTCTGCAAGATTGCCAAAATGACAAAACAGCAAGTAGGAAACGCGCTGCAGGCGCTTCTAGACGAAAAGATGCGGGTGTTTGCCGAAGCCTTTGTTGATGGATCGCGGCGCCTTTTCGTCGATGATAAAGGGGCACTGGTCCATCCCGGTGAGTTCGGCTCATACCGAGAGGCCATCACTCATGTCTTTTTGCGTGCTTTTATTCCGCAGCGAATGGCGGCCGACTCAGGTTTCGTCGTAACGTCATCGGGTCACATCAGTACGCAGTGCGACGTCGTCATCTACGACCGCTCGGTGACGCCGCTGCTGCAGAACGACTATAAGCAGCGATTCTTCCCTTTGGAATCTGTCTGTGCGGTGGGTGAAGTTAAATCGGTCATGTCATTGGCGGATCTCAAGGCGGCGCTGCGGAAGCTCTCGGGCGTGAAGTCCCTGCGGGACACGCTGTACGAGCCGAGGTACGTGCACTGCGTCAAGGAGGACGGGCTTGCTTCTGAATACGAGCCGCATCGCGATGAACGCGATCAGATCATCACGTTTCTGATCTGCGAAGGATTTGCATTTGACATTGCTGACAAAATGGAAGAGGTGCTGTCGTGTTACATTCAGGAACATCCTCAATACCCGTCGAACCTTCGCCATAACTTCGTTTTAAGCATCCGGGACGGATTGCTGACATACGTGCACCACTCTGGCCCACTGTTTCCGTTTCCGACGAAGTCGACTGAGGTGGTGCACTACGACAATACCTCTGAACCTCAGCGGGTCACAGTCGAGGGGCGTCGAATGAAAAATCGCCTAGTGATGCCGCATCCAGGATCATTCGAGCATCTCAGGCATTTCTCAACCATGATGCATCAAGCGCTCACGATAGTCTCTGTGTTGTTTCCGGATATGGGAAGGTATATTCAAGCGCAAGACGATGTCTGGTACAAGGATGTCGACGCTGTCGCCTGAGCGCTGCTGCATCTGATTGTCGTAAGGGGGACCGGCACATGAAGAAGTTTTATACGGAGCGGCATGGCAGTATCAAACCGAGGATCGCGGAGGTGCTGGACGACGCGGCACGTAGCGCACTTCTGACGCTTGTATGCGCCCGTATGGACGAGGAATGGTTCGGCCTAGCCTTTCCCGAAAAGTGCAGCGACGGCTATGCATATGCCGGAACGGATTTCGGCAAGCTCAAAGCTACGATGACTGGATACGGCCTCTTATGGCCCCGGGAACCAGTCGATCACGATGCCCCGCCAGATGATGGCGCGATTTTCGATCTGGTCGAGTTCTCTTACGAGTACGTTGCCGAAGCGCTTTATCCCGAGTTCCACTCGTACATGAGCCATTCGCATTACACGTACGACCAGGAGAGCGGTCGGCAGAAGTTTGCCTTGGACGTGAATCGCATCTTCGAACGCAATGGCATGGCTTTCGAACTGGTCGATGGTGAAGTGATCCGCCTTGCCCCTGCTGTTATCGACGATGAACTGGTCTAAGCATTGTTTCAGACTGGCGACGCAGCGCTCGATAGTCTGCTTGAGACTGCGCGACATAAGTTCCTGAATCGTTCTACGGATGTGAGGCGAGAAGCGCTCGAGAAGTTGTGGGATGCGTGGGAGCGTCTGAAGACACTTGAACCGGGCAAGGACAAGAAAGCCAGTACAGCGGCGTTGCTGGACAAGGTATCGTCGGAGCCAGTGTTCCGGGAGTGTCTTGAACACGAGGCTACCCGACTGACCGAAATTGGCAACACGTTCATGATTCGGCATACCGAGATGAACAAGGTGCCAATTGTCGAGTCGTCACAGATCGATTACCTATTTTCTCGGATGTTCGCTCTGATCCGCCTGGTTCTGAAGACAACGGGCCGCGGTGGGTAGATGCCTGTCGGCCGCGTGCGAACCCACTGGCGGGTCGTGAATGAAGGCAGTCCGGTCGGCGACTATCCGTTAGCAGCTGATGGCACTGCCATGCCTGACCTTGGCAAGCGCCGGAACGGCCAAAATTGGGCGTGGATGATGAAGGCGATCTGTGCGAAGCGCAATTACCATCCGATTCGCGCCGATGCGCCAACCGCGTCGCATTGGAAGCGTGGGTCTACCCAAACCGCCGGTGCGCGGGCGCCGCACGACAGCTAACCCGCGGCAGACACGGCGTTCTCAAATCGGATCGACGCGGGTTGCGGCGGGTAAAGAGAATCTAACGTGTGCGGGGAGGGCGATCGTCTGGCACCGGCTCTGAAAGCTGTCTGATTGGGCGATTGAGCGTGTAGTAGTCGTAGTAGTGGTCGCTCGACCGACTGATCGATAGCAGAATGCGATTCGTCAGCGTGCGCAGGACTTTGTTTTCGCGGATGGCCTGGATAGCTCGGTCTTCAGCGATACCGCCGCCGTGCGCCGCCCGGTTCCTGTTCAGCCATACGTCTCTTTCGAGCGCACTGACATCCAGCCCTATCGCCGCAAAGAATCTGTCGGCCAGAAGGCCCTGCGGCGCCGAGTTCAGATGCTGCGCCTTGTTGCCCAGCATTCGCTTCTCGTCGGGCGACAATGCGGAGTCCTGGATGCACCGATTGATCTGCGTGTATAGGTTTTGCCAAGCGGCATCGTCGGCCACGATGCGACTGTGAATTGCAGTGCCCGTCTCGCCGAAGTACGTTCGCTGCAGCGCCTCGATTGCTGCCCCAAAGTGCGCCGCGGCCATGTGTATGGGTGCCGCGATGGCGTGCCAGTAGTTCCAGAACGCGTTGCGGAGGTTGTAGATGTCGTAGGCTTCGAACAGCCCAGACGCCAAACGGCCCAGTAGCGCAGCATCAACTTCACCTTCGTAGCGCGTTCCGAGTGGAGCCGGGGGACGACCACTGATGTCAGCCGCGTCTTCGACAAGCGCGTGTCCCGCCCTCCCGAGGAATGAGCTCGGCTTCCATTCGGCGTCGAAAGTGGTGCTTCCGAGGTGGATGAAGTAGTCGCCCAGGCAGAAGGAAAGGCATTGTCTGATGCGCGAACGGGTCTCTTCGTCGGGCAAGCCGAGGTAGAGAATAAATCCCGGATCTTGTACGTGTTCCGGTTTCGCGCGAGATTGGCCGATGACGACGTCCCAGCCGCCAACAGAAAGCCGGGCACAGGAGCGGCTATGCTTCTCCGACGTCGACGTTAGTGGAATGACAATCTCTCCGCGTGCCGATTGCAATGTCCTGCTCTTTTGCTCAGTTTGCTCAACATCGTCGGAATCTGGCCATATAAAACTGCCCGACAGGTTTCCTATCCAGTCCATCACGTACAGCGCTTCGCCTGCATAGCTGTGGGTCCAATGCAGTGACTGGATCGTTGAGGTCTGAACCACCTTGCGTTCCTCTGCCGAAGTGGTCGTGCGGTACTCCAAAGGGATAACGCCGTGCGCGGTGACGGTAGCGCCGCCATGCATGCCCTGCCAATGCACCGCACCATCTGCCGTCCAGACCCGGTTTGCCACCGACTCGGAACGAATCGCCCCGCCGTCCGCTGCCGAGATGGTTTCCAGCACGAGATCGAGACGGCGGTTCCGCCTGACGACAAACGAGGTCACCGGGCCAAGCAATGGGCCGTGGTCAGTGACCGTATAAAATCGGCTGTCGATTCCGGTCTCAAAGAACTCCCACTCCTGGTAATCCATTTCTATCGCCCACCTTGTTAGAGTTGTACGTTTCCTTCGAAAATTTCTGAGGTGACGAACGGCTGCGGAGGAGGGTTGGTGGTGCACAACGCCAAGCTAGCGTGAGAGCGGAAACCCAAATGCGTCACTCGACTGCGTGTCCAATATGCTTCTCCACGACTCCGGCAGCACCTTTCGGTTGCTCGCCCCTGCTCGTGCGTAAAGGTAGGCGTCGTGTTGCACGGCGACTGGCTTTTGCGCGGCTGAGAGGACTTCGACAATCACTATAAGCGCTTCGTTGAAGTAGGTCCGGGAAAGGTGGAATTCGACTTCTCCCTGAATGGAGCCTTTGATCTTGCTTTTCAGCAGACCGAGATACCGATCGATGCAACCTTCGTCAGCCGACGCTTTGGCCCACCGCTCCAATTGCTGCTCGATGCCGACCGGAATACAGTCATCGTCAACTCCGATGTAGATATGGCCACCCTGCGTGTTAGCGAACGCGACTACCGTTGTTACGATCTCCCTTAGCTTTGTCTTGTTTGCTCCCGTGCCGAGAGGTTGTTCCGGTTCGATGAAGGGCTTAAACTCGACACCCTGACCTTCCCCATCATGCAGGGCCTTCCCAATCTGTTCGCCGAGTGATCGTTGCTTTGGTCCGAGGATCTTCTTCCCCAGTGACATGCCGGATAGGCGATCCTCGCGATGAAAATCGAAAACCGAACAATCGTGGTCGATCAGGTAGTACTCTAGGCGGTCGATGTGAGCGGGGACTGCGATCCTGCACATTGAGTTTTCCACTGGCGCGTCGAAATGGCGGATTGCCGTTCCTTCCCAATATGCACCTTTTGTGATGAGAGAGATCTGATCAACCTGGGTTCCTGCTACGGTGATATTCAGCGTTCCGTCATCGGATATTCTCGCATCAGAAACATATGCCCTGGTCTCGGGCAGCAAGAAGAAAATCTGATCGTTCCGGCCATCGTGACTCCCGTGGTACACGCGGAATGGCAACCAGTCGCGGGCCGCCTCTTCAAAATCAGGGTAGTACGGTTGATCTGGCAACAAGAGCGGTGCCACGTATGCGTGAGCGTGCGCCCCGGCGTGACCGATGCGTAGGCCGACAACCAGCCCGGCGCTAGCCAAGTACTCGTTGTTCGGAGGTACGAGGTCAGTGCGCCATTGAAGTGGCGCCTCGCGCGTCAGCCTTAGGTCGTCAAACACAGCGAACCCATTCGTTAGTTCGGTCGCGAATTCGAGGCATTGCGTTGCGGAGAGCATGTCCTCGTACAGGATAGCCTCTTCATATCGGCGAGTGGAGGCAGCAATGGGCATCTCCCCATCGCAACGGAACCATTCGACGGTACAGCAAAGTAGTTTCCATTTGCCGTTACCGCCTATTAGTACGGCGCGTCGGCGAAAGCGACCCGTTCCGTTAACATTTGCGAGATATTCGACCAGTTTGTTAGGCAATGCGTCTGAGGTGTACTCGGGATTCATGATTCAAGTTGCCGTTCGCATAGGTTCCAGCACGTTTGTCCAAAGGTGGCGCGCGAGTTGCAGCAGAAGACTGTACTTCATGGTCGCGATTGTGTCTGGGGGCTATCGTTGTGTTCGCAGTATTTTTGCAAGACGACTATTCGTCGTCATCGTCCCAGTCAGCCTCATCGACGTAACGGAGCGCATTCTCGTAGGGGACACCTGCTAGCGAGTACAAGCGCACGGTACCCGCTTGATCGAGCACGGCAAACTGCTCGGCGTCGAGAAAGCAGATACCTTCGATGCCGGTGGCGCGGCCGGCGGCGTTGTCAACGACCTCAATCTCTCGTCCGTCCCGGTGATCGAGGAGATAAAGCAAACCCTCACGGCTGGCGACGACAAGAATTGGCGACGACGAGGTGCTTGCCGAGAACAGCAGGTCGTTTGACGCAAGACTGTCGCTGAGGCAGCTTCCCTGTTCAGCTGTGAGGCTTTCTGGCTCAAAGAGAAAGCGGCGGATGATCTCATTGTCGGTCGCCGTGTTCAGAATTGATTGCATGCGAGCCGCCGGCGTTCGCACGGTTCGCCCGAGTTCGCGTGTCCATACGACCTTTCGTGATGTTAGCGAGATCTTGTACACCTTTCCTCGCGAGCCACCGATTACCACGTGGGGGTCGTCCACACGACAAATGAAGTACAGCATTTCTTGCGTGTGAAGATCGATGTCTCGAATCACCGGCTCGCCGCTGCCGAACTCGACTTCGCACAATCCGCCCGAGGAGCCGCCAATCCAGGCTCGCGTTTCGTCGAGAAACAATGCCGTGTACCAGGACTGATTCGGGGTGTCGACCTCACGGACGCTCCGACGGGGTATGTCAACGAGATAATAGCTGGAGGTTCCTCCGAAAATCACGTGGTTGCCCGCAGGTGACGACGCAACCCACAGAGGTTCCTTGATCCCGAGCTTCACACGCCGGTACCGTCCTCGTTTTTCCTCTTTCCACAACGTATCCTGATGGTTATAGACGATCAGGCCCTCTCGCCAGGTGGTCATTAACTGCACCTGCTCATCAAAAGTGTAATAACCCTGGCCGGCGATCCCGTCCACGCAGTGGGCTTTGCGACTTCCATCCCTGTACGCGATGACGCGGCGATCGTGAGGGTCCTTTACGAGCCCCCTTGTGCTGTCAACAAGCGGGGTTTCAACTGCGATAGTTGCCACGACATTTGGAAGATCGCTAAAGGTCAGGTCTGACGACAGGTTCGAATAGAACCATGGTCGCTGACGACCATTGCTCGCGGTGGAGACTTGCATGCCGACGTCTTTGAAGACGTCCTCTACCGTGAGACGGTGCTTCAGCAGCAACGGGCTGAGTTGAGCACAGTACGGACCGTTTGAGCCGGAGCCGTCGGACGCGGATTCGCCAGAACTTGTCGAATAAGCGATCAGGGTATTGGGGTGAACTTGCCCGCCACGGTGTTTTGCAGCTGTCGCAAGCTCCTCAAAGCGAGTTCTCTCATCCGAGGTCCAGGACGTCTCGCTTGTGCGGCAGCAGTCCAGGATTAAAATGCGTGGAGTCGCTTCAGGGTGCGGTTCGCCCAGGATTTCCGTCGTGGACACGGCATACTGGGGAATCAATGGTGCACTTCCGCCCGGCATGTCAACGGGGTAGAGATAGGTCAGTCCGTGCTGCTCGCAACCATGTCCGGCGTAGTAGAAAACCGCATAAGACGGTGTGGCAACGATTTTCGCGCAGAACCCGGCGATGGCTGCGCTCATTCGGTTGGCATCGAGATCTGTGTGTAGTTCGGTCTCGAATCCTCGATCCTTGAGATCTTTCGCGATCTGTCCGGCATCGGGGGCCGCATTCGCGAGCTGATCAAAATCTTTGGCAACGTAATTGCCGTTGCCGATTACGAGCGCGATTCTTTTCACTTGCTTTTCCCGGAATTTGTGTCAAGGTTTGCCGCCGCGATTGGCGCATCTCGCGAAATGAGCTTCAATCCCCGCCGATGATAAGCAGCCACCGGGCACAAAGAAATGACCCCCAAATCCTTGATGTCAGGCCAGATGCGTGCATGCCTCCGGCGGCGAGAGGCGATCAGCGTGCCTTTCGATCCTCTCAAGCTGGTAGCCGAATCTGTAGAGCGGAACGATGCAGCATCTGTTCTGCTGGCGCAGGGCGAGCTTCATGATGCACCCTTCGTGCAGTTCGGAGGTCTTGTCACTTGGCAATGATCCGTTGAATCTCCAGTTGAGTCTTGTCAGTACGGTTGTGGATGTAGAGATGATCGCTTCACGTCCCGAGCGCGAAGGTTCCGCCAGGTCGCCCACGGACGCCGACTATTTGAAGTTCGGGTACTGAATATCGGCTGCGAGGGAACAGACTAGACGATGATCGTTCACGTGGATCAAAGTGAGGTCATCGCGATCTTGCGCGCCGATGAAGAACAGATAGCCTTTCTCCTTCGAATCACGCGGACCTTCCTTGCGCGTCGCATCGATTTCCTTTGCGACAACGGTTCGTCGGGTCTTGCTCCAATTGCGCCAGTCGACTCGTACCCGAAAAGGCCATTGAGGTGCCTTGCTATCTCCCCATTCACCAGCACTCAATGTGACTTCGAGGTGGTCGTCGGTCCGTATTGGTGCGCTCCATGCAAGTTCCGCATAAAACAGTTTTGGCTCACCGAGCTGCGCGAGAGTGTCCCATTTGAGTTTCCTGAAGGCCGTCAGGTACGTTTTCGCCTCGACGCCGGGGATCTCAAGAACGCGATCGCGATCGTAGGGGAAGTTGATGAAGCTGCGGCAAATCGGCCGAATTGTGTTGGCTTCTGTCTGACGCTCCGTCCTGTTATCAGCGGGAGGGCGGGTTTGTCCGCCGCTAGTAGCTGTCGGTGCGGGCGTTATGTCTGTAGCGTCAATATCAGGGGCTCCCGTTAGACGGGGCGTACGAAGCACAAGCCGGGACGGATAGCGCGCTGGAAATCCGGTTTCCTGATTAGTGAGCCTTTTGGTCTTGCCGCGGCGTATCCATTCCACCTGCTTTTCGACGTCGCAATCCGCCTTGTGAGTCGTCGGGTCGCGCATCTGAAAATACGGCCGTGGGATGTTCTCTGGCTTGTAGGACATGGGCCAGAGCTTCGCCTCGCAGCCGATGCAGGCGTAGCGATCCTTGTCCACACCCCCCGTCAGCTCGATTTCCCACAGGTCTTCGGCCTCAACGATCTTACGAGTGCTTGTGTCCAATGCTGAATGCATGCATACCTCTTACGATGCTTGCCGTACGTTCTCTGTGACACTATTCGAAGCTGATGTTCTCGGTTGTTGCCCAGCCCACCTTGTTCGCGCACTGGCCCGACAGTATTTTCACTTTCTGCCACATATCGAGACCAGCCATTTTTGCCGTTTCGCCATAAAGCGAAATAGGTGTGCCGGCCGGCGCCACGCAAACTTGAAGGGCTGGGACAGTGGCGGCATCCAATGTGGGGCGCGAAACGACGAGACTTGCACCAGCTGAGCGATTCCGCAGGACGTAACCCTTCTCATGAGGGGCTGCCGAACTGCCATAGTTGATCGTCACATTTCCCTGGTTTGTGCCAATGGCGGGGCTTTCAGTACCTGCGGTAGACACTTGAACCTTCGGTTCATTTTGCGATGCCGCTACCGGCGGATAGAAATACAACGCGAGACTAACGATTGATGCGGCGGAGCCCCAAAGCCCAATCTTTTCTACCATTGACAGATCCTTGTGCCATGAAAGCAGTTTCGAAAAAAACATGATGTCGTGTTAAAGCTGTGTAGTCTCCTTGGTATATCGGTGCAAATGCCGTTATCTTTAGTGCGAACTTGGCTGTTTTTATGCGTATTGCGTGCGCCTCGGTATGGCGAGGGAGTCCGATGTTGTTTACGCGTGCTTTGCGACGCGAGGTGTGCGAATCGGCGCGCCACCAAGATCGCGACTATTTGTCATGCGGCCTTACTCTGAATCTAACTCAACATCACCGCGTCACCATTGCGTATGTGCCTGAAGACTTTGATCAGGGTCGGACAAATATCGGCAAGCAGCGCATTGAGCTGTGGCAACTGCGGATAGCTGGAGCGAGGTACTGCGCCACAGTCATGTACTATAGGAGCGAGCCAAGAAATCGTCGAGTCAATGCCCGTCTGGCCGACACATCACATTGGTTTTCATCGATTCTTTACCTTGAGAGCTTCAAACAATGCCAACTACCGGCTTTCACTCGGAATGGATTACCATCAGATCCACGCATTTTCACCGAATCCTTTTGGAATGTCGGGCGAGCTTTCCCGCTGACGATGAGCAATTAATCGCGAGAGTCGCAGTTGAACTGCTGGACAGAAATTCATCTGGCGAGGCTAGGGTGCTGAGCGTTTACTACGACGACAAATCGTGTATGCACAATGTCCTCATCGCTTCCACAGATCAAAATGATCGTACGCTTGAGGATACTCTTCGTGATGTCCTTCAAGCCATTTTTGGAAACGGGAACCCGCAGGTAGAGTTTATCCATGTCGCCCCCGGCGATACCAGCTCCGATCATTACGACCACATGGAGCATCTAAGCGTTGGCGCTGATGTAGCGGTTAATCGCTGGAAGCATCGGGACGACGAGTACATGAAAACTGTATTGTCTCCAAGCTGAAACCAGGAACAACGAAATTGCACGTTGATGTGCCTAGCGTTCTCCACGATTGTTTCGCTTACCGACGCATCGGGGCTACGTTCATTACATACTCGTATCCGGTGCGAACCTTTTCGTTGCCGGCGCGGTTGAGCAAAAAAAAATCCGGGCGTGCATGGCGAGGTGCGCCCTACGGCGCACCTCTGGCGGCGATGACCGAATTCGCGAGACTAGCTAGGTTGCTTGCCCGCCTTGCACCATGATTGCCATTCACCGAGTTGATCCGCCGTGACCATCGCATCGGCGCCGTTTTCACGACGGTACGCTGCGGTCCATGCGTCGACGCAAGCGGTTGAGCCAGGCGACGTGTTGGAGACTGTTCGGCCAGGTACGGCAGGGGCGGAGGGATGTTTGCCTGTGCGACAGGACTCTTCCCATTGCTGCTTCAGTTCTGGTGCCGGAAACGCTGGATGGTCGGGCACCGCTCGATAAGCGTCATCCCATTCGTTTATGCAAGTATCGAAGTTCGAGCCGTCCGCGCCCACTTCGATACCGTCAGAATAGGTCTTGTCGGAGATCAGCGTACCGTTGGCGTCCCATTCCTTGTACGCCCCGTTCAGCTTGCCGTTCGTATAGGTTGACCTGAGGGTGATCTGCTTGCCGTTGGGCGCGTAGTGGACGACTTCCCCCTCATACTTTCCGTCGACGAATGTTGCGCGCTTAGCGACCGCACCGGTATTCGGATCGAAGGCTTCCTCGGTGCCCGCCGCGATGCCCTTGTCCCAAGGGAAGGTGTGAATGAGTTTGTGATCGGTCCAGCTATACACCTTTTCTGTACCCTCGGGCTGTCCGTTGCTGAATGTCACCTCCATCACGGACCATCGTCCTGCCCACCGGAAAGCTTGAACGAACCGTCGAGCGCGCCGTGCTTAAACGATGTTCCGATGCGCACGACGTCCGACTGCGGCGTTTTGCAGACCGCCGGGCCGTCAAGCAGGCCGCCGTCGATCTGGACATCACACATGGCGCCGGAGAGCAGGGTTTCGGCGCCCGATCTGCCGAGGAACGACTGAGCATTGTTTTCAGCCGCGGGCACGCTGCCGGCGATGGCGATGGCGATGGCGATGGCGATGGCGATGGCGATGGCGATGCTCGCGAGTTTGCCCGTGAGCTGAAACCCGGCTTGGCCGATCAGCAGCAAGCGATCAGGAACGTTCGTGAGTTTCCCGGAAAACGGTTCGTTGGCGCTTCCGTCATAGACTTTGCCATTCACCATCTGAGCGTTGCGATAGTCGAGTACTCCGCCTTTGCAGCTGGCGAGAATTACGGCTGTAAACGCAATGGTGGCGAGCGCCGCGCTGCGGTGTTGGCGCACCGAGCGACTTCGGCAGGCTGATCATGATGACATTGGCGTTGCGCGGATACGCCGACCACGAACCTGTAACCGGATAGCTGTTCGTGTCGGTCCCGTTATAGGTGCAACCCGAGGCATCGCTTTTGTCGACGGTCGCAATGCCGTTCGCTTTGATGTTCAGCAGAAGGCAACCGCCGCCGATGTCCGTCTGTGTCCCCACTGCCTGCTGTACCGACGTGTACGCCGTGTTGGGATCGCCGAGCGTGTACAGCACCGATCCGTTGACGGTCGTCGCCGAGTTCACGTCCGTGCCATTGATCCAGGGCAGGCCAAGCCCCTGATTGACGAGCATCACGCGATCGTTCGCGTACGCCGTGGTGGCAAGCCAGGCAGTCGTCCCGGAGGGGAACGTGCCGGACATCGCGCCGCGCACGGGATTGCGGTAGTCGATCTGCAGCGCGCTTGAGAGCGGTTGACCGCTGACGTCCGTGGTGCGATACGAACCCGTCACCTGATCGGGTCGAGACGCTGGCGAACATCTGCCATGCGCTTGGCATCACGCTCGCGTCGCTGTTCGGGCCGCTGGACGGCGTTTCGCTTGCACCGACCGGTATGCGCCGCACGGATGCGGCGACGCCACCGGAAATCAGGCGCAGCCGGTACCGGTAGCGCCGTCGTCCAGCAGCCGGATCGACACGGTACCAACCACGTTCGCCCGGATTGTTGCTCTGGCCGTGATGTAAGAGGCGTACGACTCCCCGAATTCCAGCCGCGCGTTGCACGCGGCCAGCATCGGCGCAGTCTCTGCCGGATCGAGCAGCAGCAGCGCTTTCGGTATCGTGTCCCGTTCCTCGATTCCAGTCACCAGCGCTGCATGTACGTTACCGGTTCGACGGTTGACGACCCAGACGATCACTGGCCATCCCGCAGCCAGTTCCTCCGGGCAGAAGCGCAGGAGTTCACCGGACGTACCTGAGAGATGAACCGGCAGCACGCCCGCGTTGAGTTCACAGACAAAGCCGGCGAGCGCGGAAGGCGTCAGGCCGTGCAGGTAGTGCAGCCATGCCCGGTCCCAGAATCGCGCAATGGGACCGCTCGGGTAAGCCCGGACATCGACGGCATCGGCCAGCCTGCCGAGCATCGCGAGCGCCATCGCCGCGCAGTGCAGCGCGCTGCCGCCATCCCAGTCACATTGCCGGCTGAAGAGCGGCTCACGCTTTCCCGCAAGCGTGAGCTGCCGTCCCGGATGCAGCGCCGGATGCAGCTTCTGGATCAGGGTGGACATCAATAGTCCTCCGGCAACAGGATCGTCGTGAGCGCGCGGTCGGCCTCGGTGATTAGCCAGACCTTGCCGCCGCCCGGTATTGCGTAGCTCGACAGCAGCCGTTTGCCGGACAGCAGCGCGAGTTCGTTGGCCGCTAGGTCTTCGGCGGGAAGCTCACCCCAGTCACCATGAATATGACGCGCCAGCAGCCGTATGGGATGGATGCCGGCAGCATGGAGCGCGGCTTCTGCCGCGGGCGTGATGGCGGTGCGCCCCATCGGGAAGCGTGGGCCATTGATGGAGTTCATGCGCGAAGCTCCTCCTCGTATTGAGTGGCGGCCCAGGCTGGATACCGGCGGCGTGCCGGCTGGACTTGGGGCATGCCGTCTTGGGGCACGACATCATTGAGACGCTCGATGGTCGTGTTCGCGCGATTCCATTCGGTGACCACGAGAATGCGCGTCTGGTCAGGCAGGCGGTAGACGGAGATGAGTCGCAGGCCGGTCGCGATCGACAGGTCGTTCTGGCGCCTGTCATCTTCGGAGACGATGCCCCAGTCGCCGGCGATATGGCGTAGCACGATGCTGATAACGGGAACGCCGTTCGCGCGCAGTGCGGTGAGTGCAGCGGGTGAGACGAGCAGCCTGCCCGGCTGAAACAGCGGCTTGAGTCGGGTCGGTTCATGCATGTGTCGCTCCTGGGAATGGACGAGCACGTGGCTCCGGAAGAACCGGATGCGTGACACGTGGAAAGCGGGTGAGGAAGTGAGGAAAGGAAAACGGGGGGCTGAACCGCCCGGGATCAGCGTGCTTCTGAGGCGAGAGCGTTCGGATAGTGCTTTGCGAGGATCAGGTTCATCTTCTCGACCAGATCGGGGCGCGCGAAGGTCAGGTGCCCGTTGCCGTTCTTGAACCACCTCAGGTGGAACCAGTCATTCCCAGCTTCCGTCTGCCGCGATTGCCGGGCTTCCGAGATGAGGCAATACGCGCCATGCCGGTGATCCGGCTCCGGCTTGCCGTCAAGCACGCAGAACGCGCGGATCAGGTCGTCCAGCTCATCGGTGACGCGGTGATTTGTGCTGCCCTGCGAGAGCAGGTACTTCACGATGATGCGTTTTCCGAACCTGAACGGCTGATTCGTTTTGTAGTTCCACGACAGACGCCGGAAGCACTGGAGCACGCCGCCTTCGAACATGTCGCCACGCGAGCCGTAGAGCTGCGTGAATGTGGCTTCGATATTAGCGGCGGTGAGTTCGGGTACGTCGCCATCGGAAAGCTGGCGGTTCCACTGGTCACGGGCCTGTGCGTCCATGAAGGTGCGCAGGCCCGACTCGTCCATCAGATAGGTCCAGCCACCCACGTCGATCACGCGCGTGATGGCGTCTTGAGCCTCGTCGCGTTTTGCATATTCCCCTGTAACGGTTGGCCTGCCACGACAGGCATAAGCGTCATCAAGCACGAGTCGCGGGAAGCCGAGATGCGCGGCTTTCGCAAGCTGTTCGGCTTCGTGAAGCAGGTCGAGTGCGGCGCGCACGCGTTCGACGACGGCGGTCCGCTGGTTGGTGAGATTGGTGACGCTGATACTTTTGACGAGATTGGTGGTCGCTTCCATACCGCTCCGCTGGGTGGGTTTGTCGGAAAAGAAAACGCCGGGCACGAGACCTGGCGTTTATGCCGTGGCGTTGCGCCCGGCGAGTTGTCGGCGTAGCGCGCTCGCCCGTGCCTGGGAACAACCGAGATGCCGGCGGATGTCGGCCACGGTCGGGCGGACGTGACCGGCCGCGACGGCCCGGGCGAGCTGCACGAGTTCACCGCCGGCAGCACCAGGCGGTGCGCCGTCCGGTAACGGCGTAACGGGATCGTCACGGTGCGGGCGGTCGCGCGCCACGATGGCGCGACGCCCAGTCGCCGCATCGTGACTGACGGCCGCCCCGACGTGACTCGCTGTGACTCCTGTCGCGACTGGGGGAGTCGCGTCAGGCGCGTCCACGACCGGCGCGGTGGTTACCGGTGCCGCGTCCGTCACGGCTGGGACGACGACCGGCAACCGTGACGGACGAAGCGCGACGACCCACAGCAGGCACGCCACGCCTTCGAGTACTGCGGCGAACGCCAGTCCTGACTGCAGATCTACACGCGCGGCAGTCACGCCCAGTAGCGCGGCGAGTCGTGCCGTGACCGGATCGCCGAGTAATGCATCGCGTTGCGCCCTGGCCCGGTCACGCTCCCCCTCGATGCGTCCTACGTCATCGGCCTCGGCGTTCAGCGCGTCGAGCCTCGCAGCCAGGGGCCGGCGACGTGCATCAAGCTTTGTGCAGTCGCGGGAACAGTGCGCGAGGTCGATCCACGCCAGCTGCCGGGTGAGCGTTGTGCGCTCGGCCATCACAACCGTCAGGCTGCGCACCCGCGCGGACGAGGGAACGACCACTGCCGCCGCTCGCCGTTCTCCCGCATGCTGTTGCGCTAGCACAAAAAACGTGACGTGACCGTAGCCTGCCGTCGTCATGCACGCGAACCATAGAAGGGTACCTGTCGCTCGCACGACGGGCGGCTCGCCACGGACCAGGGCGGGCAGCAGATGGGCGCTGACGACGAGTACCACGCCAATCGCAACCCACGCGACCCGCTCGGACAGTGTGGCGCCGCGCTGCAGTCCTGCCAGAACCGCCAGGCAGAGCGAGGTACCCGTTGCGCCGATCGCCAGCGCGAGCGGCAGACGGGATGTTGCCCTCATGCCGCAGCGCTCCTCAGAAGCGTTGCCTTCCGGTCGAGCTTGTCACGCAGCGATGGACGTGACGCTTGCGGTGTTTCAGTCCCGGCGGCAGGGCGATCCTCCAATTCGCCAGTTGTTGATCCGGAATAGAACTCGTCGACGACTGCGCCACCATCCTCGATACTCTCCTCGAATGCACCATTACTGAAGCCGGCGTGCGCGGCGGTATCGAGCGCCTGCTGATCGAATCCGGCCGCCTTGCGCCGCGCATCGAGTTCGCGCGCCTGCACAATGGCGTCTTCAAGCGTGCTGCCGGCGCGTACGGCCAGGTCCACGTAGTAGATCGCCGATCTGTAGCTTTGCGTCGTGGACTTGCCTCGCAGTTTCAGTTCCAGTGGTAGGCACGCGAGCAGGTTGCCCGAAACCGCGGCGAAGTAGTGCAGTCGCGCGGCAAGCGTACGAATCGAGTTATACGACGTGGTGCGGAAGATGAACGAGCCCATCTCGTCTTCGTCGCCGATCAGCGCGTTCAGTCGGCCATAGGGCTTGCACGCGCCCGCCTGGCCGAACGCGCAACCGTCCGGTGACGGACAGGGGAGTTCCTCGATACCGGCGTCCCCCGCGCGCCGGCAGGTCTCACCGTCTCCGACGCAGACGGGGCGGCCCGTCTCGCGGTCGAAGCATGAGTACTCGGCGCGCAAGTTCAGGTCGGGATCGTTGAAGAGGAAGCGAACGGGAATGGCGCGCAGCTTGCCGGTGCTCTGCTTGCGCAGCGATTCGTGCAGTGGATGGAGCACCCATTCGCCACGCTGCTGGATTTGCGTAGTGATTGTGAAAGCGTCGTCTTTTTCGGGAAGGCGCTTGCCTTGCCTTTCGACGACGCGACCTATTGAGATTCGCCCGATGATGGGCGGCGTAATGGCGAGACCTTTGAGCATGGGACTTCTCCTGTATAGGTAGGAAGAGGAATGGGCGGCGGGGGCGCGCAGTGGGGGCGGTCAGCTGTTCACGAGGAACCGCCGTGAGCCCGGCTTCGTGACCGCGTACTGCGAGTCAAGCCCGGGGTGGTCGGCGAGTAGCTGTTTCAGATCGACGGCGGCACTGTCCCTGCTGCGCCGGTACGAAACGGAACCCGTCGCGAATTCCGCCCGGTCGGCCTCGCCCATGGCCTGTACGATGGTCTGCCGCAGCTGGCTCTCGACCTGCTGGCGTGACTCGATGTCGGTCCGCACGGCTACGAGATCGGCAAACATCGCCGACAGTTTCCGATCGTTTGTGAAATCGACGGTGCCGCCTGTGCCCGGATACAGGCAGCGCAGCGCGCGATCCGCGGAATCCGAACCGTCGGCTGCTGGCGGGGTGTCGGTTTCGACGTGCCTCCAGAAATCCGATTCGAGTTCGATCAGTCGGGCGATCAGCGCGTCGTCGCGCTCGACGCGATGCACTTCGAGTTTCTGGCCACAGAGCAGTAAGGCGACATCCGCCGCCTGTCTGCCCGTCACCGCGAGCTGGTGCTGTGCCTGGATCTGCACATATTCCGGTACCCCGTCACGCCAGAGCCGTGCACCGAATTCTCCCGCCGTCTTGCATTCCAGCAGCTGCACATCCCGAGAACCTACGACTTCACGGTCAATGTTGGCGAGCATCCACGGAATTGACCGATGCCGGAGCACGGCATTGACGCGCCGCACGCGGTTGCCGGTTTGTTTGGTGTAGCTCGCCGCGACTATCGGCTCGAGCAACGTCCCCCAGTAAACCGGCTCGGTCGTATCGTCGGGATTGGGCAGAGGAAGACTCGCGTCGCGACCGGTCTTGATGAGCCACAATTCGAGCGCGCTTTGATACGGGTGCAGGCCCACGGCAGCTGCCGCATCCGACCCTCCGATCCCAGATTTCCTCACCTCAAGCCAGTCTTCACGAGAGAGGTCCTTCGTTTCGACGAGCCGAAGCGCAGGGTGATTCCTGCCGCGTCTGGCCAGATCTGCCAAAGCCATTTGCTGTCTCCAGAAAGAGAAAGGCCCGGCGGGGTAGATCCCGGCCGGGCCGTATGACGTCATGGACATGGATTCAGGCGACGAGCTTCATGGCTTCGTCCCAGGCACGCTGCTTAATTGTTGCGCCCGCACCAAACCAGGCGGCATCGAGGCGGTGATCCTCGCTACGCGCGCGGCGATGATGGTCCGTGTACTCCGTTACCGCATTCAGCAATCCCCATGCGGTGCCCGATGCGGACGCCAGATCGGCTCCCTTGCCGCGACCGGTATAGAGCTGGCCGACAGCCTTTATCGCGCGCTCGTTCACGGAGAGCGCGTCCCGGTCCGGGGTGGCTGCCGGGGAATACGTGAGAACGCGCCGCAGGAACTTCTCCGCGCCGGCATCGTTGACCTTGCATTCCGACAGTGCCTTCATACGAACCATGAAGGAGTCCCAGGACGAAACGGCAATACCGAGCTGGCGCTTCACCGCCTGCGCATCGAACTGCGAGCGGTGCGGAACCTTCACGGCGCATGTGCCATCGCCCAGCGCAATGGCGAGCGTGTTGTTGCACACGACGCGCACGCTGGTGAACTGCGCGGTCGTGGCAAGCGAGCCATCGCAGGCTGTCGCCAGCAGCAGATAGCCGTTGACGGTATCGCGCCCCTTGAGCGTGGCGGACTGCCCGGTCCTTGCAAGCGCCCAGAGCTTTTTGCCTTCCTTAAGCACGCCAGCTGTCTCCAGCTCGTAGCCGCCGACTTCCGTGAGGTCGCGGTAAAACTCCAGGATCTCGGAAGGTTGCACGACCTGATAGCGGGCGGATACGACCGAGAGCGGCGCTTTGGTGTCCGAGCGAAAAAGAACCTTTTGTTCGGGAAAGGCGTGGATCGACCCGAGATTCCGGTTGCCAGCGGCAACAAAGCGCACTTCGGCCTCCTCAATGCGCCAGTCCATACCGGCAGCACGAGCCCAGACTTCGAGCGGTTGTTTTGGGGCGAGATTGTTGCCCAGGCCGTGCCATGGTTCGGCCCCGGCGTAGGCCATGGATTGAACGAGATGCATGAATAGCTCCTTGTAAACGGCATAAAGCCCGGCAGCAAGCCGGGCACGATGGGAGAAGCGGGGAAATCGAAGCAAGAGAAATGGAAACGGGAGGGCAGGGCTGAAGTCAGTTCAGCGGAACCCGTGCGCGACGAGCGTCGCTTACGAGCGAGCTGCGCTGAATGTGTGGCCGCAGGAGAGACATACATTGTTGTCGAGCACGTTGTCGTCGATCGCCGCGCCGACAGCGGAACCGGCGGCACATCCGGCGGCACTGCCGAGCAGTCCTGCGATCACGGCACCCGCGAGGCCGCCGAAGAGGGAGCCGACCGGCCCCAGGACGGCACCGGCTACCGCACCGGTTTCCGCTCCCGCGAGCGCCGCAGTCATGCCGCCCGTCGCCCCTGCAACGCTGCCGATGGTGCTGCCCGCCTTGCGCGCACGGTTGAACGTGTCGATGCGTGAAGAGCGGCATTGGGGACAACGCGACATCGAACCGGATGAAGGCGACGTGGTTTCCGCATAGTTGACGCGCGATGCTGAGTCGAACGACGCAGACGCGTCATGCGTTTCGCGTGCCAGTGCTTCATGCAACTCATGTTCCAAGTCATCGGTGTTCTGGGCGTCGGGCGATGGGCGTTGGCTCAAGGGCTCCGACGCGTCGCGTAAATCGTCGCGATGGCTGGAGGTCGGGTGTGCGCAGTGTTCGTGCCGGTGGGCGTTAGCATCCCATTCGATCGTCTCGCCAGGCGTGAACGATGCGCCCGCGGCTTCTACGGGGTGCTTAGGGGCCGTGGAAGCGGCGGCAGGGGCTGCGGGCGCAGGGGGAGCGGGGCGCGGACGATTCATCTTGTTGAGCGAGTACAGCCCGATCGCGAACATGACGACAAGTACGACCGTGAGGACAATGGAAATAAGGATGGTGGGATTCACGTGAACTCCTGAGCGTAGTGCGCCCGTGCGTGGCTGCGCGGACGGAGCGGCCAGGGCGGCCGGGATCAGGAAGGTGATATGTGATTGAAAGTTTCTGGAATCGCTGTCCAGTTTAGGCAAAGTCAGCTGAGCTCATGAAGAGCTCACGCTCGATGGCGCAACCCATAGAACACAACTAGCCCCCTCGGCTCCCACCCCGGCACGTTGCCGATTCGCCAGCGATAGGAAATCCCAATTTGGGAACTTTACAGCGGGCTGTGTTGGCGCTATAGTGTTCCCAACTTGGGAACAGACATGCGGCTACTCGGTAAAGACAAGCTTCAGGTTGCTTTGGACAAGGACGCCCAACTCTGGCTGCGAAGCTGGATTTCGGAGTTGATGTCGGCGCATTGGAAGGACGCGGCGGAACTGCTCGCGCAGTTTCCGCGCGCGACGGCTACAGGGGCGGACACATTCATCTTTCGCGTGGGGGCAGCCGTGTGGAACATCGAACTTGCTGTGCATTTCCCGCAGGAGATTGCGCTGGTGGTAGGCATGGAACGAGCAGCATCATGAGCGAAGTGAAGGTTATTAGGTCGGACGAGCAGTATCGAGACTATCTGGAACAGGTGCACTGGTTGATGCGGCAGCATCCGGAGCGCGGCAGTCAGGATGCAGAGCGGCTGGAGTTATTGTCGGTGCTGGTTGACGACTACGAGGCGCACCGTTACCCGGTCGAAGCACCGGATCCTGTTGATGCGATTTTGTTTCGTATGCAAGAGCGCGGACTCAAACAGTCTGATCTGGTGCCGTACTTCGGCACGCGAAGCCGAGTTTCGGAGGTTCTCGGAAGAAAGCGTCCGCTAACAGTTCCGATGATTCGCGCGTTGTCGATCGGTCTCGGGATCTCCGCTGACACGCTGATCGGCCTCGCGTCGGTCAATGAAGAGAAATCGGAAGATTCAGTTGATTGGTCGAAATTTCCGGTCAAAGAGATGGTGGCTCGGGGTTGGCTGTCGAAGCTGTCCTCGAAGACGACAAAGAGTGCGGATGAATTGGTAAAAAACTTCATCGCGGACGTTGGACTCCAGTTTGGAGCGACAGCGTTTCGTAGAACAATAGGCGGACACGCTTATTCTCCGACGACGAAGTATGCCCTGCATGCCTGGCTTGCGCGTGTGATCCAGAAGGCCAGAGCTGCAAAGAATCCTGCACGCTCTTTTTCGCCAGAAGTGTTTTCGGCCGAGTTTCTTCGCGAGATCGCGCAATTGAGCTGGTTCGAGCAGGGCCCGTTGCTGGCCGTTGAATTTCTGGAGAAGCACGGAATCGTGGTCGTAATGGAGCCGCAGTTGAAGGGTACGGCTTTGGACGGCGCCGCTTTGAAAGATAATGACGGAACACCGATCGTGGCAATGACACTCCGTCAAGATCGTTTGGACAACTTTTGGTTCACGTTACTGCACGAAGTTGCTCATCTATGGAAGCACGTTAGCCAAGATGAGACGTTCCTTGATGACTTGGATGCCTCAAGCGAGGATCGGAGAGAGGTTGAGGCAAATAGGCTTGCTCGTGAGGCATTTATCCCGCGCGTAACCTGGAAAAGAAGTGACGCCTTCATGGCGCCGAGCAAGGAAAACATAGATGCGCTTGCCCGGGAATTAAAAATCAGTCCGGCTGTGATCGCGGGTCGGCTGCGGCGTGAGCTGAACAATTTTCAGCTCTTCAATGACGTGGTCGGCTACGATCAGGTTAAACGGTTATTCGCGAATCGATTGGGTCAGGGAGTATAAATTGCTTACTTATGTGCCTATCCTCCGAGCGAAAGACGGGGAGTTCGATGCCTTGCGACACATGCACGATCGCGTTGCCCGATCAGTGATGCCGTTGCTCGACGTCCAAAAGCAACCGCCGCAAACCTCCAAAAAGCCTAAGTCGCTCCAGGACTACCTGAGCGATGTGGCCGGAAAACTTGCCGATGCGCACAACGATCGTCCGCTGTTCGTTGACATGTTCACTTTTGGTCCTGCCGATAAAGTTGAGAGCGGGGAGCATGTTTATACGTATTTCTGTGGCGAGCTGCATGCGCACGGCATGAATTTTCATGCCGTTGTGGGTATGGACCGCTGGTCGAACAGCGAGTACCGGGCCGCGATCGGCCACGTGTTAGCGATGAACGGCGGCAAGGCATTGCTGCGCCTCGAGACTGAAGATCTCGAGGACATGTCCGATCCGACCATGTTTGATGACATGCTTGGCGATGTGCTGGATGAGTGCGGTTTGGTCGCGAAGAACCTTCCCGTACTGATTGATCTTGGCGATATTCGGAACCTGCCTATCGCTGATTTATTGCCGGATGTTTCCTCAGCTCTCGAGTTCCTGCGTATTCGCGGCTTTGTCCAGGTCGTGATCGCAGGCTCTTCAATGCCTACAAGTATCAACGAGGCGGTCAAAAAGCATAATTCCGCAGCTTTTCTCCAACGGGGCGAAATGATCTTGTGGAAGACGTTGCTTCCGTCGACCCCGGGAGTGCGGGTGGTTTTCGGTGATTACGGTGTACGTAGTCCGAGGTCGAGCGACGCAATGTCGCCTGACACTAACGGCAAGATCCGATACACGGTTGGGAACGAGTTTTTCATCGTTCGTGGACATTCGATGAGGATCGGCCCCAAGGGCGGGCAGATGTGGGCCCTGGCACACTTTATCGTGACGTCGCCGCAATACGCGAAGGAAGGGTTTAGCTGGGGTGATGAAATGATCAAGCAGTGCAGCGAGCACAAGATCAAGGGTAGTTCCACCCAGTGGATTGCCTTTGATACCAGCCATCACCTAGCTTCGGTTGTTGCAGAGATCTACGAATATGCCCGTACGATAACTGGCATCAGCGCGTTGAATCAGCCTGCATAAAGCTTAAAAGGAGGCTGTAATGGCTCACGAGCCGCAAACCGTCACGATCATTGTCGAAGGCACTCCGCATCAGTGGCCCAAGAACGAGGAGATCTCGTATGCCCAGGTCGTCACGTTGGAGGTGCCTGACTACTCGCCGAATTCTGGCATCAGCTACGCAGTCAAGTACACGCGCGGCGAGGGCCATAAACCGGAGGGTATCTTGTCGCCGGGTGAGTCGGTGAAGGTTAAAGAAGGGATGGTGTTCAGTGTTTCAGAAACTGGTCAATCATAACGAGGACCTTCAGCGCCTGGTCGAGAAGGGCTACGCCGTGGCGTTCGACGGCCCGCACCTGATCGTGCGTGACATCCCGTATCTCGATGCTGCCGGATCGCTGCACTGGGCCGCATTCGTCGCGAAGCTGGTCTTCGTCGACGAGGTGCGCGTCGTCCAGGACGACCACCAGGTCTACTTCAGCGGCGGTGTGCCGCACAACATGGATGGGACGCCCGTCCAGAATCTTGCCGGCGGTTCGCATACGTTCGCCTTGAGCAAGAACTCTGAAGACGTGGTTGTGCAGCGCTCCTTCTCAAACAAGCCCCGCTCGACGGGCAAATTCGAGAACTTCTTCGACAAGATCGAGAGCTACGCGGCGCTTATCGCCGGACCGGCCATGTCGCGCCACAACGTGACTCCATACACGTTCAGGATCGTCGAGACCGAGCAGGAGCCTTCTGTTTTCAAGTTCCAGGACACGCTCACGAGCCGCGCTGAGATCACCGAGCTCTCGCGCAGGTTCGCTGATGAAATCGTTGCCATCATCGGGCTTGGCGGGACCGGCAGCTTCGTACTCGACTACATCGTCAAGACGCCGGTCAAGGAGGTTCGGGCCTTCGACCTCGACCCGTTCCATGTCCACAACGCCTTCCGCTCGCCAGGTCGCCTAGTCGCGAGCGAGCTCGGCAAGTCCAAGGCTGAGGTGTACGCGGACCGCTACGGCAACTTCCGCCACGGGTTGGTGCTGCAGCCGAAGCTGCTGGACAGCGCTTCAGCCAGCGAACTCGACAGCGTGACGTTCGCCTTCGTCTGTGTGGATAAAGGTTCAGCGCGCGCCGAGGTCTTCCGCATGCTCATCGAGAGAGGCATCCCTTTCATCGACGTGGGCATGGGACCATCGCTATCGAAGCAGGGCCCAATCAAGGGGATGCTGCGCACGACTTACTTTGCTCCGGAGAAAGCGGCCGACATTCTAGCTTCGGGCTACGCGGAGACGCAGGACGCGCCCGAGGATGTATATAGGACCAACATCCAGATCGCCGAGCTCAACGCCTTGAACGCTGCCATTGCCGTAATCCGGTTCAAGCAGTTGCGTGGTTTCTACGTGGACGACGTCCAGGGAAACAACTTTCTCTTCGACATCCGAGATTTGAAGATTGCATCCAATGCCGAAGATTGAGCAACTGCGCCTCGAGCGCGTCCATTACATGCCGAAGGTCCTCGAGCCGGGCGTGCTGTACGCTTCAGAAGAGTTCGGCACTGCCGCTCATCTGTGCGCCTGCGGCTGTGGGGCAAAGATCCGCACGCCGCTCGGGCCCACCGAGTGGAAGCTAGAAGAGACGAGCAACGGCCCGAGCCTGAGTCCTTCCGTAGGCAATTGGCAGCAGCCCTGCCGGTCCCACTACTGGATCTGGCGAGGGGGAGTCGAGTGGCATGGTGACTGGACGGAGGCGCAGGTCCAGGCCGGCCGACGCCGCGAGCACCAGCGCCGAAGGGCGTACTTTGCCGAACGCGAGAAGCAGCGCCGCTCTCAAACACAGTCGCCTGGTCAGCGCATCTGGAACTTCATCAAGAACTTCTGGCGCCGTCGCTAGACCTGTTGCCCGAATGCTGGTGCGCGGCACGGCCGGCGAGCCCTTCCCGCCGTGCGTCATTTTCTACTTGGAGTCGGCCGTTCAGGAGGCGCATCCGTACAGCCTCTTGAAATGCAGCTCACCACGCGAGTTTAGCCTTGGGAGGAAATTCGCTAACCTAGGCGAGACAGTGACCACATGTCCGGGCATGCGAGGACAAGCCTGCACACGGCGCGAAATCACGAACGGTAGTAGTGATCGAGTAGTACGGTCAGTTCCAACCGGGTATGCTAGACTTCATAATTAAAATCGTCGCTTAGTTGATGATTTCGTTGCCCTTCTGATCCCATTCGTCCTGGTGCGTAAGTGATTCGAATTCATCTGTCGCGCCTGATGGGCGAGAACAAGGAAAAGATCGTCGACTTGCTTCGTTCAACTGGCTTGTCGCGTAACACGGTCACAAGTCTCTATCGCGAGACTTCGGCGCGCATTGACCTAGAGACTCTCAATGCCATCTGTAGGCACTACCAGTGCAATGTCGCCGATATTCTGGAATATGCACCGGATGTGGACACCACCGCGACGAATGATTGATCGAGGCATTTTCAAGCCAAGGAGGTAGTCAGCGGCAGAACGAGGGGAGAACCGGGTGGATAAGCACGAGCTAAGCGAACGAGATATTTGCACCAAGTTCATTACCCCTGCCATTCGGGCGGCCGGGTGGCGGCAGGACCAGTTTCGTGAGGAGGTGGCACTCACCGATGGCCGTGTGATGGTGCGCGGAAAGCTCGCTGCGCGTATCAAAAATCCCGACGCCAAAGGCGGCCCTAAGCGGGCCGACTACGTTCTCTACGCCCGCCCTAACGTCCCAATTGCCATCGTTGAAGCCAAGCAGGCCAAGTATTCTTTGGGGCATGGGATGCAGCAATCCTTGGCCTATGCCGAGATGTTGGATGCGCCCTTTGCGATTAGCAGCAATGGCGATGGCTTCCTGCTGCATGACCGCACAGGCCTGACGCAACCCGTCGAGCGCGAACTCGCGCTCACAGAATTTCCGTCACTGGACGACTTGTGGCCGCTTTACAAGCAATGGAAAGGCCTTGTCGATGCCGTCGCCGCCAAGCTGGTCGAACAGCCCTTCTACACCGATGGCAGCGGCAAGGAGCCACGCTACTACCAGCGTGTCGCAATCAACCGCACCATTGAAGCCATCGCCAAGGGCCAGCAACGGGTACTGCTGGTCATGGCCACCGGCACTGGCAAAACGTACACGGCCTTCCAGATCATCTGGCGACTGTGGAAAGCCAAAGCCAAGAAGCGCATCCTGTTTCTGGCTGACCGCAACATCCTCGTCGACCAGACGATGCAGCAGGACTTCGCCCCGTTTGGCGAGGTGATGCACAAGGTCACCAATCGCGAGGTCAAGAAGAACTACGAGATCTATCTGGCGCTCTACCAAGCCGTGACGGGCAGAGAGGAATGGAAGCAGATCTACCGCCAATTCCCTGCGGATTTTTTCGACCTCGTGGTGATCGATGAATGCCACCGTGGCAGCGCCGCCGATGATTCGGCCTGGCGTGACGTGCTCGACTATTTCAGCAGCGCCACTCACCTCGGCCTGACCGCTACGCCTAAGGAAACCAAGGAGGCCAGCAACACTACTTACTTTGGCGCCCCCGTCTATACGTACTCGCTCAAGCAAGGCATCGAGGATGGCTTCCTCGCGCCCTACAAGGTCATCCGCATTGCCACCGACGTCGATGCCGTGGGCTATACGCCTGAAAAGGGCAAGATCGATAAGCTCGGCCAGGCGGTCGAGCAGCGCCTTTACAACACCAAGGATTTTGACCGCAACCTAGTGCTGGAAAAGCGCACCCGCTTGGTGGCCAGCAAGGTCTGGGAATACCTAAGATCTACAGACCCGATGGCAAAGAGCATCGTCTTTTGCGACGACCAGGACCACGCCGAGCGCATGCGGCAGGAGCTGGTGAAGATCATCCCAGCTGCGGCCAGCAACCGACGCTACGTGATGCGCATCACCGGTGACGATAACGAAGGGAAGTCCCAGCTTTCCTACTTTATCGACAACGACGAGCCTTATCCGGTCATTGCCACCACGTCTAAGCTGCTCACTACGGGGGTGGATGCCAAAACCTGCAAGCTCATCGTACTGGATCAAAATATCAACTCGATGACTGAGTTCAAGCAGATCATCGGCCGCGGCACACGGCTGCGCGAGGACTACCAGAAACTCTACTTCACGATCATGGACTTCAAGGGTGCCACGCGTTTGTTCGCTGACCCAGACTTCGACGGCGAACCGGTGGTGATTTACGAGCCCAAGCCTGATGACCCAGTGGTGCCGCCGGATGTCACTGAAGTGCCTAGCATAGGGGAACTCGAACCGCCGTCCTATCGCCCTGACCTGATAGGCGGCGATGACACGCTCCCCGATGGCAATACGGGTGGTGGCGGAGAAGGTCGCGTTAAGTACGTGATCGACGACGTAAATGTACGCGTCGCCGTCGAGCGTTCGCAGTACCTCGACGCCGACGGTAAGCTCATCACCGAAGATTACCGCGTCCTGCTGAAGGACGAAATTAAGAAGGCCTTGCAATCGGAGTTTGGTAGCCTCACCGATTTCCTGCGCCGCTGGAACAGCGCCGAGCGCAAGCTGGTCGTGCTGGAAGAACTGACCGACCACGGCGTGCCGCTGGACGTCCTGCAACAGGCCGTGCCCAACGGCGCGGAACTCGATGTCTTCGATCTCGTTGCCCACGTCGCATTCGACCAGAGGCCGCTGACCCGTAGCGAGCGCGCCAACAACGTCAAGAAGCGCAATGTGTTTGGCCAGTACGGAGAACAAGCCCGAGCCGTACTCGAAGCACTGCTCGAGAAGTTTGCCGACCACGGCGTACAGGATCTCGAGGATGCCAAGGTGCTGGAATTGCCGCCTTTCGACCAGTTCGGCAGCAAGACGCAAATCCGGCGCGGTATTTTCGGCAGCATCGAACGATACACCCAAGCCGTACAGGCTCTCGAACAAGCACTGTACGACCAGGGCGAACAGAAGCAGGCTTGATCTATCTCAGACCTCGTGATACGAGAATGACAAAATGAACCTAAGTAGCACCATTAAATCCATCCAGGACATCATGCGCAAGGACGACGGCGTCGACGGCGACGCCCAGCGTCTTGGCCAGCTTACCTGGATGCTCTTCCTCAAAGTCTTTGACCAGCGTGAAGAAGAATGGGAAGACGATGACCCAAAGTACCAGTCCCCGTTGCCTGAGCACGCGCGGTGGCGCAACTGGGCCGCCTATGTTGCGGGCGTGGACGGCAAAAAGGCACCCCAAAGGGCTGCCAGCGAGATTATCGGCTTCGTGAACAACGAGTTGTTCCCCACGCTCAAGGAACTTGATGCCAATGCGAGTAGGCAGCACAAGGTGATCCGCAGCGTCTTCGAGGACGCCAACAATTACATGAAGTCTGGCACCCAGCTGCTGGCAGTGATCGAGAAGCTGGAAGAAGCCATCAACTTCCACGACTTCAAGACGCGCGCTAACTTAGGCGACGTTTACGAGCAACTGCTTAACGATCTGCGTGGCGCCGGCAACGCCGGTGAGTTCTACACACCGCGAGCGATCACGCAGTTCATGGTAGATCGCGTCGATCCGCGGTTGAAGAGCAAGGATGTAGTTCTGGATCCGGCGTGTGGAACTGGAGGTTTCCTTACAGCCGCCATTGACTATTTGCGAAATCAGCGGACGACCAAGTCAGGCGCAAGAGAGCAAAAGACCATCGAGGAAGCCATTCGCGGCATCGAAAAAAAACAGCTGCCGCACCTGCTATGCACCACTAACATGCTGCTGCACGGCATCGACGTACCCAGCCAGATAGAGCACAAGAACACCCTTGGCATCGGCTGGAACGAATGGAGCACCAACGACAAGGTGGACTGCGTCATCACCAACCCGCCGTTCGGCGGCTATGAAGATGACGGCGTCGGCAGCGACTACCCGTCTGACCTTCGTACACGCGAGACGGCCGACATGTTCATGGCCCTCATCATTAAGAAGCTGCTGAAGGAAAACGGCCGCGCTGCCGTGGTCCTGCCAGATGGCTTTTTGTTTGGCGAGGGCATCAAGGCTACGCTAAAGAAGCTGCTGCTGCGCGATTGCAATCTGCACACCATTGTTCGTCTGCCCAAAGGGGTGTTCGCGCCTTACACCACCATCAAGACCAACTTGCTGTTCTTCACTAAGCGCGCGATGGTGGACGACGGCACTGAGCACTTCCACACCGAGACGATCTGGTACTACGAGCATCCGTACCCGTCGGGCTACAAGAGCTACAGCAAGACTAAACCGATCCGATTCGAAGAGTTCAAGCCGGAACAGGACTGGTGGGGCACTGAGGCCAACGACTTTGCCGACCGCGTAGAGAATGCATTCGCCTGGAAGGTGGATTTTAAGACTAGGCGCGAGCAGGCCGAGGCTGCGGCGCAGCCGCATTGGGACCGCGCCGAACGATTGAGCAATGAAGCCGTTGCGCTGGATAATCGCATCCGTGAATTGCGAGACTCCATCAAGGGCGTGAGCAATGCCAAACAACGCCGGTCGGCGGAGAACGAGATTGAAATGCTGCGCCCGCAAGTCGAAGGCCTGCGCCTGCAAGCCCGCGACGCCCAGGTTGCTGGCGACCGTCTGTATTGGCCGATCTACAATCTTGACTTGAAGAACCCCAATGCTCCGGAAGAAGAGAGCCACGATCCCGACGTGTTGCTGGAGAAATACAAGACCCTACTCGGCCAGATCGAGGAAACAGAAAATAGCCTAAAGAATGAACTCGCCACCGCACTAGCGCACCACTTCGTCAGCGAGGAGGTGTGATGGATGCGCAACAGTTCTTGGCTGAGTTTGGGCATATCGCAGATGCACCTGGAGGAGTGGCGCGGTTACGGGAGTTGGTGCTCCATCTCGCAGTTTCGGGAAAATTGAGCAATCAAACTCCTGGAGAGCAGGCTTGCGATTTTCTTGAAGAGATCAACGCAACGCGGCAAGCCCTTCAGGCGGATGGGGCGATCCGAGTAAACCGAAAGGTTCGATCCGCGAGCGATTCAGGAAATTGGGTTATTCCAGCGAATTGGATTTGGTGCCGGTTCGGTGAGCTTTGCAGCTTCTCTGCAGGTCGAACGCCTTCGAGAAAAGAAGGGCGATACTGGAACAGCGGTGGCTACCCATGGTTCTCGATAGCGGATTTGAAGCACGGCCAGGTCGTCGCAACGTCTAATGAGTCTGTTTCCGACGTTGCACGTTTAGAGGTATTCAAGGGTGCCCCGAGTCCGGCTGGCTCCCTTTTGATGAGTTTCAAGCTTTCGATCGGAAAGCTCAGTGTGCTTGGCGTCGACGCCTATCATAATGAGGCGATCGTAACGATTGATCCATTTTCAGCCGTTCTGAAGGAATATTTCTTTAAATGCTTGAATGGGTTTGATCTTGCGGCTGGCAACAAGGCTGCAATTAAAGGAAGTACTCTAAATAAGGATTCCTTATCTAATATTTTCATTGCACTACCGCCGAAAAATGAGATTCCCCGCATCGTTGCCAAAGTCGATGAGTTAATGGTCTTGTGTGACCGGTTAGAGATGCAGCAGAAAGACCGCCGCAAACTTCAAAACACTCTGCGCCAGTCCACCCTAGAAGCCCTCGCTAGCGCTCAAAGCACGTACGAACTGAAGGAAAGCTGGGAACGCCTGCAATCCAACTTCGAGTTTCTGTTCGGCGAGCCGGCGGATGTTCGACTTCTCCGCGATATGCTCTTCGATCTGGCGCTACGGGGCGTCCTTTTGGCAGAGTCGAAACTGAATGCGAGCGATGAATCTTCGAGGGAGGACCGGCGCCCACTTCCAGATGGATGGGAATGGAAAACGTTAGCCGACCTTTCCGAATACATCACCAGTGGATCGCGAGGCTGGAAAGCCTACTTGTCGAGTACGGGTGATTCTTTCATTCGTTCTCAAGACATTCGTCAGGATGCCCTAGTCTTTGAAAATCCCGCCTTCGTCAGTTTGCCGGAGCGAGTCGAGGGCAAGAGAACCCTGGTTCGCCCAGGTGACCTTCTGCTTACGATCACCGGTGGAAATGTCGGCAGATGCGCAGTTGTTCCTGGGCTGTCTAACAGCGCTTATGTTAGCCAGCACGTGGCTCTGATTCGACTGCAAAAAACGAGCCTGTCTGAGTTCATTCACTGCTGGATGATCAATGCTTTTGGCGGCCGAGCTTTCTTGGCGCAATACATCTATGGCGACAAGCCGGGGCTGAACCTTGTCCAGGTAGGTAGCGTCCCAATTCCAGTTCCGCCGGCGCATATTTTGCCCGAGATATTGACAACTTTACGCAGGCATCGGCAGCTATGTGATGCCTTCGCTCAGCAGCTCAAGGCCAAGAGCGATGTTGCGGGAAAGCTCTGTTCCGCCGCGATCGCATCCCTCACTGGCATCAGCATCGAACAAAACGTGGATACCTCTGTGAAAGCCCCGCAAACCGAACTGAATGCTCCACTGCGGCTGAGCACTTCGCCCGATGTGAAAGCTCACGCCCCTCTCGCCAAATTTTTGGCGCGCAATAACGGCGAGATGCAGGCACGCGATCTCTGGCAGCGCTTCGGCGGTGAGATCGACGCATTCTACGCGCAACTTAACGTTGAAGTGGCGCACGGTTGGATTGCCGTGCCTGCGGTGGCTAACGTCCGTGAGAAGGCCGCCGAAGCGGCGGAAGGCTGAGTATGCGGCTGCGACACTTGGCCATTCCACACTTTCGCAATTTGCGCGAGATGGTGATCGATTTCGCGACGGAGCTCTCGCCTATGCCAGGCGCAGCCACCGATGCGACGCCCGAGGCCATCCGGAGCCATGCCTTGATTGGTCAGAACGGGACCGGCAAGTCCAACTTAATCGAGGCGCTGGTCACCATCTTTCGCGACGTGGATCTCAATCGAGATGCTGCGTTTGATTACACGCTGGAGTACGAGATTCGTGGCCATATCGTGCGGATTCAGGCCGACACTACGAAGCAAAAGCGGCCCTATGTTTGGGTGGATGGTGATCGTGTTACACAGGACTATTTGAACAAGAACGATCCGCCCGAGAAGATTCCGCGTGACGAGAGGCGTGGCCCGCGTTTGTTGCCAACGCACGTCTTTGCTTACTACTCGGGCCGCAACGAGCGTATCGAAGCCTTGTTCCAGGAGCATCAACGCCGTTTCAACCAGCGCCAGGAGATCGCCACGGACGAGGTGCTACCCGAGCAGCTACTTACCCACTTCACTGCAAGCGACGCGGATATTAGGGCAGTGGACGAAGCGAAACGTCGCAGAGAGACCCGGTTGAAGCAGGCCGGCGATGACCGTCTGCGCCGACTGTTCTATTGTCGCGGCGGCCACAGTCAGTTGGTGCTGTTAGCGTGCCTACTATCGGACGACCCGGTATTCCAGAAGGTACTGACGAGTCTGCACATCGAGTCGCTGGAATCTGCGTTGTTTGTGCTGAAGGAGCCGCACCGGTTGCGCATCAAACGCCGTGAAGGGAAATTCGACGAGAGCGAATTGAATGAAGGCGATCCGCGTTTCTGGTACGCGCGCGGCAATGTAGTGAGTGAATTCCTCGACAAGCTATGGCAAGTGGCCTGGGCGCCTATCGAGCAGGAAACCAACAAGCAGATTGATTTCCGCGGCCGCACCGAGAGGCAACGCCAGCTCTACTTATTTGTTCCTAGCCATACCAATCTGAAAAAGTTGGGCGATCTGGTAGGGGGCACGGACAGCTTTTTTCGCTATGCCGAAGGCGCCTACATTGGCGACTTGATCGACGAAGTACGCATCACGGTCAAGAAGCTCGACGAGCATGGCGGCAAAGTGAGCTTCACCCAGCTCTCTGAAGGCGAGATGCAGATGCTGACTGTTCTCGGCTTAATGCGTATCACGCGGGAAGACCATTGCCTGTTCCTGCTCGACGAGCCGGACACGCACCTGAACCCGCTGTGGAAGCTGCGCCTGTTCGATGACATCAAGGATGCGATGGGGAACGAGGCTGGCCTAGGTGCGTCAGGGGAGTCGCAGGTCTTGCTGACCACACATGACCCGATCCTGCTCGGAAGCCTGCAACGTGAGCAGGTACACATTCTGCGCCGAGGCGCCGACAGGACTGTGGTAGATGTGCCGGATGAAAATCCGCGCGGCATGGGTGTAGCTGGGCTACTCAAGAGCGAATTGTTTGGTTTGAGTTCAACGTTGGATCAGCGAACCATCGAAGACTTAGACCGACGAAACGAGCTACTCGCTAAGGAGGCGAAGCACGAGCTTACCCGGAATGAGACGACCGAGTTGGAGCGCCTGAAGGCATATCTGACTGACCTTGGGTTCTCGCGCGAGTACAAGGATCCCCTTTATCAATTGTTTATCCAGAAGATGTACGAGGCACGCAGTTTACCGATGGCGCAGTTGCTGACGTCGGAGCAGCAGGCCCATCAAGACCAGTTGGCTCAGCAGATTACCAAAGCCATGATTGCGGATAAGCGTTTAAGTGAAATGGAGTCGCTTGCGAAAGCCTTAAAACCGACGAAGGCGGGCGAACCATGAGGCCAGTTCGCATTCCTCCAGGTAGTTCGCCTCCGCAAGACTGGCTAGACGAAGCCGCGGCGTTAACTGAGCAGCTCACTAATGCTCCCGATGACAAAGCACGCATTGCCTTGGCATTCGCACATAGGCAGCTTTGGCGTGATCCAAGACTTTTGAATTGGCTGACGGACATCCACCACCGTAAGTGCTGGTACAGCGAAGCGAAAGAATCCGTGTCGTCGTACCACGTGGATCATTTCCGACCCAAAGGCCGTGCGGCACAAATGGACGGAACTCAAAGAGCGGGCTACTGGTGGCTGACCTTCGACTGGAAAAATTATCGCCTTGCGGGACAGCTTCTCAACGTCAAGAAGCGAGATCTCTTTCCTGTGCAGATGCCAGGTATTGCGCAGCCGACGGCGTTGCCATCTCTGCTGGCAGAAGGGTCTCTGCTCATTGATCCGCTTGCAAATGAAGCGTGGTTTGTGTCGTTTGAGCGTTTCGACGATGGAGAGTGCGTAGCAACGCCTAGCCCTGGCTTGTCACAGCAGAACGAGGATCGGGTAAGGCTCACTATCGATGTGTTGGGCCTGAATCGCCTGCGTTTGCTCAACAAGAACCGGGCAGAGATTTGGGACAAGTGTCTTGAGCGAATCAAGGAGTTCGAAACCGCAGATTCGCACGCGCTGTTAGAGACACAGAATGCGCTGCGCCTAGTGGCTGCACGAGCCCTCGCGCAACTCTGTTCGGAGGATCAAGAATTCTCGTCCGTTGCAAAGGCGTGTGTCGAAAAACAGGCACCGAAGGCACTGTGCCTGTTTGTACATGATCTCCTTGCACATCCAGAACTGCTCAAGTTTGCGGCCTGACCTATGACGATACGTCCTTACCGTTTCATGAGCTTGAGCTTTTGGTGACAGAACTCGCTCCGTTAGCGTAAGTGGCGTCACGCTATGGAGCGACCTCAGGGACTGGCGAATTTTCGGTCTGAATAATGAGCAACGGCAAACGCATGTGCCAGATAGCGGAGCAATTTTGCCAAAGCCAAGTACGAAATTGGTACGGTGGTCTTGTCGGCTAAAAGGCCATTGAGATCGGATTGGGACATGAGCACTTCAAGCCGGCATCGGCTGTCGGCAGCGCGAGCTGACGTTGGTTTTGTGTGCGTGCTGGAATCGCTCGTGTCCGCCGCTGGGGTGTCCTTGTCGGCTTTCAACCGATCCAGATAGTCAGCCCACGCCTGCATCATGTCAATTCGGTCTTCAAGGAACCTTGTCCGATTATAAGCAGTGCCGAGAATATCGGGCACTCGATGCGCAAGTTGGTGCTCTATGACTTCCGCCGGAAAGCGAAGACGCTCATGAAGAATCGTTCTCGCCATAGCGCGAAACCCATGGCCAGTGATCTCAGTTTTCGTATCAAACCCTAGCCGCTGTAATGCTGCGTTTATTGCTGCTGAGCTCATCGGCTTTCTGCGATCTCGGCCGGGGAATACAAATCGCCAATTTCCTGTAAGGACATGCAGCTCTCTCAAGATTTTTACTGCCTGAGTCGCAAGTGGCACGAGATGTTCGGTTTTTGTTTTCGATACGATAAAGCGCCACTCGCGACGATCCAGATCGAACTGCGACCATTCCGCCTGACGGAGCTCCCCGGGGCGGACGAACAACAGAGGCGCTAGTCGCAATGCTGCACCAACGACAGACGTGCCGGCGAATCCGTCTAGCGCCCGCAACATTTCACCCACTTTGTCCGGGTCAGTAAGAGCGGCGAAATGCGTGTGCTGATTCGGCCGCAACGCGCCGCGTAGATCAACGCTCACGTCGCGCATCGCGCGGCCGGTTGCAACCGCGTATCGGAAGATCTGCCCACAGGTCTGATGGAGTCGATGTGCGGTGTCGTTTGCGCCACGCAATTCGGCACGGCGCAACACTTCGAGAACCTCTGGCGCAGTTATCTCCGCAATTGGGCGTGGCCCCAGCAATGGAAACGCATCCTTCACGAGGCGCCCCAGAATTTTTTCCGAATGGCTGTCGGTCCATCCCGGCGCTTGTCTTTCAAACCACTCCAGCGCAACGACCTTGAATGTATTTGTTGAGCTCAATAGCGTGAGGCGCTTTTTCTCCTTCTTGGCTTGGCTCGGGTCGATTCCATCTGCCAGCATGGCACGTGCTTCGTCCCGCTTCCTGCGGGCTTGAGCGAGCGTTACGTCCGGATAAACCCCCAAAGCAAGCCTTTTTTCGCGAGCATTGAATCGATACTTTAAGCGCCAATATTTTCCACCTGTAGGAGCAACTTCAAGATACATGCCGCGACCATCTGAGATCCGGTATGTTTTCTCCCGTGGCGCTGCCCGTCGAACTTCCAGATCGGTAAGAGACATGGTGAACCTCGATCTATGGACGAGACCAAAACTGTATTTGGTGCTCGCCCCGATGCGCTCGGGAGCAGACCGTCACTTCGGCGGTTCAAACTCGAGCTGCGCTTGCTCAAGCATCCAGGCTTCAATCTTGTCGTGCCACGCACGTAGCAGGTCGAGAGGTCGGCGGCGATAGTGCTTCTCAGCAAGTGCGGAAGGCTTATGCCCCTGGATTTGAGCGACGACGCCGACCGGAACCTCGACCCACTCTGAAAGTGTGCCAAAGGAGCGGCGGAGGCCATGCAGCGAAATGTGAGGCAGACCCGTTGGAGCCAACGCTCGATTGTGCGCGTGACGCGGTTCGGCAATCTTTCCGTCCGCTGCAGTTTTACTGGCGAACACCCATTCGGAAGGCTCCCACCGCTCCCCCTTTTCTGAGAGACGCGCGGCTTGGCGTCTATTTGGGGGCATCTCGTTGAGCCGCTGAAGGTGACGCAGTAGGCTCGCTAAGTATGGGGTGAGCGGGATGGTCCGACCGCCGGTACCTTCAACTTTGTCGTTCATCGTCAGGCTCCTCCATCGGAAGTCCACATCTTCCCAGCGCAGTGCGGCTAGCTCCTCCCGGCGGGCTCCTGTGATCAGGAGGCCCTGCAGGTATGCACTGATGACCGGATTCGCGATGCCACGTACGGCGCCAAACCAAACAGAAAGCTGCTCCCGCTGTAGGCAGTCGTCCTTTGCGGCGCTGCGGGGGAGAATGCCTTTGACCTTCGGCGACGAATAGGCGTCGTGGGGAATGATGCCCGCGTATGCCTCGTCGCTGTCACACCATCGAATGAACGCTTTGAACAGGCCGAAGGCATGACCGGCATTTGTCGGTCCCCGGGGTATCTCAGCCTCGAGCCACTCCGACATGGACGTCGCCGTGATCTCGGTCAATCTCCGCGGCATGAGCGGGGCCAATGGCCCACGCACCTTTTCTTTGCCGCCGCGTTTAGCAATACCGCCACCGGGCGAGGAGAGGTTGATGTGATCGATGATGTATCTTTCGGACCGTGGTTTTTTCGTTTTGGGGGAGATCTTCGTTCGCAGATGCTCCAAGTAGTGCTCCCACGCTTCGCCGACAGTCACGTCCTTACGGCGCTTCGCTGCTTGGCGGGCCTCGTGTTCGGCCTTCTGCTCGGCCTCTCGCTCTCGCGGATCAACTCCGCCGTCGATAAGCGTCTGGAGATTGCGAGCGCGCTCCTGCGCCTTGTCGATCGTCCAGCTCCTCGGATCGCCGATCGTCATCCGGACCGTCGAGCCATGGATCTTCCCTTGATAGATGTAAGCCTTGGCTCCGCTAGGCGTGGCTCGCAAGCCGAGCCCGGGAGTCTTACTGTCCCAAAGAAATGACTGCGACTTACCCTCTTCGCAGCGATGCGCCTCTACACGAGCCGCAGTGAAGTTGACCTTCGCCACCAAACCTCCTTGCCCATACGCCGGCGGTTCCATGTAACCGCCATGTAACCGGATTATGCGCCAATAGAGGAATTTCGATCAACAGCAATGAGATGCGAGTCCAGTAAAATTCGTTTAAATTCATGGAATTGATGGCTTTAATAAGCGCTAATCCATCTCAATCAATGCCGACTTGTTCGCATTCGCAATGCGAAGGTCGGGAGTTCGATCCTCCTCCTCTCCACCACCGAAGTTGCAGTTAGCAATGTCTTTCACGGAAACCCCGAAGGTCTATCGTCCTTCGGGGTTTTTTATTGCCTGCGTTGATCAAGTTCTTAAACTGGCAGGCGCAAGCAGAACGCCAGCGTCGACCCGTCGGAAATCTCGCCTACAGTGTTTGAGGCCGGAGCCTCAATCCGCGAAGCCGCGCGATCCCAGCCAGCTATCCTCGATGCCCCGTTCCTCCCGACAATCGCAATCCGATATGGCAGTCATCGACATGCATTGACGCGCACATGGCCGCCAACTCGAATCCGGGCAACCACACATCCACGACGAGAAACACGCAATACGCAACACCGCAACCGCGGCAAATAGATTTTCCAACGCTACCCAACACCCGCCACTAACGCATCAAAACCCCCTCTTCTCGGCCATTCGCCACCTCCATCGTCTGCTACCCTACCGAAATCCCGGCCCGCGCCCGCGCACGCCGCCAACCCCAACCTCCCCCGCGCGCGGCCCGCGCCAGCCTCGAACGACGAAAAAAACCATGGTGATGCGCCACCCGAACATTGTGATTGCGATCAGCATCGTGCTGGCCAGCGCGATACTCGCGATCGCCGTGTGGGTGCTCGCGCAAATGCACGACGACGCGTTGCGGCGCGCGCAGGATTCCGTCTTCAACGTGTCGCTGCTGGTCGAGCGCGACGTGTCGCGCAATCTCGAGATCTACGACCTGTCGTTGCGCGCGGTGATGGAGGGGCTGAAACAGCCTGGCGTGCAGGACTTGCCGCAGGCCATGCGTCAACTATTGCTGTTCGACGGCTCCGCCGGCGCGAAGGATATGGGCTCGATTTTCGTCCTCGACGAAGCCGGCGACATCAAGTTCGACTCGCAAGCCTCGCCGCCGCGCCGTATCAACCTCGCGGATCGCGAGTACTTCAAGGTGCAGCGGGATTCTCCCGACGTGAGCCTGTACGTCAGCCGTCCATTTTTGCCGAAGATCGCCGGCAAGGAAGTCAGCATCGCGTTGAGCCGGCGTATCTCCCGGCCGGACGGCAGCTTCGGCGGCGTGGTCGTCGGCACCATGCGCCTGAGTTATTTCCGCGGCCTGTTCGCCGATATGAATCTCGGCCCGGGCGGCTCGATGGCGTTGATGCTGAGCGACGGCACGATGCTGATGCGACGACCCTACGATCCAAAAATCATCGGCCGCAATCTGAAGGGCACCGCGAATTATTCGCGCTTTCTCCTGCAGCCGAGCGGCGATTTCTTCGGCACGGCGGCGATCGACGGTGTGGAGCGCTGGTACGCGTTCCGCCATATCGACATGTATCCGCTGATCCTCGACGTCGCGCTTTCCACGCGCGACATCTATGTGGAATGGCGGCGTCGCGCATGGATCATCGGCTCGCTGATCGGCGCGCTCGACCTGACGATCATCGCGCTTGCGATCCTGTTCTCGCAGCAGTTGCGGCAACGCCGCGCCGCCGAGGAAGAGTTGCGCGTGCTAGCGCGCACCGACGGACTCACCGGCCTGAACAACCGCCGCATCTTCGAGCAGGACCTGGACGAGGAATGGGGCCGCGCGCAACGCCATGCGTGGCCGTTGTCGATGTTGTTGATCGACGTCGACAGTTTCAAGGGCTTCAACGATCTGTATGGCCATTCCGCCGGCGACGCGGCGCTCATCGAGGTCGCGCGCTGCATCACGAACAACTTGCGGCGTCCCGGCGATACCGCGGCGCGCTACGGCGGCGAGGAGTTCGCGGTGCTGCTGCCGGACACCGACGAAGCCGGCGCAATGAACCTTGCCGAGCAGATTCGCGCCGCGATTCAGGAGCGCGAGATTCGCCACGTGGCGAGTTCGCACCATGTGCTGACGGTCAGCATCGGCATTGCCTGCACGAGCGGCCAGATATTCGCCACGGCTCGCGAGCTGATCAACGCAGCCGACGAGGCGCTCTACGAAGCCAAGGACGCGGGCCGCAATCGCACTGTCGCCTATGGCACGGCCACGCAAGCGCCAGGCGGCGACACCGGCGTCCCAGGATACTTAACTCCAGAATTCTCGCCCCACATCTATCGTTAATTTCATCCGGGTAATATATTGCTTTTGTATTTTACCCGGCTATAATTCGACAAATTCTTTTCTGGGAGTTTGTCATGACCGTTTATCGCGCTACTTGCACTGCCTTCGAAGGCCACCGCCGCATCGCGTCCGGCGCCCTCTCCGACGTAGCGCTAGCGGTCAGGGCGGTGCTGGCGCGTGGCGAACAGGCGCCGGTGCTGATCTTCGACGACGCCACGAGCCACCCGGTCGAGTTCGATCTGCGCGGCACGCCCGAAGAGATCGTGGCGAGGCTCGCGGCCGAGCATGCAGGTGAAGAAGCCGAAGCTGCGCAAACCACCCCCGCCTCCGACGCGACGGCTGAGGACCCCCCGCGCGGGCGAGGTCGGCCCAAGCTGGGTGTGGTGGCAAGGGAGGTGACCTTGTTGCCGCGTCATTGGGACTGGCTGAACGGGCAGCCGGGCGGCGCTTCAGTGGCGTTGCGCAAACTGGTCGAGGCGGCGCGTGTCGCCGGCGAGCACAAGGATCGTCAGCGTGCGGCGCAAGAAGCGGTGTATCGCTTCATGACCGCGCTGGCCGGCAATCTGCCGGGTTACGAGGACGCCACGCGCGCGCTGTATGCGGACGATCGGCCGCGCTTCGAAGCGTTCGTCGCTGCCTGGCCGGAGGACGTGCGCAATCACACATTGCGTCTCGCGAGCCGCGCTTTCGTCGAGCAGACATGAACGGGCGCGGCTCGCAGCGAATGCATGCGATGAAACGCACAGGCAAAAAAAAGCCGCTCACACCGGGGAGCGTGAGCGGAAAGTCGGAGAGTTACAACAACATCGCTTGCGCTTACTCATGGGGGTCAACGCAGCCAATAAAGTCTAAGCAGTGCGCGCGTGCGTATATATAAGACAAATCCCAATCATGTCCGGATCTAGCCGTAAGAACGCGCAGACGTTCGGGGGCTACGCTATTAAGCCCGGTTGAACGTCCCATTTCGCTTATTCCCGTCATTTATCGCTTCAGCCCCTTGCCATCGCGGCCGTAAAGAGAAGGAGAGAAGGGCCCCAAACAGAAACTTAACCAGGATGGCGAAATGAAGTGGTTCGACCGCATGACCGTGTTCCGAAAGCTGCTGCTCGCATTTGCCGTCGTGATCGGCTTTTCGGTCGTAATCGGAGGAATGGCGTTGGCGGCGCTTTCGTCGCTGCATGAGATTTCCGACGCCATTGCCGATAAAAGCATGGATGGCCTGTATTGGCTCGAAGAGGCGAACCGTCACAAGATCGACGCCGATCTTGCCGCCGCGAATCTTGGCTATGCCACCGACGACGCCGGCCGCCAGAAGCTGAAGGACGGCATCGTCGCATCGCTCAAGGACATGCATGGCGCGTACGACCAGTATCGCCCGACCATCGCGAGCAGCAAGGGCCGGGAGCTGTTCGACGAAGTGCTGCGCAAGTCGGCGCTTTGGGAAGCTATCGTGCACCAGCAGATCGGTCTCGAACCGATTCCCGCCGGAGTCGACAACAACGAAGTCGTGCGCCGGGCGATTGCGTCGAGCGAGGCGCTGCGCGATCGCATCGTCGCGCTGATCGACTTTCGCCGGCAGCAGGCGGACGACTTGCAGGCCCAGTCGGCCAGCAAGTACGAGCGCATGCATCTCGTGATGCTCGGGCTGGTGCTCGGCGCGATCGTGGCCGGCGCGCTGCTCGCGTCGACGATCGCGCGCCGCCTGTCGCGCCAGCTAGGCGGCGAGCCGTACTACGCGATGGAGATCGCCAACCGCATCGCGGACGGCGACTTGAGCGTGCGCGTCGACACCCGCGCGGGCGACACCGACAGCATGCTGTTCGCGCTGCGCAACATGCGTGAACGGCTGGCCGGCATCGTGTCGGGCATCAGCGTGTCGAGCGAATCGATCCTGATGGCTTCGGGCGAGATCGCGCAGGGCAACACCGACCTGTCGCAGCGCACCGAAGAGCAGGCCGCCGCGTTGCAGGAAACCGCGTCGAGCATGCAGGAACTGACGTCGACGGTAAAGACGAACGCCGAGAACGCGCAGCAGGCGGGCAGCGTGGCGCACGGCGCGTCGGAGGTGGCGGCGCGCGGCAGCAGTCTCGTCGGCGATGTCGTCGAAACGATGCGCGAGCTGGCGGCCGGTTCGAAGCGCATGACCGACATCATCGCCGTGATCGAAGGCATCGCGTTCCAGACCAACATTCTCGCGCTCAACGCTGCTGTCGAAGCCGCGCGCGCGGGCGAACAGGGACGCGGCTTTGCCGTGGTGGCGGGCGAAGTGCGCTCGCTCGCGCAGCGCAGCGCGGTGTCGGCCAAGGAGATCAAGGCGTTGATCGAAAGCTCGACGGCGCGCGTGGGCAGCGGCGCCCAACTGGCCGAGCGGGCCGGTCAGACGATGGCCGACGTCACGCTCGCGGTGAAACGCGTGACGGACATCATGGGCGAGATTTCGTCGGCGTCGCAGGAACAAAGCACGGGCATCGAGGAAGTCAATCGCGCTGTCGCGCAGATGGACGACGTGACTCAGCAGAACGCGGCGCTCGTCGAGCAGGCGGCGGCCGCGGCGTCGTCGATGGCGGACCAGGCGAGGCAATTGCAGGCGGCCGTCACGGTGTTCTCACTGGAACCGCGGCGCGGCTGATTTTTCGTCGCCGACTCTTCGCGCAGGCGGGCTGTTGCGTCGGCGTGATTGGGAGGCGAGGCGTTCGTCGCGGGTTCGAACCGGTCGATCAGCGCGGTTGTCGTCACCTCATCGGCCTCGTATCGCGATCGGTTCAGCGCGCCTTTCGCCGCCCTTGCCAGGCCAGGTGGCACTCCGTACACTCGCGCGTAATTCCTGGGCGGCGCGTTTTCGGGCGCCGTCGCCATCACGCCGAACAGAGGAGAACCCCCGCCATGGCCGATTCCTATTTCCCGCGCTGGCGCGCGCAGTCCGCCGCCGCCGAGGGCCGCATCGTCGGTATCGACGAACGGCTTGCGTGGCCGCAGATGTTCGCGATGGGCATTCAGCACGTCGTCGCGATGTTTGGTTCGACGGTGCTCGCGCCGCTCCTGATGGGCTTCGATCCGAATCTGTGCATCTTCATGTCGGGGATCGGCACGCTGCTGTTCTTCGTGGTGGTGGGCGGGCGCGTGCCGAGCTATCTCGGCTCGAGCTTCGCGTTCATCGGTCTCGTGATCGCCGTGACGGGGTACGGCGGGCAGGGCCCGAACATGAACATTCCGGTGGCGTTGGGCGGGATCATCGCGTGCGGCGTGGTGTACGCGATCATCGGGTTGATTGTGTCGGCGGTCGGCACCCGATGGATCGAGACGCTGATGCCGCCGGTGGTGACGGGCGCGATCGTCTGCGTGATCGGTTTGAATCTTGCGCCGATCGCGGTGCGCGGCGTGAGCGCCAGCAATTTCGATTCGTGGATGGCGCTCGTGACGGTGCTGTGTGTCGGCGCGGTCGCGGTGTTTGCGCGCGGCATGCTGCAGCGTTTGCTGATTCTGGTGGGGCTGCTGATGGCGTATGCGATTTACGCGATCGTCACGAACGGCCTCGGCATGGGTAAGCCGATCGATTTCTCGATCGTCGCGAACGCCGCGTGGTTCGGCATGCCGCACTTCACGGCGCCGGTGTTCGAGCCGCGGGCGATGACCTTGCTCGCGCCGATCGCGGTGATTCTCGTCGCGGAGAACCTCGGGCATATCAAGGCAGTGAGCGCGATGACCGGTCAGAACCTCGATGGCTATATGGGTCGCGCATTTTTCGGCGATGGTCTCGCGACGATAGTCTCCGGTTTTGCCGGCGGCACGGGCGTGACGACTTACGCCGAGAACATCGGCGTGATGGCCGTGACCAAGATCTATTCGACGCTGGTGTTCGTGATTGCTGCCGTGATTGCGCTGGTGCTGGGTTTTTCGCCGAAGTTCGGCGCGGTGATTCGGACCATTCCGGGACCGGTGCTGGGCGGCGTGTCGATCGTCGTATTCGGTTTGATTGCCGTGACCGGCGCGCGGATCTGGGTCGTCAATAAAGTGGACTTTGCCGACAATCGCAATCTGATCGTTGCCGCGGTGACGCTCGTGCTTGGGGCGGGGGATTTTTCGTTGAAGCTTGGTGGGTTCGGGCTGGGTGGGATTGGGACTGCCACGTTTGGGGCGATTATTCTTTACGCCTTGCTCAGGGGGGAGCCGGCGCGGGGGCCGGTGGGTTGAAGGTGGGGTTTGGCCTGCTCGGCGGTTTGGGTTGTGGGGTTGGTTTTTTGGCCTTTGCTTGATTTGTTAGTGGTCTATTGGGGTTGCCCCTGTGCGGGGCGGCACCTACTTTCTTTGCCGCCGCAAAGAAAGTAGGCAAAGAAAGCGGCTCACACCGCCAGCTTTGAAGCGGGTCTCCTGGCTTGGAGGGGATCGTGGTGCATCTGGAATCGGTGCCCTTGCACATTCGACGCTTGTGACAAGGCCGTCATACTTCCCGCCTCGCGCTGCGCGCTCGCCGGAAGCGGCGCGCACGGAAACCAGCGGTTTCATTGGGCGCGGTGGGGCCATCGGCTTCGCCTCGGCGAGACGCCGAAAAGCCAGGTGCTGTTTCAGATGTGTCGCTGGTTGCACGACACCGGTTGTGGATTGTGGGGCGGGTCGCCGGTCGCCGGTCGCCGTGCTGAGCGTCCGGCCGCGCGCCGATGCGCCGGCAAATTGTCGGCAAAGTCGCCGGCATTCGATGCAGTGACGCCGGGCGCACGCAGCGCTATTGGTTTGGAGAACTGCGGCTGACGGCGGTTTGTCTGCGGCATCGAGAACTGCTGCCGACCGCGAAGCGCCGTGCGACTTTATGAAGTACCGCGACGGCGCGCGCAGCGTCGCCGGAAGAATGACTGCCTTGTCACGAGCGCGGAGTGCGCGAGGGCACCGATTCCAGATGCACCACAGTCCCCTCCAAGCCAGGAGACCCGCTTCAGAACTGGCGGTGTGAGCCGCTTTCTTTGCCTACTTTCTTTGCGGCGGCAAAGAAAGTAGGTGCCGCCCCGCACAGGGGCAACGCTAATAGACCACTAACAAAGCAAGGAAAGGCCAACAAACCAAGCCCAACAAACCAAGCCCAACAACCCAAGCCCAACAACCCAAGCCCAACAACCCAAGCCCACAACCACAACCAAAACCGCCGAGCAGGCCAAACCCTTACCGCCTCCGAACAGTCAAAGCCGTCTCCGACAAATCCACCTCCCGCATGAGCTTGTTCAAAGTTTCATCGTTAATCGCCTGAGAACCACGCAGCGCGAGCAGCGTCTTCCTCTCGGCTCGCATCGCCGCCAGCTTCATCCTGAACTCCAACGCATCGGCGCGGCGCGCCAACTCGCGCGGCTCCTGGTCCTCTCCGAGCGTGGCGAGCCGCCGTCGATAAAGGTCCATCACGCGCGCGGTCACATCAGCGGCATACGCCGATGCCGCTTCGTCCAGATTCGCGCACTCGCTATCGTGCACATCGTCGACAGCGCGAATCGCCGCCTGCGCCGCCAGCTTGCGCGCGAAAACTTCCTCCGCCGCATGCGGATCCTTGCCGCGCCGCCAGCCGCGCAGCAACAACGGCAAGGCAACCACCGCGACCAGCAGCGACAGCAGAATCACGCCCGACGCGATGAAAATCGCGAGGTCGCGGCCCGGCAAAGGCACGCCGCCAGGCAACACCTCCGGCAACGACAGCACGCCCGCCAGCGTCAGCGCGCCACGCACGCCGGCCACCGTCGTCACCGCCACCGTGCGCAAGCCCGGCACCGCGTTCGCCACGCCGTGCTTCGCCGCGCCGCGGCTCGCGAACCAGCGCAGCAGCCACACCCACACGAAGCGCATCGCATACAGCGCGGCCCCGACCGCGGCGATGTAGCCGATCAGCAGCCACACCTGCGCATCGCCGGTCTCGTGCGCGTCGAGCAGAGCCCGGCCGAAAATGTGCGGAAACTGCAGCCCCAACAGAATGAACACCATGCCATTGAAGACGAACTCGATCATCGTCCACGTGCTGTTTGCACGGATGCGCGACGATACCGAGCCGGCGTTCACGATGCTCGTGTAATTCATCATCATGCCGGCCGCGACCGCGGCGAGAATGCCCGATAACTCCAAACGCTCGGCGATCAGATAAGCGGCGAACGGAATCAGCAGCGTCATCACGACGATCGGCGCCGGATCGCCTTCTTCCGTGAGGTTCAGAAAGCGTGTCGACACAATGCTGAACAGCCAGCTCGCGGCCGCGCCCGTCGCGAGTCCGCCGGCGGCGATGATCACGAAGCTGATCGACGCGTCGCGCAGCGAGAACACGCCGGTCAATGCCGCGGCAATCGCGAACTTCAATGCGACGAGGCCCGACGCGTCGTTCATCAACGCCTCGCCTTCGAGGATATGCATGAGCCGTCCGGGAATCTTGCCCTTGCCGGCGATGCCGGAGAGCGCCACGGCATCGGTCGGCGACAGCACCGCGGCGAGCGCGAATGCAACCGGCAGCGGCATCGACGGCACCAGCTCATGGACGAAGTAGCCGACCGCGAGCACCGTCATGAAAACCAGCCCGAGCGCGAGCATCAGGATCGCGCGGCGCGCCATGAAGAATTCGCGCTTGGGAATGCGCCATCCGTCCGCGAACAGCAGCGGCGGAATGAACAGCATCATGAAGATTTCCGGATCGAACGTGACGTGCAGTCCAAGCCGCGGCCACGCGAGCATGGCGCCGATCGCGATCTGCACGAGCGGCAGCGGCAACGTGAGCGGCAAGAGGCGCGTGACGACGCCTGACGCGGCAACCGCAAGCAAAAGAATCAATACGGTGAAGACAATTTCCATCGGTCTGTTTCTGAGCCTATAACGTGTTTATCCGTGATGTCGACGGCCTCGCCGCGTCATGCCGCGCGGGCGGAAGGCCGAAGTTTAGCCCGAGGACGCACGGCGCCCATGCGACCCCGGCACGGCTTCGAGCGAGCGGGCCGCGAACGAGGCAGCCGAGCGCGCGAACCGGGCGGCGCACCTAAAGAGTGCCTGCCGCGCCCCCGCGCGGCGCATTGGCCCTTTTGCCGGTGCAATCTTTCATGCGAATTACTTACCAAGGTGCGTTAGCGCGCGCATGGAGCTTGCTTAACCCATATCGACAACGCACATTTTGAGAGAGACGGCGCCGAGGTTGCTCGCTTCCGCGTTCGGACCGGCCCGGCTTTCGCGTGAGAGGATCGCATGACGATTGCGCAGCAGGAAAGGACGGCCAGTGCGCCGCATGGTTTCGACGTCGAGGTGACGTCGGGACTCGAACGTTTTTCGGTTCAGCATGGCGAGCTGACGCTGACGAGCGTGTTTCAACCGATTTTCAGCCTCTCGCATATGCGGGCGGTCGGCTACGAGGGACTGCTGCGCGCGCACGACGCGCTCGACCGTCCCGTGTCGCCGCTCGACGTATTCGGCGAGGCCGCGCGGGTCGGCGACGTCCTTCAACTGGACCGGCTCTCGCAGACGCTGCATCTGGAAAACTTCAAGGTGCTCGGCGCCGAGCGCGAATGGCTGTTCCTCAACGTGCATCCCGGCGCGCTCACCGATCCGTACCACGCCGCCGCATTGCTGGCCAATCTGCGGCGGCTCGATCTGCCGCCGCGGCGCATCGTGCTCGAAGTGCTCGAACAGCGCGCGGAAGATCTCGAACGTCTCGCCGACGCCGTGCGCCAGTTCCGCGACCGCGGCTTCCTGATCGCGCTCGACGATTTCGGCGCGGGACATTCGAACGTCGAGCGGATCTGGCAACTGAACCCGGACATCGTGAAGCTCGATCGCATCATGCTGTCGCACGCCGCGCATCGCGCCGACATGGCGACGATCTTGCCGGGACTCGTCGCGCTGCTGCACGAAGCGGGCAAGCTCGTGCTGATCGAAGGCGTCGAAACCGAGCACGAAGCGCAGATGGCGCTCGCCTGCAACGCCGACTTCGTGCAGGGCTTCTTCTTCGGCCGCCCGAGCCCCGCCGCGGCGGACGCCCTCCAGGCGACGACTTGCATCAGCGACCTCACCGAGCGCTATCGCGAACAGGCCGAAGCGCGCGAGCGCCACAATGCGAGCCGCCTCGCACCGTATCTGCGCGCCTTCGAGCGCGCGGCGGAGCGGCTTGCCGCCGGCGAGCCGCTAGAGGAGGTCTGCTGGAATTTTCTCGCGCTCGATCACGCCGCGCGCTGTTTCCTGCTCGATTCGAAAGGCCGGCAGGCGGGCCGCAATGTCGTGCTGCGCGCCGATCGAGCGGCGCATGAAACGCGCTTTCTGCCGCTCGCCGACGCGCAAGGGGCGAACTGGCTGCGTCGTCCGTATTTCCGCGCGGCGATCAATGCGCCGGAACGCGTGCATGTGACGCGTCCGTATCTGTCGATCAACGAGGCGTTGCCGTGCGTGACGCTTTCGGTGGCGACGCGCGTCGGCGCGCAAACCTGCGTGCTGTGCGGCGACATCGACTGGGTGGACGAAGAGCGGTTCTGAGATGATGTCGTTTTCCACGACGCGCGTTCATCCTCATGTCCGTTCTGCTCGAAGTCATTGCCACCACGGTGGCCGATGCGCGCCTCGCCGCGCAAGCCGGCGCCGACCGTCTCGAACTCGTCACCGCGATGGGCGAGGGCGGCCTGACGCCGAGCGTCGGCTTGATCGAGGCGGTGGTGAGCGCGGTCGATATTCCTGTGAATGTGATCGTGCGGCCGCACAGCCGCTCGTTCGTCTACGACGCCGACGACTCCGCGGTCATGCTGCGCGACGTGCGCGCGGCAAAAGCGGCGCGCGCCAACGGCGTGGTGATCGGCATGCTGACCCAGGCAGGGCAGATCGACCGCGACGCACTCGCCCGCGCGATCGACGCGGCCGACGGCCTCGCGATCACCTTCCACCGCGCATTCGACGAAGCGCGCGATCTGCAAGAAGCGCTCGACGTGCTGCTCGAATTCGAAGCGGTGACGAACGTGCTGACGTCGGGCGGAAAAGCCTCGGTACTCGACGCGCAAGCAACGCTAGGCGACCTGGTCAGGCAAGCGTCCGGCTCGCATTGCACGGTGCTGGCCGGCGCGGGCTTGACGGTCGACGCGGTTGCCGGCTTCGTCCGCGCGACGCAAGTGCAAGCGGTGCATTTCGGCTCGGGCGTGCGCGTCGGCGGCAAGGGGCTCGCGCCGGTCGATGCCGCCAGGGTTGCGCAAGTGAGAGCGCTGCTGAACGCGGCATAGCGCGGCATAACGCGCGCGCAAAGCGCGATAAAAAATGCCGCTTCGGAGCCGAACCCCGAAGCGGCATTTGCAACACGCACATGCCCACGCACACGAGCCTTACTTCGCGACCACCACCGGAATGCCGCGCAACTGCCCGGCGCCTTTCACCTCGTCCAGCGACTTCTTCACGCACGCGCCCGTTGCTGCTTCGATCTGCAAGCGCGCGGCGAGATCGCGTTCGCCACGCTTCACGCCCGCCAGATTCGCCAGCTTCACGTGACCATAACCGCGCACGCGAGCATGCAGGTCGGCCAGCTTCGCGACGTCTTCCAGGTTGTTCGCGTTGAGCTTTGCAAACGCGCGTTGCAGCGTGGTTTCGTAATCGTCGGCGAGTTCGCGCTCCATCTTGCGTTCGAGCGTGCGGCCGAACGGATCGAGCATCGTGCCGCGCAGGCCGCGCCATTTCGCCAGCATGCCGAGCACCGGCCACATCCATTGACCGAAGGTTTTCTTGGCCGGGTTGATGCCGGGCTGCGGACGCGTCAGCGTCGGCGGCGCGAGATTGAACCTGATGCCGAAGTCCTTGCCCGCCACGCCTTCGAACTGCGCTTCGAGCGCCTCGCGGAATGCGGCGTCCGTATGCAGGCGCGCCACTTCGTATTCATCCTTCACGGCGAGCAGACGGTAGAACGTGGTCGCCACCGCGCGCGTGAGGCGCTCGCTCCGTGCGTCCACCGCGGTCTCGGCGCGACGTGCAGCATCCACCAGCGCGCGATAACGCTTCACATAGCGCTCGCCGCCATACGTTTGCAGACGCCCCTCGCGATGCGCGATCAGTTCATCGAGCGTATCGACGCGCACCGTTTGCTTCGCGACATGCCGCGCTTCCCACAATGCTTCGAGCGCGGCGGGGTCTTCGGCGGCGAGCCGGCCGATCGAGAACGCCAACTGATTCATCTGCACGGCGACGTTGTTCAACTCGATCGCGCGCATCATCGCGGCGAACGATACCGGCACGAGACCGAGCTGCCACGCATAGCCGAGCATCAGAATGTTCGCGCCGATGGTGTCGCCGAGAAAGCGCGTGGCAAGCGCTTGCGCGTCGCACGTGGACATGCGTTCCGCACCTGCCGCGTGACGCATCTTGTCGATCAGCGCATCCGCATGCAGCGTCGCGTCGGGGTTCTGCACGAAGCTCGCATTCGGAATCGCATGCGTATTCACGACGATGCGCGTGCGGCCATGACGCACCGTTTGCAGGGCATCGGCGCTCGCGCCCACCACCATGTCGCAGGCGAGCAGCACGTCGGCCTGTTGCGTGTCGATCCGCACCTGGTTGAGCCATTCGTCGCGCGCGGCGAAGCGCACGAACGACAGCACCGAGCCGCCCTTTTGCGCGAAGCCCATGAAGTCGAGCACCGACGCGCTCTTGCCTTCCAGATGCGCCGCCATGCTGATCAGCGCGCCGACCGTCACGACGCCGGTCCCGCCGACGCCCGTCACCAGAATGTCGTAGGGCGCGGCGTCGAGATGCGTCGCGGGAACGCGCAACGCAGCGACGCGCGCCGCCAGCGCTTGCGGATCGAACGCCACGCCCGCGGCTTTCTTCAGCTTGCCGCCTTCCACGGTGACGAAACTCGGGCAGAAGCCGTTCACGCAGGAATAATCCTTGTTGCACGACGATTGGTCGATGCGCCGCTTGCGTCCCAATGCCGTTTCAACGGGTTCCACCGACAGGCAATTCGATTGCACGCCGCAATCGCCGCAGCCTTCGCAGACTTCCTCGTTGATGAACAGACGCTTGTCGGGATCGGGGAATTCGCCTTTCTTCCTTCTGCGCCGTTTTTCCGCCGCGCAGGTCTGGTCGTAGATCAGCACCGTCACGCCGTCGGTGTCGCGCAATTGGCGCTGCATGGCGTCCATTTCGCTGCGATGGTGAAACGTCGTGCCCTTAGGAAACAGATCGTGATGGCCGTCGTATTTCTCCGGCTCGTCGCTCACCACGACGAAGCGCGACACGCCTTCGGCTTCCACCTGGCGCGCGATCTGCGGCACCGAGATGCTGCCGTCGACCGGCTGCCCGCCCGTCATCGCAACCGCATCGTTATAGAGAATCTTGTACGTGATGGTGGCTTTCGCGGCCACCGCCTGGCGGATCGCGAGAATGCCCGAGTGAAAGTACGTGCCGTCGCCGAGATTCTGGAACACGTGACGCGTTTTCGTGAACATCGAATGCGACGCCCAGTCGACGCCTTCACCGCCCATCTGGATCAGCCCCGTCGTGTCGCGCTCCATCCACGAAGCCATGAAGTGACAGCCGATGCCCGCTTGCGCGATCGATCCTTCCGGCACTTTCGTCGATGTGTTGTGCGGGCAGCCCGAACAGAAATACGGCGTGCGCTTCACGCTGTCCGCGGCGTTCGAGAGAATGTGCGGCGCGACCAGATCGACCACGCGCTCGCGCCGGTCGAGCGCGGGTTTGTGTTTGGCGAGCCAGTTCGCGAACACCGGCAAGATACGCGAAGGCCGCAATTCACCGAGCGACGACAGCAGCATCGTGCCGTCCTCGGCATGCTTGCCGATCACGATCGGCCGCGTGCCTTGCGTGCGGTTGTACAGATAGTCCTTGATCTGCTGTTCGATGACCGGGCCCTTCTCCTCGATCACCAGCACTTCGGACAAACCGGCAACGAACGCGTCGATGCGCGTCATCTCCAGCGGAAACGACAAGCCGACCTTGTAGATCCGCACGCCGGCCGCGTCCAGATCGGCGACCGTCAGATCGAGCCGGCGCAGCGTCTCCATCAGGTCCAGATGCGCCTTGCCGCAAGTGACGATGCCCACGTTCGCGTGCGGGCTCGGCGCGATCCATTTGTCGATGCTGTTGGCGCGCGCGAAGTGGCGCACCGCGTCGAGCTTCGCGTGCATGCGCGATTCGATCGTCAGGCTCGGCAGATCGGGCCAGCGGTTATGCAGGCCGCCGGCTGGCGTCTGGAAATCGTGCGGCGGCGTCCATTCGGTATGCAGCGCGTCGAGGTCGACGGTCGAGCCCGATTCGACCGTCTCGGAGATCGCCTTGTAGCCGACCCACGCGCCCGAGAATCGCGACAACGCCCAGCCGTACAAGCCGAATTCGAGCATGTCGGCGATGTTGGACGGATTCACGATCGGCATATGCCAGGCCATCATCGCGAAGTCGCTCTGATGCGGCATCGACGACGACACGCAGCCGTGGTCGTCGCCCGCCACCACCAGCACGCCGCCGTGCGGCGACGAGCCGTATGCGTTGCCGTGCTTGAGCGCGTCGCCGGCGCGATCCACGCCGGGGCCCTTGCCGTACCACATCGCGAACACGCCTTCGACGGTGCGCTCCGGGTCGGCCTCCACGCGCTGCGTGCCGAGCACGGCAGTGCCGCCGAGTTCCTCGTTGATCGCCGGCAGGAAGCGAATATCGCTCGCCGCGAGCAGTTTGTTCGCTTTCCACAACTGCTGATCGACCATGCCGAGCGGCGAGCCGCGATAGCCGCTGATGAAACCGGCGGTGTTCATGCCGCGCGCCCGATCGAGCGCGCGCTGCATCAACGCGAGGCGCACCAGCGCCTGGGTGCCGGTCAGGAAAATGCGGCCGCGCGTCGCGGTGAGGTTATCGGACAGCTTGTAATCGGCGAGAGCGGGCGTGCCATCGATGGGCAGGCGAGCGGTCATGGGTGAGTCTCCATTATCTGCATCCGCGCGCCGTGGGTGGGGACCACATGGGCGACGCGGCGAAAGAGACTCTATTTTTCAGCGCCGATTAGAGTAGATTTTTTCTAGTTCGAACGGCTGACGGCGAATGAGCGAGAAGAGTCGCGCATTTTGCCGACGTTTCGAGAGGGATTTGCCAGGCGGGCGGAGGCTTCGGGTATGCCCTGGTGTTCCCGCGCGACGCCCAAGGCGGCGTATTCAGTTCCCGGCGACCGTATCCGGCTGCGCGGTCGCGGCGGCCCGCGCCGTGACGTCGAGCGGTGCCGCGTCGAGCGGCACGATCTCGTCGAAATGCGAGTAGTCGATGTGACTCACGCCATCCACCTCGCTCATGACGTCCACGAAGCGATGCTGCCAGTAGATCTCGTCGAACGTCCACACGTAGCGCGCCTGCATGGTTTGCGCAGTGGATTCGTCGACCCCTTCGAGCGTCAGCAGCAGCGAGGTGTCGCGATTCTTGAGCGTTTCGGCGGTTTCGCCGAACAGCGGACTGCTTTCGTCGATGACGTGCATGAGGCTCCAACCCAGCTTGAATACGGGATGCTGGTCCCGCACGAGCGTCAGGTCGTGGAGCTTGCGCAGCGTATAACCCTCGGCGGTGGTTTCCCTGCGCAGAATGCGCAGCTTCGCGCGCGCTTCGGCGATGACGTTCTGACGCGCGTTGGCCGTGCGCACCATCAGCGTCATGCGGCCATCGAGCGGCCGCACGACCGCATAACGGGCGAACATGATCTTGGCGTGCGGACGCGAAAAGCGCGCGAAGATCAGGCCCGTCGCCAACGCGATGCTCGACATGCCGATGAAGATTTCGAGCGTGGCGATCCAGTGCGCGTAGGTGGTTCGCGGATGCATGTCGCCGTATCCGACGGTCGCGAGCGTTTCGACGCTGAAGAAAAACGCGCCGCCGAAGCCCGGCGGAAACTGATTGGCGATCGCCTCGTCACCGAGCATGTAGAGCGCGGCGAACGCGGTGTTGAGCACCAGGAACAGCACCGCGAGCGAGACGAAGAACATCGGCCAGCGCACCACGAGCGCGCGGTGATAGAGGTCCTGCCAGAGCGGCGTGGGCATGCCGTGCGCGATCACCACGCGATCGTCGAGGCGCATCTCGCGGCCGCCGGGCGTGCGGCGCCGCCGCGCACGCACGCCAGCGTCGCCGAGGCCGGTGCCGGAAAATCGGTCTGAGGGTTCGCTAGCCATTGCGTGCTCGTGGAGATGAAAACGCGCAAAGCGTAGCACGGCGCCTTGCGCGCGTTCGCGCTACGGAAATGTTCGCGGCTTGGGTATGCCGGCGCCGTGCTCGATATCGTTGACGGCTTGCTGATGCGCGGCGGCGACCGCTTCGGCTTCGTCGGCGTAACCGTCGTCGCCGCCGACGGTCGCCCACGTTTTGACCGCTTTCTCGCGATGCCGGATTTCGTATTCCGCGTCCCAGCGCGCGCCGTTGAGTTCGAGTGGGCGGACGTGAATGGAGTACACGCCGTAGAGGAAGAGCTGTTCAGCCATGATCGCCTCCAGCCGGTTGTTCGGGTGGCGCAGCGCGCGACGCAACGCGGCGCCGGTTTGACTACCTAGAGTTCGATTTCCCCGAGAATACGGTGAGCGAGCGCCTTGGCTTCCTCGAGCGCTTCCTCCGGCGTCGACGAAGTCGCTTCCACTTCGTAGACCGTCGTCTCCTGATCGTTGGCTCCGCCGCCTTCGTCGCGCGTGAGGGTGACGAGGCCCTGGTACGAGTCGGTCTGTAACTCTCTTACCGAGGCGGTAGCCGTGTAGATGCCTTTGGTGTAGGTGATGTCGTCCATGGCGTCGCTCCTTCTTCCAAAGGTTTCGGTTTTTTCATGCTAGCACGATGATCGAGCTTCGGTTTTCGCGGCGCGGCGCTCCGTCGTCATGACAATGCGCGCCGCGCAAGACAGCGGAATTACAGCAGCGCGACGACTTCATCCAGCGACGGCGCGTGCGCGCCGGCGTGCCGGCAAGCCGCCGCGCCAGCGGCCAGCGCGAACGCCAGATGCTCCGGCCAGGCCCGCTGCGGCGCGGTCATCAAGCTGAACAGCAAGCCGCCGATGGAAGCGTCTCCCGCCCCCACGGTGTCGACCACCTCGACGCGCGGCGGCCGTGCTTCCGTCAGCATCGCGCCGTCGATCAGCATGGCCGTTTCCGGTCCGCGCGTCACCAGCACGGCGGCGGACGGATTCATGGCTTGCAGTTGCGCGAGCGCGGCGGCCTCGTCGTCGGTCTTGAAGAGCAGGCGCAAATCCTCGTCCGAGACCTTGATCAGATCGGCGAGCGCGGCCATCTTGCGCAGCGTGGGCGCATACCCATGCTCCATCAGATTCCGGTAATTCGGATCGAAGCTGATCTTCACGCCGCGCGAGCGCAGTTCGGCCGCCAACCCGGCCAGCGTATCGCCGAGCGGCTGCCGCACGAGGCTGATGCAGCCGAAGTGCGCCCACTTCACCTGCTCGATCCAGCCGGCCGGCAAGCGCGCCGGGTCGAACGCCAGGTCCGCGCCGTTTTCGCCCATGAAAAAATACGCGGGCGGATGCGTCTGATGAACGATCGCCAGCAAGGGCGGGCGCTCCACGCGCTGCATGAAGCGCATGTCGAGCCCGGCGGCGACGCTCGCGTTCCACAGTTCGTCCGAGAAATTGTCGACGCCGAGCGACCCGGCGCACGCGGTCGGCAAACCGAGCCGCGCGACGCAGCGCGCCACGTTCCAGCCGGCGCCGCCGGGACGCGACAGCCATTGCGAGGGGCCAGTGCGCACGAGATCGGTGAGGATGTCGCCGGCCGAGACGAAGAGAGGGAGTGCGCTATTCGCGCTGAGGTCGTTCATTTCGTCTGCTCCGCGGATTCCTTCGCAGCGGCCGTGCTGTCGGGCAGTGCGTGCGCCAGCACCTCGTAGCACGCGCCCATCGTGTGATAGTCGGTCTTGCCGGCGGGACTCTTTTCGTCGCTGTACTTGCGGTTGTCGCAGGTGAGGATGCGATACCACGCGCCATGCTTGTGATCGACGAAGTGCGCCCAGCTATAGCGCCAGATCTCGTCGTACCAGTCCCAGAAGCGTTCGTTGCCGGTGCGCTTGCCGAGCAGCGCGGCGGTGGCGAAGGTCTCGGCCTGGACCCAGAAGTATTTGTCGTGGTCGCACACGGTGCCGTCCGGGCCGAAGCCGTAATAGAGGCCGCCGTGGTCTTCGTCCCATGCGTGCGTCATCGCGGCGTCGAACAGTTCGATCGCGCGCGGCAGCAGCCACGGCAACGGACGGTAGCGCTCCAGAATCAGCAGCAGCTTCGCCCATTCGGTTTGATGTCCCGGCTGAAAGCCCCACGGGCGGAAGATGTTCGAGCTGTCTTCCTCGTTGTAATGCCAGTCCACCGACCAGTCCGCGTGAAAGTGCTCCCACACGAGCCCCTGCGAGAGCTTCGCCTGGCGCAGCGTGATATTCGACGCGACCCGTTCCGCGCGATCCAGATAGACGAGGTGGCCGGTTGCTTCATGCGCGGCGAGCAGCGCCTCGGTGGTGTGCATGTTCGCGTTCTGCCCGCGGTACGAACTCACGCGCCATTCGGGCGATGCCTCGTCGGCGTAGAGACCGGCGGCGGGGTCCCAGAAGCGGTGTTCCATCAGTTCGAAGGTCGCGCCGATCATCGGCCTCGCTTCCTCGACGCCCGCCATCGCCGCATGCGAATAGGCGAGCAGCACGAACGCGAGACCGTAGCAGTGGCGCGTGGCGTCGAGCGTGCGCTTCTTGCCGTCCCGCCATTCGAGCTCCCAGTCGTAGCCCTCGTGGTGCGGGTCCCAATGCACTTCGCGCAGGAAGCGCAAGCCGTGGCGCACGTACTCGAGATGCCGCGGGTCGCCGAACTGGCGATACGCCATCGCGTAGTTGAAGACGTAGCGGCAACTGCTCACCAGATGCCGCGTGGTTTTGTCGTAGACGGAACCGTCGTCGCGGAAAAAATGAAAGAAGCCGCCGCTCGGATCGAGCACGTTCGGCGCGTAAAAGCGCAGCGTGTCCTGCACATGCGCGAGCAGGAAATCGCGGCTGCGGAAACTGTCGACGGGCGGCACGGCAGCGGCCGCGCCGTTTGCGGGTTGATGCGGATCGGATTGCGTCATGGCTTTTCCATCAAAGTACTGGCACGGGCAATGAGATGAACGGGCAAGCGGATTTCCAGTTCGGCAGGCGCGTCTTCGAGCAGCAACTCCACGCCGCGCCGGCCGAGCGCTTCCTTGTCGACCGAAATGGTGGACAGCGGCGGCGTGGCGTGGGCGGCGGCGGGAATGTCGTCGAAGCCGATGATGGCGATGTCCTCGGGCACGCGCAGGCCGCGCGCGAGGCACGCGCGCAGCGCGGCGAGCGCGGCGGCGTCGTTGTAGGCGAACACGGCGTCGGGCCATGGGCCGGGCGCGTCGAGCAACTGATGCATCGCGCGCGCGGCGCCGCTGTCGGGGTCGAGGCCGGCGTCGATGGTCACTTCAAGCGACGGGTCGAACAGCAGCCCCGCTTCGAAAAACGCGCGCCGGTAACCGAGCGCGCGCTGGGCGATGCTGAAGTGCGCGAGCGAGCCGCCGATGAACGCGATGCGCTTGCGCCCCTGCCCGAACAGATGCCGCATGGCGAGCATGGCGCCCGCGGCGTTGTCGAGGTTCACCGAGCGCAGGCCGGGCGCCCACAGGTCGATCAGCACGAGCGGACGGCGCATCGCCACCAGCGTGCTCAACGTTTCGGGTTCGACGAAACCGGCGATCGCCACCGCGTCCGGCGCGTGCAGGCGCATCTGCTGGATCACGTCCTCGGTGGGACCGGCGGTCAGCACCGACGGGACGATGCCGCGTTCGCGGCACGCGTCTTCCACGCCGTGCAGCACGTGCGAAAAAAACGGGCTGACGGCGAAATTATTGTGCTGACGATGCAACAGGAAGGTGAGACGGCGAATGCGCGGACGCAATTGGGCGGCGTCGTAACCGAGCTGCCGCGCCGCTTCGACCACGCGCACGCGCGTGGCTTCGGAGAGGCCGGGCTGGTTCTTCAGTGCACGGGAGACGGTGCCGATCGACACGCTCGCCGCGCGGGCGACGTCGCGGATGGTTGTGGCCATCGAATGACACGGCCGAGCAGGGCCGCACGGTGTTTGAATTCGGGCGATTGTATAGTAAAACCCGCCGGAAACACCTTTGGAAACCGGCGATCCACACCCGGAAATACCCGTAGATGTTGAGGTTGGCCCGGAATTTGTCGTTTAGTAAAATTCACTAAACATGGCGTGGATCGTGGCTCCAAGGGCTGTTGCTGTTGCGCATTCAGTCGAAGGGCGCTTGAAGAACGGCCTCGGCCTGGCCGCGTAATAACGTCAGGCTTTCCTCCGCGTCGATCAGGACGAAACCGCTCGTCTCGTGCTTCGCGCGACGCTTCGCCAGCGCCGCGACCGAGGCGATCTCCTCGCTGCTGTAGAGCGCGGGGCCGCCGTCCGGTGCCACGCGCACGCAGCCGATCGCCATCGTCACGAAACCGAAGAAGGTCGGATTGCCGCGCCGGTCTTCGCCGTGGATGCCGCCCGCGAGCCGGTCGGCGGGCGCATAGAAGCGCTGCGCGCCTTCGTTGAACACGTGGATCGCGCGCAGCACGCGCTCGCGCCAGTCCTCGCTCTGGAACAGGATCATGAAGTCGTCGCCGCCGACGTGGCCGAGAAAATCGCGCGTCGGATCGCACACGTCGGCGAGCACGGCGGCGGCGAATTTCAGCACTTCGTCGCCTTGCCAGTAGCCGTACTGATCGTTAAAGGGCTTGAAGTGATTCAGGTCGACGTAACACGCGTGAAAGCCCGCGTCGTTGCCGAGCAGGCGGGCGATATGCGAGCTGATCGGAATGTTGCCCGGCAGGAAGGTCAGCGGATTCGCGTAGCGCGCGGCTTCGATGCGCACCTCGGTCACCGCGCGCACGAGGTTCTCACCGGTGCCCAGCCCCGCGTATTTGCCGTTCTCGGTGATCACGAAACCGTCGGCGAGATAGCGCTGGTCGTCGCTTGCGAGCAGCCTGGCCATTTGCTCGACGGTCATCGATTTCTCGATGATCACCGGCGATGCGTTGGCGAACAGCAAACACGGACGCTTGCCGAACAGCTCGCGGTGGTACGGCAGCGCGTAGCGGTCCATGAAGCTGCGGCGGTTGATCAGCGCGACGGGTTCGTCATGTTCGACCACGGCGACCGCGTGCAGGTCGGGCAGACGGTTGAACAGTTCGAGCACGTCGTTGTTGGTGGCGTGACGCGGCAGCGCGGGCGCATGCACCAGCATCTTCGCCGACGCCATGCCGCCCGACGGCGACGCGCCGCTCGCCATGCGCGTCGGCTCCGGGAATACGGCGATGTGACCGGCGCGCAGCGCGTCGCGGGCGTCGTCGGTTACGTGGCGCGCCGGCTGCGCATGCGGGCGGCCGAAAAAATAACCCTGCCCGCAGGCGATGCCCATGTCGCGCACCACGATCAGATCGGCTTCGTTCTCGATACCCTCGGCCACCAGTTGCGCGCCGCTCGCGCTGGCGAAGTGCTGCATCGCGCGCACGGCTTCGAACTTGAGCGGATCGCAGGCGATGTCGTGAATGAAGAAGCGGTCGATCTTCACCACATCCGGTTGCAGCCGCACCCACAGATTCATGCTGGCGTTGGCGGTGCCGTAGTCGTCGAGCGCGAATTGCGCGCCCGCCGTGCGCAGCGCCGAGATCACCGGCAGGAAGCTGCCGACGTCCGCGATCATGCTTTGCTCGGTCAACTCGATCACGATGCGCTGCGGGTCCAGCCCGCGATGCCGCAGCAGCGCGAGCGTGTCCTCGCGCGCGTCGGCCAGTTGGCGGATCGCGCCCGCGCTGAAGTTGAGGAACAGCTTGCCGTCCACGCCGAGTCTCGCGAACGCCTCGATGCAGGTGTGCGCGGCGGCGCGTTCGAGTTCGATCGCGCAGCCCTCGGCGAGCGCCTGCGAAAACAGCGCGAACGGCGCTTCGAGCGGCGTGCCGGCCGGGCCGCGGATCAGCCCTTCGTAGCCGAGAATCGCGCCGTCCTCGAAATCGATGATCGGCTGGAATACGGCGGACAGATCGCGCCGGGAAATCAACTCCGCGATGCACGGCGTGGCGAATCGGGAGGGCGAGCGAGGTTGCATGGCAGGTAGGCGTAGCGATCGACGTTCGGCTTATCGGCCCGCCTGGCGTGGAATTAAGTGAAGTTTTAGTGAAGCGTCGCACTGGATTGGTGCGCGAGGCCAGGCGCCTCCAGGATTTTGCCTATGCCGTCCGGCCGAGGCGACAGCGGCGGCGTTTGCGCGTGAAATAACAAAAAAGCCGCACGCGGCGGCTTTCTTCAAATGACGCTCAGGGAGGGCGCTTATGAATGTCCTGATTGCATTGCGCGCGTATTCAACGGCGCGCCACGGCGGCGGCGGACCGCTCGCGCGCGGCGGCGCGGGTTTCGCCGCTGGTGTCGCGGGCGCCCCAGCGCTGCGCGAGCGCGGCGCACACCATCAACTGGATCTGGTGGAACAGCATCAGCGGCAATACCACGGCGCCCACCGCATGCGAGGCGAAAATGACCTTGGCCATCGGCACGCCGGCGGCAAGGCTTTTCTTCGAACCGCAGAAGATGATCGTGATCTGGTCGGCGCGGTTGAAGCCGAGCCGCTTGCTGACGAACATCGTCGCGGCCAGCGCGAGCGCGAGCAGCACGACGTTGACCACCAGCAGGCCGCCGAGCGCGGAGAGCGGAATCTGATGCCAAAGGCCCTGGTTGACCGCTTCGCTGAACGCGCCGTACACCACCAGCAGGATCGAGCCCTGGTCCACGAACTTCAGCACGCCGCGGTTGCGCTCGATCCACTTGCCGATCAGCGGCCGCAGCAACTGCCCGGCCACGAACGGCACCAGCAGTTGCAGCACGATATTGCCCACCGTATGCCACGGCGAACTGCCGCCGGCGGCGTGATTGGTGACGAGGAGGCTGACGAGCGCGGGCGTGATGAAAATGCCCAGCAGGCTCGAGGCCGACGCGCTGCACACGGCGGCCGGCACATTGCCCTTCGCAATGGAAGTAAACGCGATGGACGATTGCACCGTCGACGGCAACGTGCAGAGGAAGAGGACCCCCGCATAGAGCGCCGGCGTGACAAGTGGCGAAAGGAGCGGCTTAAGGGCGAGGCCGAGCAGCGGAAACAGCGCGAACGTGCTGAGCAGCACTACCAGATGAAGACGCCAGTGCGTCGCCCCCGCAATAATCGCTTCGCGTGAAAGTTTTGCGCCGTGCAGGAAAAACAGCAGGCCGACCGCCACGTTCGTCACCCAGTCGAACCCGGCGGCGGCCTGCCCGTGAACCGGCAGGAAGCTGGCAAGGATCACGGTGCCGACGAGGCACAAGGTGAAGTTGTCGGGAAGCAGTTTCGGGCGAGCCATGTCGGAATCTCGATTCGGTGATGCGGAAAAGCGCACGGCAAACGCGCGTGCAAGTCGCCAGCCTCAAGCTATGGGAGGCGTCTATTGTTGTTGAAAATCGATTGAAAAAGCAAATTCATTTGCCGAATTCATTAATGAATAGCCTGCATCCAATCACATGAGCAAGCGGCTGGCCGGCTATCGGTGGTCGCCGTTCAAGATTCGCGAGGCGGTTTGTCCGGTCCATGGTTTCGACAATCGGGCGAAGAATCCGGGGGCGATTGGTCGTAAGCAAGCGTGAGCCAGGTGCCCTCGGCGATGCCCCCGAGCAAGCGGTTCCAAGGCTTTAACGCAAGCGCACTGTCGCGGAAAAACGTCGCAGTAACAAGGTGTTACATCCGCGGTTGGGGCATAACACTTTTTGGCTCGACACCCTTTGTCAGCACCCATAAATTACGCTTCAAAGGCCATCGGGATGCTCCCGCGCCGCGATATATCCGCAGCGCTCGTGCCAGTCCCAGAACAAGTCCATCGCAGCTCGAACGGTGGGTTTCAGGCAAGTCTTCGGGCATGAGAGTCACTGGGTGGACGCGTTGTCGAGAACGAAGCACTGGGTGTTGGGCGCAGTCATCGCCGCGCTGTGCTCGTTCGCCTATGCAAAAGCGCCGGGCATGCTGCACGGCGGCGGTGGCGGTGGGTACGCGTCGGGAGGCGCGGCACATGCGATGCGCGGTGACGCGCGCAACGACAACCGTTACTACGGCGCGCCCAACGCAAGGCCGGCCCGCAACGACACGGCTGACCGGAACATGCGCCTGCCGCGCGGCGGTGCGGACCTGGCTGGCGGCATTTACGCGAACGGCTTCGGCAACAACGAGCCGCGCATGCGTCGGATTGCAGGACCGTCGGGTCCCGCCTATCCGGGCGTGGGACGCGGCGGCATCCAGTACGCGGGCGCGATTAAGCCGGTGAGCGCCGAATCGCGCTCCGCGCAGCGGCCGCCGGGCAATGGGCCGGTTCGCAGCGGTTCGATCCGCGCCGACGTCGCCCGCTATAACGAAGAGCGCGGCTCGACGCGCGCCATGCCGCGCCAGTCGGACGATCCGCGTCAACAGGAAGGTTCGCCGTACCGGAACTAGCCGTCGCACGGTGACGCAGCCGTCGCCGTTCTTGTTGCACGGGCAGGCAAACGCTCGCTCGCGGGTACGACAAGCGTTGTTCGCTTCCTTCTTCCTCTCCTTCGCCGCATTACTGCGGCGCTCGCCCGTTTTCCAGGCGGCCTTGGCATCGTCCGAAATGCCCCCGCCAATCTGACGTTTCGACGCCACACTTTTTTGAAAACGCTCGGCAGCGAACCGTCTCCCATCGTCAAATTTGGTGGTTTGCGCGGCGGCGCGTCATCCGCATGCCGTCTGAAGCGGTGTTACCCGGCCCGGCGCAATGTCAGCACTGTTTTTGATGGCGCGGCGAGCTTTGCGGCGCTGCCGCGCGGGCGGCTGGAACACGCGCTTTATCAGGCCGATAAGCGACAAAACTAATCAGACCGATATACCCGCAATAACCAACGATATTTTTGTCCATAAAAATGGTCCGCAAAGATGGTCCCGCCCAGATTGGCTCGATCACCGAACGGACAACAACAATGGTTCGCGCGAGCTTCCCCTTTCGCACAGCCACCCCTTTTGACAAAGACAGGAGAATCCATGAAAACAAGCATCAGCCGTGCGCTGAAGACCACTCTCAAGGCAACCGCGTGTGCCGCTCTGCTGGCCAGTGCATCGTCTGCTTTTGCGCAATCGAGCGTGCAGCTTTACGGTCAGGTCGACGAATGGGTCGGCGCGCAGAAGTTTCCGGGCGGCAAAACGTCGGTGCAGGTGTCCGGCGGCGGCATGTCCACGTCGTACTGGGGCTTGAAGGGGGCTGAGGATCTGGGCAACGGCTACAAGGCGATTTTCACGTTGGAAGACTTCTTCCGCGCGCAGAACGGCCAGTACGGCCGCTTCAGCGGCGATACGATGTTCTCGCGCAATGCGTATGTCGGTATCGAATCGCCGTACGGCACGGTCACCGCCGGCCGTCTGACCACCCAATTGTTCGTATCGACGATCCTGTTCAATCCGTTCATCGACTCGTATGTCTTCTCGCCGATGGTCTATCACGTCTACCTCGGACTCGGCACGTTCCCGACCTACTCGACCGATCAAGGCGTGACGGGCGACTCGGGTTGGAACAACGCGGTGCAATACTCGTCGCCGAATTTCAACGGGCTCTCCGCGAGCGCGATGTACGCACTCGGCAACACGACGCAGAACGGCGCGAAAAAGTGGAGCGGCCAGGTGCTGTACTTCCACGGCCCGTTTGCGGCGACCGCGGTGTACCAGTACGTGAACTTCAACAACTCGCCGGGCGACCTGGGCAGCTTCGATTCGTCCGGCGTGCCGGGCCTGAAGGCGCAGGGCGTGGCGCAGCTCGGCCTGTCTTATGACCTCAAGTACGTGAAGCTTTTCGGTCAATACATGTACACGCACAACGATCAGACCTCGACGAGCTGGCACGTGAACACGGCGCAGGGCGGCGTCTCGGTGCCGGTGGGCCCGGGCACCGTGATGGCGTCGTACGCGTATTCGCGCGACGGCGGCGGCTTCGACCAGACCCGTCAGACGGCCGCGGTCGGCTACGACTATCCGCTGTCCAAGCGCACCGACATCTACGCGGCCTACCTGTACGACCACATCACGGGCCAGTCGAGCGGCAACACCTACGGCGTCGGCATGCGCGCCAAGTTCTGAGCGTGCCGCGCGGCGTCTGCTTCGCGGCAGTCGCCGCATGACGGCTAACCTGCCGCGGCAATATCCGCAAGGCCCGCTTTCTCCCGAAGGCGGGCTTTGTCGTTTCTGACGTCCGCGCGTAGCCGATCCGCTCACCGTCTGGTTGATAAACCCTGCAAAATGACGCTGATTAATTCCCTCAGCGAGCGATTGAGATGGACACCCTCGTCAGCATGAAAGTGTTCCGCCACGTGGTCGAGATCGGCAGCTTTGTCGGCGCGGCCGAGCGGATGGAGATGTCGGCGGCGATGGCGAGCAAGCACGTGATGCACCTCGAACAGCAACTCGGCGCGCGTCTTTTGAACCGCACGACGCGGCGCGTCGCGCCGACCGAGGCGGGCCGCGAATACTACGAGCGCCTCTCGCAGGTGCTCACCGAACTCGAGGAGGCCGAGCAGGCGGTCGGCGCGGCGAGCGTCGTGCCGCAGGGGCGCTTGCGGGTGTCGTCGCTGTCGGCGTTCGGCTTGAGCCACGTGATGGCCGCCGTGGCCGACTACGCCGCGCAGTATCCGCAAGTCACCGTCGACATGACCTTGTCCGACCGCGTGGTCGAACTGATCGACGAGGGCTTCGACGTCGCGATCCGGGCCTCGCCGGGCGGGCTGAAGTCGTCCTCGCTGATCGCCCGGCAGATCGCGACCGCTCACCTGGTGCTGTGCGCGTCGCCGGCCTATCTGCGCCGTCACGGCACGCCGAAAACCGTCGCCGATCTCGCCCGCCATAACTATCTGCACTATGCCGGCGTGTCGGCGCTCGAAATCGCGCCCGGCATGGGCGACGCCTCGCGCATGCGTCTGTCGGGCAACCTGATCGTCAATCATCTGGAAGCGCAACGCGTGATCGTGCTGCAAGGCGCGGGTATCGCGTTGCTCGGCACCGAGGTGATCGGCGACGATCTGGCCGCGGGGCGTCTCGTGCCGTTGCTGGTGGACGAGGTGCCGCCGCGCGAGCTGCCGATTCATGTGGTGTATGCGAGCCGCCGGCATCTGTCGGCGAAGGTGCGTTCGTTTGTCGACTTCCTGGCGGAGCGGTTCGCGAACGAATCGCTGTGGCCGTCGCTGGAGCAGATCAAGGCGTTGGCCGCGCGTTAGGCGCTGGCGGTGCGCCGCCGTTCATCGGTGATGACGGACGACGCCAAAGTTGCCTATCGGTGATGGTCGGGCTAACTGGCGCGCCGCACGCGGGGGGTAGGGGAAGCGGCCTGCCGCGCCAAACGCGTCAAACGCGCCAAACGCGCCAAACGCGCCAAACGCGCCAAACGCGCCAAACGCGCCAAACGCGCCAAACGCGCCAAACGCGCAAAACGCGCAAAAGACGCAAAAGACGCAAAAGACGCAAAAGACGCAAAAGACGCAAAAGACGCAAAACGTGGCAAAGGCGAAGGACGCCAGCCACGCCACACCCCGCCTCCATCCCGCCCGGACGCCGCCCCTCGTTTAGCTATACTGGTTGCCAGCACCCATACGCGTAACGATCTGGGGGAGACATGACCGATCTGTCCACGCCGCGGCGCGCCGGTAGCCACAAGCTGCCAGCGGGCCGGCGTCTGCGTTTCGTCACGGCCGCCGCGCTATTCGACGGACACGACGCGTCGATCAACATCATGCGGCGCATCCTGCAGGCGAGCGGCGTCGAGGTGATTCACCTGGGCCACAACCGCTCCGTCGATGAAGTCGCCACCGCCGCGCTGCACGAAGACGCCGACGGCGTCGCCGTGTCCAGCTATCAAGGCGGGCATAACGAATACTTCCGCTATTTAGTCGAACTCTTGCGCGCGCGCGGCGGCGAGCGCATCAAGGTATTCGGCGGCGGCGGAGGCGTGATCGTCCCCGAGGAAATCGCCGAGCTCGAACGCTACGGCGTGGAGAAAATCTATTCGCCGCATGACGGTCAGCGGCTCGGCTTGCAAGGCATGATCGACGACATGATCGCGCGTTGCCTGGAAGCCGCGCGTGCCGTCGAGGGCAGCCGGGAAAATGCGGTGGGTGCGTGGATCGCCGATCTGTCGGCGCGCAGGTTGCCGCGTTTGGAAGCGCGCACGGAGGCGTCCGCCGACCATCAAAGCGGCGGCGGTCGCGATCCGCTCCACAACGCTCGCGAAGCCGGCGAAACGGCGCAAGCGGACACCGTCCCGCACACCGTCGGCAAGGCGTCCGCCGACCATCAAAGCGGCGGCGGTCGCGATCCGCTCCACAACGCTCGCGAAGCCGGCGAAACGGCGCAAACGGACCCCGTCCCGCACACCGTCGGCAAGGCTTCCGCCGACCATCAAAGCAGCGGCGGCCGCGACCCGCTCCATAGCGCTCGTCAAGCCGGCGAAACGCCACAAGCGGACACCGCAAAGGCGCCCGCCGTCACGCCCACTGCTCCCGTCCTCGATGCACGCGATTCGGTATCGCCCACCTTCCGCCGACTCGCGCAACTGATCAGCGCGTTCGAAACGGGCGGCGTCGCGCCGGCCGAGCGCGAAAAACTGTCGGCGCTTGCGAAGGCGGCCGAGGTACCCATCCTCGGCATCACCGGCACCGGCGGCGCGGGCAAATCCTCGCTCACCGACGAACTGGTTCGCCGTTTCCGGCTCGACCACGGCGACGCGCTCACCATCGCCGTACTCGCCATCGACCCGTCGCGCCGCAAATCCGGCGGCGCGCTGCTCGGCGACCGCATTCGCATGAACGCGATCGCCGACTGGGGCGGCGGCGCGCGCGTGTACATGCGCTCGATGGCGACGCGCGAAGCGTCGAGCGAAATCTCCAACTCTTTGCCCGACGCGCTCATGCTGTGCAAAGCGGCGGGCTTCGATCTGATCGTCGTGGAGACGTCCGGGATCGGCCAGGGCGATGCGGCGATCGTGCCGTTCGTCGACGAATCGCTGTATGTGATGACGCCCGAGTTCGGCGCGGCCAGCCAGTTGGAGAAAATCGACATGCTGGACTTCGCTGGCTTCGTCGCGATCAACAAGTTCGATCGCAAGGGCGCGCCGGACGCGTTGCGCGACGTCGCCAAGCAGGTGCAGCGCAATCGCGGCGACTTCGCGAAGCCGCCCGACGCGATGCCGGTGTTCGGCACGATCGCCTCGCGTTTCAACGACGATGGCGTGACCGCGCTGTATCAGCAAGTGGCAAGCGCGCTGCGCAAGCACGGCTTGCGCGCGGGCGGCGGCCGTCTGCCCACGCTCGATAACGTGCGCTTTTCGAGCGGCCGCAACGCCATCGTGCCGCCGGCCCGTGTGCGCTATCTCGCCGATGTCGCGCAGACGGTTCACGCTTACCGTGAGCGCGCCGACGCGCAAGCGCGCGTGGCGCGCGAGCGTTGGCAACTGGTCGAAGCGCGCCGCATGCTCGGTGAAGCAAATGCGGGCGAGGGTGCGAATGCGGGCGCACATAACAGTGCGATCTCGACGTCAACGGCGAGCGTAGCGTCCTCCGCAGAACAAGCGCCCGAACAAGCCACCACCGCCGAAACCCCGCTCGACAGCTTGATCGCCCAGCGCACCGCCGCCCTCGGCGAACGCGAACGCCAACTACTCGAAAGCTGGCCGCAAACCGTCGCCGCCTATTCCGGCGACGAACACGTCGTCCGCATCCGCGACCGCGAGATTCGCACCGCGCTCACCGTCACGACCCTGTCCGGCTCCGAAGTCCGCAAGGTCGCACTGCCGAAGTTCGTCGACCACGGCGAAATCCTGCGCTGGCTGATGCTCGACAACCTGCCCGGCTACTTCCCGTTCACCGCCGGCGTGTTCCCGTTCCGCCGCGAAAACGAAGACCCGACGCGCATGTTCGCCGGCGAGGGCGACCCGTTCCGCACCAACCGCCGCTTCAAGCTGCTCTCCGAGAGCATGCCGGCCAAGCGTCTTTCGACGGCCTTCGATTCCGTCACGCTCTACGGCGAAGAGCCGGACGAGCGGCCGGACATCTACGGCAAGGTTGGCAATTCGGGCGTGTCGGTGGCGACGCTCGACGACATGAAAGCGCTCTACGACGGCTTCGATCTGTGCGCGCCGGAAACCTCGGTCTCCATGACGATCAACGGCCCCGCGCCGACCATCCTCGCGATGTTCTTCAACGTCGCGATCGATCAGCAGATCGCGCGTATGGAACAGCAGCACGGCCATCCGCTCACGCAAGACCAACTCGCCGCGGCGCGCCGAGCCGCGCTTGAAAACGTGCGCGGCACCGTGCAAGCCGACATCCTGAAGGAAGACCAAGGGCAGAACACCTGCATTTTCTCGACCGAGTTCAGCCTGAAAGTGATGGGCGACATTCAGGCGTATTTCGTCGAGCACGGCGTGCGCAATTTCTATTCGGTGTCGATCTCCGGCTATCACATCGCCGAGGCCGGCGCGAATCCGATTTCGCAACTCGCCTACACGCTCGCGAACGGCTTCACCTATGTCGAGGCCTATCTGGCGCGCGGCATGTCGATCGACGATTTCGCGCCGAACCTGTCGTTCTTCTTTTCAAACGGCATGGACCCGGAGTACACGGTGCTGGGCCGCGTCGCGCGACGCATCTGGGCCATCGCGATGCGCGAGCGCTATGGCGCGAACGAGCGCAGCCAGAAGCTCAAGTATCACGTGCAAACCTCGGGCCGCAGCCTGCATGCGCAGGAAATCGACTTCAACGATATTCGCACCACGCTGCAGGCGCTGATCGCGATCTACGACAACTGCAACTCGCTGCACACCAACGCATTCGATGAAGCGATCACCACGCCCACCGAGGACTCGGTGCGCCGCGCGGTGGCGATCCAGTTGATCATCAATCGTGAATGGGGTTTGGCGAAGAACCAGAACCCGAATCAGGGCAGCTTCGTGATCGAGGAACTGACCGATCTGGTGGAAGAGGCGGTGTTGGCCGAATTCGATCGGCTCACCGAGCGCGGCGGGGTGCTCGGCGCGATGGAAACCGGTTATCAGCGCGGGCGCATTCAGGACGAATCGATGCTGTACGAGCATCGCAAGCATGACGGCTCGTATCCGATCGTCGGCGTGAATACATTTTTGAGCGCGCATCCGCATGAAGCGCCGCAGCCGATCGTGCTGGCCCGCTCCACCGACGCGGAAAAACAAAGCCAGTTGAAACGTCTGCGCGACTTCCAGGCGCGGCATCGCGAGGACGCGCCCGCGGCGCTCGAACGCCTGAAGCGCGCGGTGATCGACGATGAAAACGTGTTCGCGGTGTTGATGGATGTCGTGCGCGTTTGCTCGCTGGGGCAAATCACGCACGCGTTGTTCGAAGTGGGCGGGCAGTATCGCCGCAATATGTGAGGCGGGTATGAGCCGCGGCTCGGCAGCAGACGTACGAGCCGCGACCAACCGCCTTGAAGCGAAGCACTCGCCTCGCGCTCAGCGCGCAATCCCCAGCCGTGCCTTCGCATCGTCGTATTCCTTCGATAAGCGCCGCACCAGTTCCGCGACGCTCGGCACGTCGTCCATCAAACCGACGCCCTGGCCCGCGCCCCAAATGTCTTTCCACGCCTTCGCCTTGTCGCCGCCGAAGTTCATCTTGGTCTTGTCCGATTCCGGCAGCGCGTCCGGGTCGAGCCCCGCGTTCACGATGCTTTCGCGGATGTAGTTGCCGTGCACGCCGGTGAACAGGTTCGTGTAGATGATGTCCGACGCCGTGGAATTGACGATGGCCTGCTTGTAGCTGTCCACCGCGTGCGCTTCTTTCGTGGCGATGAAACGCGTGCCCATGTACGCGAGGTCCGCGCCCATCGCCTGCGCGGCGAGAATCGAGCCGCCGTTGGCGATCGAGCCCGACAGCACGATCGGGCCGTCGAAGATGCGCCGCACTTCGCCCACCAGCGCGAACGGCGAAGTCGTGCCCGCGTGGCCGCCGGCGCCCGACGCCACCAGGATCAGTCCGTCGACGCCCGCTTCCAGCGCCTTCTGCGCATGGCGCAGATTGATCACGTCGTGCAGCACGATGCCGCCGTAGCCATGCACCGCATCGACGATTTCACGCGCGGGCGCGCGCAGGCTGGTGATGAAGATCGGCACCTTATGTTCGACGCACACACGCACGTCGTGCTCGAGCCGCGTATTCGACTGATGAACGATCTGGTTGACGGCAATCGGCCCGATGATCGCATCGGGATGGGCGGCCTTGTGATCGGCGAGCTGCGTCTGAATCTGCGTGAGCCATTCGTCGAGCAATTCCGCGGGGCGTGCGTTCAGCGCGGGAAACGAACCGACAATGCCGGCCTTGCATTGAGCCAGAACCAGTTCGGGATAGCTGACGATGAACATCGGCGAGGCGACGACGGGCAGCGCAAGTTTTTGCAGGACGGCGGGCAATGCCATGATGCGAGTCTCCTGATTTGAGCGACCGGTGCGGCGTGCAGCGCCCGGCGATGATGAGTTTAGCGGCACCTGGCCGACGGCGCTTCGAAGCTCGCGCATCTGTCCATCATGCCGCCGTCTATTAAAGAACGGTCGTTCGATTATAGGCGAAGCGCCTCGCTTGCGTTCGCGTGTTGCTTTGGAACGGTTGGAGGGAGTGTTCAGGTTCTATGCTTGCGTGGGCTAACCCACTCGGGGTGTACATATTGCGCTCCTACAATGCACAGACTTCCAAACGACACGAGACTCCGTTATGGCCTTCGAGAAATTCACGCCCTTTCGCGTCGCCACGGGCGATGTCGACATTTTCGGAGTGAAGGGCGGAGCGGGGCCGCCGCTTCTGTTGCTGCACGGTCATCCGCAATCGCATCTGATCTGGCGGCGCTGCGCCGCGCAACTGGCCGAACACTTCACCGTCATCGCCACTGATCTACGCGGCTACGGCGCGTCGGACAAACCGCCGAGCGACGCCGCCCACACGCCCTATTCGAAACGCGCGATGGCGGCCGACCAGGTCGCCGTGATGCGCCACTTCGGCTTCGAACGTTTTCTGGTGTGCGCGCACGACCGCGGCGCGCGCGTCGCGCATCGCATGGCGCTCGACCATGCCGACGCCGTCGAGCGTCTGATGCTGCTCGACATCGCGCCGACGCTCGCGATGTACGAAGCCACCGACCGCGCGTTCGCCACGCATTACTTCCACTGGTTCTTCCTGATCCAGCCCGAGCCGCTACCCGAGACGTTGATCGGCGCGAACCCGGCCGCGTATGTCGATTCGGTGATGGGCAGCCGTCATGCGGGGCTGGCCGCGTTCGAACCCGACGCGCTCGACGCCTATCGCTCCGCGCTCGCGCAACCCGGCGCGGTTCACGCGATGTGCGAGGACTACCGCGCGGCGGCGAGCATCGACCTCGAGCACGATCGCGCCGATATCGAGCGGGGCCACAAGATCGGCTGTCCGCTGCGTGTGCTGTGGGGCGACAAGGGCGTGATCGAAAAGTGCTTCGACGCGCTGGCGGAATGGCGCCGCGTGGCGCGCGACGTGAGCGGCCGGTCGCTGCCTTGCGGGCATTACATTCCCGAAGAGGCGTCTGAGCCACTGCTCGCGGAAATGCTGTCTTTCTTCGAAGCGGTCGAACAGTAAGCCGCTTCATTCATGCGCGAGCGCCCGCTTGTTAAGAGCCCGCCGCGCCCGCCGCTCAACCGAGCGGCGGCAAGCGGCGCGCGACCGGCGTCGACTTGACGATCGCGGTGCTGGTTTCCGCCCGCTCGGTGACTTTCGACAGAATCTCATCCAACTGCTCGATCGAATGCAGATACAGGCGGCAGATAAAGCAGTCGTCGCCCGTCACCTTGTCGCATTCGACGAACTCCGGAATGCGCCGGATCACTTCCTCCACCAGATGCAACTGACCGGGCAGGGGCTTCACGCGCACGATCGCCTGCAACGTGAAGCCGAGCGCGCGCGGATCGATCTGCACCGTGAAGCGCTCGATCACGCCTTGCGCTTCGAGCCTGCGGATGCGCTCCGCCGTGCTCGGCGCCGACAGGCCGACCGCACGCGCCAGTTCGGCGACCGGCTGACGGGCGTCCTCGGCGAGCGCGGCGAGCAGCGCCCGGTCGGTTTCGTCGAGCGACGCGGGCACAGAGGGAGCAAGGCGTTTGATCACGATGGCCTTCGATTCTTAGGTTTAATCGCCGGAAGGCTTAAGTTTAGCCATGTATTGGCGTCGTCGGATTAATTACACTGCCTGTCGATTCAATTCGAGGATCGAATCATGGCTTCAAATGAAATTCGCCGCGGGGCCGCGGAGATGAGCATGGCCATGCTGATGTCGGCACCATCGGCTGGCTGGTGGTGTCGTCGCAGCAGAGCTCGTTCAACGTGGTGTTCTTCCGCTGCATTTTCGGCGGCGCGACCTTGGCGCTGGTGTGCGCCGTATTGGGTCTCTTCAGGCGCAAGCTGTTTTCGTGGACGATGCTCGGCCTCGCCTTGCTCGGCGGCGCGGCGATCGTGCTGAACTGGGTGCTGCTGTTCGCGGCGTATTCGCGCGCGTCGATCTCGATGGCGACGGCCGTCTACAACACGCAGCCTTTCATGCTGGTCGCGCTTGGCGCGCTGATTTTTCGCGAGCGCATTAGCGCGTCGACGGTGGCATGGCTGGTGGTCGCGTTCATCGGCCTCGTGTTCGTCGTGAAAGTCGAGCCGGCGGTGTTGGCGGTGCCGGGGCAGTATCTGGTGGGCGTCGCCTATGCAGTGGGCGCGGCGGCGATGTACGCGGTGTCGTCGATCATCACGAAGCGGCTCAAGGGCACGCCGCCGCATCTGATCGCGCTGATTCAGGTGTCGCTCGGCGTGGTGATGCTCGCGCCATTCGTGCGTTTCGACGCGCTGCCGACCAATGGCGTGCAGTGGCTCGAATTGATCGTGCTCGGCGTGGTCAATACCGGCCTCATGTACGTGCTGCTTTACGGCGCGATCCAGAAGCTGCCGACTTCGATGACCGGCGCGCTGTCGTTCATCTATCCGGTGGTGGCGATCATCGTCGATCGAATCGCGTTCGGGCAGACGCTCGCATGGATTCAGATACTCGGCGCGGTGCTGATTCTGCTCGCGGCGGCCGGCGTCAATCTCGGCTGGCGAATCGTGCCGCAGAAGCGCTTGTCGTCGACGTGACGAGCCTCCGCTTGCTCGCGTTCCGTGTGGATGCTACGGATTCCGGAACGAGGCATTGTTCATATGGGCGGATCAATGCGCGAACGGATCGCGCGCAAAGCGAGCGGCCATGCGGGTTCGCGCGACACCACCTGTATGCCGGATTAAAACGCGGCGTCAAACTTCTGTAGGGAAATCACTGATGCGGTCGCAAATCCGGCGCGCGTATCATTCGTAACGACGCTGATCACGTCCGACAGAATTTCCGCCGCTCGCCATTCTCAATGGTCGAGCGGCTTTCTTTTTGTGGCGACGGTTTTTAGCCGCACGCCGCTTGGACCCCACACCAGCGCGTGAGCGTCAAGCCTGACGGGCGACGATGCGCGCGCCGTCCACCGCCAGCGGCCCATTTCGCGCCGCGAGTTCCTCGACGATCTCCCGCACCAGCGCCGGCCATTCGCCGCGCGGCTTGAGCATCGACGCGGCGGCGCGCATCGCGGCAGCTTCATCGAGCATTCGCAGCAGGACGTCGAAGCCCATCTCGCGGACTTCGAGCAGCTTGAACACGATCAGCACCTTCAACGCATTCCTCGCATTGCGCGCCGGATCGGCTCGCAACCATGCGACGCGCGAAAACGCCCGCTCCAACGCTTGCCCGACATTCGTGAAAGGCGCGCCGTGGCCGGGAATCACGAGGCGCACGTCCCGTTCCGCAATTGCTTCGAGCACCGCTTGTTCCTCGGCGAAACCGCTTTCACCTTCCAGCTCGGGGAAAATCACGCCGAAGCCGTTTTCCCACAGCGCGTCCGCGCTGATCAGGATGCGCTCGTCCGCGCAATACAGCATCAGCGAATGCGGATCGTGGCCGGGCGCACCGAGCACCTGCCAATCGAGCGCGCCGAGCCGCAACCGCACGCCGGGCGCGATGGTCTCGGTGAAGCTGAAGCGCTCGCAAGTTTGCCCCGTCGCGCGAAACGTCAGACGCGTTTCGTCCCATGCGCGCACGGCGTCGGCTTCGGAGACGGGAATCGCGGTCCTGCACGGCCACGTTGCCTGCAAGAGCGCGTTACCGCCGCAGTGATCCGAATGCAGATGCGTGTTGACGATCAGATCGAGCGGCCGCGCGCCGAGCGTCTGCCGCACCAGGGCGAGCGTTTGCGGCGCATGCGTCGCATAGCCGGTATCGACGAGCGCGGCGCACGCATCGTCGATCAGTAGCACGTTGTTCGACGAGAGCCAGCCACGCTCGAATACCTTGATGGATGGTGGCAGCGCAATCACGATGCGTTCGCCGATGCTTCGGGCTTCGGCATCACCAGAACGGTGGACGTGCCGATCAACACAGTGTCGCCGCGCTGGTTCACCACCGCTCCATCGAGATGCGTCAGATCGCCGTTCAGGCTCGGCTTCCAGTAGGCGTCGCGCACGCGCCAGGTGATCGTGAGCGTGTCGTTCGCATGGACCGCCTTTTTCAGCTTGATGTCGAACTCGAGACCGAGCGGCTGCGCGTAGGTCGAAAAATGCGTCGCCAGCAGCGCCATGAAATAGGCGGTGGGCTGCGTGCCCGAAGCGATCAGCCCGCCGAAGCGGCTTTGCGCGGCATAGGCGTCGTCGTGATGCAGCGGGTTCAAGTCGTTGACGAGCGTGGCGAACGATTTCACCGAATCCGCCGAAAGCGCGAGCGTCGAGCTGAACGTCTCGCCTATCGTGACGATGCGCGGCGGCGCGTTCATCGCGGCACCTTGGCTTGCATCGCCATGAACTGCGCGTGACGCGCCTCGATCGCGTCCCACACCGCGCGCTTCGCGTCGTTGTCGAACGAGGACCAGCCGGCGATTTCGTCGATGCTGCGCAGACACCCCTCGCACCAGCCGGTCGACGCGTCCATCTTGCAGACGTTGATGCAGGGCGACGGCACGGCAGCGCCGTCGTCGTGGCCGAGGCTTTCGGTCATGGCTTCACGCGGTTTCGCGCAGCGCCACGTCGATCACCGGCGCACCCGTCAGCGTAATCAATTCCTGTGCCGTGAGATTGAACACCGCATGCGGATGGCCCGCCGCGGCCCACAAGCTGTCGAGCGTCAGCAGGTCGGCATCGATCAGCGTCACCGGTTCGGTCGCATGGCCGATCGGACACACGCCGCCGATCGCATAGCCGGTTTTTTCGCGGACGAACTTCGCATCCGCGCGGCCGATCTCGCCGACCTGCTCGGCCACCTTCTTCTCGTCGACGCGATTCGCGCCGCTCGCGACCACCAGCACGGGCGCGTCGTCCTCGCGACGGCGAAACAGGATCGACTTGGCGATCTGCGCGACCGAGCAGCCGAGCCCGGCGGCGGCTTCGGCGGAAGTCTTGCCGGTTTCCGGCAGCATCACGATGCGGCCGGCGTGGCCGCGCTCGCGCAGCAACAGCGCGACGCGGCGCGCCGAGTCGGGCAGCGCGGCGAGATTGTCGGATTCGAGGAAAGCGTCGTCCATCATTGTTTTAGATCCTGATTGATTGGCTGAGGTCAAACACAGTTGCCCGCTTCGCTGCGCGCCTTGGCGAGCAGCGCCTTGCCGGCGCGCGATACGTTGGGCCGGCCGATCGACGTCGAGATGAAATCGCCGATCGCCACGACTTGCGCGAGGTCGATGCCGGTTTCGATGCCGAGGCCGTTCATCAGATACAGCACGTCCTCGGTCGCGACGTTGCCGGTCGCGCCCTTCGCATACGGACAGCCGCCGAGCCCCGCCACCGACGCGTGATAAATCTCGATGCCTTCCTGCAACGCGGCGTAGATGTTCGCGAGCGCCTGGCCGTAAGTGTCGTGGAAGTGGCCCGACAGACGTTCACGCGGAAACACCTTGGTCACCGCATCGAACACTTCGCGCGTGCGCTTCGGCGTGCCGACGCCGATCGTATCGGCAATGTCGATTTCGTCGCAGCCGAGCGCCGCGAAACGTTCGACCACATCGACCACCGAGGCCACCGGCACCTCGCCTTGATACGGGCAGCCCAGCGCGCACGACACGCTACCGCGAATCCGCAGGCGGTTTTCCTTCGCCGCGCGCGCCACGGGTGCGAACCGGTCGATGCTTTCCGCGATGCTGCAATTGATGTTCTTCTGCGAAAACGCTTCGCTGGCCGCGCCGAAAATCACGATCTCGTCGGCGCGCGCGGCGAGCGCGCCTTCGAAGCCGCGCATGTTCGGCGTCAGCACCGAGTAGATCGTGCCTGGGCGCCGTTCGATACCGGCCATGACGTCGGCGCCGTCGGCCATTTGCGGCACCCATTTCGGCGAGACGAACGACGCCGCTTCGACGTTGCGAAAACCCGCCGCCGACAAGCGGTTGATCAACTCGATCTTGATCGCCGTGGCGACGAATTCCTTTTCGTTCTGCAGCCCGTCACGCGGACCGACTTCGACGATTTTCACTTGCTGCGGTAAGGCCATGATGTGTCTCCTGCCGCGCTTGGCGGCGCTCCTTCATTGATGTCTCTCAGTGCCTGCTCGGGGCTCACCCGGTTCTCAATACCCGCGTTCGATATTCACCACGCCGCTGACCGTTTCGCCGCGCGCGAGCGCCGTGATTTTCCGCGCGACCTGCGCGACGCTTTCCTCGCGCAACGTCAGCGCGGAGATGTGCGGCGTGATCGTGATACGCGGCTCCCGCCAGAACAGATGATCGGGCGGCAACGGCTCCTCGCGGAACACGTCGAGCGTGGCGGCGGCGAGTTGGCCGCTCGCAAGCGCTTCGAGCAGATCCTGTTCGACCAGATGCCCGCCGCGCGCGACGTTGATCAGATAGGCACCGCGCGCGAGCTTCGAGAAGGTGCGCGCGTTCAGCACGTCGGCTGTATCCGGCGTATGCGGCAGCAGATTCACCAGCACTTTCACGCCGTCGAGAAATGAGCCGAACTGCGCCTCGCCGGCGAAGGTCGTGATGCCCTCGATGTGCCGCGCGCCGCGGCTATAACCGCGCACCGGCATGCCGAAGCCCGCGAGCGTTTGCGCGACATGCGCGCCGAGCACGCCAAGCCCGAGCACGCCGACCGTGAAGGTCTCGCGCGGATGCGGTTCGAGCACTTCCCAGCGGCGTTCGCTTTGCAGTGTCTGGTATTCGTCGAAACGGCGCAGGTAGCGCAGCACCGCGTGCGCGACGTACTCGGCCATTTGCGGCGCCATGCCGGTGTCCTCCAGGCGGATCAACTGGGCGTTGCGCGGCAAGATGCCGGGCTGTTCGCTTTCGAGCGAGAGGATCGCATCCACGCCCGCGCCCAGATTGAAGATCGCGCGCAAGTCGTCGCGGCCGGCCAGCATCTCGCGCGGCGGCCGCCACACGACCGCGAAGTCCGCCGGCGCGGTGTCGCCAGGCTGCCACTCGCGCAGATCGGCCTCGGGCAGCGCGCGGGCAAAGTCGTGAAGCCAGGCGGCGGCATCGGCATGCGGCATGTAGAAGAGGATTTTCATACGGTCAGGAAGACGCCTGCGTTGTCGGGGCGGATTGCGGGGAAGGCCCGTTGTGACGGCTGCGACGCGCGCGGCGCTTCAGACGACGCTTGCGGCATGGAGCCTCCTCCTTTTATGGGTAGGCTTCATTCTACTTTTTCGACGCCGATCGCGCGCGTTTGCGGACGGCCGTGCAATTCGCCGGTCACGCGGCACATGGCGCCGGCCGTGTCGCGGGCCAGTCGCCAGCCACGTCGACAGTCACGGCGCCGCCATCTCGACCGCCATTCAGCCCGATAAACAAAGCACAAAAACTTGGTTCGTTCGCGCGGCGCGCAGCGGGACAATACCTTCCCGGATTCCCTTTGCGAGGGACAGACATGCTTTCATGCACCAAATCGACATGGCCGCCGCGGCTCGTGACCGTGCCCGGTCTGCACGGCAGCGAGGGCGCGCATTGGCAAACATGGCTGGAGCGGCAGTTCGCGCGCTCGCTGCGCGTCGAACAGGCCGACTGGGACGCGCCGGACCTCGCGCTGTGGGCGAAGTCGCTGCGCGATCTGCTCGCGCGCGAGCGCGGACCGTTCGTGCTGGCCGCGCATAGCTTCGGTTGCCTCGCGACCGCGCATGCGCTGCAGCAGGCGTCGTATGCAAACGACGTGGTCGGCGTGCTGTTCGTCGCGCCCGCGAGCCCGGAGAAATTCGGCTTCGCGGGAACGTTCGACGCGCGGCGCCTCGGCGTGCCGTCGATCCTGATCGGCAGCGAAACCGATCCGTGGATGCCGCTCGCCGGTTCGCGCGATCTCGCGCAGCGTTTCGGCAGCGCGTTCGTCAATCTCGGCGACGCGGGGCATATCAACACCGCGGCCGGTTTCGGCCCCTGGCCGCGAGCCAAGTATTTCATCGACACGCTGGTGCATTGCGCCGCGCCATTGCGCTTTCGCGAGGATGCCTTCGAGGCCGCGCAGCACGCATTCGTTTGAGGCTTCGCGCCGCGCTCGAGGCGCCGGCCCCGGCACGAGTGAGCCAGTAAGCGATCCGTTAGAATCCCGCTTCATGCCGCGCGTTCGTGCGGCCACCGGTTTTCATCATCGATAGGCGGGGACAAGATGGCAGGCAAGACGGGCACATCGCGCTGGCTGGCAGCCGGCATGACGGCAATCACGCTCGCGCTCGGCGGCGTGTCGACGGCGCACGCGCAAGCGTCGTTGCTCAACGTCTCGTACGACGTGACGCGTGAGTTGTACAAGGACATCAACGCCGGCTTCATCGCGGCGTACAAGCAGAAGACCGGCGAGACCGTGTCGATCCGCCAGTCGCACGGCGCGTCGAGCGCGCAGGCCTTGTCGGTGCTGCAAGGCTTGCAGGCCGACGTGGTGACGATGAACCAGCCGAACGACATCGACCTGCTCGCCGAAAAGGGCCAACTGGTGCCGACCAACTGGCGCGCGCGCATGCCGAACGACAGCGCGCCGTACACCACGACGATGGTGTTCCTCGTGCGCAAGGGCAACCCGAAGCACATCAAGGACTGGGACGATCTCGCCAAGCCCGGCGTGCAGGTGGTGATCGCCAATCCCAAGACCTCGGGTAATGGCCGCTACACGTATCTGGCCGCGTGGGGTTATCGCAAGCAGCACGGCGGCACCGACGCGCAGGCGCTCGACTTCGAAAAAGCGATCTTCAGGAACGTGCCGGTGCTCGACACGGGCGGCCGCGGCGCGACCACCACCTTCACGCAGCGCGGCATCGGCGACGTGCTGGTGACGTTCGAAAACGAAGTCGCGCTGATGAACACGGGTGTGGGCGCGGGCAATTTCGAAGCGGTGTATCCGTCGGTGAGCTTGCTGGCGGCGCCGCCCGTGGCGATCGTCGACAAGGTGGTGGACAAGCGCGGCACGCGCAAGGAAGCGCAGGCGTATCTCGACTATCTGTGGTCGGCGGCCGCGCAGGAAATCATCGCGCAACATCATCTGCGTCCGCGCGACAGGAACGTGCTCGCCAAGCATGAGGCGGAGTTCAAGCCGATCAAGACCTTCACCGTCGAAGAGATGTTCGGTAGCTGGCAGAAAGCGCAGCAAACGCATTTCTCCGATGGCGGGACGTTCGATCAGATCATCGTGGATAGGAAGTAAAGCTTCGGGTGAAGCACAAAGGCCGCCTTCGGTTCGTTACCGAGGCGGCCTTTTTTATTGCGCGAATTGCTATCGCATGCGCTTGTTACGTTTAGTTGGGCGCGGCGTGCGAGTCATGACCGTGTTCGCAGCCATGCTCGCAACCGCTCTGATCGAGCGGCATCTGTTGCGCCGCTTCCGCCCGAATCCCCAGGCGCTCCAACAGCTTGCGATCCGCCTCCGCTTGCGGATTGCTGGTGGTCAGCAACTGATCGCCATAGAAAATCGAGTTCGCGCCGGCGAGAAAGCACATGGCCTGCAACGCTTCGTTCATCTGCTCGCGTCCCGCCGACAGACGCACCATCGCGCGCGGCATCGTGATGCGTGCAATCGCGATCGTGCGCACGAACTCGAACGGGTCGATCGCTTCCGTGCCGGTCAGCGGCGTGCCTTCCACTTGCACCAGGTTGTTGATCGGCACCGACTCGGGATACGGCTCCATGTTCGCCAGTTGCGCGATCAAGCCAGCCCGCTCGCGGCGCGACTCGCCCAAACCGACGATGCCGCCGCAGCACACGTTGATGCCCGCGTCGCGCACCCGTTCGAGCGTGTCGAGACGGTCCTGATACGTGCGCGTCGAAATGATCTGGCCGTAGAACTCCGGCGACGTATCGAGGTTGTGGTTGTAGTAGTCGAGGCCCGCTTCGCGCAGAGCTTGCGCCTGGTGCGTCTCCAGCATGCCGAGCGTCACGCAGGTTTCGAGACCCATCGCCTTCACGCCGCGGATCATGTCCTTGATCGGCTCCAGGTGCCGGTCTTTCGGATTGCGCCACGCGGCGCCCATGCAAAAGCGCGTTGCGCCGTTTTGCTTGGCGGCGCGCGCGGCGGCGAGGACTTCGTCGACCGGCATCAGCTTGTCGGCCTGCAGGCCCGTGTCGTGATGCACCGACTGCGGACAGTACGCGCAATCTTCCTCGCAGCCGCCCGTCTTGATCGACAGCAGCGTCGACAGTTGCACGGTGTTCGCGTCGAAATGCTCGCGATGTGTTTGCTGCGCGCGGAACATCAGATCGTTGAACGGCAGTTCGTACAGCGCGACGATGTCGGCGACGCGCCAGCGCGCGAGTTGCTTGCCGTCCGATGCGGCGCTGTTGGCGTTGTGATTGGCATTGCTGTTGGCGGCCGCCGTGTCGACCGGCGTCGGAGCGATGTTCAGTTGCGTCATGTCGTCAATCCTCATGGATGGATGTGATGTTGATCAGCGCCGCGCATGGCGCAGCGTCTGCAAGAGTCGGTCGATGTCGAGCCGGTCCGCCGCGAGTTCGGGCGAAGCCGGGCTCAGATGCGGCACGATGCCGAGCAAGGGCGCGTCGTGTTCGCGCGCAAGATGCTCGCGGATCGACGCGATGTTTTCGTCGGGGAACGTCATGTCGGGGTCGACACGGTTCGCCACCCAGCCGGCGAGCGTCAGTCCGCGCGCGGCGATCGCTTCGGCGGTGAGCAGCACATGGTTGATGCAGCCGAGGCGCAGGCCGACCACCAGCACGACCGGCAGTTTCAAGGCGACGGCGAGATCGGCGGTGTCCGCAGTCGCCGTCAACGGCACGCGAAAGCCGCCGACGCCTTCCACGACCACGACGTCCGCGCGCTTCACAGCCTCGGCATGGCAAGCGACGATGTGCGCGATATCGAAGGTGACGTTTTCGAGCGCGGCCGCGATGTGCGGCGCGGCCGGTTCTTTCAGCAGATAGGGCGTGCGAATGTCGGGCGGCAGCAAGACGTTCGATGCGGCGTCGAGTTGATCCGCGTCCTCGTTATGCAGAACGCCGTCGAGTTCGAATGCGCCGGCGGCGATCGGCTTCATCGCGGCGGCTTGCAGGCCTTCGCGAACGAAGCCGCGCAACAGCGCCGACGAAACGAACGTCTTGCCGATTTCCGTATCCGTGCCGGTGACGAAGAGAGACAGCGCCGTGCTCATGCCGCTTTCGCTCCCGCTTGTTGCAAGCCCGCTTCGAGCCGGTCGAGATCCGCTTGCGCGTGCGCGGCGGAAAGCGAAATACGCAAGCGCGACGTGCCGGTGGGCACGGTCGGCGGACGAATCGCCGGCACCCACAGACCCGCGCGGTCGAGCAGGGCGGCGATGTCGAGCGTGGCTTCGTTCGCGCCGATGATGAGCGGCTGCACGGCGGTATGCGAATCGACCGGAAGCCACGGCGTGGCTTTCAGCATCTCACGCGTGCGTTCGATCAATTGCCGAAGATGCGCGCGCCGCGCATCGCCTTCGTCGCCGCCGATGATGCGCAAACTCGCCGACACCGCATACGCGGCGGCAGGCACCGAGGCCGTGGTGAAAATGTACGGACGCGCGCGCTGCACGAGCCATTCGATCACGGTGCCGTGCGCGACGACGAACGCGCCCGAGACGCCCGCCGCCTTGCCGAGCGTGCCGATCGAAATCAGGTTCGGCGAGCGCAGCGCGGTTTGCGCGATTGCGCCGCGGCCTTGCGGACCGAGCACGCCGAAGCCATGCGCGTCGTCGAGAATCAGCCACGCGCCGTGTTGCTCGGCGAGTTCGAGCAGACGCGGCAGCGGCGCGATATCGCCGTCCATGCTGAAGACCGTATCGGAGACGATCACTTTCACTTCCGCGTCGGAAGCGTCGAGCATCGCGCTCAACGCTTCGGTATCGCAGTGGGGGTAGATCTGCACGTCGGCGCGCGACAGGCGCGCGCCGTCGATCAGCGACGCGTGATTCAATGCGTCGGAGAAAAGCGTCGTGCCGCGGCCCGCGAGCGCGGTGAGCGTCGCGAGGTTCGCCATGTAGCCGGTGCTGAAGTACAGCGCGCGCGCATTGTCGACGAAGCCGCCGACGAATTCCGCGAGGTCGTCTTCGAGTTGCGCATGCGCGCGCGAGTGGCCGCCGAGCAGATGCGAACCGCCGCTGCCCGCGCCATAGCGCCGCGCGCCTTCGCCGATCGCGGCGATCAGTTGCGGATGCGCGGCGAGGCCGAGGTAGTCGTTACTGGCGAAGCCGATGATCTCGCGGCCGTCCACCGTCATGTGCGCGGCGCACGGCGTGTCGGCGGTGCGGCGGCGACGGCGCAGGCCGCGTGCGTCGATGTCCTTCAGGCCTTGTGCAAGTGTGTCGAGCAAGTGCATTAGCGCGCCTCCGCGAGCGTGGCTTCGAACGTTTCATGAGTGCGCGAGGCGAGCAGCGCAAGTTCTTCGTCGTCGAGAATGTACGGCGGCATCAGATACACGGTGGTCGAAATCGGGCGCAGCAGCAGCTCGCGCTGCAACGCGTTTTCGAAGAAGCGGCGCGAGAATGTCCTCGCGTGTTGAGCGTCGTCGATCACCGCGTCGAACGCGAAAATCGTGCCGCACTGGCGCAGATTGCGCACCTGCTCGTGCCCAGCGAGCGGAGCAAGCGCGGCCTTCAGTTTCGCGGACTTCTGCGCGTTGACGGCGAGGACGTTGTCGCTCGCGAACAGGTCGAGCGTGGCGAGCGCCGCGCGGCACGCGAGCGGATTGCCGGTGTAGGAATGCGAATGCAGGAAGCCGCGCGCGGTGTCGTCGTGATAGAAGGCCGCGAAGATTTCATCGCGCGACAACACGATCGAGAGCGGCAGATAACCGCCGCTAATGCCTTTCGACAGACACAGAAAGTCCGGCCAGATACCCGCTTGCTCGCATGCGAAGAACGTGCCGGTGCGACCGCAACCGACGGCGATTTCATCGGCGATCAGATGCACGCCGTACTGGTCGCACAACGCGCGCAATCCGGCGAGATACGACGCGTCGTGCATCGCCATGCCGGCTGCGCATTGCACGAGCGGCTCGACGATCAGCGCGGCGATTGTGTCGGCGCGCGCTTCGAACAGCGAGCGCACGTGATCGAGCGCGCGGCGCGCGACGTCGGCGGCGGTCTCGCCAGGCTGCGCGAGGCGCGCATCGGGCGACGCGACGACGTGCGCGTGGCGGATCAGCGGGTCGTAGGCGTCCTTGAAGAGCGCGACGTCGGTGACGCCGAGCGCGCCGATGGTCTCGCCGTGGTAGCTGTTGGCGAGGCAGACGAATTCCTGCTTGTCGGCGAAGCCGCGATTGCGCCACGAGTGGAAGCTCATCTTCAGCGCTATTTCGACGGCGGATGCGCCATCGGACGCGAAGAACGCGTGGCCGAGCGTGTTGCCGGTGAGCGCGCCGAGGCGCTCCGCGAGTTCGATGGCCGGCTCGTGCGTGCAGCCCGCGAGCATCGCGTGTTCGAGCGTGTCGAGCTGGTCTTTCAGCGCCGCGTTGATGCGCGGGTTCGCGTGGCCGAACAGATTGACCCACCAGGAGCTGATCGCGTCCAGATAGCGGTGATCGGCGCGGTCGTAAAGCCACGCGCCCTGGCCGCGCGCGACGGGAATGAGCGGCAGACGCTCGTGGTGCTTCATCTGCGTGCAGGGGTGCCAGACGGCGCGCAGGCTGCGGGCGATCCAGTCTTCTCGTGATGACGGTTGTGTTGCCGGGTTTTGCAAAGCGGGTACTCCAGGATGCTTTTTGCCGCTGCGCGTACGGCTTTTTAGGGCCGTTTCGTTGCGCTGCGCGCGGCGTTTGGCGATGCGCGCGGGGTCGAGATTAGCGGTTTATTTCGTTGCGCGCACCTGCGCTGGAATTTGGGGTTTTGCTTGCTGGGCTGGGGTTTGGGGCTGTTCGATGCAGGTCGTTTCTGTTTTCTCGTGAAGGTCGATGATCGGTGCAGTTGACGACGGCAAAGTAGTGGGATGTAGGTGGGGTTTGGCCTGCTCGGCGGTTTGGGTTGTGGGGTTGGTTTTTTGGCCTTTGCTTGATTTGTTAGTGGTCTATTGGCGTTGCCCCTGTGCGGGGCGGCACCTACTTTCTTTGCCGCCGCAAAGAAAGTAGGCAAAGAAAGCGGCTCACACCGCCAGCCTTGAAGCGGGTCCCCTGGCTTGGAGGGGATTGTGGTGCATCTGGAATCGGTGTTCTCGCGCACTCCGCGTTCGTGACAAGGCAGTCATACTTCCCGCCTCGCGCTGCGCGCTCGCCGGAAGCGGCGCGCACGGAAACCAGCGGTTTCATTGGGCGCGGTGGGGGCCATCGGCTTCGCCTCGGCGAGACGCTGAAATGCCAGGTGCTGTTTCAGATGTGTCGCTGGTTGCAGGACACCGGTTGTGGATTGTGGGGCGGGTCGCCGGTCGCCGTGCTGAGCGTCCGGCCGCGCGCCGATGCGCCGGCAAATTGTCGGCAACTCGCCGGCATTCGATGCAGTGACGCCGGGCGCACGCAGCGCTATTGGTTTGGAGAACTGCGGCTGACGGCGGTTTGTCTGGGCATCGAGAACTGCTGTCGACCGCAGAAGCGCCGTGCGACTTTATGAAGTACCGCGACGGCGCGCGTAGCGTCGCCGGAAGAATGACTGCTGTGTCACGAGCGCGGAGTGCGCGAGAACACGGATTCCAGATGCACCACGATCCCCTCCAAGCCAGGAGACCCGCTTCAGAACTGGCGGTGTGAGCCGCTTTCTTTGCCTACTTTCTTTGCGGCGGCAAAGAAAGTAGGTGCCGCCCCGCACAGGGGCAACGCCAATAGACCACTAACAAATCAAGCAAAGGCCAAAAAAAAATCAAACCCCAAAAACCAACCCCGCCGAGCAGGCAAAAAAACCGACCCTCACTCCCGGCTAGCAATAGCATGCCGACCTTGATCCGCACCGCTCGCAGCGGTCTGAGTACCCCCAGAACCCCAAACAACCGCGTTATCCACCGCATACAACCGGCAAGGCGCCGAACTCTGCTTCTGGCAATTGGCAATCGCCACCGACATCGGATCGTCGCCGCCCTCGGCCCACGACCACGCGCCGGTATCCGACACGGCAAAAGCCCGGCTAGGATATTGATGCAGGAAGTTCCGATAGCCATTGCGCCCGGCTTCGTCGACGAACGGCACCGCATCCACCGCATCGACAGCGGCAAACCCGCTCGCCTTCGGCAACGAAGGATCGGACACGCGATACTGCACGCCCGTGGGCATGCCCACGCGGGCCAGGAAAGCCTCGACGGCCGGCCACCACACATGCACGCCGTCGCGGTCGCCCACCAGCCGATGCGCGTCGTTCTTGTAGTTGCCGAAATCCACCATCTTCGCGCTCGCGCCATGCTCGGCATACGCGGCGTACATGCCCGCCACCAGCGGCGCGGTCCACACCGAGTCGTTATCGCCGTACATCCACAACGACGGCACCTTGGTCTTTTCACCGTACGCGCCGAATGCGCGCGTGAGGTTGGCCTGCCAGCCGCTGCACGCGTCCTGCCGCAAACCGCCCGAGAAATTGATCAGCGCCCGCACGCCCGGCGCGGCTTCGGTGCCGTAGGCCATCGTCGCGAGACCGCCGTGCGAGGTGCCGGCCACCACGATATGCGTAGCGTCCACGTAAGGCTGCTTCGACATGTAGCCGATGGTGGCCGCCACGTCGCCGGCCTGGCTCATGCCATTGCGTTCGACGTCGCAACCGTCCTGCTGATAAACGCCGTCCGAATGGCCGAAGCCCTGGCGGTTCGGCGCCACCACCACGTAGCCGCGGCGCACGAATTCGCGCGCGAACGGCAGCGGGTTGCTGCGTTCCTGCGTGCGCGGGTCGCCGGGAATCTTGCCGTGGTTGAACACGATCATCGGAAACGGGCCTGGGCCGTCCGGTTTGTAGATCGTCGTTTCGAGCGTGACCGCGCCGGCAGCGTCCACCGGCACGCGGATGATTTTTTCGTTGAGGCCCGCAGCCGGCAGATAGACGTCGTCGTCGAGCGCGATGCGCGGCACCTGCGCGCGGGCGAGAGGTCCCGCCTGGGTGTCGGCGAGCGGAGCGGCGTGCGCGACGGCGACAGCGCACGCAGCCGCTGCACAGATCACCGCACACTTCGTCAGAACCTTGCTGAACACCATTAACGCATCCGCCTCAAAAACTTGCCTGAATACCGTCATGCCCACTTGTCCAGAACGGCTGCTGACATTTTGCTTTCACCGGTGTTTTCGACACGCAAAAACATACCCGCGTACTGCTGCGCGAAGCGCACGCACGCCACTGGAGATCGCACGGGATTGAACCCAAACGGCCGACGCGACCCCACGCGCCGATGATGAGCGCCACCCATGCTGCCCGGAAGCGCCGCCGAACCCACACTATCTGGTGACCGGCAGCGTCCTTGCGCATTTTGCGTAGCCGGTTATGACCGGCTTTCGCAACGTGACGCCATGAAGCTACGGCCTCATCCTGGCACGACAATTTTGTTTTGTGCAATCAAGGAGAACCCGCGACGAAAAAATTGCCGTGCGCGGCTTGGGCTCATGCGGGCTGGAAGACGCTGGTCTCGCCGGCGGCCGGCTGCACGAGGCAAGGTGGCGGGCGCATGGGCTGTGGCGCCGGGCCAACACGAACAGGAAGCCGGTCTTTGAGGGCCGCATGTGAACGCGCCTCGCAGGCTGGCGCATGGTGTAAGGCTCGGGAAGGCGTCGGGCTATTCGCTCACGTCGCCGTCGACATAGCGCCAGCGGCCGTCCTCATCGCGTATGAAGCGGCTCAGCTCGTGCAGCCGGTGCGCGCGGCCACCCACCTTGTAACGCGCGACGAATTCGACCGTCGCGTGATCGGCGTCGGTTTCAGCGAATGCCTTGATCTGAAGTCCGAGCCAACGTGGCGCATCGGGCGCGGCGGGGTCCGCGTCGAGGTCGGCGGGGCAGGTGTGCGGCGCCCAGGTGGCGCGCAAATAATCCGTCGCGCCGAGAACGTACGCGCTGTAACGCGAGCGCATCAGTTCGAGCGCGCGCGGCGCCGCTTCGCCGCCGTCGATGTAACGGCCGCAGCATTGCGCGAAGCGGGGCGCGCGGGCGCCGGCGCGCTGGCCGGGCGCGGCGCCGCCGCAGGGACAGTCGGATGGACGCTGCGCCGGCAACAATGGCTCGTTCATTGGACGTTCAGCCAAGACCGCGAGCGATCAGGATCTTCTGGATGTCGCTCGTGCCTTCGTAGATCTGGCACACGCGGACATCGCGGTAAATACGCTCGACCGGGAAGTCGCTCAGATAGCCGTAGCCGCCATGAATCTGCAAGGCCGCGGAACAGATGCGCTCGGCGGCTTCTGAGGCGAACAGCTTGGCCATCGCGGCTTCGGTGAGGCACGGCTGGCCGGCGTCTTTCAGCGCAGCGGCATGCCAGATCAGCTGACGCGCGGCCTCGAGTTGCGTCGCCATGTCGGCGAGGCGAAACTGCACGGCCTGGTGCGAGAAGAGCGGCGCACCGAAGCTCTCGCGCTCCTTGGCGTAGGCCAACGCCGCCTCGAACGCGGCGCGCGCCATGCCGACGCTTTGCGCGGCGATGCCGATGCGCCCGCCTTCGAGCCCGGACAGCGCGATCCGATAGCCTTCGCCTTCCGCGCCGATGAGGTTCGCGGCCGGCACGCGGCAGTCCTCGAAAATGATCTGCGCCGTATCCGACGAATGCTGGCCGAGCTTGTCCTCGATTCGCGCGACGACGTAGCCCTTGGTATCGGTCGGCACGATGAACGTGCTGATGCCGCGCTTGCCCGCCGCCTTGTCGGTCACGGCCATCACGATCGCGACGTTGCCGTTCTTGCCGCTCGTGATGAACTGTTTGACGCCGTTCAGCACGTACGCGTCGCCGTCGCGGGTCGCGGTGGTGCGCAGCGCGGAGGCGTCGGAGCCGGCCTGCGGTTCGGTCAGGCAGAACGCGCCGAGCATCTCGCCGCGCGCGAGCGGCGTGAGCCAGTCGCGCTTCTGCGCGTCGTTGCCGTAGCTCAGCAGGATGCTGCACACCGGGCAATTGTTGACGGAAATGGCGGTGGACGTGCCGCCGTCGCCAGCGGCGATTTCCTCGAGGATCAGCGCGAGCGCCAAGGCGTCCATGCCCGCGCCGCCGTAGGCTTCGGGCACCAGCACGCCGTATGCGCCGAGTTCGGCGAGTTGCCGATGCACGTCGTGCGGAAAAACCCGCTCGCGGTCCCACCGCGCCGCGTGCGGCGTGACGGCTTCGCGCACGAACGTGCGCAGCGCGTCGCGCACCATCAGGTGGTCCTGGTCAAGCACCATCGCTCAGTCTCCTCATTCTTGGCGCTCTCACCAGTCGAGCGGCGTGCCGTCGTATTGATAGAAGCGGCCATTGAACGCCTCGCGCGCGGCCGCGGCCTGTGCCAGCAATTCGCGCATGCCGGTGACGCTGCGCGCCGGATCGATCGCCGCCTCGGCGCCGCCCATGTCGGTGCGCACCCAGCCCGGATGCAGCGAAACGCAGGTCGCGCGCCTGACCTCGAGCGACGCGAGTTTCAGCGCGTTGTTGAGCGCCGCCTTGCTCGCACGATAGAGCCAGCCGGTCGTGCCGCCCGCGTCGCCGATGCTGCCCATCTTGCTCGAGATCACCGCGAACACGCCGCCGGTTTCCTCGACGAGCGGCAGCAGGATCGGCATCAACTGCATGGGACCGCGCACGTTGGTGTGCATGACATGGTCGAAGTCGTCGGCGGTGATGGTCTCGATGCCCGCGGTGCGCGGGCCGTAGACGCCCGACACGACGATCGCCGCATCGAGCCGTTCGCCGTCGAGCTTCCAGCCGAGCGCGGCGATTTCGTCGGGCGCGGTGACGTCGACGGAAAAAGTCTCCGCGCCGAGTTCGTTCAATGCGTCGAGCGCGGCCCCGTCGCGCGCGGTGGCGAGCACGCGCCAGCCGCTCTTTTTGTATTGCCGCGCAAACTCCTGGCCGATGCCGCGCGACGCACCCACGATCAACACTGTCTTCATCGAATCACCTCGAGCCTCAACTGCCGCAACGGCCCCGACTGCCTGGAGTGCCTGGAGCCGCGCGTCAAACCAGTTCGATACCCATCGCGGTGGCTTCGCCGCCGCCGATGCACAGCGTCGCGACGCCGCGCTTCAAGCCGCGCTGTTTCAGCGCGCCGATCAGCGTGACGAGAATCCGTGCGCCCGACGCGCCGATCGGATGCCCGAGCGCGCAAGCGCCGCCGTTCACGTTGACCTTTTCGTGCGGCAAACCGTGCTCCTTCATCGCGGCCATCGTGACGACGGCGAACGCTTCGTTGACCTCGTACAGATCCACTTCGTCCGCGCGCCAACCGTTCTTCTCGAACAGCTTGCGAATCGCGCCGACCGGCGCGGTGGTGAACTTCGCCGGCTTCTGCGCGAAGGTCGAATGACCGACCACGCGCGCGATCGGCTCGACACCGAGGCGCTTCGCGGTCGACTCGCGCATCATCACGAGCGCGGCCGCGCCGTCGGAAATCGACGACGAGTTCGCCGCCGTCACCGTGCCGGTCTTGCTGAACGCGGGCTTGAGCGTCGGAATTTTTTCGAGGTTCGCCTTGAACGGCTGCTCGTCGCGATCGATGCTCACCTCGCCCTTGCGGCTTGCGACTTTCACCGGCGCGATTTCCCACGCGAACGAGCCGTCCTCGTTCGCGCGCTTCGCACGGTTCAGCGACTCGACGGCGAACGCGTCCTGCGCCTCGCGCGTGAAGTCGAACGACGCCGCGCATTCCTCGGCGAACGTGCCCATCAGGCGGCCTTTCTCGTAGGCGTCTTCCAGGCCGTCGTAGAACATGTGGTCGAGCACCTGGCCGTGGCCCATGCGCATGCCGCCACGCGCCTTGGGCAGCAGATACGGCGCGTTCGTCATGCTCTCCATGCCGCCCGCGACGATCACCTCGACCGAACCCGCGGCCAGCATGTCGTGCGCGAACATCGCCGCGCGCATGCCGGAGCCGCACATCTTGTTGACGGTGGTGCTGCCCGTGGCGAGCGGCAAGCCGGCGCCGAGAGCCGCTTGACGCGCGGGCGCCTGACCGAGCCCGGCGGGCAGCACGCAGCCCATCACCACTTCGTCGATCTGCCCGGGTTTCAGGCCCGCGCGTTGAACGGCGGCTTCGATCGCGACCGAACCGAGTTGCGGCGCGGTCAACGAAGCGAAGTCGCCTTGAAATGCCGCCATCGGCGTGCGGGCAACGCCCACGATGACGATCGGATCAGCGTTTGTCTCACTCATGTTTCAGCTCCTTGATCACACCTTCGACGATCGCCGGCACCTCGCCGAGTTGCGCGGCGTCGGCCGCGACCATGTCGTTGTCCGCGCCGTGCGCGCCGCTTGCCGATACTCCCGCGACGCAGCCCTGATAAACCGCGTCGAGCGCGCCCGGTTCGCCGACGGTCATGCCGAGATTGCGCACCTTGCCATCATGCACGCCGTACACCCAGCCGTGCACGGTCAGTTCCTGGCCGCGCGCCCAGGCATCGTTGACGATGGTCGTGCGGCACACGTTCACCACCTGCTCGATGGTGTTCAGTTCGACCAGCCGCCGATGCCGCGCTTCACCGAGCGGCCATTCCTCGATCAGCGCCGCATGCTTGGTGCGCACGTCCTGCACGTGATGCAGCCAGTTGTCCGCGAGACCCACGCGGCGGCCGTGCAGCGCCGCGCCGACGCCCGAGCAGCCGTAGTGGCCGACCACCATGATGTGCTTGACCTTCAGCAGATCGACGGCGAACTGGATCACCGACAGACAGTTCAGATCGGTATGCACGACCACGTTGGCGATGTTTCTGTGCACGAATACTTCGCCCGGCGGCAGGCCGATGATCTGGTTGGCCGGCACACGCGAATCGGAGCAGCCGATCCATAGATATTCGGGCGTCTGCTGATGCGCGAGGCGCGAAAAGTACTCGGGGTCTTCGGAGAGCTTGCGAGTCACCCACGCATCGTTGTTGTCGAAGAGATGCGCGAGCGGGTTCGGAGGAGTGGAAGCGTTCGAGTTCATGGTGCGTCTTGGCGGTTGCTCGACCGATAGACCGGTCGGTGTCGTTACATAAGGTTTCGGACGATGCGTTCAGCAATGCGGACGGCGCAGGATGTTCACGCCACCCGCACGCTGCGCTCGTCGGCTTGCGCGTCCGTTGCGTCTGATGGGGCCGGTGCTTTCGCAGCATCGGCGAAGCGTTCCGGATAGCGGATGCAAAAGCGCACACTGCTGTCGTACGGGAAAAAGTCCGGCAGTTCGCCTTTCAGTAGATGATCCTTGTGCCGCTGCCACAGCGCGGGATCGAAAAAGTCCGCGTGATGCCGCATGAAGGAACGGCGCACGCGCGGGTCGCCGAGCAGGAACGTGCCATACGTCTCCGGGAAAATGTCGTGCACGCCGACCGAGTACCACGGCTCGCCCGACATTTCGTCTTCCTCGTTGCGCGGCGTGGGCACCGCGCGCACGTTGCAGTCGGTCAGGTATTCGATTTCATCGTAGTCGTAGAACACGACGCGGCCGTGACGCGTCACGCCGAAGTTCTTGTACAGCATGTCGCCCGGAAAAATGTTCGCCTGCATCAGTTCCTTGATCGCGTTGCCGTATTCCTTGATGCCGTGATCGACGTCCTCGTCGGAGCCGTGTTGCAGGAACAGATTGAGCGGCACCATGCGGCGCTCGATATACATATGGCGGATCACGAGGTTCTCGCCGTCGTATTCGAGCAGCGACGGCACTTCCTTTTCGAGTTCGCGCACGAGCGCTTCATCGAGCCGCGAGCGCGGCAGCGCGACGCTCGAATATTCGAGCGTGTCGGCCATGCGGCCCAAACGGTCGTGCCGCTTGACGAGCTGATACTTCTCCTGGATCTGCGCGCGCGTGGTTTCCTTCGGCGGCGGGAAGCTGTCCTTGATCAGCTTGAATACGTATGGGAAAGACGGCAGCGTGAACACCAGCATCACGAGCCCCTTGATGCCGGGCGCGACGATGAACTGGTCGCTGGAATGCGACAGGTGATGCAGCAGATCGCGATAGAACAGATTCTTGCCCTGCTTCTGCAAGCCCACCGAGGTATAGATTTCCGCCTTCGGCTTGCCCGGCATGATCGTGCCGAGAAACTCCACGTAAGCGGACGGCACTTCCATATCCACGAGGAAATACGAGTGCGAGAAGCTGAAGATGATCAGCAACTGATCGCGCTTGAGCAGCACCGTGTCGAGCGCGAGCACGCCCGGCCTCACATGACGCAGCGGCACCGCGAACGGCAACAGCAAATCGCCGTTGATGATCCGCCCGACGATATACGCCGACTTGTTGCGGAAGAACAGCGACGAGAGCACGTGAATCTGGAAGTTGGGCGCTTCGTCGAATACGCCGAAGGCGTCGTGAATCGCCTGCATCACGCAGCCGACGTCGCGTGTCAGATCCTCGAACGGCGTCTCCAGTTGAAAGTTCGTGACGATGCGCTCGAGCGTGGCGGCAAGACCGTCCTTGCCGGGGTAATACGCGCGATACGTCGGCTTCGCGGCCGGTTCGTCGTTCTCGATGTATTCGGTCGAGATCGCCGGCCGCACGAAAATGAAGGCGTTGTTGAAATACGAGCGATGCAGGATCTTGCAGCAGACTGAATTGAAGAACGTCTCCGCGCACTCGGGCTGGCGGTGCGTGGTCAGAAGGCCGATGTAGTGCAGCTTGATCTGCTGCCACACATCGCTGTCGATATTTTCCGCGTCGTATTCGTCTTGCAGCAGTTCGACGCATTCCTCGACGCGATCGTCGTATGACGTAATGCGATCGCGCGCGAGTTTTTGCAGGCCGTGCCAGTCGCCGCGTTCGAACAGCGTCTTGGCATGGACCGCGGCCTCGCGAAAGATGCGGTAGTGGCGCTCGAATCCTTCGAGCATCGTCTGGGCGACGTCAAAGCCGATCTGCGACGACAACAGTTTGGGGAAGTGATTCATGTCGACCGTGCATTCGTCCCATGTCGTGAAGACACCCGTGATTGTATCGTCCGGGTGGGCCCGCGACGCATCGCGCCGCTCGACTCATGCCTTGGCGCATGCCGCGCCCGGCGTGCATTTTCGCGGGCGTTCGCCGACTTTCCGGCTATCTCCGCTCAATGCGTCAGTTTGGCATGCCTTAATCGGCTCAACTGCCGGCAAAAAAATTTGCGTGGTCCGCTTTCATGCGGGCCTGGCTTCGCGTGTGCCGCTTTCCAGCAGCGCGCGCGCCTGGGTTTCGTATTGCGCGAGGTCTTCGAGCGTCGCGTTCAGGTCTTCCAGTTGACGTTCGAGCACTTCGCGATGGCGCGCGACCGTGGCGAGGAACGCGTGCAATTGCGCGACGGTGTCGGTCGGCGATTCGTACACGTCCAGCAGATCGCGGATCTCCGACAGCGTGAAGCCGAGCCGTTTGCCGCGCAGCGTGAGCTTGAGGCGCGTTCGGTCGCGGCCTGAATAGACGCGGCGCAAGCCGCTCGATCCTTCGCGGCTTGGCGAGAGTAAACCCTGGTCTTCGTAGAAGCGGATGGCGCGCGGCGTGACGTCGAATTCCCGCGCGAGCTCGGTGATCGTGTATTGCGTGTTCATCGGGGCATGCCGTGGCCGGGCAGAAAGTTGGATTGGACGATAGAATCAACGTTAACGTTATCGTCAACTTGAGCGAAACGCAACCAGGCGCAATACGGCACCGGCATGCCCCAACCGGGCCGCAACCACGCCGCCCGGCATCGCATACCTCGCCATGCCGGACGGCCGACGGAGGAAGACACCCGCAATGAATGCACTCGAACATCAACTCGACTATCCGTTCAACGACAGCTTGCCGGAAGCCGGCCACGCGATGGAAGTCGCGCCCGGCGTGTTCTGGCTGCGCATGCCGCTACCCTTCGCGCTGGACCATATCAACCTGTGGCTGTTGCGCGATGAGATCGACGGTCAGCCGGGTTGGACGGTGGTCGATTGCGGCATTACGTCGGACGCGATCAAGGAGAACTGGGAGAGAGTATTCGACTCGGTGCTCGACGGCCTGCCGGTGCTGCGCGTGATCGTCACGCATTGCCACCCGGATCACATCGGTCTCGCGCACTGGGTGTGCGCCGGCGGCGACAAGCAACGCTGGGACGCCCGGCTATGGATGACGCTCGGCGAGTACATGCAAGCGCGCGTGATGGCGGCCGGCGACGGCTCGAATGCGGGCGGCGAGGGCGCGGCGCGTCACTTCGCGCGGCACGGCGTGACCGACGAAGCGTCGCTGGACAAGCTGCGCGCCCGCAAGAGCTATTACGCGAGCCTCGTGCCGGCGATTCCCGGCCAATACCGCCGTTTGCGCGAAGCGGACGGCGTGAGGATCGGCGGCAAGACGTGGCGGGTGGTGACGGGCTTCGGCCATTCGCCGGAGCACTGCGCGCTGCACTGCGAGGAGACCGGCGTGCTGATCTCCGGCGACATGGTGCTGCCGCGCATTTCGACCAACGTGTCGGTGTTCGACATCGAGCCGGAAGGCTCGCCGCTCGCGCTGTATCTGGAATCGCTCGGCCGTTACGAGACGATGCCTGAAGAGACGCTGGTGCTGCCGTCGCATGGCAAGCCGTTTCGCGGCGTGCGCACGCGCATCAGGCAACTGCGCGAGCATCACGACGCGCGCCTCGCCGAAGTGCGCGAGGCGTGCGCCGAAAAACCGCAAAGCGCAGCGGATATCGTGCCGCTGATGTTCAAACGCCAGCTCGACATCCACCAGATGACGTTTGCGATGGGTGAAGCCTTGGCGCACTTGCATCTGCTGTGGCTCGCGGGCACGTTGAAGCGCACGCAGGCTTCGGATGGCGTGATCCGGTTTGCGGCTTGATCGGTTTTACCCTTCAACCTTTTGATGAAAAAAGCCCGGTGCTTTCGCAACCGGGCTTTTTCATGCGGTTTCGTTCAAGCCTAAGCGGTATTACTGCACGGCCACCGTGCCGAAGTTCTGCCGGCCAAACGGGCTCACGTGATAACCGCTCACGTTCGTGCGCGTGATCGCCGCCGCGGTCGGATAACCGAGCGGAATCCACAGCGCCTGGTCGTGGATGATCTGCTGTGCCTGTTCATACGCCTTCGCACGCTTGGCCTGGTCCGGCGTGGCCTTGCCGTCCGCGATCAGCTTGTCGAGGTCCTCATTGCAGAAGCGCGCGAAGTTGATGCCCGACTTCACCGCGTTGCAACTGAAGAGCGGCGACAGATAGTTGTCCGGGTCGCCGTTGTCGCCGGCCCAGCCCATGAACAGCGAATCATGCTGGCCTTGCTTCGCCTGCTTGATGAGTTCGCCCCATTCGATCACCTTCACGTCCGCCTTCACGCCGATCTTCGCGAAGTCGGCCTGCAGCAGTTCGGCGCCGGCCTTCGGATTCGGGTTCAGCACGCTGCCGTTCGGACGCACCCAGATCGTCGTTTCGAAGCCGTTCGGGAAACCCGCGTCCGCGAGCAGCTTCTTCGCTTTCGCCGGATCGTACGGCCACGCCTTCACCGCCTTGTCGTAGCTCCACGTGTTCGGCGGATACGGGTTCACGGCCGGCGTGGCGGTATTGTCGAACACTGTCTTGAGATACGTGGTGCGATCGAACGCCATGTTCAGCGCGGCGCGCACCTTCTGGTTGTCGAGCGGCTTTTTCTGCGTGTTCAACGCGACGAACGCGGTCATGAAGGCGGGCGTCTTGACGATATCCAGCGACTTGTCGGTTTTCGCGTCGGCGAGATCCTGCGGCTTCGGCGACAGGGCGATCTGGCATTCGCCCGCCTTCACCTTCTGCGCGCGCACGGTGGCGTCCGGCGTGATCGCGTAGATCAGGCGATCGATCTTCGGCTTGGGACCCCAGTAGGTCGGGTTCACGTCGTAGCGAATCACCGCGTCTTTCGTATAGCTCTTCAGTACGAACGGGCCGGTGCCGATCGGCTTCGCGTTCAGATCGACCTGCTTGCCGGCCTTGAGCAATTGATCGGCGTATTCAGCCGAATAGATCGACGCGAAACCCATTGTCAGGATCGGAACGAAGGTCGCGTCCGGCGCGTTCAACTCGAACTTGACGGTGCTGTCGTCGACCTTGGTGACCGCCTTGATGAGCTTGGGCAAGCCCATCGACTGCGCATGCGGAAAGCCGCTCGCGCCCGCCACCTTGTGCCACGGATTGCTGTCGTTGAGCATGCGGTCGAACGTGAACACCACGTCGTCGGCATTCAGCGTGCGAGTGGGCTTGAAGTAATCGGTGGTCTGGAACTGCACGTTCGGACGCAGATGGAACGTGTAGGCGAGGCCGTCGGCGCTCACCTCCCACTTGTCGGCCAGCGCCGGCACCACCTTCTTCGTGGCCTCGTCGTATGAGACCAGCGAGTTGAAGACCACGTCCGCCGACGCATTGGTCGTCACCAGCGAATTGAACTGCACGACATCGAAGCCGTCGGGGCTCGACTCGGTACAGACGGTCAGCGGTTTGGCGAGCACGAGCGCGGGCGCCGTGAACAGTACGGCGGCTGCGAGCAGTTTGAAGCGCATAGGATCTCCCATAACGAGCGCGGTCAGGCAGTGCGTCTTGGTGTGCTTGTGTTCCGGTGGCGGGTGGCGGGTCGTCAAGGGTAGCCGACGCCCGCCTCTATGATTGTGATACGTTTCCGGCGCTGCCGCATGGGTGGATGTCGCCTCCATCGACGCGGCGCGGCCTTCGCGAAAGCTTATCGAAGGGTGCTGGCGGCGACAACCACTTAATCCACATATCCATATGGACGGCGGGACGGCGGGACGGCGGGACAGCGGCGCTTATCCCCGCGCGGCGCGTTGCATCAGATAGTCGATGCCCTCGATCGCGCGCACGCCGTACCACGACACCAGTTCGCCATCGATCAGTTCGATACGCTTCCTCGCCAGCCGCGGATCGCGTTTCAATGCATCGCAATGCGCTTGCGTGAAGCGATAGGGTTCGCTGGACAGCAGAATGCGATCGACATCGGCAAGCCACGGAGCATGGTCGAAGTCGAGCGTGGTGAGCACGGGATAGCGAGCGGCGCCCGCCGCACCGCCTCGCACATCGGGCAGCGTGCGCCAGTTGACGAGCCGCAGCATGGCGGCGATATAGGTATCGCGCGCGACGCTCATCCACGGCTCACGCCAGATCAGATACAGCACGTTTTGCGTGGGAAACGTATGCGCTGCGGCTTCATGCAGGCGGTTTTCGAGCGCGTCGCTCAGGCGCCGCGCTTCCTCTTCACGGCTGAAAATCGCACCCAGCAGCGTGTAGAGCGATTGATTGTCTCGCGGCGTGCGCGGATGCGTGACGACGATATGCGGCACGAACGCGCGCAACTGGTCGACGGTATCGCGCTCGTTTTCGTCGACATTGACGATCAGATGGGTAGGGCGCAACGCGCGAACGGCGTCGATATTCACGGCCTTGGTGCCGCCTACCTTGCGCACCTGGCGTACCTTCTCACGCGGATGCACGCAAAAACCGGTGCGCCCGACGATCTGCCTGTCCAATCCCAAGGCAAACAGCAGTTCAGTGATGCTCGGCACCAGCGAGACGATGCGCGCCTCGGCGCTCGCCGGTTCGTGCGCGACGCCGGCTGCATCGACCGCACTGTTCTCCATGGCCTACTCGGTGACGGCGCGCGGCTTGCGCGGCGCGCGTTCGAAAACGCGGTCGTAGAGCCAGCGCGGCAGCACATGCAGCAGCATCGCCGCGATGCGCATTTGCCACGGAAACACCGCAAAGGCGGTTTGACGCTCGATCGCCCCGGCAACCTTCACCGCGAAACGGTCGGCGTTCATCAGGAACGGCATGGTGTACGGGTTGTGCTCGGTCATCGGCGTGCGGATATAGCCGGGCGCGATGGTGACCACGCCCACGCCGTGCGGCCGCATCTCGACGCGCAACGCTTCCAGGTACTTTTGCGCCGCCGACTTCGACGCGCTGTACGCGCCCGACCCCGGCAAGCCGCGCACGCCCGCGACGCTGGCGATGCCGACCAGCGTGCCGCGTTTCGCGGCGACCATCGCGGCGGCGAACGGCTCGAAGGTCGCGACCATGCCGAAGTAATTGATATCCATCACTTCGCGGAACGTGCGCAGGTCGCCGTGGCCGGTGAGCGCGCCGCGGCTGATCCCGGCGTTGGCGATCACGACGTCCGGCAAGCCATGCTGCGCGATGAAGCGCGTGGCCGCCTCGGCGAGCGCCTCGGCGTCGCGAACGTCGACGGCGTAGATAGAGACAGCGTTTTGGGGATGGGACTGCTGGAAAGCCGCGAGCGCGTCGCCGCGGCGGGCGACGAGGCCGAGAATCGCGCCGCGCCGCGCATATTCGGCGGCGAGCGCGAGGCCGATGCCGCTCGACGCGCCGGTAATGAAGACCTTCAACGGTGAACTCATTCCGGCGCCTCGGACATTACATCTTCTTGGCGCGGACCTGCTGCACCAGGTAGTCGAGGACGTCGAGCGTGCCCGTCAGGCTGTTGGTCGCGGCCGGACCCGTCTCATACTTGCCCTGCACCGCCAGCGTCGGCACGCCTTCGATCTTGTAGCTTTCGAGCATCTTCTTGTCTTTTTGCAGCGCGCTTTGCGTCGAGAACGAGTTGTACGCTTCCATGTACTTCTTCGGATCGACGCCGTTCTTCGCGAGGAATTTGGCCTGATCTTCCGGCGTCAGCAGGTAGTTCTTGTTGACGTGGATTTCCTTGAAGATCGTCGGCGTGAGTTTCTCACTGAGGCCGAGTGCTTCGAGCGCGTGGAACATCTTCGAATGCGGAATGAAGTCGTCGCGGAAGGCAACCGGCACGCGCTTGAACACCACGTCCGGGCCTTGCTTCTTCACCCAGCCGTCGAGGTACGGGCCGAATTCATTGCAGTGCGGGCAGCCGTACCAGAAGAACTCGATGACTTCGATCTTGCCGGCCGGCACGTCGGTGGGTTGCGCCGTGGACAGCACGGTGTAGTCCTTGCCCGACACCGGCGTGGCGGGCGCGGCATGCGCCGCGGCGGCGATGAGGCCCAGCGAAAGGAACAGAATGCTCAGCAGTTTTTTCATGTGTTGATGACCCAAGTAGGCGGTAAAGCGGTGGCGCCACGCAATGCCCGTCACCGTTTGTGAATCGGCGTTGAACGTTTTCAGTGTTCCGTTGCCTGTGACACGCGCCGTTCGCCGATAGTTCATCGGCGGCGCGCTCCGGCAAATCAAGGTTTATTGGTGATTGGCGTGTTGCTTCATTGTTTCGTAAAGCGGATCACGGCGGTATCCACGCCCGCGTCGGACAGACGCTGACGGCTCGAATTCATGTCCTCGAACTTGGAGAACGGCCCGATGCGCACGCGATAGTACGTGACACCGCCCGCATCGCGCTGCGTGACCTTCGATTCAAAACCCTGGAACGCGAGACGCGCGCGCTGTTGCTCGGCGTCGGCGGCGGTCTTGTAGGCGCCCACTTGCAGGAAGTAGCCGGTGTTCGCATCGCCCGGCGCCGGCGCCGCGCCCGAACCGGGCTTGGCGTTGGCGGTCGTGGCCGATGACGTGCTCTTCGGCGCGGAGCCCGCGGCGGTCGCGCTCGGCGCGCTCTCGCCCGGCTTCTTCACGGGCGCCGTTGCCGTGCCGTTGTCCGGGGCGGGCTTCGGCGCGATCGCCGTGCCGTTCGCATTGCCGTTATTGGCATTGGACGGCGGCACTTCGACGATTTGCGGTTCTTCCAGCATGCCCGACTGGGTCTGCGCGTTGGTCGCGCCGGGCGCGGTGTTCGGCGGTGCGGGTTGCGCGGCTTGCGGCACCGGCTGGCCCGGCGTCTTGCCTTGCAGCGGACGGTTCGGATCGTATTGCTGCGGCTGGCTCGCGCCGGCATCGGACGCCGCGGGCGGCGCCACCTTCGAGACGAACGGCGTAGGCGCACGGGTGATATACAGCGCCACCACTACCGCGATCGCAAGGCCGACGATCAGGCCCAGCACGATGCCGAGAAAAGTCCCCCCGGTTTGTTTCGATTGCTTTGTTGTGCGGCGTGGTTTTGCCATCGTATGAATCACCTACGAAAAGAATCCTGGAACGGCCGCCGATTATAGCGACGGCCGCATGCATGTTGCGCCGGAGGACTTACATCTTGACGGGAGCGGAGACGCCGATCGTCGCGAGACCGTTGGCCAACACCTGGCGCGTGGCCGCGAGCAGCGCGACGCGTGCATTGCGTTCGGCTGCATCGTCGACCAGCACGCGCTCGGCTCTGTCATTGTAGAACGAGTGGAATTCCCCGGCGAGGTCGCGCAGGTAGAACGCGACCGCGTGCGGCGCGAGTTCGTCGGCCGCGTGTTGCAGCATGTCGGGGAATTCGGCGAGCTTGTTCAGCAAGGCCATGGCGCGTTCGCTGGTGAGCGGCGCGACGTTCACGTTGGCGAGCGTGCTTTCGTCCATGCCGTAGCGCGCCTTGCATTCGGCGATGACCGAGCAGATTCGCGCGTGCGCATATTGCACGTAATGCACCGGGTTTTCGTCATTCTGTTTCAACGCGAGGTCGATGTCGAACACGAATTCCGTATCGGCCTTGCGCGAGATCAGGAAGAAGCGCACGGCGTCGCGGCCGCGGCGAATCGTCTCTTCGTCGATCAGGTCGACGGCGGCTTCCGTGCCCGGCGTCGCGCCGCCCGACCATTCGATCAGGTCGCGCACCGTCACATAACTGCCGGCGCGCTTCGAGATCTTCACCTCCTCGCCGTTGCGCATCACCGTGACCATTTTGTGCAGGACGTAATCGGGGTAGCCATTCGGAATGCCGACGCCGAGACCTTGCAGACCGGCGCGCACGCGCGCGATCGTGCCGTGGTGGTCGGAGCCCTGGATGTTGATGACCTTGGTGAAGCCGCGTTCCCACTTGGCGACGTGATAGGCGACGTCCGGCACGAAGTACGTGTAGGTGCCGTCGGTCTTGCGCATCACGCGGTCCTTGTCGTCGCCGTCGTCGGTGGTGCGCAGCCACAGCGCGCCTTCCTGCTCGTAGGTCTTGCCGGCGGCGATCAGCGCCTCGACGGTTTTCTCGACGCGGCCTTCCGTGTATAGCGACGACTCCAGATAGTACTGGTCGAACTTCACGCCGAAGGCCTGCAAGTCCATGTCCTGCTCGCGGCGCAGATAGGCGACCGCGAACCGGCGGATCGCTTCGAGATTTTCGACGTCGCCCGCGCCGGTGACCGGCTCGCCGTCGCTCGCCGCCACCGTGACGCCGTTCAGATAGTCTTTCGCGATGTCGGCGATGTACTCGCCGTTGTATGCCGAAGCCGGCCAGCCCGCATCGCCGGGGGCGAGGCCGCGGGCGCGCGCCTGCGTGGACAGCGCGAGCGTGTGGATCTGCACGCCGGCGTCGTTGTAGTAGAACTCGCGATGCACGTCCCAGCCTTGCGAGGCCAGCACGTTCGAAAGCGCGTCGCCGAGCGCGGCCTGGCGGCCGTGGCCGACATGCAGCGGGCCCGTGGGGTTGGCCGAAACGAATTCGATCAGCACGTGCTTGCCGGCGTCGCGTGACGAGCGGCCAAACGTCTCTTTCTCCGCGAACACGGCGGCGATCACCGCCTGCTTCGCGGCAGCCGCGAGGCGCAGGTTGATGAAGCCGGGGCCGGCCACTTCGGCGGTTTCGATCAGACCCAGGGCGCGCGGCTGCGCGAGCAGCGCGTCGACGATCTGTTGCGCCAGTTGGCGCGGATTGGCGCGCAGCGGCTTGGCGAGTTGCATCGCCACGTTGCACGCGACGTCGCCGTGCGCGGCGACCTTGGGACGCTCCAGCGTGATGGTGGGCGACACGAAAGCGGCTTCGGTCGCGCCTTGGGAGGCTTGCGCCACCTGCTTCACCGTATCGGCGAGCAGTGTTTCGAGAGTGTGTTTATGTGCGGGCAGCATGCTTGTTGCGAGTCCAGTGAGGCAATCCGGTGATGCGGAAGAGGCACCGGCCGCGCGACGGGCGCAGCCGGTTCGTCAGAAGCGTGGAAAGCGGCGATGTGCCCGCCCGGATTTGCCGGGCGCGCCGGGCACATTAGCGGCGCCACGGGGCACATTGCCTGCGTCGCGGTGAGCGCGGCGTGCGGCGACATGCAAGGGCTGCGCGGCGGGCAGCAAGCGGTGGCAACAACCGCTTGCCGTTGCACGCGGCGCCTAAGCGGGGTGGGCCAACCGGGCCCAGCCGCGCTACCTGCGCCATGCCGCGCGCGGCGCATGGCGGCGCGCTTTTCCGTCCAGACGGATTTTAGCAGGTGCTAATATGTTCAATGAGATGCCCGGCAAGGGCCGTGGCCGCCGCGCCTGATCGGCGGGCTAACGTAACGCGCGCCGGCAGTCGTCCACGAGCCGCTCGCGCGTCGATCCAACATAACGAAAAAGGGAACAGACATGCTGATTACTTTCAAATGCCGCGCCTGCCCCGACGTGGTGATGCTGGAGAACCTCGCACAGTATCTGGTCGGCATCATCGGTAAACGCCTTGGCGAGCGGGGCGTCGTTGCCCATGATGAACTGGGCGTGGCGATCGCGAAACTCGAAGCGGCCATCACCATCGACAAGCAGGAACGCGCCGAGCACGACGGCCATTTCCATGAAGGCGAGGAAGGTCACGAGCATCATGAAATTCCGCCGGGACTCGCGCAGCGCGCGTACCCGTTCCTCGACATGCTGCGCGCGGCGCAGAAGGAAAACGCGGATATCGTGTGGGGTCTGTGATCCCGGCGCGATGTCGGTGACGGCGCGCTTTGCGCCGCTGACGCCGGTGTGCCAATGAAAAGAGCCCGCTGAGTGCGGGCTCTTGTGTTTACCGGACGCGAACAACCGGCCGGCGTGCGCTGCTTACTGGCTGGCGGCCTCCGCCGGGGCCGCTGCCGGCGCCGACGCACCCTTCTTCATTTTCTGCTTCCTGGGTTTCTTGACGTGCTTCACGGTGGGCGGCGAATACGAGCTGACCGCGCTGGAGCCGCCGGGAGCGGCAGGCTGGGCCAACACCGCCGGGGCGCCCAAGGCAAGGGAAACTGCAGTCAATAACAGCGTCAGCTTCTTCATATGATTCTCTCCGTCGACGATTGCAATTAGATGAGCCGACGCGTTTTTCGGCCGCGTCTGGCGGTAAAAGCAATTCAGTCTACAAAGACGAAAATTACGCCGCCGCAAATATTCAGTGTTTCCCGCCCGATATAGTGGGTTTGACGCCACGCCACGCCACGCCGTGCCTAGAGCAATGGTGCGAGAGCCCGTTCGGCATCGGCCTTCGACAACGACATGCGCTGTGCGTAGTCTTCGAGTTGATCCTGACCGATCTTGCCGACCGAGAAATAGGTGCTGTCGGGATGCGCCAGATAGAAGCCGGAGACGCTCGCCGCCGGCAGCATGGCGAGCGATTCGGTCACGGTCATGCCGATTTCATTGGCTTGCAGCACGTCGAACATATCGCGCTTCACCAGGTGGTCCGGGCACGCCGGATAGCCGGGCGCCGGGCGGATGCCGCGATACTTTTCCGCGATCAGTTCGTCGTTGGAAAGCGTTTCGGCGTTCGCGTAGCCCCACAGATCGCGCCGCACGCGCGCATGCAGCGCCTCGGCAAAGGCTTCGGCGAAGCGGTCGGCGAGCGCCTTGAGCATGATCGCGCTGTAGTCGTCGTGATCCTTTTCGAACTGCTTTTCCTTCACGTCCACGCCGAGGCCCGCCGTGACCGCGAACATGCCGATGTAGTCGGCCACGCCCGAATCCTTCGGCGCGATGAAGTCGGCAAGCGACCGGTTCGGCCGCATCACGCCGTCCACCACCGGCCGCACGCTTTGCTGACGCAGGTTGCGCCAGGTCAGCGCGACTTGCGAGCGTGATTCGTCCGTGTAGATTTCGATGTCGTCGTCGTTCACCGTGTTGGCCGGCAGCAGCGCGATCACGCCGTTGGCTTGCAGCCAGCGGCCCTGGATCAGGCGCGCGAGCATCGACTTGCCGTCGGAGAACACACGCCGCGCCGATTCGCCGACGATCTCGTCGTTCAGGATCGCGGGGTACGGGCCGGCCAGGTCCCAGGTCTGGAAGAACGGACCCCAGTCGATATAGTTCGCGAGTTCGTTCAGATCGAAGTTCTTGAACATGCGGCGACCGATGAACTTGGGCTTGACCGGTTGATAGCTCGCCCAATCCACTTTGGTTTTGTTCGCACGGGCTTCGGCGAGCGTGACCATCGGCAGCGCTTTCTTGTTGGCGTGCTGAAGGCGGATACGGTCGTAGTCGGCCTTGAGTTCGTCGACGTACTTCGCCGCGCCTTCGTCGGAGAGCAGGCTCGACGCCACCGACACCGAGCGCGACGCGTCCGGCACGTACACCACCGGGCCTTCGTAATGCGGCGCGATCTTCACGGCGGTGTGCACGCGCGACGTGGTCGCGCCGCCGATCAAAAGCGGTATCTTCTTGATGCGGAAATGATCGTCGCGCTGCATTTCGGACGCGACGTAGGCCATCTCTTCCAGGCTCGGCGTGATGAGCCCCGAGAGGCCGATGATGTCCGCGCCCTCGACCTTTGCTCTCGCAAGAATGTCGTTGCACGGGACCATCACGCCCATGTTGACCACTTCGAAGTTATTGCACTGAAGCACCACCGACACGATGTTCTTGCCGATGTCGTGCACGTCGCCCTTGACGGTGGCGATGACGATTTTGCCCTTCGCGCGCACGTCGCCGCCGGCGGCGGCCAACTGCTTCTTTTCTTCCTCGATGTACGGAATCAGGTGCGCGACCGCCTGCTTCATCACGCGCGCCGACTTCACCACTTGCGGCAGGAACATCTTGCCCTGGCCGAACAGATCGCCGACGACGTTCATGCCGTCCATCAGCGGACCTTCGATCACGTTGATCGGCCGGCCACCCGCCGCGGCGATTTTCGCGCGCACTTCCTCGGTGTCTTCGACGATGAAGTTGGTGATGCCGTGCACCAGCGCATGCGACAGACGCTTCTCGACCGGCTGATTGCGCCATTCGAGGTTCTCTTCCTTCTTCGCGGCGCCGGTCTTGAACTTGTCGGCGATTTCGAGCAGACGGTCGGTGCCGTCTTCGCGGCGGTTCAACACGACGTCTTCCACGCGCTCGCGCAACTCGGGGTCGAGCTCGGCATACACGCCGAGTTGCCCGGCGTTGACGATGCCCATGTCCATGCCGGCCTGGATCGCGTGGTAGAGGAACACGGTGTGGATCGCTTCACGCACCGGATCGTTGCCGCGGAACGAGAACGACACGTTCGACACGCCGCCGCTCACCTTCGCATACGGCAGGTTCTGCTTGATCCAGCGCGTGGCGTTGATGAAATCGACGGCGTAGTTGTTGTGCTCTTCGATACCCGTTGCGATCGCGAAGATGTTCGGATCGAAGATGATGTCTTCGGGCGGGAAGCCCACTTCGTTCACGAGGAAGTCGTACGAGCGCTTGCAGATTTGCGTCTTGCGCTCGAACGTATCGGCCTGGCCTTGCTCGTCGAACGCCATGACCACGGCGGCCGCGCCATAGCGGCGAATCAGGTTCGCGTGATGGCGGAACGCTTCCTCGCCTTCCTTCAGCGAGATCGAGTTGACGATCGCCTTGCCTTGCACGCACTTCAGGCCCGCTTCGATCACTTCCCACTTCGACGAGTCGATCATGATCGGCACGCGCGCGATGTCCGGCTCCGACGCGATCAGATTCATGAAGCGCACCATCGCCGCTTTCGAATCGAGCATCGCCTCGTCCATGTTGACGTCGATGACCTGCGCGCCGTTTTCCACCTGCTGACGCGCGACCGCGACCGCTTCGTCGAACTGGTCGTTCAGGATCATTCGCGCGAACGCCTTGGAGCCCGTCACGTTGGTGCGTTCACCGACGTTGATGAAGAGCGTCCCGGAGGTGACGTTGAACGGCTCGAGGCCGGCAAGGCGCATGGTGTGATCGGTCATGGCGTAGGTGCGAGTGATTTGCGGGCGATTGATGCGTCTGTTTCGATGGCGGGAAGCGGCGGCCCGGAATCCGGGCCGCCGTTTTCAGGCTGCGTCGCGGTACTGCGTCGGCCATTGGCGCGGCTTCACTTCAGCCAGCGCCTTGGCGATCGCCGCGATATGCTCCGGCGTCGTGCCGCAGCAGCCGCCGGCGATATTCACGAGGCCCGCCTGCGCGAATTCCTTGAGCAGCCCGGAGGTATCGGCGGGCAATTCGTCGAAGCCGGTGTCGCTCATCGGGTTCGGCAAGCCCGCGTTCGGATAGCACGACACGTAGGTGTCGCACAGCTTCGCCAGTTCGGCGATGTACGGGCGCATCAGCGCCGCGCCCAACGCGCAGTTCAGGCCGAACGTGAGCGGTTTGGCGTGACGCAGCGAGTTCCAGAACGCCTCGACGGTCTGCCCCGAGAGAATGCGCCCCGACGCGTCGGTGACGGTGCCCGAAATCATGATCGGCAGACGCTCGCCGGTGTTTTCAAACAGCTCGTCGAGCGCGAACAACGCGGCCTTCGCATTGAGCGTGTCGAAGATCGTTTCGACGAGGAACAGATCCGCGCCGCCGTCGAGCAAGGCCTTGGCCTGTTCGTAGTACGCCGTGCGCAATTCGTCGAAGGTAACGTTGCGTGCACCAGGATCGTTCACGTCGGGCGAAATGCTCGCCGTCTTGGGCGTGGGCCCGATCGCGCCGGCGACGAAGCGCGGCTTGTCGGGCGTCGAATACTTGTCGCACGCCGCGCGCGCGAGCTTGGCCGACTCGAGATTCATCTCGACTGCAAGCGCTTCCATGCCGTAGTCGGCTTGCGCTACCGTGGTCGCGCCGAACGTGTTCGTTTCGATGATGTCCGCGCCCGCGGCCAGGTATTGCTCGTGAATCTCGCGGATGATCTGCGGTTGCGTGATCGACAGCAGCTCGTTGTTGCCCTTGATGTCGCGCCCATAGTCCTTGAAGCGCTCGCCGCGATAGCGGGCTTCGTCGAGCTTGTAACGCTGGATCATCGTGCCCATTGCGCCGTCCAGGATCAGAATGCGCGACTTGAGCAGCGCGGGCAGCGCCGCGCCGCGCGTGTAGGCGGCGTCGGGACGGGCTGACGGGGCAATTTGAGCAGGCTGGTTCATGGCGGACTTGGGCTTGCGCCGGCTTTTCTCGGGAGCCTGTCATTGTAGCCGCTGCTGCCCGGTTCCGCCGGGCGCGGGCCGGAGCAACCATGCCCGCAATCGGGGCATGCGCCGCGCGGATAACAAAACGGCCCAGCAAGGCAAAAGCCTGCTGGGCCGTTTCATGCTGCTGACCGCCTTATAAGGGCCGCCGGCGGAGCCGGACGGCGCGGTCGATGTAGGTCGCCAAAAACGTTGAGCCGAACCCTGCGGTTAGTGAAGAATGACCGGTTGATGCATCAGGCTGTCGAACTGGCCGAGAAATTCGTCTACTTCGTCCAGCGACGGTTCCTCTTCGATCAGCTTTTGCACGTGCTCGCGAAAACGCGCCGCCATTGCACCGTCGATGTAAATTTCGCGCTGCATGTTTTTATCGACGATCTCATAGCCACCCGACTTCATGGCCAGCGGACCTTCCTGCGGCGGAAACTCGACGACACAATAGTTGGGGCTGTTATAGATCATTTGCATGGCGACACTCCTTATTTCCGTTGGCTCCTGGCCGTTCCTGCGCCATATCTGGAGCTTGTGGTGTGGAATTCAAGGGGTGGGTCCGGGATTGACGCTCCTAAAGGTTCCGAACCTACCGGTTAGACCGGTCTTTCAAGAAACGTTTCAAGCAGTGCAGCAAAACGGTGAGCTTGCTCGACAGGCGCAAGATGAGCGGCGTCGAGTAGTTCGAACTGCGCGCCTTCGATGGCGTCTGCTACCGCCTGTGTCGCAGCAGGCGGCGTGCCCGTGTCGTGGCGGCCCGCCACGGTCAAGGTTGGACAACGTATGGCTCCCAGCTTACTGCGTACGTCGAAATCGCGCAGGGCTTCGCACGCCTTGGCGTAGCCTTCCGGCAACGTATGGCTCAGTACCTCGCTGATCTGTTCGACCGCTTCGGGGTGCGCGGCCTGAAAGCCGGGCGTCAGCCAGCGGCTCAGTGTGGCGGATACCAGCGGCGCCATCCCGTCGTGGCGGGCCGCGGCGGCGCGTTGATCGAAAAGCGCGCGGCCCTCGGGCGGCGTCCCGCCCGTGCTGTCGGCAACGGTCAACGTATCGACGCGCGAAGGGTAGTCCAGTGCGAATTGTTGCGCGACCATGCCGCCCATCGACATGCCGACCAGATGCGTGCGAGGTGCGTCGAGCGCATCGAGCAGCGCGGCGAGGTCGCGCGAAAGATCGGCGATGGTGAAGGGTTCGCTCGAGACCGCGGTTTCTCCGTGACCGCGCAGGTCGTAGCGCAGCACGGTGTAGTCGTCGCGGAAATAGCCGGCGAGCTGGTCCCACACGGACAGGTCGCCGCCGAGCTGGTGGATGAACGTGAGCCAGGGGCCGCCGCCCTCATTGCTCAGCACATAGCGCGTCTCGATGCCGTTGATGTTCACTTGCATACGGGCTCCTTGAAGGGAACGCAGTAGAAGGATCCATTCGCGCGCTGTAGCGGGCGTCGGACGACACGCCGTTACCACATCATACTCAGCGCCGCGCAAACGGTCGGAACTGTTTGTGCGAGCGAGCGTTGACGCGGAAGTTTCGCGATTTGCTCGAGACCGTGCTCGGGTCCCAGGCTTTCAGGGCTTGATGATGCCTGGGTTATTGGCGGGATCGGACGAATCGGCGGGAGCGGGTGGCGCGGGTTCCGGCCCCGGCCCGGACGGAACCGCTGACGTGCCTGAAGGCGGCGGGCTCGCCGAATCATCAGGCGACGCTGTGCGGCCATCGCCAATACCATTGGCTCCTCCCGCATTCGACGAACCGACGGCACCATTGGCGTCGAGCTTGCCGCGCCACACCAGTTCGAATTGCGTGCCGTTCGGCTCGGTCTGCAGGATTCTCGCGGGAAGCCAGCCGAGCGAAGGCGCGAGCCACACGTCGATGCGGCGCCGGTCGCCCTCGCGGCGGGGCAGGCGTTTGAAATGGCGCGTATCGAGGTAGCCCTGAGCGGTGCGGATGGTTTCGTCGCCGATCGTCTCGACCGGCCAGTTTTCGCCGCTATCGCTGTCGGCCACGAAGAATTGCCGCGTCACGCCCGGTTGGTAGGCGGCGGGATCGCCACGCACCAGGCTCGCAAGCTGCATCACCATGCTGAAACGGTCTTGCGCGCCGTCGGGCAGCGGCAGTGTGGTCGGCGTGCGCGTAAAGGCGATCTTTTTGTCGACGCGATTGAAGATCGAAATGTCTTCCGCGCGGCGGCCGCGTTTTTCGACGTACTGATCCGGCGCGAGGCCGAATGCGTCGATGCGGCCGTGGCTCGAATAGACGAATGTGCCGACGAACGGCAACGGCACGGAGACGACCATTTCGTAGTTTTGCGCGCTGCTGGACCAGTGGATCGTGCCGGGCTGGTTACGCACGCCGTTGTAGAACGTGTCGTATTGCAGTTCGCCGGATGGCGGAACGGAGAACTTCACGCCCGGTGATGCTTGCGGTGCGCTCGCGCCTGCGGGCGCGCTGGCTGCACCGGCGCCGCTGGCACCCGCATTGGAGTTCGCATTTGCGTTCGCATTGGGGGCGCTTGCCGCGGTGTCCGATGCAGCAGCCGGAGCTTGCGTCGCCGGCTGCAACGCCGTCAGCACATGTTCGCGCGGCTTGCTCGGAACTGCCTTATGCGTCGGCGCGGGTGTTGGTGCTTGCTGCGCGGCGGCCGGTTTCCGCTCGATGCGTTCAGGCGTCAGCAGCGCGACCTGCACGGGGACATGCTCGTTATCCGACGGATTCAGCGTCGCGCGGTTGCGCTCGAACCATTGCGCGGCGATCCAGTGCAGAACGGCCACCAGCACGAGAGCCGCAATCCACCGCCACGCGCGCGAGCCGGCGCGCTGCGCGGCGGGCGGCAGGCGGTCGGAGCGGCGGCGTGCGGTGAAGGGTGAGGCCATTTTTTGGCGATGAATGCGTGCGGAAGGAAGTGTCGGGATTGGACAACGCCTGTGGGCATGTGCGCGGCGGCTACCGTGAAAAACCGCCGCAAAAACCGCCGCCGAATGCCGCCGCAAAATGCCGCGAAGAACTGGCGGGCCGCATCGGCCCGCCGAGCCGCGAGGCCGGCAGCGAACGGATTCGACCGCGCCGCCGCAAACGATGTTCCGCGACGGCGAAATCGCACCCACGCCGAAGGCATCGAATCGCGTCAAGCTGGCAACGTCAGCGTGCCGACCTTATGCCGCGCGGGCTCGAACCCTAGCGGGGCGTCGCACTATACCCCAACTCATACGAGAGCTTCTGCGCGCATTCGCGCAACGCCGTATCGATCTCGCCGCCCCAGCGGATATCGAACGCACCCTCATGGCCCAGCGCCACGATGCCGAGCGCGAGTTCGCCGGTGGAGTCGAACACCGGCATGCAGAAGGCGTGGATGGTCGGCAGCAGCATGCCTTCCACGCGTGCCGCTTCATGCCGCCGCACGTCGGCGAGCACACGCTCGACCTCTTCGTGCGTGCGCGGCCCGCCCATATGGGACGAGCGGCGCGAATCGGCCAGTTCGCGTTCGAGCATCGCCGCCGTCTTGCTCGACGGCAGATACGCGGCAAACAGCAGACCGGTCGCGGAGCCGAGCAACGGCATGACGTCGCCGAGTTTCAGCGATGCCTTGGCCGGATGGCTCGATTCCATCCAGTGAACCATTGTGGGTCCCTGATTGCCCCAGACCGCGATGCCCACTGTCAGGTCGAGCCGCTCGCGCAGTTCGGCCAGCGCAATGCGCGCGAGCTTCACGCCGTCGACGCGCGCGAGCCGAGCAAGCCCCAATTGCAACGCGAAGCCGCCCAGTTCGTAGCGACCCGACAGCGGATCCTGCGCGACCACGCCAAGGCGCAGAAAACTCACCAGATAGCGATGCGCCTTCGCCGGGCTCATGCCGGCGCGTTGCGCCAGATCGCGCAGCATCATGGCGCGCGGCTCGTGGGTCAGCACGTCGAGCAAGCGGAAACCGACTTCGATCGACTGAATGCCCGAGCGCAGTTTTTCCTCGCCGGTCTCGACGCTTTCGTCGTCGGTTTCGGGCGTATCGAGCGGCTCAGCGGAGTCGGCGTTGCTGTGAATCGCGCCGGAGCGGGCAGTTGGAGGCATGAGCGAGGCGCACGGAGCGCGTTTAAACGACGGTGAGAAAGGTGCCTTGATCGGCGTGGCTCGCGGCCGAAACCTGCAGTCGCTTGGGCCGCGCCGATTCACCATCGTAGAATAGATTCCTTCCATCGTCACCAACACGGTTCACTCCCCTATGAAACTTGCCACGCTGAAGGACGGCACGCGCGACGGCCAACTGATCGTCGTGTCGCGCGACCTGCATACCGCGGCCATCGCCGACGCGATCGCGCCCACGTTGCAGCGCGTGCTCGACGACTGGACCTTCTACGCGCCGCAATTGCAGGAACTTTACGAAGCGCTCAATCAGGGCCGCGCGCGCAACACCTTCGCGTTCGACGCGAAGGAATGCATGGCGCCGCTGCCGCGCGCATTCCAATGGGCCGACGGGTCGTCGTATGTGAACCATGTCGAGCTGGTGCGGCGCGCGCGCGGCGCGGAAATGCCGCCCGAGTTCTGGACCGATCCGCTGATGTATCAAGGCGGCAGCGACGACTTCATCGGCCCGAAAGACGATGTGCTGTGCGCGTCGGAAGCGTTCGGCATCGACTTCGAGGCGGAACTCGCCGTGATCACGACCGACGTGCCGATGGGCGCCACGCCCGACCAGGCGCTCAGAAGCGTGCGTCTGATCACGCTCGCGAACGACGTCTCGCTGCGCAATCTGATTCCCGCCGAACTGGCGAAAGGCTTCGGCTTTTTCCAGAGCAAGCCGGCCACCTCGTTCGCGCCGGTCGCCGTAACGCCCGACGAACTCGGCGAACATTGGCGCGAAGGCCGCGTGCATCGGCCGATGATCGTCCACTGGAACGGCAAGAAGGTCGGCCAGCCGGACGCGGGCACCGACATGGTGTTTCACTTCGGCCAGTTGATCGCGCACGCGGCGAAAACGCGCAATCTGCGCGCCGGGACGATCGTCGGTTCGGGCACGGTGTCGAACAAGGATGCGAAGCGCGGCTACTGCTGTATCGCCGAAAAGCGCTGCCTGGAGACCATCGAGCACGGCGCGCCGCAAACCGAGTTCATGCGCTACGGCGATACCGTGAAGATCGAAATGTTCGATGAAGCCGGCAAGTCGATTTTCGGTTCGATCGACCAGGGCATCGCGCCGCTGGATTGAAGCGGCGAAAGGGTTTCGCCCGATGCCGCGGCCCCGGCGCGCCGCTACACTGACTGGCGCGGCCGCATGCCTCGGGGTGGCCCGCCGCCGTTCATCGCGAGCGTCGGCGCGCGCGGTACAAACAATCAGCAAACAAGCCGCAAAAAAAGCAGCACGACATCGGCAGTACATCAAAAAACGAAAGACCGACGTGAGGAGACAGCATGCCGCGACTTGAATCCCTTGAACCTGCAACCGGAGACGCTCGCGCCACGAAAGCCCGCATGGGCAAATCGCGTCTTGCGCTTCAGCGTATCGCCGCCGGACTCAGCGCCGCGCTCGCCGCGTCATGGCCCGCCCTGGCGCTCGCGCAGGTAAAGATCGGCCTCGTGTTGTCGCTGACCGGACCGGCCGCATCGCTCGGCATTCCCGCCCGTGACACGGCCACGCTGCTGCCCAGACAGATCGGCGGCCAGAGCGTCGAATACATCGTGCTCGACGACGCGTCCGACACCACCCAGGCGGTGCAGGACACCAAGAAGCTGATTTCGGAGAATCGCGTCGACGCGATCATCGGCTCCTCGATCACGCCGAATTCGCTGTCGATGATCGACGTGGTCGCCGACGGCGAAACGCCGATGATCTCGCTTGCGTCGTCGGCGAAAATCATCGAGCCCGTCGACGCCAGGCGCCATTGGGTCTTCAAGACGCCGCAGACGGACGCGATGATGGCCTCGGCCATCGCCGAACACGCCAGCACGCGTGGCGTCAAGACGATTGCGTTCATCGGCCAGGCCGACGCGCTCGGCGAGACGTTCTACGTCGAGGTCGCGAAGTTCGCGCAGTTGCATCGCATCAACGTGGTCGCGAGCGAGCGTTTCAACCGCACCGATCCGAGCGTGACCGGCCAGGTCCTCAAGATTCTCGCGACGAAGCCCGACGCGGTGGTGGTGGGCGCCGCCGGCACGCCCGCCGCGTTGCCGCCGAAGACGCTCAGGGAACGCGGCTACAAAGGGCTGATCTATCACAATCACGGCGTCGGCAACAACGACTTCCTGCGCGTGTGCGGCGCCGATTGCAACGGCACGTTCCTGCCCGCCAGCCCGGTGCTGGTGGCCGCGCAATTGCCGGCCGATCATCCCGCGAAACGCCTCGCGCTCGACTACATCGCGCGCTTCGAAGCGCTGCGCGGACCGGGCAGCGTGTCGGCGTTCGGTTCGTACACGTGGGACGCGGGCATGCTGCTCAGCAACGCCGTGCCGGTCGCGCTGAAGACGGCCGCGCCGGGCACGCCGGAGTTTCGTCGCGCGCTGCGCGATGCGCTCGAAGGCACGCGCGGTCTCGCGGACACCAACGGCGTGGTCAACATGAGCGCCACCGACCACCTCGGGCTCGATCAACGAGCGCGCGTGATGGTCGAAATCAGAAACGCGAAGTGGGTTTATCAGTCGCGCTGAACGGGTTTTTAGCGCAGCGGTTTCAACCGATGCATCGATCGACGGATTACCTGCCATGTCTCACGCACCCTATCGCAACGACGCGCATTACGCGCACTACCAGGCGCTTCAATTGCACCGCCATCCGCACGGCGTGCTCGAAGTCGTGATGAGCGGCGAGGGCGCGAACCGCAGCGCACTCGCCACCGCCGACGCGCGGATGCATTTCGAGCTCGCCGAAATCTGGCGCGACATCGATCGGGATCCTCAAGTGCGTGTCGCGATCATTCGCGGCGAAGGCAAGGGCTTTTCGGCGGGCGGCGATCTGCAACTGGTCGAGGACATGGCGACCGATTTCGACGTGCGCGCGCGCGTGTGGCGCGAGGCACGCGATCTGGTCTACAACGTCATCAACTGCAGCAAGCCGATCGTCTCGGCGATGCACGGCCCGGCGGTCGGCGCGGGGCTCGTGGCGGGCCTGCTCGCCGATATCTCGATCGCGGCGAAGACGGCGCGCATCATCGACGGGCATACGCGTCTGGGCGTCGCCGCCGGCGATCACGCGGCGATCGTCTGGCCGCTGCTGTGCGGCATGGCGAAAGCGAAGTATTACCTGATGCTGTGCGAGCCGGTGAGCGGCGCGGAAGCGGAGCGGATCGGCCTCGTATCGCTCGCGGTCGACGAAAACGATCTGCTGCCCAAGGCCTTCGAGGTCGCGCGCAAACTGGCCGACGGCTCGCAAACGGCGATTCGCTGGACCAAGTATGCGTTGAACAACTGGCTGCGCTCGGCGGGGCCGGCGTTCGATACGTCGCTCGCGCTGGAGTTCATGGGGTTTGCCGGGCCGGATGTGCGCGAAGGCGTGAGTTCGCTGCGCGAGCGGCGCGCGCCCGACTTCGGCGGAGCGGATCCGTGGAGTGGGCGGCCGCAAAAGTCGGCCCGCGGCGCTGCGTCGGACGACGAGAATTCCTGAGGCGCGGCGGCGCGCAGCCTACGCAGCGTATCAAGATGCGCCGGCAAAAAACGGCCACGAGCGAGACGCAAAAGCAGGCGCCTCGCACGGTATCATCGAATCAGACGCGCGCGGGACGGCGCTATTTCCTTCCCTTCAAGCAGCGAGGCGACAAGCATGACCGATACACCTGGCTCCACGCCGCCCTTTCCCGGCTTCCCTGGCTTTCCGCCCGCTGAAATGCTCGACCAGATGTGGGGCATGATGCGGCTCTCTCCGTTCGGCTCGGCTTTTTCCGGCGCGCAACCCGGCGCCGGCCTCGGGCCGTCGCTCTCGATGATGTCCGACATGATGGCGCCGCTCACCAGCGTCGAGGAACTCGACAAGCGCATTACCGACATGCGCGCCGTCGAGCAATGGCTCAAGCTCAATCTGAGCATGTTGCAGTCCGCCATTCAGGCGCTCGAAGTGCAGCGCGCGACGCTCGCCACGTTGCGCGCGTTCGGCGCGTTCGCGCAGGCGTCGATGGAACAGCCGGCTGCATCCGCCGCGCCGAGCCCGTCACCGGCGACCGGCTGGCCGCATTCCGACGCGCCGCGTCCAGCCTCTAGCAGTGCCGGGCCATCGGGGGCATCGTCTCCGGGCGCGGCCGAATCGGCGGGCGATCAGGACGAGGCCCCCGCGACCACTCCCTTCGACGCCTCCGCGTGGTGGAACCTGCTGCAATCCCAGTTCAATCAGATCGCCCAATTCGCGATGACACAGCCCGCGGCGGGCGCCGCAACAGGCAGTTCGCCGACGGAGTCCCCGGAAGAGGAGGCGAAAGCGCCGGCGTCGGGAGGCGCGCAGCCGTCTGACGCGCGCGAGGAGCCCGAGTCGGTGCCGCAAGCCGCGCCCAGGCGACCGGCGGCGAAGCGGGCATCGACATCCACGAAGCGCACGGGCAGCGCGAGCGTGAGCCCGCGAGTCGCGAAAAAGTCCGTTTGACGGCGGCAATGAAACGGGGCGCGACTGGCGCGGCATCGACATAGACGACGCAAAGCGCGCAAAAGACGCACGAACGGGCGGTGCCCATTCAATCGAGAACTCGAATTCACCGCCTGTCATGGTTTTGCCCCAGATCGTCCACCACACTCGCTGGATCGCATGGTTCATTGAGGCAGGTCAATCGGGCACCGCACTTGCGGCCGCTACCGCGAGGGTCCCGTAAAGTCAGCGTGCTATGATTGTGTAAGCTTTATCTGGCTTTTGGGCGTGCGCTGAAAACAACCAATCCAGCCGCCCTTGCTCCATTCGCCGCCGGCACCACCGGCGCAGGGCTGGACGGCGCGGCTTCATCGCAAAACTGGCTCGACCTCAGGCACAGGGTATCCCTCACCCACGGTTGGCCGCGCAGCGCGTCATCAAGATCAGGCGCCCGCGCAAACGCCCGGACTTCTTGCTGCCCGGCGCATCCAGGCAGCCGATTACCGCGTAAAATTGAATGCTTGGCCGGCGAACGGTGCGTTCGTTCGTCGTCAGCAAAAGTGCTACATGTAGTAGTGACAGACACAGACAGTATGCGCAGAACAGGGGTGGGACTATGAACACCATGCTTTATCCGGAACTTTATAAATCGCTCGAATCCGTTCGATGGGACATGGAGAAAGACATTCCCTGGGACAAGTTCGATGCATCGCTCTTGACCGACGAGCAGGCCGCGACGATCAAGATGAACGCGATCACCGAATGGTCGGCGTTGCCCGCCACGGAAATGTTTCTTCGTGACAACCACCACGACAGCGATTTCTCCGCGTTCATGAGCGTGTGGTTCTTCGAGGAGCAAAAGCATTCGCTGGTGCTGATGGAGTATCTGCGCCGCTTCAAACCGGAAATGTGTCCGACGGAAGAAGAACTGCACGCCGTGCGTTTCGAATTCGATCCGGCGCCGCCGCTCGAAACGCTGATGCTGCACTTCTGCGGCGAAATCCGCCTGAATCACTGGTATCGCCGTGCGGCAGAGTGGCACACCGAGCCGGTCATCAAGCATATCTACGAAACCATTTCGCGCGACGAAGCGCGTCATGGCGGCGCTTATCTGCGCTACATGAAGAAAGCAATGGCGCAGACCGGCGACATCGCGCGCGCGGCCTTCGCCAAGATCGGCGTGTTGATGGCGTCGGCGCGCCGCACCGAAAAGCCGCTGCACCCCACCAATCTGCACGTGAACCAGGCGCTGTTCCCGCGCGACACGATTCAGTCGCGTCTGCCGGATCCGGAATGGCTCGAACGCTGGCTCGACGAGCAAATCCGTTTCGACGACGGCTGGGAAAAGAAGGTGGTCGAACGGATCCTGCATAATCTGTCGATCCTGTTCGAGCGCACGTTCAATACGGCGCAGGAATTGAATCGCTACCGCAAGGAAGTGGTTGCGCGCTTGCAGGCCGACCAGAAATCGGCTGGGCAGCCGGCTTGATGGCTGTGAATTCGCTGGCTTGAGTTTGCCGGTATGAGTCGACTCCGGCGGCGCTCGCGCCACGAACAGGTCTTACGGTTTCAAAGAACGGTCCGGCAGGCGTGAGCTTGCCGGACCGTTTTGCTTCGTGCCGCCCAACGTGTATCGTGGCGGCACTTTCCCGTTTCTTTCCGACTCCGTCATGGCTGCTACTTTCGAACGCAAGATTCTCACGCGCGATGCGCTGGTCGAGCTCCGTCCCTCGTTGAGCGCGCCGGTGGTATTTACCAATGGGGTATTCGATATCCTGCATCGCGGGCATGTCACGTACCTGGCGGACGCGAAAGCGTTGGGCGCCTGTCTGATCGTCGGCGTGAATAGCGACGCCTCGGTCCGCATGCTAGGCAAGGGCGACGATCGGCCTATCAATAACGAGGCTGATCGGATGGCTCTGCTGGCGGCTCTGGAGAGCGTCGATTACGTGGTGTGCTTCGGCGAAAAGACGCCTGTCGAGTTGATTTCGGCACTGCGGCCGGATGTGCTCGTCAAGGGCGGTGACTACGACATGGATGCGTTGCCCGAGTCGGCCATCGTGCGCGGATGGGGCGGGAAGGCGTTGGCGATCCCGTTCGAGCATGACCGCTCGACCAGCGCGCTGCTGAAGAAGGTTCGCACGCAAGGCTGAACGACGCGCTCGCTCGCGCGCCGCGCAAGTCTCATGTGCTTACGCGCTGTCTGCGCCCCTTCGTGCGTCTGCTTACTGAGGCAAGGCCGATGCCGCGATCGGCGCGGCCGGCGCCGGGCCGCCGACTACCGGCTGGTCGGCGGCCTGAGCCGGCGTGATGGGTTGAACGCGCAACCACTCCGGATGGACTTGCCGGTTCAAATGGTTAGGCTCGCGTCCTCCGGCTGTGGGCGGGGGCCCGAATACGCCGCGCACCGCGACGAATGCCAGCAGGTTGGCAAGAAAGAGTATGGCGATCAGCCAGCGCAGCATTGTTGTTCTCTCACTCCGAAAATCGGGCCGCCGTTATCTTGATGGGCGGAACTCAGGCGCCGCGTTGCATCGCGCGTTCGGCGGCAATCAGCGCAAGACCGGACAGCACGAGCGAATCGTGGCGAGTATGCGGCACTTTGAGCGCGCTTGTCACTTCATCGGCGGCGCCGCCGCTCACTACCAGACGCACCGGCACCTGCCATTCTTCCTGCAAGTCGCGCCACATCCGCTCGATCAAGCCGGCTTGCGCCAGCGTGCAACCGGCCGACAGCGAACGCGGCGTGTCCGTCGCGAAGAACGGGCCGCGGTGCGCCGCCCGGAGCGTGCCGCCGGCGTCGAGCAGGCCGCGCGCCGCGTCGGCGTCGAGCGTCGGCAGTTGCGCGGTGTGCTCGCCCAGTGAGCGCATCATCAAGGTCCAACCCGGCGCGATCAGGCCGCCGACAAAACAGCCGTCCGCCCGCAACGCCTCCAGCGTGGTCGCCGTGCCGAACGTCGCGATCAGCAGAGGTTCGCCGGGAAACGCCGCGTGCGCGCCGATCATGCCGGCCCAACGGTCGCTGCCGAGCGCGTGCGGCGTGGTGTAGCTGTTGGTCACGCCGCATTGCCGCGCGCAGGCGCGAATCGTCGTGAGCGGCAATTGCGGCCAGCGAGTGGCAAGCAGCGCTGTGATCCGCGCCGCGACGCCATCGCCCGCGACGTTCGATAACCATGCGCTGCCGGGCGTCGGCAAGTTCGACCACTGAAGAGCGTCTTCGGCGCCGTCGTGCGCCAGCGCCCCCGACGCGATCCGCGCGCCGTCCGCCCGCACCAACGCCCACTTGATGCGGCTATTGCCCGCATCGATCAGCAGATAAGGCGCACCGTTCGTCATGCGGCACCGTTGGCGAGACGCAGCGAGACGTCGCCGGTGGCGATGGCCTGGCGGCCCGCAGCCGTGTCGAGCAGCAATTGACCCCGCTCGTCGACGCCCGCCGCCACGCCGCGCGCCAGTTCCTCGCCTTGCTCCAGCAACACGACTTCGCGCCCCGCGTACGCATGCACGGCGTTCCAGCGCGCCTGGAACGCCGCGAAGCCGTCGGCGCCGAAGCGCTGCAGCGCGGGTTCGAGCGCGTTCAGTTCGGCGGCGAGCGTGTCGGTGAGATTCGCGTTGGGCAGCGCGCGTTGCAGTGCCGTCGGCGCGGTGCCGCGCGCCTGCGGCGGCGTGCCGGCGTTCAGTGCCCCGACCTTGGCCGCCAGTTCGTCCGCGCCCTTCACGTTGGTGCCGATGCCGATCACGACGGCGCTGGCCTCGTCGGTGCTCCACGCGGTTTCGATGAGGATGCCGGCCAGTTTGTCGCCTTCGAGCAGCACGTCGTTCGGCCACTTCAGCGCGATCTGGCCGGGACCCGCGACCGGCAGCGAACGCAGCCCGTCGACCAGCGCCACGCCGACAGCGAGACTTAGCCCCGCCAATCCTTCGAGAGGGCGCGGCAGCACGCACGCCACCGAAAACAGCAGCGCATTGCCGGGCTCCGCATACCAGGGACGGCCGCGGCGCCCGCGCCCGGCCGTTTGCAGATACGCGACCCGCACGATCGGACGCGGCAGCGCACCGGCCTTGCGCGGCAACGCCTTGACGCGGGTCATGAGGTCGGCGTTGGTCGAGCCGGTTTCCTCGACGATTTCGATCGGCCAGTCATGCGCGTGCGGGCCGAACAGCGCGACGGCGCGCTCGCGATCGATACGCCAGTCGGCGGCCGCGGCGGCCCGGGATGAGGTCTTGTCAGCGTTCATGTCCGGTATTGTAGCGACAGCCAACCGGGCCGGCCGCCGGCACGATCTATCCGCCGCGCCTTCGCTACAATGGCCGCTTAATCCGATAACCAGATTCCTGCGATCCTTGAACTACGACACTCCGCCCGGCCTTGAAGTCGCGGCCGGCAGCCAGGGCAAGATCGTCCGGCTCTCGGGCCAGTGGACGGCGCTCGCGCTCGCGCGCGACCGCGCGACCGGACACGTGATTCCCCAGTTGCGCTCGCTGATAGGCGCCACGGGCATCCGCCAGTGGGACCTCTCGGGCATCGACCGGATGGACCACGTGGGCGGCCAGGCGCTATGGCGCGTGTGGGGCCACCGGATGCCGCCGGACACCGAGCTCACCGATACGCAGCGCGATATTTTCGAGCGCATCGCGCTGCTCGACACGGCGCGCGAAACGGCCGAGCCGGTCGTCAAGTTCGATCCGTTCACGCGGCTCGGCCTCGCGATCTTCTCGTTCTTCGAGCATCTATATGGCGGCGTCGGCATGCTCGGGCGCGTCGTGCTCGATCTGCTGGCGATCGTGCGCAAGCCGAAAATCACGCCGTGGACCGAGATCTCCGCGAACATCTACAACGCCGGCACCCGGGCGCTGCCGATCACCGCGCTGGTGGCGTTCCTGATCGGCATCGTGCTCAGCTATCTGTCCGCGCAGCAACTGCGGCTCTTCGGCGCGAACCAGTACATCGTGAATATTCTCGGGCTCTCGGTGATCCGCGAACTGGGGCCGGTGTTGTCGGCGATCCTGGTGGCGGGCCGTTCGGGCTCGGCGATCACCGCGCAAATCGGCGTGATGCGCGTGACCGAGGAACTCGACGCGATGCGCGTGATGGGCATTCCGCACGGGCTGCGGCTGATCCTGCCGCGCGTGATCGCGCTCGGCGTGGCGATGCCGCTGCTCGTGATGTGGACCAACATCATCGCGCTCGCCGGCGGCGCGCTGGCCGCCAAGATCGTGCTCGGCATCGACATGAGCTACTTCGCGCGCGCGTTGCCGGGCGTGGTGCCGGTCGCGAATCTGTGGATCGGCCTCGGCAAGGGCGTCGCGTTCGGCATGCTGATCGCGCTCGTCGGCTGCCATTTCGGTTTCCGCATCAAGGCCAATTCGCAGAGTCTCGGCGAAGGCACGACGACTTCGGTGGTGACCTCGATCACCATCGTGATTCTCGCGGACGCGGTGTTCGCGATCCTCTTCCAGAACGTGGGGCTCGGATGATCGCGCCACTTACCCAAGCCGTGCGCGGCCAGCCGATGCCCTCGATCGCCGAGCCGGTGATCGAGGTAATCGACGTGACCAAGCGCTACGGCCGCAACATCGTGCATCAGCACCTGAATCTGGACGTGCGGCGCGGCGAGATCGTATCGATCGTCGGCGGCTCGGGCTCCGGCAAAACCACGCTGGTGCGGCAGATTCTCGGTTTGGAGCGGCCGTCGTCGGGCACCATCAAGCTGTTCGGCGAGGACCTCGCGACCATCTCGCCGGAAACCGCGCTGCTGATGCGCAGCCGCTCCGGCATGCTGTTTCAGCGCGGCGCGCTGTTCTCGTCGCTCTCGGTGTTCGACAACATCGCGCAGCCGGTGCGCGAACTCGGCCAGGTGCCCGAGGACCTGTTGCGCGACATCGTGATGCTCAAGCTGGAGATGGTCGGTCTGCCGTGCAAGCACGCATCGAAGATGCCGTCGGCGCTGTCGGGCGGAATGATCAAGCGTGTAGGCATTGCGCGCGCGATCGCGCTCGAACCCGAACTGCTGTTTCTCGACGAACCGACCGCCGGGCTCGATCCGCAGGCGTCCGATGAATTCGTCGAACTCATCTCGGCGCTGCATCGCGCGCTGGGCTTGACCGTGGTGATGGTCACGCACGATCTCGACACGATGGTCGCGCTGTCCACCCGCGTCGCGGTGCTGGCCGATCGCAAGGTGCTGGTCGCCGCGCCGGTCGAGGAGGCGGCGGGCGTCGATCATCCTTTCATCCGCGAATATTTCCTCGGCCTGCGCGGGCGCCGCGCGTTGCAGGCGCTGCCGCCGGAGCGCCGCGCGAAACTGCCGCGCGCGGCGCTCGAACCGGCGTCGTCCGAATTGCCGCTGTGAACCAGGGAACCTGACAATGGAAAACAAATCACACGCCTTCTGGGCGGGGCTCTTCACGATCGTCCTGCTGGTTGCGATCGCGGTGGCGGCTTTTTTGTTCAACGTCGACCGTTCCGTGCGGGTGCCGTACGATCTGATCGCGCGCACCAACGTGACGGGTCTTTATACCGACGCGGCGGTGCGCTATCGCGGGCTCGACGTCGGCAAGGTGCAGTCGATCAAATTCGACCGGGCTCATCCGGGGCAGATTCTGATCCGCATCCTCGTCGACACGCACGCGCCGATCACCCATTCGACTTTCGGCAGCCTCGGTTTCCAGGGGGTGACGGGCATTGCCTTCATCCAGTTGGACGACAGCGGGCGCGATCCGTCGCCGCTGCCGTCGTCGCCCAAGCAGGTCGCGCAGTTGCCGATGCGTCCGGGCTTGCTCGATCAATTGCAGCAACGCGGCGACGTGCTGCTGCGCAAACTCGAAAAAGTCGCGGACGACGTCGATAATCTGCTGTCGCCGGAAATGGCCGCTCAACTGCAAGGCACAGCGGCCAGCATCCAGAAGGCCGCCGACGGTGTGGCCACGCTGACCCAGCAGGCGGCGCCGGTCGCCGGCAAGCTGCCCGCCACGATCGACCAACTGGATCGCACGCTCGCGTCGACCAATCAGTTGATCACCAGTCTGAACCGCCCGGACGGTCCGTTCGAGACCAACCTCAACAAGGTCGGCGCGGCGGCGCAGCAGGCGGGCGACGCGTTGACGTCGATGAACGGCTCGCTGCAGGAGTTGTCGGCGCGGGTCGGCTACGACACCTTGCCGCGCGTCAATTCGCTCGCCGAGGACGTGCGCTCGGCGGCCCGTTCGGTGGACCGCGCGGCCGATACGTTGAGCAGCAATCCGCGCAGCGTGCTGTTCGGCGCGCCGGGCGCGGCGCCCGGACCTGGCGAGGCCGGTTTCAAGTGGCCCGCCGCCCGCGCCGATAAATGATTTGAAGGTTTTGAAGAAGGAAGATGGTTATGTCACGCTCGATTCACCGATTGTTGTCCTCGGGATGGTCCACGCGCGCCGCGCTGGCGGCGCTGCTCGCGTTCGGCGTGCTGGCTGCGGGTTGCGCGGGTAATCCTGCGGCAATCTCGGACATCCGCTACGATTTCGGCCCGCCGAATCAGGCCGCTTCGGCGGGCCAGTTGCCGGCTGTGAAGATACTCGACGTCAGCGCGCCGGGCATGCTCGAATCCGACAAGCTGATCTACCGGCTCAGCTACGCCGACGCGCAGCAAACCGCCGCCTACGCGAACAGCCACTGGACGATGCCGCCCGCGCAGTTGCTGACCCAGCGTCTGCGCAACGCGCTCAGTTCGAACGGCACCGTATTGACGGGCGCGGACGGCGTGCGCGCACCGGTGCTGAAGGTCGATCTGAGCGAGTTCGAGCAGGTTTTCGACAGCAGTTCCCAGAGCCACGCGGCCGTCACCGCGCGCGCCACGCTGACGCAGAACGGCAAGGTGATCGGCCAGCGCACGTTCGTCTCGCGTGCGCCGGCCAGTTCGTCGGACGCCGCCGGCGGCGCGCAGGCGCTCGCCACGGCCAGCGACGATCTGGTCGCGCAAATCGGCGCGTGGCTCGGCGTGCAGGCGCTGGTCGCCGCGCAATGACCTCCCGGCGGCGCACGCAACGGAGCGCTGCATGAGCGAAAAGCCCTGGCAGCGGCGCCCGTCGGCGCTCTCCCGGCAGGCGCTGGTGCTGTATGCCGCGCTGATCGTCTACGGTTCGTGGTATCCGTTTTACGGTTGGCGCTCGCTCGGCCTCGCACCGTTCGCCTTTCTGTCCGATCCCTTGCCGCAGTACCTCACGGCCTTCGACGTGATCACCAACGTGCTCGGCTACATGCCGTTCGGCGCGCTCGTGGTGCTCGCGGTCTATCCGCGCTGGCGCGGCCCGCTGGCGGTCGCGTTGGCCTTCGTGCTGGGCGGACTGCTGTCGGGGACCATGGAGGCGGTCCAAACCTATCTGCCCACGCGCGTCGCTTCCAACGTCGATCTGGCCGCCAATGCGCTCGGCGCGCTGCTCGGCGCGGCGATCATGTCGCCCGCCACCGGCGCGCTGCTCGATCGCGGCTTGTTGCGGCGCTTGCGGCTCCTGTGGTTCGAACGCGACCGTGCGGCGCTCGCGTGCCTCATCTTCTCGTGGCCTTTCGCGACGATGTACCCGGCGCCCCGCCTGTTCGGTCTCGGCAACTGGCCGCGCGCGTTGTGGCTGCGCTTCGATTCGACGACACAGGATGCGCTGCTCGCATGGACGCCGCTGCGCTGGCACGTCGGCGCATGGCCGGCACGGGTCGCCGCGTGGCTGCCCGTCGACCTGTGGGAAGCGGCGATCACCACCCTCAATCTGTTTGCCGCGCTCGCGCTGGCGTCGCTGGCGGTGCGCCGTCATGCGCCGCGCGTGCGACTGTTGATCGCGTTCATCGTCATGACCTTGGGTGTCAAGGTGGGCGCGACGTTTCTACAGTCGCAGTCGGGTCTGACATTCGACTGGGCGACCTCCGGCGCGCTCGCCGGGCTTGCGTGCGGCACTCTCGCGGCGCTGCTGGCGCTGCGCTTGCGGCGCCGCTCGCGCGCGGCGCTCGCGGCCTGCGCGCTGACGGTCGCGCTGGTGTTCGTCAATCTGCTGCCGGTGAATCCGTATTTCGACGTGGTGCTGGCGGACTGGCGGCAGGGGCGGTATCTGCATTTCAACGGTCTCGCGCACTGGCTCGCGTGGATCTGGCCGTACGCGGCGCTGGTGTGGCTCGCGTTCGTCGTCGAGCAGGCGTGGCTCAAGCGGCGCGTGACGCACGTTTGACGGCGCGTGGGGCGCCGGCTGCCAGGGCGCGTGAAGGAGCCCGGTGCGGCCGCCACCTCCACACGTGGCGCGGACCCGCCGAAGCACGGCCCGCCGCCCAGCGATCGCGAGCCCCGCTCGCTATAATCGTCCGCATCACCGACAGGCGCGCCGTGGCGCATCCAGCGCCCTCTCCACTCTTACAGCCTCGCCACCGCACACATGGATTCCTTCTACAAGTACCACGTTTTCTTCTGCCTCAATCAGCGCGAACCCGGCGCCGATCGCCCAAGCTGCGCGAACTGCAACGCCCAGGCGATGCAGGAGTACGCGAAAAAACGCGTGAAGCAACTCGGCCTCGCCGGCCCCGGCCAGGTGCGAATCAACAAGGCCGGCTGTCTCGACCGCTGTGAGCTCGGCCCGACGCTCGTCGTGTACCCGGAGGGCGTCTGGTACACGTATATCGACGAGAGCGACATCGACGAAATCGTCGATTCGCATCTCGTGAACGGCAAGATTGTCGAGCGCCTGAAAATCGATCAATAAGCGTCCCCATGAACGTACACACGAAGAAGTATCTGATCGACGGCCCGGTCGGCAAGATCGAGGTCGCGCGCGATCTGCCCGACGGAACCCGTGAAAACGGCGCCGCGCCGCGCGGCATCGCGCTGGTCGCGCATCCGCATCCGCTGTTCGGCGGCACGATGGACAACAAGGTCGCCCAGACGCTGGCGCGCACGCTCGTGCAGTTGAACTACGTGACGTATCGCGCGAATTTTCGCGGCGTCGGGCAAACGCAAGGCGAGCATGACGCGGGCATCGGCGAGCGCGACGATCTGCGCGCCGTGATCGATCACATGCGCGCTGAAGCCGGGCAGGGCGATCTGCCGCTCGTACTCGCGGGTTTTTCGTTCGGCACGTTCGTGCTGTCGCACGTCGCCGCGAAGCTGCGCGAGGAAGGCCAGGCAATCGAGCGCATGGTGTTCGTCGGCACGGCGGCGAGCCGCTGGGAAGTCGCGCCGGTGCCGGACAACACGCTGCTGATTCACGGCGAAACCGACGACACCGTTCCCATTCAATCCGTTTACGACTGGGCCCGGCCGCAGGAATTGCCGGTGATCGTGATTCCGGGCGCCGAGCACTTTCTGCATCGCAAGCTGCACATTCTCAAGCGGATCATCGTCGACGCGTGGCGCTGAAGGGCGGGCGGCGCGCGTTTTCCGGGGTACAGGTACGCACAAACGGCAATTAATCGCCGCGCCCCGCGCATGGTTGGCGAGATAGCGCGCGTATAATGGGCGCTCTTTTTTGGGCGCAGCGCCGCCCACCCGGCAGTTCGCGCGACGCGTGGCTTCTTCTCGCGCGCAGCGGTGCCGGATGCGGGCGTGCTGCGCGAACCGACCGCGTGGCCGGAAGTCCAATGGGCGCCGCGCCGTTTTACGGCCAGACGCTCGCCGACCGGCTCTTCCAACAATGCGCCCTGCGCACGATGTACTTTTCCGCACGAATCGACCCTATGCGTTTCTCAACTTTCGGCCGCACGTCATTTCCATCCGCTGTTTCCTTCGTTCCTAATACGCTTGGCCGTGCCGTCACCCTCGGCATCGTGTTGCCGGCAACCCTCGTTGCCAGCACCGCGTTCGCGCAAGTGCCGCCGCCGGCGGTGAACGCGCGTTCGTGGGTGCTCGTCGACGCGACCAGCAACCAGGTGCTCGCATCCGGCAATCCCGACGAGCGCGTGGAGCCGGCGTCGCTCACCAAGCTGATGACCGCGTATCTCGTCTTCGAGGCATTGCAGACGAAGAAGATCACGATGGAGCAAACGGTGATGCCGGGCGAAGCGGTGCGCCGCGTTCGCACCGACGAATCGCGCATGTTCATCGAATCGAATAAGCCGGTCACCGTGCACGACCTGGTGTACGGCATGATCGTCCAGTCGGGTAACGACGCGGCGATCGCGCTGGCCGAACTGGTCGGCGGCAGCGAGTCGCAGTTCGTCAACATGATGAACACCGAGGCGCAGCGCCTCGGCATGAAGAACACCCATTTCGCCGACGTGAACGGCATGCCCGATCCGCAGCACTACACCACCGCGGGCGACCTCGCGGTGCTGTCGGCGCGTCTGATTCGTGACTTTCCCGACTACTACAACATCTTCTCGGTCAAGGACTTCACGTACAACAAGATCAAGCAGCCGAACCGCAACCGTCTGCTGTGGATCGACCCGACGGTCGACGGTCTGAAGACCGGCCACACGCAAGCTGCCGGCTACTGCCTGATCGCGAGCGCGAAGCGTGAGCTGCCGGGTACGCCCGGCGCGGCGCGCCGTCTGGTCACGGTGATGATGGGCGAGCCGAAGGAACACGACCGCGTGCAGGACAGCCTGAAGATGCTGAACTACGGCTACACCGCGTACGACACGGTGCGTCTGTACAAGGCGGCGCAGGTGGTGGGCACGCCGCGCGTCTACAAGGGCGCGCAGGACACCGTGCAGATCGGCGTGAAGAGCGATCAGTACATCACCGTGCCGAAGGGCATGGCCGACAAGGTGAAGCCGCAGATCGAGCAGATCGATCCGCTGATCGCGCCGATCGCCAGCGGTCAGCAGGTCGGCACGGCGAAGCTGGTTGCCGACGGCAAGGTGCTGGCGCAATTCCCGGTGGTCGCGTTGCAGGCCGTGCCGCAAGCCGGCGTGGTGGGCCGCGTGTGGGATTCGCTGATGCTGATGTTCAACAAGAAAAAATAAGCGCCCAATCGCGATGACCGCCCTTTCCGATGTTTCGTTCGACCCGATCGTTTATCTGAACGGCGAACTGGTGCCGTTGTCCGAAGCGCGCGTGCCGGTTCTCGACCGCGGCTTTATTTTCGGCGACGGCATTTATGAAGTCGCGCCGCTGTATGCGCATGCCGGCGGCCGCACGGCGTTCCGTTTCACGCAACATCTCGCGCGCCTCGCCCGGTCGGTCGACAAGATCGGCATCGTCAATCCGTTTGGCGACGCCGGCTGGCGCGAGTTGATCGAGCGCGTGGTCGCGGCGAACGAAGCGGACGCCGGCCTCAGCCCCGAGCAGGACGCGATCGCCTACATCCAGGTCACGCGCGGTGTCGCGAAGCGCGCTCACGCGTTTCCGGCCGGCATTCAGCCGACCGTGTTCGTGATGGTCACGCCGCTCAATCTGCCCGGCGCCGCGCAGCGCGCGCAAGGCGTGCGCTGCGTGAGCGCCGAGGACCGTCGCTGGCTCAATTGCGACATCAAGTCGGTGTCGCTGCTCGGCAATGTGCTGATGGCGCAATACGCGGCGGAAAACGACGCGTTCGAGACGATCCAGTTTCGCGACGGCATGCTGACCGAGGGTTCGTCGTCGAACGTGTGGATGGTGAAAGACGGTGTGTTGTCCGCGCCGCCGCGCAGCCACAAGATTCTCGAAGGGATTCGCTACGGGCTGATCGAAGAACTGGCGAGCGAGTGCGGCATCCGCTTCGAGGCGCGCGAGATCGCCGAAGCCGAATTGCGCGCGGCCGATGAGATCATCGTCAGCTCGGCCACCAAGGAAGTGCTGCCGGTCACGCAACTGGACGGTCAGCCGGTTGGCGACGGTAAGCCGGGCGCGGTGTTTGCGGCGCTGTACGCGGCGTATCAGCGCGCCAAGGCAAAGCAGGCGCGAGAGGCGCGGCAAGGAGTGGAAAATGAGTTCCGTGAACGAATCATTGCTTGAGTTTCCGTGCGATTTCCCGATCAAGATCATGGGCAAGTCGCACCCCGAATTCACCGAGACGATCGTCACGGTGGTTCGGCAGTTCGATAGCGAAGTCGACGCCGCAAACGTCGAGACGCGGCCGTCCAGCAGCGGCAATTACACCGGCCTGACGGTGACGGTTCGCGCCACCAGCCGCGAACAGCTCGACAATATCTACCGCGCGCTTACCGGTCACCCGATGGTGAAGGTGGTGCTTTAACGCGCGCGAGCGTCACGGCGCGGCGCGCAAGGCGTTCGCCGTCTGCTCGGTGCCTGCCGCGGGCCGCGCCTCGCAGGCCCGCTCGAAAAGCTGTTTGAAGCGGCCCACCTCGTCGAATACCCAGTCGCGGAACGCCTTGACCCGCGCGGTTTCGAGCATCTGCGGCGGGCAGATGAAGTAGTACTGCCACGGGCTCGGCCCATCCACATCGAATAGCCGCACGAGGCGCCCGGCGGCGATCTCGTGCATCGCCAGCGAACGGCGCGTGAGCGCGACCCCCTGGCCGTCGATGGCCGCTTGCAAAAGATTCGACGAATCCTGATACAGCACGCCGCGTTTCGGCTCCGGCCAGTCGGTGAGGCCGGCGGCGTCGAACCACGGACGCCACAATTCGTCGTCGGAGCGCAGCAGCGGCACCTTGGCCAGATCGGTCGGCGTTTGCGGCAGCTTGCCGCCGTTGAAGGTCGGCGCGCACGCCGGAAAGAAAATCTCCTCCAGCAGAAGCTCCGAATGCAGCCCCGAATATTTGCCGAAGCCGAAACGGATCGCCACGTCGACGTCGTCGCGCGCGAAGTCGGTTAGCGCGTTGGTGGACAGCAGTTCGAGATCCCACTGCGGATGCGCTTCAATAAAGCTGCCGATGCGCGGCGTCACCCAGCGCGCCGCGAACGAAGTCAGCATCGACACGACCAGCCGCCGCTCACGGTCGCCCGCGCGGATTTCGCGGGTGGCGTCGGCGAGCGCCATGAGCGCCGAGCGCACCTGTGCGGCGTAGCGCCGGCCGGTTTCAGTGAGCCGCACGCGTTTGCCGTCGCGGGCGAACAGTGAGACGCCCAGTTCGGCCTCGAGCGCACGAATCTGATGGCTGACTGCGCCGTGGGTGACGAACAGTTCGTCGGCGGCGCGCGAGAAGCTCTCGTGGCGGGCGGCGGCCTCGAATGCCTTGACTGCGTTCAGCGCGGGTAATTGCCGGAGATCCATCGAAATTTTTCTCACATAGAGGTGAAAATAGATCGTTTTGCGTCAACCCTTGCTACGCCTACGATTGTAGCCATGAAACGATTTTTGGCGAGGGCATCATGCGAGAAATTTCCTCTAGCATTGCGTTTGAAATCCGCCGTGGCGAAACGGTTCCGATGAAGGTGGCGCGCAGCACCAGGCTCGTCGTGCAAGGCGGCGCGGTCTGGGTGACACGCAGCGACGACACGGAAGACTATTGGCTGCAACCCGGCCACACGCTACGGCTTCGGCGCGGCGAGCGGCTTTGGCTGAGCGCCGAGGACAGCGCGCAGGCGAAGGTGATGTTTTCCGTGCCGACGCGCTGCGACGAACGCGCGTTGAACTGGTTCGCCCGGGTTGGCGAACGGCTGGCGGCGCGCATGCGCGGCGGCTGGCGGACGGTTTGAGCGGGGAATCGCGCACTGGCAGGTCCGGCGCAGGCCGCGCTTCCGGCGTTCGCCTCGGCGTCGCCGCCGCGCCCGGCGGGGATCGCCGGTTTTCGGTAAACTAGCGCCACCATGTGCGCCACCCCGGTTTCCCCGTCTCCATTGTCCGCCGCGGCGCCGCTCACGCTGCGCTGGCGCGGCGGCGAACCTTACGAAGCCAGTTTCGAAGCCATGCGCGCATTCACCGACGCGCGCATGGCCGACACTCCCGACGAAATCTGGCTGGTCGAACATCCTCCCGTCTTCACCTTGGGCCAGGCCGGCGATCCGTCGCATCTGCTGGCGGCCGATAGCGGCATTCCGCTCGTCAAGGTGGACCGGGGCGGTCAGATCACGTATCACGGGCCCGGTCAGGTGGTGGCCTACCTGCTGCTCGATTTGCGCCGCCGCAAACTGATGGTTCGGGAACTGGTCACGCGGATCGAGCAGGCCGTGATCGACACCCTCGCGGCGTATAATCTCGCCGGAGAACGCAAGGCGGGCGCCCCCGGCATCTACGTGGCGCCTTATCCGCAAGCCGGCTTGCACGCCGGCGCGAAGATCGCCGCGCTGGGTCTGAAAATCCGCAACGGCTGCAGCTATCACGGCGTGAGCCTCAATGTGAACATGGACTTGCGGCCGTTTCTGGCCATCAACCCATGCGGCTACGCGGGGCTCGAAACAGTCGATATGGCGACGCTCGGCGTTGCCGCCGGCTGGGACGACGTGGCCCGCACCCTTGCAGCACGCCTCACCGCAAACCTCGACGGCAGTCCCGCGGCCGTCGCCCAACCGCAGGCCGGTGCGATCACCGCCTGACTGGACCGAACGAATGACTGACGTTACCGCGAACCTCGCAACTTCTCCCGCCGCCGAAGCCGTGCCGGCTTCCGCCGCCTACGACGCCACCGCGAAGCAGAAGGCGCAAGCCAAAACCGCCCGCATTCCGATCAAGATCGTCCCGATCGAAAAATTGAAGAAACCGGATTGGATCCGCGTCAAGGCGGCGACCGGCAATTCGCGCTTCTACGAAATCAAGCAGATTCTGCGCGAGCACAATCTGCACACGGTGTGCGAAGAAGCAAGCTGCCCGAACATCGGCGAATGCTTCGGCAAGGGCACCGCGACCTTCATGATCATGGGCGACAAGTGCACGCGCCGCTGCCCGTTCTGCGACGTCGGCCACGGCCGCCCCGATCCGCTGGACACCGAGGAGCCGGGCAACCTCGCGCGCACCATCGCCGCGCTGAAGCTGAAATACGTGGTGATCACCAGCGTCGATCGCGACGATTTGCGCGACGGCGGCGCGGCTCACTTCGTGGAATGCATTCGGCAGACGCGCGAGCTGTCGCCGGAAACGCGCATCGAAATTCTGACGCCGGACTTCCGCGGCCGCCTGGATCGCGCGCTCGGCATTCTGAACGCCGCACCGCCCGATGTGATGAACCACAACCTCGAAACGGTGCCGCGTCTGTACAAGGAAGCGCGTCCGGGTTCCGATTACGCGCATTCGCTGAAGCTGCTGAAGGACTTCAAGGCGCTGCATCCGGACGTCGCCACCAAGTCCGGCCTGATGGTCGGCCTCGGCGAAACCGAGGAAGAAATCCTGCAAGTGATGCGCGACCTGCGCGAGCACGACGTGGACATGCTGACGATCGGCCAGTATCTGCAACCGTCGGAACACCATTTGCCGGTGCGCTCGTATGTGCATCCCGACACGTTCAAGATGTACGAGGAAGAAGCGTACAAGATGGGCTTCACGCATGCCGCCGTGGGCGCGATGGTTCGATCGAGCTACCACGCCGATTTGCAGGCGCACGGAGCAGGCGTGGTCTGAGCGGGTTGATTACGGTCGGTTTGAAAAAAGCAAAGCCCGCACATGTTGCGGGCTTTGTTCTTTTTGGCAAGCGAACTGTGAGCGCTGGAATCATGCGCTCACGGAACATGCGAGCGGACTACCGGTAGTAGCGCGCGAGCAGCATTGAGATCGAAGCCAGCGTTGCACCAATTAACGTGAACGGGTACATGAGGTCGATAAAGCGATTGCGCAGCGCGCGATTCTCGATGAGGTGATCGATCAGATTCGGCATGTTGGCTCTCCCTGTTAGGCTCGGTGAAAAAGTATAGTGCAATCGTCCTGGTATTGGTTAGGCTAGCGAATAATGAGATGCGGAGAAAGAGGCGGCGACGGCTGCGGTCATGAATAGCGAAAACCACATCAGCCTTCGGTCGCGCGGTTCTTCGCTGTCGTTTCGCGCGGGGTGATACACCGCGTCAGCCGCAGCGAACGATACGAGGATCGACGCCAGCGAGCCGTCGGTTCGTGCGTCGCCTAGCGCAGAGCCAATCTCATAACAAGCGCTCGCGCACATCGAAATGACGACCCAGAGAAGCTGTCCGTCTTTGATGGCTTTTATCGCAATGCCCTGCGACGCCCGCCGAAAAACGCGCGATAAACTCAACAAGGGCAGCAGTGCAATCGGCCCAAACACCGGCACGCCGACATTGAAGAACAGCCAGCTCAAACAACTGAATACGCAGACCATGGCGGATGCGAAGAATGGCAACGCGAAGATCATCGCGCTGCGTGCCGCACGCGGTCAATCTGCCGAACGGCCAGCTTGCGCAACTGGATATCGACGCGTCATCATTCGCGAGAACCCATGCAGTGCCCGTTGCGGGTCGCTCAGTCGCGGCATGCAGGCGCTGGAGCCGCGGTTAACACCGTCGAGGCGACGCCTGTCGATTCAAGCAAACAGCTCGATCACCGGCCAGCCGCGTTCTGCCGCAATCGCTCGCAGCCGCGCGTCGGGATTCGTCGCGACCGGGTGCGTGACGCGCTCCATCAAGGGCACGTCGTTGATCGAGTCGCTATAGAAATAGCTCTGCGGAAAATCCTGCAAGCAATGGCCGAGCGACGCCAGCCAGTTCTCGGTGCGCGTGATCTTGCCTTCGCGAAAAGTCGGCACGCCCACTGAGCTTCCGGTAAAGCGCGCGAGCGGATCGCCGTGTTCCGTGTCGAGTTCGATCCCGAGCAGATGCTCGAAGCCCAGCGCCTTGCCGATCGGCTGTGTGATGAACACATTGGTGGCGGTAACGATGCAGCACAAATCGCCCGCCTCGATATGGCGTTGCACGAGTTCGCGCGCGGCCGGCAAAATCGCCGGCGTGATCACGTCCTGCATGAACTGCGCATGCCATGCGTCGAGTTGCTCGCGCGAGTGGCGGGCGAGCGGCGCCAGCGTGTAGTTCAGGTAATCGGTCATATCGAGCGTGCCGGCCACGTACTGCCGGTAATACTCGTCGATCTCTTGCGCGTGCCGCGCAGCGCCCTCTATGCCCAGGCCCGCAATGAAGTGAGCCCACGCCTGATCGCTGTCGAGCGGCAGCAGCGTGTGGTCCAGGTCGAACAGCGCAAGATTGCGGCTCATCCAGCGTCCTCGTGATCAAGTGGGCGAACGAAGTAAGTAGCGGAGCGATGAACGACGAAACATGCGTCCACAAAGGTCGACGCCATTCGTACACCGCGTGCCACCGAGCGTATATTTAAAAGCACAAAATTACAATAAGGCAAAATTGTGCAACACTACTGTCATACGCCCCGGGTGCCGGTTCGCGCGGCATGCGGTTCGGGTCATGGCAGCAGGAACGGACGCGCAGTGCCTTATGTTGATACTCCTTAACCTCCTGGCCGGTGTGGCGCTCCTCGTGTGGGGCTCGCACATCGTGCGTACCGGCATCCTGCGGGTGCTCGGCGCCGATCTGCGCAGCGTGCTCGGCCGCAGCACCAGCAGCCGCTGGCGCGCCTTTCTGTCGGGCGTCGGCGTAACGAGCCTGGTACAGAGCAGCAATGCCACCGCGGTGATCGTCACGTCGTTCGCGGCGCAAGGTCTGGTGCCGCTGACCAGCGGCCTTGCGATCATGCTCGGCGCCGATGTCGGCACCGCGCTGATGGCGCGGGTCCTCACACTCGATCTTTCATGGCTGTCGCCGATTCTGATTCTGTTCGGCGTGCCGCTCTTCCTGTCGCGCAAGCAAACGCGCCTGGGGCAGGTCGGGCGCACGCTGATCGGGCTCGGTCTGATCCTGCTGGCGCTGCATCTGATCGTCGAGGCCGCCCAGCCGATGACGCAAGGCGCCGGCGTGCGCGTGATGTTCGGCGCGCTGACCGGCGACACCATGCTCGATGCGCTCGTCGGCGCGGCGTTCGCGATGCTGTCCTATTCGAGCCTCGCCGCGGTTCTGCTCACCGCGACGCTCGCCTCGTCCGGCGTGATCTCGCTGAAGGTCGCGTTGTGTCTGGTGATCGGCGCGAATCTCGGCAGCGGCGTGCTCGCGCTCATGGGCACCGTCGCGCAAAATTCGGCGGCGCGGCGGCTCGCGTTGGGTAGCTTCGCGTTCAAGCTGGCCGGTGCGCTGCTGATCCTGCCGTTCACCTCGCTGCTCGCGCGCGGTTTGCCGGTGTTGATCGCGAATCCGCGCGAAGCCACGGTCGGCTTCCATCTGATCTACAACGCGCTGCGTTGCTGCGCGTGCCTGTCGCTGATCGACCCGGTCGCGCGCATCTGCACCCGCGTGCTGCACGACCGGCCGCTGCCGAACGGCGAACTGCGGCCGCTGCACCTGGATACCGCGGCGCTGTCCACGCCCACGCTCGCGCTCGCGAATGCCTCGCGAGAGGCGCTGCGTATCGGCGACATCGTGCGGACGATGCTCGACAACGTGGCGGAGCTGATTCACCACAACAACCTGGACAAAGCGCGCGAAACCGTCCGCATGGACGACGACGTCGACGAACTCTACGCCGCGGTCAAAACGTACCTCACGCTGATCTCGCGCGAGCAGTTGGACGAAGCCGACAGCCGCCGCTGGACCGACATCATTTCGCTGACGATCAACCTGGAGCATGCGGGCGACATCATCGAGCGGATCGTCGGCGATATCGAGGAGAAGAAGATCGCGCACCGCCTTTCGTTTTCAGAGGAAGGGCTGGGCGAACTGGACGACCTCCAGGCGCGGCTCGTCAGCAATCTGCAACTTGGCCTCTCCGTGTTCCTCAATAACGATCTACGTTGCGCCGAGCGACTGTTGGCCGAGAAGGAGCGCTTTCGCGACCTGGAGCGCGCGTATTCCTACAAGCACCTCGATCGTCTCGCGGGACAGAGCCTGCGCAGCATCGAGACCAGCGCGTTGCATCTGGACCTGATCAGCGACATGAAGCGGCTCAACTCGTTGTTCTGTTCGACCGCCTATCCGGTGCTCGACGCAGCCGGCGCGCTGCACGACACGCGCTTGCGCAAACGCGTGCTCGATACGATGCATGTGAAGGAATAGGCGCGGGCGCCCGATCCTAGCAGGCTGCTGAAGTATCGGCGGTAATGTCATCGCTGAAGGCCCCTGAAGCGTTGATGGAAGACCCCCACTTGCCCCTTGGAGATCATGCGCGGCGCCGACACATTCACCGAGAGTTTGTTTTCCATGCGCAAGCTGGACGACTTCGTTCCGAAGTCGCATCCGTTGCGTTCGATCCGGGTGATGGCGAACGAAGCACTGGTGAAGATGGATCGGTTGTTTGCCGGGATGTACGAGGCCGACCTCAAGGGTGGGCGGCCGAGCATCGCGCCGGAGAAGTTGCTGCGAGCCATGCTGATCCAGGTGCTCTACAGCATCCGCTCGGAGCGCCAATTGATGGATCAGGTGCAATACAACCTGCTGTTTCGCTGGTTCATCGGCCTGGCGATGGATGACGAGGTTTGGGTACCGACGGTCTTCACGAAGAACCGCGAACGCCTGATCAAGCATGATGCGGTGATCGAATTCTTCAACGAAGTGGTGGCGATCGCTGAGAAGAAGTGCCTGCTCTCGGGAGAGCACTTCAGCGTGGACGGCACGCTGATCCAGGCGTGGGCGGGGCACAAGAGCTTCGTGCCCAAGGACAGTGACGATCAGGACAGCGACGGCGGCAACGCAGGCGACTTTAAAGGCGAGAAGCGCAGCAACGAGACGCATGAGTCCCGGACCGATCCCGATGCACGGCTCTATCGCAAAGGCAATACGGCCAGCGAATTGCGTTACATGGGCCACACGCTGACCGACAATCGACATGGTCTGGTGGTCAACGCGTGCGTGACGCGCGCTGACGGGCACGCCGAGCGCGAAGCGGCCAAGGTCATGATCAACGACGCGCGGCAAGCGGCAGAAGATGCGAGCGCAGAAATCACGCTGGGCGCAGACAAGGGTTACGACGCACAGGAATTCATCGAGGCGTGCCAGCAGATGAAGGTCACACCGCACGTTGCGCAAAACACCTCGGGGCGGCGTTCATCCGTGCCCGATACCATTGCCTCGAGCGTGGGCTACGCCATTTCGCAGCAAAAGCGCAAGTTGATCGAACAAGGCTTCGGGTGGGCCAAGACCGTGGGGCGCATGCGCCAGGTGGTGGTGCGCGGGTTGAAGAAAGTGGACCAGATGTTCGTGTTGAACATGGCTGCCTACAACCTCGTGCGCATGCGCTCACTGACACAAGTCCGTCTGTAGCAGCGAAAAACGCGGCAATGAAGCCAGAAATTGGCCTCAAACTGCCGAACAAGCGTGGAATTCACGTTGAAATTGCACAATGCGATAAACCTTGTGGCGAGAGCCGCGTAAGTGCAGAAAGGCTGCTTCTGTCGGACTGTATTTCAGCAGCCTGCTAGGCCAGCACGATTTCTTCCAGCTTCTTTTTTAGCGATGCAAAGTCGGCGGCCTCGGCCGCCTTTTTGTTGGTGACGAGCACGTCGATCCGATCGATCGGGCAGTACGAAATGCGGCTGCGCTGGCCGATCTTGCTGTAGTCGGCGAGGATGATCACGCGGTCCGCGTTGGCGACCATCGCGCGCGCCACTTCCGTTTCGGCGTGATCGTAGTTGGTTGCGCCATGCCGGTGGTCGACGCCGACCGGCGACAGCAGCGCCATGTCCGCGCGATAGCGCTGGATGTCGAGCACGGTGGTGGCGCCGGTGGTCGCCATTGCGCGGTCGCTGATCGAGCCGCCGAGCAGGATCACTTCGTTGGCCGCGTCGGCTTGCTCCACGGCGCCGCGCATTTTCAGCGCGACGTCGATCGAGTTGGTGACAACGGTGAGATTCGCCAGTTTCGCCAGTTGTTCGGCGAGCGCCGCGGTGGTCGTGCCCGCGTCGATGAAAAGCGTCTGGCCGCTCGCGATCAAACCGGTGGCGGCCTTGGCAATCGCCGTTTTCGATTTGACGCGCGTGTGAGCGCGTTCGGCGATCGGCGCTTCGTCGGCGGGTCTGATTGCGCCGCCGTGCACGCGCCGCAGTTCGCCGAGCGCTTCGAGATCGAGCAGATCGCGCCGCACGGTTTCGCGTGACACGCCAAGGTCCGCCATGATCCGTTCGGTCGACACGCGTTGAAGCGTCGACAACAACGCTCGAATTCTCTGATGACGGTCTTCCTGCCACATGCGTTTTTCCCTGGATGCGAACGCGCGTTACACGACTTTGTTTCTAAGGACGACATCGTGGACACGAATGTGTGTCCGGGCGATGTCAAGCGTACTACTTTAGCCGGATTGTGTTGTATTTTTTTGGCAGCTTGCAAGTTTGTGTATTTCAACTTAGCCTTCGCAAATCATAGCGTCGTGCCTATTTCGAACTATCCGCATGGAAGGTGACGAGACGTGGGAAACGGGATTGATCGCGCTGTATCCGCAGACTGGCAGTATCCGCAACTGGTCGCGCATCGTTGCGGCGGCAGCCTCGCGCCTGAGAACACATTGGCCGGTTTCGACGCGTGCGTGCGCCACGGCTACCGCATGGTCGAATTCGACGCCAAGCTTTCCGCGGACAACCAGCTTTTCCTGCTGCACGACGACACCCTCGAACGCACCACCAACGGTCATGGCGCCGCCGCCGACTACACCTGGGCGCAACTCGCCGCGCTCGACGCCGGCGCCTGGTACGGACCGCAATTCGCGGGCACGCGTCTGCCGACGCTGGCCGACGCGGCCATGCGTTGCGCGCGCGACGGCATTGCCGCCAACATCGAAATCAAGCCGTGTCCGGGCCGCGACGAGATCACCGGTCGGCTGGTCGCAAGCGGCGCGCTGACATTGTGGCAAGGACAGACGCCGCCGCTGCTTTCATCGTTTTCATTCGACGCGCTCGCCGCGGCGCGCGACGCCGCGCCTTCATTGCGGCGCGGCATGCTGTTCGAAGAGGTGCCGGCGGACTGGCTGCGCATCGTGCGTGAACTGGACTGCGTGTCGCTGCACGCGAGCCACCGGCATCTGAGCGAGCCGCTGGTCGCGGACATCCGCGCGGCCGGCTTGCGCGTGCTCGCCTACACGGTGAATGAACCGGCGCGCGCCCTGCTGCTGGCGCAGTGGGGCGTTGACATGATTTGTACCGATCGTATCGATAGACTGAAACCCGACATGTTTTCCGCACCGGCTAATCCGGTGTGAACATGCCGCGGGCGGGCGAGTGCGAATCACACCCGCCCGCCTTGATGCTCGAACCAGAAATTTTCCAAACGTAGCAATTTCGGCAGAGGATGGGGAAAACCATGAACCGCACCGCGTTAGCTCGCATACTTTCGCTGTCGACCGTCGCGGGCGTTGCCGCAGCCGGCGTGAGCAGCGCCTCGGCCGCGCCGCTCGACGCGCTGGTCGCCGCCGCCAAGCAGGAAGGCCAGCTCACGGTGATCGCGTTGCCGCACGACTGGTGCAACTACGGTCAACTGGTCGCCGGCTTTCAGAAGAAATACGGCATCAAGATCAACGAACTGAATCCGGACGCCGGTTCCGGCGACGAAGTCGAAGCCATCAAGGCGAACAAGGGCAACAAGGGGCCGCAAGCGCCCGACGTGATCGACGTGGGTTTGTCGTTCGGTCCCACGGCGAAGGCGGAAGGTTTGCTGCAACCGTACAAGGTTTCGTCGTGGAACTCGATTCCCAAGGAACTGAAAGACGCCGACGGCTATTGGTACGGCGACTACTACGGCGTGCTGTCGTTTGAAGTGAACGCCGACATGATCGACAAGGCGCCCACCGACTGGAGCGATCTGCTCAAGGCGGACTACAAGAACGCCGTGTCGCTCGCGGGCGATCCGCGCTCGGCCAACCAGGCGATTCAGGCCGTGTTCGCGGCCGGTCTGTCGCAAAGCAAGGGCGACGTGAGCAAGGCCGATAAAGCCGGCCTCAAGTACTTCGCCGATCTGAACAAGAGCGGCAACTTCGTGCCGGTGATCGGCAAGGCCGCATCGCTCGCGCAGGGCACGACGCCGATCATCGTGCGCTGGGACTACAACGCGCTGGCCGACCGCGATACGTTGAAGGGCAATCCGAAGGTGCAGGTGGTGATTCCGAAAACCGGCGTGGTCGCGGGCGTGTACGTCCAGGCGATCAGCGCGTATGCGCCGCATCCGAACGCGGCCAAGCTGTGGATGGAATACCTGTACTCGGACGAAGGCCAGATCGGCTGGCTGGCCGGCTATTGCCACCCGATGCGCTATAACGAAATGGTCGCGGCGAAGAAGGTTCCGCAAGCGCTGCTCGACAAGCTGCCGCCGCCTTCGTCGTACAAGAACGTGGTGTTCCCGACGCTGTCGCAACAGGACGCGTACAAGGAAACCATCACCAAGCATTGGGACGAAGCGGTCGGCGCGAACGTCAAGTGAGCGTCAGGTAAGCGCTCAACTGAGCGCCAACTGAGCATCAACTGAGCGCAGCGACGAACCTGGCCGCGGACGTACCGCGGCTTCAAACCATAGCGTGAAGTCGGGCCGGCGGCGCGCCGCTCGTAATGAGCGGCGCCCCCGGCGTTAGCCAGATTGCCAAGGGTGAGCTATGAGTGCTTCATCGGATGCCGGGTCGGTCCAAACGGAACTGCTGGTTCCTCCCGTGCCCACCCCAACGCCTCGCGTCGACGGTCCGGGCCGCGCGTCGCAGTTGCTCGCCTGGATCGGCGTGGTGCCGTTTTTCACCTTCGCGCTGCTGTTTCTGATTCTGCCGACCGGCTTTCTGATGATCGGCGCGTTCCAGGATTCGCAAGGTCACTTCACGCTCGCCAACTTTCGTGACCTGCTTCAGCCGACGGTCATGAACGCGTATCTGATCAGTTTCAAGGTGAGCGCGGCGTCGTCGCTCGGCGGCGCGGTGATCGGCTCGCTGCTGGCCTGGGCGGCGGTGCAAGGCAAGCTGCCGCGCTGGATTCGCCCGACCCTGATGACGTTTTCCGGCGTCGCTTCGAACTTCGCCGGCGTGCCGCTCGCGTTCGCTTTCATCTGCACATTGGGGCGCGTCGGACTCGTCACCGTGTTGCTGAAGAAGTACCTCGACATCAATCTCTATTCGACCGGCTTCAGCATTCTGAGCTTTACCGGCCTGACGCTGACTTACCTGTACTTCCAGATTCCATTGATGGTGCTGATCGTCACGCCCGCGCTCGACGGCCTGAAGCGCGAATGGCGCGAGGCGTGCGACTGCCTCGGCGGCACCGCGTACCAATACTGGCGCCACGTCGCGTTGCCGGTGCTGTGGCCGAGCGTGCTCGGCGCCACATTGCTGCTGTTCGCCAACTCGTTCGGCGCGGTCGCCACGGCCTATGCGTTGACGGGAAGTTCGCTGAACATCGTCACGATCCTGCTGTACGCGCAGATTCGCGGCGACGTGATGCACAACCAGAACCTCGGCTACGCGCTCGCGCTCGGCATGGTGCTGGTGACGGGCCTCTCGAACGGCGGCTACATCTGGCTGCGTTCGCGCGCTGAAAGGGGGCGCCGATGAAAAGCCAGTCGCGGGTGGGCGCGTGGGCCGCGATGATCGTCGGTTCGCTGTATTTCCTGATTCCGTTGATCGCCACGGTCGAATTCAGCATGCGCATGAAGCGCGGCGTCTACAGTTTCGAGGCGTACCGCGTCGTGCTGGCCGATCCGCGCTTTCAGGCCTCGTTCGGCTATTCGATCATGATGGCGGTGTTCACGATCGTCGTCGGCGTGCTGCTGGTGGTGCCGACCGCCTACTGGGTGCAGTTGCGGCTGCCGAAGCTGCGGCCGGTCGTCGAATTCATCACGCTGCTGCCGCTGGTGGTGCCCGCGATCGTGATCGTGTTCGGCTATCTGCGCATCTATAACAGCAGTTCGATCCTGCCGCTCACCGGCAACGAGCGCGCAACGGATTTGCTGCTGGTGTTCGGTTACGTGACGCTCGCGCTGCCGTACATGTACCGCGCGGTGGACGCGGGCCTGCGCGCCGTCGACGTGCGTTCGCTGACCGAGGCCGCCGAATGTCTCGGCGCGAACTGGCCGACGATTCTCTTCAAGGTGATCTTTCCGAACATCCGCTCGGGGATTCTCTCCGGCGCGTTTCTCACCTTCGCGGTGGTGATCGGCGAGTTCACGCTGGCGAGTCTGCTCGATCGGCCCGCGTTCGGTCCGTATCTGCAATTGATCGGCGCGAACCGCGCTTATGAGCCGTCGGCGCTTGCGATCATCGCGTTCGTGATCACGTGGGCGTCGATGGGATTGATTCAGGTATTCGGCTCGGCCCGCGCGACCGGCGGCCAAAAAACTTGACGGACTGAGGCAGCGAATCATGGCATTCCTTGAGATCGAAAATCTGCATAAGTCCTTCGGGACGAACACGGCGCTGCATCACTTCGACATGAAGATCGAGCGCGGCGAATTCATCACCTTTCTCGGACCGTCCGGCTGCGGCAAGACGACCGTGCTGCGGATGATCGCCGGCTTCGAAACGCCGACGCGCGGCGTCATCCGGCTCGACAACAAGGACGTCACGCACCTTCGCACGCGGCAGCGCAAGGTCGGCATGGTGTTCCAGTCGTATGCGCTGTTTCCCAACATGACGGTGGCCGAGAATATCGGCTTCGGTCTGAAGATCACGCATCGGCCGCAGGCGGAGATCAACAGCCGCGTCGAGGAGATGCTGCATCTGATCAAGCTGCCGCATCTGGGCGGGCGTTATCCGTGGCAGTTGTCGGGCGGGCAGCAGCAGCGCGTGGCGTTGGCGCGCGCGTTGGCCGGCAAGCCGCAAGTGCTGTTGCTCGACGAGCCGCTTTCCGCGCTCGACGCCAAGATTCGTATTTCGCTTCGGCAGGACATTCGCGCGTTGCAGCGTGAGCTCGGCATCACGTCGATTTTCGTCACGCACGACCAGGAAGAGGCGCTGTCGATTTCCGACCGCATCGTCGTGATGAACGAGGGTCGCGTCGAACAGATCGGCTCGCCTTCGGAAATCTACAACTATCCGCGCACGCGCTTTGTCGCGTCGTTCGTCGGCACGCTGAATATTCTCGCCGGGCATGTGGTCGATCCGGCGACCGGCAAGATGGCCGTGGACGGTCAGGAGCTCACCACCACCCAGGAACTGCCGCCGGACGATGCCGGCAAGAAGCGTCTGCTCGCGTTGCGCCCTGAAGCGATCGTGCTGGAGCCGGCCGCGCCGGGCCGCAACACGCTGAACGCCACCGTCGAGGAAGTGAATTTCCTCGGCGCGGTGGTGCGCATCAGAACGCGCGTGAAAGACGCCGTGATTTCGCTCGACGTGTTCAACGATCCGAATCGCGGCTTGCCCGAACGGGGGCAGCCGGTGTCGCTCGGTTTTTCTCACGAAAACTTGCTGGTGCTGGAAGAAGGCGGTGCTTGACCTTGATTGACGCAGCGCGCGCAGGGCCGAACCGCGCCGTTGAAAAGGCGTCCGGGTTTTCCCGAGGCCGCCGCTCCGATGGATTCCGGATTACCCGACGCCCCTTGTCCCGATTTCCGGAATCCCGGACGCCGCATTCCGCCGCGCGACGAAAAACCGATAAAAATCAAGCGGTTGCGTTTTGATTCGAGCTGGCATCGACCTTGCGAAATAGATAACGCGGCCGCAACGGTCCGACAACTAAAGCAAGGAGACAACGATGTCTGATTTCCCTTCCCGGTATTTCTGAATTCGTCGTCTTGTCGCGGCCTAATGCCGTGCACAGGCGTGACGGGTTCCGTTCGCATGATGCGCAGCGTGGCAGGCCATGGGCTCACCCACATCGCAGGTAATATCGTGAAGAAACCTTTCTACAAAGTGCTGTACGTCCAGGTGATCGCGGCGATCATCATCGGCATCGCGCTCGGCCATTACTATCCGACGCTCGCGGTCGACATGAAACCGCTCGGCGACGGCTTCATCAAGCTGATCAAGATGGTGATCGGGCCGATCATCTTCTGTACGGTCGTGACCGGTATCGCCGGCATGGAGGACATGAAGAAGGTCGGGCGCGTCGGCGGCAAGGCGCTGCTGTACTTCGAGGTCGTCTCCACCTTCGCGCTGATCCTCGGCCTGATGGCGACGCATCTGCTGAAACCGGGCGTCGGCTTCAACATCGATCCGGCCACGCTCGACGGCAAGGCTGTCGCCTCGTATGCCGCGAAGGCGCACGGCCAGACCACCGTCGATTTCCTGATGCACCTGATCCCGGACACGCTCGTGTCCGCGTTCGCCCAGGGTGAAATCCTGCAGATCCTGCTGATCGCGCTGCTGTTCGGCGCGGTGCTCGCGACGGCCGGCGAGAAGGGCAAGGTCGTGACGAACTTCATCGACGGGATCTCGCATGTGCTGTTCGGCATCGTGCGCATCATCACGAAGCTGGCGCCGATCGGCGCGTTCGGCGCGATGGCGTTCACGATCGGCAAGTACGGCATCGGCTCGCTGCTGCCGATGCTCAAGCTGATCGGCACGTTCTATCTGACCTCGATCGTGTTCGTGGTGGTGGTGCTCGGCATCATCGCGCGCGCGGTGGGCTTCAACATCCTGCGCTTCATCGGCTACATCAAGGAAGAGATGCTGATCGTGCTCGGCACGAGTTCGTCGGAAGCCGCGCTGCCGCAACTGATGCTCAAGCTCGAGCGGCTCGGCTGCTCGCGTTCGGTGGTGGGTCTGGTGGTGCCGACCGGTTATTCGTTCAACCTCGACGGCACCAACATCTACATGACGATGGCCGTGCTGTTCATCGCCCAGGCGACCAACATCGATCTCACGTGGACGCAACAGCTCACGCTGCTGGCGGTGACGATGCTCACCTCGAAGGGCGCGAGCGGTGTGACCGGCGCGGGCTTCATCACGCTGGCCGCGACGCTCGCCGTGGTGCCGACCATTCCGCTGTCGGGCATGGTGCTGATTCTCGGCATCGACCGCTTCATGAGCGAATGCCGTGCGCTGACCAACATCGTCGGCAACGGCGTGGCGACGGTCGTGGTGTCGGCATGGGAAAAGGAACTGGACCGCAACAAGCTGAACGCGGCATTGCGCGGCGATGTGCCGCTCAAAGAGCCGGCCGGCGTTTAAGCCGCGTACCGGCTGCCAGAACCACGACGCTCACGGCCGCGGACACCTCGCATGAAACCGGTGGCCGCGAGCCGCAACCCCACGCCGTCGGCCGACGAAGCTCGCGCCGACGGCGTGTCGCCTTATGCCACAATAACTGATCCTCACCGATCGGATATTGCCAACGTGACGCGCCGCCTGCTGATCCTCTTCGCGCTCGTCGCCGGGCTCGTGGCGGCGTGCGGGCTCACTTACAGCGTCGCGTGGCAAAGCGGGATCGACAACTTGCGGCGCAACGCCGCGGTGCGCGTCGACCGCACCACCAGCGCGCTGAAGAGCACGCTGGAGCGCTACGAATCTCTGCCGTATCTGCTGGCCGAACATCCCAGCGTGCAAGACGTGCTGGTCGATCCGACTCCGGCCAACGTCGAGCGCGCCAATCACTATCTCGAAGACCTCAACCGTCACGCGCGCGCGACGGTCACTTACATCATTCCGCTCAACGGGTACTGCGTGGCCGCGAGCAACTGGCGCGGGCCGGGCAGTTTCATCGGCGCGGGCTATCACTTCCGGCCGTATTTTCTCGATGCGGTCAAAGGCGGCGTGGGCCGCTTCTTCGGCATCGGCACGATCTCGCAGGCGCCGGGCTACTACATTTCGCAGCCGGTGCGGCGCGCGGGCAAGATCGTCGGCGTGGCGGTCGTCAAACTCGATCTCGAATGGTTTCAGAGCGCGGATGCGTCCGAGCCGCTCGTCGTCACCGACGATCATGGCGTGATCTTTCTGTCCGCCGTGCCCGCGTGGAAATATCACACGATACGGCCGCTGTCGGGCCAGGTCGCCGATTCGATCTACCAGGCGCGTCAGTACGCGCAGCAGCCGATCGCGCCGCTGCCGGTGACGATCGAGCGCACGCTCGAAGGCAACGCGCAGATCGTGCGCATCGGCGGCGGCCGCTATGCGCCGCGCTACCTCGCGTCGCGGCGCGGCATGGGCGAACCGGACTGGCATCTGATCACGATGTCGCCCGTCGATCCGGTCGACGCCGACGCGCGCAACGCGACCATCGTCACGGGCTTCGGCTACATCTCGCTCGTGCTGCTCGCGTTCTACTGGAGAATGCGCCGCGCTCGCGTGCGCGAGGTGATGAGAAGCCGCGCGCTGCTGCAAAAGGCCTATGCCGAATTGAATCGGCGGGTCGCCGAGCGCACCGCGGATCTTTCGCAGGCGAACGAGCAATTGCAGAAGGAAGTCGCCGAACGCACGCGCGCCGAACAGGAACTGCGCGCCGCGCACGACGAGCTGATCCAGGCGAGCAAGCTCGCCGCGCTCGGCCAGATGGCGGCCGGCATCACGCACGAATTGAATCAGCCGCTCGCGGCATTGCGTGGATTCTCGGACAACACGCGTGTGCTGCTCGATCGCGGCGACCACGCGTCGGCGCGCGACAACCTCGAAGCAATCGCCTCGCTCACCGAGCGCATGGGCAAGATCACCAATCAGTTGAAGCTGTTCGTCGGACGAGCGCGGCCGCGCAATGCGCGCGCGCCGGTCGTGCGGGCGCTGCGCAACGTGATCGGGTTGCTGCAAAAGCGCTTGCAAGGCGTGGAAATGGAGTTCGCCTTGCTCGACGCCGACAGCGGCGCGCGCGCGCCCTTGAACCTCTCCGACGACCATCCCGAACTGATCGCCCATTGCGACGACTTGCGGCTCGAACAGGTGCTGATCAATCTGCTCGGCAATGCGCTGGATGCAACCGCTGGCATGAGTCCGCCGCGCATTTCGATCGAGATCGAAGTCGCGGAGACGAGCTTGTCGTTCGCCGTGAGCGACAATGGTCCGGGCATTCCCGAAGACGTGCTGCCGCGCCTGTTCGAACCGTTCTTCACCACCAAGGAAATGGGGCAAGGGCTTGGCCTCGGCCTCGCGATTTCGTCGTCGATCGCCCGCGATTGCGGAGGGACGCTGGTGGCGCGCAACGCGGCGCACGGCGGCGCATTATTCGTGTTGACGCTGCGCCGCGCTGGCGTGCAAACGAGCCATACATCGGACCCGCTGACGACGGGTTCCTGAATCAGACGGAAAACGACAATGGTGAACCACGGCTTGCAAGTGCTGTATATCGAAGACGACGAACTCGTGCGGCGCGCCAGCGTGCAGAGTTTGCAACTCGCCGGCTTCGACGTGATCGGCCATGCGTCGGTGGAATCCGCGGCGAAGACGATCAGCGCGGATTTCTCCGGCGTGATCGTCAGCGATATTCGCTTGCCCGGCGCGAGCGGTCTCGATCTGCTCGCGCAATGCCACGAGCGCGCGCCCGACGTGCCGGTGATTCTGGTCACCGGTCACGGCGATATTTCGATGGCCGTGCAGGCGATGCGCGACGGCGCGTATGACTTCATCGAAAAGCCGTTTGCGTCCGAACGTCTGATCGAAACCGTGCGGCGCGCGCTGGAGCGCCGCAAGCTGGTGCTCGAAAACCTCGCGCTGCGGCGCGAGTTGGCGGAACAGAATTCGGTGGCGCCGCGCATCATCGGCCGCAGCCCGGCGATCGAGCAGGTGCGGCGGCTGATCGCGAACGTTGCGCCGACCGATGCATCGGTGCTCATCAACGGCGACACCGGCGCGGGCAAGGAATTGATCGCGCGCAGTCTGCACGAGTTGTCGCCGCGGCGTGACAAGCCGTTTATCGCGGTGAATTGCGGCGCGCTGCCGGAGCCGATGTTCGAGTCGGAAATGTTCGGCTACGAACCGGGCGCCTTCACCGGCGCGGCGAAGCGCCGCATCGGCAAGCTCGAACATGCGTCGGGCGGCACGCTGTTTCTCGACGAAATCGAAAGCATGCCGCTCGCGTTGCAGGTCAAGCTGCTGCGCGTGCTGCAGGACGGCGTGCTGGAACGGCTCGGCTCGAATCAGCCGATCCGCGTGAATTGCCGCGTGGTTGCCGCGGCGAAAGGCGACATGGCCGAGCATGTCGCGGACGGCTCGTTCCGCCGCGATCTGCTGTACCGGCTGAATGTGGTGACGATCGCGTTGCCGCCGTTGGGCGAGCGGCGCGAGGACATCGTGCCGCTCTTCGAGCACTTTCTACTCGACGCGGCCGTGCGTTATCAACGCCCGGCGCCGATCCTCACCGATCGTCAGCGCGCGAGCCTGATGCAGCGCGACTGGCCGGGCAACGTGCGTGAGTTGCGCAATGCCGCCGACCGTTTCGTGCTCGGCGTCGCCGAAGATCCGGTGATGTCCTTCGCCGATGACGGCGCGCCCACTCAGCCGCTGAAGGAACGCGTCGAGCAGTTCGAGCGCGCGGTGATCGCCGAGGCGTTGGAGCAGACGGGCGGCGTAGTCGCGGTCGCGGCGGACAAGCTGCAGCTCGGCAAGGCGACGCTCTACGAGAAGATCAAGCGGTATGGCCTCGCGGCCAAGGGGGAAGGGGAGCGGTGAGGATTTGAAGCGCCGGCCAAGGAGATGCCAGGCCGGCGCGTTTGAGTCAGGTTGGAACGTAGGAACCTCGCCTGCGTTCAGGCCGCGTTCAGCGCTTTTTCCAGCAGCTTGTCGAGTTCCGCGAATTGCGGCTCGCCGACGTAGCGCTTCAGAATCTTGCCGTCCTTGTCGACCAGGAACGTGGTGGGCGTGAGCTGCACGTTACCGAACTGCTTCGCGGCCGAGCCGTCGTCCATGGCCACCTTGAACGGCAACTGACGGGTTTGCGTGTAGTTGGTCACGTACATCGGCGCGTCGTAACTCATCGCGACGGCGACGAATTCAAGCCCCTGGCCCTTGAAGCGGTTGTACGTCTGGACCATCTGCGGCATTTCCTTCATGCAGGTGTCGCAGCTCGTCGCCCAGAAGTTGACCAGATAAACCTTGCCTTTCAGGTCGGCGGTCGAGATTTTTTGGCCGGAGAGCAGCGTGAAGGTGGCGTCGGGTACGCGCTGCTGACCCGCAAACGCGAAATAGCCGGCGATCGCGATTGCGACGGCCACGGCGGCGATGATGAGGTAGCGAACCGGACTCGCGCGCCGGGCGGCGGTGGACGGGGTGGTGCTCATTGGGGTGGAACTCATGAACGGAACCTCGAGAGTCGCGCGGAACGCGCGGAACAGTGCGCCGGTTCGGGCTTTTCAGCCCGGTGCAGCATGACTGCCGCCATTGTAGCCCCAATCCGTCGGCGCGGCAGGACGCGGGCCGGGAGCGGATAATAGGGTTTTCCGCTTCCGTCAGTCCGATCTTCCGCCCCATGTTCCGAACCGTTTCGCTCGTTTTTCATCACGTTTTCCATCTGTTCGCTCGAATTTCTTCTGCCCGCTCGTTCGTTCGCCGCTCGCAAGACCGTTTTTCGACTAACTGTCGTTCCGCCGACGGCACTTTGCGCTTGCGGCGGGCCCGGACGGTGATCGGCACGGCGGCCTGCATGCTGGCACTCAGCGCGGCTTTGTCGGCATGTTCGCCCGCTTTCGACTGGCGCACCGTGGCGAACAGCGACAACGGCTACACCATCGACCTGCCTGCCAAGCCGGGCAACGATCAGCGAACGGTGCAGATCGACGGCACGCCGATGCAGATGGCGATGCAGACCGCCGAAGCCGGCGACGCCGTATTCGCGGTGGGCACCGTGATGCTGCCGAACGATGACGAGACGACGCAGCGCGCCGTGCTCGAATTCCTGCGCACCGGTCTTGCCCATAACGTGGGCGCCGCGCCCGTCACCCATGCGGTGCAAATCCCGCTTGCCGCAGGCGGCCAGGTGCTGGGGCTGGAAATGAAAGTGAGCGGCGAGGCCGGTTCCCAGCATGAATCGCGCACCGTCTATGCACGGCTGGCAGCACGCGGGCGGCACGTTTATCAAGCCGCGATCATTACGTCGAAACCATTGCAACAGGAGCAGATCGACCAATTCTTTTCGTCGTTCCATCTGTATTGAAAACGGTAGTTTTGGCCGACGAGGCGTCGCGCCGGTTCATCATGCACAGTGAAAGTTCCTTCGCAGCATCGTGCGCTAATTGCCGGTTTACGTTGAAGTTTTCCCGTTGCACAGACGCCCTGTGGATAACTCTGTTGAGAACTCCGCTTTAATTGCCGCAAATGCCCATCCGGTGGGCACTCCGTCAGTTTCACTTCGCCCGCGCCGGTTGAAAAAACGCAATCGAATCAACGGTCTTTCGTTGAATCGCGCGCCGCACCTTTCACATGTTTCAAAAGTTTGCAGGAACGCGCGAATGTGCATAAGTCAAGTCTTGACAGCATGTTTTTCGCTTTATATCGGGCCCAACGCCCGGCGATATTGGACGGCTTCACCGATTTGCGCGGCGCTCGGCATGGCGGCGCCCGCGAGATCGGCGATGCTCCGGGCCACCTTCAGCACGCGGTAATAAGCCCGCGCGGACCAGCCGAAGCGCTCGCCTGCCTCGCGCAGCAGCGCTTCGCCCGTTGCGTCCGGCCGGCAGACTTCGTCCACCTCGCGCCCGCTCAGTTCGCGGTTGGTTTTGCCCTGCCGGCTCAGTTGCCGTTCGCGCGCGGCGTTCACCCGCTCTGCGATCGTCGCGCTCGTCTCGCCCGTCGCAGTCGATCGGGCCGATAACTCAGCCGGCGTGAGCGCCGGAATTTCGAGCTGGATATCGATGCGGTCCAGCAACGGCCCCGACAGTTTGCGCAGATAGCGCGCGGCGATCTCCGGCGTGCAGCGGCAGCGGCCGTTGGGGTCGCCGCGCCATCCGCACGGGCAGGGATTCATCGCGGCGATCAATTGGCATGCCGCCGGAAAATCCGCCTGCAAGGCGGCGCGTGAGATCGTGATGCGACCCGCTTCCAGCGGTTCACGCAGCGTTTCCAGCACGTGGCGATCGAATTCGGGCAGTTCGTCGAGAAACAACACGCCCAGATGCGCCAGCGTGATCTCGCCCGATTGCGGTGGGTTGCGGCCGCCGACCAACGCCGCGGCACTCGATGAATGATGCGGCGCGCGAAACGGCCGTTGCCGCCATTGCGAGGGAGTAAAACCGGCCCGGCTCGCGGACAGTAGCGCGGCGGAGCTGAGCGCTTCGTCGTCGGTCATGGGCGGCAGCAAGCTCGGCAAACGGGCGGCGAGCATCGACTTGCCGGCGCCGGGCGGCCCGATCAGCAGGACGTGATGTCCGCCCGCCGCCGCGACTTCCAGCGCGCGGCGCGCGCCGCGCTGGCCGATCACGTCGCTCATGTCAGGTGCGGCGACTGGCGCCGTTTCGCCGAGGTCGGGTGCGGCGACAGGGTAGAGCCGCGCGTCGGGCGCGCCCGCCAGATGTGCGCATAACGATGGCAGATCGGCGGCGCCATAGACGTCGACGCCGGGCACCAGCGCCGCTTCCGCGGCGCTTGCGACCGGCAGATAGAGTTGCGGCGTGTGCGGTGCCGGCAAACCGGCTGCCGCGAACTCGCCCGGTGTGACGGAAAGTGCGCCGCCCCCGCCAAGCGCGACGCCGCCGCGCGCCGTGCCGCACGCCATCGCAAAAGCACCGCGCATCGGCCGTAGCGCGCCGGTCAGCGACAGTTCGCCGGCGAATTCCCGATGCAGCAGGGATTCGGCTGAAATCTGGCCGCTCGCCGCGAGAATGCCCAAGGCGATCGGCAGGTCGAAGCGGCCGGACTCCTTTGGCAAATCGGCGGGAGCGAGGTTGACGGTAATCCGCCGCACAGGAAAGTCGAAGCCGCAGTTCTGCAGCGCCGCGCGTACGCGCTCGCGGCTTTCGCGCACTTCCAGATCGGGCAGGCCGACGATCGAGAAAGAGGGTAATCCGTTGGCGAGGTGAACCTCGACGGTAACTTCGGGCGCGCGGCCAGAGGCCGGCGCGCGACTGCGCACCACGGCAAGCGACATGTTTTCTCCCGTCGGACAGCGCGCCGGGGTGCGCGCAAGTCCCCTAAAACGCTGATGACGTCACGGCTCGCTTGCCAGTGATGTGCAGCACTGCGCAGCTAATGCGCGGCGAGCAAAGCCTTACGGCGTTTGCGTGACCGGCAGCTTCTGCTCGAGTTCGGCGACGCGGCGCTCCAGTTCCTCGAGGCGAGCGCGCGTGCGCACCAGCACCTGAGTCTGCGTATCGAATTCCTCGCGCGTGACCAGGTCGAGTTTCGAGAAGCCTTGCGACAGCATGGCTTTCAAATTGCGTTCGACGTCCTTGGCCGGTGAGTTCTTGAACAGCTCGCTCATGCGGGCCTGAAAGTCGTTGAAGACATCGTTCGGTTGTTTCATGGTGTTCCCTTTTCTGCACAGAAAATGTGCATGTTTCATTGCGGCTGTGCCTTGCTGCGCGAAATGCTCAATCTTGGTGCATGACCGGTTGTATGAGGTGTTCTCATGGGCGGCTTTGGTGCGCATCCGGCTGTTCCACGCCGTCAGAACACTCTAGCAACGATCAATAAGCCGCGCCAGCGTGCGCCGACAACGTTGGCCGTCCGGCCAGGCACGCTTGAGCCCTTGCGCAGCGTGCCCCCACGCGAAGTCTGACACAACATGGCATGCGAGTTGCTGTTACTGCCCCGCGCGCACTGCCGGTAGCGTTTTGCCGACAGCGGAACGAGACCACGCGAAGGGGTTACGGGTACGCAAACAGGTTACGAACGGGTTACGCAACTTAGCGAGGATTTCATGAAGCTCATTACCGCAATCATCAAGCCGTTCAAGCTCGATGAGGCGCGCGAAGCCTTGTCGGCCATCGGCGTCTCGGGCATCACGGTGACGGAAGTGAAAGGGTTCGGCCGTCAGAAGGGCCATACGGAACTGTATCGGGGCGCTGAATACGTCGTCGATTTCCTGCCGAAGGTGAAGATCGAGGCAGCCGTCTCGGACGACATCGTCGACCAGGCGATCGAGGCACTCGAGCGCGCGGCACGCACCGGCAAAATCGGCGACGGCAAGATTTTCGTCACGCCGATCGAACAGGTGATTCGAATCCGCACCGGGGAGACCGGCGCGGACGCCCTGTAACACTAAAAGATAGCGACACAGATAGCGATAAGAGGAAACGAAAGATGCGCAAATTATTGATGTCCTTGCTGATGGCCGGTTCGCTGCTTGCGGGCGGTATCGGCGCCGCCCTCGCGGACGACGCTTCCGCCCCGGCAGCCGCCTCGGCCGCTGCTTCCGATACGGCCGCCAGCGCGCCGGCAGCGGATGCATCGGCTCCGGCCGCGGCCTCGGCGCCGGCAGCGGACGCTTCCGCCGCCCCGGCCGCCAGCGCCGCAGCCGCGCCCGCAGCATCGGACGCCGCACCGGCCGCGCCGACCGCGCCGTTCTCGGTCGATTCGTCGAAGATCAATTCGGGCGATACCGCCTGGATGCTGACCTCCACCGCGCTCGTGCTGTTCATGACGATCCCCGGTCTCGCGCTGTTCTACGGCGGCATGGTCCGCAAGAAGAACGTGCTCGCCACGCTGATGCAAAGCTTCGCGATCACCTGCCTCGTGACGATCATCTGGGGCGTGGTGGGCTACAGCCTCGCGTTCACGCCGGGCGGCTCGTTCATCGGCGGCTTCTCGCGCGTATTCATGTCCGGCATGAACTACATCAAGGGCGACAAGGCCACGACGCTGACCGTCAGCCATCTGGCCCAGACGATCCCGGAAACGGTCTACTTCGTCTACCAGATGACGTTCGCGATCATCACGCCGGCGCTGATCACCGGCGCGTTTGCCGACCGGATGAAATTCTCGGCGATGCTGGTGTTCATGACGCTGTGGTCGATCATCGTCTACTCGCCGATCGCGCACATGGTCTGGGAACCGACCGGCTGGCTGGCTAGCGCCGGCATCCTCGACTTCGCGGGCGGCACGGTGGTGCACATCAACGCGGGTGTCGCGGGTCTGGTCTGCTGCCTCGTGCTCGGTAAGCGCGTCGGCTACGGCAAGGAAGTGATGGCGCCGCACAACCTGACGCTCACGCTGATCGGCGCGTCCATGCTGTGGGTGGGCTGGTTCGGCTTCAACGCTGGTTCCGCGGTGGCGGCTGACGGCCGTGCCGGTTTCGCGATGTTCGCGACGCAAATCGCAACGGCGGCAGCAGCGCTGGCGTGGATGTTCGTCGAATGGGCGGCCAAGGGTAAGCCGTCGGTGCTCGGTATCGTGTCGGGCGCGGTGGCGGGTCTGGTGGCCATTACGCCGGCTTCGGGCTTCGTCGGCATGACGGGTTCGCTGGTGATCGGCATCGTGGCCGGCGTGGTCTGCTTCTGGTCGGCAACGTGGCTCAAGCACAAGCTCGGTTACGACGATTCGCTCGACGCGTTCGGCGTGCACTGCATCGGCGGCATCGTGGGTGCGCTCCTGACCGGCGTGTTCGCGGTCAAGGACATCGGCGGCTTCGACGGCAGCGTCCTTCTGCAAGCCAAGGGCGTGGTGACGACGCTGGTCTACAGCGGCGTCGTGAGCTTCATCCTGCTGAAGGTCATCGACATGGTGATGGGCATCCGCGTGACGGAAGAACAGGAACGCGAAGGTCTGGACGTGACCCTGCACGGCGAACACGTCGAATAAGAAAACATGCGCAAGCCCGGCTTCAGGGCTTGAACAATCAGAATCAAGCACAGCGACTTTGGCCCGCCTTCATGGCGGGCTTTTTTCTTGCTGAAAGAGTTGTTCCGTCTTGTGAGCAACAGTTTTCCCCACCTATCATGACGATAGTGAGAATGCATTCGTATCGGCTTGCGAATGGAGAAACCGTCCCCAAATGGGCAAAGCATTTGCTCTACAATCTTTTTTCTCCAGTCTGCGAGTGATCAATGGTTCCGCACCTAGTTACGGCGTTAAACGGCCCGCTGCTCGACCTCGAGCGGAAGATCCTCGACGCTACGCCCGCTATCGAACGCTGGTTCCGGCTCGAATGGCAGGAGCACACGCCGCCTTTCTACTGTTCGGTCGATCTGCGTAATGCGGGTTTCAAGCTGGCGCCGGTCGACACCAATCTGTTCCCCGGCGCATTCAACAATCTGCCGCAGGAAGTGTTGCCGCTCGCCGTGCAGGCCGCGATGGCGTCGATCGAGAAGATCTGCCCTGACGCGAAAAACCTGCTTGTGATTCCCGAGCGCCACACCCGCAACGCGTTTTATCTCGAGAACGTCGCCCGGTTGGCCGCGATCATGCGCCAGGCCGGCCTGAACGTGCGTTTCGGCACGCTCGACGAAAGCATCGTCGGGCCGGTCACGATCGCGCTCTCCGACGGGCAGAAGCTCGTGCTCGAACCGCTCGAGCGCACGCCGCGGCGGCTCGGCCTGAAGAACTTCGATCCGTGCTCGATTCTTCTGAACAACGATCTGTCCGCCGGCATTCCGCCCGTGCTGGAAAATCTGCACGAGCAGTATCTGCTGCCGCCGTTGCATGCCGGTTGGGCGGTTCGGCGCAAATCCACGCATTTCTCCTGCTATGACGACGTTGCGAAGAAATTCGCCAAGATGGTCGAGATCGATCCGTGGATGATCAATCCGTACTTCGCGCACGTCGAAGGCGTCGATTTCCAGGAGCGTACCGGTGAGGAAGCGCTGGCCGATGCGATCGACGGCGTTCTGAAAAAGATCGCCAAGAAGTATCGCGAGTACGGCATCTCCGAAAAACCGTATGTCGTCATCAAGTCTGACGCGGGCACCTACGGCATGAGCGTGATGACCGTGCACGACGCGTCGGAAGTGGCCGCGCTCACCAAGCGCGAACGCGCCAAGATGGCGGCCACGAAAGACGGCCTCGAAGTGCACGACGTGATCGTGCAGGAAGGCGTGTACACCTTCGAGCGGATCGGCGAAGAGGTCGCCGAGCCGGTCGTGTACATGATTGACCGCTATGTGGTGGGCGGCTTCTACCGCGTGCACGGCAGCCGCGAGCGCGATCAGAATCTGAACGCGCCGGGCATGCACTTCGTGCCGCTCGGCTTCGAGCATACGGCGCTGCCGGATGCGCACGCGAAGCCCGGCGCGGCGCCGCCGAACCGCTTCTACATGTATGGCGTGGTGGCGCGGCTCGGGTTGCTGGCCGCATCGGTCGAACTGGAAAAGACCGATCCCGAAGCGATTCAGGTCTAACCACCTTGGGTGGCCGATGGCGGCATGCGTGCCGCCATCGTCATTTTCAACGAGTATATTGACGTTCAATGCCAAGCCCGTCAGGGCGCACCGGGACCTTCATGGACATTCTCTTCATCGCCGATCCGCTCACGCAATTCAAGATCTACAAAGACTCGACCTACGCGATGATGGCCGAAGCCGCGCGCCGCGGCCACACGCTTCACACGTGCGAGCCGAAGCATCTGGCGTGGACGGGCGGCGACGTCGAGGCGAACGTGCGGCGCTTCGCGATCGCGGGCGACGTGACCGATCTGCATCGCGACACCTGGTACGCTGCCGAGGCCGCCGCGCCACGCTCGCTGAAAAGCTTCAGCGCGGTGGTGATGCGCAAGGACCCGCCGTTCGACATGGAATACGTCACGTCGACGTGGCTGCTGGAAATGGCGGAACGCGGCGGCGCGCGCATCTTCAACAAGCCGCAGGCGATTCGCGATCACTCGGAAAAGCTCGCGATCGGCGAGTTCGCGGAGTTCGTCGCACCGACCTTGGTCACGCGCGACGCGGCTCGCTTGCGCGCTTTCCACGAAGAGCACGGCGATGTGATCCTGAAGCCGCTCGACGGCATGGGCGGCATGGGCGTGTTCCGTGTGAAGGCCGACGGCATGAATCTCGGCTCGATCATCGAAATGCTGAGTCACGACGGCGCACGCTCGGTGATGGCGCAAAAATTCATTCCGGAGATCAAGGAAGGCGACAAGCGCATTCTGCTGATCGGCGGCGAAGCGGTGCCGTTTTCTCTCGCGCGCATTCCCCAGGGCAACGAGGTGCGCGGCAATCTGGCCGCGGGCGGGCTGGGCGTGGCGCGCCCGCTCACCGATCACGATCGCAAGATCGCCGGCACGCTTGCGCCCGTGCTGGCGGCGCGCGGTTTGCTGCTGGTCGGACTGGACGCGATCGGCGACTGGCTGACCGAAGTCAACGTGACGAGCCCGACGTGTTTTCGCGAGATCATGGATCAGACCGGCTTCGACGTCGCGGCCATGTTCATCGACGCGCTGGAGCGGGCGGTCGGCTGAGGCACTGCCCTTGATTGGACGCCATGGCCCCCAAACTATGTAGTAACTCCGCGCGGGGCGAAACGCCCGCTTTGGCGCGAAAATGAGCCTGCTACAATGCCCGCTCCGCCGCGCCAAGCCGACTCGGTGGCGTCAGCCGGACGTCACGGGCATGGATTGCGGACTGTGAGCGAGCAGTTTTCCGCATGCGTCCCGGTTGGACCGGGCGTCGCGGGCCGCTCGTCAAAACGATGCGTTCCGGCCCTCATGGCCCACGGCCGGTCGAGGGCGCTTGGGATCCGGGCCTCGTCCCGGTCCACGGTTTGGGGCCGTTCTTTTGCAGTAAGGCTGACATGGCAGGCATTCTGATCATTGCGCACGCTCCGTTCGCCACCGCGTTGCGCGATTGCATTTCGCATATCTATGGTGGCTTGCCGGCTCGCATCGGCGTGATCGACGTATCGCCGGATTGCGATCCCGCACAAATGGTCTCGTTCGCCAATTCGGAAATCGAGCGGCTCAAGGAAGAGAACGGCGCGCTCGTGCTCACCGACATGTTCGGCGCCACGCCGGCGAATATCGCCGGGCGGCTCGCGTCGGTGCCGAATGTGCGCGTGCTGTGCGGCGTGAACCTGCCGATGCTGGTGCGTGCCGTCTGTTATCGCGCCACGCCGCTCGACACGCTGGTCGACAAGGCGCTCGCCGGCGCCACCAAGGGCGTGCATGCAATCGGCCCGGCCACCCCGCAGCCCGCCGCGGCTTGCGAACCGTGTTCGCCCGCGTTGCCGGCCGATGCCGCTGCTGGCGACTGTTTGCCCGCCTTGCCCCCCGAGGCCGATTTGACCCAGAAAACCGACTCCACGGGCTTGTAACCGGATCGAACGGCGTTCAAAGGGCGTCAAGCGATTTCAAAACGCATTGCAACCGGTTTGCAGTTTCATCCTTCACAACAACACTTACCCGCGCTTCGGACCATCACATGCTGCAACAGGAAACGACCATTGTGAACAAGCTAGGGCTGCACGCGCGTGCGTCGGCCAAGTTGACGCAACTCGCCGGCAACTACCAGGCGGAAATCTGGATGAGCCGCAACGGCCGCCGTATCAACGCCAAAAGCATCATGGGCGTGATGATGCTGGCAGCAGGCATTGGAAGCACCGTGCTGATCGAAACGGAAGGCACCGACGAAAAGGAAGCGATGGACGCACTGTTGAAACTGATCGCCGATAAATTCGGCGAGGGCCAGTGAGCTCGCGCGTCCACGTTGCGAAGAGCATCCACCACGCCGCGGCTGTCCGCGGCGTTTTTTTTAGCGCATGACAATGGGTGATTCGGCGTCCATGGAACCGATCGAAGATCGTTGCGGCTGCGACAATTCGTGCTGCGCTGCACACAGCCCCGGCGCCCGCGCGAGGGGCGTGGAATTTATAATGGCGACGAGAGTCTGAGAGCACTGCAGCGGTTTGCCGCGGCATCACACAACTAGAGGAGGTGCGCGTGTCCTTCACGCTGCATGGAATTCCCGTGTCACGCGGTATCGCCATTGGGCGGGCTTACCTGATCGCCCCGGCTGCACTCGACGTAGACCATTACCTGATCGAACCCGCTCAGATCGAGAGCGAGGTCGAGCGTTTCCGTGCGGCCCAGCAGTTCGTTCATGGCGAACTCGACACGCTGCGTGCCGACCTCGCCGCGGACGCGCCCAGCGAAATGGGCGCGTTCATCAACGTTCATTCAATGATCCTGAACGATGCGATGCTCGTGCAGGAAACCATCGACCTGATCCGCACGCGCCGTTATAACGTGGAGTGGGCGCTGACCGAACAGCTCGAGCGCCTGTCGCGCCATTTCGACGACATTGAGGACGAATACCTGCGTGAGCGCAAAGCCGACATCGAGCAGGTGGTGGAGCGCGTGTTGAAGGCGCTCGCGGGCGCGTCGGTGGCGCTGGTGGACGGTGTGCACGGCGCGTGCGACGAAATGATCGTGGTTGCGCACGACATCGCGCCGGCCGACATGATGCAATTCAAAACGCAAACGTTTCAGGGTTTCGTCACGGACCTCGGCGGCCGCACCTCGCATACGGCGATCGTCGCGCGCAGTCTCGGCATTCCGGCCGCGGTCGGCGTGCAGCACGCGAGTGCGCTGATCCGTCAGGACGACCTGATCATCGTCGACGGCGATCATGGCATCGTGATCGTCGATCCGGCGCCGATCGTGCTGGAAGAGTACTCGTATCGTCAAAGCGAAAAAGCGCTCGAACAGCGCAAGCTGCAGCGCCTGAAATTCTCGCCGACGCAAACCCTGTGCGGCACGCGTATCGAACTGTGCGCGAACATCGAACTGCCGGACGACGCGCGCGCGGCGCTCGATGCGGGCGCAACGGGTGTCGGACTGTTTCGCACCGAATTCCTGTTCATGAACCACAAGGACCGCTTGCCCGAGGAGGAGGAGCAGTTCGGCGCGTACCGTCGCGCGGTCGAGTTGATGAACGGCTTGCCGGTCACGATCCGCACGATCGACGTGGGCGCCGACAAGCCGCTCGACTCGATGGGTGGCGGCGATGGCTACGAAACCGCCGCGAATCCGGCTCTCGGACTGCGAGCGATTCGCTGGAGCCTTTCGGAGCCGCAGATGTTCCTCACGCAACTGCGCGCGATTTTGCGCGCGTCGGCGTTCGGCACAGTGAAGATCCTGGTTCCGATGCTCGCGCACGCGCAGGAAATCGACCAGACGCTCGATCTGATTCGCGAAGCCAAGCGTCAACTGGACGATGCCGGCATGGCCTACGATCCGAACGTGCAGGTCGGCGCAATGATCGAGATTCCGGCTGCGGCGATCGCGTTGCCGCTGTTTTTGAAGCGACTGGATTTCCTGTCGATCGGCACGAACGATCTGATTCAGTACACGCTGGCGATCGATCGCGCGGACAACTCGGTCGCGCATCTGTACGACCCGCTGCATCCGGCGGTGCTGCATCTGATCGCGTTCACGCTGCGCGAGGCGAAGCGGGCGGGGGTGCCGGTGTCGGTATGCGGCGAGATGGCGGGCGATCCGGCGTTGACGCGCCTACTGCTCGGCATGGGCCTCACCGAGTTCTCGATGCATCCGAGTCAACTGCTGGTGGTCAAGCAGGAAATTTTGCGCTCGCATCTGAAGACGCTGGAAAAGCCGGTGGCCGATGTGCTGGCTTCGTTCGAACCCGAAGAAGTGCAGGCCGCGCTCAAGCGCGTGGCGTTGGCTTAGCGAGGTTTGCCGGATCGGATCGGCTTCGAATGAACAAACGCCGCACATCTGCGGCGTTTGTTCATTCAGCGTCTTGCATGCTCAGTCCCGATGCTGTTCACCACACACTGGGCAATCCGGCTGGCGCGCAATGCGCATCGTGTTCCATTCCATCCGCAGCGAATCGAGCATCGTCAGGCGGCCCGTCAGCGGCGTGCCGATATTTCCGATCACTTTGAGCGCCTCCGCAGCCTGCATCGAACCGATGATGCCGACCGTCGGCGCGAACACGCCCATCGTCGAGCAGGCGACTTCCTCGAACGGCTGGTCTTCCGGAAACACACACGCGTAGCAGGGTGACGCGTCGTCACGAAAATCGAAGGTGCTGATCTGGCCGTCGAAGCGCAGTGCCGCGCCCGACACCAGCGGCACGCCGTGCCGCACGCAGGCGCGATTGATCGCGTGGCGCGTCGCGAAGTTATCGGTGCAATCGAGCACGACAGTCGCGTGCGGCACTTCGCGGTCGAGCCACGCGTCGTCGACGCGTTCCGCCACCGCGTTCACCGCGACCTCGGGATTGATCCGCGCGATCGCGTCGCGCCCGGATTCCACTTTTTTTCTGCCGACCGATGCCGTCACGTGCAGGATCTGCCGTTGCAGATTCGTGAGATCGACCGTATCCGCATCGACCAGCGTCAAATGGCCGACACCTGCCGCCGCGAGATACATCGCAGCGGGCGAACCGAGCCCGCCCGCGCCGACGACGATCGCGTGCGCGTCGATAAAGCGCTGCTGCGCCTCGATGCCGATTTCATCGACGAGGATATGGCGGGAATAGCGGAGGAGTTGGTCGTCGTTCATGGCGGGGCGCGTGAGTGTCGCGCAATGGAACGCAAACCGGCGGTTTGCGGCGCGCGTTTTCGTTGCTGTTATTTTAATCGCGCGAAGGGTGCGGCTTGCTGCGGGTTTTGCTGGAGCGTTTTTTCGTGTTCCGAGGCGTGTCTTCGCAGCAAGTTTCGCTGCGAAGACACGTCCGGTTTGCTGCTTACTTGGCCGGAGCCGAGGCCGGTGCGGCCGCCGAAGCCGGACCCGATGCGCCCGGAACCGGTTGAGTCGGCTTCACCGCCACCGGCGCGGAGGCCGATGTGGCCGGCTTGTTCTGTGCCAGACGCCGCTCGGTCAGCGACTTCGATTCCTGCACGGTCTTGCCTTGCAGCTTGTTCAAAGCCTGTTGCAGCATGAAGTCGTCGCCCGAACCGAACTCCACCGGCTTACGCTCACGATCCTTCTGACGCTGTTCAGGCGTCTTCTTGTCGTTCTGCTCCTCGAGCTGGCGCAACTGATCCATGCGTTCCTGTTCGCGCCGTTCCGCTTCCTTCTTCTCGTTCGGATCCTGGGTGTTCGCCAGGTGATTCGAGTAGTCGACTTCGCGAGTGACCAGCGCGTCGTCCGGATCGCCTTCGGCGTATTGATCCACCGCGATGTCAGGACGGATGCCCTTGTTTTGAATCGAACGGCCGCTCGGCGTGTAGTAGTACGCCGTGGTCAGGCGCAGCGCGGTTTCGGCCGTCATGGGCCGGACGGTTTGCACCGAGCCCTTGCCGAAGGTGGTCTTGCCGACGATCAGCGCGCGGTGCTGATCCTGCAGCGCGCCCGCGACGATTTCCGAAGCCGACGCCGAGTAGGCGTTGGTCAGCACGACCATCGGCACGGTCTTGAAGATCGGCGCTTCGTCCTTCAGCGGATCGCTGTCGAAGGATTGCAAGCGGTAGTTGTCGTAGGTGTCGCGATAGACCTGTTTCGAATCCGGAATCTGCCCGTTGGTGGACACCACCACCGAATTCGGCGGCAGGAATGCGCCCGCGACGCCGACCGCGCTTTGCAGCAGACCGCCGCCGTTGTTGCGCAGGTCGAGCACGAGACCCTTCAGGTTCGGCTGCTGACGCGCGATGTCCTGCAGCCGCGCGGCGAGGTCAGGCGTGGTGCGTTCCTGGAAGCTGGTGATGCGGACGTACGCATAGCCCGGCGCGAGGATCTTCATCTTGACCGACTGGACCTTGATGATCGCGCGCGTGACCGTGAGCGGGAACGTGCGGTCGTCGGTCTTGCGGAAAATGGTGAGCGTGACCTTGGTGCCCGGCTCGCCGCGCATCTGCTTGACCGCCTGGTCGAGCGTCATTCCGCGCACGGGCTTGTCGTTGATACGCGTGATCAGGTCGCCCGGGCGAATGCCAGCGCGGAACGCCGGCGTGTCTTCGATCGGCGAGATCACCTTGATCAGGCCGTCTTCCGACGAGATTTCGATGCCGAGCCCCGCGAAGCGACCCTTGGTCTGCTCCTGCAGTTCTTCGTAATCGGTCTTGTCGAGGTACGACGAGTGCGGGTCGAGGCTCGACACCATGCCCTTGATCGCGGCGGTGAGGAGCTTTTTGTCGTCGACCGGTTCGACGTACTCATGCTTGATCTGCCCGAACACTTCGGCAAAGAGCCTGAGCTGGTCCAGCGGCAGCGGGGTTGCCGTGGCGCTGGCGGGTTGCTGGGCCGAGGCCGAGAGTTGCAGGGTGGCAAATGCGCCAGTAGCAAGGCCCGCGGCAATCAGGCCGATAGTTTTCAGGTTCTTTCGCATAGAGTCTGTTGCGGTCGGAAGCGCGTGGCAGCGTCGATAGAGATGGGGACGGACAAGTATAACTGCACACCCGCGCACTCAGGGCGCGGTGCGGGCAATCGTGATTCGACAGCACATGCCGGGCCTGGTTCGACGGAATGTGCCCCACCGCCGAAGTCATGCACCGCAAGCGGCGGACGCCGGCCACGAGCGCGCCTGTGCGATGCTAGCCGCGTCTCTGCCGTTCGGCGCGGGGCTGCGCCGTTTGCCGCGCCCAGCCGTATTTTTCATCGGAGGGCGGCGGCCGGACGACGCGATCAGCCCGCCTTGCCTTGCTTGGCGACCGCGGCTTGCGCCTTCGCGATCGCTTCCTGGTCGCCCAGATAATAGTGCTTGATTGGCTTCAGATTCTCGTCGAGTTCATAGACGAGCGGCACGCCGTTCGGAATGTTCAGCCCGACGATGTCCGCGTCCGAAATATCGTCCAAATACTTCACCAGCGCGCGGATCGAGTTGCCGTGCGCCGCGATCACCACCTTGCGGCCCGACTTGATGGCCGGCGCGATCGACTCGTTCCACAGCGGCAGCACTCGCGCCACGGTGTCTTTCAGGCACTCGGTGAGCGGCAGTTGCTCGCGCGGCACCTTGGCATAGCGCGGATCGTCGTAGGGCGCGCGTTCGTCCGACGGCTCGAGCGCCGGCGGCGGCGTGTCGTAGCTGCGGCGCCAGACCAGCACCTGTTCGTCCCCAAACTTGGCGGCGGTTTCGGCCTTGTTCAGACCCGACAGCGCGCCATAATGACGCTCGTTCAGACGCCACGAATGCACCACCGGCAGGTACATCAGATCCATCTGATCCTGTACGTGCCACAAGGTGCGGATCGCGCGCTTGAGCACCGATGTGTAGGCGATGTCGAACGTGTAGTCCGATTCCTTCAGCAGCACGCCCGCTTGCTGCGCCTCACGATTACCCTGCTCGGTGAGGTCGACGTCGACCCAGCCCGTGAAGCGGTTTTCCTTGTTCCACGTCGATTCGCCGTGGCGGATGAGAACGAGTTTGTACATGAGATTGCCGGTCGGTAGTAAGGAAGCGGTAAAGCGCGGCGAGCTTGCTCGCGAGGAGCGTCGCCATCGCGTCAGACGGTTATTTTATAATGGCCGGATTGCCCTTTTCGATTTCTCTCTTTTTCGGCGGATTTTCCGTGAAGTTTTTCACTGATTACACAAACCTTGTACTGATCGCGATCGTCCTCATCTCCGGTGGGTTGCTGCTGTGGCCGACGATCAGCCGGCGCGGCCGCGGTGGCCTGTCGGCCGCTGAAGCCACGCAACTGATCAACCGGCGCAACGCGGCGGTCATCGATCTGCGGCCGTCCGCCGAGTTCGCCAAGGGTCATTTGCCCGCGGCGCGGCACCTGGAATTCGCGGAGCTGCAGGCGAAAGTCGCGCAGCTCGTGAAGAACAAGAGCAACCCGGTGCTGCTGGTCTGCCAGAACGGCCAGCAGTCGAACAAGGCGGCGCGTATCGTTCAGGATGCAGGGTACGCCGAAGTCCACGTTCTGGAAGGCGGCGTCGACGCCTGGCAGAAAGCCGGCATGCCGGTGGTGAAACAAGGAGTAGCCAAGTGAATAAAGTCATCATGTACAGCACGCAGGTGTGCCCGTATTGCCAGATGGCCGAACGTCTTTTAAAGTCGCGCGGCGTCGAGCACGTTGAGAAGGTACTGATCGACAAGGACCCGGCCCGCCGCGAGGAAATGATGACGCGGACCGGCCGCCGCACGGTGCCGCAGGTGTTCATCGGCGAGACGCATGTCGGCGGGTACGATGACCTTTCCGCGCTCGATCGCGCGGGCGGTTTGATGCCTCTGCTCGAAGAAGCCGCCTGAATTCGCGGCGCCCGCGCGCCGCATGAGCAGGGCGGGTGAAATACAAGCCGGCGCATCCCGGCCTTTACAGGGCGGGCGATGCGTCGCAACGATCTGGCGGCCCTTGAAGCCATGGGCCGCCGCTATGCACATCCATCAGGGAACCATTCAATCATGTCCGACGAGAATAACCAGCCGTTCTTCAACATCCAGCGCATCTACCTGAAGGACATGTCGCTCGAGCAGCCGAATTCGCCGGGCATCTTCCTCGAGCAGGAAATGCCCTCGGTCGAAGTCGAAGTCGACGTGAAGGCCGAACGCCTCGCCGACACCGTGTTCGAAATTCTCGTCACGGGCACGGTCACGGCCAAGGTGTCGGAGAAGGTCGCGTTCCTCATCGAAGCCAAGCAAGCCGGCATTTTCGACATCCGCAACATTCCGGCCGAACAGATCGATCCGCTGGTCGGCATTGCCTGCCCGACGATCCTGTTCCCATACCTGCGCTCGAACATCGCCGACGCAATTACCCGCGCCGGTTTCCCGCCGATCCATCTGGCCGAGATCAACTTCCAGGCGCTGTACGAGCAACGTCTCGCGCAAATGGGCGGCCAGGACGGCGCGGCGCAAAACGGCGTCACGCATTAACGCGCCACAGGCGGTGCCGGCTATGAAGGTCGCTGTACTCGGCGCCGGTGCATGGGGCACGGCCCTCGCCGGCCATCTGGCCGCGCGGCACGACACGGTGTTGTGGGCGCGCGAGCCAGCGCTCGTCGCCGAGCTCCGCGCTTCGCGCGAAAACGCCCGCTACCTGGCGGGCGTTGCCTTGCCGCCGGCACTTCGCTATGAAGCTGACCTGGGCGCGGCACTCGATCACGCGCTCGCCGACGACGCGTTATGCGTCGTCGCAACGCCCGTGGCCGGACTGCGCGGTCTCTTTCAGGCGATGCGGGATGCGGGCAAGGTGCCGGCGCACGTAATCTGGCTGTGCAAGGGTTTTGAAGCCGACTCGCAGTTGTTGCCGCATCAGGTGGTCGCAGCCGAACTGCCGGGGCATGGCAGCACCGGCGTACTCTCGGGTCCGAGTTTCGCGCGCGAAGTCGGCCAGGGCTTGCCGGTTGCGCTGACGATCGCGAGTGTGTCGGCGGCATGTCGCGAGCGCACGGTCGCCGCGTTCCATCACGGCGCCATGCGCATCTATACCGGCGACGACGTCGTCGGGGTGGAGGTGGGCGGCGCGGTGAAGAACGTGCTGGCGATCGCAACGGGCATCGCCGACGGTCTCGGTCTCGGTCTCAACGCACGCGCGGCGCTGATCACGCGCGGTCTCGCGGAAATGTCACGGCTGGGCGTGACGCTCGGCGGACGGGCCGAAACGTTCACCGGCTTGACCGGCCTCGGCGATCTGATTCTCACCGCAACGGGGGACCTGTCGCGCAATCGCACGGTCGGCATGCAACTCGCCGCGGGTCGTACGCTCGACGACATTCTCGGCGGCCTCGGTCACGTGGCCGAAGGCGTGCGTTGCGCGCAGGCCGTGCTGGCGATCGCGCGCGCTCACGCGATCGAGATGCCCATCACGCAAGCGGTGTGCGCCGTGCTGTTCGACGGCATAGCGCCTCGCGACGCCGTCAGCGCCCTGCTGCGGCGCGATTCCAAAGCCGAATAGGCGCCACCTTACAGTTCGAGTCTTCAACCGTTCAACGCGCAAAAGCGCTGAACGGTTGCCCCATCTCGCTGTCCACGTTTTATCGACGCTTCGGACCAGCGAGGTTCCCATGTTCACCTTCAATCGTTGCACGCTCGAAGCACGCGTGGTCGACATCACGACGCTCGGCGTGGATGCGATCGTCAACGCGGCGAATACGTCGTTGTTAGGCGGAGGCGGCGTGGATGGCGCGATTCATCGCGCGGCCGGCAAGGAGTTGCTGCATGAATGCGAGCAGCTCGGCGGCTGCGCGACCGGCGACGCGAAGCTCACCGGCGGCTACCGCCTGCCTGCCAAACATGTGGTCCATGCGGTCGGCCCGGTCTGGCGAGGCGGGGCGCACGGCGAAGCCGACCTGCTCGCGTCCTGCTATCAGCGTTCGCTCGAAGTGGCGCGCGAGGCGGATTGCAAGAGCATCGCGTTTCCCGCGATTAGCTGCGGCATCTACCGTTTCCCCGCCGACGAAGCGGTGCGGATTGCGGTCGGCACCGTACTCGAAAACTTGCCGCGCGCGCCGCGGATCGAGCGGGTGATATTCGCCTGTTTCGACGATGCAATGCTTGCGCGCTACGAAGCCGAATTGAAGCGCCGTCAGGCGCCGCCCTCGAAGCCGGTCTGACGCCAGGCCTCGAACACCACCACCGCCACCGTATTCGACAGATTCAGGCTGCGATTGCCGGGGCGCATCGGCAGACGCACGCGCTGCTCGTTGGCGAACTGGTCGAGCACCGAGTCGGGCAGGCCGCGCGTTTCGGCGCCGAACACGAACCAGTCGCCGGATTGAAACGCATGCTCGTGAAAGCGACCCGAGCCGCGCGTGGTGAAGGCGAACATACGCGCCGGGTCCGGCGATTCCTTGGCGACGAACGCCGGCCAATCGGCATGCACGTTCATTTGTGCATACTCGTGATAGTCGAGACCGGCGCGGCGCATCCTGGCGTCGTCGAGCGGAAAGCCGAGCGGTTCGATCAGATGCAGCCGCGCGCCCGTGTTGGCGCACAGACGGATGACGTTGCCGGTGTTCGGCGGAATTTCCGGTTCTACGAGAACGACGTTGAACATGATGAGACCAGGTGGAGACTAGTTTTTCGGTGTGCGCAGCGCGACGAAGTTGGTGACCCGCCGCGCACCGGCGGCTTTGAGCGTGCTTGCCAGTGCCTCGAGCGTGGCGCCGGTCGTCATCACATCGTCGACGATGCCGACATGCAGGCCTTGCACCGGTTCGGCCACCTTGAAGGCGCGGCCCACGTTCAGCCGGCGCGCCTCCAGGTCGAGCCGCGATTGCGGCGCGGTATGGATCACGCGATGCAGCAAGGTGGCGTTGCCGCGCACAGTCAGCGCGCGGGCCAACGGCCTCGCGATTTGCCACGCCTGGTTGTAGCCGCGCTCGGCGAGACGTTGGCGGGCGAGCGGCACGGGCGCGATCACATCGGGCCGCGCCGATCTGTCCTGCCACGAGTCTTGCGCGAGCCGAGCGAGGCGTAGCGCGAACTCGCGCGCCAGCATCAACCGGGCGCGAAATTTCAGGCCGAGCGCCAACGCGTCGAGCGGTGGACGGTAATCCGCCAACGCGAGGGTCGCGTCGAACGAGGGCGGCTCACCGATGCAATCCGCGCAGCGATAGTAGGCACGGCTCGCCGCTCGCATCTCCGACAAGGGCTCGGCGCATACCGTGCACCGCAATCGGCTTTCATTCCAATACGCTTCGTCGCAACCGGCGCACAGTGTCTTATGCGACAAATCGCCGCATAACGCGCACAGATTCGGCCGCACGGCTTGGGTCACATGCGGCCATGCCGAACGCAAGCCGTGTGCAAAACGAACGAAGCGCGTGGTCGAACCGCCGGGGAATGAAGAAAACAGACGGAATGGCATGATTCGACCGCCCGAAGGCCTTTCGCACTGAATGAAGGGAAGCGAACGAGTATACTTCGGGCTCCACGCCAGTACGACACTCATGTCCCCAACTTCCGCTCAATCTGGCCGTCCGGCCTATGATTCCCGGCGTCTGCGGCGGATTTTCGACCGCCGTGCCGCGACCTTCGACGAGGTCGCCTTCCTGCCGCGCGAAATCGCCCAGCGCATGCGCGAGCGTCTCGATTACATCAAGGTGACGCCGGCGAGCGTCCTCGATGCCGGCTGCGGGGCGGGCGAAGACATTCCCGCGCTGCGTGAGCGCTTTCCCGAGGCGCCGGTGTTCGGCTCCGATCTCTCGCATGGCATGCTCAGCCGCGCGCTGCGCCACGATTCCGGCGACACGAGTTGGCGGCGATTTCTGCCGGCAACGCTCGGCAAGGCGCTCGGCGCCCGCGGCCCACGATTCGCGCAGGCCGACTTCTCGGCGCTGCCGTTCGCGGCCGGCGCCTTCGAATTCATCTGGTCAAACCTCGCGCTGCACTGGCATTCGCGTCCCGATCTCGTCTTTCCAGAATGGCAGCGGGTACTGAAGGTCAACGGGCTCCTGATGTTCAGCACGCTCGGCCCTGATTCGCTCAAGGAATTGCGCGGCGCCTATGCGGAAGTCGAGGCCGCGCACGGCGTCGTCATGCGCAAGCACGTGATCGACTTTGTCGATATGCATGATCTGGGCGACATGCTGGTCGAGAGCGGCTTCGAGATTCCAGTGATGGACCAGGAAACGCTCACGATCACCTACAAGTCCCCCGAGTCGCTGCTCGCGGACGTGCGCCGCTGGGGCGCCTATCCGTTCGAGCGCGAAGCGTCATCGAGTGCCGCCGCACGCAGGCTGCACAAGGCGCTGCTCGGGGCGCTCGAAGCCCGTCGGCGCGCGGACGGCACCATCGCGCTGACCTTCGAGGTGATCTACGGACACGCATGGAAAGCCGTGCCGCGCACCACGGCCGAAGGTCATGGCATCGTGCGGATCGAGGATATCGGACGAGGTTCCTCGAGGAACCGTTGAGGAATCAACGAGGCGGTAAAGCGGGCATCTGTTATGCCCGAAATTACCGCTTCGAAGGACGCGCAAAAGGTGCGTCAAAACGGCGCGGAGGCTTGTCACGCCTGGCTTGTGAGCCAGCCGAGGCTTGCTTGTGGATGCTATGGATCGCGCCTATAATGCGTCAGTTTGTCGCCCGGAGTTCCCACATTTGGGGCGGCAGGCCCGAGACGCAGGGCTGCAAAATGAAGTGGCGCGGCGGTGTAGCGAGCGGCCGCATGGTGGTCGCGAGCACTGTCCGCAGCCGGGGATTCGCAGGAGGCTGCGATGGAAGCATCAGATCTGCTGGCGGATTCGGAACCGGTCCTCAAAGACTGGATCATGAAGCGCAACTGTTCGATGTCTCCACGGCAGTTCGTATGTCTCTACGTGTCGCTTGCGTTGTTCTCGTTGGCAATTGCTTTCATGCTGGTTCTGGTCGGCGCCTGGCTGGTGTTGCCGTTCACCGGTATCGAATTGCTGGCGGTGGGCGTCGCGTTTGCCATCTATGCGCGTCATGCTGTTGATTACGAGCGCATCCGGCTGTTTCAGAACCGGCTCGTGATCGAGCAGGTCAGCGGCGAGCGGCTCACGCAATTTGAATTCAATCCGCGCTGGGTGCGGATCGAGGCGGGCGCAACGCCGCGCGAGCAGATCAAGCTGATCTCGCGCGGGCAGACGGTCATGATCGGGCAACATCTCGCGCAGTATCGGCGCGCGCAGTTCGCAGGCGAACTGCGCATGTGGCTCACACGTTGCTAGACGTGTCGAGCGCGCGGCGTTCACGGGGAGCGCGGGGCAGCCTGCCGGCGGGGTCGAGGGTTTGAATGGAAATTTTGGGTAAGGAAGCTATGAAAACAATCAAGCGAGCCCTCATGGGCGTGCTGGCGACCAGCGGACTGCTTTTCGCCGGTGCCGCCCTGGCAGTGGGCGATGTTCCGGGCGGCCCTGCCGTCAACGAGATCAATCTCCAGCCGCCTGTGACGAAAATCGCTGAGGAGCTCTACAGCCTTCACACGTTCATGCTGATTCTTTGCACGGTGATCTTCATCGGCGTGTTCGCTGTGATGTTCTATTCGATCTTTGCTCACCGCAAATCGAAAGGCCACAAGGCTTCGAATTTCCACGAAAGCACCACCGTCGAAATCATCTGGACGATCGTGCCGTTCGTCATCGTCGTGCTGATGGCGCTGCCCGCCACCAAGACCGTCGTCGCGATGAAGGACACCACGAACGCCGACGTCACCATCAAGGTCACCGGCTACCAGTGGAAGTGGGGCTACGACTACGTGAAGGGTCCGGGCGAGGGCATCAGTTTCCTGTCCACGCTCTCCACGCCGCGTGCGGAAACCGACGGTCGTCAGCCGATTTCCACTACCTATCTGCAGGAAGTCGACAATCCGCTCGTCGTTCCAGTCAATAGCAAGATCCGCATCATCACCACCGCGAACGACGTGGTCCACTCCTGGTACGTGCCGGCTTTCGGCGTGAAGCAGGACGCGATTCCGGGTTTCGTGCGCGACACGTGGTTCAAGGCTGAAAAGGTCGGCACGTTCCGTGGCTTCTGTACCGAACTGTGCGGCAAGGAACACGCGTTCATGCCGGTGGTGGTCGAGGTGCTGTCCGCCGACGACTACGCGAAGTGGGTCGACACGCAAAAGAAGAAAATGGCGGCCGGCAAGGACGACCCGAACAAGACCTACACGTTGGCCGAGTTGATGGAGCGCGGCGGCAAGGTGTACGCGGCGAATTGCGCGGTCTGCCATCAGCCGACCGGCAAGGGCGCGGGCGCATTCCCGGCGATCGACGGCAGCAAGGTCGCGCACGGCCCGCTGGCCGAGCACGTAAGCCTCGTGCTGAAGGGCAAGAACGCGATGCCTGCGTGGGCGCCGACGCTGAACGACGTCGAGATCGCCTCGGTCATCACATACGAACGTAACGCGTGGAGCAACCACACGGGCGACATTCTCCAGCCGAAGCAGGTGGCGGACGCGCGTAACGGCAAGCTGCCCGAAGGCGGCAACCATCTGGCCGACGCAGGCGCGGCGGCGAGCGGTGCCGAAGCGGCTTCGGGTGCGGCGGCGGCTTCGGGTGCCTCGGGCGCGGAAGCAGCCGCGGGCGCTTCGGACAGCGCGGCCGCAGCGCAAGCGGCATTGCCGGCAAGCGTCTACTTCGATACGGGCAAGAGCACGCTGCCGGCCGACGCGAAAGCGGCGGTCGAGGCGGCCGCGGCTTACGCGAAGGCGCATCCGGACGCGAAGTTCACGCTGTCCGGTTTCACCGACGCCACCGGTTCCGCCGACACCAACGCCAAGCTCGCGAAGAGCCGCGCCGAAGCCGTGCGCGACGCGTTGAAAGCAGCCGGCATCGCCGAAGACCACATTATTTTGAAGAAGCCGGAAACGATCACGGGCGGCAGCGACGCGAAAGAAGCCCGGCGTGTTCAGATCAGCCCGGCTGCCTGACGTGTTCATGGTCAGCATCGCAGTATTTGCTTTAGGAGATTGTCATGTCTAGCATCGGACACGATGTAGTCGCGGGCCACGAGCACGTGCACGGCGACCATGCCCACGAAACGCCGCATGGCTGGCGCCGTTGGCTGTTCGCAACCAATCACAAGGACATCGGTACGCTGTACCTGATCTTCTCGTTCGTCATGTTCCTCTCCGGGGGCGTGATGGCGCTGATGATCCGTGCCGAACTGTTCGAGCCGGGTTTGCAGATCATGCGCCCCGAGTTCTTCAACCAGTTGACCACCATGCACGGCCTGATCATGGTGTTCGGCGCGATCATGCCGGCGTTCGTCGGCTTCGCGAACTGGATGGTGCCGCTGCAGATCGGCGCATCGGACATGGCTTTCGCGCGGATGAACAACTTCAGCTTCTGGCTGCTGCCGGTGGCGGCGGTCCTGCTGGTCGGTTCATTCTTCTCGCCGGGCGGCGCGACCGCCGCCGGCTGGACGCTCTACGCGCCGTTGTCCACGCAGATGGGCCCCGGCATGGACTTCGCGATTTTCGCGGTCCACCTGATGGGCGCTTCGTCGATCATGGGCGGGATCAACATCGTCGTGACGATCCTGAACATGCGCGCGCCCGGCCTCACGCTGATGAAAATGCCGATGTTCGTCTGGACATGGCTGATCACCGCATACCTGCTGATTGCCGTGATGCCGGTTCTCGCAGGCGCGATCACCATGGTGCTGTTCGACCGTCACTTCGGCACGTCGTTCTTTAACGCGGCCGGCGGCGGCGACCCGGTCATGTACCAGCATATCTTCTGGTTCTTCGGGCACCCCGAGGTGTACATCATGATCTTGCCGGCGTTCGGAATCGTGTCGCAGGTGATTCCGGCGTTCTCGCGCAAGCCGCTGTTCGGCTATAGCTCGATGGTGTACGCAACCTCGTCGATCGCGATTCTGTCGTTCATGGTCTGGGCGCACCACATGTTCGCAACCGGCATGCCGGTGACGGGCCAACTGTTCTTCATGTACGCCACGATGCTGATCGCGGTGCCGACAGGCGTGAAGGTGTTCAACTGGGTCGCGACGATGTGGCGCGGTTCGCTGAGCTTCGAAACGCCTATGCTGTTCGCGGTCGGCTTCCTGCTGGTGTTCACGTTCGGCGGTCTGTCGGGCCTGATGCTCGCGATGGCGCCGCTCGACATTCAATATCACGGCACCTACTTCGTGGTGGCGCACTTCCACTACGTGCTGGTGGCGGGGTCGCTCTTCGCGCTCTTCTCCGGCTGGTACTACTGGGCGCCGAAGTGGACCGGCTGGATGTACAACGAAACGCGCGGCAAGATCCACTTCTGGGCGTCGATGTTCTTCTTCAACCTCGCGTTCCTGCCGATGCACTTCGTCGGTCTCGCAGGCATGCCGCGTCGCTACGCTGACTACCCGGCCCAGTTCACCGACTGGAATCAGGTCATCTCGATCGGCGCTTTCGGTTTTGGTCTGGCGCAGGTGTACTTCCTGTTCGCGGTTGCATTGCCGGCCTACCGTGGCGGCGGCGACCATGAAAAGGCCGGCGACAAGCCGTGGGACGGCGCAACGGGCCTCGAGTGGACCGTGCCGAGTCCGGCTCCGTTCCACACGTTCGAAAACCCGCCGACGGTCGAGTAATCGTCAGCCAGCGCGATAGCCGGTTTCGGCGGCGGCGCGGATAGCGCGTCGCCCTCCGGGCCGGCAGCCGTAGCGGCGGTTTCCGCCGTGTCACAAAGGTATTCAGAAGCTTGAGCATGACGCGCAATCCACAGGAAAGACGTACGCCGGAACAGATTCGCGCAAGCAACAGGCGGATTGGACTTGTGATGTTCGCCATCGCAGCGATATTTTTTGCGAGCGTCATCATCAATCAGGCGTGGTTCTCCTGACGCGGCGGTTGAAGTCCGTTTGCAGGTTTGTTGAGGATTGAGATGTCGACGCAACCGCCGGCTCACGCCGACCGCTCTTTTAACCGTTCGATGCTGATCAAGCTGTTCGTGGTCGCGTTGATGATGTTCGGTTTCGGTTTTGCGCTGGTGCCGATGTACCGCGCGATCTGCGAGATCACCGGCATCAACAACCTCGTGCAGCGTGATGCCACGGCGCGCGAGGCGAAGAATACGCAGGTCGACATGAGCCGCACGATTTCGATCGAATTCGACGCGAACGCGCGCGGCCCGTTGGGTTTCAAGCCGGAGCAGCGCAGCCTCGACGTGCACCCGGGCGAAGTGACGACGGTGATGTACGAGGTCAGCAACGAGCAGGCGCGCACGATTCAGGCGCAAGCCATTCCGAGCTACGCGCCGAAACAGGCCACCGAGTACTTCAGGAAGATCGAGTGTTTTTGCTTTACGCAGCAGACGTTGACCGCGAATCAGACCAAGCGGATGCCGGTGGTGTTCGTGGTCGATCCGAAGTTGCCGAAGGATGTGAAAACGATCACGTTGTCGTACACGTTCTTTGAATTGAGCACGCCGGCCGCGGCGAAGACCGGAAGCGCGGCGCTCCCGGCCAATACGGCGGCAACCGCCGCCAACCCCGCTTGACGGCATGAGCTGCTGGCGAAGGAAGACGAGATGAGCAATAACGGCGGCAGTCCGCGCAAGAGCAGTTTTGGCCAGTCGATGCGAGCCGTGCTCTGGTCGTTTTTCGGCGTGCGCAAGCGCCGCGATCTGGAAGCGGACGCCACGCAGTTGAACCCGCTGCATGTGATTGCGGCGGCGTTGATCTGCGCGGCCGTTTTCATCGGCGTGCTGATCCTGGTCGTGCGGACCGTGGTGGGTTGAAGCGGTAGGCGCGCGCAGGATACAGGGCGAAGCAAAGCCCACGAATTAGAGTGAAGCGGTGCGGTATCGACGCGCCGCCGAAGATACAGCCGGAGATTCCGGAACAACTGGACTGAAGTGGAGAATCAAGAATGAGCGGTCAAAACGAGAGCCCGTACTATTTCGTACCGCATCCGTCGCGGCATCCGATTAGCGCCGCGGTTGGGTTGCTGGTCATGCTCGGATCGCTGGCGGCCTGGATCAATGCGCATGACTGGGCGCCGATTGGCGTTGTCGTCGGTTTGTTGTGGCTGCTCTTTACCTTGTGGCACTGGTTCGGCGACGCGATCGCCGAGTCGGAAGGCGGCATGTACGGCAAGAATGTCGACAAGTCGTACCGCTGGAGCATGAGCTGGTTCATCTTCTCCGAAGTGATGTTCTTCGGCGCGTTCTTCGGCGCGCTGTTCTACGCGCGCGAAATCGCGCTGCATCAACTCGGCAGCCTCGATTACAAGCTGATCTGGCCGGACTTCTCCGCGGTGTGGCCGAACAATGGTCCGGCAGCGCTGGTGTCGACCTTCAAGTCGATGCAGCCGTGGCCGATCCCGACCATCAACACGGCGCTGCTGCTGTCTTCGGGCGCCACGCTGACCGTTTCGCACCACGCGCTGCGCGAAGATCATCGCAAGAAGGCGATGATCTGGCTGGCGGCTACGCTCGTGCTCGGCGTCGTCTTTCTGTTCTTTCAGGGCTACGAGTATTTTCACGCTTACCACGAACTGAACCTGACGCTGGCCTCGGGCGTGTACGGTTCGACGTTCTTCCTGCTGACGGGCTTCCACGGTTTCCACGTGTTCCTCGGCGGCACGATGCTGGCGGTGGTGCTGGCGCGCATGATTCGCGGCCACTTCACGGCGGAGCATCACTTCGCGTTCGAAGGCGCCGCCTGGTACTGGCACTTTGTCGACGTGGTGTGGCTGGGGCTGTACGTCGTGGTGTACTGGCTGTAACGCAGTCCGGCTTGCGTCCGCCGGTTCGCCGGAATCGCATGAGAAGCCGGTCGCGCAACGTCTGTGAAGGACGCGGCGCATAAGGAACGGATCAGCGCCGCCCTCGACCCTGTCAGGGCGGCGTTTTGTTTAGCGGAGTGGGGGACTTTCCGCCGGGCTCAACGCCCGTAAGGAATACCGGTCGACTGAATCCAGCCCATCCAGTGTGCGAACAGGATGAACAGGAACAGCGAGATCGACAGGCCCACCCGCGTGGCGAGCGACCAGACCATCCGCTTGGTTTTGCCCTTGTCATGCATCATGAAGTACAGCGCCGACACCATGCTGGCGATGATCAGGACGAAGGCGACGGGAACGAGAATGTGCATGGAACCAACTGAAAGCGGAAAGCGCATTGGCGAGACGATCATTATCTCACCGCGCGCTAGCGTCTGCCGTACCTTCCCGGTGGTGCGGCGCGCGATGCCGGAGCACGTTCGATGAAAATTCGCCTCATTCCCGCACTGCTGATTCTGCTGGTGATCGTGGTGACGGTGCGGCTCGGTTTCTGGCAGCGCGAGCGCGCGCATCAAAAGGAAGCGCTCGAAGCGCACATCACGCAGTTCGAGCATGCGCCGGCGCAGCCGGTGAGCAGCCAGGCGGTCGAATTGAAGGACATCGAATTCCATCGCGTGAAGGCGCGCGGCAGTTTCGTCGCGGACAAGGTCGTGTACCTCGATAATCGTCCGTATAACGATCAGCCTGGCTTTTACGTCGTGATGCCTTTTAAACTGGCCGACGGTGGTTATGTGCTGGTCAATCGCGGCTGGTTGCCGCGCAACATGAGCAATCGCGAGACCATCGCGCCGTATGCCACGCCGCAAGGCGAGATCGAAATCGAGGGTATCGCGCGCGCCGATGCTTCGCGCGCTTTCGAGTTGGGGCAGGGCGGTTCGGCCGCGCATCAGTTGATCCGGCAGAATCTGGATATTGCCGCTTACGCCGCGGAAACCGGCCTGCCGCTGCAATCGTTCGTGATCCAGCAATTGAACGACGACGGCGACAAACTGGTGCGCGATTGGCCTGCGCCGACGAGCGGCGTCGAGCGCAATTACGGCTATATGTTCCAGTGGTGGGGCATGGCGGCCGCGGCGCTCGTCTTCGGCGTGTACGCCGCGCGCCGCGCGGCAAAAAAAGAGCACGCGCCGGGCGTGTAACGCAGCGCATGCGGTTTCGTCGGCCACGCACGGGCCGGCGACCGCGCAATCATTGAAAGAGGTTCTGTAGTGTCGACGCAATCTCCCCGTTCGCCGCAAGCCGGCAAATCCGAAGCTCCGAAGCAAGCGATGCCCGGCCAACCCAACGGCAAGGGCTCATGGGAGCGTGGCCGCTGGATCCTGTTGTTGCTGGCGATCGTCTGCGCGGCGCCGATCGTCGTGTCGTATGTCACGTACTACGTGATCAAGCCGACCGGCGGCAGCACGAGTTACGGCAAGCTGGTCGAACCGCAGCGGCCGATCCCCGACTCGCTCATGGTCACGGGCGAGGACGGCAAGCCGCTCAAGTTCGCTTCGCTGCGCGGCCGCTGGCTGCTGATTTCGGTCGACAACAGCGCGTGCGACAAAGCCTGTGTCACCAAGCTCTACTTCATGCGGCAAATCCGCGCGGCGCAGGGACCGGAGCGCGAGCGCGTCGTCGAAGTATGGCTGCGCACCGACGCAGGCAACGTCGCGGACGTGATACAAAAAGCGTATCCCGATACCAACATGCTGATCGCCGACCCGGCGCAAGTGGCCGCGTGGCTGCCGGCCGATACCGGCACCCAACTCACCGATCACATTTACATGGTCGATCCGAACGGCAATCTGATGATGCGTTTCCCGAAAGATCCGAACCCCAGCAAGATCAAGGGCGACGTGACCAAGCTGCTCAAATGGTCGAGCATCGGCTGATGCCGCAACCAGGATAAGAGAGAAGATGTTCGTCCTGCAATTGGCCTTGATCGGCTTGTGTATCGCGTTGTTGCCGCTGTCCTACGTGTGGGTCAAGGCCGACGACAACAAATTCCGCAAGCTGGTCTGGCTCACCACCTTCCTGACGCTGGACCTGGTGATGTTCGGCGGCTTCACGCGCCTCACCGATTCCGGCCTCGGCTGTCCCGACTGGCCGGGCTGCTACGGCACGTCGTCGCCGTTCATCGCGCATGCGGCGATCACTGCCGCGCATCAGGCGATGCCCACCGGCCCGGTCAGCATGACGAAGGCATGGATCGAAATGATCCACCGCTACTTCGCCATGGCGATCGGCGTGCTGATCATCGCGCAGACGGTGATTGCGTGGACGGCGCGCATCAAGCGCCGCCCGCTGCATGTGTCGCCGTGGTGGCCGACCTCGCTGTTGCTGCTGATTCTGGTGCAGGGCGCATTCGGCGCATGGACCGTGACGATGAAACTGCAACCGGTGATCGTGACGATTCACTTGCTGCTCGGCCTCGCGCTGCTCGGCACGCTCGGCTGGCTGGCCGCCCGGCAGACGCCGTTGCCCGCTTACGAGCCCGAAGCCGCGCGCTGGCGCGCGGCGGCCATCGCCGGCCTCGTGCTGCTGATCGTGCAGATCGCGTTGGGCGGATGGGTCAGCACGAACTACGCCGTGCTCGCCTGCACGGACTTCCCGACCTGCAACGGCCAATGGGTCCCGTCGATGGACTTCGAGCACGGCTTCCACCTGTGGCGCGCACTCGGGATGACCCGCGACGGCGACATGATCACGCAGGATGCGTTGGTCGCGATTCACTGGACGCACCGCACGTTCGCGATCGTGGTGGTCGCCTATCTGGTGTGGTTCGCGCTGAAACTGCGCCGCTTCGAGTCGCTGCGCCGTCCGGCAGACGGCGTGCTGCTGGTCGTGCTGATCCAGTTCATCACCGGGCTGTCGAACATCGTTTTGCAATGGCCGCTACCCGTTGCGGTCGCCCATAACGGCGGCGCGGCGATCCTGCTGCTGCTACTCGTTATGCTAAACTTTCGAATCGCTTCTAGCCGTCCCGGCCGCGCCGCGTTGCCCGCGCGCGATGCCGCGCCAGCGTGACCCACATGGACAGCACAACTCTCTCCCAAACGCCCGGCAGCCGGGTCTCCCAGTACATCGCCCTGACCAAGCCGCGCGTCACGCAGCTTGCGGTGTTCTGCGCGGTCATCGGCATGTTTCTGTCGACGCCCGGCATGGTGCCGTGGACCGTGCTGATCGGCGGCACCGTCGGCATCTGGCTGCTGGCCGGCGCGGCGTTCGCGATCAACTGCCTCGTTGAACAGAAAATCGACGCAAAGATGCGCCGCACCTCATGGCGGCCGTCCGCGCGCGGCGAAATCACCACCACGCAGATCCTGTCGTTTTCGGCCGTGCTCGGCGGCCTCGGCATGTGGACGCTTTACACGTTCGCCAATGCGCTGACCATGTGGCTGACGCTGGCCACCTTCGTCGGCTACGCGGTCATCTATACGCTGCTGCTCAAGCCCGCCACGCCGCAGAACATCGTGATCGGCGGCGCCTCGGGCGCAATGCCGCCGGCGCTCGGCTGGGCCGCGGTCACCGGCCACGTGCCTGGGGACGCATGGATTCTCGTGCTGATCATCTTCGTGTGGACGCCGCCGCATTTCTGGGCGCTCGCGCTCTATCGCCGCAAAGACTACGAAAACGCCGGCTTGCCGATGTTGCCGAACACGCACGGCGAGAAGTACACGCGTCTGCATATCCTGCTCTACACGGTGATCCTGTTCGCGGTCACGATGATGCCGTTCATCTCCGGCATGAGCGGCGTGGTGTACCTCGCGGCGGCGGCGCTGCTCGGCGCCGTGTTCCTCGCGTATGCGTGGAAGATCTATCGGGAGTATTCGGACGATCTGGCGCGCAGAACCTTCCGTTATTCGATCGTCTATCTGTCGCTGCTGTTCGCCGCGCTGCTGATCGACCATTACGCACGCGTCCTGATCGGCGTTTAATCCCATGCTCAAAAACCGCTTCGCGCGCACGGCGCGTGCTGCCGTGCGGACCGCCGTGATCGCTTGCGCGCTTGGCGGCACCGCGCTGCTGGCAAGCTGCGGCAAGCAGCCGCCGGCGTTCCAGAATCTCGACATCACCGGCAATACTCAATTCGGGAGCGACTTCGCGCTGCCCGACACGTCTGGCAAGATCCGCACAATGGCGGATTACAAGGGCAAGGTCGTGGTGCTGTTCTTCGGCTACACGCATTGCCCGGATGTCTGCCCGACGACGATGGCCGAACTCTCGCAAGCGCTACAGCAACTCGGCCCGGAAGACGCGAAGCGCGTACAGGTGCTTTTCGTCACCGTCGATCCCGAGCGCGACACGCCCGCTTTGCTCGCGCAATATGTGCCGGCGTTCAACCCGACGTTCGTCGGCTTGCGTCCGGCCGATCAGGCGCAACTCACCAAGGTCACGAAAGACTTCCGCATCTACTATGCGAAAGTGCCGGGCAAGACGCCGGACAGCTACACGATGGATCACACGGCGGCGAGCTACGTGCTCGACACGAACGGCAAACTGCGTCTGTTCGCGCGCGACGGCCAGGGCGCGGCGCCCTGGGTGCACGACATCAAGCTGCTGCTCGACTGACGCTTCGATACATGGGGGCGCGCCTATCAGCCGCGCGCCCCGTTCTCAAATCCCTTCCTCGCTGCCGTTTTCAAGCCGGAACCGGCAAATTCAACCCCGCCGCGAGGCGCGTCGTCTTGAACTCCGTCACTTCGTAACGCGCGAGATTTTGTTGCGCGAACGGGTCGCTCGCGAGAATCTCGTCCAGCTTATCGCGCTCGATGCGCACCGCCAGAATGATGCCGCCGTCGCGCGGCATCTTCGGCCCGGCGGCCACGAATACGCCTGCATCGAAGTGCTTCGTCAGAAACGCGCGGTGCGCTTCGAGCGCGTCGTCGATACGTTCGAGCGGTGCGGTGTAGATGAGATTGATGACGTACATAAGTGTTCTCGCAGGCAATTGAATGAATCGAATGGACCGCTCGGATTCGCGGCCACCTGGCCCTCGATTATCGGTCAGCCGCGGGTTTCCTGCGTACGGCCGACTCGCCTCGCGGCCTTTCTTCCAGCGATCGGGCCCCTTACGGTTTTCTCAAGTTGAGCGTCCGCCATGCCGATATAACCGTGGCAATCGTTTGCCGCCGGTATTGGCGTGCGCGGCACTCAAAACGAAATCACACGAGAGAGACCTCAATGAGCAGGATGAGTTTGAATCGCAAACTATGGCTGTCGCTCGCGCTCGTATGGCTGGGGCTGCTCGGCGTCGGCTTGTGGAGCGCGATCGAAACGCGCGGCACGATGCTGGCCGAGCGCAAGGCGGGCATGGCGAACCTCGTCGAAGCGGCGCAGGGCGTCGTGAACGGCTACTACGCGCTTTCGCGGAACGGCAAGATGAGCGAGGCCGATGCCCAGCGCGAGGCGCTCGCCCGTCTTGCGACGATGCGCTACGGCGAGTCCGGCTATCTGTTCGTAATGGATTCGAAACCGGTCGTGCTGATGCATCCGACGCTGCCGCAAATGACCGGCAAGCCGGTGGGCGACTTCAAGGACCCGGACGGCAAGTTGTTGTACGTGGCGATCGTCGATGCCGCCAAGGCCAGCGGCCGCGGCTTCGCGCAATATCGCGGACGTTTGCCGCACAGTGAAACGGCGGTGCCGAAAGTCAGCTATGTGGTGCGTTTCGCGCCGTGGGACTGGAACATCACGAGCGGCGTGTTCATCAAGGACATCGACACCGTCTACTATCAGACGCTGCTGGGACACCTCGCCGTCGTGCTCGTGATCGGCGCGCTCATCTCGCTGGCGATGGTGCTCATCATCCGCAACGTGCGCGCCAGTCTCGGCGGCGAACCGGAACAGGCGGCGCGGCTCGCGGCGCATATCGCGCAGGGCGATCTGACGCAAGCCGTCGCGGTTCGTCCGCATGACAAGACCAGCATGATGGCCGCGATGCATGAAATGCAGAGCCGATTGCAGCGGACCATCGGCGAAATTCGCAGTTCGGCGGAATCGATCGCCTCGGCGACGCAGCAGATTGCAGCCGGCAACGGCGATCTGTCCCAGCGCACCGAGCAGCAGGCGGCCTCGTTGCAGGAAACCGCCGCGAGCATGGAAGAGCTGACCGCGACGGTCAAGCAGAACGCCGACAACGCGCGCCAGGCGAGCGGCCTCGCGCATAACGCGTCCGAGATCGCGACGCGCGGCAACGACGTGGTGAGCCGCGTGATCGACACGATGGGCGAGATCAACGAGAGCTCGCGGCAGATCGCCGACATCATCGGCGTGATCGAGGGTATTGCTTTTCAGACCAACATTCTGGCGTTGAACGCGGCGGTGGAAGCCGCGCGCGCGGGCGAGCAGGGCCGCGGCTTCGCGGTCGTCGCGGGCGAGGTGCGCAGCCTCGCGCAGCGCTCGGGAACGGCGGCCAAGGAGATCAAGCAGTTGATCGGCGCGTCGGTCGAACGCGTGCACAACGGCTCGACGCTCGTGCAGCAAGCGGGCGCGACGATGGGCGAAATCCTGCAAGCGGTGCAACGTGTGACCGACATCATGGGCGAGATCGCGGCGGCGTCCGAGGAACAGAGCGGCGGCATTTCGCAGGTCGGCCGCGCCGTCACGCAAATGGACGAAGTGACGCAGCAGAATGCGGCGCTGGTCGAGCAGGCCGCGGCCGCGGCGGCTTCGTTGCAGGATCAGGCGAGGCGTCTGCGCGACACCGTGAGTGCATTTCGCGTGAACGGCGCGGATGCCGTGGCCGAGCGACCGGCTGCCCTGGCGGCGCGCAGAGTGACGGCGGCGGTGCAGGCGGGCGGGAAGCGCGAAGCGGGCGCAACGGGGCGGATGCAGTCGGCCGCGCGTGCCGAGCCGCAGTCGGTTCGGCTGAAGCTTTCCGCGCCTGTCGCATCGGCCACGTCTGCTGCAAGCACGAAGCCGGCGCTCACGCGCCCGGCCGCCGCGGACGCGAAGCCGGCCGCCTCGGACGACGACTGGACCGCGTTCTAGCCAGCCTCGCCGCATTGCAGGCATGTGAGCGCGCGAACCTCTCGTGCGCTCATAGGCCCGTAGCCGGCCACGGAGGCTCGACCGCTTGTCGGGTCGTCGCCCGCAAGCAAAGCCGCGCACGTTCCTGTCTTGCGCGCGAACGCGCATACCTATATGCGATCGTGATATTTCCCATCTCGCCGGGCCTATGAGAGCATTTACGGCCGAGTTGGCGGCGCTGCCATCAGTCACGCAGAGCAACGCGAAGCATCGCTGAGCAACGCCGCCCGCTTCCGCCCGAATCTGACATCGATCAGAAAAAGCGAGAACTACATGCAGCGCAGAAACATACTCAAAGCCCTCTCGGCAGTCGTCGCCGGCGCGGCGATCGTCACCAGCTTCGGCGCGCACGCCGACGACAAAGCCATCAAGGTCGGCACCATCGGCGGCTCGGATGCGCAAATCTGGGAAGTCGTCACGAAGGTGGCGAAGCGCGAAGGGCTGAACGTGAAGGTCGTCGAATTCAACGATTACGTGCAGCCGAACGCCGCGCTCGACGCGGGCGACCTCGACGCGAACAGTTTCCAGCATCAGCCCTACCTCGATAGCCAGATCAAGCAGCGCGGCTACAAGATCGTCAACGTCGGCCTGACGTATATCTCGCCACTCGGCATCTACTCGAAGAAGCTGAAGTCGCTGAAGGATCTGCCGCAAGGCGCGAAGGTCGCGGTGCCGAACGATCCGTCGAACGAGAACCGCGCGCTGCTGTTGTTGCAGGCGCAAGGCGTGATCAAGCTCAAGGCCGGCGCGGGCGCGAACGGCAATAACGCGACCGCGCTCGACGTCGCCGACAATCCGAAGAAGATCAAGCTCGTCGAACTCGACGCCGCGCAACTGCCGCGCTCGCTGTCGGACGTCGACGCCGCCGCGATCAACACCAACTTCGCGCTGGCCGCCGGATTGCAGCCGACCAGGGACGCCATCGCGCTCGAGGACATTCACAGCCCGTATGCGAATCTGATCGCCGTGCGCGCACAGGACAAGGACAAGCCGTGGGTCAGGAAGCTGGTCGCGGCTTACCAGTCGGAAGACGTGCGCCAGTTCATCAAGACGCAGTTCAGGGGTTCGGTGGTGCCGTCGTTCTAAGCGGCTGCGTTCAAGCGAGTGCGAGTGAAAGGGGAACCGGCAGTTCCTTCACTCGCATGCGGGCCAGCCCCGCTCCTACAACTCGCGCTCCCACCGCTCAACCGTCAGATCCTTGCCGAAGCGCCGCTCCGCCGCCGTGCCCGCGAGCGTGAAGCCGGCGCGCTCGCATAGCCGGCGCGGGTCCGCAAGCGTGCTCGCGGTGGTCAGCGTGAGCTTCGTGTAACCCGCGCGCCCGGCGAAGCGCAGGCATTCGCTGAGCAACTGCGTGCCGATGCCGAGACGCCGCGCGTCCGGTTCCACCCACAACAGCCGCACGCCCGCCACCGTCGTTGAGACGCCGACGATGCACACCGAGCCGACCACGATGCCTTCCTGATCGGCGACCCAGCACATCTCGCGCACCGGATCGTTGCGTTGCGTGTAATCGGCGACGACGCGTGCGAGCAGTCCTTCGAACGATTGGTCCCAGCCGTATTGCGCGGCGAACCATTGCGCTTGCCGATGCACGAGCCAGCCGCATTCGCCGACGCGCGGCTGCCGAAGCTCGACCGGTCCAGCGAGTTGCTTGCCGCGGAGCAGCCGTTCGATCAGCTTCATCGCAGCGATGAGATCTTGCTGGGCGCGCGGCGCGAGGCCGCCCAGTACCCCGGACACTTCTTCGATCGCCGCCGCATCGAGCGGCGCATAAGCCGCTTGGCCGTTGTCGGTGAGCGCGATCAGCGACTGCCGCGCATCCGAGTCGGACGGGCGCCGCGTGATCAGATTGCGTCGCTCGAAGCTGGTCAGCAGACGGCTCAGATAACCGCTGTCGAGCCCGAGCGCGCGGCCGAGCGCCGACGCTGTCTGCGCATGTCCGCGGGAGAGTTCGTGCAGGACTCGCACTTCCGTAAGCGAGAAGGCGCTTCTTGCCAGATGCTCATGCAATGCGCCAATGTGCTGGGTATAGAAGCGGTTGAAATGGCGGACGGCCTGAGCGCGTCGCAGCGCCTCGGAATCTGTCAATGCTGCTCCCGGAGGGATTTTTATGGGCTGGGAACACAACACTATATTTGAAGGCATTCCATTAAAAAAGCCGCTTGGGCGGCGGCGCGGCAAGTGGTATCAAAAAGGTATGGATCATGGTCATCTCGCCCGGCTTGTAGGAGCCCAGTATGGATCGCGTTTTTCGGGTTTCGCCTCCCGCGTGCGGGTAAATCCTGGTGCCGGAAAAGCATCGTCCAAGGCGCTGTAATGCCCGGCTGACGCTTATCCGGCAAGGCTTTGACACAGGCCGTGGCAGCATGGAACCAGTCGATTGACTGGTATTATGTTGGTTATATAATGGGCTCTCTTTTTCGTAGGCCGGACTCTCCCACGCACACCGCCGGAGCCCCATGGAAACTCGCTGGTCCGCACTCATGCCTGACGTCCGCAACGTCACGCCGCTCTATTTGCAGCTGGCGCGCAATCTCGCGACGGCGATTCACTGCGGCGTGTGGTCGGCGGGCGAGGCGCTGCCGTCGGAGCGCACGCTCTCCGACGCGATCGGCGTGTCGCGCATCACCGCGCGCAAGGCGATCGAGTTGCTGGTCGAGCAGGGTTTGATCCGGCGCGCGCGCGGCGCGGGCAGCTTCATCACGCCGCGCGTCGAAGATCCGCTGTCGCGGCTCACCGGCTTCACGAAGAAGATGCAGCAGCGCGGTTTCCGCCCGGATTCGGTGTGGCTCGAGCGCGATATCCGCGCCGCCAATCGCGACGAACTGGTGCACCTCGGGCTCTCGCCGGGCGCCGCCGTGGCGAGCTTGCGGCGGCTGCGGCGCGCGGACGGCATCGTCATGGCGGTCGAGCATTCGGCGCTGCCGGCCGCTGTCGTGCCCGACCCGCACGCGATCGGCGTGTCGCTTTACAGCTATCTGGAACAACGGGGCGCCGCCGTCGTGCGCGCCTTGCAGCACTTTCGCGCGGTCAACGCCTCGAGCGAGATCGCATCGTTAATGGACATCGAACCGCGCTCGGCGCTATTGGTCATTACGCGTGTCGGATATAGCGCGGACCAGCGCGCGATCGAACTGACCGACACCTATTGCCGCGACGATTACTACGATTTCGTCGCTGAATTGCGCACCTGAAAAGTCGCTTTGACGCATGGCGGCCTGCCGCCGTCGACAACGCAGGCGAACGCCATTCAGTCGCACCTGTATCACGCCTCACCAGAGAGACTCATGCTGACCGGAAACATACTCACCACCGATGGGTGGATTCACGGCACGCTCGAATACGAAAACGGCCGCATCACGGCGCTGACGGGCGAGCGTGTCGATCCGTCGACAAACGACGCGCCCTACATCCTGCCCGGCTTCATCGATCTGCACGTGCATGGCGGCGGCGGCGCCGACGTGATGGAAGCCGGCGACGCGATCGAAACGATCGCGCGCACGCATGCGCGCCATGGCACGACGAGCCTGCTTGCCACCACGATGACCGCGCCGCGCGACGAACTGATGAGCGTCGTCGCGGGCTTGGGCCACAACGCAAAGATACGCACGCCGGGTGGCTCGCGGGTGCTCGGCGTGCATCTGGAGGGGCCGTACATCAACCCCGGCAAGCTCGGCGCGCAACCCGACGCCGCCGTTTCGGCGGTGATGGACGAGGTGCTGAAGTATCTGTCGACCGCGCCGATTCGCGTCGTGACGCTGGCGCCGGAGATCGCCGGCCATATGGAAATCATCTCGGAGATGGCGGCGCGCGGCGTGCGCGTGCAACTCGGCCATTCGCTCGGCACCTACGACGACGCCGTCGCCGCGCTCAAGCACGGCGCGTGCGGCTTCACGCATCTGTTCAACGCGATGTCGCCGCTGCATCACCGCAATCCCGGCATCGTCGGCGCGGCGCTCGCGCACGCCGAATTCGCCGAAATCATTCCCGACTTGCTGCACGTTCATCCGGGCGCGATCCGCGCCGCGTTGCGCGCGATTCCGCGTCTCTACGTGGTGACGGACAGCACTTCGGCCACCGGCATGCCCGACGGCGAATACCGCCTCGGCAGCCAGCACGTAACGAAGTGCCTCGGCGGCGTGCGTCTCGCCGACGGCACGCTCGCCGGCAGCACGCTGACGATGGATCAGGCGCTGCGCAATCTCGTCTCGATCGGCTTGCCGATCGCCGATGTATCAAACCGTTTGTCGCGCTACGCCGCCGACTATCTCGGCATCGAAGACCGCGGCCGCATCGTGCGCGGCGCGTGGGCCGACCTGGTCGTGTTCGACCGTGAACTGGCGTTGACCGCGACTTACGTCGAAGGAGAAGCAATTGTCGAATATGCTTAAAGAGGCGCTGGCGTCCGCTGAAACGGTCGCCGCGCAACTCACGGACACCGCGCGCGTGGCGGCGTTGGCGGCGAAGCTCGCGCAGCAGCCGCGCCATGTCGCGCTGACGGTCGCACGCGGCAGTTCGGATCATGCCGCGAGCTACTTCGCCAGCCTGACGATGAGCCGCCTCGGCGTGCCGGTCGCCTCGCTGCCGATGTCGGTCGCCACGTTGCAACAGGCGCCGCTACAGGTGCGCGACCAGCTTGCGCTCGCGTTCTCGCAGTCGGGCAAGAGCCCCGATCTGATCGGCACCATGCAAGCATTGCGCCGCGCCGGCGCGTTGACGGTGGCCGCGGTGAACGCGCCGGGTTCGCCGCTGGCCGACGCGTGCGAATTCCACTTGCCTCTGCTGGCCGGACCGGAGTTGAGCGTCGCGGCCACCAAGAGCTACATCGCGATGCTGTCGATTTCCGCGCAACTGGTCGCGCATTGGCAGAATGACGCGGCGCTGCTCGGCGCGTTGAACACGCTGCCCGACGCGCTGCAAGCGGCCGGCAAGCTCGACTGGTCGAAAGCCGTGGACGAATTGCGCGGCATCGAGCGCATGATCGTGATCGGCCGGGGTCTCGGTCTCGCGACCGCGCAGGAAGCCGCGCTGAAGCTGAAGGAAACCTCCGGCATTCAGGCCGAAGCGTTTTCGAGCGCGGAAGTGCGCCACGGTCCGATGGAACTGATCGACCGCGATTACCCGCTGCTGGTGTTCGCACCGCGTGGACCCGAACAGGCCGGCCTTCTGCAACTCGCGCGCGACATGCAGGCGCGCGGCGCGCGCGTGCTGCTCGCCGCGCCGGCCGACGTGACGGAAGCGAGCTTGCCGCTCGCCGCCACCGCGCATGCGGCGCTCGATCCGATCGCCGCGATCCTTTCCTTTTATGTGATGGCCGCCGGCCTTGCCGCCGCGCGCGGGCGCAATCCTGACGCGCCGCGCCATCTCAACAAAGTCACCGAAACTCACTGACGAGAAAATCAGATGCGACGTGTCGAGGAGTCCCGCTTGAAGAGCCATTCTGAAGGCCATATTGTTTTGCTCGCGCCGATGACCGGTCCGGTCGTGCCGCTCGCGAACGTGCCCGACCCTGTGTTTTCGGGCGGCATGTTCGGCGACGGCATCGGTGTCGATCCGCTCGAGGGCCGACTCGTCGCGCCGTGCGACGGCATCGTCACCCACCTTGCGCGCACCGGTCACGCGTTGACGCTGGCCACCGCGGAAGGCGCGGAAATTCTGCTGCACATCGGTATCGACACGGTCGAGCTGAGCGGCAAGGGCTTTACGCCGATGGTCGAGCAAGGCGCGCACGTGCGCACCGGCGACGTGCTGATCGAGTTCGATCAGGACCAGGTCGCGCTGAATGCGCCGAGCCTTGTGTCGGTGATCGCGATTGCCAATTCCGACGCGTTCGAGATCGTCGAGCGTGTGCAAGGCGGCATGCTGAAAGCCGGCGAAACGCCGCTGCTGGTGCTGCGCGCACGCGGCGGCGCGGCGGCCCATGCGTCGCGCGAGGCGAGTGCGACGAACGTCACCGAGGAAGCGCGTCAGCAGGTCACGCTGGCCCACGCCGGCGGCCTGCATGCGCGGCCCGCCGCGCGTGCCCGCGAAGCGGCGCGCGGTTTCGACGCGCGCGTCGAAGTGCGTTACGAGGGGCGCAAGGCGTCGATCGAAAGCGTGGTCGGCCTGCTTGGGCTGGGCGCGGGTGAAGGCGCGACGGTCGAGTTGCTCGGCGTCGGTCCGCAAGCCCAGGCCGCGGTCGATGCAATCGCCCGCGAATTGACGCGCGAAGCGCACGGCGAAGTGGAGGAAAAACCGGCGCGCGTCAGCTCGCCGGCGCCGCAAGCGATGGCGCGCGCGGCGGACGAAGTGCTTGCGCCGAATACGCTCGCGGGCGTCTGCGCGGCGCCGGGCGTCGCGGTCGGCAAGCTGGTGCGCTGGGACGATGCGGACATCGATCCACCGGAGACGGCGACCGGCACATCCGCCGCGGAGAGCCGTCTGCTGGACAAGGCGATTGCCACCGTCGATGCCGATCTCGGCATTACTGTGCGCGACGCCTCACAACGCGGCGCGCATGGCGAAGCGGGCATTTTCGCGGTGCACCGTGTGCTGCTCGAAGACCCGACGCTGCTCGACGCGGCGCGCGATCTGATCAGCCTCGGCAAGAGCGCGGGTTTCGCGTGGCGCGAGGCGATCCGCGCGCAGATCCGCATCCTGACGAACATCGAGGACGCGTTGCTCGCCGAACGTGCCGCCGATCTGCGCGACATCGAAAAGCGCGTGCTGCGCGCGCTGGGTTATACGAACGCCGCAGCGCGCACGCTGCCCGACGAAGCCGTGCTGGCGGCCGAGGAATTCACGCCGTCCGATTTGTCTTCGCTGGATCGCTCGCGTGTCACCGCGCTCGTGATGGCGCGCGGCGGCGCGACCTCGCATGCGGCGATTCTCGCGCGCCAGGCGGGCATTCCCGCACTGGTGGCCGTTGGCGACGCGCTGCACGCGATTCCCGAGGGCACGCAAGTGGTGGTGGACGCCAGCACCGGCCGGCTCGAATTCGCGCCGACCGAACTCGACGTGGAACGCGCGCGGCTGGAGCGCACGCGTCTGGCCGGCGTGCGCGAAGCGAACCGCCGTACTTCGCAGCAGGCCGCGGTGACGTCCGATGGCCGCGCGATCGAAGTGGCCGCGAACATCGCCACGCTCGACGACGCCAAAACCGCCGTCGACAACGGCGCCGATTCCGTCGGCCTGCTCCGCACCGAATTGCTGTTCATCCATCGCTCGGCGGCGCCGACCACGGATGAGCATCGCCAAAGCTACCAGGCCATCGTCGACGCCTTGAACGGCCGCACCGCGATCATCCGCACGCTGGACGTGGGCGCGGACAAGGAAGTCGATTACCTGACGCTGCCGCCCGAACCGAATCCGGCACTCGGTCTGCGCGGCATCCGCCTCGCGCAAGTGCGCCCCGATCTGCTCGACGATCAGTTGCGCGGTCTGCTGGCGGTGCAGCCGCTCGGCGCGGTGCGGATTCTGCTGCCGATGGTGACCGACGTCGGCGAGTTGATCCGCATCCGCAAACGGATCGATGAGTTCGCCCGCGAATCGGGCCGCACGGAGCCGATCGAAGTCGGCGTGATGATCGAAGTGCCGTCGGCGGCTTTGCTTGCCGATCAGCTTGCGCGGCACGCGGATTTTCTGTCGATCGGCACCAACGATCTGACGCAATACACGCTGGCGATGGACCGCTGTCAGGCCGATCTCGCCGCCCAGGCCGACGGCCTGCATCCGGCGGTGTTGCGCCTGATTTCGGCGACCGTGCAAGGCGCGAGCAAGCATGGCAAATGGGTCGGCGTATGCGGCGCACTGGCGGGCGATCCGCTGGCGATGCCGCTGCTCGTCGGTCTCGGCGTGACCGAGCTTTCGGTGGATCCGGTGTCGGTGCCGGGCATCAAGGCGCGCGTGCGCAACCTCGATTATCAGCTGTGCCGTCAGCGCGCGCAGGATGCACTCGCGCTCGAATCGGCCCAGGCGGTAAGGGCAGCAAGTCGCGAAACCTGGCCTTTGGACTGAACCCACGCAGTCCGCAGCCGGCTTCGCTCGATCAACCACGTATAGCGACGAAACTCAACGACGACAGTCGACAACGACAGTCCACAACGAGACAAGGATTGGAGATATCAATGGATGGGAATCCGTTTCTGAAGATTCAGCGCCTGGGACGCGCGCTGATGCTGCCGATCGCGGTGCTGCCGGTTGCCGGCCTGCTGCTGCGCCTGGGCCAGCCCGATGTGTTCAACATCAAGATGATCGCCGACGCCGGCGGCGCGATCTTCGACAACCTGCCGCTGCTGTTCGCGATCGGCGTGGCGGTCGGTTTCGCGAAAGACAACAACGGCGTGGCGGGTCTCGCGGGCGCGATCGGTTATCTGATCGAAGTCGCGGTAATGAAGGACATCAACGACAAGCTCAACATGGGCGTGTTGTCCGGGATCGTGGCGGGTATCGTCGCGGGCTTGCTGTACAACAAATACAAGGACATCAAGCTGCCCGACTACCTCGCGTTCTTCGGAGGGAAACGCTTCGTGCCGATTGTCACGGGGGTGGCCTGTCTCGCGCTCGGGATTGTGTTCGGTTATGTGTGGCAGCCGGTGCAAGCCGTGATCGACACGGCCGGCCACTGGCTGACCACCGCGGGCGCGTTCGGCGCGTTCGTGTTCGGCGTGCTGAACCGCCTGCTGCTGGTCACGGGCTTGCATCACATTCTGAATTCGCTCACGTGGTTCGTGTTCGGCACCTTCACGCCGCCGGGCGGCGCCGCGGTGACGGGCGACCTGCATCGCTTCTTCGCGGGCGACCCGAGCGCGGGCACGTTCATGACGGGCTTCTTCCCGGTCATGATGTTCGGTCTGCCGGCCGCGTGCCTCGCGATGTTCCATGAAGCGCCGAAGGAGCGCCGCGCGGTGGTCGGCGGCCTGCTGTTCTCGATGGCGCTCACCTCGTTCCTGACGGGCGTGACCGAGCCGATCGAGTTCAGCTTCATGTTCCTCGCACCGGTGCTGTATGCGATCCACGCGCTGCTGACCGGCGTCGCGCTTGCTGTTTGCTCGGCGCTCGGCATTCACCTCGGCTTCACGTTTTCCGCCGGCGCGATCGACTACGTGCTGAACTACGGCCTCTCGACGAGGGGCTGGTGGGCGATTCCGATCGGTCTCGTGTACTCGGTGTTGTACTACGGGCTGTTCCGTTTCTTCATCCGCAAATTCAACATGGCGACGCCGGGCCGCGAACCCGCTGCCGCCGATGAACAGGTCGAATCGTTTGCCGCCGGCGGCTTCGTTTCGCCGGTAGCCGGCGCAGCCGTGCCGCGCGCGCAGCGTTATATCGCGGCGCTGGGCGGCGCGTCGAATCTGTCGGTGGTGGATGCCTGCACGACGCGTCTGCGTCTGTCGGTGGTCGACTCGGACAAGGTCTCGGAAAACGAACTGAAGACGATCGGCGCGCGCGGCGTGCTCAAGCGCGGCGCGACCAACGTGCAGGTGATCATCGGACCGGAAGCGGACATCATTGCGGACGAGATCCGCGCGGTGATCGCGCAGGGCGGCGGCGAAGCGGTGAAGGCGGTTACTGTGTCCGCTGCTGCGCCTGTTGCGCCTGCCGCGGCTTCCGCGACTGCCGCCGCGAGCGCTCAAGGCGGTCCGCTCGATCCTGACCCCCAGCGCTGGCTCGCCGTATTCGGCGGCGCGGGCAACGTGCTGTCGCTGGATGCCGTCGCGGCGACGCGTCTGCGTATCGTCGTGCGCGATCCGTCGGCGGTGGATCGTCAGCGCCTCGCCACGCTCGATACGGCGTGGGTGTCGGCGGACACGTTTCATATCGTGGTCGGCGAGTCGGCGCAGCGCTATGCCGCGCAACTGGCGACGCGTCTGTCGCCCACGAGCGGCGGCGCGACGCCTTTGCCGGCTTGATGTCGTGTGATGCAGCGGCCTCTGCGCCGCTTACCGCGCGTCTCTTCTGACAAGACAACGCGACAATAAAAAAGCGGCACCTTCAATTCAAGGCGCCGCTTTTGCGTTTACCCGCTTGCGCTAGCCGGCATCGCCGGCAATGGCTCGATCAACGCGCTTTGTGCTTTCCCACTTCCGCCGGCCGGCGCGATTCCAGCCACATGACGTTGATGATGCCGAACGCCAACGCCACGCCAATGCCGAGAATCCAACTGAAGTACCACATCGCAAACTCCTGTTAATCGTATTGCCGGTCAATACATCGAATGATGATTTTCTTCGAGCGCAGCCGCGGTCACCTTGCCTCGCATCACGCGGTAGACCCAGCTCGTGTAGATCAGGATGAGCGGCAGGAAAACCACGACCGCCACCAGCATGATCTGCAGCGTCATGCGGCTCGAGGTCGAATCCCACACGGTGAGGCTGCTGCGGCCGTCGAGCGACGAGGGCATGATGAACGGGAACATCGAGAAGCCCGCCGTCAGAATGACGCCGATGATCGTCGACGAGGTCGCCAGGAACGCGCTCTTTTCGAAGCGCGAGCGCGCGAGCAACGCGGCGAGCACGCCGCCGCCGAGACCCGCTATCGGCGCGGCCGTCATCCACGGATAGGTCGCGTAGTTGGTGAGCCACAGACCCGGCGCGCCGATCACGCTCTTCATTAGCGGATTGGCGACCGCATCGAGCGGCGCGGCGTCGACGATCTGATAGCCGCCGATCACCACCGCGATCAGCGCGCCCGCGATCAGGAACAGCACGACGCCGGCCAGCGACGCGATGCGCAGCGCGAGCGAAGCGCGTTCGGCGACGATGCCGTCCGATTTCATCTTCACGAAGGCTGCGCCGTGCGCGGCCAGCATCGACACGCTCACGAGCCCGCACAGCACCGCGAACGGGTTGAGCAAGGCGAAGAAGCCGCCGTGATAGGTGACGCGCAGGTCGGTGTCGAACGAAAACGGCACGCCTTGCAGCAGGTTGCCGAATGCGACGCCGAACACCAGCGCCGGCACGAAGCCGCCGACGAACAGCGCCCAGTCCCACGCACTGCGCCAGCGCGGGTCCTCGCGTTTGCTGCGGTAGTCGAAGCCGACCGGCCGGAAGAACAGCGCGAACAGCACCAGCAGCATCGCGAAGTAGAAGCCGGAGAACGACGCCGCGTACACCAGCGGCCACGCGGCGAACATCGCGCCGCCTGCCGTGATGAGCCATACCTGATTGCCTTCCCACGTCGCGCCGACCGTGTTCACGACGATGCGCCGCTCGGCGTCGGTCTTGCCGATGAACGGCAGCAGAATCGCGGCGCCCATGTCGAAGCCGTCGGTGAGCGCGAAGCCGATCAGCAGGACGCCGATCAGCACCCACCAGATCAGTTTGAGGGTTGCGTAATCCATGATGAGGTTTCCCTTGAAGCAGAGTGGCGGCGAATCATGCGGCCGTGTTGGTCGGCAGCGGCTGATTCACCGGCTGATGCCGCGGCTGTTGCAGTTCGTGGTGATAGCGCCCGGTGTGCAGCGACGACGGTCCGAGCCGCGCGTACTTGAACATCAGCATGATTTCGATGATGAACAGCACGGTGTAGAACACCACGAAGCCGGCGATGCTCAGATACAGGTCGCCCGGCGTCAGGCTCGAGGCGGACAGGTGGGTCGGCAGAATGCCGGCGATGGTCCACGGTTGACGGCCCACTTCGGCGACGATCCAGCCGAATTCAGCCGCGAGCCACGGCAGCGGAATCGCCCAGACGGCCCAGCGCAGGAACCAGCGGCGCTTTTGCAGCAGCAGCGAGCGCTGCGCGCAGAACCAGAACGCCAGCACGAAAGTGGCGAGGAACAGGATGCCGAGGCCGACCATCAAGCGGAACGAGAAGAACACGGGCGCGACGGGCGGTATCGTCTTTTTTGCGGCCTGGGCGATCTGCTCCGGCGTGGCGTCGGTCACGTTCGCGGTGAACTGCTTGAGCATCAGACCGTAGCCGAGGTCTTTCTTGTGCGCGTCGAACTCGGCCTTGGCTTCGTCGGTGGCGTCGCCCAGCTTGAGCTTCTGCAGCGCGGCGTAGGCGAGCATGCCGTTCTTGATGCGCACTTCGTTCTGCGCCATCAGGTCTTTCAGGCCGACCACCGGTTCGTCGATGGAGCGCGTGGCGATGAGGCCGAGCGCGTACGGAATCCGGATGGCGTAGTCGGTGCGCTCTTCCTTCTGGTTCGGAAGACCGACGAGCGTGAACGGCGCCGGCGCGGGCGCGGTTTCCCATTCGGACTCGATCGCGGCCAGCTTCACCTGCTGGACTTCGCCGGTACGGTAGCCGGATTCGTCGCCGAGCACGATCACGCACAACGTCGACGCAAGGCCGAAACCGGCGGCGATGGCGAACGAACGCAGCGCGAATTCGGTGTCGCGGCGCTTCAACAGATACCACGACGACACGCCCAGCACGAACATCGACGCCGTCACGTAACCGGCCGAGACCGTGTGCACGAACTTCACTTGCGCGACCGGATTGAACAGCACGGAGAAGATGCTGTCGAGTTCCATGCGCATGGTCTGGTAATTGAAGGTGGCGCCGACCGGATTGTTCATCCAGCCGTTGGCCACCAGAATCCAGAGGGCCGACAGGTTCGAGCCGAGCGCGACGAGGAACGTGACGGTGACGTGCTGCACTTTCGAAAGCCGCGTCCAGCCGAAGAAGAACAGGCCGACGAAGGTCGACTCCAGGAAGAACGCCATCAGACCTTCAACCGCCAGCGGCACGCCGAAGATGTCGCCGACATAGTGCGAGTAGTACGACCAGTTGGTGCCGAACTGGAATTCCAGCGTGAGACCGGTGGTGACGCCCATCGCGAAGTTGATGCCGAACAGCTTGCCCCAGAACTGGGTCATGTCCTTGTAGATCTGCTTGCCGGTCATCACATAGACCGATTCCATGATGACGAGCAGCCACGACAGGCCGAGCGTGAGCGGCACGAACAGAAAGTGATAAAGCGCCGTGATGGCGAACTGGAGGCGCGACAGTTCTACGACTTCGCTAACGGGCATGTTGATCACCTTGGGACGGATGCGGGGCAGGCGTTGACAGCAGCGCCTGCGAAACCTGCTCAGGCGGCAGCCACATGTGCTCCGCCTGGGGATGATTGAAGAACGTGTACTTGAGCACCATCAACAGCGTGAATTTGATGGCGAGGACGATGGCGATATCCCGCGCCAGCGTCGGACCGCGCACCCACCCGGCGAGCCGTTGACGCAGGCTCGGGCGAGGGCGGTTATTGCGATTGAGGGCTAGGGTCATGGGCGGTCGATGGCGACTTCACGCCGGTTGGTCCGGCTGGATCCAGATCGCGCGAGCGATCCGGCGAGTGCATCCCGATTTTAGGAGCGGGACCTTGCGCGCGTGGGTTCCGCGCTGCGGCATCGGGTCGCTGGCGTCACACGGTTGATGCAGTATTGCCAGGGGGGTTGAGGTAGGTCAAGGAACGCCGGCCGGCCGGCCGTGGCCCTGCGTCGATGCGCGCACGGCGAAGGAGGCGGGGCTTCGACGCTTCGACGCCTGGACGGAAAAAAGCCCCGCCGTCTTGCGAGGGCGGGGCTTTGCGGCCGGCTGGTCAGCGTGCGTCGCGCGAACCGGTTTGCTCGGTTTTTCAGACCTTACGCATACTCGGTCAGTGCGCCGCGCATCTTCTTCATTGCGCTTGCTTCGATCTGGCGAATCCGTTCGGCCGAGACGCCGAATTCGTCGGCCAACTCGTGCAGCGTCGAGCCGCCCGAGCCGTCGTCCTCCACCTTCAGCCAGCGTGCCTCGATGATGCGGCGGCTGCGGGCGTCCAGTGCATCCAGCGCGCTCGCGATACCGTCGGTTTGCAGCTTGTCGCGCTGACGCGAAGCCAGCACGGCGGTCGGCTCGTTATGCGAGTCGGCAAGGTAGGCGATCGGCGCGTACGACTCTTCGCCGTCTTCGACCTGGCCTTCCAGCGCGATGTCGCCGCCCGAGAGGCGCGTTTCCATCTCGGCCACTTCCTCGCGCTTCACGTTCAGCTCCTTGGCGAGACCTTCGATCTCGTCGGGCGTGAACGCGCCCAAGCCCTGCTTGTGGCTGCGCAGGTTGAAGAACAGCTTGCGCTGCGCCTTGGTGGTGGCGACCTTCACCATGCGCCAGTTGCGCAGGATGTATTCGTGGATTTCGGCCTTGATCCAGTGCATCGCGTACGACACGAGGCGCACGTTCTGCTCGGGATCGAAGCGTTTCACGGCCTTCATCAGGCCGATGTTGCCTTCCTGGATCAGGTCGGCATGCGGCAGGCCATAACCGAGATAGTTGCGCGCGATCGACACGACCAGCCGCAGATGCGACAGGACGAGACGACGGGCGGACTCGAGATTGCCCTGCTCGCGAAATTCGGTGGCGAACTGGCGTTCTTCCGCAGGCGTCAGCATCGGAATGCGATTGACGGCCTGGATGTAGGCGTCGATGTTGCCCAGTTGACCGGGCAGCAGCGAGGAATGCGAGAGCGCCAGTGCACCTGCCGAAGCGGCCTTAGCCGACGACGGGCTCAGAGTACTCGGAAGGGTCATTGCATGGCTCACGTAAAAAACTCCTTTGGAATCAGGTAACAGCGTATTCAGGTGACGACTCCAGCGTTGGATGTTAGCACTCTGATTTCCTGAGTGCTAATACTTAGAAGCGGTAGGGGCATCCAAGTTCCGTCATTTTCTATTGAAGTTCACTTCCTGATAGCCATCATACGCCGCTTGCGCTTGCCCTGTGTGGGCCGTAGAACTTACCGGGCTATGCTGTTCCGCGATCATAAATGAACGATATTTGCCGTTTTAGAAGTGACTAATTGCGAAAAATAAGATTTCTTCATACGATCCGCCTGATCGTGATTGAATTTAGAATAGGCAAATCTGTTACAGATTGTTCAACGTTCGGCGAGCTCGGGTGTTAGATGAACAACAAAAAGAAGGCTTGGCGTGTTCTGGCGCTGAAAAGCGCGTCGGCAGCGGTGCTGTTGGGTGTATCCGGACTGGCCGCGGCCGATCAGTTCGGTTTGCAGGTCGCCGGCGGCGTGGGCGATCATCATGTGAAAAAGCTCGACCTCGGCGTGGTCTGGGATCCGGACCTCACCTGGTGGCAAATCGGTGACTGGCATTTCACGCTGATCGGCGAGGCGCACATGGCCTGGTGGCATACCAACGAAGGCAACGTGCACGACAACATCGGCGAGATCGGCGTGACGCCGATGATTCGCTTCATCAAGGCATCCGGGTCGATCCGTCCTTTCATCGAAGTGGGCGCCGGCGTGCGGCTCCTGTCGAGTCCGCGAATTTCCTCCGACTTCACGCTCGGCTCGGCGTTCCAGTTCGCCGACGTCGCGGGCGTGGGCGTGCAGTTCGGCCATCGTCAGCAGTATCAGGCGGGCTACCGCTTCCAGCATATTTCCAACGGCGGTATCAAAGAGCCGAATCCTGGTATAAATTTCAGCCAGCTATATTTGCAATATAACTTCTGACGACCGTGGCCATGTTCGGCTCACCGGTGCGAGGGCTGAGCAATGGCGGCAAAGATAATCGAAGCGATTCGCGGGCTCGAGCGAGAGCGCTTTCGTGCGATGGTCGACGGCGACGGGCAATCGCTCGACACACTGCTCGCGGACAACGTGAGCTATGTCCATACCAACGGCAAACGCGAGACGAAGCGGCAGTTCATCGACGGGATTACCGGCGGCCGCCGCCGTTACCGGCAGATCGAGGTGCAGTCGCAAGACGTGTTGCCGGTGGGGCGCGAGACCTGCGTCGTCACGGGGCGCGCGCTGATCGAGATGGAGGCGAATAACGGCGCACTCCTGTTCCCCATCGCGTACACCGCGATTCATACGCACGAAGCCGGGCAATGGCGGCTGATTGCGTGGCAAGCCACCCGTTGCGCGATCGAGTGAGCCTGCCGGTTGGCGCTTGAGCGGCGTCGAGCCGTCATGCGCCGGTCGTCCACGCCGCAGCCAGATTGCCCTATCACTCGCATGGCGATGCAGCGACAGCCCGATGCTGTCGCGTCAGGCGAGATGCGGTCCATCCCTTGCAGCAAGCGCAATCACCACGCTCGCGCAGCGCCCTTCACACCTGCGTCTTCGCGACGTCCACGATCAGTTCGACCTGTCGTTCGATCGCGCTCGGCACGGGCGCCTCGCCGCGCAGCACGGCGCCGATCCACGCCGCCGTGGTGGGTGCGTCGCGCGCTTCGGGCAACGCCACTTCCGGCGCGTCCGGCGACGAGCGCTCATGCGGCACGCGCGTTTCGCAGATGCCGTCGTGCAGCCAGTCGACCTGCACCTGGCGCCGCGTGTCGGCTACCGCTTCGCCCTCGGTGCCGCGCGCCAGCAAGGCGCCGCCGGCCGCCGCGTCCGCATGCGTGTTGAACAACTGCGTGAGACTGTCCCGATACGGCGGATGCGTGTAGTTCACGAGCCGCAGGCCGGCCGGCGCGAACGGCTGGAGAATCTTCACGAGCGTATGCGTCGAATTACGCACGCCCATGCGCCGGCGTAGCGCGAGCAGGCGCGCGAGTTTCGGCGCGAGCACGTCGATCGGCGCGAACGCTAGACGGCGCTCGGCGAGACCGTCTTCGATCTCGGCGTGCGAGCGCGCGTGCGGAATCTGCAAATGCGTGAAGATTTCAGCGCTCGTCACGCGCCCCGGGTCTTCGGTCACGCCGTGCACCAGCACCGGCACGCCTTCACGCGCGAGCAGCAGGGCGAGCAGCGGCACGAGGTTCGGCTGTTTGCGCGCGCCGTTGTACGTGGGGATCGAGACGGGCCGGAAGGCGCCGTGCGGCACATGAACCGGTTCGAACGACGCATGGGCGCCGGCCAGCATCGCGGCGAGTTCGTCGGCGGTTTCACCCTTCACGCGATAGGCGAGCAGCACCGCGCCGAGTTCGAGCTCGGCGACGCGGCCGTCGAGCATGGCGGTATAGAGCGCGCGCGTGTCTTCGGCGGTGAGCGCGCGGGCGCCGTTCGGGCCGCGGCCGATTTCCTTGATGAAGCGGGCGCAAGGGAAGGGATTGGCAGTGTCGGCGGAATCAGTCATCGGGACAGTGGAACGGTGTGGCGGTGCCGCCCTGAAGCGGTGGCCACGGTATTCAAGGGACGCTATTGGGTGTGAGTATCGCATCTATGGCAAACCGGCGAGACGATTCGCCTGGCGCGCCCTGTCCATCCGCCGCGCGCCGCACTTTGCCGCGCGTTACACTCGATGTTTTTCTCGCCGCGCTGGCGGCACAATCGAAGAAACGGAGAACGGGATGAGTTACGTATTCGCACCCGCACCGGTGGTCGCGGTGCCAGTTGTCGGGTCCGGCGAGCAGTTCGCGGTGCGTCGCATCTACTGCGTGGGCCGCAACTACGAGGCGCATGCGCGCGAGATGGGACACGATCCCGACCGCGAGCCGCCGTTCTTCTTCGCCAAGCCCGCCGACGCCGTGCTGTACGTCGCGCCCGGCGCCACCGGCGAATTTCCTTACCCGTCGCAATCGAAAAACGTCCACTTCGAGATGGAACTGGTCGCGGCGATCGGCAAGGGCGGCAGGAACATTCCGGCTGAAAGCGCGCTCGATCACGTCTACGGTTACGCGCTCGGTCTCGACATGACGCGCCGCGATCTGCAGGCGGAAGCGAAGAAGCTCGGCCGTCCGTGGGACACCGCGAAGGGCTTCGATCATTCGGCGCCGCTCGGACCGATTCATCCGGCGGCGACGGTCGGCCATCTCGGCAAGGGCGCGATCTGGTTGTCGGTGAACGGCGAGGAAAAACAGCGCTCGGATGTGTCGCAACTGATCTGGTCGGTGGGCGAGACGATCGCTTATCTGTCGACGCTGTTCGAGTTGCAACCCGGCGATCTGATTTTCACGGGCACGCCGGAAGGCGTCGGCGCGGTGGTGCGGGGCGATCTGATGAAGGGCGGCGTGGACGGGCTCGGAGAGTTCAGCGTGCGCGTGGTCTGACAGCCGGTTGGAGGAGGAGACAACAACATGAAGCTCTACAGCTATTTCCGCAGCTCGGCGTCGTATCGCGTGCGCATCGCGCTGAACGTGAAGAACCTGCCGTACGACTACGTGCCGGTGCACCTCGTGCGCGACGGCGGCGAACAGTTGAAACCCGGCTACCGCAAGGTGAATGTCGACGGCATCGTGCCCACGTTCGTCGACGGCAACGAGGTGATGCCGCAGTCGCTCGCGATCATCGAGTATCTGGAGGAAACGCATCCCGAGCCGCCGCTGCTGCCCAGGACGCCGGCCGATCGCGCGTACGTGCGTTCGGTGGCGTTGCAGGTTGCGTGCGAGATTCATCCGCTGAACAATCTGCGGGTGCTGAAGTATCTGAAGCACACGTTGTGTGTCGACGACGACGCGAAGGACGCGTGGTACCGGCATTGGGTGGAAGCGGGCTTTGCGACGCTGGAAACGCATCTGGCCGGCAGTTCACGCACCGGCAAACTGTGTTTCGGCGATACGCCCACGCTCGCCGACGCCTGTCTGATTCCCCAGGTATTCAACGCGCAGCGCTTCAAGGTCGACACGGGCAAGTTTCCGACGATCCAACGCATCTACGATCACGCGATGCAACTCGACGCGTTTGCTCGCGCGGCGCCAGGCGCCCAGCCTGACGCGGAGTGATCTTCGCGGCTGAATGAAGAAGGGCGCTCGTCAGTTGACGGAGCGCCCTTTCTGCTTGTTCAGCCGCGAATGCCGGGTGGCCGTGTTCACCCGCCCAGCAACGCGTCCGAAAACTCTTCCGCGCTGAACGGCTGCAGATCCTCCACCTTCTCGCCGACGCCGATGAAGTACACCGGAATCGGACGCTGCCGCGCGATCGCCGCGAGAATGCCGCCCTTCGCGGTGCCGTCGAGCTTGGTGACGATCAGGCCCGTGAGGCCGAGCGCGTCGTCGAAGGCTTTGACTTGCGCGAGCGCGTTCTGGCCGGTGTTCGCGTCGATCACCAGCAGCACCTCGTGCGGCGCGCCGTCTTGCGCCTTGCCGATCACGCGCTTCACCTTGCGCAGTTCTTCCATCAGATGCAACTGGGTCGGCAGACGGCCGGCCGTGTCCGCCATCATCACGTCGATCTTGCGCGCGCGCGCTGCGCCGACCGCGTCGAAGATCACCGCCGCCGGGTCGCCGCTTTCCTGCGACATCACCGTGACGTTGTTGCGCTGGCCCCAGATGGCCAACTGCTCGCGCGCCGCGGCGCGGAACGTGTCGCCCGCGGCCAGCAGCACCGATTGGTCGAAGCTCTGCAGATGCTTCGCGAGCTTGCCGATGCTGGTGGTCTTGCCCGCGCCGTTGACGCCGGCGATCATCATGACGAGCGGCTGCGCTCGGCCTAGCATCAACGATTTTTCCAGCGGCTTGAGCAGGTCGACGAGCAGCGTGCGCAGCGCCGTTTTCACCTGCTGAGGATCGGAGAGACGTTCGGTGCGGACTTTCTCCCGCAGCGCCTCGAGCAGAAATTCGGTGGCCTCGACGCCCGCGTCCGACATCAGCAGCGCGGTTTCGAGCTCCTCGTACAGATCCTCGTCGATCCTGGTGCCGACGAAGATGCCGGTCAGGTTCGAACTGGTCTTCGACAAGCCGGTCTTCAGGCGGTTGAGCCACGAGCGCCTCGCGCCCGCATCCTGCACCGGCGGCGGGACGATCTCGACGGTTTCCAGTTCGGGCTCTTCCGGCTCGGGTTCCGGTTCGGGTTCCGGTTCGTTTATGGACGAAGCGCCCGGTGACTGAATATCGACGCTGACCGGCGCTGCCGGACGCGGCGTAGCGGAGGCCACCGGGGGCTCCTCGGCGTGTTCGGGCGCCAAGGCCTCCGGCGCCGTTTGCGATTCTGCCGGCGTGTTATCGGACTCTTTCGAACCCTTGAATCGTTTGAAAAAGCTGAACATGATCTGGCGTGGTGAGAGCGCGCGCCGATGCGCGCAGCCGGCAATGACCGGCAAGCGGCAGGCAGCGTTGCGATGCGGGATGCAAGGCGCTGGAAGCCGCACATTTTATCAGGCGCGCCGCCCGCCGTCGTATCGGCCGAACGGCCAGGGTGGACGCCGATAGCCCCTGTGGTAACGTTGCCGCTCCAGCCCGTGCGCATCGACGTCGCGGGCGCTTTCATTACGCAATCAAAACCTGCATGCCTCGTTCCGCACCTTCACGCGCCCACGGCGCTTCATCCAAAGGCGGCAAGCCGCACGCCATTCGCATCATCGGCGGCGACTGGAAACGCACGCCGCTGCCCGTGCTCGACCTCGACGGGCTGCGCCCCACGCCCGACCGTGTGCGCGAGACGCTGTTCAACTGGCTCGGCCAGCGGCTGGACGGTCAGCGTTGCCTCGATCTGTTCGCCGGCAGCGGCGCGCTGGGCTTCGAGGCGGCTTCGCGCGGCGCGGCGCGCGTGCTGATGGTGGAGCGTAACGCGCGAGCCGCCGGTCAGTTGCGCGCCAACCAGGAACGGCTCGCGGCGCGCACAATCGAAATCGCCGAGGCGGACGGCTTGCGCCTTGCCGCGAGTCTCGCGCCCGGATCGTTCGACGTGGTGTTTCTCGATCCGCCATTCGGCGACGATCTGCTCGACAAGGCGCTCGCGCTGGCCGTACCGCTGGTGAGCGCCGAAGGCTTTCTGTATGTGGAAGCCGGTGCCGCCCTCGAACTGGCTGGAAACGAGACGCTTGCAGGTTGGGACGTCATTCGGCACGGCAAGGCGGGTGCGGTCCACTTTCATTTGCTGCAGCGCGAAAATAAGGAATAATGCGCGTTCGATAACAAGCGCCGGGCGGTTTATCGCCACGCGCGCGGCCGGTGCCAAATGCGTCGCGTGGACGCTTTGACGTGCCCATTTGTCTGAAGAGAGGAGAAGTCTCATGGTAGTCGCCGTGTACCCGGGCACGTTTGACCCGCTGACGCGCGGTCACGAAGACCTCGTTCGGCGCGCGTCGAGCATTTTCGACACGCTGGTGGTGGGCGTTGCAGACAGCCGCAACAAGAAGCCTTTTTTCACGCTCGAGGAGCGCCTCGACATCGCGCACGAAGTGCTCGGGCACTACCCGAACGTCCAGGTGATGAGCTTCAAGGGCTTGCTGAAAGACTTCGTTCGCAGCAACAACGCACGTGTGATCGTGCGGGGCCTGCGCGCCGTGTCGGACTTCGAATACGAGTTCCAGATGGCCGGCATGAATCGCTATCTGCTGCCCGACGTCGAAACCATGTTCATGACGCCGTCGGATCAGTATCAGTTCATCTCGGGCACCATCGTGCGCGAAATCGCGCAACTGGGCGGCGACGTCAGCAAGTTTGTGTTCCCCTCGGTCGAAAAATGGCTGACGGAGAAGGTTGCCGCGCTGGACCCGGACGGCGGCACTTCGGCGGCGCAACCGTAACCGGCGTAAACTGTCGGCTTGACGGATTAAGCCGGTTTCAGCCGGCGTGAAGTGAGAGAAGCATGGCCTTGATGATTACCGACGAGTGCATCAATTGCGACGTGTGCGAGCCTGAGTGCCCGAACGACGCAATTTCGATGGGCCCGGAAATCTACGTGATCGACCCAAAAAAATGCACCGAATGCGTCGGCCATTTCGACGAGCCGCAATGCATTCAGGTGTGCCCGGTCGAGTGCATTCCGCGCGATCCCGAACATCTGGAAACGCCGGAAGGGTTGATGGCGAAGTACCACGCGCTGCAGGCCGACAAGGCCGCGTGAGAGTTGAATGAACGGCGAGGTGTCAGCCTCGCCGTTTTCCCTTTTGCGGCAACGTTTTCCGCTGCGCGCGCCGCCGGTCTATCCCACGTAGGCGCTGAAGATATCGCGCAACGCATCCAGCAGAATGTCGCATTCGGCATCGGTGCCGACCGAGATTCGCAGATGCTGGGCGATTCGTGGCGCATTGAAGTGGCGCACGAAAATCTCCCTTTCCCTGAGCCGCAAAAGAAGCGTTGCCGCGTCGTGGCCTTCGTGGCGCGCGAACAGCAGATTCGCCGCCGACGGCACGACTTCGAAGCCCAGCGCCGTCAGGCCAGCGGACAGGCGCTCGCGGCTCGCGATCACTTTCGCGCAATTGTCTCGGGACCACGCATCGTCCTCATAAGCGGCGATGGCCGCGACCTGCGCCAGCCGGTCGAGCGGGTAGGAGTTGAAACTGTCCTTCACGCGGTTCAGCGCGTCGATCAATTCCCGATTGCCGAACGCGAAGCCGACCCGCATGCCGGCCAGCGAGCGCGACTTCGACACTGTCTGAATGACCAGCAGATTCGGGTAGCGGTCGATCAGTTTGATGGCCGACTCAGCGCCAAAATCCACATATGCCTCGTCGATCACGACGACAGAATCGGTGTTTTTCGCCACCACACGCTCGATGTCGGCGAGCGGCAGCGGGCGTCCGGTCGGCGCGTTGGGATTGGGGAATAACACGCCGCCGTTGGGCGCTGCGTAATCGTCCACGTTGATCGCGAAGCTGTCGTCGAGAGCGACCGTCCGGTAATCGATTTCGAAGAGCCGCGCGTAGGTCGGATAGAAGCTGTATGTGATATCGGGGAACAGCAAGGGTTTATCGTGCTTCAGCAATGCCTGGAAGGTGAGCGCGAGTACCTCGTCCGAGCCGTTGCCCGCGAACACCTGCTCGGGGCGAATGCCGTGATGCGCGGCGACCGTCTCGCGCAGCTTGAGCGAGGTCGGGTCGGGATAGCGCCGCAACGATTCGCCGGCGTCGCCCAGTTCCCGCCGGATTGCATCGAGCACGCGCGGCGACGGCGGATAGGGATTCTCGTTGGTGTTCAGCTTCACGGGGCGTGCAGCGATGGGCTGCTCGCCCGGCACATAGGGCGTCAGACGGCGAACGACGTCACTCCAATAGCGGCTCAAGCGGTTCTCCTGTCGATGGGATGGGGCGGGGCGAGCGACTACGAATTGCGATGCAACTGCATCATCGCCCGTTCGAGCTCGCCCTTGATGATCTGCGGCATCACGGCGAGCGCGCGTTCGACCGACGCGTCGATCGCGTCCTGCTCTTCCCGCCGCGGCGGCTTCAGCACGTAATTGGCGACATCCGGCTTGGCGCCGGCGCGCGCGCTTTCGGGAATCAGGTCACGCGGATGGCCGATGCCGATCCGCAGCCGCCAATATTGCTGCGACGACAGATGCGCGGTGATGTCCTTCAACCCGTTATGGCCGCCGCTGCCGCCGCCGAGCTTCAGCTTGACGCTGCCTGGCGGCATGTCGAGTTCGTCGTGAACAACCAGAATCTCGTCGGGGAGAATCTTGAAGAACTGCGCAACGGCGACAACCGACTGACCCGAGCGGTTCATATACGTCTGCGGTTCCAGCAGATGCACTTCCTCGCCGTGAAGCCGCGCCTTCGCATAGAAACCGTGGAAGCGCCGTTCATCGCGCAACGTCGCGCCCGCTTCGCGCGCCAATTGATCGACCAGCCAGAAGCCGGCGTTGTGGCGAGTCGCGGTATATTCGGCGCCCGGATTGCCGAGCCCGACGATCAGCTTGATCATGATTGCGTAGGTCCGTCTGACTCAGGCGTTGAACGCGGCCGAGCCGAAAAAAACCGAAAAAAAACCCGCCGGGGCGAACCTCGGCGGGTCACATCGACCGTTTCATGGAAACGGCTCGAGAGGATTTGCTCGCTCAGTGCAGCTCAGGCAGCCGGCGTTTCGCCTTGGCCTTCCGCAGCAGCCTCGCCTTCAGCGATTGCGCCAGCCGGGATCGTTGCAGCAGCGACCACCGGGTTTTCCGCTTCGAGGTGAGCGACCAGCGCCACGCCTTCCGGCAGCTTCAGGTCTTTTGCGTGCACCGATTGACCCGCTTCGATCGTTGCCAGATCGACTTCGATGAATTCCGGCAGTGCCGACGGCAGGCACTCGATTTCGATTTCATTGATGACGTGCGAAATCACCGCGCTCGACAGCTTCACTGCCGGGTTGGTTTCCTGGTTCAGGAAGTGCAGCGGCACCTTGGTGTGCAGCTTCTTCTTCGCGTCGACACGTTGGAAGTCCACGTGCAGCACGAGCTGACGGAACGGATGGTATTGCACGTCGCGCAGCAGAACCTGTTGCGACTTGCCGCCCACTTCCAGTTCGAGAATCGACGAATGGAAAACTTCTTTCTTCAGCGCGTGCCACAGCGCGTTGTGGTCCAGTTCGACCAATTGCGTTTCAGCACCAGCGCCATATACGATGCCCGGGGTCTTGCCCGAGTTACGCAGGCGGCGGCTCGCACCCGTACCTTGCAAATTACGCTCGAAAGCGACTACTTTCATGTTGAATCTCCAATGCACCGCCCGCGACCAGGCAGTAAAAACGGGGCCTCCAAGCCGTTACGGCTGAGGCCCCCGAACTGCGGCACGAACCTTCGTTCGTTCGCGCCGATTGTGCAAAAGCGCGGCGTGCATTAGTGCAACGCGCGCCGCGCCTTCGCAAATACTTAACTTTCAGCGAACAGCGACATCACCGAATCGCCGCGGCGAATCCGCGAGAACGTTTCGGCCAGCAGGCCAGCGCTGGTCAACGAACGGATCTTCGCGCAGGAGCGGGCTTCGTCGCCGAGCGGGATCGTGTCGGTGACAACGAGTTCGTCGAGTGCGGAAGCCGCGATGCGCTCGCCAGCACCGCCCGACAGAACCGGGTGGGTAGCGTACGCGAACACCTGCTTCGCGCCACGTTCCTTCAAAACCTGAGCCGCCTTGCAGAGCGTGCCGGCGGTGTCGACCATATCGTCCATGATCACGCAGGTACGGCCTTCGACTTCACCGATGATGTTCATCACTTCGGCAACGTTCGCCTTCGGGCGACGCTTGTCGATGATCGCCAGATCACAATTCAGTTGCTTCGCCAGGGCCCGGGCACGCACCACCCCGCCGACGTCCGGCGAGACAACCAGCAGGTCCTCGTAGTTCTGCTTGCGCAGATCGCCGAGCAACACGGGCGTGGCGTAAATGTTGTCGACCGGGATGTCGAAGAAGCCTTGAATCTGGTCGGCGTGCAGATCCATCGTAATGATCCGCTCGACGCCGGCGATTTCCAGCATGTTCGCCACGATCTTCGCCGAGATGGCGACGCGCGCCGAACGCGGGCGTCGATCTTGACGGGCATAGCCGAAATAGGGGATGGCGGCAGTGATCCGGCCAGCGGATGCGCGCTTGAGCGCATCGACCATGATCATCAGTTCCATCAGGTTGTCGTTCGCCGGCGCGCAGGTGGACTGCAGAACGAAGACATCCTTGCCACGCACGTTTTCCTGAATCTCGACCTGGATTTCACCGTCCGAGAAACGGCTAACCATGGCTTTGCCGAGGGGAATACCGAGGATTTTGACGACTTCCTGTGCAAGCGCGGGATTTGCGTTGCCAGTAAAAACCATCAGGCCGTCATGGCTGCTCATCGTGCACCTGCTTCAGGCTGGGGGCGAGGGGAAATGCGAGAATTTTTGGCAGGGGAGAAAGGATTCGAACCTTTGCATGCCGGAATCAAAATCCGGTGCCTTAACCAGCTTGGCGACTCCCCTACACTAACTTTGAGCTCCGCCGAACGTGGAGTTTCGTTCGACGATGCAAAACTTATGACGCGAAAGCAAAGAGTGGATGCTGATCGAGACTGGCGGCCACTGCGCTGTTCCATTCGCCTGGCAGTGTGGCTTGCACCGCTTCTGCCTCGGCTTTACTACGGAACGCTGCAAAAACACTTGCACCTGATCCAGACATCCGCGCTGGCGCGACGTTTTCAAACCATCGCAGCACTTGCGCTACTTCCGCGTATTTTCCTACGACAACCTGCTGCATGTCATTCCGGCCAAAACTTTCCGGCCATTCAGTATTGCAGCTAAGTTCTGCAGGAAAGTCCGTAATTCTGAGGGGTTTTGAATCTCTTGTCAACGTTTTTTCAGAGAAAATCGCTGCGGTCGGAACATGAACCCTCGGCGTCACTACCAGGAAATGACGCGGCGGCAATTGTACAACGTCTAATGTTTCTCCGACACCCTGCGCGAATGCATTTTTCCCAAAAATAAAAAACGGCACGTCCGCGCCGAGTCTTAACGCCAGCGCCTGCAATTCCGGCCGCGGCAGGTCGAGTTTCCACAAACGGTTTAGCGCAAGCAGCGTGGTGGCCGCGTCGGAGCTGCCGCCGCCGAGACCCGCGCCCATTGGCAGACGTTTCTCGATTTCGATGTCGACGCCTTCCGGTGAGCCCGTATGCGCCTTGAGCAGCGTTGCGGCGCGCACGGTGAGGTCGTGTTCGGGCGGCACGTCGGCGATTTCGGTGCTGCGCGTGATCAAGCCGTCGTCGCGCCGCCTGAAGTGCAGCGTGTCGCCCCAGTCGAGCAACTGGAAGACCGTTTGCAGCGTGTGATATCCGTCCGGCCGGCGGCCGGTGATGTGCAGGAAGAGGTTGAGTTTCGCTGGCGCGAGGCAATCGCGCAGCGAGTCGGTCGTTTCAATCATGAGTCTGGGCTACATGCGCCAAAGTGGCGCCGACGAAGCGGCAGGGTCGCGCGACGCGGCGCGGGTTACTGATCCAGCACGAGCTTGATGTCGAGCGGCGGCTCGGCACGGCTCAGGTTCACGCGCTTCACGCCGGTGGCGGGCGCGTCGGCGTAGGCCAGATAATCGATTGTCCAGCCGTCCTGTGTGATCTGCTTCAGATGCGACGGTTGCTCCGGATCCTTCTCCGTCCTGGCGCGCGAGGTGGGCGCCGGCGACGGCTGCAGCCAGTAACGCAAGCCTTCGACCGGCAGCGAGAAGCCGAGCGCGTTCTGCATGAGCGTGGATACGTTATCGGCGGTAAGCGGCTGGCGGTTCGGCAACTCGAGCGTGGCCGAACCGGGCGAAGAAGTCACGATCGCGAGAGTCTGGCCGAGCGGATTGCGCAATTGCAGGGAGACGGTGTCGCCCGTTTCCTGCCAGGAGAAGTTGCCGTAAGCGTTGCGCTGCTGGCCGTTCTGATCGTTGTACTGGATCGCGAAACGGCCCAGGTAGGCACGGCTCGTCTGAGCGGTGACGGCAGTCGCGGCATTCGACGTGGACGGCCCTTGCGGTTTCACCGACGCACAACCGGCCAGCGCGACAACCGCTGCAGCCACGAGTCCGAGCGCCGCGCCGCGCGGCGCCCGGGAACGGGAAATCAAACGGGAAAGACGCATCAAAGATCGTTTACCTGAAGACGTTGCAGCGTTTTAACAAGCGTGTCGTTATCCGGTTCGAGCTTGCGCGCATCGCGGAAAGCGGCGCGAGCCTGGTCCTGCGCGCCGGTTTTCCACAACACTTCGCCGAGATGTGCGCCGATTTCGGCGTTCGGCTGGATGTCGTAGGCTTTGCGCAGCACCTTGATCGCGTCCGACGTATTGCCCATCCGGTATTTGACCCAGCCCACGCTGTCCATGATGAATGCGTCGTTCGGTGCCAGCGACGATGCCTTCTCGACCAGCTTGTCCGCTTCCGCGAGGCGCTGATTGCGATCGGCCAGTGAATAGCCGAGCGCGTTATAGGCCTGGGGATTGTCGGGCTGACTCTGGATCAGCTTGCGCAACTGCGCTTCCATGACATCGAAGTGGCCGTTCTTTTCGGCGGCCATCGCGTAATCGTAGGTGAGGTCAGGATCGTCGGGAAAGGCCGCGGTGACTTGTTGCAGGCGCTTTTCCGCTTCCGGATAGCGCTTTGCGTCGAACAGGATCGCCGCGTCGGTGCGCGCAAGCAGCGCCTGGTCGCGCGGATCGGGCGACTGAAGACTCGCCAGCAGCTTGCGGGCGTCGTCGGTCTTGCCCTGCTTGGCGAGCAATTGCGCGCGCGTGACCTGGGCGGGCATGTATTGCTGGCTCGACGGCGAAATCTTGTTCAGCCAGTCGCCCGCCGCCGCTTCGTTTTTCTGTTCGAGCGCCAGTTGCGCCAGATAGATATACGCCTGGCCCGGATCGGCGCCCGGCGTTTTCTCGGCTTGCTGCGCGTATTGAGTCAGATACGTTTGCGCTTCGTTGAAATTCTTTTGCTGGATCTTGATCAGCGCGAGCGCCATCAGCGGCGTGAGGTCGTTCGCATTGTTCTTGTGCATGACCTCGAACTGCTTCTGCGCGTCGTCCAGACGGTCGCTTGCGAGGTACATCTGTGCGAGCGCGAGGCGCGCGTCGTGCGATTTCGGATTCTGCTGCACGTACTTTTCGAGCGACGCGATGCCTTCCTTGCGCTCCTCGGGACCCATTTGCGACAGCATCAGCGCGGCCGGCAAATAGTCGGGCTTGAGCGTGAGCGCCTGTTCGAGCGACTTGCGCGCGCCCGGCGCGTCGTCCGATACGAGCTGCTGGCGTGCGACGGCCAACTGCGCTTCCGGCCGGTTCATGTCGTTCTTCAGCAAATCCTGCAGCACATGCAGGCCGCCGATGCGGTTGGGGCCGCGCGAGATCAGCAGTTGCAACGCCAGCATCGCGCTGCCGCGATTTTCCGCAGGCACTTTCGCGAGTTCGCGGGCGAGGAGCGGCGAAGCTTCGTCGGGCTTGCCGGACAGCACGAGCAGCGATGCGTCGAGTTGTGCGGCGCGTTCCGAATCCGGCGCATATTGCTGCCACAATTGCGCGGCGGCCAGCGCATCCGATGGACTCTGCGCGGCCAGCGCGATTTCGGTGGCGCGTTGCGCCATGCGCGGATCGTGCGTGTCGCGCGCGAGCGCGAGATAAGTCTGGTAGGCGGGCGCGGGCTGATCGCGTTGCAGCGCGACTTCGGCGGCGAGCACCTGGAATACGATCTGGCTCGACAGCGCGAGCCTGGGCAGCGACTTCTGCTCGTCCGCCGAGGGCGGACCGAGCGGGTCCGCCAGTGCGACGGAGGTGTCGTCCGAGCCGGGTGAAGGGTCCTGCGCGTATGCGGGCACCGCGGACAACGCCCAGACCGCGAGCGCGGCCGCGCCGAGCACCCGCCGGGCGGACACGGCGTGCGGCACGCGGGATGCGCTAGCCGGGCGCTTCGAAAACAGCTTCACGAAGGACAAGTTCATGGAAATCCGTTCAATGTTTCGGACGATTGTAACGCGCTCGCTACAATACGCGCACACCACTCACGCAAGTTGCAGACCAGTCAGACATGCCAGAGTTGCCAGAAGTTGAGGTTACCCGACGGGGAATCGAACCGTATGTGTCCGGCCGCAAGGTTGAACGCGTCGACGTGCGTACGCCCGCGCTGCGTTGGCCGATTCCCGCCGACCTTGCGAAAACCTTGCGTGGCCACGTGGTGCGCAAGGTCGAGCGGCGCGGCAAGTATCTGCTGTTCGAGATCGACGCCGGCTGGTTCATCGTGCATCTTGGCATGACCGGCACGTTGCGCGTGCTGCGTCACGTGCCGCATCCGCCTGCTGCCGCGAAACACGATCACATCGACTGGATCTTCGACGAATTCATTTTGCGCTATCGCGATCCCCGGCGCTTCGGCGCGGTGCTGTGGCATCCTCGCGAAGCCGGCGACGTGCTCGTGCATCCACTGCTCGCGAGCCTCGGCGTCGAGCCGTTTTCGCCGGCGTTTTCCGGCGCGCTGATGCATCGGCTCACGCGCGGGCGCAAGGTTTCGGTGAAGCAGGCGTTGCTGGCCGGTGAAATCGTCGTGGGCGTGGGTAATATCTACGCATCGGAGAGTCTGTTTCGCGCGGGCATCCGACCGACCACCGCGGCGGGCCGCGTCTCGCTCGTCCGTTACGATCTGCTGGCCGACGCCGTGCGCGTGACGCTCGCCGCCGCGATCGAGAAGGGCGGCAGCACATTGCGCGATTTCGTCGGCAGCAATGGCGAAAGCGGTTACTTCCAGCTCGATTATTTCGTCTATGATCGCGCGGGGCTGCCATGCCGCGTGTGTGGAACGCCGATCAAACAGATCGTGCAGGGGCAGCGCTCCACGTATTTCTGTCCCACCTGTCAGCGCTAATTTCAATGCCCTCTCGCTTATCTCCGCGTTCGTCCCCATCGGCCGCACGCCAAGCCCCCGCGTTTGCCGCGATGTCCGATTTTTCCGCGCGGCTGATTGCGTGGCAGCGCCAGCATGGCCGTCACGGTTTGCCGTGGCAGAACACCCGTGACCCGTATCGCATCTGGCTGTCTGAAATCATGCTGCAGCAGACCCAGGTGTCGACGGTGATTCCGTACTACGCGAAGTTTCTGGCGCGTTTTCCCGATGTTGCGGCGCTGGCCGCCGCGCCCGTGGACGATGTGATGGCGCTGTGGGCCGGCCTTGGCTACTACACGCGTGCGCGCAATCTGCATCGTTGCGCGCAGGCCGTGGTCGAGCAGCATGGCGGCGCGTTTCCGGCATCGGTGGATGAGCTTGCGGCGTTGCCGGGCATCGGCCGCTCGACGGCGGCGGCGATCGCGTCGTTCGCCTTCGGCGCGCGCGCGACGATTCTCGACGGCAATGTGAAACGCGTGCTGGCGCGCGTATTCGGCGTGGAAGGTTTTCCAGGTGAAAAGAAAGTCGAGAACGCGATGTGGACGCTGGCGGAGTCGCTGCTTCCGTCGAATGCATCGGACGACGACGTGAGCGCCTACACGCAAGGTCTGATGGACCTCGGCGCGACGCTCTGCGTGCGCGGCAAGCCGGACTGCCTGCGTTGCCCATTCGCCGCCGACTGCGTGGCCAATCTGAGCGGACGCCAGCGCGAATTGCCCACCGCGCGGCCGAAGAAAACCGTGCCGACGCGCCGCACATGGATGCTCGTGCTGCGCGACGGCAACGCGGTGATGCTGGAAAAGCGCCCGCCGTCAGGCATCTGGGGCGGCTTGTGGAGCCTGCCCGAAGCCGCCGGCGAAGACGCGCTCGTCGAGCGTGCGCGCGCCTTCGGCGGCGATGGAACGGTTTCGCCGCTGGCGCCGCTCACGCACGTATTCACGCATTTCAAGCTGAATATAGAGCCGCGGATCGCCGAACTCGATCGTGGGGCGGGCGCGTTGGCCGCGCTAGCCGATTCCGACACCGCGTGGGTCGCGCTAAGCGATCTCGACTCGTTCGGTGTGCCAGCGCCGGTGCGCAAACTGCTGGACGGTTTGCAGGGTTCGCTGATCTGAACGAATCCGGTAAAACAACAAGCGCCAGCGCTTCAAAGCAGTTGATGCTGCTGCATATAGTGATGAACCACGTCGATGCGCGCGCCGGCGTCCTGTACTTCCATCAATTTCTGGCGCGCGCGCAGCGCGATCGGCAGCACTTCCGCGAGACGGTTCGACACCCATGAAGGGTCCTCGAGCCTGAACGGCTCTGCGAACGGCAGGCTGTCGGGGTCCCGTTCACGGATCGTTGCGATGATCCGCTCGAGCACTTCGGCGCACGCGCCGAACTTGGCCAACTGGTCGTTGCCCTCGAGCGGCATGTCGTCGCCGAGCGGCTCCGCCATGCCGACCAGCAAGCCGCTCGACTCCACGCGATGCGACAGCAGACGGAAGCGCCGCGTGCCGCGTGCGCGGATCAGCAGCATGCCGAACGCTTCGACGTCGCATTCCTCGATTTCGGCAAGACAGCCGATTGCTTCGGGTACCGACGGCTCTTCTTCACGCGCCACCTCGGCACCGCTTTTCAGCAGACAGACGCCGAATGGCGTCTTTTCGCGCAGGCAGTCGCGCGCCATGTCGAGGTAGCGCGCTTCGAAAATCTTGAGCGGCAGCAGTCCGTCGGGAAACAGCACCGTATGCAGCGGAAACAGCGGCAAATCGGCAAGCACAGTAGAAGAAGACATGGCGCAACGCTTCGAGTTGAGGCCGCGCGATGCGGCCAGTTAAGCCACTAATCTCGATGACTGACCGGCATCTACCGGCGCATCCCTGTGCCGCACAATCACATTCGCCGAAGGCGCGAGACGCGCGGCGAGCGTCTCCGCAATGAACACCGAGCGGTGCTGGCCGCCCGTGCAACCGATAGCGACCGTCAGATAACTGCGATTGTCGTCACGGAAATGCGGCAGCCATTTGGCGAGGAATTTCTCGATGTCGTCGATCATTTCATGCACGAGCGGCACTGCGTCGAGAAAATCGATCACCGGTTTGTCGAGGCCCGTGAGCGGCCGCAATTCATGATCGTAGTACGGGTTCGGCAGCGTGCGCACGTCGAAAACGAAATCGGCGTCGAGCGGCACGCCGCGTTTGAAGCCGAATGACTCGAACATCAGCACGAGTCCCGCGTCTTTCTGCTCGATGAAGCGTTTGACCCACGCGCGCAGCACGTTCGCGCGCAGATTGCTGGTGTCGATCTGATGCCCGAATTCGGCGAGGCCCGCCACGAGTTCGCGTTCGCGTTCGATCGCTTCCGCGAGCGAGGTGAGCAGGCCCACGTCCGCATCGTGCGCGGTGGAACCGGATAGCGGATGGCGCCGACGCGTTTCGGAGAAGCGCTGAATCAGCGACTGCGTGCTCGCGTTCAGAAACAATACGCGCACGTCGTGAGCGCGCGACAGGTCGCGGATCATGGCGGGCATTTCGTCGAGCGAAGCGCTCGAGCGCGCGTCGATGGCGACGGCGAGGCGGTCTTGCCCGTCCACGGCGAGGTAATTGGCGAGTTGCGGCAGAAAACGCGGCGGCAAATTGTCGACGCAGTAATAGCCTGCGTCTTCAAGCGCGTTCAGGGCAACTGACTTGCCGGAGCCGGATATACCGGTGATCAGGATTATGCGCATGGAGTCGTGGGATCCGTACATTTCATCATAGCATCTGGTCTCCCGTGCGCGTACCCGCGGCTGCCGGTGGCCGCGGGCGCGACGTGGTGCAGCCAGCCTAGATCAATTTGCCGGGGAACTGGCTATCGGGGTCCTGCATCGCCAGACGCTGGCGATCCATGAAGTCACGCAACGTGTCGATGCCGCGCAGTTGCAGGATGGTGTTGCGCACGGCCGCTTCCACCAGCACCGCGAGGTTGCGGCCGGCGGCCACCTGAATCGTCACTTTGCTGATCGGCAGGCCGAGTACGTCGACGGTTTGACTCTCCAGCGGTAGCCGCTGAAATTCGCCGTCGGGACGGCGTACCAGTTGCACGATCAGCTTGAGCTTCATTTTGCGGCGGACCGCGGTTTCACCGAAGATCGTCTTGATGTCGAGCAGGCCGAGGCCGCGCACCTCGAGCAGGTTTTGCAAGAGCGGCGGGCAGCGCCCTTCGACGAAATCCGGGCCGAGCCGCACGAAGTCCACCGCGTCGTCCGCGACGAGGCCGTGGCCTCGGCTGATCAGTTCCAACCCGAGCTCGCTCTTGCCGAGGCCCGAGTCGCCGGTGAGCAGCACGCCCATGCCGAGGATGTCGAGAAACACGCCGTGCAGCGTGGCGCGCGGCGCGAGGATGCGCGACATGTAGAGGCGCAGGCTGTCGATCACAGCGGCGGCCGACATTGGCGTGGTGAAAAGCGGCGTGGACGAGCGCGTGCAGCGCAGCACGAGTTCCGGCGGTGCGGCGACCCCGCCCGCCACCACCAGAAACGGCGGTTCCAACGCGATCAGCTCGGCCATGTGGCGCGAGCGGTCTTCGTCGGTTTGGCGTGTGTAATAGTCGATTTCGGCGTCGCCGAGCACCTGGATCCGGTTCGGGTGGATCAGGTTCAAGTGGCCGACGAGGTCTGCGCTCGACGTGGCATTGGCGACCGATTCCGAAGAAAAGCCGCGTTCCCAGCCTTCATGCCCCGTCAGCCAGCTCAGCTTCAGCGTGGCGGCGTTGTCGTCGAAAATGCTTTGGGCGTTGATGCTGGACGTATCCATGAGTCAGTGACTCCAGTGTGGGCCGCGTGCCGGGCAAGGGGGCGGCCGCGCTAACGCGGGCCGTGCACCTTCCCAGGCTGAACCCGCGTGCTGGCGGGTGACCGGCGTGCGGAGAACCGCCGATGCATCAAGGTTGCCACTGAGTGAGCAGGCGATGCAACGATTCGCGGTCTGCTTCCGTGTGCAGGCGCTCGCGGGCCTCGCGGTCGGACAACAACTGGGCGATTTCCGAAAGGATTTCGAGGTGCTGCTGGGTGGCCTGTTCCGGTACCAGCAGAAAGATCAGCAGCGAGACCGGCTGACCGTCAGGCGATTCGAAGGGGATGGGTTCGGCAAGACGCACGAACGCGGCGAGCGGCTGCTTCAAGCCTTTGATCCGGCCATGCGGAATCGCGACGCCCTCGCCGAGCCCCGTCGATCCGAGGCGCTCGCGCGCAAACAGATTGTCAGTGACTGTGCTGCGGGCGATGCCGTTCTGGTTCTCGAAGATCAGGCCCGCTTGCTCGAACACGCGCTTCTTGCTGGTGACCGATAGTCCGACGACGACGTTCTCGAGGGGAAGAAATTTGGCTAAACGATTCATGTTGACAGGCGAAAACGTGGCCTGGGTTCTCCTCGCTGGGGCATTTGAGTGGTGTTCCATTCGTTTGATGCTCACGGCGACGTACGTGGAGCCCGAAAGCGCAGGACTCCGGCCGACGACCTCCATGTGAACTAACTAGACCCCGATGGTAACCGGAACATTATAGAACAGGGTAGCCGCCGATGGTGCGGCGCGCCATCGATGCCCCATAGGTTTATTCGAAGGACAACTCGTGCCGCGCCGCCGCACCAGAAAGGCGCCTGGAAACGAAAAACCGCCCGGTCTTGGGCGGTTTGGCTGGTGAAAACGGAAGCGAGGAAAATGAAGAAAACCTTCTAATTTTCCTATTGCGGCGGCACGTCTAGCAGCGGCGCCGGTTGGTACTTGATCGCCTCATGCGCATGGCCCTGCAGACGATCTTTGTGGCGTATCACTTGTCGGTCAAGCTTGTCGATCATCAGATCGATCGCAGCGTAAAGATCGCTGTCACAGCTCTCGACAAAAATGTCCTTGCCCTTGAGATGAAGGTTGATTTCAACCTTTTGACGCTTTTCCTTTTCCTTATGGTTGTCGACCGAGAGGACCACACTGCCGTCGATGACCTGATCGAAATGTCTTAGCACCCTATCCAGTTTGGTGATCACGTATTCGCGCAACGCAGGCGTTACTTCGAGGTGGTGTCCACTGATCTGCAGATTCATAGTGCTTCTCCAAGCTAATGGCCGCTTGGTCCACACGATGACGTAGGTCCGGTCGATCTGTCGGCTTGCCTGAGTCGCCCCCCGGTGACTGACTTCTGGCAGGTCGCATCGGCCGGCCTGTCCGCCAAACTGCGGAGCGGCCGGTAAATGCCCGCCACGGAAGGCGACGGGCTACAGAGACTTGCGCAGGTTGACTGCCGGAATCTTGAGCGCTTCGCGGTACTTCGCAACGGTACGCCGTGCGACCACGAAGCCCTGTTCCGCCAGCAGTTCGGCTATGCGGCTGTCTGAGAGAGGCGATTTCGAGTTTTCCGCTCCTATCAGTTGTTTGATGAGCGCGCGAATGGCCGTGGAAGAAGCCGCGCCGCCCGTGTCTGTCGAAACGTGTGATCCAAAGAAGTACTTAAATTCAAGCGTCCCGAATGGGGTCAGCATGTATTTACCGGTTGTCACACGCGAGACAGTTGACTCGTGTAGACCCAGCGTATCAGCAATTTCCCGCAAAACCAAGGGGCGCATGGCAATTTCGCCGTGCACAAAAAAGCTCTTTTGACGCTCGACAATGGCTTGCGCGACCCGGAGGATCGTTTCGAAACGCTGCTGGATATTTTTGATCAGCCAGCGCGCTTCCTGCAGTTGCTGGCGCAACGATCCGCTGCCGGGATCGCCGCGGTTATTGCGCAAAATATTCGCGTACAGGTGGTTGATGCGCAGCTTCGGCACCACTTCCGGATTCAGTTCGGCCTGCCACCCCTGAGCCGTCTTGCGCACCATGATGTCCGGCACCACGTAGTCCGCTTCGGCCTTGCCGTAGGCGGCGCCGGGGAACGGTTCGAGCGAGCGGATCAGCAGGTGGGCATCGCGCAGGTCGTCGTCGCTTGCCTTCAGATGTTTGCGCAGACGCGTGAAATCACGGGCCGCGAGCAGTTCCAGATGATGCGCGACGATCTCGAGCGCGAGCGTGCGGGTAGGAGACGGTTCGAGCCGCAGCAATTGCAGCTTCAGACACTCCGACGCCGAACGCGCGCCGACCCCAGCCGGGTCGAAGCTATGCAGCAGCGCGAGGGCCGCGTTCAGTTCATCCAGGTCGACTTCGAGTTCTTCCGGCAGGTCGGCCAGCACTTCTTCGAGCGTGGCGGCGAGGTAGCCGTCGTCGTCGAGCGATTCGATCAGGAAGGTGATCAGCGCCCGGTCGCGTTGGCCCGCCTGAGTGACGCGCAATTGCGCCATCAGGTGGTCGCGCAGCGAGGTGCTCGATTCGTGGATCTGCAGCGGGGGCAAATCGTCGTCGTCGGACGCATTGCCGGAGCGGCCGTAGTCGTCCAGATTCCATTGCGACGCGTCGCCGTTGCTGTCGCTCGCGAGACCGTTGTATTCGTCGACGCCCTGCGGCTCGCCGTTCTCCGCGCGCTCGCTGCTGCTAGACGATGACGACGTATTGCCGCCCATCTGATCGGGCGGCGGTGAGGAGTTGGGCGACTGGGCAATCAGCGAGCCGTCGGCCGCCACGCGCAGGGGGCTCGCGATCCAGTCGTCCTCGTTTTCGAGGAGCGGATTCTGCGAGATCGCCATGGCGACTTCCTGCTGCAGTTCGAGCGTAGACAGCTGAAGCAGCCGGATGGACTGCTGCAGTTGCGGGGTCAGCGCAAGATGCTGCGATAGGCGGAGTTGGAGGCTGGCTTTCATGGCAATTTGAGATTCATTGTAGAGAGTTTGCCACGACCGCGATACCTTGCGACATTCGCAATTACGCGTGCACCGCGTTTTCGGCGGTGCTGGGCGCGAAACGGCCCAGATCAAAAATGCTGCGGGGTGCGTGCAAAGGGACCGGCGGGTGGCGCGTTGGCACCGCCGGCAATCCCGTCGCTGCTTACATGCGGAAGTGCTCGCCCAGATAGACGCGCCGCACGCTTTCGTTTTCGATGATTTCGCTCGGCGCCCCGGCGGCCAGCACGCTGCCGTCGCTGATGATGTAGGCGTGGTCGCAGATGCCGAGCGTTTCGCGCACGTTGTGGTCGGTGATCAGCACGCCGATATTGCGCTGCTTCAGAAACTTGACGATCTTCTGGATTTCCAGCACCGCGATCGGATCGACGCCCGCGAACGGCTCGTCGAGCAGGATGAAGCTGGGGTTGGTGGCCAGCGCCCGTGCGATTTCGACCCGGCGACGCTCGCCGCCCGACAGGGACAGCGCCGGATTCTCGCGCAAATGAGCAATCTGCAACTCATCCAGCAAGGCTTCCGTGCGGTTCGTGATGGCCTCTTTCGTGAGCCGCTTGCCGTTGTCTTCGTGCTGCAACTCCAGCACGGCGCGAATATTTTCCTCGACGGTCAGCTTGCGGAACACCGAGGCTTCCTGCGGCAGATACGACAAGCCCAGCGACGCGCGCTTGTGGATCGGCAGCAAGCTGATCGACTTGCCGTCCAGGTCGATTTCACCCGCGTCGAGCGGCACGAGGCCGACGATCATATAGAACGATGTGGTCTTGCCCGCGCCATTCGGGCCGAGCAGACCGACCACTTCGCCGCTTTTCACGTCGAGCGACACGTCTTTGACGACCGTGCGCGAGCCGTAACGCTTCTTCAGGCTGCGCACCACCAGCGAACTGCTGGTGCCGGCCGGCTTACGATTGGGGAGGGACGCGGAAGAGCTCACTGGTTCGGCGCTCCCTGGATCGTGGTGGACGGCGCGAGCGTGGCCGACGCGCCGTTCAGCCCAGCCGCGCCGCCGTTGCGCGGCGCCAGCATCGCGCGCACGCGGCCGCTCGGGTTGCCCGGACCGGCGACGTCCTTGCCCGCCTTGGCGGTGTAGAAGTCTTTCTGGCCGTCATACGTGATGACGCTGCCGCGCACCTGGTCCATCACCGTCGAGAGGCCTTGCAGACGCTTGACCGTGGCGTTGGTGGTGAGTGTGGTGAGATCCTGCTTGCCGTCGTAGTCGATGCGGATAGCCGTGCCTTCGATGTATTCGTCGAGCCCCTCGCGTTTCTGGCGGAAATACGACAGATTGCCGCCGCTCGAGGTGCCGGTGGCGTACTGATAGCCCTGCGGGTCTTGCGTCACTTCCACGCGATCGGCCTTGATCACGATGGTGCCTTTGGTGGCGACCACGTGGCCGGTGAAGACGTTGACCTGCTTGAGGTCGTCGTAAGTCATGTTGTCCGCTTCGACGTTCAGCGGCTTGTCCTTGTCGGCGCGGTCGGCGTGCGCAAGCGGCGCGAAGCCGGCGAGCGGCAACGCGACGATGAGCGCGGCGAGTCCGGCGCGGCACGCGGACAGGGTACGCGAGCGGCCGGTGTCAAAACGGGGGAACGATTCGTTCATGCAGTCACGCCTGGAATGGATTTACCCGGGTTGCTTGGGCGAGTTGCCGCCGGCTTCGGACGCGGCGATCGCGCCTTTCACGTTGCCGAACAGCTTCATCACCCGGGTGACGTTGTTGTAGTTCATGCCGCTGGCAGTCATCACGGACATGCCGCGCTGAAGTTTAACCGGCTTTTCGGTCTCGATCACATCGTCGTTGACCAGCACCCTAAAATGCTGCGAATCCGCCTGCATCTGCGGATCGCCGTTGCCGGGCGCCCGCAGGATGCGGGCGTTGTCGTATAGATCGACGATCGACGCGTCGCCGTTCACCTTGCCGATGTCGCCGGTTGCGGTGACGATCGGCTTGCCGGGCTGGAACGCGCGCATGGCGGGTTTCACCAGGTCGCTCAGTTCGTCGTCTTCGTAATGGATCAGTGACTGGGCCGTCAGGCGGTATTGCGTGGAGCCCGACTGATCGAGTTCGGAAACCGAGAAGTTTTCGGCAAAGTAATCCGGCGTGTGTTCCTTGGGACGCACCACGCCTTCGTTCTGGCGCGGCAGCGTGGCTTGCAGCAGCCACCACGTAATGCCGGCGAGCGCGGCCATCGCGACGAGCGGAATCAGCGACGTCAGGCGAAACTGATTCATCCGACGAGACCCCGCTGTTCGCCGCGACAGGCCGCCGCGAGCAGTGCCTCGTATTTGTGCTGCGCGCGCAGCAGTGTGTCGCAGACTTCGCGCGCCGCGCCGTGACCGCCGCGCGCTTCGCTCACCCAATGAGCGCGCGCGATCACTTCAGGATGCGAATTGGCCGGCGCCGCCGCGAAGCCGACCCTGAGCATCACGCCCAGGTCGACCCAGTCGTCGCCCATGTAGCCGCATTCTTCCGGGCTCATGCCGGTTTGCTTCAACAGGTCCGCGAATGCCTGGGGTTTGTCTTGCACGCCCTGATAGACATGGGCGATGTTCATCTCTTTCGCGCGCGCCGCGACGATGCCCGACTGGCGCCCTGTAATGATCGCCGTTTCGATGCCGGCCTGGCGCAGCAGCTTCATGCCGTGGCCGTCCATCGAGTTGAACGCCTTCATCGTGTCGCCTTCCGCCGTGAACAGCAGACCGCCGTCGGTCAGCACGCCGTCGACGTCGAAAATCATCAGCTTCACGCGGCTCGCGCGTTCGGTAGCGGTAGGCGGGGCGACGGCCATCAGATCACCTTCTTCGAGAACAGATCGTGCATGTTGAGCGCGCCGATCAGCTTGTGTGCTTCGTCGACGACCAGCATCTGATTGATGCGGAAGCGTTCCATCAGTTCAACGGCTTCGACGGCGAGTTGGTCCGGGCCGATGGTGCGCGGCCCCGCGGTCATCACCGAGGAGATCGGCAGATTGCGGAAGTCGCCGTCACGTTCGAGCACGCGGCGCAAGTCGCCGTCGGTGAAGATGCCGGCCACGCGGTCGTCCTGGTCGACGATCGCCGTCATGCCCATGCGCTTGGCGGTCAACTGGAACAGCGCGTCGCGCACGGTGGCCTCGGGCGTGACCTTCGGCACCTGGTCGCCGGTGCGCATCACGTCGCGCACATAGGTGAGCAGACGCCGGCCGAGCGCGCCGCCCGGATGCGAGCGGGCGAAATCGTCGCGGCCGAAACCGCGCGCGTCGAGCACCGCGACCGCGAGCGCGTCGCCGAGCGCGAGCGCTGCGGTCGTGCTGGCGGTGGGCGCGAGATTCATGGGACAAGCTTCTTTCGCCACGGCGGAATTCAGGTGCACGTCGGCCAGTTGCGCAAGACTCGACGACGGGCGTCCGGTCATCGCAATCAGCTTCGCGCCGAGCCGCTTGATGAGCGGCAGGATTGTCACGAGTTCCTCGGTTTCACCGGAGTTGGAGAGCGCGAGAAACACGTCGTCGGCGGTGACCATGCCGAGGTCGCCGTGGCTTGCTTCAGCGGGATGCACGAAGAAAGCGGGGGTGCCGGTGCTGGCGAGCGTGGCCGCGAGCTTGCGCGCCACGTGGCCGGATTTGCCGATGCCGGAAACGACCACGCGCCCACGGCAACCCAGGATGAAATCGACCGCCCCGACGAAGCCATCGTCGAGTTGATCGCGAAGCGCGCGCACCGCGTCCGCTTCGATGTCGAGCACGTCGCGAGCGAGCGCGAGTGCCCGGTCGCCATTGATTTTCGCTATCATTCGCGGAGTATAGCAAAGGCGCTTGTTCGCCGCGCCGGGCCTGCTGTGCAAAGCCGCTACCTTTGACGGCCCCTCAACCTTGTCGCACGGCGTGTCGCGTGCGCGGTTCCGCTGACGAACGAGGACGCTTCACCCATGCGCTTTTGCCGATGATTTCCCCACTCGAAATGACGCTGTTCCTGCTGCTGGCTTCAGTCGCGGGCGTGGTGCTTTTTCGCTTTCTGAATCTTCCACCGATGCTCGGCTATCTGACGGTCGGCATCGTCGTGGGGCCGCACGCGCTAGGTCTGATTCCCGACTCCGCGGGTGCGCAGAACCTCGCGGAATTCGGCGTCGTATTCCTGATGTTTTCGATCGGGCTGGAGTTTTCGCTCGCGAAGCTGCGCTCGATGCGCCGGCTTGTCTTCGGTCTCGGTCTATTGCAGGTGCTCGGCACCATTGCCGTTGCGGTCACGCTCGGCTTCGTGCTCGAACGCTGGGTGCACATCAGGTGGCAGGCGAGCGTGGCGCTGGGCGGCGCGCTGGCGATGTCGTCCACGGCGATCGTCAGCAAGATGCTCGCGGAGCGGCTCGAGATCGAAACGGAGCATGGCCGCAATATCTTCGGCGTATTGCTGTTCCAGGATCTGGCCGTGGTGCCCCTATTGATCGTGATCGCGGCGCTGGGCGGCAATTCCGAGGATCTCATGAGCGCGCTCGGGCTCGCGGCGATCAAGATCGTCGTGGCGTTGGCGCTCCTGCTGATAGTCGGGCAGCGCTTCATGACGCGCTGGTTCAACGTGGTCGCGCGGCGCCGCTCGCAGGAACTGTTCATTCTCAATCTGTTGCTGGTGACGCTCGGCGCGGCGTTCATCACCGACAAGTTCGGCCTGTCGCTCGCGCTCGGCGCGTTCATCGCCGGGATGTTGATCGCCGAAACGCCGTACCGGCATCAGGTGGAAGAGGACATCAAGCCGTTTCGCGATGTGCTGCTCGGTCTTTTCTTCGTCACCACCGGCATGCTGCTGAATCCGCGCGTGATCTGGGAGCATCCGTTCATCGTGCTCGGTTTCCTGGTCGGCCCGCTTCTGCTCAAGGCGGTGATGGTGATGGGGCTGTCGCGCCTGTTCGGCGCGTCGCCGGGCGTGGCGATGCGCACCGGCATCGGCCTCGCGCAAGCGGGCGAGTTCGGCTTCGTGCTGCTGAACCTGATCCTCGACAAGCATCTCGTCGACGCCACGCTGTTGCAGGCGATTCTCGCGGCGATGCTGCTCTCCATGCTGGCCGCGCCGTTCCTGATTCAGAACGCGGACCGTATCGTGCTGCGGCTGTCGTCGACTGAATGGATGATGCAGTCGTTGCAGATGACGCGCATCGCCACGCAGAGCCTGAAGCAAAGCGGCCACGTGATCATTTGTGGCTATGGCCGCGCCGGCCAGAATCTCGCGCGCATGCTGGAGCATGAAGGTTTGTCGTACGTCGCACTGGATCTCGACCCTGACCGCGTACAAGCCGCGGCGGCAGCCGGTGAATCGGTCGTGTTCGGCGATGCCGGGCGGCGCGAATCGCTGCTCGCCGCGGGTATCCATCGCGCGGCGGCGATCGCGATCACCTACGCCAACACGCCGTCGGCATTGCGCGTGCTGCACAACATCCACGAGATGGAACCGACGCTGCCCGTCATCGTTCGTACCGTCGACGACGCCGATCTGGAGAAGCTGCTGGCCGCGGGCGCGACCGAGGTGATTCCGGAAATCGTCGAGGGCAGCCTGATGCTGGCGTCGCACACGCTCGTCGTAATGGGCGTGCCGATGCGGCGCGTGGTGCGGCGGGTCGAGGAAATGCGCGACGAGCGCTATGCGCTGTTGCGCGGCTATTTCCACGGCGCCGACGACATGGACGACGACGACGGCCACGAACAGGTGCGGCTACAATCGGTTCCGGTCGACGAACACGCGGACGCGGTGGGCCGCACGCTCGCGGAATTGGGCCTGTTCGATCTGGGCGTCGAAGTGACGGCGATTCGCCGGCATGGCATTCGCGGCGTCGAGCCGGACCCGTCCACCAAGCTGCGCGCGAGCGATATCGTGGTCTTGCGCGGTCTGCCTGAACAGTTGGCGCAAGCCGAGGAGCTGCTGTCGAAGCACCGGCGCGCGGGCGCCGCCGCAGCCTGACTTGCCTTTCACCGGACCCGCGAGGTCCATCCGGAGACAACATGCCCAACGCGCTCGCGAGCGCGCCGCTCGATGCGGCCGACTACATCAAAAGCCACATTCGCACGGTGCCTGACTGGCCGCAGCCGGGCGTGCAGTTTCGCGACATCACGCCGCTTCTGCAGGAGCCGAAGTCGCTGCGCGTGCTGATCGACCTGTTCGTGCAGCGCTATATCGACGCGAAGCTCGACTACATTGCCGGGCTCGACGCGCGCGGTTTCATCATCGGGCCGATTCTCGCGTACGAGCTGAATCTCGGTTTCATCCCGATCCGCAAGCAGGGCAAGCTGCCGTATAAGCGCGTCTCGCAGTCGTACGCGCTCGAATACGGCGTGGCGACCGTCGAGATTCACGAGGACGCCTGCAAGGCGGGCGACCGCGTCGTGATCATCGACGATCTGATCGCCACCGGCGGCACGATGATGGCCGGCAAGATCCTGCTCGAGGGGCTCGGCGCGGTCGTGGTGGAAGGCGCGGCGATTATCGATCTACCGGAACTGGGCGGCTCGAAGCTACTGCGCGACGGCGGCCTGCCGCTCTACACGGTGACCGCATTCGACGGTCATTGACCGTTCGCCGCGAACCCTCTTTCGCGCACGCTGCACACAAGGAAGGTAACAACGATGCCCAACTTTCTGTTGTTTCTCGCCACGTCGGTCGCCATCACCATGGCGCCTGGTCCGGATAATCTGCAAGTGCTCGCCCGCGGCATCTCGCAGGGTCGCGCGGCGGGGTTGGTCGCGGCGCTCGGTTTCGCGGCCGGCATCACGTTTCACACCACGCTTGCCGCGCTCGGCGTCGCTGCGTTGCTGCGCTCCTCGCCGCTTGCCTTCGAGGCGATCAAGCTGGCGGGCGCCGCGTATCTGATCTGGATCGGCGTGAAGGCGCTGCGCAGCCAGGGCCTCGCCACCGCGCACGAGCGTGCGCCGCAACCGCTAATGGCGGTGTTTCGTCAGAGCGTGCTCGGCAATCTGCTGAATCCGAAGGTGACGCTGTTCTTCGTCGTGTTTCTGCCGCAGTTCGTGCAGCCGCACGGCACGCAAAGCGTCACTGTGCAGATGCTCGAACTCGGCGCGCTGTTCATGTTGCAGACCGTGGTGGTGTTTTCGTTGTTCGGCGTGTGCGCGGGGATCATCGGCGGCTGGTTGAAACGGCGGCCGCGCGTCGGCGTGTGGCTCGACCGCCTGGCCGGTGCGACGTTCATCGCGATCGGGATTCGCGTGGCGTTGCGCGATTGAGCGTCGCGGACACCGCTGAAAACAGTTGGAGCTTCACATGACCTTGCCTTGCATCACCGCCGCGCGCCGCTTCGACGTTCACGCACATCTGCCGTTCTGGATCGACGCGGAGCAGGTCGGCTGGATTCGCTCGACCGATGTGCCGCTGCTCGCGCGCTGGCCCGATGTGTTCGACATCGACAGCGCCCGCGTGACCCTGACGCCAATCTTCAACACGATCGATCTGCGCAGTGCGGCGCTCGGCTCCGTGATCGGCGCACTCGCCGCCGAAGGCCGCATTCCTGGCTGGCGCAACGAGACTTACGCGATCCGCAATGGGTTCGATGCGAAGCCGCTCGCGTATATCGAGCGCGCCGCGTCGCGCTTCTTCGGCACGATGACGTACGCGGTTCATCTGAACGGCGTCGTAGAATACGCGGATGGCGCGCCGCAACTGTGGATCGCGCGCCGCAGCGACACCAAGGCGACCGATCCGGGCATGCTCGACAATGTGGTGGCCGGCGGGATCGGCTGGGGCTTCGGCATCGAGGCGACGATCGTCAAGGAATGCTGGGAAGAAGCCGGCATTCCGGAAGAGATCGCCGTGCGCGCCGTGGCGGGCCGCACGGCTCATGTACTGCAATCGTTGCCGGAAGGCACGCAGGCCGAACAGATCTTTATCTACGACCTCGCGCTTCCGGCCGATTTCGCACCGCGCAACCAGGACGGCGAAGTGGGCGAACACCGGCTCGCGCGCATCGACGAAGTGGCGCGCTGGATCGAGGAAGGCGCAATGACGGTGGACGCGAGTCTCGCCACGCTGGATTGTCTGCTGCGCCGCCGTTGGATCGATGAAGACGCGTGTCCGGGCATTGGCACGTTGTTCGCACCGCCGACGTTCGCCTAAGCGCCCGCGCGAGCGACCCGCGCGCTGAAGTACTACTGCACCGTTGGACCTGAATCGCGCTATCGGGCAGCACACACCGAACGAACCACGCATTGAAGAAGGGAGTCACCCAGGTCATGTCGACCGATCACAGCTTTATCCTCAAACTGTCGTGCGCCGACCGGCCCGGCATCGTCCACGCGGTTTCCGGCTTTCTGTTCGAGCGTGGCAGCAATATTCTCGACTCGGCGCAGTTCGGCGACAGCCGCACCGGCGAATTCTTCATGCGCGTTCATTTTCAGCAGGTGGGCGGCGATCCGGGGCTGGAGGCGCTGCGCACGTCGTTCGCCGCGCTCGCTGAACAGTTCGGCATGCGCTGGGAGTTGCACGATGCGTCGGTGAAGCCGCGTGTGGTGATCATGGTGTCGAAAATCGGTCATTGCCTGAACGACTTGCTGTTCCGCTATCGCACCGGTCAACTCGGCATCGAGATTCCAGCGATCATCTCGAATCACAAAGAGTTCTATCAGCTCGCCGCCAGCTACGACATTCCGTTCCATCACTTCCCGCTGCTGGGCGGCACGCCCGAGGCGAAGGTCGCGCAGGAAGCGCGCGTGCTCGAAGTGATCGACGAGCACCAAGCCGATCTGGTCGTGCTCGCGCGCTATATGCAGATTCTGTCGCCGAAACTGTGCGAAGCGCTCGCGGGCCGCGCGATCAACATTCACCATTCGTTCCTGCCGAGCTTCAAGGGCGCGAAGCCGTATTACCAGGCATTCGACCGCGGCGTGAAGCTGATCGGCGCAACGGCCCACTACGTGACGACGGATCTCGACGAAGGTCCGATCATCGAGCAGGAAGTGGAGCGGGTCGATCACAGCATGACGCCGGAGCAACTGACGGCGATCGGCCGCGACGTCGAATGCGTGACGCTCGCGCGAGCGGTGAAGTGGCACGTCGAGCATCGCGTCGTATTGAACGGCAGCAAGACGGTGGTGTTCCGCTAAAAGCAGCCGACGCGCTTGCAGTGGCGGGGGCCCGACTTTCCGCCAATGCTGCAAGCGTGTGCGCCGGAAGCGACCTTTCCCCGAGAACTACGCTACGGACCTGCCGCCGTCCCGCACGCGGCTTGCGTTTTGCGCCGAACGGCGGCGCGCGTTCAGCTTCTTCAGCCAGATCAGCAGTCCCGTCGCGCTCAGCACGGCGACCGCGATGCCGACCGCGCTAATCAGAATCCGCCCGCCGATTCCCAGAATGCGCCCCGAATGCAGCGGGTACTGCACCTGCATGAAGATGTCGCCGGCCGTGCCCTTGCCGGGAATCTGCGCGCCGAGCGGCTTGCCGGTGGCGGCGTCCCAATACATCCAGGGATTACCCAGGCCGATATCGCCGTGATCGTTGCCGGTCGCGTAGAAGCCCACGCCGTAGGCGTGGAGGAACTCCGCGTAGTAGAGGCCGCCCGGCGGTGCGTTGAGATCACGCGCCTTGCCGGCTGCCTCGGCCAGTTGCACGATGCGCTCGCGGCTCAGCACCTGGTCGCCCGGTTGCGGGGCGCGCAGGATTTCCGGATTGTTGATCGGGTCCGGCGTCAGCGTCGAGAACAGCGACACGATTGGCCGCACGACAGGCGCCGCGAGATTCATCGACACCGACGTCAGCGCGACGATCACCAGCAAGCCCCAGATCCAGACGCCGCCGGAGCGGTGCAAATCGAAGGTGAGCGCATAGCCGCCTCGTCCGAAGCGAAAGGCGAACGACTTGCGCCACGCCTTCAGACTAGGGAACGACAGCCATAGCGCGATCACGCTATCGAACAGCCACACGATCCCGACAATGCCCATCAGCCAGACGCCGATATCGACGCCGCCGGTAAACGGCAACTGCAGCGTGTAATGCAGTTTGTAGATGAAGGGAATCAGGTTGAGCCGGGCGAGCGATGCCGCACCCCATTCGCGACGCCCCTGAATCTCGCCGGTGGCGGGATCGACCGCGATCTGGTTGAAGTCGAGTGTGTAAGGCTGTTTGGTCGCGGGATTGGTGCGCGGCAGCACCATCATCTGCAACGTGCGGCCGGGTTCGGCGGCAAGCGGCAGATACGTCACCTGGAGACGCGGATCGGCGGCTTCCACGCGACGTGCCAGTTCAAGTCCGGAGAGCGCCGGACCCGCGCTGCGGGCCTTGAAGAGCGATGGGTTCAGCGCCGCATCGAGTTCATGATCCCACGCGATGATCGCGCCGGTGAGGCCCGCGACGAACAGAAACAGCGCCGTGGCGACACCGAACCAGCGGTGCAGACGGATGAGTTGCTGCCTCATACGCGAGCCGGAGGGGTAAAGCGGAAGTTCGGATGAGCTGTCACGGCACCGGTTCTGCATAAATGGGAATTGTTCGCATCTTAGGGAATCGTGCCATCGGCTGCAAGTTTTCCGTAAGCGCAACACGGTTAAGCCGACGGAGTGACGTTCGAGCATTGCGCGACGCCCCATCTGGCAAGGCCTCCAGCTCGCATCGGTTATGCGCATGCGGCAAAATGCCGCATCTCGAAGCTTACAATTCGCATAGCTTTTTCGGCATCATCGCGGCCTGTACGAATTGGGAATGATTCTCATTTGTTCGGGATATCCAGAAAAACAGGGTCAGCGATGAGCGTAAGAGACGGGGTAAGAAACGGAATAGAACCGCTGCCGCAGAAACGGCTAACGATGCGGCCGCTGCATTGGGCTGCGTGTCTGGCGTTTGCGGCGAGCCACGCTGCCTTCGCGCAGCAGGCGCCGGCATCGGAGACGCCTGAAGCGGGCGAAAAAGCGTTGCCAGCAGTCAAGATCACAGCGGCGCAAGACACCGAGCAGCATCTGAAGGAAGCACTCAGCAGTGGCGCGCTCGGCACGCGTTCACAACTTGACACGCCGTTCTCGACCACCGTCGTCACGAGCGAACAATTGCAGGACCGCCAGCCGTCCAAACTCGGCGACGTGTTCGCCACCGACGCCTCCGTCTCCGACAACGGCAACGCCTACAACGCATGGGCCACGTATCTGACGGTGCGCGGCATGCAACTGGACTGGCAGAGCGGCTTCAAGATCGACGGCATGCCGTTCAACAGCTACGGCATCACGATGCCGTACGAGCAGCTCGAAAAAGTGGAACTGCTCAAGGGGCTGACCGGTTTCATGTACGGCTTCGGCGCGCCGGGCGGCGTCGTGAACTACGTGACGAAGAAGCCGCCGCTGTCCGGCACGCCGGTGCGCAGCATCGACATCGGCTATTACACCGACGGCGTGTGGACCGAGCACGCCGATCTCGGCGGCCGCGTCGGCCCTGACGGCATGTTCGGCTATCGCCTGAACGCGACGCATGAGGAAGGCAAGACCTACAACAACGGCAACGTGCGGCGCGATTCAGTTTCCGTCGCGCTCGACGCGCGCATTACCCGCGACCTGAAGGCGACCTTCGGCGCGCTCTACCAGGAGCGTCATTCGACCGGCATCACGGGCGCGATTTCGACGGCGCTGTATTCCGGCACGGGCCTGCCGCACACGATGAGCGGCGGCACGGGCGACCTCTCCGGTCCCGATCAGCACCTGAACACGAACCTGCAGCTTTACACCGCGGGCGTTCAATACAACCTGAGCCCGGACTGGACGCTCAATGCGAGCTACAGCTACAGCAAAAGCTCGCGCGACCGCAACGAGAGCACGTACTACCTGCTCAATGGCGCGGGCGATTACACGGACAGCCGTTTCGCCGGCAAGGAAGGGCATCAGCTGAGTTTGTGGCAGGTGTCGGCGGAAGGCAGCGTGAAGACCGGACCGTTGCAGCACCAGCTCGTGATCGGCGCTGCGTATCAGCGTCAAACGAACGATTACGGCGCGAACAGTTTCTTCGGCCAGATCGGCACCGGCAACCTCTACCAGCCGAACACCAACACCTTCGGCGGCGCGTCGAACTATTACACCTATCGCGACAGCGACATCACGCAAAAAGCGCTGTTCGCGAGCGATACGATCCAGTTGACCCAGCGCTGGTCGGTGCTCGGCGGCGTGCGTTACACCAACTACGAGCAGCACGGCTACTCGACCACCGGCGCGACCACGTCGACCTACAGCCAGAACGGCGTCGTCACGCCGACCGTCGCGCTGATGTTCAAGCTGGCGCCGACCACGACGCTTTACACGAGCTACGTCGAGTCGCTGGAAGCGGGCACAGTGGTGGGCGACACCTACGCGAACCGGGGCGAATTGCTCAAGCCGTTGCGCAGCAAGCAGTATGAAGTGGGCATCAAGACCGAGCATGCGCGCTGGAGCGCGACGGCCGCGCTGTTCCGCATCGAGCGCGGCGCGGCGTACGCGAACAGCGCGAACGTCTATACGCAGGACGGCGAGTCGATCTTCCAGGGCGTGGAGTTTGGCGGCGACGTGCGTCTGGGTTCGAGCTGGAATGTCGGCGGCGATCTCATGTGGATCAACACGAAGTACGAAAAGGGCGCGGCCAACAACGGCAACCGCGTGGCCGGCGCGCCTCAGTTCGTGGTGGCGGGTCATGCGACGTACTCGGTGCCCTACGTGCCGGGTCTGCGCATCGGCGCCGACGCCAAGTTCACGGGCAATACGAACGTGCGGCCGGCCGGCAATCTGAACGCGCCGGGCTATATGCTGGTCAATCTGGGCGCGAGCTATGCCACGCGCATCGGCGGCTATGACGTGACGTTCCGCGCGGCCATCGACAACCTGCTCAATCGCCGCTACTGGGAGTATCAGTACGCGGATTACGTGACGCCGGGCGATCCGCGCACCTTGTCGCTGAATGCGCGCATCGACTTCTGATGCATGCATAAAAAAACGGCACCGCGGTGCCGTTTTTTTTCGCCTTGCCGTTGTGCGCGCCGCGCGCGGCAGTTCAAACCAGCCGCAGATAAATCAGTTCGCGCTTGATATACGCATAGAAGATCGGCGCCGCGACCACGCCCGGCAGGCCGAACGCGGCTTCCATCACGAGCATCGCGACCAGCAGTTCCCAGGCGCGCGCCTCGATCTGCCCGCCGACGATGCGCGCGTTCAGGAAATATTCGAGCTTGTGAATCAGGATTAAAAACGCGAGCGACATGACCGCAGCCGGGAAGCTCACCGAGAGCGCCACTGCGACGATGATCGTGTTCGAGATCAGATTGCCGATCACCGGCAGCAAGCCGACGATGAACGTCACCATGACCAGCGTCTTGGAGAGCGGCAACTGATCGTGGAACATCGGCAGTACGACCAGCAGGAAGATGCCGGTGAACACCGCATTGATCGCGGAAATCTTCACTTGCGCGAACACGATGCGGCGGAACGCTTCGGAGAAACGTGTCACGCGCGTGACGAAAGCCGTGGAAAGCGGCAGCCGATGCATATGCTTCTGCGCGCCCACCGCGATGATCGCGCCGATGATCATGCCGATCAGAATGTGAGTGAAAGCGCGCGCCGCCGTCTTGCCGCTTTGCTGCAGCATGTTGGCGTGCGTCTGCATCAGTTCGGCGGCCTTGGCTTTCATCTGCTCGGTGTCGACCGGCAGATAACTGGCAATGAATTGCGGAATCCGTCCACGCGCCTGATCGATCAACTGCATCGCCTGATCGAGCAGCTTCTGCACGCTCGGCACGTCGTTCTCGAAATGCTCGATGAGGCCGAGCGTGATGCCGGTGAGCGAACCCACGATCACCACCGAGAGCAGCACCACCGCGAGCCAGCGCGCGCGCTGGCTCGACATATGACGCTCGATGCGCGGCGCGATGGTGTGAACCAGTTGGAACACGAGCATCCCGGCCAGCAGCGCGCCGAGCAGCCTGAGTTGAATGACCGCCCACATGCCGATCAACATCACCACGTAACTGCCGATTTCGACCGCCGACAGCTTTGGCAGGCTCATGTCGCTAGTCAGCCTGACCGGGCGTGGGCGTAGGTCCTGCACTTGCCCGTCGTCGCGCGCCTGATTCCGCTTGGCCATGGCTTTTCCCGTTCCACCCGTGTTGTGCACCGTTACTTTCTGCTGGCGGCGCGTTTCAGCAACGGCGCCAGATACCTGCCGGTAAAACTTGCCTTCGACTTCGCAACCTGCTCCGGCGTGCCCTGGGCGATGATCTGCCCGCCGCCCGCACCGCCTTCCGGACCGAGATCGATCACCCAGTCGGCAGTTTTTATCACATCGAGATTATGCTCGATGATAACGACGGTATTACCCTGATCTCGCAATCGATGAATAACTTCCAGCAGAAGGGCAATGTCGTGGAAGTGCAAACCGGTGGTCGGCTCGTCGAGAATGTATAGCGTGCGACCCGTGTCGCGCTTGCTCAGTTCCAACGATAGCTTGACGCGCTGCGCCTCGCCGCCCGACAAGGTAGTGGCCGACTGACCCAGCCGGATATAGCCCAGGCCGACGTCCAGCAAGGTCTTCAGCTTACGCGCGACGACCGGCACCGGCTTGAAGAACTCGTAGGCGTTCTCCACGGTCATGTCGAGCACTTCGCTGATGTTCTTGCCTTTGTACTGCACGTCGAGCGTTTCGCGGTTGTAGCGCTTGCCGTGGCAGACATCGCAAGGCACATAGACGTCGGGCAGAAAGTGCATTTCCACCTTCAGCACGCCGTCGCCCTGGCAGGATTCGCAGCGGCCACCCTTCACGTTGAACGAGAAACGGCCCGGATCGTAGCCGCGTTCCTTGGCCGCCGGCACGCCCGCGAACAGTTCGCGGATCGGCGTGAAGAGGCCCGTGTAGGTGGCCGGATTCGAGCGCGGCGTGCGGCCGATCGGCGACTGGTCGACGTTGATGACCTTGTCGAAGTGCTCGAGACCCTCGATCGATTCGTACGGCGCGGGCTCCGTGGCCGAGCCGTACAGGTGATGCGCCACCGCGTGATACAGCGTGTCGTTGATCAGCGTCGACTTGCCTGAACCCGATACGCCGGTCACGCAGGTCAGCAGGCCCACCGGCAGATCGAGCGTGACGTGCTTCAGGTTGTTGCCGTGCGCCTCCACGATGCGCAGGCGGCGCTCGTCCGGGTCTTTTCGCTCGTCGGGAAATTCGATGTTGCGCGCGCCGGACATGTACTGACCGGTCATCGAAGCCGCGTTGGCCTGCACTTGCCTGGGCGTGCCTTCGGCGATCACCATGCCGCCGTGCTCGCCCGCGCCGGGGCCCATGTCGACCACGTAGTCGGCCATGCGGATCATGTCCTCGTCGTGCTCCACGACGATCACCGAATTGCCGAGATCGCGCAGATGCTTGAGCGTGGCGATCAACCGGTCGTTGTCGCGCTGATGCAGGCCGATCGACGGCTCGTCCAGCACGTACATCACGCCGGTCAGACCCGAGCCGATTTGCGAGGCGAGGCGAATGCGCTGCGCCTCCCCGCCCGAGAGCGTTTCCGCGCTGCGTTCGAGCGACAGATAGTCGAGCCCGACGTTATTCAAAAACATGAGCCGCGCGACGATTTCCTTCACGACCTTGTCGGCGATCTCGCGTTTCGAGCCTTCGAGCCGCAGCGTCTGGAAATAGCCGAGCGCATCGCGCAACGGCCAGCCGCTGATTTCGAAGATGCCGCGGGCGTCGCCGTCCGCGCCGATCCGCACGAAGCGCGCTTCGCGGCGCAGCCGCGTGCCGGCGCAAGCGGGGCACGGCTGATTGTTCTGGTACTTGGCGAGTTCCTCGCGCACGGCGGCCGAGTCGGTCTCGCGATAACGCCGTTCCAGGTTCGGGATGATCCCTTCGAACACATGCTCGCGAACCGACGTGCGGCCCCGCTCGTTGATGTACGAGAACGGAATCTCCTGCTTGCCCGAACCGTACAGCAGAATCTTGCGAACTTTTTCCGGCAGATCCTCGACGGCGGTGTCGATGTCGAATTCGTAGAACGCCGCGAGGCTTTGCAGCATCTGGAAGTAAAACTGGTTGCGCCGGTCCCAGCCCTTCACCGCGCCCGCCGCGAGCGAGAGCGACGGATGCGCGACCACCCGCTTCGGATCGAAGAAGGTGATCTGGCCGAGCCCGTCGCATTCCGGGCACGCGCCCATCGGATTGTTGAACGAGAAGAGGCGCGGCTCCAGTTCCTGCAGCGAATACGAGCAGATCGGGCAGGCGAACTTGGAGCTGAACAGATGCTCTTTATCCGTATCCATTTCGAGCGCGATCGCGCGGCCGTCGGCAAGACGCAGCGCCGTTTCGAACGATTCGGCGAGGCGCTGCTTCATATCGCCGCGCACTTTCAGACGGTCCACCACCACGTCGATTGTGTGCTTGTCGTTCTTTTTCAGCTTGGGCAGCGAGTCCACCTCATAAATCCTCGCAACGCCTTCATTCGCGGTGCCGCCGCCCGAGCGCACCCGGAAGCGGATAAAGCCCTGCGCCTGCATTTCCTCGAACAGTTCGACGTGCTCGCCTTTGCGGTTCGCCACCACGGGCGCGAGGATCATCAGCTTGGTCTCTTCCGGCAACGCGAGCGCCGCGTCGACCATCTGCGAGACGCTTTGCGCTTGCAGCGGAATCTCGTGGTCCGGGCAGTAAGGCGTGCCGACCCGCGCGAACAGCAGCCGCAAATAGTCATGAATTTCGGTGACGGTGCCGACCGTGGAGCGCGGATTGTGCGACGTCGCCTTCTGTTCGATCGAGATCGCCGGCGAGAGGCCCTCGATCAGATCGACGTCCGGTTTTTCCATCAATTGCAGGAACTGGCGCGCGTAGGCGGAGAGACTTTCGACGTAGCGCCGCTGTCCTTCCGCATAGAGCGTGTCGAACGCGAGCGACGATTTGCCTGAGCCGGAAAGGCCCGTGATAACGACGAGCTTGTGACGTGGAAGGTCGAGATTGACGTTCTTCAAGTTGTGGGTGCGAGCCCCACGAATACGGATTTGTTCCACGGATTTATTCCATGAACTGCGGAAAGAGGAAGAGGCTAAACCTGCTACTATAACGACTTTTCAAGACCGCCGTTACGGCTTCCTGACCGCCCGAACGGGCGCCACGGCAAGCTGTAAGGCAGCGGTCCAGCGTCGCGGGAACAGGTTTAACTGGGGCCGTTTTCCGCGAGTACAAGCTAGCCGCGAGGCAACAGCGGGGCGGCGCGAGCGGGGAGTGCGCGAAGCCGCCGGCTCGAATGCCGCGCCGCATACTGTCTGTGTCCCGCAGTCCCGTGGTAAGCCGGCTGGTCGTGGCCGCCCCGTCTGGGCCGGCCGCCCGCGGTGCGCCGCCCAGCTCATTCGAAGAACGCTCCCGATGTCCAATCCGTCCGCCACACCCTCACGCATGAGCGCGCCCGAACTGCGCGCGACCGTGTCGCTCGCCGCCATCTTCGCGCTGCGCATGCTCGGTCTCTTCATGATCATGCCGGTGTTCTCGATCTATGCGAAAACCATCCCCGGCGGCGACAACGTGCTGCTGGTGGGCATCGCGCTCGGCGCATACGGCGTGACGCAGTCGATGCTGTACATCTTCTACGGCTGGGTCTCCGACAAGGTCGGACGCAAGCCCGTGATCGCCACCGGCCTGCTGATTTTCGCGCTCGGCAGCTTCGTCGCGGCGGGCGCGCACGACATGACGTGGATCATCGTCGGCCGGGTGATCCAGGGCATGGGCGCGGTGTCGTCCGCGGTGATCGCGTTTATCGCCGATCTCACCGCCGAGGAGCATCGCACCAAGGCGATGGCGATGGTGGGCGGCAGTATCGGCGTCTCCTTCGCGGTGGCGATCGTCGGCGCGCCGATCGTGTTCCACTGGGTCGGCATGAGCGGATTGTTCACGCTGGTCGGCATTTTCTCGATTCTCGCGGTGGGCGTGGTGCTGTGGGTCGTGCCCGACGCGCCCAAGCCGGTGCACGTGCGCGCGCCGTTCGCCGAAGTGCTGCATAACGTCGAGCTGCTGCGCCTGAATTTCGGCGTGCTCGTGCTGCACGCGACGCAAACCGCGCTGTTCCTCGTCGTGCCGCGCATTCTCGAAGCGGGCGGCTTGCCGGTCGCCTCGCACTGGAAAATTTATTTGCCGGTGATGGGCCTCTCGTTCGTGATGATGGTGCCGGCGATCATCGCCGCTGAAAAACGCGGGCAAATGAAAACCGTGCTGTTGTCGGCGATCGGTCTTATCCTGATCGGACAGTTGTTATTGGGCGTCGCTCCGCATACGATTCTGAGTGTGGCGGCGATCCTTTTTGTGTACTTTCTGGGCTTCAATATTCTGGAGGCCTCGCAGCCGTCGCTGGTGTCGAAACTGGCGCCGGGCACCCGCAAGGGCGCGGCTGCCGGCGTGTACAACACCACGCAGTCGATCGGTCTTGCGCTGGGCGGGATGATCGGCGGCTGGCTGCTGAAGGTGGACGGTCAGAGCGCCGTTTTCTTCGCGTGCTCTGGCCTCGTGTTTTGCTGGCTTATAATCGCCGCAAAGATGAAACAGCCGCCGCGCAAGGCGTAATACGGCGACCCCGAAGGACGCACCCCGTAGACCGCACTCGGGATTCGCCCCAAAAACACCAGAACTCACCCGGCGGCGGGATGCGGCGCACTTCCGGTCTCGGGCCCGCCGGCCCATGAGACGCGAACCGTGCACCGCCGCGCCGCCCGAAATGGAATCAACAGGAGAAACTCATGGCATCCGTGAACAAGGTCATTCTCGTCGGCAATCTCGGAGCCGATCCGGAAGTCCGTTATCTTCCGAGCGGCGACGCAGTGGCGAACATCCGCCTTGCAACGACGGATCGGTACAAGGACAAGGCGTCCGGCGAATTCAAGGAAGCCACCGAATGGCACCGTGTGTCGTTCTTCGGCCGGCTCGCTGAAATCGTGTCGGAATATCTGAAGAAAGGCTCGTCGGTGTACCTGGAAGGGCGCATTCGCACCCGTAAATGGCAGGCGCAAGACGGCACCGACCGTTACTCGACCGAAATCGTCGCCGAGCAGATGCAAATGCTGGGCGGCCGCGGCGGCTCGATGGGCGGCGGTGGCGACGAGGGCGGTTATAGCCGCGGTGAGCCGTCGGAGCGCAGCGGCGGTGGCGGTGGTGGCCGTGCGATGTCGGGCGGCGGTTCGCGTGGCGGCAGCGGCAGCGCGGGTGGCGGCGCCAGCGGCGGTTCTAGCCGTCCGAGCGCCCCGGCCGGCGGCGGCTTCGATGAAATGGACGACGACATTCCGTTCTAAACCCGACTAAAACAGTTTTGCAGGTACAAGCCCGTCCTCTTTGTCGAGACGGGCTTTTTGTTTGCCCGCCTATTCATGGCCCGCTGTTGAGCCGGCGAATCCCTGCTTCAGCGCGACCACGAAGCGACGCGCCCCGGTGCGTCAGATAACAGCGTTGCTGGCCGCAGCCGCCCGTCCGCGCAGCCAGTTGATGCTCGCGAACAGCAGCACCGCAAACACGATCAACATCGTGGCCACGGCGAGGATCGACGGGTCGATCGAATCGCGAATACCGCTCCACATCTGCCGCGGCACGGTGGTTTGATCCGGCCCGCCGATGAACAGAATGACGATCACTTCGTCGAACGAGGTCGCGAAAGCGAACACGCTGCCGGTCGCCACCGCCGGCGTGATGAGCGGCAACGTCACGCGCCTGAATGCGACCCAAGGCGGCGCGCCGAGTCCGGAAGCGGCCCGCAACAGACTGTGATCGAAGGAAAGCAATGACGCCGTCACGGTGATCACGACGAACGGCGTGCCGAGCGCCGCGTGCGCCAGCACGACGCCGGGATACGAGTTCACGAGGCCGAGCGGCGCGAAGATCAGATAGAAGCCCGCGGCAACGACGACGATCGGCACGATCATCGGCGAGATGATGAGCGGCATGATCAGACCGCGCAGCGGAAACTGCGCGCGCGAGAGGCCCAGCGCGGCGAGCGTGCCGAGACAGGTGGCGATCAGCGTCGAAGCCGCGCCGATGCCGATGCTATTCAGCAGCGCGCGTTGCCAGTCCGCGCTCGTGAGCGCCTGCTCGTACCAGCGCAGCGAAAAGCCCTGCATCGGGTACGAGAAGTACGAGCCAGCATTGAACGAGAGCGGGATGATCGCGAGAATCGGCGCAATCAGAAAGAACAGCACGAGCGCGCTATGCAGCCGCACCCCGCGGGCGGCGATGCGCTCCGTCAGCACCTTGTTGCGTTGATCCTGCATGTCCCGTTCCTTCGTCGTGTGCGTGTTTCGACCCGGTTCAACCGAAGCGCAAGCGGTCGATGCCGACAATGCGGTTGAACAGGAAATAAAAGATCGCCGTGAAAATCACGAGATAGGCCGACAGCGCGCCGGCGAGGCCCCAGTTGAGCTGCGTGTTGGTTTGCATCGCGATGAGCTGGCTGATCATCTCGTCGCCGGCGCCGCCGAGCAGCGCAGGCGTGATGTAGTAGCCGAGCGCGAGCACGAATACCAGGAAGCAGCCGGCGCCGACGCCCGGCAGCGTCTGCGGCACGTAGATCCGCACGAACGCGGTGAACGGATGCGCGCCGAGCGATTGCGCGGCGCGCATGTAAACGGGCGACACGCTCTTCATCACCGAATAGATCGCGAGAATCATGTAAGGCAGGAGCACGTGCGTCATGCCGATCAGCACGCCCGCGCGGTTGAAGATCAGCGGCAGCGGATGCGTGGCGAGACCGAGACCCATCAGCAGGCTATTGATGACGCCGCCCGGTTGCAGCAGCACGTACCACGCGGTCGTGCGCACGAGCAGCGAGGTCCAGAACGGCACGATCACGAGAAGCATCAGCCGGTTGCCGCTTTTCGCGGGCAAGTTCGCGAGCAGCCAGGCGACGGGATAACCGAGTACGAGGCACAGCAGCGTGACGGCGGCGCTGATCGAGATCGTGCGCGCGAACGCCTGCCGATAGACGGAAGCGTTGTCCGGGACGAACCCGACCGCGCCTTGCGGCGCGACTTGCGCATCGACCGCGGCGAGCAGATAGTCCGGCGTCGGCGACGCGGCGGCGCGCTTGAGCAACCGCCAGGTCTCCGGCGAGTTCCAGCGGTCGTCGAGTCCGACGAGCGTCGTTTTCCACGCGGGCGGGGCATCGGCGGGCAGTTGGCGCGCGGTGCGCATCAACAGGCTGCGAAACTCGGGCTGTGCGAAGTTCAGCCGCCGCGCCACCGTGCCGAGCTGCCCGCTCTGCTGCGCCTCCTTGAGCCCCGCCGCGAGCAGGGCGAACGTGTGTTCGTCCGGCACGCCGCCACCGTCCCACGCATCGAGCGCGCGCGCAAGCGCGGGCATGCTGTCGGGCACTTCGCGGTTCTGCACGCTGCGCGCGAGCAACAGCATGATCGGCGCAATGAAGGTCGACAGCAGAAACACGAGCAACGGCAGCGCAAGCAACAGCGCTTGCATCGATGCGCGGCGGCGCGTCTTCTGAAACGACGCGCGGCCGTCGGCTCTCGTCGGTGAGCCCGGCACCGGGCCTTGGGCGGAAGCGGGCATGCTGGTAGTCAAGTTGGGCTCTCGTCGGACGATGGTGTTACTGCGTCAGCCACACCTGGAACCGCTTGTTGATCTGGTCCGCGTTGTCGGCCCAGAAGTTCGCGTTGATCTGCAGCGCGCGCTTGAAGTTCTCGGGTGCGGTCGGCAGATCGGCGAGGCGCTGCTTGTCGACCAGCGCGATCGCGTCCTTGCGCGGCGGCGCGTAGGCGATGTACTTCGACAACTCCGCATAGGCCTTCGGCTGCGAAGCGGTGACGATGAACTTCGCGGCAGCGTCGGCGTGTTTCGCGCCCGTCGGCACACCCCACCAGTCGAAGTCGTAGACTTGCGCGTCCCAGACGGCCTTGAACGGCTTGTTGTCCTTCTTCGCGGCATCGGAAATGCGGCCGTTGTAGGCCTGCGTCATCACGACCGCGCCGTCCGCCAGCAACTGCGGCGCCTGCGCACCCGACTCCCACCACACGATGCTCTTCTTGATCGTATCGAGCTTCCTGAACGCGCGATCCACGCCGGCGGGCGTGCCGAGCACCTTGTAGACATCCTTCGGGTCGACGCCGTCCGCAATCAACGCCCATTCCATCGATACCTTCGGCGACTTGCGCAAGCCGCGCTTGCCCGGGAATTTCTGCAGGTCGAAGAAGTCGTTGACGGTGGTCGGGGCGGTCTTGAGTTTGCTCGCGTCGTACGCGTAGACGGTGGACCAGACCATGCTCGCGACCGCGCAATCGCTGATCGAGCCGGGGATGAAGTCGCTCGTCTTGCCGATCGTCTTCCTGTCGAATTTTTGCAGGAGCCCCTCGTCGCAAGCGGTGATCGCATCGTTGGTTTCGAGGTCGATCAGGTCCCACGTGGTGTTCTTCGCCTGCTCCATCGCGGAGAGCTTCGCGAGGCCGCCGTCATACGATTCGGTGGAGAAGCCGATTCCCGTGGCCTGCGTGAACGGCTCGAAATACGCTTTCTTGGCCGCCGCTTCGTATGCGCCGCCGAAGGTCACGACGGAGAGCGTCTCCGCCGCCTGGGCGGCCACGGTGGCGAATGCGAGTACGGCGAGTGCGGCGCATTGTGCTTGGATGAGGGTGCGCATGTCAGTTGGCTCCTGCTGGTGCGGTCGTGATGATGGAAGGTGAAGGCGGTGCGGATACGGGCATCGCGGGCGCGCTTCGCGGCGCGGTCATCGCGAGAATCTTGCAGTCGTCGTGGCGCCACGCGATCTCGATCGTGCCGCCGGGCGAAGGCAGCGCGTGGCGCTGCGTATTCGGCACTTTCACGACGATCGAATCGCGCGAGCCGAGCTTCAGGTGCACGCGATGATGATCGCCGCAATACACCCGTTCCTCGACGCGCGCGCGCACCACGTTGTTGTGTTCGTCGGCGCGCGTGCTTGCCTGCGTGCCTTCCGCGCTCGGGATATGCGCGCGTTCGGGGCGCAACGCGAGCATCGCGTCGTCGCCTGGCCGCAGGCCGTGTTCGCAACGGCCGCGAATCACGCTGCCGTCCGAGAGCGCCAGCGTCGCCCAGCCTTCGCCCGCGGTGACGACGCGCCCGGTCAACCCGTTGTTCTCGCCGACGAAATTGGCGACGAACGCGTTCTGCGCGTTCTCGTACAGTTCGCTCGGTGTGGCGGCCTGCTGGATACGGCCGTCGGAGAACACGGCGACGCGGTCCGACATCGTCAGCGCTTCGGCCTGGTCGTGCGTCACATAGACGATCGTGAGCGACAGCTCGCGATGCAGGCGCATGATTTCGTATTGCATCGTTTCGCGCAGGCGCTTGTCGAGCGCGCCGAGCGGCTCATCCATCAGCACGACGCTCGGCTCGAACACGAGCGCGCGTGCGAGCGCCACGCGCTGCTGCTGTCCGCCGGATAACTGCGCGGGACGCCGGTTCGCCAGATGCGGCAGCTCGATCATCTCGAGCGCGCGCTTCACACGAGCCTTCTGTTCGGCGCGGCTCACGTGCCGCACGGAGAGCGGAAACGCAACGTTCTCCGCGATCGTCAGATGCGGAAACAGCGCGTAGTTCTGAAACACCATGCCGATGTCGCGTTGATGCGGCGGCTTGTCGTCGAGCCGCCGGCCGTCGAGACGAATCTCGCCGTGAGTGGGCGTTTCGAAACCCGCGAGCATCATCAGCGTGGTCGTCTTGCCCGAGCCCGAGGGGCCGAGCAGCGACAGGAATTCTCCCTTGCTCACGTCGAGATTCAGATCATCGACGACGTACTGGGCGCCGTCATACGATTTGCTCACGCGCGAGAGCGAAATGAAGGCAGGGTTCGACATGTGATCGCGTTCCTCTCGATGGTGCGTCGTAATCAGGGCGTGCCGGGCTTCGTCGCGGCGATCTTGCCGGCGACGTAGCGCGCGAAGTCATGGTTGGGGCGTTCGAGATGGCTCAGATGGCCGGGCTTTGCGAGCGGCGCGTGCACGCCGCGGAACACCGCTTCCACGCCGCGCCGGTCTTCCGCATTCACCTCGTCGAGCAGTTTCTTCAACGTGGCCATGTGCGCGCCGGCCTCGGGATCCGCGATGAACTCCGGCGCAAGCCCGCCGCCGAAACGGATATGCACGCGCCCCACGCCTTGAGGTTGCAGCACGAGATACCAGAAGTAGCCCGGCGTGAGCGTGACGAGATGCGTCGGGTAGATGGCGAGCAGCGCGGTAGTCTTGCGCCAGTGTCCCGTGAGACGCGTGTTGTCCGGATGCGCGTTGCCGATGGGCAAGGACGCTTCCTTCGTGATCCAGTGATAGTTGAACGCGGGATAGCCCGGCGGGCATTCCATTTCATCGAGCCGCGAATGCGGTCCTACCGTCGCGCGATGCAGCATCGGCAGGTGATAGCTTTCCATGAAGTTTTCCGCGAGGATCTTCCAGTTCGTGTCCCACACGTGCTCTTCATGGAAGGTCTCGATGTAGTCCGACATGCCGTATGCGCCGATGAGTTCGCTCAAACCGGCAAGCTGCGTATGCACGGGCGGCGCGTTTTCGTCGAGCGTGACGTAGAGCCAGCCTTGCCATTCCTCACAACGCACGGCGGGCAGCCTGTAGCTTTCCTTGCAGAAGCCCGCTTGCCGATCCATGAGCGGCGCGCCTTGCAGCGCGCCGTCCAGCGAATAGTTCCACGCGTGATAGGGGCAGACGATGCGGCGTACATTGCCGCGTCCTTCGAGCAGCACCGACATGCGATGCAGGCACACGTTCGACATCGCCTTGAGCTGCATCTGTTCGTCGCGCAAGACGACGACCGGTTGCGCTCCGATGCGCGCGGTCATGTAATCGCCCGGCGCCTTGAGCGCGCTGGCGCGGCCGACGCATTGCCATTCCCGCTGGAAGATCGCGTGCTCTTCCAGCCAGAGAAATTCGGGCGACGTGTACACGCCGGGCGGCATCGCATGCGCGTCGCTGAAGGGCCGTTCGCAACCCGTGCGCAGGTCGTCGACAAGCGCTTGCACTGCGATCGTCCTTGCCGGGCTGGTCATGATGTCCCCCTCGAGTCGTCACGTTAAGAGCGCGTCGTCGCGAGGCTTTGCGTGGCGGCGCTCAACATGGACATCAATCTATCAAGCCAATTTGCAAGGCAAAATATTGTTTTCAGATACAAAGCAGAGCTTTTGCCTATGCAGCGCGCGAACGCGCGAAGCGGCCGATTGAGCGCTGCGCGTCATGCGTCGATATGCAGTCGCCGAATATAGTGCTCGCAGAACGAAGCGAAGCGCTGCACGACCTGGCGGGGCTTCATCGTGCGTGATTGCGCGATGCCGAGCATCGTTGCGTTGACGTTGTCCTTGAAGCGCTTGATCGCGAACTCTTCGCCGTCCACGGTGCGATTCGACTTGAGCGGAAAGTTGAGCAGGCTATAGCCGAGACCGTTGGCCACCATGCCGCGCACGACCTCCGGCTGCGATGAACGGAACGCGGGCACCGGGCGGCTGCCCACCGCGTCGAAGAGCGCCGCGAAATACTCGCGGCTGTGCGGCAGATCGAGCATCACATAGGGCTCGTGCAAGAGGTCTGCGAGCGACACCTTGCGCGCGCGCGCGAGGCGATGCGTCTTCGGCAGGATCACGTAAGGCGGCAGCGAGAGCAGCGGCGTGAAGGCGATGTCTTCCGTCAGGTCGAGACTGTAGGTGAGGGCGAGATCGAGCGAGCCGTCGTGCAGGCCTCGCAAGAGGCCATCCTGATGCGCCTCGACGGTGCGAAACGAAATGCCCGCGTGCTCGCCCGTGAAACGGCTGATCAGCCCCGGCATGAGCGGCGGCGCAAGCGAGACGAGACAGCCGAGCGCGATGGCGCCCGTCATGCCGCCGTCCATTTCCTTGGCGGTGGTCTGCAATTCCTCCGCGATCTTCAGGAGATTGCGCGCTTGCCCGAGCAGATCGCGTCCCGCTTGCGTGAGCGACAGACCGCTCGCGTGATGCCGGATGAAGAGTTGCACGCCGAACGACACTTCCAGATCCGCGAGCGCCGTCGAGATGGACGGTTGCGAGATGTGCAGACGCTTCGCGGCGGCGGTGAACGACAACGCTTCGGCGGTGACCACGAAATAGCGCAACTGGCGCAACGAGTAGCGCAACGGGTGGCTTTCCATCGACGACGCTCCCTCTTCAAGGTCTTCAATGCGCCGCATTGTGAAGCGGTCAAAAAGCGCTGCATAGGTAAACCCAATGCTATGCATTTTTTAAATGTGTTTTTCGGATTCGGAACGGGCGGGTAGATTTTCACGCAGACGAATGGCCCAGGCGGCACACGCCATCGCAAACCACCGCCTCTTCAGAAGGACACAGTCATGACAGTGGAAAGAACGTCAATCGATACGCTGGTGGTCGGCGCCGGTCAGGCCGGCGTCGCCATGAGTGAACATCTAAGCAAGCTCGGCGTGCCGCATCTCGTGCTGGAGCGCGCCCGTATCGCCGAGCGCTGGCGCACGGCACGCTGGGATTCGCTGGTGGCCAACGGTCCCGCGTGGCACGATCGTTTCCCCAATCTCGAGTTCGCGGATGTCGACCCGGACGCCTTCGCTTCAAAAGAGCAGGTGGCGGATTATTTCGTCGCGTATGCAAGGAAGTTCGAGGCGCCGATCCGCACCGGCGTGGAAGTTCGGCAGGTTGTGCGCAATGCGGCGCGGCCGGGCTTCACCATCGAAACGTCCGAGGGCGTGGTGGAGGCCAATCGCGTGGTCGTCGCGACCGGGCCTTTCCAGCGCCCCGTGATTCCGCCGATCGCGCCGCGAGATTCGACTCTCACGCAAATTCATTCCGCCGACTATCGCAATCCGGGGCAATTGCCCGAAGGGGGCGTGCTCGTGGTCGGCGCGGGATCGTCCGGCGTGCAGATCGCGGACGAGCTGCAACGTGCGGGCAAGCGCGTCTATCTGTCGGTCGGTGCGCATGATCGTCCGCCGCGCGCCTATCGCGGCCGCGACTTCTGCTGGTGGCTGGGCGTGCTCGGCGAATGGGACGCGGAGGTCATGAAGCCCGGCAGGGAGCACGTCACGATTGCCGTGAGCGGCTCGCGCGGCGGTCATACGGTGGACTTCCGGCGTCTCGCGCAGCAGGGCGTGACGCTCGTCGGTCTCACGAAGTCTTTCGATAAGGGCGTGGCAACCTTCGAAGCCGATCTCGCGGCGAACCTCGCGCGCGGTGACGAAAACTATCTGTCGCTGCTGGACGCGGCCGACGCGTATGCCGAGCGCAACGGCCTCGATCTTCCGCCAGAGCCCGAAGCGCGTGTCATTCCCGCCGACCCCGAGTGCGTCACGCATCCGTTGCGCGATCTCGATCTGGCGACAGCCGGCGTGACGTCGATTGTCTGGGCGACCGGCTACGCGGTCGATTTCAACTGGCTGAAGGTCGACGCCTTCGATGAAAAGGGTAAGCCGGTGCATCAGCGCGGTGTGTCGAAGGAGCCGGGCATCTATTTTCTCGGCTTGCCGTGGCTGTCGCGTCGCGGTTCGGCATTCATCTGGGGCGTGTGGCACGACGCGAAGCACATCGCCGATCACATCGTCACGCAGCGCAAATATCTGGCGTATTACGACGAATCGCAGCGCCATGCGCGAGGCCGCAACGAGGAAAGCGCGGAAAGCGCCGAGGGTGCGTCCGCCGGTTCACGCGTCCACAAAGTTAGCGAAATGGGCGTGAATTGAACGCCACGCCGCTTTGATCCGCGATCTATTTCTTCCCCGCATTGAGGTGCATCGATGAGCCAACCCACGCATACCCGTATCCGCATGTTCAACACGAAGGATACGTATCCGAACCAGACGCTCGACAACGATCTTTGTCAGGCCGTGCGCGCCGGCAACACGGTCTATGTACGCGGCCAGGTGGGGACGGATTTCGAAGGCCGCCTGGTCGGCCTCGGTGATCCGCGCGCCCAGGCCGAGCAGGCGATGAAAAACCTCAAGCAGTTGCTGGAGGAGGCCGGCAGCGATTTGTCTCACGTCGTCAAGACGACGACCTACCTCACCGATATCCGTTATCGCGAGCCGGTCTATCAGGAAGTCGGAAAGTGGTTGAAAGGCGTATTTCCGATTTCCACCGGCCTGGTGGTGGTCGCGTTGGGTCAGCCGCAATGGCTGATGGAGATCGACGTCATCGCCGTGATTCCCGATGGCTGGACGCGGCCGACAGCCTGAGGAGCACGACATGACATTCTCTATCGTCGGACGTTGTGCGCGCTCGGGGCAGCTCGGTATCGCGATCAGTTCCTCCAGCGTCGCGGTCGGCGCTCGCTGCCCGTGGGTGCGGACAGGCGTCGGCGCGGTGGCGACCCAGAACGTCACGCTGCCCGCGCTGGGCCCGCGAGTTCTCGACCTTCTGGAGAGCGGGAAAATCGATCCTGCCGCGGCATTGGACCGCGCGCTCGGCGCAAGCGAGTGGAGCGAATATCGGCAGGTGACGGTGGTCGATAGCCTGGGCCGCACGGCGTTCTTCAGCGGCAAGGAAGCGTTGGGCACCTATCACGCCGTCGCCGGCAAGCAATGCGTGGCCGCGGGCAACATGCTCGCGGGCATCGAAGTGATCGAGGCGATGGTTCCGGCGTTCGAGCAGGCATCCGGCGCGCTGGCCGATCGGCTGCTCGCGGCGATGCATGCGGCGATGGCCGCGGGCGGGGAGGCGGGGCCGGTGCATTCGGCGGCGCTCAAGATCGTCGGCGACGTGAGTTGGCCGATGGTCGATTTGCGGGTCGATTGGGCGGACGACGATCCCATCGGCCAACTCGACGGTTTGTGGCACGCGTATCGGCCGCAGATGCAGGACTACCTGACCCGCGCGTTGAATCCGACCGCCGCGCCCAGCTACGGAGTGCCGGGCAATGAATGACAGATCCAGCCGCGCGCTGCTCGCAAGCCTGATCGGCTTTCCGACGGTCAGCCGCGATTCGAATCTGGACATGATCGCGTTCATTCGGCGCTACCTCGACGAACTCGGTGTCGAGAGCGAACTGTTCTACAACCCCGAGCGCACCAAGGCGAATCTGTTTGCGACCATCGGTCCGCGCGAGCGCGGCGGCATCGTGCTGTCCGGCCATACCGACGTGGTGCCGGTCGAAGGCCAGGCGTGGACCGTCGATGCATTCCGTCTCACGGAACGCGATGGGCGGCTGTATGGCCGCGGCACGGCCGACATGAAGGGTTTCATCGCATCGGTGCTGGCGGCGGTGCCCGGCTTTGTCGAGCGGACGTTGAAGCTGCCGGTGCATCTCGCCTTTTCCTACGACGAGGAAGTCGGCTGCCTCGGCGTGCGGCCGATGCTGGCGGAACTGGAGCGGCGCGCGCATAAGCCGGTTCTGTGTCTGATCGGCGAACCGACTGAACTCAAGCCGGTGCTGGGGCACAAGGGCAAGCTGGCGATGCGCTGTCACGTGAAGGGCGCGCCTTGCCATTCGGCCTATGCGCCGTATGGCGTCAACGCCATTCAGTACGCGGCGCGGATGATCGGCCGTCTGGAACAGATCGGCGATCAACTGGCCCAACCGGAGCATCACGACGAGCGTTTCGATCCGCCGTTCTCGACCGTGCAGACGGGCGTAATCAAAGGCGGCCGTGCGCTGAACATCGTGCCGGCGGAATGTGAATTCGACTTCGAAGTGCGCGCGCTGCCGGGTTTCGACGCGCATCGTGTAGCCGACGCATTGCAGACCTACGCCGAAGCCGAGTTGCTGCCGAAAATGCGCGCGGTGAAGTCCGAAGCCGACATCCGCTTTCAGTCGCTCTCCGCTTATCCGGCATTGGCGACTTCGCCCGATAGCGAAGCGGCGCGTCTTTTGGCGTTGCTCAGCGGCTCCGAGGAATTCGGCACGGTGGCGTTCGGCACGGAGGGCGGGCTCTTCGAGCAGGCGGGCATTCCCACGGTGATCTGCGGACCCGGCGGCATGGACCAGGGACACAAGCCCGATGAATTCGTCACCGTCGAGCAATTGCGCGCTTGCGACGCCATGCTGGCTCGCCTGGCGGATTACCTTTCGGTCGCTCGTTGAGACGGAGCATTAAGGACGGCGCCGCGGTGTCACGCATCGTCCGGTGAGACAGGGGGCGCCGCGAGGAGATGCTCCAACGCATCTCTCATCGGCGAACTGGAAATAACGATCGGCCCTGAAAACGGCGAATCCAGATCGACGATGACATAGATAGCGGAAGCGATCGAAACAGCCCCCAGCGAAATCGTGACGAGCGCCAGCGCGTTGCGAGGCGCGATCAACCCGAAGCTGAGAAAAATCACGCACAACCAGAAAGTCAGCGTCTTGAAGAAAGGCTGCGAGATCGAGCTGTGCGCCTCCTCGATGAGTTTCCACCGCGCATCCACGACGCGCCGGAACTGCGTCAAACCATCATCGAGCGCGCGCTGCTGCAAGGCGTCGCGCGCTTGCAATTGCCGCAGCCGCTGGCCCACCGTGTTCAACAATTCGCCGAGGCGCACGTTTTCCAGCTTCGTCGAGCCGGGTCGCGTGCCGATGTTCTTCGGATAATCACCGGCGGGCGCGGCCTCGCCGGGCCACGTCGACGCAATCGCCGCCGCGGTATAAGCCCGCAACAGGCGGCGCGGCTCGGCGGTTTCGTCGCCGTATTGCCGCAGCGTCGTATCGAATTCGATCAGATCGGCGGCAAAGGTGCGCAAATCATTCGACGCCGTATCGAAGCTGGATTTCGCCGACGCCGTCATCAAGCCCAGCACCAGCGCGGCAAACGTCACCAGCATCCCGATCACCAACTGGACGAGTTGCACCGTTTCGTGCGCCTTGTGCTCTTCGGGCAAAAGCGGGCGCACCCACACGCCGAGTCCGGTTGCGGCGAGCAACAAAACGAAGACCAGCAGAGCCGTGGCTATTTCCGACATAGAAATGCTCCGAAGACGCGTGCCTCGTCACTTTCCATCAACCGCCGCCAACCAGGAACCCGGATAGTCCCGCAAAAGGCTCTCCGGGCAATGGCTTCCCGCTTTCGCTCGTATCTTGATGGATCGCAAGCTCACGCGCTACCAGCCATAAAGTTTTGCGCGATTCAGCCGTAGTCCCTTTATGTGTCGCAGTCGCATGAATTCGAATAAAAAGTTGCGGACCTGGCCGAAGGGGCTTAGGCGCAGCAGGCGTGGCCGAGGCTAATCACTGAACAATTCGGTCAGGCAGCCCCCCTTGGAGAGAGCCAATGCTGAAAAATCTGTCGATTCGCACCTGTCTTACCCTGATGATCGCGTTCTTCGGCGTGGTGCTGCTGCTCGGCGCCGCCGCCGGTCTGCTGTCGCTGCGCGCGAGCAATGCGTCGCTGCAGCAGATGTACACGGTGGATACGCCCGCGGTCGCCGACCTCGAAGGCAGCGCCGGCCAGTTGCTGCGTTTACGCCTGGCGCTCGCGACGTACGCATCGCTCGTCGATCTGAACGATCAGGACGGCGCGGATGCCGTGCTGAAGCGGTTCGATCAATACCAGAAAGCATCCAACGAGCGTCTTGCCCACTATCTGAGCCGCGCGAGCACGGATGCCGACGAACAGCGCCTGATCAAGGAGATGCAAGACAAGCGCGACATTTTCCTGCGCGAGGGCGTCGATCCGTCAATGGCCGCGCTTAAATCGGGCGACAAGACCGCATTCCAGCAATTGCAGGCGCGAAAGCTGCCGTCGCTCTACAGCGCGTACGAAAAGGCGATGCTCGCGCTCGAAAAATTGCAACTCGATCGCGCCGCGCAGCGCTATCAGGATGCGCAGGACCTGTTCTACGCGATCTGCATTGCGGTGGCGATCGGCATGGCGGCGTCGCTGCTGGCCTCGTGGATCGGCCGCGCGGTGCTGGTGCGCGCGATCGTCAGTCCGGTCGATGCCACCATCGCGCAATTCCAGCGCATCGCCGGCGGCGACTTGACCGGCCAGATCGTCGTGAGCAGCGACAACGAAATGGGCCGCCTCGCCGCCGCGTTGCGCAAGATGCAGGACTCGCTGATCGCGACGGTGAACTCGGTGCGTCAGGGCACGGAATCGATCGACACCGGCGTGAGCGAGATCGCCGCGGGCAATACCGATCTGTCGCAGCGCACCGAGGAGCAGGCCGCGTCGCTCGAGGAAACGGCGGCGAGCATCGAACAGCTCACCTCGACGGTCAAGCAGACCGCGGACAACGCGAAGCAGGCGAGTTCGCTGGCCCAGGGCGCGTCGACGTTGGCCGCGCAGGGCGGCAACCTCACCGAGCAGGTGGTGGGCACGATGCATGGCATCGTCGACGACTCGCGGCGGATTGCCGACATTGTCGGCGTGATCGAAGGGATTGCTTTTCAGACCAATATCCTCGCGCTGAACGCCGCCGTGGAAGCCGCGCGCGCGGGCGAGCAGGGACGCGGCTTTGCGGTGGTGGCGAGCGAGGTGCGGTCGTTGGCGCAACGAAGCGCGGCGGCGGCGAAGGAGATCAAGGGTTTGATCGACGCGTCCACGGCGCGGGTGGAGGCCGGCTCGGAACTGGTCGAGCGATCGGGCTCGACGATGACGGAGATCGTCAACGCGATTTCGCGCGTCAGTTCGATCATGGGCGAGATCGCGGCGGCTGCGATCGAGCAGAGTACCGGTATCGATCAGGTCAATCTCGCTGTCGCTCAGATGGACGAGGTGACTCAGCAGAATGCCGCGCTGGTCGAGCAGGCTGCGGCGGCGGCCAGTTCGCTGGAAGAGCAGGCGAGGCGGTTGACGGCTGCCGTGGCCGTGTTTCAGACGGGGGGCGGTCGTGGTGCTGGGGGTGGTGCTTCGGCTGCTTTTGCCGGGCGGCAGAGGGCGGTTGAGGGGGCTGTGGGGGAGTTTGTCGCGGGTTAGGTTTTTTTTGGGGGTTTTTTGCCTGCGGCGGTTTGGGTTGTGGGTCTGGTTTGTTGGCCTTTTCTTGTGGTCTTAGTGGTCTATTAGTGTTGCCCCTGTGCGGGGCGGCACCTACTTTCTTTGCCGCCGCAAAGAAAGTAGGCAAAGAAAGCGGCTCAAACCGTCAGCCTTGAAGTGGGTCTCCTGGCTTGGAGGGCGTAGTGGTGCATCTGGAATCGGTGTCCTCGCGCACTCCGCGCCCGTGACAAGGCAGTCATACTTCCCGCCTCGCACTGCGTGCTCGCCGGAAGGGGCGTGCACGGAAACCAGCGGTTTCATTGGGCGCGGTGGGAGCCATCGGCTTCGCCTCGGCGAGGCGCCGAAATCAGGCGGGTATTTCAGACATGCGGCTGGCCCCTGGCCGTAGGCGCGGATAGTCTGACCGCGCACCGATGCGCCTGGCGAGTCGTCAGCATTCGGTGCAGTCGCTTGGCGCACGCAGCACTACCGGTTTCAAGTCCCCCTGCTGACCGCAGAAGTGGCTTGCAGTTTGGAGAACTACTGCTGACGCAGAAGCGCCCTGCGGTTCGATGAAGTACCGCGACGGCGCGCGCAGCGCTACCGGAAGAATGACTGCCTTGTCACGAACGCGGAGTGTGCGAGAACACGGATTCCGCAGAAGCGCCCTGCGGTTCGATGAAGTACCGCGACGGCGCGCGCAGCGCTACCGGAAGAATGACTGCCTTGTCACGAACGCGGAGTGTGCGAGAACACGGATTCCGCAGAAGCGCCCTGCGGTTCGATGAAGTACCGCGACGGCGCGCGCAGCGCCGCCGGAAGAATGACTGCCTTGTCACGAGCGCGGAGTGCGCGAGAACACGGATTCCAGATGGACCACTAGCCCCTCCAAGCCAGGAGACCCACTTCAAAGCTGGCGGTTTGAGCCGCTTTCTCTTGCCTACTTCTCTTTGCGGCCGGTGTACAGACCGGAGACATAGCTGACAGGTGTGCGAGGACATGGTTGACACTTCCGGGTACGAAAACGCCCGGTCCCGACCATGCCCTGGAACGCAAGAGACACCATGAGCCTCAGACAGGAATTTGTTCATCTGGCCAGTCAGCGCACGCTCACGGTCACCGAACTGTGCGAGCGCTTTAACATCAGCCGGCAGACCGGCTACAAATGGCTCAGACGTGGCGAGGACGCGCTGGCGGATCAGTCGCGGCGCCCTGCCAGCAGTCCCTCAAAGACCACCGTTGAGATGGAGCAGGAGGTGGTGCGCCTGCGTCAGGCACACCCGCGCTGGGGCGGCCGCAAGATCAGCCGGCGCCTGCGGGATCTGGGCTTTGAAGCGGTGCCGCAGCCCAGCACCGTGACAGCCATCCTGCACCGGCACAATCTGATCCTGCCGGCCGGTTCAGCGATGAGTGAACCCTGGAAGCGCTTTGAGCACGAGCAGCCCAACGTCCTCTGGCAGATGGACTTCAAGGGACACTTCGATACCCTCGAGCAGGGGCGTTGTAGCCCCCTGACGGTGCTCGACGACCATTCGCGCTTCAGCATCCTGCTGCGCGCCTGTGGGCCAACCGATACGGCCACGGTGCAGGCGGGCCTGCGCGAGGCATTCGGCCACTACGGCCTGCCGTTGCGCATCAACACCGATAACGGTTCGCCATGGGGTTCACCGGGCAGCCCGGGGCAGCTCACCGAACTGGCCGTCTGGCTGATCCGGCTGGGGATCCGCATCAGCTACAGCCGGCCTTACCATCCGCAGACCAACGGCAAGGACGAGCGGTTTCACCGCACGCTGAAGGCCGAAGTGCTGAACGAACGGAGCTTCGCCACCCAGCAGCACGTGCAACGCGAACTGGACCGCTGGCGCACCATCTATAACTGCGAGCGCCCGCATGAGGCGATCGGCATGGACACTCCGATGAGCCGTTACCAGCCGAGCCCGCGGGCGTTTCCATCGGTCCTGCGCGAGCCGGAGTACGGCCCGGATGACGTGGTGCTGCGGGTCAAGGCAAATGGCGAGCTACGCTTTGAAGGACGGCGCCTGAAGGTCTCGAAAGCACTTTACCGGCTGCCGGTTGCAGCACGCGCAAAGGACGGCGAAGACGGCGTATTTGAATTCTGGTTTGCCCATCACCGCATCCTCACCCTTGACCTGAGGAGCGAAAACCGCTGACCATAAAGTGTCAACGATGTCCTCGCACGTTCGTCAACCATGTCTCCGGTCTGTACACGGCCGGCAAAGAGAAGTAGGTGCCGCCCCGCACAGCAATGCTCTCAACTTAAGCCCCGCTGCATCAAGCGAGTTTGTACGCGAGATGGAAGTGGGGCTTGGCTTTTCTGGGTGGTCTTGGATAGGAGCGTGAGGGCTGTATCCGGCATCGGGTCTGGTGGATCATTTCCAGCACACCGGCGAGGCCGTCCAGACAGCGCTGGATGCGCAGAAGACACGCGCCGAGGATGGGCTTGAGTGCGCCCAGTGCATACACCCGGTTAGGACGGCTGGCATGTCTGTCGTCGTGCGGCGCATCGAGATCGCTGAGCAGTGTGCACAGGTTGTCGGCGAGGATTTTTGCGCCGAAGTCCTGCTGTAACGCCAGGTAATCGAGGCCTGTGACGGCTTCCAGCCGCAGCCGGTGCTTGAGTCGTTTGAATGCTTCCTCGACCCGCCAGCGCTGGTGATAGAGCGCGCCGAACGATGCCGCCGGATAACGCCCGCCATCGAGCAGCGAGGTCATCAGCACACGCACGCGACCGCCCGGCGTGACGTCGCGGATCAGGCGCACAGTCGTGGGCGTACGCGCCAGTTCATAGGCGCGGGCATCCGGTTCGCTGGGCGCTTCCAGTGTCACCACATGCTCGGCTTTACCGCTGCGGATAAAGGCGCTGACGCATTTCCAGTTACGCGCATCGACGCGCATGCAGAACGGGATTTCGCGCTGTGCGAGCGCCGCCACCATCGCGTTGCCGATATAGCCGCGATCGAGCAGCAGCAGGTCGGTATGCGGTTGCAGTACATCGAGGGCTTCGAACAGCATCTGCCGCTCGCCGCCGTCGGCGGGATGAAGTGCAGCGTGCAGGGTCAGTTCGGAACCCGGCAGGAACAGCGCAAACGCGTAGTGATCGGCGCGCAGTTCATGGCCGCGACGCGTGCCCACACGCAGGCGGCTACCGTCAGCGGCGACCAGCCTCAGGCCGTGCCAGCGCATCGAATCGATATGGGGTTGGGCCAGCGAGATCAGGCGGGCGCGGGCCAGTTCGAACAGTTCGGCAGACACTCCCCGTCGCGCCTTGCTGAAGGCCTGTGCGCTGACAGCGCGGGTGCGCCCGCCGCTGCTTCCCAGTGCGCCGAATAGCGCGTCAAGTTCGGCCTGCACACTGGCGCACATGCCGGACATCATCAGCGCGGCCATGCGCGGCAAGGTCAGTGTGCGATTGCGGGTAAAGGCAGTGGGAGAACGACGCACGCGATCGGCGAGCGCCGGATCGAGCAGGAAATCGGAGAACTCAGCCAGAAGCCGCGAGGACGCTGGTATTTGAGTTCATATCGTTGATTTATCAGTGAGTTATGCGATGAAGTTTACAGGGGCAATGCCTCGTTTACAAGCTCTTTGAGGCTTAAGTTGAGAGCATTGCCCCGCACAGGGGCAACGCCAATAGACCACTAAGCCAGCAAGGAAAGGCCAACAAACCCAGCCCAACAAACCCAGCCCACAACCCAAACCGCCGAGCAGGCAAAACCCGTCACCTACTGCATAGCCGCATAATACTTAGCCAACCCATCAATCTCCGCAGAAGTCATCTCCCGCACCACATTCCGCATCTGCTCGTTAATGTCATTCCGCCGCGCGCCGGAAGCAAACGCCCGCATCTGCGCAGCGAGATAAACAGACGACTGCCCGCCAAGCCAGGGCGCCGCGCCTTTGCGATCGAGTTGCCCATGACAGGCAGCACAAGGCGCGATATTGCGCCGCGGATCACCCTGCATCGCAAGCCTCACGGCATTCGCATCCGGCTGCGCACCGGTCGGCAAAAGCTCGGCCGCGGTCGCGCGAGGCAACGACGCATAGTAAGCCGCCAGATCGTGCAGATCCTGATCGCTGCGCGCCGCGATGATCGGCTGCATGATCGCGTTCTTGCGCACGCCCTTCTGATAATCCCGCAATTCCTTATAAGTCACGTCGGCATATTGCCCGGCCAGCGCGGGCGCCGTCACCTGCACCGTGCCCAGCACGCCGTGGCACATCGAGCAGTTCTGCGTCGCGATCGTCGCGCCGCGGCCGATCGAATTCGCGTCGGCTCGCACGCGGTGCAAGGGCGGCAAAACCACCACGTCGCTCGGCGCCGGGCCGGCGATGTTGGCGCCGCCGTACCAGCTCGACGGCGCGCCCGCGGCGCTGCAAATCGTCGCCCACAAGCCGCGCCCAGCGAACGAACTATTCGCCGAGGGTAACCAGATAAAGCCGATCAGTATCGCCACGACGGCAATCGCAAGCGTGCCGCCCACGCTCACCGTGAACCACGGATTGCGGAAGCTGAAGACGCGTTCCTGATTCATCGCTGTGCTCCGACGACCACCGCGGGCACCGACGTCTGCGGCAACTTGAGCAACTGCACGATCGGCACACTGTAGTTGACAACCGTCAGCCCGATCATCAACGCCACCCACAAGCCGAAGCTGTTGAGCGCGGCGGGCACGCGCTCCACCGGATGCACCGCGCTCGCGAACTGGAAGCGCTGCTGCTCCACCGCCGGTCCGAACTGCGACTTCGCGAGGATGTAGACGAACAGCACGCCGGACACCACCAGGATCAAGCCGCCCACCGCGGACATGCCCACCCAGAACGCCTGCGCTTCCATCCCCGGCATCGTATAGTCGTAATAGGCCATGCGGCGCGGCGCGCCGAGCAGGCCGACGTAGTGCCAGGGCAGCGTCACCACCAGCATGCCGATGAACCACAGCCACAACTGCGTGCGCACCAGCTTCAGCGAGACGATCGCGCGGCCGGTCAATTGCGGCCATAGTTCATACGCGATCGCGAAGTACATGATCACGATCGCGCCGCCGAAGATCAGATGGAAGTGCCCGGTCACCCACTGCGTGTTGTGCACCGTCGAGTTCAACTGGTAGCTCATGTTGATCAGGCCGCCGGCGCCGCCGAGACCCAGCATCACGAACGAAAACGCGATCACGAGCATCATCGGGTTCCGCCACGGCAACGCGGTGAGCCAGCCGAACGCGCCCTTGCCGCCGCGCAGCCTGCCGGCGATTTCCACCGACGCGCAGATCGTGAACACCGTCAGCAGGGTCGGCACCGACACCATGCCGGTGAACACCGCATGCACGAACTTGAAGCCTGAGCCCACCTGCGGATCGACGAACAGATGGTGAATGCCGATCGGCATCGCGAATACGAGGAACAGGATGAACGACACGCGCGCCATCGAGTCGCTATAGAGCCGTCCGCCGATCGCGCGCGGCACCAGCGTGTAATACGCGATGTACGCCGGTATCAGCCAGAAATAGACGATCGCATGCAGCGTCCACGAGAACAGGACGCGTGAGAGGCCGGCGTCGATCGTGCTGGTGAGACCGAGCGCGACCGGGAGGATCTGGAACAGGATCTCGAGCGCCGCGCCGAGCGCGGTCCACGCCCACAGGTAGGCGCCCGCCACGTTGGCGAACATCGCGAGCGGCACGGCCCGGCCCGGATTGGCGCGTTTCCAGATGCGCAGATTCACGTGCATCAGCGCGACCCAGATCCACGAGCCGACCACCACCAGCACCACGCCGATGTAATAGAAGGCGCTGCCGATCATCGGCGGATAGAAGGTGTAGAGCACCGAGGCGCTGCCGAGCGCGACGGGCACCATCGCCATCACGGCGCCGATCGCCAGCATGATGAACGCGGCCCACGCCCATTTGAGTCCGGCGAGCCGCTGCGCGAGCGCGAGTTCGACGATCGCATAGCCGAAACCCATCGAGACCAGGGTGGGCAGCACGTAGGCCATCACCGAACCATGCGCGGTCACCGAGCGGTAGTAGAGCTCGGGGTCGCCGACCCACGGCGCGAGGGGGCTGCGTACCAGCATCTGCCAGGCGCCGAGAAGCAGCGCGATCAGAAACGCGATGAAGGCGAGCCAGAAATGCGCAAGAACGAGTCGCTTAGCGTGAAACACAGCTGAGTCTCCGGGATTGTCGGGCCTGCTCGAAGAAGGCGGCTTTGTCGATCACTTTCACGTGCGCCCACATGGCCTGGTGGCCGAAGCCGCAGAACTCGTGGCACGGCATGGTGTGATCGGCCGGTTTGTCGAAGCGCGTGTTCAGCGTGGCGACGTAGCCGGGCACGACCATCGTGTTGATGTTGGTGTCGGTGACGAGCAGGCCGTGCACGACATCGGCGCTGGTGGTGCGGATCGTGACCGGCGTGTCGGCGGGCACCAGCAGACATTGCGGCGTGAACGAATACTGCTGCGCGACGAAGCGCACGACCACCGAGCCGTCGGGCTCCACCGCCGTGCCCAGGTTGTCCTCGACGAATTCGCCGGACAGTTGCAGCCGCGAGGGATCGATCGTCTCGACCCGCGACGGCGGCATCATCGCCCAATGCAGCCCCGAGTACACGATGACGGCCAGCATCAGCAGGATCAGCGCGCCGGCGAAAATCGCCCAGCGGCGCTCGGCGCGCAAGGCGACCGCGTGGCCGCCCGATGAATGATTGGAATCGGTCGACATGATCAGTGAACGACGCCGCGCGGCAGGAACACGAAAAAGTAGAAGCCGAACCAGATCGCCATGACGATCAGCGTGGCGACGCCGGCTACGGCAATCGCGCCATGCGGGCCGGCCGCGATGACGCTTTCCACCTCGTCATCGGTCGGCGCGGGCGCGCTGCGGGTATCGTTCGCTTCCATCAAAAGTCTCTCCAGTGCAGCGGTTCAATGCAGCGGCGCGTTGCGTAGCTCGTTGACGTCGCGAGCCGTCACCGGCTGGCCGTGATTGCCCCACGCGGTGCGGATATACGTGACCACGGCGGCGGCGTCGGTGTCGTTCAGTTCCTGCGCGAAAGGCGGCATGCCGTAAGGCTCCGGATTGCGCATGGTGCCCGGCGGAAAGCCGCCGTTGAGCACGATACGGATCGGATTCACCGCCGAGTCCATTTCGATCGACTGGTTGCCGGCGAGCGGCGGGTAATGCTGCAACTTGCCTTCGCCCTTCGCGCCGTGGCAAATCGCGCATTTGTCGGCGTAGATCTTTTCGCCGAGCGCGAACACGTTGGTGTTGGTCGGCGCGGACGGCCCCGACTTGCGGCCGCGATTGTCCGGCAACGTCTTGAGATACACGGCCATCGCCTTCACGTCCTCGCCCGTCATGTACTGAAGGCTGTGGTAGGTGACTTCGGCCATCGGCCCGTACACGGCGCCGCGATCCGAAATGCCCGCTTGCAGCAGATCGACGATGTCCTTGATGCTCCAGTCGCCGAGACCGCCGTCCTTGTCGGACGTGAGCGACGGCGCGTACCAGTTCTGCACCGGAATCAGGCCGCCCGCGAACTGCTCGCTCTGCGACGAGCCGCCGAGCATGTTGATCTTGGTGTGGCACATCGTGCAGTGCCCGAGCCCTTCGACCAGATACGCGCCGCGGTTCCATTCCACCGACCTGGTCGGATCGGGCTGGAACTCGCCTTCGCGGAAATACAGCGTGCGCCAGCCGTACAGCAGCTTGCGCTGATTGAACGGGAAGCGCAGCGTGTGCTTGTGGCTCGGCTCGCGTACCGGTTGCACGCTCTTCAGGTAGGCGAAGATCGCGTTCGAATCCTCGCGCGTGACCTTGGTGTATTGCGCGATCGGCATGGCCGGGTACAGCAGCCTGCCGTCCTGCGCGAGGCCGGTGCGCATCATCTTGAAGAATGCTTCCTCGCTCCACGTGCCGATGCCGTATTGCGCGTCCGGTGTGATATTCGGCGAATACAGCGTGCCGAACGGCGTCTCCATGGCGAGACCGCCGGCGAACAGCTTGCCGCGCGGCGCGGTATGGCAGGCGACGCAGTCGCCGGCGCGCGCCAGGTACTCGCCGCGTTTGACGATGTCGGGGCGGGTATCGGCGTTGGCGCCTGGCGTCGTTGCAGGCGTTGCAGCGGGCGTGGCTTCGGCGGCGCGTGCTTCCTCGATCAGCAGCACATGCGGTGCGCGCGGCAGCACGACGCTCATGACCAGGCCGGCAACCAGCGCGCCGCATGCGAGCGACGCGACTGCGTGGCGGCGCTTGTTCGCGACGTCAGACAGAGAGCGCAGGGCGCGAAGCGCGCGCGAAAGGCGAGAGGTCGACTTCATTGCGGTTGGCTCCCGCATGCGAGAGGCAGCCGCTCGGCGGAGGCCGGTGCAGGCCGCGGATCGGCCGGGCGTGGCTGGCGCGCGAGCCAGCTCGATACCGCGGTGATGTCCTTGTCGGTCAGCTTGACGGCGATCGCACGCATGCAGTCGGGGGCGAGCGCATGACGCGTGCCCGAGCGCCAGGTGCCCATCTGTCCGGCGATATAGCTCGCGTGCAAGCCGAGCAGACCGGGGATGCCGGGCTGTTTGCCGGTCATGCGCGCGCCGTGACACGCGACGCATGCGGGTATCTTGCGCGCCGGGTCGCCTTGCGTGACGAGGCGCTCGCCGGCGGCAAGCACGGCCGGCGCGACTTCGCCTTGATCGGCGTTGGGGTAGGGCGGCTGGAGGTCGGCGAAGTACTGGCTGATCTTGCGCAGATAGTCGTCGGGCAGAAACGCCAGCAGATAGCCCATTGGCGGATACGTGCGGCCGCCGTCGCGGAATGCGGCCAACTGATTGAACAGGTAGTCGGCAGGCTTGCCGGCGATACGCGGGAAGTAATCGTTGTTCAGGCCTTGGCCTTGCACGCCATGACACGAGGTGCACGCACGCACGCGCTCGTCCATGGCCGAGGGCATGGTGCCTGACGTGTTGGCCGCGGCGAAAGTCGCGCCGCTCCACAGGACGTAAAGCACAAACAGAACCGAAGATCCAAGAGTTCTACGATGCACGCCAAGCCTCGTTTAGGGACGTTCTTTTTCTCGAGTTATTTTCGATCAATCATCCAATGGATTCATTCGCGAATCCAATGAACGATGCATGACAAATCAGCCCATCTTTCTTTTATAGCGACTGCGTGAACGACAAATCGGAACGGATTTTGAAGGATAACGGTGTCGACTCGATGCGGCGATGCAATAGCCTGGCAAAACAATAATCCGCGCTGAATGCGCCATGAGAGGCGGCTTTCGGGCTGCGGAAATCAACGCATGACACATTGGGCATCGTGTAGCAGTTGCAGGAACTCATCCCATGCGTCAATGGAAAGGCCAAATGGCTACCTGACCATCATAGGCGGCGATTAGGGGCCTTTCAATCATTCAATGACACGCGCTTCGAACACGTACGCGATCGGGCGAATGTGTTCGCGAATGTGATCGATTAGTGTTGGGTGGCGCGCTTTCAAAGGATTCTGCCAGCCGTCGGTCGCAGCCGGCATGACATAGATCAACTGAACAGCCGCATGAGTGCCGTGCGTGCGTTGCTGACCCGTTCGCTTTCACCCACCCGCCCCGGCAACAGATGAAACTCGACCGCGGGCAATGCGGGCAAGCCGACATTCGCCGGGCATGCCACGACGCCGCCGCCGATCGATGATTCGTTCAGACACGAGATGCCGAGCCCCGCCTTCAACGCCAGTTGCAAGCCGGCGACTCCGGACGCGGAATGCGACACGAGATACGGCACCTTGTGCTCGTCGAGCAGCTTCACGACGAAGCGCTGCAACTGGCAACTCGACGGCAGCAGGACGAGTGGATAGGGCGTGGCCGGCCGCGGGTCCGCGTCGGCGGCGCGGACCCACAGCAGTTTTTCGCGCCGCACGACGGTGCTCGGCGCACGGGCGCGCGGGTTTGCGGAGCGCGTTTTGCCGGTGACGAGCCGCAGCGAGAGGCCGATGTCGAACGATGCGTCGTCGCCGGCATGGCTGTCGATCACGGCGCTCGGCAATACGGTGACGTGCAGTTTCAGGCGCGGGTGCTGTTCCGAGAACGTCTTGAGAATGCGCGCGATGTCGTGCGGACGGTAATAGTCGGTGATCGCGATGCGCAATTCGCCATCGAGCGAGCGGCCTTGCAGGTCTTCGAACGCCGCTTCGCTCATTGCGATGATGCGCCGCGCGTGATCGAGCAGACGGCTGCCGGCCGGCGTGGCGCTCACGCCCTGCTTGCTGCGGACGAAGAGCGGCTGGCCGGCGCGCTCCTCGAGTTTCTTCAACTGCTCGCTCACGGAAGACTGCGACAGGAACAGTCGCGCCGCGCCCGCCGAGACGCTGCCCGATTCCGCGAGGGCGACGAAGGTCCGCAACTGCGTCAGGTCGAATCCACGTTGGCTCATGATTCGGTATATCCGATGGATGTTATCTAAATTTCCGGCTTTTCCGATGGAATGCCCAGCCGTAGGATACCTCCAGATTTCTTTACGGAGGGGTGTGATGGCAAACGGATCGGTTGACGCGGTTCGCGCGTTGGGTGAGCGCGGGGCGAGCCATCGGTGGAAGGTGCTGGGAGTCGGCTTCGCGGCCAATGCGAGTTTTTCGGCGGCGTTCTCGGGGATCCCGACGACCGCTGTTTTTTTGCGTTCGGGCTATCACCTCGGCAACGACGGCCTGGGGCTGGTGCTTGGCATGCTCGGCTTGGGCATCGCGGTGAGCGAATTGCCGTGGGGGCTCCTGACCGATCGTTGGGGCGACCGCCGGGTGCTGTTGCTCGGACTGCTTTCGACGGCAGCCGCGCTGGCCGGGCTCGCATTGTTCGTGGTGCCGTCGGGCGATCACGTGCCGGGCGTCGCGACGCTCGCACTCGGCCTGTTGCTGATCGGCCTGCTGGGCGGCAGCGTCAACGGTTCGAGCGGCCGTGCGGTGATGGCCTGGTTTCAGGAGGGTGAGCGCGGGCTCGCAATGAGTATTCGACAGACGGCAGTGCCGGCGGGCGGTGGGCTCGGTGCGTTGTTGCTGCCGGTGCTGGCATCGAGGTTCGGTTTTGCCAGCGCGTATGCGGTGTTGGCCGCGGCGTGCGGGGTCACGGCGGTGTTCGCATGGCTGTGGCTGCATGAACCTTCGCATGCTGATGCGGGCGATGTTCGCGCCGGTCGCAACGCAGTCCAAAACGCGGTGATGGCCGAGGGCGAGCCACCGAAGGTTTCACCGTTACGCGACATCGGCATCTGGCGTGTGGCGCTCGGCGCGGGAGCGCTGTGCGTGCCGCAGCTCGCCGTGATCACGTTCGGGACTGTGTTCCTCCACGATTCCGGCCGCGCCGGCGTGCTGGCGATTAGCGTGACGATGGCCGCCGTTCAGGCCGGCGCTGCGGTCGCGAGGGTTTGGAGCGGGCGTTGGACCGACCGGAATCGCAATCGCAGGCCTTACATGCGTGCATGCAGCTTGACGACCGCCGCGCTGTTCGCATCGCTTGCGTTGCTGACGGGTCTCGCCGGTACGCATGACGCGGCGACGACGGCGGTGTTTGCGCTGATGATCGTGCTGGGCGGCGTGAGCGCGTCGGCGTGGCACGGCGTCGCCTTCACGGAACTCGCCACGCTGGCCGGCACGAGTCGCGCGGGCACCGCGCTGGCGATCGGCAACACTTGCGTCTTTCTCACGCTGTTCGTCACGCCGCTCGCGATCCCGCCACTTCTGACAATAGGTTCGTGGCCGCTGGTGTGGGCTGTGGCCAGCGCATGCGCGCTGATCGCATGGCCGATTCTTCCGCGCGCGGCGCGCGGGGCAAAGACGAGCGCCGCGCGAGCGTGTGATGCGACCTGACGTGACAACGCTGCCGATGTGCGATGCCATCCGCACCGCGACATCAGATGCGGTTTCGCGCAGGCATTAACAGCGATGGAAATATTCGTTTTGGGTCATTCCGCGTTTTTCTTTTAATAGAACCGCAATGGGCTGTCAGTTTCTTTGCCGGATTCAGAACACTCCGATTTCGCTGGCGAGTGTAGCGATGATTTTATGAGCGGCTTGGCGCATTCATGCCGAGCCAAGGTGCCGTTAAAGCATGCGCAGAGCGTGTCAATACTCTGCGCTTTTCGCTGATTACACCTACAACAAAGAGACAAAATCATGGCGAACACTCGAATCATTCTGGCAGACGATCATCCCTTCGTTTTACTTGGCGTCCGTTCCGCGCTGGACGCCCATGTCGGCGTCAGCGTTGTTGGCGAGGCGATCACTCCCACGTTATTGATCGAGTTGTTGCGGAGCACGCCATGCGATGTGCTCGTCACCGACCTCTCGATGCCCGAACCCTCCGGCGCCGTCGAAGATGGCCTCAGCCTTGTCAGGCGAATCCGCGATGAATGGCCGCTGCTGCGCATCGTCGTGATGACAATGCTGACGAACGCCGCGATTCTTCGCGCCGTCGTGTCAGACGGCACCGTGAGTGCGCTCAGCAAGACAGAATCGATGGATCAGCTTTGGCAAGCGATCGAGGCGAGCCGCAGTGGTGGAACGTACCTCGGGCGTTCGATCAACGAGGCGCTCGCCGAGTCGTGGAAGGAGGACCGGGAGCCGCCGCCCGTTGCGCGCTTATCGAGGCTGCAGGCGGAAGTGGTCAAACTGTTTGTGAGCGGCCAATCGATTTCAGAAATCGCGGCGGCGCTTGGGTGCCATCGTCGTACGGTCAGCCGGCAAAAACGCGAAGCGATGGTCAAACTTGGCGTTACTAACGGTCCCGGACTTTTCTCTTACGTCCGTGCGCACGGAATTCCTAGCTTTGAATCGCATATCTAATCAATTACTCAGACCGATTGAATAAGCCATTTCGGAGCGATCTTATGTCTATTCTCCTAGGAATGTTTAATGATCGCCGCAGAGCCAGTTTCTTCGACGAAAGAGGCCGGAACTTCAAGGTAGGGGGAGATAAACAATGAACGACACAGCAGATATAAGCGCACCCATCAGAGCCATCATCGCAGACGATCACCCGCTCGTTCTACTGGCGATCGAGAACCTGATGGGTGGATATCCGAACATGCGGGTCGTCGGTCGCGCTGCTGACGCCACCGAACTTTTCCAGGAAGTCGATCGCAAACCCTGCGAACTGGTCCTCATGGACCTATACATGCCGGGCGGCTTCGATGGCGATGGACTCGAAGCGGTCAGGCAGTTCAAGCTGCGCTACCCGGATATCGCGCTCGTCGTGCTCACCATGGAAACCGAGCCGGCTGCGTTGCAAAAGGTCATTTCGCTCGGCGTGGATGGACTGGTAAGCAAGCGCGACCGGATCGATCTGATTCACGTGGCGGTGATAACGGCGCTGGCGCGCGAATGCTATCTCGGGCCCGCGGTGCGCTCGCTGATTGCGGAGGCAATGGTGAACCGGCGGCTCGATTTCGTACGGCAGATTCTTTCGCGTCGTGAACTCGAGGTGTTCACGCAATATGCGTCAGGGCTCGGCGTCACGGAAATCGCGGCGCGTTTGGGCCGCAGCGTCAAGACCATCAGCGCGCAAAAATGCACCGCGATGCGCAAGCTCGATCTGAACAGCGACGCTGAGTTGTTCCGCTTCGCTGCCGAGTACGGGGTGGTTCCCGAGGAGCGCACGCAAAACTGATAATCAGTGGGCGAGGCGTCGCGCCGCAGCGGCGCGACGAACAGAAGATGTATTGGCACAGCCCGGGGAAACACATCGCGTGCAGGGCGGGCCAGTCGATAAGACAACAAAAATGACACAAAAAATCCGCGTTATCGTTGCCGACGATCACGACTGCGTTCGTGTCGGCGTTCGGCGGTTGCTGCAAGCCGTGCCACATATCGAAGTGACCGGCGAGGCGGCCGACACTCACAAGCTAGCTGAACTGATCGACAGTTGCACATGCGACGTCGTCGTATCGGACATCAGCATGCCCGGCATTCACGGAGGCAGCAATGCAGTGCCGTTCCTGCGGCGCCTGTTGCGGGCGCGACCGCATCCTCACCTCGTCGTGCTCACGATGATCTGCCATGCACACATGCTGACAGGTCTTCTCCACATCGGTGTCAGCGGAATCGTCGATAAACGCGACGCCGCCACGGACTTGATCGATGCAATCGAGGCTGCTGTTGCTGGCGGCGTTTATCTGTCGGGACAGGCTCGCCTCGCGATAGAAGCGGCTGATACGCCGCTGCAGCTTCGAGCAGGTGTGCTGAGCGCACGAGAATGGGAAATCTTCCAGCTTTACGTGCAAGGCCTGGCGGTCCATGAAATCGCGGCGCGCCTGCAACGCAGCGGAAAAACGATCAGCACGCAAAAGCGCAGCGCGATGCGCAAGCTCGGGCTCGAAACGGAATCCGATCTCATTGACTACGCACGGCAAATTGGGCTGGCTTGAGCGCAGTCGGAATTTTCGATCGCACCGGTCGATGATTTGGAGTTTAGGACTGTTCTGATTGGTTGGTGGACGTTGCCGTCTCATAGTTCTGAATTGGCTGCGCCTTTGCTTCATGCTTGTCCAACGAGAGCATTCGTTTGGTCATGCTGAGCAGTAGGAAGCCGGGAAAATTCAGGCAGATGTCTTGCGGCAATTACGAGTGATGCCGTCTGCCTCGTAGAGATAAAACGGGAGGCGGCATGGTCGCGCTAGGTAAGCGATTGTTGGTGGAGGGCGCGGGAACGGCTTGGGTTGTCTTCGTTGGATGCGGTACCGTGGTATTGAATACGAGCGGAATCCAGCAAGGGTACGACGTACTGGAAATGTCGCTAGCGTTCGGCGTCGCGCTTGCCACGGCCACCTACTCGTTCGGTAGGATCTCGGGCGCGCATTTCAACCCCGCTGTCACTGTTGGCTTCGCGATCGCGCAACGTTTTCCGGTCAGGGACCTGTTGCCATACATTGCCGCGCAACTTCTGGGTGCCATCGTCGCTTCAGCACTGCTCGTTTATGTGGCGAGCGGCCGACCCGGATTCGAACTGGCCGCTAGCGAATTTGCGGCGAATGGTTTTGGCGCCCATTCGCCCGCCGACTATCAGTTGCACTCGGCGCTGATCATCGAGTTCGTGCTGTCCTTCGTTTTTGTCCTGGTGTACCTGTTGACGGCGTGCCGGCAAGAGCGGGGATGGGTCGCGCCGCTTATCGCTGGCGCTTGCCTGATGCTGGCCTACATGGTGTCGATTCCGGTCACCAACGGCTCGATCAATCCCGCCCGCTCCACGGCCCAGGCGTTATTTGTCGGCAACTGGGCCTTGGACCAGCTCTGGCTGTTCTGGGCCGCACCAATGTCGGGCGGCATCGCGGCCGGCGCGCTGTTCTCCTTCCTGCGTGGCAGACCAGACTGGTCTGCCGCCACGCCCGCCCATGGGCAGGGCGAAGTTGCGTGAACGCGGAATGGTGCGGCCCCTCGTGTCTCTCCTCCAATCGCTGCAAAGCCTTGCAATGAGGCTGGTACTGCGGCGCGTCTCGCTATGCCTGCTCGCGCTGTCCTTATTCCTTGGCGTGCAGGTAACGGCGCTTGCCCAGTCGGACGGCGACCTCACCCATTCGCAAGCCGCAGGCGCTTTTCCTGAAAAGCTGACCGTCGGCGTTCTCGCGGACCGCTGGCTGCCGTTCGAGGCACTTCAGGACGGTGAACTCACCGGTATGAGCGTCGACTATCTGCGCGCACTCGTCGGGCCGAATGTCGTCATCGAAGCCGAGGCATTTCCAGACATGCCGCAGCTACTTGCCGCTGCATGCGCCGGAAAAGTCGATCTGTTGATGAGTCTTGCGCGAACGCCCGAGCGCGAACGTTGCATCAGTTTTACCGCGCCGTATTTTCGTTCATCCACTTCAGCGGTGGTGCGCCGGGAGAGTGACGACTATGACGGGCCCGCCCGGCTCACCGGTGCGCGCATCGCGGTAGAGAAAGGTTATGCGCGCGAGCGCGCAATGCGCGACCGGTTCCCGCGCGCCGAAATCAATACCTTCGCCACAACGCATGCCGCACTCTCCGCGGTGGCCCAAGGCGAGGCCGACATTTACTTCGGCTTTACTCCCACGGTGCGGTATGCACTAGGCACGGACGAGTTCCGTCGTCTGCGTGTTGCTTTCGAGGAAACCAGCAAGACTGCCGATCTGCGCTTTGGCGTACCGCGAAGCCGGGCCGCATTGCGAGACGAACTCGATCACGCGCTTACGCGCATCAAATCGGCCGACGACGCAGCAATTCGCGCGCGCTGGCTATCGGGCAATTTCGACGCGACATCCGCGTCCAGCATGTATCGGCTTGCACTGACGTCACAAGAGCAGGCCTGGCTCCGTTCGCTGCCTCCAATACAAGTTGGTTTCGACAACGATTGGCCACCGTTCAGCTATGTCGACGAGGCCGGGCGGCCCGCTGGCATTGCAGCGGATTATCTGGCTTATCTGAGTCGTACGCTCGGCGTCGTGTTCAACCGCGCGCGCACCGGCGACTGGCCCGCCACGGTCGACGCGTTTCAAGGCGGGCAGTTGGCGATGCTCGCCACCGCCTCCAGTAGCGACCCGCGTTTAAAAAACGCACGGCACACGCGGACATACGAAAGTTATCCGCTTGTGATCGTCGGGCGGGAAGACGAGCCGGCCGCACGCTCACTCAATGATTTTGCGTCGCGCCGCATCGTCGTCTCCGCGCATGTCGCCGGAGCGGTTCCCCTCGCGTTCAAGCAGATTCCTGCAGACCAAGTCGCTGTTGCGCCCAGCCTGGACGACGGACTCCACATGGTCGAAACCGGCGAGGCCGATGTTTTGGTCGGCAACGTGGCAGCCATCGACATCCTGCTCAAGGAGCGTTACGCCGGCGTGCTCAAGATTCTCGGTACGGTCGGCGAATCGGACCGCCTCGGCTTCGCGGTCCGCGCAAATCTGGGCCCGCTCGCGGGTCTGATCGACCGCGCCTTACTGGCCATGCCGCCCGCCGAAAAGCAGCGCATTCGCCAAAAGTGGGTCACCGGCAATGCGCCGGAAACCCGGCTATGGAGCGTTAACGCAGTGCGTCTGCTGCCGCTGCTGATTGGCATCGGCGTCGTGTTGCTGGTCACACTGCGTGCTTATCTGTTGCTGCAACGCGAAGTGAAGCTGCGCAAGGAGACGGAGCGGCAACTCGAGACGCAGTTGAACTTCCAGGAAACCATGATGAAGATGGTTCCCTATCCGCTCGTTGCCAAGGATCTGAACGGCCGCTACATCGCCGTCAATCAGGCTTATGAAGAGGCGTGCGGAATGCCCCGCGAAGCGGTCATCGGGCGTACGACCACCGATGTCCATACCTGGGGCGAAGCCAACAGCGGCGTGCTCGACGACATGGCGCACGAGGTGCTGCAACATGGCGAGACGGCGAAGATGGAACTGCAGTTCAAGCGCAGCCCCGGCGATTTGCGGCATGGCCTGTTCTGGACCAGCCTCTGTCGTAACAGCGACGGTCAACCGGTCTGCGTGCTTGGAACGATGGTCGACATTACCGACATCCGGCGCGCCGAAATGCGCGCGCGCGAAACAGAGCGGCGTCTGTTTGATGTCACGCGGTCGTTGCCAGCGGTGGTATTTCAACTGCGTCGTACCGTTGACGGTGTTTATTCGTTTCCCTACTTCGGCGGCGACCCCGGCATCTGTTGGGTGGTCTGGATCTTTCTCAGATAGAGCGCGACGACGTCGATTTCCGGTGGATATACAAGCAGGACCGGCCATTGGTGCTGGCCGAACTGGAACGCTCGGCACACGCCGAAACGCCGGTGCATATCGAGTTTCGCTTCGAAACCGAACGTGGCCTTTATTGGGCGCGCGCGGAGTTGGTGCCGCGCCGTGAGCCGGACGGCAGCGTCGTGTGGAGCGGTTACTGGGTGGACGTGAGCGTGGAGCGCGCGCGCTCCGAGGAACTCGCGCGAGCGCGCGACATGGCCGAGGCGGCTTCGCGCGCCAAGGACGACTTTTTCGCCATGATGAGCCACGAAATCCGTACGCCGATGAACGGCGTGCTCGGTCTCGTCGAAGTGCTGGAACGCACGCCGCTCAATAACGATCAAGGAGAAATGCTGAGCATGATCCACGAGTCGGCCGGCGCGCTACTGCAGATTCTGGACGACTTGCTCGACTATTCGAAAATCGAAGCGGGACGGCTCACGATCGAAGCCGAACCCCTCGACATCCGCGAACTGGTCGACAACTCGGTTGGCTTGCTCGCGGGCCGAGCGCATGAAAAGGGTTTGAAAGTGCGCGTGGACATCGCACCCGAAGTCGCCGCCACACTTCGAGGCGACAGCGTGCGACTGCGGCAGATTCTATTCAACCTGCTCGGCAACGCCATCAAGTTTACGTCGGAGGGCGAGGTCGAAGTATGCGTGTCGGTCGTCGCGCAAGCCGCCGGCGCTCAGACGCTGGAAGTAATCGTGGCGGACACGGGCATCGGCATCGCGCCGGAGGTGCAGGCCAAACTCTTCGAGCCGTTCGTGCAAGCTGAATCGTCCACCACGCGCCGCTTCGGGGGCACTGGCCTTGGGCTGACGATCTGCCGTAAGCTGATCGACCTCATGAACGGCTCACTCGCACTGCGCAGTGAACCGGGGGCGGGAACACGCATGATCGTGCGGCTCACCATGCCTGTCGAAACTGAGCGCTATTGCGCTGGCGGCTTGCGCGGCAAGCGCGGTGTCGTGGCCATTGGCGACGCACGCGTCGCTCAGGCTTTGATGCATTTTGGCGAGGCGCTTGGGCTCAAACTGCGCCGCGTCTCACCCGATGCCGCGGAACTGCGCGAGCGCGCCGCGCTGGCAGACGTGGACCTGCTTTTCGTGAGCGAGAACGTGAGGTTGCCGGCAGGCGGCAGCCTAGGCTCACGCGTCATTTGCCTGACCGAAAAGCCGAAGCCGACGGGCTACCGCATTTTCGACGACAACGTACGCGTCAGCATCAACCCTATTTCGTGGCGCGGACTCGGTGCCGCATGCGCCGCCGCGTTGGCGGGGCTGCCGTCGGTGGCTCAGCGCCCGGCGGGCAAGCCGCGCGCGGCCGAGGGCTGCACCGTGCCGCCGGACCGTGAAAGCGCCATTGCCAGCGGCCGCCTGATTCTGGTGGCGGAAGATCACCCGGTCAATCAGGAGTTGATCCGTCATCAACTGGCTTTGCTCGGCTTTGCATGCGACGTGGCGAACGACGGTGCGGAGGCGTTGGTCGCGTTGGAACGCACGAGCTATGGATGCCTGATCACGGATTGCCATATGCCGAACCTGTCCGGCTATGAACTCACGCGGCGCATCCGCGAGCGGGAGCACGGTGGCGCGCAGCGTCTGCCCATTCTCGGTATCACGGCGAACACCGCGCCCGAAGACCTGAATCTATGTCGCGATGCGGGCATGGACGACTGCCTCGTCAAGCCGACCCGGCTCGCCACGCTGCGCGACTACCTGAGCCGCTGGTTCGGCCCCGACAGCGCGTGGCAAGCCGCTCCCATTGAAACGGTGAGCACCCCGGCAGTCGCAGGGCCGGATGTTCACGGCGTCACAGAGCCGTTTGTTCCAGTCGATCTGGCGCACATGACGCAGTTGTGGGGTAGCGAATCGACCGTCAAGGCGTTGCTCGACTCGTTTGTCTCGTCCGTGCGCGAGGACGTGGAGGCGTTGTCGCCACTGGTCGAAAGCGCTGAGATTGGGCGCGTGCGTGAGTGGTTGCACAGGGTGGCCGGGGCAGCGAGCGTGCTGCAATATCCGCCGCTGCTCAATGCGTTGGACGAATATCGTCGAGATATCACCGTCAAGCCACCGGAACGCGTGCGCAGTGAGGGATTGATATTGATCACCAAGTGCCAGGTCATGCTGGATCGAATCGAGCAGCAGGCCGCCTTGCTCGCGTGACATTGCACCGCTTGGGCGGCGCGGTGCCGTTCCTCGCTACAGGTGTGACCGAAAAGAGGACTGAGCAAAACAAATCCAACAATGAGCAGACGAAAAAAAACGCGGCCGAAGCCGCGTTAAGGTTTGGAGACATCCTTCGATGAAGGAGTCACTTCTCGCAGTCGGAAGCATAACTCGGATAGCGCTAACCATTCGTTCCGAAATCCGCAATTAACTGTTTGAGGAAATCGACGAAGGCGCTGCTCGAATTCGCTCGAAGTTGCGCTTATTCAGGAGCGGACGAGATTCGCGCGAGCGGCCTGATGCGTTTCGATACCACGGATAACTACGAAACCAACGAGCACTATGAATCAGCCTCTGCGCTCACGATAGTCAGGCCCTTGTGCCGCGCCCTATACATCGCTTGCTCACCCGCCATCCGCAAACGTATTCAAGAAATTTGCACTAGTATGTGGTGGCTCCGCGCAGCCGAAACGTCGGTGCGGCGGTGCATCAAGTCCGGAGAAGACCATGATTGTGCTTCGAAAACTGAACCTTGCTGTGGTGCTGTGGGTGTTGACGTCGGGCGTCGCCTTCGCGGATACGGTGGCCTTGAAAGCGGATCTTGAGCCGTCGAGCGAGGTGCCGCCGCGAGTGAGTCATGGGCACGGCACGTTGAACGCCACGTTCGATACGTCGACCAAATCGCTGCAATGGACGATCAGCTATGAAGGATTGAGCGGCCCGGTCACCGCCGCGCATTTCCACGGCCCCGCTCCAGTGGGCCAGAACGCCAAGCCTCAGGTGCCAATAGGAAAGAGCGCGCTTGGCAGCCCCATCAAGGGATCGGCGGCGCTCACCGAACAGCAGGTCACCGATCTGATGGCGGGCCAGTGGTACTTCAATATCCACACAGCACAGAATCCGACGGGCGAAATTCGCGGGCAGGTGTTGCCAGCGAACTAGACCGGATAGAAAGAAGCGCATTCGGGAAAGCGCGCGCTTTTAGAGATTAGAATCGCTCGCCCATCGCCGCAACCGCGAACGCACGTACCATGAAGGGACACTATCGAAGGAGCGTGTCCCGATGAGTTGGCAAAGCGCACTCGCCTGCTGGATTTTGCGCAGGCAGTTTCGGCCAGAAACCCTCAAGCCATGTATCGATGTCGAGAGAGCGCGGGCGTTGACCGCCAAGCGCGTCTGGTCACCGCGGGTTCCCGCCGGCTGGCGTCTGCGAGAGTTGTACGGCCCGCATGACCGGCCGCTGCGCGGGGAGTGGATAGAGCGCGCCGGCGGCAAACCAGCGCCTAGCGCTGAACCGACCGTACTGTATTGCCACGGCGGCGGCTATTACTTCTGTTCGCCGCTCACGCATCGTTCGCTAGTGTTCGGTCTTGCAACGCGCGCCAACGCTCCGGTCTTTTCGCTCGACTATCGCCTTGCACCCGAACATCCTTTCCCTGCGGCGCTTGACGACGCCACTGCGGCCTATCGCAAGATAATCGCCGATGGCGTGCCGCCCGAGTCGATTGTGATCGCGGGCGATTCCGCGGGCGGCGGCCTCGCACTCGCCACGTTGATCGCGCTTCGCGACGCCGGCGATCCCATGCCGGCCGGTGGTCTACTGTTCTCGCCGTGGACCGATCTGGCCGCTGCCGGCGCGAGTATCCGCACCAACGACAGTCGCGATCCGATGTTTTGCGGCGCCGCGATCGAGCGGGCCGCGAAGGTCTATCTCGGCGACACGCCGGCCACGCATCCGTACGCTTCGCCGGTTTATGCCGAACTGCACGGTTTGCCACCGCTCTTCATCATGGCGGGCAGCACCGAGGTGTTGCTGGACGATTCGCGACGCGTTGCCGACAACGCGCGCGCGGCGGGCGTCGACTGCGAATTCGAGGTATGGAAGAAGATGCCGCACGTGTGGCCGCTGTTCACGCCGTTCATGCCCGAGGCGAATCGCGCGCTCGACGGCGCCGCGGCCTTCGTGCGGCGCGTCACGAACCGCGCCACGAACGCCGCTCAGCCGGCGAGCGCGATGTCGATCGTCTGATAGGCGGCCTCGACCGTTTCGTGGCCGTACTGCCTTTCCAGCCGCCGCACGGTGAAATGACCGTGCGCGACCTGCTGGAAGTGGTCGATGAACACCGTATTGACCATCGCGCCGAGCACGGCGCCGATCGCCGGAATCGACTTGGCGGCGATCTGTTCGCTCACCTGCACAGAAAAACGCGCGGTAATCGTATGAAGCAGGCGCAGCAAGGCTGCGGAACCGTGCGCGGTGAAACCCTTGGTCGCGATTTCAGATGACGCTTTCGACACCGCCTGCGCCAGCGCGCCGCGCATGATGAAGTAACCGAAGTCGGCGTCGTCGTCGGCAGTGGACGTGCCGCCCATGCCCAGCACCGTCAGACACTGCAGTTGCGTATCGATCGAGGTCAGGTCTTCGCCCTCGCTGCGCGCGATATCGCAGATCGAGCGGAACATGAGCGTGGTCGTGATCGGCAACTCGACGGGCAGCGCGAACAGGCCGAAGGCGCCGCCGGCGGCGCCGGTGGTCGCCACAGCGAACTTGTGCAGCAGGTTGCTCGGCTTGTCGGGCGCGGCGAGCGGCGCAGCGCTGTCTTGCCGCCCCAACGTGCGCAGCGCGATCGCGAGGCACTTGCGCAATGCCAGTTCCGTTGCATCGGCGATCTTTTCGTTGGCGAACGCCGGCATGCGCGCGAGCAGTTTCTCCAGCGGCGCACCGACGATACTCGCCAGCTTCATCGCCAGCGCGGGGCTTTCCAGCTCGTGTTTGGCGCGCCGCAGCGCGTTCAGGTCTTCGTCCGATAAGGATTGTGCTGCGAGCGAACTCTGCTCCATATGCCTCCCTGGCATCATTTGTTGACTATTTGCGGTCGATAGTCCGTTCAGCGACGGCCTGCGCACGGTCCAGCTTAGAGCATGGCCTCGTGGTATGATTCCCCATCATTTGACAAGTCAACTGTTGCGTCCGCAAAAATGGCTGTCCATACCGCTGCCCACCATTCGAGTGGGCAAGTCTTACCTTTCCGCGAATCGCTGCTGGCAATGCTCGGCATTTCCTTCGTCACGATGCTGGTCGCGCTCGACCAGACCGTGGTCGGCACCGCATTGCCCACGATCGTCGCCGAACTCAAGGGCTTCGAACTCTACGCATGGGTCGCCACGTCGTATCTGCTGACCTCGGTGATCACGGTGCCGATCTTCGGCCGCCTTGGCGACTACTATGGACGCAAGCCCTTCGTGATCGCGTCGATCGTCGTGTTCACGGGCGCGTCGGTACTGTGCGGCGCCGCCGACAACATGCTGTTCCTCGTGCTGGCGCGCGGGCTGCAAGGCATCGGCGGCGGCATGCTGGTCGGGACGGCCTTCGCTTGCATTCCCGACCTCTTCCCCGACTCGGTCGTGCGCCTGCGCTGGCAGGTGTTGATGAGCTCCGCATTTGGGATCGCGAACGCAGTGGGGCCGTCGCTCGGCGGTTTCCTCACGCAGTATTACGGCTGGCGCTCGGTGTTCTATGTGAATCTGCCCGTCGGTCTGCTGTCGCTATTTTTCGTCTGGCGCTTCCTGCCGCATCTGCGGCATGTCGAGCACGAAGGCAAGATGCGGCTCGACTGGCCGGGCGCGGTGCTGATCGCGGTGGCGCTCGGCTCGCTGCAACTCTTCGTCGAATTGCTGCCGAAGCACGGCGTCACGTTCAGCGCGTTTGCGCTGCTTGCGTTGAGCATCGCTTCGGCCTACGCGCTGTGGCAGTGGGAAAAGCGCTGCCCGACCGCGATCCTGCCGGTCGACATGTTTCGCAACCGCAGCCTCGCCGCGCTCTTCACGCTCGCGGTGCTGGGCGGCTTCACGATGTTCTCGCTGCTGTTTTACGCGCCGTTGCTGTTCCAGGGCGGCTTCGGCATGTCGCCGAAAGAAGCGGGGTTCGTCATCACGCCGCTCGTCGTGTTCATCACGATCGGCAGCATCGCCAACGGGCGCATCGTTTCTCGCGTGCGCAACCCGAATCTGATGCTATACGTCGGCTTTGCGCTGGTCGCGCTCGCGTGCCTCGGCATGGTGGTGGCGACGCGTTCCATGCCGCAATGGCTACTGATGTCGTTCATGATGGTCGGCGGCCTCGGGCTCGGTTTCGTGATGCCCAACCTCACGATCTTTGCGCAGCAGACGGCCGGTCGCGAACATCTCGGCATCGCCACGGCGCTGCTGCAGTCGTTGCGGATGATCGGCGGCATGATCGGCACGGCGCTCACCGGCACGCTGGTGAGCCACATGTACGCAAGCGGCGTGCGCAGCGCGCTGGAAAACGATCGCGCATCGCAATGGTTCGCCGATCTGGGCGATCCGCAAATCCTGATCAATCGTGACGCGCAAAGCGCCGTGCTCGGCCAGTTGACGCATGCCGGCCACGACGGCGCGATGCTGCTCGAAAGCGCGCGCGAGGCGCTCGTCGCGGCGATTCATCTGGGTCTCGCGCTGGCGGCGATCATCGCCGTGGTGTCGGTGTGGCAAAGCCGCCGCGTTCCGCCGATCAAGCTCCAGCGCAAGCTCGAGCCGGTGGTTCACGCGGACTGATTTTTTAGACTTACCGTTTTACTGACAAATCATGGAAGAACAGGACCGCGTCGCCGTCATGCAGCAATTCGGCCGCACTTATCGGGCGTTCATGTCGGCATTCGAGGCGCACGTCGGCCACCCGTTGCCGCGCTGGCGCATTCTGCTCGCGCTGCACGAGCAGGCGGGCGAGTCGTCGCAGAAGCGGCTGGTCGAGCGCTTGCGGGTCGATCCGGGCGCGCTCACGCGGCAGTTGAAAACGCTGGAGGGATTAGGCTGGATTGCGCGCAGCATGGATACGCGCGATAACCGCGTGACCAACGTGCGCTTGACCGAAGCGGGACTCTCGGCAACCGAAGCGAGCCTGCCGCGTCGCAATGCCTTTTTGCACGACACGATGGCCGCGTTGCCGGACGACGCGCTGAGCGCGCTGTCCGGCGCGTTGAAGATGCTGGAAGCGCGGATCGGTGAAGTGGCGGCGACGGCCGGCGTTACCGATCCGGCTGGTTCTTCTCAGGTGTCTGAAGCGGCGGTGAACAACGAGGGATCGCCGCGATAACCGGCGCGATCGCGACTGCATCAGGCGGTCGGCGACAACCGCGCGGCGCGCCACGTTGCCGTGAAACGCGCCGTTCTCGTCAAGATCAGAAGAACGTCTCGATCACTTCCGTGACCCGATACGACGGATCGACCACCAGCACCTGGCGCCACTTGTCGAACGTCAAGCACGGGTGCGAGATGTCGAACGCGATCATGTCGCCCACTTTGAGATCGGCGCCTGCGGGAATCCGCAGATAGGCGTGCTGGTCCATCAAGCCGAAAATCTCCCAGCCTTCGCTCGCCGCGATGTCGCGCGGCGCTTCGTTGCCCGGACGATAGTGGCGCGCCGGCTCCGGCATGCCGGCGTCGAACGCGGAGTCGCGCTTGCCCAGACCGATGATCGCGCGATCCGGCTCGGGAATCGACTGCACGTACGCCCATAGTTGCAACGCGGGGAGCAAGCCTTCGCCCATTTTCTTCGCGACCGGATTGCGCGCAAGGATGTCTGTCTGCGCCTTGCGGTAGATGCCGACGTCATGCGTCAGATAGCAGCCGGGACGTAGCACGACCTCGACCTTACCGGCTTCCGAGGCCTTCACGAATTCTTCCGCGACCACGTCGTACCACGCCGACCCCGCGCCGGACAACACCGCCGGCGTGCGAGCAAACCTCCCTTCGTCGACGAGTTTGCGCGTGAGCGCGACCGCGCTTTGCAGGAACGCGCGCACTTCGTGCTCTTCCTTCAACACGCCTTCGTACAACTCCACACCGGCGAGCTTCAATATGTTCGGATAACGCGCGATCGCGGAGAGCACCGCGTTGCGCTGTGCTTCGTCGCGCACGCCGGTGCGGCCGCCCGGCACACCGAGTTCGAGCAGCACCTGCAGCGGCTTGCGCACCGACGTGAAAAACTGGCCCAACTGATCGACGCCTTCAACCGAATCGACGAGGCAGAAGAATTCGAAATCCGGATCGCTCAGCAACTCGGCGACCATCATCATGTTGCGGCGGCCGACCAGTTGATTGGCCATCAAAATGCGCGAGACGCCGCCGTGATACGCCGCGCGCACCTGGTGCGCGGTGGCGAGCGTGATGCCCCACGCGCCGGTTTCCAGTTGACGCCGGAACAGTTGCGGCGCCATGGTGGTCTTGCCGTGCGGCGCGAGCTTGACGCCGTATTCCGCGACGAACGCCTGCATCCACTTCAGGTTGTGTTCCACGCGATCCGCGTATAGCACCGCGGCGGGCAGGCTCACGTCTTCGTTCAGCAGATTCCACTCGAGGCGCGCTGCATCCGTGAGCTGGATGCTGGTGCCCGGCACCATGCCGAGACCTTTGCTATAAGGATCAATCGTTGCGCCCTGATAGTTTGTAACTTTCATGTCACCCAGCTCCATCGTCCGGTTAAATTGAATCAGATTTGACTTTATCATGTTACCGAAAGTACGATGGATGAAGAAATGTTATTTAGTACCACGGCTTTGCGCCGGCTCGATATGAGCCGGTGCGCGGCCTTCCACGCTCTGCAATGAACTCAACCGCCGAACCGCTCGCTTTCGACATCGTCGCGCGCATCGCCGAATGCGCGCCGGAATTGCGCTCGGCCGAACGCAAGGTCGCCGCGCTGATTCTCGACGATCTCACCGGCGCGTCGCGCGCCAGCATCGGCGCGCTCGCACAGCAGGCGCAGGTGAGTGTCGCGACCGTCACGCGCTTTGCCAAGGCGGTCGGTTGCCGCGACGTGCGCGAACTGAAACTGCGGCTCGCGCAGGCCGCGGCGGTCGGCCAGCGGTTTCTGCAACCGGGCGGCGCCGTCGGCGCGCCCGAGCCGATCGCCACCCGCGTGTTCGACGAATTGCAGACCGCGCTTGCGCATAACCATCAGTTGCTGCGCCAGGCGCCGCTCGGCGAAGCGGCCGCCGCCTTGCGCGCGGCGCGCATGATCTACGTATTCGGCATGGGAGGCGGCTCGACCGCCCTGGCCGACGAAATGCGCTTCAGGCTGGTGCGTCTCGGCCGGCCGGTCGCGACCTATCAGGACGGCTTGTTGCAGCGCATGGTCGCCAGCACCGTATCGCGCGACTGCGTGGTGCTCGCGCTGTCCACCACCGGGCGCGTGCCCGAGATGGTCGAGAACTGCAAGATCGCGCGCAGCTACGGCGCGACCGTGATCGCGCTGACCGCGCCGGCCTCGCCGCTCGCGAAGCTTGCGGAATGGGTGATTCCGATCGTCGCGTTCGAGACCGATTTCATTTACAAGCCGTCGTCGTCACGTTACGCGATGATGATGGCGCTCGATGTGCTCGTCACCGAGCTTGCCGTCAGTCAGGGTGACGAGAGCCGCGAATTGCTGCGCCGCATGAAGCACGCGCTCGACGCGCACCGCGGCGGCGGCGATCGACAACCGTTAGGAGACTGATCCATGCATTCGCATCCTGAAGCCGCCGACACACTGATCGTTGGCGCGCAACTATACGACGGCACGGGCGCGCCGCCCGTCGAGCGCGACGTCGCGATCCGCGACGGCCACATTGTCGCGATCGGCAATCTGTCGAACTGGCTCGCCGAAGAGGTGATCGAGGCCAACGGCCGTGCATTGGCGCCCGGTTTCATCGACGTCCATACGCACGACGACACGCACGTGATCCGCTCGCCGCAAATGCTGCCGAAGATCACGCAGGGCGTGACGACGGTGATCGTCGGCAACTGCGGCATCAGCGCCGCGCCGGTTTCGCTGAAGGGCGATCCGCCCGATCCGATGAATCTGCTCGGCGAGCGCGACGCCTTTCAATACCCGACTTTTGCCGCTTACGTCGAAGCGGTGAACGCCGCGCGCCCGGCGGTGAATGTGGGCGCGCTGATCGGCCACACGGCGTTGCGCAGCAATCAGATGGACCGGCTCGATCGCGCGGCCACGCCGCAAGAAATCGAAGGCATGCGCGCTCAGTTGGAAGAGGCGTTGTCGCACGGCGCGCTGGGTTTGAGTTCGGGTCTCGCCTACGGCTCGGCCTTCGCTGCGCCCACCGAGGAGGTGATGGCCTTGGCCGAACCGCTCGCCGCCGCCGGCGCGCTGTACACGACGCACATGCGCACCGAATTCGACGCGATTCTCGACGCGATGGACGAAGCGTATCGCGTGGGACGTCACGCGCACGTGCCGGTGGTGATTTCGCATCTGAAGTGCGCGGGTCCGTCGAACTGGGGACGCAGCGAAGAAGTGCTGAAGTCGCTGGAAGGCGCGCGCCGCATGCAGCCGATCGGCTGCGACTGCTATCCGTACAACCGCAGTTCATCGACGCTCGATCTGAAGCAGGTGAGCGGCGACATCGACATCACGATCACATGGTCCGAGCCGCATCCCGAGATGGCCGGCAAGCTGTTGAAAGAGATCGCCGCCGAGTGGAGCATCACGCAGCAGGAGGCGGGCAAGCGTCTGCAGCCCGCGGGCGCCGTCTATCACAACATGTCCGAGGAGGACGTGCGGCGCATCCTGTCGCATCCCGCGACGATGGTCGGCTCGGACGGCTTGCCGAACGATCCGTTGCCGCATCCGCGCCTGTGGGGCGCGTTTCCGCGCGTGCTCGGCCACTATTCGCGCGACGCCGGCTTGCTGCCGCTCGAAGAGGCGGTGCGCAAGATGACCAGCTTGTCGGCGCGTCGCTTTGGTCTCGCGCAGCGCGGCGAGGTGCATATCGGCTATCACGCGGACCTGGTGTTGTTCGATCCCGCCAAGGTGCGCGACGCGGCGACGTTCGAGAAGCCGCAGCAGGCGGCGGACGGCATCGACGCGGTGTGGGTGAACGGCGTGTTGTCATACCGCGACGGCGAAGTCACGGGCGAACGCGCAGGCAAATTCGTGGCGCGTGGCGCGGCGTCGAAAGGCGACGCGCACGGCGCATTCTGATTTTTTGATGGATCGAGGCGCGCGGCGGTTTTGCCCGTCGCGCGCGAACCTTTTGTGAGGAGTTGGACGATGAAGCGATATGGCGTTGAAGGCGGGAAGGGAACGGGCGGTCAGCATATGCCGTTTGCCCGGGCAGTCGAAGCGGATGGTTGGCTGTTCGTTTCTGGACAAACGCCGATGGAAAACGGCGAGGTGATCAACGGCGGGATCGTCGAGCAAACGCACAAGGCGATTCAGAACGTGTTCGCGATTTTGAAGGAAGCCGGCTATGGCGCGGAGCATGTCGTCCGCTGCGGCGTGTGGCTGGACGATCCGCGCGATTTCGCGTCGTTCAACAAGGTGTTTCGCGAGTACTTCGGCGACAATCCGCCGGCGCGGGCTTGTGTCGTTTCCTCGATGGTGATCGACTGTAAGGTCGAAGTGGATTGCGTGGCTTATAAAAAGCCATCGGCGTAAAGCTTTCCTCGTTCGCCGCGAGCATGGATCATCGCCCGCGGCGCGCGAGACATTGACAGGCTACTGCCGGGCGAGCCGCATATTGTCCGGCATCGGCAAGTTGTAATTGGTGCGGAACGGATTGATGTCCAGCCCGCCGCGCCGCGTGTAGCGCGCATATACCGCGAGTTTCACAGGCTTGCACGCCTTGAGCACGTCGATAAAAATCTTCTCGACGCACTGCTCGTGAAAGCCGGTGTGATTCCGATACGAGATGATGTAGCGCAGCAAGCCCGCGTGATCGATCTGCGGGCCAATGTAATGAATCTGCACGCTGCCCCAATCGGGCTGCCCGGTCACGGGACAGTTGGACTTCAGCAGATTGGAAAACAGCGTTTCCTCGACCGGCGCTTCATCCAGCGCCGCCTTCAGCAACGAAGCATCCGGCTGATAAACGTCCGTATCCAGATCCAGCCGATCCAGCGACAAGCCCTCAAACTCTTCCATCTGCAACTTGCCGAACTCGTAAGGCGCCGTTAGATGAACGGAAACCGTTGCGCCGCAAGAAGCGGACACGTCTCGCTTGATCGTCTCCCGCACCGCGTCCATCGACTCGAAAGCCGTCTGCGCGAATGAGCCGAGATACAGCTTGAACGATTTCGACTCGACGATATTCGGCGAATCGGCCGGCACGAAAAAAGTCGCCACTGCGATCTGCGGCTTGCCGCGCGCGTTCAGCCAGGAAAGCTCATAGGCATTCCAGATATCGGTGCCGAAGAAGGGCAATGGCGCACTGATGCCGATCGCCTCGCGCGCATTGCCGCGCGCGATCGGGAACAGCAGCGAAGCGTCGTATTGTTCGGTGTAAGCGGAAGGCTTACCCAGCGGTGACTGTTCAGGTGTCATGATGCGTTCACGATGCCACTCAGCACGTGCCCCGTCGCCGTCACGACGCGGGCCGATTCGCAATGGCCGATTTGGTCGTCGAAGAAAAAGTCCGGCTCGAATTCGCGCAGGAATGCGCTCTTGTCGAGGCCGCCGAGGAACATCGCTTCGTCGATTTCGATGTTCCACGCCATCAAGGTGCGGATCGCGCGCTCATGTGCGGGGGCCGAGCGCGCCGTCACCAATGCGGTACGAATATGCATGGGCGCGGCTTCGTCCGCGAGTTTTTGCAGCCGGTGCAGCGCTTCGAGCAGCGGCTTCAACGGCCCGTCCGCGAGCGGCAGGTTTTTGTTGTGAATCTCGTGTCCAATGAATGCGCGCAAGCCATCTTGCTGGAACACGCGTTCGGCTTCGTCAGAAAACAGCACGGCGTCGCCGTCGAACGCAATGCGGATTTCGTCGGGATACTTGCTCGCCATTTTCGCCGATTCGGGCAGGACGCGCGCGGCCGGAAAACCAGCGGCGAGCGCGTCGCGCACGTCGTCCTGATTCGCGGACAAAAACAGCGACGCGTTCAGCGGCTTCAGATAGCCGAACGGCGCGCGTCCGCGTGTGAACACGCCGCGCTCGATCGCCAACCCGTGTTCGCGGCACGAATGAAACGCGCGCAGTCCGCTGATCGGATCGCTGCGCGACAGGATCACCACTTCCACGCGATGCCCGCCGGCGTTCAGCGCCAGCAGCTTGCGGATCAGCGGAAACGCTACGCCCGGCTTGGCGGGCACGGTCAGGCGGTCGCGCTGCAGCGCTTCATATGCTTGCAGATCGCCTTCCTCGTACACGCGGTTCTCTTCCTCGAAGTCGAACAGCGCGCGCGACGAGATTGCCACCACCAGTTTGTCGACAAGCGAAAGAGCCATCTGCGCGTTTCAATCCCAAAAGATCAGGCGAGGAATAAGCGGTACACCGGATTGCCGGTCTCTTCCCAATACGGATACCCCAGCGTCGCGAGAAAGCGTCCGAACTCGCTGTTCTCGCTGTCGGGCACCTGAATGCCGACGAGAATCGAGCTGTAGTCCGCGCCCTGGTTGCGATAGTGAAAGAGGCTGATATTCCAGTTCGGCGCCATCGACGACAGGAACTTCATCAGCGCCCCCGGCCGCTCGGGAAACTCGAAGCGGAATAGCCGCTCGTCGTGCGCGAGCGGCGAGCGGCCGCCGACCATGTAGCGGATGTGCTGCTTCGAGAGTTCATCGAAGGTCAGGTCGACAGTGGCGAAGCCGTGCGCTTCAAAGGCGCCCGCGATCTGCGCGGACTCGCTGCGGTTGCGGATCTGCACGCCGACGAAGATATGCGCCGAGCTCGCGTCCGCGATCCGGTAGTTGAACTCGGTGACGCTGCGCGTGCCGACCAGTTCGCAGAAGCGCCGGAAGCTGCCGCGCTCCTCGGGAATCGTCACGGCGAACACCGCCTCGCGCGCTTCCCCCACTTCGGCGCGCTCGGCCACGAAGCGCATGCGGTCGAAATTCATGTTCGCGCCCGACGTGATCGCGACCAGCGTCTGGTTCTCGATGCCTTCGCGCTCGGCATACTGCTTCGCACCGGCCACCGCGAGCGAGCCGGCAGGTTCGAGCACGCTGCGGGTGTCCTGGAACACGTCCTTGATCGCCGCGCACAGCGCGTCGGTGTTCACGAGCAGCACGTCGTCGAGATACTCGCGGCACAGGCGGAAGGTTTCCTCGCCCACCAGCTTCACCGCGGTGCCGTCCGAGAACAGGCCGACCTCGTTCAGCGTGACCCGCTCGCCGGCTTTCAGCGACGCGGCCATCGCGCACGAATCGTCGGTCTGCACGCCGATCACCTTGATCTCCGGGCGCACCGATTTCACGTACGCGGCGACGCCCGCCGCGAGTCCGCCGCCGCCGATCGGCACGAAGATCGCGTGAATCGGTCCCTGATGCTGGCTGAGAATTTCCATCGCGACGGTGCCCTGGCCGGCGATCACATACGGATCGTCGAACGGATGCACGAAGGTCAGGCCGCGCGCTTTCTGCAGCGTCAGCGCATGCGCGTACGCATCGCTATACGACTCGCCCGACTGCACCACCTCGACGGTCGGCCCGCCGTGCGCGCGCACCGCATCGACCTTCACCTGCGGGGTGGTGACCGGCACGACGATGATCGCCTTCACGCCCAGCCGTGCCGCCGACAGCGCCACGCCCTGCGCATGATTGCCCGCCGACGCGGTGATCACCCCACGCTCCAGCGCCTCGGCCGGAATGTGCGCCATCTTGTTGTACGCGCCGCGCACCTTGAACGAGAACACCGGCTGGTTGTCCTCGCGCTTCAGGTAGACCGGATTGCGCAGGCGCGCCGACAGATTCGGCGCGCGTTCCAGTTCGGTCTCGCGGGCCACGTCGTAGACGCGTGCGGTCAGGGTTTTCTTCAGGTAGTCGTGGGAAGCCATGCGGGTGGCGCGGTGCGCTTTATAAGACGGGAAAGGACCAATGATAGCGCCAACGGCGTGCGCTCCGGCTTCCGCGCGGCGGTCGGAGCCGCGCCCCGAGCGCCGCCTGACCGCCCGGTTGGTCAATTGGCCATATGCACGAAGGCGCGTGTGTTAGTGACGAAAACCCGCCAAGCCCCGCCACGCCTCCGATTTCAGCCGTCAACGCGCGGCGGGATCATGCGGTAGAATTCCATTTTGGAATAAGGATCGGAAGATGCACTGGCAGCCTCGGATCGCCCATTCGATGCCCATCCCGCGTGAGTGTTGCCCCGCGGCGGAGCGTCACGCCCGCCGGGCACGATCGTGTAGCTGCATCTGAGCGCCGTGAAGCGATCGATGTGAGGAAACCGTCGGTTGCGCTTCGCTCCACTAGAAATTTTCCAGCATTGCGCCCCACGCGCACCGTCAGCCGACGCCTTCCACCTGAGCGCGGCCGGTTGACCCACCGAGTCGTCCGAACATGAACGCACCTCAAGTATTCGATCCGCACGGGGCCGCCGCCGCGGTGGCCGCCGATCCCGAAGCGCGTCTGCGCGAAATTCCCTATAACTACACGTCCTTTTCCGACCGCGAAATCGTCATTCGTCTGCTCGGCGACGACGCCTGGGCGGCACTGGCCGAACTGCGCGCGGAGCGCCGCACCGGCCGTTCGGCACGCATGCTTTACGAAGTGCTCGGCGACATCTGGGTCGTGCGTCGCAATCCCTACCTGCAAGACGATCTGCTCGACAACCCCAAGCGCCGGGCGATGTTGATCGAAGCGCTGCATCACCGTCTGTCTGAAATCGAAAAGCGCCGCCGCGCCGATCTGGTCGAGCATGGCGACGAAGCGGGCGTCGACCGGGCCGCTCGGGTCGAAACCCTGGTCGAGGCCGCGCGCCGCGCCGTCGACGACTTCGAAAGCGAATTCCAGAAAACCTACGATCTGCGCCGCCGCGCGACCAAGGTGCTGGGCCGCGTCACCGAAAAAGACAACATCAAGTTCGACGGTTTGTCCCGCGTCTCGCATGTGACGGACGCCACCGACTGGCGCGTCGAGTACCCGTTTGTCGTGCTCACGCCGGATACCGAAGCGGAGATCGCCGGCATGATCAAGGCGTGTTTCGAACTCGGTCTGACTGTGATTCCGCGCGGCGGCGGCACTGGCTACACGGGCGGCGCGGTGCCGCTCACGCCGTTTTCGGCCGTCATCAACACGGAAAAGCTGGAACAACTGGGCGCGGTCGAGATGACCGAACTGCCGGGCGTCGAGCGCAAGGTGGCGACGATTTTCTCCGGTGCGGGCGTCGTCACGCGCCGCGTGACCGAAGCGGCCGAGCAGGCCGGCTTTGTGTTCGCGGTCGATCCGACCTCGCTGGATGCGTCCTGCGTCGGCGGCAACGTCGCGATGAACGCGGGCGGCAAGAAAGCGGTGCTGTGGGGCACGGCGCTCGACAATCTCGCCTGGTGGCGCATGGTCGACCCGGAAGGGAACTGGCTCGAAGTGACGCGTCTGGACCACAACCTCGGCAAGATTCACGACATCGAAGTCGCGCGTTTCGAGCTGAAATGGTTCGACGGCAACTACGCGCCGGGCGAGAAGCTGCTGCGCACGGAGGCGCTCGACATCAAGGGCCGCGTGTTCCGCAAGGAAGGTCTCGGCAAGGACGTCACCGACAAATTCCTCGCCGGTCTGCCGGGCGTGCAGAAGGAAGGCTGCGACGGGCTGATCACGTCCGCGCGCTGGGTGCTGCACAAGATGCCGGCGCACACGCGCACCGTCTGCCTCGAATTCTTCGGCCAGGCGCGCGACGCGATCCCGAGCATCGTCGAGATCAAGGACTATCTGTTCGAAACGTCGAAGCAGGGCGGCGCGATTCTGGCCGGCCTCGAACACCTCGACGAGCGCTATCTGCGCGCGGTCGGCTACGCCACCAAGAGCAAGCGCAACGCGTTTCCGAAGATGGTGCTGATCGGCGACATCGTCGGCGACGATGCGGACGCGGTCGCGCAGGCCACCTCGGAAGTCGTGCGCATGGCCAACGGCAAGAGCGGCGAAGGCTTCGTCGCGGTCAACGCCGAGGCGAGGAAGCGTTTCTGGCTCGACCGCAGCCGCACCGCCGCGATCGCCAAGCACACGAACGCGTTCAAGATCAACGAAGACGTGGTGATTCCGCTCGACCGCATGGGCGAGTACACGGACGGCATCGAGCGCATCAATATCGAGCTGTCGATCAAGAACAAGCTGCAACTGGTCGACGCGCTCGAAGCGTTCTTCAAGGCCGGCAAACTGCCGCTCGGCAAGAGCGACGACGCCAACGAAATCCCGAGCGCCGAACTGCTCGAGGATCGCGTGCAGCAAGCGCTCGATCTGTTGAAGCGCGTGCGCACGCGCTGGGAATTCCTGCGCGACAAGCTCGATCTCTCGTTGCGTGAAGCGCAGCACTACCTGGTCGGTCTCGGCTACGAAGCGCTGGCGGAGAAATTCGCCGATCGCGCGGACGCGCAGCCGGACGCCACCGTGTTTCACGTCACGCAAGACCGTACGATCCGCGTGTCGTGGAAGCAGGAGATTCGCGCCGAACTGCGGCAGATCTTCAACGGCGGCGAGTTCAAGCCGATCCTCGACGAAGCCCAGGCGATCCACAAGCAGGTGCTGCGCGGCCGCGTGTTCGTCGCGCTGCACATGCACGCGGGCGACGGCAATGTCCACACGAACCTGCCGGTCAACTCCGACAACTACGAGATGCTGCAGGACGCCCACACGGCGGTCGCGCGCATCATGAAGCTGGCGCGTTCGCTCGACGGCGTGATTTCCGGCGAGCACGGCATCGGCATCACCAAGCTCGAATTCCTCACCGACGACGAGATCGGCGAATTCCGCGCGTACAAGCAGCGCGTCGATCCGCATGGGCGCTTCAACGCCGGCAAGCTGCTCGCAGGCGCCGACCTGCGCAACGCCTATACGCCGAGCTTCGGGCTGATGGGCTATGAATCGCTGATCATGCAGCAGTCCGACATCGGCGCGATTTCCGAGTCGATCAAGGACTGCCTGCGTTGCGGCAAGTGCAAGCCGGTGTGCGCGACCCACGTGCCGCGCGCGAACCTGCTGTACAGCCCGCGCAACAAGATTCTCGCCACTTCCTTGCTGGTCGAGGCGTTCCTGTACGAAGAGCAGACGCGCCGCGGCGTGTCGATCAAGCACTGGGACGAATTCAACGACGTCGCCGATCACTGCACCGTCTGTCACAAGTGCGTGACGCCGTGCCCGGTGAAGATCGATTTCGGCGACGTGACCATGAACATGCGCAACCTGCTGCGCAAGATGGGCAAGAAGAAGTTCAATCCGGGCAACGCGGCCGGCATGTTTTTCCTGAACGCGACCAATCCGCAGACGATCAACCTCGCGCGCACCGCGATGATGGGCGTCGGCTACAAGGCGCAGCGCCTCGGCAACGACCTGCTGAAGAAGTTCGCGAAGAAGCAGACGGCGCACCCGCCGGCCACCGTGGGCAAGCCGCCGGTCACCCAGCAGGTGATCCACTTCATGAACAAGAAGATGCCGGGGAATCTGCCGAAGAAAACCGCGCGCGCGTTGCTGGATATCGAGGACAACAAGATCGTTCCGATCATCCGCAATCCGCAAACGACCAACGCCGACACGGAAGCGGTGTTCTACTTCCCCGGCTGCGGCTCCGAGCGGCTGTTCTCGCAAGTCGGGCTGGCGACCCAGGCCATGCTGTGGGAAGCCGGCGTGCAAACAGTGCTGCCGCCGGGTTATCTGTGCTGCGGCTATCCGCAGCGCGGCTCGGGCCAGTTCGACAAGGCCGAGCAGATCGTCACCGATAACCGCGTGCTGTTCCACCGCGTCGCGAATACGCTGAACTATCTCGACATCAAGACGGTGGTGGTGTCGTGCGGCACGTGTTACGACCAGCTCGCCGGTTACGAATTCGAAAAGATTTTCCCCGGCTGCCGGATCATCGACATCCACGAGTTCCTGCTGGAAAAAGGCATGAAGCTCGAAGGCGTGAACGGCGTGCGCTACATGTATCACGACCCGTGTCACACGCCGATCAAGACGATGGATCCGGTCAAGCTCGTCAACGAACTGATGGGCTCGGAGAAAGATGGCTACAGGATCGAGAAAAACGATCGCTGCTGTGGCGAGTCCGGCACACTGGCCGTGACTCGGCCTGACATTTCGACGCAGGTGCGCTTTCGCAAGGAAGAGGAAATCCGCAAGGGCGCGGCGAAGCTGCGCGGCATTCCGCTGCTCGCGGAAGCCGGCGCGAACGCGATCAATCCGGTCAACGCATCGGCCGGCTCGGCGGGCGCGCCGAACGGCTCCGTGCTGAAGGCCGGCGACGGTCCGCAGCCGAAGGGCGCCACCGACGTGAAGATCCTGACGAGCTGCCCGTCCTGCCTGCAAGGCCTGTCGCGTTACAACGAAGACGCGAATATCGACGCGGATTACATCGTGGTCGAGATGGCGCGTCATGTGCTCGGTGAAAACTGGATGGCCGATTACGTGCAGCGGGCGAACAATGGCGGAATCGAGCGCGTGCTGGTTTAATGCAAGCACTGACGATTTTTGCCTGAGGACGACGATGGATTGCGTTTTTTGCCATGAAGATGGCGGCGATGTGCTGTGGCAGGACGACACCTTGCGCGTCGTCCTCGCCGACGAACACGATTATCCGGGCCTTTGCCGGGTGATCTGGAACAGGCATGTAGCCGAGTTTTCCGATCTCGACGGAAGCGACCGCGATCGCGTGATGAAGGCCGTTTATGCGGTCGAACGCGCGATGCGGCGCATCCTTCAGCCGGTGAAGGTCAACCTGGCGAGCCTCGGCAACCAGGTGCCGCATGTGCACTGGCATGTGATTCCGCGTTTTTCGAACGACGCGCATTTCCCGCTGCCCATTTGGGCGCCACGCCAGCGCACGGTGTCCGAAGCCATGCTGTCGTCGCGCCGCGCGCAAGCTACCTTGTTGCGCGAAGCCGTGCGGCAGGAAATCGAACAAGCGCTTGGCTGAGCGCCCCGTAACCTGCCGCTACGCGCCAAGCTCCGCGACGGGGCGACATCTTGGGGCGGCCCGGCGTTTTCTTTTGAGGCCATCATGAGCGGACTGACCCCCGATACACCGGTGCCGACCGGCGTCGTCCTGCATTCGAAATCGCGCGTGCTCGAATTGCAGTATGCAAACGGCGAATCGTATCGCCTGCCGTTCGAACTGCTGCGCGTGTATTCGCCTTCGGCGGAAGTGCAGGGTCACGGGCCCGGCCAGGAAACGCTGCAAACCGGCAAGCGCGAGGTGACGATCACGATGCTCGAAGGCGTCGGCAACTATGCGTTGCAGCCGACTTTCTCGGACGGCCACGCCACCGGCATCTATTCGTGGGATTTGCTGTACGACATGGCGGTCCGCCAGGATGAACTCTGGCGAGCCTACCTCGCCAAACTGGAAGCCGCCGGAGTCGACCGCGATACGCCGATGGTTCCAGCCGGCGCTGCGCACGGGCATTGTCACTGATACGATTCGCCCCATCGCCGCACTGATGCGGCGCAACATTTCAGAATACGCGAAAGGACGAGCGCGATGAGCAAAACCCACTTCGGCTTTCAATCGGTCGACGAACAGGAAAAGGCGCAGAAGGTGGCGGGCGTATTCCACTCGGTTGCCGCTAACTACGACCTGATGAACGACCTGATGTCGGGCGGATTGCACCGGGCGTGGAAGATGTTCACGATCGCCCAGGCCAACGTGCGGCCGGGTTTCAAGGTGCTCGACATTGCGGGCGGCACGGGCGATCTGTCCAAGGCGTTCGCGAAGCAGGCGGGCGACACGGGCGAGGTGTGGCACACCGACATCAATGAATCGATGCTGCGGGTGGGCCGCGACCGCCTGCTGGACAAGGGCGTGATCACGCCGGCGCTGCTCTGCGACGCCGAAAAAATCCCCTTTCCGGACAATTACTTCGACGTGGTGACCGTGGCATTCGGCTTGCGCAACATGACGCATAAGGATGTCGCGCTGGCGGAAATGCGCCGCGTGTTGAAGCCGGCGGGCCGTCTGCTGGTGCTGGAATTCTCGAAGGTATGGGACCCGCTCAAGAAGGTCTACGACGTCTATTCGTTCAGAGTGTTGCCGTGGCTCGGCGACCGCTTCGCGAAGGACGCCGAGAGCTACCGCTATCTCGCCGAGTCGATCCGGATGCACCCGGACCAGGAAACCTTGAAAACAATGATGGAACAAGCGGGCCTCGATGGCGTCAAATATTACAATTTGTCAGCTGGCGTGGTAGCTTTACATGTGGGGACCAAATACTAGGGTTCCTAACCCATCGATTTTTAAAGGAAAGTACGAAAATGTCCGATTCAGGTGTGTCATCTCCCCGTAAGGTGTCGAGGTCGTTGGTGAGAAGAATCGGACTGATCGCAATGGTCGGTCTGATCATGGCCGGCTCGCTCGCCTCGCTCGACGCGGAAGCTCGCCGCATGGGCGGCAGCCGCAGCATCGGCCGTCAGTCGAATACCGTTCAGCAACAGCAGGCGGCGCCGACCCAACCTTCACCGACCAATCAGGCTACGCAGCGTGCCCAGCCGGCCCCCGCGCCTGCGGCGCCGGCCCCGCAGCCCAACCGGTCGCGCTGGCTCGGGCCGATCGCCGGTCTGGCCGCCGGTCTCGGCATCGCGGCGTTGCTGTCGTACTTCGGTCTGGGCGGTGCGTTCGCCAGCGCCATGGCCAACATCATCGTGATTGCCTTGATCGCGATGATCGCCATCTGGTTGATCCGCCGCTTCATGGGTCGCAAGCGCGATGCGGCGCACCCGGCCTACGCGGGCGGCGCGCCGACTCTCAATTCGGGCGGCACCGGCTACTCGCAGGAACCGCGTTACACCGCACCGCCCACCGGCTCGTACCTCGAACCGCAAGGCAATCCGTTGACCACGCCGTCCATCAACGCTGTGCCCGCCGTGCCGGCCGGCTTCGATTCGGAAGCGTTCCTGCGCAACGCCAAGGTGTATTTCGTGCGGCTGCAAGCCGCATGGGACGTCGGCAACATGGACGACATCCGCGAGTTCACCACGCCCGAAATGTTCGCTGAAGTGAGGGTCGATCTGTCTTCGCGCGGTGCAGAGCCCAATCAGACCGACGTGGTGCAGCTGAACGCCGAACTGCTCGGCGTTGAGGAGCGCGCGAACGAGTACTTCGCCAGCGTGCGCTTCTCCGGCTTGATTCGCGAGGCACCGGGTGCGGCGGCGGAACCGTTCGTCGAAGTCTGGAACCTGTCGAAGTCGAACCGGGCCGGCGAAGGCTGGCTGCTGGCCGGCATCCAGCAGGTTGCGCAGCACTGAGGCGCGAGCAGGGAAGAGCCGAAGCGGTAGGGCTTAGCCCTGACTTTGCACAAAGCGTTGGCCGTTTGGCATAGCGAGCCGCGAAGCGAACGGACGTTACAATAGGAACCCGCGTGGGCACCTCGCCCGCGCGGGTTTTTTCTTGCCACTTTCAATGACCCTCGCCGCCAAGCCTTTCGCTGCTGCTGTCAATCATCTGCTCGCCCGCGAATCGTGGGCTCGTGAGCGCCTCGCCCCCTACGCGGGCAAAACCGCCAGGCTGACGTGCGCGCCAGTCGTGCTGATGTTGCTGGTGCAGCCGGATGGTTATCTGAGTGCGGTCGGCGAAACCGAGGCGCAACGGTTCGATGTGACCATTTCGGTGCCGTCCGATGCATTGCCGGCCTTCGTGCAAGGCGGCCAGGCCGCCGTGATGAAGCACGTGAAGATCGAAGGCGACGCGGAGTTCGCGCAGGTGATAGCCAAACTCGCCGAGCATCTGCGCTGGGAGCCCGAAGAAGATCTTGCCAGGCTAATCGGCGACGGTCCTGCATGGCGGGTTGCCTCGGTCGTGCGCTCGGTCGGCCAACACGTGCAGCGCACCGGGCGCAATCTGCTCGACACGGCCGCCGAATATCTGCTCGACGAGAACCCGCAACTGGTGCGCCGCGTTGCGCTGGAAGACTTCAATGTCGAACTGGCGCGCGCGCGCGATGCCCTGGCGCGTGTGGAAAAGCGCATCGAGCGTCTTCAACAGAAGGTCGAAGCCCGCGGCGCAGATGCGCCAGGCGGCGCCGCCACGTCGCGCGGCACGCGCTAGTCACTGGGCACAACCATGCGTTTTCTGCGTTTCCTCAAGATTTTTTTCACGGTTATCCGATTCGGTCTCGATGAGATGATGCTCGGGCGCATCAACGACCGGCGCGTGCGTCTGCTTCTGCGCATCACCACCATCGGCCGCAAGTTCGATGCGCCGCCCGGCGTGCGTTTGCGGCTCGCGCTGGAAAGCCTGGGGCCGATCTTCGTCAAGTTCGGTCAGGTGTTGTCCACCCGGCGCGACCTGCTGCCGGTCGATATCGCCAACGAACTCGCCAAGCTTCAGGATCAGGTGCCGCCGTTCGATTCGACGGTCGCGATCGGGCTGGTGGAAAAGTCGCTGGGCGCACCGGTCGACGTGCTGTTCGACGACTTCGAGCGGGTGCCGGTGGCGAGCGCGTCGATCGCGCAGGTGCATTTCGCCAAGGTGAAGGCCGGCCAGCATGCGGGCAAGGCGGTTGCGGTGAAGGTGCTGCGGCCGAACATGCTGCCGGTCATCGACTCCGACCTCGCGTTGCTGCGCGACATCGCTGTCTGGGCCGAGCGCCTGTGGGCGGACGGCAAGCGCCTCAAGCCGCGTGAGGTGGTGGCGGAATTCGATAAATATCTGCACGACGAACTCGACCTGATGCGCGAGGCGGCCAACGGCAGCCAACTGCGGCGCAATTTCGCCGGGCTCGATCTGCTGTTGGTGCCGGAGATGTACTGGGAGTTCTGTACGCCCACAGTGCTGGTGATGGAGCGCATGGTCGGCGTGCCGATCAGCCAGGTGGAAACGCTGCGTGGGGCGGGCGTCGATATCCCGAAGCTGGCGCGCGAGGGCGTGGAAATTTTCTTCACTCAAGTGTTCCGCGACGGTTTTTTCCATGCCGACATGCACCCCGGCAACATTCAGGTGAGCCTCGACCCTGTGCATTTCGGCCGCTATATCGCGCTCGATTTCGGCATCATCGGCGCGCTGTCGGACTTCGATAAGAACTATCTGGCACAGAACTTCCTCGCGTTCTTCAAGCGCGACTATCATCGCGTCGCCACCTTGCACCTGGAGTCGGGCTGGGTGCCGCCCACCACCCGCGTCGAGGAACTCGAAAGCGCGATCCGCGCGGTCTGCGAGCCGTATTTCGACCGCGCGCTGAAAGATATTTCGCTGGGCCAGGTGCTGATGCGGCTGTTCTCGACCTCGCGCCGCTTCAACGTCGAGATTCAGCCGCAACTGGTGCTGCTGCAAAAAACCATGCTGAACGTGGAAGGGCTCGGCCGCTCGCTCGATCCTGAACTGGATCTGTGGAAGACCGCGAAGCCCTATCTCGAACGCTGGATGAACGAGCAGATTGGTCTGCGCGGCTGGTACGAGCGCCTGAAAATCGAGGCGCCGCAGTGGAGCAAGACGCTGCCGCAGTTGCCGCGCCTGATCCATCACGTGCTCGCTGAGCGTCACGACCACGGTCGCGGCATGAACGACGACATGATTCGCCAGATTCTGCTCGAGCAGAAACGCACGAACCGGTTGCTGCAAGGCTTGCTGCTATTCGGCGTGGCGGTCGGTGTCGGCGCAGTGTTGGCGCGGGCGTTTCTGGCTTTCGCTTACGGCGGTTGAGGCCGATCCAGGTCCAGGTCTACATTCAGGCGAGCATTCCATGAGCGACCCAACGCAACCCTCCGCGCCCGACTTTGCAAGCCGCGACCCCAACTCGCCGGAGTTCTGGGACGAGCGCTTCGAGCGTCACCACACACCGTGGGATCAAGGTGGCGTGCCGTCCGCGTTTCAGTCGTTCGCGGCTCGTCACAGCGGCGCGGCCGTGCTGATCCCTGGTTGCGGCAGCGCCTACGAAGCGCTCTGGCTGGCCGAGCACGGCAACCCGGTGCGGGCGATCGATTTTTCGCACGCTGCGGTCGCAGCCGCGCATGAGCAGTTGGGCAAGCATGCGCACCTCGTCGAACAGGCGGATTTCTTCGTCTATGAGCCGCCGTTTTCGCCCGCATGGATCTACGAGCGCGCATTCCTGTGCGCGTTGCCGCCGTCGCGCCGCGCCGACTATGCGCAGCGGGTAGCGGAACTGTTGCCTGCGGGCGCGCTGCTGGCCGGTTTCTTCTTTATCGGATCGACGCCGAAAGGACCGCCGTTCGGCATCGAGCGTAACGAGTTGGACGCACTGCTCACGCCCAATTTCGAACTGATCGAAGATGAAGCCGTGAACGATTCGATTCCCGTCTTTGCGGGACGTGAGCGCTGGCTCACTTGGCGTCGGCTGGCTTGAGGGCTGCCGCGCCGCACTCCGGCGCGGCTCGGTCAACGTTTTCGCGCGGCGCGGCACGGCTCCAAAACGGCTCGGACCGCACTTGATTCGGCGGCCGCCGCCCCCATCTGCCGCAACGGCGGCCGCGTCGATCGCCCGCCCCGAAATCCGGGGAGGGGAGATCGTTTGCGGCTATAATTCAAGGCTTTGCAAGCGTTTACAAGATTTCAGTAGGGAAAAGATCATGCCGATCTACGCTTATCGTTGCGAATCATGCGGCTTCGGGAAGGACGTGCTTCAGAAGATGAGCGACCCCCAGTTGACGCAATGTCCCGAATGCGGGAAAGACAGCTTTCGCAAGCAGGTGACTGCGGCCGGCTTTCAGTTGAAGGGCTCCGGCTGGTACGTCACCGATTTCCGCGGCGGCAATAGCGGCGCGGGCGCGCCTGCCAAACCCGACGCGAATGCCGCTTCGAATGGCGGCTCGGGAGAAAGCGCTGCAGCCGCGAATGGCGGCGGCGCCAAATCCGACACGGCTTCGGCCAACGGCGCGGCCGCAGCCGGTTCATCGAGCGTGGCTGCAACGCCTGCCGCGCCAGCTGCTGCACCGGCCGCCACGAGCGGTGCCGGCAGCGCCTAGCGGGACTGCCGCTCAAACGAGCGGCGCACACGCCGCGCGCCGTTTACCGGCTCGCGCGGCTTTCTGGCGGTACACATGACGACGAAAAAAACGACGCTCAAATCGGTGTTCCTGACTGGCCTGCTGGTGCTGGTGCCTCTGGCTATCACACTGTGGGTGCTCGGCCTGATCATCGGCACGATGGACCAGACGCTGTTGCTCCTGCCGCGCGCGTGGCAGCCCGAGCGCATATTCGGCTTTCGCCTGCCCGGCCTGGGCGCGGTGCTCACGCTGGCGTTCATCTTTGTCGTCGGCTTGTTGACGCAAAACTTCGTCGGGCAGAAGCTCGTGAAGTGGTGGGAAGTCGTGGTCGCCCACATTCCGGTGGTCGGGCCGATCTACACCAGCGTCAAGCAGGTGTCGGACACCTTGCTGTCGAGCAGCGGCAACGCGTTTCGCAAGGCTCTGCTGATCGAGTATCCGCGCCGCGGCTCCTATACGATCGCGTTTCTGACCGGCATTCCGGGCGGCGACGTGGCCAATCACCTGAAAGAAGATCACGTCAGCGTGTATGTGCCGACCACGCCGAATCCAACGTCCGGCTTCTTCCTGATGGTGCCCAAGAGCGAAGTGATCGAACTCGACATGACGGTCGACGCCGCGCTCAAGTACATCGTCTCGATGGGCGTCGTGGCGCCGTCCGCGCCGCCGGCGCCGATGCGCCGCACGACAGTCGAGCCTCCGCTGTAATGCCGGCGCGCAGCGTTTCACGCAGGGTCCAACTGCGGCGCGCCGTTCAACCAATGCAAAACGAAAGACAAACATCATGTCGATGAGATCTGAATACTGCGGTCTGGTGACCGAAGAACTGCTGGGCCAATCCGTCTCGCTGTGCGGCTGGGTAAGCCGCCGCCGCGATCACGGCGGCGTCATCTTCATCGACCTGCGCGACCGTGAAGGCCTCGTCCAGGTCGTTTGCGACCCGGACCGCGCTGAGATGTTCAAGGCGGCCGAAGGCGTGCGCAACGAATTCTGTCTGCAGATCAAGGGCGTGGTGCGCAGCCGTCCGGAAGGCACGACGAATGCCGCGCTCAAGAGCGGCAAGATCGAAGTGCTGTGTCACGAACTGATCGTGCTGAACCCGTCCATCACGCCGCCGTTCCAGCTCGACGACGACAACCTGTCGGAAACCACGCGTCTCACGCATCGCGTGCTCGACCTGCGCCGTCCGCAGATGCAGCACAACCTGCGTCTGCGTTATCGCGTCGCGATTGAGGTGCGCAAGTATCTCGACGCGCAAGGCTTCATCGACATCGAAACGCCGATGCTCACCAAGAGCACGCCGGAAGGCGCGCGCGACTACCTCGTGCCGTCGCGCACCAACCCGGGCCAGTTCTTCGCGCTGCCGCAGTCGCCGCAACTGTTCAAGCAGCTTTTGATGGTGGCGAACTTCGACCGCTACTACCAGATCGTCAAGTGCTTCCGCGACGAAGACCTGCGCGCCGACCGCCAGCCGGAATTCACGCAGATCGACTGCGAAACCTCGTTCCTCTCGGAACAGGAAATTCGCGACCTGTTCGAGGCGATGATCCGTCACGTCTTCAAGGAAACGATCGGTGTCTCGCTGGACGTGAAATTCCCGGTCATGCTGTATTCGGAAGCGATGCGCCGCTTCGGCTCGGACAAGCCGGACCTGCGCGTGAAGCTCGAATTCACGGACCTGACCGATGCGGTGCGCGACGTCGACTTCAAGGTGTTCAGCACGCCGGCCAACACCAAAGACGGCCGCGTCGCGGCGATCCGCGTGCCGAAGGGCGGTGAACTCACGCGTGGCGATATCGACAGCTACACGGAATTCGTGCGCATCTACGGCGCGAAGGGCCTCGCGTGGATCAAGGTCAACGAAGTGGCGAAGGGCCGTGACGGTCTGCAAAGCCCGATCGTCAAGAACCTGCATGACGAAGCGGTCAAGGCCATCATCGAGCGCACCGGCGCGCAAGACGGCGACATCATTTTCTTCGCGGCGGATCGCGCGAAGGTGGTGAACGACAGCCTGGGCGCGTTGCGTCTGAAAATCGGTCATTCGGAATTCGGCAAGGCCAACGGTCTCGTCGAGTCGGGCTGGAAGCCGCTGTGGGTGGTGGACTTCCCGATGTTCGAGTACGACGAGGAAGACAACCGCTACGTCGCCGCGCATCACCCGTTCACGAGCCCGAAGGACGAGCATCTCGAGTATCTGGAAACGGACCCGGCGCGTTGCCTCGCGAAAGCCTACGACATGGTGCTGAACGGCTGGGAAATCGGCGGCGGGTCGGTGCGTATCCATCGCGAGGAAGTGCAGAGCCAGGTGTTCCGCGCGCTCAAGATCGGCGCGGAAGAGGCGCAAGCCAAGTTCGGCTTCCTGCTGGACGCGCTGCAATACGGCGCGCCGCCGCACGGCGGTATCGCATTCGGTCTCGACCGCATCGTCACGATGATGGCCGGCGCCGATTCGATCCGCGACGTGATCGCATTCCCGAAAACGCAACGCGCGCAGTGCCTGCTCACGCAGGCGCCGAGCGAAGTGGACGAGCGTCAGTTGCGCGAGTTGCATATCCGTCTGCGTACGCCGGAACCGAAGGCATAAGCCGAAGCTGTCTGAAAACGACAGCCCGAGGTGGATGAAAAAGCGAAACGAAAAAGGCGCCATGCGCCTTTTTCGTTTTTTGCGTTACAGTCGATGCAACGGCTTTCGACCGCTCACTGCACCATTCGCCGACATGTAGCGCGCAAGCGTTGCGCCCAGTTTTCACGCCATGCCGAAACCGCCGAAGATTCCGCAATCCGTGCTCGTCATCATCCATACGCCCTCGCTCGACGTGCTGCTGATCGAGCGCGCCGACCACGCGGGTTTCTGGCAGTCGGTGACGGGTTCCAAAGACCAGCTCGACGAGCCGCTCATCGAGACGGCGGCGCGTGAGGTCGCGGAAGAGACCGGCATCGTGGTCGGCAGCAAGCTGGTGCCGACGAGCGCGTTATTCGATTGGCAGTATTCGATCGAATACGAGATCTACCCGGAGTTCCGGCATCGTTATGCCGAAGGCGTGATCCACAACACCGAGCATTGGTTCAGTGTGGAGGTGCCCGAGCAGCTAGAGGTGACGCTCGCGCCGCGCGAGCATACGGCGTTTCTGTGGCTGCCGTATGAGGAGGCGGCGTCGCGCTGTTTTTCGTCGTCGAATGCGGATGCGATCTTGCAGTTGCCCAGCAGGCTCGAAGCCCGGCGGCGGCTCGATGCTTCGCTCGACGCGCTGTCTGGTGAGCGGCCGGACACGCCCATTGATGGGCGCTCCAAGGAGCGCGGCCGGTGAGCGTCGGCGGCGCGCGCCGTTTCGCTCGACTGCGGCAATCGCTGCTCGGCCGCCGCTATTGGCAACGCTACCGCTTCACGAGCGGCAACGACGTCAAGCTGCTGCGTTCCGGCGACGAGTTCTTCGCCGCACTGGTCGAACGGATCGACGCGGCGCGCGACGACGTGGTTCTGGAAACCTACATCTTCTGCGATGACAACGCCGGCCAGGCCGTCAGCGCGGCGCTGCTGCGCGCGGCTTCGCGCGGCGTGAAGGTGCGCGCGATCACCGACGGCATCGGCACCGCGCGGCTGCCGATGTTCAACGAGTGGCCGGTTGCCGGCATCGACCATCGGATCTACAACCCGCATCTGTTCGGCCGCTTCGGCTTTTCGCGCACGCACCGCAAGCTGGCGGTGATCGACGATCAGTACGCGTATTGCGGCGGCATCAACATCGTCGACGATTACGAGAACAACGGCGTAACGCTGCCTTACCGCCGCTGGGACTTCGCGGTCGAATTGCACGGGCCGGTGGTCGCGGACGTCCGTCAGGCGTTCGAACTGCAATGGCGGCGGATTCGCCTCGGGCATCGTCCGATCGAATCCCTGGAGCCCGATCTCGGGCCCAAGACCACTGCGTCGCTCGGCAGTCTGCGCCGGCGCCGCCGTCGCCGTAACGAGGCACTGTGGGCCGGCGGCCAACCGTGCGTGGCCTTCGTCGCGCGCGACAACCTGATCAACCGCCGCGCCATCGAGAAGGCGTATCTCACCGCGATCGGCCAGGCGCGCAGCGAAGTGCTGCTCGCCAATCCGTACTTCATGCCGGGGCGCAAGCTGCGGCGCGCGCTGGTGCTGGCGGCGCGGCGCGGCGTCGAGGTAAAGCTCATCATCGGGCGTAAGGAGTTCAAGGCGCTCGATTACGCGGTGCCGTTTCTGTACCGCGCGTTGCTCAAGGCCGGTGTGCAGATCGCCGAGTACGAGAAGACCATGCTGCACGGCAAGGTCGCCGTGGTGGATTCCAACTGGGGAACGGTCGGGTCGTCGAACCTCGACGCGTTGAGCCTGATGCTCAACAACGAAGCCAACGTGGTGCTGGTGAACGATCCGTCGATCGAGGCTTTGCGCGAAGCGATCCTCGTCGCGTTCAGGGATTCGCGCCGGATTGACGAGGCACGTTACGACGCGCGTCCGGCCGGCGAGCGCGTGCTCAACTGGCTCGCTTATACGACCTACCGCGCAGTGATGAAGCTGCTGACGGTAGGCGGGTACGATTAGCGCCGCGTCTGCCGACCGCCTCACCCTCCTTCCTTCATTGCAAGCCGTTCGGCACAGAATAAAAGACAAACGCCTCTAAAAAATCTCATTCCACTGATTGACGGATGCCGCAGAATTGAAGCCAGGTTAGAAACCGGTTTCTAATAAAGTCCTTGTTTCGCGGACGGCCGCACACAATAATAGTACGGCCGTTCGATTTTATTTCGGTCACATTAGAACGGTAGGGAAGCTATGCGAAAAGGCGAACAAACACGAGCCGCGATTCTCGAAGCAGCACTCGATCTGGCAAGCCGCGACGGACTCGAAGGTCTGACGATTGGGCTTCTGGCCGAGCGCATGCAGATGAGCAAAAGCGGTGTGTTCGCGCATTTCGGGTCGCGCGAGGATTTGCAGGTCGAAGTCGTGCGCGAATATCACCGTCGTTTCGAAGACGAGGTGTTTTTCCCGAGCCTGCGCGAGCCGCGTGGCTTGCCGCGCTTGCGCGCCATGATTTCCCGCTGGATCGAGAAGCGCATTCAGGAAGTCACGACCGGCTGCATCTACATCAGCGGCGCGGTCGAATACGACGACCGCGCGGACAACCCGGTGCGCGAGCAACTGGTGTCGAGCGTGACGATGTGGCGTGCGGCGCTCACTCGCGCGATTTCGCAGGCGGTGGAAGAAGGGCATCTGCGTGCCGATACCGATCCGCAGCTCATGCTGTTCGAACTGTATAGCTTCACGCTCGGTCTGCATCACGACGCGCGCTTCCTGCACTTGCCGGACGCTGTGCGTCTCACGTGGGCCGCGCTGGAAAAACTGATTGTTTCGTATCAAAGCGAAAGCCGTTAGCAGCGCCGCCGAACCGACAGACGGGACCCACCGGACCCAGCGGATTCAGCGGCGCGGAATCCGACCACGGACTCAGCTAACAGCCTGGCTTCTTGTCAAACTTTGGAGAGAGTCATGGGACAGTACGCCGCGCCGCTGCGCGACATGCAATTCGTGTTGCACGAACTGCTCAACGTCGAAGCCGAAATCAAGCAGATGCCGAAGCACGCGGATCTCGATGCCGACACGATCAACGCGGTGCTCGAAGAAGCCGGCAAGTTCTGCTCCGAAGTGCTGTTCCGGCTCAATCACAGCGGCGATCAGGAAGGCTGCACGTATGTCGGCGACGGCGTCGTGACCACGCCGAAGGGCTTCAAGGAAGCTTATCGACAGTACGTGGAAGCGGGCTGGCCCGCACTGGGCTGCGATCCTGAATACGGCGGCCAGGGTTTGCCCGCGTTCGTCAACAACGCGCTGTATGAAATGCTGAACTCGGCCAACCAGGCCTGGACGATGTATCCCGGCCTTTCGCACGGCGCATACGAATGTCTGCACGCGCACGGCACGCCGGAGTTGCAGCAGCGCTATCTGCCGAAGCTGGTCGCGGGCGTCTGGACCGGCACGATGTGTCTGACCGAACCGCATTGCGGCACCGATCTCGGCATCCTGCGCACCAAGGCCGAGCCGAACAGCGACGGCTCGTACGCGATCAGCGGCACGAAGATTTTCATCTCCAGCGGCGAACACGATCTCGCCGAGAACATCGTTCACCTGGTGCTCGCGCGTCTGCCGGATGCGCCCACGGGCACCAAGGGCATTTCGCTTTTCATCGTGCCGAAGTTCATCCCGAACGAAGCGGGCGCGCCGGGCGAGCGCAACGGCGTGAAGTGCGGTTCCATCGAGCACAAGATGGGCATTCACGGCAACGCGACCTGCGTGATCAATCTCGACAACGCGAAGGGCTGGCTGGTCGGCGAGCCGAACAAGGGCTTGAACGCGATGTTCGTAATGATGAACGCGGCGCGTCTGGGGGTCGGCATGCAGAGCCTGGGCCTGACCGAAGTCGCGTATCAGAACTCGCTGACGTATGCGAAAGAACGTCTGCAAATGCGTTCGCTGAGCGGCCCGAAGGCGCCGGAAAAAGCCGCCGATCCGATCATCGTCCACCCGGACGTGCGCCGCATGCTGCTCACGCAAAAGGCCTACGCCGAAGCCGCGCGCGCCTTCTCGTACTGGTCCGCGCTGCATATCGACAAGGAGCTGTCGCACGGCGACGAAGCGGTGCGCAAGGAAGCCGCGGATCTCGTCGCGCTGCTCACGCCGATCCTGAAAGCGTTTCTGTCGGACAACGCGTTCGAAAGCACCAATCACGCGATGCAGATCTACGGCGGCCACGGCTTCATCGCGGAGTGGGGCATGGAGCAGTACGTGCGCGATGCGCGCATCAACATGATCTACGAAGGCACCAACGCGATCCAGGCGCTGGACCTGCTGGGCCGCAAGATCCTCGGCGACATGGGCGCGAAGATGAAGAAGTTCGGCAAGCTGGTGTCGGAATTCGTCGAAGCGGAAGGCGTGAAGCCGGAAATGCAGGAGTTCATCAACCCGCTCGCCGACATCGGCGAAAAGGTGCAGAAGCTGACGATGGAAATCGGCATGAAGGCGATGCAGAACCCGGACGAAGTCGGGGCGGCCGCCGTGCCGTATCTGCGCACCGTCGGCCATCTCGTGTTCGCGTACTTCTGGGCGCGCATGGCGCGCGTCGCGCTGGACAAGCAGGCATCCGGCGATCCGTTCTACAAGGCGAAGCTCGCCACCGCACGCTTTTACTTCGCGAAGCTGCTGCCCGAAACCGCAATGACGATCCGTCAGGCGCGCGCGGGTTCGAAGTCGCTGATGGAAGTCGACGAAGCGCTGTTCTAAGCCCACATCACGGCAAGCGCCGCGCTATGCAAGCGTGGCGCTCCGCCAGCCACACATCGCGAAGCGACGAAACACATTCGCGACACCGCATAACTCCCCGGAGGAACGACGTGAGCAATCTGATCATTCGCAAGGTAGCCGTGCTCGGCGCCGGCGTGATGGGCGCGCAGATCGCCGCGCACCTGATCAACGCCAAGGTGCCCGTGCTGCTGTTCGACCTGCCCGCAAAAGAAGGCCCGAAGAACGCGATCGCCCTGAAGGCGATCGAAAATCTGAAGAAGCTGTCGCCCGCGCCGTTCGGCGTGAAGGACGACGCGCAATACATCCAGCCCGCCAACTACGACGACGATATCGCCAAACTCGAAGAGTGCGACCTCGTGATCGAAGCGATCGCCGAACGCATGGACTGGAAGCACGACCTGTACAAGAAGGTCTCGCCGCACATCGCGCCGAATGCGATCTTCGCGACCAACACGTCGGGCCTGTCGATCACCGAACTCTCGCAAGGTTTCGCGGACGAACTGAAGGCGCGCTTCTGCGGCGTGCACTTCTTCAATCCGCCGCGCTACATGCACCTGGTCGAACTGATTCCCACCGCGACGACGCGCCCGGAAATCCTCGATCAACTCGAATCGTTCCTGACGAGCGTGGTCGGCAAGGGCGTCGTGCGCGCCAAGGACACGCCGAACTTCATCGCCAACCGCGTCGGCATTTTCTCGATCCTCGCGGTGATGACCGAAGCCGCGAAGTTCGGCCTGCGTTTCGACGAGGTGGACGACCTGACGGGCGCGCGCCTCGGCCGCGCGAAGTCCGCCACGTTTCGCACCGCCGACGTGGTCGGTCTCGACACGATGGCGCACGTCATCAAGACGATGCAGGACAACCTGAAGGACGATCCGTTCTTCCCGGTCTACGAAACGCCCGCCGTGCTGGCCGAACTGGTGAAGAAGGGCGCGCTCGGCCAGAAAACCGGCGGCGGCTTCTATAAAAAGGAAGGCAGGGCCATCAAGGTGCTCGACCCGAAAACGGGCGAGTACGTCGACGGCGGCGCGAAAGCGGACGAACTGGTCGGCCGCATTCTGAAGCGTCCGCCGGCGGAGCGTCTGAAGCTCTTGCGCGAATCGGAACATCCGCAGGCGCAATTCCTGTGGTCGATCTTCCGTGACGTATTCCACTACATCGGCGTGCATCTGGAATCGATCGCCGACAACGCGCGCGACGTCGATCTCGCGATCCGTTGGGGCTTCGGCTGGAACGAAGGCCCGTTCGAAGGCTGGCAGACAGCCGGCTGGAAGCAGGTCGCCGAGTGGGTGCAGGAGGACATCGCCGCCGGCAAGGCGCTGTCGGATGCGCCGTTGCCGTCGTGGGTGCTGGACGGTCCGGTCGCGGAAAAGGGCGGCGTGCATGCGAACGAAGGTTCGTGGTCGCCGGCTTCGAAGACGTTCGTGCCGCGTTCTTCCCTGTCGGTGTACGACAAGCAGGTGTTCCGCGCGCCGCTGGTCGGCGAAACCTTGGCTGATCCGAAGACCTACGGCAAGACGCTGTTCGAAACCGATGCGGTGCGCGCATGGGTCGACGACCGCGCGGGCGAGAACGACGTGCTGATCGTGTCGTTCAAAAGCAAGATGAACACGATCGGACCGTCGGTGATCGACGGTCTGACGCAGGCAATTGAACTCGCCGAAAAGGACTACAAGGGTCTCGTCGTATGGCAGCCGACGTCGCTGAAACTCGGCACGCCGGGCGGCCCGTTCTCCGCCGGCGCGAACCTTGAAGAAGCGATGCCCGCGTTCATGATGGGCGGCGCCAAGGGCATCGAGCCGTTCGTGAAGAAATTCCAGCAAGGCATGCTGCGCGTGAAGTACGCGAGCGTGCCGGTCATCTCGGCGGTGTCGGGCATCGCGCTCGGCGGCGGCTGCGAACTGGTGCTGCATAGCGCGAAGCGTGTCGCGCACATCGAAAGCTATATCGGCCTGGTGGAAGTCGGCGTGGGCCTCGTGCCTGCTGGCGGCGGCCTGAAGGAAGCGGCGCTGCGCGCGGCGGAAGCCGCGACGCAAGTGGGCGCGACCAACGACCTGCTGAAGTTCGTGCAGAAATCGTTCGAAAACGCGGCGATGGCGAAGGTCTCGGCCTCCGCGCTCGACGCGCGCGCGATGGGCTATCTGAAGCCGTCGGACACGATCGTCTTCAACGTCTTCGAACTGCTCGACGTCGCGAAGAAGGAGGCGCGCGCGTTATCGGCGGCCGGTTACCGTCCGCCGCTGCGCGTCACGCAAGTGCCGGTCGCGGGGCGCTCGGCGATCTCGACCATCAAGGCATCGCTCGTCAACATGCGCGACGGCCGCTTCATCAGCGAGCACGATTTCCTGATCGCGAGCCGCATCGCGGAAGCGGTGTGCGGCGGCGACGTCGAAGCGGGCAGCCTGGTCGACGAGGAATGGCTGCTGCAACTCGAACGTCGCGCGTTCGTCGATCTGCTCGGCACGCAAAAGACGCAGGAACGGATCATGGGCATGTTGCAAACCGGCAAGCCGGTGCGTAACTGAGCGAGTGGGATACGACTGCATGCGACCGGAGGCAGCGCTGAAGTGCTAACTCCTGCCGACCGCGATAGAACTGCATGGGACGGAAGTAAGCGCTAAAGCGCTAACTCCTGTCGACCGCGATAAAACTGCATGGGACGGAAGTAAGCGCTAAAGCGCCAACTCCCGTCGACCGCGATAGAACCGCATGGGACGGAAGTAAGCGCTAAAGCGCTAACTTCCGTCGACCGCGATAGAACTGCATGGGACAGGAGTAAGCGCTGAAGCGCTAACTCCTGTCGACAAAGGAGCTTTAAATGACGAAGCAATTGCAAGACGCCTACATCGTCGCCGCGAGCCGCACGCCGATCGGTAAAGCGCCGCGCGGCATGTTCAGGAACACGCGCCCGGACGAACTGCTCGTGCACGCGATCAGATCGGCCGTGGCGCAAGTGCCCGGCCTCGACACGAGCGTGATCGAGGACGCGATCGTCGGCTGCGCGATTCCCGAAGCGGAACAAGGGCTCAACGTCGCGCGGATCGGCGCGTTGCTGGCCGGCCTGCCGAACACCGTCGGCGGCGTGACGGTGAACCGTTTCTGCGCGTCGGGCCTGACCGCGCTCGCGATGGCGGCCGACCGCATTCGCGTCGGCGAATCGGACGCGATGGTCGCGGGCGGCTGCGAGTCGATGAGCATGGTGCCGATGATGGGCAACAAGCCGTCGCTGTCGCCGCATATCTTCGATCGCAACGAGGACGTGGGCATTGCCTACGGCATGGGTCTTACCGCCGAAAAGGTCGCCGAGCGCTGGAAGATCAGCCGCGAGGCGCAGGACGCGTTCTCGGTCGAATCGCACCGTCGCGCGATCGCCGCGCAGCAGGCCGGCGAATTCAACGACGAAATCGCCGCGTACACGATCACCGAGCGTTTCCCCGATCTCGCCAGCGGCGAAGTGCGCGTGAAAACGCGCGAAGCGTCGCTCGACGAAGGCCCGCGCGCGGACACGTCGCTCGAAGGTCTCGCCAAACTGCGCACGGTGTTCGCGAACAAGGGTTCGGTGACGGCGGGCAATAGCTCGCAAACCTCGGACGGCGCGGGCGCGTTGATCGTCGTGTCGGAAAAGATCCTCAAGCAGTTCAATCTCACGCCGCTGGCGCGCTTCGTCAGTTTCGCCGTGCGCGGCGTGCCGCCGGAAATCATGGGCATCGGTCCGAAGGAAGCGATTCCGGCCGCGCTGAAGGCCGCGGGTCTCAAGCAGGACGACCTCGACTGGATCGAGCTGAACGAAGCGTTCGCCGCGCAATCACTGGCGGTGATTCAGGATCTCGGCCTCGATCCGTCGAAGATCAACCCGCTCGGCGGCGCAATCGCCTTGGGTCATCCGCTTGGGGCGACGGGCGCGATTCGGGCGTCGACGGTCGTGCATGGCCTGCGCCGCCGCAACTACAAGTACGGCATGGTGACGATGTGCGTCGGCACCGGCATGGGCGCGGCGGGCATCATCGAGCGCCTGTAAGATCGGCTCGATCAAGACCGTAATGAACGGAACGGTTCGCAGGCTGCGTGGCTTGCGAACCGTTTTTCACATTCGCAGCAGGACTACGAGGAGATGACGATGGATATTCTGATCGGGCGTGCCGACGGCGTGCTCACGATTGCCTTCAACCGGCCCGACAAGAAGAACGCGATTACGGCCGCGATGTATCAGACGATGGCCGACGCGTTCGTCGAAGCGCAAGGCGATGCCGCGGTGCGGGTCATTCTGATTCGCGGCAGCGCGGGCATTTTCAGCGCCGGCAACGATCTCGAGGACTTCATGAAGGCGCCGCCGGCGGGCGAGGACGCGCCGGTGTTCCGGTTCCTGCGCGCGATCAGTTCGGCGGAAAAGCCGGTGGTGGCGTCGGTGGCGGGGCCGGCGGTCGGCATCGGCACGACGCTGCTGCTGCACTGCGATCTGGTCTATGCGGCGGACACGGCGAGCTTTTCGCTGCCGTTCGCACAACTCGGGTTATGTCCGGAAGCGGCGTCGAGCCTTCTGTTGCAGCGTGTCGCCGGCTATCAGGCGGCGGCGGAAAAGCTGCTGCTGGGCGAAGCCTTCGACGCGCGCGAAGCGCAACGCATGGGCTTCGTGAATCGTCTGCTGCCCGCCGCCGAAGTCGACGCGTTCGCGGCTTCGCAGGCCGCTAAACTGGCCGCGTTGCCGGCCTCGTCGTTGCGTGTGACGAAGAGCTTGATGAAGCGCGCGAGCCACCACGACGTGCAAACCCAGATCACCGACGAAGCCGTGCACTTCGGCAAGATGCTGCTGGCGCCGGAAGCGCGTGAGGCGTTGAAAGCGTTCTTCGAGAAGCGCAAGCCGGACTTCCGGCAGTTCGATTGAACCCTCGCGCGTGCAGGCGAGAGCCGGCGGCGCGGCTCACGACTGCGCCGGCTGCAACGTGTCGTAGTCGACGTAGCTCGTTTCGCGGCAGAAGCTGACGAGCCGCACGCCCGCCTTGCGCGCAATCGCAATCGCGAGCGACGACGGCGCCGAGATGGTGGCGAGCATCGGCACGCCGACGCGAGCGGCCTTGCGCACCAACTCGTAGCTCGCGCGGCTCGACAGAAACACGAACCCGTCTTGTGTGTCCACGCGATCGAGCACGAGCCGGCCGATCAGTTTGTCGAGCGCGTTGTGACGGCCGACGTCCTCGAACGCGTAGCGGATCGCGCCTGCCGCGTCGCACCATGCGGCGGCGTGCAGGCCGCCGGTCAGCCGCGTCAGCGCCTGGTGCTCGGGCAATTCGCGCGCGGCGCGAGCAATCGCATCCGGCGCGAGCCGTTGCAGAAAGCCGGTATCGGGCACCCGCTCAGGTTGCAGATCCAGCAGATCGATGCTTTCGATTCCGCACACGCCGCAGCCGGTGCGCCCGGCCAGCGCGCGGCGCTTTTCCTTCAGCGCGACGAACGCCTGCTGCACGACCTGCAATTGCACTTCGGCATGCGGCAATTCGCCGTCGTCGTGCAATTCGACCTCGATGTCCTGAATATCGCTGCCGCGCCCGACGATGCCTTCCGAAATCGCGAAGCCGACCGCGAACGCTTCGAGATCGCAGGGCGTGCACATCATCACCGCGTGCGAAATGCCATTGAAGACGAGCGCCACCGGCCATTCCTGACCGATGTGATCGGTAACGGTTTCGACCGCCGCGCCGCGATGCCGGCGCACCTGGCGCTCGACCGCGCCCGGCTGTCCGGCTGTTTCCATATCGTTCAAGCTGGTTCACTCCTTTGCCATGCCGCGCGCCTGCGCGCTTGCGGCCTCTGCCCGCCCCGCGCCGCCAAGGGTAGCGACGGCTTGAAGCCGCGCCGCCTTTACGCGAATAAGGTTCTAAAATACCCCAAGCCGGGCTTGCGCGTTGCCCGTCATCCAAGAGGAACTTGTCATGGGACTCAACGAAGCACCGCTGCTGTTCAACTTCGAGGTCGAGTCCTCGGAGAATTTCACGTATATCCCCATGTCGGTGCGGTTCAATCTCGACCGTTTCGGCCTGCGCATCACGCTCGCGCAGTGGCAGTTGCTGCCGCTCGAGGACCGCAAATTGCTGGCGCGTTTCCCGGTGGAGGAAGACGCGGAAATCGAGCCGAACTTCGATCACGCGCTGTTCGAGATGCTGCGCACTCACGCGAACGTCGAGCCGGAATGGTTCACGCCCGAGGAGTCACCGGCCTGGCGCCGCATCGACAGCGTGCCGGAAGGCGTCGCGCAGCAAGCGGGGCTGGCCGGTCTCGCCGCGCCGAGCGTCGCCCAGTGGGCCGCCCTCGCGCCATTCAAGCGCTACGTGCTCGCCAAATTGTCGCGCAAGCCGGAAGCCAATCACGACTTCGTCCCCGCGATGAAGGAATTCGGTGCGGCCGGCTAGGCGCGGCCGGCTAGGCACCCCCCGCGATTTTTTTCACTCACCCCCCTCAACCTGTCCCGAACGCTGCCGTTATCCATGAGTTGGCGCGTAAAAGGACTTGCCTCGATGCGCCGCGGCGCATCGGCAGCGGCCGCGCGCTCCCGTCAAGAGAACGATTGACGTTCGGAACCCATGACTCCTTTTCTCACGAAGCGGCTGCTGATCAATATAGCGGTCGTCGCCGCCGCGCTCGGCGCGAATGCGTTCGTCGCCTATACGCAGATTTGCGGCCAGCGCGACGCCGACGCACGCATGCTGCGTTCGACGAACGTGCGCCAGAACCTCGACGCGTACCAGGCCGCGCTCGACGGCGGACTCGCGGCGCTGGGCCGTTTCGAGGCATCGGGCGAGCCGGCGCCCGCGCATGCGGCCACCGCGCTGAGCGCAACGCTCGCCGGTCTCGAGCGCGATCTGCGTGCCGAACTCGCCGGCGAGCCGGCCATGCTCGCCGCGCTGGCGAGGCTGAGCGCGGACAGCCTGGCGCTGCGCCATGATCTCGACGACGCGCTCGTCAAAAGCGCCCACGCCGAACCGGATACCTCACGCACGTGGGCGGCATCCGCCTATACGCATCTCGGGCTCGTGCTGGATCGCGTCGAAGCCGCGCTGGCGGCCCTGCGCAGCGAGGAGAACCGCGCGTTGAAGGCGTCGCTCGCGGCGTCGGCGAGCGAAACCCGGCGCGCGACGTTTCTGCTGATCGTGACGATGCTGGCCGGCAGCGCGCTGTTGATTCTCACGTTCAGCGCACGCGAAAACAGCGCGCGCGAGAAGCTGCGCAGCGTCCGCGCGCTCGGCCGCAACGACGAGCGCTTTCGCAGCCTGTTCGACGATCATCCGGTGCCGATGTATATCTTCGATCGCGAGACGCTGCGCTTTCTCGCCGTCAACGCGGCCGCGATTCAGCAATACGGTTACACGGAAACAGAATTCCTGCGCATGACGATTCGCGCGATCCGGCCGGACAGCGAAGTCCCGCGTCTCGAATCGCACTTGCAGCGCAGCGACGCGGTGTCGCACGGCCGCACGATGGCGGGCATCTGGCATCACCGGCGCAAGGACGGCTCCACGATCAGCGCCGACATTTCGTATCACGCGCTGAATTTCATGGGGCGCGCCGCGCTTTTCGTGCTGGCCGACGACGTCACCGAGCAGATCAACGCCGAGGCCGAAGCGCGGCGTTCGAACCAGATGCTCGAAACGGTGATCGACAACATTCCGCAGCGCATCTTCTGGAAGGATCAGCAATCGCGCTATCTCGGCTGCAACATGGCGTTCGCGCGCGATGCCGGGCTCGCCTATCCCGAGCAGGTGGTGGGCAAGAGCGACGCCGACATGCCGTGGCGCGCGTTCGCCGATCTGCTGAATCAGCACGACCAGGAGGTGGTGAGCACCGGCGTGCCGAAGATGAATTTCGAAGTCGACGTGATGATCGGCGGCGTGCATCGCACCACGATGACGAGCAAGCTGCCGTTCACCGACGGCGACGGCCGCGTGATCGGCGTGCTCGGTTCGTATACGGACATTACCGAGCGCAAGCGCGCCGATCTCGCGTTGCGTCTGCAAAGCCGCGCGCTCGACGCCAGCGTCAACGCGATTCTGATCACCGCGCCATCGCCGGCGGGCAATCTGATCGAATACGTGAATCCGGCGTTCATGCGCATCACCGGTTACGATCCCGCCGAAGTGATCGGCCAGGATTGCCGCGTGCTGCAGCGCGACGACCGCGACCAGGAAGGCGTCGCCTCGATTCGCCAGGCGCTCGCGGCGAACCGCGAAGTGAGCGCGGTGGTGCGCAACTATCGCAAGGACGGCGCGCTGTTCTGGAATCAACTGTTCATCGCGCCGGTGCCGAACGCGGAAGGCGTGATCACGCATCACATCGGCGTGATCAACGACGTGACCGACCTGATGCGCTATCAGGAACAACTCGAATACCAGGCCAACTACGACAGCCTCACGCGGCTGCCCAATCGCAACCTGCTGCGCGACCGTCTGCAGCACGCGTTGATCGTCGCGCAGCGGCAGCACAAGGGCGTCGCCGTCGTGTTCATGGATCTGGACGGCTTCAAGAACGTCAACGACAGCCTCGGCCATAGCGTCGGCGACCGTCTGTTGAGCGTGGTCGCGGAACGGCTCGCGCGCTGCACGCGCACGAGCGACACCGTGGCGCGGCACGGCGGCGACGAGTTCGTGATCGTGATGACCGATACGGTCGACGAGCAATCGCTGATCGCATGGATGGAGCGCGTGCGCGCGTCGATTTCCGAGCCGGTGTGGCTCGACGGCACCGAGCTGTACGTGGGTTGCAGCATGGGCGCGAGCCTCTTCCCGCAAGACGGCGACGACGCCGAAACGCTGATGAAGAAGGCCGACCTCGCGATGTATCGCGCGAAGGACATGGGCCGCAACACGTTCCAGTTCTATCAGCCGGAGATGAACGCGAGCGCGAGCGCGCGGCTGAACCTCGACCGGCGTCTGCGCCGGGCGCTGCGCGACAACGAATTCCTGCTGCACTATCAGCCGCAGGTGGACATCGTGAGCGGACAGATCGTCGGCACCGAAGCGCTGGTGCGCTGGCGCGATCCCGAAGCGGGGCTGGTGCCGCCGTCGTCGTTCATTCCGGTCGCGGAGGAAAGCGGGCTGATCGGGCCGCTTTCGGAGTGGGTGTTGCGCGAGGCGTGCCGCCAGAACAAGGCCTGGCAGGATGAGGGTTTGCCGCCGGCGCGCGTATCGGTGAACCTGTCCGCGCGGGTGTTCCAGCAGCGCGACATCGCCAAGCTGGTGATGCAGGTGCTGGCCGAGACCGGGCTCGAACCGCGGTATCTGGAACTCGAACTGACCGAGAGCACGATCATGCGCAACGCCGAGGAGGCGGTGTCGATGCTCAACGAACTGCATGCGCTCGGCATCGGTCTCGCCATCGACGACTTCGGCACCGGCTATTCGAGCCTCAGCTATCTGAAGCGCTTTCCGGTGGACCGCCTGAAGATCGACCGCTCGTTCGTATCGGACATCGGCATTTCTGGCGACGATGAAACCATCACGTCGGCGATCATCGCGCTGGCGCACTCACTGAAGCTGCAGGTGATCGCCGAAGGCGTGGAGACGTCCGCGCAACTCGATTTCCTGAAGGAGCGCGCGTGCGACGAAATGCAGGGCTTCTACTTCGCGAAGCCTTTGTCGACGGACGCGATTTCCGCATTGTTTCAGGGCGGCGTGGGGCGCGAACTGGCGACGGTGTGACGCGCGGTGCGGCGAGCGCGGTCGAGCGCTCGCCGCGACACGCTCACACCGGGGGCGTGCTCACGAATTCCGGCAGTTGCTCGGCGCGCGCGGCGAACGCCTGCAAGCGCGGATGGTCCGCTGCGCTGACGATCTGCGGCAACATCATCTGCGTGAAACGCCAGGCCACGGCCACCGTGACGTCGGCCGCGCCGAAGTGATCGGACTCGATCGGCAGCGGTGCCGCCGCCACTTCCTGCTCGAGTTCGCCGTAGGCCGCGAGCATTTGCGAGCGCACGCGCTCCATCCAAGGCTCATGCTGCTTATCCGCCGGGCGCAGATTGCGTTCGTAGACGATCTGCACGGTCTTGTCGCACGCGGCAAGCGCGAGCCCCGTGAGACGGGCGGCGCGCAGGCAGGCGTCCGGGCGCGACGGGAAGAGCCGTTGCTCCGGCCCGGCGAGCGTCGCGAGGTACTGAAGAATCACCGTCGAATCCATCACGCTCTGGCCGTTGTCGGCGATCAGCGTGGGCGCCTTGACGACCGGGTTGATTTTCGCGAACTGGTCGTAGGTGCTGAACACGGAGATCGACTGGTGCTCGAAGTCGAGCTTCAGCAATTTGAGGCAGATCGCGACGCGGCGCACGTAAGGCGAATCGAGCATTCCGATCAGTTTCATCGCATTTCCCGTTAGAGGATCTATCATTGCGCGCCTCGGTTCGCGGCACTGCGGCTAGCCGGTCAGTGGCGGTGACGGTGGCGCATCGAACCGATAGCTTAAGCATCTCTTCGCGCCAAAAAAAGCGACATTATTCGACGGTTTACGTCAGAATTTCTTACATGAAACCCATCCCGCCTTTAACCGCGCTTCGCTGTTTCGAAGCCGTCGCCCGCTTGGGCGGCGTGACTCAGGCCGCGCGCGAGTTGCATGTCACGCATTCGGCCGTGAGCCAGCAAATCAAGGTGCTGGAAGAGTCGATGGGGGTCGCGCTGTTCGTGCGCGAGGCGCGCGGCCTGCGGCTCACCGAGGAAGGACGTTTCTACGCGCTCGAAATCCGCGCGGCGCTGCGCGACATCACGCAAGCCACGCGCCGCGCGCAGGCGCGTCCGCACGAAAGCGAACTGGTGATCGCGACCTTGCCGTCGTTCGCGCAACATTGGCTCGTGCCGCGTCTCGCGAGCTTTCGCCATGCGCATCCTTACTATCGGGTCCGTTTGCTGACAAGTTTGCAGATCGAGGACTTGCGCCAGGGCGTGAGCGACGTCGGCATTCGCATGGGCCAGGGGCACTGGCCGGACGTCGCGCAACAGAAACTGTTCGACGACGAGATGGTGGTGGTTGCCGCGCCGCATTTCGCGCTCGCGCCGAACGGCCGCTTTCCCGTCAGCGCCGAGGACGTGATCGCCTGCCCGCTGATTTCAAGCCCCGACGCGCCGTGGGCGCCGTGGTGTCAAGCGGCCGGGGTGGCGGAGCCGGACGCCGAAGCGGTGGTGCTGTCGTCGAACGATTCGAACATCGTTCTCGGTGCAGTCCTGCTCGGGCAGGGCGTGGCGCTCGAACGGCGCAGCCTGGTCGCGCATGCGCTGACGCGCGGCGAACTGGTGCAGATCACTGAGATTCGCGTGCCCTACCGGTATCCGTATTGGCTGGTGTGGCAGCAGCGCGAAACCCTCGATGCCAGGCAGGCGCATTTCGCGCAGTGGATCGAAGGGCAGGTCGACGCCTATTTGCGTGACAGCGGCTCGCCTTTGTCGATTGCCGCGAAGTAGCTTCGCGCTTCGCGCGCTGGTTCGTGCAGCGCGAGCCTCTTTGCGCGAGCCGCTCAGTCCAGCACCGGCAGCGCGCGCGGACGGCGGTCGCTGTCGGTGGCGACGTAGGTCAGGGTCGCCTCGGTCACCTTCACGACATCTTGCGTCAGGCTCATACGCTGCGCGTAGACCTCGACCGACACCGTCACCGACGTGTTGCCCGTCTTGACGATATCCGCGTAAAAACTCAGCAGATCGCCGACGAACACCGGCTGCTTGAACACGAACGAATTGACCGCGATGGTGGCGACCCGCCCGTTGGCGCGGCGGCTTGCCGGAATGGAGCCGGCTATGTCCACCTGAGCCATGATCCAGCCGCCGAACACGTCGCCGTGGACATTCGCGTCCGACGGCTGCGGCACGACGCGCAGCGCGCAAGGCTTTTGCGGGAGTTGCGGAAGATCGGTCATCGGGACACCCTTGAAAACGTATGTGGCTCGGTCGGCTCGACCGGCAGGCGGGGATTCACGACAACGGTACGACACGGCCGTGGGGCACGACCGCGCGGCCAACGTGAACGATGGGCCGGACAACCCGTGGAAAGCGGCGCCAGCCGGCTTCTGCGACAATGGAAAGACTAGGAATTGTACGGGAAAGCGCCCAGCCGGGTCGCGCGACAAAAACCAGTGTGACGGGCCGGGAGGCCGCGTCCGCTGGGTCACTCAAGTGTCGTCGCGCGCGCCGTTCGCTGCGAACTCCGTCGCTTCCACCCTCTCCCCAGCCGATCCCATGCGCCGCACGCCCTCGTCCGAACCCTCGCCGATTTCCACCCAGCCGCGCAACGACTGGCAGACGATCCTGTCGCTGCTGCCGTATCTCGCCACCTACAAATGGCGCGTCGCGTTCGCGCTGAGTTGCCTGATCGGCGCGAAGATCGCCAACCTCGGCGTGCCGATCGTGATGAAGCGGATCGTCGACAATCTCGCCTCGGTGCAGCATCTCACCGCGCTCGGCCGCGCGCAGGATTCGCCGGGTATCGTGCTGCTGGGCGGCGTCGGCTTGCTGGTGGTCGCGTATGCGGTGGTGCGGCTCTCCACCTCGCTCTTCACCGAGTTGCGCGAGATCCTGTTTTCGAAAGTGACCGAAAGCGCGGTGCGCCAACTTGCGCTGAAGGTGTTCCGCCATTTGCATGCGCTGTCGCTGCGGTTCCATCTGGAACGGCAGACGGGCGGCATGTCGCGCGACATCGAGCGTGGCACGCGCGGCATCACGCAACTCATTTCGTATTCGCTGTACAGCATTCTGCCGACGCTCGTCGAAGTCGGTCTCGTGCTTGGGTTTTTTGTCGTCAAATACGAGGCGTATTACGCGGTGGTCACGTTCATCGCGCTCGCCGTGTACATCGTTTTCACGGTGAAGGTCACCGAATGGCGCACGCATTTTCGCCGCACGATGAACGATCTCGATTCGAAGGCGAACTCGCGCGCGATCGATTCGCTGCTCAACTACGAGACCGTGAAGTACTTCGGCAACGAAGAGTGGGAAGCGCAACGCTACGACGAAAACCTCAAGCGCTACCGCACGGCGGCGATCAAGTCGCAGCGCTCGCTGTCGGCGCTGAATTTCGGTCAGCAGGCGATCATCGGCACGGGGCTCGTGTTCATTCTGTGGCGCGCGACCGAGGGCGTGATGGCCGGGCGCCTCACGCTCGGCGATCTGGTGCTGATCAACACGTTCATGTTGCAGCTCTATATTCCGCTGAATTTTCTCGGCGTCGTGTATCGGGAACTGAAGCAAAGTCTCACCGACATGGACCGCATGTTCACGCTGCTCGGCGCCGCGCGGGAAGTGCCCGATCTGCCGGACGCGCCGGCGTTGAAGGTGAGCGGCGCGCAAGTGCGCTTCGAGCATGTGAACTTCGCGTATGAGCCGGCGCGGCAGATTCTGCACGACGTGAGTTTCACGATTCCCGCCGGCACCACCACGGCGGTGGTCGGTCATAGCGGCTCGGGCAAATCCACGCTCGCACGGTTGATGTTCCGCTTCTACGATCTGGACCGCGCGACGGGTGGCGCGATCACCATCGACGGTCAGGACATTCGCGACGTCACGCAGGATTCGCTGCGCGCGTCGATCGGCATCGTGCCGCAGGACACCGTGCTGTTCAACGACTCGATCTACTACAACATCGCTTATGGCCGCCCGTCGGCGGCACGCGAGGAAGTGATCGCGGCGGCGCGCGCGGCGCACATTCACGAATTCATCGAAGGCTTGCCGAAAGGGTATGAGACGCCGGTCGGCGAGCGCGGGTTGAAACTGTCGGGCGGCGAGAAGCAGCGGGTCGCGATTGCGCGGACCATCCTCAAGAATCCGCCGATCCTGCTGTTCGACGAAGCGACCTCCGCGCTCGATTCACGTTCGGAGCGCGCCATTCAGCACGAACTCGACCAGATCGCCCGCGAGCGCACGACGCTGATCATCGCGCACCGGCTGTCGACGGTGGTGCACGCACAGCAGATCATCGTGATGGATAGAGGGCGGATCGTCGAGCGCGGCACGCACGCCGAATTGCTGCGCGCGAACGGCCTGTTCGCGCAGATGTGGGCGTTGCAGCAGCAACGCGCGGCGGAGACGCCGGAAACGGTGGGCGCGATCGACGCGGGCGAAGGCGGGCGTTGATTTACTGCTTTCCGGTGTGCGCTTCTCGGTGGGCGCTTTTCAGCGAGTATTTCTCAGCGCCCGTTCAAACGCTCATCCAACGCGTGCAACTGCGCCGGCGTGCCGACGTTTTCCCACAAGCCTTCGAATAACTCGCCCCTCGCGAGGCCGCGCGCGATCGTCTCGCGGTAGTACGGCCTGAGCGCGCGCCGCGTGCCGCGCGGCAGATCGCGAAACATGCGCGTGTCGTAAAGCCCGATATTGCCGAACGTGAAGCGCGGCTGTGCATCGAGCGAGAGCGCGCCGTCGATCAAACCGAAGTCGCCTGCCGGATGAAACGCCGGGTTCGGCACCATCACCAGATGCATGCCCGGCTCGGGCATTGCCGCGAGCCGGGCAGCCGGTGCGTTCAACGCGGCGTAATCGTAATCGGCGTATACGTCACCGCTGACCGCGACGAATACTTCGCTAGCGCCGCGCTCTTCGAGCAACGGCAAGGCCTGCACGATTCCGCCCGCCGTTTCCAGTGCTTCGTGCTCGGCCGAATAGCGCAACTGGACATGCCAGCGCGAGCCGTCGCCGAGCGCGGCTTCGATCCGCTCGCCGAGCCACGCATGGTTGATCACGATGGTTTGAAAGCCCGCGCTCGCGAGCCGTTCGATCTGCCACACGATCAGCGGCTTGCCGCCCACCTCGAGTAAAGGCTTGGGGCACGCGTCGGTCAACGGACGCATGCGTTCGCCGCGGCCCGCGGCGAAAATCATCGCTTTCTTCAGGGGCATCGTCATTGGTCAGAAGGTGTAGCCCACTTCATTCGCGCGGCCTTCGAGATCGTCGAGCAGCTTCGCGAACGGACGCAGCGGCGCATAGCGTTCAGCCACCTTGCGCGCATAGCCGATGAAACGCGGCAGATCTTTCATGTAATGCGGCTTGCTGTCGCGATAGTTGATCCGGCAGAACAGGCCCAGCACCTTGATGTGCCGTTGCAGGCCCATCCATTCGAGCTGGCGGTAGAACTCGCCGAAGTCGGGGTCGACCGGCAGGCCGGCTTTTTTCGCGCGCTCCCAGTAGTACACGAAGCAATCCAGTTCGAACTCTTCGTCCCAACTGAGAAACGCGTCGCGCAGCAGCGAGGCCACGTCGTAGGTGATCGGACCGTACACCGCGTCCTGGAAGTCGAGCACGCCCGGATTGGGTTCCGCGATCATCAGATTGCGCGGCATGAAATCGCGCAGCATGAACACTTGTGGCTGCGCCCGCGCGCTCGCGATCAGCAGCGCGAAGGTGCGATCGAGCAGCCCGCGGGTTTTTTCGTCGACCTCGCGACCCAGGTGCCGGGCGATGAACCATTCCGGCATCAACTCCATCTCGCGGCGCAGGAAGGCTTCGTCGAATGGCGGCAGCACGTTTTCACGCGACGTGAGCTGCCAGCGGATCAGCGCGTCGAGGGCGTCGCGCATCAGCGTGCGGGCGCGGCGCGGCGCGTTGGTGTCTTGCGCGTCGCGCGCATCGTCTTGCGCGCCGGTCAGCGCGCTCAGATAAGAGTCGGTGCCCAGATCGGTGACGAGCATGAACCCGGCCTCCAGATCGAGCTCCAGCACGCGCGGCACATGCACGCCGGCCGCATCGAGCAACTGCGCGATCTGCGCGAACTCGCGGCACTTTTCGGGGGGAGGCGCATCGACGGCGATCAGCGTGCCGATGTCGTCGCCTTCCGCCGCCTTACCGGCGAGCCGGAAATAGCGGCGAAAACTGGCGTCGGACGAGGCCGGGGCAAGCGTCTCCAGCACGAGCGCATAGCGCGCCGCATGGCCGTGCAGCCAGGCCTTGAGCAGTTCGAGGCGGGTATCTGTGAAGTCTTTGGAAGGGGGCAGCGTCATGAAAACCGGCGGCAAATTCAGGGGGGCAACGTCTTGCCATATAATACCCCACGACTTTTTTGACGCGACTCACGCCAGCTTTTCGCGTATTCCGCTTTGCCGCCCGCCTCACCGTTCGACCGATTGTAAATTTGATGTGCAGCCGACTGTCACGGTCGTGGTGCGCAGGCGGTGGATCGTGACTACGAAAGCTGACGGACGGGCCGATTCGCCAAACGATACATGCCGCCTAGACAGCTTTCCCATACGATTCCCTCTTGTGCCTTAGTGCCACGCAAAAGGCGGCTCGTCGCGGCGTTGATCGCCGTTCCGGGCCTGATGCCCGCGCTTGCGCACGCCCAGTTGGTTGGGGAAGCCGCGCAGCCGCAATCGATCGACGCACCTTGGGGCATGCGGCTCGCCCCGCAGCTCGAAGAACACCCGTTGCCGGCTGGCCAGAAGCCGGCCACGTTCGTGCTTGGCGACAGCACCAGCGGCACGACGGACCAGGACATGGCCGCCAAGGGCTCGGCCGAAGTGCGCCGCAATACCGCGGTGATCAAGGCCGACGCGCTGCATTACGACCAGGACACCGACATGGCCGACGCATACGGCCAGGTTCGCGTGATCAACAACGGCAACTCGTTCGCCGGACCGGAAGCGCATCTGCGTGTGGATTCGAGCGAAGGCTACATGTCCGCGCCGAAGTACCGCTTCAACATCACGGGCGGCTCGGGCAGCGCGGAGCGCGTCGATCTGCTCGACAACGAGCGCTCGGTATTTACGAAGGGCACCTACACCGCCTGCGCGTGCGCGGACGATCCCGCCTGGTACATCAAGGGCAGCGAATTCGATTTCGACACCGGCGCGGACGAAGGCGTCGCCTATAACAGCGTGCTGTTCTTCCAGGGCTTGCCGGTATTCGCGTCGCCGTGGCTGTCGTTCCCGCTTTCGGGCGCGCGGCGCAGCGGCATCTTGCCGCCCACCTTCTCGCTGAGTTCGTCGAACGGCTTCGAACTGTCGGTGCCGTATTACTTCAATATCGCGCCCAATCGCGATCTGACGATCACGCCGCGTGTGATCTCGAAGCGCGGCGTGCAGGTGCAGTCCACGTTCCGTTATCTGTCGCCCACCTACGCGGGCTCGATCACCGGCGAATTCCTGCCCAACGACCGGCTCACGCGGACCAACCGCTACGCGCTGTACATTCAGCACAACCAGAACTTCGGCAACGGGTTCGGCGGCTACATCTACTACAACAAGGTCTCGGACAACACGTATCCGGAAGACCTGTCGTCGTCGGTCAATCAGTTCATGAACGGCACCCAGCTCCTGTATCAACAGGAAGCCGGGTTGACGTACAACAACGGTCCGTGGTCGGTGCTCGCGCGCGAACAGCACTGGCAGACGCTGACGCCGTCCATCGCGCCGTATGGCCGCGAGCCGCAGTTGAACGTGAAGTACGCGAAGTACAACGTCGGCGGCTTCGACTTCGGCGCGGAAGCCGACTACACGAATTTCCGCATCACCACCCAGGACATGACGCAAGGTCAGCGGGTGATGTTCAACCCGTACCTCTCGTATTCGGTGGTCGGGCCGGGCTACTTCGTCACGCCGAAGGTGCAATGGCACTTCGCGTCGTACAACCTGAACAACATTTCGAACGACGTGCCGGCTGGCACGCCGAAGAACTTCAACGAATCGATCCCCACGCTCACCTTCGACACGGGGCTGATTTTCGACCGTTCGGTGCGCCTCTTCGGCCAGGATTACATTCAGACGCTCGAGCCGCGGCTGTACTACGTGTACACGCCGTATCGCAACCAGGCGTCGGCGCCGCTGTTCGACACGGCCGATTCCGACTTCGGGCTGGCGGAGATTTTCACGCCGAACACCTTCGTCGGCAACGACCGGATCGCGGACGCGAACCGTCTGACCGCGGCCATCACCACGCGCTTCATCAATCCGGCCACCGGCGACGAACGCGCGCGCTTCGTGCTCGCGCAGCAGTACTATTTCCAGGACCAGCGGGTCACGCTGCTGCCGAATCAGACCAGCACGCAGGCCACGCATTCGGACCTGATCGCGGGGGCGTCGATCAAGCTCGGCGCCGGTTTCGCTTCGGAAACCGCGTTCCAATATAATGCCGACAACAACCAGTTGGTGAAGACGAGCATCGGCTTCGGGTTCAGTCCGGGCACCAACAGGGTGATCAACGTCGCGTATCGCTACACGCGCGCGAACACCACGCTGGACAACCAGCCGATCAACCAGGTGCTGATTTCGGGGCAATGGCCGCTGTCGCACCGGGTGTACGGCGTGGGCCGTTTCAATTACGACCTCGGCGGGCATCGGATCGTCGACGGCCTGGTCGGGCTGCAATACGACGCCGACTGCTGGACGCTCGGCGCCGGGATTCAGCGTTATGCGAACGGTCTGAACACGTCGTCGCAGCATCAGTCGAGCACGCGGTTTCTCGCGCAGTTGACGTTCAAGGGCTTGTCGACCGTCGACAACGGGCTGATGACCGCTTTCCGCAACAGCGTGGCGGGTTACACGCCGTTGCCGCCGCCGCCGCCGCCGGAAGCGCGCTTCACCAATTACGAATGACGCTGGTCCGACAGCGGTCGTTTATAGAATGCGAAAAGACGGGCCAGGCGCGCCCGACATCATTGGAGTATCTGTGGCAATCATGAAAAAGCTTCGCTTGGCAACACTCGCGGCCGGTCTTGCCGCCGCGGCGTCTTTCCTGTCGGTTGCGCCGGTGCAGGCGCAGGCGCTGAACGGCGGTCGCGGTCAGACGGTCGACACCATCGCCGCAGTGGTCAACAACGGTGTCATCACGCGGCGCGAACTCGACGAGCGCACGAGCCTGATCACGCGCCGGCTGAATCAGCAGAACGCGCCCCTTCCGCCGACGGACCAGCTGCGCCAGCAGGTGCTCAACCAGATGGTGCTCGAACGCATCCAACTGCAAAAAGCGAAAGAAGACGGCATCAACATCGACGACGCCACCGTGCAAAAAACGCTCGAGCGGCTCGCCCAGGCGAACAACCTCACGCTCGACACCTATCGCGCGCGCATCGAGGCGCAAGGCGTGCCCTGGACCACCTTCACCAGCGACGCGCGCACCGAGCTCACGCTCTCGCGTCTGCGTGAGAAGGAAGTGGACAGCAAGGTCACGGTCTCGGACGCCGAGGTCGCGAACTACATCGCCAGTCAGCGTGGCCCGAACGCCGGCCTGACGAGCGACCTGCATATGCAGCACATTTTCCTGAAGGCGCCGCTCAACGCGTCGGAAACCGACATCGAGGCGGCGCAGAAAAAGGCCCAGGCGCTGCTCGCCGAAGCCAAGGGCGGCGCCAACTTCGAAAAGCTGGCGAAGTCGAATTCGCAGGCGCCCGATGCGTCGAAGGGCGGCGATACCGGTTTCGTGTCGCCTTCCAAGCTGCCGCCTGAGTTCGTCAAGGCGGCCTCCGCGCTGCGCCCCGGTCAGGTCAATGCCGATCTGATCCGCACCAACGACGGTTTCGAAATCGTGCGCCTCGTCGAGCGCCGCGCGGGTCAAGGCGCCGGCTCGGCGGATGCCGTCAAGCTCGTGCAAACGCACGTGCGCCACATTCTGCTGCGCGTCGGCGACGGCATGTCGGAGCCGCAAGCGCGTCAGAAGCTGCTCGAGATCAAGAACCAGATCGCCGCGGGCGGCGACTTCGCCAAGTTCGCGCACACCTACTCGCAAGACGGTTCGTCGTCGCAAGGCGGCGACCTCGGCTGGATCAGCCCCGGCGAGACGGTGCCGGACTTCGAGCGCGCGATGAACAGCCTGCAGGACGGCCAGATCAGCGACCCGGTCCGCAGCGAATACGGCTACCATCTGATTCAGGTGCTGGGCCGCCGCGAATCGGAAGGCTCGGCTGCGCAGCAGATGGACCTGGCGCGTCAGGCAATCGGCCAGCGCAAGGCGGAACAGGCCTACGCCGACTGGCTGCGCGAATTGCGCGACACCGCCTACGTGGAAGTGAAGCCGAACCTCTCGGCTTTGCCATAAGCATCATGACAAGCGCCGCGCCGTCCGCCAGCCTTCCGTTGCAGATCGCCATCACGACCGGCGAGCCCGCGGGCGTCGGCCCCGAGCTGACGGCGCAGGCGCTGGCCGGCGCGGCAACCCATTGGCCCGGCGCGGAGTTCACCGTGCTGGGCGATGCGGCTTTGCTCGCCGACCGCGCGCGCGCGGTCGGCGTCGACTGGGCCGCGTTGTTGGCGCACGGCAAGCGCGTGCAGGTGCAGCACCGGCCGCTCGGCGCACCTTCGCAGGCGGGCAAGCTGAACGCGGCCAATGGCCGCTACGTGCTCGATCTGCTCGATAGCGCGATCGACGGCGCGATGGCCGGCACCTTCGACGCGATCGTCACCGCGCCGCTGCAAAAAAGCACCATCAACGACGCCGGCGTGCCGTTCACCGGCCACACCGAATATCTGGCCGAACGCGCCCACACGCCGCGCGTGGTGATGATGCTGGCCGGCACCGGCAAGCGTCCGCTGCGCGTCGCGCTGGCTACCACGCATCTGCCGCTCAAGGACGTCTCCGCCGCGCTGTCGGTCGAGGGCATCGTCGAGACCTTGCGCATCGTCGATCACGACTTGCGCCACCATTTCGGCTTGCCCGCGCCGCGCATTCTCGTGACGGGGTTGAACCCGCACGCGGGTGAAAACGGTTATCTCGGCCGCGAGGAAATCGACGTCATCGCGCCGGCGCTGAAGCTCGTGAATGACCAGGGCATCGACGCGCGCGGGCCCTATCCGGCCGACACGCTGTTCCAGCCGCGTTACCTGGACGAGGCCGACTGCGTGCTCGCGATGTTCCACGATCAAGGCCTGCCGGTGCTGAAATACGCGACTTTCGGCGAAGGCATCAACATCACGCTCGGCTTGCCGATCATCCGCACCTCGGTCGATCACGGCACCGCGCTCGATCTGGCCGGCACCGGTCGCGCCGACGCGGGCAGCCTGATCGCCGCGATCGATACGGCGGTGTCGATGGCGCAGCACCGCCGCGCGGGCTGATTCGGCGGCTTGCTGCGCGCGGCCCGTCGTTGCGGGCTCGGCATGCGTCGAGCGTGCTCTTTTTCTCAAGCAGTTCTCTTTCTTAGCGTTTCTTCGATGTCCACCAGCAGACAGCAACAGGGCCGGCACCAAGGTCATATCGCACGCAAGCGTTTCGGTCAGAACTTCCTGGTCGACATGGGCGTGATCGATTCGATCGTCGACGTCATCCGGCCGCGGCGCGGCGAACGCATGGTCGAGATTGGCCCGGGTCTCGGCGCGCTCACCGAACCGCTGATCGAACGTCTAGCGACGCCCGAGTCGCCGTTGCACGCCGTCGAACTCGACCGCGATCTGATCGGGCGTCTCAAGACGAAATTCGGCGACCTGCTGCAACTGCATGCGGGCGACGCGCTCGCCTTCGACTTCGGCTCGCTGGCCGCGCCCGGAGATAAAGCGTCGCTGCGCATCGTCGGCAATCTGCCGTACAACATTTCGAGCCCGCTGCTGTTTCATCTGACCGCGTTCGCGCAGCGCGTCATCGATCAGCACTTCATGCTGCAGAACGAAGTCGTCGAGCGGATGGTGGCGGAGCCGGGCACCAAGGCGTTCGGCCGTCTTTCGGTGATGCTGCAATACCGTTACGTGATCGACAAGCAGCTCGACGTGCCGCCCGAAGCCTTCAATCCGCCGCCCAAGGTCGACTCGGCGATCGTGCGGATGATTCCCTACGAACTGCATGAACTGCCGGCCGTGAACGAGCGCGTGCTCGGCGAAGTGGTGACGGCGGCGTTCTCGCAGCGCCGCAAGATGCTGCGCAACACGTTGGGCGCGTTTCGCGATTCGGTGGACTTCGACGCGCTCGGCTTCGATTTGCAGCGTCGCGCGGAAGATGTGCCGGTTGCCGAATATGTGCGCGTGGCGCAGGTGGTTCAGGCGCTGCCGTCGCGCGGCGCGGCAGCCGGTGGGAGCGACGCGGACGAAGCTTGAGTCGACGCGTGCCGTGTCTGTCAGTCACAAACAGGTTCGTTCGAACGAGGCGCGCCATGCGCTTGCCGGCGCACCTGAAAATCTCCTCAGCCCTTAACCGGCAACCCGTTTTGCCGGCGCGTTGACGAGCGCAATGCCGGTCAATACCAGCATCGCCGCCATCAGAAAGCGCAGGCTGAACGATTCGCCCAGCAACAGCACGCCGAAGGTCACGCCGAACAGCGGCGTCAGGAACGAGAACACCGACAGGCGCGATGCGCTATACCGCGTCAACAACCAGAACCACACCAGATAGCTGACGAACGCGACCACCACCGCCTGATACGCGAGGCTCATCACGGCCAGCGGCGTGACGGCTTCGACGCGCGCCTGGCCGAGTCCCAGCGCTAGCGCGAGCAGCACCACCGCCGACACCGTCAGTTGATAGAACAGCGTCTTGCTGGCGCTCGATTGCGCGAGACGCGTGGCGCGCACGACCACCGTGGTCGCGGCCCAGGCGACGCCGGCCAGCACGCCGAGCGCGTCGCCGGCGACCCCTCGCAGCGTCGAGCCCTGCGCCGGATGGCCGTGCAGAAAGCCGTCCGCGAACGCCAGCGTCATGCCCGCGAACGCCGCGAAGATGCCGACCCACTGAATCCGCCGCATGCGCTCGCCGTCGACGAACCAGTGCAGGCCGAGCGCCGTGAAGCAGGGCGCGGTGTACAGAAAGACCGCCATGCGCGACGCGCTGGTCAGCGTCAGACCGAGAAAAATGCACACGAATTCGCCGGCGAACAGCACGCCCGCGAACAGGCCGGCGGCGAGCGTGCCGTCGTCGCGAAAGAGCGGCGTGCCGCGCGAACGCGCCCAGCCCCACACCAGCACGGCGGCGATCGCCGAGCGCAAGCCCGCCTGAAAGAGCGGCGGCAGCGCCGCGTTGGTGCTCTTGATCGCGACTTGCTGGAGTCCCCAGATCGCGCACAAACCGATCATCAGCACGATCGCGAAGCTATCGGGGGCGCGGCGCGCGGGCAGGGCGGTAGTGCTCATGGGGGGATGGCCATATGAAGGGTCGGTGATTGCTGGCCGTACGATAACAAACCTGCCCGCCGAGCTTCGCGATGACCCCACCGCCCGCGCGTGCTTCGTTCTTCGCCGCCCACGATTCGCGGACTTAACAACACCCACGTCACACTAATTTCTTACCGTTGCCGTTTCGCGCTAAGGTTGCGCCACATGCGTTTCGTCGGGTGGACCGTGCGTGTGATGAGTCGATTCGTGCCGCCAAAACAGACGAACCGTATCCGCACAATGCGGAACCCGGACGAGGAGACGAGATGAGCAAGGCAAGGAGGTGGACGGCGATCGTGATGCCCGCGGCGCTGGCGTCGTTGGCTTGCCCGATGGCGCAGGCTCAGTCCAGTGTGACGCTGTACGGCGTGGTCGACGAAAGCGTGCGTTATCTGACCCACGCCAACAAGGCCGGCGATTCGTCGCTCGGGCTCGGCGCCGGCGGCATGACGGAGAGCCGCTGGGGGCTCAAGGGCGTCGAGGACCTGGGCGGCGGCTGGTCGACTTTCTTCAAGCTGGAAAACCGTTTTTATATCAACGGCGGGCAGAGCGACCCCACCTTGCCGTTCTTCAACGAAGCACAAGTGGGCATCCGCTCGAATGTTTATGGCCAGGTGATCATTGGGCGTCAGTACAACCTGATGATCGAAGGCATTTCGGTGGCCGGCTACGGCAGCAATCTCTGGATCCCCTACGATTTCAGCTTCCAGCCGGAAGTGACGATGACCGGCGGTATCTGGACCAGCAACCAGGTGCAGTATCAGGCGCGATATAACGGCTTCAATTTCGCCGCGGGCTACGCGTTCGGCGGCAACGCGGGCAATTCATACGGCAGCCAGATCGGCGCGGCCGCGGCTTATGCGCCGGCGGGCGGTCTGTTCAGCATTGGCGGCGCCTATGAAGTATCGAAGGATTCGGTCAACGGCTCGTCCGCCACGGCATGGACCTTCGGCGGCTCGTACACGTGGAACAAGACCCGCTTTTCCGCAGGCTATATCGTCAATCAGAACGACGCCGGCTTTTCGACGTTCGCCAACGGGCCGTTCTCCGCGGCCGCGCTCGTGGCGCTGAAGTACACGGACTTTTCGCGGCGCCGCATGATCATGGGCGGCATCACGCAGCAAGTCGGCAATGCATGGCACCTCGCCGCGAACGTGTGGCGCACGCTGCAGGACGGCAAGCGCGCCGCGCAGGACGGCTCCGCCTGGCAGTATCAACTGGTCGCCGACTACGACCTCTCGAAGCGCACCGACGTCTATCTGGAAGGCGATTACTCGCTCTATCGGGGCGGTCTGATCGGCGCGCAACTGCAAGGCGTGAACGGCGCGGGACTCGCGCAGAAGGGCACGCAGATCGGCTTGATGGCGGGCGTGCGGCATCGGTTCTGAGCACGCCTCGCGGCGTGTGGCGCGCTGCAGCGCCGCGTGATTCCGGGTACATTGACGGTCTCCATATCACGCAACAGGGAGTGCACAATGCGCCTGCTTCACACCATGCTCCGGGTCGGCGACCTGGACCGTTCCATCGCTTTCTATACCGAACTCCTCGGCATGAAACTGCTGCGCCGTGACGACTATCCCGACGGCAAATTCACGCTGGCCTTCGTCGGCTACACGGACGAGCGCGACGGCACGGTCATCGAACTGACGCACAACTGGGACACCCCGTCCTACGATCTCGGCAACGGTTTCGGGCATCTGGCCGTCGAGGTTGAAGATGCGTATGCCGCATGCGAAAAGATCAAGGCCCAGGGCGGCAACGTCGTGCGCGAAGCGGGCCCGATGAAGCACGGCACCACGGTGATCGCGTTCGTGACGGACCCGGACGGCTATAAGATCGAGTTCATCCAGAAGAAGAAATGACGTAAGACACGCGTCCCTGGCCGAGATCGGGCAATGAATAACAGCAATCCCTACTTCAAGGAACTCGACGACATCCACGTCGAAATCGAGGCTCTGTTCGACGGCTCAGCGGATGACGGTGCGCTCGAGCGCATCATGGCGCGTTTCGCCGAGCCATTCACGTTGATCATGCCGTCCGGTCTCGTGCTGGATCACGCCGCGTTGCGCGAGACCTTCGCGAAGCTGCGCGGCGCGCGTCCCGGCTCGCGGATCAGCATCCGCGATAGAGAGATCGTCGCCGACTATCCGTCGGGCGCGGTGGTGAAATATCGGGAGTATCAGCGCGACAACGCGGGCAACGCGAACGTGCGGCGCTCCACGGCGGTGATGAACCTCGACGCGCACGGCAGGGTGACGTGGCGCCATTTGCAGGAAACGTTCTGCACTGAGTGAGCCGCATCAAAGCGTCGGCAGCAACTCCGGCGGATGCGACTTCAACGTCTGCCGCGCTTCGCGGAACTCGGGAAAAATCGACTCGACCGTTTGCCAGAAGCGCGGACTGTGATTCATCTCACGCAAATGCGCGAGTTCGTGCGCGACGACGTAATCGATGATCGAAAGCGGAAAATGGATCAGCCGCCAGTTCAGGCGAATCTTGCCGTCGCTCGAACAACTGCCCCAGCGCGTGGCCGCCGACGAGAGCGCATAGGCGCGATAGTTCACGCCCAGCTTCTCCGCGTAAATCGCCAGACGCTCGCCGAACACGCGCTTCGCTTCGCCTTGCAGCCAGCCTTGCACGCGGTCCTTGATCTGCTGCGGATCCGCTTGCAGCGGCAACGGCAGTTGCAGCGCCGCATCGTCCACGCTGAACGCGAGCGTGCCTTGCGGCGAACCGAGTGTCACGCGCACCGGCTGGCCGAGATACGGCACTTGCGCGCCGTCTTTCCAATCGACCTTCGGCAACGCGCGCTGCTCCACACGTGTTTGCCATTCGATCAGCTTCGTGAAAATCCACCGCTGCTTCTCGGTGATCGCGGTTTCGATATCGGCGAGCGTGACCCAGCGTGGTGCGGTGATCGTGAGACCGGTGCTGTCGATTGCAAAACCAATCGAGCGGCGCGCGGAACGCTTGAGCGCGTAATGGAGCGTGCGTGAACCGAGCGCGAGGCTGCGCAATTTGCTGCCGTCCGGCGCGAGCGGCACGGCCGGTTGCTGGCCGCCTTGCGAGCCCGTTGAAGAGCCGGGCGCAGGCGCGGACGGTGACGGTGACGACGACGTCGATCCCGGCTCGGCAAAAAGCGGGAGATCGAGCTGCCGGTTATCGAGCGCCGCAGCGGGTTGCGGCGTAGGAGACTTCTGCATCGGATTAGGCTTCGCGCAAATACGCCTTCGAGGGCGTGGGCGCGTCAGATTGGTGCGGCGGCGGAACTGCTTTCCGCCGCGCGGTACGCGGTTGGATCGATGCGACGCATTTCAGCTTCGATCCACTTTTCGACGCGCGTGTTCACTTCGTCGGGCGTGAGCCCCGTCGTCTCAATCGGCTTGCCGATCGACACTGTGACTATACCCGCATATTTGAGAAACGAGTTGCGAGGCCACACGCGTCCGGCGTTGTGCGCGATCGGCACGACGGGTGCGCCGGTGGCGATCGCAAAACGCGCACCGCCGGTTTTGTATTTGCCCTGCTTGCCGGTCGGCGTGCGCGTGCCTTCCGGAAACATGATGACCCATGCGCCTTCGGCCATGCGCGCCTTGCCTTGCCTGATGACCGACTCGAACGCGTACTTGCCTTCCTTGCGGTCGATGTGAACCATCTTCAGCATGCCGAGCGCCCAGCCGAAGAACGGCACGTACAGCAGCTCGCGCTTGAACACGTAGCACAGCGGCCGCGGCATCAACGCCGGAAACGCCAGCGTTTCCCATGCGGATTGATGCTTGGACAGCAGCACGGCGGGACCGTCGGGCAGGTTCTCATAGCCTTCGATCCTGTAGCGGATGCCGTTCAGCCAACGCACCGTGTTGAGCGTGGCGCGGCACCAGCCGGCCGCCATCCAGTAGCGGTGGTCGGCGCGCATGAACGGGAACGCGATGAAGCACGCGGTTGCGTACGGCACCGTGAACAGAACGAAGTAGATCAGCAGCAGGAAAGAACGAATGAAGCGCATCGGCGTGGTCGGTGAGGGTTGGGGACGCGCGTGGCGCGCGTCACTCTTGAGCGTCGGCGAGGAAGTCGAGCACGAACGCGCGCAGATCGTCGTGGACGCGCGTGCCCTCGGGCAGGCCGCCGGCCGCGAGCGTCTTACGGCCCTTGCCGGTCAGCACCAGATGAATCGGGCAGCCGAGCGCGGCGCCCGCTTGCAGATCGCGCAGCGAATCGCCGACCGTGGGCGTATGTTCCGGATCGACGTCGAAGCGCTCGATGATCATCTGCAGCATGCCCGGCTTCGGCTTGCGGCACTCGCAGTGGTCGTCCGCCGTGTGCGGGCAGAAGAACACTGCGTCGATGCGCCCGCCGACCGCCGCCGCCATGCGATGCATTTTCAGATGCATCGCGTTGAGCGCGTTCATGTCGAAGAGCCCGCGGCCGATGCCGGACTGGTTGGTCGCAACCGCGACGCGATAACCGGCCTGGCTCAGCCGCGCGATGGCTTCGAGCGAGCCGGGCAGCGCGACCCATTCGTCGGGCGACTTGATGAACGCGTCGGAGTCGGCGTTGATCACGCCGTCGCGGTCGAGGATCACCACTTTTTTGGTCGGCATGGCGCGGGGCTCAGGCGGCGAGTCGCGAAATGTCGGCGACGCAATTCATCTGCTGATGCAGCGCGCCGAGCAAAGCCAGCCGATTGGCGCGCAGCGCGGCATCGTCGGCGTTCACCATCACGTCGTTGAAGAACGTGTCGACCGATTCGCGCAATGCGGCGAGCGCGGTTAGCGCGCCCGTGTAGTCGCGTGCGGCAAGCTGCGATTGCACGCGCGGCGCGACCTGTTCGAGCTGCGCATGCAGGGCTTTTTCCGCCGATTCGACGAGCAGCGCGGCCTGCACGCCGCCGTTCGTCGCGCCTTCCGACTTCTTCAGGATGTTGGAAATGCGCTTGTTGGCCGCGGCGAGCGATGCTGCTTCGGCGAGTGCCGCGAATTCGCGCACCGCATCCAGACGCGCGACGATGTCGTCGAGACGCGTGGGATCGAGCGCCAACACCGCGTCGATTTCGCCCGGCGCGTAGCCGCGTTCGCGCAGCAGACCGCGCAGACGGTCCATGCAGAATTCGTAGATCGCCTGCGTGGAATCGGCGACGTTCGGCACCGCGGCGAATTGCGCGTAAGCGGTGCGCAGCAGTTCGATCACGTCGACCGGCAGTTGCTTCTCGACGAGGATGCGCAGCACGCCGAGCGCGTGACGGCGCAGCGCGAACGGATCTTTTTCGCCGGTGGGTTGCAGGCCGATGCCCCAGATGCCGACCAGCGTTTCGAGCTTGTCGGCCAGCGCGACGACGGTGCCGGTTGCGGTGGCCGGCAATGCGTCGCCGGAGAAGCGCGGCTGATAGTGTTCCGAGCACGCGAGCGCGACTTCTTCCGGCTCGCCGTCGTGGCGCGCGTAGTACGTGCCCATCGTGCCTTGCAGCTCGGGGAATTCGCCCACCATGTCGGTGATCAGATCGGCCTTTGCGAGACGCGCGGCGCGCATGGCGAGCGCCACGTCCGCGCCGATCAACCCGGCGATCGCGCCGGCCAGCGCTTCGACGCGCTCGACGCGTTGCAGCGCCGAACCCAACTTGTTGTGATACACGACGTTCGCGAGCAGCGGCACGCGCTCGGCGAGCGGCTTCTTCTTGTCCTGCTCGAAGAAGAACTTCGCGTCGGCCAGGCGCGGACGCACCACACGCTCGTTACCTTCGACGATATCGCCCGGCGTGGCCGTTTCGATGTTCGACACGATCAGGAAGCGCGAGCGCAGCTTGCCGTTCGCATCCGTGAGCGCGAAGTATTTCTGGTTCGTCTGCATCGTCAGGATCAGGCATTCCTGCGGCACTTGCAGGAACTCGTCCTCGAAACGGCAGGCGTAGACCACCGGCCATTCGACCAGCGACGTCACTTCATCCAGCAGCGCTTCGGGCATCACCACCTGATCGCCGTCGGCTTGCGCGAGCAGGTGCGTGCGGATGGTTTCCTTGCGGTCGGAGAAATTGGCGACCACGCGGCCTTTGTGCATCAGCGTGTCGGCATAGGCGTCCGCGTGCTGGATCTGCACGAAGCCTTCGGACAGGAAGCGGTGGCCGAGCGTGGTGTCGTCGGCGTCGATGCCGAGCGCGCTGACCGGCACGATCCGCTCGCCGTGCAGTGCGGTGAGACGATGCGCGGGACGCACGAACTGCACATTGGTGCCGTCCGGGCGCTGATACGTCATGAACCTCGGAATCGGCAGCTTGCCGAGCGTTTCGTCGAGCGCGCTTTGCAGTCCTTCGGCGAGCGTGGCGCCGGGCGCCGCGTAACGCAGGAAGAAGGCCTCCGCCTTGCCGTCTTGCGCGCGCTCCAGGTCGCTCACTGAAAAATCGGGGAAGCCGAGCGCGGCGAGTTTCTTGGCGAGCGGCGCGGCGGGCTGGCCGTCTTTATCCAATGCGACGGAAACCGGCAGCACTTTTTCGCGCATGTGTTTTTCCGGCGCGACCGCACGCACGTTTTTAATCGTGACGGCGAGACGGCGCGGCGTTGCGTAGCGTTCGAACGACAGGTCGCCTTCGATCAGGTCGCGCGCCGCGAGGCGCTGCGCAATGCCTTCGGCGAAGGCCTCGCCGAGACGCGCGAGCGCCTTGGGCGGCAGTTCTTCGGTCAGCAGCTCGACGAGCAGGGTAGCTTGATGGGGATGAGTCATTTCTTGGTGTTCTCGTCAGTCCTGGTCGATCTTGCGTTCGACTTTCAGCGGCGGCGCCCAGGCGGGCATCGCGGCATCTTGCGCGTCGGTGGTGAGGCCGGGCACGCCGTGCACCGGATTGCCGAGCATCGGGAAGCCGAGCTTTTCGCGCGAATCGTAGTAAGCCTGCGCGACCAGCTTCGATAGCGCACGAATGCGGCCGATATACGCCGCGCGCTCCGTGACGGAAATGGCGCCGCGCGCGTCGAGCAGATTGAAGGTGTGACCGGCCTTCAGCACCAGTTCGTAGGCGGGCAGCGCGATTTGCGCCTCGATCATGCGCCTCGCTTCCGCCTCGTAGCTGTTGAAGATCGAGAACAGCAACTCGACGTTCGCATGCTCGAAGTTATACGTGGACTGTTCGACTTCGTTCTGGTGGTACACGTCGCCGTAGGTCAGGCGGCGGATTTCGGGGCCGTTCGGACCTTGTTCTTCCCATTCGGTCCAGACGAGGTCGTAGACGTTCTCGACCTTCTGCAAGTACATGGCGAGGCGTTCGAGACCGTAGGTGATTTCGCCGAGCACCGGCTTGCAATCGAGACCGCCCACTTGCTGGAAGTAGGTGAACTGCGTCACTTCCATGCCGTTCAGCCACACTTCCCAGCCGAGGCCCCATGCGCCGAGCGTGGGGTTTTCCCAATCGTCCTCGACAAAACGCACGTCGTTCTGCTTCAGGTCGAAGCCGAGCGCTTCGAGCGAGCCGAGGTACAGATCGAGGATATTTTCCGGCGCCGGCTTGAGCACCACCTGGTACTGGTAGTAATGCTGAAGGCGGTTCGGGTTCTCGCCGTAGCGGCCGTCTTTCGGACGGCGCGACGGTTGCACATAGGCGGCGCGCCACGGTTCCGGGCCGACCGCGCGCAGAAACGTATGAACGTGGGACGTGCCCGCGCCGACTTCCATGTCGATCGGCTGGAGCAATGCGCAACCCTGCTTGTCCCAGTAGGACTGCATTGTCAGGATGATTTGCTGAAACGTGAGCATGAAGTGCCTTTCGGGCATGGGGTCGCGCCGCGAGCGCCGAAGCGCGCGAGGCGACCGTGGAGCGAAGTGCTAAACCTTGGATTTTAACGGAAAGGGGAGGGGGGTGTCCGTTTTGCGGGGTCGGACGGAATCCGACTCAAGCCACCGCCAACCCCACCTTCGGCGCAAAGGAATCGCTTTGCGCCACCGGCCACCACTTCTCATACAGCGAATAGCGATAGGTGCCGTTCAGCAGATCGTTCGGCTCCAGATACTTCAACAACTCCGACATCAACCGCACCTCATGCGACGACACCCGTCGCACGATGTGATGCGCGCGTAATTCCGCCGGATGCTTCAAGCCCGCCGCCTGAATGATTTCCTTCAGCGCATGCAGCGTGTTGTGATGGAAGCTGAACACGCGGTCGGCCTTATCCGGCACGACGAGCGCACGCTGGCGCACCGGGTCCTGGGTCGCGACGCCGGTCGGACAGCGCCCGGTGTGGCAGGTCTGCGCCTGAATGCAGCCGACCGCGAACATGAAGCCGCGCGCCGCGTTCACCCAGTCGGCGCCGATCGCCAGCGTGCGCGTGATGTCGAATGCGGTGATCATCTTGCCGCTCGCGCCGATGCGGATGCGTTGCCGCAAGCCGATGCCGACCAGCGTGTTGTGCACGAGCAGCAGCCCTTCCTGCAACGGCACGCCCACGTGGTCGGTGAATTCCAGCGGCGCCGCGCCCGTGCCGCCTTCCGCGCCGTCCACGACGATGAAGTCCGGCAAGATTCCCGTCTCCAGCATCGCCTTCGCAATGCCGAAGAATTCCCACGGATGGCCGATGCACAGCTTGAAGCCGGTCGGCTTGCCGCCGGACAGCGTGCGCAAGCGGTCGACGAATTCGAGCAGGCCGCGCGGCGTCGAGAACTCCGAATGGGTGGCGGGCGAAATGCAATCGCGGCCCATCGGCACGCCGCGCGTTTCGGCGATTTCCGGCGTGATCTTGGCGGCCGGCAGCACGCCGCCGTGACCGGGCTTCGCCCCTTGCGAGAGCTTCACTTCGATCATCTTCACCTGCGGCTCGGCGGCCTGCCTTGCGAATTTTTCCGCGCTGAAGGAGCCGTCGTCGTTGCGGCAGCCGAAGTAGCCCGACGCGATTTCCCAGATGATGTCGCCGCCATGCTCGCGGTGATACTTGGACATCGAGCCTTCGCCCGTGTCGTGCGCGAAGTTGCCTTTCTTCGCGCCGAGGTTCAGCGCCATGATCGCGTTCGCGGACAGCGAGCCGAAGCTCATCGCGGAGACGTTGAAGATCGACATCGAGTAAGGCTGCGCGCGCTCGCCTCCCACTACGATGCGAAAGTCGTGGCTATCCAGCCTGGTCGGCGCGAGCGAATGACTGATCCATTCGTGCGCGACGGCCTTCACGTCGAGCTCGGTGCCGTAAGGGCGGCTGTCGACGTCGTTCTTCGCGCGCTGGTAGACGATGCTGCGCTGAGCGCGCGAGAACGGCTTCTCGTCGGTATCGTTCTCGACGAAATACTGGCGGATTTCCGGGCGGATGAATTCGAACAGAAAGCGCAAGTGTCCCCACAACGGATAGTTGCGCAGAATCGCGTGGCGCTGCTGCGCCAGGTCGAATACCCCGAGCGCGACGAGCGCCGCCGGCACGATGAGCCAGAACCACGCAATGCGGTGCGTTGCGGCGAGCGCCGCGCAAACGGCGAGCAGCACGGCTGCGCACCACATGGCCAGATAACGCCGAGAAAACATGGAGACTCCGGTGCAGTGAGGATCGTCATGGCGGGATCGTCGGCGCGGATTGCGCCGGCGGAATCCGCCCACGAGGGAAAACGAACGACTGCTTCTTATGGTGAAGCTGGCTGCGACTTGAAGATGCAACGCACGCGTGGAGCGCGCAGTGTCGAATCAGAAGACGCGGTGTGAACTTGAAGCGTAAAGATAAAACGCGTGCGGCGATGACGAGCCTTGCCGCACGGTGCAACGCGGCGCCTAGCGAGCGGTCAGCAGCGCGGCCGTTTGCGGCTGACGTGCCGTCGGCTGCCCGGTCACCGCGTGTTCGATGATGCCGCCGCCGAGACACACGTCGCCATCGTAGAGCACCGCCGATTGCCCCGGTGTGACAGCCCATTGCGCAGTGTCGAAGTTCAGCGCGAAGAGGCCTTCGCCGGCGTTTGCCGCGCTTGCAGCCGCGCTTGCAGCCGCACCGAACGTGCAGCGCGCATCCGCTTGCCGGTAACGGGTTTTCGCGCCGCACGCAAAGCCGTCCGCGGGCGGCTCGCCCGCGACCCAGCTCGTATTGCCCGCAGTGAGCGTATGGCTGAGCAGCCACGGATGGTCGTGGCCCTGCGCGACGTACAACGTGTTCGACGGAATGTCCTTGCCGGCGACGAACCACGGCTCGCCGCTGCCGTCCTTGCTGCCGCCGAGGCCGATACCCTTGCGCTGGCCGAACGTGTAGAACGCGAGGCCGATGTGTTCGCCGACCACTTTGCCGTCGGTGGTTTTCATCGGGCCCGGCCTGGTCGGCAGATAGCGATTCAGAAAATCGCGGAACGGCCGTTCGCCGATGAAGCAGATGCCCGTCGAATCTTTTTTCTTCGCGTTCGGCAGGGCGATCTGTTCGGCGATCTCCCGCACCTTGGTCTTGGGAATCTCGCCCAACGGAAACAGCGTCTTCGATAACTGCGCCTGATTCAGCCGATGCAGGAAGTACGACTGATCCTTCGTATGGTCGAACGCCTTCAGCAATTCGAAGCGGCCGTTGTTCTCACGCACGCGTGCGTAGTGGCCGGTCGCGATGGTTTCCGCGCCGAGCGACATTGCATGGTCGAGAAAGGCCTTGAACTTGATTTCGGCGTTGCACAGCACGTCCGGATTCGGCGTGCGGCCGGCCGAATATTCGCGCAGGAATTCGGCGAACACGCGGTCCTTGTATTCGGACGCGAAGTTGACCGCTTCGACGTCGATGCCGATCAGGTCCGCCACCGACACGACGTCGATCCAGTCCTGCCGCGTCGAGCAGTATTCGCTGTCGTCGTCGTCTTCCCAGTTTTTCATGAACAGGCCGACCACGTCGTAGCCCTGTTCCTTCAGCAGCCATGCGGTCACCGACGAATCGACGCCGCCCGACATGCCTACTACGACTTTCTGCTTGCTCATAAGATGCTCACTGGGTACTGCGTGACTTCATTGATCGTGGGTTGGCCGCTCATCAGGCTACGGCCGTTTTTGCGCGACCGAATGCGTATGCACGAAGTCGAGCGGGAAACGCCGGCCCGCGAGGTAGTCGTCGAGGCATTGCATGACGAGCGGCGTGCGATGCCGTTCGGCACAGGCGCGCAATTCGTCGGCGCTCATCCACAGCGTGCGGGCGATGTCGGGATCGAGCGCGCACTCCGCGTTCGGTTCGCCGCCCGTGCCGCAATAGGTGAAGCGCAGATACGTCACCCCCTCGCTGCCGGGCCGCTCGAAATGCGTCATGTACATGCCGACCAGCGCTTCGGGTTCGAAGGGATGGGCGGTTTCCTCGAGCGTTTCGCGGATTACCGCTTGCAGAAGCGTTTCACCCGCCTCCAGATGGCCGGCGGGCTGATTCAGGCGCAGGCCGTCGGCGGTATTTTCCTCGACCATGAGAAAGCGCCCGTCGCGCTCGACGATGGCCGCGACGGTCACGTGCGGCAACCAGGTTTCCGGTTTCATGGCTGCGCATTTTACCGTTTATGGGCGGGGGCTGCCGGAATGCGGGCGACCGCTCGCCTTGGCTGGCGGCAGGCGCATGGGCCGGAGAGCCGGCGATTGCGTGCGCAGCGGCTGCGATGTGCAAGCCGCCCGCCCGGCCGGGCGCCCCCGGATTGTCCCCGATTTCTGCGCACCCCCGTGTTTCGGTTAAAGTGAGGCGTTAGCCGTTGCACTCGTAAGCCGGCGTGCCTCGTCGGCGATCTGTCGTAAAACAGGAAGTCGAGGAGGAACAACGATGCACATCGGAGTGCCAGCCGAGACGCGCGCGCACGAAACCCGCGTCGCCGCGACGCCCGAAACGGTCAAGAAGTACGTGGCCCAGGGCCATCGGGTCACCATCCAGAGCGGCGCCGGTTCCGGCGCGAGCTTTCCTGACGATGCCTTCACAGCCGCCGGCGCCGAAATCGTCGACGCGGCCACCGCGTTCGGCGCCGATCTCGTCCTCAAGGTGCAGTCTCCAACCGATGCCGAACTGCCGCTCCTCAAGCGCGGCGCGACGCTGATTGGCATGCTCGATCCGTTCAACGCCGAAAACGCGTTGAAACTCGCGGCAGCCGGCGTCACCGCCTTCGCGCTCGAAGCCGCGCCGCGCACCACGCGCGCGCAGAGCCTCGACGTGTTGTCGTCACAGGCGAACATCGCGGGATATAAGGCGGTGCTGCTGGCGGCCACGCTTTATCCGCGCTTCATGCCGATGTTGATGACCGCCGCGGGCACCGTGAAAGCGGCGCGCGTGCTGATTCTCGGCGCGGGCGTGGCGGGTTTGCAGGCGATCGCGACCGCCAAGCGCCTGGGCGCGGTGATCGAAGCGTCCGACGTGCGTCCGGCGGTGAAGGAGCAGATCGAATCGCTCGGCGCCAAGTTTCTCGACGTGCCCTACGAAACCGACGAGGAGCGCGAAGCCGCGCAGGGCGTCGGTGGTTATGCGCGGCCGATGCCGCCGTCGTGGCTGCAACGGCAATCCGCGCTCGTTCATGAGCGCGCGAAACAGGCCGATGTGGTGATCGCCACCGCGCTGATTCCTGGCCGCGCCGCGCCGACGCTGATCTCGGTGGAAACGGTGCAGGCGATGAAACCCGGCTCGGTGCTGATCGACCTGGCGGCGGGCCGCGGCGCGGAGTACGAAGGCCGGCGCGGCGGCAACTGCCCGCTCACCGAGGCGGACCAGGTCGTGAGCAAACACGGCGTGACGATCGTCGGCTATACGAATCTGGCCTCGATGGTGCCCGCCGACGCGTCGTCTTTATACGCGCGCAACCTGCTCGACTTCCTCAAGCTGATCATCACGACGGAAGGCGCCCTGAACATCGATCTCGCGGACGATATCGTCGCGGCCACGCTGCTGGCCCGCGACGGCGAAGTCACGCGCAAGACATAAAACGAATCCACCAGGAGAAACGGCGATGGAAGTGCTCAACCACACCGTCATCAATCTGATCATCTTCGTGCTGGCGATTTACGTCGGCTACCACGTGGTCTGGAATGTCACGCCCGCGTTGCACACGCCGCTGATGGCCGTGACCAACGCGATCTCGGCGATCGTGATCGTCGGCGCGATGCTCGCAACCGGCCTCACGCTCGGCGCGCCCGGCAAGTTCTTCGGCACGCTCGCCGTCGCGCTCGCGGCGGTCAACGTGTTCGGCGGCTTTCTCGTGACGCGGCGAATGCTGGAGATGTTCCGCAAGAAAGAGCCGAAGAAACTCATCGCGGACAAGACCAAGGGGAACGCGTAATGAGCCTGAACCTCGTCACGCTGCTTTATCTGGTCGCGTCGGTCTGCTTCATTCAGGCGCTCAAGGGGCTGTCCAATCCGAAGACGGCGCGCATCGGCAATACCTTCGGCATGGTCGGGATGGCGATCGCGATCCTCACCACCATCGCGCTGATCGCCAAACAGGCCACCACGCTCGGCTCGAATCTGGGCCTCGGGCTCGGCTTGCTGCTGGTTGCGTTGGTGATCGGCGGCGCGGTCGGCGCGTTCGTCGCGGCGCGCGTCGAGATGACCAAGATGCCGGAACTGGTCGCGGCGATGCACTCGCTGATCGGTCTTGCCGCTGTCTGCATCGCGTATGCGGTGGTGTCGGAGCCCTCGGCGTTCGGCTTGATCGATCCCGAGAACCCGGTGCCGGGCTTTCTGCCGTATGGCAATCGCGTCGAGCTATTCATCGGCACGTTCGTCGGCGCGATTACGTTCTCCGGATCGGTGATCGCGTTCGGCAAGCTGTCGGGCAAGTACAAGTTCCGGCTGTTCCAGGGCGCGCCGGTGGTGTACGGCGGTCAGCATCTGATCAACCTCATGCTCGCGATTGGGATGCTCGGCTTCGGCATCATCTTCTTTCTCACGCAGTCGTGGCTGCCGTTCATCATCATGACGATCATCGCGTTCGTGCTCGGCGTGTTGATCATCATCCCGATCGGCGGCGCGGACATGCCGGTGGTGGTGTCCATGCTCAATTCGTACTCGGGCTGGGCGGCGGCGGGCATCGGCTTCTCGCTGAACAATCCGATGCTGATCATCGCGGGCTCGCTCGTCGGCTCGTCGGGTGCGATCCTGTCGTACATCATGTGCCGCGCGATGAACCGCTCGTTCTTCAATGTGATTCTCGGCGGCTTCGGCAATGAGCCGGGTGCGGCGGCGGCGGGCGGCGCGGCGGAGCAGCGTCCGGTGAAATCGGGTTCGGCCGACGATGCGTCGTTCATGCTCGGCAACGCGGAAACGGTGGTGATCGTGCCGGGTTACGGTCTCGCGGTGGCGCGCGCGCAGCATGCGTTGAAGGAGCTGACCGACAAACTGGTCGAGAAGGGCATCGAGGTGAAGTACGCGATTCACCCGGTGGCCGGACGGATGCCGGGTCACATGAACGTGTTGCTCGCCGAAGCCGAAGTGCCTTACGACATGGTGTTCGAGATGGACGACATCAACGGCGAGTTCGGTCAGGTGGACGTGGTGCTGGTGCTCGGCGCGAACGACGTGGTGAACCCGGCGGCGAAGAACGACCCGAAGTCGCCGATCGCGGGCATGCCGATCATCGAGGCGTACAAGGCGCGCACCGTGATCGTCAACAAGCGTTCGATGGCGGCGGGCTACGCCGGTCTCGACAACGATCTCTTCTACATGGACAAGACGATGATGGTGTTCGGCGACGCGAAGAAGGTGATCGAGGATATGGTGAAGGCGGTCGAATAAGCACGCGTTGGCGATTCGCGGCTTGCCTCGCGGCGGGCCGCGATTTTTATTTCGGCTTCGCGTTCACATGCCGCAACAGGTCCGCGAGCCGCCTGCCTTCCTGATCCGGATAGGGTTCGCGCATCTGAAGATCCCGGATCTTCTCCAGCCCGAAATTGCGGAAGTCGCCGCGCAATTCACACCACGCGCCGAGGGTCCAGCGTGCGCCCCAATAGGCGAGCGCGAGCGGCCAGACGCGGCGCTCGGTCGCCGCGCCGTTCACGTCGGTATAGGCAAAGCTCACCACATGTCTTGCATCGATCGCCCGATGCAGCGCGTCCAGTTGCGCGGAGAAATCGCTCTTGATGTGAAACGACGGCGCGAAGATCGCGAGGCGTTCGAGCGTCGCGCGCTTGTCGGCGGGCATTGCCGAGGCGATCTTCGCGAGCGCCCCGCGTGCGCCGCTCGCAAAGCCGGCGCCGCCCCACGATTCGAGCATCCGCGCGCCGGCGGCGAGCGCGGCCAGTTCGTCGGCGGTGAAGGTGAGCGGCGGCAGACTCGCCGCGCGGCTCAACCGGTAGCCGATGCCGGCTTCGCCTTCGATCGGCACGCCCGACAGTTGCAGATCGCGCACGTCGCGATAGACGGTGCGCAGTGAGATGTTCAGCCAGTCGGCGAGTTGTTGCGCGGTGGTCAGGCGCCGTCCGCGCAGCAGTTCGGCGATCTGGAACAGGCGGTCGGCGCGGCGCGTCATCGTGGGCGTCTTGTAGAAAAGGACGGGAACAGTTCCGCGATGATAGCGCCGCATGCCGCGCTCCGGTTTGCGTTTCGGTCTGCGCTACGCTCAGCCGTTGCGCGGCGCTTGCGCGGGCCCTGGACGTTGCTATGACGTTGCCGTGCAGGCTGTGCACGTTGTACGTGAGCGCTGCGCCGCGCCGCGCCGCGTCGTGTCGTGTCGCCGTTAACCGTTGGTCCGCGAATGCAGGCCGAGGCGGTTGCCTTCCGTATCCGTGAAAAACGCAATGTAGCCGATGTCCTGCGGCAGCTTGATCACCGGTCCGTCGGTCTTGCCGCCGGCCTGCTCGACACGGGCGAGCGCGGCGTCGACGGTCGGCTGCGCGTTCAGATAGACGAGCACGCCGTCGCCGGTGGGCGTCATCGACGGACTGTGGACGATCGCGCCGCCCGTCGCCGGTTCTTCATAGCCGAAGACCGCGATCGGCTGGCCGCCGATTTCCTGGCGATTCAGTTCGACGTCGAGCGCGGCTTCGTAAAAGCGAACGGCGCGATCGAAGTCGATCGACGGAATCTCGAACCATGCAACAACTTTGGATGATGCGGACATGACATTCTCCTGTGACGGGCGGGTAAGCCGGGTAAAGCGCCGGATGGCGTGAGGAGAAGTGTGCGGGGGTGCTGCTGACAGCGTGGTGTCAGTAGGGTGTGCCGCGACGCGGGTTGCGGAGAAAACGTTGGCAGAAGTTAGACGCCGACAACAGCGATAGTCTTTGCCCGCGTCGTGCGTTTTTTTCGCCCGCATGGGCTGGAAGAACCGTCAATCAGACGACGTTGATTCGATGTGAAGTGTTGCGCGCGGGCCGATGTTGACAAACCTTGACAGTGGTATTCGTCGGGTTCCACTACGTTACGGGTCCGTTACTGATTTCGCGCAACAGCAATGAACCGAGGAACGCACAGGCTGGTGTTCAGCCGACTGAGAGGCATGCTGGTCGCCGTCGAGGAAACCGCCACGGCGACCGGCAGGAACGCAGGCCAGACGCGCATCCGCGCACGCCGCACGGCATCAGACCGTGACGCGCTGTTCACACTGCGGCAGATCGCCTTCGCCGCCCTGGCGCTGCTCGGCGCATTGCCTGCGATCTCGGGCGCGCAGATCGTTCCCGGTGGCGCGCATGCGCCCTCCGTCATCCAGACGCAGAACGGCCTCGATCAGGTGAACATCAACCGGCCGTCCGGCGCCGGTGTTTCGGTGAATACCTACGGCCAGTTCGACGTGCAGCAGCGCGGCGCGATCCTGAACAACTCGCCGACCATCGTGCAGACGCAGCAGGCGGGCATGATCAACGGCAACCCGAACTTCGGCCCCGGCCAGTCCGCGCGGATCATCGTCAACCAGGTCAACAGCGGCGCGGCGAGCCAGATCAACGGGCATCTGGAAGTCGCGGGCCAGCGCGCGGAAGTCGTGATCGCGAACGGCTCGGGCATCAGCGTGAACGGCGGCGGCTTCATCAACACGTCGCGCGCGATCCTGACGACAGGCACGCCGAACTTCGCAGCGGACGGCTCGCTGACGGGTTTCAATGTGACGGGCGGCAACATTACCGTGCAGGGCGCGGGGCTGAATGCGTCGAACGTCGATCAGGTCGATCTGATCGCGCGCGCGGTGCAGGCGAACGCGGCGATCCATGCGAAAAACCTGAATGTCGTCACGGGTGCGAATGCGGTCGGGCACGACACGCTCACGACCACCCCAATCGCGGGCGATGGTCCGGCGCCGGGTGTGTCGATCGACGTGAGCAACCTGGGCGGCATGTACGCGAACCGCATCGTTCTCGTCGGTACGGAGAACGGCGTCGGCGTGTCGAACAGGGGCGTGCTCGCGGCGCAGGCGGGTGATCTGATCCTGACCGCGCAGGGCAGGCTCGTGCTGGCGGGGCAGACCAACGCGAGCGGCAGCATCAATGTATCCGCTCGCGATGGCATCGACAACAGCGGCACCACCTACGCGCAGCAGAACGTCACGGCGGACACGTCGGGCGCGCTCACGAACAGCGGCGTGCTCGCCGCGCAGCAGAACACAAATGTCAATGCAGGCAGCGTGGCCTCGACCGGCACACTCGGCGCGGGTGTGAACGGCGACGGCACGATTGCCAATGCGGGCGACCTGTCGGTTTCCGCCCAGGGCGCGCTCAGCGCGACCGGCCGTAACGAAGGCGGCGGCAACACGACGATCCAGGGCGCGTCCGTCAGTCTCGCCGGCAGCAACACGTCGGCGAATGGCACGCTGACGCTGGCGGCATACAGTGGCGACCTGGATCTGTCTGGTGCGACGACGACGGCAGGCGGCGCGCTCGACGCGAGCGCAGCGGGCACGCTCACCAACGACCACGGCAACCTGTCCGGCGGGTCGGTCCAGGTGACGGCGGCGAACGTGTCGAACCGCGGCGGTCAGTTCGTTTCGGGCGGCGCACTCAACGTCACGTCGGCGGGCGGCCTGTCGAACCAGGGCGGAACGATCCAGGCAGCGGGCGCACTGTCCGCCGCTACCGGTTCGCTCGAGAACACCGCGGGTCGCATCGTGTCGCTCGGCAGCGACGGGATGACCCTCACGACGACGGGCGCGCTCGTCAACGGGACGGGCGGCACCATCGGCACAAACGGCGCGTTGAATGCGTCAGCGGGCACGCTCGCGAACCAGGGGAAAATCAGCGCGGCGAGCGATGCCCGGGTTCGCGCGCAGGGCATCGACAATCACGCTGGCACGATCGGCGCCGGCGGCGCGCTCGATGTCACCACGACCGGCGCACTGAACAATGCGGCCGGCACGCTGTCAGGCGCGGCGACCACCGTGTCAGCGGCATCCATCGACAACACGAGCGGCGGCATCGAAGGCGATACGCTGGCTGTCTCGGCATCGGGCGACCTCACCAATCGCAGCGGCAGGCTCACGCAGTACGGCACAAGCGATCAGACCGTCAGCGCGGGTGGCACGCTCGACAACACGGGCGGCACGATCGCCTCGAACGGGAACAGCCTGACGGTGTCGGGCCGGTCGGTCGCGAATGACAGCGGCACGCTCCAGCACGCGGGCACAGGCTCGCTTGACGTGAGCGCGACGGCGGCGGTCTCGAACGTCGCGGGTACGCTCCAGACGAACGGCGCGCTCGCCGTCAGCGGGGAGCGCCTCGATAACACCCACGGCACGCTGTCCGCGCAGAAAGCGGCTCAGGTCGACGTGGCCTCGGACATCGTGAACCGGAGCGGCACACTGTACGGCCACGACGGCCTGACCCTCACCGCTCAAAGCGGCATCGACAACACGGACGGCTCGGCGCAGACAGCGGGCGACCTGTCGGTGACGGCGGGCGGCGCGCTGTCGAACGCACGGGGCACGCTGACCGCCAACGGCGCGCACGGCGTGGCGAACGTGACGGCGGCGAGCCTCGACAACACGGCGGGCAGGCTGACCAACGCAGGCGACGGCGCGACGACTGTTTCCGCCGCAAGCGTGACCAGCACGGGCGGCACGCTGGGCGGCAATGGCGACGTGACGCTCAACGCCCAGACGCTGGCGAACGACGCGGGCGCAAATCTCGTCGCGGGCGGCGCAGCGAACCTGAACGTCATGCAGGCCGTGAACAACGCGGGCGGCACGATCTTCGGCGGCACGGCGCTGAACCTGAACCAGGCGGGCGCGGCTGTGATCAATGACGGTGGCGCGATCCTGGGCGGGTTGGATGTGTCGGTCAATGTCGCTTCGCTGTCGAACGCGGGCGGTGCGATCCGCGCGAATCGCGACATCTCCGCAAGCGGTACGGTAGCGGGCGACGGCGACATGGTCGCGGGCCGCAACCTGTCGCTCGCGGTCCTCGGCGACTACACCAACAGCGCGGCCAACAACCTGCACGCCGATGGCGACATGAGCGTGAGCGCGACCGGCACGCTGACGAACGCCGGCACGCTCGCGGCGGCGGGCGCATTGACGGCGACGGGCGCGAACGTCGTCAATTCGGCGGGCGCGGACATCAATTCGTCGTCCACGACCGTGAACGCAGTGGGCACGCTCACGAACGATGGACGCATCGAAGGCGACACGGTCACCACCTCCAGCGCGACGCTCGCGAACACCGGTACGGTCATCGGCAACAACGTCACCGTGAACGCGAACGACGTGCGGAATACCGGCGCCGCAGCCGTGATCGCGGGCGCGAACAGCGTCCGTCTGTACGCGCAGAACTCCGTCACCAACGCCGACGGCGCGCTGATCTACAGCGCCGGCAATCTGGAGATCGCGAAGGACGGCACGCGCGACGCGTCGGGCATGCTCGCGAACCAGACCGGCTCGCTCACGAACAGCGCCGCGACCATCGAGGCGGATGGCGATATCGACATCGCCGCGCGCACGGTGAGTAACGTGCGTACGGGTGTTGTCACGCAGGCGGGCACGCCGCAGGATGCGGGCTCGACTACGCTGACGCTCTGGACCGGGGGGATGTCCGTCGATGACCTCGGTTTCTACGACAGTTTCGACTATCCGCAGTGGAGGTGGAGCCCAGGGGCGATCGGCGGGGAGAGTATCGGCAAGTTAATGACGCCGATCACCGTCACGGTTCCAAAATCGCAGGTCGCCAATCTGGACGCAACCAAGCAGACGCTCTCGCTCACGCAGCCGCTGACCGACACGTACATCAGCGCCACGACGCCGCTCGTCGAGGTCTGCAACGCCCACGATTTCTGCAGCCAGCAACACGTCAAGGCGACGCGCACGATCACCAGCAACGCGACGCAGTACTACAACAGCATTACGGACAACGGCAGCACTTACACGATTACCTTGTGGCCGGACTACGATCCGAAGACGAACATCCGGCCTGACCAGGTGGTGGTGCGAACCGACCTCGGCTCGGACAGTCACGACTACGTGGAGATGTCACGCACCTCGACGACGACCACGGCGACCGACCAGCTCGTCAGCGCGGGCAACGCGGCAACGCTCCGGGCCCAGGGCGCGATCCGTATCAACGCGGACGGCGGCAGCATCAGCAACCAGTCGTCCACGATGGCCGCGGGCGGCGATCTGGTTCGCCGCGCCACGGGGGGCAGCGTCGACGATACGGGCATCGTGCTTCAGCAGACCGTCACGCAAGACTCGCAATCGACGTTCTACTGGCACCAGAAAACCGGCGGCAGCAACGACACGCAGGTGATTGGCACCGGCATCACCCAGAGCACGACGAGCGTCGATGCGCTGCCCGCGATTGCCACGTCGAACCAGACGGTGCAGACCGATGCGCGGGATATCAGCATCAATTCGGTCAACCGTCAGGGGCAGACGGTTGCCGGCTCGGGCGTCACAGGCGGTAGCGCTGACGGCACGCAGACAGGCACCATCAGCGGTCAGTCGAGCCGGCCACAGACGGTCGGCGGCGCGACGGGCGGCATTCCGAACCTGAAACTGCCAGTCGGTGGCCTGTACACCTACAACACGGCACCGGGAGCCACCTATCTGGTGGTCACCGATCCGCGCTTCACGCAGTACAGCAGATTCATATCGAGCGACTACATGCTCGGACAGCTCGGGCTCGATCCGCAGAAGATCCAGAAGCGCCTGGGCGACGGGCTCTATGAAGAAAGGCTGATGCGCGACCAGGTCACGCAACTGACCGGCCGCACGTTCCTCGCGGGCTATACGGATAATCTCGCGCAATATACGGCGCTGATGAACAACGGCGTCGCGTATGCGAAGGCGTTCGGGCTGGAACCGGGCATTGCGCTGTCGCCATCGCAGATGCAGCAGCTGACCACCGACATGGTGTGGCTCGTGTCGCAGGACGTGACCTTGCCGGACGGTTCGCACCAGACGGTGCTGGTGCCCCAGGTCTATCTCGCGCAGTCCAGCACGGTTGACTTGGCGCACAGCGGCGCGCTTGTCGCGGGTAATGCGGTGAACCTGAACGCGAGCGGCGACGTGAATAACAGCGGCCACGTCAGCAGCAATCTCGCGACGACCATCATCGGCAACAACATCACGAACCGCGGCGTGATCGGCAGCGCGGGCGCGACGGCTGTCGCAGCGGTCCAGGACGTGCGCAACACGGGCGGCCGGATCGGCGGCGGGGACGTCGTCGTGCAGGCGGGGCGCGATGTCGTCAATGAGACGCAGACCTATGGTGTGTCGAAATCGTTCGGCTCGAACACGCTGACGGGCAGCGTCACGGGAACCGGCGTTGACGCGATCGGCACGATCTCGGCGACGAACAGCGCCACGGTGATAGCCGGGCGCGACGTGAACCTGACGGGCGCGACGATCCAGGCGGGCGGCAACGCCGCCATTGCGGCGGGCCGCGACCTGAACGTCGGCACGATCACGCTGACCAGCACGCAGGACGTCCAGACACACGACGGGCTGAACGGCGGACACGACAGGGTCACGCAGAACCTCGGCAGTGCGATTGTCGCGGGCGGGAACCTCGCGACCGTGTCAGGGCGCGATACCACGTTCACGGGTGCGACGGTGCAGGCAGGCGGCGATGTCGCGATGGTCGCCGGTAACAACCTGACGGTGACGGCGGCGAAGGACACGCATGAGCATCAGGAGCGGTCGATGGGCGGCAGCCTGTCGCATCACACGAGTTCGTCATACGACGAGTCGGTGCAGGGTTCGAATGTGAGCGCGGGCGGCAATGTAACGCTCGCGGCCGGCCAGAGCGGCGGCGGCAATCTCGCGATACTCGGCTCCAGTGTGACCACCGATGCGGCGGGCACGGGTAGCGTCAGACTCGTCTCGACGGGCGACGTGACGATCGGCGGCGTCGGCGAAACGCACGATTCGCAACGCTGGTCGCATGATGAACGTTCGGGCTTCCTGTCGAAACAGAAAACGACCGACGCGGCCAGTTCGCACCAGGTGATCGCGCAGGGCTCGACGGTATCGGGCGATACGGTCACGGGCGCGGCCGGTCACGACATGACGGTCAGCGGTTCGACGATCGCGGCCACGCACGACGTGACGCTCGCGGCGGGCAACAACCTGACCATCAACACCACGCAGGACACGAGTGAGAGCAGCCACTTCCATCAGGAGGTGAAAACCGGTCTGGGCAGTTCGGGCGGGGTCGGCATCTCCTACGGCAAGGTCGACCAGAAGGACACGACGCACGACAGTTCGGTGACGCAGAACGGGAGTCTCGTCGGTAGCACGGGTGGCAGCGTGAATCTGTCCGCGGGGGCGGACCTGCATGTGACGGGCAGCGATCTGATCGCGGCGCGCAACGTGACGGGGACGGGCGCGAATGTGATCATCGATGCGGCCACCGGTACTAGTCATCACGACGAGGTGCATGAGGTTAGCAAGAGCGGTTTTACGCTGGCTGTGAAGGGCGGACTCGTGGATGCGGTGCAGGGCGCAGTCGATCAGGCGCATGCGGCGGGCGATAGCAAAGACTCCCGCGCCTCCGCCCTGCACGCGATTGCCGCAGTCGGGAGCGTGGCTTCGGCGGGCGAAATGGCTGCGGGCGGTGCGCCCGACATGAAGATCGAACTGAGTTACGGCAGCAGCCACAGCAAGGATACCTTCACGGAAGACTCGGCATCCCAGCAGGGCTCGACCGTGCGCGCGGGCGGCACAGCCGCGTTTGCCGCGACAGGCAACGGTACGCCGGGAAGTGGCGACGTGACGATTGCCGGTTCGGACGTGAATGCAAACGACGTGGTTCTCGCCGCAAGGAATCACGTCAATCTCGTCAATACGACGAATACGGACACGACGCGCAGCACGAACCAGTCGAGTAGCGCGAGCGTGGGCGTCTCGTATGGCACGCAGGGCTTTGGCGTGTCGGCGTCGATGTCGAAGGCGCACGGCGACGCGAATAGCGACGCTGCGATGCAGAACAATACGCACATCGATGGTGCGAACAGCGTGAGCATCACATCGGGCGGCGATACGAACATCATCGGTTCGAACGTGAGCGGCAAACAGATTTCCGTTGGCGTGGGCGGCAACCTGAATGTCGCAAGCGTGCAGGACACGACCGTCAGCAGCGCGCATCAGGAAAGCTCGGGCGGCGGCTTCAGCATCAGCCAGGGCGGCGGTGGCGCGAGTTTCAGTTCACAGCACGGCGACGCGCACGGCAACTATGCGGGCGTCAACGAGCAGGCGGGCATTCAGGCGGGCTCGGGCGGGTTCGACATCAACGTGAAGGGCAACACGGACCTCAAGGGGGCCGTGATCGCCGGTGACGCCGACGCGTCGAGGAACACGCTGACAACGGGCACGCTTACCTTCTCCGATATACAGAACCGCTCGGACTACAGTGCGTCGAGCAGCGGGTTCAGCGCGGGCGCGTCCATCGGTGCGCCGGCCAGAGGCACAGGCGTATCCTCGGTCGGAAATGCGGGCGGCGTCACGCCGATGCTGAGCCAGCACGACAGCGGCAGTGATAGCGCGCTGACGAAGAGCGGCATCAGCGCGGGCACGATCAATGTCACGGACAGTGCGCACCAGACGCAGGACGCGGCCAGCCTGAATCGCGACACGACGAACACCAACGGCACGGTCGCAAGGACGCCGGACGTGAACGATCTGCTGAACCGGCAGGCCGACATGATGAACGCGTCGAGCGCGGCGGGCGAAGCGGTGGCGACGCAGATCGGGCAATATGCCGACAGCAAGCAGAAAGATGCCTTGGCCGCCAAGCAGCAGGCCCTTGACGCAAATGACACAGAACTCGCCGCGCAGTACGCGCAGGAAGCGGCTAACTGGGGCGAAGGTGGCACGTATCGCGTGGCGCTGCATACGGCAGGCGGCGGTCTGATCGCAGGCCTGGGTGGTGGCAACGCGCTGGCAGGCGCGGCAGGCGCAGGTCTGTCGTCAGCCCTAGCGGGTAACCTGAACCAGGTCAGCAACGCCGTCTATGATGCGAATCCGACCGGCGACGCTGACACGAACCGCATGCTCGGGAACGTCCTGGCGAATGCGCTGGCGGATGGCGCTGGCGCACTGGTCGGCGGCAATTCGGGGGCGTTCACCGGCTCGAATACCGATCTGTACAACCGGAGCACTTCGTGCGACGGCGCTCATTGCGACGACAGCAATGCAATCGGCAAGGGCAGCGATCCGCTCAATGCCATCCGGGTCGATCTGGTGAACCGCTATTGCGGCGCGGGCAATGTCTGCACCGATGCGCAATACAAGCAAGTTCTCCAGGCGCAGGGCGAACTTTCGCAGGCGGTCAACCAGAACGCGATGGGCGTGGTCGCCGTGGGTGGTGCAACAGCGGCTCTTGCTGCGGCCGCAATTGCTGGACCGGAGGCGCTCGCTGCGTACAAGGCCGCGCAGGCGGGATATTCGCTTTACACGGCGGCGCTCACTGGTGGGGCCGTCTCCGCGGTAGCGTATACATTTACTGGAGCTGCTGCTGCGGCTATCGCGAAGTTCCAAGGCGGCGACGCCGGAACTGCATTTGATCAACACTTTTCGCTATTGGGCCTTGGTGCTGCTACTACAGTTGGCGCAATGAATGGGATTTTTGGTGCCTCGATGTTCAAGTGGGCGGAAATTCCAAACAAACTCACGAATGTAATAACGATACCTGGTGCAGTGATTCGCCTCAATGGGATGGTACAGGGGCAGGCGGCAGGTAAGGCGGCTCAAGCAGCGATAAATCAGCACGAGCAGAATAGATGATTTGGAGAACATCATGAAACAGGATGTACTTGCGGGTGCGATGTACGGACTGATTGTGCCCATTGTTATGCCGCTCATTGCATATTGGACTCGTAAAGTGAGCTACTGGACATTCTTCGCTTGTGGTGCGCTTGGAATCCCGGTATCCGCGTTTGTATCGATGGGACTACGAGCGGGATGGGCTCGTTCCGTCGATGAAGTTTTACCTCGGGTTTTAACTCTCGAAGGCATCTTGATTATGGTGGGTTTCGGCTGCGCAACGGTATTTTTGGTCTGGATTGCACGTTTGTCCGGCTTCGTGGCATCCGAACGTGCTGATAAGCCGTGAACTACTCCAGCAAATGATAGAAGGCCAAGCTGACTGCGCAGCAACTTGGCATTTCTACGAGGCCGCATTGCGGCGGAAATATCACGCATCCAGAATTTCGTCGTCCCCCGGTAGGGCCGCATCGTTCCACGTGGCCCTACCGCTTTGCCGAATTGTTCTTCGCTACGATTGCGAAGGCGACGATGGTCATTGCCGTTTTGCTTCTTGTTGCTCTCGAACCTTTCAGTTGGGGCATGGGCACAGGCGGGGGCCTAAGCGACCTTCCAACAACTGGCAGAGGTTGGCGAAATCTATTGCTCGTTATGCTGACGATTCTCGTCGTTGTTGCGCTCGGTATTTATTTCTTTGCGCCCACAGTGAGTCACCCGCATCTCTAGACGATCCAGTTGCACTGCGGGCACGTGAAGGTGTGAACGTGGATCACTTCAACCGGCAATTACACGCTGGTGGGACGAATGTTCGCTTCGCCCGCGTAACGAACAGAATCAAAAGATTGGAACAACAATGAAAATCAGCAAGAGGCTATCGCTTCTGCCGTTGATAGCCTCTGCCTCGCTGGCGGGTCAGGCTGTTCACGCGCAGCACGCGCCGACTCCCGCCGACATCGCCACAGCAGCCCGCGCGAACGCCGAACAGAACCAGCAGGTCCAGCAGCAGCGCGAGGCGCAGGAACGCGAGAAGACCATCAACGCGCCTGCGGTGCGCTCGACCGTACCGAAGGCCGGCGTGTATCCCGAACTGCCGCATGAAGAACCCTGCTTCCGCATCGAGTCGTTCACGCTCGACGTCCCGGCGACCCTGCCCGATAGCGTGCGCAAGCACGGCGCGTCGGCGCTGCCGCTCGACCGCTTCGCCTTCGCGCGCGAATGGCTCGACCACTACCGGGGCCAGTGCGTCGGCAAGGGCGGCATCGACACGCTCGCGAAAGGATTGCAGCAGACGATCCTTTCACGCGGCTACATCACCACACGCGTACTCGTCCCACAACAGGACCTGTCAACCGGAACACTGGCCTTCGCTCTCGTGCCAGGCGTCGTGCGCCAGATCCGCTTCGCCGATCCTGAGACGCGTGGCACATGGAAAACCGCATTCCCCGCGAACAACGGCGACCTGCTGAACCTGCGCGATCTCGAACAGGGACTCGAGCAGATGAAGCGCGTCGCCTCGCAGGACGTGGACATGAAAATCGAACCGACCGACACGCCGGGCGAAAGCGATGTCGTGGTGAGCGTGAAGCGCTCGAAGCCCTGGACGTTCGTCGCATCGGTCGATAACTCCGGCACGGAAGCGACGGGCAAATGGCAGGGCAACGTGAGCCTCGGCATCTACAACCCGCTCGGCCTGAACGACGTGTTCACGGTCGGCGCGAACCAGGACCTGTCGTTGCATAACAAGTCGCTCGGTTCGCACGGTTTCAACGGTTCGTACTCGGTGCCGTGGGGCTACTGGACGGCAACCCTGTCGGGCAGCACGAACACCTACTACCAGCCTCTCGCCGGCGCGAACGAGACATTCGTGTCGAGCGGCAACGCGCAGACAACCGCGCTACGTCTCACGCGTGTACTGAGCCGCAGCCAGAACGACGTGTTCGGCGTCGAGTTCCAGCTTTCGAAGCGCTTCGGCGAAAGCTTCATCAATGACGCGAGCATTCCGACGCAGCGGCGCAACAACACCTTCATCGAAGCGGGCCTGACCGATCGCCATTACTTCGGCGCATCGCAGTTCGACGGCACGCTCGCCTACCGTCAAGGTATCGGCGGACTCGGCGCGACGCCGGACCCGTATCCGGGCGGCCCCACCTACCGCTTCCACATGACCGTGCTCGACGCGAACCTGTCGGTGCCGTTCTCCGTTGCGAAACAGAACTTCCGCTACGTGACGACGCTTCACGGCCAGTTCACGAACGACACGCTGTTCTACCTGGACGACCTGACCATCGGCAGCCGCTACACGGTGCGCGGCTTCGACGGTGAAACGATGCTGGCGGCGGAGAAAGGTTTTTACTGGCGCAACGAACTGCAGATGCCGATCGGGCAGACAGGACAGTCGCTATACGCGGGCATCGACTATGGGCGCGTGTTCGGCCCGAATACGGCATTCCTGGCGGGAACGCAACTGGCGGGCGCGGTCATCGGTATCCGTGGCGGCATACCGGCGAAGTACGCGGGACTCGCGTATGACCTGTTCGCGGCAACGCCGATCTACAAGCCGTCCGGCTTTCCCACCGCGCGCGTGACGGTGGGCTTCCAACTCACCGCGCAGTTCTAACCGGCTCAGGCAGAACTCGCATCGACGAGCCCCGTCGCCCACCACCTCTCATCCAATAGCTCGACCTACGTCGAGTACGACGGCGCAGTCCGCTATGGCGAATTGCTGACGGCGGGGGACATGCGCGACCGATTGCCCGCCGCATACAACCGCATCGCGGCAGATTTCAGCGCACAGGAAGAGCAGAGGATCGGCGCGTCGCAGCGACGGCGCTCCGCGGCGGCGTTAAAGAATGTCCTCGAGCCTCGAAGCCAACCCAAGAGCGAGCGTCGCCGGATTTGCTCATTGGATTCCACGACGGCAACGGCAGGGCGCCCGGCGAGACGGAAAGCAACAGGAAGAGCGGAGAGGAGCCGCGATCGTGAGCGCGGTCCTAACCGGAGTACCTCGAAAAAAACGCGGACCTAGGTCCGCGTTCGCTGGTTCGACGCGCAATCGCTGCGTCATTGCGCCGGCGTATCGCTTTGCGGCCGCTGCCGCACGCTGCCCGCGATCAAATCGAAACGGAACAGCCGGCATTCGAGCGCGCCGTTAAAGAGCGGCGTCTTGGTCGATTCACGCAGACGCAACTGCCCGGGCAGCTTGCGATCCGACGTGAGAATGAACGCATGCCAGCCGGTGAAGCGCTGCTTCAGCGCGTCGCCGAGCGACTGGAAAAACTCGCTGTCAGGTGCTTCTTCCTGGGCGCGACGGAAACCGTCGTCGTCGCGGTTCTCGCGATTACCGCGTTCGCGGATTTCGCCACGCGCATTGCGGCCGCGCACTTCGATCCGTTCGCCATACGGCGGATTCGCAACGAGGATGCCGGGCTCCGCGCTCGGCGGCGTCATGCCGCGCGCGTCGACCTGCTTGAGCGGAATGGTCGGCAAACCGGCGCGCTGGAAGTTCGCGCGCGCCTTGTCGAGCATGTCGCCGGAAATATCGCTGCCGTAGATCTGGATATCGGCGCGCGAATTGCGGGCCGCCTGCTTCGCGTCGAGCGCGGCGGCCTTCAGCGTTTGCCAGGTCCTGGCGTCGAATTGCTTGAGCTTTTCGAAGCCGAAGCGGCGTTCAGCGCCCGGTGCGATATTCAACGCCACTTGGGCGGCTTCCGCGAGGAAGGTGCCGCTGCCGCACATCGGATCGTAGAGCGGCGTGCCGGCGGTCCAACCCGTCAGACGCAGGATGCCCGCCGCCAGATTTTCGCGCAGGGGCGCCGCGCCCTTGTCGAGGCGCCAGCCGCGCTTGAAAAGCGGATCGCCCGAGGTGTCGAGGTAGAGCGTGCAATCGGTGGCCGTGAGGAACGCGAACACGCGCACGTCGGGCATGCCGGTGTCGATGCTCGGTCGCGCGCCGCTGACTTCACGCAGACGGTCGCAGATTGCGTCCTTGACGCGCAGCGTCGTGAATTCGAGGCTACGCAGCGGCGATTTGATCGCGGTGACGTCCACGCGCAGCGTTTCGTTCGCGGAGAACCACTGCTCCCAACGCTGTTCGACGGCAAGCGCGTACACGTCCTGCTCGCTGCGATAGGGCCGATGCGCGATCTTCAGCAGCACGCGGCTCGCGATGCGCGAATGCAAATTGGCGGCCATGCCGGCGGCCCAGCCGCCGCGGAAATGAACGCCGCCCGGCACTTGCGCGCCTGCCGTAAACGGCGCGCCGTTCAGGTGTTGCGCGGCAATTTCGGCGAGTTCGGCCGCGAGCGAGGCTTCAAGGCCGCGTGGGCAGGGGAGGAAGAAATCGAAGGACATTGAGTTGCCGGAAGGCGTTAGATAAGGCGCCATTGTACGCGGTCGGGGTGGGACCGGCGGCGCGCCGGCCGCGCGGTTTCCCGCGGATGCCGGAACACGCCGCCGGAACACGCGCTGCCAGATCGCGCAACGCGACGGCGAGCGCACCGCATCGCCCGCGATTTGACCGCCCTACAGAAGACGAACGCAAAACACACAGCCGCGCCGAGTTTCGCGATGCGCGCCGACGCCACGACCGCAACAAAGTGCCCGGTGTTGTAAAGCACCGCGACGGCCGACCAGAGTGCCGGGTATTGCAAAGTGCCGCGACGGCCGACCAGGGTGTAGGTGTTACGAAGCACCGCGACGGCGCGCGCAGCGCCGCCGGAAGAATGACTGCCTTGTCACGAACGCGGAGTGCGCGAGAACACGGATTCCAGATGCACCACTACGCCCTCCAGGCCAGGGGACCCGCTTCAGAACTGGCGGTGTGAGCCGCTTTCTTTGCCTACTTTCTTTGCGGCGGCAAAGAAAGTAGGTGCCGCCCCGCACAGGGGCAACGCTAATAGACCACTAACAACACAAGGAGAGGCCAACCAGCAACAGCACAACCACCACCCAACCAGCAACAGCACAACCACCACCCAACCCGCCGAGCAGGCAAAAAAAAAGCCTCAACCCCCACCCCCCGAAGGGCACCCCGGCACACCCACACCCCCCCCTTTCCCCCGCGAAACAGAACCAGCCATAGCCTTTACAGCAGCCCCAACCTGCAAGGAAACCTGCTCCAACGCCTGCCGATGCCCCTTCACCAGAGAATCATACCCACCGCCAACCGGCTCACTAACCACACTCCGGCAAGTCATCACCACCGCACTCCGCACAGCCCGCACACTCCACACCGCATCGATCAACGCATGCGACCCAGGCCACGACTCAAACCGCTGCACGTTCATGCTGACTCGATAAACCGGCGTCGCATCCGGATAAGCGGTGCCGTACACATCGATGGTATCGAGCTGCTGGGTCAGAGTGGTCGACAAAGCCCGGCGAATCTCGTCCCCCGGCAGGGACGCCCAACGCTCCTGTTCGAGCACGCTGACTTGCGTCGGCGCCGTCTGCACCACCAACTGATTTCTTGCCACTTGCGGCGGCACGTTGATCGGCGCGACTTCGATCAGCCACGCGGGCGCAGCCGAAGTCCGCGTGCCGACAGAAGCCGCGGTGCCGGCCACGCCGCCATCGCTCAATGTATAGAAGCGGCTCGAAGGCGACGAACAGGCCGTCATCGCCAGTAATCCGACCAGGGCGCCAGCGTAAACGGCGCCGCGCACGGGCCCGCGCGGCAGGCGAGGGAGCCGGGCAAACATCATGGTTTATCTCCTGATTTACCGCGCAACAGCGATTCGGGATGACGCTCGAGGTAATCCGACAGCGCGTTCAACGATTGCAACGTGCGCGTGAGTTCCTGCAACGCCTGATGCACATCCGACTGCAACGGCGAGTCCTGCTGCAACGTCGCCTCGGCCGAGCCGAAGGTCTGCTTCGCGGCTGCCAGCGTGTCGCGGGCCTGCGGCACGACTTCCTTGTCGAGTCGGGTGAAGAGCTGATCGGCGTTCTTCAACGCGCTGTTCAGGTTGGCACCGATCTGGTCGAACGGCACCTTGTCGAGCTTCTTCGCAATGTCGGCGACCTGCAACTGCAATTCGTCGAGCGTGTTCGGAATGGTCGGCAATTCGAGCGGATCGCTTGCGACGTCGACGGTGGCCGGCGGCGCCTTCGGGAAGATGTCCAGCGCCACATACAACTGGCTCGTGATCAGATTGCCGGTACGCAACTGACCGCGCAGGCCATGCTTGACGAGCTGTTGCAGCATGGTTTGCCCCGCGATGCTGCCCGGCACCGGAGCCGTTTCGCGGAAGCGCTTGCCGAGCCGGTCGGGGTACAGGTTCATCGTCACCGGCATGGTGAAGCTGCGTTTCTGCGGATCGTAATCGATGCCGATGTTGGTCACCTGGCCCAGCACGATGCCGCGGAAATCCACCGGCGCGCCGACCGACAAACCGCGCAGCGACTGGTTGAAGTTCATCACCACGCGCAGCGGCACGCCGTCCGGCTCGCGCATCGCGTCGGCTTCATCGGAGCCGAGGCGGAACGTCATGTTGTTCGGCGCCTGCGCGCCCACCCCCTGGCCGGGCGGCGACTCGAACGACAAGCCGCCGACGATCACCGTCGCGAGCGACTGCGTGTTCAGCTTGAAGCCGCTCGAGTCGAGCCGCAGATCGACGCCGCTCGCATGCCACCAGCGCGAATTGGTGCCGACGTACTGGTCGAACGGCGCGGACACGAACACCTGCATGGTGACGCCCGTGCCGTCCTTGTCCAGCGAGAAGCCGACCACCTGGCCGACCTGCACGCGCCGGTAGAAGATCGGCGAACCGATGTCGATCGAGCCGAGCGACTCGCCGTGCAGAATGAATTGATGGCCCTTCTGGTCGCCGGTGATCGGCGGCGGCGTTTCGAGGCCGACGAAGTTTTTCTCGGTCTCCGACGAATGACCCGCGTCCGCGCCGATGTAGGCGCCCGAGAGCAGCGTGGTGAGCCCCGAGACACCGCTCGCGCCGACGCGCGGGCGCACCACCCAGAAGCGCGAATCCTTGACCGCGAAGTCCTCGCCTTCCTTGGTCAACTGCACCTGAACCAGAACGTGCGAAAGATCCTTCGACAGCGTGATGGTCTTGACCGCGCCGACGTCGACGTCCTTGTACTTGACCTTGGTCTTGCCCGGTTCGAGGCCCTCGGCGCTGGTGAAGCTGAGCGTGATCGTGGGGCCTTTCTCGGTCACCGACTTGATCACGAGCGCGATGCCGATCAGCGCGGCGATCAGCGGAATCACCCAGACGAGCGAAGGCAGCCAGCGGCTGCGGGGCTCGATCTCGGGGTCGGGCAGTTGGGGCGGCAGCGTGGGTCCGTTCGAATCGTTGCGCGGCGCCTCGGAGGCGGGCGTCGGTCCTTGCGGGCTAGTCATGGTCTGGATCCTGAGGTTCTTTGGTATTGCCTTCCACGTGATCCCAGATGAGCCGTGGATCGAATTGTATGGAGGCCATCATCGTCAGAATCACGACGGAACCGAAGGCGATTGCCCCCGGCCCGGCGGTGATGACGGCGAGCGATTTGAAGCGCACCAGCGCGACAGTCAGCGTGACGACGAAAATATCGAGCATCGACCAGCGGCCGATCCGCTCGACCATCCGGTAAAGCGTGGTGCGTTGCCCCGGCCGCCAGCGCGAGCGGCGCTGCGCGGTGACGGTGAGCAGCACCAGCACGCTCAGCTTGAGCATGGGCACCATGATGCTGGCGACGAACACGATCACAGCGAGCGGCCAGTCGCCCGAGGTCCAGAAATAGACGACGCCGCTCATGATGGTGTCTTCTTCGGAACCGAGCAGCGACGAGGTGTGCATCACCGGCAGCAGGTTGGCGGGAATATACAGCAGGGCCGCGGCGATCAGCAGCGCCCATGTGCGCATGAGGCTGTCGGGATTGCGCGAGTGAAGGCGCGCGCCGCAGCGCCCGCAGTGCTGCGCGGTGACCGAGCGGATGCGGGGTTCGACTCTTCCGCAGGCATGGCAGGCGACGAGACCCGCGCGCTTCGCGGTGACGTATTTCATCGTGCGCTCACCCGTGACGCGGCTTCGGCGGCGCGCCGCGCGCCGAAGTGGGGGACGCCGGCGTTTGGGCCGCGCTTTGAACCGCGCTTTGCACCGCATTGTGCATGCCGGGCGGCGCGGGTGGCCCGGCAACCGAACTGACGGCCGCCGCCGCGCTGTCGGCGGCGGTACGCGGTCGCGGCCGCCGCGTGCCGGCGCCCAGCTCGTCGGCGAGATCCCACAGAATGCGCGGATCGAACGTCACGACCACCGCGAACATCAGCGTGAGCGCGCCGAACGCGAAGAGCGCCGCCTCGGGAATCACGCGCGCGAGACTCACCATCTTCACGATCGTGATCAGCACGCCGAGCATGAAGACCTCGATCATGCCCCACGGGCGCACGAATTGAATCGCGCGCAGCACCTGGTTGAAGGCGGGCGGCACGTGGCCCGCGCGCAGCGGGATCAGCACGTAGAGCAGCGCGACCAGTTCGGTGAGCGGAAACAGCACGGTCGAGCAGAACACCATGACGGCGACGATCTGCATGTCTTCGTTCCACAGCGCGACGAGCGCGCCGAACAGCGTGGTTTGCGAGGTGATGCCGTTGGCTTCGAGTTCGACGATGGGAAAGCCCTGAGCTATCAGGAAGGTGATCAGCGCGCCGAGCGTCATGGCGCAGATGCTGTCGAGCTTGCGGGAGACCCCGCTGTAGAGCGTTGCGCCGCAGCGCGGACAGCGCGCGACCTTGCGCCCGACAAGCGTTGGCTTGCGGAACAGCGTATCGCATTCGTGGCACGCGATCAGGTTCTCATGGTCCATGCGGCAAAAGGCCTACGGTGTGAGGGGGAGCGTGCAATACCGGTTCTTGTCGCGCGGGTCTGCAAAATTTGCAGCAATAGTACCAAAACGCGCCCGGGCGTCGCGCCGGCCGCACCCCGAATACAGTTGCGACGCGGGTTGCGTCGCCGTTCGACTGGTTTCTAACGGAATCGCCGTGGCTCTGACAACCTCCGTCCCTAATTGTTCAATAGGGATGCACAGCGATTGAAAGCTTCCAGCGGCGCACTCGACACGAGCCGCAGCCAGCTTTTTCCGCTTGGGGTAGCATGGCGGCCTTGGCGTGTGCCGCATGGCATGTTCCGGTGAAATGTTCCCGTTGGATGCACGGTTTGCATCCGCATGGGGAATAGCGGGGCCGGCCGCGCCGTTAACCTTTATTGGCTCGTGCTGATCTGTCATGGCAATCAATCCTTCCTTCGGCGAACAGGAGTCGTACACGCGCACCGCGATCGCCTTTCACTGGCTGATCGCGCTCCTGATCGTGTGCGGCTTCGCGCTCGGCTGGGTGATGACCGACATCCCCGGCTTCACGCCCACCAAGCTGCGCTACTTCTCGTGGCACAAGTGGATCGGCGTGACGGTGTTCGCGCTCGCGGTGCTGCGCATTCTCTGGCGCGCCACGCACGTCGGCCCGCCGATGCCGCGCCGCATGCCGGCCTGGCAGCGCGGCGCCGCGCATCTCACGCATGTGTTGCTGTACGTGCTGATGATCGTGATTCCCCTGTCGGGCTATCTGTACAGTTCGGCGGCCAACGTGCCGGTGGTGTACCTCGGACTGATTCCGCTGCCGCGCCTGATCGCGCCTGATCCGCATCTCAAGGAACTGCTGAAGAACGTGCATATCGCGCTGAATTACACGTTGCTCGTGCTGGTCGCGCTGCACGTCGCGGCCGCGCTCAAGCATCAATGGCTGGACCGCGACGGTCTGCTGTCGCGCATGCTCCCTTTCATCAAATAAGGACGACCATGAAAGTTTCGTTTTACCGCTACATGCTCGCCGCGTTCGCGGCGGCCTCGTTGACCGCGGCCGGCAGCGCGCTCGCCCAGGTCGACGTCGCGAAGAGTTCGGTGACGGCCACCTCGAAGCAGATGAACGTGCCGGTCGAAGGCAAGTTCGGCAAGTTCACCGCGCAGGTCAAGTTCGATCCGGCGAAGCCCGCCGAGGGCAGCGCGCAGATCAACATCGACGTCGCCAGCTACGATCTCGGCGACGAAAGCTATAACGAGCAGGTGCGCGGCAAGGACTGGTTCGACGCCAGGACCTATCCGAGCGCCACCTTCGTTTCGAGCGCGATCGCGCCCGCCGGCGGCAACCAGTTCAAGGTGACCGGCAAGCTGACCATCAAGGGCAAATCGCAAACGGTGGTGGTGCCGGTCACGGTCACGCAGCAGGGCGGCACGGAAACCTTCGACGGTGCGCTGCCGATCAAGCGTTCGCAATTCGACATCGGCACCGGCGAATGGAAAGACACGTCGGTGGTGGCCGACGAGGTGGTGATCAAGTTTCATATCGTTGCAGCACGCAAGTGACGTTCGCTGCGCTGTTCCGGCGCAGCCGCTTTTTTTCAAAGACCAAGGAGCATGAATTGAAAACATCCATGTTGATCGCCGTTGGCGCATTGGCTTCCTCGCTCTCGCTCGGCGCGTTCGCCGCCGCCGACACCTATCAACTCGATCCGACTCACACGTATCCGAGCTTCGAGGCGGATCACTTCGGCGGCCTCTCGGTGTGGCGCGGCAAGTTCGCCAAGAGTTCCGGCACGGTGACGCTCGACCGCACGGCGAAAACCGGCACGGTGGAGGTGACGGTCGATCCGGCGTCGGTTCAGACCGGCAACGGCAAGCTCGACGAGCACTTGCAGGGCTCGGATTTCTTCGACGTGGCCAAATTCCCGTCGGCGACTTACAAAGGCACCGACATCAAGTTCGACGGCGACAAGCCGGTTGAAGTGGTCGGCAGCCTGACGATGCACGGCGTGACCAAACCGCTGAATCTGAAGATCGAATCGTTCAAGTGCATGCCGCATCCGATGCTCAAGCGGGAAGTGTGCGGCGTCGAGGCGAGCGGCCATTTCAGCCGCGCCGATTACGGCATGGATTCCGGCGTGAAGTACGGCTTCAATATGGATACCAAGCTGCATATTCAGGCCGAGGGCATCAAGCAATAAGCGCCTCGACACGCCTTTTTGCCTGATCGCATTGAATGGCGTCCACGTTACGCCGCAACAAAAACCGCTTCCATTCGCTTTGGCGAGGAAGCGGTTTTTTATTGCCTGTCTGAAGCGCCGCAGACCTGAGGTAGCGGCTCGCCGTCATTTGGCGATAGCATCCGTTTAATTTTTAAGATACATAGAGCGCTGAGGCCGTTTGGCTGCGCGCGCATCCAGTCGGCCATATCGGGCGTAAAAGAGCCCGAATCAATAACAGCTCGCGCGAATTGGAGATCTTCATGGACGCAACGACAGCAGTCAGCCGGGCGGGAACCCGGCAGAACTCGTGGCGAGCGGTGGTCGCCGCCTCGATCGGCAACGCGCTCGAATGGTTCGACCTCGTGGTGTACGGTTTTTTCGCGGTGATCATCGCGAAGCTGTTTTTCCCGGCCGGCAATGAGACGGTCTCGCTGCTGCTCACGCTCGGCACCTTCGGCGTGTCGTTCTTCATGCGGCCGCTGGGCGCGGTGGTGATCGGCGCTTACGCGGACCGCGCCGGGCGCAAGGCGGCGCTCACGCTGTCGATCGTGCTGATGATGAGCGGCACGCTGATCATCGCGGTCTTGCCGACCTACTCGAGCATCGGCCTTGCCGCGCCGGTGATCCTCGTGATCGCCCGTTTGATGCAGGGATTCTCGGCGGGCGGCGAATTCGGCAGCGCGACGGCGTTTCTCGCCGAGCACGTGCCGGGCCGGCGTGGTTTCTTCGCGAGCTGGCAGGTGGCGAGCCAGGGGCTGACCACGCTGCTCGCCGCCGGTTTCGGCGCGCTGCTGACCGGCGAACTCTCGCCGCAACACATGGCGTCGTGGGGCTGGCGCGTGCCGTTCGTGTTTGGCCTCCTGATCGGGCCGGTCGCCTGGTACATCCGCACCCGGCTCGACGAGACCCCCGAGTTCCTCGCGGCGGAAACGACCACCACGCCGCTGCGCGACACGTTCACGAGCCAGAAGCTGCGCTTGCTGATCGCAATCGGCGTGGTGGTGCTGGGGACGGTGTCCACCTATCTGGTGCTGTACATGCCGACTTACGGCGTCAAGCAACTGGGACTCGCGCCCTCGGTCGCCTTCGGGGCGATCGCGTTGACCGGCGTGATCCAGATGCTGTTCGCGCCGCTGGTCGGCCATCTGTCGGACCGCTACGGGCGCACCACGATCATGCTGGCGCCGGCGCTGCTGCTGCTCGTCCTGATCTATCCGGCCTTCGTGTACCTGATCGCGCATCCGAGCTTCGGCACGCTGATCGCGCTGCAGATCGTGTTCGGCTTTCTGATGACGGGCTACTTCGCGGCGCTGCCCGGTTTGCTCTCGGAGATGTTCCCGGTGCAGACGCGTACCACCGGCATGTCGCTCGCCTATAACATCGCGGTGACGATTTTCGGCGGCTTTGGGCCGTTCATCATCGCGTGGCTGATCGGCTTCACGGGTTCGAAGGCGGCGCCGAGCTACTATCTGATTTTTGCCGCCGTGGTGAGTCTCGTCGCGTTGATGGCGGCGCGGCGCAAGCTCGGGTTTCGCTGAGGCGCGAAGTTTTTTCGCCGCGCCTCGGCGAGCGCGGCGTAAACGCAAAAGGCCGGTTCGAGAGAACCGGCCTTTTGCATGGAGCTGCGAAGTCTGCGGCTACAACCGACTCAGACTTGCGCGCCCGCGTTCGGATCGTTTGGATCGGTGCCGACCTTCTTGTCCTTCAACAGATCTTCACGCTTCACGCCGAACCACATGGCGAGCGCCGCCGCGACGAACACCGACGAGTAGATACCAAACAGGATACCCACCGTCAACGCGAGCGCGAAGTAGTGCAGCGTGGGGCCGCCGAACAGGAACATCGACAGCACCATCATTTGCGTACAGCCGTGCGTGATGATCGTGCGCGACATCGTGCTGGTGATCGCGTGGTTGATCACCTCGATCACGGTCATCTTGCGTTCGCGGCGGAAGGTTTCGCGAATCCGGTCGAAAATAACCACCGACTCGTTCACCGAATAGCCGAGCACCGCGAGCACCGCGGCCAGCACCGACAGCGAGAACTCCCACTGGAAGAACGCAAAGAAGCCGAGAATGATGATCACGTCGTGCAGGTTCGCGATCACGCCGGCCACCGCGTACTTCCATTCGAAACGGAACGACAGGTAGATCACGATGCCGATCACCACGCAGGCGAGCGCGAGCAAGCCGTCCGTGGCCAGTTCCTTGCCGACCTGCGGGCCGACGAACTCGACGCGCTGCAATTGCACCTGCGGCGTCTCGGTTCGCAGCGCGCCCATCACCTGGTCGCTCTGTTGCGCGGACGTAAAGCCCTGCTTGAGCGGCAAGCGGATCAGCACGTCGCGCGAGGTGCCGAAGTTCTGCACTTGCGCGTCGGCATAGCCGAGTCTCGCGAGCGTGCCGCGCACCGGTTCGAGCGGCGCGGCGCCCGGATACTGCACTTCGATGACGGTGCCGCCGGTGAACTCCACCGACAGATGCAGCCCGCGATGCAGCAGGAAGAACACAGCGGCAAGGAACGTCAACAGCGAGACTGCGTTGAAGATCAACGCACGCTGCATGAACGGAATGTCTTTGCGAAAACGGAAAAATTCCATGGTCTTGTTCTCCGGGACTCAGCGGGATGAACCCGGTTTCTGCGGCGTGTTCGACGCATTCGGCGACGCATTCGACGCATTGCGGCGGCGCACGGTCGGCTTGCCGGCACGCGCTTGCGCGCCAGCGTTGGCCTTCGGCTTCGCGGTGACGGCAGCGACGGCTTGTGCGGTATCCGTTGCTGCGTCTTCGTTACCGAGGTACGCGGCGGCACCGTCGATACCTTCCGCTTGCGGACGCCACACCTGGCCGATCGCCAGCGACTTGAGCTTCTTCTTGCCGCCGTACCAGAGGTTGACGAGGCCGCGCGAGAAGAACACGGCCGAGAACATCGACGTCAGAATGCCGATACAGTGGACCATCGCGAAGCCGCGCACCGGGCCCGAGCCGAACGCGAGCAGCGCGAGACCGGCGATCAGCGTGGTGACGTTCGAGTCGAGAATCGTCGCCCATGCGTGCGCGTAGCCGTTCTGGATCGCCAGTTGCGGCGGCGCGCCGTGGCGCAGTTCCTCGCGCACGCGCTCGTTGATCAGCACGTTCGCGTCGATCGCCATACCGAGCGCGAGCGCGATAGCGGCGATACCCGGCAACGTGAGCGTGGCCTGCAGCATCGACAGCACGGCGACCAGCAGCAGCAGGTTGACCGACAGGCCGATCATCGAAATCACGCCGAACAGCATGTAGTACGCGATCATGAAGACGGCGATTGCCGCGAAGCCCCACACCACCGAGTGGAAGCCCTTGTTGATGTTGTCCGCGCCGAGGCTCGGACCGATCGTGCGTTCTTCGATGATCTCCATTGGGGCCGCCAGCGAACCGGCGCGCAGCAGCAGCGCGAGGTCGGCGGCGCCTTGCGGCGTGGCCTGGCCGGTGATCTGGAAGCGGTCGCCCAGTTCCGACTGGATGGTCGCCACCGTCAGCACTTCGCCCTTGCCCTTTTCGAACAGCACCATCGCCATCGGCTTGCCGATGTTGTCGCGCGACACGCTGCGCACCGCGCGCCCACCCGCCGAATCGAGGCGGATGTTGACCGACGGACGCTGATGTTCGTCGAACCCGGCCGACGCGTCGATAATCCGGTCGCCCGTGAAGATGATCTGCTTTCTCAGCAGCACCGGCGTCTGGTTGCCTTGCGTGAACAGTTCGTCGCCCGGCGGCACCGGGTCGGACGGATTCGGGTGCGTGTTGACCGGGTCGGCCAGACGCGCTTCGAGCGTTGCCGTGCGGCCGATGATGTCCTTCGCCTTCGCCGTGTCCTGCACGCCCGGCAGTTCGACCACGATGCGATCCGCGCCTTGCTGCTGGATCACCGGCTCGGCCACGCCGAGTTCGTTCACGCGGTTGTGCAGCGTGGTGATGTTCTGCTTGAGCGCCGCATCCTCGACGGTTTTCTGCACCGCGGGCGTGAACGTGCCGACGAGTTGCACGCTGCCGTCGGCGCTGGCTTGCGAGGCCCACTGGAGTTCGCTGATGCCGCGGCCCAGTTGCTTGAGCGCCGCGTCCGCCGTGGCCTGGTCGGCGAAATTGATCACCACCGTCTGGTTGACGCGATTCACGCCGCCGTCGCGGATGTTGTTGTCGCGCAGGAGCGTGCGCGCGTCCGAGGCGTCCGAGTCGAGCTTCTTGTTGAGCGCGCCGGCCATGTCGACCTGCAGCAGGAAGTGCACGCCGCCGCGCAGGTCGAGACCGAGGTACATCGGCAGCGCGTGCAAGGCGGTCAGCCAGCGCGGCGACGCGCTTTGCAGGTTCAGCGCGACGATGAACTGCGGGTCGGTGGGGTCGCTGTTCAGCGACTTCTGCAGCAGGTCCTTCACGCGCAATTGCGTGTCGGTGTCCGTCAGGCGCACGCGAATGTTCGCGTTGGCCGACGTGTTGTCGAACGTGACGTCGGCCGGCTTGATCTGACTGGCCGCGAGCGCGGCTTCGACCGCCGACAGCGTGGTCGAGTCGAGCTTGACCGTTGCCTTGCCGCTCGACACCTGCACCGCCGGCGCTTCGCCGAACAGATTGGGCAGCGTGTACACGAGGCCGATGACCAGAGCCACCAGCATCACGGCGTATTTCCAGAGGGGGTAACGATTCATGAGTGGTCCAACGGGAAGGTTGGCTTGGAAGCGATGCGCCCGGCGATGAGCGCGGGCGGTTCGGCGTTGCGTTGCATGAACCGCCGGCGAGGCCGCGCCGGACGCGAGAGAGCAGGCCTTACAGCGACTTGATCGTGCCCTTCGGGAGAATCGTCGTGACCGACGCTTTTTGCACGGTGATTTCCGTGCCTTCCGAGATTTCGATGCCGACGTAAGCTTCGCCCACCTTGGTCACCTTGCCGACGATGCCGCCATTCGTCACTACCTCGTCGCCCTTGGCCATCGCGGCGAGCATGCTGCGATGTTCCTTCTGGCGCTTCATTTGCGGGCGAATCATGATGAAGTACAGCACGCCGAACATCAAGATCAGCGGCAGGAAGCTCATCAGATTCGATTCAATGCCACCAGTTGCTGTGCCTTGAGCGAAGGCATTGGAAATGAACGACACGTTGGTCTCTCCGTTATAAGTCAAAAACGATCAAAAAAATCAGCCGGTTATTCTACCACTGGCCCTATGCGCGTCGGCGCGGCGAATCGGCTTTGCGATCAATCGGTTAAAGCCTGTTTACCTCGCGCGCGAAAGTGGATTGTAAGGTTTTCCGCGTGACGCCGACGGAATCCTCATGCAAATCCTTCGGCGCGCGCACCGTCTGTCTAATCGATGCCGCGCGCGCGGTTCTCCTGGAAACGCCGGCGGAACGGCTCGAACATTTTTGCGTCGATGGCGTCGCGCATTTCCTGCATCAGTTCGAGGTAGTAGTGCAGGTTGTGGATCGTGTTGAGCTGCGCGCCGAGGATTTCCCCCACGCGATGCAGATGGTGCAGATAGCCGCGGGTTAAGTTTCGACAGGTATAGCAGCCGCATTGCTCGTCGAGCGGGCGCAGCGAATTTTTGTGCGCCGCGTTGCGGATCTTGATGTCGCCGAAACGCGTGAACAGCCAGCCGTTGCGCGCGTTGCGGGTCGGCATCACGCAGTCGAACATGTCGACGCCGGCTGCGACGCCCGCCACCAGATCCTCCGGCGTGCCGACGCCCATCAGGTAGTGCGGCTTGTCGGCCGGCAGCTTCGGGCCGATGTGGTTCAGCACGCGCAGCATGTCTTCCTTCGGCTCGCCGACCGACAACCCGCCGATCGCCAGCCCGTGGAAATCCATTTCCGCGAGACCCGCCAGCGATTCGTCGCGCAGATCCTCGAACATGCCGCCCTGGACGATGCCGAACAGCGCATTCGGATTGCCGAGCCGGTTGAATTCGTCGATCGAGCGCTTCGCCCAGCGCATCGACATGCGCATCGAATCGGCGGCTTCCTGGTGCGAGGTCGGCACATTGTTGGTGGCGTACGGCGTGCATTCGTCGAACTGCATGACGATGTCCGAGTTCAGCACCTTCTGGATCTGCATCGATACTTCCGGCGACAGGAACAGCTTGTCGCCGTTGATCGGCGAAGCGAACGTGACGCCGTCCTCGGTGATCTTGCGCAGATCGCCGAGCGAGAACACCTGAAAGCCGCCGGAGTCCGTCAGGATCGGCTTCTTCCAGCCCATGAAGCCATGCAGGCCGCCGTGCGCCTCGATCGTTTCCAGCCCCGGACGCAACCACAGGTGGAAGGTGTTGCCGAGAATGATCTGCGCGTGCATTTCCTCGAGCTCGCGCGGCTGGACGGCTTTCACCGTGCCGTACGTGCCGACCGGCATGAAGATCGGCGTTTCGACCACGCCGTGATTCAGCGTGACGCGCCCGCGGCGCGCCTGGCCGTCGGTGCCGAGCAGTTCGAATGCGAGGCCGTTATCGGGGCGCGAGGCGGTGTTCCCGCCGGTATTGCCGCTACCGCGTGTATCGTGGGTATGACCTTCGGTCATGGAGACTCCTGTGCCACCGGAGAACAGTCCGGCGCGGTATCGAACGCCGCCGGGTCAGCCACGGCGGCAGGGTAATAAAACTCGAGATGCGGGCATGCCCGCTCAAGAGCGGGGCAAGCACCGCCGCCACATCAACGCGGCAAGGAGCGGCAGACTACCGCGCACATGGCCGGCGCGCAACGCCATCGGCGCGATACGACGGTCTCAGCCTTCCCGCCGCGTAAGCAGCATGGCGTCGCCGTAGCTGAAGAAGCGGTAACGCTCGTCGATCGCATGGCGATACGCTTCGCGAATCGTCTCGACGCCGGCGAACGCCGACACCAGCATCAGCAGCGTCGACTTCGGCAAATGGAAATTGGTCACCAGCCGGTCGACCACGCGGAATTTGTAGCCCGGCGTGATGAAGATGTCGGTTTCCGTGCTGGCGGCGGCAAGCGGCCGGCCGGCGGCTTCGGCGTCGCGCGCGGCGGCTTCGAGCGCGCGCATCGAGGTCGTGCCGACCGCGATCACGCGGTTGCCGCGCTCATGCGTGGCCGCGATCCTGTCGGCGAGCGATTGCGGCAGGTGATACCACTCGCTGTGCATCTTGTGCTCGGCCAGGTTCTCGACCCGCACCGGCTGGAACGTGCCCGCGCCGACGTGCAGCGTCAGCGTCGCGCGTTGCACGCCTTTGGCGTCGAGCTTCGCGAGCAGCGCGTCGTCGAAATGCAGGCCGGCGGTGGGCGCGGCGACCGCGCCCGGATTTTGCGCGAACACCGTTTGATAACGCGTTTCGTCGGTTGCGTCGGGATCGTGCTCGATGTACGGCGGCAACGGCAGGCGGCCGTGTTGCTCGATCAGCGTCAGGCAGTCGTCCGGGAAATGCAGCGTGTAGAACGGCTCGACGCGTTCGCCGACGGTGACGTCGAACGCGTCGGCCAGGCGGATCGTGGTGCCCGGCTGCGGGCTCTTGCTCGCGCGGATTTGCGCGAGCGCCGTGCGCTCGCCGGTGAGGCGCTCCACCAGCACTTCGACCTTGCCGCCACTGGCCTTCTGGCCGAGGAAACGCGCCTTCAGGACTTTGGTATCGTTGAAGACGAGCAGGTCGCCCGCCGCGATGCAATCGGGCAGTTCGGCAAAGCGGCGGTCGATCAGGCGCGCGGCGCCGGCATCGAGCGGATTGTCCACCTCGAGCAGACGGCTCGCGCTGCGCTCGGGCAGCGCGACTTGCGCGATCAGCTCGGGTGGCAGATCGAAATCGAAATCGGAAAGCGTAAACATGCGGACGACTGGAAGCGAATTGGGACGGAATTGAGCCGAAGCCGGAGCCGGGCGGCTATGATTGCGGGACGCCTGAGCGGCCCGCGAGCCCGCGCGCTGATTGGCGGCGACATCTTTGACAGCCGATATTGTACTTGCGAAGCAACCCATGCCTTTGTCCGAACGCCGATTGCCCTCCGCTACCGACGAAGTGAGCGCCGAGCCCAAGCGCCGCGTCTCGCGGGGCAGGCCGGCGGCGGGTGCGGCCGATGCGGTTGGTGCGGGCGGTGCGATGAGCGGCGCGAGCGGTGCTACTAACGTCACCAACGCCACCAACGCCACCAGCGCCAAAGTCGCACCGGACCCGGCAACTCCCAGCGGCGCCAAAGCCGCACCTGACTCAGCCCCCGCGAGCAACGTCAGATCCGCATCCGAATCGGCAACCTCGAACAGCACCAAAACCGCCGCCGCGCCGGACAAAAAGAAAGCCGCGTCCCCGGCGGCCAAGCCTGCGGCCAAACCCGCCGACAAACTCGCCAAGCTCGGCCTCACGCGCGACATCGACCTCGTGCTGCATCTGCCGATGCGCTACGAAGACGAAACCTCGCTGACGCCGATCGGCCACCTGCTGCCGGGCGGCGTCGCGCAAACGGAAGGGGTGGTGTTCGACAACGAGATCGCCTATCGTCCGCGTCGCCAGTTGCTGGTGAAGTTGCGCGACGACGCCGGCGACGAGCTCGTACTGCGCTTTCTGAATTTCTACGGCTCGCAGGTCAAGCAGATGGCGATCGGCGCGCGCCTGCGGGTGCGCGGCGACGTGCGCGGCGGTTTCTTCGGTCTGGAGATGGTGCATCCGGCGGTGCGCGTGGTCGACGAGGACACGCCGCTGCCGCAGGCGCTGACGCCGGTGTATCCGAGCACCGCGGGCGTGACCCAGGCGTATCTGCGCAAATCGATCGACAACGCGTTGTCGCGCACCGCGTTGCCGGAATTGCTGCCCGAGCCGATCGCGCGGGCCTATCTGCAGCCGCTCGGCGTGCCGACGCTGATGGACGCCGTGCGCACGCTGCATCATCCGGGCGTGCAGTCCGATGAAACCGCGTTGATCGACGGCACGCATCCGGCGTGGGTGCGCATCAAGTTCGAGGAATTGCTCGCGCAGCAGATGTCGCTCAAGCGCGCGCACGAAGAGCGCCGCAGGCGCGCGGCGCCGGCCATGCCGCGCCGCAAGCTGGGCGACGAATCCGCGCTGGTGGCGCGTTTGCTGAAGGCGCTGCCGTTTTCGCTGACGGCGGCGCAGGAGCGCGTCGGCGGCGAGATCGCGCTCGATCTGACGCAGCCTCATCCGATGCAGCGGTTGCTGCAGGGCGACGTCGGCAGCGGCAAGACGATCGTCGCCGCGCTGGCGGCGGCGCAGGCGATCGACGCCGGCTATCAGGCCGCGCTGATGGCGCCTACCGAAATCCTCGCCGAGCAACACGCGCGCAAGCTGCGCGGCTGGCTGGAGCCGCTCGGCGTGAGCGTCGCGTGGCTGGCCGGCAGTCTTAAGACCCGCGAAAAGCGCGCCGCGCTCGAAGCCGCCGCGCTCGGCACGGCGCATCTCGTGATCGGCACGCACGCGATCATTCAGGACGCGGTCGAATTTGCGCGGCTGGGGCTCGTGATCGTCGACGAACAGCATCGCTTCGGCGTCGCGCAGCGGCTCGCGTTGCGCGCCAAGGCGCCCAAAGCCGCCGACGGCGTGCGCGAGTTCCAGCCGCATCAGTTGATGATGTCCGCCACGCCGATTCCGCGCACGCTCGCGATGACCTATTACGCCGATCTCGATGTCTCCACGATCGACGAATTGCCGCCGGGGCGCACGCCGATTCTCACCAAACTGGTGTCCGATGCGCGCCGCGAGGAAGTGATCGGCCGCGTGCGCGAAGCCGCGTTGACGGGGCGCCAGGTGTACTGGGTATGTCCGCTGATCGAGGAAAGCGAGACCTTGCAGTTGCAGACCGCGGTGGAAACCTACGAGACGCTGGTAGCCGCGTTGCCCGAACTGAACGTGGGCCTCGTGCATGGCCGGCTCGCGCCGGCCGAGAAGGCGGCGGTGATGGACGCCTTCACCCGCAACGAGGTGCAGTTGCTGGTCGCGACGACGGTGATCGAAGTGGGGGTCGACGTGCCGAATGCGTCGTTGATGGTGATCGAGCACGCCGAGCGGTTCGGCCTCGCGCAATTGCACCAGTTGCGCGGACGGGTGGGGCGCGGGAGCGCGGCGTCGGTTTGCGTGCTGCTTTACACCGGGCCGCTGTCGATGACGGCGCGCGCCCGCTTGCAGACCATGCGCGAGACCACCGACGGCTTCGAGATCGCTCGAAAGGACCTCGAGATCCGCGGGCCGGGGGAATTCCTGGGCGCGCGGCAGTCGGGCGCGGCCATGCTGCGCTTCGCGGATCTGGAGAACGATCAGTGGCTGATCGAGCCGGCGCGCGAAGCCGCGGCGGCGTTGCTCGAGCAATACCCCGAGGTCGTGATGCAGCATCTCGCGCGGTGGCTCGGGGCGCGCGAGCACTATCTGAAAGCGTGATGCCGCTTGGCGGACAAACAGCAGCGCCTTCGGGAAAGCCGGGGGATCAAAAGGTTGGCGAACCGACCCTATAGGTGTATAACTAGAACCTATCGAATTCACCGCACTGATTGGTCCCCTAATGACGCTCACCGAATTGAAATACATCGTCGCGGTTGCCCGCGAGCGGCACTTCGGCCGGGCCGCCGAAGCGTGTTTCGTTAGCCAGCCGACCTTGTCGGTGGCGATCAAGAAGCTCGAAGACGAGTTGAACGTGCAGATTTTCGAGCGCGGCACCAGCGAGGTCAGCGTCACGCCGATCGGCGAACAGATCGTCACGCAAGCGCAGCGCGTCCTCGAACAGACGCTCGCCATCAAGGAAATCGCCAAGCAGGGCAAGGACCCGCTGGTCGGAGCGCTGCGCCTCGGCGTGATCTATACGATCGGGCCATATCTGCTGCCCACGCTCGTCAAGCAGATGATCAAGCGCGTCCCGCAAATGCCGCTGATGCTGCAGGAAAATTACACGCTCAAGCTGATCGAGCTGCTCAAGCAGGGCGAAATCGACGTCGCGATCATGGCGTTGCCTTTCCCGGAAACGGGCCTGATGCTGCGCTCGCTGTACGACGAGCCGTTCGTCGTCGCGCTGCCCTCGGGCCACGCGTGGGAAAACCGCAAGGAAATCGACGCCGACGATCTGAAGCAGGAAACCATGCTGCTGCTCGGCAGCGGCCATTGCTTCCGCGACCACGTATTGGGCGTGTGCCCGGAATTGATGCGCTTTTCGCAGAACGCGGACGGCATCCAGAAGACTTTCGAAGGTTCGTCGCTGGAAACCATTCGCCATATGGTGGCGAGCGGCGTCGGCATTACCGTGCTGCCGCGCATGTCGGTGCATGAAGTGAAGGCGCATGCGGGCGGCATCGACTCGGGCCTGCTGAGCTACGTTCCTTTCGGCGAGCCGGTGCCGGATCGCCGCGTCGTGCTCGCCTGGCGCAAGAGTTTCACCCGCATGCCCGCCATCGAGGCCATTTGCGACGCGGTCAGCGCCTGCGATCTGCCAGGCGTCAAGAAGCTGGACCTGCCGGTCGCCGTCAACTGATTTTCACCCGCTGATTGTTACCCGTTTCGCGCCGAAGCCGGCTCGCCAAGTATCCTGGCGGCCCGGCCATCGCCCAAGGCGCCGTTGGTCCCGCGCCTATCAAATAGATTAAATTAATTAACCACGGAAGTTCGATAGGGTTGATATAGTTTCTCCAACGGATCACCCGATCCCATAAGACCCGGAGGACATCATGGCCCAACCGAATTCGCAGCAAGCCCAAGCCGTCGCCACGCCCCGCGCGTTCGCCGCGTCGATGCTGAATATGCGCACCGTCGCGTTCTCGTTGCTGGTCGACCGGGCTCTGTCCGCTTAGTGCCCACTTAGCATTCGCTCGATATCGGCTCAAGTTTCCGGCATCAGTGTGCCGCGCCTCTCCCCACATTCAGTTTCGATACAAGACACCCAGGAGTCACGCATGTCAGAACGCAAGCTCACCAATGCCGCCGGCGCACCCGTCGCCGACAACCAGAATTCGATGACTGCCGGCACGCGCGGCCCGGTCGTCCTGCAAGACGTATGGCTGCTCGAAAAACTCGCCCACTTCGATCGTGAAGTGATTCCGGAGCGCCGCGTTCACGCCAAAGGCTCGGGCGCATTCGGCACGCTGAAAGTGACGCACGACATCTCGCGCTACACGAAGGCGAAAGTGTTCGCCGAGGTCGGCAAGGAAACGCCGCTCTTCATGCGGTTTTCCACGGTGGCGGGCGAGCGCGGCGCGGCCGACGCGGAACGCGACGTGCGCGGTTTCTCGATCAAGTTCTACACGGAAGAAGGCAACTGGGACGTGGTCGGCAACAACACGCCGGTGTTCTTCATCCGCGATCCGCTGAAGTTCCCGGACTTCATCCATACGCAAAAGCGTGACCCGTACACCAACATGCGCAGCAACGTCGCGGCGTGGGACTTCTGGTCGCGTCATCCCGAGTCGCTGCACCAGGTGACGATTCTGATGAGCGATCGTGGTATTCCGAAGAACTATCGTCAGATGCACGGTTTCGGCTCGCACACGTACTCGTTCATCAACGCGAACAACGAACGTTTTTGGGTGAAGTTCCACTTCAAGTCGCTGCAGGGCGTTGAAAATTTCACCGATGCCGAAGCGGCGCAAGTGGTCGCGCAGGACCGTGAAAGCGCGCAGCGCGATCTGGTCGCGAACATCGACGCGGGCAATTTCCCGAAATGGCGCTTCGCGATTCAGGTGATGCCGGAAGCGGAAGCCGCGGCATATCGCTTCAATCCGTTCGATATCACGAAGGTGTGGTCGCAGAAGGACTATCCGTTGATCGACGTCGGCACGATCGAGTTGAACCGCAATGCGGCCAACTATTTCGCGGACGTGGAGCAGGCGGCGTTCACGCCGGCCAACGTGGTGCCGGGCATCGGCTTCTCGCCGGACCGTCTGTTGCAAGGCCGTTTGTTCTCGTACGGCGACACGCAGCGCTATCGCCTCGGCATCAACCATCACCAGATTCCGGTGAATGCGGCGCGCGTGCCGAACCCGCATTCGTTCCATCGCGACGGCGCGATGCGCACCGACGGCAACCTCGGCGGTAACGTGAACTACGAGCCGAGCCGTTTCGGCGACTTCGCGCAGGACGCGAATGCGTCCGAGCCGCCGCTCGCGGCGGGCGCGGTGGATCGCTACGATCATCGGCTGGACGACGACTACTACACGCAGCCGGCGATGCTGTTCGCGCTCTTCGACGCCGCGCAGCGCGAGCGTCTGTTCGGCAATATCGCGCGCCATATCAACGGTGTGCCGCAGGAGATCGTCGCGCGTCAGATCGAGCATTTCCGCCGCATCGATCCGGCCTACGCCGAAGGCGTGACCGCCGCGCTGGCCGCGCTTGCGGAAGCCGGCAAGAAGTAAGCGGTCGAAGTAATCGGGAAGTGATGCAGCAAAGCGGGGCGCATCGGCGCCCCGCCGGTATTGAGACGAATCGAGGAAGCACGATCATGATCCAGATGATGATGGCGACCATCGGCGGCACGCCGTCGACGCGCGGCGCGCAACAGCGGCAGGCATGGATGGCGCGCAAGACCGTGGGTTTCGCGATCTTCACGAGCGGACTGGCGGTGATCGTCGCAGAAGCGCTCCGGCACGCGTCAGGCGGCTGATTCAAGCGCTTGCCGCAAGGGCGGCAAGTGACCACGCGTCACACGAACGCGGCACCTTTCTAAGATAAACTGTCGAGCGTTCGATGTTTCCGGTTTGTCATTCGCAAACCGTTAGTTTGCCGACCGGTTCGTATCACTCTTCAAAGGAGTCATCATGGCCAAGAAAGAAGCCGTACAGCATGTCAACATCGGGATCAGCGACAAGGATCGCAAGAAGATCGCGGAAGGTTTGTCGCATCTGCTCGCCGACACCTACACGCTGTATCTGAAGACCCACAACTTTCACTGGAACGTCACGGGTCCGATGTTCAACACGCTGCACCTGATGTTCGAAACGCAGTACAACGAGTTGGCGCTGGCGGTGGATTCGATCGCCGAACGTATTCGCGCGCTGGGTGTCCACGCGCCGGGCAGCTACAAGGATTTCGCCAAGCTGTCGTCGATTCCCGAAGCGGACGGCGTGCCGGCTGCCGAGGAAATGATCCGCCAGTTGGTGGAAGGTCAGGAAGCCGTGGTGCGTACCGCGCGCGCGATTTTCCCGTCGACGGAAGCCGCCAACGACGAACCGACCGCCGACCTGCTGACGCAACGCATGCAGACGCATGAGAAAACCGCGTGGATGCTGCGTTCGATGCTGGCTTGAGCGGTTGATCCGCTTGAGCGGCGGCGTGCGGATTCATCGACCGGCGCTTCGGCGTGTGTGATGAATCCAGACGGAGCCTCCCTTTACGGGAGGCTTTTGTTTTTTTACGGGGCGGATTTCGGCTTCGACGCTGGCGTTCGCTCCTGCGTCGGCGCCGAGCGCGTGACCGTCGTCCTGCCGAAGCTCCCCGCAGCCCGCATCCCGTAAAATAGCCGCACATCTCCGCATTCCACCGAATCCGCCATGTTCGCCCGACTTCCCCTGTATTTGCGCCTCGTGCGCATGGACAAGCCGATCGGCAGCCTGCTGCTGCTGTGGCCCACGCTCAACGCGCTGTGGATCGCCTCCGACGGTCATCCGTCGTGGCCGCTGCTGGTGATCTTCACGGTGGGCACGGTGCTGATGCGCTCGGCCGGTTGCGCAATAAACGACTATGCGGATCGCGATTTCGACCGCTACGTGAAGCGCACCGAAAACCGTCCGATCACCTCGGGCAAGATCAAGGCATGGGAAGCGGTGGCGCTCGCGGCGGGCCTGTCCCTGCTGGCCTTTCTGCTGATCCTGCCGCTCAATACGCTGACCAAGGAGCTGTCCGTCGCCGCGTTGTTCGTCGCCGGTTCGTATCCGTTCACGAAGCGTTTCTTCGCGATTCCGCAGGCATACCTCGGCATCGCGTTCGGCTTCGGCATTCCGATGGCGTTCGCCGCGATTCAGGACCACGTGCCGATGCTCGCCTGGGTGATGCTGTTGGCCAACGTGTTCTGGTCGGTCGCGTACGACACCGAATACGCGATGGTCGATCGCGACGACGACATCAAGATCGGCATCCGCACCTCGGCGCTGACCTTCGGGCGCTTCGACGTGACCGCGATCATGCTGTGCTATGCGGCAACGCTGGGGATTTACGTCGGCATCGGCGTACTGCTCGGTTTCGGCGTGCTGTACTGGCTGGGATGGGCGGCGGCGGCGGGCTGCGCGATCTATCACTACACGCTGATCCGCAACCGCGAGCGGATGGCCTGCTTCGCGGCGTTCCGGCATAACAACTGGCTGGGCGGCGCGCTGTTTGCCGGCATCGCCGCGCATTACGCGGCGGCTTCGTTCTAGTTTTTCAGCGCTGTGTTCGCGTTGCCTTTGTGCCGCGCACGCCGCCTCGGTTCGAATCCACTTCTGTTCTAACTGCTCGTCGGCGCGGAGCGCGACGACCGCGCTAACCGCTCTGATCGCCGGCCGAATCCGTCAGCTAATTTCGAGGCGCCGCGTCCTGCGGCGCACTTTTCCTGACTGACTGCCTGATCCGCGCTTAACGCGTCGAGCGCACCAACCGCGCTTACTGCTTGCCGAACTCGTCGCCCATTTCCTTGGCACGCGCATCGGCGGCCAGCACGCCGCGCACGATTGCATCCTTGATGCCGCTCGCGTCGAACGACGCCAGCGCGGCTGCGGTGGTGCCGCCCTTCGACGTCACACGTTCGCGCAGCACGGACGGCGGCTCGTCCGAGTTCGCGGCGAGTTGCGCCGCGCCGGTGAAGGTCGCCACCGCCAGCGCGCGGCCTTGCGCTTCGTTCATGCCGAGCTGGCGCGCGGCTTCCTGCAACGCTTCGATGAAATGGAACACGTAGGCCGGGCCGCTACCCGAGATGGCGGTGACCGCGTCGATCTTCGCTTCGTCGTCGAACCAGACGGTTTCGCCCACCGCGCCGAGCACCTGCGACGCCAATGCGCAACCCGCTTCGTCGACGCTGCGCGTGGCGGTGAGACCGGCCACGCCCATGCCGATCAGCGCCGGCGTATTCGGCATCACGCGCACGATGCGGCTGTGGCCGTTCAGCCAGCGCGACATATCGTCCATGCGAATCCCGGCGACGATGCTGATCGCCAGTTGCGACGCGTTCAAGTGCGGCGCCAGCGCCTCGGCGACGCTCTTCAGGATCTGCGGCTTCACCGCCAGCACGACGGCGTCATACGACGCGAGCGCGGCGTCCGCCGCGGCGCCGGTCCGGATGCCGAACTGCTGCTCGTTGCGCTTGCGCGCGTCCTCGTTGGGATCGATCGCATAGAGATCGGCGGGCGCGACGCCACGTTTGATGAGGCCGCCGATCAACGCCGCAGCCATGTTGCCGCCGCCGATAAAAGCAATTTTCATGATGGTCCGAAAGAAGTTCCGTTGAGAGCCCGCCTGGGTTCGAACAAGCAAGGGTCAGTGAGAGTAATCCCGCGCGCCGAAGATCGCGGTGCCGACGCGCACGATCGTCGCGCCTTCCAGCACGGCCGCCTCCAGGTCGCTCGACATGCCCATCGAAAGGGTATCGAGCGGCAGACCGTTCTCGCGCAGGCGCTCGAACAGTTCGCGCAAGCGGCGATGCGGCACACGTTGCTCGTCGATGCCGCCGGCCGGTTCCGGAATCGCCATCAAGCCGCGCAAACGCAGCTTCGGCAGCGCGGCGATCGCCTGCGCGACTTCCACCGCCTCGGCCATGCTCACGCCGCTTTTCGACGCCTCGCCGCTGATGTTGACTTGCAAGCACACGTTCAGCGGCGGCAGATTGTCCGGCCGCTGCTCCGACAAGCGTTGTGCGATCTTCAAGCGGTCGACCGAATGCACCCAGTCGAAATGCTCGGCGACCGGCCGCGTCTTGTTCGATTGCAACGGTCCGATGAAATGCCATTCGAGCGCGGCGCGCAAATCGGCCAGCGCTTCGATTTTCGCAATGGCTTCCTGCACGTAGTTCTCGCCGAACGCGCGCTGGCCCGCGTCGTAGGCGGCGCGCACGTCTTCGGCGGGAAAGGTCTTGGAAACCGCGAGCAGGTCGATGGTGCGCGCGTCGCGTCCGGCCGCGTGCGCGGCGGCCGCGATGCGCTGCCGCACCGCTTCGAGGTGGTGAATCAGATCGGACATGGAACGGATCCGGAGGGCGATGACCGGATTATACGGACAGCATGTGCTCGACCAGTTCGATCCAGTGCGCGACCGGCGTGGACGTGCCGCTTTGCAGATGCGCGATGCAGCCGACGTTCGACGACACGATCACCTGCGGTTCCTGCGCATGGAGCCGCTCGAGCTTCTGGTCGCGCAACGCATACGAGAGCTTGGGCTGCGTGAGCGAGTAAGTGCCGGCCGAGCCGCAGCACAAGTGGCTATCCGTGGGAAGACGCACTTCGACGCCGAGCGCCGTCAGCAGATGCTCGACCTTGCCGCGCACCTGCTGACCGTGCTGCAACGTGCAGGGCGGATGAAACGCCACCGTGTGAACCGAGCGGCGCCTCGTGGCCGCGATCAGGCTTTCCTCGAACTCCGGCAAGATCTCCGCGATGTCGCGCGTCAGTTCGACGATGCGGCGCGCCTTCTCCGCGTAGGCCGGATCGTGGCGCAACAGGTGCGCGTATTCCTTGACCGTCGCGCCGCAACCGGACGCGTTCATCACGATCGCTTCCACGCCGTTTTCAACCTGGGGCCACCATGCGTCGATGTTCGCACGCAGATCGTCGAGCGCTTCGTCGTTGTAGCCGAGATGCAGGCGGATCGCGCCGCAGCAGCCGGCTTCGGGCGCGACCACGGTCTCGATGCCGAGCGCGTCGAGCACCCGCGCGGTCGCCGTATTGACGTTCGGCATCATCGACGGTTGCACGCAGCCCGCCAGCATTAGCATCTTGCGCGAATGTTTCGCGCTCGGCCATTCGAGCGGACGCTGCCGCGCGGGCACCTTGTCGCGCAGCTTCTTCGGCAGGAGCGGGCGGACATGCTGACCGAGCCGCATGGCCGGCGTAAACAGCGCGCTGTTCGGCACGAAGCTCGCGAGGAACCGCCGCACCACCCGCTGACCGAACGGTCGCGTGACTTTTTCCTCGGTGAGCTTGCGGCCGATTTCCACCAGCCGGCCGTATTGCACGCCCGACGGACACGTGGTTTCGCAGTTGCGGCAAGTGAGGCAGCGGTCCAGATGAACCTGCGTGCTGCGCGTGACCGGCGCGCCCTCGACCATCTGCTTGATCAGATAAATGCGTCCGCGCGGGCCGTCGAGTTCGTCGCCCAGCAATTGATAGGTCGGGCAGGTGGCCGTGCAGAAACCGCAGTGCACGCAATTGCGCAGGATGGCGTCGGCTTCGTCGCCGTCGGGCGTATTGCGAATGAAGTCCGCGAGGTTGGTTTGCATCGCGTCGCTTAGAAGTCGGGGTAGAGACGGCCGCGATTGAAGATGCGGGCTGGATCGAAGGCCGCTTTCAGGCCGCGATGGATTTTCATCAGCGGCGCGGGCAGCGGCGTGAACACGCCGGTGCTGCGGTCATAGCCGTGGCCGGTGCGGAAAATGGTGGCGTGGCCGCCCGCCTGCTTGGCGCTGATGCGCACGGTTTGCGCGTCGGTGTCGGTGATCCACCAGCGCTGGGCGCCGCCCCATTCCATCAACTGCGCGCCCGGCAACTGCATGGGCTCGGTGATCGACGGCAGCGCGAGGCGCCACAGCGCGGCCTTTGGCGGAATCGCCGAGAAAAACAGGTCGGTCTGTTCGCGCAGGCCCGCCCAGAAGCGTTCCGCCTCGACCGCATCGACGACTTCGCCGCCAAGCGTCGTGCGCGCTGTCTTGACGGCGCTTTCCGCGCCGGCCAGCCGCACGGCCAAGGTGCCGTGACGCCATGCGCTCGCGGTGATCGGCAGCGGCCGGCCGCCCCATTCGTTGAGCTTGCGGACCGCGTCGGTGCCGTTCATATCGAACTTGAGGGTCGTTTCGGCCTGCGGCAGCGGCAACACCTTGACGGACAATTCGAGGATCAGCCCTAGCGTGCCGAGCGAGCCCGCCATCAGGCGCGAGACGTCGTAACCGGCGACGTTCTTCACCACTTGCCCGCCGAAACGCAGCGTCTGCCCCTGGCCGTTCATGACGACGGCGCCGAGCACGAAGTCGCGCGCCGCGCCCGCAGCCGGGCGGCGCGGACCGGCGATGCCCGCCGCGATGCAGCCGCCGAAGGTGGCCTGCGGCCCGAAGTGCGGCGGCTCGAACGCGAGCATCTGATGGTGTTCGGCGAGCGCCGCCTCGAGCTCCAGCAAAGGCGTGCCCGCGCGCGCGGTGATGACCAGTTCGGCCGGATCGTACGCGATGATGCCGCGATAGGCGCGCGTGTCGAGGATCTCACCTTCCAGCGCCTGACCGTACCAGTCCTTCGTGCCGCCGCCACGGATGCGCAACGCGCGTCCCGCGGCGCTGGCCGAACGCACGCGTTCGGACCAAACGGCGACGATGTCGTCCTCTTCCATGGTGTCCTGCTTCATTGTGTTTCGTTTGATTGTACCGGCCGGGAGCGCGCTGACAACCCGGAGCGGACCCGCATCGGGTAATCAGGGTGAACGCCGGAAAGCCCCGCCAGAGCGGGCTATGCGCGCTGCGTCAGTTCGCCATGGGTGAGCGGAAACCCATGAGTTAAAACCGCGGAAGGTCGGGATGCGGCAGCAAGCCGCCGCGCACGTGCATCTTGCCGTATTCGGCGCAGCGCGCTCGGGTGGGAATGCCCTTGTCGGGGTTGAGCAGGCCCGGCGCGTCGAAGGCGCGCTTGACCGCGTGGAACGTGTCGCGCTCCTCGGGCGAGAACTGCACGCACATCGAGTTGATTTTCTCGATGCCGACGCCGTGTTCGCCCGTTATCGTGCCGCCGAGTTCGACGCAGGTTTCGAGGATGTCGCTACCGAACGCTTCCGCGCGGTGCCACTCGTCCCGGTCGTTGCCGTTGAACAGGATCAGCGGATGCATGTTGCCGTCGCCGGCGTGAAAGACGTTGATGCAGCGCAGGCCGTATTTCTTCTCCATCGCTTCGATGCGCGCGAGCAGCGGGCCGATACTGCGGCGCGGCACCGTGCCGTCCATGCAGTAGTAGTCCGGTGAAATGCGGCCCGCGGCCGGAAACGCGTTCTTGCGCCCGGACCAGAAGCGCAGCCGCTCGTTCTCCGAGCGGGAAATCTGGATGCGGGTGGCGCCCTGTTCACGCAGCACCGCCGTCATGCGCACGATTTCGTCGGCGACTTCTTCGGGCGTGCCGTCCGATTCGCAGAGCAGGATCGCGGCTGCGTCCAGGTCGTAGCCCGCATGGACGAATTCCTCCACCGCGCGCGTGGCCGGTTTGTCCATCATCTCCAGGCCCGCCGGGATGATGCCCGCGGCAATGATGCCGGCCACCGCGTCGCCGCCTTTCACGACGTCGTCGAAACTGGCCATGATGACCTGCGCCGTTTGCGGCTTCGGGATGAGCTTGACGGTGACCTCGGTGACGATCGCGAACATGCCTTCGCTGCCGATCAACACCGCGAGCAGATCGAGGCCGGGCGCGTCAGGCCCGAGCGAGCCGAATTCGACGATCTCGCCTTCCATCGTCACGGCGCGAACGCGCAGCACGTTGTGCACCGTGAGGCCGTACTTGAGGCAGTGCACGCCGCCGGAATTCTCGGAGACGTTGCCGCCGATCGTGCAGGCGATCTGCGACGACGGATCCGGCGCGTAGTACAAGCCATAGGGCGCGGCGGCCTCGGAAATCGACAGATTGCGCACGCCCGGCTGGACCGTGGCGGTACGCGCGTAGGAGTCGACCTCGACGATCTTGCGAAAGCGCGCGAGCGACACCACCACGCCGTGGCGAATCGGCATCGCGCCGCCGGACAAACCGGTGCCCGCGCCGCGCGGCACGATCGGCACGTCGAGGCGATGGCAGATCTGCACGATGCGCTGCACCTGCGATTCCGTCTCCGGCAACGCGACCGCGAGCGGCAGACGCCGGTAGGCGGCAAGCCCGTCGCAGTCGTAGGCGACGGTGTCTTCCTCGCGGTATAGCAGACAGTGGGTCGGCAACACGGCCATCAGCGCCTGCACGACTTCGCGCTGGCGCTGGGCGAGTACGTCGGCCGTCAGTTCAGCGGGTGCGTTCATGTGGGTTGTCTCCTCGTGTCGCTCACCCGGCGTGCTCGTCGGGTTCGATGCGGCGGCGGCGCCGCTGCCGCGCGGCGGCCGTGCCTGGAAATGCCTCAAGCCGCCCAGGAAAAGATCTTGCCGGGGTTCATGAGATTGCGCGGATCGAGCGCGTGTTTGATCGAGCGCATGGTATCCACCGCGACTTCGCCGTGTTCCTCGAGCAGGAAGCCCATCTTGTGCAGGCCGACGCCATGCTCGCCCGTGCAGGTGCCGTCCATGCGCAGCGCGCGTTGCACGATGCGCTGGTTCAGACGCTCCGCTTCGACGAGCTCTTCGGGCTTTTCCGGATCGATCAGGATCGCCACGTGGAAGTTGCCGTCGCCGACATGGCCGACGATCGGGCAGGGCAGCGGCGACGCCTTCAGATCCTGCTCCGTCTCCACCACGCATTCGGCGAGGCGCGAGATCGGCACGCAGACGTCGGTCGTGACCGCGCGGCAACCGGGCTTCAGTTGCAGCATCGCGAAATAAGCGTTGTGGCGCGCGTTCCACAGGCGGCTGCGGTCTTCCGGCCGGGTCGCCCATTCGAAACCCTCGCCGGCATTCTGCGCGGCGATTTCCTGCACCAGCCCGGCTTGCTCCTTGACACCGGCCTCGGTGCCGTGGAATTCGAAGAACAGCGTGGACGCCTCGCGCAGCGTCAGATTCGAATGGCGATTGATCGAGCGGATCGCGAGCGAGTCGACGAACTCGACGCGCGCGATCGGCACGCCGATCTGGATCGTTTCGATGACCGCGCGCACCGCGTCGCCCATCGACGGGAATGCGCATACCGCGGCGGACACTGCTTCCGGCAGCGGATAGAGGCGCACGGTGATTTCGGTGATCACGCCGAGCGTGCCTTCCGAGCCCACGAACAGACGCGTGAGGTCGTATCCGGCCGCCGACTTGCGCGCCCGCGTGCCGGTCTTGATCACGCGGCCGTCGGCCAGCACCACGGTCAGCCCGAGCACGTTCTCGCGCATCGTGCCGTAGCGCACGGCGTTGGTGCCCGAGGCGCGCGTGGCCGACATGCCGCCGATGCTCGCGTCCGCGCCGGGGTCGATGGGGAAGAACAGCCCTGTGTCGCGCAGCGCTTCGTTCAGTTGCTTGCGCGAGATGCCGGGCTCGACGGTGACGGTGAGGTCTTCCGCGTTGATCGACAGCACGCGGTTCATTTCCGACAAGTCGATCGACACGCCGCCTTGCACCGCCAGCAGGTGCCCTTCGAGCGAGGAGCCGTTGCCGTAGGGGATGATCGGCACGTCATGCTGCGCGCATAGCTTGACGATGGTCTGCACTTCCTCGGTCGTGCGCGCGAATACGACGGCGTCGGGCAACTGGGGATCGAAGGGTGATTCATCGCGGCCATGATGGGCGCGCACGGCTTCGGCAATCGACACGCGTTCGCCGAAAGCGGCGTTCAGCGCGCTCAGCAACTCAGCGGGAAACGGCCGGCGCAACGGAGCCGATGGCTCGGGATGGTTCACGCATGTCTCCTGATATAGGGTGGCAGAGCTGGTTTGCAGCAGGCGTTTCATTTTACGCCGATCGCCTTCTGGCCGGCGTCGGGACCGGCTTGCGCTTCTATAATGGCGGCGACCTCGCGATGCGCGCAATATGGATAAACGCGGTGGCTTGTCCGCTGGCTTATCCGGCCGGGTGGCCGATGCGCCGGATGGAATGGCCGGCGCCGCGCGGACGCATCGTTACTAAATGCACGGAGACATCATGGGCAACCGCTTGAGCAAGATCGCCACCCGCACCGGCGACGACGGCACCACCGGTCTCGGCGACGGCCGCCGCGTGCGCAAGGACAGCGCGCGCATCGCGGCGATCGGCGACGTCGACGAACTCAATTCGAACCTCGGCGTGCTGCTGTGCGAGACACTGCCGGACGAAGTGCGAGCGGCGCTCGTCGCGATTCAGCACGATCTGTTCGATCTGGGCGGCGAGCTTTGCATCCCCGGCCACACCATGATCACCGACCAACATCTCGGCCAGCTCGACGATTGGCTCGCCGACTACAACGCGACGCTGCCGCCATTGAAGGAATTCATTCTGCCGGCGGGCTCGCGCGCGGCCGCGCTCGCGCACGTGTGCCGCACGGTGTGCCGGCGCGCGGAGCGGGCGATCGTCGCGCTGGGCGAAATCGAAGCGATCAATCCGGCGCCGCGCCAGTATGTGAACCGCTTGTCCGATCTTCTGTTTGTGCTGGCGCGCGTGCTGAATCGCGCGGACGGCGGCGCGGACGTACTGTGGCAGCACGACCGCGGGGCCGGATAGGCGCATTGGTGGCCCTGTGACAATCTGTCCGGGCAAGTCTTTTCTTAAAGAGGTATTCTACGCGCATCTTTAGGAGAAAGCCTGATGACCACGCTCACCGCTGACCAGATCGCCCGCGTCAAAGCCACTGTTCCCGTGCTCGCCGAACACGGCACCATCATCACCAAGCACTTTTACAAGCGCATGTTCGCGCACCACCCCGAGTTGAAGAACGTGTTCAACCAGACCCACCAGAAGAGCGGCAATCAGCCGGAAACGCTGGCGAAAGCGGTGTATGCGTATGCAGCCAATATCGACAATCTCGGCGCCCTCGGCCCGACGGTCTCGCGGATCGCGCATAAGCACGCCAGCCTGAATATCCGCCCGGAGCAGTACCCGATCGTGGGCCGCCACCTGCTCGGCGCGATCGTCGATGTGCTCGGCGACGCGGTCGATCAGGAAACGCTCAGTGCATGGCAAGCCGCGTACGGGCAGTTGGCCAATATCTTCATCGGCACCGAGGCGAAGCTGTACGACGGCGCCGCGTGGACCGGCTTCCGGCCGTTCAAGGTCGCCCGCAAGGAAGTGGAGAGCGACGAGATCACGTCGTTCTATCTGACTCCCGCCGACGGCTCGCCGGCCTGCGGTTTCGAACCCGGCCAATATCTGAGCGTGAAGCGCTTTGTCGATGAACTGGGTGTTGACCAGCCGCGGCAATACAGTTTGTCGGATGCGCCCAACGGCAAGTGGCTGCGCATTTCGGTGAAGCGCGAAGCCGGCCGCGAGGACACGGCGCCGGGCCACGTATCGAACCTGATGCACGACGGAGTGGAAGTGGGCGAGGTGGTGCATGTGAGCGCGCCGATGGGCGACTTCACGCTCGACCGCAAGAAGACGACCCCGGTGGTGCTGATGAGCGGCGGCGTGGGCGTGACGCCGATGACCTCGATGCTGTCCACGTTGTTGGCCGAGAAGAGCGAGCGTAGCGTGACCTTCGTGCATGCGTGCCGCAATGGCCGGGTACACGCATTCCGTCAGTGGCTTAACGATACGGTTACAGCGCACCCGAACGTGACCCGCGCAGTGTTCTATGAAGCTGTTGAAGCGACCGACCGCCTCGGCGTCGACTACGATTTCGAAGGCCGTCTCGACGTGACGAAAATCGCCGACAAGGTGATCGTGCCCGATGCGGATTACTACATCTGCGGGCCGCTGCCGTTCATGCGCGCGCAGTGCGATGCGCTGGCCGCGCTCGGCGTGGACGCTGCGCGAATCCACACCGAAGTGTTCGGTTCAGGCGCCGTTCAGTAAGGCAAGACGCATGGCAAACCGCTCCGGGCGAAAGCCCGCCGCGCAGCTTGCCATGCTCTTACCCGACCGCCAGCGTGACTGGCTTGCCGATCCGGCTCATCATTTCGACGAGCGTGTCGATGGTGAACTTGGTGGTCTTCTTGTTCACCACGTCGGACACACGCGGGCGCGACACCATCAGAATCTCGGCGGCCTCGGCCTGCTTCAAATGATGCTGTTCGATCCAGCTTGAGAGCTCGGTCATCAACTGCTCCTTGAGCAGCCGCGTGTCGTTGATCTGTTTCTGCGATGCCGCGTGCAGGCGCTTCGCCTCTTCGGCGGAGAAGCCGAGCTCGAGGAACAGATTGGCACCGGGCTTGGTTACGTGACGGACTTTGGCATCGATCGTCATTTTCAAATTTTCCTCTCAGTCATGATGGCGCGATAACGCGTCTCGGCAATCTGTTTATCGTGCGGACTCAGCTTCTGCGTTTTCTTCTGGAAGCAATGCAACACATAGAGCGCTTCCACGAACTTGGTCACATACATGACGCGATAGATGCCGTCCGCTTCCTTGATGCGAATCTCGCGGGTTCCTGCGCCGATCGAATCAAATGGCTTCCAGTCGTCAGGGTCGAGCCCTGCCTGGATCTTGCCCAATTGAAACCCTGCCCGCCGACGCGGCTCTTCGGGAAAAGCGAGTAAATCGCGGTAGCTGGAGCCCATCCAGCGAATTTCTTTTTCCTGCTCCATAGCCGCCTTTCATGTACAAAATTGTATACGCAACACCTCGGCCCGGTCAAGTCAATTTCGACCCGGCGGCGAGCCCGGCAACGAGTTGTTACGGTACAGAGGCGGCAGGCGGCGCACCATTCGTCCGTTCGGCTAACAAAAAAGCCCGGCTCGATTGAGCCGGGCTTTCTAAACTAACTTGCAGCGATCGAGCGGGTTTTCTCAGTTGCCGCTGCCGCGCGCAATACGCCGTTGCTTGACCGCGTCGGCGAGACCTTCCAGCACGGCTACGCTTTCGTCCCAGCCGATGCATGCATCGGTAATGCTTTGCCCATAGGTCAACTGGCAGCCTTCCTGCAGATCCTGGCGGCCCGCCACGAGGTGCGATTCCACCATCACGCCGACGATCCGTTCGTCACCCGAAGCGATTTGCCGGCCGATGTCCGCGCACACCGGAATCTGATTCTCGTGCTTCTTCGAACTGTTCGCGTGGCTCGCGTCGATCATCAGGCGCGCGGCGAGACCGGCCTTGCCGATGTCGGCGCACGCGGCATTGACGCTGTCCGCGTCGTAGTTCGGCGTCTTGCCGCCGCGCAGGATGATGTGGCAGTCCTCGTTGCCGGCGGTCGAGACGATCGCCGAGTGGCCGCCCTTCGTGACCGACAGGAAATGGTGCGGCTGCGAGGCGGCCTTGATCGCGTCGACGGCGATCTTCACGTTGCCGTCGGTGCCGTTCTTGAAGCCGACCGGGCACGACAGTCCCGAAGCGAGTTCACGGTGCACCTGCGACTCGGTGGTCCGCGCGCCGATCGCGCCCCACGAGATCAGATCCGCGATGTATTGCGGGCTGATCATGTCGAGGTATTCGGTGCCGGCCGGCAGACCGAGTTCGTTGATGCGCAACAGCAGTTCGCGCGCGGTGCGCAGACCGTCGTTGATCTTGAAGCTGTTGTCCATGTGCGGGTCGTTGATGAGACCCTTCCAGCCCACCGTCGTGCGCGGCTTTTCGAAGTACACGCGCATCACGATTTCGAGCTCGCCGGCGAAGCGCTTGCGCTGTTCGACGAGACGACCCGCGTATTCGAGCGCCGCCTTCGTGTCGTGAATCGAGCACGGTCCGATGACGACGATCAGACGGTCTTCCATGCCGTGCAGAATGCGATGCATCGCGTTGCGCGAGTTGTAGATGACGTCGGACACCGTTTCATCGCAAGCGAATTCGCGGATCAGATGAGCGGGGGGCGTGAGTTCTTTCAATTCGCGAATGCGGACATCGTCGGTGTTGTGCGGGGGCATGTTGTTCTCCTGAATCGGTTCGTAGCGTGTTCGCGCGGGTAACGAGGGCTGCGGCAATGAGCAGCGATGCACGCGCGGACGACAATCAAAAAAGTTGCAACGACAAAAGTTCTAACGGCATGGGGCGAAAAAAAACCGCCAGACTCGCTGGCGGTTTTTCGGGAATTCTCGGTGTCTTGCGTGCACTAACACCCCTCTCGATCCGCCAGCGGTCTGAGATGCCAAAAAAAGTAAAAGTAAAACTTGGCGGACATGGCGAAATGAGGTCGCTGGTCAAAAAGGGTGAGTGACTTTATAACCCCTACAGGCTCGACTGGCAAGCCGGAAGGCGTAAAAATACGGAAATTCCGCATACTTCGCGCATTTTATGCACGAAGTATGCGTTTTATCTGGATTCAGGCGGTGCCGCCGACGGTCATGCGGTCGATGCGCAGCGTCGGCTGGCCGACGCCGACCGGCACGCTTTGGCCTTCCTTGCCGCACACGCCCACGCCCGAATCGAGCTTCATGTCGTTGCCGATCATGCTGACGTATTTGAGCGACTCGGGGCCGCTGCCGATCAGCGTCGCGCCCTTGACCGGGTAAGTGACCTTGCCGTTTTCGATCATGTACGCCTCGGAGGCCGAGAACACGAACTTGCCGTTGGTGATGTCGACCTGGCCGCCGCCGAAGTTCACCGCGTACAAACCGTTTTTCACGGAGGCGATGATTTCCCGCGGGTCCTTGTCGCCGTTGAGCATGTACGTGTTGGTCATGCGCGGCATCGGCAGCGCGGCGTACGATTCGCGGCGCGCGTTGCCCGTGACCGGCATTTTCATCAGACGCGCGTTCAGCGTGTCCTGAATGTAGCCTTTCAGGATGCCGTCCTCGATCAGCGTCGTGCATTGCGTCGGATTGCCCTCGTCGTCGATATTGAGCGAGCCGCGGCGGTTCGGCAGCGTGCCGTCGTCGACCACCGTGACGCCCTTGGCCGCAACCTGTTCGCCGATCCGCCCCGCGAACGCCGACGAACCCTTGCGGTTGAAGTCGCCCTCCAGCCCGTGGCCGATCGCCTCGTGCAGCAGCACGCCGGGCCAGCCCGGTCCGAGCACCACGGTCATCGCGCCGGCCGGCGCCGGGCGGGCGTCGAGGTTCACGAGCGCTGCGTGCACCGCGTCGTCGACATAGCCCGACAGTACTTCGTCGGTGAAATAGCCGTAGTCGAAGCGGCCGCCGCCGCCGCCGCTGCCGATTTCGCGGCGGCCGTTCTGTTCGGCGATCACCGTGACCGACACGCGCACCAGCGGACGGATGTCGGCCGCGAAGCCGCCGTCGCTGCGCGCGACCAGCACGACGTCGTACTCGCCGGCAAGGCCAGCCATGACTTGCTGAATACGCGGATCGCGACCGCGCGCCATCTGTTCGACGCGCTCGAGCAGCTTGACCTTGGCGGTGGCGTCGAGCGAATGCAGCGGGTCGGACGGCAGATACAGGTCGCGGCCGGCGATGCCCGTCAGCGACGACGCCACCTTGATCTTCTGCTTGCCGCCGCCGGCCTTGGCGATTGCGCGTGTGGCGATGGCCGCCTGGCGGATCGCTTCGGGCGAGAGGTCGTCCGAATAGGCGAAAGCGGTGCGATCGCCCGACACGGCGCGCACGCCGACGCCCTGGTCGATGCTGAAACTGCCCGACTTCACGATACCCTCTTCGAGACTCCACGCTTCGCTGCGCGTAGCCTGGAAGTACAGGTCGGCGTAGTCGATCTTGTGCGTGAAGATTTCGGCGAGCGTGCGGGTGAGCAGGGATTCGTCGAGGCCGTAGGGCGTCAGGAGGATGTCCTTGGCGGTGGCGAGATTACGGATACCGGGTTCGATGATGTTCATGCGAAGTATGTTCTGCTCGATACGAAGGATTCGGTTAGCGCCACGCTCGCTATATGAGTGGCAGGCGCCGCAGTTTCAACGTCTTGATGCGTCAGGTCAATGAGTCAACTCAGCACGCGGTGACGCCAGGCGGGCAGGCTTTGCCGCACTTCGTCGATGCGCGCACGCTCGAGATCGCCGGCGACCACGCCCGCGCCCTCGTCGCGCACCGCGACGATTTCGCCCCACGGGTCGATCAGCATGCTGTGGCCCCAGGTACGGCGGCCGTTTTCATGTTTGCCGCCTTGCGCGGCGGCCAGCACGTAGCACTGGTTCTCGACCGCCCGGGCGCGCAGCAGCATCTCCCAGTGCGCGCGGCCGGTGGTGTAAGTGAACGCGGACGGCACCACGATCAGCGCGCAATCGCCCATGCGGCGGTACAGCTCGGGAAAGCGCAAATCGTAGCAGACCGACAGGCCGACCCGGCCGAACGGCGCCTCGAAGGTGCGGACCTCGCCGCCGGGACAGATGGTGCGCGCCTCGTCGAACGATTCCTCGCCTTTTTCGAAGTTGAACAGATGGATCTTGTCGTAGCGGGCGGCTTCGTTGCCTTGCGGATCGAACACCAGCGTGGTGTTCAGCACGCGCGACGCTTCGGGTGCCATCAGCGGCAGCGTGCCGCCGATCACCCAGAGCTGGTGACGGCGTGCGGCGTCGGCGAGAAAGCGCTGGACCGGGCCGTCCTGATAGGCTTCGCGCACGGCGAGCTTGTCCGTGTCCTTGAAGCCCATGAAGCAGAAGTATTCGGGGAGCAGGACGAGCTGCGCGCCGTCGGCGGCGGCCTCGGCGATCAACCGGTCCGCTTCGGCCAGATTGCGCTCGCGCTCGGGCGTGCTCACCATTTGCAGCGCGGCGACGCGAAAGACGCTTGCGGAAGATCCGCTGGACGACGGCAATGAAGAGACGTGTGTTTCGCTCATGAGCGTTTCGAGAAACTCCCGGCAAGGCGGCGGCGCGAATCGCTCGGGCCGCGGACGTCGTTCAAGGCTGGCTGCGGCCGGGCGGCGCGGCGCCTGGTTTTTTCGGCCGAACGAGGGGTCGAATAAAGCTCAATGCGCTTGCACGGCCGAAGCCGGAGCGTCCATCTTACCGCGATCGCCCTTCACCCGCTCGATGTGCGGTTTCGACCACGAACCGGTGATCGCGTACTCCCGCGAAAACGCGTGCGAGATCGACTGGCTGAACGCCAGATCGGCCACCAGCGCGCCCAGGCCGAGCAGCGGATTGATCACGGTCGCGGCGATCACGGCGGCGCCAGCGCTGACCGTCGGCACGATCTGAACGTGCAGATTCTGCGTCTCCTGGGCGAGATCGACCGAGCCCTTCATGTCGACGCGAGCCGGCGCCGTCACCATCTCGAAGTTCTCCGTGCGGCCGATGCCGTTGCGGACCTGGGCGGTCCCGGTCACGTGTTCGAACGGCAGACCTTCGCCGATCACGTCGCGGAAATTCAGCGTGGCGAAGCGCGCGAGGCTTTGCAGACTCAGCACGCCCAGCAGCTTGGCGACGCCCGGGTCGACCTTGAGAATCTGCCCGTGGCGCAGATCGACGGCCAGGTTGCCGTTGAGCGTCGGATAGTCGATGGCGGTCGGGCCGCCGCGCCACACCATCTTGCCGGAGAGCGAACCGCTGCCCGACTTCAGCGTGCGCGGCTGGCCGAAGCGTTCGAGCAGCGCGCCCGCGTCCTTGATGTCGAGCTTGAAATCGAACACCGTGCGGCGCGGCGTCGTTTCGTCGGCGGCGCTGCCGAGGCCCGTCGAGGTGCGCCAGTTCGCGGTGGCGGTCAGCGTGGCGGCGGCGTTGGTGATGCCGAGCTTGTCGAGTTGCCAGACCGGCACGCCGTCCTCGTCGAAGTTGTGCGCGTTCACTTCGAGACGGCCGACGTTGCGATCGCGGAAGATCAACTCGTTGACCACCAGATCGATCGACGGCATGTTCTGCGCGGGAGCGGAGATCGCCTGGCCGAGCAGGTCCTTGTCGGCGACCGAAGGAATCACCACGCGCGCGAAGCGCGCCTGCAGCGTGCCCGGCGATTCCTTGCTGGGGCCCGGCAGCCACGACACGTGGCCGGATACCTGATTCGACGCGATGTTGGCCTGCCATTTGCCGTCCGCATGCGACGCGCCGACGATCACGCTGTCCCAGTGGCGCTTGAGCAGCGTCAGCGTGCCGATGTGCAGCGCGAAGCGGTTGGGCAGGAACTGCGTGAGGATCGGGTTCGGCGCGGCCGGCGGCGCGGCGGCGGGTGCTTCCTTGTTGCGCATCTGCGCCACGAGCGCGCGCCAGGCGTCGGCGTCGAATGCCTCGACGTCGACGGCCGCGATCACGCCTTCGGACGGCAACTCCGCAGGCTTGTTGACGCCGATCGCGCCGCGCACGACGGTGGGCGCCGCCTTCGGCTGGTAGCCCAGCAGGTAGGCGGCGGCGACCGGGCCGAACGTGAGATCGGCGCGTTCCAGGCCGGTCTCGCCCGGCGCCGCCGACGGCCTGACGGCAAAGCGCAACGGCATCGGCGTGCCGACCGGCTTGTTGAACGGCGCGGGGAAGTCGAGCGCGAGACCGGTGAGGTCGGAGTTCGCCGTCACGTCCGGCAACCGGCCTTTCGCGCCGCGCACGGTCAGCGCATACGGCGCGCTGCCGCTCATGCGCGCGAGCACCTCGGCGGCCGGACCATGCAGATTCAGATCGCGCGCCGCATCGACGGCAATGTGGCCGCCGAGGTCGAGCGCATAGGTGCCGTCCTTTTTCAGCCCGCCGCTCGCATGCACGTCGCCGCCGAGGAACTGGCCGGAGAGCCGATCCGCCTGAGCCGTATATTCGGTGAAGCGCACCTTGCCGTTCAGTCGCGACAGCGGCGGCACGTTCTCGACCGTCAGCCGGTTGTTCTGGAAACCGACCGCGCCTTCCACGGCGATATGCGGCTTCGGCGTGCGCGGCACCGTCAGCTTGAGCGCGAGCGACGCCGGCCCTTCGGCGCGCACTTTCTCGGTTTCGTGCTTCGCCATGATGCCGAGCGAGCTTTCGTTGACGTAGTCGAGCATGTCGGCGAGCGGCCCGCGGCCGTCGCCCTGAATGACCAGGTTCGACGCCTTGGTGCCGAGATCGTCGATCTTGCCGTTGACGCCCATCAGCGCGACCTGCTTGTAATGCGCGCGGTCGATGTCGAAGCGCAACATGTTCTGGCTCAACTCGAACACGCCGTCGATGCCGTCGAGCGGCGGCCACACGTTCGGCGTGCCGTTTTTCATCGTGCGCGGCGGGTACGGCGAGGGATCGAACTTGCCGCCCTTGAACGGCGCGACGATATGAAAGATGCCGGCCTCCGGGTCGCGCGAGTAGGGGAACCTGGTCAGATCGCCGTGCACCTCGATGGTCGCGCCCTTCGATACGCCCGCTTGCAGCCCATGGCCGAGATAAATGCGCAGCTTCTCGCTGATGCTGGTCGGGAGATAGCGGACGATGCGCGTCACCTGCGCGCGCTCGAAGTCGGCTTTCAGGTCGAGCGCGCCGCGGCCGTGGCCGGGGTTGCTGTAGTCGGCGGTGGCGCTGGCCGCGACGTCCGCATTGGCGACGCTGAGATGGGCCACCTTCACGGCAAAGGCCGGGTGGTTTTCGCCGGGCGCCTTCGGCGTGATGGTCCAGTCGGCGCGGCCTTGCAGACGGTCGAACTTCAGGCGCGGATCGTCGAACACGCCCGGCAGCGTGATCGCGACGTTGGATGTGTCGAGTATCGCGGTGCCGCGCTTTTCGTCCGCATCGACGCTGCCCCACAGGTTTTCGATGCCCGGTATGCCCGCGCGCGGGTGATTGCGCAGCGTGAGCCCCGGCGGCGGTTCCTGCGCGGCCACGCTGATGCCTTGCAGGTCGCCCTTGAAACGATAGCGCTCGATCGGCTCGGTCCCGCTCGCGAGATGGTCGCTGCCCGCCTCGCCGGATTCGGGTTTGCCGCGCTCGACCTCGATCACATAATTGGCGACCAGCCCGCGCGGATTGAAGCGCACGAGACCGTTCAGCAGGCGCCGCGGCAGCGGCAGCGCGCGGCTGAATTCGGCGAGGATGCCCAGGTCGACGCGGTCGCCGCTCACGCTGAGCAACTGGCCGCGCTGCTGCGTGGCGGTGCGAAAGCGTCCGCTCAACGTCGACAGCGCGAGGATGCGGGTGAGCGAGGTGCCGTCGTCGAGCGGCGGCTGGCCGAGCTCGGCGTGCAGGTCGTTCAATTGCAGCTTGTAGTCGCCCTGGTCGGCTTCGAGGCGCCATGAAAAATGAGCAACCGGCAGCAGCAGCTTGGGCTGTGTGGGGCGCACTCGCAGGGCGACGTCCGTGCCGGCCAACTGCCCGCTCGCCGCCTTCATGCGGCCGTCGGCGAAGTCGGCCCAGATCGCGTTGTCGATGCGGCCGGCAAACGTCTCGATCGGGAATTTGACATAGCGCGCGAGCATCGGCAGATCGACCGGGCCCGTCGAGACATACACCTGGCCCTTCCAGTTGACCGGCGCGCCGATCTCGGAGAGACGCGCGTGTTTGAAGTTCGTGCGGAAGTCGATCGGGCCGCGCAGGACCTGGCCGTCGGCGGGAGCCTGCAACGCCAGCCGGTGATCGTAGCCGTCGTTGAGAATCGCGATGCGGATGTCGCGCAGCGCGAGTTCCGGTGCGTCGCGCTGGGCATCGCGCCAGCGCAGCACGCCGCCGCGCACGACGATCGCCTGTTGCCGCAGTAGCCAGGTCGTCAACGTGGCGTTGCCGCTATGCCGGGTCGGCACGGGCACGCCCGCCACCGACAGCACGCCGTCGCCGGCGCGCGAGACCAATACGTCCGGCTTGTCGACGATCAGGCTGGAGAGCGCTGGACGAAACTGCCAGAGCGACTTCCACGAGAGCGTGGCGGTGGCGTGCGGAATCGTCAGCGCCGGTTTGCCCTCGCGGTCGCGAATGACGAGATCGGTGATGTCGAGGCCGGGCTGAAAGCCGCTCCAGAGAGGCGCGAGCTTGCCGATGGTGAACTGCGCATGCAGCTTCTCGGAGACGGTGGCTTCGATGCGCGGCCGGAACGAATCGGCACGCGGCAACACCACATAGCGCAAACCGAGGAACAGACCCGTCGCAATGAAGTAGAGAACGAGGGCGAGCGCAAGGACGACATGCAAGGTCCGGCGCAGCACGACGTGATCGCTTCCGCTCGCAGGCCGGACCTGCCCGGTTTCGTGCGGGTCGGCGGATTCGTTTCGCTCGGGCATGCTGCGGCGGGTGGGCGTATGGTAGTTTTGCGAATTAACGACGAAATGTAACACACGGGCAAGCGTCGGCAGTACTTCCTGCAAAGCCAGTCTGCATGCGCCTCGCGACGTTCGCAAGGACGCCGGAACCGTGTGCCGCGATGAACTGAACCACGCTAATCAAGCAACGAGCGAGCCAGATCCTTGATGACTGACGCCACACTACTGAGTTCCAACTATTCGCATTACGCGGCGCGTGCGGTGGCGGCCCGTCCGCGACTCGCGGCGCACGTGGCGGCGCTTGCCGCCATGCCGCTGACCCGTGAGCGCATCGACGCGCGCTTTGACGCGCTGTGCGCCGAAGCCGCCGGCGCGAGCGGCGCTCCGTTGAGCGAGGACGCGCTCAAGCGGGCCTTGCGGCAGTTGCGCACCGAGGTGTTCTGCGCCGTGATGGAGCGCGATCTGACCGGCGAGGCGGACGTCGCCGAAGTCACCGGGGCAATGACCGATCTGGCGGAGACGACGATCCAGCGCGCGCTCGCGGTGTTGTCCGCCGAACTGGAAACGTTGTACGGCGAGCCGCGCGGACCGCAAGGCGAGCGGCTTGCGCTCGGCGTCGTGGGCATGGGCAAGCTCGGCGGGCGCGAGTTGAATGTGTCGTCGGACATCGATCTGATCTTCGTCTACGAAGAGGACGGCGAGACCGCGGGCGGCCAGCGCGCGCCGATCCCCACTCAGGATTTTTTCACGCGCCTCGGCAAGCGCCTGATCGGCGCACTCGCCGAAGTCACCGCGGATGGTTATGTGTTCCGCGTCGACATGCGCTTGCGGCCGAACGGCGACTCGGGGCCGCTCGTCTCCAGTCTCGGCATGCTCGAAGAGTATTTCTACGTGCAGGGCCGCGAGTGGGAGCGCTATGCGTGGATCAAGGGCCGGCTCGTGTCCGAAGGCGCGAGCGACGCGGCGCGGCGATTGCAGAAGCAGCTCGACGCGATCGTCACGCCGTTCGTCTATCGGCGCTATCTCGACTTCGGCGTGATCAGCGCGATTCGCGCGCTCCATCTGCAGATTCGCCAGGAGGCGCAGCGCCGTGCGTCGATGCGGCCGGACAAGGCCGACGACATCAAGCTCGGGCGCGGCGGCATCCGCGAGATCGAATTCAGCGCGCAGGTGTTTCAGTTGATTCGCGGCGGCCAGGACGCCGGTTTCCGGGTGCGGCCGACGCTTGCCGTCTTGCGCTATGCGGCCACGCATGGGCTGATCGACTCGGCGGTCTGCGTGAAGCTCTCGCAGGCCTATCGCTTCCTGCGCGAACTCGAGCATCGGCTCCAGTACCGCAACGATGCGCAGACCCACGCGATGCCGGTCGATGCCGAGGAGCGCGCGGCGCTCGCTCGCGCGATGGGTTGCGATAGTTATGCCGCGCTGATGACGAAGCTCGACGCGCACCGCGAATTCGTCGAGCAGCAGTTCGACCAGATTTTCGCCGACAAGGTGAGCGGCCGCGACGGCTGCGGCGCGCCCGAAGACGGCGCCGCCGCGTGGGTGTGGAGCAGCGCGCTCGCCGACGACAGCGCGGAAGATGCCCTGCGGGCGCGCCTCACCGAACTCGGCGTTGCCGAGCCGGGCGAATTGCTCGCGCGGCTGCGCGGGGTGTGGCAGTCGTCGCGTTATGCGGGGCTGGCCGAGCGCAGCCGGCAACGCTTCGACATCGTCGCGCAGCGCGCGCTCGATGCCGCTCGCACGCTGGAGCCGCCCGAGCGGCGCGGCGACACGGTGGCGCGCCTGTTCGATCTGCTCGAGGCGGTGGGCCGGCGCGGCGCGTATCTGGCGTTGCTGACCGAATATCCGCAAGCGCTGCACCAGGTGCTGTCGGTGCTGGGCGCCTCGCGCTGGGCCGCGGGCTACCTGATCCGGCATCCCCAGTTGCTCGACGAACTGCTGGACGACGAGGCGATCAACAGTCCGTTCGACTGGCCCGAGTTCAAGCGCTCGCTGCGCGTGCGCCTCGCCGCCGCCGACGGCGTCGAGCAGCAGATGGATCTATTGCGCCACGCTCACCAGGCCGAGGTGTTTCGTATCCTGCTGATCGACCTCGCGGGCAAGCTGAGCGTCGAGCATGTGAGCGACCGCCTGTCCGAACTCGCCGACGCCGTGCTCGACGTCACGCTCGAAGCGGTCTGGAAGCAGTTGCCCAAACGCCACCGCGAGGCGCCGCGCTTCGCGGTGATCGCCTACGGCAAGCTGGGCGGCAAGGAACTGGGCTACGCGTCCGACCTCGACGTGATCTTCCTTTACGACGATCCCGACGATGCCGCAGCCGACGTCTATTCCACCTATACCCGCCGCCTCATCACATGGCTCACGACCGCGACCGGCGCCGGCACGCTATTCGACGTCGACTTGCGCTTGCGGCCGAACGGCGAGTCGGGTCTGCTCGTTACCGATCTGGACGCGTTCCGCCGCTACCAGTTGCGCGAGGGCGACGCGGCGAATACCGCCTGGGTCTGGGAGCACCAGGCATTGAGCCGCGCGCGGTACTGCGCGGGCGATGCCGAGATCGGCGCGAAGTTCGAGGCGATCCGCGAACAGGTGCTCACGACGCAGCGCGAAGCCGCGCCGCTTGCGAACGAGATCGTGGAGATGCGTGAGCGCGTCGAGGCGGGGCATCCGAACCCCACGCCGCTGTTCGATCTGAAGCACGACCGCGGCGGCATGGTCGATATCGAATTCGCCGTGCAGTACTGGGTGCTGTTGCACGCGGCGAGCGATCCCGCGCTGATCCGCAACACCGGCAACATCGCGCTGCTGCGCGAAGTGTCGGGCCTTGGCTTGATGAGCGAGGCGGAAGCGGAGACGGTCGGCGCGGCTTATCGCACTTACCGCAAGTTGCAGCACAAGCTGCGGCTGGACGGGATGGAGAAGGCGCGGGTCGATCCGGCGTTGGTTGCCGCCGAACGGAAGGCGGTGCTGGCGCTGTGGAAGCGGGTGTTCGGGTGAGGGGTAAGGCGCTGCGTTGGCTGGGGGGGCGCGGTTCGGTGCGCCGCTGCGATTCCCCTGTCCTCGCACAATTACGCTACGCCGCCAGCATTTCCTTCGCGTGCTTGCGGGTGGTCGCGGTGATTTCCAGGCCGCCAAGCATGCGCGCGACTTCTTCCACGCGGCTCGCCTTGTCGAGCGAGATCACGCTGCTGACCGTGCCGCCCTTGCCGTTGCCCGCCTTCGCCACCTGGAAATGATGGTCGCCGCGTGCCGCGACCTGCGGCAAGTGCGTCACGCACAACACCTGGCGCGCTTGCCCGAGTTGATGCAGCAAACGCCCGACCACTTCGGCGACGCCGCCGCCGATTCCGGTATCCACTTCGTCGAAGATCAGCGTGGGCGTCGGGCTGGCGGCGCTCGCGATCACCGCCAGCGCGAGGCTGATGCGCGCCAGTTCGCCGCCTGAGGCAACCTTCGCGAGCGGCCGCAGCGGCACGCCGGCATGACCGGCGACGCGGAACTCCACCTGCTCGAGTCCATGTGCGCCGCCTTCGGGTAGCGGCACCAGCGCCACCTCGAAGCTGCCGCCTTTCATCGACAGTTCCTGCATGCCGGTGGTGACCGCCGCGCCGAGCGCCTTGCCGGCTTTGGCGCGCGCTTTCGACAGTTTTTTCGCTTCGGCCAGGAAGGCTTCGCGGGCCTGGGCTTCGGCGGCGTGCAGGCTATCGAGATCGGCGGCGGCGTCGAGCGCGGCCAGTTGCGCGCGGCGCGCTTCGTGTTCCTCGGGCAGCGTTTCGGGCTGCAAGCGGAATTTGCGCGCGGCCGAATGCAATGCGTCCAGACGCTTTTCGACTTGCGCGAGACGGTCCGGGTCGAGTTCGAGCTTTTGCGCGTAATGACTGAGCGAATACGCCGCTTCCTGCAACTGGATCTCGGCCGGCTCGAGCGCGGCCAGCACGTCGTTCAGCGCCGGATCGATCTCGGCCAGGTCGCGCATCTTCGAGATGATCGACGCAAGGTGCGTGATCATCGCCTCGTCCGATTCGGACAGCGCGGCGAGCGCGCCTTGCACGCCGTCGATCAGATTGGCCGAATGCGACAGCCGCCGATGCTCGCTGTTGACCTCCTCCCATTCGCCCGGCTGGGGTGCGAGCTTGTCCAGTTCGGCGAGCTGCCATGCAAGGCGCTCGCGCTCCAGTTGCAACTCGCGGTCGCGCGTTTGCGCGTGCTCGACTGCCTGAACCTTTTCGCGCCACGTGCGCCACGCCCGCGTTACCGACGCGGCGGTCTCGGTCAAACCCGCGTGCGTGTCGAACAGTTCGCGTTGCGCGTCCGGCCGCATCAGCAATTGATGCGCGTGCTGACCGTGGATATCCACCAGCATTTCGCCGACTTCGCGCAGTTGCGCCAGCGTCGCCGCCGTGCCGTTGATGAACGCCCGCGAGCGGCCATTCGCGTCCACCACGCGCCGCAGCATCACCGTGCCGCCGTGTTGGCCGTCGTCGGCGGTGGCCCCGAGCGCCTGCTCGTCGAGCCACTGCTCGACTTGCGCATGCGTCTCGAACTCGGCGGTGATGTCGGCGCGGCTCTCGCCGGTGCGCACCACGCTCGCATCGGCGCGCGCGCCAAGCGCGAGCGCCAGCGCGTCGATCAGGATCGACTTGCCGGCGCCGGTTTCGCCGGAGAAAACGGTAAAGCCGCTGTCGAATTCGAGATCGAGCGCGGCGACGATGACGAAGTCGCGTATCGAGAGATGGCGAAGCATGGAGGTCGTCTGGTGAGCGTGAGATTCAGGGTTCGGCAGCGGCGGCGTTCGCGTTCCAGTGATTGCCGGCCGCTCAGGGTTTGTCGTCTTCTTCGTGTGACGGGTATTCGTTCCAGTGCAGCTTCTTTCGCAGCGTCGCGTAATGGCTGTAGCCGACCGGATGCAGAATCGGCACGGTATGGCGCGAGCGGCGCACTTCGATCGTGTCGCTCAGTTCGAGCGAGGTGAACGACTGCATGTCGAAATTGACGTTCACTTCGCGGCCCGAGACGATCTGAATGCTCACCTTTGAATCGTCCGGCAGCACGATCGGCCGGTTCGACAGCGCGTGCGGCGCGATCGGCACCAGCACGATGCCCTGCAACTGCGGATGCAGGATCGGCCCTTGTGAAGAAAGCGCGTAAGCGGTCGAGCCGGTCGGCGTGGCGACGATCAGGCCGTCGGAACGCTGGTTGTACATGAAGCGCCCGTCCACCGAGACATGCAGTTCCGCCATGCCCGAGAAGCCGCTGCGGTTCACCACCACGTCGTTGAAGGCCAGCGCGTGATAGATCGGGTTGCCGCCGCGCATGATGCGCGCTTCGAGCAGCATGCGTTCCTCGCGCTCGAAGTTGCCGCACAGCATTTGCGGCACGGTCTCGCGCATGTCGGAGATCGGAATGTCGGTAATGAAGCCGAGCCGCCCGTGGTTGATGCCGATCAACGGCGTGCGGTAAGGCGCGAGCTGACGGCCGATGCCGAGCATGGTGCCGTCGCCGCCCAGCACCACGGCGACGTCGGCGCGCGCGCCGATCTCGGCGGGACGCAACGCCGGGTAGTCGGTGATGCCGATTTCAGCGGCCGTCTCGGCTTCGAACACGACGTCGAAGCCGCGCTTCGCGATGCACGCGGCGAGCTCGGTCAGCGGCTCGCCGATGCCCGGCGTGTTGTTGCGCCCGACGAGCGCAACGGTCTTGAACTGGCTGGTTACTTGCATGCCGGCATTACACCATAGGTGGGGCCTGAAAAGAACCGCAGACAGACCCGGTGGCGGGCCGGCTGGAGCGGGCTGTCAGCGTATCGCGCGATTGTCGTTAGAATGGTGAAGCCTTGATGACATGCGCGCCGGGTAAAGTGCGGCGGCGCGCTGCCGTCGGATTCGTCGGACTGGCGGCCGGCGAGGCGCTGTACCGAGCGATGGACTTCGCGCCGCCACTGGATCGCGCGGGCGCAAGAACGCTGGACGAAGCGCCGAACCGCGGGCTGGCACGCGCGCCGCAGCGAATGCGAAACGCCGTCCCGCCGGCTTGCGGCGCGGCCGTTAGGGGCGGGCGCCGTTAGCGCTCGCGGTAGCGCTGTCATTGAGCTAAAATTTTCCGTCATGCTAGATCCTCGCGCACAAACCCTCCTCAAAACGCTGATCGAGCGCTACATCGCCGAAGGTCAGCCGGTCGGCTCGCGCACGTTGTCACGCTATTCCGGCCTCGAACTGAGTCCGGCCACGATCCGCAACGTGATGTCCGATCTCGAGGACCTGGGGCTCGTGATCAGTCCGCATACGTCGGCGGGCCGCATTCCTACTCCGCGCGGCTACCGGCTCTTCGTGGATACGATGCTGACGGTGGAATCCGCCGCGGACGAAGAAGCCGTGATGCGTACCGTCAAGACTACGCTGCAGGCGGGCGAACCGCAGAAAATCGTCGCCGCGGCGGCGAGCGTGCTCTCCAATCTGTCGCAGTTCGCCGGCGTGGTGCTCACACCGCGGCGCAGCCATGTGTTCAAGCAGATCGAATTCATGCGCCTGTCCGACAAGCGCATCCTGCTCATCATCGTGACGCCGGAAGGCGACGTGCAGAACCGCATCATGGCCACCCAGCGCGACTTCTCGCCGTCGCAACTGGTTGAAGCCTCGAATTACATCAACGCGCACTTCGCTGGCCTGTCGTTCGACGAGGTGCGCCGCCGCCTGCGTGAGGAAATCGACGAACTGCGCGGCGACATGACCACGCTGATGCACGCCGCCGTCACCGCCAGCACGGACGAAGCCGACACCGGCGAGACCGTGCTGATTTCCGGCGAGCGCAACCTGCTGGAAGTCGCCGATCTGTCCTCGGACATGGCGCGCTTGCGCAAGCTGTTCGATGTGTTCGACCAAAAGACGAGTCTCCTTCAATTGCTCGACGTGTCGAGCCATGCGGCGGGTGTGCAGATTTTCATCGGCGGCGAGTCGAACCTGGTGCCGATCGAGGAAATGAGCGTCGTCACCGCGCCCTACGAGGTGAACGGCAAGATCGTCGGCACGCTCGGCGTCATCGGGCCGACCCGCATGGCCTACAACCGCGTGATCCCGATCGTGGATATCACGGCGCGTCTGCTTTCCCTCACCCTCAGCCAGCAGTAACACGGCCGCCCATCGCGGCCGCGGAGGTTCGTGCCGCACATGATGCGCGACGGCGCCCGGCTTGCCAATTGGCCGAATGGCCAGGGGTCTCCGGCGGACCTCGCCGGGAACCGCGCCGCTATAATGAATCCCACCTGAACCGACTTTCCGCCCAAAGCGGTTACCCCTCCTGCCTATGCGCTTCGACCTCGAGCGGCCTTCACAGAACGCCACGTCACATCGTGTCGCCGTGCTGCTGATCAATCTCGGCACGCCGGACGCGCCGACGCCGCGCGCGGTCCGCCGCTATCTGGCGCAGTTCCTGTCCGATCCCCGCGTGGTCGAGATTCCCGCCTTGCTCTGGCAGGTGATTCTGCGTCTGCTGATCTTGCCGTTGCGCGGCCGGGCGTCGGCGAAGAAATACGCGGCGGTCTGGATGCCCGAGGGCTCGCCGTTGCGCGTGCATACGGAGAAGCAGGTGGAGGCGTTGCGCCATCTGTTGCAATTGAACGATTACACGGTGCTGGTCGACTACGCGATGCGTTACGGCACGCCCGGCATTCCGGCCATGCTGAACCAGTTGAAGCTGGCGGGCGCCGAGCGCGTGCTGCTCATGCCCATGTATCCGCAATACTCGTCGTCCACCACGGCCACCGCGTTCGACGATGCTTTTTCGGCTCTCAAGCGCATGCGCAACCAGCCGGAAATCCGCACGGTGCGGCATTACGCCGACCATCCGGCCTATATTGCCGCCCTCGCCGCGCAGGTGCGTCAATACTGGCATCAGCATGGCCGGCCTGACTTCGCGGCGGGCGACAAGCTGGTGCTGAGTTTTCACGGCGTGCCCAAGCGCACGCTCGATCTCGGCGATCCGTACCACGAGCAATGCCAGCAGACCGGCGCCTTGTTGATGCAGGCGCTCGAACTGACGCCGGTGGAATGCCGCATTACTTTCCAGTCGCGCTTCGGCAAGGCCGAATGGCTGCAGCCGTACACTGCGCCCACGCTGAAGGAATTGGGCGCGGCGGGCGTGCGGCGTGCTGATGTGTTCTGTCCAGGCTTCACCGCCGATTGCCTGGAAACCATCGAGGAAATCGGCATGGAAGTGCGCGACGAGTTCCTGCATGCGGGCGGCAAGGAGTTTCACCGGATCGCCTGCCTGAATGCGTCGCAAGCGTGGATCGCGGCGCTCGGCGAAATCGTCGCGCAGAATTTGCAAGGCTGGCCGGTGCAGGCGGTGCCGGTGCCGCATACGACAGGGGCTTGACCGAGGCTCATGAATTACAGGATCTCCACTGAACCGGGCGCGAGGCTGCGCATCGACAAATGGCTGTGGGCGGCGCGCTTCTTCAAGACGCGCTCGCTGGCGGCGGACGCGGTCGACAAGGGGCACGTGCGCATCGGCGGCGCGACCGTCAAGCCGAGCAAGGACGTGCGGGTCGGCGATCTGGTCGAGATCGAGATCGAACGGATCGTGTGGCAGGTGGAAGTGCTGGGCGTGTGCGACGTGCGCGGCCCCGCGAGCGTCGCGCAGACGCTTTATGCGGAAACCGGTGAGAGCAAGGTAAAGCGGCAGGCCGAGCAGGAACGGCGCAAGACGTATCGCGAACCGGCCGCCGCATTGCACGGCAGGCCGACCAAGCGCGACCGGCGCACTATCGACAAATTGTCAGGTGGCGGTTAAACAGAACAGTTGTTCCAAGGTCGCGTTCACGCCGCCGTATTCGGTCGTGCGATCGTTGACAGCGCCGGACATGCAGATGGTCGTGGTGCCTGCAATCAGTACCAAGGCGACCACCGAGATTGCAAAGGTCAGTTTCACGGTACTCCCCTCGGGACGTTGCAGGATAGAAACGGGCGTTTCGGTTGGAATTTGAAAAATGTCGGAAAGGCGCTTGTCAGACTAGGGTTAACACGTCTTTTCCGATGCTTTATTGGAGCATAGGCCACTTGTTGGTCGCACTCAATCTCAATCTGATTGCGCCGATCCAATGGTTGTAACGGCGCATTTCCGCCACGCGTCAGCGGCGTGAAAAGTTCGGGCAGAGGCGCTTGAAACGGGTCTTTCCGGCCCCATCTGCGGTGGCGATACGCGGTGACGCGCCCAATCCGCGCCCGGTTGTTGTCGCAATATTGCAACGCACGAATGGCACCGGTTGTTGGGCGCCGCCACCACCGTTGGCTTTTACTTTTTAACGACTTTCAGCGACATGGAAAACACGCAAGAGAACCCGACGAGCCAGAATCCCACGCCCGCCGACGAAGCCGCGCGCCAGGCCGCAGAGGCTCCCGAGGCAACTGCTCCGCAACAGGACGAGGCAGCCGCGGGCGCCGCCGCCGAGGCGCCCGCAGCCGCCGCGCAAGCCGCGCTGGCCGAAGCCGAGGCGAAGATCGCCGAGTTGCAGGAAAGCTTCCTGCGGGCCAAGGCGGAGACCGAGAACGTGCGCCGCCGTGCGCAGGAAGACGTGGCCAAGGCCCATAAATTCGCAATCGAAAATTTCGCTGAGCATCTGCTGCCGGTGGTCGACAGTCTCGAAGCGGCGGTTGCCCACTCGTCCGACGATCTGCAGAAGGTGCGCGAAGGCGTCGAACTCACGTTGCGCCAGCTCAATGGCGCGTTGGAGAAGGGCCGCGTCGTCGCCTTGAACCCGGTGGGCGAGAAGTTCGATCCGCACCGTCATCAGGCGATTTCGATGGTGCCGGCCGACCAGGAGCCGAACACCGTGGTCGCGGTGCTGCAAAAGGGTTTCGTGATCGCCGACCGCGTGCTGCGCCCGGCGCTCGTGACCGTCGCGGCGCCGAAGTAAGCGTCGCGGGGTTCCGGTCAGCCGTTTCGCATAGCCGCCGTCATGATGAACATTCCCGTCGACGCCACCGCCTTCACGGTGTTCGACATGCGGGAACTCAGCGCCGCATCGTTCGACGCCGGGCTCGCGGAAGCGGGGGACGCACTGGCCGTGGTGTTTTTCTGGGGGCTCGACTGCTTCAACTGCGAGATCGCCAAGAAGGCCATGCTGGCGCAGCCCGACGCGATTCGCGCGCTCGGGCTCAAATGGTTTCACAGCAACGTCTACGAGCATCGTGAACTGGGCCGGCGCTTCATGCTTCACGGCGTGCCCACCTGGTTTTTCTTTCACCGCGGCAAGCGGCTCGGCCGGGCGACCGGCTGGCACGGCCTCGGGCAGTTCCAGGCGGCGGTCGCGGCCGCGCGGGACAAGACCCGGGCGGCCAATGCGAGCGGTGCCGCGTCGTCAGACGGCAGTGGCGCGAATTCGGACAAAAGTTCGGCTGATTGAAAAAATTAAAGACCGCATCGCAAAAGAGGTCTTGAAAACGATGCGGACGCACTTATGTTGAGTGCAGGTTATGAATTGAGAGCGGAGCGCCTGACCGCCACACGGCAAAAACGGCGCTTTCCGCAGCGATCAAAGTCAGGAGATTAGTAAAAATGGGCAAAATTATCGGCATCGACCTCGGCACGACCAACTCGTGCGTGGCGATCATGGAAGGCAATTCGGTCAAGGTGATCGAGAACTCGGAAGGTGCGCGCACCACGCCGTCGATCATCGCTTACATGGAAGACGGCGAGATTCTCGTCGGCGCGCCCGCGAAGCGTCAGTCGGTCACGAACCCGAAGAACACGCTGTACGCGGTCAAGCGCCTGATCGGCCGCCGCTTCGAAGAAAAAGAAGTGCAGAAAGACATCGGCCTGATGCCGTACAAGATCATGAAGGCCGATAACGGCGACGCATGGGTCGAAGTGCGCGAGCAGAAGCTGGCGCCGCCGCAAATCTCCGCGGAAGTGCTGCGCAAGATGAAGAAGACGGCTGAAGACTACCTCGGCGAGCCGGTCACCGAAGCGGTGATCACGGTTCCCGCGTACTTCAACGACAGCCAGCGTCAGGCAACCAAGGACGCAGGCCGCATCGCCGGTCTCGAAGTGAAGCGCATCATCAACGAGCCGACCGCGGCCGCGCTCGCATTCGGCCTCGACAAGAACGAGAAGGGCGACCGCAAGATCGCGGTGTACGACCTGGGCGGCGGCACGTTCGACGTGTCGATCATCGAAATCGCGGATGTCGACGGTGAAAAGCAGTTCGAGGTGCTGTCCACGAACGGCGATACGTTCCTCGGCGGTGAGGACTTCGACCAGCGCATCATCGATTACATCATCGGCGAGTTCAAGAAAGAGCAAGGCGTCGATCTGTCGAAAGACGTGCTCGCGCTGCAACGCCTGAAGGAATCGGCGGAAAAGGCCAAGATCGAGCTGTCGTCGAGCCAGCAAACCGAAATCAACCTGCCGTACATCACGGCCGACGCGTCGGGTCCGAAGCACTTGAACCTGAAAATCACGCGTGCGAAGCTCGAGGCGCTGGTCGAGGAGCTGATCGAGCGCACGATCGAACCGTGCCGCGTGGCGATCAAGGACGCGGGCGTGAAGGTCGGCGAAATCGACGACGTGATTCTGGTCGGCGGTATGACGCGCATGCCGAAGGTGCAGGAAAAGGTCAAGGAATTCTTCGGCAAGGATCCGCGCCGCGACGTGAACCCGGACGAAGCCGTGGCCGTTGGCGCCGCGATTCAAGGCCAGGTTCTGTCGGGCGACCGCAAGGACGTGCTGCTGCTCGACGTGACCCCGCTGTCGCTCGGCATCGAAACGCTCGGCGGCGTGATGACGAAGATGATCAACAAGAACACCACGATCCCGACCAAGCACGCGCAGGTCTATTCGACGGCCGACGACAATCAGGGCGCCGTGACGATCAAGGTGTTCCAGGGCGAACGCGAAATGGCGGCCGGCAACAAGCTGCTGGGCGAGTTCAACCTCGAAGGCATTCCGCCGGCGCCGCGCGGCACGCCGCAGATCGAAGTGAGCTTCGACATCGACGCGAACGGCATTCTGCATGTCGGCGCGAAAGACAAGGCGACCGGCAAGGAAAACCGCATCACGATCAAGGCGAACTCGGGTCTGTCCGAAGCCGAGATCGAGAAGATGGTGAAGGACGCAGAAGCGAACGCGGAAGAAGATCACAAGCTGCGTGAGCTGGCCGACGCCCGCAACCAGGGCGACGCGCTGGTCCACAGCACGAAGAAGGCGCTCACCGAATACGGCGACAAGCTGGAAGCCGCCGAGAAGGAAAAGATCGAAACCGCGTTGAAGGAGCTCGAAGAGGCGCTGAAGAGCGGTTCGAGCGACAAGGCGACGATCGAAGCCAAGATCGAAGCGGTAGCCACGGCCTCGCAGAAGATGGGCGAGAAGATGTACGCCGACATGCAGGCAGCGCAAGGCGCTGAAGCCGCGGCAGCGGGCGCGGCTGGCGCGGGTGCATCGGCGGGCGGCGCGAGCCAGCAGCAGGACGACGTGGTCGACGCCGAGTTCAAGGAAGTCAAGAAAGACTAAAGCCAGGTCGCATTTCGACCGTAAAGCCGCACACAGCGATGTGTGCGGCCCGGCTGCACAAGGGACCGAGCCGTTCTGGTCTCGCGAACGTGCAAGAGCGGTTATCTCGCCTGGCGAGCCTTTTGGGCTCTCCGGGCACATTTGTTTTATGGAGGGCGTTGTTTTAGCCGCCTGAAAGCGGCGTGAACAGCGGCCGGACGAGTCGTGAGACTCCAGCATTCAAGAGGAGCCACCGCGCCGTATTGCGCGAGTGGCGTTGAACCGATATGGCGAAACGGGATTACTACGAGGTTCTGGGCGTTGCGAAGAACGCGAGCGACGACGAAATCAAGAAGGCTTATCGCAAGCTTGCGATGAAGCACCACCCTGACCGCAATCCGGACAACAAGGATGCGGAAGGGCATTTCAAGGAGGTGAAGGAAGCCTATGAAATGCTCTCGGACTCGCAAAAGCGTGCCGCGTACGATCAGTACGGCCACGCCGGCGTCGATCCGAATATGGGCGGAGCCGGTGCGCAGGGCTTCGGCGGTTTTGCCGATGCGTTCGGCGATATTTTCGGCGACATCTTCGGTCAGGCGGCCGGCGGCGCCGCACGCGGCGGTGGCGGCCGGGCCGGCCCGCAGGTCTATCGCGGCGCGGATCTGCGCTACAGCATGGAAATCACGCTGGAACAGGCCGCGCACGGCTACGACACGCAGATTCGCGTGCCGAGCTGGGTATCGTGCGAAGTCTGTCACGGCTCGGGTGCGAAGCCCGGCACCAAGCCCGAAACCTGCCCGACCTGTAGCGGCTCCGGTGCGGTGCGCATGTCGCAGGGCTTTTTCAGCATCCAGCAGACTTGCCCGAAATGCCACGGCACCGGCACCTATATTCCCGAGCCCTGCGCCCACTGCCACGGCGCCGGCAAGGTGAAGGAAACCAAGACGCTCGAAGTGAAGATTCCGGCAGGTATCGACGACGGCATGCGCATCCGCTCCGCCGGCAACGGCGAGCCGGGTATCAACGGCGGTCCGTCGGGCGATCTGTACGTCGAGATTCACATCAAGCAGCATTCGGTATTCGAACGCGACGGCGACGATTTGCATTGCCAGATGCCGATTCCCTTCACCACGGCGGCGCTCGGCGGCGAGATCGAAGTGCCCACGCTGGCGGGGCGCGCCAGCTTCACGGTGCCGGAGGGCACGCAGTCGGGCAAGACGTTCCGTCTGCGCGGCAAGGGTATCAAGGGGCTGCGTTCCAGCATTGCCGGCGATCTGTACGTGCACGTGCAAGTGGAAACGCCGGTCAAGCTCACCGAGTCGCAGCGCGAGTTGCTTCAGCAGTTCGAGAAGGCGCTGGTGGAAGGCGGCGCGCGGCATAGTCCCCAAAGCAAAAGCTGGTTCGACCGGGTGAAGAGCTTCTTCGATTGATGGCGGTTTGATTTTGGCGGTCAGCATGACGGCGGATGAGCGCGACGCGGTTTTCGCATTGCTCGACGATTGCGACGCGACGGCGGCGCGGCGCTCGAGCCGTCTCTACACGGGTTTTTCGCATGAGCTCGTTTGTGCGGATTCCGCGCAGCTCGAAGCCGTGTGTGAAACCGTGGCTGCCGAGAGCCGGCGCGGATTGCATGCCATCGTGCTGGCCGACTATGAATTCGGCCGTAATCTGCTTCTCGACGGGAATTCCCGGCACTTCATGAAAACGCAGCGTGGCGATGCCGCGCTGCGTTTTTTATTGTTCGAACGTTGCGAGAAACTTTCGCGCGACGAGGTCGACGCGTGGCTCATGGCGCGCGATGGCGGCGCGCTTGAGCCCTCAGTGGCGGGCACGGCCAACGTGAGCGCGAGCGTCGATGCGGCGCAATTCAACCAGGCGATCGACGCGATCCATGCCGCCTTGCGCGCGGGCGATTCCTATCAGGTCAACTACACCTATCGGCTCGGCTTCGATGTGTTCGGCTCGCCCGCGGCGCTGTATCGGCGCTTGAGAACCCGGCAGCCGGTTCGGTACGGCGCGCTGATCGCGTTGCCGGCAAATCGTTGGGTGCTGTCGTGCTCGCCGGAACTTTTCATCGAGAAGGCAGGTTCGACGTTGCGCGCCCGGCCGATGAAAGGCACGGCGTCGCGCTCGGCCGATCCGGCGGCCGATCGCGCCGCGGCCGAATTCCTCGGCAACGATCCGAAAAACCGCGCCGAAAACGTGATGATCGTCGACCTGCTGCGCAACGATCTTTCGCGGGTCGCGCAAACGGGGTCCGTCAAAGTGCCTGCACTGTTTTCCGTCGAGCCATATGCCTCGGTTTGGCAGATGACATCCACGGTGCAGGCAACGTTGCGCGCGGGCACCTCGTTCGCCGAAATCATGCGCGCGCTGTTTCCGTGCGGCTCGATCACCGGCGCGCCGAAGCATCGCACGATGCAGTTGATCGACGAGCTCGAAAGCACGCCGCGCGATCTTTACACAGGGGCGATCGGTTGGCTCGATGCGCCGGCGCCTGGCCACGACGAGGCCGCCACGTCGTCCGCATCGAATCCCGACGCACGCGAAAACGCCTGCGGCGACTTCTGCCTGTCGGTCGCGATCCGCACCTTGGTTCTCAAGCCGACGACGGCCCGGTCAGCCGAACTGCAAGGCAAGCTCGGCATCGGCGCGGGCATCGTGCTCGACAGCGTCCCCGCCGACGAATATGCGGAATGCCAATTGAAGGCGCGCTTCCTGACCGGCGCCGACCCTGGCTTCGAGCTATTCGAAACGATGCACGCGACGCGGGAAGAGGGCGTGCGATATCTGTCGCGGCATTTCGCGCGGCTCTCGTCGAGCGCGGCGGCGCTGGGCTTCGGACTCGGCGAGGAAAGCGAACTTCGCGCGCAGCTTGCAGCGAAATGCGAGGCGCTGCCGCCGCAAACCCCGCACCGCATGCGGCTCGCATTGAGCAAAAACGGCGCGATTCACATCACCGCCGCGGTGCTGACGCCGCTAGCCCGCTCAGACTCCGACCAAACGGTCGGCGTACTGCTCGGCCCGGACCACAATTTTCCCGCCACACGAGCCGACGACGCGCTGCTGCGCCACAAGACCACGCGCCGGGCCGAATACGATCGAGGCTGGCGTGAAGCCGAAGCGAAGGGCGCATTCGACACGCTGTTTTTCAACGAGCGGGGCGAGCTGACCGAAGGCGGCCGCTCGAATGTCTTTGTGAAGCTGGCAGGGCGGTGGTGGACGCCGCCGCTCGCGTCGGGCGTGCTGCCCGGCGTGATGCGAAGCGTGTTGCTGGAAGAGGATTCGGGCCTGCGAGCGGCTGAAAAAATACTTACGCGGGCCGACGTGCTGAACGCCGAAGCATTGCTGATCTGCAACGCGTTGCGCGGCGCGTTGCCGGCGCGGATCGTCCGCTAAAACCGGAACGCGGAGCCACCCGCGCGCGTCCGCAAAAACAAACCGCGGCCTCGGCGACCGAACCGCCGAGCCGCGACAGTCAAATCAGAACATGTGCTCAGGCCCAGGAAACGAGCCGTCCTTCACCGCGCGCACATACGCTTCCACCGCGGCCAGAATGCTCGGCTGGCCGTGCATGAAATCCTTCACGAAGCGTGGCCGCTTGCCGGGGAAAATGCCCAGCATGTCGTGCAGCACCAGCACCTGACCCGAGCAATCCAGACCCGCGCCGATGCCGATCGTCGGAATCCGCAGTTGTTTCGTCACTTCGCTCGCGAGCAGCGTCGGAACCGCCTCGATCACGATCAATTGCGCGCCGGCATTTTGCACCGCGAGCGAATCCCGCAGCAGCTGGCTCGCGCCCGCCTCGGTTTTCCCTTGCACCTTGAAGCCGCCGAACGCGTGCACCGACTGCGGCGTGAGCCCAACGTGCGCGCACACGGGAATCGAGCGCTCGACCAGAAAACGCACCGTGTCCGCGAGCCATTCGCCGCCTTCGAGCTTCACCATCTGCGCGCCGGCGCGCATCAATTCCACCGAACTGCGGAAGGCATCTTCCGCCGTACCGTAGGTGCCGAACGGCAAGTCGGCGACCACCAGCGCCGAAGGCCGCACCCGCGCGACGCTCGCTGTGTGATACGCGATGTCCGCCAACGTCACCGGCAATGTGGTCGTCTGACCTTGCAACACGTTGCCGAGCGAATCGCCGATCAACATGACGTCGACGCCCGCGCGATCCAGCAACGCGGCGAAGCTCGCGTCGTAACACGTGAGCATGGCGATCTTTTCGCCGGCATCGCGCATTGCCTGCAGTTTCGGCACGGTGATGGCGTTCCGGCTCGCATCCTGCAAATAGGTCATGGGTCAATCCGTTGGAAAAAGAGGTGGCCGAGCCGCTTAAAGCGACGTGCCTTTGACAAAGAATTCCTTGCGGCCGCGCATGGTTTCGATGCGTTCGGCGAGCAGCGCAAGGTCCGCGTCCGAGTCGAGCGGATTCAGATGTTCGGCGTTGACCGTCAACACGGGCGTGCTGTCGTAGTGATAGAAGAACTCGTTGTACGCGTCGCACAGCGCGTGCAGATACGCATCGGAAATCTGCAGTTCCATCGGCACGGCGCGCTTTTGAATGCGCGCGAACAGCACCTCGGGACTGGCCTGCAGATAGACCACGAAGTCCGGCGCCGGCGCGCTCACCTCGAGCCGCGCGGCGAGCGCGCGATACAGGTGCCACTCGTCCTCCTGCAGCGTCAGACGCGCGAAGATGTCGTTCTTCTGCGTCATGAAGTCGGCGATCAGCGGCGTGCCCGACACATGCGCCACGCTCACTTCCTGCGCCTGCTGAGCGCGTTGCAACGCGAAGTGCAACTGCGCGGGCAATGCGTAACGCGTGGTGTCGCGATAAAAGCGTTCGAGAAAGGGATTGTCCTGCGGCCGCTCGAACATTTCCTGCATCGACCAGCGTTGCGCGAGGCGCCGCGCGAGCGACGTCTTGCCGACGCCGATCGGCCCTTCGATCGCGAGATAGCCGAACGGAGGCCGCAGATGCGGCGCGGTGACGGTAAGCGGTGGAGAATTCATTCGCAGCGGCCTTTGCTGTCCGTGCCGGCGCCTGTCGCGAACGCATTGAGCATCGGACACTGGCAGGTTGATTTGACCTTTTCGATACGCTGATCGGCGACGCCGGCGAGCAACCCGTCCGCGCGGCCATGCTGCGGGATGATGAGCGCCGCGTCGATTTCGATCAGCGGCACGAGCGCAAAGGCGCGTTCGATCAGACGCGGATGCGGCACGATCAGATCGGGTTCGTCGATCGATTGATCGCCGTAGAGCAGGATGTCGAGATCGAGCGTGCGCGGTGCGTTGCGAAACGGCCGTTCACGGCCGAACTGATGCTCGATCTTATGGCACAGCGCAAGCAGGTGCCGCACGGGGAGCGCCGTTTCGATCTTCACGGCGCAATTGAAATAATCGTCACCGCCCGCGTCGATCGGGGCAGTGCGATACAGGCTCGACTTGGCGAGCACGGTGATGGCGTGCTGTTGTGCGAGGCACACCACCGCGTCTTTCAGGGTCTGGCGCGCGTCCCCGAGATTCGCGCCGAGGCCGAGATAAGCAACCGTCATGGCATAACTTCCTGCAACTATCGTTCGACGGCTTCAGCGAACGCGAGGTCAGTTTTCGTGCGAACCGTCATGGCCCGCTTCGTTGGCTGTGCGTTCGGCTGGCGTGCCGCCCTCCATTCCGTCGCCCGCATTGCGGTTCCTGGCGCCACTGCTGCGCCGCCGTCGTTTTCGGGGACTCCGGTCCTTCCCGCCTTGCGTGAGCAAGGCCTCACGCGCCGCGACGTCTCCTTCGATGAACTCCGTCCACCACGCACCGACCGACTCGTCGAGTTCACCCGATTCGCAGCGCAACAGGAGGAAATCATACCCCGCTCTAAATCTTTGGTGTTCCAGCAGCTTCAGCGCGCTCCTTCCCGAGCGTTTTTCGAGGCGCAACTGCAGGCCCCAGATTTCGCGCATGTCCGCCGAAAAGCGCTTATGGATCGCAAGTTTCCCGGTTTGCATATCGAGGACTTCGTCCATCGCGCGATGCAGCGCGGGCACCGGATATTCACCGTTCGCTTCAAATTTCTGCCAGCGCTGCTGCACGTCGTGCCACAGCAGCGTGGCGAACAGGAAGCCGGGCGACACCGGTTTGCCGGCGCGCACTCGAGCATCCGTGTTGGTGAGTGCAAGCGTGATGAATTTTTCGCCGGTGGGTTGCTCCAGCACCACATCGAGCAACGGCAGCAGGCCATGATGCAGGCCTTCCTGGCGCAGACGCTTCAGGCAGGCGAGCGCGTGGCCCGACAGCATCAGCTTGAGCATCTCGTCGAAAAGACGCGCGGCGGGCACGTTGTTGATCAGATCCGCCATGTCGGCGATCGGCGCGCGCGTCGTGTGCTCGATCTCGAAGTCGAGCTTCGCGGCAAAACGCACCACGCGCAGCATGCGCACCGGATCCTCGCGATAACGCGTGGCCGGGTCGCCAATCATGCGCAAGAGGCGCGCGCGCATGTCGGCCATGCCGTTGTGATAATCCAGCACGGTTTGCGTGGCCGGATCGTAGTACATCGCGTTGATCGTGAAATCGCGGCGCGTGGCGTCTTCGTGCTGCTCGCCCCAGACGTTGTCGCGCAGCACGCGCCCGCTCGCGTCCACGGCGTGCGTGCGGCGGTCGAGTTCGTCGCGCTTCAGGCGGCGCTGCGGCGGCGCGTCGGCGGCCGGCGGATCGACCAGCGCGCGGAACGTGGAGGTTTCGATGATTTCCTGGCCGAACTGCACGTGCACGATCTGAAACCGCCGGCCGATGATGCGCGCGCGGCGAAACAGCTTCTGCACCTGTTCGGGCGTGGCGTCCGTGGCGACGTCGAAGTCTTTCGGCTTGATGCCGAGCAGCAGATCGCGCACCGCGCCGCCGACGATGAACGCGCGGTGCCCCGCCTGTTGCAGCCCTTCGGTCACGCGAATCGCGTTTCTCGAGATCAGCGCCTGATCGATGCCGTGCACGTCGTGCGGAATGATGACCGGTACATCGGGATCGGGCACGGTTTTGACCGCCGCGCCGCCGCGGGCGGGTTTGCGGCGTGTCTTGCCGGCGCCTGAGGCGCCTGCTGCATGGCGTGCCGGTGCGCTGCCGGTTTCGTCTGCTTCGGCTTCGGCGGATGGGGTGTCCTCAGCGGGCGCCGAGTCCTGGCCGAATAGCTTGCGGATAAATTTTTTGATCACGTGGATTGAAAGAGTTCGAGGATGCGCCAGCCTTTGGCCTGCGCATGGGCGCGCAATGTGTCGTCGGGATTGGTCGCGATCGGATCGGTGACCTTTTCGAGCAGCGGAATGTCGTTGTGCGAGTCGCTATAGAAATAGCTGCGCTCGAAGTCGCTCCACGTCTTGCCGAGCGAGGCGAGCCACGCCTCGGTGCGCGCGATCTTGCCTTCCTTGTAGCTCGGCATGCCGGTGGGGCGGCCGGTGTACGGCGAATGCGGCTGGCCGTCGACGGTTTCCACTTCGCAGGCGATCAGCGTGTCGACGCCGAACGCTTGCGCGATCGGACGGGTGATGAATTCGTTGGTGGCCGTGACCACGCAGCAGAGGTCGCCCGCTTCCTGATGTTGCTTCACCAGTTCCAGCGCGACCGGCTGGATCGCCGGTGTGATGACTTCGTGCATGTACTGCGCGTGAAAGTCGGCGAGCTGCGCGCGCGTGTACTTGGCGAGCGGCGTGAGCATGGCGATCAGGTAAGCGTGAATGTCGAGCTGGCCGGCTTTGTAGTCGGCGTAAAAGCGGTCGTTTTCACGGGCGAAATTGTCGGCGTCGACCATGCCGTGTTTCACCATAAAGCGGCCCCATTCGTGGTCGCTGTCAGTGGGAATGAGGGTGTGGTCGAGATCGAAGAGTGCGAGATTAGCCATGAGGGCCTATTTTACTTGAAGCGGCGGGTGACGCAGACGAAGCGGACGCCGCGCGCCGTTCGTCGGCGTCCGGCTTGGCGAGCATGGTGCGCAAAAGCGGCAGCGTGACGGCGCGCTTCTGTTCGAGCGAGAAGCGGTCGAGCGCGTCGAGCAGCGCCATCAGGCTCGGCATGTCCCGGCGAAAATGCGTGAGCAGGTAGGCGGGCACGTCGTCGGCGAGCATGATGCCGCGCTCGCGCGCCGCGTGCTTCAGCACGGCGGCCTTGTCTTCGTCCGGCAGCGGCGCCAGATGGAACACGAGGCCCCAGCCGAGCCGCGTGCGCAAATCCTCGCGCACCGTCATGCCGATCGGCGGCGCGTTGCCCGCGGCGACCAGCGCGCTCGTGGGATGCGCGCGCACTTCGTTGAAGAGATTGAACACGGCGATCTGCTGCGCGGCCGACAAAGCGTCGCAATCGTCGATCGCATACAGCGCGACGCGCGGGTCGAACGTGAAGGCGGCGAGACTGCTCTGGGGACCCGCATAGCGCGCATGGCCCGGCGGCGCTTCGTGCACCAGCGCCTGCAAAAGATGCGTGCGGCCACTGCCGGCTTCGCCCCAGATATAGAAGGTGCGATCGGCCACCGGCCCGGCCGCGAGCGCGTTGTCGAGCTCGCGCAGCCGCGTGACCAGTTCGGCGTTGGCGCCGGCGAAGAAATTATCGAATGTCGATGGCGGCGGGGTGCCGAGATCGAGCGTCAGTTGACGAAGCACAGTAGGTTGATGCCGAAAATGAGGCTTGGGCCGCGAATGGCCCGAACCTCGGGCCCTAAACAGTCGATGACAAGTCAATGACCCGTCAGTTGTTGTAAAGCGTGCTCGTCAGATAGCTTTGCCGCAACTCGCGCATCGCCACCGAGAGAATCGCGCTGACCGGCAGCGCCAGCAACACGCCGAAAAAGCCGAACAGCTGGCCGAACGCAAGCAGCGCGAAGATGACCGCAAGCGGGTGCAGGCCAATGCGTTCGCCGACGAGGCGCGGCGTGAGAAAGAAGCTCTCCACGATCTGGCCGACGCCGTAAATCAGCGCGACCGCGCCGAAGCCATACCAGTCGCCGAATTGCAGGAGCGCCGCGAGCAGCGCCAGCGCGAGACCGGTGGCGAAACCGATGTACGGGATGAACACCGCGAGACCCGTGAAAATGCCGACCGGCAACGCGATCTCGAAGCGGGCGATGGTCAGCGCGACCGCGTAGTACACGGCGAGCACGCCCATGACGAGCAACTGGCCGCGCAGGTATTGCGACAGCATCTGGTCCATGTCGCGCGCGAGTTGCAGCGTCTTGTCGAGCCAGCGGCGCGGCACGACGGCCTGCATGCGCGCGAGCATGCGATTCCAGTCGTACAGCAGATAGAACAGCACGAGCGGCACCATCACGACGTTGCCGACCACCGTCATCATGACGTTGCCGCTGGTGCGCACGGAGGTCCACACGTAAAGCGCGACGGTTTGCGCGCTGCCTTCCAGTTGCCCCATCACGAGATCGCGGATGCTGGCGAAATCGAGCGAATCGGCAAGGCCCAGCAGCGCGAGTTTCGGTTGCAGCCACGCGTTGATATGCGTGAACAGCACCGGAACCTGCTGCCTGAGTTGCGGCGCTTCTTTCTGGACGACGGCCAGCACCAGCAGTACGAGCATGGTCATGAGGAGCGTGAACAGCAGCATCATCAGCAACGCGGCGACGGCGCGCGGCACACGCCGGCGCACCATCCACGCGACGCCAGGCTGAAGAATGTACGCGAGAATCGCGCCGAGCAGAAACGGTGTGAGGACCGGGCTCAGGAGCCACAGCAAAATGCCGACGCCCAGTGCGATGGCCAGCCAGATGAAGGCGCGGCGCTGAACGGGCGTCAGGATCGAGGAGTTCTGTTGCAAAGTTTGTTTCCCAGGTGTCGTCGGAACGCGTGAAATCCAGCCAACCGGCCGGCATCGGGTAAAATCGCATTTTACCGACCTTCTCGCTCTTCCCCATGAATCAACCGAAATCCGCCCCTGACGCCCAAGGTTTGTCGTATCGCGACGCCGGCGTGGACATCGACGCGGGCGACGCCCTTGTCGACGCGATCAAGCCATTTGCCAAAAAGACGATGCGCGACGGCGTGCTGGGCGGCATCGGCGGGTTCGGCGCGCTGTTCGAAGTGCCGAAGCGCTACAAGGAGCCGGTGCTGGTGTCGGGCACCGACGGTGTCGGCACGAAGCTGCGCCTCGCGTTTCAACTGAACAAACACGACACCGTCGGCCAGGACCTGGTGGCGATGAGCGTGAACGACATTCTCGTGCAAGGCGCCGAGCCGCTGTTCTTCCTCGACTACTTCGCGTGCGGCAAGCTGGACGTCGGTACGGCGGCCACGGTCGTGAAGGGTATCGCATATGGTTGCGAACTGGCGGGCTGCGCGCTGATCGGCGGCGAGACGGCGGAAATGCCGGGCATGTATCCGGACGGCGAGTACGATCTGGCCGGCTTCGCGGTCGGCGCGGTCGAAAAGAGCAAGATTATCGACGGCAGCACGATCGCCCCCGGCGACGTGGTGTTGGGGCTGGCTTCGAGCGGGATTCATTCGAACGGTTTTTCGCTGGTGCGCAAGATCATCGAGCGCGCGCAGCCTGATCTGAATGCGGATTTCGACGGCCGCTCACTCGCCGACGCGCTGATGGCGCCCACGCATATCTATGTGAAGCCGTTGCTCGCCGTGATGCAGCAGATCGCCGTGAAGGGTATGGCGCACATTACCGGCGGCGGGCTCGTCGAGAACATTCCGCGCGTTTTGCGTGAAGGCCTGACGGCTGAGCTGGATCATCGCGGCTGGCCGTTGCCGCCGCTGTTCTCGTGGCTGCAAAAGCACGGCGGCGTGGCGGATGCCGAAATGCACCGCGTGTTCAACTGCGGCATCGGGATGGCGGTGGTGGTGTCCGCCGCGGATGCGGACGCGGCGATCGGGCTGTTGTCCGCAGCCGGTGAACAGGTCTGGAAAATCGGCGCGATTCGCGAAAGCGCGCCGGGCGAAGCTCAAACGGTCGTGGTTTAACCCAAGGCTCGTTTGCCTGCGCGGCGTGGAAGTTTCAAGCGCCGCGCGGAGCCGATAGCGATTCAGATCAACGCTTCAATCACATCGAGCACCCGCGCGGTAGCGTGCGGGTCGCAGCAATCGATCACTACCCGCTCAGTCATGCTCCGCAGCCACGTAAGCTGCCGCTTGCACAGTTGCCGCGTAGCGAAGATTCCCTTGTCCCGCATGGTCGAATAATCGACGGCTCCGTCGAGATATTCCCATACCTGCCGATAGCCCACGCAACGCATCGACGGCATCTCCGGCGACAAATCCCCACGCTCGCGCAGTTTCACCACTTCATCGACGAAGCCGCCCGCCAGCATCGCGTCGAAGCGCTTTTCGATGCGCGCGTGCAGCACGCTTCGATCGGAAGGTTCCAGCGCAACCGGCACGAAGCGCCACGCCGAAGCGGCGTTGTCCACCCGAGCCGGCGCGGCCAGCAACGCGGACATCGGCTGGCCGGTCAACATGAACACTTCCAGCGCCCGCTGAATCCGCTGCGAATCGTTTGGCGCAAGACGAGCGGCCGTCACGGGGTCGAGCGCGGCAAGCCGCGCATGCATTGCGGGCCAGCCTTCGCGCGCGGCATCGGCGTCGAGCGAGGCGCGAAGCTCGGCGTCGGCGGGCGGCAGGTCGTTCAGTCCTTGCGTGAGCGCCTTGTAGTACAGCATGGTCCCGCCGACCAGCAACGGCACTCGCCCGCGCGCGCTGATCTCGCCCAGCAGGCGCAACGCATCCGCGCGAAATTCGGCCGCTGAATAGGCGTTGGCCGGATCGACGATGTCGATCAGATGATGCGGCGCCGCCGCGCGCTCTTGCGCCGTCGGTTTTGCCGTGCCGATGTCCATCTCGCGATAGACCAGCGCCGAATCCACACTAATGATTTCCACCGGCCGCCGCGCGGCCAGCGCGAGCGCGGCGGCGGTCTTGCCGGATGCGGTGGGCCCCAGTAGGCAAGCGACCGGCGTGGCAGTGCGTGAAGTCATGGGGAAACCGGCGCGCGGCGATTGAGCGTGATCGAGCGCACCGCTATTGCCCACGCATGAACAGCCGATCGAGATCGGAGAGCGTCAACTGATACCACGTCGGACGCCCGTGGTTGCATTGATCGGCGCGCTCGGTCGCTTCCATCTGGCGCAGCAGCGCGTTCATTTCATCGAGCGTCAGGCGCCGGTTCGCCCGCACCGCGTGATGGCAGGCGAGCGTGCCGAGCAGTTCGTGCTGACGCTCGGTCAACACGCGCGAGCCGCCGAACGCGTGAAGGTCGGAGAGGACCGCGCGCGCCAGCGCCTGCAGATCGGCGTCTTTCAAAAGCGCGGGCACGGCGCGGATGGCGAGCGTGGTGGGCGACAGCACCGCTAGGTCGAAGCCGAGCGCGTCGAGCGTGTCGCGCTCTTCCTCGACCGTGCCGATTTCGATCGGATCGGCCTGCATCGTCTGCGGAATCAGCAGCGGTTGGACGGCGATCGTGCGATCGGCCAGCGCGTTCTTGAACTGCTCGTACAGAATGCGCTCGTGCGCGGCGTGCATGTCGACGATCACGAGGCCGTGCGCGTTCTGCGCGAGCACGTAGATGCCGTGGATCTGGCCGAGCGCGAAGCCGAGCGGCTGTTCGTCGGCGACGTTGAAGGCGGGTGACGCATAAGGCGCGGAGGCGTTGTACGGCGCGGTTGTTTCCGTGGCCGAGTCGCGCGCTTCGAAGAGCGTCGCGCCTTCCACTGCGCCGGCGTTTGTGTCTCTGCGGCCGAACAGCGCGTCGTAAAACGCCAGCGGTTGGGCAACGGGCAAGGTGCCTTGCGTCATGCGCGCCTGGCGCATCCATGTGTTGCCCGGCTGTGACGACGAGCCAGATCCGCCACCGAAGCCGCCTGCGCCCGCGCTCGTACCAAAGCTGGCGGCACCCGCTGCACCTAACGGCGTGGCGCCGAACGAAGCCGGCCCGCCCATCGACGCTTCCAGATGCGCCGCATGTCCGCCCGCCGTCGTTTCCGGCGACGCGCCCGCATGCCGCGCCAGCGCGCGCTGTACCGCGTGGAACACGAACTGGTGAATCGAGCGCGAATCGCGAAAACGCACTTCGATCTTCGACGGATGCACGTTCACATCGACGGCTTCAGGCGGCAGATCGAGAAACAGCACGTAGGACGGATAGCGGTCGCCGTGCAGCACGTCTTCATAAGCAGCGCGCACGGCGTGCGTGAGCAGCTTGTCACGCACGAAGCGGCCGTTGACGAAGAAATACTGCTGGTCGGCGCGCCCGCGGCTCGCGGTCGGCAGACCCGCGCAGCCGTAGACGGCGAGCGGTCCGGCGGATTCGTCGAGCGGCAGATGCGCCGTTGCAAATGTCTCGCCGAGAATCTTCGCGACTCGCACGGGTGGTTCGCTGGCGTTCCAGTGTTCGACCGCCTTGCCGTTATGCAGCACCGAAATCGCCACGTCCGGTCGTGCCAGCGCCGCGCGGCGAATCTGTTCGAGACAATGGCCGAGTTCGGTTTGCTCGCTCTTCAGAAACTTGCGGCGCGCGGGCGTGTTGAAGTACAACTCGCGCACCTCGATCGTGGTGCCCTGGGTGCCGGCAGCGGGGCTCAGCACGCCGGTTTGCGCGTCGACGCGCACCGCATGCGGCGCGTCCGCGGTGCGGCTCGTGATGTACATCTGCGCGACCGACGCGATCGAGGCTAGCGCCTCGCCGCGAAACCCCAGCGTGGCGACCGCTTCCAGTTCGGCAAGCGAGCGGATCTTGCTGGTCGCATGACGCATCAGCGCAAGCGCCAGTTCGTTTTCGGGAATGCCGCAGCCGTCGTCGGTGATCGAAATACGTTTGACGCCGCCTTCGTCGAGCATGATGCGCAAAGTCTGCGCGCCCGCGTCGAGCGCATTTTCCAGCAACTCCTTGACCACCGAAGCGGGCCGCTCGACCACTTCGCCGGCCGCGATCTGGCTGATCAACTGGTCGGGCAGCGGCTGAATCGCGCGCAATGGGCGTGGGGCGGGCGCAGCGGCGGAAACCGCGGCCGCGGCGGTGGTGCCGGCAGACGTTTCGGAGAATTCGGACATGGCGAAATTATAGCGATTCGGCACCGCCGGCCCCGAGGCGTCCGAGCGGCCGGACTTTTTTAATTGCGGCCGGGCACTTTCGGTATCATGACGCGGTCAATTGCGGGGCGGTGAGCGAGTGCTCGTCGCCTTCGCTCGCAGGCTCGCAGAGCTATTCCCCGCCGCGCTCACATTCGCTCAATAAAGGACGCCTTTGGACACGTTGCTACATTTCGCCAATCTTGTCTTGCACATCGACAAGTTTCTGGGAGACTTCATTCACGTGTACGGCGCCTGGGTCTATGCGGTGCTGTTTCTGATCGTGTTCTGCGAAACAGGGCTGGTCGTCCTGCCGTTTTTGCCCGGCGACTCATTGCTTTTCATCGGCGGTGCTTTCTGCGCGACCGGTGAAATGAACGTTGGCTTGCTGATCGTGCTGCTGCTCGTCGCGGCAATCAGCGGCAACACGGTCAACTATATGATTGGGCGGGCCATTGGACCGCGGGTGTTCAATTCGCACATCCCTTTTCTCGAGCGCTTTCTCGACCGCAGCGCATTGCAGAAGACCCACAATTTCTACGAAAAGCATGGCGGCAAGACCATCGTGCTGGCGCGCTTCATTCCGGTAGTGCGGACCTTCGCGCCCTTCGTTGCGGGCGCGTCCGAAATGACGGTGAGCCGGTTTCAGCTTTTCAACGTTCTCGGCGCGTTGTTGTGGGTGTTGCTGCTGGTGTTGCTCGGCTATTTCTTCGGCAACATTCCGTTCATCCGCCAATATCTGAATGTGATCGTGCTGGTGGGTATCGGCGCGGCAATCGTGCCGGTTCTGCTCGGCGCGCTGTGGAAGATGATGCGCAAGGACGCCTCCAAGCCCGGCACCCGCTGACGCTTCGCCGCTGGTGTAGCCGGAACGACAAACGGCGTCGCGAATCTCGCGACGTCGTTTTTTTTCGCTCCCTCGGGCGATTTTGCAAAACAATTGATCGCAAAGGGCGTCGCGTTACATCGGCAGATGCGATTCCGAATACGGCGAAGTGCGGATGACAAGCGAGTCACCGGCTTTAGCCTGGCGCGAGCGGCGCGACAGATAGCGCCAGCCGAAGGCGGCGATCCCCGCAAGCCCATAGGCGCCGGCGCGTTGAAAGAACGCAGCACGCGTGCTGAACTGGCCGTAGCGGTTTTGCGCATCGGCGAATACGAGAAAGGTCAGCGCGGCATCGAACAGCAGTGCGGCCAATGCGAGCCCGACAAACACATGCGGCCCATTGAGCGTCGCGCCCGGTATCAGCCGGTTGCATAGATGACAGACAATCAGCACGGCCGCCAGCAATGCGAGGTTTGAGACAAGATTGAACAGGAAATTGGCCATCTCGACGGAATGAAAGCGCAGGGGGCTGCGGCGTTGCCAGAGCGTCTACTCACGCGGTATCACAGCCTGTTTCGCTGGATCGGCGGCGATCATTGCACGTCTTGATGTCTCAATAAATGTTCACGTTTGTTGTCCGTTGTATCTATCGGTGCTGGTTAAGACGCGTGTAGGAGTGCGGCTCTTGTTGTACGTGCAATGACGACGAACGCTCTGGGATTGTTCGTTTCGACTGTGGGAAATGCAGTCATGTCATTCCGATTCAGCGCGATTTGCAACGGCTCACGGCCCGTTGCCCGCTCGCTCGCGCGACGAAAATCGCGCCCGGTTAGGGCTGGCGCGCTCAGCCGGCACGCCGCACCGGCGACAGGCGGCGCTTTGCCGAGCGTGGGCCGAGACGCCTGAAGCGTTCCTTCTTATGCTCTTCGTCGAAGTGCGCGAGCGACGGCTTCACCAGATCGCTGCGGGACACGATGCCGACGAGCCGCCGCGTGTTTGCATCGTCCACCACGGGCACGCGTTCCAGGTTATGAACCGCAAGCCGCGTTGCCACCAGGCGGCAAGTTTCGCCCGGCACCGCGACGACCGGCGCACGCGTTTTCATCAATTCGAGCAGCGTGGTCGCGGCGCCAGCGCCGTCGCGCTCGGCGCGCGCACGTTCGAGCGTCGCACGCTCGACCACGCCCGCCACCTTGCCCGCATCGATCACCGGATACGCCCGATGCATTTGCGTCGCGCCGAAGTACTTCGCTAGCGCTTCGCCCACCGTCAGTTGGGCATCGATCGTTTCCACTTCGCGCGTCATCACCTCGTCGATGTAATGACGTTCGAGCGGATCGACGCCGTATTCACGATAAATGTGATAACCGCGGCGCGCGATTTTCTCGGTCATGATCGAGCGTCGCATCACGACCGTCGCGAAGCCGTGCGCGACCAGCGTGGCGGCGAGAAGCGGCAGCAACGCATTGCTGTCGTGAGTCAGCCCGAAGGCGAACACGATGGCGGTAAGCGGCGCGCCCAGCGTCGCACCGAGCGTGGCCGCCATGCAGACGAGCGGCCACAGCGCGGGGTCGCTGCCCGGCAGCAGATGGCTCATCACCACGCCTAGACCGGCGCCCAGCATCAGCAGCGGCGCGAGCACGCCGCCCGACGTGCCCGAACCGAGCGCGACGACCCACATGACGGCTTTCACGAGCAACAACGCAAGCGCCGCCTGCAATGCCAGATGCAGATGCAACAGATCGCCGATGACGTCATACCCGACACCGAGCGCGCGCGGCTCGATAAAGCCGCCGATGCCGACCACGAGGCCGCCGAGCGCGGGCCACCACATCCAGTGAATGCTCAGCTTGCCGAACAGGTCCTCGGTCTTGTAGAGCGCCGCGGACAGCCCCGCTGCCAAGGCTCCCGAGAGCAGCCCGGCCAGCACGCACGCGAAAAGCGATAGTGCGCCGGGCGGCGTCGTTTCAAGCGGAAACAGCGGCCCCGCGCCGAACAGCGGTGCCCGCGCGAAACCCGCCACCGCGCACGCCAGCGCGACGGGCAAGAAACTGCGCGGCCGCCATTCGAACAGCAGCAACTCGACCGCAAGCAGCACCGCCGCGACCGGCGTGCCGAACACCGCGGTCATGCCGGCTGCGGCGCCCGCGACCAGCAGCGTCTTGCGTTCCGCCGCGCTCACGCGCACGCACTGCGCGATCAGCGAGCCGAGCGCGCCGCCCGTCATGATGATCGGGCCTTCGGCGCCGAACGGGCCGCCGCTGCCGATCACGATGCCCGAGGACAGCGGCTTGAGCACCGCTACCTTCGGCGACATGCGGCTCTTGCCGAACAGGATCGCCTCGATCGCTTCGGGGATGCCGTGGCCGCGAATCTTTTCCGATCCGTAGCGCGCCATCAGGCCGACGATCAGCCCGCCCGCCACCGGCACCAGCACGACCCATGCGCCTAGCGTGTTATGCGACGGCGAGCGGTCCGCGAAGGACAGCGCGCCGAAGAAAAACAGGTTCGTGAACAGGTGAATCAGGCTCAGCAGCGCGAAAGCCGCCAGCGTACTGATTGCGCCGATGCACGCGGCCAGCAGGGCGATGCCCGGCAGGCGGCGGTTGGCGGCGAAGTCGCGTTTGTAGGTGTCGGCGGTCATGGTCGGGGCGGTGGTGGGTTAGCGGGCCGCGGCGGGTGGTCGAACGCGGTGGTCGAAAGAAAAGCGGCTCAAAGACGCCTAAAGATCGATCTGCGGAACATTGAAAGCGCCTTCGAGCGACTTCAGTTCGGCGCGGTGCAGTGCGGCCAGCTTCGCGAGCGTCTTTTCGCCGGGCTTTTGCAGATGCACTTCCACCTGGCGGCGATCGGTCTCGCTGACCTTGCGCTTGACGAGGCCGAGCGCTTCACAGCGCGACACCAATGCCACCACACCGTGATGCTGCGCTTGCAGCCGCTCGGCCAACTCGCCGATCGTCGCCCAGTCGCGCCGCGGATAGCCTTTGATGTGCAGAAGCAGCAGATATTGCAAGGGCGTGATGCCTTCGCTCTGGGCGGCCTGTTCGGAGAAGCGTTCGAAGCGCCGCATCTGATAGCGGAACTCGGATAGCTGCTCGAAATCGGCTTTGCCAAGCTCGCGAGGGTGAGGCTTCATGGGCGGCTCGTGGAAAAGGGTGCGGCTATCTTTGTCATGACGTGCGATTTCGGGGCGTAGTGGGGCTGAGCGAAGTCGGTTCGAATCAGGCGGCGGCGCGCTGTTGTCGCGCTGGTGCTTGCAGTTGCCTGTGCGGCTGACGATACAAACCGGCGATCAGGTCGGCCTGGGTCACCATGCCGGCCAGTCGTCGCGTCTCGCTGTCCAGCACCGGAATGTGGTGATGTCCGAAGTCGGCGAAAAGCGGCACGAGGTCCGCGATCGAGGTGGAGGTGTCCACCGTGCGCACCTGGGTGGTCATCAGCGCGCCCACGACGGGTTCGCCGGCGCGCCGGCGGCCAAACAGCTTGTGGCGGACGCTGGTGAACATGCCGAACTGCTGACTACTGCCGAGGTCGGCCCGTGTGACGATGCCGATCACATGTTGCGCTTCGTCCGTTACCGGCAAGGCTTTCACGCCGTGGCGTTTCAGGATGCTCCACGCGGTCGCCGCACGCGTTCCCGCCGACACGGTGATGACGCCGCGCGACATGATGTCCGCGCACGTCAGTTCGTCGAAAGTGCGAGCGTAGGTTTGCAACTGCAATGCACGTAGCAGGGATTCGAGGTCGTCGGGCGCGATGTCGAGCAGTTCGCCTTGCCGCTTGAGCACGGCGTCGAGATCCGCACGCGTGAAGCCGGAGCGCGGCTGCGCGGTCGCGGCCGTTTTGTCGCCGTGGTGCCGCGCGGAATGGGGATAGCGATGCCCGGTCAGCGTGTGATAGACGATCGCGGCGCAGAGCAGCGCAGCCGATTGGAGCGCGATCGGTTCGATCACGAAGCCGTAACCTAGCGAATGCACGGCCGGGCCGCCCAGCACGGCGGTGAGCGCGACCGCTCCGGACGGCGGGTGCACGCAGCGCAGCGCAAACATCGCGCAGATCGCCGCCGCGACGGCAAGCGCCGCCGCCGGCAAGGGATCGTCGACCCAGATGGCGCACGTGACGCCCACCGTCGCGGAAACGAGGTTGCCGCCGATGATGGACCACGGTTGCGCAAGCGGACTCGCCGGCACGGCGAACAGCAACACGGCGGAGGCGCCCATCGGCGCGACCAGCATCGGAATGTTGCCGCTCGAGCCGAGCAGAAGATGAGTGACGGCGCCGGTGAACGTGATGCCGATGAGCGCGCCGAGGCACGAACGAAAGCGCTCCTTCCATTCGATGGCGATGGTGGGCGGAGCGAAGCGGGCGAGCCAGCGAATGACGGCGGAGTGCAGCAAGATCGGATCGGTAGTGAGTGGCTTGAAGGTTTGTGCCGCGGCGCGTGAGGCTCTTTCAGAAGCCGGGCGCGCAGAGCGAAAGCGTCGATTATATGTGATTGTGATATAAATTGTCGCGGCAGATCGGGGCGCGATTTTTGACGCCGCAAATGAACAAAGTTGGAAAAGGATGCGGAAAAAGAAAAGGGCTTACGACGCAAACGCGTGTAAGCCCTTGAATCTTTTGGTAGGCCGTACGGGATTCGAACCTGTGACCAACGGATTAAAAGTCCGCTGCTCTACCAGCTGAGCTAACGACCCAAAAGAGAAGCGAAATTATAGCGATAGCGCGTGTCGGCTGTCAACCGATGGTGGTTGGCCAAGCTATCGGCACTTCAGATAGTGAAAAACCCGGGTAGCGATACCCGGGTTTTTCAGCGAGAGGCGCGCGTGGCTTTGACGTCGGACACTGCGCGTGACTGCCAACTGCGAGGAACTTCTGCGCTACTTGATTTGCGACAGCTTGCTCTGAGCCGACTGCGCGACATCCGAGCCGCCATATTGCGCGACGATCTGTTCGAGCGTCTTCTTTGCCGCGGCCTTCTGACCTTGCTCGAGCTGATTGTTCGCAATCGCGAGCAGCGCTTCCGGCGCACGCGGATGTTGCGGGTAGTTCTTCACCACACCTTGCCACGTCGCCGTCGAGCCCTTGTAGTCGCGCAGCGCATACAGCGCGTTGCCGAGCCAGTACTGAGCGGTCGGCTGATAAGGGCTATTCGGATACTTGGAGATGAAGCTACGGAACGACGCCGCCGCGTTCTTGAAGTCGCCGCTGCGGAACTGTTGCGAAGCCGCATTGAACGACTCGGTTTCGCCCGGCTGCACTTCGCCCTGGACCCCGTCCACCGTCTGTTGCTGCGGCTCGAATTTCTTCAGACGCGTATCAAGATCGGTGTAGTAGTCCTTCTGCTGCTTTTGCACCGCGGCGAGCTGGTTGGCCATGTCCTCGTTCTGCCCGCGCAGCGTGGCGACCTGCTGATTCAACTGGTCGAGACGGTTGGACTGATCGAGGATCGTGCGTTGCGCGGCCGACAACTGGCTCGACAGGCTTTCGGTCTTCGAGCGCAGATCGAGAATGGCCTGGCGGGCCTGGTCGTCGTCGAACATGCCCGCATGCGCGGGCACAGCCGCGAAGGCCGTGCCCGCGACGCAGGCCGCTGCGGCAAACCGCAGCCAGGAGAAACGATGCGTCATTCGGCTCATCACCCGTTACTTACTGTTGGTACACGAGGTCGGCGCGGCGGTTCTGTGCCCACGACGATTCGTCATGACCCGTGGCTTGCGGCTTTTCCTTGCCGAGGCTCACGGCTTCCATTTGCGAGTCCGTCACGCCCATCAGCGACAACGAACGGCGCACGGCTTCAGCACGCTTCTGGCCGAGCGCCAGGTTGTACTCGCTCGTACCGCGTTCGTCGGTGTTGCCCTGAATCAGCACGTGGCGTTGCGGATGGCTCTTCAGGTATTGCGAGTGTTGCTGGAGCAGCGACTGATAGTCGTCCTTGACCGAGTAGCTGTCGAAGTCGAAATAGATGCTGCGCTTGGCGAGCGGGCTGTTCGGATCGTTCAGCGGATCGACGTTGACCTGTGCGACATCGGTCGGGTTCGGTTGCGTGCCGATTGCACCGCCCTTGTTGGCGTTTTCGTCGAGCTTGACGCCCGAGTGACATGCGGCCAGCGCACCGACCATCAGAACGGCAAATGCGAAACGAAGCTTGGACATCATTTTTTACTCTCCTTGTGTTATTGCATCAACGTTATTGCATAAACGGGCCCCAGGACGGCTCGCGCACGCTGCCGCCCTGAACGGACAGGACCTGCCGGGTGCGACCATCGGTCGATACCGCGGCCAACACGCCACGGCCGTTCACCTGTGTGGCGTAAAGAATGTACTGACCGTTCGCCGCGAAGCTCGGCGATTCGTCATGTGTCGTGTCCGTCAGACCCGTGGCCGTATTGCCTTGCAGGTCCTGGATATAAAGCTTGAATCCGCCGCCGACGCGCGAAATATACGCGAGTTGCTTGCCGTCGGGGCTGACGCGCGGGCTCGTGTTGTAGCTGCCCGTGAAGGTGACGCGCTGCGCGCTGCCGGCGCTTTCGCCTTGGGCCGACATCTTGTAGATCTGCGGTTGGCCGCCACGATCGCTGGTGAAATAGATCGACTGGCCGTCAGGCGAGAAGGTGGGTTCCGTGTCGATCGAGCTGCCTTGCGTCAGACGCCGCAGCCCGCTGCCGTCCGCATTGACGGCGAAGATCTGGGTGTTGCCGGTGCGCGAGAGCGCGACGGCCAGCGTGCGGCCATCCGGCGACCACGCCGGTGCGCTGTTATTGCCCTTCTGGTCGGAGACCACGACGCGACGGCCCGTGGGCAGATCGTGGATATAGACGATCGGCTTCTTCTTCTCGAACGAAACATAAGCGACCTTGGTGCCGTCGGGCGACCATGCCGGCGAGATGATCGGCTCAGGGCTCGACAGCGCGATGTGCGCGTCCTGGCCGTCCGAATCGGAGATTTGCAACTGATAACGGCCGCCGGTCTTGATGACGTACGACAGGCGCGTGGCGAACACGCCGCGCCCGCCCATCAGCTTCGCGTAGATGTAGTCCGCGACCTTGTGCGCGCTCATGCGCAAGCCGCTTTCCGGGCTCACCAGGACGAGGCCGCCGAGGCTTTCCTGTTTGACCGTGTCGTACAGCTTGAAGCGCACTTCGTACTGGCCGTTCGGCAGACGGTTCACACTGCCCGACACGAACGCATTGGCGCCCTTGGCCTTCCAGCTGCCGAGGTCGACGGACGCCGTTTCCGGCACCGGCGTGCTGCCCGCGTCGATGTTGGTGAATTTGCCGCTGCGTTGCAGATCCTGCCGCACGATCGTGCTGACCTGTTGCGGCGAGTTCGCTTCATTGGCGAAATTCGCCGTTGCGATCGGAAACTGGGTGGACCCGACGCCCGTCACGAGGACGTTGAGTTGTGCGTTGGCGGCGCCGCCGACGGCGATCAGGCACGACGCTACAAGTGTCCGCAGGCCTAGCTTGGTCATCAAACTCATGCTGTATGGATTCCCCAAAAACGGTTTTACTAACGCTTCACAACAGCAGACAGACCCTCGAACCTTTATTTCGTTCCCCGGCGCGCCACGCTGGGCGGGGCGCCGCGTCTGCTGTCAACTGACTGTCAAGGCCTTCGTCAACCTGCCGGGCGCAGCGTGATCTTGAAGCTGCCCGGCGTCTTGCCGTCGATGTCCTGAGGCATCGGATCGGAACGCTGCACGGCGCGCAACGCGGCGTCGTCCCACGCGGGGTTGCCGCTGCTGCGCGAGATCGTTGCGCTCAACAAGGTGCCCGTCGGCGAACAGCGCACGGAGATCACCGTCTCCAGGCCTTCCGTTTCGCCGCCCCACGTAATGTTCGGGCGCACCACGCGACGCACCTTGTCCGCGTAACCCGGCGACGCCGCCGTGCCGCCCGAGCCGCTGCCGGTGCCGCTCTTCGCAAGCCCGTTGCCGGTCGAGCCTTCGCCGCCCGCCATGCCTTGCATTTGCGCGAGACGCGCGCGACGTTCGGCATCGAGTTTCTTCGCTTGCGCGGCAGCCTCGGCCTGAGCCTTGGCCTTTGCCGCCTTCTGCGCGTCCGCTTTCTTCTGCGCTTCGGCTTCGGCCTGTTTTTGCTGTTCCTGCTGCTGTTCCTTCAATTGCTGCTGTTTCTGCTGCTCGGCCAATTGCTGTTGCTTGAGCTTGTCGGCCTGCTGCTGCTGTTGCTGCAACTGCTTCTGCTTGAGCGCCGCGGCCTTTTGCGCCGCCTGCTCCGCGGCGAGTTGCTGCTGACGTTTCGCCTCGGCTTCCTGTTGAGCCTGCAATTTCTGCTGACGCTGCTGCTCGGCGAGTTGCGCCTCGCGCGCGGCCTCCTGCTGCTTGCGTTTCTTCTCCTGCAACGCGATGTCAGCCTGTTCATCGGGCAGCGGCGGGGCAGGGGCCACCGGCACGGGTGGAGGCGGAGCCGGGCGCGGGATCGCCGTGTCCGGCACCTCGGTCCAGAGCTCCGCTTCAGCGCCTTCCGGCGTACTGTTCTGCCACTGGATGCCGTGGTACAGAAAGAACCCGAGCAGCGCGTGCATCACCAGAGCGAACGCAAAGGCTCGCCCGGTGCCGCGTTCACGCGGCGGCTGGAGCGGGTAGTCGGAATTCTTGCGGATCATTGCGATTTGACGAGCAATCCAACGCGTTTGACGCCCCGGGCTTTCAGCTCGGACATCACGTTCATCACGACTTCGTACTTCACGGTCTTGTCGGCGGCGATCACGACAGGCTGGTCAGGATGCGTTTGCGAACGGTCGGTGATGAAGCCGTTGAGGTCGGCTTTCGTCATGTTTTCCTGCTGCTGCGCGCCCGCGTCGTCTTTGTACTTGACGCTCATGTTGCCGTCCGCGCGGATATTCACGATCACGGGCGGGGTTTGCTGCTGCGGCGCGGCGCCGCCGACGGTCGGCAGATTGACGATCGACGGGGCGACGAGCGGCGCGGTCACCATGAAGATCACGAGCAGCACGAGCATCACGTCGATGTACGGCACGACGTTGATGTCGGACATCGCGCGGCGCGAACGGCCGCCACGCATACTGGAATGTGAGCCTGCCATCTTGGACCCCTTACTGTGCCTGGCGCTGCAGGATGTTCGAGAACTCTTCGATGAAGGTCTCGAAGCGGATTGCCAGGCGGTCGATGTCGTGCGCGTAGCGGTTGTAGGCAACCACGGCCGGAATCGCGGCGAACAGGCCGATCGCGGTGGCGGTCAACGCTTCGGCGATGCCCGGCGCGACGTTCGCAAGCGTGGCCTGCTGGACGTTGGCGAGACCGCGGAACGCATTCATGATCCCCCAGACCGTGCCGAACAGACCGATATACGGGCTGACCGAACCCACCGAGGCGAGAAACGCGAGATTGGCTTCGAGCACGTCCATTTCACGCTGGAACGCGGCCCGCATGGCGCGGCGTGCGCCGTCGAGGATCGCGCCCGGATCGTTCAGGCGTTTTTCCTTGCCCTTCAGGAATTCGCGCATGCCGGATTCGAAGATCCGTTCCAGCGCGCCGATCGTGTGGCGATTGTTCGCGGCGCTCTGATAGAGCGCCTGCAGGTCGCCGCCCGACCAGAAATCGCGTTCGAAGCGTTCAGTTTGCGCGCGCGCCCGGCGGATCGCAAACCACTTGCGGAAGATGAAAGTCCACGACAACAGCGACAACAACAGCAGCAGGGCCATGACGGCCTGCGCCAGCAGGCTCGCATTGAGTACGAGGGAAACGATCGACAGATCTTGTGTAGTGTTCATAAAGGTTCGTTTTAACGTCCCGGAAGGGGGCGTCCGGCTGCAAGGCCATCGAAGCCTGCCGTGAGCAAAACGGCAGCATCGGCGACGCTGCAAGCCGAACCATGCTTTGTGCTGCTTGATCGATACGAGTTCACCGGCCCCGTAACAACGAGGTTCAGTCGTTGTCCGTTGACACCCCGCCTTCGCCGATGCCCGGCCCGCGGCGCAACGCAGCGAGTACCGGCGGAGGAATCGCGGCCGGCCGCAGCGCGGTTCGCTCGACGCAGCCGACCCGGATGGAGCCGACCGCAAGCAAAGTGCCGTCGCGCCATGCTTCCTGCGCGAAGTCGACCGAGGCGCGGCCGAGCCGCTCGATCCGGCTCACGACGTTGACGACATCGTCGAGCCGCGCAGGCGCACGATAGTCGACCGCCGTGCTGCGCACGATGAAAATCGCGCCCGTTTCGTTCGCGAGCCGATTCTGGTCGACGCCGCACGCGCGCAGCCATTCGGTTCGCGCCCGCTCGAAAAATTTCAGGTAGTTCGCGTAGAACACGATGCCGCCGGCGTCGGTATCTTCGTAATACACGCGGATCGGCCATGTGAAGCCGATTTCCGTGCCGGGCTGGCTGGTCGACATATTCATGCGGCGCATTTTACCGGAACGCACACCAGGAGGTCTGTTTCAAGATGTGCGTCCCGCCTGGCGGGCTTTAGCCGCGATGAATGGCCAAACCGGCAAATGATTGCGCGACCGGCATCAGCTCGATCGTGTTGATGTTGACGTGCGCGGGGCCCGTGGCGATCCAGTAGATCGAGTCGGCGATATCCTCCGCCGTGAGCGGTTGGACGTTCTCATAGACCTTGCCGGCTTTTTCGTCGTCGCCGCGAAAACGCACGTTCGAGAATTCGGTGCCGCCGCACAGGCCCGGCTCGATGTCGGTCACGCGCAGCGCGGTGCCGGCCAGATCGGCGCGCAGGTTCAGGCTGAACTGGCGCACGAATGCCTTGGTGGCGCCGTAGACGTTGCCGCCGGGGTAGGGCCAGCGGCCGGCCACCGAGCCCAGGTTGAAGATATGCCCGCGGTTGCGCTCCACCATGCCGGGCAGGAGCGCGTGCGTAACCTGCACGAGGCCGGTGCAGTTGGTCTCGATCATCGTGTTCCATTCGTCGAGGCTCGCCTTGTGCGCCGGCTCCACGCCGAGCGCAAGGCCGGCGTTGTTCACGAGCACGTCGAGCGCCGCGAAATCGGCTGGCAACGCGGCCGGCACGGCTTCGACGGCGGCGCGGTCGCGCACGTCGAGCTCGTAAGGCAGAAGCGCGTCGCCGAGTTCGTCGGCGAGCGCCTGCAGGCGGTCCTTGCGGCGCGCGGTGGCGACGACCCGATGGCCGCCCTTCACGAAAGCGCGAGCGATGGCGGCGCCGAATCCCGCGGACGCTCCGGTGACGAACACAATCATTGCAGTTCCCTGGTCGGTTGGAGAGAAAGGCCCCAAGCCTACTTCCAATGCGGCGCTGCGGCAAGGATGAACCAGCCTTACAAGCGGCTCTGGGAGGAATGCGGAACGGCCTCCGGGCCGCCCTTCCTCAGACGTTTGCGCGCCGCATACAACGACGCCATGGCCCGCTTCGGAAGTGCCCGCGGCGGCGGCGGGAAGCCGGTTGCCTATTCGATCCTCTTCCAATAAACTAACGCGCTCATCCCTGCGTGACTGGCGATAGAACCGGTTCAAGCAATCGGGTTCAAGGTGGAACAACCCACCGTGAAGCGCAGGGTGCCGTTTTGCCGTTCGCCTGGGCAGCCGTGATCCGCGCGCATCGATCTGCGCTGACGGTGGCTGTCCTGCCTCGCGTGTGCGGCGACTCTCCTTCCGCCACGTCTGGGCTGGCCCAGCCGCCAGCAGCGCCGCGTACCCTCTACGCAAGATTCGGCGCACAATCCGGTCAACCTGAAAACACTCAACGGAATCCGTATGTTTGACAGAGCCCAAAGCACCATCGCCAACGTCGATCCTGAACTCTGGAAAGTCATCGAGCAGGAAAACCGCCGTCAGGAAGAGCACATCGAACTGATCGCGTCGGAAAACTACACGAGCCCGGCCGTGATGGCTGCGCAAGGCTCGCAACTCACCAACAAATACGCCGAAGGGTATCCGGGCAAGCGCTACTACGGCGGCTGCGAATTCGTCGATATCGCCGAGCAGCTGGCGATCGACCGCGTCAAGCAACTGTTCGGCGCAGAAGCCGCGAACGTCCAGCCGAATTCGGGTTCGCAGGCGAACCAGGGCGTGTTCTTCGCCATGCTCAAGCCGGGCGACACGATCATGGGCATGAGCCTCGCGCACGGCGGTCACCTCACGCACGGTTCGCCGGTCAACATGTCGGGCAAGTGGTTCAACGTGGTGAGCTATGGCCTGAACGAGGCCGAAGACATCGACTACGACGCAGCCGAGAAGCTCGCGCAGGAGCACAAGCCGAAGCTCATCGTGGCGGGTGCGTCCGCATTCGCGCTGCGTATCGACTTCGAACGCCTGTCGAAGATCGCCAGGTCGGTTGGCGCCTACTTCATGGTCGACATGGCGCATTACGCGGGTTTGATCGCCGCCGGCGTCTACCCGAACCCGGTGCCGCACGCCGACTTCGTCACCACCACCACGCATAAGAGCCTGCGCGGCCCGCGCGGCGGCGTGATCCTGATGAAGGCCGAGTTCGAGAAGCAGATCAACTCGGCAATTTTCCCCGGCATCCAGGGCGGTCCCCTGATGCACGTGATCGCCGGCAAGGCCGTCGCGTTCAAGGAAGCGCTGTCGCCGGAATTCAAGGCGTATCAGCAGCAGGTCGTCGAAAACGCACGCGTGCTGGCCGAAACGTTGGTCAAGCGCGGTCTGCGCATCGTCTCGGGCCGTACCGAAAGCCACGTCATGCTGGTCGATCTTCGCGCGAAGAAGATCACCGGCAAGGCAGCGGAAGCGGCGCTCGGCGCCGCGCACATCACGGTCAACAAGAACGCGATTCCGAACGATCCGGAAAAGCCGTTCGTGACGAGCGGTATCCGTCTCGGCTCGCCGGCCATGACCACGCGCGGCTTCGGCGTCAAGGAAGCGGAGCAGGTGGGCAACCTGATCGCCGACGTGCTGGACAACCCGGAAGACGCCGCCACGCTCGAACGTGTGCGCGCGCAAGTCGCCGAGCTGACCCAGCGCTTCCCGGTCTACCGCTAAGCCGTCATGCACTGCCCCTTCTGCCGTCACGCCGATACGCAGGTCGTCGACTCGCGCGTGTCCGAAGACGGCGCGACGATTCGGCGGCGGCGCCGCTGCCCGGCCTGCGACAAACGTTTCACGACGTACGAGCGGGTCGAGCTGGCGTTGCCGTCGGTCGTCAAGAAGGATGGCAGCCGCACCGAATTCGATCGCCGCAAGATCGTCGCGAGCATGCAACTGGCGCTGCGCAAGCGGCCGGTGGCGGCGGACGCGATCGACGCGGCGGTCGCCCGAATCGAGTATCTGTTGCTCGGCAGCGGCGAGCGCGAGGTGCGCAGCGAGCGCCTCGGCGAACTCGTGATGAACGAGCTGCGCGCACTCGACACGATTGCCTATGTTCGCTTTGCCTCCGTCTACCGGCGCTTTGAAGACGTCTCCGAATTCGAGGACGTCATCGAGGAATTCCGCCGCGCCTCCTCGCCTCCCAAGCCTTCTCGCAAGCGCTAATCGCTGTCGCGCCTCGCGTCGTGTTCGAGGTGCCGTCTTTTGCCGCGTTGTCTCGCGCATTCGCATCTCCCGCTCCCCATGATGTTTGGTCGCGTGCATTTTTGCGCGGGATGGCGTCTGAGCGCCACCTGGCCGTTCGGCCGATTGTTGGCGCGTTTGCAAATCGCTAGATTGGCTGCATTCTTTGTAACGAGCAGGGATGCAGATGAAAGCGGATGCGTTTTTCATGCGGCCGTGCCGCGGCTTCACGCTTGTCGAAACACTGGCCGTCGTCGCGCTGCTGGCGGTGATCGCGGTGATGGCAACGCCGTCGTTCGTCGCGTGGCACGTGCGCGATCAGGTCGACGCGCGCACGAAGGCGCTCGCTTCAACGCTCGCCTATGCGCGCAGCGAAGCGCTACGACGCGGCGCACGAGTCACGGTGTGCCGGATCGACGCGGCGCGGCATTGCCTCGCCGCCGGGCAACCGTGCGGCGATGGCGTGACCGACTGGTCGTGCGGCTGGGCGGTGCTGGCCGAGCGGGGCAGCACGGTGTCGCTGTTGCGCGCGCATCCTCTGCTGGCGGCGGTAAGCATTGTCGGCACGCAAACGAATCTCACGTTTACGCCGCCGGCGGGACAGTTGATCGGCACCTTTCGCAGCTTTGATATCGGACCGCGCGCGCCATCCAAGGCGACGCAGGGAGACAAGTGGCGACGTTGCCTACGGATCGCGGCGGGCGGCCGCGTGCGGATCGTCGAAGGGGCATGCGGGGCGGAGTCATGAGGCGATATTCACAGAGCCGATGGTCAAGCCGCCGCGGATCGAAACGCCGCGGCAGCACGCTGATCGAAGTCATGCTGGCCGTCGTGTTGATGGCCGTCACGGCCCTCGGGTTGATCGCCGGTCAGGTGTGGAGCGCGCGCGAAGCTCGTGCGATGGCAATGCGCGAACACGCGGCGTGGATCGCCGACTCCGTCGCGGAAACGATGCGCGAGCCCTCCGCTGGCGACTCCGCGATCAGGCAATGGAGCGTGCATGCAGCCGCTCTTCTGCCGCAAGGTCAGGCCTCGGTGGCTGAAAGTGGCGGCGTCTCTTTTGCGCGCGTCACATGGGCGTCCGTGCGAGACATGCCAGGTGCCGACGACGTGATCGACAAGCCCGAGTCTTGCGGCGGCGTGGACGTCCCTGCGGGTTCCTCATGCGTTGCGCTGGCGTTCGCGAAATGACGCGGCGCCTGTATCGTGCACGCGCCCAACGCGCCCAACGCGCCCAACGCGCCCAACGCGCCCAACGCGCCCAACGCGACCAACGGGACCAACGCGACCAACGGGACCAACGCGCCCAACGCGCCCAACGCGACCAACGCAGCCAACGCGGCCATACGCTGGTCGAGTTTGTAATCGCCATGGCGCTGGGACTGGTGGTGACCGCGGGTGCGGTGTCGCTGTATACCACGCAGCGCTCCGCATTCGAACACGCGGGCGATGCGATGCGCATTCGCGAAGCCGGCTTGACGGCGCTTACGCTGGTTGGCCAGCAATTACAAATGGCCGGCTTCGTGCCCGCGGACGTCGCGCGTTACAACAGTCCGCCGCCCTTGTTCGGATGTTCGGGCGGTCGCCCGACAGGGGCCGACGACAGTCTTGCCTGCGAGACGTTGCCCGGTCACTCGGACGGCGTGGCCGTTCGTTACGTGGGAGACAACGTTTCCACGTGGCCCTCCGCGAGCGGACAAACAACCGACTGTCTCGGTCAGGCCGTGGCGAACAGCGGCGCGGTGCTCGGCGACCAGGGCGTGCCCGTGGTCAATCGATATTTCGCCCGCGTCAGTGGTTCGACGGGCGAGCCCGAGCTTTACTGCGAAGGCAGCGGCAGGGTGGGATTCGCGCAGCCGCTCATCGAAGGCGTCGAACGGGTGCGGCTCAAGTACTGGCTGGCAGGCGCGCCGAGCGCGGTCGACGCTTCGGCGGTGACGGCCGATCAATGGGCCAGCATCGTTGCGGTCGATCTCTGTGTGCTGGTGCGCGGCGCGCCACGGAGCCAGCGCTTGCCCTACGTCGATTGCGACGGCGTCAGCATGCCTGGGGCGGATTCGCGCGCTCGGCAGGCGTTCTCGCGGCGAGTCGCGATACGCAATCATGCGGAGGCCTCTTGATGGTGAAACGTCGAAGCAAACTGGCGTTGCGCTGCGCTTGCGGGAAGCATTCACGAGGCCGCGAGCAGCCGCAATATCTCGGACGCATCATGCGCATGGCAGGCGGCCGATTCCGCGATCGTCAAAGCGGCGCAGTCCTGCCAATCGTCCTGCTGATTTCAGCGATGATGCTGACCACCTCCGCGGCATGGTTCGAAACGTCGCTTGCGGCGGCGCGCGTCACCACCAACGTGCGCGATTATTTGCAGGCGTTTCATGCCGCCGATTCAGCGTTGCTCCTGTGCGCGCGCAGTGCCATCGCGGCAGCATCCGTGACGCCGATGCCGGCCGCGCCCGGAGAGCCGGCGCAATGGAAACTCGAAGCCGCCTTCGAGGCGAACGCCGTCGCGCCCCTTGCGCAATGGCCAGGATCGGTGCGCGCGCCGCAATGCCTGATCGAAGCCTGGCGTCTCGGCACCCGCGCCGATGCTCGAGCCTATCTGCTGACCTCGCGTGGCTTCGGCCGTAACAACGAGTCACAGGTCTGGCTGCAGATGCAACTGGTCATCGAGGACGAAACGATCGAGCGTCATTGGCGCCACGTCGCCGCACGGCCATTCTGACGGGAGGTCCATGACAAGGCTGCACACATCCGCATTCACGCTGCTCGAACTGATGATCACGCTGGCGATAGTCGCCACGCTGGCAGTGTTCGCCGTACCTTCGTATCGCGATCACGTCGCGCGAACGCATCGCATCGACGCCGCGTCCGCCCTTTATCGCGCCGCGCAATTCGTCGAGGGCGCGGCAAGCGGCAGCGCGTCCACGCTGTTGCCGGGCATGGACCAGGCGCCGCAATTCGGCGCGGCGGTCTACCGGCTGCGCGTGCTGCAGGCGGACGATTCCAATGGTGGCTATTCGATAGAGGCCGCGCCGAGCGAAACCGGTCCGATGCGTGACGACCCCTGCGGGGTTTTCACGCTCGACGCGACGGGGCAGCGAGGCAACAGGAATGGAGCAAACGGTGTGGCGCCGACAAGCGGCGAATGCTGGAATACGGGCTAACCACGCAGAGGCAGGGCTTATGCCGGAAGCAATGCCGCGCTCACCGTTACGGGTTCGATTCGGTCTTGACGGTACGAGGCGCAGCGGAATCGCGCTTCATTTGCTGCCAGATCCGATACGCTTCCCATGCGGCAAGCGCGAGGCCGCCCCACTTCAGTGCGGGTTTTGCACCTGCCGCGACGGTTGCACGCAGCGGTTTGGCGAGAACCAGCGAGGCGATCGAACTGATGAGGGGATACTGTTTGAGGAGCACGCCAATGGTCCCCGCGTTGATCAAGCTCGACTTCGTTCCTTTGCCCACGCGCACGCCGCCCAAGCCCGGCAGAATAAACTTGAGCCAACTGAAATGCGTGACCGCCTGCCGCAATTCGATGGTGGCCTGAGCGAGTTCCATGCGCTCCACATCCGCGCGCACCAGCAGCAATTCCTTGCGCAACGCTCGCAAGTGTGGCGCGCTCAGATCCTTGGCCGGTTGGCGCTTGGCACGGAAGGCGGTATCGGAATGGCTTTGGCTCATGGTGTGTCGGCGGCAGTGAAGGTGGTGCAGTCAAACGGCGCTGCAAATCGCTCGATATCCCAACGAAATCCCAACGCGAGCGCCGGGCGTCGTAGCGACACCCGTTGCGCGTGGGTTGTCACGGTTTGCGGAACACGTCGCGGTCTTTTTCGAACTCCGCAAGGGTGGCCTCGAACACCAGCGGTGCGTTGCGCAAACCGCTGCGCGCTTTCAGCGCACAGACTAGTCCCGCAATCGCATACACGGCGGTAATGCCGGCGAGCGCCTGCCATCGGTAGGTGTCCCAGAACGCAATGGCGATCAGCGCGGTCAAGGCGATCAAGGCCATCGTGGCGAGCATCATGGCGGCGAGACCGAGGAATAGCACGGCGAGCAGCCGGTCTTTTTCCTCGGCGAGCTCGATGCCGACCAGTTCGAGCCGCGTTTGCAGAATGGCGAACACCGAACCGACGATGCGGCGTAACGGACTATGTTCTGCGCGCTGTGTTTGTGTTTCGATCGTCATGGCTGTGGGCGTTGCGCGTGATGGCCTGGGCGGCGCGTGCAAAGGTGCGCGCCAGGAGAAACGGACCGGCCAGGCATGCGCCGGTCCGCTCGATTTACCAGTGGGCCGGACGCGACCGTCCGGCAGCGTCACCGTGTTACTTGCGGTTGATCAACAACCCCAGCAGCACGCCCGCACCCGCCGCGATACCGATCGATGCCCACGGATGCTCGTGCACGTAGTCGTCGGTGGCGCGGGCGGCCTTCTTGCCTTTTTCGACCACCACGACCTGGACGTCAGCCGCCTTTTCCTTCGCCTGTTTCAGACGCGTAAGCGCCGTTTCACGCAACTCCGAGGCGCGCTCGCCGGTGGCGCTCGCGGCCTGTTTCAGCAAATCTTCAGCGTCCGCGAGGACCGTTTTGATATCCGACATCAATCTCTCCTTGTTGACTTCCGACATTGACAGCTCCCCTTCGTCTCACGCCACGCGTGAATCGTAACCAAAGAAACGGCCGCTGGCGAGCGCAGTGCTCGGTTGACGCAAGCGAACGCACGAACCGTTCCCGGTTGAAGCAAAGCCATTGCACGACGACCCGCAACACATTGCAGGTGACAGTTTGCCTCCGATGGAGTTGATCTGTCCCGCAAAGTTTCCACTATATCGGTGAAAATTACAAAAACGCATAAAGTAGTGACGCGATGTTGGTTCGTCATGTACCGCCGCTACCATATGATTTATCGTGGCGGGGCGGCGCGGGCGAATGCTCGCGCGGAATGCCCGAATACTTTAAAGGAGATGCAACATGAGTCTACGTCTTGGCGATATCGCACCCGATTTCGAACAGGAGTCGAGTGTCGGCCGCATCAAGTTCCATGAATGGCTGGGCGATAGCTGGGGCGTGCTGTTCTCGCACCCCGCCGATTTCACGCCCGTCTGCACCACGGAACTCGGCCTGACGGCGAAGCTGGCCGACGAGTTCGCAAAGCGCAACGTGAAGACGATCGCGTTGTCGGTCGACAGCGCGGAGTCGCATAAGGAATGGATCAAGGACATCAACGAGACGCAAGCCGCCAATGTCGGCTTCCCGATTCTCGCCGACGGCGACCGCAAGGTGGCCGAGCTGTACGACATGATCCACCCCAACGCCAATGAAACGCTCACGGTCCGCTCGCTCTTCGTGATCGACCCGAAGAAGAAGGTGCGGCTGATCATCACGTATCCGGCAAGCACGGGCCGCAATTTCGACGAAGTGCTGCGCGTGATCGACTCGCTGCAACTCACCGACAACCACTCGGTTGCCACGCCCGGCAACTGGAAGCAGGGCGATGACGTGGTGATCGTGCCGTCGTTGAAAGACGAGGAAGTCATCAAGCAGAAATTCCCGAAGGGCTACAAGGCGCTGCGTCCGTACCTGCGCATGACGCCGCAGCCGAACAAGTAGGCGGTTGATGCACCGTGAAGCGCGCCGTTAGCTGCAGCGCGGCGCCGCAACGAAAAAGGCCGGTTCGAGGTGAACCGGCCTTTTGCTTTTTATCGGCATGTCAGGAAGACATCAGAAAAACGCCTGAATTCCCGTTTGCGCGCGCCCGAGAATCAGCGCGTGAATGTCGTGCGTGCCTTCGTAGGTGTTGACCACTTCCAGATTCACCAGATGCCGCGCGACGCCGAACTCGTCGGAGATGCCGTTGCCGCCGAGCATGTCGCGCGCGAGCCGCGCAATGTCCAGCGCCTTGCCGCATGAGTTGCGTTTCATGATCGAGGTGATCTCCACGGCCGCCGTGCCTTCGTCCTTCATGCGGCCGAGGCGCAGCACGCCTTGCAGTCCGAGCGTGATCTCGGTTTGCATGTCGGCGAGTTTCTTCTGGATCAACTGGTTCGCGGCGAGCGGCCGGCCGAATTGCTTGCGATCCAGCACGTACTGACGCGCGGTGTGCCAGCATGCTTCGGCTGCGCCGAGCGCGCCCCAGGCGATACCGTAGCGTGCCGAATTCAGACATGTGAACGGACCGCGCAAGCCGCTGACTTCCGGAAAACGGTTTTCTTCGGGAACGAACACTTCGTCGAGCACGATTTCGCCGGTGATCGACGCCCGCAATCCCACCTTGCCATGGATGGTGGGCGCAGACAGCCCCTTCCAGCCTTTCTCGAGAATGAAGCCGCGAATCGCGTCCTTGCCGTTTTCCTCGAGCTTCGCCCACACGACGAACACGTCCGCGATCGGCGAATTGGTGATCCACATCTTCGAGCCCGACAGCGAATAGCCGCCGTCCACCTTCTTCGCGCGCGTGACCATGCTGCCCGGATCGGAGCCGTGGTTCGGTTCGGTCAACCCGAAGCAGCCGATCCATTCGCCGGTGGCGAGTTTCGGCAGGTACTTCCGCTTCTGCGCCTCCGAGCCAAATTCGTGGATGGGCACCATCACCAGCGAGGACTGCACGGACATCATCGACCGGTAGCCGGAATCGACGCGCTCCACTTCACGCGCGATCAGGCCGTATGCGACGTAGTTCAAACCGGGGCCGCCGTATTGCTCGGGAATCGTCGGGCCGAGCAGGCCGAGTTCACCCATTTCGCGAAAGATCTCGATGTGGGTCTTTTCATGACGGAACGCTTCGAGCACGCGCGGCTCCAGCTTGTCCTGCGCATAGGCCGCGGCGGCCTCGCGCACCATGCGTTCGTCTTCGGTGAGCTGCTGATCGAGCAGCAGCGGGTCTTCCCAGTGAAACTGCGCGGCCTCGGCCATGACGTATCTCCTGATTCCTTGCTTGATTCCAACTTGACTTATGTTCCGCTACGCGAAACAATGTTTTGCAAATCACCGATCGAGTGTATCACCTGATGACGCCTGCATCCACCCTCTCCGAACCGCTCGACGAGCGCAAATTCGTCGTTGCCCTCGCGCGCGGGCTGGACTTGCTGCGCGCGTTCAAGCCGGGCGAAACGATGCTGGGCAATCGCGATTTCGTCGAACGCACCGGTTTGCCGAAGGCGACGGTCAACCGCCTCGCTTACACGCTGAGCGTGCTGGGTTATCTGCGGCTCGATGAAACGCTGGGCAAATACGCGCTCGACGCCGGCGTGCTCTCGCTAGGATTCGCATTGCTTTCGGGCACGGACACACTCGAACTGGCTCGTCCGCATATGCGTAATTTCGCGCGCGAGGTGGGCGCGGCGGTTTCGCTCGGTTGCCGCGACGGGCTCGACATGATTTATCTGGAGACGATCCGCAGCGAAACCGCGTTGACGCTCGGGCTCGCATCGGGTTCGAAACTGTCGATGCTGACGAGTTCGATGGGGCGCGCGTATCTCGCCGTGCAGCCGGCGGACGTGCGCGCCGCGTTGCTCGTCGAGCTCAGGAAAGCGGCGGGTAAACCAGGCGCGCCAGGCGCGGCGCTGATCGCGGAGGCGGAAAAGTCGATCGCCGCGTTCGCCGGCGAAGGCTGCTGCTATTCGTTCCGCGCGTGGCACGACGACGTGAACGCGGTGGCCGTGCCGTTTCGCGAGCCGCGTGAAGGACGCTGGCTGGTGCTGAGTTGCAGCGGGCCGGCGTCGTCGATGGGAGAGGAGGTGTTTCGTGAAACCGTCGCGCCGCGGCTCAAGGCGCTCGCGCGGCGCCTGGGCGATACGGTCGAAGCGCCGGCGCGTGCAACCGCAAGCCACATCAACCAGCCGGTCAAGCCGCCGATCAAGCCGCCGATCAAACAGCCCGGTCGTGGTAATGCGCGTTGAACAATGGCCCTTGCACGAAGCGCACGTCGTACTGTTGCAGGGCCACGAACTGCGGCTCATCCATCACGCGATTGAAGATCAACGGAATCCGCAACCGGTTCGCGTAACCCACTAGCGGTTTCACGGTCGCATCGCGCAACGCGGTCGCGGCGTCCATCTTCAGAAAATCGAGCCGCGCGGTTTCCGACACCGACAAAATCTGCCCCGCATTGGACAGATTGCCCGCCACCTTGAAGCCGTAGCGCTGATAGCTCTGCGTCAGATAGCCGAGGAAGGTCTTATGCGCGACCGCCGCGGCCGGCAATTCGATCACCACCCGCGACGGGTTCAGCCCGAACGACACCAGCACGGTCGAAAAATGCAGTCCGTGGTCGTACTTCACGCTCTTGAGCAGACGTTCGTGCACGCGTAGAAACAGCAGACCGTGCCGCTGCGTCCCGAAGAAATTGATCGCGTGCAGCGCGCGCGACATGCGGTCGAGCGCGACCAGTTCCTGATCGTCGACGATGCGGTCGAACGGATCGAATACCTCGAACGGCGGCCCGTCCAGGCGCTGGGTGACCGCCTGAAAGCCGAGTTCATCGCCGAAACGGTCGACACCCTCCGGACCCGACGACAACGACTGCGCCAACGCATGCACGCTGATGTCGAAGATCGGCTCGTAAGCGCTGGTGAGCTCCTGCCCGTCGAAGCGTGCGAGCGCGATGTCGTGATGCGCGCCCGTTCCCATTGCCAGATGTTCGCCGAGAAACGGGTGGTGGGCGGCGCGCTCGATGAGGTTGGGGATGGTCGGCGGAATCATGTAGGCGAAAGATTGGCAATGGACGCGCTCGGCGCTCGGCAACGCGACTCGGTTGCCGCATTCCATTGATGGTAGCAGTCCGCACCGTGCGCACATGAACAAAATGCTCATAACGTTATCGGCCGAACGCTTGTCGTTACGGGCTTCCGGGGCTTGTCCGGGTCGTCTTCAGGGTATACGTTAGTTTCACTATTCGTAATTGCTTTTACTATACGTAAATTCATCTGCGGCGACGCCACCGGTTCGCGCATCGAGCCGCAGGCCGCCTGGAACCGACAAGATCGAGCCTCAACGGAGAACCTTGCATGAACACCGCCACCGGTACGCCGGCTACCGCCGGCTCACGGCTAGAAATCGAGCCGGGCTATCAATCGGGCTTCGCGAACGAATTCGCCACGGAAGCCTTGCCGGGCGCCTTGCCCCAAGGCCGCAATTCGCCGCAACGCGCGGCCTATGGCCTGTATGCCGAGCAACTGTCGGGCACCGCGTTCACCGCGCCGCGCGGTCACAACCGCCGTTCGTGGCTGTACCGGATTCGTCCGGCGGCCGTGCATAAGCCTTTCGCGCCGCTGCCTTCGGAGCGGCTCGTGGCGAATTTCGCCGAGGTGCCGCCCACGCCGCCTGACCAGTTGCGCTGGGATGCCTTGCCGATGCCGGCCGAGCCGACCGATTTCATCGACGGCTGGGTGACGATGGCGGGCAACGGCGCGGCGGAATCGATGAGCGGTTGCGCGATTCACCTGTACGCGGCGAACCGTTCGATGAAGGACCGCTTCTTCTACAGCGCCGACGGCGAACTGCTGATCGTGCCGCAGGAAGGGCGCCTGCATATCGCGACCGAGCTGGGCCGGCTGGACGTGGAGCCGTTCGAGATCGCGGTGATCCCGCGCGGCGTGCGCTTTGCGGTGGGCCTGCCGGACGGCCCGGCGCGCGGCTATATCTGCGAGAACTTCGGCGCGCTGCTGCGTCTGCCGGATCTCGGCCCGATCGGTTCGAACGGCCTCGCCAATCCGCGCGACTTTCTCACGCCGCACGCGGCGTATGAAGATCGCGAGGGCGATTTCGAACTCGTCGCCAAGATGAACGGCAACTTGTGGCGTGCGGACATCGGCCATTCGCCGCTCGACGTGGTCGCGTGGCACGGCAATTTCGCGCCGTACAAGTACGACTTGCGCCGCTTCAACACGATCGGCTCGATCAGCTTCGACCATCCCGACCCGTCGATTTTTCTGGTGCTGCAATCGCAAAGCGACACACCGGGCGTCGACGCGATCGACTTCGTGATCTTCCCGCCGCGCTGGCTCGCCGCCGAGGATACCTTCCGTCCGCCCTGGTTCCATCGCAACGTGGCGAGCGAATTCATGGGCCTCGTGCACGGCGTGTACGACGCGAAGGCCGAGGGCTTCGTGCCGGGCGGCGCGAGTCTGCATAACTGCATGACAGGCCACGGGCCGGACGCCGACACGTTCGAGAAGGCATCGCACAGCGACACGTCGACGCCGAGCAAAGTCGGCGACACGATGGCCTTCATGTTCGAAACGCGCACGCTGATCAAGCCGACCCGCTTCGCGCTCGAAACCGCGCAATTGCAGGCGCATTACTACGAGTGCTGGCAAGGCCTCAAGAAACATTTCAACCCGGAGCAACGATGAGCGCATTGAGCGATCTTCAGGCGACGCTCGATCCGTCGCGTAAGAGCTGGGTCGAGTCGGCCAACGATTCGAACCATGATTTCCCCATCCAGAATCTGCCGTTCGGTATTTTCAGCGACAGCAACAACGACGCGCGGCGCGTGGGCGTCGCAATCGGCGACGAGATCGTCGATCTGGCGGCGTTGCAGGCGGCGGGATTGCTGAACGTGCCGGCGTCGAAGGCCGATGTTTTTGCGCGCGATACGTTGAACGATTTCATCGCGCTCGGCCGCGATGCATGGCGCGGCGTGCGGATTCAGTTGAGTCACCTGCTCGCGCGCGATACCGCGACCTTGCGCGACAACGCCGGCTTGCGCGCGAAGGCGCTGGTGCGTGCGGCCGATGCGCGGTTGCATCTGCCGGTGCGGATTCCGGGCTACACCGACTTCTATTCGTCGAAGGAGCACGCGACGAACGTCGGCTCGATGTTCCGCGATCCGAAGAATGCGCTGCTGCCGAACTGGTCAGAGATGCCGATCGGCTATAACGGACGCGCGTCGTCGGTGGTGGTGAGCGGCACGCCGGTGCGCCGTCCCAACGGCCAATTGAAGCTGCCGGACGAAGAGCGTCCGGTGTTTGGCGCATGCCGCAAGCTCGATATCGAACTGGAAACGGGCTTCGTGATCGGCGCCGGCAATGCGTTGGGCGAGCCGATCGCGTGTGCGGACGCCGAGGCGCATATCTTCGGCATGGTGCTGCTGAACGACTGGAGCGCGCGCGACATCCAGCAATGGGAATACGTGCCGCTCGGCCCGTTCAACGCGAAGACATTCGCCACGACGATCTCGCCGTGGATCGTGACGCTCGACGCGCTCGAACCGTTTCGCGTCGCGCAGCCGGTGCAGGAACCGCAGCCGCTTGCGTATCTGCGCCACGACGGCGCGCATGCGTTCGACATCACGCTCGAAGTGAGGCTGCGCCCGCAGCAGGCCAAGCAGGCCACCACGATCTCGCGGACCAACTTCAAGCACATGTACTGGACGATGGCGCAGCAACTCGCGCATCACACGGTGTCGGGCTGCAATACGCGCGTGGGCGATCTGATGGGCTCGGGCACGATCAGCGGTCCGACGGAAGATTCGTATGGCTCGCTGCTCGAATTGACGTGGAACGGCAAGAAGCAGCTGGCGCTGAAGGAGGGCGGCACGCGCGGTTTCATCGAGGACGGCGACGAACTGACGCTTGCCGGCTGGTGCCAGGGCGATGGTTATCGGGTGGGCTTCGGCACCTGCGTCGGTGAGATCGTGCCGGCGCGAAACTAAGGCACGGGACCACGGACCCCTCACCCCTTGAGCAACCCAAACACCGCCACGCCATTCATCGTTCCGACATAAACCTTCCCGTGAGCGATCATCGGCGTGATGAACTTGTTCCCCGCGCCGAAGTGATCGCGCGTTCCCATCTGATTGCTGCTGTACAACTCGGTGGCGAGATTGGCCGGATCGAATGCATGCAACGCCGCCACGCTGCCGTTCTCGGCCGCCCACACAATGCCGTTCGCCGAGCCGTTGGCCGAGACGCTGGGCGTGGTCCCAGGATAAGGAAAAGTCATCGCGCTCTGGCCGGTCGGCGTTGCCGACAAGCGCGCGTTAGTGATCGTGAAGGCCTTCAGATGGTCGCCCACCGAACCGAAATAAATCCGGCCGTTGAAATAAGCCGCCATGCCGAACTCGCCGCCGCTCAATTGCCCCGCGATCTCCTGGTAGATCTTGTTGCCGCCGGCGTTGAATTTCCCCATCGACTCGCGATCCAGAACGTAGATGATGTCGTCCTTGCCCGTCCCTAGCGTGAGGTGGCGAACCGCGCCGCTCGCATCGGTGAGATCGGGCAGCACGAGCGCGCCGCCCGAACCGAGATCCGCATCCACGGCGGACGCCTGCACGATATTCGACATCGCGAAGTAATCGACGACCGAGAGCCCGCCCGCCGTGCCCAGCTTCAGATACGTATTGCCGAAGTTGCCTTGAGCCGGAAAACCGTTTGCGTTCAGCGTGGTATCGAACGTGCCGTTGCCGTCGAGCAGATAGATCGACGAGCCGTCCGACGCGGGGCCCGCGCCGCTCATCCAGATGGCGCCCTCGGAACCGTTCGGCGTGACATTGAGCACGGAGGTCTGCTGCAACGTGTCGGCGCTGTAGGCGATGATCCAGCCGGTGTAAGCGCCCGCGTCGCAATGCGAGGTCCACGTCGTGTAGATCATGCCGTTGAGCAGGAGCAAACCCGCGCGCTCGGCATATGACGAAGGCGCGAACACGACGCGTCCGTTCGAACTGTTGGCGCCGTTGCCCGGATAGCTTGCGGCGACTTCCGTGGGTCCGTTCAGCAGTTCCGCGCCCGTCGCGAGATCGAGCGCGTGCACGCGCTGATGGTAGCCGCCGCCGGAATCCTTCGACATCGCGACGACATAGATCGTGCCGTGAGGTCCGCGCGAGCGGTCGATCACCGGCGTCGAGGTGATGCCGATCTCCGGCGTGATCTGCCCGCAGCCCAGGTCGTCGCTCGGCGTTTCGCCCGCCTTCAGCGTGCGGACCTGCCATAGTCGCGCGCCCGTGTCGGCGTCGAAGGCGAATACGCTGTCGTGTTCGGTCACGACGTACAGCACGTTATGCGTGCCGCCCGCGATCGCCAGCGAGCCGACGAAGAGCGGCTCTCCATCGACCTTGCCGTCGACGGCGAAAAAGCCGACCTTGCCGAAGCTTGCCGCGTTGACGTTGGCCGGCGTCAGGATGGTTTCGTCGAGGTACTGGCCGGTGCGCGCGATGTCGTTGTGATAGGTCACGACGTCGCCCTTGGCGGACATCGCGGTGCCGCCCGAGGACGTGCCCGAGCCGCCCGAGCCGCCCGAGCCGCCGGCGCCGCTGCCTGTCGCCGCGCCGGTCGCGGCTTCATCGCCGCCGCCTCCGCAACTTCCGAACGTCATCGCACAGAGAAAGATCAGCGCGCTCAGCAGGTAAAAACGGCGCGACAAGGGCAGAGTTTGCATGGCGTTCTCCGCATTGCCGGCGTGGGCGCCATGAACGCATGGCCCGCTCAGCGAAATGCCGTGCAATGTGCGATGAAACTAGCATCAAGCGTGCTAGCCCGCGGAGATCCGCAGCTGGCTTACCCTGCGACCGCCATGCGTTGCGCGCGTCGGTCGATCGACACGGACCACAGCGTCAGCGCGAGCGCGCCGATCGACGTCGCCACGCCGACCCACGGCAGGGTGGTGAGCGGCGCGCCCGCGCCGATCGCCATGCCGCCGAGCCAGGCGCCCGTCGCATTGCCGAGATTGAACGCCCCCTGGTTCAAGGTCGACGCCAGATTCGGCGCGTGACTCGCGCGATCGACGATCAGCATTTGCAGCGGCGGGACGATCGCGAAGGCCAGCACGCCCCACGCGAAAATCGTGATCATCGCGGGAATTTCGCTGTGCATCGTGCCGGCGAAGATCGTCAGGATCACGACGATCGCCAGCAGAAACGCCACCAGCGAAGGCATCAGCCGCCAGTCCGCGAGCTTGCCGCCGAGCGTGCTGCCGACCGTCAAGCCGAGGCCGAACAGCAACAGCACGAGAGTGACGGCATGCGGCGTGAAGCCGGTCACGTCCTCGAGAATCGGCGTGATGTACGTGAAGGTGGAAAAGAGGCTGGCCGACGCGAGCACGCTGACGCCGAGCACCATCAGCACTTGCGGGTTCTTCAGCACGCTGAATTCGCGCATGAGGCTCGCTTTCTGCATTTCGATCCTGGCGGGCAGGCACACGGCAAGCGCGGCCGCCGCGACGACGCCGATGACCGTCACCGCCCAGAAGGTCGCGCGCCAGCCGACCGCCTGGCCGAGCGCGGTGCCGAGCGGCACGCCGAGCACATTGGCGAGCGTGAGGCCGGTGAACATCAGCGCAATCGCTTGCGCGCGACGGTTCGGCGCGACGAGACCCGCGGCCACCACCGAGCCGATGCCGAAGAACGCGCCGTGGCAGAACGCCGTGACGATGCGCGCGGCCATCAGCACCGCGTAGCCCGGCGCGATCGCGCACAGCAGATTGCCGACGATGAACACGCCGATCAGGCTCATCAACGCTTTCTTGCGCGGCATGTTGGCGACCGCGATCGCAACGATCGGCGCGCCGATCGTGACGCCGAGCGCATAAGCCGACACCAGCATGCCCGCCGCCGGGATCGAGACGGACAGATCGCGGGCGACATCGGGCAGCAGCCCCATGATGACGAATTCGGTGGTGCCGATGCCAAAGGCGGCAACGGCGAGAGCGAGCAGGGGCAAAGGCATGGTGATCGAACGGGATTCAGCGCGACGTGAAGCGCCGCGCGACAGACGCGCGTTTTCGGGGCGAAAACGCATGCGCTGTGCAAGGGTAAAGCAGTAGGGGATTCTACCTAAGAAGCTGTTGCGAAATTAGTTAAACCAAGGCTTGAGGCGCGTCCAGCAAATCAAGGCGCAAGCTAACGAGAGGAAAGCCTCGTGGATATGGGCGTAGCGTTCATAGCGAATCTTCAGGCGTCGAAACGAGTGAAGCCAGGCAATCGAGCGCTCGACTTGCCAACGCGTTTTGCCGAGTCCGCTGCCATGGGGCGAGCCAATTTTTGCGAGCACGGGCGTGATGCCACGTTCGCGCAAGCGCTGCCGATGTGGCTCGGAACTGTAGCCCCGGTCGCCCTGAACGATTTGCGGCTTGTGCAGGGGACGTCCCCGTTTGCCCCGGATATGTGGAATGGCCTGGACCAGTGCATCGAGCTGCGTAATGTCGTGGCGGTTTGCGCCGGTCAGGATGACCGCGAGCGGGATGCCTTGCGCGTCGACGATGAGGTGGTGCTTGCTGCCGAGCTTGCGCCGGTCCGTGGGATTCGGGCCGGTTTTTTTCCCGCCAGCATGGCGCGAATTGATGAGCTGTCGACGATGGCACGCGTTAAGTCGATTTCGCCACGGCGGCGCAGTTCGGCCAGCAGCGTTTCGTGGATACGTTGCCAGACACCGGCCTTCTGCCATGCGACGAGCCGTCGCCAGCAGGCGGTGCCTGAGCCGCAACCCATTTCCTGCGGCAGCAGGTTCCACGCAATGCCCGAGCGCAGCACGAACACGATGCCAGTCAGCACTGCTCGGTCTGGCGTCGGTTTGCGGCCCGCGTACTGGCGATTGCGCGGTGCTCGCGCGGGCAGAAGCGGTTCGATGAGTGACCACAATTCGTCGTCTATGAGTTCTTTAGGCATTGCTTCCTGTCAGGCAAAACAAGACAAGAAGTTAACACCAAGTCAGAAAAGTTAACAGACCCAAAACTTAATTTCGCAACAGCTTCTAAGTCAAAACAGTGCCGCTGGCCGTCGAGGCGGCTGTTGTTTTTTGCTGAAAAGCCGCTACGGAGTGCGCTTTTCCGGCGTGCGACGGCTGTGCGTCATCAGGTGCTTTCGTCTGGATCGAGCGCGTTGCCGTGACGGCCGGCGCCTTGCGCAAAACGCGCGGCGCCCGCGACGCCCTCGTCGAATACCGCCTGATAGCCGCCCGCGCCTTCGCGTCGCAGCGCCTCGGCGAAGTCGTCGAGCAGGCTGTTTTGCAGCGCCGAGCGGCGGTCCGCCAGCAGCGCCGCTTGCGGGAAGGCCGCCAGTTCGGCAGCGAGACGCTCGGCCGTCGCGCGCGCCTCGCCTTTCGCGACGACGCGGTTGGCGAGACCGAAGTCGAGCGCTTCCCGCGCGTTCACCGCGCGTCCGGTCAGGATGAGGTCGAGCGCCCGCGACAGTCCGATCAAACGCGGCAAGCGGATCGTGCCGCCGTCGATCAGCGGAATGCCCACGCGCCGGCAGAACACGCCGAGCACCGCGTCTTCCTCGACGACCCGCAGATCGCACATCGCAGCCAGTTCCAGACCGCCCGCCACCGCATGTCCGGCGATCGCCGCGATCACCGGCTTGCTGAAGCTCATGCGCGTCGGGCCCATCGGCCCTGGACCGCTGCCGTCGGCGTGCAGTTCGTTGCGGCGCGTGTCGTCGGCGAGCGCGCTGAGATCCGCGCCCGCGCAAAACGTGCCGCCCGCGCCGAACAGCACCGCCGCGCGCCAGGCCGGCTCCGCTTCGAAGCGGCGGAACGCGGCGGCGAGCGCATCGGCGGTGGGGCGGTCCACGGCATTGCGCCGCGCGGGCCGCTCGAGAACGAGGGTCGCGACGCCCGTATCCTCGTCGGCTTCGATACGCACATGTTCATTGAAATTTTGGGTGGTTATCATCGTCGTTTCCGTAGATGTCAGCGTGTTCCCTTCAGTGACGAGGCGCGTTCCCGAGCGCTCATGGAGTGCGTGCACGAAGCATGCTTATGCAGTCCGCTCATGCAGTGTGATTAATACGGTGGCCTGTCATGCCTCTTTCACAATCGGCTCGTAGCGTTAGCGCTCTTTTAACGCGCTGGCGAGTTTTCGCCAGCTTATCGAGCCTGCCTTTGTCCTTGTCCAAATCATCGTCGGCCGCCATGCCGGCTTCTGCCGGGACGGTCTGGATCGTGCCTTTGCATCACCATCCATGGTACGACCACGTATGCCTGCAACGCGTTTTCGACGCGGACGGCACGCGGCATCAAGTCGTGCTCGTCGACGTGCGCAAGCTGCTCGCCTGCGCGGACCGCGACAACACCGATTATGTTCTGAAGCCGGTGGCCGAATGGCACTCGGGCAAGGTGCGCGGCATACGCGAATTTCTCGATCCTGAGAACCCGCGCATTCCGCAAATGCCGTATGTGACGATCTCGACGCGTCGCGCGCCGGGTCTGCTGGGCTGGCTGGGTCTGGAGCGCGAAGGCGTGGTGGCGTTTCGCAACGGCCAGCATCGCGCGCGCTATCTGGCCGACGCGGGGGCGCGCTGGTTTCCGGTGGAAGTGCATGAGCGCGAGGCGGCGCTATTGCGCGAAATCTGCGGCGCCGCGGACGACGCCCGCACCGCGCTCCGCCCGACCACGCTGACGAGCGAAGGCGGCGATTGAGGTTGGCGCTTGGGGCTCGCGCTTGGGGTCCGCGAGCGCGGCTCGCTTGAGGCTGCTGCCCAAACTGGCGCTTAACGAGCGGGACTCACCACATTGCGCGGCGTGCCGGCCCGCCATGCCGCGACGTTGCCGAGCGTGGTCTGCGCGATCTCGCTCATCGCCTCGCGCGTGAAGAACGCCTGGTGCGCCGTGACGATCACGTTCGGGAACATCAACAGACGCGCGAGCACGTCGTCCTGCAACGGCAGGTTCGAGTGGTCCTCGAAAAAGAGGCCGCCTTCCTCCTCGTACACGTCGAGCCCGAGGTGGCCGAGCTGGCCGTCCTTCAACGCGCCGATCAGCGCATTGCTTTCGACGAGACCGCCACGGCCCGTGTTGATCAGCATCGCGCCGCGTTTCATCCTCGCGAGCGCGCGGCTGTCGATCATATGGTAGGTGGCCGGCACCAGCGGGCAATGCAGACTGACGACGTCCGACTCGGCGAGCAGCGTGTCGAGCGGCACGTAGCGCGCGCCGAGCGCGAGCAGATCGTCGGCCGGCGTGCCTGGGTCGTAGGCGAGCACCTGCATGCCGAAGCCCGCCATGATGCGTCCGAACACGCGGCCGATCATGCCGGTGCCGATCACCCCGACGGTCTTGCCGTGCAGATCGAAACCGAGCAGCCCATGCAGCGAGAAATCGCCTTCACGTGTGCGCGCGACGGCGCGCGGCAAGCGCCGATTGAGCGCGAGGATGAGACCGACCGCGTGTTCGGCGACCGCGTGCGGCGAATAGGCCGGCACGCGCGCGACCGTCATGCCGAGACCCTCGGCCGCGGCCAGGTCGACGTGATTGAAGCCGGCGGAGCGCAGCGCGATCAGGCGGGTGCCGCCGGCATGGAGACGTTCGAGCACGGCCGCGTCGACGGTGTCGTTGACGAACGGGCAGACCACGTCGTAGCCCTGCGCGAGCACGGCGGTTTCCAGGTCGAGATGCGACTCCTGAAAGCGCAGTTCATAAGCGTGCGCGGCATTGGCTTCGGTGAATGTGTCGCTGTCGTACTGGCGGCTGCTGAACAGGATCATGCGCATGAGCGGCTCCGTGAATTGCGTGCCGGCGCTGAACAGGCGAATCGAGGCGAACTGAGGGGCGCGGCATATAGGCGGTGGGCTAGCCAGTATACGGTAGCCAATGCATGGCGCGGAGGGCTGACCAACCCGTCGATTCGTGAGTCGGCACGATCGCTCGATTGCTGAGGTCATTCGTCTGGAGCGCGCGAGGCGCAGGCTTGGAGTCGGCTCATTGCATCGGCTATGGCATCGGCTCATTGCGCGTGGCGCCAATTGCGCCTGGCGGCGTTTGCGACACGTCGATCATTGCGGCGCCAGGCGGCAAGGCATGGTCAAAAAACTTGCGCAATCAACTTGCGCAATCGCGCGGTTCAGTGAATGATCGGACCGACGGCCTCGCCGGCGGTAGTGCCGGCGAGGCCGCTTGCTCCTTTGCGTCCTGACATTCACGTATCGATCATGCCGACTTCATCCTCCACCTCCGTTTCCTCCGCAGTGCCCTGTCCGGTTGTCGAATCGCTCGACGCGATTCTTCCCGAAGAACCGCTCCTGATGATGGGCGCCGGCCCCGTGCCGATTCCCGCGGCCGTCGCCAAGGCCAACACGGTCGTGATCAATCACCTGGGCGGCACGATGGTGAAGGTGATCGGCCAGGTCAAGACGATGGCGCGCTACGTGTTCCAGACGAAATCCAAATGGGTGCTGGGCGTGGCGGGACCGGGATCGGCCGCGATGGAAATGGCGATCTGCAATCTCGCGTGGGAAGGCACGCGTGTGCTGAGCATCAGGAACGGCTTCTTCAGCGAGCGGATGGCGGAAATGGGCCGCCGCGTCGGCGCGCGGGTGAGCACGCTGGACGTCGACGACCGTTCCGTCGCGAGTCTCGATCAGGTCGCCGAGGCGATTCGCCGCGAGCGCCCCGAGATCGTGACGGTGGTGCAGGGCGAGACATCGAATACGGTGTGGAACCACCATCTGAAGGACATTGCCGCACTGGCGAAAGCGGCCGGCGCGCTGGTCATCGTGGACGCGGTGTGCACGCTGAGCACGATGCCGTTGGAGATGGACGAGTGGGGCATCGACGCTGTGATTACGGGCGGGCAGAAGGGGCTGTCGTCGATTCCGGGCGTGTCGCTGATTGCGTTTTCCGACGCCGCGTGGGAGCGAGTGAAAGGGCGCACGGCGCCGAATGCGCATTGGTGTCTGGATGCGTCGCTGGCGGAGAACTTCTGGCATAACGCCGGGTATCACTACACCGCGCCGGTGTCGGGCGTGCTGGCATTGCACGAGGCGTTGCGTCTCGTGTGCGCCGAGACGTTGGAAAAGCGCTTTGCGCGGCATTTGAAATGCTCGCTGGCGTTGCAGCAAGGCGTGACGGCGTTGGGTTTGCAACTGTATACGCCGGCGGCGTGCCGGTTGAATTCGGTGGTGGGAATCGAGGTGCCGGCCGGGCTCAGTCCAGGCGATGTCTGCGCGCATATTTCGCGGATGCATCAGGTGGAGATTTCCGGCTCCTTCGGTTTGCCGATCGTGCGGATCGGGCAGATGGGGGAACAGTGCCGCGAGCACAATCTTTTCCGCACGGTGCACGCCCTTGGAAGAACGATGGTTGACCTCGGCGTCAAGGTCGACTTGCCGGCCGGCGTAGCGGCGCTCGAGCGGGGCTTGTCGGAAGGAAAGTAGTGGTCGCGCCTCTCGGCGCACCTTGACTACCAAACGCCCCACTGTTTGTCAGGCAGACCCTTCCGACGAGCGCGCAGCGCGAGTCGGGAAGCATGACTGCCTTGTCACTAACATTGAATGCGCGAGGGCACGGATTCCAGATGGGCCACTGCCCCCTCCAAGCCAAAGGACCCGCTTCAGAACTAGCGGTGTGAGCCGCTTTCTTTGCTTACTTTCTTTGCGGCGGCAAAGAAAGTAAGTGCCGCCCCGCACAGGGGCAACGCCAATAGACCACTAAGAAAGCAAGAAAAGGCCAACCCCGCAAGCAAACAACCGAAGCGCCGCGAAGGCAAAAAAAAGCAAAACCCTTAGAGCGCCGCAGGCAAATCAGTCACCTTAACATTCCGCAAATAAAGCAAACAACAAAGCCCCGCAGCCGCAGCCGCCGCGACCGCGGCAAACAGAAACACCGACCCATACCCAAACTCCCCGGCGATATACCCGGCCAACGGCCCGGTAATCCCAAGCGAGAGATCGAGAAACACGGAATAAGCCGACAGAGCCGCCCCACGGCTAGCAGGCGGCACAAGCCCGACGGCCTCCACCCCAAGCGAGGGAAACACCAGCGCGAATCCGAAGCCGGTCAACGCCGCCCCGGCCAGCGCGATATGCGGCTCAGGCGCCAGCCACAGCATCAACAAGCCGACGCATTCAAACGAGAACGAAACAATCGCCACACGAAACCCGCCGTAGGTCTTGATCGTGTTGGCGAACAACAAACGCGCGCCGATGAACAGCGTGCCGAACACCGTCAGCGACAAAGCCGCGTTCGGCCAATTCTTCGCGGCATAGAACAGCGTGATGAAAGTGGCGATCGAGCCGAAGCCGACGGACCCGAGCGCCAACCCGATACCGTGCGGCAACACCCGCGTGAACACGCTGCGGTACGACATCCGCTCGCCATGCACGACGGGGACCGGCGCCATCGGCCGGGCCAGATAGAAGCCGAGCGCCGCCAGCGCGATCACCAGAATGCCCAGCGCGGCAAAGCCGACCGTATGCGCAATCGCGACCCCGAGCGGCGCGCCGACCGCGAGCGCGCCATACGTCGCGATGCCGTTCCACGAAATCACCCGGGCATTGTTGGTCGTGCCCACCCGGCCGATGCCCCATAGAATCGCGCCCGTGCCGCACAGGCTTTCGCCGAATCCGAGCACGAGGCGGCTGCACACCAGCAGCCCCAGGCTCAGCACAGGCCAGCCCTCGCACAACACCGCCAGCAACAACAGAATCCCGCTCGCGCCGCAACCCAGCAAACCGATCGACACCGTGCGCTTCGGCCCCAGCGTATCCGCCGAACGGCCGGCCAACGGCCGCGAGGCCAGCGTCGCCAGGTATTGCACGCTGATCGCCGCGCCCGCGAGCACGGCGCTGTAACCCAGGTCGTCGTGGACGTAGCCGGGCAGCACCGCCAGCGGAATGCCGATCGTCAGGTAGCAAAGAAACGTGAAAAAGACGACTGGAATGATCTGCAGGGTCGTCGCAAATTCGCTGCGAGGTGTCGCTGAGTCGGTGGACATGGGGAAAACGAGACTTGAAAACGGCGGGAAGGCGTGATTTTCCCATGGAACCGATTCTCTTGCAGGAGTTGCTTAATAATTCGTCGGACCAAAGGCAGGCGCAACATCCACATAGTGGTCGATTTTGGCTCCATGAAACGTCCTTTTCCCGCCCTCGGCATGGGCGGATGAGGGCCGATTAGCCGTGTAGACAGCAAAAGAGCGGCAAAACTACCGCTGCTACATAAGCCAATCGCCACTCGAACCCGTCTCTTTATCGTCTCGCGGATATGTCCCGCATGCGGCCCCCGCTATGGGTTGCCTTTATTGACGGTGATAGTTTTCGAACCGTCACCTTCGAGAGCAACGAGACATGACTGAGCCGATTCGCTTCTACCACCGCAACGCGATCCGCGAGATCGAGGACGCCCCCGTCACGCGCACGGTCCTGCAGTATCTGCGTGAGGACGCCCATTGCACCGGCACCAAGGAAGGCTGCGCCGAAGGCGACTGCGGCGCCTGCACGGTCGTGATCGGCGAGCGCAACGAGGCGGGCGGCGTCGACTTCAAGGCGGTCAACGCCTGCATCCAGTTCCTGCCGACGCTCGACGGCCGCGCGCTCTTCACCGTCGAAGACCTGCGCCAGCCGGACGGCTCGCTGCATCCGGTACAGCAGGCGCTGGTCGAGTGCCACGGCTCGCAGTGCGGTTTCTGCACGCCGGGCTTCGTCATGTCGATGTGGTCGCTGTACGAAAAGCACGGCCACGAACACGGCTGCGCGAACAAAACCGTGCCGTCGCGCGAAGCGATCGGCAACGCGCTCACCGGCAACCTGTGCCGCTGCACGGGCTACCGTCCGATCGTCGACGCGGCCGTACGGATGTTCGAAGCGCCCGCGCCGAAAGCGCCGCTCGACATCGGCGCGCTCGCCGGAACGCTCGCCACGCTCGAGCGCGTCGACACCTTCCACTATCAGCACGCCGGCCAGCAGTTCAATGCGCCGCGCACCGTCGAAGCGCTCGCGAAGATCAAGCAAGCCGAACCGGCCGCGCGCATTCTCGCGGGCAGCACGGACATCGGCCTGTGGGTCACCAAGCAGATGCGCGAACTCGGCAACGTCGTCTACGTGGGCCAGATCGCCGCATTGCAGAAGCTCGAAACGAATGACGACTGGATCGCGATCGGCGCGGGCGTGACCGTCGAAAAGGCGTATGCGGAACTCGCGAGGCACTACCCCGAACTTACCGAAATGTGGCTGCGCTTCGCGTCGCTGCCGATCCGCAATGCGGGCACGCTCGGCGGCAACATCGCGAATGGTTCGCCGATCGGCGATTCGATGCCCGGCCTGATCGCGCTCGGCGCGCGCGTGATCGTGCGCGGCGGCGAGATCGAACGCGAGATGCCGCTCGAAGACCTGTACCTCGCGTATCAGAAGAAGGCCATGGCGGAGCACGAATTCGTGGTCGGGCTGAAAGTGCCGACGCGCACCGGCGCGCGCAAGAACCTGCACTTTCGCACCTACAAACTCTCGAAGCGTTTCGATTCCGACATCTCGGCCGTCTGCGCCGCGTTCTCCTTCATCGCGGACGGCAACGTGATCCGCGAGCCGCGCATCGCATTCGGCGGCATGGCCGCCACGCCCAAACGCGCGACGCACGCCGAAGCCGTTTTGCGCGACGCCGACTGGCACGAGGCCACCGCGCAGGCCGCGATGCTCGCGCTCGGCAACGACTACGCGCCGCTCTCCGACATGCGCGCGACCAGCCACTACCGCCTCGAAGCGGCGAAGAACACGCTGTATCGCTTCTGGCTCGAAACGCGTCCGAACGATCCGCTGCCGAAAAGCGCGCTGGATGTGCGCGCGGTCGCCGCGGCGTGCGCGAACGCCTGATACGCCGCGAGCCTACGGAGAACACGACAATGAACCAGCATGCCGAGCCGTTCCTGAAAGATCTTCAGGATCAGGAAAACTTCACTCAGGTCCACGTCTCGCGTCCGCATGAATCCGCGCATTTGCATGTGAGCGGCCGCGCCACTTACACCGACGACATACCGACGCTCGCCGGCACGTTGCACGCCGCGCTCGGCCTGTCGTCGAAAGCGCACGCGAGGCTCGTGTCGATGTCGTTCGACGCAGTGCGCGCCACGCCCGGCGTGGTCGCGATCTTCACCGCCGGCGACATTCCCGGCGCCAACGACGTCGGCCCGATCATCCACGGCGACGATCCGATTCTCGCGGACGGTGTCGTGCAATACGTCGGCCAGCCGATCTTCATCGTGGTCGCGACGTCGCATGAAACCGCGCGTCTCGCGGCGCGCCGGGCTGAAGTCGTCTACGAGGAATTGCCCGCGATTCTCACCGCGCGGCAGGCGCGCGCCGCCAACCAGTCCGTGCTGCCGCCGATGAAACTCGCGCGCGGCGCGGCAGCCGCGAAGATCGCCCGCGCCGCGCATCGCGATGCCGGCGAGATGCTGCTCGGCGGTCAGGAGCAGTTCTATCTGGAAGGCCAGATTGCCTACGCGGTGCCGAAGGACGACGACGGCATGCACGTCTACTGTTCGACCCAGCATCCCACCGAGATGCAGCACCTGGTCGCGCACGCCCTGGGCGTGGCGTCGCATAACGTGCTGATCGAATGCCGGCGGATGGGCGGCGCGTTCGGCGGCAAGGAATCGCAATCGGGCCTGTTCGCGTGCTGCGCGGCGCTCGCCGCATGGAAGCTGCTGTGCCCCGTGAAGCTGCGCCCCGATCGCGACGACGACATGATGGTCACCGGCAAGCGGCACGACTTTCACTACGCGTATGAAGTGGGCTACGACGAGCACGGCGTGATCGACGGCGTGAGCGTCGACATGACCTCGCGCTGCGGTTTTTCCGCCGACCTGTCGGGTCCGGTGATGACGCGCGCGCTGTGCCACTTCGATAACGCGTACTGGCTGTCGGACGTGACCATCGACGGCTTCTGCGGCAAGACCAATACGCAGTCGAACACCGCGTTCCGCGGCTTCGGCGGTCCGCAAGGCGCGTTCGCGATCGAATACATCATGGACAACGTCGCGCGTTCGCTCGGCGCGGACGCGCTCGACGTGCGCCGCCGCAATCTGTACGGCAAGACCGAGCGCAATCAGACGCCGTATGGCCAGATCGTCGAGGACAACGTGATTCACGAACTGATCGACGAACTCGAAACGACCAGCGAATACCGCGCGCGCCGCGCGGCGATCGACGACTTCAATGCGAACAACGACGTGCTGAAAAAGGGGCTCGCGCTCACGCCGGTCAAGTTCGGCATCGCGTTCAACGTGACGCACTTCAACCAGGCCGGCGCGCTCGTGCACATCTACACCGATGGCTCGGTGCTGGTGAATCACGGCGGCACCGAAATGGGCCAGGGCTTGAACACGAAGGTCGCGCAGGTGGTCGCGCATGAACTGGGCGTCGGCTTCAAGCGCATTCGCGTCACGGCGACCGACACCAGCAAGGTCGCCAATACATCGGCGACGGCCGCATCGACCGGTTCCGATCTGAACGGCAAGGCGGCTCAGGATGCGGCGCGCCAGTTGCGCGAACGTTTGTCGGCATTCGCCGCCGAGCGTTTCGGCGCGGGGCGGGTGAGCGCCGCCGACGTGCGGTTCGCGCACGATCGCGTGATCGTCGGCGAGACGGTGGTGCCGTTCGAGGACGTGATCGCCAAGGCCTACCTCGCGCGCATCCAGTTGTGGTCGGACGGCTTCTACGCGACGCCGAAGCTCCATTGGGACCAGGCGAAGCTGCAAGGCCGGCCGTTCTACTACTACTCTTACGGCGCGGCCGTCTCCGAAGTGGTGATCGACACGCTGACCGGCGAAATGCGCGTGCTGCGCGCGGACGCGCTGCATGACGTGGGCGCGTCGCTGAACCCCGCGCTCGATGTCGGCCAGGTGGAAGGCGCGTTCATTCAGGGCATGGGCTGGCTCACCACCGAGGAACTGTGGTGGAACGCGGACGGCAAGCTGATGACGCACGCGCCGTCCACTTACAAGATTCCGACCGTGAACGATACGCCGCCGGTCTTCAATGTGCGGTTGTTCGCTAACCGCAATGCGGAGGACAGCATCCATCGTTCGAAGGCGACCGGCGAGCCGCCGCTGCTGCTGCCGTTCTCGGTATTCTTTGCGATTCGCGACGCTATTTCGGCGGTCGGCGATCACACGGTCAATCCGCCGCTGAACGCGCCCGCGACGAGCGAGGAAATCCTCAAGGCAGTCGGCGCGGTGCGGGCGGCGCGCGCGGCGGCGCGGCAGTAAACTTTGAACGCAAGCGCGGCCATGATGCACGACTCGAACCCAACTGGAATGATCGCCATGAACGAGTTGCCGTCCGTTCGGACCGGCCGGCGCGGCGCACTGCAAGCGCCGCGTCCGGCGCCGCTGCATATCGTGCTGTTCGGCGCGGGGCATGTCGGCCATGCGCTCGTCACGTTGCTCGGCAGCCTGCCGTGTGTCGTGCAGTGGGTCGACGAGCGCGACGAACTGTTTCCCGACGAAACGCCCGCCAACGTGCAGATCGAAGCGACGGACACGCCCGATGCAATCGTCGACACCGCGCCGCCCGGTGCCTACTTCCTCGTGATGACGCATCGCCACGCGCTCGATTTTTCGCTGGCCGAACGCATCATGCGGCGGCGCGACTTCAGCTACTTCGGCATGATCGGTTCGAAGACCAAGCGCGTGAAATTCGAGCGGCGTTTGCTCGAGCGCGGCGTGGCTCGGGAGCGGCTCGTGGAGATGACGTGTCCGATCGGCGTGGCCGGCATCGTCGATAAGGCGCCCCCGGCGATCGCGGTGGCAGTGTGCGCGGAGTTGTTGCAGGTGCGGGCGCGGCGGGCAGCGGCACAAGCGGTGACGCGGGTGCTTTGCGCGAGCGGGTGAGCGCGGCGGGGCCACGCCTCATGCAACGCAGTCGAAGCAACGCAGTCGAAGCAACGCAGTCGAAGCAACGCGCCCGACATCCAGCGCCTACCTCCGAACCAAAACGTCGGCCCTATCCGCCTGACGTTGCCTTCGTGCCCGCCCGCTTCACGCGCCGCACCTTCTGCGCGACCAGCCCATCGGACACCTGCGACATCAGCGCGCGCAACCAGCCGATGTCGCTCGGCCTGTCCGGCTGCGGATGCCACATCTGATAGCACTTGATGCGCGGAAACGGAATCGGCACCTCCACAACCGCGAGCGGCAGGATGCTTGCATAGTGCGTCGCGAAACGCCGCGTGGTCGTGAAGATCAGATCCGATTGCAGCAGGGTTTGCGGCACGAGGCCGAAGTAGGGCAGCGTGGCGACGATGCGCCGCTCGGCGCGCGCCCGCGCGAAACCAATGTCGATGGCGCCGCCGCGCGCGCCGCTGTAGGGCGTGGGCGCAAGATGCGGCGCCGCGAGATACGCTTCGCGCGTCAACGGCGCGCGGGTCAGCGGATGATCGGCGCGCATCAGGCACACCACCGTATCCGCGAACAGATCGCTGCGCTCGAAACGCGGATCGGGCTTCGGCCAGTTGCCGATCACCAGGTCGAGTTCGCCGGCCTCGAGCGCCGCGGAATGATCGAGCATCGGGCTCAGCGAATCGATTTCGAGCCGCGCATGCGGCGCGGACTCGCGAAACCGCGCGATCACCGTCGGCATGAAAAAGTCGTTCAGATAATCCGGCGCGGCCACGCGAAAGGTGCGGCGCGAACGGCCCGGATCGAAGTCGCCGTGCGGCGTCGCGACGAAATCCACTTCGCGCAGCACGCGTTGCGCGGAGGCCAGCAGCGATTCGCCGTATTCGGTCGGCACCATGCCCGATTTGCCGCGCACGAGGATCGGGTCGTTCAGCGTCTCGCGCAGTTTGCGCAGCGCGGTGCTGATGGCGGGCTGGGTCTGATTCAGACGCAGCGCGGTCTGCGTGACGCTGCGCTCGACCAGCAGCGTGCGCAGCACGCGCACGAGCCAGATATCGAGGGAGGCGGCGGTGTCGTCCATGGTTCAGGCGAGGCGGTGCGAGCGGATCGGGCGCGGACAAAGCGTGCTTACGGAACCGCTCGCGCACCACCACTCGCGTAGCGGGGCGCAAAGGTTATTACCTTAGGCCCGTTTGCGGTGTGGCGGCCATAGCAGGCGCGGTATGGCCGGCATCAGCCGCGCCTTTGCGACGCCACGGCTGCGCACATTAGCTCGCGCGGATCGAGGAAATTCCACGGCGGGGCATGCTGATCGCCGCAGTCTGTTGCGCACCGCGTGGCGCGCAAGTGCGTCTTCGGCGCGCCGCCTCGAACCAGGGCCGACCTCTGCCCCGCGCTCAGTTGTTCGGGAGGCCCGAGGGCAGCAAACTGATTCGCTTCACTTCCGCCGAGTCGAGCCAGTTCGGCGTGCGCGCGCAGTACAGCACCATCGGCAACGCGTCCTCACCCCAGAACAACTGCTCGTTCAGACGGAAGGTGGGCACGCCGTAGACGCCCAGGCTGATCGCGTCCGCCGTGTTGCGCTGCAATTGCGCCTTCACTTCCTCGCTCTTGATGAGTTCGGGCCCGTCGGGCATGCCGACGCGCTCGCACAACTCGGCGAATGCCTCGTCGCTCGACGGATCACGCCCTTCACGCCAGATGAAGCGGAAAATCTCGCGCACGAAGGCGATGTCGCCATTCGCCGCGGTGGCGAGCAGCAGCGGCTTGGTCGAATCGAACGGATGAGCCGGCGGCATCTTGTAGGGAATGCCGAGTTGCTCCGCGCGAAACAGCGCGTGGCGATACATGAAGATGCGCTTGGCGGGCACGCTGTAGGCCGGCAACTGGCCCCAGTGGCGATACAGGTCGTTCAGCACGATCGGCGTGAACACGAAGTCGAAGCCCGGCCATTTATCGTGTTGCTCGAGCAACAGATAGGTAAACGGCGAGACAAAATCGTAGAACCACAGCGGCTGCCTGGCGTCGATGCCAACGGTCATGAATGTCTCCCGGATTGCTTTTCAGAACGGTGCGTCTGCTGGATTGTCGGAATTGTAATGATCTTACGCGGTGCGCTCGCTGCTTGCACCGGTCACTAGGGTTTGCGACCGGTGTCTTCGGGCGTCTCGCCGATTTCGGCCGCTTCGTTCGCCGCGGACGGCGTGGGCGGTGTCGGCGGCGGAGAGCCGGCGTCTTTCTCGTCCGGCGCGTCGCGCTGAATATCGCGGCTTTGCGTGAGCCGCGCGCGCACGAAGCCGATATGCTCGCGCAGCACATAGAACTGATCGGCGTAAGCGAGCGGCATCTTCAGACCATTGACCGACTCCTCGATCGCGTCCAGCCGTTCGATCAGCGACGCGCGCTCGGCGGCCGAATATTCGCTGAGCGCGCTGCGCTCGATCGCGATCAGCGCGCCGTACCACCGATAGATCCGCGACTTGACCCGCCACGCATACAGCGACGGCACGAGCCGCAGCGCCGGAATCAGCAACACGATCAGCGGCACCACGACCACCAGCAGACGGTCGGCGAGACTCGCGAGCCAGAACGGCAAGATCCGGTAGAGGAAGCTCTTGCCCGACTTGTAGTAGCGCGCGGCGTCGTCGCTGATCGGGAAGTCGTGCGCGAGCGGCGCGGGAAATTCGCCGGCGCGCTGCATGATGTTGGCCTTGCCGTGCACCTCGCGCGCGGCTTCGATCAGCAGATCCGAGAGCGCGGGGTGCAGCGAGTCGCGCGCCACCAGTTCAGCGGTCGGCGCCACCAGATGAATCGGCGCGGACGGCAGGTTCTTGCCCAGGTCGAACGCGCCCATCGGCATCGTGAGTTCGGTCAGATAGGGAAAGCGGCGCGTGTAGGCAGTGGCCTGCGTGAAGTCGTAGAACTGCACGTTCGGCGTGCGGTAGAGCTTGCCCATCACCGCCGGTTGCGCCGAGTCGCCAGCCAGAAATGCCGCGTCGACCTTGCCGGAGACGAGCGCCTCGGCGGCGTCGTCGCCTGAGAGCGGCAGCAGTTTGGTCGAGCCGCCCGGCGCGATGCCGTTGGCCTTGAGCAGCGCGAGCGCGAGCTCACGCGTGCCGCTCCCCTCGGCGCCGACGGCGAGCCGCTGACCCTTGAATTCGGCGAGCCGCGCGATCGTCGGACCGTGATAGAAGATCGCCAGCGGCACATACGCCACGCTGCCGAGCGACATCAGGCCGCCGCTCGCCTGGGCCGGCGCGACGCCGTCCTGCACGAAGCCGACGTCGACATCCGAGTTCGGGTCCGAAAGCCGCTTGAGATTCTGCAGCGAGCCTTCCGAAGGCAGCACGTTCAGCGTGATGCGGTTGCGCGCCAGGATCTCTTTGTACTTTTGCGCCGCGGTCCAGAAGGTGCTGCCTTCGGGGCCGGCGCTGATCGTCAGCGTGCTGGGCGGGGCGGGCTGGATCAGCCGCACGGCGACCCAGATGGCCGCGACGGCGATCAGCAGAATCGGCCCGAACGAGACGGCCAGATCGCGCCAGGAGATCGCGACGAAACGGGCAACGAGACGGGGAGGGCCTTTGCGGCCGGTGGCGGGCTTCATCGGATGACGTGACGGCTACGCTCGAAAGGACACAGGTTGACGGCGCTTCGTGGCGCACGACTGAACGAAAACGCACGCGCCATGCCAGGGCCGGCTGCCGCGAACGCCGGGCAAACCGCGCGGCGGCGCGCGACGCGCCCGATGGTACCCGAGATTCATGCGGCGGCGAAAAGCGCGGCGTCGATGCCGCCGAGAAACCCGTAACAAAACGTGAATGGCGCATGTACGGCGCATGAATGCCGCGTGAACGATTGCTCGAATCGTGGGTAAGCGAGGCTGAATCGACGGACAATCGGCCCGCGAGCCGCACCCGCCGCGCGTCTCGCGCATGACTAAACCCTTTGCGCTTCTTGCCCGCCTGGATTAAATTGTCGTTCGCTGCCGCGAACACACGTTTGCGCGGCGCGACCCGGCACGACACACAAGAACCGGGCGCGTCGGCGGACTTCGCGGCTTGCCGGCGCCCGTGCCGCATCGCATGCAGCCGTCGCATGCGGTAATGGCAGCCGGCCTCTCTCGCCTCTCGCACACCGTGTCGCCGCCTCAGTCGGCCGTCGCCGCGCCTTGTCGCGCCGCGCGAACGGTCGCCGGTAGTCGTAACGAAGCCGCTTGTATAGGCGGTCCAATGTGAAGCTAAGGAGAAGAGAGCTATGAAATCGGTCGGTTTTCTGAAAACGCTGGGCTCGGTGGTGGCGATGGTGGTGGCGTGCAACGTGTACGCTCAGGCAAGCGATGCATCGGCAACCGGCACGACCGCGGCACCGGCTGCCAGCGCCAAGTCCACCAAGAAGGCGAATAGCCAGCTCGGCCGCAAGGTGCGCGCCGCGATTGGCAAGGTGCAAGGCGTCGACGTGTCGAGCATCTCCGTGCGTGCTCGCGGCGGCGCCGTGACGCTGACGGGCTCGGTGCCCGACCAAGGCCAGATCGACGCCGCCGGCGAAGCCGCCAAGAGCGTCCCCGGCGTGACGTCGGTATCGAACAAGCTGAACGTCATGCAGCAGTAAGCGGGCCGCGTCGGCGCGCGAGCATCACGCGGGAGCATCGAGCGGGCGCGATGACAGCCGCATTCGTGCGGGCTTGAACCGCGCTGGCGTCGTATGCGGCATGTGTGTATCGGCTGCCGCGCACGCGGTTTCATCCCGTCGTGCGCCAGCGTGATGCGCGGCAAGACCAGGGCTCCGGCGAAAAATGCCGGGGCCTTTTTTATTTTCCCGCGCGGATTTTTGAAGCGGTGATGATGGGTCACACGGCATGAATCGCGGCCGCCGCGAGCGGGCGTCGCCGCCGTCGTCCGTACGCTATGACACACAATTGACGCGGCTTGAAGCGTAGTGTGATGGATGGGAACCGGAGTCAACGCCATGGAATCCACGCTTTTGCGCTACACCGATTTGCCGATCGGCGATCGGGCGGCTTTCGAACTGGTGTGCGCCCGGCACGGTTTTGCGCCGGCGCACTTCGACATCAGCGTCTGCATGGACCCGGCCGATGCCGCGCACGAGCGACTCATCACGGTGCGGCGCGGCGGTTGGGCGCAGTCCTATCACGACCGTCATGGTCAATGGATCCGGCAGTTCGAGGCCGATCTGAACTGCAGGTTCTTCAAGTAGCCGTAGCCGCGCTGCCGGCAGGGGCAGTCGTATCGACTGTGCTTTGGTGCGCTCGCAACATCAGTAGATGAGGCGCGCTATCCCGCCGGCCGCATCGACCATCAAGCCAGCACGAGCCGCACGCCGACCAGCGTCAGCGTGGCGGCGAGCAGATTGCGCAGCAGCGCATCCGGCGCGCGCGCCGACAGGTAGCTGCCGATCGCGATGCCCGGCAGTGAGCCCACCAGCAGCGAGAGCAGCATCGACCAGTCGACCGAACCCAGCAGCCAATGGCCCGTGCCCGCCAGCAGCGTGAGCGGCACCGCATGCGCGATGTCGGAGCCGACGATGCGCGTGGTCGGCAGCAACGGATACAGCAGCAGCAACACCGTCACGCCGATGGCCCCCGCGCCCACCGAAGTCAGCGACACCAGCACGCCGAGCACCGCGCCCGTCACCATCGTGAGGACGAGGGTGCGCCCCTGGGTGGGTGTGCGCTGGCGGAGCGCGCCGAGCGCCGCGAGTTGCGGACGGAACACCAGCGCCACCGCCGTGATCAGCAGCGCCACGCCGAGCACGATCTGGATCAGCCGGCTCGCGCCCGGCGTATCCATGCCATAACGATGCAGCAGGATCAGCGTGAGCGTGGCGGCGGGTACGCTGCCGGCCGCGAGGCGCAGCGTGACCTGCCAGTCGATCGAGCCTTTCAGGCCGTGCACCAGCGTGCCGGTCGCCTTGGTGGCGGACGCGTACAGCAAGTCGGTGCCGACCGCGGTGGCCGGATGCACGTTGAACAGCAGAACGAGGATCGGCGTCATCAGCGAGCCGCCGCCGACGCCCGTCAGTCCGACCAGAAAGCCGACGAACAGGCCGGAGACGGAGTACAGCAGATCGATATGGGGAAGAGCCATTGAGCGGACCGCGGACGGTCGGGTGGGTTGGACAGTTAGGCGCCAAGGCCGGCGCGTGCATGCCTTGCACGCTCGGCGGATGCCGGCGGAAGGCCCGCCGCGGCGCGGCGAAAGGCGCTATTGTCGCAAAACCGCCGCGCTTGCGTGTGGAAACACCGTGACGGCTATGCCGGGTGTCTGTACGAAGCGCCGTCACGGCCCATGCCGGACTCGCACGAGGCGTGCAAGGAGCGCGATGGCGCGTCGTCTTGCGCCGCTAACGTCGGCGGCGCATCCGCACGCGCTCCGCTCAAAGCGCGCGGCGAATCTCGACGATGCCGAAGGCCGCGAGCGTGAGCCCGACCGCCTTGTCGATCGCGACGCGCAGCTTGCTGCCGATCGCATGGCGCGCGAACGACACCACGGTCACGAGGAAACACCACCACGCGATCGAGCCGCAAAACACGCCGCCCACCGTGGTGAGCGCGATGCTCGATGAAAACGCGCCGCGCGGCGCGAGCGTGGTGAACAGCGCGGCGAACATGATGACGGTTTGCGGATTGGTCAGCGTGAGCAGCAACGAACTCGCATAGGCGCGCAGCGCGCCGGCGCGGCCGATCTGCGCGAGCTGGCCGGTGCCGCCGTTGCTGCTCTCGCCGTTGCCGTTCGTCGCGTCGACGGGGGATTTTTGCAGCAACGTGCGTACGCCGAGATAAAGCAGAAAGAGACCCGCGAGCAGATGCAGAGGCCGGTCATAGGCGAGCATGAACTGCGAGATGCCGACGAGGCCGAGCGCCGCGATCAAGCCGTAGACCGCATCGCCGGTCGCGATGCCGAAGCCGATCGCAAGCCCCGCGCGCGGACCGCCGGTCAGCGTGCGGCGGATGCACAGCATGCCCATCGGGCCGACCGGCGCTGCAATCGCGAGGCCGACGCCCGCGGCGGTGAGAAAAAGACTGGTGGTGGACATGGGCAATCCTTCCTGCCTGGTTGTTCTGATTTGCCGTGCTTCGGCCGCGGTTCGCGCCGGAGTGCGGGCGCGTGCGCCATTGTGAGCGAAGCTGCGTCCCTGGTCGACGAACGCAAAATGGAACTGAAAGTGGAAGCAGATGCCGGCTGACGGCTGACGGCGAGAGCCCGCCCTGCGGGGCGGGCTTGCGCTTTTTAGTGTTTCTTCTGAGTGGCCGACGTGCTAGGCGCCACGCGGATCGGCGGCGCGCCCGAAGGCGACGTGGCGGGTTGGGGTTTCTTCGGTTGCTTCGGTTTCTTGACTTCCCGGTTACTACGCATTTGACCTTTTGCCATGATGGACTCCCAATTGGCTTATTTTCGCTCCACGTGGAAGCAATTAGGTAGTGTGCGCTGATTTTGTCGTGTGTGCCGGGGTTTTTGCCTTTTCGCCGATGCGTTCACCGCCCCGCGTGCGCGACCCCGGAAAAAACGTCAGCCGGCCCTGGAGCCGGCTGACGTTTTTGCGTCCGCTGAAGCGAAGCGCGGGGTTAAATCCCGACGTACCCCACCGGAACCGTTGCGTTGGCCTTCGCGACCGACGCATTGTTCGACACGACATACACCGGCGATTCGGTCAGGTTCAGCGTGAGCACGCCGTTGCTGTAGTTCGCGCTCGTCGCATTGCCCATCATGTCGACCACCTTCACGGTGCCGCTCGTGCCCGGCGCGTCCACGGTGAAGCTGTACGACACGCTATAGGTCGAGCTGAAACCCGCGCTCGCGTTCCAGACGCTGTTGTTGTGCGCCCATAAGGCGGTGATCACCGCGCCGTTGCCCACTTGCTGGAACGCATAGGCGTAGACGCCGGTCGGCGTGCCGTTCACGGGGCCGAGCGTGGTGGTGCCGTCGAGCGTATGCGTCATCGCGCTGATCGCCATCGCGACCGGCTTCGGGCTGATGTTCGACGCGCCGAATGCGCCCTGCGCATCGGCGAGATCGAAGAACGTGCCGTAGCCGACCTCGTTCGGATAATCCGCGCCATAGAACACGTAGGTCTGATCCGCGCCTTCGCCGAGCGTGATGATGTGCATGCGCGCGGCCACCGCGGCTTGCGCGTACAGCACGTTCGCGCTCGGATAGTTCGGGCCATACGCGCTGCCGAGGTCGTAGCTGATGCCGGCTTCCGTCGAGAACAGCTTCATGCCCGGGCGATAGTCGCTGGCCATTTCCGCGCGCAGATTGCGCATCTGGCCGCGCAGCGAACCGTCGGCGGTGGCGGGATCGGCGTCGTAGCGCTCGGGCGGATGCGACGGCGAGGTGCCCGCGTCGTAGTAGCCGTGCGTGGCCACCGCGTCGATGTACTGACCGAAGCCGAGCGACGCGAGGCGCTTCAGGCGCGTCGTGGTCAGGCTCGGGAACGCATCGGTCGGACCCATCACCACGGCGTGCGGATCGGTCGAGTGAATGCCCTCGTGGACCGCCTTGTACAACGCGACGAAGTTCGCGTCGGTGTCGGTCCACATCTGGTTCGGCTCCCACGTCACCTGATAGTAGTTCGCCGACTGGCTCGGGAAGTACGCCGCGCGAATCGCGTTCGACTCGGTGCCGACGCGGCCCATGTAGCTCTGGTAGTACGACAGGTCGGTCGGCAGTCGCGTGTCGTCCTGGAACGCGCCGGTGCTGCTCGCCCACGCGGGAATCCCATCGAGACGGATCAGGCGCATCACGTTGCCGGACTTGTAGAACGCGTCGAGGTTGCCGGCCGACGGGTTGAACGTGTTCGGACCGTTCGGCTCCATCGTCGAGAGCTGGCGATCGTCGATGGTCGACGAAATGCCCAGGGCGGCAAGCAGCGGACCGTTGCCGTTCGCGCCCTGCATGCCGAAACGGTGCTGCTCCTGGCGCGCATAGGTGACGATGGGAACGATGCCGGAAAGATTCGGCGTCACGCCGAAGGTCGCAATGCCGACCGGACGCGTGCCGGCTTGCGGCAACTGCCCGCCGTTTTGCGCGAGCGTGCCGGTCGCCGCGAAATAGCCGGCCAGCGTCGACGTGCAATTGAACGTGATGGTTTTCTGGCCGCTCGCCACGCCCGTGCTGCCGCTTGCCGCGACCTTGCCGAGCGTGTCCGTGACGGCCCAGTTCAGCGTGTCCGCGCTCGGCGCGTTGGTGGTGAAGGCAAGCTGGAAAGCGGCGCCTTGGGCGAAGATGCGCGTGCCGTCCGCGCTGGGCGTATCCGCGGCGATCGTCGCGCTGCCCGAGCCCGCCGACGTGACCGGCGACGCGCAACTCAGCTTCGCGGTGGATTTGCCCGCGGCGTTCAGCGCGGTCGAGCCGCTGCTCGTGCTGCCGCTGGTGCCGTTGGTGCCATTCGCCTGCGTGGCCGCGGCGCCGCTGGCACTGTCGCCGCTACCGCCGCCGCATGCGGCGAGCGCGAGGGAAAGCGTGGAGAGGAGGAGTAAGCGAGGTTTCATCGATCTGTCAGCCATGCGTTGGTGGACACCCGTCCGGCTCTTCGCGCGAGGCGCGTGGGGAGACGGAGCGAACGTCGCGGTCATTTGCGAGCCGGCGCGGCGCGCGAAGCGTCGGCACTGGCAGTCCTGGTTGCGCAACGATTCAATTGCGCGAACGTGATGGTCTTCCCGGGTCGTCGGTCAAAAAGCGCGTCTTTCGGAGAACCTCACGTCATACGAAACGGCTTTTCAAACGAAATGAATCTGGCGGAATCCGACGATCAGGAGGTACGACGAAAAGACTCGTTGCTCAGAGGAATAGCGCGATGAGCGCTGGAGTACTTCGCCTCATTCACTTTCAGCGGATGAAGTTCTTTCCTTCTGTCTGTGATTAAACGCACGAATGGGAAGAATCGACCGCCACGATACGCATTAGTCTGCTTAAAAGAAGTAACGACTCGTAACGTATGAACATTCAATCAGCACTATTTGCATCGATCGGATGAAAGGCAATATCTGTTGAAAACCGTCTTTATCCGCCAATGAAAATTGGGCATGCGAATAGCCGAGCCGGATACCTAACTATCCACTCCGGCGGCAATCACCCGCGAAATGGGCGCTGGCGCTCATTGCGCAGCCGATCGAATCTTGGAGTTGGCGTAAAAGCGCTGGGCCTTGGGTGTAACTTGTCCGGGCGACAGTGACTTCGCAGCGGAACTGTCGCTGTTCTCGGAGACGGTCGCCTTTCGAAGAAAGGCGCCAAATACACACAAGAATGGATGCCGAAGTCAGTGAGGGCCGGTGCAGGGCTTCGGCGTGTCCATCCGCTGCGCAAAAAAGGCGGTTATCCAGAGAGATAAATCGTGAGAATTCTTCAATTGGTTCACGCACCGCGGTTGTCCGGGGCAGAAGTACTCGTCAAAGGTCTCGCCATTCACCATCAGCGCGCCGGCCATGAAGTTTGTGTGGCTTCGCTGCTTCCGCAACAGGACGATTTCGCCGGCATTCGTGCGGAGCTTCAGGCCGCCGGCGTCACGTGTCTGTTTCCTCGGGCTCGCCACGGCAGAGTGGGCAAACTGCTGCATCTATATCGTGTGGTGCGCCAGTTTCGGCCCGACTTCATCGTGGCTCACGCCACGCTCGCCGCGTTGTATGTGCGGCTGCTGCCTGTGCATACGCCCATCGCATGGGTGATGCATTCCGGCGTCAACGATTTCGAAAACGGCGCGCTCAAGCGAGCGGAACGTCTGTTGTCGCGCCGGGCGAGGGCGATCATCGGCGTGTCGCAACAAAATATCGACGACTATCTGCGCGAAATCGGCACGCATCCGTCTTTGGTCGTGATTCCGAACGGCGTGGACGCCTCTCAGTTCGCCGAGCACGACGACGCACCCGCGCCGGGTCTCGCGGCGCCCGCGAAGCAGATCGTTCAGTTGGGCCGCTATATCGAGGGCAAGAGCCAGCTCGATACCGTTCGCGCGTTCGAACGCGTGGTGCAAAGCGAGCCCGACGCGCGGCTGCTGTTGTGCGGTGTCGTGGAAGACCCCGCCTATCACGAGGCGGTGTTGTCGCTCGTGACTCGGCTCGGGCTGGAGAGCAAGGTGACGGTATGCGGCCCGCGAACCGATGTCGCGGCGATTCTCGGCGCCTCGCGTGTGTTCGCGATGCCGTCGCGCTTCGAGGCGCAGAGCATCGGTTTTCTGGAGGCGCTCGCGTCGGGCATTCCGGTTGTCGCGAGCCGGATTCCGTCGTTCGGTTTTGCGAGCGGATTCGCCGGCGTCAGCCTCGTCGATACGACGGATTGCGAAGCCTACGGTCGCGCGTTGCTGAATGCGCTCGACATGCCGCGAGCGAAACGGCAACTCGCGGGCTATACGCTGCACGACACCGCGGATCGCTACATGACGATCGCGCGCAAGTTCGTTCATCCGCTGCACGTGTCGGCCTGAGTCGAATCCGAACGACCGGCTTTCGCTACCGCGCGAGCCGGTCGATTCGCACTGTCTCCGAAAAAAGCCCGGGCAGTTCGCCGAGTTCCTGCGCGGCGCCCAACGCGAAATCCTCCGTCACCGCGTAGCGCGACAGCGCCGCTGAGCCGCCCGTGAAATAAAAATCTCCAAGCGTCGCATCGACTCTCCGATACAGCACGAGCGCCGCATGGCCGTTCTCGCGCACGAATGCCGGGAAAACATCCGACCACGACATGCCGCTCAATGTCGCCGCCTGAATCGGCGTGCTCGTCGCGTCGTGCGGATTCATCGTGGCGATGTCGATCATGGCGTCGCCGTTGCTACCGTCGAGGTGCGGTGTCAGCAGAATCAGCGCATGGCTGTCTTTGCCCTGTGTCGCGCCTGCCGTTACTTTCACGAAGTCCGGGGAGAAACGAGGCGGCAATGGTTTGCGCTCGCCGAGCGTCAGACGCGCGCCGTCGTTGGCGATTGGGGTGAGTGCGAGCCGCCCGTCGACGTTCTCCACCGCGACGAGTGACGCGCGCGATCCTGCCATCTTGAGCGGCACAAAGTTGGCGTTTTGCCGCAGGTTTCTGGCTTGCGCCCAAAGCGCCGGTGCGGAGCCGGAAGATCCCGCGGACGACGCCACCCATAGATCGAGCCCGCTATCGGCGCGCTTCTGCGCGATCAGCACGCCGGCTCGCCCCGTTCCCGTGAAGTCCGCCGCCACATATTGCTGCGTGAGTTCGGGCTTGAACGCGCTGCTGGTTTGCAGCCAGAGACGGGGCGCCTCGAAGCGCGCCCCGGTGCTCCGCAGCAACCAGAAAGCGGTGCCCGCTTGACGCGCGGTGACGACCATCAAATCCGCCTTGCCGTCGCCGTCGAAATCGCCGAGCAGGAAGCGCGCGCTGTCGAAGCACAGCTTGTCGTTCGCGCAACTCGGCGAGAGCGCGCGGGGATCGAAAGGCACGGCGCTGGCATACCAGAGCGCGGGGCGCGACGCCTTCGCCAGCGCCACGGCATACACGTTGAATCCCGGTCCGTGGGGCTGCCGTTGAACATACACCGCCGCTTGCTCGCCGCTGCCCGCGAGGTCGCCGTACATGGCGGTGGCGAGCCGCGCGTCGTTCGCCTGCGTGCGTTGCGTGGCGGCCCATCGAAAGCGGGTGGTGAGCGCGGTGCAGCCGCGCATGACGAGTTCGCCGGCGTTCTCGCCGAGGCAATGCCGTTGCGGCGTGTAGACGAGGCCGAAGTCCCACGGCGTCCAGCGCTGCGCCATGTCCCATTGATCGCAGGTTTCGGAGACCAGATACCCGTCGCGCTCGGCGATGCATTGCGAAGTGAGCACGCTGACGAGCGCGGCGTTGCGCGTGTTGCCGGGATAAACCGTCAGCGGCTCCCATCGCCATTGCTGCGCGGCCGAGCCGTCGCACGCGGCCAGCGTCGGCGCATGGCCCGCGCCCGCGGAACTCAGGCAACGGCTCGCCGCCGCATTGAATAGCTGCACGGGACGGGACTGAAAATCCGCCGCGCGCCGATCGCTGCGATCGGCAAACGCATAGCGGCGCGCAATCCAGTTGCCGTCCCATTGAAACTCGCCGAACACATGCGAGGACTCGCCGCCGTCGATCGAAAAGTAGCTGGCGACGATGTCGCGCTTGCGTTGCACTTCGGCGGCGGGAAGATTGCCGGGCCAGCCGCCGGTAGGGTAGGTGACGTGATATTCGATCGGCACGCTCTTGCCGAGCGTCTGCGCGACATGGCGCGTGATGCGCGCGGCGTAGATGTGGTCGGGATGCTCGATGAACGGCACGGTATCGGGATTCAGCGTGAAGATCTCCGACGCCGGCGCGAGGATCGCTTGCAGCGTCGCCGAAAGCGAGTCGCGGTCGTACTTCACGCGCGCGGAGCCGTCCGCGTTCATCGGATAGGTCGACAGCGTGGCGTGCTGTTCCCACAGCAAGCCGAGCGGCTCGCGCCCGCCGCGCACGCCGCCGCCCGGCAAGCGGAATTCGAGCAGGCGGACTTGCGGCTTGTCCTTCAACACCATCTGATGCACGAGCTTGCCGGCAATCGCGATAGTGGATTCGAGCCATTCGTCGCGCACGCCGGCCATGCGTGCATACGCGAGCCGCGAGGCGCGCTCGCGGGTCTGCACATAGGCGAAGTCCGCGCCGTTGGCTCCGCCGATCAGATGAACGGTGGTGATGCACCAGCCGGCGTCGAGACGCTCGCTGATGGCGGGGTCCACGAAGAGCAGATCGTCATCGAGATGCGCGACCACCGTGATCAGCGTGCCGGGGCTGCAATCGGCCGCGCGCGCGGCAACCGGGAGGACGGCGAGCAATAGAAGCGCGAGAAGCGCGAGCAAGGCGGTGAATGAATCGCGAACGAACCGGGTTGCCGATAATCGCATGATGATTCGAGTCCTGACGGTGGGCTCGATCTTACTGTAGGGGCCTGGCCCGCCACGTTGCCGAACTCGCAGTGGACTCGCATTCGCTGCCGCCGCGCAGAATGCCGTGCTAGCGGAAATAGGCCTTGGTGTTCTCGTGAACATCCACGCGCGCGAGCAGGTCCGACGGCGCGAGCCAGAGATAGCCGCTGTGCTGATCGGGCCGGCCGATCGGCACGGCGCTGCTGAACGTCAGCGAGTAAGCGAGCACGATGTAGTGGGTCGACACGTCCGGCTCGTCGGCGAAGTTGTCGTGGTAGTGATGTTCGTAGACGCCCTCGAAGCGCGCGCTGGAACGCGCCAGGCTGCCGATGCCCAGTTCGGCTTCGGCGACGCGCGCGAACGCCGCGTCGAGGGTCTCGTCCTTGAGAATGCGCCCGCCGGGCACGAACCAGGTGCCGCGCGCGGGGCGGTTGCGGCGATGCCCGATCAGCACGCGCCCGTCGGCGTCCCTGACGATCAGGTCGATCGAGACCAGAGGCGTTAGGCGGACCACGTCCAGGAAGTCGATCCCCGTCAGCATGTCATCTCCAGTGAGGCGTGTGTCGTTTTCATTTCAGCGTGCGCCGTGGTGGTCGCGAATCCGCTACGGATCGCGACGGTCGTCGTCGTGCCGGGCGAGGCGGCCTGAAACGTTCGCCAGCAGCAGCACCAGCGCGACGGCGCCGATCGTCGCGAAGAGAAACGCGCCGATCATCGCCGCCAGCACCAGCATCGTCCATGCAAGGCCGCTCATGTTTCGGCTCCAGCGTGTTGATTTTCATGCTAACCGCCCGCGCACGGACTCTCTGTGCGCCAGCACCCGCGGGGACTGTCGCCTGACGCCGAAGTATCGCCAGCTCGCGCCGCTAGCGTGCGACATAGCCTTCCGGCGTCGTGACCGCGTCCTTGAACACGTCGGCGTTGCCGGAGACCACGTAGAGCGGCGCCGGCGACAGCTTCAGGTTCGCCACGCCGTCGCGGTACGGCACGCGCGTGGCGTTGCCCATCATGTCGAACGCGGTCACTTCGCCGGCACTGCCCGGCGCGTCGACCCGCAGCCGATAGTCCGCGCCGCGGCTCGCGTCGAAGCCTGTTCTCGCGTTCCACCTGGCGTTGTCGTGCGTCCATAGCGCGGTCACGATCTTGCCGCCGCCGAGCCGGAGGAACGCATAGGCATGGACGCCTTTCGGCAACCCTTTGAGCGGTCCGAGCGTGCTGGTTCCGTCGACGATGCGCGTCATCGCCGCCACCGCGAGTGCGGCCGGCTTCGGACTGATGTTGGACGGACCATAGGCGCCCTTCGGATGATCGAGCTCGAAGAAAATGCCGTAGCCGGGCGCGGCGTCCGGCATGTCCGCGAGATAGAACACATAGGTCATGTCCGCGCCTTCGCCGAGCAGGATCAGATGCGTGCGCGCGACGACCGCGGCTTGCGCGTACAGCACGTTCGCGCCCGGATAGTGCTTGCCATACGACTCGCCGATGTCGTAGCTGATGCCGGTTTCGGTCACGAAGAGCGGCGCGCCGGGTTTCAGGTACTGACGGAGTTCGTGGCGCAGCGCCCGCATCGAGGCGGGCAGCGCGCCCGGCACGGTGCCTTGATTGCCGGTGTCGACGACGCGCTCGGGCGGATGCGACGGCGTCGTGCCGATGTCGTAATAGCCGTGCACGGTCATGCCGTCCATGTAGCGGCCGATGCCGAGCGGGCCGAGTCGGCGCATCCACGTCACGTTGCCCTGCACCGACGAATAGGTCGGGCCCATCACCACCGCGCGCGGATCGGTCTGATGGATGCCTTCCCACACGGCCTTGTACATCGCGACGAAATTGGCGTCGGTGTCGCGCCACGGCAGCCCGCCGTCCGCGTCCGGCTCCCACGTCACCTGATAGTAGTTGTCGCGCTGTTTGGGGAACCAGGTCGTGCGAACGCGGTTCGACTCGGCGCCGACCTTCGCCATGTAGTCCTTCATCTGCGCGAGCGAGGTCGGCGCATAGCTGTGCGTTTGCTTGCCGTTCGGGCTCGCCCACTGCGGAATACCGTCGAGCTGGATCAGGCGCATGATGTCGCCGCCCTTGAAGAAGGGCGTGAGCGGCTTCGCGGCGGGATCGAAGGTGCCGGGTTGTTTCGGCTCTTCCATGTACCAGTTGCGGTTGTCGTTGGCCCACGCAAGCCCGAGCGCGGTGTACACCGGCCGATAGCCGTCGCCGTCGCAGCAGTGTTGCCCCGGCGCGAGATACGCGGTTCCCTGTCCGCCGAATCGATGCAGATCCTGGTACGGAAAGCGCACGGCGGGTAATGCGGCCGACGTGTCGGGCAGCACGCCGAAAGTGGCGATGCCCGCAGGCCGCGTGCCGCGCGATTCGAGCTGGCCCTGGGCGCGTTCCAGCGAGGCGGAGACGGCGAAGTACCCGGCCACGCTCGACGCGCAACTGAGCGTGGAGGAGGTCGAGCCCGCCGCGACGCTGAAGCGTCCGCTCGCGCGCACGGCGTTCCAGCTATCGCGTATCTGCCAGTCGAGCGTGTCGCCTTGCGTCGGGCGCGTGGTGAAGACGAGCGCGAACGGTTGGCCGGCCGTGAAAAGGCGCGTGCCGTCGCCTGGCGTGTCGGCTTCGAGCAGATCGCCGTTCGCGGCCGCGCGAGCTTGCGACGACGGCGCGGCGCAACGCAGCCCTTGGCCGGGCGGCGCCTTTAATTCATTGGACGCAGCCGCCGATTGCGCTGATTGCGCCGATTGCGTTTTGAGCGATGCGTCATTCGCCGTGGCGATCGCCGCCGACGCCACGCTCGCCGCGGCATTGGCATTGGCATTGGCATTGGCATTGGCCTTGGCATTGGCCTTGGCCTTGGCATCGCCCTTCGCCGCCCCAGCCGCGCCGGCCGCAACCATGCAGCGCTTCTCCACACCCGGCGCCGGATCGCCGAACACGCCGTTGTTGCATTCGGCGCTGTTCGTGAACGCCTTGACGACATGCTGTTCGACCGTGCCATACAGCACGTCGCGCGTGCCGCTGAAACGACAGGTGCCGTATTCCGCCGCGCACGGTGTCCACTTTGCGCCGTCGACGGCGATCTCGGCACGGCTCGTGGCCTGCTGGTCCGCACCGGCCGCGCCGCCCCGAACGGCGGCGAGCCCGAGCACGAACAAGACCGCCGCCGCGATGGCGACGCGCCGCATGGGCCCGCGCTCGACCGACCCGCCGATGCGCGTGCGCGGCGCGCGATGTTCGCATGGATTCGACATATGTTTCCCGCGTCTTTTGCTGCAGTTGCTCGCGACGATGCGTCGCCCAACTGCTAGTTCACCAGGCCGGAGCCGCCTTGCCTCGCCCCGGTATCGCAAACTGTTGCGGAAATCGCATAGCGTATTTCCGCAATCCCCTGGCGGAATTCGACCGGCCTTCAGCCGACGGCATCCGCCATTGCCCCGTCTATTGCACAGCGGGCTCAGGTTGTCTTATTACCGTGTTTCACGTCTGAAACATTAATCGACTTGTTTATATTCTTCAGTTCCAATTACAACAAATTAATTAATCTTGCCGCGCCGGGAATTGCTTATATTAGAGACTCGCTTTGCTAATTGTCTGTCCCGGATTGTATCGTCGGAACAAAGCCGAAGCGGCGCCGCTTGCAGAAAATCCCGCACGGATAGGCAAATCATGCTTGCCACGACCGCCGGGCCGGGAACAATCACCCGCAACGAACGAAATAGCGGGCTGAACGATTAGCAACTTCCACGTTTCGAGTAGCTGCCGTGTGTGTGCTGGCGTACTAAATGGCTTTTCTGTTTGCATTAAGATTCGCAAACTGCAAATCGATTCATATGTTGAATCGGCAATTAATTCAATGAAAAACAGGTGGGCGGAAAGATTGATCCGAAATCGACTGACTGGCCGCCTGTTCGATACGCCAGCCTGTCTCTCCTTTCAGACATGGCGATTAAATGCTGGATTGGCGGTGGCCATGATGCGCCGCACAGGCGGCCGCTCCGTGGCCGTCCAGGGTGAAAGTAGATCCGTTTTCTGGTGAGAGGATGACTATGACCTGCGCGAGTCTCGAGTCTGCAATGCTGCGTTGGGTGCACGCTCCGAACAAGGGTATGCGGCGCATCGCGATATTGATGTTCAACGACTGCTCGTTGCAGGGCGCCGGCGTCGTTGCCGAGGTTTTCCAGGCAGCGAACGAACTGGCTTCGTCCGGCACCGGCGGTTGGACCTACGACGTTTCTTTCCTGTCCGCCGACGGCGGCATGGTGACTTCCTCGTCCGCGTTGCGGGTCTGGACAGACGGACTCGATGCGCGCCACTACGGCGGCTTCGACGCGCTCTACGTGGCGGGCGGCAAGGGCGCGGCGGCCGCGGCCGGCGACGAGCGGCTGATCGCGTGGCTGCGTCGCATTCGGCGCAACACCGGCATGATCCGCCCGATCGCGGAAGGCCGCGCGCTGCTCGAGGCGGCCTACGTGCCGGACGGCAAGGAGAGCGCCGAATTCCGCGCGCAGCCGATCCCGCCGCGCCAGTCCGAACCGAGTGCCGACGCGGGCGACCGGCTCGAATCGATGAGAAGCGCGCTCGCCATGATCAAGCGCGATCTCGGCAGCGCGACCGCCCGCACGGTGGCAGAACGGCTGCTCGCCGATTCCTGCTCGAACCTCGCGCCGTTGCTCGGCGAGGACGGCGGCCTGAGCCCAGGCGACAAGGTGCGCGCGGCGGCGCGCTGGCTGCAGGAAAACTGCCAGCAGGCGATTTCGATCGCCGACGCGGCGCAGTTCGCCGCGATGAGCGAACGCAACTTCCTGCGCCGCTTCAAGATGGAAATGGGCATCACGCCCTCGAGCTTTCTGTTGCACGAACGCCTTGCGGTGACGTGCAGCCTGTTGACCGAATCCGAATTGCCCGTCGACAAGATTGCCCGGCGCACGGGCATGGGCAACGGTGACCGGCTCGCGAAGGTGTTCCGCAAGCGGATGAGAATTTCTCCCACCGAATTCCGCATTCAAAGCCGGCGCATGGTCGGCGAATAACGCAGACGGGGCCAACTGGAAGGCCGCGCGCGAATGCGCGCCGCCAGTCAATGTTTTCGTGGACTTCTGGAAAGACAAGGAATGCGGATATGTCGATTGAGCGAGCTGTGAGCGGTGCTTGCACCCAACCCGGCGATGCGGATGCCGCAACGAGCCGCGCGCGTTGCGCGCGCATCGTTCCGGTGATCCTCGCCGGGGGCTCGGGCACGCGGCTATGGCCGGTATCGCGGGAAAACTATCCGAAGCAACTGATCGACGTGGTCGGCTGCGACTCACTGTTGCAGGCCACCGCGCGGCGCATGGACGGCTTTCCCGCCGGCTGGAACGTGGATGCGGCGCCGATCGTCGTGTGCGGCGAGGAACATCGCTTCGTGATCGCGGAGCAGCTTCATGAAAACGGCGTCGAGGCTCGTCTGATCGTCGAACCGGCGCGCCGCGATACGGCGCCGGCGTTGACGCTCGCGGCCTCGCTCGCCTGCGCGGACGGCAGCGACGCGATTCTGATCGTGATGCCCGCGGACCATTCGATCGCGGACCTGCACGCGTTGCAAGCCGCGTTCGACAGCGCCGCGCGCTACGCGGAACGCGGCGCGATCGTGACGCTCGGCGTGCCGCCCACGCGTCCCGACACGGGCTTCGGCTATATCCGCATCGGCGCGGAACTGTCCGACGGCGCGCATGCGATCGGCGGTTTCGTCGAAAAGCCCGCCGAGGAAATCGCGGCGCAGTACGTCGCGGCGGGCACGTATTGGTGGAACAGCGGCATCTTCATCGTGCGCGCGAGCGTGTGGCTCGACACGCTCAAGCGTCTGCAGCCGGAGATGCATGCGGCGTGCGAGCTTGCCTTCAGCGGCGGCCGTAGCGAGGGCGCGTACTTCCGTCCGCTGGTGGACGCGTTTCTCAGCGCGCCCGCGGATTCGATCGACTATGCGGTGATGGAGCGCCTCACCGAAACGGACGAGGCCGAAGCCGAGGCCGAAGCCACGCAACGCGCCGACGCAAGCGCGTTCGTCGTCAATCCGCCGGGTGTCGTCATCCGGCTGGAAGCGGGCTGGTCGGATCTGGGTTCGTGGGACGCCGTGTGGGCCGCGATGGACAAGGACGCGAGCGGCAACGCCGGGCGCGGCCGCGTGACCTTCGAAGGCGCCGTGTCGAGCTATGCCTATTCGGAAGGGCGGCTCGTCGCCTGTGTGGGCACGACCAATGTGGTGGTGGTCGAAACCGCCGACGCGGTGCTGGTGGTCGACCGCTCGCGCGTGCAGGACGTGAAGGGGCTCGTGTCGCGCATCAAGGCGCAGCACGCGCCCGAGGCCGACGCGCATCGCAAGGTGCGCCGCCCCTGGGGCTTCTACGATTCGATCGACCACGGCGAGCGCTTCCAGGTCAAGCGCATCGTCGTGACGCCGGGCGCGCAACTCTCGCTGCAACTGCATCACCACCGGGCCGAACACTGGGTGGTCGTGCGCGGCACCGCGCTCGTCACGCGCGGCGACGAGCAGTTCCTGCTGAGCGAAAACGAATCGACCTACATTCCGATCGGCACGCGGCACCGGCTCGAGAACCCCGGAAAAGTGCCGCTCGAAATCATTGAAATCCAGTCAGGCGTCTATCTCGGCGAAGACGACATCGTGAGGTTCAACGACAACTACGGCCGCTGCTCGTAGGCGGCTCGCCGGCACGGCTTCGCGGACAAGAACGGCAAGAACGGCAAGAACGAGGGAAGCAAAATGCGCAGGTTCCAGGATTTGCTGGCGCGAGTTTTCGATGTCGCGCTGGTGCTCGCGGGTGCGGCGGTGGCGTCGCAGATCCGCTTCGACTATCTCGCTCAATCCGGATTCTATTGGGCGCTGGTGATGTTTTCCGCCGCCTTCGCGCTGGCCATCTTTCCGGCGTTCGGCGTCTACGAATCATGGCGCGGCCGCTCCAAGCTCGCTCTCGCGGGCCAGGTCTCGCTCGCGTGGCTGATGGTGCAGGCGTGCGCGCTCGTGCTGATGTATTCGCTGCATCGCATCGACTTCGTGTCGCGCTTGTGGTTCTCGTACTGGACGGCGGTGACCGGCGGCCTGCTGATCTCATGGCGGCTCATCACGCATGCCGTCCTGGCGCGCGCGCGTCAACACGGCATGAACCTGCACCAGGTCGCGATCGTCGGCAGCGGCTCGCAATGCGACGCCATCATCCGCCGCATCGAATCCGCGCCGACCACCGGCTTTCGCGCCGCCGCCGTCTACAACACGCGCCCCGACACCGCGCCCGTGACCAGTTCGCGCGTGCCCGTTTTCGGCACCGTCGACGCGCTTGCCGACTACATCCGAAGCAACGACGTGCACGAGCTCTGGCTGATGCTCTCGCTCACCGAGGAGCCGCTGATCTGCTCGCTCGTCGGCGAGTTCCGCGACGACCTGGTGAACATCCGTTTCATGCCGGACGTGCGCAGTCTCGCGCTTTTCGAAGGCAGCGGCGTGATCGATCTGCTCGGCGTGCCGGCGATCAACCTGGTCGCGTCGCCGCTCTCGGCGAGTTCGATGCTGAAGAAGGAAATCTTCGACCGCTTGTTCGCCGCGGCCGTGTTGATCTGTCTTGCGCCGATCCTGCTCGCGATCGCGATCGCCGTGAAGCTCTCGTCGCGCGGCCCGGTTTTCTTCAGGCAGAAGCGCAAGGGCGCGGACGGCCGCGTCTTCACGATCTACAAGTTCCGCTCGATGCGTGTGCATACCGAGCAGAAAGGCACGCTCAAACAGGCCACGCGCGACGATCCGCGCGTCACGAAGGTGGGCGCTTTCCTGCGCCGCACGAGCCTCGACGAACTGCCGCAATTCTTCAACGTGTTGCGTGGCGATATGTCGGTCGTCGGACCGCGTCCCCATGCGCTCGAGCACGACGACCTCTATCAGAAGGTGGTCGCGGGCTATATCAATCGCTACCGGATCAAGCCGGGCATCACGGGCTGGGCGCAGATAAACGGCTTTCGTGGCGAAACCGACCGCATCGAAAAAATGGAGCGGCGCGTGGAGCATGACCTGTATTACCTGGGGCATTGGTCGTTCGCGCTCGATATGCGGATCATCGGCGCGACGATCATTGCCGGACTAGTGCATCGAAACGCTTACTAAGCAGTCAACAAGCACGCCTGACGCTGCCTCCATCGAGGACAGCCGCCGTGGCGCAAGGAGGAAACATCATGAGCTCGCTTGTCATACGCACGGGAAGTCTTCTGGTTTGCGCAGTGGCGACACTGCTTTCGGCCTGTTCGCTGGCGCCGGGCCAGCACCTGGTCACGCCTGCCGCCCTACAGGACACGGGCGGTGAATACAGCACCGAGGCCTCGCAGCAGGTGCAGATTCCGATCACCGACATCAACCTCGCGCTGCTGCGCAAGATGAACGCGGCGCGCCAGGCGGCCGGGGTGGCGCCGGAGACGGCCGGGCTGTTCGGCAAGCCGCCCTCGTACAAGGTCGGCCCCGGCGACGTGTTGCAGATCGTCGTATGGGATCACCCCGAACTCGCCGCCGCGCTCGGTCAGCCGCCGGCGAACGCGAAGACGTCGGATGCCGCGCCGGGTTTTCTGATCGATGAAAACGGCGACGTGCAGTTTCCGTACGCAGGCACGGTGCACGTGGCGGGCAAGGACGTCGGCACGATTCAGAAAGAGCTGCACAGGAAGCTGAGCGTCGTGTACCAGAAGCCCGAAGTGACGGTGCGGGTCGCGTCGTTCCGGGCCGCGCAGGTGTACGTCGACGGTGAAGTGCGTCTGCCGGGCGCGCAGTCGATCAACGACATTCCGATGTCGCTCACGAGCGCGATCAACCTGGGCGGCGGCTTCAGCGCCAATGCGGACCGCAGCCGCGTGGAACTGATCCGCAAGGGCGTGACGTATCCGCTGAACATCGACGATCTGATCAAGCGCGGCCGCAATCCGTCGGACATCTACCTGCAACCGGGCGACCTGGTGCGGGTGGCCTCGCGCGAGGACAGCGCCGTGTTCGTGATGGGCGAGGTCAACAAGCCGGCCACCATCACGCCGATGCGCAACGGCACGCTGTCCTTGTCGCAGGCGCTGTCGGACAGCGGCAGTTTCAATTCGAATACGGCCGAGACCAAGCAGCTCTTCGTGATCCGCAATTCGACGAGCGACCAGCCGCAGGTCTACCACCTCGACGCGAGGTCGCCGGTGTCGATGGTGCTCGCGAACCAGTTCGAGCTTCAGCCGAAAGACGTGGTCTACGTCGACAACGGCGGCCTCGTTCGCTTCAACCGCGTGCTGAACCTGTTGCTGCCGGCGATCAATGCCGCGGTGACCGGGGTCATCGTCGCCAAATAACGATACGAATCTGGACCTTGAACCGCCGGGCTTTGTTGGGTGAACACTATGGCAATCAACTTCGAAAACCGCTATACGGATGTGTCCGGGCAGGATGAGCTTCACCTGTCCGACTATCTGCGCACGATCGTGCGAGGCTGGCGCACGATCGTCACGGTGACGCTCATCGCGCTCGCGCTGGGGTGCGCGTACGCGTTCCTCGCGCCGCCGACGTATCGCGCCGACGTGCTGTTCCACGTCGAGGACAAGACCGGCAACAACAACGGCAACGGCAAGGATTCGCTGCCGCCGCTCACCGGCATGTTCGACACCAAGCCTTCCACGGCGGCCGAGATCGAGTTGCTGAAGTCGCGTCTCGTCACCGAGGAAACCGTCAAGAAGCTGCATCTCGACATTACGGCCACGCCGCGCTATCTGCCGCTGGTCGGCGGCAGGATCGCGGGGCTGGTGAACGGGCAATGGGGTTTCAGGCTGCCGTCGTTCATCAATCTGTCGGGCTATGCGTGGGGCGACGAGCGCATCGCGGTATCGCGCTTCGACACGTCGAAGGAGATGTACGACACCACCTTCACGCTGATCGCGGGCAACGAAGGCGCATACGTGCTGCGCGACCGGAACGGCATCGCGATTCTGTCCGGCCGGGTCGGCGAGACCGTGGAAACCGATACCGCCGACGGTCCGATCGCGCTGCGCGTCGATTCGCTGGTCGGCGCGCCCGGCGCGCGTTTCGAATTGCAGCGCGCCTCGACGCTGAGCACGGTGGACCGCCTGCAAAAAGCGCTGGTGGTGGCCGAAACCACGCTGCAGTCCGGCGTGATTCGCGCGAGTCTCGAAGGCGGCGACAGCGCGTTGACGGCGGCGATCGTCAACAGCATGGCGCGCGAATTCGTGCGCCAGGATGTCGCGAGCCGTTCGACCGAAGCGGAGCACATGCTCGCGTTTCTCGATCAGCAACTGCCGGGGCTGCGCAAGGAACTCGACGAGGCGGAGCAACGCTACAACAAGTTCCGCAACACGCACGGCACGGTCGACCTCGGCGAGGAAAGCCGGCTGCTGCTGCAGCAGATCGTCGACAACAAGACCAAGCTGCTCGATCTGCAGCAGCAACGCGCGGAGATGTCGCAGCGCTTCACGGCGAACCACCCGTCGGTGGCCGCGCTCGACGCGCAGATCGCGGCCTTGCAGGGCGCGCAGGCCGCCATGAACCGCAGCGTCGCCGTGATGCCGGATACCGAACAGACCGCGTTGCGCCTGTTGCGCGACGTGCACGTCGACACGGAGCTGTACACCAACCTGCTCAACAGCGCGCAGCAACTGCGCGTGGCGAAGGCCGGCCAGGTGGGCAGCGTGCGCGTGGTGGACTTCGCCGAAGCGCCCGACGAGCCCGTGCGTCCGAAGCGCGTGCTGGCGATCCTGATCGCGCTCGGCGGCGGCCTCGTGCTCGGCATCCTGCTGACCTTCTTCAGGCGCGCGATGTACGGCGGCGTGGAGCGTCCCGACGAACTGGAAGCCGTGCTCGGCGTGCCGGTGTTCGCGGTGGTGCCGCGCAGTCAGACGCAGTTGCGCTTGCAGGAAAACGTCATGCTGCGCCGTCGCGGGCTTCACGTGCTCGCGCAACAGGCGCCGGAGGACATCGCCGTGGAAGGCGTGCGCAATCTGCGCACCTCGCTGCAACTGTCGCTCGATCATGCCGAGAACAACGTCGTGATGATCACCGGCTCGCGGCCCGATACCGGCAAGTCGTTCCTCTCGGTGAATCTCGCGGCGCTGGTGGCGTCGGCGAACAAGCGCGTGCTGATCATCGACGGCGACATGCGGCGCGGCGACGTGCATTCGCATTTCGGCATCGGCCATCAGCCGGGTTTGTCCGACGTGCTGAGCGGCGGCGATCTGGCCGCGATGATCCAGCGCAACGTGCTGCCCGGCCTCGACGTGCTCGCCAAGGGCACGCTGCCCTCGCATCCGTCGGAACTGCTGATGAGCAAGCGCTTCCAGACCCTGCTCGACGAACTGAAGCCGCATTACGACCTTGTGATCGTCGATACGCCGCCGGTGCTGGCGGTGACCGACTCGACGCTGATCGGCAAGTACGCCGGCACGACGCTGCTGGTGGTGCGCCACGGCCGCCATCCGCTGAACGAGATCACCGAAACCGCCAAGCGGCTGCGCAACGGCGGCGTGGCGCTCAGGGGCGTGCTGCTCACCGACGTGCCGCAGGAAGGCGCGTTCCTCGGCTCGGGCTATCAAGGCGGTTACTACGGGTACGACAGCATCGCGGGGTGAGGCGGCCCACGGTCGGGGGTCGGGGTCGGGGTCGGCCGTGTCGCGGTATGGGCATGGGGCATGGGGCATGGGTATTGGCATTACAACAAGCTCAACGAGGAGAACACTCAATGAAACGCAAGGTCGCGCTGATCACCGGCGTCACGGGACAGGATGGCTCCTACCTGGCCGAGCTGCTGCTCGCCAAGGATTACGACGTGCATGGCATCAAACGCAGGTCATCGCTGTTCAATACCGACCGGATCGATCACCTGTATCGCGATTCCCACGACCCGGAGCAGAGACTTTTTCTGCACCACGCGGATCTGACCGACTCGACCAGCCTGCTGCGCGTGATCCAGCGCGTCGAGCCCGACGAGATCTACAACCTCGCGGCGCAGAGCCACGTCGCGGTGTCGTTCGAGGAGCCGGAATACACGGCCAACGCCGACGGTCTCGGCGCCTTGCGGATTCTCGAGGCGATCCGCATTCTCGGGCTTCAGCAGAAGACGCGTTTTTACCAGGCGTCCACCTCGGAGCTGTACGGCCTCGTGCAGCAGGTGCCGCAATCGGAGACCACGCCGTTTTATCCGCGCAGCCCCTATGCGGTCGCCAAGCTGTTCGCGTACTGGACCACGGTCAATTACCGCGAAGCCTATGGCCTCTATGCGTGCAACGGCATTCTGTTCAATCACGAATCGCCCGTGCGCGGCGAGACTTTCGTGACGCGCAAGATCACCCGCGCGGTGGCGCGCATCGCGGTGGGCATGCAGAAGACGCTATATCTCGGCAATCTGTCGGCGCTGCGCGACTGGGGTCATGCGCGCGACTACGTGGAGATGCAGTGGCGCATGCTGCAACAGGAGCAGCCCGAGGATTACGTGATCGCGACCGGCGTGCAGTACAGCGTGCGTCAGTTCGTGCAGCATGCGGCCGCCGAACTGGGCGTCACCGTGCGGTTCGAAGGCACCGGCGTGGATGAGGTGGGCATCGTCGAAAAGGTGGAAGGGCGCGAGGTCAAGATGTCGCCGGGCGACGTGATCGTGCGTGTCGATCCGCGCTATTTCCGGCCCGCCGAAGTGGAGACGCTGCTGGGCGACCCGTCGAAGGCGCACGCGAGGCTCGGCTGGCGGCCCATCACGCCGTTCGGCACGCTCGTCAAGGAAATGGTGCGCGCCGATTATCAGATTGCACGACGTGACGCGCTCGTCACGCTGGCCGGATTCACGGCGCTGGAACATCACGAGTGAGCGCGATGAACAAACAGGCACGCATCTTCGTCGCGGGGCACCGCGGCATGGTCGGCTCCGCGCTCGTCAGGCGGCTCGCCGCCGAGGGTTATCCCAACGTCGTCACGCGTTCGCGGGCGGAACTCGATCTGATGGATCAGGCCGCCGTGAACCGCTTCTTCGAGGCGGAGCGGATCGACGTGGTGCTGCTCGCGGCGGCGCGCGTGGGCGGCATTCTCGCCAATGCGTCGCGGCCCGGCGAATTCATCTACGAAAACCTCGTGATCGAAACCAACGTGATCCACGCCGCGTATCGCGCCCGCGTGGAGCGGCTGGTGTTCTTCGGCTCGTCGTGCATCTATCCGAAGCAATGCCCGCAGCCGATTCGCGAGGAGTATCTGCTGACCTCGCCGCTCGAGCCCACCAACGACGCCTATGCGATCGCGAAGATCGCCGGCCTCAAGCTGTGCGAGGCGTACAACCGCGAATACAACACGCAATACGTCGCGTTGATGCCGACCAACCTGTACGGCCCCAACGACAACTACGACCTGAACAGCAGCCACGTGCTGCCCGCGCTGCTGCGCAAGGCGCACGAAGCCAGGCTGAACGGCGCGGCCAGTTTGACGGTGTGGGGCTCGGGCACGCCGCGCCGCGAATTCCTCCACGTCGACGATCTCGCCGCGGCCACGCTGTTCGTGCTCGAACACAACGTGACCGAGGGGCTCTTCAACGTCGGCGTCGGCGAGGACCTGTCGATTCGCGAGCTGGCCGAAGGCATCTGCAAGGTGGTCGGCTTCGAGGGCGAACTCGCGTTCGACGCCTCGAAACCCGACGGCACGCCGCGCAAGCTGCTCGACGTCTCGCGGCTTGCGCAAATGGGTTGGCGCGCGCGAATCGGCCTCGCGGAAGGCCTCGCATCCACGTATCGGCAATTCGTCGCAGCGCATGCCGGCTCGCTGCCCGCGACGCTGCAAGCCTAGGTGCGCGCCGTGCGAAGCGAGCTCAATTTCCGGCTGAGGACGCGCCTCGCGACGTTGTGGGGGCGCGGCGCGCGCACCGCGCGGAGAGACGATCTTTCGAGGAGCGGCATAAAAATGACAGCGTCAGTCACGATCTTTCACAACGTCGTGTGGTCGCGCCACAAGGGTGTCGTGTTTTCCGCCCTGCATAACATTTCGGCATCCGGGGCGATCCGCTATTCGATGGTGCAGATCGCGGACACGGAGCACGACCGCGTGGGTTTTTCCGATGTCGACTATTCGTACCACCGCTATCCGATGCAAAAGCTGTTCGACGGCTGCTACGAAGACGTGCCGACGCTGAAGATGATCGCGCGGCTCACGTGGGAAGTATTGCGGGCCAAGTCCGATTTGATCGTGCTGCCCGGCTATCACCGCCCCGAGTACTGGGCGATGCTGGCGGCGTGCATCGTCACCGGCAAGCGGCGCGCGGTGTTTTGCGATTCGACCGCGCGCGACCGGCCCAAGAAGCTGCTCACGTCGATCCCCAAGCGCGTGTTCTTTTCGCTCTGCGACGGCTATTTCGGTTTCGGCGAGCGCAGCCGCGAGTATCTGCTGTCGCTCGGCGCGAAACGCGACAAGATTTTCGTGCCCTGCCAGGCCGCCGCGCTGCCGGGTTCGTTTTCGCCGGAGCGCGCGCTGGTCGAACGGGTCGCCGCGCGTGCCGGCAATCCGCCCGTGTTCCTGTACGTCGGCCGTCTTTCGGAAGAGAAGGGCATCGGCACGCTGATCGAGGCGTTCGCCGGTTTGCGGCGGCGCGTTCCGGCGGCGCAACTGCGCATTGTCGGCACCGGGCCGATGGCCGACGCGCTGCACGCGAAGGTGGGCGAACTCGGGCTCGGTGAAGCGGTGATCTTCGCCGGCAGTTTGCAGGACGAGCCGCTCACGCAGGAGTATTACCGCGCCACCTGCATGGTGCTGCCGAGCCACAGCGAGCCGTGGGGCCTCGTCGTCAACGAGGCGCTCGCGCACGGCTGCCCGGCGGTGGTCAGCGAGAGTTGCGGCTGCGTGCCGGAACTGGTGATCGACGGCGTGAGCGGCTACGCGTTCATGGCGGGCGACGTCGCCGGCTTGCAACGCACGCTGTTGAAATCGATGGAAGCGTTCGCCGACGCCGCGGGCACCGCCCATCGTTGCATGGATGTGATTCGCCGTTTCGATCCGCCTTCCGCCGCCGCCAATATCGCCCGCGGCTGCGCCTTGATGTTGCGCGATTGACGTTGCGCGACGGATGGCACGCATGACCGCAAGACGCGAGCATTGCGCCCGCGGAGCCCTAACACGTTCTGGCAGTCACAATGAAGATCCTCATCTACGGTCTCAACTACGCGCCTGAGCTGACGGGAACGGGCAAGTACACGGCGGAAATGGCCGCACTTCTGACGAGCCGCGGCCACGAGGTCCGCGTGGTGTGCGCGCCGCCTTACTACCCGGAGTGGCGCGTCGCGGAGGGCTATGCAGGGTGGCGCTATCGGCGCGAAACGCGCGACGGCGTGGAACTGTGGCGCGCGCCGCTGTGGGTGCCGTCGCGCCCGAGCGGCGTCAAGCGGATGCTGCACCTCGCCACCTTCGCGGCGAGTTCGCTGCCGCTGCTCGCCTGGCAGGCGCTGTGGCGCCCCGACGCGGTGATGCTGATCGCGCCGACCTTGATGTGCGCGCCGGGCGCGCTGGCGCTTGCGCGCATGACGGGTGCGAGCGCGTGGCTGCATATCCAGGACTACGAGGTCGACGCGGCCTTCGAACTGGGTCTGCTGAAAAGCTCGCGCGCCGCGCGCGTGGCGCGCTGGGTCGAACGCGCGTTGCTGCGGCGCTTCGATGCCGTGTCGTCGATCACGCGGCAGATGAGTTCGCGCGCGGCGGCCAAGGGCGTGGATCGCTCGCGGGTGGTGTGCCTGCCCAACTGGGTCGACGTGTCCGCCGTTTTTCCGCTTGCGCGAGCGAGCGAATACCGGAGCTTGCTGGGCATTCCGGCCGGGCAGAAGGTGGTGCTGTACTCCGGCAACATGGGCGCGAAGCAGGGCATCGAAACGCTCGCCGACGCCGCCGCGTCGCTGGCCCGGCGCACCGATATCACGTTTGTTTTCTGCGGCAGCGGGGCCGCGAAAGAAAGTCTGTTCGAGCGTTGCGCGGGCTTGACCAACTGCATCTTCATGCCGCTGCAACCGGCGGAGCGTCTGAACGAACTGCTCAACCTCGCCGACATTCACGTGCTGCCGCAACGCGCGGACGCCGCCGATCTGATGATGCCGTCCAAGCTCACCGGCATGCTGGCGAGCGGCCGCGCGACGGTGGCGATGGCGCGCCGCGGCACCGCGCTTTATGAAGCGGTCGCGCCGCGCGGCGTGGTCGTGCCGCCCGATAACGTGAAGGCGCTGGCCACCGCGATCATGGCGCTGGCGAGCGACCCCGCACGCCGCGCCGCGCTCGGCAAGGCGGCACGCAGTTATGCGGAGCGCGCGCTGTCGCCGGAGTCGACCCTACGCACCTTCGAGGAGCGGCTCGCGATGCTCTCGCGCAAGTCACGCGGCAGGCGTGTGAAACGCGCCGCGCCGTCGTTCGCAGCGGGTCCGTCGAGCGCGGCGGTGCTGCGTCACGGCAAGCCCGCCACAGCGGAGGACGCCGCGCCGGAATGATCCGGCACGCGGCCCTGTCATGAAAGGCATATCACCACGGCGAACGATAGACGGGACGCTTGCCCGTCGCATACGGATCGGCGTAAGCGTTTCTCGCCGCGCCTTCGGGCAGCAGCGCTTCGGCGGCGTTCGCACGTCCCGGCCTGGCGGCGACGGGCACCTGGCCGGCTCGAGGCTTGCCCTTGCCGGGCGCCGGCTTGCCGCCTCCCAGCACGGTCATGCGTCGTTCGTCGAGCAAGGTTTGTTGCGCATCGCCGGCCTTGCCGAGCGGCGCGTCGTCGAGGCTGTATTGGCGCGGCGCGCCGAGCAGCTTCTGCTCGCGGTCCTGGTGCTTCGCGCGCCGGTTCGCCGGGGCTTGCGCGGCGCCGCCGTAGCCGGCGGCGGCCGCCGCGGGAGCGGGTCCGGCGGCGGGCGCGGCGTTCTGCGCGAAGACCGGCATGGCCGACGTTGCAATGGCGAGAAGCATCGAGATAACAGTGCGTCGAAGCATAAGGTCCATCGTATTCCCCAGCAGCAGGCAGTCGCGATACAGCTATCGTGCGCCAGGCGGCAGGCGGGCAACCGCCAAAACGCTTGCCCGCACGGCCAGCGTGCCGAGCCGGGGAACGAGCCGCAACATAATGCAGGCAATCCGGCGGCAAGCATGCACATGCGCGCCACCGCTGCCGACGGGGAGACAACTCATGGGTAAGGTCGCCGACGATCCGCGCATCGGCCGCAGGCCGCAAGCAGAAGCCGCGCGCGAGCCGGGCCGCGTGATCGATCTGAGCCTCGCGGGCAAGGGCAACTATCGCGCGAAGCGCGGCGTTCTGATCGAGCTGGTCTGGTTTGTCGTCGAAGCCTGCGTGATCAACAACAAGCTGCTGCCTTTCTCGTTCGTGCGCGTTGCGTTGCTGCGCCTGTTCGGCGCGAGGATCGGAACGGGCTGCCGGTTCGTGCATCCGTTGCGCGTGAAGGCGCCGTGGAATCTGCAAGTGGGCGATCAATGCTGGTTCGGCGTCGACGTGTGGATCTACAACCAGGCGCCGATTCGCATCGGATCGAATGTCTGCATTTCGCAGGGCACGTTCCTCAGCGCCGGCTCTCACGACATGAGCACGACGATGGATCTGCGCGTCGCGCCGATCGTGATCGAGGACGGCGTCTGGATCACGTCGAAATGCGTGGTGCAAATGGGTGTGACGATCGGCCGTTCAGCCGTGGTCACGCCGTTGTCGGTCGTGCACCGTTCGCTGGAACCGGAAGGCGTCTATGGAGGCAATCCTTGCCGCTTCATCCGCAAGCGTTTCGATTCCGTGAGCTGAACCACAGACTTAAAACCGCAGCGTCGATACGCTGAGGAGACCCAGGACGTGATCGCGGACAAGCCGTGCCCGGTCACGACATACACGTGATTGACTTGCAGTCGCCGGCCGGCGAGAGCCAGTCACGCACTCCAGAAACGCATGCATAAAGATCGGGAGCCGTGGATGTTCATCGATACTCGCACAGTCGAACCAAACACAGTCATTGAAACGACGGTCTGCATCATCGGCGCGGGGGTGGCCGGCATCACGCTTGCGCGTGAAATGTCGAAGGCCGGTGTGGATACCTGCATGCTCGAGAGCGGCGGATTCGGACCCGACGACGAAACCCGCGACCTGTATCGCGGGGAGAGCGTCGGGCTTCCCTATGCGTTCGCCGACGGTTCGCGCAGCCGCTACTTCGGCGGCAGCAGCAACTGCTGGGGCGGATGGTGCCGTCCGCTCGACCCGTGGGACTTCGAAAAGCGCGACTGGATCGCGCATAGCGGCTGGCCGTTTCGCCTCGACGAACTGGCGCCGTATTACGCGCGCACGCATGAACTGCTGAAACTCGGTCCGCAAAATTTCGACCCGGCGTACTGGGAGCGCGAGATCGGGCGCGATGACGTGCGGCGCATGCCGCTCGCCACCGGCGACATGCGCGATACCGTCGCGCAATTCAGTCCGCCCGTGCGCTTCGGCAAGGCGTATCGCGAGGAATTGTCGCGCTCGAAGCGGGTGCGCGTGTTTCTCTACGCGAACGTGCTGAATATCGACGCCGACGCTCAGGGCACGACGATTTCGCGGGTGCGCGTGGGCACCGTCAGCGGCCGCAGGATGACGGTGTCGGCGAGAATTTTCGTGCTGGCGACGGGCGGCATCGAGAATGCGCGCCTGCTGCTCGCCTCGAACAACGTGCAGGCCGCGGGCCTCGGCAACGCCAACGATCTGGTGGGCCGCTATTTCATGGATCATCCGCGAATGATGTCGGGCAAGGTGCGCTTTCGTCCGGGCATCGCGCGCAACAAGCTCTACGACATCAAGTATCACTATCAGAACGCGGCGGTCTCGGCGCACGGCACGAAGATCTCCTCGCAGTTCGCGCCGAAGCAGGAACTGATGGAGCGCGAGAAGCTGCTGAATTCGCGCGTGTGGCTCTATTCGCGCTGGTACGGCGAAGGCAGCGCGGGCTCCGAGGCGCTGATCCGCTGCAAGGAAGCGCTGCTGCAGAAAGATCAGCCGGGCCGCAGCCTGAAGGCGGACATCGCGACCATGGCGATGCACCCGATGCAAACGGTCGGTTACGGCCTGACGCGTCTTTTGCAGTGGCCGGCGCTGATCACCGGCGTGACGCTGCAGGCGATCGTCGAGGCGGTGCCCGATCCCGATAGCCGGGTCACGTTGTCGGCCGATCAACGCGACCGCTTCGGCATGCCGCGCGTGAGAGTGGCGTGGCGTCTCGGCGAACAGGTGCAGCGCACCTTCGACAGAACCTTCGCGCTGCTCGCGCAGGAGTTGCAGATGGCCGGCATCGCGGACGTCGAGCTCGATGCGCCGCTCGAAGGCCGGCCGTGGCCCGCGAAGCTGGAGGGCACCTGGCATCACATGGGCACGACGCGCATGCACGATTCGCCGCGCGAGGGCGTGGTCGATCGCGATTGCAAGGTGCACGGCATCAGCAATCTGTATGTGGGCGGCAGTTCGGTGTTTCCGACCGTGGGCGCGAATTTCCCGACCATCACAATTGCCGCGCTGGCGCTGCGTCTCGCGGGGCATCTGGTGCGGCAGCTCGATGTGCCGGACGTCATCAGCACGACGCGGGCCGAAGCCGCGAACAGCAGCTTGACGTCGGTTCACGCAGCACCGGAAGTCGACACGCTGCCGATCGCGGCCGCCACGTTGACGCCGTTGATGAAGGAGCAGTGAGGCGCGAAGGAAGCCGTTGATGGCGCGTCATTGACGCGCCATCAACGTTTCCGGGGGACTGCTGCGAGATTCGATGAGGCGAGGCAAGCTCGCGTGAATTAGCGGATCAGCGGATCAGCGGATCAGCGGATCAGCGGATCAGCGGCTCGGCTGCGTGGCTTCGTGCAGCGCGGCGAGCGGGTTGTCGCGCACGTCCTCGGGGCCGCCGCGGGTTTCGAGCAGGGCGGTCAACGCGCTGACCATCGTTTCGATCCTGAAGCGCGCATTGAACGTGCGGACCGCCTGGGCGCGCATGGCCTCGCGCGCCGCGTCGTCGAGTTCGAGCCAGCGCAGCAGATTCTTTTCCGTTCCCGCTACCGTGTCGGCGGCGACCATGCCGGCGCCGTCCGCCTCGATTTCGCGCCATACGTTGACCTTGTCGGAGATCAGCGCCGGCAGTCCACAGCCGAGCGCCTCCGCCACCGCCACGCCGAAGTTCTCCTGATGCGACGGCAGCGCGAACACGTCGCTTGCGTGAAAAGCGCCCCACTTCAGGTCGCCTTGCAGCATGCCGGGAAGACTCACGCGCTGCGCGATGCCCGCCGCCTCGGCCTGGGCGCGCAGCGTCGCGACCCAGCCGGTTTCGTCCGGGCCGGCGATCACGAGGTGCAAGGCCTGATCGCGGCTGGCGATGCGCGCGAACGCGTCGATCAGCAGATCGCAGCCTTTCTTCGCATGCACGCGGCCGAGAAACAGGACGATGCGCTTGCCGCGCAGGCCGGGCACGGCGGTGAGGAACGCTTCGCGCAGCGGCTGCGGGTCTAGCGAGGGCACGGTGGTGCCGAACGGCACGATCCGTTCACGCGCGCGATACAGCCAGAACGATTGGCGCGCCCGCGTGCGCTCTTCTTCCGTCGTGAAGATGACGGCGCGCGCGTCGCGCAGCACGCGGTACTCGGCCCACGGCCAGTACAGCCACTTCTTCAGATGCTTGAGCGGATACGCTTCCTTGAACCACGGATCGAGCATGCCGTGCGCGTACACGTAATACGGCACCTCGCTTTTGCGCAACGCCTTCCAGGCGGCGAGGCCGTGGTACTGCCACAGGCCGTGCACGATGACCGCGTCGAAGCGGCCAGCGTTCGCGGCGAGCCACGGCGCGAGCCGCTTGCAATAGCTGTAGCGGCTGCGGGTCGGGCCGAACACGTGCACCGGAAACGGAAACGCCGCGAGGTAGGCGTCGCCGGGCGCATCGCAGGTGGCGACTTCGATCTCGTGTCCGGCGTCCCGCATCGCCATGCCGCTGCGGCGAACGCCTTCAACCGGACCGCCGGCGCGTGGATCGACGCTTGCAAGCAGGTGGAGAATTTTCATCGGGCGATAGTCGGTCGGTTGGAGCGTTGCGTGGGCGACGTGCGCGACACCAGCGCGCCGAATTCGCTCGCGCCGTGCGTTGCCGAACGCGATACGCCGAGCGTGGTCGCGAGATCGGCGCGGCCCATGCCGGGTTGGATTCGTCCGGGCAGGTCAGGCGGCGTGGCGAGGCGCATCAGCGGCGGCTTGCGCACGCGTTTCGCGCGCGCCGGCAGCGCGCGTTGCAGGCGCGCGTGCGTGGCGATCATCAAGCCCAGGCCGATGCCGAAGATCAGCCCGGAAAAACGCGGCCCGAGCGGATTGCCGCCGATCGACGTCGCGGGCAACGCGGCGAACAGCATGATGGCGCGTCCGAGCACCGGCAGCATCGGCGCGTCCGGCACGACCGAGCGCCAGTAGCGATATGACAGGAAGCAGATCACGAGCGCGGCAAGCGACGCCAGCGGCATGCCGATGCCGAACAGCAGCCCGCCCGCGAAGAATTGATAGACCCAGAAGTTATGGCCCGCGGCCCATTCGTTGATCGCGTAAAAGTCTTTCTCGCTCATCTGGCCCGCGAGGTCCGGCAGGTAGGCGGGCGAGTAGCGGTAGTAGTGGCCGTAGCCTTCGCCGAACAGCAGCGTTTCCGGCGACGCCGTCACCTGGTCGAACTGGTCGCGCATTTCGGCGAGACGGGTGATGGTGGTCGGGTCCTTGCCGGAGACGGTTTCCTTGGAGGCGAAAATGCGCTGAGCCCAATGTTCCGCCACGGTCGGCATGCTCAGTACCGCGATGCCGGCCACGCCGGCCAGCAGCACGCCCGCCACCATGCCGCGGCCGACCGCGCGCCAGATCTGCCGAATCGACGGCGCGCTCAGCGCCATTGCGATCACGAACAGCAGCGCGGTGCCGACCAGCAGACTGCGGGTCACGCTCAGCAATTCGATGACGATGCTCGTGGCGAACACCGCGACCGTGACGAAGCTGAAGCGCCGCGCGACGACGAATTCATGCAGCAGCACGCCTTGCAAGCCGAGCAGCGTGACGGAGATGATGCGATAGCGCACGTCCTCGAGGCCGCCGCCGGTCGCCATGCCATAGCCGAAGGTGAAGGCGAGGCTGACCACGTTCGCGACGAACACGGCTTTCTCGAACTGCGCGATTCTGAACTCGCTCCACGGCCGGCACGCGACGAGATAGCCGAGCATGAAGAGCCCGAACGGCAGCAGCACGCGCAGGTAATTGCCGGTGTCGTTGTCCTGAACCAGTTGAGCGACGACGCTGCCGAGCACGCAGAGCAGCACGCTCGCGGTGACGGCCGAGCGCAGCCGCGAGCGCTCGTGAAAGCGCGGCGCGATCAATGCGAGGGCGAGGCCCGCGGCGATCGCGGGCAGAACGAAGACGAACTGGGCGAAGTGGCCCGTGTTCGCATCGGTGGCCTTGTAGTCCAGCGCAAGCGGTAAGACGAAAAACCATATCCAGGGCGTTGCGTACTGATGGCGCATTGCTTGATTCCTCCCCGTCGCCGTCGATTCGCCGTCGGTCTGCTGCTAACGGTCTCACATCGGTTCATTGTGCGGGAATATCCCCGCCTGCCAATTGGCGTGGCCGGTTTCGTCGCCCATTGCCTGGGTTCTGGCGACAGTGGCAAGGGCGCGCTCTGCAAGACCCGCGCACGCTTTCCGATCTTGTCGGCCAATGCCTTGATGTTGGCGCGCACGCACGGCTAGCGCCACCGAAGATGCAGAAAGGGACATGCGCCCGCGACAGGCGAGAGGAGAGAACAAGATGAAATTATTCGGCGGGGCGGGGCCTTCCAAAGCAGGGCGATCGATCGAACTCGACTTCGTTCGCGGCATCGCGATCATCGCGGTGATGGGCTATCACTTTCATGCGGTGCAGACCGGCAATGTGCTGATTCAGATCATCGAATATCCGTTGAAGAACTTCGGGCGCGAAGGCGTGAACCTGTTCTTCACGCTCAGCGGTTTTCTGGTGGGCGGCCTGCTGCTTCGACAGTATGCGGAAACCGGTCATGTCGACGCGCGGCGCTTCATCATCCGGCGGATTTTCCGCATCTGGCCCGCGTATTACGTGCTGCTCGCGTTTCATCTGCTGGTCGCGCGGCATCCGTGGAACACGTTCCTGTTCCAGAACCTCGCGCACTTGCAGAACTACCTGGGGACGTCGATCACGCAGACCTGGAGTCTCGCGGTGGAGGAACACTTTTATCTCGTGCTGCCCGCGTTGCTGTTGCTGTTCGCGCGCTGGCGGCTCGGCGCATGGACGATCGTCGGCGTGCTCACCGGCATTTGCGCGGTGGTGCTCACCGCGCGCTGCTTCGCGGTCGCGGACGGCAATCTCGAAGGCGCCTTCGCGTACACGCAATATCGGATCGACAGTCTGCTGGTGGGCGTGATTCTCTCCGCGATCTACTGGATGAAGCCGGGCGTCTACCATCAACTCGCGAAACGCAAATGGCTGCTGATCGCAAGCATCGTGCTGCTGTGCGCATGGCTCGCGTTCGCGACGAAGAACCTGGCGCTCGACGAAAGCATCGGCTACACGATCCAGGCGATCGGGTTCGCCGCGTTGATCGTATTCGTGCTGGAGTATTCCGGGTCGCTGCGTTCGTCGTGGCTCTATCGCGGGGTCGCCTGGATCGGCCTCTATTCCTACGGCATTTACCTGTGGCATTCGCTGGCGCTGGCGCCCGGCGACATGCTGATTCGCAAGGTGAGCGCACTCGGCCTCGCACCGAGCCTGATCTGGATCGTGGCGCTCACGTTCCAGTTCGCGCTGGCGATCGCGATCGGCTATGTGACCACGCGCGCGATCGAGTATCCGTTCCTGATGATGCGCAACGCGCTGTTCCCGGAAAAACGCAACAGTTCGGTGCGCGAGGAAGTGCCCGTGGCCGGTGGGCAATTGTCTTGAGTCGACGGTGGTGGGTGGTGGCGCGGCCGGCTGCGCTAGCGCGCCGACCGCCGCGCGGCTTGGACGCTTCGCCTGACCGTGTGCGGGGCAACGCCTTTGCCGCCCCGCCCGCTGTGCGATCACGCCATCTGTTGCAGCAGGGTCTGCTTGAATTGCCCCAGCGTATGCCGTGACAGCAGATCCTCCCGCGCGGACGCAACGGCCTCGCGCGCATGCGGCCACGAGGTCAGCGTCTCGGTGATCGCGCGGCCGATCGACGCGGAGCTGAGATCGCTCAGGATCGGTCCCAGTTCGCAGCGCCGGCTGAACCAGCCGATCAAGCCGTCCTCCGTGGCGATGACCGGCTTGCCGAAGCGGTAGGCCTGCACCAGCACGCCGCTCATGCCGTAGTGCCCCTTGTAGCCGAGCCACACCGCGTCGCACGCCGAGAACAGATCGCGCTCGACGTCGTTCGAGATGAAGGCGTCGAGCACCAGCGGCGGCGGCGTGAGGCTGCGCACGTGATTGCGCATGAAGTGGCGCGTGCCCGCGTCCTGCTCGCCGGCGACGATCAGCGTGGGCGCATGTTCGAGACGCGTCAGCGCGTGCACCAGTTCGTAAATGCCCTTGCGTTCGGTGATCGCGCCGTATACCAGCAGATAGCGTTGCGCGGGGTCCAGTCCGAGCCGCTCGCGAGCGAGCACCGGGTTCTCTGCGCGCTCGTCGGGAAACGGGTCGGCGACGTAGGCGACCGTCGCGCCGGCCAGCGAATGACGCGCCGCCCATTCCGGCAAGGTGGGGTCGATGGTCAGCAGCGTGCGCAGTCCGGTGCAGCGTACCGCGCGCTTGAAGAGCCGCGCCTTGAGCGCATTGACGAGCGGGCGATCGGGCGCCTTAATGCCGACCTCGTGATGATGGAACGTCGCGCGCATCGTGATGCCGATCCAGGGCGTCTGGCCGAACGGCGAGCCGAGAAACGGCAACGCATGGAAAAAGTAGTCGACATACGGCACGACCACGAGCCGGATCTTCTGCATGCGGCTGATGATCGTATGCACGCGCTTGAAATAGCGGTGAAAGCGCCAGTACTGGTTACGTTCGAACGGACGCCCGCGGCGCGGGGCTTCGGGATCGACGAAGGCGATCTGCTGATCGGGACGGTTGGCGGCCCTGATCTGCCTCGCGAGCCGGTGATCCTCGTTGGCGCATACGGTCACGAGAAGGCACGGATAGCCGGCCTCCTCGCAAGCCTGCATGGTCCACTCGACATAGCGCCACCGATGGCCGGTGAGATTGGGCTCGACAATCAGGACGTAGTCTTGTTCCATCGTTCGGTAGGCCGTGTGCGTGGTGGAAAAAATGCCCGGACGCCGGCTGTCTCGCGGCGCTGGCGCAACAACGTTAGCATCGCCGGCACGCGCGGACCCAGTCAATTTGACCCGCTTTGTGCGTCAACGTACCGGAGCGCGACGGCTTCGGCTGAACCGCGCTAGCTGATGGCGGTTGTCGCCGATTGTCTCGCGGTAAGGTCGTGCATGCAGTGCAATGAAAAATTCGCCAGCTTACTGGCGCGACCTAACTAACCATGCGCCGGCGGCGTGCGCAGCGATGCGTGGAATCGCTGCGCGCGGACCGATCCAACGGCGTGTCGATTCGACGGAGAGACAGCTTGCGGGCGAACAGGCTTCCGGCGTTCTCGGTAGCGGGCAGCTTCGGCGCGAGTGCGGCGACGTGGGTGCTGCTGCAGCAGTTCGCCGTGCGCGGCCTGGTGGCCGTCAAATTCCTCGCGATCGGCCGGATGCTCGGACCGGAAGCGATCGGCAGCGTGAGCGTGGCCCTGCTCGCGGTGGCGATTGCCGAGGCGCTGTCGGATACCGGCCTCGCGCAAGCGGTCATTCAGGGCGAACACGCGCCGACGCGCTCGCAACTCAGCGCGGTATGGACGACGCTGACCGCGCGCGGCGTGCTCATTTCGTTGCTGCTGGTCGCGCTCGCGCCGTTGCTGAACAGCCAGTTCCATCTCGACGGTTCACTCGTGCTGCTGCAACTCGCGGCGCTGCTGCCGTTGTTGCGCGGTCTCGCGTCGCCCACTTACTACGTCGTGCAGCGCGAGCGGCGCTTCCAGCATATCGCGGGTGTGGAAGTGGCGGCCGCCTTCGTCGATTGCTCGGTCGGCCTCGCGCTCGCCTATGGCGGCGTGGGCGCGGTTTCGGTGCTGCTCGGCCTGGTGGCCGGCGAAACCCTGAAAAGCGCGCTGACCTGGCTGACGATGACGCCGCGTCCGCCGCTACGCGTGGTGTGGTCGGGCATCGGCCAGTATGTCGGTTTCAGCCGCTGGATCTGGGCGAGCAGCGTGATTAATCTGCTGCTCAACCAGTTCGACAAGGTGGTGGTCGGCAAGCTGCTCGGCCCGGCGCAACTGGGCAGCTATCAGATGTCGTCGCGGCTCGCGCAGATGCTGCTCGCCGACGCCGCGATCGCCATGTCGCAATACCTGTTTCCCACCTTCGCGGCGCATCATCGCAGGAATCCGCAGGGTGCCGCGCGGCTCATCAAGGTCTATCTGCTGGCGGTCGCGGTCGGCCTCGCGGTGTTCGTCGAGGCGCTGCGGCTGGTCGCCGAGCCGCTCTTCTCGCTGCTGCTCGGCGCGGCGTGGCTGCCCGCGGTGCCGCTCTTCAGGATCCTGGTGATCAACATGGCGATCGGCGCGCTGATCGCCGTACTGGTCGCTTATCTGCGCGCGGTGGGCGACGCGAAGGCGACCGTGCATGCCTCGGCGATCCAGGTGGTCGTGTTGCTGGCGAGCGCGCCGCCCGCGGTTCATTGGTGGGGCGTCACGGGCATTGCCTGGTCGATGACCTTGGGGCTCGGCTGTGCCGCGGCCTGGATGCTGTTCAGGACGCTGACTGCAAGGACTTCGTGATGCGTGTCTTTCATCTGGTTCTGGCGCCGCGCCTGTCGGGCGCCGAAGTGCTCGCGAAGGATCTCGCCATCGACCAATGCGCGGACGGCATGGCGGTATGCGTGGCCTCGCTCATGCCCGTGCACGCCGACTTCGTGCCCTTGCAGAACGAACTGGAGGGGCACGGCGTGCAGTGCTGGTTCCCGGCGCGGCGCCATCGCGCGGCTCGCAAGCTGTGGAATCTGCTGGTCGCGGTGCGGCGCTTTCGTCCTGATGTGATCTTCGCGCATGCCACCATTCCGTCGTTTTACGCCCGCGCGTTGCCGTTGCGCGTGCCGGTCGTCTACGTCATGCACTCGGCGACCAACGACTTCGAGCGCCCGTTGTTCCGGCGCATCGAGCATGTGCTGTCGGGACGCGCGCGGGTGGTGATCGGCGTCTCGCAGCAAGGCCTGACCGACTACGTGCAGGCGATCGGGCCGCATCCCGCGATGACGGTGGTGCCGAACGGCGTGGACCTCGCGCGCTTTGCCTTTACCGACGGCGTGGAAAGTGGCGGACGCGCGCCGCAGATCGTGCAGATCGGCCGCTATGCGTCGGTGAAGAATCAGCTTCTCACCGTGCGGGCCTTCAGCGAAGTGCTCAAACGGGTGGACGACGCGCGCCTCGTGTTGTACGGCGTCGTCGAGGACCCCGACTATCAGCGCGCGGTGATCGAACTGGCGAAACAACTGGGCGTGGCGGAACGTGTCGTGGTGGCCGGCCCGCGCACCGACATCGCCACCGTGTTGTCGGAGTCGAACGTGTTCGTCATGCCGTCGCGCTCCGAGGCGCATAGCGTGGCGTTTCTCGAGGCGCTCGCTTCCGGCGTGCCGATCGTCGCGAGCCGGATTCCGTCGTTTGCCTTCGCGAACGGCTTTCCGGGCGTGCAACTGGTCGATACCGACGACGTGCAGTGCTATGCCAATGCGGTCATCGTTGCATTGGGGCAAGCGCGAGCGCAGCGTTCGCTCGTCGGCCTGACGCTCAGGGATACCGCCGCGCGCTACCGGGCGATCGCGCAACAGGTGTGTCTCGCCGCCGTCTCGGCCCGTTAGCGCGCATCACGCGTGAGTGCGGCCGCATGGTCTTTCGGCGGCGCGATGAGTGATGGGCCAAGCCGTGCAATACCTCGCTCGATGCCGCGTGTCGTCAATGATGGTTGCTCGGGGAGCGAATCTCCAGCGTGGGCTCCACGGCGGGCTCGGCGGGCGGCGTGTTCTCGAACGCGGACTCGTGCATCGCGAGCGTGGCGAGCCGCTGCGCTTCCTTGCTGCTGGAGTCGACTTGCAGCGCGTTGCTGGCGTTGCGCCACATGCATGCCCATCGCGAGACATAGCCGCAGGCGCGCGCGAGATTCAGGAGCGCGTCGCGCTGCTGCTCGCGTGTGTTCACGGCCGTGCGCAGGTTCAGGGCGTCGCGGTTGGCCGGCTGTGCGGCGACGGCCGCCGCGAGGCGCGCTTTCGTCGCCGATAGATTGTTCTGTTCCAGACTCGCGCGCGCGGCCTTGAGATGTCTCGACACATCCGTGCGGGGTTTGTCCGGTTGATCGTTCGTTTTCGTGCTGGGCGTGCGCTGAGGCGGCGGCATGGCGGCTATCGCGGGCGCGGCGGCGATGACGCGGCGCGCGGGCGGCGACGGTGGCGGCGGTGGTGACGCGACCTGCGGCGAAACCGGCGGCGGCCGCACGGGCACCGCGCGCGCGGCAGCGGGCTGCTGGGCGATGACGACGGACGGCCGGGCAGCGGCAATCGGCGCTTTGGCGGCTTGCATCGTCACCTTGCCGGACACGACGATTGGCGTTCCGACGCTCGAATCGTCGCCGTGGATGAAACCCAGGTACACCGCGGACGCCACCACCAGCGCCGAGGCGCTGATCGCAACGGGCTCGCGCAGTCTCTGATACGCGGACAACGCGACCACGGGCTCTTCCGCGATGTCGTACGGATTGACCAGCGCGCGCGACGCGGGACGCCAGATGCCGCGCGCCGGCAGCGGGGTGGTCACGATCGGCGAGCTATCGTGCAGCGGAACGTTCAGGGAGCGTGGCGGCGCAAAGCGCGAGTCGAGCGAGTCGAGCGAGTCGGCCGCGCGCGTGTGGCACGAAGGGCATCGTGTGAAACGCCCGGCTAGCGGTGCACCGCAGTGTCCGCATTGGCGAGAATCGCGTTGATCGGAAGTCATGTCGCTAAGCATTGCCGTGTCGCAAACGGGCGTCGAAGGCCGGCGCCGCAACTAGAGAACAAGGCACCGCAACGAGGCTTGCATGTCGGGCTATTGCGGAGGTCACTGCGCAACGACGTAACCCCGAGCTTGCATGCACGCGCCGTACGCGGCCCAATACTGTGTCATCGGCGGTTCCGGTGCCGGCAGCGGCGGCAGTTTCACGTTGGACGCCGCAGTCGTTGGCGGCGCGCTGGCCGCGGTTGTCTCCGAGGCGCCGTCGTTCGCGTCGGCCGCGGCGCTCGTAGCCGGGGCGCTTGCGGTGGTGGCGCTCGCCGCCCTGGTGGTCGAAGCCGGTGTTGCCGTTGCCGCGCTCGCGGCGGACGGCATGCTCGCGCCCATCGGCGAGGACGAAAAGCTGCTGGAAGGCAACGGCGGCCGCGATGGCGCGCCGGTCGACGAGGACTTGGCGGCGGGCGGTTTGCGCGGCGGAATCTGCGGTTCGCGAGCGATGTTGACCTTGGTCTGCCTGTTCGCCGCCGCGAAGCATAGTGCGTTGTCGACGCTGCGCTGGTACGCGCTCTGACTTCGGATCGGATAGGTGAGCGGTTGCCACCCGAAGGCGCCACTGCTGAACACCATTATCGTCAGTACGGTATATGTTCTGATTCTCATCGCAGTCGCTCCCGCAGCGATGTTTCGCCGTTCGCAGGCAATCGCACTTCGCGGCGTGTTCTGATGGCTGTCGATTCTGCCGCTGAACGGCGGCTCATGACCGCGAAGGCTGCTTTCTTCAGCGTAACACTGCGCCTTGCCGGCGCGACGCGCTGCATAGCGCGAGAAAACGCCATCCTGCAGTCGAATCACGACATATTTGCGCAAACAGGTGGACAGGTTGGTGATCCGTACGGGCAATCCCTGGCGCGGTTGTCCGCCGACGATGCCGGTATTGCGCAACCGTCGCCGGCATGCCGCGCGAACGCGATCGGCACTTTCATCGCCACGTTGTGCGGTACGCCGCACAACGAACGACGGCAACAGGAGATGATCGACCTCGAAGACATCGGCAAGCGGTTCGTCACGCTGTTGCGCGTCCGGGGTCGACGCACACGACGCACGTATCGCTTGATCGTTGCCAGTTGCCTGATAGTTGATAACCGTGCAATCACAAGTCACGGTCTGCTTCGCGCAAGCAGTCTTTCGTCCCTTGCCGGGGACGAATGCAGAGGCGATCCAGGAACCACTGACCGGAGCCAAAATGGACCTTACTGCGCGAACAAAAATACAGAGCGCGGCTCATTCTTTCTTTCACACGCATCGCCAAAATACGATGACGGCGGACGCCATATCGTTTGACGTCGTCGACGATATCGAGCGCTTTCGTGCGCTTCAACGCGAGTGGGACGATCTCTGGCGTCTTGCCGACGGGCAGTTTTTCCAATCCTTTGCTTTTTGCCATGCCAGCCTGATCGCCGAGGAAAAGGGTTCGCGACGGAAGCTTCACTGCGTCACTGGACGGCAAAACGGCCGCCTTGTTTTCGTGTGGCCGCTTGTTACCTACTGGAATAGTGTCTGGAAGTATGCCGCGCCGCTCGCGCCGCGGAACCGCTCGCCCAGTGACATCCTCGTTGCGCCGGAATGCGGCAGCGAGCCACTCGTGAAGTTAGCGTGGGATGCGGCGCTCAAGTCGACGGGTGCGGATATCGTGGAGTTGTGGCGCGTCCGTTCGAGCTCGCTGCTATGCCGGTGCGCGACGACGTACGCCGCGACCCGTCGAACACAGATCGAGCCGACATACTATGCGTCGCTGCGCGGCCTGGAAGATTGGGAGGCGTTTTGCCGCTCGCGGCCGGGACGGAGTAAACACCCGGACTATCTGAAGCGAAAGCTTGCCAAGCATATTGATTTCAACCTCGAAGTACTCGATCGGAACGACGCCCGGACCTCCTCCGTGGTGAACTGGCTCGTCTCCCATAAGCGCGAGTGGGCGCACGTCAAGGACATCGACAGTCAGTGGGTCTTTTCCGAATCCAGTGACAAGTTCTGGGGCGATCTGATGTTGAACAGGACATACGAAGCCGGTGTAATGCGTGTATTCGTACTCTGGCATCAGCAGCGACCCATTGCAGCCCTGATCGTGGCAGTGGGTGCGAAAAGGGTGGACTTCCTGACCGTCACCTACGATATGGAGCTTGCGAAGTTATCGCCCGGTACGGTTCTTCTGGACGAAGGCGTGAAATGGGCATTCGAGCATGGACTCGATGTCGATTTCACGCCCGGAAGTGAGCCGTACAAGGTGTCGTGGAGCGGGCGTGCGTCATACACGACTTCATCGTTCCTCGTTTTGCCGACCACGTGGGGGTTGATGGGCTACAGGGCAAAGATGGCCGCGAAAAAGCTTCAGGGCATGATGGGGCGCGCCGTCAGCCTGCTTTCGTCGCGGCATGCCGAGGTGGATCGCACGGGCGGATGAGTGCGGGGGAGGGTTGTGATTGCCGAGACGTTCGTCATCAGGAACACCACACCCGTACCTGCCTCAGCGGTAGTACCCAACCGGTGCAAGCATTCCCTTTCTCTTTCTATTCATTTTGGATAAACAGCGCAATTCGATTGATCTTTGTGCTGGTCCGTCAAATCCGTGTTGGCTGTTCCCGTTTTCAATTGAGCGGCCTTGGGCTAATGAGCAACCGGAAACGGCGGCAGTATGAAGCGATAAAGAAAAGCGCAACGTCGAATTGCGTGTCAGTCAGAGCGCGACGCACACGCGGTATTGTGCGATATTCGTGTTCATCATATGATTCCGGACGTTTCAAAATTTGGATTTTCCCGGGGTCAGAAAGATGGGCGCGCAAGACCTTGTTTCGGCAATCAACGCAGGCATAAATCAAACCGAAAGGCTGCTGAAGCTGGATACGCCGCTCGGCACAGAGGTTCTCGTGCCTCAACGGGCCATCGGAACGTCGCGTATCGGTCGCAACTTTGAATTTACGGTTGATGCGGTTTCATTGCGCGATTCGCTGGAACTGAAAACGCTGATTGCCCAGCCTGTCACCCTCTGGATTCAGACCGCCGACAAATCCTATGCGCCATATCATGGATACGTATATACGGCGCGGCGTCTCGGCTCTGACGGTAACCTGACCACCTATCAGTTTACTTTCGCGTCATGGATGCATTTCCTTCGGTTCCGAAAAGACGCGCGCATCTTTCAGGACAAAACGGTCGATGAAATACTGTCGACCGTCTTCAACGGTCATCCTCAGGCACAGGGCGCGTTCCGCTTTGACTTGCGAACGCCGCTGCCGCAGCGGTCGTTTTGCGTTCAATACGAGGACGACTGGAATTTTTGTCAGCGGTTGATGGAGTCGGAAGGCCTGTTCGGTTATTTCGAGCATGCCGATGATGGTAAGTCGCACACGCTCGTTGTCACCGACGATGTGTATTCGTTAAAGCCAATCGAACCGGAGACCCTGCAATTCTCTCGCGCGGGTACGAATACGTCATCTGACGCATGGGTCCAGTGGTCAGGTTCGCGCACGCTGCATAGCTCGTCGTTGTCTACGAGGACGTTCGATTACAAATCGCCTGGCGATGAAAAGTCGACCAACGTGCCCACCCTGCCGGGCCATGGGAATCTGCCTGCCCAGGCTGAAGTATATGAATACACCGGCGCGTACACGCATCTAACGCAAGACCGCGGCGACCACCTGTCCAAAGTCCGGATGGAGGAATGGGAGTCCCGAGCGAAACGCTTCATGGCTGTCGGTGGTGTACGGAACATCGATGCCGGGAAGTGGTTCCAGCTCGAAGGTCATACGGAACACGACCTGGATGGCGAACAGCAGCGGCAGTTTGCGGTTATCGAGGCCCGCTGGTACATCGAGAACAATCTGCCGGTCTCGGCCACCGCCGGTTTTCCGCATAGTCTCAGGACAGAACTCGCGCAGGTGCGCGCAGCGCATGCGGGCGCGGTATCGGCGTTCCTTGTCGCCCACCACGACGGGAGCGAAGGGTTTTATCTCGTTGCAGTTGAAGCGCAGCGCCGCACCGTTCCATTCCGTAGCCCGCTCGAGCACGTCAAACCGGTGATGAGCCTGCAGACGGCCACGGTCGCGGGGCCGGCCAACGCCGAAGTCTTCACTGATGAGTTAAACCGCATCAAGGTCCGCTTTCACTGGGACCGACTGAACAGCGGTGACGAAAACGCGTCCTGCTGGGTCCGCGTGGCCTACTCGGATACGGGCGGCGCCTACGGTGGCGTTCATGTACCGCGCGTCGGCGAAGAGGTCATCGTCTCGTTCCTCGACGGTGACTGCGACCGCCCCATCGTCTCCGGCCGGGTCTTCAATTCTGACAAGTCACCGCACTGGCATTCAAACGGATTGCTGTCGGGATACAAGTCCAAGGAGTATGGCGGCGCTGGGTACAACCAGCTAGTGATGGATGACGCCAGCGGACAGAACCGCGTTCACCTGTATTCGACCAATACCCATGCGCATTTGCATCTCGGCTATCTCATCGAGCAGTCGGGAAACATCCGCGGCTCGTACCTCGGAAGTGGATTCGACCTGAAGTCCGATGCTTACGGCGCCGTGAGGGCGGGTCAGGGTTTGTACGTGTCGACTCATCCGGCGAACGGTTCGTCGAGCCAGCCGCTCGATGTTCGTGAGACGCAGCAGCAGCTCATCAATTCCGAAAGCGTCATGGAGGCGTTGTCGGGCGCCAGCGAGACCCATCAGGCCGAGAGTCTGAAGCACGGACATGATTCGCTGAAAGCGTTTACCGATGCGACACAAAACAGCGTTTCGGGAACATCGTCGGGAGGCAACACCGCTGGCGGGGGCACAGGCAACGCCAATGCTTTCAAGGAGCCGGTGATGCTGTTTGGAAGCCCGGCAGGCATCGCCCTGTCGACGCCACGCTCCACGCATGTTGCGGCCGACGAGCAGGTGAATATCGTCAGTGGACAGAACACGCACATAGCGACAGGTAAGTCGCTCGTCGCAAGCGTCGCCCAGCGAATCAGCCTCTTCGTCCAGAACGCCGGCATGAAACTGTTTGCCGCGAAGGGCAAGGTTGAGATACAGGCCCATTCCGACAACATCGAACTGACCACCCAGAAGACGCTGCGGTTGCTGTCCGCCACCGAGAAAGTCGAGGCAGCGGCGAACCAGGAAATCCTGTTGACCTCGGGCGGCGCGTACATCCGCATTGCCGGCGGCAACATCGAGATCCATGCGCCGGGCAACATCGACATCAAAGGGAGCCAGCATTCGTTCAACGGGCCCGCCAGCACCACATACCCGCTGCCAGCGCTGCCGACATCCAGATACAACACGGCGATGCAGTATCTGTATCACGACGATGAACCGGTTCAAGGCGCGAAATACATAGCCACGCTGGCTGACGGCAGTACGCGCCAGGGCGCTCTCGATGCACAGGGACGGATGAGACTTGAGGATGTCCCGGTGGGGCCGGTCAAGGTCGAGCTTGGACCGGATGCGCGTTCCTACGCCCGCAAGGACAGGACCAGCAATCCAGACTTTAAAGGCGAACAACTGTCCGACGCCGACATTGATTCGCTGATTCAAAAGCACTGGGGAGCGTGACAGTGAGCTGGAGCGTAGAAGACTTCAAGGCGCTTCGTTGGAGGTCGGTCAATGGTGCTGGGGGACGCTGCAGGGCGCGTTCAACGAGAAGCAGACTATCAGCCAGGTCATCACCGATGCGGCTATCGGCATGATTCCGCTGGTGGGCGACGTAACCGCCGTGCGCGACCTGTTGTCTGTGAGCATAGGGATGAGTTCGGACCCCCGAAAACGCCAGGAAGTAATGCAGTGGGTCTTGCTCATCGTTCTCGTATTCGCGCTGATTCCTGTTGTCGGCGGAGTTATCAAGGGGGTTGGTCGGCTTGCATTGCGGGTGGCGGGTGACGCGGCAAAGGATGCGGAACTGCTGCACGAGGTGGTCCAGTTCCTGAACAGGATGGGGCACGGTGATGCGCCGCAGTGGTTGAAGGCGCTCGACGTCGGCAAGTACCAGTCGCAGTTGCTCTCCAAGGTGAAAGACTTCTGTGCGACCGTGCGTCTGGCTATCGAGCGCTCGCTGAAAGCGCGCGTCGGACAGCTTCTGCCAGAGATGTGGCGCGCGCAACTTGCACGGGTTGGCGACGGGTTTCGCGCTCTGCAGGATCTTGCGGACCAGATGGTTCCAAAGGCTGTCAAGGAACTCGATGCGAAACTGAAGACCCTCCAGAATATGGTCTATCGTGGCGAAATTCATGAAATTGCCACGGGCGGCATGCCGAAGGTAAGGCGTGAGGCCGAGGCGTATCTGGAGGAACGCAAGCTCGCGCGGGAAATTCGCCAGGGGCGTTTTGCTTCGACGGAGTGCGCCGCCGATAAGGGCAAGGTTGAAGCGGCAATCCGTGGCAAGTATCAATCGAAAATCGACCAGGGGTGGCCGGATATTCTGGCGCGCAGGGGCAAAACCGTCGCGACCGGTGATGCGGAAGTCTTCACGAAACTGGCCACGTTTCATGGTGAAGTTGTCGCAATGGATGCCAATGACTTAGCAGGAAAATCTGTATATCGGGCCTTCGGGAATCCGAGCACACACGCTCCAGAGGGAAGCATGGCGGCTGGATATAACCAGCCGTCGTTTTGGGGGCTGGGTTCAGCGCCCAAAGACGCAGAGGAGTGGCGGGTGCGAGCCGCTGTGCTTGACGAGTGGAACGGTAACGGCTTTCTAGCGGTCCTTCAGTTCCCTGCCGACCTCGCTAAGCGTATGCCTGAGGCGAAAGCGTGGGCTGGTCAAATTGCCGAGCAGTTCGGCATCAAGAGGCCTGCCCAATACCTGGAGGGTGGCGGCAAGCAGCTTGTCATTGATATGGGAAGATTTGCCGAAGAGATTAACACCGTCGGAAAGCGCGTGAAAGAAACGGGTGAAGCAGAGTCGATGGTGATAGACGGAGTGAGGATGGACTTTTTTCCTACCCATTGGACAAACGTTGAAGATGTGTACGGTTATAGTAAGTTCTCGTCGAGTACTCACGGTGCGGTGCGAACGAGGAGGCTGGCAAGTGATGAAATTCAGACAAAGATGACAAATGCGAAGGCGACAGCTGGCCTACGCGTTGACAGCGCGAACGAGGAGCGGGCACAGTGAGCTATCCGGTGACGCAGTACGATATGCAGGACGACAGTACACGACGTCAAGTATTCTGGTTACTGAAGAGGTTGAGCAGCTATTCGCTCTGGGCGCGAAAACGAGACGCATGGGAAACGTTTACCCATGCCTACGAGACGGCGGTCAAGACGTGGCCAAAGAGCGACCCGGAGCAGATGTCTGCAGACCTGCTCCCAATCATCTACGAGACGTTAAGTCTGTATAACCAAGGTTTGGAAGAGTTGGCGAAAGGTCGACGCTTCGTGTGGCGTGAAGGCCAGCCATTTCGGTTGGCCATAACGAACTACTACACTGTCACCAGCTACTTTTATACAGACCCCCGTTATTGGGAGCGCGGTCAGCAGGAGGCTCCATATCCGCCGAAGGTGGAGGCGCTAAATCGTCTCATGCGTGCTTCCGAGTATCACGGCGAGCAGTCTGCTCTCGAGGTGCCGTATGTTCCAAACCTATCTGCACATTGGACATCACCTGGGGGACTGCTGAACCCAGACGCCTATAAATATGAGTTTTACCAACTCCCGTACCCGGTATTCCCGAACAACCTGCCAGAAGTGCCCCTTGGCGCGGAGCCGATTGTGCGCTCGGGGCAGGAAATTCCGGTCGATGGCATATGGGAGCCCGTAAAAATCCATCGTGAGAAAGTACTAGGGGTTATCGCTTTCGGCGCAAAAAGCGAAAAAAACGAGGGGTGCTTTAACTATCTAGTAGCTGGGACGCGAGCGCCCGCGATAACAGGCGAGTTTCATGCGGCGACAGGCCAGGTGGACAAGGTCAGTACCCATTGGCGGCTCCTTTGGGAAGACGACCGATACAAGGACGGTGTTATTCCCGACGAGTCTGAGTATTTCCTTGAACGTGCGCCGACGGATGGGGCAACGGACCGCGACGAGCCCGTGGAGGAAATTGAAGTCCGAACAGGCGACGTTTGCCCGGTAACGGGTACGTGGGAAGCGAAAGACTTCGAGAATCACCGCATCGAGGCATCGAAGGGCAAGGTCATGCCGGATGTTCTCGCCAGCGCGCCCGGTTCGGGTGAGCGCCGTGTTCACTGGGTTACATGGCGTCTCGTCAGGCGAGCGTGAAGCTCTTATACATTGCCGACAGTTCAATTGGGAAAATGAAGTGACCAGCGTGAGCCGCAGAGTTATCCTGAAGGACGACAAGACGGACCGCAACGGCGTAATGCTCGACGGGATTGCAGAACGAAGGTGTTGTCGTAGGAGGCGATTCGGCTCTCGGCCGATGAAGTTCAGAGCAAGGTTACGCAGACGAACAGTGTGAAGACGGCTGGGGTGAGAACTGGCGCCAATCTCGAGACGCAACGGTGACATATACGATGAAGCAATACGACATGCAGGATGACTTAACTCGCCGTCAAGTTTTCTGGTTGCTTAAGAAGCTGTTGCGAAATTAGTTAAACCAAGGCTTGAGGCGCGTCCAGCAAATCAAGGCGCAAGCTAACGAGAGGAAAGCCTCGTGGATATGGGCGTAGCGTTCATAGCGAATCTTCAGGCGTCGAAACGAGTGAAGCCAGGCAATCGAGCGCTCGACTTGCCAACGCGTTTTGCCGAGTCCGCTGCCATGGGGCGAGCCAATTTTTGCGAGCACGGGCGTGATGCCACGTTCGCGCAAGCGCTGCCGATGTGGCTCGGAACTGTAGCCCCGGTCGCCCTGAACGATTTGCGGCTTGTGCAGGGGACGTCCCCGTTTGCCCCGGATATGTGGAATGGCCTGGACCAGTGCATCGAGCTGCGTAATGTCGTGGCGGTTTGCGCCGGTCAGGATGACCGCGAGCGGGATGCCTTGCGCGTCGACGATGAGGTGGTGCTTGCTGCCGAGCTTGCGCCGGTCCGTGGGATTCGGGCCGGTTTTTTTCCCGCCAGCATGGCGCGAATTGATGAGCTGTCGACGATGGCACGCGTTAAGTCGATTTCGCCACGGCGGCGCAGTTCGGCCAGCAGCGTTTCGTGGATACGTTGCCAGACACCGGCCTTCTGCCATGCGACGAGCCGTCGCCAGCAGGCGGTGCCTGAGCCGCAACCCATTTCCTGCGGCAGCAGGTTCCACGCAATGCCCGAGCGCAGCACGAACACGATGCCAGTCAGCACTGCTCGGTCTGGCGTCGGTTTGCGGCCCGCGTACTGGCGATTGCGCGGTGCTCGCGCGGGCAGAAGCGGTTCGATGAGTGACCACAATTCGTCGTCTATGAGTTCTTTAGGCATTGCTTCCTGTCAGGCAAAACAAGACAAGAAGTTAACACCAAGTCAGAAAAGTTAACAGACCCAAAACTTAATTTCGCAACAGCTTCTAAGAGGCTGACAAGCTATGCGCTCTGGAAAAGGAAGCGCGACGCGTTTGCCACCTTTGCGAACGAGTACGAAGTCGCCGTCAAAACTTGGGCAGAGAGTGACCCGGAGTACATGCCGGCTGACAACCTGTCGACCATCTACGAGATTCTGGGTCTATATGACAAGGGTTTGGAACAGCTAGCGCGTGGATATCGTTTCATTTGGAAAGATCGTCAACCATTGGAACTCGCGGTCGGTCGCTACTGTCATCTCTGCCAGTATTTCCTTCCCCACCCGTCGTATTGGGAGCGAGGCGCTCAACTGGCTCCATATCCGCCCAAGGTGGATAGACTTGCCCGATTGATGCGTGCATCCGAGTTCCAGATGGAGCACGCGCCGTTCGAGGTTGCGGCCTCAAACGACAATTTTGCCCAGTTGCGGTCGGCGACATTACTTCTGGACCAGGACCGCTACAAGTACCAGTTCTACGAATTGGATTACCCTGTTTTTCCCCCCTCACTTCAGGAAATCCCTCCACCCCAAGGTCCGGTAATCGAGTCCGGCGACGAGGTTACTGCCGACGGCATTTGGGAGCCAGTAAAGATTAGTCGCGGTAAGGTGCTAGGACCGCTATCGGTCGGCGAGAGGACGGAAGAAAACAATGGGTGCTTTAACTATTTGGTCAAAGGGACTCACGCGCCGAATATCAAAGGGCGGCCGGACCCGCGCACCTTGCAGTCTGCGGTCACGAGTACTCACTGGCGTCTATTGTGGGAAGACACGAGATATAAGGATGGGGTGATTCCGGACGAGTCACAATATTTCCTCGTTGCGAAGCACGAAGATGCGCCCGCCTAGCCTGCTGACGTTCCAGACGTTAAGACCGGTGACATCTGCCCCGTTTCTGGCGTGTGGCGTGCAGAAAAATACGACGATTCGCCTATTCACGTAGCTGCAGGCGCGGTGATGCCGGACCTGATGGTTGCAGATAACCTGGGCGAAAAGAAAATGCATTGGGTGACTTGGCGGCTGTTCGGGAGAGCGTGAAGCATGTATGACATGCAGGACGACGACGTGCGGCGTCGCGTCTTCTGGTTGCTAAAGCGGCTCAGCAGCTATTCGCTGTGGAAGCGCAAGCGTGATGCTTGGGAGTTGTTCACGCACTCGTATGAAGCTGCAGTGAAGAACTGGTCGAAGAGCCAGCCAGAGCAGATGGACCCCGATACACTGCCCGGGATTTATGAGGTTCTGAGCCTTTATAACCGAGGTTTGTCGGAGCTCGCGAAGGGTCATCGATTTGTGTGGCGTGCGGGAGAACCTTTTGCGCTCGCGCTCGACAAGGCCGGCACGATATCTCGGTACTTCTATACGGACTCAGACTATTGGGAGCGAGGTATGCAACTGGCGCCCTACCCGCCGCTCGTGGAAGCGCTTCACAAGTTAATGCGCGCGAGCGAATTTCCAGGCGAGTATGCGCCTACGGAAGTGCCTGATGCGCCGCATATGACTGCCCTTTGCCCGAGCGCTGGGAGTCTCTTAAATCCAGACGCCTATAAATTCTTGTTCTATGAGCTGCCTTATCCCGTCTTCCCCGCCGAGCTTCCCGATGTGCCGACCGGCACCGACCTCATTGTTCGCTCCGGGCAGCGCGTGCCAACGGATGGCATATGGGAACCAGTCAGGGTGGAGCGCGAGAAGGCGTTCGGCATCGTACCCTTGGGCGTCAAGAAAACAGAGAACAATGGCTGCTTCAATTATCTGGTCGCCGAAGGGAAGGCGCCTTATATCGATGAGTGGAGCGAGGCACAGGCGCGAGCGGAACGTGTTGGAACCTATTGGCGCCTTCTATGGGAAGATGTCCGATACAAGGACGACATCCTCCCAGACGAATCCGAATATTTCCTCGAACGCAGGATAGATTCAGAAGCTAGCGTCCAGGAAGAACCCGCAGGAGAAGTTGAAGTCCGAACAGGCGACATTTGCCCGGTAACGGGTACGTGGGAAGCGAAAGACTTCGAGAATCACCGCATCGAGGCATCGAAGGGCAAGGTCATGCCGGATGTTCTCGCCAGCGCGCCCGGTTCGGGTGAGCGGCGTGTTCACTGGGTTACATGGCGTCTCGTCAGGCGAGCGTGAAGCTCTTATACATTGCCAACAGCTCAATTGAGAAAATGAAGTGACCAGCGTGAGCCGCAGATTTATCCTGAAGGACGATAAGACGGACCGCACCGGCGTGGAGCTCGACGGGATTGCTGGCTCGTCGTTTGAGGTGGCGCCCACTAGCCTATCTCGGCGCCCCGGTCTTTTGCAACACCGACAGCAAGGAGACCCGGATGATACGTAAGACGCTCAACGCCTCCAGGCTTCAGCAGGAGGTTGACCGGCGAATCCATCGACTGCAGGCAATCGTCGAGGACGGTGTGAAGATTCGCGTGCCGCGACCGCAGGTGCAGGAGCCTGACAAAACGGGATGTAACTGGAACATGACCCATTTCGGCAACGCAGTCGGCTTCGACCGCGACATCGAGGACGTGCTCAAGGCCGTGCGTGCGGAGTACAACCTCAGTACCGAGGTCAAGGATACTGACAACCCATTTGGAGACTAGCTGTCGCGGATGCGGGAAGCGGTGAAATCTCCGACAAAGGAGTGGCCGGACGAGTACCCGGCTGCGGCGGTGGAGTGGCTAATGGTACTGCCCAATGGGCCGGCCAACGCGCCTTGGCCCGTCACTCAACCGTAACCGATTTCGCCAGGTTCCGCGGCTTATCCACGTCCGTGCCCCGCGCGCACGCCGTGTGATACGCCAGCAACTGCAGCGGCACCACGTGCAGAATCGGCGACAGCAGGCCATAGTGCTCCGGCATGCGGATCACGTGCAGCCCCTCATCGTTGACGATCTTCGTATCGGCATCGGCGAATACAAAAAGCTGACCGCCGCGCGCGCGCACTTCCTGAATATTCGACTTCAGTTTTTCCAGCAGCGCGTCGTTCGGCGCGACCGTCACCACCGGCATTGCTTCAGTGACGAGCGCGAGCGGCCCGTGCTTCAACTCGCCAGCCGGATAAGCCTCGGCGTGAATATAGGAGATCTCCTTGAGCTTCAACGCACCTTCGAGCGCGATCGGATAGTGCAAGCCGCGCCCGAGGAACAACGCATGCTCCTTGCGCGAAAACTCTTCCGACCACGCAATAATCTGCGGCTCGAGCGCCAGCACGCTGTTCAACGCGGCTGGCAGGTGACGCAAATGCCTGATGTAGTCCGCTTCATGTTCCGCATCCACATGCCCGCGCATCTTGCCGAGCGTCACGGCCAGCACGAACAGCGCGACCAGTTGCGTCGTGAATGCCTTCGTCGACGCCACACCAATTTCGCGCCCCGCGTGCGTCAGGAACGCGAGTTCGGTCTGACGCACCATTGCGCTAGTCGCGACGTTGCAGATCGCGAGCGTGTGCTTGTGCCCAAGCGACTGCGCATGCTTGAGCGCCGCCAGCGTATCCGCCGTTTCGCCCGACTGCGAGATCACCACCACCAGCGATTTCGGATTCGGCACCGACTCGCGGTAGCGATACTCGCTGGCGATTTCCACCTGTGTCGGGATCTTTGCGACCGATTCCAGCCAGTACTTCGCGGTCAGCCCCGAGTAATAGCTGGTGCCGCACGCGAGGATCAGGAGACTGTCGATCTCCGAAAATGCCTCGGCTGCGTTGTCGCCGAACAGCGAGGCGTCGAAGGTGTCGGCTTGCGGAAGCGTGTCCGTCACCGCACGCGGCTGCTCGAAAATTTCCTTCTGCATGAAGTGACGATATGGGCCGAGTTCGACCGCGCCGCCGTACGTTTCCACGTGACGCGTCTCACGCTCCGCGGGCTCGCCATCGCGATCGACGATGCGCACGCCGTCGAACGTCAGTTCGCAGACATCGCCCTCTTCGAGGAAGATAAAGCGGTCGGTGCTGTGCTCGAGCGCGAGCGCATCCGACGCGAGAAAGTTTTCGCCTTCGCCCAGGCCGACGACGAGCGGCGAACCCCGGCGCGCGCCGACCACCGTATGCGGCTCGTCGTTATGCAGCACCGCGATCGCATAGGCGCCGTGCAAGTGCTGCGTCGCTTCGCGCACGGCGGCGAACAGATTGCCGCGATACAGGCTATGCACGAGGTGCGCGATTACCTCGGTATCGGTTTGCGAGGCGAATTCATAGCCCTTGGCGCGCAACATCTCGCGCAGCACCTCGTAGTTCTCGATGATGCCGTTGTGCACGAGCGCGATTTCATTGCGCGAGAAGATCGGGTGCGCGTTGTCCGTGACGGGCGCACCGTGCGTGGCCCAGCGCGTGTGCGCGATACCCGTGACGCCGTCGAGATGCGAGTTGCGCACCTTGCCGTCGAGGTCCGACACGCGTGCCACGCTGCGCGCGCGTCTCGGTTCGCCGTTCGCCAGTACGGCCACGCCGCATGAATCGTAGCCGCGATATTCAAGGCGACGCAGCCCTTCGATCAGGACGGGAACGATGTTTCTTTGCGCTGCCGCGCCGACAATGCCGCACATGATGAAGGCCTCAAGCGGAGTTGCAATCTGGAATCTGAATCAATCTTCTCGTCCTCGCGTATCGAGGCGTGTGGACGATTGGCGAGCCGGCGGTTCTTCGACACGTGGCTGCCCGAAAACGCCACGCGTCCCCGTCATGTTCCTCTTAGGTGTTCCGGCGACGCTCGATGCACGGGCAGGCGAACTTCCGCTTCGCTGTCTTGCGGTGCGCAGGCGCGCGCCGGCAGGCGCATCAGCAAGGGGAGCAGCCCGAAAAAGAGCGCGGGCTCGGAATAGTTGAGCTTCAGACTCATGATCACCACAAAAAACAGCACATGCGGCAGGTCCTTTCGCATCTTCATGAACATCAGCGCGGGAACGATCAGCCCCAGGATGCCAAAGCGCACGACGAAGTATTGAATCAGTCCGGCGTCGTTGAGTGACGCTACGTGCACGCCGCCACCCGGTTTCGCGAGATGGTATAGCGAGCTTTCGAGCGTAAAGGGACCGTAGCCAAGGAGCCAGTCCCAACCGGTGCGAACGTTATAAATGTAGTCCAGCAGTTCCAGTCGGATTGCGGAGGACTCGTCCATCTTCATCGCAAAGCTGTTGAAATACGCCTCGAAAAAAGACGGAGCCGCCAATAACGCAGCGACGCACAGAATGATGATCATCACTCGGGCCGACTTTCCCTTGACGAGAAGAATGGCGAATATCAGCAACGCGCATTGCACGATGGCCGCTGTCGATTGGGTGATCAACATCGCAACGATCGCGAGCAAAACGGGAAAGAAATGCGCTTCGCGTTGACGCACCTTGCCCAGCACCACATAGCCAATCGTCAACGAGGCAATCACTGCGCCGAACGTGGATGGCTCGATGAACAGGCCGGTCGGTCGGTACGCAAAGACAGGATTGAGACCCTCGTAATTGTGAAAACGCGACGGCTCGCCGGTCACCGGCTCGACGAAATCAATGTAGTTGTTCGTGGCAATCAGAGACGCGGTCTGCGCGAATTGGACCACGGTATTGAGAACGATAAGTCCCACGAGCGAAGCGCTCAGCTCGTCGGGCGTCGCAACGACGAGCGCATGAAAGCACAGCACGAAAAGCGTGACCAGGACGAGGAATGCGTAGTTGTTGAACGCGGACTTCTCAAGGTCAGGCGCGCCGTTCGCCACGGGAAAGAGGAGGTAATAGAGAAAGAAGCCGGTAATGATCGCCAGCACTGCTGCGGCCAGCATGAGGTTTCGATGTCCGAGCAATTCCGCACGCGTACTGTGGGTGCCTATGCAGTACGCGCACAGCAGCAGGATGCCAGCCATCTGAACATAGGCGCCGTGGCTCACCAGCGACGACAGAAGCAGCGCGATAAACAGGATCGGAAAACGAAGAATGCGGCTCATGGGCGATCTTGCCTTCGTATACCAGCCCGCAAAGGCAGGCAATGTTGCGCTTCGGCGCGTTTCCCGCGCATTTCACGTTCCGCTGGCGTCTTTGTCATGCCTTTGCAGACAGCACAAGCCTGTTCCAGCGAGGGCGCGAAAGTCGGAAGTCTTGCCGTTCAAGCTCGCTCGCGATCACAAAGAAGCGCTGCGAGACGGCTTAATTTCGTGTGTCAAGCGTGATACAGGCTCACATGCACCACAGTGCGGCATCACACATATGAACGGAGAGGGGGCGGTCGAGCCGGAAAGGCGGGAGCGGGGAAGGAGGGGAAGCGGCAGCTATTTTGCGTGAACGGAAACGTTCAGCGCCGACGAGCAGGTTTTTCGGCAGCAAGGTCTTCTTCGCCCGTCAAATGCGAGCGGGAAGGCGTTTTCGAGTCGGATTTCTGAGTACCATTGCGGCCCCGTCTTGAACCCGGCTTGAGGGAGAGAACATCGAAGACGGCCAGCAGTGATAGGGCGACAACAGCCAGAAAGATGACCGTGCCGATGATATTGAGCAAACCCATATCTCACTCTCTACATGGAAGATCTTCAGCATCTCACTGAGCCGAATGCCGCAAGCGCCGATGCGCATTCCGGCAGCGCAGCGCGAGACGGCGCGCGTTGAAGACATGGTAGCACGACGATATGTGCGCTATCGCGCACTATGGTAGGGAAGGCGCTTGACGCCTTGGTCAGGAGGAACAGGGCGGATTCGCGCTAGAGGCGAACACGGTCCCAAGCCACGGCCCGTCTGATTCCGCTTCGAGTGCGGACAGGCGATAGCCCGGCTTTCGTCCTACGAAAGCCGAGGGGATTTCATCGGCGCACGGGCCGATCACGTTGCATCGTCTGCGCCAACAAGAGTCGGGCCGCTTCGAGCGTTGCGTCGCTCCTTCGTCCGTTGGCGCTTTTCGCCTCGGCATTCACCGCTATCTGGCGCTTCGGTTGCGCCGTCGTTCTCAGCAAACGACGGTTGCCGGAGTCGTGAGACGAGGGCCGAGTTTCGCGAAATGAGTTTTCTGACGCCAAACGCGACGCGCCCCCATGCTGTCGCGGCAACCTCCGCACTTGCCACGGTTACGGCGTTGTTTCGACTCCAATAGGATTTGAAGCTCTCTGAGCCCACACCAAAATCGAAATCGAGGCGATGGTCGAAGGCCCACTTCACCATGTACTCGACGACGAGCTGACCGGGGCTGTACTTTGCGTAACGTTGGTCGAAACCTGTAAGCAGCCCTTTGATCGAGGACTTCCCGATGCCGATGATCGTCGTGGCGAGCGGGACATCATCGAGTGTGATGAGATAAAGGCGCGCTGCGGGCTCGTGTGCTTGCGTGTTGAGCAGCGAGACGAGAAAGTCCCGGTACTGGGCCGAATATAGCCACGCGCCCCGCTTATCCACGCGCGATGCCCATTCACGCTTGCGCGAGAGCGTCCAGTCGACCAGTTCGCGATTTCTTTCTGCTTCGTCCGGCGAAAGAAGACGTGCCTCGAGCTTGCCTTGCTTTGCCAGCCGCCTTTCCAGCGCGCCCGGCTTCTTGCCCGACAGCGTGCCAAGGGCGCCGGCGAAAGACCCCCAATCTGTCTCCGCGCGAAGCCTTGCAATGGCGGCGCTGCGCTGCTCGCCGAACACGATATGTCGCTCGCTCGAGATGATGCGGTGGAGCCGGGATCTCTCGTCAAGATAAGGCACCCGCAACACATCCGCTCCGCAATGCTTCATGGCTGCGCGCCATGCCTGATCGACCAGTAATTGAGCGTCGGCCTCCGGGTCGAGCAGCATGCTCGTGTAATCGGCAGCCTCGGGCCCTAACATGCGAAGTACTCTCCACAATGCACGCCGGGTAACGACCAGTGGCCATACCATGACGAGCCGGCCGTTTTGGCGCCCAACGATACACCGCAGCTTGCTGCCGCGCGGTTCTGCAATATTCAGCCAGCTTTCCCAACAGACCGCGAACGCCTCATGGTAGCGACCGTTTGCTCGCGACCACAAATCCTCCCATTCGTTTCTCAACGCTCGAAAGCGCTCTACGTCAGAGATGATCTCGATATGCGACTTCGGGTTGTGCATTTTGGTCTCCGCGGCCGATGCGTCACCTGAGATCGATGGAAAACCTCAAGATACCAGGTGATCGGCACATGCCCATATTCTGCTCATTCCAACCTGCGGAAATGTGGGTTTGCCAACATACCTGACGAATAGGCAAAAAGCGCGCCGAATCGCCGGCTTTCCATTATGTGTCGAGTTATATGACCGGCGATCGGCCGACGTTCGGCTCGCGTTACGCGAGTTGCGATATCGGACGTGAGACAGCGATATTCGCCGCGGTAGCGATGAATCACGAGTGTTTGATCGCGCACAGTGGTGCATTCGAACTGCCGCTACGCTTGGTCTGCCGCACTTTCTGGGTTCGTTTCAGGACGGTGACTACAATTTGACGTGACGCCGCAATAGCGGTGTTGAGCGCCAAGGCGCGACGGGGCAGCGACTATATAACGGGTTTCATGAATGAAGCCTCGGCGGCCGTGTCGATATTTGAACCCGTTATCTGTAAACGCTCCAGCCGATTGAATCCTTATGTGGCTGCTTGCGACAGTTACGCTGGTACCGTGAACATGGTTAACGAAGACGTCTCCGTGAAGCTGATGCCTGCACCACGAATCGAACTCGACCGGATGCGCACCGATGTGAGCAACGCCAGGACAACTGTCATCCACGCCGCACGCGCCGGTCTGAACGAGCGCTCGATTTTCCATGAGCCCTGGTGGCTGGATATCGCGACCGGGGGCAACTGGAAGCTGGCGTCGGTTCATGAGCGCGGTCAACTGATCGCTGAAATGCCGTACACCGTGACGCGCAAGGGCATCTGGCGCCTCTCGACCTTGCCCCCGCTAACGCGCACGCTCGGTCCCGTGATTCCGGCAGCAAAAGGCACGAGCGACGATGACTGGCGTCATTGCTTCGGTGCAACGCAAGCCCTGGTCGAGCAGTTGCCGGAGTGCGCGCTGTTTCACCAGCGGTTCGATCCGCACGTCTCGGATGCCATGGGATTTGCGTTGCTGGGCTTCGAGGTCGCCGTAAGCTATACGATGCGGATCGAGCCCGGCAGAGCCGAGCCGGAGGTATGGGCCGGACTTCGTCCGAATACCCGCAACCTGATTCGCCGTGCCGGCGAACAGCACACCGTTCGTCAGATAGCGGACGCGAACCTGTTCGTCAGCTTCTACGATGCCAATTTGACGCGCCGGAATCGTGACAACGTGTACGGCACGCACGTCATGAGGCAACTCGTCGATGCCTTCATCTCGAGGGGATCCGGCATGGTGCTTGGCGCCTACCAGGCGGACGGCAGCTTGTGCTCCGCCATCGCGGTGATATGGGATAAACACACGATGTATTACCTGCTGTCGTCGAGAAAAGAAGGTGCCCATGGCGGTGTCATCGGCCTGTTGTTATGGAACGCCATGCGCAGTGCCAGGGAAAAAAACCTCACTTTCGACTTCGACGGCATTTCCAATGTCGGCATTCTCAAGTTCCTCAGCGGTTTCGGGGGAACCCTGGTTCCGCGGCTCGAGGTCGAGCGGGCGAGAGCGGACTATGCCGCGATGCGAAGCATCCTGCATCTGGGGCGATGCGTATCACGTTCGGTACGCCAGCGCGTAAGGCGACTGAAACGTGGCGGGTGACGTCTATTGCGACGACGCGAACACTTGCTTGAACATCGGAACGAGAAAACGATTCCCGTATTCGCTCATGTGATGCCTGTCCGAATAGAGCGGCCTTCCCTGGTAGGAACCCAAACACTTTCCCTCCGGGCAGAGATACGGCGTGGGATCGAGCAGTTGGACGCCGCACTGATCGCGTGCCTCACGCAATAACTTGAGCACTCGCGCGTTGCGCTTGTAGTACTCAGCCATGTCTAGCGTCAGGTCGGGGGCGCCTGGGTCCGCGAGTTTTTCGCGCGCGAGCGTATTCGGCACGTTCACGTCGAATTCAGGAACCGGTTGCACCAGATAGACGGGCCGCGTTTTAGCGAGACCGCACATGGTCGATAGAAAGTGCCTGCGGTATTGATCGACCGAGTACGGCTCGCCCTTGTATCCCGGTTGATTGGTATCCGAAAAAGACAGCTTGCTGGCGGATTCGCCCGACATGTATTCGGACCAGTGGTTGACGATAATGACAGGCGGACTCCTCGACGATTGTTTGCCGAGCAGACGGATGTATTTCCGGTTGGCCTCGAAGCATTCGCCGTTATCGCGGCGCACGCCGTCGACCGTCGGGCAACCCTGCACCGCGATCAGGATCACGTCGCCACGCTTGCCGTTCGGCACGGCGGCGTTCACCGCCTCGGCGAGCGCGTCCGCATGGCTATCGCCGAGAATCACGGCACGACTCGCCAGTTGCGTTTTATATACGTCGCATGGATCCATGAGCATATGACAGACGCTACGGTGCGGATTGGTGTCGTACGTTTCTTCGTCCGCGACGAAGACCGAATGGTCGAAGCGCTCCGGTACACCCTGCCGGTAGTAGATCGCGCCGCCGCCGATGAAAACCAGCAACGCGAATGCAAGCGTCACGGGCAGTGGAACGCTGGGCAGAAAGGCATGAGAGGGGGCGGCCTTGCCTTGCGTGCGCAATTCCACGAACTTCCACGAGAGATAACCGAGGACGAACGAAGCGAGAATGCCGCCTGCGATCCACACTGGTTGAGTGGCCTTTTCATAGTAGTTTTCCGCCACGACTATCGGCCAATGCCACAGGTACACCGAATACGAAATCTTGCCGATGAATTGCGCGGCCGCGTTGCTCGTCGCCCACGATGTGCTTCGCGCCGCGGCGATGATCAGCGCCGTGCCGGCCACGGGCAATAGCGTCAACCAGCCAGGCCAACTGACTCCGGCGTTGAAGCTCAATAGCGCAAAGGCTATCAGCCCAAGGCCGGCCCACTCCATTGCCGCTCGCGTACGCTCGGGCGCGCGTATCGGGTAGAGATACGCGAGTGCGCCGAAGAGCATTTCCCACGAACGCGTCGGCAAGAGATAGAACGCCGCGCTGGGCCATCTCGTTGGGGCGGACAGGTAGATGCAGGTGGCAAGGGAAATCACTGTCCCGATCATGATCCATCTGCGCAACCATGCGGCGGACAGCCAGTTTCTCAACGCGACAAGCACGAGCGGGTATAGCAGGTAGAACTGCCACTCGACTGAAAGCGACCAGGTATGCAACAGCCACTTATCGAGGGATCGAACATCGAAATAGCCGGCCTCGCGCCAGAACGAGATATTGGAGAAAAAGCCGATGCTGGCAGCGGCTTGCTTGCCGAGGGCGCGAAACTCCGAAGGCAAAAGGACGAACCAGCCGATGGCCAACACCATGAAACACATTGCCGCCAACGCGGGAACGATCCTTCGTGCGCGGTACCTGTAAAACGTAAGAACCGAGAACGAGCCTTTGTCGATGCCCCTGAAGATGATGTCGGTCATCAGGAAGCCCGATATGACGAAGAACACGTCGACGCCGATAAACCCGCCGCCAAAGTGCGGCACCGAGAAGTGGTAAAGGACGACGGCTGCTACGGCAATGGCACGCAGACCGTTGATGTCACTTCGGAATTTCATCGAAGTCTCCCGGGTGCCGATAAACCGACGATGGCGAACGTCGGCGGATGAGGTCCTCACATACCTGGATCACAGAGGCTGGACGCTGACCCGAGTTGAATGATGCATCGCCCGGGCGAGCTGTCGATGTGCGATGGCGCACGCTTTCAGTGCTCGCTTGGCGCGGGGAAACGCCTACGGAAAAATCGTGACAATTGAACGTTCGCCACTTCGCTGGCTATTACTGTCTCGCTTAATGAATGGAAAAAGGAATAGCCAATGTGCGCTTGCGCACGCTTCTCTCCGAATAGGAGGAAGCGGCTTACGACAAGCCTTCATAATGTGACCTTTGTGATTTCATCCCGCACTTCGCGGCCTGTGCGCACGATATCTGGTTTTCTTCCGCCAAACGGAACGATCACGTTCGTCGACTCTTTTGCAATGGTGAGCGTGATGTCGAACTGCTCACACTTCAATCGGGAAAGTGCGGAAGCGCCGCTACTCACGGGTGGCCGCTTGCGATGGCGCGGCAGGTCCATCGCCGGCTTGATCGGCTTACGGGCGGTCCACAGAGCGTCGCTCGCCCCCTACGCACGATGCGACGCGTAAAGGAGTATCACGATGGCAATGAGCCCCGTCGCGTTTGAAGTCGTTCGTGACATCGACCGATTCCGCGCGCTGCAATCCGATTGGAACGACCTGTGGCGTCGCGCGGAAGGCGAGTATTTCCAGTCCTTCGCTTTCTGCCATGGCACGCTTGAGGCGGAAGACGCCGCATCCCGACGCAAACTCCACTGCATCGCCGGACGGCGCGAGGGCAGGTTAGTCGTGGTGTGGCCTCTCATGACGTTCTGGAGAAGCTGCTGGAAGTACGCTACAGCACTTACGCCCGCCAACCGGTCGCCCAGTGACATCCTTGCCTCGCCGGACGGGGACGTCGAGCAGATCGTGAATGGCGCATGGAAAGCGGCACTGCAATCGACTCGCGCCGACGCCATCGAGCTATGGCGAATTCGCTCGGACTCGCCGCTGTGTCGCAATGCGACGCGCCATGGTGTTATCGAGCGAGGCACCGAAGAAACGACACCCTACGCCAGATTGAGAGATCAGGGCCCGTGGGAGACGTTTGTGCGCGCGCTGCCGGGCCGCAAGAAAACCCGGCCGGAGTATCTGGAACGGCGCCTCGCGAGGCATGATGAAGTGAAGTTTGAAATCATCGATGTCAACGACAGTCGCGTGCCGTCACTCGTCGAGTGGTTCGTGTTGCGCAAGCGCGAGTGGGCGCAGCACAATCTGATCGACAGCCGGTGGACTTTTTCGGAAGCCAGCAGCAAGTTCTGGCGCAGCCTGTTGTCGAACGATTCGTCTGGTGTTGGCGTATTCCGCCTGTTCGTCCTGACGCTGGCCGGAGAGCCGGTAGCCTTGAATATCGTCGCCGTGCAGGCTACGCGCGCTTATCTGGTGGCCAACACCTACGATCTCAGATACGGGAAGTTGACACCAGGAACGGTGCTTGTCGATTACTGCGTGAAATGGGCATTCGACAATCGGCTCGACATGGACTTCGGGCCAGGCGACCAGCAATACAAATCCTTCTGGAGCGCCGGGCACTCGTACCTCACTTCGTCGTTTCTCGTCATTCCGACCCGCTGGGGGCAGGCGGGTTATGCGGCGAAGCAGGTCGCCAAACAACTTCGCACGGTGACCTCGAACATCGCGGGCCGGCGAACGCCCGAACAGAATCCGGTGCATTCGCCGTAGGGCGGCGCGCCGCGCGCGCGGTTCAGTGGTGCCGCGTCTTGTCAGGGGCGGACGCGGTAATCACTTCGTGGTGGCCCATGAGCAGCCAGTGTGGTGTTCTGAACCGCACGATGCAGCTATAGAGCCAGAGATACACGGCGACGAAGGCGAGCGCCGCGCAGGCAAGCAGGAGCGGGCTTTGCCAGAAGAGTGTGGCGGGCACAATGCCGATCAGCGCCATTGCCCAAAGGTAGATCGACGCAGTCGGATTGCCGCGCTCGCGCCGCCGGGTGTGACCGGAATACACGCCGCGCCGTGCGATGCGCTTGTAGACGAGCGTATGCATATGCAAACCGTCGGGCTGACTCGCTGGCCGGCCCTTGAGCATGCGCCGGCGATAGATCGAGAAGACGGTTTCGAACAGCGGATAAATGGTGACGACCGCGGCATACCAGGCGGACACATTCGGATGACGCAGTATCAGGATCACCAGCAGCTCCGCCATCACGAAGCCGGCGAAGTATGCGCCGCCGTCCCCGAGAAACACCGATGCCATCGGATAGTTCCAGATCACGAAGCCCAGGATCGCGCCGACCATGGTGAGCGCGACGCTCATCACGAACCAGTCCCCTACCTCGTGCGCGACGTAACCGATCGAGCCGAAGATCAGGATAGCGGTGACCGAGGCGAGGCCGTTCATGCCGTCCACGATATTCATGGCATGAGTGAGGCCGGCGACGGTCAGCACGGTGAGACCTATCGCGACTGGCGCGAACGTCAGGTACGCGTCGATCAGCGGCAAATCCACACGCACCACTACCGCATCGAGCAGATACACGCCTAGCCCGGCGCCTGCCATGGCGAGCAGCAGGCGCACGCGTGGACTGACGCGCTTGGTCAGATCTTCAGCGAGGCCGCTGCAAAAGGCGGGCGCGGCGACCGCTAACAGCAGCATCGTTTCGGCACGTGGATTGGTTCCGAACAGCGCGCCAACGAAACAGGTGAAGCAGGTTGCACTCACGACGCCGATGCCGCCGACTCGCGGCACAGCGTAGGTGTGGTTCTTCTGCACCCCGTGCAAGTCGTAGTCCATCGAGAACTTGCCGAACATGCCCGCATAGCGAACGATCAGCATCGTGACGAGGAAAGAACTAATGAAACTAAGCGAGAGATTAAACATGGTATCCAGGCCGGCAGCTCAACTATGGGACGACTCATGAACGGAGTGCGCTTTGCGTCGACTTTTCGGTTTAGTGAAGAATATGTTTCGCATAATGCTTACGTATGAGCGAGCCAGATGAACAGCCAATCCCGCGACCGTTTCATCATAGCCAGAAAAAGCGGGCGTTCAAGATTATTTGGCATGGCGGTTTACCTTCATTCGACGCACAGAGATAGCAGCGTGGCCGGCCCGATCAGCAAAAGACCGCACACGTCCGCCGTATTACCGTGTTAGTACGCCACTCGCGCAGCGGCCAATGTCTGCTAGCGCACATAGGTTCCGCGGTTTGCTTAATGGACGCTTGTTCCATCGGAGATGTGATGCGCGGATAACACTGATTAAGCGGGAATTAATATATATGAGGAATTGCGTGATTGAACGGCCGGGTAACCGCTTAGTGTTTTTCGACTCGCTCGTTTAAGAATGTGAGTTAAAGTTTTGACGGGCGATGTCCATGCCAGCGTATGAACCCGCGCGGAGGAGACGACATGTGTGCTATCGAACGGCAACCTGATTCCGCGGGCCGGCAATGAGGCGCCGCGAGGGGACGGCGCAAGATGCGCGCAAGACCGGGCAATCGATTTCAGTCGCGCGGCGGCGCATCGTCCGCGCGCTTCCGTTGCTGGCATGCCCGATGGCGGCGGGAATAACACACGCGGCGCAGGCGGCGCAGGCGGCGCAGGCGGCGCAGGCGGACAACGCGTCGAACGAACCGGTCGTGATGGCCAGTGCGTTTGGCGTCGTAGGCGACGGACAGGCAAACGATCGAGCGCAACTGCAGGCGGCCATCGACCGATCAGTCGGCAAGACGCTGGTGATCACGGGCGCATGCCGCATCGACGCGCGAGGCCTGGATCTGCGCAGCGGGAGCCGCGTGCGGTTCGCGCAAGGCGCGTCGATCAAGCTGCTGCCGCACGATGCAGCCTTCTATCAAATCATCCGCATCTGGGACGTGCAGAACGTCGTGCTGGAACGCGCGATGCTGGACGGCAGCAAGGCGTTGAATGCCGCGCCAAAAGATACCCGTAATGGCGGATACGGCATGGGCATTTCGATTGCCGGAAGCTCGAACGTCACGCTCATAGCGCCGACCACGTCGGAATGCTGGGGCGATGGCATCTATATCGCCAACAGCTACACGTACAAGGGCCGATTTCCCAGCGCCATCAAGGTGATTGGCCATCGGGCGTACGGCTGCCGCCGCCAGGGCGTCTCGATCATCAGCGGCTCCGACATCCTTTTCGAGCACCCGGTCTGGGAGAACATCGGTGGGACGATGCCGTCGGCGGGTCTGGATATCGAGCCGAACAGCAACCTCGATGTGTTGCAGAAAATCCGCGTCGTGAGCCCGACCACGCGTAATTGCCGCACGGGCATCCTGATGTATTTGCAGGAGATCGTCGGCCCGATCCCCAAGGTCATTCAGATCGAAATAACAAATCACCGCGACGAGTCGGCGGCCGTTTCCCCCGTCAACATCTCGGGGCTCGAACTGAATGGCCGAATCGTGAAAGGCCGCATCGTGATCGACTCGCCGGTGTGGGTCAAGCCGCGCCTCGCGGCATTGAGAAGCGAGAACTATGACCGCGTGAGCGGCCCGGAGATCGTCGTGAACAATCAGAAGATCATCCCCTAGCTGGCTCGCCGCAGCCGCGCCTGGATTGGGCCGTCGTGCGTGCGTGCGCTCCCGAACATACCTGAAGAGGGTGCGCTGATAGCTTGAGGTACGCGCTGACAGGCGGATAGCGCTGCAACAGTCTTTAGCGAGAAAGCCCATGAAAGAAGCTTCAACTATAGAGGCGAGCGTCGGCCGGGACGAGCGGGCAGGTCTGGCTTCAATCCTCGACGCTTTGATCGAATACCGTGTGATGATTATCGTCACGACGCTCGTTGTCATGCTGCTCGGGGCGAGCTACGCATTTCTCACGCCATCGATTTACGAGGCGAGCGTGCTCATCAAGGTCGAAGACTCGACCGGCACGGCCCCACGACATGACGGTAATGAACTCCTGAATAACATTTCGCCCGGCTTCGACGAGAAGTCGTCCGCCGAAAGCGAAATGCAGGTACTCGGGTCGAAGTTGATCATTGCGCGCGCGGTGGATGCGCTGCACCTTTACGTCAACGCGAAGCCGCAATACTTTCCTGTGATCGGCGAATGGCTGGCTCGCCGCGCGGACGGTCTGTCCGAGCCCGGCGTCATGGGGCTGGGAGGATATGTCTGGGGCGCCGAATCGATCAAGGTCGAGTCGTTTGAAGTGCCGCAACGAGATCAGGGCCAGGGTTACACGCTGAAGGCGCTGCAGAACGGGCTGTATTCGTTGAGCGGGCCGGGACTGCCCGACGAAGGCGCAACCGGCACGGTGGGGCGCGTACTGCGCGTCGACTCGGCAGCCGGTCCGATCACGCTGCTGGTCAAATCGCTTGTGGGACGCCCCGGCGCCGAATTCGATCTGTCGAGGGAATCGCGTCAACTGACCGTCGACCGGCTGCAGCGAACCCTCAAGATCAAGGAGCAGGGCGCCAAATCCAGCGTGCTGAAGGTCTCGATCGAAAGCCCCGATGCCGCTCGCGCCACCGAGACGATCAATCAGATCGGCCGCGAATACGAGCAATGGAACGCTGCGCGCAAGGCGGTCATCGCGAAGAACTCGCTCGACTATCTGCAAAGCCAGTTGCCGTCGATGGCGCGGCAGGTTCGCGAGGCGGAAGACGCGTACAACAACTATCGCAATGGGCACTCGCTGCTGGACATGAACGAGGAGGCGCGACTGCTTCTCTCGCGCAGTGCGGAGGCGACGACCAAACTGATCGAATTGCAGCAAAGGCGCGCCACGCTGCTGGCGACCTTCTCGGCCAGCTATCCGGCCGTCGCGGCACTCGATAAGCAGATCGGCTCCGCGCAGAAGTACATCGACGACCTGAACTCGCAGATCAAGGGGATGCCCACCGAGCAGCAGGGCGCGATGCGGTTGATGCGCGACGTTCGCGTCAACACGGACCTGTACACGACGCTGCGCAACAACATCGAACAATTGCGCGTTATCCAGGCTGGCAAAGCTGCCTCCGCGCAGTTGATCGACACGGCGGACGTGCCGGAAAAGCCGGTCAAACCGATCAAATGGCTCGTCATGCTGGTTTCGACGATGTTCGGGCTGCTCTCGGGCATCGGACTCGCGATTGCGCGTGACTACGTCTTCCGCGGCGTGACGGACTCGCGCGAGATCGAAATAGGCACGGGCCTGAGTGTATTCGCGGTCATTCCGCAAAGCGACAAACAGCAGTTGGTGGACAGGAAGGCAAAGGCCCGAACCGGTGAAAGCCTGCTGCTTGCTTCGCTCTATCCGAGAGACGCCGCCGTCGAAGCGTTGCGTATCCTCCGCTCCGCGTTGCAGTTTGCGCAGATCGGCGCGCGCAACAACGTCGTGATGATCGCGGGCCCGCTGCCGGGCATCGGCAAGTCGTTTCTGTCCGCCAACCTGGCGGCGCTGCTTGCATCGGGCGGCCGGCGCGTGCTGCTGATCGACGGGGATCTTCGCAAAGGACACCTGCATCGCCTGGTTGGTTTGCAGCCTGGTCAAGGTCTCGCGGATGTGCTGGCCGGAACCTGCGAACTCGAAGCGGCGATTGCGCGAGACGTGCAGCCGCGGCTCGATGTTCTGCAGACCGGTCCCTATCCGACTCACCCCGCCGAACTGCTCATGCTGCCGAGATACCGGGAGATGATCGAAAGCGCATCGGCGCGCTACGACATCGTCGTTATCGACGGACCTCCGGTGTTGGTCGCGTCGGACACAGGCATCATGGCGCCCGTCGCGGGCTTGCTGTTCCTCGTCGCGCGGTTCGCGGACACGCGTGTCCGCGAACTGGAGGAGTCCGTCAAGCGGCTTGGACAGACCGGCGCCCGAGTGAACGGCGTGCTGCTGAACGGCACCAACATGCACACGATGGACTATGCGCTCGCGCGCCGCTACGGCAGTCGCGCCTACGTCGCGTACGACTACCATTCGGACTCGACGACGCGTTAACCGATCTTAGCGGCTGCACATTCAAGAACAAAGCGGGCGCAATACGTGGGCGCCCCAACGCAATCGTTGCATTAGCGGAGACTGGTCATGCGTGAGTCGAATGGACTAAAGGTCGCGGTAGTCGGCTTGGGGTACGTGGGTTTGCCTTTGGCGGTGGAGTTCAGCAAGCATCGTCCGGTAGTCGGGTTCGATATCAGCGGCGCGCGCATTTCGGCGCTACGGGAAGGGCGCGACGCGACGCTGGAAGTGAGCGAGGAAGAACTGGCGGCGGCGACCGGTATGACGTTTACGTCCGACGTGGAGGATCTGCGGACATGCAACGTTTTCATCGCCACCGTACCCACGCCGATCGACCGTTTCAAGCGCCCGGATCTTGGCCCGCTACTGCGGGCGAGCGAAACGATCGGCTCCGTGCTCAAGAGAGGCGACATCGTGATCTACGAGTCGACCGTGTATCCCGGTGCGACGGAAGACGACTGCGTGCCGGTTCTCGAACGGGTGTCGGGCCTCAAATACAACGTGGACTTCTTCGCGGGCTATAGCCCGGAGCGCATCAATCCCGGCGACAAGGCGCACCGCGTGACCGACATTCGCAAAGTCACCTCGGGTTCGACGCCGGAGATCGCGGAGGTGGTCGACGCGCTTTACCGCGAGATCATCACGGCCGGCACGCACAAGGCGAGCAGCATCCGCGTCGCGGAAGCGGCCAAGGTGATCGAGAACACGCAGCGCGATCTGAATATCGCGCTCGTCAACGAACTCTCGATCATCTTCAACAAGCTTAACCTCGATACCGAAGCGGTTCTACAGGCCGCCGGAACCAAATGGAATTTCCTGCCGTTTCGTCCCGGTCTCGTAGGCGGCCACTGCATCGGCGTCGACCCGTACTATCTGACGCATATGGCGCAGTCGATCGGTTATCACCCGGAGATCATCCTTGCCGGACGACGGCTGAACGACAGCATGGGCGAGTACGTCGTATCGCAAATGATCAAGGCGTTGACGCGCTCTGAAATTTTCATACCCGGTGCGCGGGTGCTCGTGCTGGGCCTCACGTTCAAGGAAAACTGCCCGGATCTGCGCAACACGCGCGTGGTCGATATCGTCCACGGCCTGAAAAACTACGGCGTGCTCGTCGATGTATTCGATCCTTGGGTATCCCGGGAGGCCGCGCACCACGAGTACGGGATCGATCCGATCGAGGAACCGGAGGTGGGTGTATACGACGCGACCATTGTTGCCGTTGCGCACAGGCAGTTCGTCGAGTGGGGATACGAGAAACTGCGTTCGTTCGGCAAGCCGCGGCATGTGCTTTACGACCTCAAATATGTGCTGCCGGCAGAGTCGAGCGACCTGCGCCTATAGTGCTCGATAAACCCGTCGGCCTTCGGTGCCGGCATGAGTGTCATGGTCAGGAGACTTCAATGTCAAACCGATACGATCGGGTACGTCGCGACCTCGTTCAGCATCCGCAAACGTGGCTTATTACAGGTGTGGCCGGTTTCATCGGTTCGAATCTTCTGGAGACATTGCTCGAGCTCGATCAGCATGTGGTCGGGCTGGACAACTTCGCGACCGGCCATCGCCGCAATCTCGACGAAGTCCGTTCGCTGGTCGGCATCGACCAATGGCAGCGCTTCAGGTTCATCGAAGGCGATATACGCAATCCCGCCGAATGCGCGGCGGCTGTGAAGGGCGTCGATCACGTGCTGCACCAGGCGGCGCTCGGCTCCGTGCCGCGTTCGTTGCTGGACCCCATTGCGACCCACGAGGTGAACCTCAGTGGTTTCCTCAACATGCTGCTTGCCGCACGCGATGCGAGCGTCAAAAGCTTTACCTATGCCGCCTCGAGTTCCACTTACGGCGATCACGCCGGATTGCCAAAGGTCGAGGACTGCATAGGGCGCCCGTTGTCGCCCTATGCGATCACCAAGTACGCGAACGAACTGTACGCATCGGTCTTCGCGCGCAACTACGGTTTCAAAACGATCGGCCTTCGCTATTTCAACGTTTTCGGCCAGCGCCAGGACCCAGACGGCGCCTATGCGGCGGTGATTCCGCGCTGGACGGCCGCGCTCATCAACGGCGACGAGGTGATCATCAATGGCGACGGCGAGACGAGCCGGGACTTCTGCTTCGTCGCCAATGCGGTGCAGGCGAATCTGCTGGCTGCGTGCGCCGACGAAGCGAGCCGCGACCAGGTCTACAACGTCGCGGTGGGTGACCGTACCACGCTCAATCAGCTGTACGACTATCTGAAAGCGACGCTCGCGCTTCATGGCGTTCAGCCAGGCGAGCACCGTGCCACTTATGGCCCTGCGCGCGACGGCGACATCCGCCATTCGCAGGCCAACGTCGAGAAGGCGGAACGACTGCTCGGCTACGCGGACGCCATTCCACTCGCGCAGGGACTTGCCGTGGCGATGCCGTGGTATGTGCGCTTCGTTGCTCAGCGCAACGGCCGAGGGGACGACGCTCGCGGCTTCGATGAAGCCATTCACATGACGGCGGGGTGAGCGCGTGTTTTCGTACTTCGGCGCGTTACGAAGCAAGATCCCGCCATTTCACCCCGATCATTTGCGCATCGCACGTGGTGCGATGCGCATTTCGGTTTTCGTGCTGGCGGGACGCTGTGCGGGCGCATTGAAGGAAATGGCCGTCGCGTACCGTTATGGCACAGGCCCTGTGGTCGATGCATACCAACTGACCATGACGCTGGTGGGCTGGCTGCCCGTGGTGATCGCGACGATATTCATCATGGTGCTTGTGCCAGTCTTTGTCGATCTTCGCGCGCAGCCGCTTGCGGATCAGACACGCTTTCTGGGTGAACTCGAAGCATGGGCCATAGCGGTGGGCGCGGCGTTGACGCTATTGCTCTATGCGTGCTGGCCGCTCGCGCTGCAGATCGGCGCGAAGAGTCTGTCGGCGGAAACACGCGCCCTGTGCCGGCAGATGATCCTGACGATGGGACCGGTCGGCGCGCTCATGCTCGTGTCCAGCGCATACGCGGCGCGGCTGCAATCGCGCGAACGCCACATCAACACGCTGCTCGAAGGTCTGCCCGCCGGCTTCGTGCTGGCCTTCGTTCTATCGATCGGCGACCAGACCAAGGCGCTGCCGCTCATATACGGCACGATCGGCGGGTACGTGGTCCAAACCCTGGTCGTGCGAGCGCTATCGGTGCGGGTCGACCCGATTCGCTACAGGCTCCGTCTGACGCTGAAGGCGCCGCAATGGCAGCGGGTGTTCCGGGCGGTGCGGGTGCTCGCCCTCGGCCAGGTGGTCATGTGCTGCACGCCGATACTTGATCAATTCTTCGTGGTCGCCTATGGCGATGGCGCGGTCGCCACGGTGGGCTACACGAACCGCATTCTCTCGCTGCTCCTCAGCATGGGCGCGCTCGCAATCGGTCAGGCAATCCTGCCGATCCTGTCGGATATCATCGGCGTCGGCGATCTGTCGCGCGCCCGCCATACTGCCGTGAAGTGGACGATGCTCATGTTTCTGCTCGGCTCGGCCATTGCGCTGGTGTCGTGGTTGCTTGCGCCGCAGGCCGTTGCGCTACTGTTCCAGCGCGGCGCATTTACCGCGCGGGATACGGCGGCCGTGACGGAGCTTTTTCGCTGGGGGCAAATGCAGGTGCCGTTCTATTTCTCCGGCCTCGTGCTATTGACGCTGTTCGCGAGCGCGGGAAGTTACCGGGAAATGGCCACCATCGCCCTGCTGAGTTTTCTCGTGAAGGTCGCCGCCAACGTCGTCATGACGCACTGGCTGGCCGTGCCCGGCATTTTCGCGGCCACTGCGCTGATGCACGCGACGACGCTCATCTGCTATCTCGTGTACGTGCAAGGCTGGCCAACGGGCACCGCCACGACGGCGGCAGGGCAGCCATGAATATCGTTCTTCTCGTGAGTTCGATGGGCACCGGCGGCGCGGAACGCGTGGCATCGACGCTCGTCAATGCGTGGGCCGGGCGGGGCGACACGGTGACGCTCGTCATCACCTATAGCGGCCGCGGCACCTGCTTCTATACGCTCACGAGCCAGGTGCGGCTCATCTATCTCACCGATCTCGCGGGGCGGAAGCGCTTGGGGCCGCGCGGTTACGCGGCACGCCTGCGCGCACTGCGCACGTTGCTTTGCGACAGCAAGCCGGATGTCGTCATTTCGTTTCTCACCAACGTCAATATTTCGGCGATCCTGGCGTCGAGGGGATTGCGCGTGCCCGTCATCGTGTGCGAACACAATGATCCCGCCGCCGACGGGCGCTCCCGTTTATGGCGGCTCGCGTGCCGTCTCCTCTATCCACGGGCGAGCCTTGCGGCGGTGCTGACGGAGAACGTCGTCGCGCCGTTCAGGCAGATGGTGCCGCGCATGGCGCGCGTCGCCGTGATGCCCAATCCGCTGCCCGACGAACTGTTCGATCGCGCCGATCGCGGCGGGCTCGCCCTCGAGCGAGGCGTGACAGAGCATGGCGATGGCAGGCGACGGCTCGTCTCCGTGGGCCGCTTGCACGAGCAGAAGCAGTATGACCTGTTGATCGCCGTGTTCGGGTCGCTTGCCGATGCTTTCCCTGAATGGGATTTGTGGATCTGGGGCGACGGGCCGGAGCGCGCAAGGCTCGAGGCGCAGGTGGCGGGGGCGGCGTTGAAAGAGCGCGTCTTTCTGCCCGGCAAGACAGTCGACCCGTGGGCGGAAATGGCGCGCTCGGACCTCTTTGTGCTGTCGTCGCGTTTCGAAGGCTTGCCGATGGCGCTGATGGAAGCGATGGGACTCGGCATGGCAACGATCGCATTCGATTGCCGTAGCGGCCCCAGGGAACTGATGCGCGCCGGTAGCGACGGATGGCTGGTGCCGCCGGGCGACGCGTACGGAATGGAGCAGGGCTTGCGGCGCCTGTTCTCCGATGATGCGTTGCGTGCCGAACTCGGCCGCAGAGCGGCGCGGTCAATCCGGGAGCGTTTTTCGGCGCAGGCCGTGCTCGACATGTGGGATGCGGAATTCGAGCGTGTGGGCGCGCGCCCGCGGCGCGCCGGCGCGGCAGTGAGTGCCGCGATGCCGGCCGTCCCGCCCGACAGTTCGCGCGGGGACATACGCCAACCCGCACGCCAGCCCGCGCTCGTAAACATTCAGCGCGTCGACAAGGAGCCGACATGAGCAAGGTGATCCTGTTTGCCAACACCGATTGGTACCTCTACAACTTCCGGCTATCGCTCGCGCGGAAGTTGCGCGAACTGGGTCATGAGGTCGTGCTGCTTTCTCCGCCAGGCGAATACGGACCGCAACTGCGCGCGCTGGGATTTCGCTGGGAGCCGGCCCCGATGGTGCGGCGCAGTCTCAACCCATTGCGCGAAGTGACGCTGTTGATGTGGCTCGTGCGTTTCCTGCGGCGCGAACAGCCCGACCTCGTGCACGGCTTTACCATCAAGTGCGCGGTCTACGGATCGTTGTCGTCCCGTCTTGCCGGGGTGGCGGTGCGCGTCAACGCCGTGGCGGGAATGGGCTATGTTTTTTCGAGCCGCGACGTCAAGGCGATCGTTTTGCGTCCGCTGGTGCGCAGAGTGATGCGCACGGCGTTTGGCGGCAAAGGCAGCATGCTGATCCTGCAAAACCCCGACGATCTTGCGCTGTTCCGCACGGCCAATATCGTCGACGAACGGGCGATACGCGTGATCAAGGGTTCGGGGGTCAACATCAGCCGCTTCAAGCCGCGTTCCGAGGAAGCCGATCCGCTCGAAGCGCAGCCGTTGCGCGTGGTTCTGGCGGGACGGCTGCTGTGGGACAAAGGCATCGCCGAGTACGTCGAAGCGGCGCGCATCCTCAAAGCCGAAGGCCGCAGCGTGCGATGCATTCTCGCGGGAACACCGGACCCAGGCAATCCGGCTGCCGTCGACGAGAACTTGCTGCGGGGCTGGGTCAGGGATGGACTCGTCGAATGGCTGGGACACGTTAGCGATATGCCCGCGCTCTTTGCCGAGACCGATGTGGCGGTGCTGCCCAGTTATCGCGAAGGGCTGCCCAAATCGATGATCGAGGCGGCGGCGTGCGCGTTGCCGCTCATCATTACCGATGCGCCGGGATGCCGCGAGGTTGTCGGCATCGACGGCGAAGAAGGGCTCGTGGTGCCGGTGCGCGATGGCCGCGCACTCGCCGGCGCCATTCGTCGTCTCGACGACGACCGGGCGCTGGCGCGCAAGCTCGGTGAGGCGGCGCGGCAAAAGGCGCTACGGGAATTCGACGAACAGATCATCATCGAGCGCACGCTCGCCGTCTACCGGGAAGTGCTCGCGCCGGCGCGGCAGGCCATGCCCGTGAGCGGGAGCGTCGTCCCGTGAAGATCGTTCACGTGATTACGGATCTCGCCGTCGGCGGCGCGGAGACGATGCTGGTGCGGCTGATCCGAACGTCACAGCGCGAGGGCTTGCAGCATGTCGTCATATCGCTGTCGCGCGAGGCGCCGCTGGCCGATCGTCTCGTCGAGCTCGGCGTAGAGGTGCGTGTACTCGGGATGAGGCGCGGCATGCCCGACATCAGGACGTTTCGCCGCCTCATCCGATGGCTCGACGAACTGGAACCGGATGTCGTGCAGACCTGGATGTATCACGCCGACCTGATGGGCGGCGCAGCCACCTATGGGGCGCAAGCCGTGCGTTTTTTGCGCGGCGCGCATGTGAAGCGACCCGCGCTGCTGTGGGGCGTCCATCACACGGATCTGCGTTTGACCGGCAGCGCCCGCATGACGCGCTGGATCGCGCGCGCATGCGCGCTGATCTCGTCGCGCATACCTGATCGGATCGTTTGCTGCGCCGAATCGGCGAAAGCGTCGCACCGCCTGGGCGGCTACTGCGCGCAGCGCATGACCGTCATTCACAACGGCATCGACCTCGAACGCTTCCACGCCAGTCGGGGGGCGCGCGAGACGTTGCGGCGCTCGCTCGGTATCGGGGCGCTCACTCCACTCGTCGGAATTGTCGGCCGCTACCATCCCGTCAAGGACTATGGGACGTTCATCGCCGCGATGCGCATCGTTGTCGACGCGATGCCGGAATGCCGCTTCGTGATGGCCGGTCAGGGGCTCGAACCGGATAATGACGAACTGGCAGCGCTGCTCAACGCCGCGGGAATCGCTCATGCCTGTAGCCTGGTTGGACCGCAGGCGGAACCACAGACCCTGCTCGCCGGACTCGACGTGTTCTGTCTGTCGTCAAGCAGCGAGGGCTTGCCGACTGTGATTGGCGAGGCGATGGCCTGCGAAGTGCCGTGCGTTGCAACGGATGTCGGCGACACCGCGTTGCTGATCGGCACGACCGGCCGCGTCGTGCCGGCGCAAGATCCCGAGGCGCTTGGTCGCGCGTTGTGTTCGTTACTCGCGTTGCCGCGTGACGAACTCACGAGGCTCGGACATGCGGCGCGAAGACGGATTCAAAGCCGCTTCTCCATAGAAGCGAGTTGGCGCCGTTACGAAGAGGCTTACGTGGAGGCGCTGGACAAGCGAGAACAGTCGGCGGTTTGAGCGGCGGATCGCACATGGCGTCTAACTGTCCGTTCGGGAAGTGGTTTAGTCCGCACTGCCTCTTTGCGTAGTAGCGCCCGTGTCAAGGGTCCAGCCGTACTGCTTGATCGCCTGTTCCAAGGCCTCTGGGTCGCTAATGTTTGAAAAATCCGGGGAGAGTGCCGGCCGTTGCTGTGACTGGGAGACGTCGGTGTCTGTAACAGGGTTGGGTTCTGCTACTGCCGCTGCCATGGTTTCCGCGACCGTGCGGTTATCAGTAGGTGATGCGTCGACACGCATGTCTTTGTCGGTGGGTACTCGGGTGGGGGAGAGGGCCGTATCGGTCGACGTAAGCCCGGAAGGCGGCGCGGTGTCGAACTTGTCTTTGGGCATGCCGAGTGTTGCATCGATCTCGCGCAACGCGCGCGGTGTCATGTAGGCGGTGTCGGCAGACGAATTCTGTTCTGCAGCGGCAGCGTCATGAGGGGCAGGCTGCGCTTCGTCGCGGACTGCTACAACTGGTGCATAGCGCAGATAGGTCAGGCCGAAGGCGACGGCAGCCGCGATACATGCGCCCAATAAAGCCGTCCTCACGCTGAGCGTTCGCTGCAACAGCGAAGGCGGCCTTGGAGGAAACGCGGACAGGCCGTGAGCGTCGTAGGCGTCGACGTTCACCAGATCGCGCTCCGGAGGCTGAGAGTGCTGCACATTCGCTCGTTGTGAGTACGTGCCCAACTGGTCGCGGTTTGCTTCGGGCACGGCGGACTGAAACGCTCCACATCGGGTGCAGAAGCGTTGGTCTCGCTGTATGAGGCTTCCACAGCGCGGGCAGACGGCGGAAACCATGGCGACCGGAAACAGCATGCGCTTGTTCATACTCGAACCTTTCGAATGATCCGCGCCCTTGCTGGTGTATGTCGCTTTATAGCCAGCGACGATGGCCATGATGTCCGTCAATACGCAACGACCCGATACGATGAAGGTCGCCGAACGCGGCTGGCGGCCGTCGAAGCGCGGATATTGATGTTGTGCTGTTCGGCGAAATTGAAGTGTGGGCTCGACCACATTTCTCGCGGGAATAGCACCGTGATCGATGAGCAGCCAGGCTATCGTGTATCTGTGGCTATAAAGGCGCGATCGGATAAAAGACGGTTTCAATAAACAGCCGGCACCCTGAAGCACGGCCCCCGATCTTTCCGATTTGAGGAGAACCTGAATGTCAAGGAACCACTTCAGCCGGCGTTCTTTCCTGCAGGGGTCCGCATCGGCTGCGGCTCTCATGTCGCTTCCAATGCCGGCCATGAGCGCAGGGTCGGTTTCGACCCGGCTGGAATGGCAGGTTTTCAAAACCACGCCGCAGTACGCATCGTTCCTGAATGCGGTAAAACTGATGAAAGCGGCCACGGACGCGACAAAACCGACCTCCTGGGCGTATTGGGTCAACGTCCATATGAACTACTGTCCGCATATGGTGCCGTACTTTCTCGCGTGGCATAGGGGCTACATTTACTACTTCGAACAGCAGTTGAGAACGGTGTCCGGAGACAGCCTGTTGACCTTGCCGTACTGGGACTACTACACGTATCCCACCATGCCCAGTGAGTTTACCGATCCGTCCAGCGGTAATGCACTTTATGTGTCGGGCCGGGCCAACTCGAACGTCTATTCCGCGCTCACGCTTGCGCCGTTCGCACCGAACGTAACCAATTTTCAGCGCGGTACGTCCAACTCGTTTGAGGCGTCTTTCGAATCGGCTCCGCATAATCCGGTGCACAACATCATCGGTGGATGGATGGCCGACATGCAGTCGCCGACCGACCCGATCTTCTATTTGCATCACGCGAACGTCGACCGCCTATGGGACGCGTGGGCGCAGCAGCCGAAAACCACGATGCCTTATCCGAACAGTTCGTACTGGTCCGGAACGTTCACTTACGCAACCGGCCTGACGATGAAGAAATCGACGACCTATATGCCCTCGTTGCTGAACTACCAATATTCGAATCAAAAGGTGCCGACTGCAATGCCGCTGAACGCTCAGGAAGGACGCATCATTCGTGTGCAGGCGCAGCATGCCCCGATCCTCGTGCGACCGGCGCTCGGCAGCTTTTCAACGACGCCCCCGCGTACCATCGCGACGACCCGCCGGTCGCTTGGCGGCGTCGCGAATCTTACGCTCAACGAGCGGTCTGTCAGTGCGCGTTTGCCCTTGCAGGCGTCAGGCACCACCTCCTTGCAGGATGCAGTGGCTGCGAATGCGTCAACCGTCGATACAGCCACCACGAGCGAGACGACAACGACAACGACAACGTTCAAGTATCCGCGCATCGTGCTGGACAAGCTTGGTGTCACCAGTGCGGGAAAGCAGGGCGGCTATTTCTATAACGTCTACCTCAATCTGCCCGCTTCGGGTAACGCGGACGTCGAGAGTCAGTCGCATTTTCTCGGCACGTTCGGGCCATTCGAAGTGTCGGGTGCAATACACCATGGCGAGGGCAGCCTGGTATTGCCGGCGACCGACGTGTTGCGCAACGTCGGCGTAGCGAATCTGAAGGAGGTTGTGATCTCGCTAGTACGCGTCAATGGTCCGAACTACCCAACGGGTCCGGTATTGACGGTAGGCGAGATGCGTCTCGAGCTGTCGACGGAAGGCCCGTGATCTGCTGAGAGTGTGAGCGCTGCGACGCGAGGGCATTGTTTGCGCGCGTCGCAGCCGCACACTTCAGCCTCTTCGCAATGTTGCCCTTGACCCGGTTGTGTAGCGGCTGGAGTTCGCAGCGTCCTCCTGCTTGTCGATCCAATCGCGCGCCCAGTCCAACGCACACTGCCTGGCAGCCTCCGGCGCGATAAACCTCGGACCCACGAGGCCGGAGTGCGCCACCCGTTGTCCGTTTTCCGTGATTTCCGCCCAGCCTCGAAACAGATCGTTCTGCATGAGGTCCGCAGCGGCGTGGACGACATAGCCCCGCTCGTTGACGACGCTCGTTCCGCTGGCTTCTGACGCGCTCCGCCATGCCCCCTGGGAGTAAACGCGCTGACGTTTCGACGATGCTTCTTCCTGCGCGCTTGCGTCGTCGTTGCATGCTTCTGCAGGACCGGGCTCCGTGTCGCGCGTGCGGCCTATGTCGCCCAATATCCAACTGTCGGCATGGTACGCCGTGCGCTCGGTGCTCGTACTCAGCCACGACTCCTGGCTTTTCCAGACCACGTCAGGTGTGCCGACGTCGTCCTCCGTGCCCGCATCATCGAGCGGAGCAACGGCTGGTTTCTGATCCGCCTTCTTCTCTGAAGGCGGTCGATCGGGAACATATGAAAAATGCCGTCCTGCACGCGACAGGACGCGCATCATTTCCGCCAGTTTTCCATTTATCCGCCACTGTTCGAATCGGTACCTGCAAGTGGGCTGCGACGGATATTTCTCTGGCAGCTTCGACCACGATTCTCCCGTGGTCAAAATCCACAAGACCGCGTTGGTGACCACCCGCGGCTGTACCCGCGGACGGCCGCGTTTCGTCAGGCGAACAACGGGATCGGCCAGCATGGGGCCGATCAATGACCACTCCTCGTCGGAAAGCTCTTCGAAGAACATTGCAACCTCCAGGACATTGCAACTCCCAAGTCTCACCGCGCGCGAATGCAGCTCGACGGGCATAAGCGGTGACGACGCGTATTGTCTGCGGAAATAGCGGTGACAGAGCTTGCCCGAGGCTTGGGCTGTTCTGTCGCCCGCTGAAACCGGATAGGTGCGGCAGGGCAATGCGAAGTTCCCGCCTGATAGTGATTGACCCATGCCATATTGTTTTTTGCAGTCAGGGTTTGGACACGACTCAACGCAGCGTCCACTGAATCTTTTGTCAGGATACGCTGACGCAGGATCTGTCCCTTGGCTGGACACGCCAGCAGTGGTGCGGTTTGACGGGGGAATGTGTAGCCATTGCCTTGATGGCTGTCTGGGCCGTTCAAGTGCTTCATCCGTCGTGGCGCGACGAGTGGCGACCTGCCGCTCATGCAGGCGAGCGACTTTGAAGGTGCCGCTAGTTTTGTGTGCCGAGGTCGGTATGAGGGTTCTTGGCTGAGGGTAACGCGCTCGTCGAACGGAATGCCGAATTGTCGACTGCTGCCGTCGGGTCACGGGCAGCGTGTTTCAATCCACATCGATGTTTCGCAAGACAAGCTGTCGCCGCGTGCTGACGTGCGTCATCGCGGACATCGCGCACCTTGGGCACGGTACATCGCATGCCGGTGGTCGCGCCGCATTGCGCGGGATGAAGCGGGGAGATTGGCTGCACCCAACAGGGAACTGACGATCATGCCGTGCATGAAGTGACCAGCAACATTACCGCGGTTGTCAACGTGCTTTGGGTGCACTTCGGTCGCGTCATGGTTGCAGTTCTCAGCAAGTCAATCCTGTCGAGTACCTGTGGGTGCACCTCGAGGGTCATGCGGGGTCATGCGATTGTGAAATCGATGCCCTGACAGCAGCAGAGTCGAGCCAATCGCGCACGTAGTCCGACTCTGCTTTCTTCATTTACTGCCGCACGATTACTGCGTAACCGAGCATCCCGAAACGCAGGTATTGTTCGAATACTGCGCGGCTTTTACGCCCCAGTTCTTGCCAATGATGGTTCGGCTCGGGATGTTAGCGCCACGGAAGCCCTGCGCGTTGCTCGTGCCAGATACCGTGTTGTTGCGCACGATGTTGGTTGAGTAGTCCGCACTCGCCGCGACACCGCCCGTCAGCATCACCGAGGAAGACATGTCAGGCGCACCATAGCCATAGACGGCCTTAATGGTGTTGTACTCGATCACGTTATGGCCCGTCTGTTGCGTGGTGTTGTCATTCTCGATACCCACAGCGCAGTCGGTCACGGTGTTGTGTCCGATGTAGCCGTTCGTATGAGCAACGAACACCGGCCCATAGTAGCCGCAGCTCGCGAAGGTGTTGTAGATGATTTTGTCGCCGCTTCCGCCGTTGGTCGAGCCGTAGGTCTGGAACATCGATTGGCCGAAGAACTGCTTGAAGCTGTTGCCTGCCAGGAAGAAGTTGCTGACCGGACCAACGGTTTCAACCGGAATATCCCAATGCCGTGCGTCGTTGTTGTAATACTGCGGCACCACGGTGTTGGCGCCCACGAAATTACAGTTAACGATACTGTCGTCGTGATAGTAGTTGTTGTAGTCGCCGATGACGAACATCTGGTTGGCGTAGCCGGTGGTGCGCTTGAGCACGGTCTGTTGGCACTGAATGTGCCGGTTGCTCGCCCTCACATTGAGGGTGCCATTGATGACGCAAGTCCCGGACGGAACCAACACGTCGCCTGCATTGATTGCCTTCTGGAATGCGGCCGTGTCATTCGTTACACCGTCGCACTTCGCGCCATAGGCCATCGGATTCACCGGGTTCACGAGCGCCGGCGGGGTAAATTGTGTGGACGTCGATGTAGATGCGGACGTAGACGTGGCCTTGATATAGCACGCTTTCTGATAGCCAACCGCAGGATCGGCCATGGCGCTGTTGTCACACGGCACCTTGCCGGTATAGGTGCCATTCACCGCGTACATGGCCGAAGGTGCGCTCGGAGGCCACGCCCCATAGAGTACGCTCTGCGTGCCGGAGAAGGAGCAGGTGCCATGCTCGTCTGCACACTTGTTCCACGTAGTACCGTTCACGACGACACTCGACGGGTTGTTCTGCGCGTAAGCCGCGGGCAAAAAGGCGAGCGAAAAAAGGAAAAAAAGCAGGTATTTGAGATGTCTCATTCCGTTACATTCCAAAGTTAGACATGGCGCTATTTCTAGCGAAGAGGCGAAACAAGGGAACGCGTTGACCGCGTTCATTGCTGAAGAAGCTGACGCTTCCAATGTGCCGATATGCGCTCGCAGATACCGTTAGACGAACGTGTATCGACTGCTGCCACTAGGGCAGTGTTCTAAACCTGTTGATCGGGAAATAGTCATCAGGTGAATATTTGGTAGTACTTAATGTACGCTTGCATGTGATCCATATAGCGAAGTGCTATTAGTGATTAAAGCCTTGGATTGCACCACTAGGCCGGAGTACACGATCGGGCGAGACTCTCCCGTACGTACTCGACCTGCGACACGACTTAGTCGACCTCTCAGCTAGGTCGACGACTCGTCCCCCACACGCGGGACCAAAGGCCGACGCATGAGGTTTATGCATGCCGGGGCTAGCGTGTAAGACTTACGCTAGATTCTCAGCATGCTTGTAGATGTAACAACAGACTTCGACTTGATGCTTCAATTTCAAAATTGAGGATAACTAAAAGATCAGACAGATCTCTTTACCCCAAGATTTCATGCATAACGCCTCGGTGCGAACCGAATGGGCCTTGGGCCAGTCCGCGCCGAATTGCGTAGCGCAGCATCCGCGGCGCGCATAGCCACGGATATTCGAGGCTCCGGTTCCATTAGTCAGTGCTGGGCGTCTACCGACAGTACAGAACCGGAATCGGTAAATATTGCTTATTCTTCAGGGTTCACGGTATTACTTGCAGAAGGTTTTGGCAGAAGAATTATAAACGTTTCACTTCTGTAACGAGTTTGGAAAAACTGCTGATAAGGACGAATCAGAAGCGGTCGTTTAATATTTGCTCAAAATGTTCCGCGGTTCGTGGTAATAAGAAAGCCGCACATTGTCTACGCGGGAAAATGAGTATTTTTATTTTTTTACGCGTTAATCTGGACTTGACTGACTAATAATTTAAAGCTACGGCAATTTATATTATTAATATTAAATCGGCCTCAGCCATTTTATCAGATCAATATCGCGAATCGAATTAATCGGTCGCTTCGGGGTGAACTCGGGCGGTTCAAGTGGTTCTGTAATAGGCGCGGTTAGGGTATTCGTTGGACGCTCGAGTCGCGACGCGGTCGTGGCCGGGTATTCCCATGCATTGCGAAAGCGCCGCTGCGGTCAAGGCGGTGAGGTTTTCCGAAGTATCGTTCGCGCTACACTACAACGCCCATTGTCGTGAGCCGATTTCCGGTACTACCTATCTACGACGTGGCATCTGTGGCGCGATCTAAGTCTCGATGGAGGCGACGACGTCACGGCGATGCTCACAAATCATTATTGCGCTGCTGTTTGTGCGCAACGTCGATGGTTTGCGCTGGAAAAATACTGCGTGCAAATCGCAAACGAACCATTACTTCAGCAGCAACGGGAAAAGGTGCTCTTCTTTTGCGACGCAGGGGTCTCCAGACGTGTTGGATTGCCGAGCTCCCCAAGCGCGAGAAGCATCAGCAGCGTCGTGTGTCACCATTTGAATGATCGGTCCAGCGATGGCCGTAGGCACTCGAGTTGCCATCGCCATTGGTTAGATTTTCGAGTGTTGCAGAGACATATTCGCCGGCGTCGGCCGGACATGAATGCGTTGCTGACAACTCCGCGGGCGCAGATGCGTCCAATCATGTAGTTGTACCTCGCCTTTCGCCGTTGCTGTCTCACCTCTGTCGTCGTGGTCAAAGACTTTGATTTTGAAGTTTGAGCCGGCAAATCGAAAGTAGCGATGGTGGATCTGGCCGCTATTGCCAACGACAACTGCGGGCGAAGCGCCACACGAGTCGTCTACCGTCACGTCCACCTCAAGGGTGCAAGAGATGATCGTAATGGCTTTCGCTGGGATTGAAGCTTTCAGCCATCGACTCTCATGCACCATTCGTCCACCTTCAACTATCCTGCATTCTGTCGCAGCAGGCTTGACGAGATGAGGATTGAAAAGCGGTGCCCCTTCGCGGGTAATGGAAAGGGCAGTGAGCATCTGACAAAATCTCTGCAAGAACATCAAAAAATGGAGGTCGAGTGCGGACGGTCGAATACCGCTTTTGCACCATTTGGCGCATCGACGCGCCAGTGCAGGAAGTTTGGGCGGCAATCCAGGATTCGGCGCGCTGGCCCGAGTGGTGGATTAACGTCGAGCGCGTGGACCAGCTAGAGGCCGGTTCCGATCAGGGCGTGGGCGCCGTACAACGCTATACGTGGAAAGGCCGGTTGCCCTATCGTCTCGTGTTCGACATGCGAGTGACGCGCGTCGAACCCTTGGTAGCGCTGGAAGGGGAAGCCAGTGGCGACGTCGAAGGCGTCGGCCGGTGGAGCTTTTCGACTGACGGACGCGATCTTACCGTGGTCCGCTATGACTGGTGCGTCCGTACGAACCGCGCATGGATGAATGCATTGGCGCCTTTATTGCGACCGGTTTTCCAATGGAACCATGACGCAGTGATGCGCGAAGGCGGCGCGGCGCTGGCGCGGCGGCTGCTTGGCGTCGAGCATGGATGAAGCCAGCGTGGCAATGGATTGAACGCTTTGCACTCGAGGCGCTCAGTGACGATGTAAGGCCGTAGCCGATGACGGAAAGTCACCCGTGGCGCCACGCGTTCGATTTCGTCCTTTGCGCTTTGCCTCACGCAAAGCCTTGTCGGCAGCGAGTATTAGCTCCACGGGCTCACCCACACTTCGCATCGGCATCCGCTCGTCAACATCTGCGCTTATCGTGACGAAGCCGGTTCGGTTGCCTGAATGTTCAATTTTCAGGCTACGGATAGCGCTGCGGATAGTGTCCGCGATTGCTGCGGCATGGGCTACATCGGTATACGGAAGAAGCGCTGCAATCTCCTCTCCCATAGCGTGTGGCCAACTCTCCAGAACGTCGGGCTATCAGATCTCTGATGAAATGGCCAATCGTTCACAGGCGGTCATCGCCCGCTGCGTGTCCCTGGATGTCGTGGTATCGCTCGAAGCAATCGACATCCAGCATGATCAGTGCAAGAGCATTCACGTGACGCATGGCGCGACTGAATTCGCCATGCAATGCGATATCGAATTGGCGGTGATTTGCGAGCCAAGTCAGGCCGTCTTGTAATCCAAGTCGATCAAGAGTTCGATTTGGCGGATTAGATGCCAGACGAACAATCGCACCACAATGACGAGGCAAAGCACGTCAGCGGAATGCCCAGATTGTGTGGCGCCAGTACTCATGCAAAATCTCGTCTTTGGACAACGCAACTGCTACAAAGGACAGTGCGGGTGGCTGCGGTAGTTGTTCAGCCGCATGACGCCATTCTGCGATTCTCCTCGAAACGGGAATAACCCACCTTGATCTGCTTATCACGCGGGCGCCAATGCGCGGACCAAGGTTAGCGTGCTGTCGCTCGACTGCCCATGCACTTCAACTTCGCGAGCCATCAAGCGCAACGAGAGACAGGCACGCAATCACCACGAAGGCAATCGCGCGCCAGAGATGGTTTATTCAAGGTCAACTATCCCCGCAGACAGCGTGGAAGCACCTTGTAGCGAGGCATTTTCTTCGGAGAGAAATTCGCCATAGCCGCGAACGCATGGCGAGTCCATCGGCATCCGACCGCACGTCTTGACGTCCACGCGCTTCGAGAGAGGCCTTGTGTCCGCGTCGCGAGTTCACCAATGCGCATGTGCAGCGGAATACATGATCAGCACGCCCCGCGGCCGCTTCGTCGAAGCTGCATGAAGGCCGACAAATATTTCTGGCTACCGGTCTTGATAGGGTTTTCCCTGCCAGGATGCTTGCGCATCGAATTGCGGCGCGCTGATTCTCAGGATGGCGGTCCGCGCCTGAACCGGTGACGCCTAGCGATACGCGAGAAACCGTATAAGTACTTGTTGCGAAATAACATTATTCGAATGAGACGCCGATTTTTGCTGCAATGCAAGGTTCGAACCGAAGCAAACAAAGCGCAAAGGTAAGCGGATTTCGACAATCGCCGCATCCCTTCTTGAATTTGTCACCACCCGTCCATATAATTAGCACTCGCTGCACGAGAGTGCTAACAACATCGCCGGTTGGCTCGGCCAGCCGGGTTTTCTCAGCGTTCTTCAGTCTCAATCAAGAGAGGAGTATGTATGAACCTTCGTCCTTTGCATGATCGCGTGATCGTCAAACGTCTGGATCAAGAAACCAAGACCGCGTCGGGCATCGTGATCCCCGAAGCCGCAGCGGAAAAGCCGGATCAAGGCGAAATCCTGGCAGTCGGCCCGGGCAAGCGTGACGACAAGGGCGCATCCATTGCGCTCGACGTGAAGGTGGGTGACCGCGTTCTGTTCGGCAAGTACGCAGGCCAGACCGTCAAGGTCGACGGCAACGAACTGCTCGTCATGCGCGAAGAAGACATCATGGCCGTGGTGCAGAAGTAGGCGCAAGTCGCTACTTCCCCGGTTATATCCCAAGAATTCAAGGAGTTAGAAGATGGCAGCTAAAGACGTCGTATTCGGTGATTCCGCCCGTGCCAAGATGGTTGAAGGCGTGAATATCCTCGCGAACGCTGTGAAGGTCACGTTGGGTCCGAAGGGCCGCAACGTTGTCCTCGAGCGCAGCTTCGGCGGCCCGACGGTCACGAAAGATGGCGTTTCGGTCGCGAAAGAGATCGAACTGAAAGACAAGCTTCAGAACATGGGCGCGCAAATGGTCAAGGAAGTCGCTTCCAAGACCAGCGACAACGCCGGTGACGGTACCACGACCGCAACGGTCCTGGCTCAGTCGATCGTCCGCGAAGGCATGAAGTACGTCGCATCGGGCATGAATCCGATGGACCTGAAGCGCGGTATCGACAAGGCCGTGACCGCCGCGATCGAAGAACTGCGCAAGATCAGCAAGCCGTGCACGACCAACAAGGAAATCGCTCAGGTTGGCGCGATCTCGGCGAACAGCGATTCGTCGATCGGCGACCGTATCGCTGAAGCGATGGACAAGGTCGGCAAGGAAGGCGTCATCACCGTTGAAGACGGCAAGTCGTTGCAAGACGAACTGGACGTCGTCGAAGGTATGCAATTCGACCGCGGCTACCTGTCGCCGTACTTCATCAACAACCCGGACAAGCAAGTTGCCGTGCTCGAAAACCCGTTCGTGCTGTTGCACGACAAGAAGGTTTCGAACATCCGCGATCTGCTGCCGGTGCTGGAACAAGTCGCAAAGGCAGGCCGTCCGCTGCTGATCATCGCTGAAGACGTCGAAGGCGAAGCGCTGGCCACGCTGGTGGTGAACAACATCCGCGGCATTCTGAAGACGGTTGCCGTGAAGGCTCCGGGCTTCGGCGATCGCCGTAAAGCCATGCTGGAAGACATCGCGATCCTGACTGGCGGCCAAGTCATCGCGGAAGAAACCGGCCTGACGCTCGAGAAGGCAACGCTGGCCGAACTGGGTCAAGCAAAGCGCATCGAAGTGGGCAAGGAAAACACCACGATCATCGACGGCGCTGGCGAAGCTGCAAACATCGAAGCACGTGTGAAGCAGGTTCGCACGCAAATCGAAGAAGCTACGTCGGACTACGACCGTGAAAAGCTGCAGGAACGCGTTGCCAAGCTGGCAGGCGGCGTTGCAGTGATCAAGGTTGGCGCTGCGACCGAAGTCGAAATGAAGGAAAAGAAGGCGCGTGTCGAAGACGCACTGCACGCAACGCGCGCAGCTGTGGAAGAAGGCATCGTGGCCGGCGGCGGCGTCGCGCTGATCCGCGCACGCACGGCAATCGCAGGTCTGAAGGGCGCCAACGCCGATCAGGACGCAGGTATCAAGATCGTGCTGCGCGCGATGGAAGAGCCGCTGCGCCAGATCGTCACGAACGGCGGCGAAGAAGCCAGCGTCGTGGTGGCGGCTGTTGCTGCCGGTAAGGGCAACTACGGCTACAACGCGGCAACCGGCGAGTACGTCGACCTGGTTGACGCAGGTGTCGTGGACCCGACGAAGGTGACGCGCACCGCGCTGCAAAACGCAGCATCGGTTGCAGGTCTCCTGCTGACGACCGACGCAGCTGTGTGCGAACTGCCGAAGGAAGACGCTCCGATGGGCGGCGGCGGAATGCCGGGCGGCATGGGCATGGACATGTAATTCCGCGTGGGCCTCGTTACGAGGCTCGCTTGGGAATGCATGGGAAAGCGCGCCGCGAGGCGTGCTTTCCAACGAAAAACCCGCAAGGCATTTAGCTTTGCGGGTTTTTTCTTGGGAGCAGGCGGCGCGCGCGCGGGCACCCCCGGTATCACGAGGCCGCTTCGCGGGCGAGCTTCAGGGCGAGAGCGTTCTCGCGCAAATAGTCGAATATCTTCGCCACGCTTTGATCCGGCGTCAATGTTGCGGTATCGATCCGCAGCTCGGGCTCGACCGGGGCTTCATAGGGTGCCGATACACCGGTAAACGAAGGAATCTCTCCCGCCCTGGCTTTCGCATAGAGGCCTTTCGGATCACGGCGAGCGCACGTGTCGACCGGCGCGGAAAGATGGGTCTCGATGAATGTGCCCGCCCCAATGATTTCGCGCGCCATGGCCCGGTCTTCACGCATGGGAGAAATGAGCGCCGTGATGACAATGAGACCGGCGTCGTTCATCAACTGTGCGACGTGTGCGACTCTGCGAATGTTCTCGCGCCGATCTTCCTTTTCGAAGCTGAGGTCGCGCGCCAAGCCGTGACGGATATTGTCGCCGTCGAGCACATAGCACGCATGTCCGAGTGACACGAGCTGTTGTTCGAGCGCGAACGCGATGGTCGACTTGCCTGCACCTGAAAGACCGGTGAGCCAGATGGTGACCGGCCTTTGGCGGAACATCCGGATTCTGTCCTCAGCGGTAATCGCACCATGGCAACGTTGCACGAAAGCGTGAGACTTTCCCATTGTCATGCTCCCCTGGCGCTCAGGCGTGGTGCCATCGTTGGCGCCGGATTCCCGCGTTGCTCAGGCGCTCCGGTGAGTTCTCGGGTTCATTTATTCGGGCGACAACACGCTGAACCCATTGCCGATCTTTCGAGAAATTGCTGCCCGATTCGAGTGCACGCTTTTCGATTTCCGAGTTGGCATGAACAAAGAGTTCGTAATCGAAGCTATTGTCTTCAACGAATTCCGTTTTGGCCTCTCCGCTCAAACGGCTTGCGCTTTTTTGTGAACCGCTGGTCCTGTTTGTTTCGAAAACGAGCGGCAGGACAATGTGGTAATTGGCGGTGCTCATCGGGCTTCTGTGAATGCGATATGCGTGCTGGCCGCCGCCAATACGCGTTGCTCGACGCCTTGCGCGGCAGCTTTTCCGCCCTTGTCGATCGCATTCGAAGTGGAGGAATCGACCTTTGCCTTTATTCAAATCGAAAAAGGGAATGGCGGATGATCCCCCGCCGTTCGGTAGGGGAAAGAAAAAGACGGGCAAAGACATGGGGTTAGGTGACGGATTTGCGAGTTGTAAGTGTAGCGTGATCAAAACTACGCTGGTTGTAACGTTTGATTGCGCAATACAACGCCTCGTTGCGTCGTTCAAGCGGCGATTCGTTTACCGACGGCCATGTAATTATGCGAAATCACATGTGCTGCTTATGCAAGAGCAGAAGGTGCCTCAAGAGAAAACCCGCACGGAGGCGGGTTTTTTGACCGTCAGTAGCTCGGGACCAACAGCGAGGCCAACTGCGCCGCGCCCGCGCTTTTTATCAGCAACAGACACGCCCCACACATTTCAATGCCGCGCTTCGCCTGGCGCCGCGTCCTTGCCGGCCGCGGGCGGCGTTTCGTCGTCGCTGCTGCGCGCCCAGAAAAAACGGTCCGGCATATAGGCGCCCATGCCCGGCCGGAATGCGCTGCGCATGGCCTGATACAGATATTCCTGCGCCTCACGCACGGCCTCGGCCGGTTCCTGGCCGTTGGCCAACAGCGCGGCGATGGCGGCTCCCAACGTATCGGTCAGTCCCATGATCCGATGGCTGCCGCGGTCCCACATGTCCTGACGCAACTGGCCGTCTTCGCTGAACAGCGTATTGACGAGCCGGTGGGTGCCGGTTTCCGTCGACAGTATGTATTCGCAGCCTTGCGACAGCAGATGCGAAATCGCGGCGTCGAGGCTCGGCGCCTCGGCGTCGCCGTCCGGCTGGGCGAGGGCGAGCAGCGTGGTGGAATCGGCGACCAGCAAGGTGGTTTGCGGCGCCAGCAGATCGGCGATCGCTTCGCGCAGTTCGTCGGCGGCGAGCACGTGTTCGTCGTCGAGCGTGAAGTCGGGGGCGAGAATCAGCGGAATGTCGTCGTAATCGGCGACCACTTCGGCGATGGCGCTGACCACTTCGGCGCGTGTGCACGCGCCGACCTTGAACGCGGCGATCGGCATGTCTTCGAGTAGCATCCGCGCCTGGGTCGCGACCACTTCGGGGTCGAGCCCGTTGACTTCGTCGCAGCTGGCCGAGTCGCGCACGGTATAGCCCGTGAGCACGGTGACGCCGTGGCAGCCCATGCTTGCAAGCGTCATCAGGTCGGCTTGCAGGCCCGAGCCGCCGGTGGGGTCGGAGAGGCCGAAGGTGAGGACGATCGGAGGCGTATCGCTGGGCATGAAATTGACAAAAGGAGCGGTATTTAGGCGCAGAGAGTGCGCAATCGACTCAATTATGCGGCCTAAACTGTCGCGAGGGCGTTTTTTCGCATTCCTGGGCGCAATGCCGGGAACGAGCGGCGCGCGCAAGGCCGCACGGTGCCCGAGCGACCGCCTGCGGCGACGCAACCGGCATAGCCAGCGGCCGCTGCGGACTGCGATCGCGCGCTTGTGATTGCTAGGCATTGGGGCGGCAACACGGTACCATCATGGCTCCCATTTCCACGGACTCTACGACGCGACACAAGAATGGAATATCAAAGCTGGATGTGCCTGATTTGCGGCTGGATTTACGACGAAGAAGCCGGTTTGCCGGAGGAAGGCATTGCGCCGGGCACCCGCTGGGAGGACGTCCCCATTAACTGGACCTGCCCGGAGTGCGGAGCGCGCAAGGAAGACTTCGAGATGGTCCAGATCTGAACGCGGGCATACCGGCGAATGCCGGCGCGGCGTTGCCTTTGCAAAACGGCGTGCGCCGCATCGAATGCGCCGGTTGCACGCCGGCGCACTGTCCGCCGTGGCGACACCGAACGTTCTCGATTGCGCCGCGCCGCAGCGGTAATCTGTCATTGTCCTGTCGCCGGTTCGCGCGTTAGCCGATCAGTCTGCGCGCGGCGCGAAGCGGCGGCCCGTCAGCTTCCTCTCGCCTGCTCATGACTCTCCGATCCGCCGCACCTGATTCCTTCGATGCCTTGCCGAATCCGCGCGGCGGCGCCGTCCGTTCCGCAGAGCTTGCGTTGGCCGAAGCGCTTCTCGCATTCGAACAGCGCGGCGAGAGCACCGCCGCGCTGGTGCGTGCGTCTCATGCGTTGCGCGTTGCCGGCTGGTTGAGCGCGCAGCGTTTCGCGGACGCCCTGGTGCGGCTCTCGCCGTTGGCGGCGGCCGATCCGGCCGAGGCGGACAGCACGCGGCCCGTGTTCGGCGCCGCGCTGCGTGATTTCCGCACGGCGCTCGAACGGCACAATCTGCGCGAACTGGCGTGCTCGCCCACGCTGTTCGAGCGCTATCGGGCCCTCTGCTCGCATCTGGCCGATCATGCGCCCGGCTTCACCATCGCTTTCGAAGACCTCGCGCTCAGCGCGCGACCCGTGCCGCCGGTGTCGTTTCACGCCCAGGCCGCCGACCGGCTGGCCCATTTGCGCGCCCGCTACGAACGCGCGCTGCTGCCGGTACTGCGCTCCCAGCCGGACACCGGCAGCGCGGCCGCGCGGGCCGCCACCCATGCGGCGCTCGACGAACTGGACGCCGTGCTCGCCGAACTCGCCGGCCCGGACCCCTACGACTTCTGGCGTCTCGCCAAAGCCTGCACCAAAGCGTTGCGCGCGGGCGGCCGCGCCACCGGGGAAACCGACGCGCGGCGTTTCTACGCTCGCTGCAATCTCGCGCTGGCCGACCATGCACGCGGTATCCAGCGAGCGCCGCGCTCACTGGTGCGCGCAACGCTGGCGCTGCTGTGGCGCGACTACGCATTGTTCGGCGCCGCAGCCGAAGACGCCGATCAGGTCGAGGTGCTGCACGACTATGGCTTGACGGTCGATTGGCACGTCGCGGGAACGCTGGCATCCGAAATGCTATGGGAGGCAGGTGCCGTGCAGGCGCAAACGATCAGCGCCAGCCGTTCCGCGCTGACACGCGAATTGGGCGTGCTCACGGTCAACGCGCATGCCTATGAAGACTTTCTTCAGACAGCGGATGCCGCGATTTCGGCATTGACCGAGCACGCCCGCGCGGCGGACCAGCCCGAGAAAGCCGATCCGAGCGAAGCGCTGCAAGCGGGCGACGCCGCCTACCGGCTCGGCGCCGCCGCCTGCGCGCTCGGCCTGGGCCATGTGGCGCTGCTTGCCGACGCGCTGGGGCTCGCCTGGCGCCGCCGCGCGCATGCGGGCGTCTCGACCCCGGCGGTGCGCGAGCACGTGATCGTCGGCGCGCCGGCGGCGAGCACCCTGGAGCAGACCGCCGAAGCGTTGCGCGCGATGCTGCACAAGGTGGCGGCCGGCGTCGCTCCACCGGCCGGCGGCGCCACGCTGGCCGCGTTGACGCGCTCGATCGAGGAGGGCGACGCCTGACGGGCATGCGCGGCGGGCCGTGTCCGTGGCGAGCGTCGCCGCCGGCAGGAGAGCGAACAACGAAGGAAGCAATGATCGAACCGGGAGGCACATTAAATGCGTGCCGCAAACCGCTAACCTGCAACGTGGCCAGGGCTCGCGTGCGTGATAGAGTGGAACTTGACTGGCCGTCGATGGCTCGCGGCGCACTGCATCGCGCACATCGCGGTCCCATGCTCAAAGCCCGCCACACTGCATCGTCTTTGCTAAAATCCGAACTATGTCCAAGAGTAACGATCGCATCAATCTGACCAACCAGTTCCTGATCGCCATGCCGAACATGGCCGATCCGACGTTTTCGGGAACGGTGGTCTACCTTTGCGATCACAGTGAGCGCGGCGCGCTCGGTCTCGTGATCAACCGGCCGACCGATATCGACCTCGAAGCGCTCTTCAGTCGCATCGATCTCAAGCTCGAGATCGAACCCCTTCTTCACGTGCCCGTGTATTTCGGCGGTCCGGTGCAAACCGAGCGCGGCTTCGTGCTGCACGATCCGAAAGACGGCAACGTGTACACCTCGTCGATGTCGGTGCCGGGCGGGCTCGAGATGACCACATCGAAAGACGTGCTCGAAGCCGTCGCGAGCGGCACCGGTCCGGAACGTTTCCTGCTCACGCTCGGCCACGCCGGCTGGGGCGCGGGCCAGCTCGAGGAAGAAATTTCGAAGAACGGCTGGCTCACAGTGGAAGCCGACCCGAAAATCGTCTTCGACGTGCCCGCCGAAGAGCGTCTCGAAGCCGCGCTCGCGCTGCTCGGCATTTCGCTGTCCATGCTGTCGGGCGAGGCGGGCCACGCATGAACCTGCCGGCCGGACGTGAGGCGACGCTGCTTGCGTTCGACTATGGTGAAAAACGCATCGGCGTGGCCGTCGGCAATTCGCTGACGCGCCACGCGCGGCCGCTCGTGATCGTGCCGAACCGCAGCCGCGAATACCGGTTCGAGGCGGTCGGCAAGTTGATCGCCGAGTGGAAGCCCAACGCGTTGGTGGTCGGCTTGCCGATGCATCCCGACGGCACGCCCCATGAAATGACCCAGCTTGCGAAGCGCTTCGGCAATCAGCTTAACGGTCGCTTCAACCTGCCGGTGACGTGGGTCGACGAGCGCTATTCGTCGGTCGAGGCGAAGGCGGGAATCCGCGCCGGCAACGGCCGCGCCGACATGCTCGACGCCGAAGCCGCCAGCATCATCCTCCAGCAATATCTAGACGGACTTTCCGACGATCATGAGTTCCATTGACGCCGAAGCGCTTTATCGCGCGTTGCTCGAGCAGATTCGCGCCGTATATGGCGAGAAGCTCGGCGCGGGGCAAGACGGTGCGCAAGGCGCCGTGCTGGCCGGCATCTATAGCGGCGGCGCATGGCTCGCCGAGCGGCTCGCGCGCGATCTGAACCTGCCGAGCTTCGGCGTGGTGAACGTCGCGCTGCATCGCGACGACTACGCGAAAAAAGGCCTGCACTCGCAGGCGAGCCCGACCTCGCTGCCGTTCCCGGTCGACCAGTCCCGCATCGTGCTGGTGGACGACGTGCTCTACACCGGCCGCACCATTCGCGCCGCGCTGAACGAGCTATACGACTATGGCCGTCCGGCGTCGGTCGAACTGGCGGTGCTGGCCGATCGCGGCGGACGCGAGTTGCCGGTGGCGGCGCGCTTTGTCGGCGGCACGGTGAACGTGCCCGCCGACGCGACGCTCGTGCTGGCTCGCGAAGAGGGCGGCGCGGCGGGGCAGCAGCGTTTCACTTTTCACACCGAGGCACGCGTCGACTGAACGCGGCTTTGCACGCTGCGCGAAACCGTCATTGACTACCCGCGGGCGCACCGCGTTTCGCGCAAAGGGCCGGCGTAGCCGAAAACCACGCAAGCAGTCCGCATCGACATCGATCACGTTGAAGCCCGTATTTGAAGCAGGTACACCCATGAACACCGCCACTCAGGCTCCGAAGGATCCAGCCGATAGCGCCACCGAGCGCTTCCGTCATGGCTTCCTGAAGGGCAACCCGCAGCTCACGAAAAACGGCGAGCTCAAACATCTGTTGTCGATCGAGGGCTTGCCGAAGGCGATCGTCAATCACATTCTCGATACCGCCGAGCAGTTCGTCAGCGTGACCGATCGCGAAGTGAAAAAGGTGCCGCTCCTGCGCGGCAAGTCGGTGTTCAATCTGTTCTTCGAGAACTCCACGCGCACCCGCACCACCTTCGAGATCGCCGCCACGCGGTTGTCGGCGGACGTGCTGAATCTGAACATCAACGCGTCGTCCACGAGCAAGGGCGAATCGCTGCTCGACACGATCAACAACCTCTCGGCGATGCATGCCGATATGTTCGTCGTGCGTCACGCATCGAGCGGCGCGCCGTATCTGATCGCCCAGCATTGCGCGCCGCACGTGCACGTGATCAATGCCGGCGACGGCCGTCACGCGCACCCCACGCAAGGGCTGCTCGACATGTACACGATCCGCCACTACAAGAAGGACTTCACCAATCTGCGGGTGGCGATCGTCGGCGACATTCTGCATTCGCGGGTCGCGCGCTCCGACATTCATGCGTTGACCACCCTCGGCGTGCCGGAAGTGCGCGCGATCGGTCCGCGCACGCTGTTGCCGGGCGGGCTCGAACAGATGGGCGTGCGCGTGTTCCACAATCTCGACGAAGGCTTGAAGGACGTCGACGTCATCATCATGCTGCGTCTGCAAAACGAGCGGATGAGCGGCGCGCTGCTGCCCTCGGCGCAGGAGTATTTCAAGAGCTGGGGCTTGACGCCGGAGCGCCTCGCGCTCGCGAAGCCCGATGCGATCGTGATGCACCCCGGCCCGATGAATCGCGGCGTCGAAATCGATTCGCAGGTGGCCGACGGTCCGCAGTCGGTGATCCTGAATCAAGTGACGTTCGGCATCGCGGTGCGCATGGCGGTGATGGGCATCGTCGCGGGCAATCACGATTGAACTTGCCGGTTTCGAGCGCGGTCACGCAACGGGTGTCACGGCGCGCCGTCAGCACGACGGCACGGCAGCGTGCGAACCCGCGGCAAGTCACGCGAAACCTGGCTGAACACTGAACACAAGGCAGCGCATGAAGATTCATATTCAAGGCGGCACGCTGATCGATCCGGCAGCGGGCACCGAACAACAGCAAGACATTTTTATCGCGGCGGGCAAGATCGCCGCGATCGGCAACGCGCCTGCCGATTTCCAGGCCGAGAAAACCATCGACGCAAAAGGTCTTTCGATCGCGCCGGGCCTGGTCGACCTTGCCGCGCGCTTGCGCGAGCCGGGCTATGAGCACAAGGCCACGCTCGAATCGGAAATGGCCGCGGCGCTCGCGGGCGGCGTGACCAGTCTCGTGTGCCTGCCGGACACCGATCCGACGCTCGATGAACCGGGCCTCGTCGAGATGCTCAAGTTTCGCGCGCGCAATCTCGATCAGGCGCACGTCTATCCGCTTGGCGCATTGACCGTCGGTCTCAAGGGCCAGGTAATCACCGAGATGGTCGAACTGACGGAAGCGGGCTGCATCGGCTTTTCGCAGGCCGACGTGCCGGTGGTCGACACGCAGGTGCTGATGCGCGCGCTGCAATACGCGAGGACCTACGGCTACAGCGTATGGCTGCGTCCCGTCGATGCCTATCTCGGCAAGGGCGGCGTGGCCGCGAGCGGCGCGTTGGCGTCGCGCCTCGGGCTCTCGGGCGTGCCGGTGTCGGCGGAAACCATCGCGCTGCATACCATTTTCGAACTCGTGCGCGTGACCGGCGCGCGGGTGCATCTGTCGCATGTGTCGTCGGCGGCGGGCATTGCGCTGGTACGCGCCGCCAAGGCCGAGGGCTTGCCGGTGTCATGCGACGTCACCGTGAACCACGTGCACCTGATCGACCTCGACATCGGCTATTTCGACGCCCAGTACCGGCTCGATCCGCCGCTGCGCCAGCAACGCGATCGCGACGCGATCCGCGCGGGACTCGTCGACGGCACGATCGACGCGATCTGCTCCGACCACACCCCGGTGGACGACGACGAAAAGCTGCTGCCGTTCGCCGAAGCCACGCCGGGCGCGACGGGTCTCGAACTATTGCTGTCGCTGACGGTGAAATGGGCCGACGAAGCGGGCTTGCCGCTCGCGAAGGCGTTCAACCGCATCACTGCGGCGCCGGCCGATGTGCTGAACCTGGAAGCCGCGGGCCGCATCGCGGTGGGCGGCGCGGCGGACCTGTGCGTGTTCGACCGCCACGCGCATTGGCTCGTGGAACCGCGCGCGCTGAAGAGCCAGGGGCACAACACGCCGTTCCTCGGCTATGAACTGCCGGCGCGCGTGCGGGCGACCATCGTGTCCGGCCGCATCGCGTTCGAACAGCGCTAACATCCGCGGCATTGCCCGTTACGGAAAGCTCCGACATGAAGCTCGCGTTACGCAAGGCCCGTCTCATCGCGCATCTGCTGCACGGCATGTGGATCGTCGCGACGCGCTTTCCTAAAGCCGGCCCGGACCGGCGTCATGCGCTCAATCGCGCATGGTCGCTGAAAATGCTGCGTTTGTGCGGCATGCGGCTCGTCGTGCATAACGACGGTGCGCGCCTCGACTGCGGCGCGCTGGTGGTCGCCAATCACATCTCGTGGATCGACATCTACGTGATCAATGCGTGGCGGCCCACGCCGTTCGTGTCCAAGGCGGAGATTCGCAATTGGCCGCTGGTGGGCTGGCTCGCGCAGCAATTGGACACGGTGTTCATCCAGCGCGAGAAGCGCAGCGACGCGAAGCGGATCATGCATGAGCTCGCCGACCGCTTGAGCGCCGGTGAACTGATGTGCGTGTTCCCCGAAGGCACGACGTCCAATGGACTCGCGCTGCTGCCGTTTCACGCGAACATGTTTCAGGCGGCGGTATCGGCCTCGGCGCCGGTGCAGCCGCTGTGCATCATGTACGAGGACGCGCAGGGCCGGCAATCCACCGCGCCCGCCTATATCGACGATCTGTCGCTGGCGGATTCGCTGAACCTGCTGTTGCGCGGCGGACCCTTGACCGCGCATGTGTATGTGGGTGCGCCGCTGGCGCCGGGCGCCGACCGGCGCACGCTGGCGGCCGAAGCGGAAGCGGTCATTGCGGCTGCGTTGCGGGAAATGCAAAGCGGCACGGCGAGCGCCGGTGCCGTGTGTGCCGAGGAAGCCGCAACGCCTGCCGCGGCGCATGCGCTGGTCGAAGAGCCAATCGACCAGCAGGGCCGCTCGGCGTAACGGTCAGTCGCTTCGGCCGACAGACGGATCGTTGCGCCGCGATGAGCCGGCGGTTCTTGCCAGGCACAACCGGCTCAATTACCGGTGCCAGCCTCGCGGCAAGGCTCGCAATCGACCTGCGTCAGCGTGCGCTCGGCGGGATTGGGCGCGAGGCGCACGGCCGACAGCTTTTCGCCCCATACGCAGCCGGAGTCGAGTCCGATCAGGTTGTCGCGCAAGGTCAAGCCGACTGCGGCCCAATGGCCGAACACCACGGTGACGTCGGCGGTTTTGCGCGACGGCACGTCGAACCACGGCAGGCAACCCGGCGGCGCGGCGTTCAGGCCGCCGCTCGTGCTGAAATCCATCGCGCCATCGGCGGTGCAGAAACGGATGCGTGTCAACGCGCTGCACGTCAGCCGCAAGCGGGTGATGCCCTTCAGGTTGGGCGTCCAGCGGTTCGGCTCGTTGCCGTACAAACCGGCGAGCGTTTCCTTCCAGCTCGGCGCGCGCAGCGCGCGCTGCAATTCGTCGGCGAGTTCCATCGTGAGGTCCGCGTCCCACTGCGGCAGGACGCCCGCGTGCACCATCAGCATGCCGTTGTCGAAGTGCGCGAGCGGGCGGTGGCGAATCCATTCGAGCAGTTCGGGGGCGTCCGGCGCGGCGAGGATTTCGTCGATCGTGTCGCCTTTCCTCGACTTGCGAATTCCCGCCGACACCGACAGCAAATGCAGATCGTGATTGCCCAGCACCGGCACGGCGAGCTCACCCATCGCGATGACGTCGCGCAGTGTGGCGAGCGATTCCGTCCCGCGATTGATCAGGTCGCCGGCGAACCACAGCGGCGTGCCCGCCGGCGGCGCGGCCTTGGCCAACAGCCGCTGGAACGGCGTGCGGCAGCCTTGCAGGTCGCCGAAGGCGAGCGGTGGCGGGTGCGGCTGGGAAGCGGAGTGGGCGCTGGAAGTGCTCAAGGGTGTCATCGAGGGATTCGGTGCAGTTTGATACATGCGGTTACGCATGCGACGTGGCGCGGTGGGCAGTGCAACATCGTAGCGTGACATAATAGCCCGTTTGAAGCGCGGGCATCGCGCCATGCGCCGTCAGGCGCAGCCGGAAGGGCACAGCGCTGGCGCCCACGCGATATTGCGGCACAACAGGATGACCTCGTGAACGGAGAAAGCATGTCGACCTCTCATGCGAAGCAACCCATCCGCACGCTCGTCACCGGGGCGAGCGGCTTCACTGGCCGTTATCTGGTCGACAACCTGCTCGGCCGCGGGCATACGGTGATCGAAACGATCGCCGGGCGCGACGAGCCGGAAACGCCCACGCGCCTGCGTCTCGACATCACGTCGCCGGATGCGTGCCGGCGCGTGATCGAAACGGCGCGGCCCGACTACATCGTGCACCTCGCCGCGATCAGCTTCGTGGGTCATAACGATCCGCTCGACTTTTACCGCGTCAATGTAATCGGCACGCTCAATCTGCTCGAGGCCTGCTCGGCCGTCGGTCATACGCCGCGCAAGCTGCTGATCGCGAGCAGCGCGAACGTATATGGCAATGTGACGAGCGACGCCATCGACGAGAGCTTTCCGGTCACGCCCGTCAACCACTATGCCGCCAGCAAGGCGGCAATGGAAACAATGGTGCGGACGTGGTTCGACCGGCTGCCGATCCTGATCGTGCGGCCGTTCAACTATACCGGTCGCGGGCAGGCGTCGAACTTCCTCGTGCCGAAGATCGTCGAGCACTTCGCGCGGCGTGAACCCTCGATCGAACTCGGCAATATCGACGTTGCACGCGATTTCTCGGACGTGCGCTATGTGGCAAGCGCTTATGAAGCCTTGCTCGATTCCGAGGCCGCTGCCGAAACGGTCAATGTCTGCACCGGCACGCCTTATACGCTGCGCGACATTCTGTCGGCGGCGAGCGATCTCACCGGGCACGAACTCGAGGTGCGGGTCAATCCCGCGTTCGTGCGACACACCGACGTGAAAATGCTGGCGGGTTCGCCGGCCAAGCTGCGCTCGCTGGTGCCGAAGGTCGAGGCGATTCCGTTCATGGATACGCTGCGCTGGATGCTGGCCGCTTAAGCGGCTTAAGCGGCTTAAGCGGCTTGAGCGGCTTGAGCGGCGGCATTCGCGCCAGTCCGTTGCCATTCGTGCGCACGCGCTGAACGCGGTGTCCACCCGGCGCACGCCATGCGCACACACTGACTTGCTCTCACCGCATATTCCGCACGCTGTCTCCCCCGGACGCTGCGGCTGTCTCGCGGCGCTCCACGACACTCGGCACGACCTTACGCCGAAATAGTCGCACTCCAGATCATCCGAAACCAAACCTGTCAAGCTGTTTCAAGTTGTTAGGGCGCTAGTTTTTGCCCCGAGCGGCTTTATAATCGGGGCTTCATAAGATTGGCGTCTGAACGCCTGCTCGCCGTGCAGCAAGGCGGCGCGGGCGTCACGAGAATCGGACATCACACTGCGAGGTGTGGCAGGCCGGCGAACCGATTCCGACCTGCCACTAACATCTAGAAGGGAATTTCATGATCCTGGTAACGGGCGGTGCCGGCTTTATCGGCGCCAATTTCGTGCTCGACTGGCTCAACGCGTCGGACGAAGCGGTGCTGAATGTAGACAAGCTGACCTACGCCGGCAATCTGGGTACGCTCAAGTCGCAACAGGGCAATCCCAAACATGTCTTCGTGCGCGCGGACATCTGCGATCGCGCCGCGCTCGACGCGCTCCTTGCCGAACACAAGCCGCGTGCCGTGCTGCACTTCGCCGCCGAAAGCCACGTGGACCGTTCGATTCACGGCCCCGCTGATTTCGTGCAGACCAACGTGGTCGGCACGTTCACGTTGCTCGAAGCCGCCCGCAGCTACTGGAACACGCTGGCCGGCGATGAGAAGGCCGCCTTCCGTTTCCTGCACGTCTCCACCGACGAAGTGTTCGGCTCGCTCTCCGCCACCGATCCGCAATTCTCCGAAACCACGCCGTACGCGCCGAATAGCCCGTACTCGGCGACCAAGGCCGGTTCCGACCATCTGGTGCGCGCCTACCATCACACGTATGGTCTGCCGGTGCTCACCACGAACTGCTCGAACAACTACGGTCCGTACCAGTTCCCCGAGAAGCTGATCCCGCTGATGATCGCCAACGCGCTCGGCGGCAAGCCCCTGCCGGTGTACGGCGACGGCCAGAACGTGCGCGACTGGCTGTACGTCGGCGACCATTGCAGCGCGATCCGCGAAGTGCTCGCGCGCGGCACGCCGGGGGAGACGTACAACATCGGCGGCTGGAACGAGAAGAAGAATCTCGACGTGGTGCACACGTTGTGCGACCTGCTCGATCGACTGCGTCCGAAGGCGGGCGGCTCGTATCGCGACCAGATCACCTATGTGAAGGATCGTCCCGGCCACGACCGCCGTTATGCGATCGACGCCCGCAAGCTCGAGCGCGAACTCGGCTGGAAGCCGGCGGAAACGTTCGAGACGGGCCTCGCCAAAACGGTTCAGTGGTATCTGGACAATCAGGAGTGGTCCGACGAAGTGGCGTCGGGTGAATACCGCAAGTGGGTTGAAACCAACTACGCGCAGCGCGCGTAAGGGCACGGCAATGGCGCGCAAAGGCATTATTCTCGCGGGCGGATCGGGCACACGCCTGTATCCGATCACGCACGTCGTTTCCAAGCAGCTGCTGCCGGTGTACGACAAGCCGATGATCTACTACCCGCTGTCCACGCTGATGGTGGCGGGCATCCGCGACGTGCTGATCATCTCCACGCCGCAGGACACGCCGCGCTTCGAAGCCATGCTCGGCGACGGCAGCCAGTGGGGCATGAACATCCAGTACGCGGTTCAGCCTTCGCCGGACGGCCTCGCGCAGGCGTTCATCATCGGCCGTGATTTCGTGGGCAACGATCCGTCGGCGCTGATTCTCGGCGACAACATTTTCTACGGCCACGATCTCGCGAAGCAGCTGGAGCGCGCCGATCAGCAGGATCATGGCGCGACCGTGTTCGCCTATCACGTGCACGATCCCGAGCGATACGGCGTGGTCGAATTCGACAAGCAGTTCCGCGCGCTCTCGATCGAGGAGAAGCCGCTCAAGCCGCGCTCGAACTACGCGGTTACGGGTCTCTACTTCTACGACAGGCGGGTGTGCGATATCGCCGCGGACATCAAGCCGTCGCCGCGCGGCGAGCTTGAAATCACCGATGTCAACTCGCGTTATCTGGCGGACGCCGCGCTCAATGTCGAAATCATGGGGCGCGGCTATGCGTGGCTCGACACCGGCACGCACGATTCGCTGATCGAGGCGGCGACCTTCATCGCGACGCTGCAGAAGCGCCAGGGCCTCGTGGTCGCCTGTCCGGAGGAGATTGCCTACCGCCAGCAGTGGATCGACGGCGAGCAGTTGCTGACGCTCGCCAGGCCGCTCGCGAAGAACGCCTACGGGCAATATCTGCAAAACATTCTTACGGATCAAGTCGCATGGCCATCCAAGTAACCGCTACGGCGCTGCCTGAAGTGAAGATCATCGAGCCGAAGGTGTTCGGTGATGCGCGCGGCTATTTCTACGAGAGCTTTAATGCGCTGGAGTTTGCCGAACACGTGGAAGCCGGCGTGACGTTCGTGCAGGACAACCATTCGCGCTCGGCGAAGGGTGTGTTGCGCGGGCTGCACTACCAGATCCAGCATGCGCAGGGCAAGCTCGTGCGCGTGGTGGAAGGCGAGGTGTTCGACGTGGCCGTCGACATCCGCAGGAGCTCGCCGAATTTCGGCAAGTGGGTGGGCGTGACGCTCTCGGTGGACAACCACCGGCAACTGTGGGTGCCGCCGGGTTTCGCGCACGGTTTCGTGGTGTTGTCGGAGTCCGCGCAGTTTCTCTACAAGACCACCGACTACTGGTTCCCCGAGCACGAGCGCAGCATCGTCTGGAACGATCCGGCGATCGGCATCGAGTGGCCGATCGACGCCGAGCCGTTGCTGGCCGCGAAGGATGCGGCGGGCAAGCGGTTGGCCGATGCCGAGCATTTCGCGTGAGGATGGTTGAATGACTACACGGAAACCCGCGACTATCCTGCTGACTGGCGTGAATGGCCAGGTCGGCTTTGAACTGGCGCGCAGCCTTCAGGGTCTGGGTCGGGTTGTCGCGCTCGATCGCGGCCGTCTCGACCTTGGCAATCTCGATCAGGTGAGGAGCGTCGTGCGGGAAGTCAAGCCGACGTTGATCGTCAATCCCGCCGCGCACACGGCTGTCGATAAAGCGGAAAGCGAACCCGATCTGGCAATGCGCCTGAACGCGGAGGCGCCCGCGGTTCTGGCGGAAGAAGCCAGGCGATTGAACGCGGCGTTGGTTCATTATTCAACCGACTACGTCTTCGACGGCACGAAGATCGGCGCTTATGTCGAAGACGACGCGGTCAATCCTCAGAACGTGTACGGCAAGAGCAAGCTTGCCGGCGAACAGGCGATCGCGGCTTCCGGCTGCTCGCATCTGATTTTCCGCACGAGCTGGGTGTACGGCACGCGCGGCAAGAATTTTCTGCTGACGATGCTGCGCCTCGGCGCGGAGCGCGATGAACTGAGCGTGGTGGCCGACCAGATCGGTGCGCCGACATGGTCGAACACCATCGCAACGTTGACGTCGAATGTACTGTCGCAATCAGTAGTAGGTGATCCCGACGACTGGTGGAAGCGGAACTCCGGCGTGTATCACCTCACGGCTTCAGGCGCAACGTCGTGGCATGGTTTTGCGCAAGCGATCTTCGACAACTCGACGTTGGCGAAAAAGCCCACGGTCAAGCCGATTCCCGCCGCTTCCTATCCAACGCCCGCCGCACGCCCGGCCAATTCGCGGATGTCGAACGATAAGCTGTATGCGACGTTCGGAGTCAAGGCGCCGGAATGGGAAGACGCGTTGCGGCTGAGTCTCGACTCACTCGTGCGTTCTTAATCGAGCTTGCCGCCTTTGCCGCGAAGACCGTCGCAGATACCCTTGCTCATCATTACGATGTCTTCACGCCGGCGACTGGACAGCAGGGCGAAGATAACGAATTTGATCGCTAGCCTGCACAGTTCGTTGACTTTCCAGCTGAGTGAAATGTAAGGGCGGCGGCAAAGCAGCAATGCGTTGCGATAGTAGTAGTAACGTCGGATCGGCTTGTGAACCGCGAGGCGAACGGTTGCGACTTCAAGCGCCTTTTCGCCAATGGTATGCGTCATCGTGACGTCGTAGGCGCCATAGCTTTGATAGCCTTTCGCCTTCGCCCGCAAGCCCCATTCGATATCCACGTAGTCGATAAACAGGTCTTCGTCCATTGGACCGACTTTCGTAATCGCGGCGAGTGATATCAGTGCGCCCGACGTGATGAGATAGTCGGCTGTCGTGACTCTCGGCCCGCCATCGTCACGCTTGCGGCGCGGGAAACCATGATGGAACTCGATAAACGGCAGGTAATAGCCGCGGTTGGTCTCGAAGAAGTACGGGCCGATCTGCGCAAACGGGGCGCGCGACGCGAGTTGGTCGGCATGTGTTTCGAGCCGCTGGATCATGTCGTCGAGCGGGGTGCTGTCCTGATCGAACAGTGCGCAGAACTCACTCGTCGTGTGCGTCTGAACGGCGGTGAAGCCGCGATTCAGAGCCGCTGAGATTCCATTGTTCGACGACAGGCGGATGATGCCGGTCACGACGGGTTCGAGCGCTGCATTCCATGCCGGGAAATTGCTGGACGCGTTGTCGATGATGAACACCGCTTGAACCTGCGGCGCAAGATGCTTCGCAAGACGCAGAAGCGCTTCGGCTTCCGGTTCGTAGGTGACAATGACGGCTGAAGTTCGGTTTGACACTACTGGGAATTCCTGTCGGGATCGAGAGCGAGGGTAATCGAAGAACGAGGAGTGGTCAATTCAGCCGTCTGCTGCGCGACGCGTAGCTGGCGCTCGTATAGCGACCGCTTGGGCTGGGGCACTGAGGGCGTGGCGTGCCGCGTTTGAACTGATGTTAGGAAAACATGCAAGCTGACAAATTTCGCATCGTGTTGCTCGATACGAAGTATCGAAATCCGAACCACTATATTTGTATCGCGCTGGGTAGCGCGTTCGAGCGCAATCCCGATGTCGAGTTTGTCAGGAAGGCCGATCCGCTCGATGCGCTGAGCGTCGCGCACGAGCATCGCTGCAATCTGTTCGTTGCTTTCGACGGCGAGGAACTCGACGCGATTCTCTGCGAGCGTTTATCCACGTTGTGTGGCCGTTCCGTCCTCTGGGTCACGGAAGATCCTTACGAGATCGATGTCAACGGTCGTCATTCGAAGCTGTTCGATCTTGTCTTCACCAACGATTCGGCCAGTGTCGACAACTACGGTCCCAAGGGACGTCATCTGCCGCTCGCGGGGGCAACCGAGTTTCACGACCACGCCGTGATTCCGGCCGACAAGCCGCTGCGGTACGAGCTGTTTTTCGCCGGGACGGCATGGCCCAATCGCACGGCGTTCGTTCGCTCGGTATTGAGAGACATACCCCCCAACTGGCGTTTCAAGCTTGCGCTGCCGACCAACGAACATCTGCCGCCGCGCGACGTCGACATGCCCGAGAGCATGTTGTCATGGCGAACGTCGCCGGTCGACTTCGGGCGCTTTGTGAATCACAGCGCGGCGACGGTCGTCTTGCCGCGTAAATTTTCAGCTTCGGGTACGCGCGATTTTGCCGAGACGCCACCTCCGCGCCTGTTCGAAGCGGCGCTAGCGGGCGGAGCGCAACTCGTCCATGGTTCGCTGGCGGAGGTTGCGCACTCGTTTGCTCCCGAGCAGGAGATCCTGTTTTTCGACACCGAGCGCGAATTCATCGAGAAAGCCACGGTGCTGGTCAACGATCGTCCCTACCGTAATCGCATCGCGCAAGCCGCGCGGGAGCGCGCTTTCCGCGACCATACCTATGACCGGCGTGTTGCGACGATCCTCGATCACTCGCGGCTTCTCACGCCTGCAAAGCCAGTCGAATGGCGTGCCGGCAACGAGCCCGCAGCCGCCGGTGCTTCCGGTAGCAAGACCCGCAAGACGCTCCTCTTCGTCTGTCACAACATGGTGGAGCGCGGCAACTTTGGCGGAGTGGAGGTGTATCTCGACCGGATGCGCACGGCGCTGCGCGAGGAGTTCGATGTCCTTTTCTACGTGCCTGGCGAGCGCGGTCATCACCATGAAGCCCATCTGCTTTCGCACGATTACACCGTGCTAAAAAGCGTCAAGTTCAGGGAAGGGTATAGCCCGGTGTTGATGGCATCGGCGGAACGCGAGCAAGCGTTCTATTCGATTCTTGTCGACTACCAGATCGACCTGGTTCACTTTCATCATTTCATCGGCCACGTGCCTTCGCTCGTTTATGTGGCAAAGGGCTTGGGTGTGCCGACCGCGATCACCGCGCATGATTTCTTGCCGCTCTGTAATGAGTTCAATCTGATCTCATTCAACGGGCGCTTTTGCGGCGCGCCGAAGGTCTCGCTGGCGCAATGCGACACCTGCCTGCTGGAGAAGCATTCGATTCCGCCAGGCTCGCAGGCCACACGCCGGAATTTCTGGAATGGCGTGCTGGGCGCAACAGACGTATTGGTGTTCAACACCGCCGGCACTCGCGACATATTGAGCGACGTTTACCCGGCAGTGCGCGAGCATCGCGGGCTCAAAATAGTCCCGGTCCCGATTCATGACGACGTGCCGCGCCGAACTGCGTCCGGTCGGCCCGCGGGGGAAATCCCCACCGTGCGAGCTTCGCAACCGACGCAAGCCGACTCGACGAAGTCGTCCGGGCCAACCACGCAGGTCGAGCAAGGCGGACAAGGCGGCCGACCCACACTGAAAGTGGCGATTCTCGGCAATTTGACGCCCGAGAAAGGGGGCGACGTTCTGCTTCACGCATTCGCCGGCCTTGCCGATGCGCCTGTCGAATTCCATGTGTTTGGCCGCGTCAACCTGGGCTATGAGGAACTCACCGATACCGCTCGGTATCCCAACATCACGCTGCATGGCTCATATTCCGCGGATGACATTCCCGAGGCTTTATCCGAATGCGAAGTCTCGGTTCATGCATCGATCTGGCCCGAGACCTATTGCCTGACGCTCTCAGAAGCGTGGCAGCAGGGCATCGTGCCGATCGTCACCGACATCGGCGCACTCGGTGAACGCGTGTCGCATGGCGTGAACGGCCTCAAGGTTCGCGTGCAGAGTGAAGGCGATCTGATCGACGCCATTCGCTTATTGGCGGAAGACCGGCATCTGCTCGCGAAGCTGAAGGCGAATATCACAAGCGGGCTGTATGAAACCTTGACCGCGCATGTGGAAGCGTTGAACGCCGTGTACAGCCCGTTACTTCGTTCGTTGCCCGCGCAGTCGACCCAGCATGAGCCGCCGAAACGGCTTCCCGTGCTCAAGGACTACGGCATCGTCCTGCAATCGAATGCGTGGACCCATCAGACGGTGGGGCGGACGCGAATTCCGCGGTGGCGGCCCGCCGGTCCGCGCGGCGGCAGGGCCGTCCGTGTCTATCAGTTCTATAAGGAAAGAGGACCGGTGCAGACATTCAAGCTTTTTGTTAAACACGGCAAGAGGATTCTATGGCGCCGATAGAACGCGTACTGGTTTGCGGTGCGTCGCTGGATGCCGTCAACAATAACTCGGTGTTGCGTGGTTACGTGGGCCGCGGCTTCGGCGAGGTGCTCGGGGATGCCGCGGTGCGCACTTCTTCGCTCGAAGCAGCCGAGCAGATTGCGGCGGAGTTCTCGCCCCAGCTCGTGGTCGTATTCGGCTCGTGTATGCCGCAGACCTCCATCTATCATGGGCTGCGCAACCACTGCGCGCGCTCCGGCGCCGTGCTGAGTTTCTGGTTGCACGACGATCCGTACGAATTCGACTATCACTACAAGATTCTGGACGTCGCGGACATCATTTTCTCGAACGATCGCTGGGCCGCCACCCATTATCAGCACCCGCACACGTACCACGTCCCGCTCGCGGCTGATCGCGACGCTCACTTTCGCGAGACCGGCGGCATCAAGGACCGCGACGTGTTTTTTTGCGGAGTCGGATTCCCGAACCGTCAGCAGTTGCTGCGCGACTGCGCGCCGCGGCTCACGGGTTTGAAGGTCGAAGTGCTCGGCGATGGCTGGCCCACCGATATCGCGTTTGCCCGTAATGAGCGAATTGCGAATTCCGCGCTGCCCGATTGGTCGGCGAGATCGCTTGTGACGCTGAACATCGGGCGTCGCTATAACCTTGCAAACGAGCGCTTCAATCTCGATGCATCGACGCCCGGTCCGCGGACCTTCGAGGCAGCAATGGCAGGCGCTGTGCAGTGCATGTTCGTCGAAGGGCTGGAGATACTGGACTATTTCGATCCCGATAACGGTGAGATTCTCCTCTTCGATTCCCCCGAAGAGTTGCGTCGGCAAGTCGACGCGTTGCGCGACGATCCCGAACTCGCGATCCGCTATAGCCAGGCGGCACAGCGCCGTGCGCTTGCGGATCACACGTACAGGAACCGGGCGGAACTCATCCTGAACACGGTTCGTTCGGTCACGCGCGCGTGATGGCCGAAGATCCAACGAGCGAGCCAACGGCGGACCGTCTTGCGGCGCGGCAGACCGGTGAAAGCCGCATCTTCGCGGTCGTCGTCACGTTCAATCCGGACGCGGTTTGTCTTGCCGAACTGGTCGCGGCCACGCTTGCACAAGTCAGCGGTCTGGTGATGGTCGATAACGGCTCGCGTGAGGACGTGTCCAGGTTTTCGCTTCTGGAAAACGATCGCATCGTGTTCCTTCCGCTCGGGCGGAACGCCGGTGTTGCTGCGGCGCAGAACGCCGGCATGGAGTTGGCCAAGGCACACCACGCGACCGACATTCTGCTTCTCGATCACGACAGCGTGCCCGACGGCAGCATGGTGGCGCGCCTGCTTCGAGCGCGCCAGCAACTGTCCAGTCAAGGCATCCCGGTGGGTGCCGTCGGTGCGGTGGCGGTCGACCGTCGAACCGGCAAGCGCGCGCCCGTCGCGCGATCGCGTGAGGGCCGCGCTTCATTTGCCGTTCCCGCGGTTGACGCAGGACCGATCGAAGCCGATTATCTGATCGCCTCGGGAACGCTCATATCGATCGAGGCATTGTCGGCAGTGGGCCCGATGAACGAATCGTTTTTTATCGACCAGGTGGACGTGGAATGGTGTTTTCGAGCCGCCGCGCGGGGCTTGAGGCTGTTCTGCGAGCCGGCGGCTTTGCTTCACCATGCGATAGGCGAGCGCGTTATCCGCGTGTGGCTGTTCCGGTGGAGAGAGCTGAGCGTGCATGCGCCCCTACGTAACTATTTCTTCTTCCGCAACACGCTTGCCTTGTTCCGGTCGGGGCTGGTTAGCGCGCCGTGGAAGAGATACTGGACGCGCGTGCTGGTGCTGTCGTTTGTCGCTCAGACCTTGTGCGTGGCGCCCCGCGCAAAACGGCTCGCGGCGATGACGCGCGGAATCCGCGACGGGCTCAGAGCCGAAGCGGCGGCGCCTTAGCGGCTCTGCAGCGCTGGTATGCGACGGCTTCGGAAGAAGTGCTTCAGATACAATACTCGTTCGTAATTTGCTGGAATCGTATGGAACACGACAACACCCTGAAAAGCTACGGTGGACTTCGCGAGTTTCTCGCGGCACTGGCCACGCCGCATCTTTGGGCGCTACTGGCCTGGTACGACATCCGGCAACGTTATAGAAGGTCCGTTCTCGGCCCGTTTTGGGTAACGCTTTCGACTGGCGTCATGATCGGCACGATGGGCCTGCTTTGGTCAGTGCTTTTCAAGAGCGACGTGCGCGCCTATCTGCCGTTCTTTGCAGTCGGTAATATCGTCTGGACGTTCTATTCGACGCAGATCAATGAAGCCTGCCTGGGCTTTACGCAGTTCGAGAACATCATCAAGCAGATCCGCTTCCCGATGGCGGTTTATCTGCTGCGGATCCTGATGCGCAATCTGATTATCCTGGCGCACAACTGCGTCATCATTATCGTTGTCCTGGTGTGGCTCGCTCCGCCGTTGACCTGGGTCGCCTGGCTCGCATTGCCCGGACTGCTGCTCGGCAGCGCGGCAATGATGGGCGCCTCGCTGATCGTGAGCGTGTTCTGCACGCGCTTTCGCGATATGCCGATGATCGTGCAAAACCTGATGCTGGTGATGTTCTATATCACGCCGATCATCTGGCGCCCCTCGGCGCTCGGTCCGCAGCATCAATGGGTCGCCACCTATAACCCGTTTGCGCATTTGATCGAGATCGTCCGGGCTCCGTTGATCGAGGCAAGGTTTCCTGTCGAGTCGTGGCTGTGGTCGCTGGCAACGGCGGCAATCCTCCTCATTTTTGGCGTAATGCTGCAAGGTCGCTTCAAGGACCGCATTGCGTATTGGCTTTGATTAATTGATGACTGAATCTTATATTCGCGCGACGAACCTCCTGGTCGAATTCCCGATCTACAACGCGTCGCATAGATCGCTGCGGAAATCGTTGCTTAGCGCAACGACCGGGGGACGGGTCGCTTCCGACGCGGGGCGCCGCGTTACCGTGCGCGCCCTCGACGACGTTTCGTTCGAGCTTCGGCCGGGTGACCGGGTCGGTCTCGTGGGGCACAACGGCGCGGGCAAGACAACCATGCTGCGGGTTCTGGCGGGCGTGTATCCGCCAGTGTCCGGACGCCTGGTCGTGAAAGGCAGCATCGTATCGCTGATCGACATGTCTCTCGGCATGGAACCTGAGGCGACCGGCTACGAGAACATCTTTCTGCGCGGAATCATCATGGGTTTGCGGCCCGCCGAGATCGAGGAAAAGCTCGACGAAATCGCGGCTTTCAGCGAACTCGGCGAAGACTTCCTGAACATGCCCGTGCGTACCTACTCGAGCGGCATGATGTTGCGTTTGGCATTTGCGGTGTCGACCGCGGTCAAGTCGGACATCGTGCTCATGGATGAATGGCTCTCCGTGGGCGATGCGTCGTTCAACGACAAAGCCGCAAAGCGCCTCACTCAGGTTGTCGAGGAATCGGCCATTCTCGTTTTGGCGTCGCACTCGCCGGACATGGTCAAGCGCATGTGCAATCGGGTATTTTCATTCGAGCACGGCAAGATTACCGAGATATCGGTGTGAACGTATCGCTTGCGCAGGCCGTTGAACGGCGAGATAGCAGGGCGTCCGCCGCTCCCGTCAATCGTGCGCGGAACGGGAGCAACAACCACTCGCCGGCGTGTTTATCGACTGGCGCGTCTATTGAGCGTGGTTTTCATTTTTCTTAGCGGCTCGGTCACTCGCCACGAACTCGAGTGATGTATCGACTCGATGGTCTTGAGCGCGTTTTGCAAGCGAGCCTCGGTAACGTTGAGCGTCTGTTGCAGTCGCTCGACGTCGGCTTGGGTTGCCGCTAACGCTTCTGTCGCCATCGACAACTGGTTGGTGAGATCGCTGATAGCGGTGCTCTCGGCGGTATCGGGAGCCTCGACATTGCACGTCTCGGCCATGCGTCGCCAGCTATCGACGACACGTGCCCTATCTTCACAGGGGCGGAGGGCGACGAAAAACTCTATGGTGTCCCGCTCCGTGTCGAAAAACTGTTCGCAACTCAAGGATACGAGCCCCGCCGCGGCCAATTGCTCCATCAACGTTGCGAACGAATAAGGGGTAAAAACCCAGCAGTGCGCATCGCAATACACGCCTGTTTCCAAAGCGTTCTTCGCGCGCTCTAATGTGCGACGCACATCGGCGGTTCGGCTCAGGTTCTCGGCGTGAATGTCGCCTCGCCACGCGGCCATGGCATCGATTGGAATGGCATTCAGAAAATAGTCGAGAATGAAATAAGGCTGTGGCGCTCGAGGGTGCGTCAGATGAGCCGCCAGAACTTCCGCGAGTTGGGTTTCCCTGCGGAGAAAATCAAAGGTAAAGCGTCGGTCCGGCACCGCGAGTCGGATTTCACCGGAGGGAGACAAGACTGAATGGAGTTCATTGAGCCAGGCAACCAGGTCCGGGACATGTTCCACGACATGGGATGCGATGACGAAGTCAATTTCCCGGTTCAGGGACTCTTTTAATGTTTTTGCTCCCCAGATAACGTCGGTCTCGACGATCTTTGCCGGATCGACGTGGGGATTGCCGTGATAGTGCCGTCTAAGTGTGTCGGCGTCGGCGTAGTCCACGTAAATGACCGCTGCATCGGCCTTGGTCAATATCGGATTGCAGAGGGCTCCTATCTCGACGCCGACGGCCGTTTGTAGATCCAATCCATCAATCAATTTGCCTCTGCGGTCCATGCATGTCTCCGGTTTTAGGGCGCCCTCCGTCGTCTTGCGAACGGCGGGGCGGGGCGCGCCTAGAGTTGAGCTAATGCTGCTTCGGGACTACTCATCTGGTCGCTGTGGGGTGAAATCTGTTTGCCGAAAATGGTGTTGACGATTGTCTTGCCATATTGGTCCCAGCCATAGTTCTGCTTCGCGTAGTCGAAACCGGCTACCGCCATTTTCGCGTACTCGTCCCTGTCGCGTAATAGCATCAGCGCACGCGACAACTTGGCTTCCCACTCGTGAGACTTGGCGAGAAACCCGGTCTTTCCATCGACGATCGAATTGCGGAATGTGAAGATCGGCGTGGCTATCGAGATCGTGCCGGCAATCGCCGCTTCAAAAAACTTGAGTTCGGATTTGCAGTTCGTGAACGTATTGTCGATGAGTGGCGCAATATTGATTTCGGTTTGCGCGATTAGCTGCTGAAGATTCAGATAATCCTGGAGCGGGTATCGGTCGATGCGATCCGCGTACTGTTCGAGCGATGGCCCCGGTTGCAGGAATCCGACGATCACCAACCGAAGGTCGTCGTCTTGCCTGAGCAACTGCGCTAACGTTTGCGAAACCACGGCGAAGTCACGGTTATGCGTGGGAGATCCGCTGAAATAGCCTATGTGGTATGGAGCGCTCGACTTGAAGCCAGTGACTTCCTTGCGCCTGAAAAGTCGCTCTGATACCGCCTGCTGCTCGCGGTTAAGAAAATTGGGTATGACGCCGACGGTGACATGTGGCGCAAAAGTCCGTATCTGCTGCGCCAAAAATGTATTGGTCGTAATCGCGCCATCGCACGCCCGTAACAAAGCACCGTTTCGCGAGCAATAAGCGAAGAAATCGTCGAGCACAGGTTCCTGGTCGACGTCCCGGTCCAGCGTGTCCAGGACCAGATGCACGTAGTCCGCGTTGAACACCAGATCGTCGACGTCGTACAGCACTCGCACGCCACGGTTTTTCGCGTGGGACACCAGTTGCGCAATACACGGCGCGTATCTGGTGCGGCAAAACACGAGCGCATCGACTTGATCGATCACCGCGTGCATTCTCTTTATGTCGCCGTAGTGGAACCAGGACGCGGACACCTCGCCTTCCGCGTTGAGCGCCTCGACCATATTGAAAATTCTGTACCGGAACGTGCTGTTGTCTGGCCTTTCATAGAAATAGGCGACACGCGTCGGCGCGGTGTTCAGCATCGAAAAGCGCTGTTCGAACGTGAGGTGCCACGGGTCACTGTATTCGATACGGTCCGTGAGGGCAGACTCAAACATGACGCCCCTCCGAGCCCGCGTCAGGGTAAAGCTGGTACAGGCATTGGCTTAGAGATTCGGACCAGTTTTCGCCGATCTTGTTTTGAGCGAAGTTCGCCGATCTTCTCACTGGATCGTTTGCCAATGCCACGGCTTTGACGATTTCCTGCTTGAGGCTGCTCACACTGTGATCGGCGCAGAGAATGTTGCGGGAATATCGTTCCAAAGACTTCTTGAGCCCGCTTCGATTAGTGACGACAACGGCGCCCGTAGCCGCGAGATCAAGCGGCGGATAGCTGGGATGGGGAGTATCCATGAGGCACAGTCCAACGTCCATGGTCCGCACCAGATCGATATAGTCTTGCCACGGCAGATTCTGGTGAAAGAACGGCCGAATACCATGAGGCAGTTCGATGTCGTGCATATCCTTGCCAACGAAATGGAACTCCCACTGCTCGGCGGGAAGCGTTCCATCTTCCAGGCACGCGCTAATCGCTTCGAGGCCTCTCCAATACAGATTGCGAAGGTTATGCGGGCGAGCGTAGAAAAAGAATCGACGCACGCCGTTCGTCGCCTTCGGATGGTTCTCGCCGTTAAACAGTGTCGGAAATGCGGGTTCGAACCACGCGCCGTTCCGCGATACGTTCGCAAGTGCATCAGGACCGGTTGTCAAATGATCGAATAGCATCCTGGTGTTGATCACGATGCGAATGTCCGGATCGCTGACCGTTTCAATGCAGCGAAGTCGCTCATCGCCGTGCGCATAGAACATTCGCTCATCTTCCTGCATCAGATAAATAATGCGGTCCGGGTGAGCTATCTGTCGCACCGATCTGGTGGTCCACCATGAGGTGGTGACGAACAGTTCGTCGGGTCCTACCGGTACTTCGTGTCCACCGGTTATCCCCGAGAAAATGAAGTCGATGTTGTCGTGCCAGTCGATATTGTTCAGTTTGAGGATATGCCCGAATGCATTCGGATCAGCCGGTTCGCTTCGCGTAACGAGGCGCAACCGTGCGCCGATGTGCTTGGCCAGCGAAGCCGCGAACACGATCGAGGTGCCGACCCCGCCGAACAAACTACCGGGGCCAATGCTATCGGTAACCAAGGTGACGCGCCTCGGCTCGCCGGTCACCGCGTACGTGCGCAATGGGGCGATTGACGCAAAGTGTTGGCTGAGTAAATCGCGGACGTCGATCGGATGACGGATTCCCTGCGCCGCATGAACATACGTATTCGACGCTACGGAAGGCGAGCGGGAAACCGGTTGAATGGCGCGATTTTGTTCTCGTCCATACTTTTCGTAGTGGACGAGAGGATTGAGTTGCATTGCCGCAGCATCCGCGTAGTGGCTCAGATACCAGTTGGCGTCGAACTTGAGGCTGGGATTTCTGCGATCGGTCCAGACCACCGCGTAGTGCAACGCGGGCGGCAGACCGGAGGCTGCGACATCGGGGTATTGAGAGACGTACCAGGCGGCGTCGAAAAGAGGAGAGCGGCTGATGATGGCCGCGGCCTCCGTTCTTTGCCTGCGCTCCACGAGCTTGGTGCGGAGTTGGCCTCGCAGCGACCAGAACACGACCTTGGCGGCGCGGACGGCATTGCGATGCACTGCCGGGTGTGAAGTAAGAAAGCTTCGAGCCGGGCTTGTCAGGCGCCAGAATATGCTCGATTCGATCGCCATGCGTTGCGCCCGCTCATCGGCGAGCGCTTTCTCCACTTCTGGACGAACTGCCGGAGCGGCATGAATGCGCTCACTCATCGCCGCTATCTCGCGCGCATGATCGTCCCGCTCGCGTCTGAGCGTTGCTTCGAGTTTGGCGGCACGCGCGTTGGCGGTTCGCTCCCTGACCTCGGCCTCCACGACATGAGCGGCCATCTGCCGCTCGCCGACTTTGGCCTGTTCGAGTTCCGCGTTCGCGGAAGCTCGCGCGTCGTTCAGAGCCTGGACGTGTGCTTGAGCCTGAGCGCCCGCGTATTCGATATGTCCTTTTTCTCTTTGCTCCGCTTCCCAGCGTCCGCCTATCAGGGCGAACCGGTTGCGGACCGTCGCCGCGTCCGCATTGCCGAGTGCGCACAGCGTGCTGACGCTTTCACTGACATTCGCGCCGACGGCAAGGACGCCGAGACCATGCGCATGAAGAAACTCGAACGACGGAAATTGCGTTCGCAGTTCCGCCCATAATTTCCATACGCCGAAATCGTCATGTCGCTCGTTGGTGTCGTGAAACAGAACGACGGCTCGATCGCTTAGCTTGCTTTTCCAGGTTTCGAAATCGTGCTTGACCGCTTCGTAGGTATGGAGACCGTCGATATGAAGCAGATCGATCGTTCCATCCGCGAAATGCGGTGCCGCGTCGTCGAACGTGCAGCGCATGAGCGTGGAGAATGCCGCGAACTTGGTGCGGTGATACTGATCCAGATCGGCAAAGATCTGGTCGCCGTATCGTCCTGCGTGCGGGTCTCCGGTCCAGGTGTCCACCGCATAACAACGCGTATTGAGGCCGAGGCGCTCGATGGCCAGGCAGAACGCGGCGTAGGAAACGCCCGTATGAGTGCCCAGTTCTACGAATAGCCTTGGCTTGACCGCACTTATGATCCAGTGCGCGAAGGGAATATGCCCGCTCCACGCGCTATGCGCATCAATTCGGTCCGCTACCCAAAAAAGAGGGTCGAGCCGATCATCGTACAGTCGTTGGACGGATAGATCGGGGAGGTCGGCCGGTCCAGCGGTACCGACAGGCAAGTTGGCCGTATTCATGCGCCTCGAGATATTGTTGCGAAAGGAGGCACAAATTATATCCAGAGATTACGGCGGCTTGTCGTTCGTTACCACGAAAGGTCATTTCACGGGCACCGCTGGCGCCGGTGCGGCCCGCCTGGCAGCGGCCTCCGGGCGAATCGATCCGCGAAGAACGCGGATATGCGCTACGATCTGCCGCGGACTCGCCGGGCAATCACACGGATCGGTTCGGTGACGCGCCACGAGGTGGAGTCGCGTAGATGGGCGATCGAATGTTCGAGCGCCGCGATTCGAGCACTGGCTTCTGTTCGCTCATCTCGCGTTCTTTGTTCGTAATCCTGCTGTAACTGCTGCTCAAGCTCGCTGGCGTGCATTCGCGCTGCTTCTTCATGCGCTTTCAGATCGGCTTCCGCTCTGGCTTGTGCGTCAGCCGCTTCCCGTATCGTTTGTTCGAGTTGTGAGCGGAGCCCCTCTTTCTCCGCGGACAAACGATCGGCGAGTGCGCTCGCTTGCTCGGCCTGACCTTGCCAGTGAACCGCGTCCGCCGACCTGGCCTTGACTTCGCCTCGCAGGCGGGTGAGTTCGCGTAAAAGCGCCGCGCGATCGAGCGTTTCATGCGACGGAAATGAGACCTGGCTCTTCGACAGCTTCTCCGGTTGGCCCGACTGCGCCTGTTGCTTTGCAGCTTCGCCAATCTCCTTGCCGGCTCTCACCTTGCCGGAATCCGCGATCCTCGAGTGGACAGCGTTCGCGTCCTGCCGATTGATGCGGGTCTGCAGAATCGGTTCGAGCTTGGACCAGAGATAATCTCCTTCCTCGACGAGCCGGGGGAAGTCCAGAAAAATCATCGGGACATCTTTTTTGACGAGCGCCCTCACCGTTTCATGGAAACCCAAGGCGAGGATTCGCGCCTGGTCGATCGGATTGAGCGAATAGACGATGCCGCCGGGCGTCTGGCCCCAGGTCTCCCATTGCGCCACCTGGGGATCCACGTTTTCGTTGCCGTAGCGAGCGCGCATTTCGAGTATGACGCGGCTTGTCGCCGCCTCGACGATGTCGCGCATCGGCATGATGACCGCGTCGAGGGTGATGTCGGTCCTCGCCATCAGGTCGTCGACCACCTCGAACAACCACGGAGACTTGACGATGTACGGCAGCGCATGGCCGGCGATCGGCGTGTCTTCCAGGCCCGCGTTTGCGTTCTCATCGAGCTTGTCGTCCGGGTTCGCCGCCAGATGCGTTTCCAGGCCGCAGGCGGCGAGATATTGAACGAGAAAGCTGGTGCCGGCACGTCCGGTGCCGGCGATAATTACGTGGTGGCTCATATTTAGCGGCTAAAGACGCGAATCGATTTCGACGGGTGGCGAATTGTACAAGAGGAGCCCCGGCGGGCCGTCAATCGAGCTTTCATCGCTCTCGTTTTCCTCAATGGGCATTAATTGTCCAATTTACTTAACGTTTGACAACCCCCGACCTCGGCGTCCCATGCTTACCGTGGCTTACCCGGCTTGCCGCGACGTCTTGCCGAACCACGTGGCGTGCATATTCAACGCAATTTTTCTGTTTTATGCCGCTATCCGCATGCCGTTCGAGTAACAAAGCGCAAAGCCTGTTGCTCTAATCGGCGCTTTTAAGCACACTTGCGCTTTTGTTGCGGCCCTCCTTACGATAATTTCCAAGAGGCGCCAGACCGCTTCGTCCACATGAATGCCACAAGCGCGCCCCGTTCCACAATTGAAGGTTTGTCCGTCTCCGTCGTGGTCTATCGGCCGGATATGGCGAAATTGCAAAGCACGCTTGCAAGCCTCGGCGCTGCCTGTGATGCGTTGATTGCCAGGCGGCCGGGCTTTCCGATCGCACTCCACCTGATCGACAACGGCGGGCTGCCCGACGTATCCGCGACCCTTGACGCGCTCCGGGCGCACGGCGTCGTCTGCACGATCGTCGCCGGGCACGGTAACGTGGGCTATGGGCGCGGTCACAACCTGGCGATCGAGCGCATCAGCAGCCGTTATCACCTGGTGCTGAACCCGGACATCGAACTCGAGCACGACGCGCTCGACCACGCGCTCGATTTTTTCGAGGCGCACCCCGAGGCAGGTCTCATCACGCCCTGGATCGGCGACGAGCAGGGAGACCAGCAGTTCTTATGCCGTCGCTACCCGACGCTTCTCGATCTGTTCGCACGCGGTTTTCTGCCTGCGCAACTGCGCCGGCTCTTCAGGCGTCGTCTTGCTCTCTACGAGATGCGCGACCGGATCAATGCGCACGACGTCGTATGGGATCCGCCGATCGTCAGCGGCTGTTTCATGTTGTTCCGCACGTCCGTGCTCAAGGAGCTGAAGGGCTTCGACGCCCGTTATTTCCTTTACTTCGAGGACTACGACCTGAGCCTGCGAGCCCATGACGTCACCCGGGTCGTCTACACACCCGCGGTGCGCGTGCTGCATCACGGCGGCGGCGCGGCGCGCAAGGGCTCCGCGCATATCCAGATGTTCGCGGCATCGGCGTACAAATTCTTTCGCCGCTTCGGCTGGAAATGGCTATGAGCCGGATTCTCGTCACCGGTGCGAACGGCTTCGTCGGGCGGGCGCTATGCCGAACCCTGGTCGACCACGGTCATAACGTCACGGGCCTGGTGCGGCAAGCGGGCGGCTGCGTGAGTGATGTGGATGAGTGGGTCGATGCCACCCGGGATTTCGCCGGTCTTGCAAGCACATGGCCCGAAGCGCTGACACCCGACTGTGTCGTCCATCTCGCGGCACGCGTCCATGTCATGCGCGACAACGCCGCCGACCCCGACGCGGCGTTTCACGCGACCAATGTCGAAGGCGCTTTACGCGTCGCGCAGGCCGCGCGGCATCACGGCGTGCGGCGCTTCGTATTCGTGAGCAGCGTCAAGGCGCTGGCTGAAAGCGACCCCGGCCGTCCGTTGCGTGAAGACGACCCGCCGGCCCCGCAGGACGCCTATGGCCGCTCCAAGCTTGCCGCCGAACAGGCCCTGTCGCGCTACGGCGAGGAAACCGGCCTCGACGTGGTGACGGTGCGTCCGCCGCTGGTTTACGGGCCCCAGGTGCGCGCCAATTTCCTGCGTCTGATGGACGCAATCTGGAAGGGCGTGCCTTTGCCGCTCGGCGCGATCAGCGCACGGCGCAGTCTCGTCTATGTCGACAACCTGGCCGATGCGCTGATGCACTGTGCAATCGACCCGCGCGCCACGCCCCAATGCTTCCACGTCGCGGACAGCGACGCGCCCACGGTCGCCGAACTGGCGCGCGCGCTCGGCCGTCATTTGCACAAGCCCGCGCGGTTGCTGCCGGTGCCTGCCGGCTGGCTGCGGCTCGCGGGCCGCTTGAGCGGGCGCACGGCGCAAGTCGACCGGCTGGTGGGCGCCTTGCAGCTCGACACCGCCCGGATTCGCGCGGCGCTCGACTGGCAGCCGCCGTATTCGACCGACGACGGGCTGGCTGCGACCGCCCGCTGGTATCGATCCACGCACTGAGGGCGCGCATGTCGACGTACATTTCCACGCTCCCGATCTGGATGACCGTGACCTTGATCGCGCTCGGTTCCGCTGGCGCGTGCGCCGCCATTCTGTGGGCGCTGCTCAAGACCGGCATCGCCTGGCGGCTTGCCACCGACGTCCCCAACGACCGCTCGCTGCACGTCGCGCCGACCCCGCGCGTCGGTGGCTGGGGCATCGTCCCGGTGGGCGTGGCGGCAACGCTGCTGCTCGCGCCGAGCCTGTGGTACGCCGCGCTGGGCACGGCCTTTCTGGCGGCGGTTTCGCAACTCGACGACCGTCGCGGCTTGCCGGCGCGCGTCAGGTTCGCCGCGCACATGGTCGCCGTGGTCGGACTGGTCGCGCTGTTTCCCGCCGACGCGCCCTGGTGGTTCCTGGCAATTCTTGCGTTTTTGATGTTATGGCTGGTCAATCTTTACAATTTCATGGACGGCGCGGACGGTCTTGCAGGCGGCATGGCGCTGTTCGGTTTCGCCGGCTACGCGGCGGCGGCCCTGCTCAGCGATCATCCTCTGCCGCAACTCGCGTGGTCGGCCAGCGCGCTTGCAGGCGCGGCGCTCGGCTTCCTGCTGTTCAATTTCCACCCGGCGCGTATTTTTCTCGGCGACGCCGGTTCCATCTCGCTGGGCTTCCTGGCCGGTGCGCTCGGCTATTGGGGCTGGCGCGCGGCCGTCTGGCCCGTGTGGTTCCCCGTCATGGCGTTCGCGCCGTTCATCGCCGATGCGTCGGTCACCCTGGCGCGGCGGCTGCTTCGCGGCGAAAAATTTTGGCAAGCTCACCGCGAGCACTACTATCAACGTATGGTGCGTTCCGGCATCGGGCACGCCCGGACAGCTTTGGCGTGGTATGTCCTGATGGTAGCTGGCATAATGCTTGCTCTTTGTGCGCTGGGCAGCGCCCCTGTTTTTCAGTGGGGCGTGGTTGCCGGTTGGATCGTCGTTCTCTGTGTAGCAGGCGCGGTAATCGATCTGCGCTGGCGTCGGTTTCAATCAACACTGTCCGATAACTGAGGTAGACGCTGATGCTAAGAACCAAGGCCACCTGGCTGTCTTTCAGCGCTTTCCTTTTCGACTTATGCGCGGTGGCCGGCTCCTGGCTCGTCGCGTACATCATCCGCTTCAACGGCACCGTTCCCGAAGACTTCCGGGTCGGCGCCTTGCACTCTCTCCTCTGGGTGCTGCCGGTCTACGGCGTCATGTTCCGCATCTTCGGCCTGTATCGCGGCATGTGGGTTTTCGCGAGCTTGCCGGATCTCGTCCGCATTTCAAAAGCCGTGGTCGCCGGCGCGCTGGTTGCCATGGTCGTCTCGGTGATGGTCCAGCCGGTGCCGATCGTGCCGCGCTCCGTGCTGGTCGTGTCGCCGTTATTTCTGTTCCTCGCAATGGGCGGCGCGCGCGCGCTGTATCGGGCGACCAAGGAGTTTTATCTATACGGCGGACTCGTCGGCCAGGGCAAGCCGGTAGTCGTGCTCGGCGCCGGCAACGCGGGCGCCAATCTCGCGCGTGAACTCTCCCGTTCGAGCGAATGGCGTCTCGTCGGCCTGCTCGACGACGACGTTTCGAAGCATGGGCGCGAAATCTACGGCTACAAGGTGCTGGGCTCCATCAGCGCATTGCCGCAAATGGCCGAGGAACTGAAGACGGAATACGCGATCATCGCGATTCCGTCGGCTTCGGTGGATGTTCAGCGTCGCGTCGCGACACTGTGCGTGCGCGCCGGCGTGCGCGCCCTCGTGCTCCCCGCGCTGACGGATGTCACGCAAGGCCAGGCGTTTCTGTCGCGCGTGCGGCAGATCGATCTCGAGGATTTGCTGGGCCGTGATCCCGTCCACATCGATACGCCGCATGTCGAGGCGCTGCTGCGCGACAGGATCGTCATGGTCACGGGCGCGGGCGGATCGATCGGCTCCGAGTTATGCCGTCAGATCTTGCGGTTTCAGCCGGCTCAACTCATTGCCTATGACCTGTCCGAATTCGCGATCTATCGGCTCACCGAGGAGTTGCATGACCGCTTCCCCGGCCTGTCCGTGATTCCGGTGATTGGCGATGCGAAGGACTCGCTGCTGCTCGATCAGGTCATGTCGCGCCACACGCCGCACATCGTATTTCATGCGGCCGCCTACAAACACGTCCCGCTGATGGAAGAGCAGAACGCGTGGCAGGCCGTCCGCAACAACGTGCTCGGTACTTATCGGGTCGGGCGCGCCGCGATCCGGCACGACGTCAAGCACTTCGTGCTCATCTCGACCGATAAGGCGGTCAACCCGACCAACGTGATGGGCGCAAGCAAGCGGCTGGCGGAAATGGCTTGCCAGGCCTTGCAGCAGACCAGTTCTCGCACCCAGTTCGAAACCGTCCGGTTCGGCAACGTGCTCGGCAGCGCCGGCAGTGTGATTCCGAAATTCCAGCAGCAGATCGCGAAGGGCGGTCCGGTCACGGTCACTCACCCGGAGATCACGCGCTTCTTCATGACCATTCCCGAAGCGTCGCAACTCGTGTTGCAGGCATCGAGCATGGGGCATGGCGGCGAGATTTTCATTCTCGACATGGGTGAACCCGTCAAGATCGTCGACCTGGCTCGTGACCTGATCCGCCTGTACGGCTTTACCGAGGAGCAGATCAGAATTGTGTTCACCGGTTTGCGTCCTGGCGAAAAGCTTTACGAAGAACTGCTCGCATGCGACGAAACGACGACACGCACGCCGCATCCCAAACTGCGGATCGCGCGTGCGCGGGAAGTATCCGACGATCTATTGGACAAGTTGTTGCCGTGGCTGATGCAGCATCGCGTGCTAAGCGACGACGAGGTGCGCCGCGATCTACGGCGCTGGGTGCCGGAATACCAGCCGGCCGCCGCGCCCGCATTGCGCAGCGTCGAGGTGGCGACGCGGGCGTCGTAGAACCGAAGCGGTGCGATGAGTCTGCACGATGAAAAAAGGCGCCCACGGGCGCCTTTTTTCATTACCGCTTCGCCTTTCGCACCACCATCCATCTTGGCGACTTGAAGCGCACGATGCTCATATAAAGCCATACGTAGGTGGCCGCGAACACCACCACGAAGCAGAACAGATGCAGCGTATGCCGCCAGAACAACGTCGCCGGCACGACCGCGATCAGACAGAGCAGCCACAGATACGGCGACGTCAGCGAATTGCGCCGCGTCAACTCGCGAGCGGTGCGCGCGCCGACCGCCCAGCGCATCAGCCGCTTGTACACCAGCATATGCAGATGCACGCCATCGGGAATGCCCGGCGACATGCCGCGAATGAACTTCTTGCGGTAGATCGAGAAGCAGGTCTCGAAGATCGGATACATGAAGAGCAGCACCGGATACCACGCCGACACGTCGCGATTGCGCATCACCAGCATGATCGACAGTTCGGCCAGCATGAAGCCGATGAAATACGCGCCGCCGTCGCCGAGAAAGATCAGCCCCGCCGGAAAGTTCCAGATGAAGAAGCCGAGCACCGCGCCCATCATCATGAACGACGCCGACAGCACGATCGGGTCGTGCACCTGGAACGCCACATAGGCGAGCGACGCCAACATCATGAACGCGACCATCGACGCAAGGCCGTTGAAGCCGTCGATGATATTGATCGCGTTGGCGAGCGCCGCGACGGCAAGCACCGTCACCGCAAACGAAATCACCGCATACGACAGCAGAAAATCGAGCGGCGGCACGCTGATGCGCGTGACCGCGATATCGAGCAGGAAATAGGCGAGGGCGGCGGCCGCCATCGTGCAGACGAGGCGCGCGAGCGGCGACACGCGCTTGGTCAGATCCTCGATGAGCCCCGAGCCGAACGCCGGCATGCCGCACGCGATCAGCCCGAGAATGCCGCCCGACACGGCCGGATAAGCGCCATGCAACTGCACGGCCGACACGATCAGCCCGAGCAGAATTCCGGTTCCGCCGATGCGCGGCACCGGCCGCACATGGAACTTCTGCACGCCGGCCAGATCGGTGTCGGTGGAGAATTTTTCATGCAGATGCGCGTAGCGCACGATCAACAGCGTGATCAGCAGTGAAACGAGAAAGCCGAGCGCAAAACTGAGCATGAAAGTGGGCCTGAGCGAAGACGCCGAATTATACAAATGAAATCCGGGCCGCCCGGAAAAGCGGCATTCCCGCCGAGCCCGCGCAAAATCCCAGATAGTGAGGTTCGAACTGCCCGCAAACGCCCGCCAGTCATGGATTCCACCTATTTAGCGAGCACTCGCGCGCGTCGTTAACCCGGGATGCGGCGACGTGTCGGTCATGCGCCGAAAGAAGCATGCCGCGCATGCCAGCCTGTTTTCGCCGCCGATCGGCAAGACGTTCCGGAGACCCAATGCTAAATAACATCACAATTCGTGGCGGCCTGACGCTGGTGATCAGCGTATTCGTCGTTTTCCTGCTGACGGTGATCGGTGTCGGCTATGGCGCGCTCAAGCTCGCCAACAGCAGTCTCGACGACACGCAGCGCAGCGCCGTCGCGCTGTCGCATCTGAAGGCGAGTTCGGAGAAGCTGCTGCAAGTGCAACTCGCGCTGGGCACGTATCAGACGCTCTTTAGCGTCGGCAAGCAGACCGACGATCTGTTGCCGGCCGCGCACAAGGTGCTGGTCGAATCGAACAAGGATTTCCGCAACTACATGGCGGGCCCGTTCACCAGCGAGGACGAAAAGAAGCTCGCGCAAAGCGTCGAGCAGGCGCGCGCGACGCTGGTCGATAAGGCGATCGAACCGGAGTTCAAGGCGCTCGCCGACTTCGACTTCAATACCTTCCGCAACATTCAGGGCGAGACGGCCAACGGCTTTTACGCGAGCTATTCGAAGGCCATCGACGCGCTCGAGCGTTCGCAGACCGGCAACCAGCGCCAGCAAGCCGCAACCGCCGAACAGCGCTTCGAAATGGCGACGCTGCTGTTCGTCTCGGTCGGCGTCATCGCGATCGTGATCGGCGTGGCGGCGCGCGCCGCTTTGTCGGCGGCGCTGATCAAGCCGGTGAACGCGACCGTCAAGCATTTCGAGCGAATCGCCGCCGGCGATCTGACGGTTGCGATCGCGAGCAAATCGCGCAACGAGATGGGCCAGTTGCTGAGCGCGCTGACGAAGATGCGCGACGGTCTTGTGGAAACCGTGGCCAAGGTGCGCGGCAGCACCACGGCAATCACGCTGGGCGCGAACGAAATCGCCTCGGGCAATGCGGATCTGTCGTCGCGCACCGAGCAGCAAGCGGCCGCGCTTCAGCAGACCGCGGCGAGCATGGAACAGCTTTCGGCCACGGTGAAGCAGAACGCGGACAACGCGAAGCAGGCGAACCGCCTCGCGCAAGGCGCGCTCGATACGGTGACGCGCGGCGGGGCGGTGGTGTCGCGCGTCACCGAGACCATGGACGGCATTACCGAATCGTCGCGCAAGGTGGCCGAGATCATCGGCATGATCGAGGGCATCGCATTTCAGACCAACATCCTCGCGCTGAACGCGGCGGTGGAAGCGGCGCGGGCGGGCGAGCAGGGGCGCGGCTTCGCGGTGGTGGCGTCGGAAGTGCGCAGTCTCGCGCAGCGTTCGGGCGCGGCGGCCAAGGAGATCAAGGAACTGATCGGCGAATCGGCCGCCAAGGTGCGGGAGGGCGCCTCGCTCGTGTCCGACGCCCAGAAGACGATTCAGGAAGCGCTCGGCGCGGTGCAGCGCGTGACCGGCGTGATGAACGAGATCGAGGCATCCGCGCACGAGCAGAGCGACGGCATCGAACAGGTCAACAAGGCGGTTTCGCAAATCGACGAAGTCACGCAGCACAATGCGGCGCTCGTCGAGGAGGCCGCCGCGGCGGCGAAGTCGCTGGAGGAACAGGCGGGGCTGTTGCGCGACGCGGTCGCGGTGTTTCAGGTGGCGGCCTAGCGCCCATGCACGAATGAGGTGCCGGTCGCGCATGCCGCGGTGCGCCCCGTCCCCGCAGCGGGGCACATATCCGCCGCGCCGGGCCGAAATGCGGCGATTTCCCGCTGGCACGCTTCTGGCATAAGAACAGGCGCAAGGAGCCGGCGCGTCATCCGGTTCAGCACACAATCTGGAAATGGACGGCTAGGGTTCCGGCCTGCTTCACGCAGGCGCTGGTCCGAGAGCTGTCGACCTCAGGCGAGGTTACACGGCGGGATAAAAGCCCGGGAGAGAACGCGATGTTTGCGCTGCTCCCTGCCGCCGCTAACCGTCCCTTCGAGGTCAACCTCATGCGCAAGCTCGTCCGCTTTCTCGGCATTGCCGCCGTCTCCCTCGCCGCCTTCACCTCAACGACTTCGTTTGCCGCCGGCCGCACCGACTTCAAGGTGTGCTGGACCATTTACGCCGGCTGGATGCCGTGGGGCGAGGCCAAAACCCAGGGCATCGTCTCGAAGTGGGCGAAGAAATACGGCATCAACGTCGATGTCGTGCAACTGAACGATTACGTCGAATCCATCAACCAGTACACCGCCGGCAAGTTCGACGGCTGCGCGATGACGAACATGGACGCGCTGACCATCCCGGCCTCGGGCGGCGTCGATTCGACCGCGCTCATCGTCAGCGATTATTCGAACGGCAACGATGGCGTGCTCATCAAGGGCAAGGGCAAACAGGTCGCCGATCTGAAGGGCCAGCAGGTCAATCTCGTGCAGTTCTCCGTGTCGCACTACCTGCTGGCGCGCGCGCTGGACAGCGCGCACATGAGCGAGCGCGACCTCAAGGTGGTCAACACGTCGGACGCCGACATCTCGGGTGCGTTCGCGACGCCCGCCGTCCATAACGCCGTGACGTGGAACCCGATGCTCGCCGATCTCAAGGCGCAGCCGAACGTCACCGAGGTCTTCGATTCGAGCCGGATTCCCGGCGAAATCATGGACATGATGGTGGTCAACACGCAGACCCTGCGCGACAACCCCGCGCTCGGCAAGGCGCTGACGGGCGCCTGGTTCGAAATGGTCGCGCTGATGCATGCCAACAGCGCCGGCAGCACGGCCGCGCTCACCGCGATGGCGAAGGCGTCGGGCACCGATCTCGCGGGCTTCAAGGGCCAGTTGTCGACCACCGCGCTGTTCTACACGCCGCAGGCCGCCGTCGACTTCGTCACCAATCCCGATCTGCCGAAGATCATGGCGCGCGTCGCGAAGTTCTCGTTCGATCACGGTTTGCTCGGGCAGAACGCGAAGAGCGCCGACGTGGTCGGCATGGCGTTCGACAAGGGCGTGGTGGTCGGCAGCAAGAGCAACGTCAAGCTGCGCTTCGATCCGACCTACGTGAAGATGGCCGCGGCCGGCCAGCTCTGAGTCCGATTCCTCACGCTTTCTGCAAGGCAGGCATCCATGCGACTCATCAATCGACATCCGAGCCGAAGCGGCGGCCTGATGCTGCTGTTGCTGCCGTTCATCGTCATGGCGGCGGTCTATTTCACCGGCTCGTCGATGCGGCTCAAGGTCAATCCCGATGACAAGCTGCTGCCGGGCGCGACGCAGATGAGCGACGCCATCAAGGAAGTGGCGTTCACCGAGGACAAGCGCACCGGCGAGTATCTGCTGTGGGCCGACACCGCGTCGAGCTTGCGGCGGCTCGGCATCGGCCTCGCGGTGAGCGCCGTGATCGCGCTCGCGGCGGCGCTCGCGACGTCCGCTTTTCCGCTCGTCAGCGCGACGTTTTCGCCGTTCGTCACGGTGATATCGATGATCCCGCCGCTCGCGGTGCTGCCCATCCTGTTCATCGTGTTCGGGCTCGACGAATTGTCGAAGGTGGTGCTGATCGTGGTCGGCATCACGCCGATGATCATTCGCGATCTGCACGCGCGCGGCCGTGAGATCCCGACCGAACTGTGGGTCAAGGCGCAAACGCTCGGTGCGACGAGCTGGACCTTGATCCTGCGCCTCCTGCTGCCGCAATTGCTGCCGCGCCTGCTGGTCGCGATGCGGCTTTCGCTCTGCTCCGCGTGGCTGTTTCTGATCGCAGCCGAAGCGATTGCGGCGACGGACGGGCTCGGCTATCGCATCTTTCTGGTACGCCGTTACCTCGCGATGGACGTGATCCTGCCTTACGTCGCGTGGATCACGCTGCTCGCCTGGGTCACCGACGAACTGCTGCGCCGCCTCACGCGCTGGTCGTTCCCGTGGTACGGCGGAGACGCGCGATGATCGAGGTGCGCAACGTCTGGAAGTCTTATGGCGATCAGGTCGTGCTCGAACGGCTCGACCTGCGGATCGAAGCAGGCGAGTTCTGTTCGATGGTCGGCGCGTCGGGCTGCGGCAAGTCGACGTTCCTGCGCCTGCTGCTCGGCCAGGAACGCGCGACGCGCGGCGAGATCCTGCTCGACGGCGAACCGCTGCCGGCGGAACCGGATGCGCATCGCGGCGTGGTGTTCCAGCGCTATTCGGTATTCGGGCATCTGAGCGTGCTTCGCAACGTGATGCTCGGCCTCGAACTGCCGCGCGCGAAACTGACCGGCCGCCTCTTTGGTGCGAAGCGGCGCGCCGCGCGCGACGAAGCCGTCGCGATGCTGGAACGCGTGGGCCTCGGCGCGTCGCTGGACAAGTATCCGCAGCACCTGTCGGGCGGCATGCAGCAGCGTCTCGCGATTGCCCAGGCGCTGATGATGAAGCCGCGCGTGCTGCTGCTCGACGAGCCGTTCGGCGCGCTCGATCCCGGTATCCGCAAGGACATGCACGACTTGCTGCTGGGGCTATGGCGCGAAGCGAAGCTGACGATCTTCATGGTCACGCACGACCTGAAGGAAGGTTTCACGCTCGGCAGCCGCGTGCTGGTGTTCGACAAGGTCCGTGTCGATCCGCAGGCGCCCGGCGCCTATGGCGCGCGCATCACCTACAACATTCCGCTCGACCACAGCCGCGCCAGCGCATCGTCCCTCCATCTGGCCCAGGCGGTGGTGCGGGGCGCGGAACGGGTCGACGCGCGGACGGACTCGCGGATCGCCACGATCCCGGTGTGAAGAAAAATCATGAACGACATGAACGTGTTACTCGAAGAAACCATTCCCGGCGGCGGCCACGCATCGCTGATCGTCAAGCGCGGCCAATCGTTGCGGGTCACCGACCTGCGCGGCGGCGCGAACGTCAGCGTCATGCTGGTCAACGCCGCCGAGAAGAGCGAACGGCTCAACCTGCCGGATACGCTCAAATGCCAGCACACGGCGAAGCTCACCGCCGGTCATTGCCTGTACTCCGACATGGGCCGCGTGCTCGCCGCGATCGTCGCGGACACCTGCGGCTGGCACGACAGCATCGGCGGCGTATCGAATGCCGAGGAAGTGCACGAGCGCTACGGCACGGGCCGCTATCAGGAACTGCGCAACGCGTTCCATCGCAACGGCGCCGACAACCTGCTCGTCGAAATGGGCAAGTGGGGGCTCGGCATTTCCGATCTGCTGATGACGCTCAATCTCTTTAGCCGCGTCGACGTCACGCATGCGGGCGCCTTGAATTTCGTGCCCGGCAATTCGAAGGCGGGCGACTACGTCGAACTGTATGCGCCGATGAACACGCTCGTCGTGCTGACCGCGATCCAGCACCCGCTCGATCCCGATCCGCATTACGCGCCCAAGCCGGTCAAGCTCACGTTGAGCCATGCGTCGCCCGACGTCGCCGAGCTGTGCCGCACGTCCTGCGACGAAAACGTGCGCGGGTTCATCAACACCGAACGTTTCTTTCTTTGACGGGAGCCGACATCATGACGAATACGCTGACGCTCAGCGACAAGCGCCCCGAACAGGCGGTGTTTCGCGAGACGCTCGCGGCCGGCGAACCCTGGCTGCACGAACTGCGCGCCGGACAGACGCTGCGCATTCTCGATCTCGAAGGCAATCAGGCGGTCGATACGCTGTTCTACAGCCTCGCCGATCCGCGCGAGCGCTTCGACCCGCAACGCACGTTGCGCCGGCAGGGAAGCCTTTATCTCACGACGGGCACGGTGCTGTATTCGAATCTCGGCAAGCCGATGCTCACGATCGTCGCCGACACGTGCGGGCGTCACGATACGCTCGGCGGCGCGTGCGCGCAGGAAAGCAACACCGTGCGCTACGCGCTGGAAAAGCGCCACATGCATAGCTGCCGGGACAACTACCTGCGTGCCTGCGCGCACGACGGCCGCCTGTCGAAGCGCGATATCGGCGCGAACATCAACTTCTTCATGAATGTGCCGGTGACCTCGGAAGGCGGTCTCACGTTCGAGGACGGCATCTCGGCGCCGGGCAAGTACGTCGAACTGCGCGCGGAAATGGACGTCATCGTGCTGATTTCCAACTGCCCGCAACTGAACAACCCGTGCAACGCCTACAACCCCACGCCCGCGGAGTTGCTGATATGGAACTGAAGCGCATCCGCCTTTGGCTCTACTACGTGCTGCTGGTCCGTTCCGGCCGCTGCTGCACGCTCACGCGCGAACAACTCACGCACGCCGGGCGCTGACGCGTACCTCTGCCGTGCATGCTGCCGCGGACGACCCCGGCATGCATCTCCCACGTGGCGGGACGACCCGCCGATGAATCCAGTCATCTCATGTTCGAGAAAATCCTGATCGCCAATCGCGGCGCCATTGCGTGCCGCATTCTCAGAACGCTGCGTGAACTCGAGGTAACCGGGGTCGCCGTGTATGCCGAAGCGGATCGCGCGAGCCTGCACGTGAGCGAGGCGCCCATCGCGCACGCGCTCGGCGACGGTCCCGCGTCGGCCACCTATCTCGACATCGACAAGATCCTCGACATCGCGCGCCGCGAGGGCGTTCAGGCGATTCATCCGGGCTACGGGTTTCTCTCGGAGAACGCGGCTTTTGGCGAAGCATGCGAAGCGGCGGGCATCGCGTTCATCGGACCGACGCCCGAGCAGTTGCGCGCGTTCGGCCTCAAGCACACGGCCCGCGCCATCGCCGCAAAAGAGCGGGTACCGATGCTGGAGGGCACCGGCCTGCTCGACGACCTGCGCGCCGCACTCGCGGCGGCCGCGGCGATCGGTTATCCGGTGATGCTCAAAAGCACGGCGGGCGGGGGCGGGATCGGCATGCGGGTGTGCTGGAACGCCGACGAACTCGGCGCGCATTTCGACGCGGTCAAGCGCCTCGGTCAGAACAATTTCAGCGACGCCGGCGTGTTCCTCGAAAAATACATCGAGCGGGCGCGGCATCTGGAAGTGCAGGTATTCGGCGACGGCCGCGGCGACGTGATCGCGCTCGGCGTGCGCGACTGCTCGGTGCAGCGGCGCAACCAGAAAGTACTGGAGGAGACGCCTGCTCCCGGTTTGCCGGACGGCATGTCGCAAGCCTTGTGCGAGGCCGCGATCAAGCTCGCGAAAGCGGTGCGTTACCGCTCCGCCGGCACGGTGGAATTCGTCTACGACAGCCTCGCGCGGCAATTCTATTTTCTCGAAGTGAATACGCGCCTGCAGGTCGAGCATGGCGTGACCGAACAGGTGTGGGGCGTGGACCTGGTGCGCTGGATGATCGAACTGGCGGCCGGCACGCTCGCGCCGTTGCACGAACTCGCGGCGGGTCTGGAGCCGCGCGGTCACGCGATTCAGGCGCGGCTCTATGCCGAGGATCCGGGCCGCGACTTCAAGCCGAGTCCGGGCCTGCTGACCGACGTTGCGTTTCCTCCGGCCGAGGGCCGCGCGCTGCGCATCGATACGTGGATCGATGCGGGTTGCGAAGTGCCGCCATATTTCGATCCGCTGCTGGCGAAGCTGATCGCCTGGGCGGCGACGCGCGACCAGGCCCGCCACGCGCTCGCCGACGCCTTGGGGAACACGCGCCTCTATGGCATCGAGACGAACCGCGACTACCTGCGCCAGATTCTCGACGACCGGCCCTTCGCGTCCGGCGAGCCGTGGACGCGCTGCCTCGAAGGGCTCGCCTATCGGGCGAGCACGGTCGAAGTCGTCAGCGGCGGCCGGCAGACTACCGTGCAGGATCATCCGGGGCGGCTCGGCTATTGGGCCGTCGGCATTCCGCCGTCGGGTCCGATGGACGATCGCGCGTTGCGGCTCGGCAACCGGCTGCTGGGCAACGCCGCCGACGCCGCCGCGCTCGAAATCACGATGAGCGGACCGATCCTGCGTTTCAACACGGATGCGGTCGTCGCCGTGACGGGCGCGAGTTTGCCGCTGACGCTCGACGATATCGAACAGCCTTTGAACACCGCGCTGTTCGTCGCCGCCGGCTCGACGCTCGCGCTCGGCACGATACGCGGCGCGGGCGCGCGTGCGTATCTGTGCGTGCGCGGCGGCTTCGATGTCGCCGTGTATCTCGGCAGCCGCAGCACGTTCACGCTGGGCCAGTTCGGCGGCCACGGCGGCCGAGCGCTGCGCGCCGGCGACGTGCTGCATCTTCAGCCGTTGCGGGACAAGCGTGCGGGCGCTGCGCTCGCCCACGTCCCGGCGCTGGCGGCGGTGCGCACGCTGCGCGTGATCTATGGTCCGCACGGCGCGCCCGAATACTTCAGTCCGCGTTATATCGAACGGTTTTTCGACACCGAATGGGAGATCCATTTCAACTCCAGCCGCACCGGCGTACGCCTGATCGGACCGAAGCCGGAGTGGTCGCGCGAGGACGGCGGCGAGGCGGGCTTGCATCCGTCGAACATTCACGACAACCCGTATGCGGTCGGCGCCGTCGATTTCACCGGCGACATGCCGGTGATCCTCGGACCCGATGGTCCGAGCCTGGGCGGCTTCGTGTGTCCGGTGACGATCATCGAGGCCGATCTGTGGCAGATCGGCCAGTTGAAGGCGGGTGACAAGCTGCGCTTCGTGCCGGTCCAGATCGCCGAGGCGCGCGAGGCGATGCGCCGGCGCGAGCACGAACTGCGGACGCTCGAATGCGACGCACAAGCGGCGGAAGCGGCTGAAGCGACACAAGCGGCCACCACACCGCACGCGCCCCTCACGTCGCCGATCGTCCTCGATACCGGCGCGGATCGCGAGCGCCTCGTCGCGCGCGTGTCGGGCGATACGCATCTGCTGCTCGAAATCGGTCCCACCGAACTCGATCTCGTGCTGCGTTTCCGCGGTCATGCGCTGATGCAGTCGCTGCAAGCGCTGGCGTTGCCGGGCGTGATCGATCTGACGCCGGGTATCCGTTCGCTGCAGATTCACTATCGGCCCGACAGCCTGCCGCTCGCGCGCTTGCTCGCGATCGTCGAGCGTGCATGGCAGGACGTGCTGTTGCAGAAGGACTTGCGCGTGCCGTCGCGCATCGTGCATTTGCCGCTGTCGTGGGACGATCCCGCGTGCCGGCTCGCGATCGACAAATACATGACGACGGTGCGCAACGATGCGCCCTGGTGTCCGAGCAACCTCGAGTTCATCCGCCGCATCAACGACCTCGATTCGATCGACGCGGTCAAACGGATCGTCTTCGACGCCAGCTATCTGGTGATGGGTCTCGGCGACGTGTATCTCGGCGCGCCGGTCGCCACGCCGCTCGATCCGCGCCACCGGCTCGTGACGACCAAGTACAACCCCGCGCGCACGTGGACGGCGGAGAACTCGGTGGGAATCGGCGGCGCGTATCTGTGCGTGTACGGCATGGAGGGGCCGGGCGGCTATCAGTTCGTCGGCCGCACGCTGCAGATGTGGAACCGCTATCGCGACTTCGCGGATTTCGCGGGGCGGCCGTACCTGCTGCGCTTCTTCGACCAGATCCGTTTTTACGAAGTCAGCGCCGACGAACTGCTGCGCATCCGCGCGGATTTTCCGCTCGGCCGATACCCGCTGAAAATCGACGAGAGCATGCTGTCGCTGGCGGACTATCAAGCGTTTCTCGCGCGCGAAGCCGCCGGCATCCAGGACTTCCGCGCGCGTCAGCAAGCCGCGTTTCAGACCGAGCGCGAGCGTTGGCGCGAAGCCGGGACAACGGAAGCGTCCTTCGATGCGCCTATCGCCGAGGGCGCCGAACCGGCGCCGCTGAAAGACGGCGAAGTGGCGGTCGAGAGCGAGATCGCCGGCCGCCTGTGGCAGGTGAGAGCGGCGTCGGGCGACACCGTCGCGGCGGGCGACGTGCTGCTCGTGATCGAGTCGATGAAGATGGAGATTGCCGTGTGCGCGCCGTGTGCGGGAACCGTCGGCGAGATTCATGTGGCGCCCGGCTCGCCGGTGCGCGCGGGGCAGCGTGTCGCCGTCATCGAACGTATTTGAATTGGACCATTCGGGGAACCCACTCATGTCTTCATTCGATTTGCGCCTCTCCACGCTGCGCGCCGCCTACCGCGCGAAGACGCTCACGCCGCGCCAACTGATCGGCGATCTGCTGGCGAAAGCCGCGGCGCTCGATCCCGAGTTTCATCTGTTCATCCGCCTTCTGGACGACGCCGAACTCGCGCCCTACCTGGACTGGCTGGAGACCCAGCAGATCGATGCATTGCCGCTCTACGGCATTCCGTTCGCCATCAAGGACAACATCGATCTCGCCGGCATTCCGACCACGGCGGCGTGTCCGGCGTTTGCCTATACGCCGGCGGAATCGGCGACGCTGGTCGCGCAGTTGATCGCGCTGGGCGCCGTGCCGCTCGGCAAGACCAATCTCGACCAGTTCGCCACCGGCCTGAACGGCACGCGCTCGCCCTACGGCAAGTGCCGCAACAGCGTGCATCCCGACTATCCGTCGGGCGGATCGAGCGCGGGCTCGTCGCTGGCGGTCGCGCTGGGCCTCGCGAGCTTCGCGCTCGGCACCGACACCGCCGGCTCCGGCCGCGTGCCCGCGGGACTGAACAACCTCGTCGGACTGAAGGCGACCAGGGGATTGCTGTCGACGGCCGGCGTCGTGCCGGCCTGCCGCACGCTCGATTGCGTGACGTACTTCACGGCCACCGCGCACGAGGCCAGCGAACTGCTCGCGTTGACCGCGCGGCCCGATCCGCGCGATGCCTACAGCCGAAGGAATCCGCAGTGGAACGACGCACGCGCGTTCGGCACGCCGACGAAGTTCCGCTTCGGCGTGCCGTCGGCACTCTATTTCGCGGACTGCGCGGAAAGCCCCGCGCTGTTCGCAGCGGCGCGCGCGATACTCGAGGCGGCGGGCGGTGAAGCCGTCGACATCGACTTCGCACCTTTCGTCGAAGCGGCAAAACTGCTCTATGAAGGTCCGTGGGTCGCGGAGCGGTACAGCGTCGTAGGCGAGTTGCTGGAGGCCGACGCGGATGCCGTGCTGCCGGTCATTCGCGACGTGCTGGCGCGCGCGCCGGGCGCGAGCGCTGTCGAACTCTTTCGCGCGCAATACCGCCTGCAGGCGTTGAAGGCTGTCTGCGATGCCGCGCTCGAACCTTTGGACTTCGTGCTCACGCCGACGTATCCGCGGCCCGTCACGCTGGCGGAACTGGAGCGCGACCCGATCGGGCCGAACTCGCTGCTCGGCTACTACACGAACTTCATGAACCTGCTCGACTATGCGGCCGTCGCGACGCCGACCGCGTTCATGGCGAACGGTTTGCCGTGGGGCGTGACCGTGTTCGGCCGCGCGTTCACGGATCAGTATCTGTTGAGCGTGGCCGACACGTTGCAGCGCATGAGCGGTGTTGAATGCGTCGGGCACGGCAAGCCCGATACCGATACGAGCGAGCGCTCGGCGGCGCTCAACGATCGGGTGCGCGTCGCGGTGTGCGGCGCGCATATGCAGGGTTTGCCGCTCAATCGTGAACTGGTGTGCCGCGGCGCACGCCTGATAGCGGCGACGCACACAGCGCCGAATTACCGGTTGGCCGCGCTGGCGGCCACGCCGGGCGGTACGAGTCGGCCCGGTATGTGGCGAGTGTCGGACGGCGGCAGGGCGATCGCGGTGGAGGTCTGGGAGATGCCGAGCCTGGAGTTGGGTTCGTTCGTCGCCAGCATTCCCTCTCCGCTTGCGCTGGGGAAGGTTGAGCTGGCGAATGGCGAGTGGGTCACCGGCTTCGTGTGCGAAAGTTTCGGGGTGGACTCCGGGACCGACATCACCGGGTTCGGCGGTTGGCGCGCGTGGCTTGCCGGTGAGCGCGCATGACGCGTGCGTGGGCCGGCAAGCCGCTGCTGTCAGGTCACACGAAGCCGTTGGGATTCGACGACTGCCAGCGCCAATGGTCCGCGCACATCCGCTCGATGCCGAACTGCGCGCGCCAGCCGAGGATTTTCTCGGCCGCAGCCGGATCGGCGAAACACGAAGCCACGTCGCCGGGGCGGCGCGCGACGATCTCGTACGGCACCGGCTTGCCCGAGGCTTTTTCGAACGAGCGCACCACGTCCAGCACGCTATAGCCCTGGCCCGTGCCGAGATTCACCACGAAGCTCGCATCCTGGGTGACGAGCGCGTCGAGCGCGGCCAGATGCCCGCGTGCGAGGTCGACCACATGAATGTAGTCGCGCACGCCCGTGCCGTCCGGCGTTTCGTAATCGCCGCCGAACACGCGCAACTTCTCCAGCTTGCCGACCGCCACTTGCGCGACATAGGGCATCAGATTGTTCGGAATGCCGGCGGGGTCCTCGCCGATCAAGCCACTCTCGTGCGCGCCGACCGGATTGAAGTAGCGCAGCGTCGCGATCCGCCATGAGGGATCGGCCACTTCGAGATCGCGCAACACCTGCTCCGCGATCAGCTTCGACTGGCCATAAGGGTTGGTGGCCGACAGCGGAAACGATTCGTCGATCGGCGAGCTTTTCGGCACGCCGTACACCGTGGCCGACGAACTGAACACGAACTGCTTGACGTTGCGATCGCGCATCACGCCGAGCAAGGCCAGCAAACTGCCGACGTTGTTGCTGTAGTACTCGATCGGCTTCGCCACCGACTCGCCCACCGCCTTGAGCGCGGCGAAGTGAATCGCGCCCGTGATCGGATGCGCGTCGAAAATGCGGTTGAGCGCCGCTTCGTCGCGCGCGTCCGCTTCGTAAAAGCTCACCGCGCGGCCGGTGATCCGCTCCACGCGCCGCAGCGATTCGCGGTTGCTGTTCACGAGATTGTCGATTACCACGGCGTCGTAACCGCCGTTCAGCAGTTCGACACAGGTGTGCGAGCCGATGAAGCCCGCGCCGCCCGTTACCAGAATCGTGCCCTTCGTGGTCATTCTGTTGCTCCGTTAAAGTAAAACGCCCGTCATTTTTTGCACCAGGTCCTTGTACGTCTCGACGACCACGCGTTCGTCGAATTCTTCCGCGACTTTCTTGCGGCCGCGTTCAGCCATTGCGCGGCGCTCGGCGCCGCTCATGTCGAGCATCCGCGCGAGCCGCGCCGCGAGACTTTCCGCGTTGCGCACCTCGCACAGCAATCCGTTGACGCCGTCGGTCACCACTTCGCGGCAGCCCGGCACGTCGGTCGCGACGATGGGCCGGCCCATCGCCGATGCTTCCATCAGCGTGCGCGGCACGCCTTCGCGATACGACGGCAAGACGACGCAATCCGCCTCGGCGATGACAGGCCGCACGTCGTGCGCCTCGCCGAGATAGTCGATGATGCCTTCCTGTTGCCACGCCGCGACTTCGGCGTGCGTGATCGCGCTCGGATTGTCGACGCCCACCGGACCGAGCAGTTGGAACCGCGCGTGCGGATAACGTTCACGCAAGCGCCGCGCGGCTTCCACGTATTCGCCGACGCCCTTGTCCCACAACAGCCGGCCGATCAGCACGAACCGGAATTCGGCGCGCTCGGGCAAGGGCGTGAAGGCGAATTGCTCCAGATCGACGCCTTCCCCATGCAACAGCCGCGCACGCTCAGGATGCACCAACAAATTCTGCTCGACAAACGCTCTCTGATCGTCGCGATTCAAAAACCAGATTTCGCGCGGGAAACGGAACGCGAAACGATACAGCTTCTTGGCGACCTGGGCGGCGCGGCTGTGCTGGATGAATACGTAGCCGAGGCCGGTAGTCACCGCAACCGACTGCACGCCCGCGAGCTTCGCCGCGATCGAGCCGTAGATGTTCGGCTTGATCGTATAGTGAAACACCACGTGCGGGCGGATGGTCCGGTATTGCCGGTAGAGCGCGACCAGCGTGCGCAGGTCGTCGCGCGGATTGGTGCCTTTCGACGCCACCGGCAATTCGATGCAGCGGCAGCCCATTGCCGTGAGCAGCTCGAACGTGCGATCGCGCGGCGCGAGCACCGTCACGTCGACGCCGCGCCCCACCAGCATGCGAATCAGCCCTTGCCGATACGTATAGATTGCCCAGGCGGTGTTACACACGAGTGTAATGCGCAGCGCGGGCGTCGACTTCAGGACAGGCTTCATGCGGGAACGGGCTCGGCGGTGAATGGGACGGCGAATCGGGCGTTGAATGGAGAATGAATCGTTCACGGGCTAATGGCTCGCACGGGGCGCGAGCAAGCCGCGCTTGACCCGCTGCAACGCGCGGTAGGGCGTCACCAGATGCAGCAGATTCTTGGCGAGGCCGAGCCAGTCGTAGAAATTGGCGGCGTTGAAGTAACGCAGTTGCAGCCGCAATGTCGAGCTCACCTGGCGGCGCCTTCGGGTCGCGCTGATGCCGCCTTCGTTCAACTCGTAGTAAAGGCCGAGTTCCGGCAGGTTCGCGCAGTCATAGCGCTCCATCAGACGCACGAACAGATCGAGGTCCTCGGCGGCATGGTAGTCGGCGCGATAGTTGCCGACCGCGCGCACGGCGTCGATGCGCAGCATCATCGAAGGATGTGCGAGGCATGAGCGGAAGAAGCGCAAGCGCCGGATCGCGTTCGGTTCGGCGGGCGGCGTCAGCATGAAGAGCGGCTTGCCTTCGCGCGCGACGACTTGCGTCCACATGCCGAGGCCCGCCACGCGCGGATGCAGTTCCATGAACATGCGCTGCCTCGCGAGCCGTTGCGGCACGCTGCGGTCGCCCGCGTCGATGCGTGCCGCGTAGCGAAAGCCGCGCTGCGCGAGGGCGTCGATGCCGGTTTGCAACGCGCGCTCGATGCCGCCGTTGCGCGGCATGCGCAGCACCTCGATGTGCATGTTGGGGATCGCCGGCGCGACGATCGGCGGCGTGCTGCCGTCGTCGACGATCATCACGTGAATCGGCGCGCTCTCGCTGAACGAAGCCAGCGTGAGATCGACGTCGGCCTGGCCGTTGTAGGCGGGCATGAGCACCGCGACGTCGTCGAGCGAAACATGCGCGGCGGATGAATTCGTCATGGGCGCAATTTGAAACGAATGTAATAAAGATTAACCGACACGGCGGCCAGATAACCGGCGGCAAGTCCCACGAGCGGGCCGTAAGCCCCGAGCCGTGGGATCGCCAGCAGATTCACCACGAACGCGACGGCCAACGCCAGCAGCCATTTCGTGAGCAACACGAATTTGGCCTGATATTTGAGCACGATAAGATTGCTGACCGCCTCGATGCCGGCCGGCACCGAAAGCCACACGGCCCAGCGAAAAATCTCGATCGCGCCTTCGAAGCCCGGTCCGAACACGCGGCGGATGATGAACCCGGCCAGCAGATCGAGCACGAGCGCGCCGCTCACCATCAACACGGCGGTCAGCGCGCTCAGGCGCCACACGTTGCGGCGCAGTTGCGCGGCGTCCTGCACGCGGTAGATGAAGGCGGGCGCGATGGTCTGCGCGAGCATCAGCGCGAGCATGATCCAGTTTTCGTTCAACTGCTGCGCGGCGGAATAGCGCCCGAGGTCGGCGAACGAAATCGCGCGTTCGAGCATCAGCCGGTCGAGTTTCAGGAACAGATACATGCAGATGAGGCCCAGCCAGAACACCGTGCCCGCGCTCGCGAAATGCTTGAGAAGCGAGCGCTCGACATGCCAGCCGAGCTTGCCGCCATGCCGGCGCGCGTAGTAGATCAGCAGCACGGCGCCGATGGCCGCGGATTCGAGCGCCCACAGCCAGCCGAAGTGCGCGGGCGCCGTCGCCGTGCGCACCAGCAGGTAGACGAGCGCGGCTTTCAGCACCGCCGTGCTCATGCTGGTGAGCAACTGCGGCTTGCTGTACGTCATGCTTTGCAGCCACGCATTGATCACGCCGACGAAGGGCTCGCGAAACAGCATCGTCACCGCGAGACCGGCGAGCATCGCGCCGACGAGCGGCTCGAAGACGTGCAGCACGATGGCGAGCCAGGTGAGCAGCAAGGCTGCGGCCGAGACGTAAAAGCGCAGCGCGAAAGCGCTGCCGAGTACGGTGCCGAGTTGAGCGGGCGGGCGGTTGACGATGGTGGGCACCAGGATTTCGGCGCCGCATACCCAGGTGATGGGCGAGAGCACCAGCAGCAGCGTGTTCGCGTACTGCCATTTGCCGAAGGTGTCCGGGCCGAAGTAACGCGCCACCATGCCGCTGATCAGAATCGCCACGCCGATCTGCGTGAGCCGTTCGAGCCCGAGCCAGATGATATTGGTGAAGGCGCGCGTCACGTCGGGATTGGCGAAGCGCTTGAGCGTCAGCATCCGGTGAGCGCTCGCCGGTTCGCTTCTCCGCGGCGCCCGGATGGCGCGAGTTGCGCGCACGGTGCGGTGGCGATGCGCGTCGCTGCCCACCTGGCCGATCGTCGCGGCAACTTTACAAAGGGAGGGCGTCTAAGCATTAGAATGGCGCTACCAGGCTGGTCCGAAAAGCGCAATTATAAGTTGGAACCGGATCGCTTCCGGCAAGGGTGCATCGCCCGGTATGACAGCTAGTTTTACCGATCATTCGGCGATGTGCCGGTCAAAATTTTCCATTGCACGCAAGTGAGCCAACATGATCTCCAAATCCATTTTCAAGGCGTATGACATTCGCGGTGTGATCGGCAAGACGCTCGACGCCGACGCCGCGCGTTCGATCGGCCGCGCATTCGGCAGCGAAGTGCGCGCGCAAGGCGGCGACGCCGTGGTGGTCGCGCGTGACGGGCGCCTCTCGGGCCCCGAACTGATTCAGGCGCTGTCGGACGGTCTGCGTGCGGCCGGCGTCGACGTGGTCAATGTCGGCATGGTGCCCACGCCGGTCGGCTACTTCGCGGCCAGCGTGCCGTTGCAGCTCGACGGCGGCGAAGGCCGCGTCGATTCGTGCATCGTCGTGACGGGCAGCCATAATCCGCCCGACTACAACGGCTTCAAGATGGTGCTGCGCGGCGCGGCCATTTATGGCGAGCAGATCCTCGCGCTGCATCAGCGCATCGTCGACGAAAACTTTTCGGCGGGCAGCGGCACCTACACCGAGTACGACATCGAGGATGCTTACCTCGATCGCATCGCGAGCGACATCAAACTCACGCGGCCGATCAAGATCGTGGTCGACACGGGCAACGGCGTGGCCGGTGGTCTCGCTCCCAGGCTCTTCAAGAAGCTCGGCTGCGAACTGGTTGAACTGTTCACCGAGATCGACGGCAACTTCCCGAACCATCACCCCGACCCGGCTCACCCGGAAAACCTTCAGGACGTGATTCGCGCGCTGAAGGAAACCGACGCCGAAATCGGCTTCGCGTTCGACGGCGACGGCGACCGCCTGGGCGTGGTCACGAAAGACGGCCAGATCATCTATCCCGACCGTCAGCTCATGCTGTTCGCGGAAGAAGTGCTGTCGCGCAACAAGGGCGCGCAGATCATTTACGACGTGAAGTGCACGCGCAATCTCGCCAAGTGGGTGAAAGACAAGGGCGGCGAACCGCTGATGTGGAAAACCGGCCATTCGCTCGTCAAGGCGAAGCTGCGTGAAACCGGCGCGCCGCTGGCCGGCGAGATGAGCGGCCACGTGTTCTTCAAGGACCGCTGGTACGGTTTCGACGACGGCCTGTACACGGGCGCGCGTCTGCTGGAAATCCTCACGCGCGTGGCCGATCCGAGCCAGTTGCTGAACTCGCTGCCGAACTCGAACTCCACGCCGGAACTGCAACTGAAGCTGGAGGAAGGCGAGAACTTCGAACTGATCGCGCGCCTGCAGCAGAACGCGAAGTTCACCGGCGCGGACGACGTCGTGAAGATCGACGGCTTGCGTGTCGAGTATCCCGACGGCTTCGGCCTTGCGCGTTCGTCGAACACCACGCCGGTGGTGGTGATGCGCTTCGAAGCCGATAACGATGCGGCGCTCAGGCGCATCCAGGAAGACTTCCGTCGCGTGATCCTCGCGGAGAAGGCCGACGCGAAGCTGCCGTTCTGAACGCTGTGGCGGTTTCAAGGTAGCAAGCACGCAGCAAGCAGGCAGCAAAGAAGCAGCAAAGAAGCACAACCACGGCGGCGGCGCGGTTCGAACTGAACGCGCGGGCCGCCAGCCAACGCGGCGCGGGTTTCACTTACCGCGCCGCGTTTTTTCATGCCACTTACCTGTGACGCGCTAAAATTGCCGACCTCGTGAGAAAACGCCGGGCCGCCCCGCGGTTTCTCACCCCCTCGGGAGGCCTGGCGCGAAGCGGCAGGTTCGGGGGCTCTCTCAACGCATCTTCGGGCCGGATAACCGGTTTTCCCACTCTTGAGCGCGCAAAAGATTCTGATCGTGAGGGTGTCGTCATTGGGCGACGTCGTTCACAACATGCCGGTGATCGCCGACATCCGGCGCCGCCATCCCGAAGCCCAGATCGACTGGCTCGTCGAAGAAAGCTTCGTCGGCCTGGTCGAACTCGTCAGCGGCGTGCGGCGGGCGATTCCCGTGTCGCTGCGGCGCTGGCGCAAGCGCATCCTCTCGGCCGACAACTGGCGCGAGATCGGCGCGTTTCGCCGCGCGCTCGCCGCCGAGCACTACGATCTCGTGATCGACTGCCAGGGGCTCATCAAGACCGCGTGGGTCGCGAGCATGGCGCGCGGACCGTTGGTCGGCCTCGGCAATCGCACGGACGGCGCCGGCTTCGAATGGCCGGTGCGTTTCTTCTACGGCAAGCGCGTGCCGATCGAGCCGCGCACGCATGTGGTCGAACGCACGCGCCAACTGGTGGCCGCGGCGCTGAACGACCCGCCGCCGCAAGCCACCGACGAGATCGACTTCGGCATCGACACGCGCCGCGCGGCGCTGGCGTTGTCGGAGGCGAAGGTGAATCTGCCGGTGCCTTATGTGGTGTTCGTGCACGCCACCTCGCGCGCCGACAAGCAATGGCCCGATGCCGCGTGGATCGAGTTGGGGCAGTCGTTGGTGCGGCGCGGGGCGTCGATCGTGCTGCCCTGGGGCAGCGAGGCGGAGCGCGCGACGAGCGAGCGGCTCGCGAAGGAATTCGGCGCGGCGGCCATCGTGCCGCCGAAGCTGTCGTTGCCCGCGGTGGTCGGTCTGATCGAAGGCGCCGCGGCGACGGTCGGGGTTGATACAGGTCTGGTTCACATCGCGGCGGCGCTGAAGCGGCCGACAGTCGAGTTGTACAATTTCGCGACCGCGTGGCGCACCGGCGGCTACTGGTCGCCGAACGTCGTCAATCTCGGCACCGCCGGCAAGCCGCCCACGCTGCAAGAGGTCAAATCCGCGCTGGCCGGCTTCGGCCTGTTGTAAAGAACCGGCGCGCCTCGCCTTACGCTCCATCCGTTTTCAAGGGCGACCATGAACGAAACCCAGATCATCGAAGTAGCGAGCGCCGACTGGCACGCACGCAATCTGTCCGTGCCGCGCGAGACGCTGCTTGCCGGCGTCGAACGCGGCAAGGTGCTGTATTTCCCGAACCTGCGCTTTGCGATCGAAGGCGGCGAACAGGCGCTGCTCGACCCCGCGCTCGCCGACCCCAACCGCAAGAACATCAGCCTCGAACCGAACGGCGGCGCGCTGCACGGCGTGGCCGGCGACGCGGTCACGCAATCGGCGGTGCGCGCGCTGATCGCGCGTTATCAGGCCAATGCGCGCACGCTGGTCGATGGACTTTTTCCCGAATACAACGGCAAGCTGCGCGTCGCGCCGACGAGCTTGCGGCTGCATCAGGTCGAAACGCGCCAAACGTCATGGCGTAAGGACGATAGCCGCCTGCACGTGGATGCGTTCCCGTCGCGGCCCAACTACGGCGAGCGCATCTTGCGCGTCTTCACCAACATCAATCCGCATGGCGCGCCGCGCGTGTGGCGCGTGGGCGAACCGTTCGAGGACATGGCGAAGCGCTTTCTGCCGCGCATCAAGCCGCAAATGCCGGGCTCGGCATGGCTGCTGAATCTGCTGCATGTGACGAAATCGCCGCGCAGCGAATACGACCATCTGATGCTGAATCTGCACGACGGCATGAAGGCCGACCTCGACTATCAGAAGTCGAGTCCCCAGGAGACCATGCCGTTCCCGCCGGGCAGCGTGTGGATCTGTTTCTCGGACCAAACCTCGCACGCGGTGATGTCCGGCCAGTTCATGATGGAGCAGACTTTCTTCCTGCCGGTCAAGGCGATGGCGCAGCCCGAATGCGCGCCGCTCGGCATTCTCGAGCGCCTGAAGGGCAGGGCGCTGGTTTGAGCGCCGCTGTCCGTTGGCCGGTTTTGCGCGGCGTGTTCAGGCGCGCGCTCAGCAACGCGGAGCCCCGATGCTGAGGGCGGTTTATAACGCGCTCTGGTGGATCGTCGCGCCGCTGGCGGTGCTGCGTCTTTTGATCCGTTCGCGCAAGGAGCGCGGCTATCGCGAGCATATCGGCGAGCGCTTCGGTTATGCGCGCGGGCGGCTGCCCGAAGACAGCGCGCCGTTGATCTGGGTGCATGCGGTGTCGGTGGGCGAGACGCGCGCCGCGCAACCGCTGATCGACGCGCTGATCAAGGCGCGCCCCGATGCGCGCATCCTGTTGACCCATATGACGCCGAGCGGTCGCGCCACCGGCGAGCAGATTTTCGGCGACCGCGTGTTGCGCAGCTATTTGCCCTACGACATGCCGCATGCGGTGCGGCGTTTCTTGCGGACATGGCGGCCGTCGTTGGGTCTCGTGATGGAAACCGAAGTGTGGCCGACGCTGATCGACGAATGCCGTCGCGCGGACGTGCCGCTGGTGCTGACCAATGCGCGGATGTCGGCGCGCTCGTTCGGGCGCGCGGCGAATTTCGGCCAGGCGGCCAAGGGCGTGTTCGGCGGCTTTGCGCGCGTGCTGGCGCAGAGTCCGTCGGATGCGGAGCGGCTCACCGCGCTCGGCGCGCGCAACGTCGCGGTGCTCGGCAATCTGAAGTTCGACATGAGCACGCCGCCCGAGCTGGCGGCGCGCGGCCATGCGTGGCGTGCTGCGATCGGCGCGCGGCCGGTGTGGGTCGCGGCGAGTACGCGTGAAGGCGAGGAGCAACTGGTGCTGCAGGCGTTCGCGGCGCTCGGCGTCGACGATGCGTTGCTGATCCTGGTGCCGCGTCATCCGCAGCGGTTCAACGAAGTGGCGGCGCTGGTCGAGAAAGCGGGGCTGCGGCTGGAGCGGCGTTCGGGTTGGGCGCCGGCGGCGCAGGTGGCGTCGGGCGCGGGCGTGTTGGGCGACGTGCCTGCGTTGCCCGCTGAAGTCAACGTGCTGCTCGGCGATTCGATGGGCGAGCTGGGTGCTTACTATGCCGCTGCCGATCTGGCGTTTATCGGCGGCAGCTTGTTGCCGCTCGGCGGACAGAACCTGATCGAGGCGTGCGCGGTGGGCGTGCCGGTGCTGATCGGGCCGCACGTGTTCAACTTCACGCAGGCCACCGCGGATGCGGTCGCGGCGGGCGCCGCGGTGCAGGTGCAAGACCCGGCCGATCTGGCGCGGGCATTGCGCGAGCTGTTCAACGACAGGGCGCGACGGCTGGCGATGGGCGGCGCGGCTTCGGCGTTCGCCGCTCGGCATCGTGGAGCGACCGCGCGGACGGTGGATGTGTTGATGGCGGTGTTGCCGGAGTGAGGGGCATCGCTCGCGAGATGCCGTGCGTGGCTCAGGTTTCGAGCGTCGATAAATAATATATTCTGCGAACATCGGGCACGCGCTGCGCTGGCCCTAAGACTTGAACTGTTTCTTCTTCCGCCTGCGATGACGCTCTTCACCGACCTCGGCTTTCAATGGGATCGCGCCGCGATTCCACAAGACATTCCCGCCCATTCGATCAAACGGGTGTGCTTCCGTTTTCATCGAATGCTGCCGGAATTCGTGTGGGACGCGAGTGTGCTCGAAGGCAATCCCTTCACGTTTCCCGAGGTAAAAACGCTGCTCGACGGCGTCACGGTCGGTGGCCGGAAAATCTCCGATCACGAACAGATCCTGAACCTCGCGGAGAGTTCGAAGCATCTGCTGGCCATTGTGCAGACGGGGCGGTTCGCGCTCGACAAGCCGACGTTTTGCGACCTGCATCGTCTCGTTGCACGTAACGAGACGCTTGAGTGGGGCGTATTCCGAGGAGAAGGCGAGGAAACGCGCTATACACCTGACGTTGCGTTGGGTGAGGCGGGGCGGCACACGCCGTTGCCCACCTTGCCGGGCGCCCCCGAACTGAATCGCGTTTTTGCCGCGGGCGCGCGTGCGCTGACCGATCAGGTGCCCAACGCGTTCGAACGCGGCTGCGCTTTCTTCCTGTTCGGCGCGTTGCAGCAGTTTTTCTTCGACGGCAACAAGCGCACCTCACGTTTCATGATGAACGGCGTGCTGATGTCGAACGGCATCGACGCGATCAGTGTGCCGGCGCAGCGCGCCGGTGACTTCAACGAAAAGATGGTGCGCTTTTATCTGTCGAAAGACGCGACGGAGATGATGGCGTTCTTGCTCGAGTGTCATCCGGGCGAGTAACGCCTCAAACCTTCAACAACCCCTTCGCCTCGATAAACCTCACCACCTCCGCGAGCCCGTCGAGCGCCTTCAGATTGCACATCACGAAGGGCCGTTCGCCGCGCATCTTCTTCGCGTCCGATGCCATCACGTCGAGGTTCGCGCCGACCATCGGCGCGAGGTCCGTCTTGTTGATCACCAGCAGATCCGACTTCGTGATGCCGGGGCCGCCCTTGCGCGGAATTTTCTCGCCGCCCGCCACGTCGATCACGTAGATGGTCAGGTCCGACAGTTCCGGGCTGAAGGTCGCCGCGAGATTGTCGCCGCCCGATTCGATGAACACGATGTCGGCATCGGGAAAACGCGTCAGCATGCGATCGACGGCTTCGAGGTTGATCGACGCGTCCTCGCGAATCGCCGTATGCGGGCAGCCGCCCGTTTCGACGCCCATGATCCGCTCGGCGGACAAGGCGCCCGCCACCGTCAGCAGACGCTGGTCCTCTTTCGTATAGATGTCGTTGGTGATCGCGACGAGGTCGTACTGCTCGCGCATCGCCTTGCAGAGCATTTCGAGCAGCGTGGTCTTGCCCGAGCCGACCGGGCCGCCGACGCCCACGCGCAGCGGCGGCAGTTTCTTCGTGCGGGCGGACGAGTGGGCAGGATGATGAGGTGCGTTCATGATGGATCGTCTTATGAGCGAAAGAGCCGCGAATACTGCGACTCGTGACGCGCCGAGAGAATGCCTAACTGCGGCGCGAAGGTGTTGATGTCGGCGGGCGTCGTCGCCAGGGCGCGCGTGACGGCGGCGTCGATCGGCTCGCGCAGCGCGACGATGATGCGTTGGCCCGCGAGTTGGCCCAAAGGCACGGCCTTCAACGCGGCGGCGGCCTGGTTTTCCACCCAGCTAAAAGCGTAAGCGGCCAGTGCGGCGTCGACGGCCGTGTCGTGCGCGTAGGCGGCGAAGGCGAAAGCCGTGGGCTGCGCGAGCGGCGTCATCGCGGCGAGCGTGTCGCGCCTCGCTGCATCGCCCCATTCGAGCGAGACGCACAGTTGCCGCAGCGACCAGCCCATCTGCCCGGTTTCACGCCTCAATTCCGCCGATTCGCGGCTCGCAAGGAATTCGCTGTTGGCTTGCGCGAGGCCGGCTGCATCATGCGCGCGCCAGCGTTCCATTTGATGCGCGAGAAACGGCAGCTCGCCGTGAGCGAGCACGTCGGTCAGGCCGCTCGCGATCCAGTCGCGGGCCGAGTCCGCGTCGGTGATCAGTTGCGCTTCGATCGCCGCTTCGAGTCCCTGCGAGTAGCTGAATGCGCCGATCGGCAGCGCCGGCGACGCGAGATGCAGCAGCGCCGTGAGTTCAGCGATGCGCATGATGGTGGTGATGCCCGTGGCCGCACGATTCGTCGTGGACGTGATCGCCGTGGTCGTGCGCAGGGTCATGCTCATGCGAATGCTCATGCCCGTGATGCTCACCGAACACCTGCTGCGCCAACGCATAGTCTTCAGCGAACGTCTCGTCGTGACCGTGCTTGTGGCCGCCGCCATACGCGCCCGACTCCGGCTGAAACGGCATCGATACCTGATCGACGGTCGCGCCGATGCGCTTGAGCATATCGGCCAGCACCGGATCGTATTCGAGCTTCAGATAGTCCGCGCCGACTTCCACCGGCGTATGACGATTGCCGAGGTGATAAGCGGCGCGCGTCAGCGTCAACCCATCTTTCGCGCGAACATACAGCACCGCTTCCGGCGCCGCGATCACCCGCACCAGACCGCCGTCGTCGGCGACCAGCACATCGCCGTCGCGCAACACCGTGCCGCGCGGCAACAGCAGCGCGACTTCCTCGCCGTTATCGAGCGTTGCCGCGAGCCGGCTCTTGCGGCGTTCGTCGAACGCGAGCGTCAAGGTCGGCGCGCGCTTCACCAGCACGGGCGCGAGCTTCAGATGCGGGGCAATCAGTTTGTCGATGGTGCGCATGGTCAGAACAGGAAGTAGCGTTGCGCCATCGGCAGCACGGTGGCCGGTTCGCAGGTCAGCAACTGACCGTCGGCGATCACCTGATAGGTTTCCGGATCGACGCTGATGCTGGGGCGCCACGCGTTGTGAATCATGTCCGCCTTCGAGATGTTGCGGCAGTTCTTCACGGCAACGATACGCTTGTTCAGGCCATAGCGCTCGCCGACGCCCGCATCGGCCGCCATCCGCGAGACGAAGGTCAACGACGTGCGCCCGAGCGCGCCGCCGCGCGTCGCGAACATCTCGCGATAGTGGACCGGCTGCGGCGTCGGAATCGACGCGTTCGGGTCGCCCATTTGCGCCATCGCGATCATGCCGCCCTTCAGGATCAGCGACGGCTTGATGCCGAAAAACGCCGGCTCCCAGAACACCAGGTCGGCCCACTTGCCCGGCTCGATCGAACCGACTTCATGCGCGATGCCGTGCGTGATCGCCGGGTTGATCGTGTACTTCGCGACGTAACGTTTCGCACGGAAGTTGTCGTTGCGGGCGTTGTCCTCGGCCAGCGCGCCGCGTTGCACCTTCATCTTGTGCGCGGTCTGCCACGTGCGGATGATCACTTCGCCCACGCGGCCCATCGCCTGCGAATCGGACGAGAGCATCGACAGCGCGCCGAGATCGTGCAGGATGTCCTCGGCGGCGATGGTCTCGCGGCGAATTCGCGATTCGGCGAACGCGATGTCTTCCGCGATCGAGGGGTCCAGGTGGTGGCACACCATCAGCATGTCGAGATGCTCTTCGAGCGTATTGACGGTGTACGGGCGCGTCGGATTGGTGGACGAAGGCAGCACGTTCGCCTCGCCGCACACCTTGATGATGTCCGGCGCGTGGCCGCCGCCCGCGCCTTCCGTGTGATACGTGTGAATCGTGCGGCCCTTGAACGCGGCCACGGTCGCTTCGACAAAACCGGCTTCGTTCAGCGTGTCCGTGTGAATCGCGACTTGCGTGTCGGTGTCGTCGGCGACGGAGAGGCAGTTGTCGATCGCGGCCGGCGTCGTGCCCCAGTCCTCGTGCAGCTTCAAACCGATCGCGCCCGCCGCGATCTGCTCGAGGGCCGGTTGCGGCTGGCTCACATTGCCCTTGCCGAGAAAGCCGAGATTCATCGGATAGCCGTCGGCCGCTTGCAGCATGCGTTCGAGATGCCACGGCCCCGGCGTGCAGGTCGTCGCGTTGGTGCCGGTCGCGGGGCCGGTGCCGCCGCCGAGCATCGTCGTCACGCCGCTCGCGAGTGCTTCCTCGATCTGCTGCGGGCTGATGAAGTGAATGTGCGTGTCGATGCCGCCCGCCGTGACGATCAGGCCTTCGCCGGCGATCACCTCGGTGGCCGCGCCGATCGCAATCGTCACGTTCGGCTGGATGTCGGGATTGCCCGCCTTGCCGATCGCGGCAATGCGGCCGTTCTTGATGCCGATGTCGGCCTTGACGATGCCCCAGTGATCGAGAATCACCGCGTTCGTCACGACGGTATCGACCACGTCGGCATGCACGCGTTGCGACTGGCCCATGCCGTCGCGAATCACTTTGCCGCCGCCGAATTTCACTTCTTCGCCGTAGGTGGTGAAGTCGCGCTCGACTTCGATCAGCAGTTCGGTATCGGCGAGGCGCACGCGGTCGCCGGTGGTGGGGCCGAACATTTCCGCGTATGCGCGGCGGCCAATGCGTAGGGTCATGGTGTGGATCCGGAAATGAGCGGGGCGGTCAGGGCAAGCGCGCGCAAGCGGCGCATCACAGCTTGCCCATCACCTTGCCGTTGAAGCCGTAGACGACGCGATCGCCCGCCAGTTCGACCAGTTCGACGGTGCGTTCCTGACCCGGCTCGAAGCGCACGGCGGTGCCCGCCGCGATGTTGAGGCGGAAGCCGCGCGCCGTTTCGCGGTTGAAGGCGAGCGCCGCGTTCACTTCGTAGAAGTGATAGTGCGAGCCGATCTGCACCGGCCGGTCGCCGGTATTCGACACCACCACGGTGACGGTGGCGCGGCCCGCGTTGAGTTCGTGTTCGCCGTCGTCGATCAGGAGTTCGCCGGGAATCATGGAGCCTGCCTGTTAGGGGATCGGGTGATGAACGGTGACGAGCTTGGTGCCGTCGGGGAAGGTGGCTTCGACCTGGATGTCGGGGATCATCTCCGGCACGCCTTCCATCACGTCGTCGCGCGTGAGCAGCGTGGTGCCGTAGTGCATGACCTCGGCGACGGTCTTGCCGTCGCGGGCCGCTTCCATCAGCGCGGCGGTGATGAAGGCGATCGCTTCCGGGTAATTCAGTTTGAGGCCGCGTGCGCGGCGCCGTTCGGCGAGCAGCGCGGCGGTGAAGATCAGCAGCTTGTCCTTCTCGCGGGGTGTCAGCTTCATCGAGTCAGCTTCGTCGAATGGGTGCGTTGGATTGCGCCGGGCCTGGGCGGGGCCGGCTGTGGCAAGGTTAGGCGCTGCGTGTCATGGCCGCGATCGCATGCTACGCACGGGATGCGGCCACGACAAGTGCAATGCCGGATAAGCCCGCCACGCTATCAAGTTTGGCTAACGACGCGCTTACAGATCGGTCGGCAGCGCCGCGCCGAACCACTTCTTCGACATCGTGTTGAGCGTGCCGTCCTGCTTGGCTTGCGCGAGCGCGGCGTTCACTTTCTGCTGCAGGCGCGCTTCGTTCTTGTTCATGCCGACGAAGCATGGCGAATTCTTGATGACGAACTTCGGCTCCGGGCGGCGCGGCGGATTCTTCGCGAGAATCGCGGCGGCGACGATATTGCCGGCGGCGATCAGTTGCACCTGGCCGGACAGGAACGCGGCGATGGTCGCGTTGTTGTCCTCGAAGCGCTTGATCGTGGCGTTCGGCGCCATTTGCGTGAGACCGATTTCCTCGAGCGCGCCGCGCGTCGCGCCGACCGTCTTGCCGGTGAGATCGGCGGGGCCGGCGACCTTGACGTCGGCGGGACCGAACACGCCCTGGTAATACGGCGCGTAGGCGGTCGAGAAATCGATGACCTTCTCGCGATCCGGCGTCTTGCCGAGCGACGAGATCACCAGATCGACCTTGCCGGTTTGCAGATACGGAATGCGGTTCGCGCTGTTGACGGGCACCAGTTCGAGCTTCACGTTCATCGACTTCGCGAGCAGGGCGGCGGTCTCGATGTCGTAGCCTTGCGGCTTCATGTCCGCGCCGACCGAACCGAACGGCGGATAGTCTTCCGGCACGGCGACTTTCAGCACGCCGGCCTTGGCGATGTTGTCGAGCGTGTCCGCGTGAGCGGCGGGCGCATTGAGCGCGAGGACGGGCGAGAGCAGCAGTGCGGCGAGCCAGGCGCGACGCGCGGGGCGAAGAGTCGATCGGTTCATGTGATGTGAGCGGTGGTGGTGGCGGCAAGCCGGTCGGCTGCCGTCAGGACGCGGCAGCATCGTGACGGTTCTCAACGCAAGGTGTGTGCCATGCCGGTGCAGCATGCGCTTGCTGGACGTAAGGCGCGGCCGCGCACCGGGTTGGGGCTCGCGAATGCCTCGGCTTGGTGCGCTGCTGTGCTTACGGCGGTGAAAGGCTCGATGCAGCGGCACGAGCCATGAAGCGAATCAGGTGGACCAGATTCTTAGCGGCACCGCATCGACACCATGCACGACCGGCCTGAGTTGAAGCCAGCACGTCGTCAACGCGTTTTGCAGCGTCTCCATGGAACGCGACACCGCTCGCACGAGTAGCACGCCTTGCGTGACGCAGGAGGCCGCCGCGCGCAGCGTATCGTCGAACGGTAGTTGCGCGGTGAGCGCTTCGGCGAGCGCATCGTCGCAAGCGGCGCCGAGCGCCCACAGCGCGCCATATGCCGGAAAGCCGGCCAGCCCTTGCGCGGCATCGCGCAGCGGATCGTCGGCGGTGAGGCTCGCGCGTTCGAGCCACAGCAGTTCGCCATTCGCGCCCACGATGCGCGACACCGCCTGCAAGCGTCCCGCCGACCACCGCTCACCGGCCGCTTGCCGCCCGAGTTGCGTCGCATCCCAGCCGAGGGCGGTCGCGCCTTCGCTCAGTGTCAGCGAGAAATCGAGCATCGCGTTCGCGTGATCGAAAACGATATTGTTCTGCGGCAGCCAGTCGAGCCTCGCGTGCTCGCCGACGCGCACGGCGATGGTTTGCTGCGCGGCGCGTCCATTGGACTTGTACCACTTGGTCGCGCCAGGCGTGGTGATGACGGCATGCGCGCCGGCGCCGACGGCCACGTCGATATCGAGCTGATCGCCGCCCGCGATGCCGCCTGGCGGATGCACGATCACCGCATGACAGATCGCATGGCCTTCGGGATAGAGCGGCCGTTGCACGCGCAGCGGTCCATCGTGCAGCCGATGCTTGAGCGTGGTGCGTTGGTCGTGCTTGACGAAGCCGAGTTCGAGACGCGCGCGCCATTGCGAATGGGCGCCGGCTTGGGTGCCGGATTGCGTGCCGGTTTGCGTGTCGGCTGGCGCGCTCGCGAGCGTGATGTGGTTTTCGTGAAGCGACATGCGAATGGACTTGCGGTGGACGGAGTGAGGCGGAGCGTGCCTATGCGAGTGAGCCGCGTTGCCCCGGCATGCGGCGAGAATAGCACGCGGGTTGGCTCATATCCGTCACACGGCGATGAGTGTGCGCACGCCGTCCGCGTCCATGTTGGCGCCTTCGCCGCCCGCGATGATTTCACCGCGGCTCATGACCCAATAGCGGTCCGCGATGTCTTTCGCGAAGTCGTAATACTGTTCGACGAGCAGTACCGTCATGCCCATTTCCTCGATCAGTTGACGCAGCGTGCGGCCGATGTCCTGAATGATCGACGGCTGAATGCCTTCGGTGGGTTCGTCGAGAATGAGCAGTTGCGGATCGCTCATGAGCGCGCGGCCGATCGCGAGTTGTTGTTGCTGACCGCCGGACAGATCGCCGCCGCGACGGGTGCGCATGTCCTTCAGGACGGGGAATAGTTCGTAGATGCGGTCGGGGATTTTTCTTGGGGCTTTTTTGCTGGCGGCGCCCACTAGCAGGTTTTCCTCGACCGTTAGCCGCGGGAAGATGTCGCGGCCTTGGGGGACGTAGGCCAGGCCTTTTTCTACTCGCGAGTAGGTGGGGAGTTTGGTGATGGGCGTGTCACGCCAGGTGATCGAGCCGCTTTTGGTTTGGACTACGCCCATCAGGCATCTCAGCAAGGTTGTCTTGCCTACGCCGTTGCGGCCCAATAGGACTGTTAGTTTGCCGGCTGGCACTGTGAGCTTCACGTCTCTTAGGATGTGGCTGCCGCCGTAGTACTGGTTTAGGTTTTGTACTTCTAGCATTTTTTGAACGTCCGTTGGGGTGGGGTTTTTGCTGTGGTGGCCTTTGCTTGATTTGTTTGTGGTCTCTTGATTTGTTAGTGGTCTATTAGCGTTGCCCCTGTGCGGGGCGGCACCTACTTTTCTTTGCCGGCCGCAAAGAAAAGTAGGCAAAAGAAAGCGGCTCAAACCGCTAACTTTTAAGTGGGTCCCCTGGCTTGGAGGGGATCGTGGTGCATCTGGAATCCGTGCTCTCGCACACTCCGCGTTCGTGACAAAGCAGTCATTCTTCCGGCGACGCTGCGCGCGCCGTCGCGGTGCTTCATCAAACCCCGCGGCGCTCTTGGGGTTAAGTGGTACTTCGTCGAACCATGCGGCGCTTTTGGGGCTAAGCGGTGCTTCATCAAACCCCGCGGCGCTCTTGGGGTTAAGCGGTACTTCATCGAACCATGCGCTGCTTCTGGCGCTAAGCGGTACTTCATCAAATCACGTGCAGCTTCTGGGGCTAAGTGGTGTTTCATCGAACCATGCACTGCTTTTGAGGCTAAGCGAAACTTCGTCAAGTTATGCGCCGCTTCTGGGCTAAGCGGTGCTTCCATTCAACTCGTGCCTGGCTCTGCGCACACATTTAGCGCCACGCCGAGGCGAAGCCGACGGCCCCCACGCGCACAAACGAAGCCGTTGGTTTGCGGGCAGACCCTTCCGCCGAGCGCGGAGCGCGAGGCGGGAAGTATGACTGCCTTGTCACGAGCGCGGAGTGCGCGAGAGCACGGATTCCAGATGCACCACGATCCCCTCCAAGCCAGGGGATCCACTTAAAAATTAGCGGTGTGAGCCGCTTTCTTTTGCCTACTTTTCTTTGCGGCCGGCAAAGAAAAGTAGGTGCCGCCCCGCACAGGGGCAACGCTAATAGACCACTAACAAATCAAGTAAAGGCCAAAAAATCAGAGAACAGAAAGACCAGAGAACAAAAAAAACCAGAGAACAAAAAAATCAGCCCTCACCTCCCAAGATAAGACTCAATAACAGTCTCATCCCTCTTCACCTCATCCAAACTCCCATGCGCCAAAACACGCCCTTCGGCCATGACAGTAACCTTCCCGGCCTCGCCGGCCAAAGCAGCGACAAACTCCATATCATGCTCGACAACCATCATCGAACAAGTCCCCCGCAAATGATTGAGCAATTCAGCCAACCGCATGGTCTCGTCATCAGTCATCCCAGCCGCAGGCTCATCGAGCAACAACAACGCCGGTTGCTGCATCAGCAACATCCCAATCTCGAGCCGCTGCTTCTGCCCATGCGACAACTCGCCGGCCAGCCGCCGCGCCTCACTCTCGAGCCCGATCAACAAAAGCGTCTCTTCAATCCGCGCCTGCGCCTCGCGATCCAACCGCGCCCGTAACGACGACCACCACCCCTTGTCAGCCTTCATCGCCAACTCGAGGTTCTCCCACACGGGATGCTGCTCGAACACCGTCGGCTTCTGAAACTTGCGCCCGATCCCGGCACGCGCAATAGAAGGTTCATTCATGCGCGTGAGATCGATCGACTGCCCCAGAAAAACCTTGCCCGAATCGGGCTCGGTCTTGCCGGTAATCACATCCATCATCGTGGTCTTGCCCGCGCCATTCGGGCCGATGATGCAACGCAGTTCCCCGGCGTCGATGGAAAGCGTCAGCGCATTCAACGCGCGAAAACCGTCGAAACTCACGGTCACGTCTTCAAGGTACAGAATCGTGCCGTGCGAGATGTCGATTTGCCCCGGCACCACCGCGTGCCCCATGCTCGCGACGCCGCTCAACGAATGTTCAGCGGGTTGTTCCGGTAATGCCAAGTCGGGAACCATCGGGTTTTCGTTCATGAACGGTTCCTCTTGCGCGTCACGATGTCGATCAGCCCCATGATGCCGTTCGGCAGGAACAGCGGAACCAGCACGAAAATCAGACCAAGAAAGAACAGCCAGTATTCAGGGAAGTTCGCCGTGAAAAAGCTCTTCGCGCCATTCACCGCGAACGCGCCGACGATCGGCCCGATCAGCGTGCCGCGTCCGCCCACGGCGACCCAGATCGCCATTTCAATCGAGTTGCCCGGCGACATCTCGCCGGGATTGATGATGCCGACCTGTGGCACGTACAACGCGCCGGCGATTCCGCACAAGACGGCGGACACGGTCCACACGAACAGCTTGTACGCGAGCGGGCTGTAACCGAGGAACATCAAGCGCGTTTCGCCGTCGCGCACCGCGGTCACCACGCGGCCGAGCTTCGACGTGACGATTGCCCGCGCGCCGATGAACGCGAGAATCAGCACCGCGAACGTGATCAGCAACAGCGCCGTGCGCGTGCCCGCATGCGTGATCGGAAATCCGCCGATGCGCTTGAAATCGGTGAAGCCGTTATTGCCGCCGAAACCCGTTTCGTTGCGGTAGAACAGCAGCATCGCGGCAAACGTCATCGCCTGCGTGATGATCGACAGGTACACGCCCTTCACGCGCGAGCGGAACGTGAAGAAGCCGAACACCCACGCGACCACCGCCGGCACCAGCACCACCAGCAGCAGCGCGTAGCCGAGATGCTGCGTGCCTTGCCAGTACCAGGGCAGTTGGTGCCAGTCGAGAAACACCATGAAGTCGGGCAGGTCGCTGCCGTATTTGCCGTCGTGACCGATCGAACGCATCAGGTACATGCCGATCGCGTAGCCGCCCAACGCGAAGAACAACGCGTGCCCGAGACTCAGGATGCCGCAGTAGCCCCACACGAGATCGAGCGCGAGCGCGGCGATCGCGTAGCACATGAACTTGCCGGTGATCGTCATCGCGTAGGCGGACAGATGCAGCGGGCTCGTCTCCGGCACCACGAGTGTCGCGAACGGCACGCCGAGGCCGAACACGATGATGAGCGCGATCAGCGCGAGCCACGCGCGGCGCGACAACAGCGCGGGACGCGGCGGCAAGCCGAGCGCGAAGCCGGAATCGGCGCCGCGTCCGGCCGCGGCACGGCTGCCCGCCGTGCCGACGTGGGGCGATGAAGTAGCCGATGTCATCATGCCTCCGCGCTGCGGCCCTTGAGGGCGAACATGCCCTGCGGACGCTTCTGGATGAACAGCACGATCAGCACCAGCACCGCGATCTTCGCGAGCACCGCGCCCCAGAACGGTTCGATCGCCTTGCTGACGAGTCCGAGCCCGAAGCCGCCGATTACCGTGCCGGCGAGTTGGCCGACGCCGCCGAGCACCACGGCCATGAACGAATCGATGATGTAGCTCTGGCCGAGGTCGGGTCCGACATTGCCGATCTGCGACAACGCGCAGCCGCCCAAACCGGCGATGCCCGCGCCGAACGCGAACGCATACGAATCGACGCGCGCGGTCTTCACGCCGACGCACGCGGCCATGCGCCGGTTCTGCGTGACGGCGCGCACGAAGAGGCCGAGGCGCGTTTTAGTGAGCACCGTCCACGCGATGCCGACGACGATCAGCGAGAACGCCAGGATCGCGAGGCGGTTGTACGGCAGGATCAGATTCGGCAGCACGGTCACGCCGCCGCTCATCCACGCCGGGTTCACCACTTGCACGTTCTGCGCGCCGAACAGCATGCGCGTCGCCTGAATCAGGATCAGGCTGATGCCGAAGGTGGTCAACAAAGTCTCCAAAGGCCGGCCGTACAGATGCTTCAGCACCAGCCGTTCGAGCACGATGCCCACCAGCCCCGCCGCGGCGAACGAGGCCGGCACCGCGAGAAGCGGATACCAGTCGAACGCGCCGGGCGCATAGCGCTGAAACAGGTTCTGCACGACGTAAGTGGCGTACGCGCCGATCATCAGGAATTCGCCGTGCGCCATGTTGATGACGCCGATCAGGCCATACGTGATCGCGAGGCCGAGCGCCGCGAGCAGCAGCACGCTGCCGAGCGACAAGCCGGCGAACAGCGTGCCGGCGATCTGGCTGCGGCGCTGGATCGCATCGAGTTCGTCGATGCCGCTTTGCGCGGCCGCGCGGATGCGCTCGTCGGCTTCATTGAAGCTGCCGTCCGGCTTCTTCGCGACGAGCGGGCGCAGCAGTTCGTTCATGTCGAGATCGTGCCGGGCGGCGACCAGTTGCACGGCTTCGAGACGCCTCGCCGGATCGGCGTCGTGCAGGGCGGTCATCGCCCACAGCGTGTCGAGGCGCTTCTTCAGCGCGGGATCGGTTTCCTTCGCGCGGGCCGCGTCGACCAGCGGCTTGATCGCCGGGTCGGGGTTGCGCAGCAGCGCGGCGGTCGCGGCTTCACGGGTCGCCCTGTCCGGCGAATCGAGTTGCAGGCCGGACAGCGCGCCGGCCACTTTCGAGCGCAGCAGGTTGTTCAGCGTGACCGGTTGCGCGTCGCCGGCGGCGACGGTCTTGCCGGTGACCGCGTCGCGCGCGGCGTCGCCGTCTTGCAGCAGCACGGCGCCGGCATCGGTGGCGAGCGCGCTGTCTTCGGAGAGCGCCTTGAGCACCGCGACCGATTCCTTGTCGTGGTTGGCGATCAGCTTGTCGATGGCGGCGGACTTCGCATCGAAGTCGTCGGCGGCGAGCGGCGCGACATCGGCCGGGACGAGCGCGAACGCGGCAAGCGGCGCACCCGCGAGAAGCGCGAGGAGCGCGAGCGCCACGCCGGCGATGGCGCGCCGTGCGCCTGGTCGTACAAACGTCGGAAATGAAAACGCCATGATGGCCTTTGAAGATAAACCAGCGGGGCGGCGCGGCATCGCGCGCGCGAGAGCCGCGGCCGCGACGGGCGCGCCCCTCTGTCGATCACACCGGATCGCCGCGCCGGCCGACTGCGCCCGCATGACGATCCGGCGTGCGGTCAGGCGACGCGCGCGCGCTTCAGGAACGCCGGAATCGAGCTGACCACGTCCGGCTTGCTCGAATTGCCGGCGATGAACGGGCTCCACGGCTGCGCGCGAATCGCGGTCTTGGTGCGCCACACCACGTTGAATTGGCCGTCGGCGCGCACTTCGCCGATCATCACCGGCTTGTGCAGATGGTGATTGCCGTCCATCTCCAGCGTGAAGCCCGACGGCGCGACGAACTGCTGGCCGACCATCGCGACGCGCACCTTGTCCACGTCCGTGCTCTTGGCCTTCTCGACGGCCTGCTTCCACATATGAATGCCGACGAAGGTCGCTTCCATCGGGTCGTTCGTCACGCGCTTGGTGCCGCCCGGCAGATTGTTCTCCTTGACCCACGCGGCCCATTGCTTCTTGAACTTCTCGTTGGCCGGATTGCGTACCGACATGAAGTAGTTCCATGCCGCGAGATTGCCGACCAGCGGCTTGGTATCGATGCCGCGCAGTTCTTCCTCGCCGACCGAGAACGCGACGACCGGCACGTCCGACGCCTTCAGCCCCTGGTTGCCGAGTTCCTTGTAGAACGGCACGTTCGAATCGCCGTTCACCGTCGAGATCACCGCGGTCTTGCCGCCTTGCGAGAAGGTCTTGATGTTCGCGACGATGGTCTGATAGTCGCTGTGGCCGAACGGCGTGTAGACCTCCTGGATGTCGGCCTCCTGCACGCCCTTCGACTTGAGGAACGCGCGCAGGATCTTGTTGGTCGTGCGGGGGTACACATAGTCGGTGCCCAGCAGGAAAAAGCGCTTGGCGCCGCCGCCTTCCGCGCTCATCAGATATTCGGTGGCGGGAATCGCCTGCTGATTCGGCGCGGCGCCCGTGTAGAACACGTTGCGCGACATTTCCTCGCCTTCGTACTGCACCGGATAGAACAGCAGGCCGTTCAGTTCCTCGAACACCGGCAGCACCGACTTGCGCGACACCGAGGTCCAGCAGCCGAACACGACCGCGCACTTGTCCTGCGTGATCAGTTGGCGCGCCTTTTCGGCGAACAGCGGCCAGTTCGACGCCGGGTCCACCACCACCGGCTGCAACTGGCGGCCCATCACGCCGCCGCTCTTGTTGATCTCCGCGATGGTCATCAACGCGGTGTCCTTCAGCGAGGTCTCCGAAATCGCCATCGTGCCCGACAGGGAATGCAGAATCCCCACCTTGATCGGACCGCTGCCGGACTGCGCCTGGGCAAACGGAACCTGACCAGCAAGCGCCAGCGCGCCCGACATGGAGCCGAACTTCAACAGACTGCGACGTTTCATGTGTATCCCCTTGCCATTGATGATGAATGTTTATGGGCGTCGATTTCGGTCAGCGTTGCCTATCCCGTATGACTTGCCGCTCCTGTACTGCAAGGCACATGCCATGCGGCAAGTTCGACTGGAAGTGCGTGCGGTTCACGCTGCGGCGCGGCTGCGAGCGAGGTAAGTTATGCGCGCTGCGGCGCCGTTGTGGTGCACGCGGGGGGCGTGCGCTTCGTTGGGGTGCGTGCCGCGCCGCGACGAGGCGTGCGCATCGGCCAGCGGGCGTCGGCGGTGCATGGCCGCCGCGCGTTTGTGCATGGGCCGCGGTTTGCCTACACTGAAAGGCCAGTCATGCAGGCTTTGCGTGGCACCGGAGCGCGCTGCGTGGACCGGCGTGAATGCCGAAGCATGAACTCCGATCGACATGGGCGCTTTGCAGGAGACATGAAATGACCGAGCACGCCGGCGTCAATCCACCGGATATGTCCGCTTTCTGGATGCCCTTCACGGCCAACCGCCAGTTCAAGAGCGCGCCGCGTCTGCTGGCAAGCGCGAAGGGGATGTACTACACGTCGCACGACGGCCGGCGCATTCTCGACGGTACGGCCGGGCTATGGTGCGTCAACGCCGGTCATTGCCGCGACGAAATCGTGGCCGCGGTGCAGGCGCAGGCGGCCGAAATGGATTTCGCGCCCACCTTCCAGATGGGCCATCCCAAGGCTTTCGAAGCCGCCACGAAAATCGCCCGGCACACGCCTCACGATCTCAAGCACATTTTCTTCGTCAACTCCGGCTCGGAGGCGGTCGATACCGCGCTGAAGATCGCGCTGGCCTATCACCGCTCGCGTGGCGAAGGGCAGCGCACGCGCTTCATCGGACGCGAGCGCGGCTATCACGGCGTGGGCTTCGGCGGCATTTCGGTGGGCGGCATCGCGCCGAACCGCAAGGCGTTTTCCGGCGCACTGCTGCCCGCGGTCGATCATTTGCCGCATACGCTGAACCTCAAGGAGGCCGCGTATTCGAAGGGACAGCCGGCGTGGGGCGCGCATCTCGCCGACGAACTCGAGCGGCTCGTCACGCTGCACGATGCCTCGACGATTGCGGCGGTGATCGTCGAACCGGTAGCGGGCTCGACGGGTGTGCTGATTCCGCCGCAAGGCTATTTGCAGCGGCTGCGCGAGATTTGCGACAGGCACGGCATCCTGCTGATCTTCGACGAGGTGATCACCGGCTGGGGGCGCCTCGGCGCGCCGTTCGCCGCGCAGTACTTCGGCGTCACGCCCGATCTGCTGACGATGGCCAAGGGCACCAACAACGCCGCCGCGCCGATGGGCGCGGTCGCCGCGAGCACGCGGATTCACGATTCGATCGTGAACGGCGCGCCGGGCGGCATCGAGTTTTTTCACGGCTACACCTACTCCGGGCATCCGATCGCCGCGGCCGCGGCTTGCGCGACGATCGATCTATACGAGCGCGAGCAGTTGTTCGAACGGGCCGCGCGGATGGCGCCCGTCTTCGAGAACGCGATTCACGCACTGCGCGGCGAGCGGCATGTGATCGACGTGCGCAATCTCGGCCTGGTGGGCGGGGTGGAGTTGGCGCCGCGTGACGGCGCGCCCGGCGCGCGTGCTTACGACGTATTCGTGCGCTGCTTCGAGAAGGGCGTGTTGACGCGTTATACGGGGGACATTCTGGCGTTCTCGCCGCCGTTGATTATCGAGGAGGCGCAGATCGAGGAGATCTTTGCGACGGTGGGCGAGGTGTTGAGGGAGACGGAGTAGGAGGCGCGCCCACGAAGCAGCGCCTCCCTGATTCATGCGGTTATCAGAACGCGACGAACGGACCGGTCAGCGTGCCGATCTTGCTGTCGCCGATCACCGTGTAGACGCTGCGGCCGTAAAAGAACGGCAAGCCCCACAGGAACCAGCGGCCGGACGACATGGACGCCCCCACGTTGTTGAACGCGGCGTTGCCGGTCGCCGCCAGGTTCAGCGCGTTCTCGATCTGGAAAGGCACCGCAAGCGGCGCACCGGAGCCGGCCGAGGCCTCGATCGTTGCCGACAGGTCGAGCGCGCTCGCCGGCGTGTAGAAATCCGAGGTCGTGGGAATCGCGCTGTCGGCGAAAGCGTACACGTTGGTGCCGCTGTCGATCGCGCTGTAGTTGAACGCGGTGCCCTGGTAATGGGTGGTCAGGAAGCCGTATGTGTCCACCGTGAAGATGTTGGCGTCGGCGGGCAGCGCATTGTTGGCCTGCGTGCCCACGCCGAATATCAGTTCACCCGTGACGGAGGCCTGGCCGCTCGCGGGCACTGCCGGCAAGCGGATGATCGTGCCGTTGTAATCGGCGCTGAATGCGGCAACCGGGTTCATCACTTGCTTTTCGGCCTTCACGCGGGTGCTGACGCACGAGTTCGCCGACGGGCAGTAGTAGTAGTTGCCGGGTATCGCGGTGGTCAACGCGTCCTTGGAATCGTGGACGCCGTGCCCGATGCCCAGGATGCCATTGGCGCCGAGGCTTCGGGCCGTGCTGTAGTCGGCTCCGCCGTGCGCGGTGCAGTCGGACGGCGTGGTGAATGCGCCGTCGCCCATCACCTGGACCGGAATGTTGCTGGCCGTCCTGCTGCCGATCTTGACGTCGGCGCGCTTGACCGAGCCCCAGGTGAAGCCCGAGGCGAACGGCATGCATTCGGCGATCGGGAATGCGCCCGTCGTATCGTCGAGCGCGCCGATTTGCGTGAGCAGTTTCGGGTTGAGCGACTGAAGCGCGCTGGCCGCAATGCGCACGCCGGTCGAACCGGTGTCGACCAGCATGTTGTCGACGGTCACGCATTGCCCCCGACCCGGTTGACCCGGCACGCACACGGTGATCGAGGCCGACAGCATGTTGAGGTTGCCCATCGAGTTGTCGACGCGGATCGGCACCGTATTGTCCGACTCCGTTTTGATGCCCGCCGAGTTACCGTCGTTGTTCGAATTCCCCGAATTGCCGGGGCTGTTGCCGACCCAGTCGGGGGTTGCATTCCAACTGACGGAATTGTTGCCCTGGCCGTCGCCGCCACCAGCGCCGCAGGCCGTCAATATGACGGTGGCGGCCACCGTGGCGACCCGCAGCGTCTTGTTCAATGTGTTCATTTTGTTTTTCCTGATTCGACGGAGGGCTTATTGGAGATCGCCAGGACGCACGCCCGCGGGCATCAGACGAGGCAGGTAAGCCATGCCGAAGAAGCGCCCGAGGCGGCCGGCCGACTCGACGCGAAAATCGTCGTTGCCGTCGATGAGCGGCCCCGTGCCGCGCGCACGGCTGTGACCCGCGCTCACGTAGTTGGGGAAGTAGCTGCCGAGCAGCGCCGTCATGTCCGGGCGGATCGGCCCGTCCCACGTGACGGCGAACACGACGTTGCCAGGCAACACGTATTCGCGGATCGTCACGCCGTTGGCGTCGATCGATTGATGCAGGGTGTAGGACGCCGCGCGCGCGGCCCCGGCCGCTGATGCGCCGGCGACCGACTGCATGGCGCGCGGCGCCGACTGGGAGGAAGCGCCGGCGCTCGGCGCGCCGCCCAACGTTGCATACGAGGAGAGCGGCAACAGCGTTGCGGCCAGTATTGCGAACTTCAAAACGCTCATCACACGGCTCCGGCAAAAAAGGTCGGAGCATGGTGCCTGTGCGCTGGCCGGGAATTCGGGTGAAATTTCGTGGGTGGATGCGCGAAGCGGCGCAATGGCTACGCAGTGTTCGCGACGTTGCGAAGCGTGCAAGGTCGGGCTGCGGCTAGTGAAGCCACAAATAACCGTGCACTGCGCAACGCGGAAAGAGAGGAAGCGGTGAAGAAGAAAGAGACCTACCGCGGCGTCGTCACGTTCGGCATCGTGTGTCGTCCCGACTTGCCCGCCGCGCCTTTGGCCGCCGCACCCGGATGCGGCACCGTCGGCGCCTGGGGCAACGCGGTCAGCGAACCGTTGTCGACCGGCGAGAGCAGTGCGCTCAACTGCAGCACGTCCTGATCGGTGAGACTCGCCGTCGCGGCCTTCAGCTTGAGGCTGTTGATCAGCGTGTCGTAGCGCGCCTTCGCCAGATCGCGGCGTGCGGAAAATAGCTGATCCTGCGCGTTGAGCACGTCGGTATTGATCCGCACGCCGACCTGATAGCCGAGCAGGTTCGATTCGAGCGACGTGCGCGCCGATTGCTCGGCGGTTTGCAGCGCGCGCACCTGCGCGAGTCCGCTCACCACGCCGAGAAACGCTTGCCGCGCCGAGAGCGCCGCGTTGCGCCGCGCGGTGTCGAGATCGGCGGACGCCTGGTCCTCGAGCGCGAGCGTCTGACGCACGCGGCTTTGCGTCGCGCCGCCGGCAAAGAGCGGGATTGTGACCTGCACGCCGATCGCGCTGCTCGTGTACGAGCCCAGGCCGCCGAAGCCGGCGGCGAGCGGCGGCGTGCCGGCCGCGGGCGAATTCGCGCCGCTGCCGAAACCGCCGAAGTTGCCCGCGCCCGCCGAGCCGAGACTGCTGCGCGAGCGGCTTGCCACCAGATCGACGGTCGGCAGATGGCCGGACCTGGCCTTGGAAGTTTCGCGCTGCGCGCTGTCCAGCGCGATCTGCTTCGACACGACCTGATAGTTGGCGTCGGTCGCGGCGTCGACCCACTGGTTGATGTCCGCGGGCATGGGCGGCGGCAGCGGCGTACCGGCGGCGAGCCCGTCGACATGCTCGACCGGATGCCCGACGATCTGCTGCAGCGCGGCCAGCTTCACCGCGAGATCGTTCTGCGCGGCGATCTCCTGCGAGATCGCCTCGTCGTATTTGGCTTGCGCTTCGTTGGTGTCGGTGATGGTGGTGTTGCCCACCTCGAATGAACGTTTGGCCTGTTCGAGCTGCTGCGCGATCGACGCCTTCTGCGAACGCGCGATCGCGACGCTGTCCTGCGCGGCGAGCGCGTTGAAGTAAGCCTCGCCGAGACGCACGATCAGGTCCTGGCGCGCCTGCGCGAACGACGCCTGCGCCGCATCGACCGCGAGCTTGCCTTGCGCGTAGCCGTACCAGCTATCCACATGAATCAGCGGCTGCGTGAGCGACAGCACATAGCCGTGGCTGTTGCCGTAGGAAGCGGGAAAGCCGCCGCCGAAATCGGTGTTCTGACGGCTCGCGTTGAGCGACGCGGACAGTTGCGGCAGCAGTTTGGCGCGGGCGAGCGGCAGTTCCTCGCTGTTGGCGGCGAGCGCGGCGCGCGCGCTTTGCAGTTGCGCGTCGTTGGCGAGCGCTTCGTCGTAGAGCTGGGCAAGACCCACGGCTCGCGCGGGAAGCGCGGGCAGCGCGCACGCGAGCGCCACGGCGGCCAGGAGGACCGCCACCCGCCAGCGCATCGTCAAGGCCGTTCGATCAGTAAGTGGGGACGGCCGGATCGACCTGACGCGACCACGCGTCGATCCCGCCTTGCAGATTGAAGACGTTGGCATGGCCGCGCGATTCGAGGAACATCGCGACCTGGGCGCTGCGCGCGCCGTGATGGCAGACGCAGACGATTGGCGCGTCGTCGTCGAGTTCCTCGCTGCGCGCGGGAATCTCGCGCATCGGAATCGACACGGCGCCGGCGATCGACGCCGTCTGGATTTCCCACGGCTCGCGCACGTCGAGCAGCACGGGCGCGGGACGCGACGGATCGGCGAGCCATTCGGCGAGCGCGGGAGCGGTCAGGTTTTGCATCAGCGGGACATCCAGTTCAGGTGACGGCGGCGAGCCGGCCGTCCGGAAAAACACGCAAGCGAGCGAGCCGATCGGAACCGATCAGAACTTGAAACGCGGCGGCTGCACGGCGTTGACGAGCGGCTCGACATAGGTTTCGAACACGTCGGCGATGCGGTACTGCTTCTCGTCGATACGCGTGATGATCTGCGCCTTCATGACCGGCGCGGTGCCGACGAACGCCGCGAGCCGGCCGCCGACCTTGAGTTGCTCGAGGATGTCCTGCGGCAGCACCGGCAGGCCGCCCGACACGCAGATCACGTCGTACGGCGCGGCGTCGGCCCAGCCGCGCGAGGCGTCGCCGGTGGCGACTTCCGCGTTCAGCACGCCGTTGGCGATCAGGTTGTTCCTGGCCAGTTCGGCCAATTCCGGTTCGATGTCGACCGTCAGCACGTGCTGCGCGCGATGCGCGAGGAGCGCCGCCATGTAGCCGGAGCCGGCGCCGATTTCGAGCACGCTTTCGTGTTTCTTCACCGCCAGTTCCTGCAGCACGCGCGCCTCGATGCGCGGCGCCAGCATATGCTGGCCGGCCGGCAGCGGCACTTCGAAGTCGACGAAAGCCAGATCGCGGTAGACGGTGGGGACGAAATTTTCACGCTTGACGATCGAGAGCAGATTCAGCACGTCCTGGTCGAGCACTTCCCAGGGGCGGATCTGCTGTTCGATCATGTTGAAACGCGCTTGCTCGATGTTCATGATGGATTCGGCGGTTTGATTTGGCGGGTTTGGCGGTTTTGCCTCCGACCGGGGTCTCGCGGCGCCAAGGTACGGCGGGCACGTAAGCCACGGCAGGGTAACCGCCGGATTGTACCAAAATGGCGACGCCCGGCCGGCGCCCGCGGGCAGTGCGCTGCTCGGCCGCAGCGCGAGGCGGACCGTGGCTCGGTCCGCTCGCCTCCGTGTTAATCCCTAGCGATCGGTGCTTGCGATTCCGGCTTGAATCGTCCAAAAATGTAATCGATTACATTTTCGAGGGCATTCAACTTGTCCAGATCGTCGTCCAGGACGGATTCCACCTCCGCGTCCAGCGTGCGTCCGCCGCGCGCGGCCGAAGGGGTCTCGATTGCCGGCGTCGCCGAGCAGGCGGGCGTATCGGTGGCGACGGTCTCGCGTGTGCTGAACGGCCACGAGAACGTGCGGCCCGCAACCCGCGACAAGGTGCTGGCGGCGATCGACGCCAGCGGCTACCGCGTCAACGAACTCGCGCGCAATCTGCGCACCGCCGAAAGCCGCCTGCTGCTGACGATGGTGCCCGACTTCGGCAATCCGTTTTACGCCGAGATCGTGCGCGGCATCGACAGCGTCGCGCGTCAGCACGGCTACTTCATGCTGCTCTGCGACACCGGCGCCGATCCGGGCCGCGAGCGCAGCTACTTCGACCTGTTGCAGCGCCGCCGCGCGGACGGCGCGATCTGCCTCGACCCGGCGACGATCCAGCAGGCGCTCGGCGAGGCGTCCAGCGCGCTGCCGTGGGTCGCGTGCTGCGAGTTCGATCCGTCGGTGGGCGTGCCCTACGTGGGCATCGACAACTACCGCGCGGCCGGCGACGCCGTGCGGCATCTGCTCGCGCGCGGCCATCGGCGCATCGGGCTCATCAATTCCGACGTGGACTACCTGTACGCACGGCAGCGTCAGCAAGGCTATCTCGACGCGTTGGCCGAAGCCGGCATCGCGCCGGACGAACGCTGGCGCATGAACCTGAACAGCCTCGACTACCAAGCGGGCGCGTCGGCGGCGGCCACCCTGGCCCAGCAGCCGCAAGCGCCGAGCGCGATCTTCGCGGTCTCCGATACCCTGGCGATCGGCGTGATCCATGGCTTGCGCAGCGTCGGCAAGCGCGTGCCCGACGACATCGCGGTGGTCGGCTTCGACGACATTTCGCTCGCCGCGCAAATCGATCCGCCGCTCACCACGATCGCGCAACCCATGCGCGAACTCGGCGAAACCGCCGCGCGCCTCCTGCTGCAACGGCTCGCGAATCCATTGGCGAACGTGCCGGGCGTGCTGCTGCCGCATCGGCTCGTGATTCGCGGGAGCGCGTGAATCATGAGCCTCGCCGTTCGTTTCGACGACATCCGTAAAGACTTCGGCCCGGTGCGTGTACTGCACGGCGTGAGTTTCGAGCTGACGCCGGGGCGCATCTACGGTCTGCTCGGCGAGAACGGCGCGGGCAAATCGACGCTGATGAAAATTCTCGCCGGCTATGAAACGGCGACCTCGGGCAGCTTGCTGATCGACGGCCACGCGCAGCGGTTCATCGGCTCGCGCGAGGCGCAAGCGCAAGGCATCGTGCTGATTCACCAGGAGTTCAATCTCGCCGAGCACCTGACCATCGCGCAGAACATGTACCTCGGTCACGAGAAGAAACGCGGCTGGTTCGTCGACGACGCCGCGATGCGTGCCGAAGCGGCGCGTTATCTCGCGCAAGTGGGTCTGGAGAAAGCGCCCGACACCAAAGTGCGCGAATTGATCGTCGCGGAAAAGCAGATGGTGGAGATCGCCAAGGCGCTCTCGCGGCGCGCGCGTTTGCTCATCATGGACGAGCCGACCGCCACGCTCACGCCTTCCGAAACCGAACGGCTTTTCACGCTGATGGCGAAGCTCAAGGCCGACGGCGTGACCATCATCTACATCTCGCACAAGCTCGACGAAGTGGAGCGCATCACCGACGAAGTGATCGTGATGCGCGACGGCCGCTTCGTCGCCCGCGGCGCAACGGCGGGGCTCGCGCGGCAGCAGATGGCGAACCTGATGGTGGGGCGCGACGTGTCCGACATGTTCCCCGACAAGCTCACCGTCTCAGCCGATGCGCCGATCGCGCTGCGAGTGCAAGGACTCACGGTGCCGGATTGGGTGGACGACCTGAGCTTCGACGTGCGCGCCGGCGAAGTGCTGGGCTTTGCGGGCCTCGTCGGCGCGGGCCGCACCGAGGCGTTCGAAGCGATCATCGGTTTGCGCAAGCGCACGGCGGGCCGCATCGAGATCGCCGGCCGCCGCGCCGATCTGTCAAGCCCGCGCGACGCGATGCGCCACGGCCTCACGTATCTCAGCGAGGATCGCAAGGGCAAGGGCCTGCACGTGAACCTGAGCTTGCAGGACAACGTCACGTTGATGACGCTCGAACGTTACGCGCATCCGCTGCTCGATCTGAAGGCGGGCCGCGCGGCGTTGACGAAAGCCGTGAGCGAATTCGGCATTCGCACCGGCGACCTGTCGAGCCGCGCGCGCATGCTCTCCGGCGGCAATCAGCAGAAGCTCGCGCTCGCCAAGTTCCTGCAGCCGGACCCGAACGTGATCGTGCTCGACGAGCCGACGCGCGGCGTCGATGTCGGCGCGAAACGCGACATCTATTTCCTGATTCATCGTCTCGCCGCGCAAGGCCGCGCGGTGATCGTCATTTCATCCGAACTGATCGAGCTGATCGGCTTGTGCCACCGCGTCGCCGTGATGCGCGCGGGGCGCCTGCAAGCCACGCTCACGCTCGAACATCTGACCGAAGAGGAGTTGATCGCCCATGCGACCGGCACCCACTGAAGCCGTGCAATCCGGGCGCGCGCTGCGCTTCGCGCATCGACTGTACGCACTCGGGCCGCTGGCCGGCTTGATCGCGCTGTGCATCGTCGGCACGCTGCTCAACCGCGATTTCGCGACGCTCGACAACATGATGAACGTGCTCACGCGCACGTCGTTCATCGGCATCATCGCGGTCGGCATGACCTTCGTGATCATTTCGGGCGGCATCGATCTGTCGGTCGGCTCGATGGCCGCGCTGATCGCGGGCAGCATGATCTGGCTGATGAACGCGCTCGCCGCGGGCCTCGGCGGCCATACCTTCGCGCCGCTCGCGATCGTCACGCTCGGCATCGTGTTCGCGCTGCTGCTCGGCGGGTTGTTCGGCTGCGCGCATGGGCTGCTGATCACGAAAGGACGGATCGAGCCGTTCATCGTCACGCTGGGAACGCTGGGTATTTTTCGCGCGGTGCTCACCTGGCTCGCCGACGGCGGCGCGTTGACGCTCGACAACTCGCTCTCCGATCTGTACGGGCCGGTGTATTACGCGAGCCTGTTCGGCGTGCCGGTGCCGATCTGGGTGTTTCTCGTGGTGGCGGCGGGCGGCGCGCTGATCCTCAATCGGACCGCGTTCGGCCGGCACGTGCAGGCGATCGGTTCGAACGAACAGGTCGCGCGCTATGCGGCGATTCGCGTCGATACGGTGAAGATCGTTACCTACGTGCTGCTCGGCATTTGCGTCGGCGTCGCCACGGTGCTCTACGTGCCGCGGCTCGGCTCGGCCACGCCGACCACGGGCCTGCTATGGGAACTCGAGGCGATCGCCTCGGTGGTGGTCGGCGGCACGGCGTTGAAGGGCGGCGAGGGACGTGTGGTCGGCACGGTGATCGGCGCGGTCCTGCTGTCGGTGATCGCGAACATTCTGAATCTGACCAGCATCATCAGCGTGTATCTGAACGCGGCGGTGCAGGGCGTGGTGATTATCTTCGTCGCGTTCGTGCAGCGCGGACGGCGGTAGTCGTGGTGGCTTCAGCGTGACACACAGGCATATTCCAGAACCGGGGCGCACGAACGCCTCACCATAGGAGACACAACCATGAAGCGGATCATTCGAGCGGTCGGCGCCGGCATGCTGGCGTTGGGAGTACTGGGTACGGCGGGCGTGGCCGGTATCGGCACGGCGCGCGCCGCGGAAAAAGTCACGCTGGGCGTCGCGATTCCGACGGCCGATCATGGCTTCACGGGCGGCATCGTCTGGTGGGCGAACAAGGCGAAAGCCGATCTGGAGAAAATGCACCCCGATCTGAAAGTGATCGTGAAAACCGCGGCCGGCTCGCCGGAACAGGCGAACCAGTTGCAGGACCTCGTGACGGTGAACAAGATCAACGCGCTGGTGATTTTCCCGTTCGAATCGGCCTCGCTCACGCAGCCGGTCGCGCAGGTGAAGAAGAAGGGCATCTACGTGACGGTGGTGGACCGCGGCTTGACCGACAAGAGCGCGCAGGACGCCTACGTCGCCGGCGACAACACCGCGTTCGGCAGGATCCCCGCGGAATATCTGGCGAAAGCGCTCGACGGCAAGGGCGACATCGTCGCGCTGCGCGGCATTCCGACGACGCTCGACAACGAGCGCTGGGCCGCGTTCACCGGCGTGCTGAAGGCCTATCCGAACATCAAGATCCTCGATGCCAAGTACGCGAACTGGAATCGCGACGACGCGTTCAAGGTGATGCAGGATTACCTCACGCGCTTCAAGCACATCGACGCGGTGTGGGCCGCCGACGACGACATGGCCGTCGGCGTGATCAAGGCGATCGATCAGGCGAGGCGCAGCGACATCAAGATCGTGTTCGGCGGCGCGGGCTCGAAGGGCATGGTGAAGAACGTGATGGACGGCGCGCCGCTGATTAAGGCCGACGTGTCGTATTCGCCGAAGTTCATCTACGACGCGATCAAGCTCACCGCCGAAGCGCGGCTCAAGGGCGAGAAGCTGCCGGCCACCACCATCATTCCATCGGTGCTGATCACGAAGGAAAACGCGCAACAGTTCTACTTCCCCGACTCGCCGTTCTGAGCGGCGAGCGCGTCGAAGTGTGAGGAACCAGACAATGAAAACCATCCAGGGCCCGGCGATCTTTCTGGCTCAGTTCATGGGCGACGAAGTGCCCTTCGACAATCTCGCGCATCTGGCGGGATGGGCCGCGAGTCTCGGCTTCAAGGGCATTCAGGTGCCGTGCGACGCGCGCCTGATCGATCTCGAACAGGCGGCGGCGAGTCAGACGTATTGCGACGAACTGCGCGAGATCGCTGAAAACGCGGGCGTGACGATCACCGAATTGTCGACGCATCTGCAAGGGCAACTGGTCGCGGTGCATCCCGCTTACGACGCGTTATTCGACGGCTTCGCCGCCGAGCATGTGCGCGGCAATCCCGCCGCGCGCACGCAGTGGGCCGTCGAGCAGATGAAACTCGCGGCGCAGGCGTCGCGGCGCCTGGGCTTGAACACGCACGTGTCGTTTTCGGGCGCGCTGGCGTGGCCGTATCTGTATCCCTGGCCGCAGCGTCCGGCAGGCTTGATCGAAGCCGCGTTCGACGAACTCGCGCGCCGCTGGTCGCCGATTCTCGATGCATTCGACGCAGCCGGCGTCGACGTTTGCTATGAACTGCATCCGGGCGAGGACCTGCACGACGGCGTCACGTTCGAGCGCTTTCTCGACGCCGTGAAGCAACACCCGCGCGCCAACATTCTCTACGACCCGAGCCATTTCGTTCTGCAGCAACTGGATTACCTCGCATTCGTCGACATCTATCACGAACGCATCAAGGCGTTTCATGTGAAGGACGCGGAGTTTCGCCCGAACGGCAAGCAGGGCGTGTATGGCGGATACAGCGGCTGGGTGGAGCGCGCGGGCCGCTTCAGATCGCTCGGCGACGGGCAGATCGATTTCGGCGCGATCTTCTCGAAGATGGCGCAATACGATTTTCCGGGCTGGGCGGTGCTCGAATGGGAGTGCGCGCTGAAGCATCCCCACGACGGCGCGCGTGAAGGCGCGGAGTTCATCCGGCGGCACATCATCCGCGTGGCCGAGCATGCCTTCGACGACTTCGCGGGCAGCGGCGTGGATGCGGCGCAATTGAAGCGCGTGCTCGGCATCCGCTAGCGATCACCAGGAGCGGGAGCGATGTCATATAGAAGGCTCAGGTTGGGCATGGTCGGCGGCGGACAGGGCGCGTTTATCGGCGCGGTGCATCGGATCGCGGCGCGGCTCGATGACCGGTTCGAACTGGTCGCCGGCGCGTTGTCGTCCGATCCGCGGCGCGCGCAAGCAAGCGCCGCCGAGGCCGGGATCGCGCGCAGCTATGCGGACTGGAATGAGATGGCGCGCGCCGAAGCCGCGCGCGACGACGGGATCGACGCCGTCGCGATCGTCACGCCGAATCATCTGCATGCGCCGGTTGCAACGGCTTTTCTCGAAGCGGGCATCCACGTGGTGTGCGACAAGCCGCTGGCGATTTCGCTGGTCGAAGGCGAGGCGTTGGCGAGGCTCGCTCGCGAGAAGAACAAGCTGTTTGCATTGACGCATACGTACTCCGGTTATCCGCTCGTGCGTCACGCGCGCGAACTGATCGAACGCGGCGAACTGGGCGAACTGCGCGTCGTGCAAGTGGAATACGCGCAGGACTGGTTGGCCGAGCCGATAGAAACGAGCGGGGTGAACAAGCAGGCCGGCTGGCGCACGGACCCCGCGTTGGCGGGGCCGGCCGGCTGTCTCGGCGATATCGGCACGCATGCGTATCATCTCGCCGCGTTCGTCACCGGCATGACGCCCTCCGCGTTATCCGCCGAGTTGCATACCTTCGTGCCCGGACGCCGCATCGACGATCACGTGCAGGCGATGCTGCGCTATTCGAACGGCGCACGCGGCATGCTGTGGGCGAGCCAGGTGGCGAGCGGCGCGGAAAATGCGTTGCGTCTGCGCGTGTATGGAACGAGGGCGAGCCTCGTCTTCGATCAGGAGCACCCCAACGCATTGTGGTTCACGCCCCTCGGCGGTTCGGCTGAGCGCTTGACGCGAGGGCGCGTGACCAGCGCGATCGCGGCGCACGCGACACGCGTGCCGCCGGGGCATCCCGAAGGTTATCTGGAAGCGTTCGCGCAGTTGTACAAGGACGCGGCGTTGCAGATCGAAGCGTTGGACGAAGGCCGCCCGCTGCCTGCTGAAAGCCTGCTGCTGACGACGGTGGAAGATGGCGTGGCCGGCTTGCGTTTCATCGACGCGGTGCTGGCAAGCAGTGCGGCGGATGGTCAGTGGCGGGAAATCGGCGTCGCTTGAAAGAGACGGGGAGCGGCCGATCGCGAAGCGTTGAAACTATCGCCCGCCGTTCAACCGCCCTTGCTTTTCTTGATCTGCTCTTCGAACGCGATATCGAGCTTGCTGGCCTTGCGCGGTTTGGGCGGACCGTAAGCGTCGACGAATTTGACGAAGTCGTCGAGCGTGAGCGGATCCGAGACTTTCTTGTCGGCGCCGCCCGATTTGTCGACCAGATAGAACAGGCCGCCCGACAGGCTGATCGCGGCGAACCGCGGATTGCCGCTGCGCGTTTTCAACCGTTCGACAGCGTGGATGGCTCGAGTGGTGCGCATGATGGGGGACCGTTGATCGGGGAAAGATCACTACTTTAACAATTTCGCGCGGGCGGGGCGGCGGCCCCACGTCATCGCTTCACCGCGGCTTGCAGCTTGCGGCGGAATTTACGCCGCAACCAATCCGCCCAATCCTCCAGCACCGTATAGACCACCGGCACGACCACCAGCGTCAAGATCGACGACGTAATCACCCCGCCGATCACGGTCTGCCCGAGCGGCCCGCGTTGCTCGCCGCCTTCGCCGAGCGCGGCGGCGAGCGGCAGCATGCCGAAGATCATCGCCAGCGTGGTCATCAGAATCGGCCGCAGACGCACGCGCGCCGCTTCGAGCAGCGCCTCGCGCCGCTCCATCTTGCGGCCCTTGCCCGAGGCGTCGAGCAGCGTGCCGCGCCGCGCCTGATTGGCGAAGTCCACCAGCAGGATCGCGTTCTTGGTGACGAGCCCCATCAGCATCACGAAGCCGATGATCGAGAACATGTTCAGCGTGCTGCCGAACAGCAGCAGCGCGATCAATACGCCGATCAGCGTGAGCGGCAGCGACGCCATGATCGCGAGCGGCTGCGCGAAGCTCGCGAACTGCGACGCGAGAATCATATAGATGAAGATCACCGCGAGCGCCAACGCCTCCACCGCATACACGAACGACTCGTTCATGCTCTTGGTCGAGCCTTCGAAACGGTAGTGATAGCCCGCCGGCAGATGCATCGCGTCGAGCGTCCTCGCAATGTCCGAAGCGACGTCGCCGGGCGAGCGGCCGTTCACGTTCGCCGACAGCATCACCTCGCGTTGCAGGTCGCGCCGGTTCAACACATCCGGGCCGGTCGTCGTGACGATGTCCGCGATCTGCCGCAGCGGCACCAGCACCGGCGCGCCGTTGGCGTCGGTGCGGTTGGTGGCGATCATCAGCTTCGCGAGATCGTCCACATCCTGGCGGTGCGCGCGCGGCAGGCGCACGCTCACGTCGTAGTCCTGGTCGTCGGGCGCGCGCCAGGTGCTGATCGCATCGCCGGAGAGCAGCGGCCGCAATGCGGTGCCGATGTCGGCCACGCCCACGCCGAGGTCGGACGCCAGTTCGCGCTTCACGTTGATCGCGACGATCGGCTTGTCCGCCTTCAGGCTCGAATCGAGGTCGACCAGCCCGGCGATCTTCGCCATTCGCGCCTGGGCCGCTTCGGAGAGCCGGCGCAGTTCGTCGATGTTCTCGCCCTGCAAACTCAACTGGATCGCCTTCGTGCTGCCCGCGCCGTCCGGCACGCCGATCTCGGTGACCGATACGCCCGCCACCGAGGCGAGCCGCGCGCGAAACACCTGGTTCAATTCGACCATGCCGCGCGTGCGCTCGCGCCGCTCCTTGAGCCGCACGGTGATGAGCGCGGTGTTCTTGCCCTGCGTGTTGCCGGAGTTGACCGTCGCGTAGGTGAAGCGCACTTCGGGATAGGCGGCGAGAATCGCCTGCACCTGTTTGACTTTCTCCGAGGTGGCTTCGAGCGAGGTGCCCACCGGCGTGTTCAAGCCGATCTGCGTTTCGGAGAAGTCCGCATTCGGCACGAACTCGGTGCCGACGAACGGCACCAGAAACAGGCTGCCGAAAAACGTCGCCGCGGCCACGATCAGCGTGAGCGCGCGATGTCTGAGCGACCAGCCGAGCAGGCGTTGATAGAAGGTCGTGAGTTGATCGATCCGCGAATCGAACAGGTGCAGGCAACGCTCGATGAAGCGGCCATAGCGATAGCCTTTGCGGCCCGTGTCCGCGTCGTGCAGATCGGGGTCCGGCCAGATCGACGAAAGCATCGGGTCGAGCGTAAACGACACGAACATCGAGATCAGCACGGCGGCGGCCACCGTGATGCCGAACTGATGGAAGAAGCGGCCGATGATGCCGCCCATGAAGCCCACCGGCAAAAACACCGCGACGATCGAAAAAGTGGTGGCCAGCACGGCGAGCGCGATTTCCTTGGTGCCGTCGAGCGCGGCCGTGCGATGGTCCGCGCCGAGCTGCACGTGGCGCACGATGTTTTCGCGCACCACGATCGCGTCGTCGATCAACAGGCCCACGCACAGCGATAGCGCCATCAGCGTGATCACGTTGATCGTGAAGCCGCATGCGTACATCACCGCGAAGGTGCCGATCAGCGCGATCGGCAGCGTGAGGCCGGTAATCACCGTGCTGCGCCACGAGCCGAGGAACAGGAACACGATCAGCACCGTGAGCAACGCGCCTTCGAGCAAGGTGCGCTTCACTTCGTTCACGCTTTCCTCGATGTTGATCGACGAGTCGTCGGTGATGCTGAGCTTCACGCCCGGCGGCAATTGCGGCTGCAGGCGCGCGACTTCCGCGCCCACGCCCTGCGCGACCTCCACCGTGTTCTCGCCCTGCGCCTTGACGACCGACAGGAACAACGCGCGCTGCCCGTTGAGCAGACCCATGCTGTCCGGTTCCTGCTGACCGTCGACCACGTCGGCGACCTGATCGAGCGTGACCGGCTGCGTGGCGGACGACGCCGTTGGAATCGCCGACTGCGCGCCGCGCCGCGCGACGATGATCCGCCTGAAGTCGTCCGGTTTCTCGAAGCGGCCCTTGACCTGCACCGTCTGCTCGACCTGGCTCGACGTGAGCGGCCCGGCGGGAATCTCCTGATTCTCGTTCTGCACCGCGCGGATCACCTGATCGACGCCGATCGAGAGCGCCTGCAGCTTCTGCGGATTCACGTCGATCCGCACTTGCCGCTTGACGCCGCCCACCAGCGACACCGAGCCGACGCCGCGCACGGTTTCGAGCCGCTTCCTCACGATCTGATCGGCGACGGTGGTGAGCTCGCGCGTGGAGAGCGACGCGCCCGGCGCGTTCGATACGGCCACCGTGACGATCGGCATATCCGCCGGGTCGTAGCGCAATACGCGCGGCTCCTTCACGCCGTCGCGCAGATCGGGGCGGATCAGCGCGATCTTGTCGCGCACGTCCTGCGCGGCCTGCACCGCGTCCACCGCGAGATCGAACTGCACGATCACCACCGACTGCGCGTCATACGAGCGCGAGGTGATCTGCTCGATGCCGCTGATCGTGTTGACCGCTTCCTCGATCTTGCGCGTGACGTCCGACTCGACCGATTCCGGCGACGCGCCCGGATACGCGGTCTGCACCACCACGACCGGAAACGTGATGTCGGGAAACTGGTCGACCTTCAGCCGCTGATACGAAAACAGACCGATGACGACGAACGCCATCATCATCATCGTGGCGAGCACCGGGTTGCCGATGCTGATGCGCGTGAACCACATGGGCGAGGGCTCCGGTCAGCGCGGGCTGCTGGCGCTCGAAGCGCCGGCCGCTGGCGGCGCGGCTTGCGCCGGCAGCGCAGGTTTAGCGGGCTGTACCACGCGCACGGTGCTGCCGATGCGCAACGAGCCGAGATTGTTCTTCACGATCTGCTGGCCGACCGCCAACGGCCCGCCGACGATTTCGGTCCACGCGGCGCCTTCGCCATCGTTGCTCACGCCGCTCACGCCGGTCTGCACCGTCTGCTCGACCAGCTTGCCGTCGATGAGCGCATAGACGCTGCGGCGCGCGCCGTCGGTGCGCACGGCGGTGACGGGCACCACCAGCGCATTCGGCCGGCTGCCGACCGCGATCGTGCCGGTGCCGAACATGCCGACCCGCAGCGTGCCCGACGGATTGGCGACCTGCACGTACACCATGATCGAGCGCGAGCCGGTCTGCGCGGCGGGATTGATGCGCGTGATCGCGCCTTGCACGGGCGTCTCGATGCCGTCGAAAGCAATCCGCACCGGCTGGCCGATCCGCACGCGGCCGATCTCGCCGACCGGCACCGGCGCCTCGAGTTCGAGCGTGCGCAGATCGACTACATCGAACAGCTTGGTGTCGACGGCGACTTTCTCGCCGGGCTCGACCGAGCGCGTGGCGATCTGCCCGTCGAGCGGCGAGTGCACCACGGTATCGGCCAGCGAGAGATTCGACGACGCCAGCGCCGCCCTCGCCGCATCCAGATTCGCGCGGGCGATCTCGTACTGGCTTTGCGCGGTGTCGAACGCGTTCTTCGAGATGAAGCCTTTTTCGACCAGCACGCGATTGTTGTCGAGCGTCTGCCTGGCGATGTCGAGCTGGCCGGCCATCGCCGCCATCTGGCCGCGGCTTTGCTCGGCTCGGGCCACGTAATCGCGGGCGTCGATCTTCGCGAGAATCTGGCCGGTCTTGACCGCGTCGCCCTCGCGCACCAACACGTCGAGCGCGGAGCCGGCCACCTTGGATTTGACCGCTGCCTGAGTGACGGCGCGCAGCGAGCCGGTCAGCGGCAGCGTTTCGGAGAGCGTGCGGCGGCTCACCGTGGTGAGATCGTCGGGGGCGAATTCGACGACGGAAGAGACCGTGGCGGTGGCGGCGGGCGCGCCGCGCTTCCTGATGGCCTGGACGATCGCGATCGCGAGGATCACGACGGCCACGGCGGCGGCGATGAGAATGCGTTTTCTGGTTCTAAGCATGCGCGATGGGACGGACTTCACGGACTGGCGGTGCGCGGCGCCTTTGCCTGTCGGCAAAGGCGCCGCGCGCTCGCACGGAATCGGCAAATCAGCCTGAGCCCGCGTTCACCGCAAGCCGGCCGTCAGCATGGTACACGGTGCCTCGCGCGGCGCCCGTTCACTGGCTCAAATAGACGAACTTGCCGTTCCTGATCGCGCCCATCACGCTGGCGCGCTGGTCCAGCCCGACGTGGTCCTTGGCGCTCGTGCTGACCACGCCGTTCGGCACGACCAGTTCATGCGCGCGCTCGAGTTCGTCGCGCAAGGCGATGCGAAAAGCCGGCGTGCCCGGTTGCGCGGTTTTCAACGCCCGCGCCACCGCGTCCTGAAGGCGCGGATAAACGCCCGCCGCGTCGCCCGCGAATTGCGTCACGCTGCCCGGGCCGTACTTCGCCTCGTACTCGTTGGCGAAGGCGAGCGCCGCCTTCTTCGCCGGATGGTCGGCCGGCAAGGTGCGCGCGACGACCACCGGCTGGGTCGGGAACAGCGTGCCTTCGACGTCCTTGCCGCCCAGCTTGATGAACTCGGGCGTGGCGATGCCGTGCGTCTGATAGATCGGCCCCTTGAAGCCGCGCTCGATCAGCGTGCGCTGCGGCAGCACGGTCGGCGTGCCCGCGCCGGCGATCAGGATCGCGTCGGGCTTGGCGGCCATCAGCTTGAGGATCTGGCCGGTGACGCTCGCGTCGGTGCGGTTATAGCGCTCGGTGGCGACCAGTTGGATGTGGCGCAGCGCGGCGAACTTGCTGAACTCGTTGAGCCAGCTTTCGCCGTAGCCGTCCGCGAAACCGATGAAGCCCACCGTTTTCACGTTGTGGTTCGACATGTAGCGCGTCATCACGTCGGCCATCGCGCTGTCGGTCTGCGCCATCTTGTAGGCCCACACCTTCTTGCCTTCCTGCGGTTCCACCACGCTCGCCGAGCCGATCAGCGTGATCATCGGCGTCTGGTTTTCGGCGACCGCGTCGAGCGCGGCCATTGCCGCCGGCGTGATGTTCGGGCCGACGATCACGTCCACGTGATCTTCGTTGATCAGCTTGCGGATGTTGCGCACGGCGGCGCCGGGGTCGGAGGCGTCGTCGAGGAAAATGTAGTCGGCTTTCTGGCCGGCGATCGTGGCCGGCCACATCAGCATCGCATTCTTGCTGGTGATGCCGATCACGGCGGCCGGACCGGTGCTCGACAGATCGATGCCGACCTTGAGGTCCGCGTGGGCGGCGGTGGCGAGCAGCAGCGCGCCGAGCGCGGCGAGGCCGCGAAGTTTTTTCTTATACGACGTCATCGAAAGGTCTCCGTAGCGGGAAGCGTGCGAGGTCAAAGTTCGTAGGTTTCGTGTTCGCCTTTTAGCGCCTGTTCGATCAGCTTGCGGTTCATGCTCGGCGACAACAGTTCGACGAGCGTATACACATAGCTGCGCAGATACGCGCCCTGTTTCAGCGCGACCCGCGTGACGTTGCTGCCGAACAGGTGGCCGACCGGCATCGCGCGCAAATGGCGGTCGCGCTCGGCGTTGAAGGCGATATCCGCCATGATGCCGACGCCCAGACCCAGTTCCACGTAGGTCTTGATCACGTCGGCGTCGATGGCTTCCAGCACGATGTCGGGGTGCAGCGCGCGCAGACGGAACGCTTCGTTGATCTTGGTGCGGCCCGCGAACGCGTTGTCATACGTAATCAGCGGATACTGGGTCAGATCATCCAGCGACAAAAGTTTGCGGTCGAGCAGCGGATGATCCGGCTGCATCACGGCGACGTGGTGCCACTGGAAGCAGGGCAGCGAGACCAGTTCCTTATAGTTGGCGACGGCCTCGGTGGCGATCGCGAGGTCGGCCTGGTCGTGAATCACCATCTCGGCCACCTGGGTGGGGCTGCCTTGCAGAATTGAAAGATGAACCTTGGGGAAGCGCTTCTTGAATTCGGCGATGGCGGCCGGAAGCGAGTAGCGCGCCTGGGTGTGGGTGGCGGCGATCACGAGGTTGCCCTGGTCCTGCGCCGCGTAATCCTTACCGACCCGCTTGAGGCTCTCGACTTCCTGCAGGATTTTCTCGACCGACTGCAGGATAATGCGCCCCGGCTCGGTGAGCGAGCGCACGCGCTTGCCGTGGCGGGTGAAGATTTCCACGCCCAGTTCGTCTTCCAGCTCGATGATCGCCTTGGAGACGCCGGGCTGGCTTGTATACAGTGCCTTGGCCGCTTCGGTCAGATTGAAGTTCTGCCGCACAGCCTCGCGGACGAAGCGGAATTGATGCAGGTTCATATAACCCCTCCGCATATCAAAAGAATTTTTTAGTCGTTTGAAATATAAGGCGAGTTTATTACGATCTGTCCATCTTTTTCAATATGGATATCTGTATTTGTTATAAGCAAATGAGAGATGGGTCTAAACCCTGACGCTCGCTTGCTGACAAACGGAAATTCAGGACGCGGCGGAACCGGACCGTCGTGTGTCACGCAAAAATATTGGGGTCCCCGAATGTACCAATACGATCAGTACGACCAGACCATCGTCGATGAACGGGTCGCGCAGTACGCCGATCAGGTTCGCCGCCGCTTGTCGGGCGAATTGAGCGAAGAGGAGTTTCGTCCGCTGCGTCTGCAGAACGGCCTGTACTATCAGCGCCACGCCTACATGCACCGCATCGCGATTCCATACGGCAATCTGCGCAGCGACCAGATGCGCGTGCTGGCCCAGATCGCGCGTGAACACGACCGCGGCTACGGCCATTTCTCGACGCGCTCGAACATCCAGTACAACTGGATCAAGCTCGAGGAAACGCCGGAAATCCTGCGCAAGCTCGCCGCGGTGCAGATGCACGGCATTCAGACCTCGGGCAACTGCATTCGCAACATCACGGCGGATCAGTTCGCCGGCGTCGCACCGGACGAAGTGGTCGATCCGCGTCCGTGGGCGGAAATCCTGCGCCAATGGTCGACGTTCCATCCCGAGTTCGCGTGGTTGCCGCGCAAGTTCAAGATCGCCGTCTCGGGTTCGCGGGAAGACCGCGCCGCCGTGCAGGTTCACGATCTCGGCGTGTATCTGAGGAAAAACGCGCAGGGCGAACTGGTGGCCGACATTCTGGCCGGCGGCGGCCTGGGCCGCACGCCGATCGTCGGCGCGATCATCCGCCGCGATTTGCCCTGGCAGCATCTGCTGACGTACTGCGAAGCCGTGCTGCGCGTGTACAACCGCTATGGCCGCCGCGACAACATGTACAAGGCGCGCATCAAGATTCTCGTGAAGGCGCTGTCGCCGGAAAAATTCTCGGCGCAGGTCGAGGAAGAATGGCAACACCTGAAGGACGGTCCTTCCACGCTCACGCAAGCGGAAGTGGACCGCGTGTCGCAATACTTCCAGCCGCCCGTCTACGAAAAGCTGCCGGACACCGACGCGTCGTTCGAAAAACACCTGCTGGAAAACCGTGCGTTCGCGCGTTGGGTGGAGCGCAACGTGCGTCCGCACAAGGTCGAGGGGTATGCGTCGGTGACGCTGTCGCTCAAGCCGACCACGATCGCTCCGGGCGACGCCACCGACACGCAAATGGAAGCGGTCGCCGATTGGGCCGACGAATATTCGTTCGGCGAAATCCGCGTGTCGCACGAACAGAACCTGATTCTCGCGAACGTGAAGAAGCGCGACCTGTTCGCGCTGTGGGAAAAAGCCAAGGCGCAAGGTTTCGCGACGCCGAACATCGGCTTGCTGACCGACATCATCGCGTGCCCCGGCGGCGATTTCTGCTCGCTCGCGAACGCGAAGTCGATTCCGATCGCGCTGGCGATCCAGGAACGTTTCAACGATCTCGACTACGTGTACGACCTGGGCGACGTCTCGCTGAATATCTCGGGCTGCATCAACGCTTGCGGTCACCACCACGTCGGCAACATCGGCATTCTGGGCGTCGATAAGGACGGCTCGGAGTGGTATCAGGTGACGCTCGGCGGCGAGCAGGGCACGGGCGCCACCGGCGCGCACCTCGGCCGCGTGATCGGCCCGTCGTTCTCGGCGGAAGAAATGCCGGACGTGATGAGCAAGGTGATCGATACGTTCGTCGAGAACCGCCACGAAGGCGAGCGCTTCATCGAAACGTACAACCGCATCGGCATCACCCCGTTCAAGGAACGCGTGTACGCGTCGCGTCAACCGGCTCACGCGTAACCGCGCAAAGGATACTGAACAGATGGCTTCTATCATCAAGAACCGCGCAATCGTCAACGATGACTGGACGGTGGTGCGCGCCGCTGAAGACGGCACGCTGCCGGCGGTGAACGCATTGCCCGCCGGCAAGGTGCTGGTGCCGCTCGCGTTGTGGCAGGCGGAGCGCGACGCGCTGAGCGCTTCGCGCGGCGCGGCTGAAATCGGCGTGTGGCTCGCGCCGGACAGCGAACCGGCGGACATCGCCGGCGACTTCGACAAGATCGCGCTGATCGGCGTGGACTTCCCGGTGTTCCGCGATGGCCGCGGCTACAGCATCGGCCGCCTGTTGCGCGAACGTCATGGCTACAAGGGCGAGTTGCGCGCGATCGGCGACGTGCTGCGCGATCAGCTCACGTTCATGTTCCGCTGCGGCTTCGATGCGTATGCGCTGCGCGCGGACAAGGACCTCGACGACGCGTTGAAGGCATTCGACGAATTCAGCGTGCAGTACCAGGGCGCGGTCGACAACCCGTCGCCGCTGTTTCGCCGCCGTGGCGCCGATGCGTCGGCCGCCGCCGCTACGCAAAAGGTCCCGGCATGAGCACCGCGCAATCGCTCACGCCGGAACTCGCCGCGAAGGTCGAGCGCCTCGATGCGCTGCTCGATTCGATCGCCGTGCGCCACGCGAACGTGAAGCTCGCCAGCAGCCTCGCCGCCGAGGACATGCTGCTCACGCACGCGATTCTGTCGCGTGGCGTGAAGATCGGCATCTTCTCGCTGAACACGGGCCGTTTGCATGCGGAAACGCTTGGCATGCTCGATCGCGTGAAAGAGCGCTATGGCTACGAGATCGAACAGTTTCATCCGCAAGCCGCCGCGGTCGAGGAATACGTGAACTCGCACGGTCTGAACGCGTTTTACGAAAGCGTCGACCTGCGCAAGCGCTGCTGTGAAATCCGCAAGGTCGAGCCGCTGAACCGCGCGCTGTCGGACGTCAGCGCATGGGTGACGGGCCAGCGTCGCGAGCAGTCGGTGACGCGTGCGGAGTTGCACGAGGAAGAGCACGACGCGGCGCGCAATATCGCCAAGTTCAATCCGTTGACGGACTGGACGGAAGCCGACGTGTGGGCTTATCTGAAAGCGTTCGACGTGCCGGTCAATCCGCTGCATGCGCGCGGTTATCCGAGCATCGGTTGCGAGCCTTGCACGCGTGCGATCCGTCCCGGCGAGGACAGCCGGGCAGGGCGCTGGTGGTGGGAGTCGCGCGACACGAAGGAATGCGGACTGCACATCACGACGATCACGCCGATTCCCGTTGGCAGCAGCGAGAACGCTTCGGCATAAAGCATTCAGGCGCTCCAGGCCCGGGTTTTGGGTTTGGACGCCGCAGATACCGATTTGAATACTTCCGCTTAGGCGAGCAACCGCTCGGTCAAGCGAATCAACGAAGGACCCAAACATGAGCAGCACGCTCGATTCCACTATCAACGCTCCGCTTGCCAATACGGCGAACCGGATGGATCACCTCGATTGGCTCGAAGCCGAGTCGATTCACATCCTGCGCGAACTGGTCGCCGAATGCAGCAAGCCCGCGCTGCTGTTCTCGGGCGGCAAGGATTCGGTCGTGGTGCTGCACCTCGCGCTGAAGGCCTTCGGCATCGGCGCGAATCGCAAGACCGTGCTGCCGTTCCCGCTCGTGCATATCGACACTGGTCACAACTACGACGAAGTGATCGACTTCCGCGATCGTCGCGCGGCGGAGATCGGCGCGGAACTGGTGGTGGGTCACGTCGAGGATTCGATCAAGCGCGGCACGGTGCGTCTGCGCCGCGAAACGGATTCGCGCAACGCCGCGCAAGCCGTCACGCTGCTCGAAACCATCGAACAGCACGGCTATACCGCGCTGATCGGCGGCGCGCGCCGCGACGAGGAAAAGGCCCGTGCGAAAGAGCGGATCTTCTCGTTCCGCGACGAATTCGGCCAATGGGACCCGAAGGCGCAGCGCCCGGAATTGTGGAGCCTCTACAACGCGCGCCTGCACAACGGCGAACACCTGCGCGTGTTCCCGATCTCGAACTGGACCGAACTCGATGTGTGGCAGTACATCGCTCGCGAACAGCTCGAATTGCCGTCGATCTATTACGCGCATCAGCGCGAGATCGTGCGCCGCAACGGCTTGCTCGTGCCGGTCACGCCGCTCACGCCGATGCGTGAGGGCGAGACCAGCGAAACCGCGCTGGTGCGTTTTCGTACCGTCGGCGACATTAGCTGCACGTGCCCGGTGGAAAGCGATGCCGACGATCTCGAGAAGATCATCGCCGAAACGGCCGTGACCGAAATCACGGAACGCGGCGCGACGCGGATGGACGATCAGGTTTCCGAAGCCGCGATGGAACAGCGTAAGAAGCAAGGTTATTTCTAAGCACACGAGGATAAGGCAATCATGAGCGGTATTCATCAACCAGAAGACCTCGGCGTGCTGCGTTTCATCACCGCGGGCAGCGTCGACGACGGCAAGAGCACGTTGATCGGGCGCCTGCTGTACGACAGCAAGGCTGTCTTGAGCGACCAGCTCTCGGCGCTGTCGCGCGCGAAGAACAAGCGTACCGTCGGCGACGAAATCGATCTGTCGCTGCTGACCGACGGCCTCGAAGCCGAACGCGAGCAGGGCATCACGATCGACGTCGCGTACCGTTACTTCGCCACTGCGAAGCGCAAGTTCATCATCGCCGATACGCCGGGCCACGAGCAGTACACGCGCAACATGGTGACGGGCGCATCGACCGCGCACGCGGCGATCATCCTGGTCGACGCGACGCGCGTGACCTTCGTCGACGGCGTGGCGCAGTTGCTGCCGCAAACCAAGCGCCATAGCGCGCTCGTCAAGCTGCTCGGCTTGCAGCATGCGATCGTCGCGATCAACAAGATGGATCTGGTCGACTACAGCGAGACGCGCTTCAACGAGATTCGCGACGCGTATGTCGAACTCGCGCGTCAACTGGGTCTGAACGACGTGCGCTTCGTGCCGGTGTCGGCGCTCAAGGGCGACAACATCGTGACGGCGAGCGAGAGCATGCCGTGGTATGCGGGCGAACCGCTGCTGGACTTGCTCGAGGCGTTGCCGGTCGAGATTCCGACGGGCCAGGCGCTGCGTTTCCCGGTGCAATGGGTCGCGCGTCAGGACGGCAGCCAGGCCGACGATTTCCGCGGCTACATGGGCCGTGTCGAAGCGGGCGAAGTGAAGGTCGGCGATACCATCGTCGTGCTGCCGGCGAACCGTGAAGCCACGGTGGCCGAGATCATTGCGCCGGTGGTGGGCGGAACCGCTCAAGTGGACCGCGCGTTTGCCGGTCAAACGGTGACGATCCGTCTGGCCGAGGACGTCGACGTGTCGCGCGGCGATACCTTCGTGCTGCGCGAAGCCGCGCCCGAGCCGGCGAAGAAGCTGGAAGCCGACCTGTGCTGGTTCGACGACACGCCGCTGTCGACGCAGCGCAAGTATCTGTTGAAGCAGACCACCAATACGGTGTTCGCGCGCATCGGCGCGATCAAGGAAGTGCTCGACGTGCATACGCTGTCGCAGGCGACCGACCGCAAGGAACTGGCGATGAACGACATCGGCCGCGTCGCGCTGACGTTGCAAAAACCGCTGGTGTGCGACGTGTACGACACGCATCAGGGCACGGGCGCATTCGTGCTGATCGACGAAGCGACGCATCACACGGTCGCGGCCGGGATGATCCGTGCGTTTTCGGCGTAACAGGCGCATGGCGCGTTGCCATGCACCGTGGACGCCCTAACGAACAGGTTGATGCAAATGGGTAAGGTTTATCTGATCGGCGCGGGGCCGGGTGCCGCGGACCTGATTACGGTGCGTGGCGCGCGGCTGCTCGGCGCCGCTGACATCGTGCTGCATGACGCGCTGGTCGAGCCGGCGATGCTCGACTATGCGCCTTCCCACGCGCGGCGGATTGCGGTGGGCAAGCGCTGCGGGCAATTGTCGACGGCGCAGCAGTTCATCAACAAGCAGATCGTGGATGCCGCTTTGGAGCACGACGTTGTCGTGCGTCTGAAGGGCGGCGATCCGATGTTGTTCGGACGCGCCGACGAAGAGATGCGAGCCCTGGAAGCGGCGGGCATCGAGTACGAGGTGGTGCCTGGGATTACCGCCGCGCTGGCGAGTGCGGCTTCGTTGAAGCGGTCGCTGACGCTGCGGGGTGTGTCGCGCAGCGTTGCGTTGGCTACTTTTAGCCGGGCGCCGGGGTCTGCGGAGATTCGCGAGCAGGTGAATGCCGATTCGCTCGTGTTTTATATGGGCCGGGATAGTGGGGTTGAGATTGCGCAGCAGTTGATTGATGCTGGGAAGCCGGTTTCCACGCCCGTGGCGATTGTCGAGGCTTGCAGCACCGAGCGGGAGCGGACGCTGACTTTGACGCTCGAGGCGCTTGCTGCTGGGGAGGCGCAGCGGTGGGTCGATGCTTCGCAGCCCAGTTTGTTGATGATCGGGGAGGCGTTTGCTGCCCGGCAGCGGGGTGTTGTTCGGTTTGTGGATGGGATTTTGGTTGCTGCGTAGGGGGTGGTTTTTTGCCTGGTCGGCGGGTTGGTTGTCTGTGTGCTTGCGTGCCGCGTTGGCCTTTACTTGATTTGTTAGTGGTCTATTGGCGTTGCCCCTGTGCGGGGCAATGCTCTCAACTTAAGCCCCGCTGCATCAAGCGAGTTTGTACGCGAGATGGAAGTGGGGCTTGGCTTTTCTGGGTGGTCTTGGATAGGAGCGTGAGGGCTGTATCCGGCATCGGGTCTGGTGGATCATTTCCAGCACACCGGCGAGGCCGTCCAGACAGCGCTGGATGCGCAGAAGACACGCGCCGAGGATGGGCTTGAGTGCGCCCAGTGCATACACCCGGTTAGGACGGCTGGCATGTCTGTCGTCGTGCGGCGCATCGAGATCGCTGAGCAGTGTGCACAGGTTGTCGGCGAGGATTTTTGCGCCGAAGTCCTGCTGTAACGCCAGGTAATCGAGGCCTGTGACGGCTTCCAGCCGCAGCCGGTGCTTGAGTCGTTTGAATGCTTCCTCGACCCGCCAGCGCTGGTGATAGAGCGCGCCGAACGATGCCGCCGGATAACGCCCGCCATCGAGCAGCGAGGTCATCAGCACACGCACGCGACCGCCCGGCGTGACGTCGCGGATCAGGCGCACAGTCGTGGGCGTACGCGCCAGTTCATAGGCGCGGGCATCCGGTTCGCTGGGCGCTTCCAGTGTCACCACATGCTCGGCTTTACCGCTGCGGGTAAAGGCGCTGACGCATTTCCAGTTACGCGCATCGACGCGCATGCAGAACGGGATTTCGCGCTGTGCGAGCGCCGCCACCATCGCGTTGCCGATATAGCCGCGATCGAGCAGCAGCAGGTCGGTATGCGGTTGCAGTACATCGAGGGCTTCGAACAGCATCTGCCGCTCGCCGCCGTCGGCGGGATGAAGTGCAGCGTGCAGGGTCAGTTCGGAACCCGGCAGGAACAGCGCAAACGCGTAGTGATCGGCGCGCAGTTCATGGCCGCGACGCGTGCCCACACGCAGGCGGCTACCGTCAGCGGCGACCAGCCTCAGGCCGTGCCAGCGCATCGAATCGATATGGGGTTGGGCCAGCGAGATCAGGCGGGCGCGGGCCAGTTCGAACAGTTCGGCAGACACTCCCCGTCGCGCCTTGCTGAAGGCCTGTGCGCTGACAGCGCGGGTGCGCCCGCCGCTGCTTCCCAGTGCGCCGAATAGCGCGTCAAGTTCGGCCTGCACACTGGCGCACATGCCGGACATCATCAGCGCGGCCATGCGCGGCAAGGTCAGTGTGCGATTGCGGGTAAAGGCAGTGGGAGAACGACGCACGCGATCCGCGAGCGCCGGATCGAGCAGGAAATCGGAGAACTCAGCCAGAAGCCGCGAGGACGCTGGTATTTGAGTTCATATCGTTGATTTATCAGTGAGTTATGCGATGAAGTTTACAGGGGCAATGCCTCGTTTACAAGCTCTTTGAGGCTTAAGTTGAGAGCATTGCTGTGCGGGGCGGCACTGTAGTGGTCAAGTAAACCTGGACACCCCAAAGGCGAATTTTTAAAAAAGTGAAGCTTCGCACCGTGCCGGTGGCAGACCGCCTGCCGCCGAATGGATGCGCCTGTAGTTATAAAAGTTGTCGATGTAGGCCCCGATGTCGCGCTCGGCCTGCGCGTGATCCGGGTACCCTTTCTCGTCGATCCACTCGTTCTTCAGGCTTCTGAAGAACCGTTCAACCGGCGCGTTATCCCAGCAGTTTCCCTTTCTGCTCATACTCTGAATGATGCCGTTTGCCTTCAGTTCGTTCACGAAATGTGCGCTGGTGTACTGGGCGGAGTGGAACATCAGGCCGGGCGGCGGGCGTCGATGCTCGCGCGCCCTTTGCAAGGCCCGGATAACCAGAACCGTATCCGGCAACAACGCGAACGCCCAGCCGACGATACGGCGCGAATACAGGTCCATCACGATCGCCAGATAGGACCAGCCCTGAAGCGTTCTCACGTACGTAATGTCGCCCGCCCACACCTGATTGATCGCCGGCGGCTGGAAGCGGCGCTCAAGCAGGTTGGGCGCCACCAGCGCTTCACCGTCAGCCCTGCGGTAACGGTGCGTTCGTCGTCGCGTCACGGCCAGTTGCGCCTCACGCATCAACGACCGCGCGCGGTAGCGTCCGATCGCATGGCCCTGGTGCTGTAACGCCTGAGCCATCCTGCGGCTGCCATAGCTGCCGCGGCTTTCGTTGTGAATTTCACGCACGGCCCTGAGCAGGGCCGGCGAAGCCGCAGCCCTGGCGGGCCGCCGCGCGGCAAAGGTGTAGTAGCTGCTTCGCGGCACCTTCAGCAACCGGCACATCACGCTGACTGGCCAGGCCTTCTTCAGCGAACGGATCACCTCGAGGAGCGATCCAGTTCCTTGACGAAGAAGGCCGTGGACTTTTTTAGTATCTCGCGCTCCCTTTCGAGCTCGGTCACGCGTGCCTCCAGCTCCCGGATACGTCGCTGGTCGGCCTTGAGCTGCACCTCGGTGCGCGGAGGCTCAGCCTGCTCGGCCCGCCATTGCGCCACCCACCGCCGCAACGCGGTATCGCCAATGCCCAGCGCCTCGCAGGCCTTGGCAAACGAATAGCCCTGCGCGACAACCAGCTGCACCGCCTCGGCCCTGAATTCGTCGGTTATGTTCCGTCTGCTCATTTCTCACCTCGGTTGGAGATTATCCCCTTTAGAGGTGTCCAGAGTCATTGGACCACTACAGGTGCCGCCCCGCACAGCAATGCTCTCAACTTAAGCCCCGCTGCATCAAGCGAGTTTGTACGCGAGATGGAAGTGGGGCTTGGCTTTTCTGGGTGGTCTTGGATAGGAGCGTGAGGGCTGTATCCGGCATCGGGTCTGGTGGATCATTTCCAGCACACCGGCGAGGCCGTCCAGACAGCGCTGGATGCGCAGAAGACACGCGCCGAGGATGGGCTTGAGTGCGCCCAGTGCATACACCCGGTTAGGACGGCTGGCATGTCTGTCGTCGTGCGGCGCATCGAGATCGCTGAGCAGTGTGCACAGGTTGTCGGCGAGGATTTTTGCGCCGAAGTCCTGCTGTAACGCCAGGTAATCGAGGCCTGTGACGGCTTCCAGCCGCAGCCGGTGCTTGAGTCGTTTGAATGCTTCCTCGACCCGCCAGCGCTGGTGATAGAGCGCGCCGAACGATGCCGCCGGATAACGCCCGCCATCGAGCAGCGAGGTCATCAGCACACGCACGCGACCGCCCGGCGTGACGTCGCGGATCAGGCGCACAGTCGTGGGCGTACGCGCCAGTTCATAGGCGCGGGCATCCGGTTCGCTGGGCGCTTCCAGTGTCACCACATGCTCGGCTTTACCGCTGCGGGTAAAGGCGCTGACGCATTTCCAGTTACGCGCATCGACGCGCATGCAGAACGGGATTTCGCGCTGTGCGAGCGCCGCCACCATCGCGTTGCCGATATAGCCGCGATCGAGCAGCAGCAGGTCGGTATGCGGTTGCAGTACATCGAGGGCTTCGAACAGCATCTGCCGCTCGCCGCCGTCGGCGGGATGAAGTGCAGCGTGCAGGGTCAGTTCGGAACCCGGCAGGAACAGCGCAAACGCGTAGTGATCGGCGCGCAGTTCATGGCCGCGACGCGTGCCCACACGCAGGCGGCTACCGTCAGCGGCGACCAGCCTCAGGCCGTGCCAGCGCATCGAATCGATATGGGGTTGGGCCAGCGAGATCAGGCGGGCGCGGGCCAGTTCGAACAGTTCGGCAGACACTCCCCGTCGCGCCTTGCTGAAGGCCTGTGCGCTGACAGCGCGGGTGCGCCCGCCGCTGCTTCCCAGTGCGCCGAATAGCGCGTCAAGTTCGGCCTGCACACTGGCGCACATGCCGGACATCATCAGCGCGGCCATGCGCGGCAAGGTCAGTGTGCGATTGCGGGTAAAGGCAGTGGGAGAACGACGCACGCGATCGGCGAGCGCCGGATCGAGCAGGAAATCGGAGAACTCAGCCAGAAGCCGCGAGGACGCTGGTATTTGAGTTCATATCGTTGATTTATCAGTGAGTTATGCGATGAAGTTTACAGGGGCAATGCCTCGTTTACAAGCTCTTTGAGGCTTAAGTTGAGAGCATTGCCCCGCACAGGGGCAACGCTAATAGACCACTAACAAATCAAGCAAAGGCCAAAACAACAAAACAGCAAAACAACAAAACCACACCCCAACCCGCCGACCAGGCAAAAAAATCAAACCTGCCGAAGGCAATACTCAGCCACAGCATCCAAAACGAGATCATCCTCGCCAACGGCGACAGCACACCGAATCTCGGCAGAAGGAAACAACCCGCGACACCGCTCGACCACCGCAGGCAAATCCCGGCGAACATGCCCACCTTGCCCAAAAAAAACCGGCACAACGGTAACGACAGAACACCCGTCAGCGACAAGAACCCCAACAGCCGTCGGCAAATCAGGCTCCATCAACTCGAGAAAGGCCAACAAAACCGGCCCGGCCTCGCCGCGAGATGCCCGCGCGGCCCGCAGTTTGTCGGCGAGCCGCTCGAACGGCTCGCGCCAGCGCACATCGCGCGCGCCATGCGCAAACAACACCATCCCATGTGTAGCCATGACAAGGCTCCTAATGGCGATCGACCCACTTCAATCCGACTAACCCGAGCACCAGGTACACGAGCCCCGGAGTGGCCGCGGTCAACGCCGCTGGCCACGTATTCAACGTGCCGATATGCGAGAACAGCGTGTTGAACAATTGGAAACTCATCCCCAGCATAATCCCGCCGAACACCTTCACGCCCACCACGCCGGCGCGTGTATGCAGATAAGCAAACGGCAGCGACAACACCAGCATCACGAACACGGCGAACGGATACAGCAGCTTGCGCCACAGCGCGATTTCATACCGCTGCGTGTCCTGATGATTCTCCGTCAAATGCTGGATGTAGCGGAACAGGTTGAACATCGACATGCGGTCCGGCGACACCAGCAGCACCGACAGAATCTGCGGCGTCAATTCCGAACGCAGCGAATACTCCGGCAAGCTCACCTGCTTCGCGCGGTACACGGGGTTCAACGCATCGGCGGGCGTGCCGGTGGGCGGCGCTACGTCGATCAACTGCGTATCGGTCACGCCCGTCAGTTGCCAATGACCCGGCGGCTGGTACTTGCCGCTCTTGGCCATGCGGACGTTCGACAAGCGGAACTTCGAATCGAATTCGTAAATGCGCACGTTGCTGATCGTGGCGTCGGGCTTCAATTCGCCGACGTTCACGAAACGCGTGACCTGCTCGCCGTCCGAGCGCGCCGTGAGCGTGTCCTTCACCCACACGCCCGACTCGAAATTGCTCGATACCGACGAGCCCATCGCCTCGAGCCGCACGCGCTCCGACAATTGATCCGTGTACGGGCCGACCACTTCGCCGATCAGATACGTGAGGAACACGAGCGGAATGCCGATCTTCAGCAGCGAGCGCAGCGCCTGATTGGTGGCGAGACCGGATACGCGGAAAATCGTGTACTCGGAGTTCGCCGCCATCTGCGCGAACACATAGATCGCGCTGATCAACGCGGCGACCGGAATGATTTCGTAGAACCGCGAAGGCGTTTGCAGCGCAACCCGCAGCACCGCGTACTGGAACTTGTAGTTGCCGTGGCCGACGGAATTCAGTTCGTTGATCAGGTCGAAGAAAAAGAACAGACCCGAAAACGCAAACAGAATGAAGATGAACGTGAGGTAGATCTGACGCGCGAAATACCTTTCATAGATGCGCATCGCTCAGCTCCCCCGCGAACGGTTGAACATCGCCCGCGTGAAAAGCGGCCGGTTGCGCACGCGCAGCCAGAAAATGAACGCGACGATCGCCGCCACGACGACGTGCAGGCTCACGAGCCCAACCCCGAACGACAGCTTGCCTTGCTCGATCCACGCCTGCACCACGTTCAACAGATTCGAATACGTCAGATAGATGAGGACCGCCATCACCAGGTTGATGGTGCGGCTGCGTCGCGGATTCTGGTGCGCAAGCGGAATCGCTAGCAGCATCAGGTTGATCGCGATCAGGGGCAGTCCCGCGCGCCATGCGAATTCGGCGAGGTTCTCGCGGGTCGGATTGCGCAACAGCGTGAGCGTGGGCGTGCCGGTGGTGGTCGGCTTGTTGACGACCGGCTGGCTTTGGATCTTCACGCCATAGCGCTCGAATTCCATGATGCGGAAATCGGGGTGCCCCGGTTCTCCGTCGTAGCGGCGGCCGTTTTCCAGCACCACGAAGCGGTCGCCGTTCTTGCGCGTCTCGGTATGGCCGTTCTTCGACACCACCACGTTGACCTTGCCGTTCTCGGTGCTGGTCACGAACACGTTCTCGACATGCCCCTGATCGGGCGACATCTTCTCGATGAAGAACACCCGGTGGCTGCTGGCCGACTCGCGGAACTGGCCCGGCGCGAGCAGCGAAACCTCGTCGCGCTGCTGGAAGCGCGCGCGGATCAGTTTGTTCTGCTGGTTCGACCAGGGCCAGCCGACGAACACGAAGAACATGATGAGGAGGATGATCGGCGTGGCAAAGACGCCGATCGGCTTGATGAATTGCGTGAGACTCACGCCCGACGATAGCCATACGACCATCTCGGAGTCTTTGTACCAGCGTGTGAGGACGAACAGGATCGACACGAACAGGGTAGCGACGAGCATGATCGCCAGATAGCCGATCACGGTCAGGCCGATCAGGACCAGCACGTCGCGCGGGTCGATCTCGCCCGAGGCCGCGAAGCCGACGATGCGGATCATCATCGTCGTCAGCACGAGCGTGAGCAGAACCATGAACACGGCACCAGCCGTGTACGCGAGTTCGCGCTGGAGGGAGCGTTCGAAGATCATTATTGATGACGAGAGGGGGCGCTCTCGGCGGCGCGCGGGTTGCTCCCCATCACGCCCCCGGTGCAGCCGCCGCGGGAAAAATAGCGGATAATTGCGGCTTTCATCCTAAGCCCAGATTTTATCCGAGGACAAGCGCGATGGACTTTAGCATAAAAGCCTGTGATTGGACCAAAGGCTCGTCAAACGGTTTCCTGACCGGGAAATCGGATTGCATCGTAATCGGCGTGTTCGAGTCGCAGACGCTCTCGGGCGCAGCGCTGGAAATCGACGCGGCCACCAAGGGCCTTCTCACCCGCATCATCAAGGCGGGCGACATGGAAGGCAAGGCAGGCACCACGCAGTTCCTCCACGAAGTGTCGGGCATCGGCGCGTCGCGCGTGCTGCTCGTCGGTCTCGGCAAACAGGACGCGTTCAGTCAGAAGGCCTACGGCGAAGCCGTGCGGGCCGCCTGGCGCGCGCTGCTCGGCACCAAGATCGTCCAGGTCACCTTCACGCTCGCGCAGTTGCCGATCCAGGAGCGCTCGGCGGAATGGGGCGTGCGCGCCGCGATCCTCGCGCTGCGCGAACTGACCTACAAGTTCACGCAGATGAAGAGCAAGCCGGAGAACGGCGCGCGCGCGTTGAAGCGCATCGTCTTCAGCGTCAACACCGGCGACGAGAAGGCCGCCAAGCTTGCCGCGAAGCAGGGCGCCGCGCTCGCCAACGGCATGGATCTCACGCGCGACCTCGGCAATCTGCCGAGCAACGTCTGCACGCCCACCTACCTCGCCAACACCGCGAAGAAGCTCGCCAAGGACTGGAAGCTGAAGGTCGAGGTGCTCGGCGAGAAGCAGTGTGAAGCGCTCAAGATGGGCTCGTTCCTGTCGGTCACGGCAGGCTCGGTCGAGCCGGCGCAGTTCATCGTGCTGCAGTACCAGGGCGGCGCCGCGAAGGCCGCGCCGGTGGTGCTGGTCGGCAAGGGCGTCACGTTCGACACGGGCGGCATCTCGCTCAAGCCGGGCGAAGGCATGGACGAAATGAAGTACGACATGTGCGGCGCCGGTTCGGTGCTGGGCACGTTGCGCGCCGTCGCCGAAATGGGCCTGAAAATCAACGTCGTCGGCATCATCCCGGCGGTCGAGAACATGCCGTCGGCCACCGCCACCAAGCCGGGCGATATCGTCACCAGCATGAAGGGCCTGACGATCGAAGTGCTGAACACGGACGCCGAAGGCCGCCTGATCCTGTGCGACGCGCTCACCTACGCCGAGCGCTTCAAGCCGGCGGCGGTGATCGACATCGCCACGCTGACGGGCGCCTGCATCATCGCGCTGGGCCATCACAACAGCGGCCTCTTTTCGAAAGACGACGCGCTGGCGGGCGAGTTGCTCGACGCATCGCGCGAAGCATCCGATCCGGCCTGGCGCCTGCCGCTCGACGACGAGTACCAGGATCAGCTCAAGTCGAACTTCGCCGATGTGGCCAACATCGGCGGGCGTCCGGCGGGCAGCGTGACGGCGGCGTGCTTCCTGTCGCGCTTCACCGATGCCTATCCGTGGGCGCATCTGGACATCGCCGGCACGGCCTGGAAGAGCGGCGCGGCGAAGGGCGCCACCGGCCGTCCGGTGCCCTTGCTCGCGCAGTTCCTGATCGACCGCGCCGCGCAATGACGCATTGCTGTAAGGTTGAAAGTGCGTCTGTGGAAGCACAGCGGAGCCGCCGATGACGAGAATCGACTTTCACTCGAACGTCGGCGATTCGCTGCTGTATGCGTGCCGCCTGGTCCGCAAGGCGTATCAGGCGAACCAGCCGACCATCGTGCTGGCCGAGCCCGCGCGCCTGCGCGCGTTCGACGAACAGTTGTGGACGTTCTCGCCGCTCGACTTCGTGCCGCACTGCATGGCGGGCACGCCGCTCGCCGCGCAAACCCCGATCGTGCTCGCCACGAACCTCGACGATGTGCCGCATCATCAGGTGCTGCTCAATCTCGGGGCAACGGTGCCGCCGCAGTTCGCGCGTTTCGAAAGATTGCTGGAAGTGGTCGGTAACGCACACGACGAACTCGCTGCTGGCCGCGAACGCTATCGTTTCTATCGCGATCGCGGCTATGCTTTGAACAATTACAAGCAGGGCAGTTAGGTCTTATCACGCCCGCGTCGCGTTGTGTCGTTGTCTTAGGATGCGGCGTGCGCGCGGCCTGCCTCGGCTTCGACTCAAACACGGAGAGCGCACGTGTCCGATTCCAACGACAATTCGATCCCGGTGCTGCACGAGGTTCTCGTACCGGGCAATCCTGCCCAGGCGCGTCCCGCGGCGGCCACGCAACCGGCGGCCGAGCCCGGCGCCCCGCGCGAACCGAGCTTCGCTGTCGAACCGGTGCTTGCGCCCGAACCGGTACATGCGGCCGAACCTGCTCTTGCCCGGGACTCCGCGCAGGCGGCGGAACCCGCGCATCACGCGGAACACGCTCAGCCGAGAAAGCGGACAAGAGCGCACCCCGCCCTTGACTCGCTGCACGAGCGCGAAGCCGCGCTGGCTGCGCAACCCGGCGTGTTCGACCGAACCGAGCCGTTTGCGCCGCTAGAGGCCGGCGCGACCGTGCCGCCGGACATCGCTCGCGAACCCGTCGACCAGGCACAGGCGGGCCTCGATGCGGATGCGATTGCCGAACGGCTGCGCGCACGGTTCGCGGGTTTTCTGGCAGGCGAGGGACGGGGCATCATCGAAGCGCGCTGCCGCGATGCATTGCAGGACCACACCGCCAGGCTCGTCAACCAGATCACGCGTGAAGTGGCGCTGAGTCTGGAGACCGAGATGAGCGGCTGGGTACGGGACGCGGTGGAAGAAGAAATGGCGCGGCGCTCAGGCAACGCCTGATGTGATGAAGCAGGGGCGCCCTTGCTGGCGCCTTCATTTGGCGCCTTCGTTCGGCGCTTTTAGCAAAGCGCCTTCACTTGAGCGTCATCACCCAACTCGCGAGCGTGGCCGCCTGGTCAGGCGTGAGTTGCGTGTTGGCGGGCATCGGCACCGGACCCCATACGCCCGTGCTGCCATCCAGAATCTTGCGCTTCAGATACGTGACGGCGTCTTCGCGGACGGCATATTTCGCCGCGACGTCGTGCAGTGCCGGTCCCATGAAAGAACGGGATACCGAATGGCAGCTCATGCAGTTCTGCTGCTGCGCCAGCATGAGTCCGGCGGCGGCCTCCGCGTGCGCCGCGGGACTGCCGACGCTTAGGATCGCGCCGAGCACGCCGGCTATTGCAAGCGCTGCATACGACATTGATTTCATTCTGGTCTCCACCGGTGCAGGTGCCCGGCTTGTGGTGCAAGCATTATAAAAGCAAAGGGGCGCACGGTTTTCCGTGCGCCCCTTTGCGCTTTTACGTAGCCGCTTGTCGCTCACCGCTCACGATGCACACACGACCCGGAGCTTCAGCTTCGCCCCGCAACCAGGCCGAATCCGCGGCGTGCCCAACGGCGTTGGATCAGCCCGTCACCGCGCCCTTGTTGGCGGGCAGCGCGAGTGCCGAATACTTCGCGAGTACGCCACGCGTGTAGCGCGGCTTCGGTTGCTGCCATGCCGCGCGGCGACGCTGCAATTCGGCGTCGTCGATGTTCAGTTGCAGCAGCAGCTTATGCGCGTCGATCGTGATCGAGTCGCCTTCCTGCACGAACGCGATCGTGCCGCCCACGAACGCTTCCGGCGCGACGTGACCGACCACCATGCCCCACGTGCCGCCCGAAAAACGGCCGTCGGTGATCAAGCCGACGCTTTCGCCGAGACCCTTGCCGATGATCGCGGAAGTGGGCGCGAGCATCTCCGGCATGCCGGGGCCGCCCTTCGGGCCGAGATAGCGCAGCACCACCACATCGCCGGCGACGATCCTGTCGGCCAGGATCGCTTCCAGCGCGCTTTGCTCGTCGTCGAACACGCGGGCCGGGCCGGTGATGACCGGGTTCTTCAAGCCGGTGATCTTGGCGACCGCGCCGTCTTCGGCGAGATTGCCCTTCAGGATCGCGAGGTGGCCTTCGTTGTACAGCGCCTGCTCGATCGGGAAAATCACCTGCTGGTCGGCGCGCGGCTTGCCCGGCACGTCTTTTAGTTCCTCGGCGATCGTCCTGCCGGTGATCGTGATGCAGTCGCCGTGCAAAAGACCCGCGTCGAGCAGGATCTTCATGACTTGCGGAATGCCGCCGGCCTTGTGCAGATCGGTCGCGACGAACTGGCCCGACGGCTTCAGGTTGCAGATCACCGGCACCTTCTTGCGCATGCGCTCGAAGTCCTCGATGCTCCATGCCACTTCGGCCGCGTGCGCGATCGCGAGGAAGTGCAGCACGGCGTTGGTCGAGCCGCCCGTGGCCATGATCACGGCCACGGCGTTTTCGATCGACTTCTTCGTGATGATGTCGCGCGGCTTCAGATCCTTCTTGACCGCTTCCACCAGCACGCGTGCCGATTCGGCGGCCGAGTCGACCTTTTCCTGATCGGGATTGGCCATCGTCGACGAGTACAGCAGCGACATGCCGAGCGCCTCGAACGACGAACTCATCGTGTTGGCGGTGTACATGCCGCCGCATGAACCCGTCGACGGACACGCGTTCTTCTCGACCCCTTCGAAATCTTCCTGCGACATGCGGCCGGCCGTGAACTCGCCCACTGCCTCGAACGACGACACGATGGTCAGGTCCGTGCCCTTCCAGTTGCCCGGACGGATCGTGCCGCCGTACACGTAGATGCTCGGCACGTTCGCGCGCAACATGCCGATCATGCCGCCCGGCATGTTCTTGTCGCAGCCGCCGATCACGACCACGCCGTCCATCCACTGGCCTTGCACGCAGGTCTCGATGCAGTCGGCGATGACTTCGCGCGACACGAGCGAGTACTTCATGCCTTCGGTGCCCATCGACATGCCGTCCGAGATCGTCGGCGTGCCGAAGATCTGCGGATTCGCATCGGCGGCCCTGACCGCGGCGACGGCCGCGTCGGCCAGACGCTGCAGGCCGGCGTTGCATGGCGTGATGGTCGAATGGCCGTTGGCGATGCCGATCATCGGCTTGTCGAAGTCTTCCTTCTGATAGCCGAGCGCGTAGTACATCGAGCGGTTCGGCGAACGCGCCACGCCTTGCGTGATGTTCTTCGAACGACGGTTGTATGCCATGGGGAACTCCAGTCTGTTTTGTTTTGACCCGGGCTGCAGGTTCGCCGCGGACCTTGTCGATGCGCTTGCCGGCGGGTGCCGCCGGCGCGTCAGTTCAGTGTAGTTCCGACGCGTCGCGCAAGGATGCGGTTTTGCAAAGCGCCTGTCCAATATATTATTCGGGCTCGACTAGGTCGTAAAATCTATTAATCATGCTGCCCGCCATTCCCGACTTGCGCCAGTTGCGCTATTTCGTCACCGTCGCCGAAGAAAAGCACTTCGGCCGCGCCGCCGCGCGCCTTTCGATGACGCAGCCGCCGTTGTCGCAGGCGATTCGCGCGCTGGAGGAGACGCTTGGCGTCGAACTGTTCGCGCGCACCAAGCGCTCGGTCGAACTCACGCCGGTGGGCGCCGATCTGCTGCCCGAGGTGCAGCGCCTGCTGGCGAGCGCCGAGGGCTTGCGGCCGCTCGCGCAAAGCCTCGCGCGCGGCGAGGCGGGCGTGCTGTCGCTGGCGTTCGTCTCCACCGCGGACTACGGCTTGCTGCCGCTGCTGCTGCGCGATTTCGGCGCGAGGCATCCGCGTGTGCGGCTCGAATTGACCGAAGCCACCAGCGACGTGCAGGTGGACGAACTGGTAGCCGGGCGCATCGACGCAGGGCTCGTGATCGCGCCGCTGCCGTCGCGTCATGCCACGCAACTCTCGTGGCTGCCGATTGCCCGCGAGCCGCTGGTGATTGCGATGTCGACGGAACTGGCGCAGCGGCTAGGCGCCGCCGCCGGGTCCGATGCGGACCCGCAGGCCGAGTGGCTCGACACGCCCGTCAGCCTGCGCGACGTCGCCGACGCGCCGCTCGTGATCTTTCCAAGGCGTTTGGCGCCGGGCTTTTATGACATCATTATGGATTGCTACGGCGTGGCGGGCCTCGCGCCCCGCGTCGGCCAGGAGGCGATCCAGATGCAGACCATCGTGAGCCTCGTCTCGGCGGGAATGGGTGTCGCACTGGTGCCGCAATCGTTGCGTAATCTGCGCCGCACCGGCGTCGTGTACCGGCCGCTCTCGGAGTCGGTGCCCGCGATCGAAACGGGGCTGGTCTGGCGCACCGCGGAGGTGAGCCCGGTGCTCGCGGGCTTCATCGAAATCGTGCGCGCGCATGCGGCCACTGTCGAGGCGCAGTCCATGCCGCGTCTTTAGCAGCGGGGCGGCCGCGAACGCATTGCGCGCCGCACCGTCCAACGCATGCGCCGCCCGCTGCGTGCACCGCTTTCCGCCATTCGACAATCGCTTGAACAATCCGCTTCTGAACCTGAACCGCCCATAACAACACGATGCTCATTCACCCGAATTTCGACCCCATTGCCATTCATCTGGGGCCGCTCGCCGTGCGCTGGTACGGCCTCATGTACCTCGTCGCGTTCATCGCGGCGATCGTGGTCGGCCGGCTGCGGCTGCGCTTGCCGTATGTCGCCGCACAAGGCTGGACCGCGAAGGACATCGACGACATGCTGTTCTACGGCGTGCTCGGTACGATTCTCGGCGGCCGGCTGGGCTATGTGCTGTTCTACAAGGCGAGTTTTTATTTCGCGCATCCGCTCGACATCTTCAAGGTGTGGGAGGGCGGCATGTCGTTTCACGGCGGCTTTCTCGGCGTGACGGTGGCCATGGCGCTGTTCGCGCATCAGCGCAAACGCTCGTGGCTGCAAGTCACCGATTTCGTCGCGCCGATGGTGCCGACGGGGCTCGCGGCGGGACGCCTCGGCAACTTCATCAACGGCGAGTTGTGGGGCCGCGTGACCGACCCGGCCGCGCCGTGGGCGATGCTGTTTCCGGGCGCCGCGCCGGAAGACGCCGCATGGCTCGCCGCGCATCCGCAGCTTGGCGCGCAATGGCATCTGAGCGAAGTGTTCACGCAATATCACATGCTGCCGCGTCATCCGTCGCAGTTGTATGAGATCGCGCTGGAAGGTGTCGCATTGTTCTTCGTGCTGTTCTTCTTCTCGCGCAAACCGAAGCCGCTGGGCGCGATTTCGGCGGTGTTCCTGATCGGCTACGGCCTCGCGCGTTTCACGGTGGAATTCGCGCGCGAACCGGACGACTTCCTTGGGCTGCTGGCAATGGGGCTGTCGATGGGGCAGTGGCTGTCGCTGCCGATGATCGTCGCGGGCATCGCGATGCTGGTGTGGTCTTATCGCCGGGCGCGACGCGAACCGGCGGTGGCGGCGGGCGCGAACTGAGCGCCGCCCTATCTGTTGTCTTCGTAGTCAATTAAAAAGCCACGGCATGCCGTGGCTTTTTAACAGCGGTGCGTGAGATTCAGCGCAAAACGCGTTACTTCATTTGCACCGAACCCGATACGTTGACCGTCACGGTCGACGTGCCGCCTTCGATCGGCATGGGCGCCGAGACCTTGGCGTCGGCGCTCATGGCGCGCGCGCTCATCATCATCATGGGGCGCGGAATGACGCCGTTGTGTCCGACGTTGACCTCACGAATCGAATAACCGCCGTAGCCGAACGCTTGCGCCGACGAAGCGGCCTGCTCGCGGAACGACTTGATGGCCTCGCCGGTGAGCTTCTGTTCCGCGGCGCGCTGCGCTTCGGGCGACAGCGAGAACTGTACGTTGCCGACTTGCATGATCGATGCCAATTGGCCCGCGAGCTTCGAAGCCGCGGCGAAGTCGCGCGACTTGAGCACGACCTCGGTGCGGCCGCGCCATGCGGAAATGCGCCCGTCACGATCGGTGGACGGATAGATCGAGAACGAACCCGTGCGCGCCGTCACCTCGTTCACGCCCTTGGCTTTTTGCAGCGCCGAGTCGGCGCGCTGATTCAACGTCGACGTGAGCGCCGACGGATCCTTCGCTTCCTGCTCGTAGAACAGCGTGATGTCGACCACGTCTTGCGGCACGTCCGCGCTGGCCTGTGCGTTTAGCGACAGCACGCCCGCCGGCTGATACTGCGGCGCGTTCTGCGCGCGAGCCACGGCCGGCGTGAGCGCAAGCGCGGTGGGAGCGATGCATGCGAGAGCGAGCGCGATTGCACGTGCGGTGTTTTTCTTCATTGTTGGACTCCTTGCCTGAACAGGTGATGCACGATCGGAGCGAACGCCGCGCATTGGCGACGCCATCGGCATGAGCCAATGGCACGGCGTTTGCGGTCCAGCGTTTGCGAGTCCGTTAGGCGCTTGTAACCTGAGCTTGGTTCCCTAATTTGACGTTGCCTGACAGGCTTGATCCTTGCTGCGCGCAGTTCGGCGCATGGATTGCGCCGTAACGTGCCGCGTGCACGTGCAATGTCAAATGAGTCGTTGGGTGATGAAGCGCCATTCGGCTTCGGTCACCGGCGTAATCGATAGGCGGTTGCCTTTGGCGAGCACGCGCATGTCCTTCAACCCTTCGTGCTCGCGCAATGCGGCAAGCGGAATCAGCGGAATCTTCTTCTTGAACACGACGTCGACGAGCATCCAGCGCGGCGTTTCCTGCGACGACTTCGGGTCGTAGTAGGGACTCTTCGTGTCGAACTGGGTGGGGTCCGGATAAGCGGTGGACGATACCTCGGCGAGCCCCGCAATGCCCGGCTCGGGACAACTCGAGTGATAGAACAGCACGCCGTCGCCGACCTGCATCATGTCGCGCATGAAATTGCGCGCCTGATAGTTGCGCACGCCGGTCCACGGCAACGTGCGGTGCGGTGCGTTGGCGAGATGGTCGATGCTTGCTTCGTCCGGTTCGGACTTCATTAGCCAGTAGCGCATGAATCGAATTGGAACGTTAAGGGTTTGAAGATGCGGAAGAAAATCGAGGCCCAAAGAAAAACGGCACCGAACCGAAGTCCGATGCCGTTCCAAATAAGGTCCCCGCCTTAGCCGCTAGGCCGGCATCCTGAACCGGGGGTTCAGAATTGGTCGCAGTTAGCAACACTTCGGGTACATCAGACAGAGTGACGCGCACACCCGTGCTACAAATTTCCGCAACCGTGCACATGGCATTGGTTCAAGGAATATATGACCTTGGCGAACCAGGCAGGGAAGCTAAACCGATGAAACTAAAACGATGGAATTCAAACGTTTGCCGAGTCTTATTGACTACCGCTCATGCACTTCGCTTGAATCCGCAGCCAATCTCGCGACCGGCCACTAGATAGTTATTGCATGCTGTACTGCTCGATCACAGTACCCAGTTGCTCGTTCATTTGATGCATTGTACGCCGGATTTCCTCAGCGGGAAATGCTTCTCCGTGCCGCACGCTGCTTTGCAGCTTAAGCAGTTCCGATGCCAGCGACAACGCAGCCATGACGGCAATGCGATCCGTGCCGCGCACGTTGCTGTTATTGCGGATCTTCGACATTTCGGCGTCGACACGCGCGACCGCTTCAAGCAGTGCGCCTTCTGTTTCAGCCGAGCAGGCGAGACGATAGGGCACGCCGAGAATCGACACTTCGATCTGCTTCGTGGTCATGCGTTTTCTCCGTGGCGGGTCACGTCGCTCCCGGTTTCGGCTTGATGCTGAGCGGGCTCGAGCAGATCGAGCTGGTTGTCCGGCTCATTGTGCGCGCGTGCCCGCGGCAGTTTCTCGAGAATCGCATTCAGCCGCACCTGGGCGTCGTCGATCTTGGCCGACAGTGCGTCGCGTTCCGCTTGCAGCGCATCGCGTTCCTCGCGAAGCATTGCAAGTTCCGTGCGCGTGGCTTCGACTTCGGCGCGTGATTGGGCGAGCTGCTCTTCGAGCGCGAGGCGCGCTTCGTTGTGGCGCTGGCTGATCGCGATCAGCTTGCCGATGTTCTGTGAAAGTGTTTCGAGTTCGGTGAGCATGTGCTGCGTCCTCTAAAGACATCGCATTTTAGCGCGGAATATCGCGGGTTCCGACATTTGTCTCGTTTCGAGACGTAACAACCTCGCTTTATGCAGGCATTGATCGACCATATGATGAAAAAGTACTCGCGCATCGGACAATAACCCGCACTTAACCGAACAGATCGCGCAACGATCAACGATTCTTGACGGGCTCGGGGGCCGCTCCTAAACTGGCCGCACTCTGGTGCCCGCGCGCGCTTTCATAGTGCGCGCAGTTAAACGGGAAGCAGGGCGCGTCGTTCGCCAGAACGCGCGAACCTGCGCTGCCCCCGCAACGGTAAGCGACCGCATTCATCATGCAGGTCGGTCCTGATCGCGTGTTCGAAGCTGAACGTGCGAGTGTGCCACTGCGCGTCACGCGTGGGAAGGCGGGATCGATGTGTCGCCAGCCCGGATACCGGCCAGAGGGAGAGGAACGTCCGCGAAAACGTTGAAAAGCGCGGGCGCCTCGTTACGCATCGGCCTGCGGGGAAGCGGGCCGCGCACGTTACCCACAGGAATGTCATCCCATGCTGTCCCCCATCGCTCGCGCGGCGTGGCTCGTTTTTGCGGGCGTGCCGCTCGTCGTGCACGCTCAGGCCGCTGCTGTTTCCACCTCTTCCGATGCGTCTTCTTCCACCTCGTCCGCGGCTGCCGCGGCTGCAGGTTCATCGCCCATCGTGTTGTCGCCGGTGGTCGTCACGGCGGGGCGTGGCCCGCAAGCGCTCGCCGACGCGATTCCGCCGACGGCGCTGTTCGATCAGCAGGACATCGCCGACAGCACCGCGACCGACTTGCCCGGCCTGCTGCAACTCGCCCCCGGCGCGCAAATCTCGCGTACAGGTGGCCCTGGTTCGACCACGAGTCTGTTTTTGCGTGGCGCGTCGTCGACGCAATCGCTGGTGCTGATCGACGGCGTGCGGGTCGACTCGGTGACCCTCGGTACATCGCAACTCGCGCAGATCCCGCTCGACCAGATCGATCACGTGGAAGTGGTGAACGGCAACGGGTCCGCGCTATACGGTTCGGGCGCGATCGGCGGCGTGGTGCAGGTGTTCACGAAAGACGGTGGCGACCATCCTCCGCGTTTCAACTTTTCGGTGGGCTACGGCAGCTATCACACGCAGACGCAGCAGGCCGGCGTGAACGGCGCATTGGATAAGGACGGCGCCACCACCTTCAACCTGTCGCTCGCCCGTTCGAAGGACGACGGCTTCTCGTCGCTGAATCCGCGCGAGGCGCCGCAAGCCAATCCGAACGCAAACGGCTATCTGAACGAAAGCATTTCGGCTTCGCTGCGTCACAGGTTCAACGACCAATGGAACGCGGGCGTCACGTATTTCCAGTCGAACGGCAACAACAGTTACGACAACGCGTATGGCGTGCCGACCGATTCAAACAATCTGTATAGCAAGGTGCGTCAGATGTCGGTGTTCGCGAACGGCAAGCTGACCGATTGGTGGACCACCCACTTCATCGTCTCCGAAGGCGACGACCGCAGCGTGTCGAAAACCAACGGCATCTATAACGGCCGCTTCGATACCGACAATCGCCAGTACACGTGGCAGAACGATTTCACGTTCGCCGCGCAGCAGAAGTTGCAGGTGGGCTATGAGCATCTCGATCAAAGCCTCGACTCGGATACGTTCGCGGCGCCGGATCGTCATGTGGATTCGGGTTTCGTCGGCTATACGGGGCGCTTTGGGCGCAACCAGATTCAGGCCAATGTGCGGCGCGACCAGTATTCCGATTTCGGCGGAGCGAACAGTTACTATCTCGGCTACGGTTTCGACATCACCGGCCATTGGAAGGCGACTGCAAGCTATTCGGATTCGTTTCGCGCGCCGAGCTTCGACGATCTGTACTATCCGTACAGCGGCAACGCGTCGATCGAGCCGGAGCGCAGTCATTCGATCGAGGCCGCGTTGCAGTACGCGTCGAACGCGCTCGGCGTGATGCGCCTGAGCGCGTTCCAGACGCGCTATTCGAATCTGATCGATTATCAGCAGGTGACGCCCGGCATCTATCTGGCCGAGAACGTCGGGCATGCGAAGGTGCAGGGACTCGAAGGATCGTGGAGCGGCCATGTCGGCAAGACGGACGTGCGCGCGTCGTTGACGCTGCAAAATCCCGTCGACCTCGACAAAGATGCCGACCTTCTGCGGCGCGCGCGGCGTTTCGGATCGCTCGCGGTGAATCGCAGCATCGCCTGCTGGCGCGTGGGCGGCGAGTGGATCGTGAGCGGCGCGCGCGAAGATAGCAGCGGCAAGCTGGGCGGCTACGGTGTGGTGAATCTGTCGGCGCGCTACAACATCACGAAAGCGTGGTACGTGGCCGCGCAAATCCACAACCTGTTGAACAAGGACTATGAAACGGCCTACTCGTATAACTCGCCCTGGCGCGGTGCGTATGTCACGGTTGGCTGGCAGCAGCAGTGACGAACGTTCCTGCATGAGCACGCGCCGATGAACCGCGGTTCGAGTTCGACCACCCCAACCACGAGCACGATGCGCGTCATGAATGCGAAGCGTGCCGCCGCGATCTGGCTTGCGCTCGCGGTGGTCGCGCTCGTCGTGTTGATGGCGTCGCTCGCACTGGGCAGCGTGGCGCTTCCGCCCGGCCGCGTGTTGGCGGCGCTGATGCCCTCGTCCTCGGCGCATGGCGGGTCCGCCGATCTGACCGCCGAGATCGTTCGCACGCTGCGTTTGCCGCGCGCGTTGGCGGGCTTCGCATGCGGCGCGTTGCTCGCGTTGGCCGGCGCGCTACTGCAAGTGCTGTTGCGCAATCCGCTGGCCGAACCCTACGTGTTAGGCGTGTCAGGCGGCGCGGCGACGTTCGCTCTCGTCGCGATGATCGCGGGTGGCGCGTGGTGGATCGTCGACGCCAGCGCATTCGCCGGCGCGTTCGTGTCGATCCTGCTGGTGCTCGGCCTCGCGCGCCGCGAGCTGTGGCGCGGCGAGCCGCAGGATACGTCGCCGCGTTTGCTGCTGACCGGCGCGGTGATCGCGGCGGGCTGGGGCGCACTCATCACGTTGCTGCTGAACCTCGCGCCCGACAATCGCTTGCGCGGCATGCTGTTCTGGCTGACCGGCGATCTCAACGGCGGGGCGATGCCGTGGACGGCGCTCGCCGTGCTCGCCGTCGCGCTGCTTGCGATCGTGCCCGCCGCGCCGCGGCTCAATGTCCTGTTGCGCGGCGATGCCGCCGCGCAAGCGTTGGGCGTCGCCGTGGTGCCGCTGCGCTTGCGCGTGTACCTGGTGGCGTCGCTGGCGGCGGCTGCGGCGGTGACCACCGCGGGCACGATCGGCTTTGTCGGCCTCGTGGTGCCGCATATGCTGCGGCTCGCGTTCGGCAACGATCAGCGCATGCTGCTGCCCGCTGCGGCGCTCGGCGGAGGCGTCGCGGTGATGGGCGCCGATCTGATCGCGCGCACCGCGATAGCGCCGGCGCAGTTGCCGGTCGGCGTGATCACCTCGATCATCGGCGTGCCGGTGTTTCTGTGGATGCTGCTGCACAGGCGCCGATGATGAAAGCACACGACGCCTCCCACGCCGCGCTCAGCGCGCAACGCCTGACCTTGCGTGCCGGCACGCGCACCTTGCTCGAAGCGTTCACGCATACGTTCTACGAAGGCGAACTCTGGTGCGTCGCCGGCCCGAACGGCGCGGGCAAGACGACGCTGCTCGCCACGCTCGCGGGTCTGTTGCAGCCGTCGGCGGGTCAGGTCGAACTCGACGGCGTGCGCCTGGCCGACTGGCAACCGCTGCCGCTCGCGCAACGCCGCGCGCTGATGCCGCAAAGCGCAGCGGACGCGTTCAGTGCGAGCGTGCTCGACATCGTGATGCTGAATCGCTTCCCGCATCTGACCGGCTGGGGCTGGGAGCGCGAGGCCGATCGCGACGCCGCGCATGCCGCGCTGGAATTGCTGGGCCTCGCCGCATTCGCCACGCGCGACGTGTTGTCGCTCTCGGGCGGCGAGCGTCAACGCGTGGCGCTCGCCGCGGTGTTATGTCAGGACGCGCCGTTGCTGCTGCTCGACGAACCGCTGTCGCATCTCGATCTGCACCACCAGATCGATTGTCTCGAAGCGCTGGGCGGGTGGGCGCATGAGCCTGGGCGTACAGTGCTGTTTTCCTGTCACGATCTGAACCTCGCGCGCCGCTTCGCGACCCATGCGCTATTGCTCGACGGTGACGGCGGCGCTTACGCCGGACCGGTGCACGACGTGCTGACCCCCGCGCTGACGAGCCGCGCATTCGGCTATCCGTTGATCCTGATTCGCGACGGCGAACACGAGGCGCTGATTCCCGCGCCGCGCTGAGCGCTTTGTCAAAACCTTCCTTTTAAAAAACCTTATGACTTCCTTGCCACGCTCGTCGGGATTATTCGAAGTCGAACCGCTCGATCAAACGCTGCGCGACGACCTGCAACACATCATCGACACCAAGACCAAGCCGCCGGGCAGTCTTGGACGGCTCGAGGCGCTCGCGCGCCAGATGGGCCTGATTCAGCGCACGACGCATCCCACCGTCGAGCGCCCGGCGCTGATCGTATTCGCCGGCGACCACGGCATTGCCGATGAAGGCGTGAGCCCCTATCCGCAAGCGGTGACCGCGCAGATGGTCGCGAACTTCCTGGCTGGCGGCGCGGCGATCAACGCATTGAGCCGCGTTGCCGGCATCGAGCTCGAAGTGGTCAACGCCGGCATTGCGACACCGTTGCCGTCGTCGGAAGGTCTTGTCGACATTCCGGTCGCGGCCGGCACGCGCAACTTCGCGCGTGAACCCGCGATGACCCGCGACGACGCGCTGGCCGCGATGCAGGCGGGCGCGGCGCGCGTGCGGCATCACGCGGCGCTCGGCAGCAACGTGATCGGGTTCGGCGAGATGGGCATTGCGAACACCTCGTCGGCCGCCTGTCTGATGAGCCGTTTGTGCAACGTGCCGATCGAAGAATGCGTCGGCCGCGGCACCGGGCTCGACGACGCGGGGCTTGCGAAAAAGCGCGACGTGCTCGCGTCGGCGCTCACCCGTCACGCCGTTTCCTCCGATCCGCTCGACGTGCTCGCGACCTTCGGCGGCTTCGAGATTGCGATGATGGCGGGCGCGTATCTCGCGGCGGCGCAAGCGCGCATGACGATTCTGGTCGACGGCTTCATCGCCAGTTCGGCCCTGCTGGTCGCCGATGCGTTCGCGCCGAACGTGCGCGAGTACTGCGTGTTCGCGCATGCGTCGAACGAGGCGGGGCATCGGCGCATGCTCGATCATTTCGGCGCGCAGCCGTTGTTGTCGCTGGATATGCGTCTCGGCGAAGGCACCGGCGCGGCGCTCGCGGTGCCGCTGCTGCGCGCGGCGGCGGCGTTCGTCAACGAGATGGCGAGCTTCGAATCGGCCGGCGTCGCGAATCGCGATGCGTGATCCATCGTCTCGAAACCTGCCTCCGGCCCACCCATGAATCCGCTCGCCGAACTGCGCTATTTCTTCACCGCGCTCGGTTATTTCACGCGCGTGCCCGTGCCGCGCTGGGTCGGTTATGAGCCGCACTATCTGAATGCGGCGGCGCGTTATTTTCCGCTCGTCGGTTTGTTGGTCGGCGGATCGAGCGCGCTGGTCTATCTCGCGGCGCTGCGTGTGTTTCCAGCGGGGGTCGCGGTGCTGTTGTCGATGGCCGCGTCGCTGCTCGTCACCGGCGCGTTTCACGAAGACGGTCTCGCCGATTGCGTCGATGCGTTCGGTGGCGCCTATACGCGCGAGAACGTGCTGCGCATCATGCACGATTCGCGCATTGGCGCGTTCGGCGCGATCGCGCTCGTGATCGCCCTGGCGCTGAAGTGGCAAACGCTTGCCGCGTTGCCGCCGATGCGCGCCGCGGGCCTGATGATCGGCGCGCACGCGGCGAGCCGCGCATTCGCGATCAGCTATCTGGCCACGCTCGACTACGTGCGCGCGGAAGGCAAGGCCAAACCGGTCGCGCAGCGCCTCTCCGCGCCCGCGTTGCTTTGTGCGGCGCTATTCGGTTTGCCGTGGTTGCTGTGGCCGAATGGACCTGCTTCAGCGGATTGGCGTTTCGCGGCCGTGACGCTGCTCGTCCTGGTGGCGCTGCGCTTCGCAATGGGCCGTTATTTCGTGAGACGACTCGGCGGCTATACCGGCGATTGCCTCGGCTTTGCGCAGCAGGTCTTCGAATTGAGCATCTATCTCATGGGGCTCGCATGGATATCGTCCTGATTCGTCACCCCGCCGTCGTGGTCGATGCCGGCGTCTGTTACGGCCAAAGCGACGTCGCGCTCGTCGAGGATGCCGACGTGTCGTCGGCGGCGCTCGCGTTGCGGCTCGCCGCGTTGCAGGTGCCGGCGCCGCGCGTGTTGATGTCGAGTCCGTCGACGCGCTGCGCGGCGCTCGCGGCGGCGATGTCGAACGATTTCGGCTGCGCGCTCAGTCACGACGATCGTCTGAAGGAGATGAACTTCGGCGACTGGGAAGAGCGGCGTTGGGATGCGATCGATCGCGAGTTGCTCGACGACTGGGCGGCCAACTTCGAGCACGCGCGGGCGCACGGTGGCGAAAGCGTGACGCAATTCGTCGCGCGGGTGCGCGCGTGGTTCGACGCGTTCGCGCAAACGCGCGAGCTGACGCCGGCTTACGTGGTCACGCATGCGGGCGTCATGCGGGCCATCGCGTCGCTGGTGCTGGACGTGCCGTTGGAGCGCTGTCTGCGGTGGTCGCTCGATATGACCGGGATTGTCTGGCTGCGTCGCGATGACGAGGCGCGGCAGTGGTCGTTGGTGCGGTGGAATGCGTGAGCGGATTCGAGCAACGATTAGTCCGCGCCAACGCTGCATTCAAATTGCGCCACCTCGTTTTGACTTGCGTGCCACTTTTCTCGAAAATTTGTCACGATATCGCGTTTCGTGCCACTTTGTGCCGCTGGATTTGGCACGAAACCCGTGTTCCGTGCCATAATTCTTGGAAAGGTGGCGCTATTCCGTGCTAATCGCGCCACTTCGACTGCACGGTGGCGCGTATGAACAGCAATGGCATCAAACAGGAACTGGATCTGATCGAGCAGCTCATCGCCGCAAGCGCTGAGGGCCAAGGCGTGCGCGCGCTCGCCGCGGCCGTTGCCGCACGCGGGCATCCCATGCCCCGGCGCACGCTGCAACGCCGGCTCGACGGGCTGCTCGAAGCCGGCCGCATCGGCTCGGAAGGCGCGGGACGGGCGCTCGTCTACACGCGAGTGCCCGCTTCCAGCGACGCCGTTCTTCCGGCGCAGCCCACCGGCAGCGCAAGCACCGCGAGCGAGGCTTATGTGCCGGTCTCGAGCGACGGCCTCGAAGTGCGCGCGGAGGTGAACCGGCCGCTCCACGAACGCCGGCCGGTCGGCTACAACCGCGCTTTTCTGGAGCGCTATCGTCCGAATCAGGATGCTTATCTATCGCAGTCACAGCGCGAGCGGCTTCACGAGTGGGGGCGCACGTCGGCGGATGCGCGGCCGGCGGGCACTTATGCGCGCGACATCATGGGCCGGCTTCTGATCGATTTATCGTGGGCGTCGTCGCGGCTGGAGGGCAATACCTACACGCGGCTCGATACGGTGCGGTTGATCGAGCAAGGGCAGATCGCGGAGGGCAAGGACGCGCAGGAAACGCAGATGATCCTGAACCACAAGGCCGCGATCGAAATGATCGTTGAGAGCGCCGACGAGGTGGGCTTCAACCCTTTCACCGTCCTGAACCTTCACGCGATCCTCTCCGACAACCTGATGTCGGACCCGTTCGCGAGCGGTCGCTTGCGCGTGCGCGAAGTGGAGATCAGCGGCACCGTGTTTTTTCCGCTCGCCGTGCCGCAGCAGATCGCGGAATGCTTCGAGGCGCTGCTGAACAAGGCCGCGCAAATCGACGATCCCTTCGAACAGGCCTTTTTCAGCATGGTGCACCTGCCGTACCTGCAACCGTTCGAGGACGTCAACAAGCGGGTCTCGCGTTTGACCGCGAACATTCCGTTGATTCGCGAGAATCTGTGTCCGCTATCGTTCGTGGACGTTCCGCGGAAGGCGTATATCGAGGGCACGCTCGGCGTCTACGAAACCAATCGCGTCGATCTGTTGCGCGACGTTTTCATGTGGGCCTACGAGCGTTCGTGCCAGCGCTATCTGGCGATTCGCCAATCGATCGGCGAGCCGGACGCATTTCGGCTCAAGTATCGCAATGCGTTGATACAGGTGGTGCAGGAGGTGATTCGCGGCGGCCTCGCGGGCTCGCGGAGCGAGGTTGAAACACTCGCGCGCGAGCGGGTGAGCGCGGGCGACCTGTCGTCGTTTGTCGACGCGATCCAGTCCGATCTCGATCACCTTTATCCCGGCAACGTCGCGCGTTACAGGCTTCGGCTATCCGAGTTCGAACACTGGCCGTTCAAGCGCGCCGAGACCGCGTTACGTTGATGTCATTTCCGGCGTGAGCGCGCCACTTCGAGGTCTTCGCACAGTTGCCTTGCGCCTTGAGCGATACGCGGCGCCGGCCGGTTGATCAGATCGCCGTCGATGGCGAACAGGTTGTTGTTCGCCACCGCGCTCAGGCTCGGCCAGGCGCGCCATACGCCGAGCTGCGGCAACGTGGTGTCCGGTCTGGTCGCGCCGGGCGCGGCCGTGACGATCGCTTCCGGGTTCGCGGCGAGCACCGCTTCGGTCGAGACGGTCGGCACCAGTGGTTCGAGTTTGGCGAATACGTTGCGGCCTCCGCATAGCGCGATTACGTCGCTGACCATGTGCTCGCCGTTGAGCGTCATCAACGGTTGATCCCACACCTGATAGAACACGCTGACGGGCGGCCGGCTCGCATATTGCGCGCGCAATCTCGCGATGTCCCGGCGGTATTCGGCCGCCGCTTTATCCGCAGTGGTTGAGGTGCCCAGCAATTGCCCGAGCCTGGTCAGCGATACGGCAATGTCGTCGAGATGATGCGGCTCGCTGAAGTACAACGGCACGTGCATCTCGCGCAACCGATCCAGTTGACGCTGCGCATTGCCATGCCGCCACACGACGATCAGATCGGGCTTCAACGCGACGATGCGTTCCAGGTCGAGCGCCTTGTTGTCGCCGACGCGCGGCACTTGCTTCGCTTCAGGCGGATAGTCGCTGTAGGAGACGGCGCCGACCAGTTTCGCGCCGCCGCCCGCGGCATACAGCAATTCGGTGACGTGCGGCGCCAGGCTGATTACCCGTTGCGCGGGAGCGGCAAGGGTGACGCCGGCGCCGGTGTCGTCGGTGACGGTGATCGCGGCGTGGGCGTGCAGCGTGGCAACGCAGAAGAAGACGGTGAGGGCGAAGCGGGTCATCGAGTGGCGGCGCGTTGGTCGCGCGAGGCGGGTGAATCGGACAACGGTTCCTGTTATTCGCATCGTTGGCTTTGATCCGCTGTCACGGGGAATCGATCTCTCGAACCGCCTCGCGCAAGCTTTCGTCGAAGCGCGCCCATTCCGGTTCGTTCGCGGGCAGGCCGACACGCACGCTGCCCGACGGCGTGAACAGCCGCGTCCACACGCCGCGCCGGGCCAACGCTTCATGCAAGGCGGCGGCGCGTGCGTCGTCGGTCCATGCGAAGAGCGGCGTGCCGCGCGTGTTCAGACCTTGCGCATGCAGCAGTTTCACGAGGCGCGCGCTTTCGGCATCGAGCCGCGCGCGCATCTCGCGTTGCCACGCCTCGTCGTCGAACGCGGCTTTCACGGCGTGACGCGCCGGACCGCTGACCGTCCACGCACCGAGCGTGCGGCGCAACGCATCGAGCAACGCGGGCGCGGCGAGCACGAAACCCGCACGCACGCCCGCGAGGCCGAAGAATTTTCCCGGCGAGCGCAGCACGATCAAGCCGTCGCGATTCGTGCTGGCCGCGAGCGATTGCGAGGGCATCGTATCGGCGAACGCTTCGTCGACGAGCAACGTGCCGCCGCGCGCGCTCAATTGCGCATGCCAGTGCAACAGCTTGCCGGCGCTCAGATGCTCGGCGGTGGGATTGTTCGGATTCACGATGGCGACATGCGTGAGCGCGTCGGGCAAGATTTCGCGGGACGCATCGAGCGGCATGACCTCATGGCCGGCCCGCTCGAAAGCGGGCGCGTATTCGCTGTACGTGAGCGCCGCGATGCCGACGCGTGCGCGTGGCAGCAGCGAGGGCAGCGCGCGAATCGCCGCCTGGCTTCCGGCAACGGGCAGCACATGTTCCGCGTCCGGCGCGCCGTAATATCGCGCGGCGCAGGCGGCGAAGCCGTCGCCTTCGTCGGGTAGACGGCGCCAGGCGTCGGCGGGAAGGGGCGGCACCGGATAGCCGTGCGGATTGATGCCCGTCGAAAGATCGAGCCACTGCGCGTACGGAATGCCATACCGTTGCGCCGCTTCGTACAGATTGCCGCCGTGAACCACGGCATGGATGGCAACGCCGCCAGCGGTGATTGAATCGAGCATTCGATCAGCCATGAAACGGCACGCTCAGCAACGCCAGCACGATCAGCACCGCCAGCCAGAGGACGAGCGTGCGTTCGACCAGCATCAATGCCGCCACGATGTGAGCGGCTTTCGCCGGATGTCCGAAGCCGAGCGTCGGCCTGTCCTCGAGCACGCCGTGATAGACCGCCGGCCCGCCGATCAACACGTTCAGGCTGCCCGCGCCCGAGGCCATGACCGGTCCGGCGTTCGGGCTGTCCCAGCGCGCGGCCTGCTCGCGCCAGCAGCGCCATGCGGTGCGCGTGTCGCCCAGCAGCGCGTAGCTCGCCGCGGTCAGCCGCGCGGGAATCCAGTTGAGCACGTCGTCGAGGCGCGCGGCCGCCCAGCCGAAGCGCAAATAGCGCGGCGTGCGATAACCCCACATCGCATCGAGCGTGTTGGCGAGACGAAACGCGAGCGCGCCCGGACCGCCCGCGATGGCGAACCAGAAGAGCGCGCCGAAGATCGCGTCGTTGCCGTTTTCGAGCGCCGATTCGACGGCGGCGCGCGAGAGCGCGGCTTCGTCGGCCTGACTGGTGTCGCGCGACACGATGCGTGAAGTCAGCAAGCGCGCCTGCGCGAGATCGCGTTGCGTGAGAGCCTGCGCAATCGGCGCGATGTGATCGTGCAGGCTGCGTGCGCCGAGCGCGAACCACAACAGCACGACATGCACCGCGCAGGCCGCAAAAAACGGCAGCGCCGCGACCAGCCACCAGGCGATCAACACGGGCGGCATGACCGCCAGCGACCACGCGAGCAGTCCCTTGAGCCGCAAGCGCCGGCCGCGGTTATGACGCGCTTCGAGCCGCATCGCCCATTTGCCGAAAACCACCAGCGGATGCGCGGTGCGCGGCTCGCCGAACCAGCGGTCGATGACGACGCCCGCAGCCGTCAGCGTGACGATGAGAGGCAGCGACAGCATCACGCGCCGCCGGCTGTTTTCAGCGCGAGCGGCAAGCCCGCGACCATCATCGTGACGTGGCGGCTCAACGCGGCGACGCGCTGATTGAGCCGCCCGAGTTCGTCGACATAGAGGCGCGTGGCCGCGCCGAGCGGCACCACGCCGAGGCCGATTTCATTGCTGACCACGATGAGCTTGCCTCTTGCGTTGACGAGCGCCGTTTCGAACGCGGCGCAATGCGCCTGATAGCGGTCGACGGGCAGGCCGTCGCCTTCGGGCGGACACAGCAGGTTGGCGAGCCACAGCGTCAGGCAGTCGATCAGAATGCAGTGGCCAGGCGCGTCGAGTTGCGCAACCGCGCCAGCGAGATCGACGCTCGCTTCGTGCAACCGCCAATGCGCCGGACGCCGCTCGCGATGATGCGCGATGCGCGCGCTGAATTCGGCGTCGCCGGACACACGCGCGGTGGCGATGTACGTGACGGGCAGGGCGCTGTCGCTCGCAAGCCGTTCGGCGTGCACGCTCTTGCCCGAACGGGCGCCGCCGAGAACGAAGGTGAGGTCGCGGGAAGTCATCGCGTGATTGTACCGGCGCGATGGGATAATGCCGCGTTCAAGCGCGCGTTGCTGCGTTGCCGTGGGCCGATGCGTCGCCGGCTATCGCGCCGTCGTTCGCCGCCGCGTTGCTGCGAAGTTGCCGCTTCATGTGTTCTTCACCGCCGAGCCCGACATTCACGTGACCACCAATTCGACCCCGCATGACGCCGTACCCGTGCCGCGCGGCACGCTGATGATTCAGGGCACCACCTCCGATGCGGGCAAGAGCACGCTGGTCGCCGGATTGTGCCGGCTCGCGCGCCGCGCCGGGGTGCGGGTCGCGCCGTTCAAGCCGCAGAACATGGCGCTCAACAGCGCGGTGACGGTCGACGGCGGCGAGATCGGCCGCGCCCAGGCTCTGCAGGCGGTAGCCGCCGGCATCGCCGCGCACACCGATCTGAACCCGGTGCTGCTCAAGCCGACGAGCGACCGCGGCGCGCAGGTGATCATCCACGGCAAGGCGCGCATGAATCTCGATGCGCGCGCGTATCACGACTACAAGCCCATCGCGTTTGAAGCCGTGCTGGCATCGTATGCGCGTCTGCAGGCGGCGTACGACACGATTTTCGTCGAAGGCGCGGGCAGTCCCGCCGAGATCAATCTGCGCGAACGCGATATCGCCAACATGGGTTTCGCGGAAGCCGTCGATTGCCCCGTCGTGCTGGTGGCCGACATCGACCGCGGCGGCGTGTTCGCGCATCTGACCGGGACGCTCGCGTGTCTGTCGGCAAGCGAGCAGGCGCGGGTGCGCGGCTTCATCATCAACCGTTTTCGCGGCGACGTCGGTCTGCTGAAGCCGGGGCTCGAGTGGCTCGAGGCGAAGACCGGCAAGCCGGTGCTCGGCGTCGTGCCCTACCTGCACGGACTCACGCTCGACGCGGAAGACATGCTGCCGCCCGAATTGCGCGCCGCGAACAGCGACGCGGGGCGCATGCTGCGCGTGGTCGTGCCGGTGCTGCCGCACATCAGCAACCACACCGATTTCGATGCGTTGCGCGCGCACCCCCAAGTCGATTTTCATTATGTGCGCAGCGGCACGCCGCCGCCGTCCGCCGATCTGATCATCCTGCCCGGCTCGAAGAACGTGCCGGGCGATCTGGCGTTTCTGCGCGCGCAAGGCTGGGATGCCGTGCTGCAAAGGCATCTGCGCTACGGCGGCCGGGTGATCGGGATTTGCGGCGGCATGCAGATGCTCGGGCGCGAAGTGGCCGATCCGCATGGCGTGGAAGGCTCGCCGGGCACCTTCGCGGGCCTCGGCTGGCTCGATTACTCGACGGTGCTCACGCGCGAAAAGACGCTGAGGAACGTGACCGGGCGCCTCGCGTTGCCCGGCTCGCCGGCGGTGGCCGGCTATGAGATTCACATGGGCGAGACGCAAGGCCCGGCGCTGGAGACGCCGGCGCTGCGGTCGGTGCAATCGGTGCAACCGGTGCAACGAGACACGGCGCATGGGACGCAAGAGGCGCACTCCGACGGCGCGTTTTCCGCCGATGGCCAGATTCTCGCCACCTACGTGCACGGTCTGTTCGACACGCCCGACGCATGCGCCGCGCTGCTTGCGTGGGCCGGTTTGAGCGATGCCGCGGCAATCGACTATCCGGCGCTGCGGGAGGCGTCGTTGGATCGGCTGGCGGATACGCTCGCCGAGCATCTTGATCTTTCGAAGCTCTTTGCGGCGATCGGGTGATTTGGAATCGGGTGAGCGTCGCGATTAGATCTTCACGGGAAATAATCAAAGCCTGAGTGGCGGTTTTTCGCTGCATCCGGTTCGAATACAGTCCTCGTGTTAGCGGCCGGTCGCCGGCCGCTTCTCTTTCAAGGATCTCTCATGAACCCGAATCGCTCCGCCGACCTGGCCGCTTTCATCCTCCGGCTCGCCCTGGGCGTGCTTTATCTCGCGCACAGCCTGCAAAAGATCTTCGTTTTCACGCTGCCCGGCACGGCGCAGTTCTTCGTGTCGCTCGGCCTGCCGGGATGGCTCGGCTACGTGACGGCGTTCGTCGAACTGATCGGCGGCATTGCGCTGCTGCTCGGCGTGCAGGTCCGCTGGGTCGCGCTGGTGCTGCTGCCGTTCATGCTCGGCGCGACCTCGCAGCATCTGCATAACGGATGGGGTTTCGCGTCGCCGCACGGCGGATGGGAGTATCCGGCGTTCTGGGCGGTGACCTTGGTGGTGCAGTCGCTGCTCGGTGGCGGCGTGCTGGCGCTGGGTGGGCAGAAGGCGGGGCGCGTGGCGGCTGCTTGATGCTTTGGGTGACGGTTGTTTTGATCGGCGCCCCCAATGCGCCCGCGCCCTCAACCGCGAGACAACAAAAAGCACGCGCCGTGAGGCCGCGTGCTTTTTCCAATGGCGCCGCCTTGCCGCGCCGCCCCTATCCGCCGATCAGTACAGCACGATCTGCGTGCAGCGAAACAGCGCCATCGTCTTGCCGTCGGGATCCGTGACCGTGGCGTCCCACACCTGCGTGCTGCGCCCCAGATGCACACCCTTGGCGACCGCGCGGATCGTGCCTTCGGTGGTCGTCCCAAGAAAATTGCTTTTCAGCTCGATGGTCGTGAAGTTGCGCGCGGTCGGCGGCAGATGCGCGAGGCAGGCATAGCCGCAAGCGGTGTCGGCGAGCCCGATCACCGTGGCCGCATGCAAAAAGCCGTTCGGCGCGAGCAATTCGTCGCGCACGGTCAACTCCGCGGTCAACGTGCCTTGCTCCAGCGACAGCACATGCACGCCCAGCAAGCCCGGCAGCCTGCCCTCCTGGCGTTCGTGCAGACGCTCCACGGTGTATTCAGGGCGAAGTTTGCTCATGAAATTCGGTCCTCGAAGGAAAATCGGCGCTGCCGGAGTGATCAATTAGCCGTTGCGGGGCTTCGACCCCGCTGCATTTGTCGATATTATCAACGGCTGGATCGGCGGGTGAACCTGAATCCGGTCAGGATCGGGGCTCATCGGCGCAAGTCAGAGCAAACAGCGCGGCAAACCGGCTGGCAGTGTCCAGCCTTCTTTCCGGGAGAATTCATGACGGTGATCGTGGTGGCGAATCCGAAGGGCGGCGTGGGTAAAAGCACGTTGTCGACCAATCTGGCCGGCTATTTCGCGGCGTCCGGCGAATGGGTCGCGCTGGCCGATCTGGACAAGCAGCAGTCCGCGCACGCCTGGCTGTCGCTGCGGCCCGACACGCTGCCAGCCATCGAAACCTGGGAAGTCGACCCCGAAACGCCGGCCAAGCCGCCGCGAGGATTGGAGCACGCGGTCGTCGACACGCCGGCCGGCTTGCATGGCAATCGGCTGGGCATCGCGCTTGATCTGGCCGACAAGGTAATCGTGCCGCTGCAGCCGTCGATGTTCGATATTCTCGCCACGCAAGAATTTCTTGAGCGGCTGGCGAAGGAAAAGGCGGTCAGGAGAGGCGCGATCGAGATCGGCGTGGTCGGCATGCGGGTCGATGCGCGCACGCGCTCGGCGGAGCAGTTGCACCGCTTCGTAGAAGGTTTGAAGCTGCCGGTGCTGGGTTATCTGCGCGACACGCAGAATTACGTGCAACTGGCCGCGCACGGCCTGACCTTGTGGGACGTCGCCAAAAGCCGCGTGGAGAAGGATCTGGAGCAGTGGCAGCCGATCCTCGAATGGACCAGCAAGACGGGCAAGAAGGCTTGAGGGCTTGAGGGACAAAGAGCAGGCGGCGTGGCCGCCCGCTGCATGTGGCTGTGTGGCGTTGAGAAGCGGCGCGAGTGAACTACGGCCTCAAGTCCAGTTTTGCGTCGGCACGTGATCGCGGCTGCCCTTGATCTTGTTGTGCTCGTCGACGAACACGAGGTCCGGCTTCCAGCCCGCCTTCAGTTCCGCTTCATCGACCACCGCGAACGCCGCGATGATCACCAGATCGCCGAGCTGCGCGCGCCGCGCGGCCGAACCGTTCAGCGAAATCATGCCGCTGCCGCGTTCGCCCTTGATCGCGTAGGTCGAGAAACGCTCGCCGTTGTTGATGTTCCAGATGTCGATGCGTTCGTTTTCGACGATGTTCGCCGCTTCCAGCAAATCCTCGTCGATCGCGCACGAGCCTTCGTAGTGCAGTTCGCAATGCGTGACCGCGACGCGGTGGATCTTCGACTTCAGCATGTTGCGTTGCATGACCAATCCCTTGTGGCTTCCTGTCCGTTTCTACGCGACGTAAGACGATTTCAGATTTCGAGGTTGTCGATGAGGCGAGTCGTGCCGAGCTTGGCGGCGGCCAGCACCACCAGTTCGGCGTTGGCGTCTTGCGGTCCCGGCGGGAGCAGATTCGAGCGCTTGCGCACCGCGACGTAATCGGGCTGCCAGCCGCGCGCGGCCAACGCCGTCATCGCCGCCTGTTCGAGCTTGGCGAAGTCGCGCTCGCCGGACAGCACCGCGTCGCGCACGCGATTGAGTTCGGCGGCCAGCCTCGGCGCCTCGGCGCGCTCGGCGGCCTGCAAAAAGCGGTTGCGCGAGCTGAGCGCGAGGCCGTCGGCGTCACGCACGGTTTCGGCGGCGATGATGTCGGTGGGCAGCGCGAACTGGTGGCACATGCTGCGCACGATCATCAACTGCTGGTAATCCTTCTTGCCGAACACGGCGACGCGCGGCTGCACGCACGACATCAGTTTCATCACCACCGTGCACACGCCCTGGAAGAAGCCGGGGCGGAATTCACCTTCGAGAATGTCGCCCAGATCGTGCGGCGGATGCACGCGGTACTCCTGCGGCTCCGGATAGAGGTCTTTTTCCGTCGGCGCGAACAGCACGTAGACGTTTTCCTTTTGCAGCTTCTCGATGTCGGCTTCGAGCGTGCGCGGGTATTTGTCGAAGTCCTCGTTCGGGCCGAACTGCAGCCGGTTGACGAAGATGCTCGCCACCACCGGATCGCCGTGCTGACGCGCGAGACGCATCAGCGACAAATGGCCTTCATGCAGATTGCCCATGGTCGGCACGAAGGCGGTGCGATTCTGGCCGCGCAACTGGTCGCGCAATTCATGGATCGAGCTGATGACTTTCATGATCGGACTGGAAATTCCTGGCGCGACGCGAGACTGGGTTGGTGCGAAAAATCAGCTTTTCGCGCGGCCCGCCGCCTCACTGGTGATGAAAGGTTCGGAGCGCGGGATTGTAGTGGATTTGCGCCGCTGGCGCACCGGAACGAGGCATGCGGGCCGCGCGTGGTGCACGGATCGGCGCATGGCTCGCGGCTTCATGCCGGCAGATAGGCAAGGCGCACATAGATCGGCGCGAACGGCTCGGCCTGAGTGATTTCGACGAGCGACTCGCGGCACAGTTCGAGCACGGCAATGAAATTCACGACCACCACCGGCACGCCCTTGCTCGTGTCGAACAGGTCGGCGAACTCCATGAAGCGCGCGTTCTGCAATTGCCGCAGGATCGAGCTCATATGCTCGCGCACCGACAATTCCTCGCGCGAAATCTTGTGATGCTGAACCAGCTTGGCGCGCTTGATCACGTCGGCCCACGCGGCGCGCAGGTCTTCGCTGTTCACGTCCGGAAAGCGCGGCGTGATGCTTTGTTCGATATAGACCTCGGCGCGCAGGAAGTCGCGCCCGAGCTGCGGCAACTGGTCGATGCGCTGCGCGGCGAGTTTCATCTGCTCGTATTCCAGCAGGCGGCGCACCAGTTCCGCGCGGGGGTCCTCGGCTTCCTCGCCGCTGTCCGCCTTCTTCACCGGCAGCAGCATGCGCGACTTGATCTCGATCAGCATCGCGGCCATCAGCAGATATTCCGACGCGAGTTCGAGATTGGTCTGGCGCAACTGCTCGACGTAGCCCAGGTACTGCACCGTGACGTCCGCCATCGGAATGTCGAGCACGTTGAAGTTCTGCTTGCGGATCAGGTACAGCAACAGATCCAGCGGTCCTTCGAACGTTTCGAGAAACACCTCGAGCGCGTCCGGCGGAATGTACAGGTCGGTCGGCAGCTTGAAGAGCGGCTCGCCGTACAGGCGCGCGAAGGCGATGCCGTCGACGGTGTCCGGCGTCGAGTCGGTGGTGGGCGCGGCAAGCGCGGCGTCGCCGGCGGCCGGCCGTGCGCCGTGTGCCTCGTCGGCGTGACTCACGCGCTTAGAAGTTTTGATAGTACGAGTAAGGCGTCTGTTCGACGCGCGAGGCTTTCTGCTCGGCGCGTTCTTCCAGGTCGATCGGCTGTTTGTCCCACAGCAGCGCGCGGCCGCGGCGTTGTTCGGCCTCGAGGCTGGGCTTCTGTTGCTTGAGCTGGTTCAGGAACTGGGTGATGTCCGATTGATACATGGCTCGACGTCCGTGGTGTGGGAAATGGCGGCGGCCTGGCAGTAAGAGGGGAGCGGCGCCGCAGCTATTCCATAATTTTACCGCATGCGCCGCGCGCGGACGAAAAACGGCGGCCGCGCGAGAGGGCGGTGTGCAAGAATTCCTGGAACCCGCGCGGCGCGGGGCGCGTCAAAGGCGGGCATCGCCGATACGGCGGCGTCTGACGCATGACACGGTATTCGGCGTGCATTCCCCGAGCCGATCGGCGCGCACGGCGTTGGGCCGACGGCATCGCGCATTGCGCATGCGTTGAGCGCCCATGCGCTGCGGCGTCGGGCGAACGCTTGTGAACCGATTGCGCGACGTCGCCGATGTGGTCAAATAGCGAGCTTCGGCCGCCGCGGCGCGCCTGAGCGACAGAATTCATCAACCACGTCCGGAGGATTGTTTGGCGGGATGTGCGATCGAAAAGCCGCATCCGCGGCGCGGCGAGACCGGCCTCGGGCGCGGGCACATGGCGTCCATCCGGCGCTGGCTGCGCGCGTGGCTGGCATTCGGCATCGTCATGTCGATGCTGGCCGTGACCGACGCCCACGCGGCGCGGCGCGCGGCCGCCAGCTACAAGGTCGAGATCGAAGCCACGCCGCGTTCGCTGCGCAAGCTGCTCGAGGAGCATCTGGATATCGCGCGGTTCGCCAAACGGCCCGACATCAGCGACGACCAGTTCCAGTTTCTGATTACCGCCACGCCCCAGCAGGTGCGCGACCTGGCGTCCACGCAGGGTTATTTCACGCCGGTGGTACGCACCGACGTGCGAACCGTCGACGATAAAAAGCGCGTCACGGTCAGTGTCGATCCCGGCCCGCTCACCACCATCAGTTCGATTTCGATCTCGTTTCGCGGCGCGGTGCTGACCGAGGACCCGGCGCAGGAAAATACCGCGCGCTTCGCGTTCTCGTTGCACGAGGGCGATCCGTTCTCGCAGGGCGGCTGGGACGACGCCAAGAACGCGGCGCTCAAGGCCTTGCAGGCGCGCCGCTATCTCGGCGCGAAGATCTACCATTCCGAGGCGCGCGTCGATCCGCGCACGCACGAGGCGACGTTGTCGGTCACGTATGAAAGCGGGCCGACCTTCACGATGGGCAAACTCGACGTATCCGGCACGCGGCGCTATCCCGAGCAGATCGTCGACAACGTGAATCCGATTTCGGTCGGCGACATCTACGACGTGCAGCGCGTCGCCGAATTGCAGCGGCAGTTGCAGAACACGCCGTATTACGCGAGCGTCGCGATCGACGTGGACAGCGACCCGGCCAAACCGCTCGAGACGCCGATGCACGTCAAGGTGTCGGAGTACCCGTACAACAGCGTGCGTGGCGGCGTCGGCTATTCGACGGACAACGGCCCGCTGATCCAGGGCGCGTACTCGTATCTCGACACCTTCGGCAAGGCGTGGCCGTTCACGATCGAGGGCCGCGTCGACCAGAACCAGCAATACGGACAAATCCAGTTGGCGATGCCGCCGGGGCGGCGCGCGTGGACCAACAGCGTGCTGGCGTCCTACACCACCACCGACGTTTCCGATACGCGCATCTACAGTATTCGCGCCGGCGTGCAGCGCGCCCGTACCTCGCAGTTCATCGACTACAACTACTCGATCCTCTTCTATCAGGACCGTCTCGACCAGAATGCGATTGCGCCGACCACCAGCCGCGCGCTGGTGCCGTCATGGTCCTGGACCCGCCGCCATACCGACGACCCGTTGTTTCCGCGTTCGGGCAACCTGCTTCACGTCGAGGCGGGCTTCGCGGTCAAGGGCGTGCTGACCGACCAGACGTTCATCCGCGGCTACGCGCGCGGTCAGCAGTATCTGCCGATCGGCAAGGAAGACATCGTGCTGCTGCGCGCCGAACTCGGCGGCGTGTTCACGAGCGGCAGTTCGAGCGGCATTCCGGCTTCGCTGCTGTTTCGCGCCGGGGGTTCGAATTCGGTGCGCGGCTATGGCTACCAGAGCATCGGTAATAGCGTCGCCGGTTCGGTGCTGCCCACCAAGTATCTCGTGACGGCGACGGCCGAATATCAGCACTGGTTTACTCACGATTGGGGCGCCGCCGCGTTCTTCGACATCGGCACCGCGACGGATACCTGGGGCGAAAAAGTTTTTTATCCCGGCGTCGGCATCGGCGCGCGCTGGCGCAGCCCGGTCGGTCCGGTGAACGTGGACGTCGCTTACGGCATCCGCAACCAGAGCGTGCGGCCGTATCTGACGCTCGGCATCGCCTTCTGATGGACACCTGCTTCTACATGATCCACGCATGACCACGGACGTTTCCGCTCAATCTTCCGCGCAGCCGCCCGGCACGCCTCCGCCAGGAGAGCCGCCCGGACAACCGCCGCCTGCCGACGCGCCGCCGCCGAGGCGCCGTCTCGGCCGGCTGCTGCTGAAAACGCTCGCGTGGACGGTCGCGGTGTTGGTGCTGCTGCTCGCGCTGGCGCTCGGTCTGCTGTACGGCGCGCTGACGACCGAGCGCGGCACCGCGTACGCGTGGCAGGCGGCGGTCAGGCTGCTGGGCGGCAAGCTCACGGGCACGCTCGAAGGCGGCGCGCTCGCGAACGGCGTGCAACTGCGGCAAGTACGCTGGCGCAGCCTCGACGGCAGCGGCACCGACATCCAGATCGACCGCGTCGCGGGCCGCTGGGGACTCACGCGCGAGCCCTGGCGCTTCGCGATCGACTATCTGCATGTCGGCACGATCGACGCCCGGGTGGGCGCTTCGTCGAAGAGCAGCGAACCGCTGACGCTGCCGCAAGACTTGCGCTTGCCGCTGCAACTCGAGGTGCGCGACGTCCGGGTCGATAAGCTGTTGTTGCGCCAGGGCGGGTCGACGACCGAGTTCTCGCATTTCGCGTTTCATGGCCGCAGCGACGGGCGTCATCATCAAGCCGCGATCGAGCGGCTCGACACGCCGTTCGGCGCCTTGACGGCGACGGCCAGGCTCGATGGCGCGCGGCCGTTTCCGCTTTCCGGCGACGTCGGCTATTCGGGCAAGGTCAACGAGGAAGCGGTTCAGGTGGACGGTCATTTGAGCGGCTCGCTGGAAAATCTGGTCGCCGAACTCGACGCCACCGGCATGAAGCTCGCCGGTCATGCGCGGGTCGAGGCCACGCCGTTCGGCGCGGTGCCTTTGCAGCGCGCCACGCTGACCTTCGATCACGTCAATCCGCAGGCGTTTGCGCCGGGTGCGCCGCTGGCGGATCTGGCGGTGCGGGCGGAGTTGCAGCCGGTAGGGCACGAGGAGGCGCCGGGCGGGGCGGGCGCGGTCGAGCTGGTTCCGGGCGCGGCGAGCGGGACGATGGCGGCGAGCGCTGCCGAGGCCGGCGGAGCTTCCGGTGCGGTGGGCGCCGGCAACGGCCGCGTTGCTCCCCACGCCGCCCAAAAAAGCGCCGCCGGTTTCGCCGTGGCCGGCCACATGTCGATCGTCAACGCCAAACCCGGCGCGATCGACCAGAACCTCCTGCCGCTGATCGACGCCAACGCCGACGTGCGCCTCGACGCCGAGGCGCAGCGCATCTCGAACCTGAACGTCCGGCTCGTGAAGAACGCCACGCTGACCGGCGGCGGCGCGCTGACCGGCAAGCGCGGGCGATTCGATCTACAGGTCGCCGGGCTCGACCTGAACGCGCTGCAGGCAACCGTGCGGCCCACGCAGCTTTCCGGCCCGATCGGCGTCCGTCTGAACGACGACGTGCAAAGTCTCACGCTCGATCTCGTCGATCCAAAAGCGGCGCTGCGCGCGCAAGGCAAGCTGATATTCGATCCGGCCCGCATCGCCTTCAACGACGTGCGCATCACGTCGGGCAAGGGCCGCATCGATCTGTCCGGCGCGCTCAAGCACGACGCGAACTCCAGCTACAACCTGAAAGCGCAACTGACCGATTTCGATCCGTTGACGCTGACATCGCAGATGCCATCGCGCACGCCGGTGACCGGGGCGACGCCGGCGTCGAGGGCCGACAAGGCCAAACAGGCCGCGGCCGAAGCGGGCAGCACGGCCGGCGCCAAAAGCGCGGCCCCAGGCGACAAAGCCGCCGCCGTGGCGAAAAACACCGCGAAGGCCACGGTGAAGTCGGAAGTCGTTCAGCGCAAGACACCGCCGCCACGACGCGGCGCGCCGCCCGTCCGCAAGATCGAGGCACGCGTGAACGGCACGCTCACCGCGGCCGGCATGCTGGCTCCGGTCTTCACCACCAAGGCCGAATTCAAGCTCGGTCCGAGCGTCTACGACGGCCTGCCGCTGACCGGCGGCGGCACGATCCAGCTCGCCGGCTCGCGGATCTTGCCGAGTCGCGCGAATCTGTCGGTGGCGGGCAACCAGGTGGACCTGCAAGGCAGTTTCGGCGCGCGCGGCGACCGGCTGCGTTTTCGTGTCGACGCACCGCAACTGGCGCGCCTCGGTTTCGGACTCGCCGGCCTGGTGGCGGCCGACGGCGATCTCACCGGCTCGTTCGAGCACCCGAATGTCGTGCTGAACTACAAGGCTGACAGCGTGGTGTTCAGCAGCAACCGCGTCGGTCATGCGGAAGGTCATGCGGAACTGCGCGACGGCGCGAACGGCGCGCTGGTCTTCAGCACCGACGCGCGCAACGTGAGCGCGGGCGGCGTCGACCTGGCCACGCTCACGGCGCGTCTGTCCGGCACGCGCGCCAATCACACGCTCGAGGCCGCGGCCACCGGCAAGCTGCAGGACCGTCCGCTCGCTCTCACGCTCGCCGCCAACGGCAAGCTGACCGAAGCCCGCGACGGCACGCGCTGGGACGGCACCGTGACCCGTTTGCAGAACCGCGGCACGCCGGCGCTGAATCTCGAAGCGCCGCTCGCGGTGAGCGCCGGGCCGAGCCGCCTGACCCTCGGCGCGACCCGCCTCACGCTCGAAGGCGCGGTGCTGAGCCTGAAATCGTTCGCCTTCGACCACGGCAAGATTCAGTCGGCGGGCAGCTTGACCGATATTTCGCTCGCGCGTTTGCAGGATCTGCGGCGCGAGGTCACCGGCACGCCGCCCGCCGTCAAGACCGATCTCGTGTTCGACGGCGAGTGGGATTTCTCGCTGGGCAGCACGGCTAGCGGCCACATCCAGTTGAAGCGCCGCGCCGGCGACGTCACGGTCGAAATCGGCCGCGGCCTCGCCTCGCTGGGCATCACCGACCTCAGCGCGCGCGCCGACTTCACCGGCGGCAACCGGCTCAATGCCACCGTGCATGCGCAGGCCAACCGGATCGGCGTGATCGATGCCGACGCGCACACCACGCTCGCGATGCGCGACGGTTTCCTCACCGTGAACGAAGAGGGCCCGCTCACCGGCAACGTGAATGTGAACGTGCCGTCGCTCAAAACCACCGGCGGCCTGTTCGGGCCGAGTTATCTGCTCGACGGCCACCTCGCGCTCAAGCTAGCGCTCGGCGGCACGGTCGCCAAGCCGAACCTGACCGGGTCGCTGATCGGCGACGGTTTGTCCGCGACGCTGGTGGACCAGGGCGTGCAGTTGAAGGACGGCGTGGTGCGCATCGCGCTCTCGCACAATCTGGTCGATTTCCAGCAGGTCGAGTTTCACGGCGCGAGCGGCACGCTGCGCGCGACCGGGCGCGTGCGTCTGGACGGCGCGGAGCCGGACCTGACCGCGAGCATCGTCGCGGACAAGCTCGAGCTGTTCGCGGCGCCGGACCGGAATTTGTCGCTGTCGGGCAGCGCGAGCGTGGCCAACGCCGGCGCACAGGGCGGCATGGCGATCAACGGCAAATTCGCGGTCGACCATGCGTTGTTCGACATGCCGGAAGAGTCCGCGCCGAAACTGGGCGACGACGTGGTGGTGGTGCGCCCGGACGGCACGGTCGCGGGCGAGCGGCCGAAGCCGGTGCCCGGCACCAACAAGCCGGTCGGCCCGTTCGCGCCGCGCGCCAATATCGACATCGACCTCGGCAAGGATTTCCGTTTCCGCGGACAAGGCGCGGACCTGGGCCTGACCGGCACGATCACCGCGATGAGCGCGCCGAATCTGCCGCTGCGCGCGGTCGGCAATGTGCGGGTCACGCCAGGCTCGACGTATACGCAGTTCGGCCGCAAGCTCAACATCGAGAACGGCTTTTTCACGTTCAACGGTCCGGTGGCGAATCCGGGCATCAATATTCTGGCGATGCGCCGCAATCAGCAGGTCGAGGCGGGCGTGCAGGTCACGGGCACGGTTCAGTTCCCGGTGGCGAAGCTGGTGTCGGAGCCGAACGTGCCGGATAACGAAAAGCTTTCGTGGCTGCTTTTCGGCCACGGCACGGACCAGGGCAACAACGTCGGACAGCAAAGCACCATGACGACGGCGCTCGCGCTGCTCGGCAGCGCGAGCGGCAAGCGGATCGCGCAGACCTTTGGGCTCGACGAGTTTTCCATCGGCCGAAGCGAGGTCGGGCTGACCGATCCGCAGGTGGTGATGGTGTCGAAGGCGATCAACGAGTGGCTCGTGATCGGCTATGAGCAGGGGCTGCAGTCGGCGAGCAATGCAATCAAGGCGACGGTCAATCTGACGCGCTACTGGTCCGTTGCGACTTACGGCGGCACTTTCGACGGCGTCGAACTGCTGTATACGCGGCGCTTCGACCGGATCCGGTGGTGATGGCCGGATCGCCGCGAGAGCGGCGCGGCGGGCAACGCCACGTCACGGCATAAAAAAACGGCACGCCTTTGCAGGGCGTGCCGTTTTTTGTTCGTGCCTCCCGGCTTTGAAGCCGGGCGCCGCGCTTCCTTCGGGCTTACTTCACGTTTATTTCACGCGCATGCCCGGCTTTGCGCCGCTGTCCGGCTCCAGCACGTAGAGGCCCGGTTCGGCTTTCTCGTCCGTGGCCGACGCCGCGAGCACCATGCCCTCGGACATGCCGAACTTCATCTTGCGCGGCGCGAGATTCGCGACCATCACCGTCAGCTTGCCGACCAGTTGCTCTGGCTGATACGCCGACTTGATGCCCGAGAACACGTTGCGGGTGTTCTCCTCGCCGACGTCGAGCGTGAGTTGCAGCAATTTGTCCGAGCCTTCCACCGCCTTGCAGTCGACGATCTTCGCGATGCGCAGATCGATCTTGGCGAAGTCGTCGATCGAGATGATGGCGGGTGCTTCGTCTTTGTCGGCAGCGGCGGCCGCTGCTGCCCTTGCCGCCTTCGACTTGTGCTTCGCGTCGGCCGGCGCCGTTTCCGGCGTGGCTTGCAGCGAATCGCGATTGGCCGCCAGCAGCGCCTCGATCTGCTTCGGATCGACGCGCGTCATCAAATGCTTGTACGCGTTGATGGGGCGCGCGGAGGACAGCGGCACGTTGGCGTCGGCCCACACCAGCGGCTCGATGTCCAGGAAGCCTTCGACGGCTTCGGCCAGCTTCGGCAGCACGGGCTTGAGCGCCAGCGACAGCAGACGGAAAGCCTCGATGCTCACGCTGCAGGTTTCATGCAGCGCGTCCGGGTTTGCCGCGTCTTTCGCCTGATCCCACGGCTTGGCGGTGTCGACGTAGGCATTGACCGCGTCGGCCAGGTCCATGGTTTGACGCAGCGCGCGGTTGTACTCGCGCGCCTCGTAGTTCGCGGCGATCTGCGGCACGGCGGCGCGCAGCGAGGCGAGCAGCGGATGCTGCATCGCGCTGTCCCGCACGCGGCCGTCGAAACGCTTGATCAGGAAGCCGGCGGCGCGGCTCGCGATGTTCACGTACTTGCCCACCAGATCGCTGTTCACGCGCGCCTGGAAGTCGTCGAGGTTCAGGTCGAGGTCTTCCATCGTGCTGTTCAGCTTGGCCGCGAAGTAATAGCGCAGCCATTCCGGATTGAGGCCCGTGTCGATCACGCTTTGCGCGGTGATGAAGGTGCCGCGCGACTTCGACATCTTCGCGCCGTCCACCGTCAGGAACCCGTGCGCGAACACGTTGGTCGGCGTGCGGTGGCCCGAAAACTCGAGCATGGCCGGCCAGAACAGCGTGTGGAAATACAGAATGTCCTTGCCGATGAAATGGTATTGCTCGGCGGTCGAGCCTTGGCGGACCCACGCGTCGAAATCCAGCCCGCGTTTTTCAGCGAGGTTCTTGAAGCTCGCGTAATAGCCGACCGGCGCATCCAGCCACACGTAGAAATACTTGCCCGGCGCGCCCGGAATCTCGAAGCCGAAATACGGCGCGTCGCGCGAGATGTCCCAATCGGCGAGCTTCGCTTCGCCGGCGTCGCCGAGCCATTCGCGCATCTTGTTGGTGGCTTCGGGCTGCGCCAGGCCGCCCACCCACGCGCGCAGGAAATTCTCGCAGCGCGGATCCGACAGGCGGAAGAAATAGTGCGTCGACGTCTTGCGGATCGGCGTGGCGCCGGAGACCACCGAATAGGGATTGACCAGTTCGGTGGGCTGGTAAGTGGAACCGCACACTTCGCAACTGTCGCCGTATTGGTCTTTCGCGCCGCACTTCGGACACTCGCCCTTGATGAAGCGGTCCGGCAGGAACATTTCCTTGACGGGGTCGTAGGCCTGTTCGATATCGCGCGCGTCGATCAGGCCGGCTTCTTGCAACGCGAGATAGACGTTCTCGCTGAGAATGCGGTTCTCTTCGGAATCGGTCGTGTAGTAATTGTCGAAGGAAATCCCGAAGCTGTCGAAATCGCGCTTGTGCTCCTGCCACACGCGGTCGATCAACTGTTTCGGCGTGAGCCCTTCCTTTTCCGCGCGCAGCATGACCGGCGTGCCGTGCGTGTCGTCGGCGCCCACGTAATAGACCTCGTGACCGTGCATTCGCAACGTCCGAACCCAGATGTCCGTCTGGATATATTCGACCAGATGGCCAATATGGATTTGCCCATTCGCATACGGAAGGGCCGACGTGACGAGAACCTGGCGACGGCCTGACGGCGCGCCTGCGGAGAGATCGGTTGCGGGTGCTGACATAAGGATGGTGGGAGCCTGCGGTGGGACGAAACGTTGATTCTAGCAGGGCAGGCGCCCGGCGCGGCGCGGGCTGGATCGGCTGGAGGGGCCGTGAAGAAGCGCGACGGTGTATACCGAGCGCCCAAAAAAAACCGGGGCTATTAAACCCCGGAGCAACAACGACAAGAGGAGAATGGTGACGCGGCGGCGATTGCCAGCCACGTACCGTAAAGAGAGACAGCGGATTTTCAGCAGAGTTCGAAATTTTTTACGTTCTCGTGCAGGTTTTCTCCCAGCTCGGTTTTACGGTTCGCGGACGCCCGCGGCACAAGCCCGGCGCCCGCTTCCTCATCCTCTTTCGAGCCGTGACGTCATTGCGTGGCGTGCTGCGCCGTGGCGCGCAGATAGATTTCCACGCGACGGTTCGCGGCGCGGCCGGCTTCGGTGTTGTTGTCGGCGATCGGCTGGTTCGGGCCCATGCCTTGTGCCGACAGGCGTTGCGGCGCGACGCCACGTTGGCCCAGGTAGCCCGTCACGCTTTGCGCGCGGTTGACCGACAGCGTCTGGTTGTACGCCGGCTGGCCGGTGCTATCCGTGTGGCCGACCACCTGAGCGATCAGTTCCGGGTTCTGCTGCAGGGTCTGCGCAAGCTGATCCAGCACCGGCGCAAACGACGGCTTGACCGCGTAGCTGTTCGTGTCGAACGTGACCGAGCTCGGAATGTTCAGCTTGAGCGAGCCGTCCGGCTGCTCGGTGATCTGCGTACCGGTGCCCTTGGTGGCGCCGGAGAGCTTGTTGTGAATGGCTTGCCAGTTGTAGCCGGTGATGCCGCCCACCGCTGCGCCGACGCCTGCGCCGATCGCCGCGCCCTTGCCGCCGCCGAAGATCGCGCCCAGCGCCGCGCCGGTGCCGGCGCCCACGCCCGTACCGACGGCCGTGTTAGTGCCCTGTTGGCTTGCGCAGCCTGCCAGCAGGGAGCCGGCAACGGCGAATACAGCCAGGCGAGTCATGATTTTTGCATTCATTTTTGATTCCTCTTGAGTGAAGCGAGTAACGCGGCGGTTAGCGATCAATCCATTTCGGCTAACGTGACGCGAGTAAAGCGGACTGCTCGACAATACGGAAAATCCTACGCTTTCTAAGTCCCGGTCCGACAGTGAAGCAGGGTCTTGCGGCACGGCTTGGCGCCAGCCACTACAATATTAGCTGGTGTACGCAGCGATGCGACCCCTTCGGCGTTCCGCCTGCCGGAAGGGTGCCCGGCAGGCCGGGTTTTCGCAATGCTGTCTAACAATTTCTTTCAAATTCCGGCGCGCGCGCAGACCCGATTCGCGCCGCGCCGCAAGTGTTCCCACGGAGTGTCAATGAGTATCGATCGGGCTTTGATCGACGCTGCCCTCGCAGCCGTCACCGACCCCAACACGGGCCGGCCCTACGCCGCTGCCAGGAACATCAAGAACGTCGCCGTGGAAGGCGACACGGTCAGCCTCGAGGTGGTGCTCGGCTATCCGGCGAGACGCCAGTTCGAAGCGGTCCGCGCGCAGTTCGCGGACGCGCTGCGAGGCGTGCCGGGCGTGACGAACGCGCGCATCGAAGTGTCGCAGCAGATCGCGGCGCATACCGTGCAGCGCGGCGTGAAACTCTTGCCGAGCGTGAAAAACATCGTCGCGGTGGCGTCGGGCAAGGGCGGTGTCGGCAAGAGCACGACCGCCGTGAACCTGGCGCTGGCGCTAGCGAGCGAAGGGGCGTCGGTCGGCATACTCGACGCGGACATTTATGGTCCGTCGCTGCCCATGATGCTCGGCATCGTCGGCCGCCCCGAGTCGCCCGACGAGAAGTCGATGAACCCGATGACCGGCCACGGCGTGCAGGCCAATTCGATCGGCTTTCTGATCGAACAGGACAACCCGATGGTGTGGCGCGGCCCGATGGCCACGTCGGCGCTCGAGCAACTACTGCGGCAGACCAACTGGCAGGATCTCGACTACCTGATCGTCGACATGCCGCCTGGTACCGGCGACATTCAGCTGACCTTGTCGCAACGCGTGCCGGTGACGGGCGCCGTGATCGTCACGACGCCGCAGGACATCGCGCTACTCGACGCGAAGAAGGGTCTCAAGATGTTCGAAAAGGTCGGCATTCCGATTCTCGGCATCGTCGAGAACATGGGCATGCACATCTGCTCGAACTGCGGCCATGAAGAGCACATTTTCGGCGCCGGCGGCGGCGAGCGAATGGCGAAGGAATATGGCGTCGAGGTGCTCGGCAGTCTGCCGCTCGACATCGCGATCCGCGAGCAGGCCGACTCGGGCCGGCCGACCGTGGTGGCGGACCCCGAAGGACGCATCGCGGAGATCTACCGGTCGATCGCACGCAAGGTCGCGGTTCATATCGCCGAGCGGGCGCGCGACATGACGTCGAAGTTCCCCAACATCGTCGTGCAGAACACCTGACCGGGCGTTTGGGCGAGGCGCCTGTCCGCGCCTATTTGCGCCTGTTTGCGGCTGGTCTCGCGGTATCATGTCGGCTTCACAAGTTCGGCTCGGCGGCCGCAGGGGCGGCCGCCAGGCCGGCAAGAGGATCGCATGGGAAAACGAATCGACGGGCAGGCGGTGCATGCGTTCATCGTCCTGGCTGCCAGCAGTCTGCTGTTATGCGGCTGTAGCGCGTTCCTGAGACCACAGGAAAAGCGCGCCGACGCGCAGTTGCTGCCCACCGTGGGCAACCAGGCGCGCGGCCTCGTTACGTTCATCGAGCGCTCGGACGGCGTGCAGGTCACCTACAATCTCGCCGGCTTGCCGCCCAACAGCGACCATGCGCTGCAAGTCCACGAGCGCGGCGACTGCAACGCCGCCGACGGCTCCAGCGCCGGCCAGGTGTTCTCGCCGGCCGCCGAGCGTCTGAAAGCGGGCGCGCGGGTCGAAGGCGATCTCGGCAATATTCATGCGGATGCGAACGGCGTGGCGAGCGGCTTCATCGTCGCGCCGGACGTGTCGCTCGACGGTATCCGCTCGGTATTGCAGCGCGCGGTGCTGCTGCATCACGATGCGACCGACCCCTATGCGTATCCGCAGCATGGCGCGGGCTCCGCGCTCGCCTGCGGTTTGATTCGCCAGTGAGCGGCGGGAGTTCGATCTCCTTGCGGGCGGCCTTTGGAAGCGCGGCCGGTCATGTCTGATCGCGCGTTGGATTGTTTCTCCGGCGCACCCGCGGCAGTCTTCGTGATCGCGTAAAATGAGCGCCTTTCGTTGAGGCCGCCTGGCCCAAGGCGCGTAGGCGGGAATCCAGCCAGGCTCCACATGGCGCGGCGGCGCGGCGCTTGAAGCCCGCGGTAGCCCGCCAGTAGCCCGCCGCGAAAGTTACCCGTTGAAACCGGGCCGTTATCCGTCACCCTGTCATTCACGTCGAGCAGCGTTCACCTATGACCATCAAATCCGACAAGTGGATCCGGCGCATGGCCGCGTCGCACAACATGATCGAGCCGTTCGCGCCCGATCAGGTCCGCGTCTCCGAAGACGGCCGGAAGATCGTCAGCTACGGCACGTCGAGCTACGGTTACGACATCCGCTGCGCCGACGAATTCAAGATCTTCACGAACATCAATTCGACCATCGTCGATCCGAAGAACTTCGACGAGAAGTCGTTTGTCGATTTCAAGGGCGACGTCTGCATCATCCCGCCGAATTCGTTCGCGCTCGCCCGCACCGTCGAATATTTCCGTATTCCGCGCAGCGTGCTGACCGTGTGCCTCGGCAAGTCCACCTATGCGCGCTGCGGGATCATCGTCAACGTGACGCCGTTCGAACCGGAATGGGAAGGACACGTCACGCTCGAATTCTCGAATACGACACCTTTGCCTGCCAAAATCTACGCGAACGAAGGCGTCGCCCAGGTGCTGTTTTTCGAAAGCGACGAGATTTGTGAAACGTCGTACGCGGATCGCGGCGGCAAATATCAAGGTCAGCACGGCGTCACGTTGCCCAAGACGTAACGCCGGCAGCGCACTGATCCACCAGCTATACGGGGTGACCGCTGCAATTGACAGAATGCAGCGGTCGTTCTTTTTGGAGAATCGCCCATGAAGTTTCGTTTTCCCGTCGTCATCATCGACGAAGATTTCCGCTCCGAGAACATCTCGGGTTCCGGCATCCGGGCTCTGGCCGAGGCAATCGAGAAAGAAGGCGCGGAAGTGCTCGGGCTGACGAGCTATGGCGATCTGACGTCGTTCGCGCAGCAGTCGAGCCGCGCCTCGTGCTTCATCCTCTCGATCGACGACGACGAGCTGCTGCCCTACGTCGATAACGTCGTGGTGGAAGGCGAGACGCCGGAGCTGGCCGCCGCGATCGTCGCATTGCGCGCGTTCGTGGCCGAAGTGCGCCGCCGCAACGCGGACATTCCGATCTTCCTGTACGGCGAAACGCGCACCTCGCGCCACTTGCCGAACGACATCCTGCGCGAGTTGCACGGCTTCATCCACATGTTCGAGGATACGCCGGAGTTCGTCGCGCGCCATATCATCCGCGAGACCAAGGTGTACCTGGATTCGCTCGCGCCGCCGTTCTTCAAGGAACTGGTGCAGTACGCGGAAGAAGGCTCGTACTCATGGCACTGCCCCGGTCACTCGGGCGGCGTCGCGTTCCTCAAGAGCCCGCTCGGCCAGATGTTCCACCAGTTCTTCGGCGAGAACATGCTGCGCGCCGACGTGTGCAATGCCGTCGACGAACTCGGCCAGCTGCTCGACCACACCGGGCCGGTCGCCGCGTCCGAGCGCAACGCCGCGCGCATTTTCAGCGCCGACCACGTGTTCTTCGTGACCAACGGCACGTCGACCTCGAACAAGATCGTCTGGCACGGCACGGTGGCGCCCGGCGACATCGTGCTGGTGGACCGCAACTGCCACAAGTCGATCCTGCACGCGATCACGATGACCGGTTCGATTCCGGTGTTCCTCACGCCGACGCGCAACAATTTCGGCATCATCGGCCCGATTCCGCGCAGCGAATTCGAGCCGGAAAATATTCGCAAGAAGATCGAGGCGAATCCGTTCGCGCGCGAAGCGCTGGCGAAAAACCCCAATCTCAAGCCGCGCATCCTGACCATCACGCAGAGCACCTACGACGGCGTGATCTACAACGTCGAGATGATCAAGGGAATGTTGGGCGAATGGCTCGACACGCTGCACTTCGACGAAGCGTGGCTGCCGCACGCCGAATTCCACGAGTTCTATCAGGACATGCACGCGATCGGCGCGGGGCGCCCGCGCATCGGCGCGATGGTGTACGCCACGCACTCCACGCACAAGCTGCTGGCCGGCATTTCGCAGGCGTCGCAGATCGTCGTGCAGGATTCGAAGAACAGCCGCTTCGACAAGCACCGCTTCAACGAAGCGTATCTGATGCACACGTCCACCAGCCCGCAGTACGCGATCATCGCGTCGTGCGACGTGGCCGCCGCGATGATGGAAGCGCCGGGCGGCACCGCGCTCGTCGAGGAATCGATTGCCGAAGCGCTCGACTTCCGCCGCGCGATGAGCAAGGTCGACGCCGAATACGGCGACGACTGGTTCTTCAAGGTGTGGGGCCCTGACCAGTTCGCCGAGGAAGGCATCGGCTCGCGCGAGGACTGGATGCTGCGCCCGAACGACCCGTGGCACGGTTTCGGCCCGCTCGCCGACGGCTTCAACATGCTCGACCCGATCAAGGCGACCATCGTCACGCCGGGTCTCGACATGGACGGCGGCTTCGGCGAATCGGGCATTCCCGCCGCGATCGTCACGAAGTACCTGGCCGAGCACGGCATCATCGTCGAGAAGACCGGGCTGTATTCGTTCTTCATCATGTTTACGATCGGCATCACCAAGGGCCGCTGGAACTCGATGGTGACCGAGTTGCAGCAGTTCAAGGACGACTACGACAACAACCAGCCGCTGTGGCGCGTGTTGCCCGAGTTCGTCGCGCATCATCCGATGTACGAGCGGGTCGGCCTGCGCGATCTGTGCCAGCAGATTCACAGCGTCTACCGTGCGAACGACATTGCGCGCCTGACGACCGAGATGTACCTGTCGAGCATGGAACCGGCGATGAAGCCCTCCGACGCGTTCGCCAAGCTCGCGCACCGCGAGATCGACCGGGTACCGATCGACGAACTCGAAGGCCGCGTCACGTCGATTCTGCTGACGCCGTATCCGCCGGGCATTCCGTTGCTGATTCCGGGCGAGCGCTTCAACCGGACGATCGTCAATTACCTGCGTTTCGCGCGTGAATTCAACGAGCGCTTCCCCGGTTTCCACACGGACATCCACGGGCTGGTCGGCGAAACGATCAACGGGCGCATCGAGTACTTCGTCGATTGCGTGCGCGCCTGACGATGCGGACGATGAGGTTCCTGTGGAGCGTCGACGGCTGGCGGCGCGGGTTCGGCGCGCTGGTTGTCGCGTTCGCGCTCGGCCTCGTGCTCGGCGCCGCGTCCTCGGCGGCGCGCGCCGAAGTCGCCGCGGCCGATCCGATCGACGCGTCGATGCGTACCTGTCTCGCGCGCAGCGACATGTCGTCGGCGGCGGGGCAGGTGCAGTGCATGGACACCGCTCGAATCGCCTGGAAAACCGCGATGGACAACGCGTGGCAGCAGCTTCAGCAAGGCTTGCCGCCGGCGCGGCGCAAGCAGTGGGAAAAGAGCCAGGCAAGCTGGCAAGCGTCACGCGATGCCGAGAAGCAATTGCTCGCGGCGGTGTTCGCGACGACGCGCGGCACGAGGTATGTGCTGGCCGAAGCCGACATGCAGTTGCAGCCGGTGCGTGACCGGGCGCTCGCGCTGCGCGGCGCGGTGGCGGGGATCAACGCCGGTGGCGATCCGCCGCGCCGTCCGCGTGCGTGCGGCGCGGATGCGCGGTGCGAACATGCGATGTTCGATCTGAACCGTTATTACCGTCGCTTGCAGTCGAAGATGCCGGTGCATTCGCGATCGACGCTGACGCGGGCGCAGAAGGCGTGGACCGTGTATCTCAATGCGAGTACGCCGTTGCTCGATGAGCGTGGCCGGATCGATGTGATTGGCGCGAGAGTCGCGACGATTAAGCGGTTGTCGGAGACGGTGGGGAATGATTAAGGTGGGTGGTGCACTGCGGGCGGGGGGCTTGCTGTGTTTGGGCCTTTTCTTGATTTGTTAGTGGTCTATTAGCGTTGCCCCTGTGCGGGGCGGCACCTACTTTTCTTTGTCGGCCTGTACAGACCGGAGACATAGCTGACAGGTGTGCGAGGACATGGTTGACACTTCCGGGTACGAAAACGCCCGGTCCCGACCATGCCCTGGAACGCAAGAGACACCATGAGCCTCAGACAGGAATTTGTTCATCTGGCCAGTCAGCGCACGCTCACGGTCACCGAACTGTGCGAGCGCTTTAACATCAGCCGGCAGACCGGCTACAAATGGCTCAGACGTGGCGAGGACGCGCTGGCGGATCAGTCGCGGCGCCCTGCCAGCAGTCCCTCGAAGACCACGGTTGAGATGGAGCAGGAGGTGGTGCGCCTGCGTCAGGCACACCCGCGCTGGGGCGGCCGCAAGATCAGCCGGCGCCTGCGGGATCTGGGCTTTGAAGCGGTGCCGCAGCCCAGCACCGTGACAGCCATCCTGCACCGGCACAATCTGATCCTGCCGGCCGGTTCAGCGATGAGTGAACCCTGGAAGCGCTTTGAGCACGAGCAGCCCAACGTCCTCTGGCAGATGGACTTCAAGGGACACTTCGATACCCTCGAGCAGGGGCGTTGTAGCCCCCTGACGGTGCTCGACGACCATTCGCGCTTCAGCATCCTGCTGCGCGCCTGTGGGCCAACCGATACGGCCACGGTGCAGGCGGGCCTGCGCGAGGCATTCGGCCACTACGGCCTGCCGTTGCGCATCAACACCGATAACGGTTCGCCATGGGGTTCACCGGGCAGCCCGGGGCAGCTCACCGAACTGGCCGTCTGGCTGATCCGGCTGGGGATCCGCATCAGCTACAGCCGGCCTTACCATCCGCAGACCAACGGCAAGGACGAGCGGTTTCACCGCACGCTGAAGGCCGAAGTGCTGAACGAACGGAGCTTCGCCACCCAGCAGCACGTGCAACGCGAACTGGACCGCTGGCGCACCATCTATAACTGCGAGCGCCCGCACGAGGCGATCGGCATGGACACTCCGATGAGCCGTTACCAGCCGAGCCCGCGGGCGTTTCCATCGGTCCTGCGCGAGCCGGAGTACGGCCCGGATGACGTGGTGCTGCGGGTCAAGGCAAATGGCGAGCTACGCTTTGAAGGACGGCGCCTGAAGGTCTCGAAAGCACTTTACCGGCTGCCGGTTGCAGCACGCGCAAAGGACGGCGAAGACGGCGTATTTGAATTCTGGTTTGCCCATCACCGCATCCTCACCCTTGACCTGAGGAGCGAAAACCGCTGACCATAAAGTGTCAACGATGTCCTCGCACGTTCGTCAACCATGTCTCCGGTCTGTACACCGGCCGCAAAGAAAAGTAGGCAAAAGAAAGCGGCTCACACCGCTAATTTTTAAGTGGGTCCCCTGGCTTGGAGGGGATCGTGGTGCATCTGGAATCCGTGCTCTCGCACACTCCGCGTTCGTGACAAGGCAGTCATACTTCCCGCCTCGCGCTGCGCGCTCGCCGGAAGGGTCTGCCTTGCAAACCAGGGGCATCGCTCGCACGCAGTTGGGAGCCGTCGGCTTCGCCTCGGCGTGGCGCCGAAAGTCGCGCCGTTCAGTTGCGCGCGACAGAGGGCAAGCACGAGTTGAATGGAAGCACCGCTTAGTCGAGAAGCGGCGCATGGTTTAGTGAAGTAGCGCCTAAAGCTACGCGTGGTTTGATGCAGTACCACATAGCGTCAAAAGCGCCGCGCGGTTTGATGAAGCACCGCGACGGCGCGCGCAGCGCCGCCGGAAGAATGACTGCCTGGTCACGAGCGTCGAATGTGCGAGGGCACGGATTCCAGATGCACCACTGCCCCCTCCAAGCCAGGGGACCCACTTAAGAGTTAGCGGTGTTAGCCGCTTTCTTTTGCCTACTTTTCTTTGCGGCCGGCAAAGAAAAGTAGGTGCCGCCCCGCACAGGGGCAACGCTAATAGACCACTAACAAATCAAGTAAAAGCCAAAACTACAAAACCACAACCCAACCCGCCGACCAGGCAAAAAACACCACATCAATCCCGCGCCGAAGAAGCGGCCCCATGACTCAACCAATCCAGCACGGCGCTCGCATCATCATCGGCACCTTGCCGCGCCCTGGCAACCGTCTCCGCCACATCCGCGCTAGGCACGGCGCGCCGAATCGCCACCCCCACAGCAAGAATATCGATCATCACCAGATGCAGAATCCGCGAAATCATCGACAACTGCGACTCGCGAATTTCAATGTGATCGGTTTCCAGCGCGACGGTCGCCCGCTTGGCCAACGGCGTATTGCTCGAAGTAATGGCAATCACCTTGGCCCCCGCCTGCATCGCCACATCCAGCACGCGCAGTAATTCGGGCGCGCGTCCCGACTTGGACACGGCAACGATCACATCACCCTTGCCGAGCAGCGCAGCCGACGCCGCCTGCATATACAGATCGCCGTAGGCAATCGTCGGAATGCCGAAACGGAAAAACTTGTAATGCGCATCCTGCGCGACGATGTTCGAATTGCCGAGCCCGTAAAACTCGATGCGCCGCGCGCCGTTCAACAGATCGATCGCCCGCTCGACATGCTCGAAGTTCAGATGCTCGCGCAACTGCAAGATCGCCGACACGGTGTTGTCGAGCACCTTCGCGCCGAAGTCCGTCGCCGTGTCGCCCAGATGCACCTGGCTATGACTCACCGGAATCGTGCCGGTCAAACCCGTCGCGAGCTTCAGCTTGAAATCCGACAAACCTTGGCAGCCGAGCGAACGGCAAAAGCGGATCACCGTCGGCTGACTCACGTCGGCCTTGCGCGCGATATCGACGATCGGATCGTTGATGATCGAGCGCGGATGATTCAGCGCGAGATCGGCCACGCGGCGCTCGGCCGGCGTCAACGCGTCGCGCATCTGGCGAATCCGTTCGAACACAGCCGATGAACTGCCGCCCGCGCGATTCGACAACTGCTCGGCGAGAATCGCCGAAACGCCGAGAAACGCCGGGTATTCGGCGGTGATCACATAGGTCGGCACGTTCTGCAAATACGCCTCGAAGCGGCCCTTGGCCTCGAACCGCTTGCGAAACGACGAGCGCGCGAAGAACTCGCCCAGGCGCGGCACCACGCCGCCGCCAATGTAGATGCCGCCCAGCGCGCCGAGCGTCACCGCGATATTGCCGGCGAAGGTGCCGAGAATGCCGCAGAACACGTCGACGGATTCGGCCGCGAGCGGCTCGCCTTCCAGCGCGCGCTTGACGATCTCGACCGTGTCGACGCTCGCCGCCACGCGTTTCTTGTCGCGGCCCGCCAGCGCGCGGTAGATGACCTCGATGCCGGGACCCGCGGCCACGCGTTCGAACGACACGTGCGACCACTTCTTGCGCGCGTATTGCAACACGATGTCCTCGCGTTCGTCCGCCGGCGCGAAGGTGGCGTGGCCGCCTTCGCTGCCGAGCGCGATCCAGCGGTCGTCGGCGGGAATCAGGCCGGATACGCCCATGCCGGTGCCCGGGCCGAGCAGGCCGATCACGCTGTTCGGACGGCGCGTGCCGCCGCCCACCTGCACGCGTTGCGCGTCGGTGAGTCCTGGCAGCGCCATGGCGAGCGCGGTGAAGTCATTCACGACCAGCAGCGTGTCGAAGCCGAGCGCGCGGCGCGTGGCTTCGATCGAAAAGCTCCAGTCGTGATTCGTCATGCTCACCTGATCGCCGTCGACCGGGTTGGCAATCGCGATGGCCGCATGATTCACGCGGCCGATCCTCGTGTCCTTCAGGTACTTCTTGATGACTTCGGCCACGCCCGGATAGTCGGCGCAAGGGTAGACCTGCACCGAGCCGATCTCCCCCGGACTGTTTTCCAGCGCGAAGCGCGCATTGGTGCCGCCGATGTCGGCCAGCAGCCTCGGTCCATCGGCGTGCTGGCCCGCGCCCGGAACAGCCTTAGTTTGCACACCAGTAGACATCGAGTCTCACTCCCTTGTCGTTCGCCAACTGCGAGATGGCATTTTTTTGTAGCGAAGCGGCGGCGGCATTCAGCACGTCCATCTTGCGCGGTCCGGCGATCAGCAGGAACAGATGCTTCACTTCTTTCAACGCGGACAGCGACCAGCTCACGCGCGCATGCGGCGCATTGCCGGGATGCACGGCGACGAAGCGCTCGGCGGTGGTGATCGCGTGATCCCATTCGGGCGCGTCGGCAAAGATCGACGCGGTATGGCCGTCTTCGCCCATGCCGAGAATCGCGACGTCCGGCACGACGCTAAAGCGCGGGTCGGCATTCAGCGCGGCAACATGCGCGTGCAGATCCTGAGCGGTGTCGGCGAGCGGCCAGAACGCGGCGTGTCGCGCGGCGTTTTGCAAGAGCGTGTCGTGTACCAGTTGCGCGTTGCTCGCGCTGTCCGTCTCGGGCACCCAGCGGTCGTCGACCAGCGTCACGGCAATGCGCGCCCAGTCGAAGGATTGCGTGGACAGCGTCTGCAGAAACGGCCGCGGACTGCTGCCGCCGGATACGGCAAGCAGGGCAGGGCGCGTGCCGGTGGCGGCCGTGGCCGCCGATGCGGCGAGCGACGCATGTAACGCGTCGCCGACCGCTTTCGCCAACGCGTCGGATTGGGCGCGTTGGTCGTCGAAAGCGTGAAGCTCGATCACTTCTCCTCCGTGCTGCTTTCTTGTTAGATCCGCGGAACGTGCGGTACTGCTCCCGTTCGACGCCTGCAAGCTGGGATGACTTGCAGGCGCCTTCGTGATACCGGCGCCATTCCGTTCAGTTCGTCGGTGGGTCTTACGGGCGGCGCGCCGCGCCGCCGTGATTCAATTCTCTTCCTCGAGCCAGCAGGTGCCGTGCTGCGCCAGCATCGCGCTCGCCGCGGCCGGCCCCCACGTGCCCGATGCGTACGGCTTGGGCGGCTTGTTCGAGGCCGCCCATTCGTTCAGGATCGGTTCGACCCAGCGCCAGGCCGCTTCCTGCTCGTCGCGCCGCACGAACAGCGCGAGGCGGCCGTTGATCACGTCGAGCAACAGGCGCTGATACGCTTCCATCTGGCCTTCGCGGAAGAACCGGTCGAACGCGAGGTCGAGATGGACGCTGGCGAGATTCATGCCTTCGCCCGGCTGCTTGGCGAGGCAGTAGAGGCGAATGGTTTCGTTCGGCTGCAAGCGGATCACGAGGCGGTTCGCCCCGGCGCGCAACGCGGACGCGCCCAACGCCGAATGCGGCACCGGGCGGAAATTCACCACGATTTCAGCGACGCGGTCCGCGAGCCGCTTGCCCGTGCGCAGGAAAAACGGCACGCCGGCCCAGCGCCAGTTCTCGATCTCGACCTTCAGCGCGACGAAGGTTTCCGTCGTGCTCTCCGGCTTCACGCCGGGCTCGGTTGCATAGGCGGGCACCGTGGCGCCGCGAATCACGCCCGAATGATATTGCCCGCGCACGGCGACCTTGCTGATGTCGCGCTGATCGATCGGTTTCAATGCGCGCAGCACGCGCAGCTTCTCGTCGCGCACCGAGTCGGAATCCATCGAATGGGGCGGTTCCATCGCGACGATCGAAAGCAGTTGCAGCAAATGGTTCTGCACCATGTCGCGCAATGCGCCGGTGTTGTCGTAGAAGTCGCCGCGCGCCTCGACGCCGAGTTCCTCGGCGATCGTGATCTGAATGCTCTCCACCCATTCGCGGCGCCACAGCGGCTCGAACAGCGCATTGCCGAAGCGCAGCGCCAGCAGGTTCTGCACCGGCTCTTTACCGAGGTAGTGGTCGATCCGGTAGATCTGTTCCTCGGCGAAGATTTCGCCGACCGCATCATTGATCGCATTCGACGACTTGAGGTCATAGCCGAGCGGCTTTTCGAGCACGATGCGCGCGTTCTCGTTCAGCCCCACCGACGCCAATGCGCGGCAGATCGGCACGAACAGCGACGGACCCGTTGCCAGATAGAACACGCGAATGCCGGGCAAGTCGCTCACGGCATCGCGCAGCAGCGCGAAGTCTTCGGGATTGCCGAGATCGAGCTTCACGAACTCGATGCGTTCGAGAAAGCTCGCCCATGCCGTTTCATCCAGACCGTTCTTCGACACATATGGCTTGACGTGCGTATCGACCCATTCGAGGTAGCCGCCACGATCGGCCACATGGCGCGCCACCGCGACGATCTTGCCGCTCGCGGCGAGCATGCCGCCCGCACGGTGCGCTTCAAACAGTGCCGGAAGGATCTTGCGCATCGACAGATCGCCAGTTCCGCCGAAGAGAACGAAGGTGAAGCTTGAGTCGGTTTGCATGAGTCTCCGTCGATGTCCTGGGGCCGCCGCGGTCAGCAGAAAGAGCGGCCGTAGTCCGATAAAATATTTTTTGACACTGAATTGTAGTTTAACTACAATCCAAATCAAGAGGTAGCGCTAATTCGATGAAAAAAGCGTGTGGCTGCAAGGCAAAAACATGCGTTTTTCCCAATCGGCGGGCGTCCCCTGCATGTTAACGGACATTACGTGTCGGCACTTGCCAGCATGCGCCGGCGGCCTTTCGGAAAGCCGGATATCTAGGCAGCCGGCAAGGGTGCCGCACCAGGTTGACATGCGAGGCACCTCGAGTCTGCCGCGCGAAGCGGGCAGGCAAAAATCAAAAGAGGAGACAGTCAGTTGCATCCCGAACCACTCATCTCTTGAGCTTCCAGCGGACGAACATCGGTCCGCCGGCACATGCGTCACGCATGCGCCCGACCGTGCTCGATCGCCCAGTGTTTTGCCTGTTTGAACCAACCACAGCACCCTGGCGACATCAGGGGCCATTCGTTTTTTGTTCAGGTGTCTGGAGGAGATAAGCAATGAAATTTCGCGCGATCATGGGCGCTTTGTGCGCCGCGGGTCTGATGTGTGGCGTCTCGGCCGTGCAGGCCGCCGAGTCGGTCGAAGTGTTGCACTGGTGGACCTCGGGCGGCGAGTCGAAAGCCGTCGGCGTCCTCAAGGACGACATGACGAAGCAGGGTTACACGTGGAAGGACTTTGCGGTGGCGGGCGGTGCGGGCGCGGCTGCCATGACGGCGCTGAAGACGCAGGTGATCTCGGGCAACGCGCCGAGCGCCGCGCAGATCAAGGGTCCGCTGATTCAGGACTGGGCACAGCAAGGCGTGCTGGTGCCGATCGACTCGGTCGCAGGCGACTGGAAGAAGAACCTGCCGCCGGAAATCGACAAGATCATGCATGCGGAAGGCCACTACGTGGCGGCGCCTTTCTCGGTGCACCGCGTGAACTGGCTGTACATCAACAAGGCGGCACTGGAGAAGGCGGGCGGCAAGGCGCCGACCACGTGGCCCGAGTTCTTCGCGGTGGCCGACAAGATGAAGGCCGCGGGCATCCAGCCGGTCGCGATGGGCGGTCAGCCGTGGCAAGACCTGACGCTGTGGGAAGACGTCGTGCTGTCGCAAGGCGCCGACTTCTACAAGAAGGCGCTGGTCGATCTCGACGAAAAGACGCTGACCTCGGACAAGATGGTCGGCGTGTTCGACACGGTCCGCAAGATCCAGGGTTACTTCGACGCGGGCCGCACGGGCCGTGACTGGAACCTCGCCACGGCCATGGTCATCAACGGCAAGGCCGGCATGCAGTTCATGGGCGACTGGGCGAAGGGCGAATTCGCCAACGCCGGCAAGAAGTCGGGTTCGGACTACATCTGCGCCGCCGTGCCGGGCACGGAAAAGTCGTACACGTTCAACGTCGATTCGTTCGTGTTCTTCCAGCAGAAGGGCCAGAAGGCAGCCACGCCGGGTCAGCTGGCGCTCGCCAAGACGATCATGTCGCCGGAGTTCCAGGAACAGTTCAGCCTGAACAAGGGTTCGATTCCGGTGCGTCTGGGCGTGTCGATGGCCAAGTTCGACGACTGCGCGAAGAAGTCGTATGCGGATGAACAGGTGGCGATCAAGTCGGGCGGCTATGTGCCTTCGCTGGCGCACGGCATGGCGCAACCGGATGCAGCAGCCGGCGCGATCTCGGACGTGGTCACGAAGTTCATGAACTCGCAGCAGGATTCGAAGAGCGCGGTTGCCGCGCTCGCGAAGGCAGCGAAGACGAAGTAAGTCGCACGTCGTGGTTTGAGTGAAGCGGCGCGCCCGGCCGTTGCGGCAACGGGCGCCGGGCGCGCCCTTCAGGACGCTGATCGCGCCGCATGTGCCAGATGCGTTGAACAGGCCGGCAGCAGGCGCTTTCACCCCTGGTTTCATCGAGTCACACCTATGCCGTCGCGGCCTCGTGCATCGCAAGCGCGAGCCACCCGGCGGTACAGTTTCAGCAGGAGTCGAGTAGTGACTGCTTCTATCAGCGGAAACGGGAAAACGGCCACCGTCTCCCGCCGCGCGTCGCCCATGGCGGCCCTTGCCGATCGCTGGATTCCGAAGCTGGTGCTCGCACCCAGCGTCGTGATCAGCCTGGTCTTCGTGTATGGCTTCATTGCCATCACCGGCTATCTGTCGCTGTCCAATTCGCGGCTGATGCCTCGCTATGATTTCGTCGGCCTCGACCGTTATCGCGAACTGTTCGATAACGACGTGTTCTGGACCTCCGCCGCCAACCTCGGCTGGTTCGGCATTCCGTTCATCGGCATCTGCATCGGCCTCGGTCTGTTCCTCGCCATTCTGCTCGACCAGCAGATCCGCAACGAAGGCGCGCTGCGCGCCGTGTTCCTGTATCCGATGGCGCTCTCGTTCATCGTTACCGGCACCGCGTGGCAATGGATCATGACGCCGAGCATCGGCCTCGAGAAAGTGTTTCACGACTGGGGCTGGACGAGCTTTTCGTTCAGTTGGCTCGGCGACCCCGACAAGGCGATTTTCTGCGTCGTGATCGCGGCGGTGTGGCAATCCACCGGTTTCGTGATGGCGCTGTTTCTCGCGGGCTTGCGCGGCGTCGACGGTGAAATCTTCAAGGCCGCGCAGATGGACGGCGCGAACCTCCCCACCATCTATCGCAAGATCGTGATTCCGAGCATGCGCCCGGTGTTCTTCTCCGTGCTGCTGATTCTTTGCCACATCACGATCAAGACCTTCGACCTCGTTGTCGCGTTGACGGCGGGTGGTCCTGGCACGTCGTCGTCGCTGCCGGCCATTTTCATGTACACGTTTTCGTTCAATCGCGGGCAACTCGGCGTCGGCGCGGCATCGTCGATGATGATGCTCGCCACCGTCGTGGCCGTGCTCGTGCCGCTCATGTATCTGGAATCGAGGAGCACCCGCAATGCAGCCTAAGATGACGATCAGCCGTGCCGTCATTTATGCGGCCCTGATTCTGTTCGCCCTGTATTTCCTGTTCCCGCTCTACGTGATGCTGTCCACGTCGTTCAAGGACATCGATCAGCTTCGCACCGGCAATCTGCTCACGCCGCCCACTCACTGGACCGTCGAGCCGTGGATCAAGGCATGGAGCGGCGCCTGTACGGGTGTGCGTTGCGACGGCATGCAGCCGTTCTTCATGAACTCGGTGCGGATGGTGATTCCCGCCGTGCTGATCTCGTCGATCGTCGGCGCGTTCAACGGTTATGTGCTCACGCACTGGCGTTTTCGCGGCGCCGATCCGATCTTCACGATGCTGCTGGTCGGCTGCTTCATTCCGTTCCAGGCGATCCTGCTGCCGATGGCGCGTTTCGAAGGCTTTCTCGGCCTGTCGAACACGACCACCGGTCTGGTGGTCGTGCACGTGATCTACGGTATCGCCTTCACCACGATGTTCTTCCGCAACTTCTACGTGAGCATTCCGGCTGAACTCGTGAAGGCGGCGCGTATCGACGGCGCGGGCTTCTTCACGATCTTCACGAAGATCCTGCTGCCGGTATCGCTGCCGATTTTCATGGTGTGCCTGATCTGGCAATTCACGCAGATCTGGAATGACTTCCTGTTCGGTATCGTGTTCTCCGGCGTCGATTCGATGCCGATCACGGTGGCGCTGAACAACCTCGTCAACACCTCGACCGGCGTGAAGGAATACAACGTGGACATGGCCGGCGCGATCATCGCCGCATTGCCGACCTTGCTGGTCTACATCATCGCCGGACGCTATTTCGTGCGAGGTCTGACGGCGGGCGCAGTGAAGGGCTAATGAACCCAGGCTAGACCATCCGAGCGCGGCGAGGCTTTCTGCCTGTGTGCACGAAGCGCCGCCGTCACCCGACAAGACGTTTTCAAGCAGTACCAGAGACAAGAGGAATCACAGCATGGCAAGCCTTTCCATCCGTGACGTGTACAAGACTTACCCGAACGGGGTGCCGGTTCTGAAGGGTGTCAACATCGACATCGAAGACGGCCAGTTCCTGATTCTCGTCGGCGGCTCGGGCTGCGGTAAGTCGACGCTGCTCAACATGATCGCCGGCCTCGAAACCGTGACCAAGGGCGAGATCCAGATCGACGGCAAGACGGTGAACAACCTGTCGCCGAAAGATCGCGACATCGCGATGGTGTTCCAGTCATACGCGCTGTATCCGTCCATGACGGTGCGCGAGAACATCTCGTTCGGCCTGAACATCCGCAAGGTGCCGAAGCAGGAGCAGGCGCAGATCGTCGATCGCGTGTCGAATACGCTGCAGATCACGCACCTGCTCGATCGCAAGCCGGGCCAGTTGTCCGGCGGCCAGCGTCAGCGTGTGGCGATGGGTCGCGCGCTGGCGCGCGATCCGGTGATGTTCCTGTTCGACGAGCCGCTGTCGAATCTCGACGCGAAGCTGCGCATCGAAATGCGTTCGGAAATCAAGCTGCTGCATCAACGCCTCGGTACGACGATCGTCTACGTGACGCACGATCAGATCGAGGCGATGACGCTCGGCGACCGCATCGCGGTGATGAAGGACGGCATCGTGCAGCAGTTCGGCGCGCCGCAGGAAATCTACGACTCGCCGTCGAATCTGTTCGTGGCCGGTTTCATCGGCGCGCCGCCGATGAACTTCATTCAGGGCAAGCTGGTTGAACAGGGTTCGGGCGTCGGCGTGGAGCTGGATACCGGCGTCGCACGCACTGCGTTGAATTTGCCGTTCGACTCGGCGAAGGTGAAATCGCACGTCGGCCGCGAGGTGATTCTCGGCTTGCGCCCGGAGCGCATCACCGACTCGCGCGGCGCGCATGGCGACCATGGCAAACTGCAACAGATCGAAGTGAAGGTCGACGTGATCGAGCCGACCGGCCCGGACACGCTCGTGTTCGCGCAGGTCAACGGCAAGCGCATCGTGAGCCGCGTGCACCCGGCGTCGAACCCGCAGCCGTTGTCGAACACGACGCTCCTGTTCGATACGTCGAAGGCGGTGTTGTTCGATCCGTCCAATGAGGAGCGGATTGCCTGATGGCGAGAACCTGAGCGCGAAGTCCCATTCGACGGCTTTTTGCTGTTGGCGTGGGTGCGTTCTACGCGTCGGGAATGCGCAGATCCGGATTGTTGCGCACGAGTTCGGTCACCCACTCGGTGAACGCACGCAGCCGCGAACTCAGATTTCGGCGATGCGCGTAGAGAATCGACAGCGGCGTGCTGGGGCTCGCATAGTCCGAGAGAATTTCCTTGAGCGCGCCTTGTTCGATCAGATCCGCGACCATGTAGCGCGACGGCTGGATGATGCCGTGGCCGAGCGCACCCGCGCCGATGTAGACGCTGCCGTCGTTCACCGCGAGCACGCTCTTCATCGCGACCTTGACGAGCTCGCCGTTTACTTCGTATTCGAACGGGAAGGTCCTGCCGGTGCGCGCCGACACGTAATTGACGGCGCGATGCTCGCCGAGCTCTTCGAGGGTGGTCGGCGTGCCGTACTGCTCCAGATACGCGGGCGACGCGCACGTGACGATCCGCGCCTGACCGATGCGCCGCGCGACGAGGCTCGATTCTTCCGGCGTGCCCATGCGGATCACGCAATCCACGCCGTCCTGGATCAGATCGATATTGCGGTCCGCGAGACCGAGCCGCACGTCGATTTCGGGGTATTGGCGGTAGAAATCATCGAGCGCGGGAAGCAGCAGCGCGCGGGCGAGCGTGCCGGAGGTATCCACGCGGATCGTGCCGGACGGATGCTCGCGCTTGTTCGACAGCGACGATTCGGCGTCGGTCACTTCGGCGAGGATGCGCACGCAGCGCTCGTAGAACAGCGCGCCGTCCTCGGTGACGCTGACCTGGCGCGTCGACCGGTTCAACAGACGCACGCCGACGTGTTCCTCCAGCGCCTGGATGGTGCGGCTGACCTTGGCGCGCGGCAGGTCGAGCGATTCCGACACCTTGGTGAAGCTGTTCGCCTCGACCACGCGCGTGAATATCTCCATGGCTTCGAAACGGTCCATCTTTTGCCCTATGAGTGATTGGCGGAAGTGGCTTGCGGAGTGAAGTGTATAGGTTGGAAATATTGTTGTCGCATAGCCGCCGCGCCGCGCTCAATCCCGGTCGGGTGCGCCGAGCGGGAAAAGCGGCCGATAGGGGCGCGCCTCGTCCACCGCGCGGGCGAACGACGGTCGCGCCAGCAGCCGCTTCCGGTAGGCGAGCACGTGCCTGAAAGCCGGGCCGATGCGGTGCGTCCAGTCGGCGTAGAACAGGAACGGTGCGGCGCCGCAATCGGCGAGGCTGAAGGTGTCGCCGGCGGCCCATTCGCGCTCCGCCATCACGTTGTCGAGCCAGCCGTAGGCGGTGTCGAGCATTGCGCGTGCTTCGGCGACGGCGCGCGGGTCGCGCTCCGGCTCGGGCCGCAGGCTGTCGTAGACGATTCTTTGTTGCGGCGTGGAGATGTAGTTGTCGAAGAAGCGGTCCATGCCGCGCACTTCCAGCGCGGCCCGGGCATCGGCGGGCAGAAGCGGCACCGGCCCGGGATGGTACAAGCCGAGATACTCGATGATGATGCTGGCCTCAATCACCGTGCGGCTGCCGTCGACCAGCAGCGGAAAACGCTTGATCGGCCACAGCGCGGCGAATTCGGCCATGACTTGCGGGTCGTCGTGAGCAAGTAGGCGCAGTTCGAACGGCGTGCCGTTTTCGTAGAGCGCGGTGAGGACCTTCTGGCAGTAAGAGGAGAAGGGATGGGCGTAGAGCTTGAGGGGCATCGTGATCACCTGGGGCGGTTGCTGAGCGCGCTGTGGCGCAACGACGGCGCTAGGGCCGTTTACCTCACGACGAACGGCGGTGGCGGAAATCGACAGCCGTGAAAATTCACCCGATGCCGTTGTTTGCGTTCGCGGTTTGCGTTCGCGGCTAGTGCGGCAAACGAACGTCGAACCTGAACGTCACCAGCCTCGCCAGCAGAATGAAAGCAGTGGCGCCCAGCACGCTATACACCGTGTCGACGTTCAGATAATCCAGCAGCACGTACAGCCAGCATCCCACGAAGGCGCAGGTCGCATACGGCCGCGAGTCGCGCAAGATCAGCGGCACCTCATTGCACAGCACGTCGCGGATCACGCCGCCGAAAACGCCGGTCAACACGCCCATCAACACGGAGGTGAACCATGGCATCTGCGCGTCGTGCGCGATCGAGGTGCCGGCGATACTGAACAAGCCCAGCCCGATCGCGTCGGCCACCAGCAGAACCCGTTCGGAGATCAGCCGCGAGGTCATCTTAAGAATCGCCGGCGCAAACAGCGACATCACGAAAATCGCGATCAGATACCCTTGATGCTCGACCCAATAGAACGGCCGCCGCTCCAGCAGCACGTCGCGCAACGTGCCGCCGCCGAAGGCCGTGGCGATCGCCACGAGGAACGTGCCCACCGCGTCGAGCCGGCGGGTTCGTGCTTCGATGAAGCCGGAAATGGCATACGCGAAAATAGCCAGCGCTTCCATGATGGTCAGCGCCAGCGTCAACCTGGGATGGATCACCGCGACTCCGTCAGGGCTTGGTCTGAGCGGGCATCGCGCCCGGCTGCAGCAGCACGACCACCGCGCCGGCGCCGCCGTCGTGCGGACGCGCCTGACAGAACGCGATGACCTCGGACTTCTGCACGAGCCACGCGCGCACCTTGCCCTTCAACACCGGCTCCTTGCCGATCGACCCCAAACCCTTGCCGTGGATCACACGCAAACAGCGCAAGCCGCGCTTCACGGATTCGCGAATGAACTCGGCCAGCGCCTCGCGTGCTTCCTCGCGCCGCATGCCGTGCAGATCGATTTGCGCCTGCACGATCCAGTCGCCGCGCCGCAGTTTTCGCACGACTTCCTGACTCACGCCCGGACGGCAATAGGACAGCGTCTCGTCGGTTTCGAGCAGTATCTCGGGATCGAACTCGTCGGAGATCGCTTCGTGCAGCACGGCTTCTTCGTCGAGCCTGGTCTGCACGGGCAGCGGCGGCGGAGGATTGCGCGGCAAAGTGGCGCGCGGCGGGACCGCGAGCGGCGCGACCGCGCCGATCTCGCGGCGAAACAGATCGGCGTCCGCCGACGCCTCGCGCTGCGCGGCTGCCGCCGCCGCCCGTTCGCGCTCGCGTCGTTGCGCATCGACCTTTAACGCATCGCGCAGCGCGCCGAGGCCGGCGAGACCCGCCGCCGGTTCAGGCTTCGGTTTGTCCACGGCCGCGGCCGGTTCCGGCGCGGGCCTGGCGACGGCTCGCACGCGTTTCGGCTCGTTAGGGTGAGGCTGATTCTTCGGCATATCGGCTAATACACGCAGAAAAGTAGGTCGATCGCGGGGCGCAAAAAAGGCCGCCGGCTTCTCAGCCGCGGCCTTCGCTCATGCAGGCGGCCGGGCTCACGCCCAGCCGCTATTTTACCGTTGCGCCTAATACGAAGCAGCGTTGTTGACGGCGGTACGGCTTGCCATCCTGGATCAACGCTCGGCTTCCGCGCTCATCACGTGCTCGCCGATTTCCTCGATGCTCTCCAGATAGCGTTGCGCATCGAGCGCGGCCATACAGCCCGTGCCCGCGCTGGTGATCGCCTGACGGTACACGTGGTCCTGCACGTCGCCCGCCGCGAACACGCCCGGCACGCTGGTGGCGGTGGCAAAACCGTTCAGGCCGCCCTTGGTGATGATGTAGCCGTTCTTCATCTCCAACTGGCCTTCGAAGATATCCGTGTTCGGCTTGTGGCCGATCGCGACGAACAGACCCTGCAAAGCAATATTGGTGGTTTCGCCGCTTTGCGTGTGCTTGATGCGCACGCCGGTCACGCCCGATTGATCGCCGGTGACTTCATCGAGCGTATGGTTCCACTTGATCTCGACGACGCCTTCCTTTTCCTTCGCGAGCAGCCGGTCGATCAGGATCGGCTCGGCGCGGAACTTGTCGCGGCGATGGATCACGGTCACCTTCTTCGCGATGCCCGACAGGTACAGCGCTTCCTCGACCGCGGTATTGCCGCCGCCGACCACGGCCACGTGTTGTTGCTTGTAGAAGAAGCCGTCGCAGGTGGCGCAGGCCGACACGCCCTTGCCCATGAATGCCTCCTCGGACGGCAGGCCGAGGTATTGCGCCGATGCGCCGGTCGAGATGATCAGCGAGTCGCACGTGTATTCGCCCGAATCGCCGATCAGGCGGATCGGTTTTTCATCCAGTTTTGCCGTGTGGATGTGGTCGAAAATGATTTCGGTGTTGAAGCGCTCGGCATGCTCCAGAAAGCGCGTCATCAGTTCCGGGCCTTGCACGCCGTTGGCGTCGGCAGGCCAGTTTTCGACGTCGGTCGTGGTCATCAGCTGGCCGCCTTGGGCGAGACCCGTGACGAGCACCGGCGCGAGATTGGCGCGCGCCGCGTAGACCGCCGCCGTATAGCCGGCGGGGCCGGAACCGAGAATCAGAACCTTGGCGTGTTTCGTGGAAGTAGCGGGCATGATCGAAATCCTTATACGGCGCCCGGCTCGCCCATGCGAGGCCGCGCGACTTGGGCTGAAACTGTAGATGGGTGTCAGTGCGGCATTATAAAGGGCGGGGCGCCGGCCTGCTTCATGAAGCTTTCTGATCGCGGCGATAGCGTCGCCTGCGGGTGCGGCGCGCTTTTGCGTGGCCAATCGGCCAAGTTACCGTCATTTACAGCCTCGCGTCCGACACTGCGTTTACAATAGGCCGGATCGAACTTCCCGGTCGCCGGGATCGGGCCCGAAGCCGCGCCGGGCGAGGCTTCGGCCGCGACTCAGGCGGGGAAATGAGCCGGGCAATCAGCCAGGCACCAAGCCGGGCGCCACGCCGGAACGCGGCAACACTCGGGCCACACACGCAACAGGATCAATGGCAAAAGCTCCCTATTCCGCGAGCGCGCAGGCATTGCCGCACCGCATGTCGCGCCTTTTCACCGAAATCCGCTGGATCCTGCAGGTGGCGCTCGGCGTGTTCCTGCTGATGGCGCTCGTCAGTTACAGCAGGCGCGACCCGAGCTGGACGCACGCCGCGCAAGTCGACCACATCGCCAACTGGGCGGGCCGCGTCGGTGCGTGGACGTCCGACATCCTGCTGCTGCTGTTCGGCCTGTCCGCCTACTGGTGGATCGTGCTGCTCGGCCGTCATATCTCCGCCAACTACAAGCGCATCACCCGTCACGAGGATCTTGACGAAGACGCGCCGCGCGACGCCAGCTGGCTCGCGGACGCGTTCGCGTTCATGCTCGTGCTGCTGGCCTGCGACGGCATCGAGGCGCTGCGCATGTGGTCGCTGAAAGTGCAGTTGCCGCGCGCGCCGGGCGGCGTGATCGGCGAGGCGGTCGCGCGCGGCGTGTCGCATGCGCTCGGCTTCACGGGCGGCACCCTGGCGCTGTTGATCGTGCTCGGCATCGGCTTGTCGCTGTATTTCCGTTTTTCGTGGCTGTCGGTGTCGGAGAAGGTCGGCGAATCGATCATCTCCGCGGTGACGTTCGCCAAGCTGCGCCGCGAGGCCGGCCGCGACCGCAAGCTGGGCGAGGCGGCCGCCGTCAAGCGCGAAGGCAAGGTCGAGAAGGGCCGTGTGCGGATCGAGGAGCACGAACCGGTCATGATCGTGCCGCCGGTCGTTTCGCCGGCCAAATCCGAGCGCGTCGAGAAAGAACGGCAAGTGCCGCTCTTCACCGATCTGCCCGGCGACTCCACGTTGCCGCCGATCTCGCTGCTCGATCCCGCGCCCGTCGCGCAGGAAAGCATCTCGGCGGATACGCTGGAATTCACATCGCGTCTGATCGAGAAAAAGCTCAAGGACTTCGGCGTCGAAGTGAGCGTGGTGGCCGCCTATCCCGGTCCGGTCGTCACGCGTTATGAAATCGAGCCGGCCACCGGCGTGAAGGGCAGCCAGATCGTCAATCTGGCCAAGGACCTTGCGCGGTCGCTGTCGCTCGTGTCGATCCGCGTGGTCGAAACCATTCCAGGCAAGAATTACATGGCGCTGGAGTTGCCGAATCAGCGCCGGCAAACCGTGAGCCTCTCGGAGATTCTCGGCTCGGCGGTCTACGCGGACGCCGCCTCGCCGCTCACCATGGGCCTCGGCAAGGACATCGGCGGCAAGCCGGTGTGCGCCGACCTCGCGAAAATGCCGCACTTGCTGGTGGCCGGTACGACCGGCTCGGGCAAGTCGGTGGGTATCAACGCAATGATCCTTTCGCTGCTCTACAAGGCGAGCGCCGACCAGGTCCGCATGATCCTGATCGACCCGAAGATGCTCGAAATGAGCGTCTACGAAGGCATTCCGCATCTGCTGTGTCCGGTGGTGACCGACATGCGCCAGGCCGGTCACGCGCTGAACTGGGCGGTCGCCGAAATGGAGCGCCGCTACAAGCTGATGAGCAAGCTCGGCGTGCGCAATCTCGCCGGCTACAACAACAAGATCGACGAAGCGGCCAAGCGCGACGAAAAGCTGCCGAATCCGTTCAGCCTCACGCCGGACGAGCCGGAACCGCTCACGCGCCTGCCGCACATCGTCGTCGTGATCGACGAACTGGCCGACCTGATGATGGTGGTCGGCAAGAAGGTCGAGGAACTGATCGCGCGAATCGCGCAGAAGGCGCGTGCGGCCGGCATCCATCTGATTCTGGCCACGCAGCGTCCGTCGGTCGACGTGATTACCGGGCTGATCAAGGCCAATGTGCCGACGCGGATGGCGTTCCAGGTGTCGTCGAAAATCGACTCGCGCACGATTCTCGACCAGCAGGGCGCGGAATCGCTGCTCGGCATGGGCGACATGCTGTATCTGCCGCCGGGCAGCGGCCTGCCGGTGCGGGTGCACGGCGCGTTCGTATCCGACGAGGAAGTGCACCGCGTGGTGGACAAGCTCAAGGAACAGGGGGAGCCGAACTACATCGAGGGCATTCTCGAAGGCGGCGTGACGGGCGAGGGCGACGAAGGATCGGCGGGTGCAGGCGGAGCCGGGTCCGGCGACGGCGAATCGGATCCCTTATACGATCAGGCGGTCGACGTGGTGCTGAAGAACCGCCGCGCTTCGATCTCGCTGGTGCAGCGGCATTTGCGCATCGGCTACAACCGCGCGGCCCGTTTGCTCGAGCAGATGGAGAACTCGGGCGTGGTGTCGGCGATGTCGTCGAACGGCAATCGCGAGATTCTCGCGCCGGCGCGCGAAGCGGAGTAGGGCGCGTGGCCTGGTCCGCCTGGATGGCGGCGCAAGTTGCGCATGCGCGCATGACCGGTGCGTCCCATCCACCGCAGCATCGCATCGCATGGCCCCAATAAGCCCCGTTTAAGCCTCGGCGACTAAGCTGATACGGCAAGGTCGCGGGCAGCGCTCTCGACCTCGCGGCACGCACAGCCGCCACGGTCCCGCAGCCGCTGGTTTATTCGCCGGCCGCCGCGACCGCTCAACGAATTCAATCAAGGGAGAACACAACATGCAGCTATTCACGCAGCGGCACGCTCGACAGCGTGCTGAATCCAGCCGTTTCGGCCAGCTTGCGGGGACCATCGCGCGTCGCATCGGCAGCGTGGCGATCGGCGCGTCGATGCTGGTCGCGTCGCAGGCATTCGCTGGCGGCACCGAGCAACTGAAGGCATTCGTCGCGCAAGTCCACTCGGCGCGAGGCACGTTCGTGCAGCAGGAAGTGCGGGCGCCAGGCAAGGCGCAAGGCGCCAGCGCCGCAAGCGGCGTGCTGTCCACCGCGGGTAGCGGCAAGCGCGGCACGTCGAGCGGCACCTTCACGTTCGCGCGGCCGGGCAAATTCATCTGGCAATACGAGAAGCCTTATGCGCAACTGCTGCAAGCGGACGGCGACAAGCTCTACGTGTACGACAAGGATCTGAATCAGGTCACGGTGCGCAGCTTGGGCGGCGCGCTCGGCGCGAGCCCGGCGGCGATCCTGTTCGGCAGCAACGATCTGGAGAAGAACTTCACGCTGCACGATGCGGGCGTGAAAGCCGGCATCGACTGGCTGGAATTGACGCCGAAGGCGAAAGACACGCAGTTTCAGCGCGTGGGCATCGGCTTCAAGGACGGCAATCTCGAAGCGATGGAACTGCACGACGTGTTCGGCAACGTGACGCTGCTGACGTTCTCGAACATTCAGAAGAACCCGCCGTTGCCGGCCGATGCGTTCAAGTTCACGGTGCCGAAGGGCGCGGATGTGATCAACGGTTAGCAGGCCGTTGAAATATCCGTCGTTGATGCGCTCAGATGCATTACGACGGATGCTGGGTTTGCACTTTTGAAACGCGGAACACGATTGCGGGCATTCGGCGTTACTCGGGGGTTCACCATATCGGTGTTATCCATTGCTTCCAGCCCCTCAACCGGCAAGTGTGCGCATACGCGTCAGGTTGTAGCCGACCTGCGTCAGCACGAAGAGCTGGTCTACGCGTTCAAGTCCCCGATACATCGCTTGTCGAATTCGCCCGACTGTCTTGCCCCATCCGAACACCTGTTCAATGCGTTTACGTTTTTGCTGGCTGACCGCGTAGCCCGGCCAGCGCGTAGTTCGCTCGTCAATTGCTGAACCTCCTGGACGCCCATCGTTTTGTGCCACATGCGGCGTCACACGGTTCGCTCGACAACTGGCCACGAAACCGGCGGTGTCGTAGTTCTTGTCCGCGCCGACTGTGATGCCGAGCGGCGCAACACTTGCGGCATCGGCAAGCATCAGCTCGGCCGCGTCGCGCTCGGCGGTGCCCGTCGCCAGCGTCACCTGCGCGTTGACCACCAGGCCATGCCGGTTGTCTGTCAGCACGTGGCCCATATAACAGAGCATCGCTCCGGTTCCTTTGCTCTTGCGAAACAGGCGTGCCTGCTCGTCCGTCGTGGATTGGTGCGTCTCGTTACTGCGTTTCTGTCCGTGCCAGTTGTCATTCGGCGCTGGCGGTTCGTCAGGAGGCGTGTCGTCTTCGTCTGGACTTGCCTTCGGCACGAAGCTCTTATGCCCGGCCCATGCCTGAATCAACGTGCCGTCGACGCTAAAGTGCTCCCCAGAAAGATATCCGCGCTCGCGCGCGGTCTCGACTGTCTCGTTGAACAGCAACACCAGCACATCGTGTTCGAGCAACCGGTCGCGGTTCTTGCTGAACGTCGAGTGGTCCCACACGGTCCCGTCCATCGGCAGGCCGACGAACCAGCGGAACAGCATGTTGTAGGAAATCTGTTCCACCAGCATGCGCTCGCTACGAATCGAATACAGAACCTGCAGCAAAAGAGCTCGCACCAGCTTCTCCGGCGCGATGCTCGGCCGACCTCCTTTCGCGTCAGCCTCGTACATCCGCGCGAACACATCGTCCATGCGTTTAAGCGCGCCATTGAGCCAGATGCGAATCGGACGCAAGGGATGGTCCTTCGGCACAAAATCGTCCAGCTTCAACACCGTGAACATTGACTCGGTAAAACCATCTGGCCCACGCATCCGTTCCATCTCGCTCTCATTGATGACATCAGTTCAACGTTTACGCCTGCGTCCCGGATGACCGCTACATGAGGTATTTCACCGGCCTGTTAAGCGAACGCGCTACTCGTTCGCTTTCGGAAGTTTGGCCGCATGTGCGGCCTTCATATCGTCGATGAACGCCTCGACGATCTCCGTTCGGTGCTGCCGCGCCCGCGTGACCATATGGAACACGACGCGGTAGCGCATCCGCGCCGGGTTCAACGCGGCGAGCAGTCCTTGCTCGACGAACGGCGCCGCGAAATGCCCCGGCAAATAGCCGAGATGATGCCCGGACAGCACGAGCATCGCGACCGCTTCCATGTTGTCCGCGACGGCGGTCACGTTGGGCGGCGTGGTCGAGTTCTCCGCTTCGGGCAGCGGATAACTGCGCCACGCCCATTCATGCGCTGCGGCTTCATCGGGCGACACTTCGCCGGCTGAAGCGAACAGCGGATGCCCTTTCGCGCAATAGGCGAACTGGTCCTCCGCGAACACTTCGGTGTAGTCGAGCGACGGCACGCGATGCCAGAAATAGCCGATGCCGATCTGAATCCGGCCATTGAGCAGCAACTCTTCCAGCTCGCCCGGCGAGCGCACCAGAATCGAAAAACGCACCGACTGATCGCGCGCGCGGAACCGGCCGATCGCGTCGCTGATGCGCGCGCTCGCCGATACCGGCGTGTGGCCGATCATGCCGATATCGAGCGTGCCCACCAGTTTGCGGCCGACGTTGCGGACCTGCATGCCGAAGGTATCGACGGCCGACAGCAGGGCGCGAGCGGCGTCGACGAACTGCTCGCCGCGCGCCGTCAGGCTGAAGCCGCCGCGGCCGCGCGCGCAGAGGCGATAGCCGAGGCGCGTTTCCAGCGTCGCAAGCTGCGTGCTGATGGTCGACTGGCCGATATTGAGCGTGGCCTGCGCCGGCGAGACGCCGCCGGCGTCGACGATGGCGAGAAACACGCGGATCAGCCGCAGATCAAGATCGGTGAGTTGAGAAAACATGCTTGAGGATACATCGCTCGGAATCGATGTGAACTTTATTCTGTTCACATTTGACGTTCCGGGAAACTGCTCAAGAATCAAGGCTCATCCGGCAAAATGCTGACCCTTGCGCCGGTCCGCACGCATCCGCCTGTGCGCCTTTTCATTGCCGAGCCACGATGAAACCCTCTTCCTTCATTTCCCCCGAAGCCGGCGAACGGCCGCAACCGCTGTCCGGTAACGCGATGCCCCGCTGCGGCGGCATTGCGACGATGATGCGGTTGCCGAACGTCGGCTCGGCCGCGGGTTTCGACGCCTGCTTCGTCGGCGTGCCGTTCGATCTCGGCACGTCGAACCGCACCGGCGCGCGCTTCGGGCCGCGCCAGATCCGCAGCGAATCGGTGCTGCTGCGCCCGTACAACATGGCCACGCGCGCCGCGCCGTTCGATTCGCTGCGGGTGGCCGATCTCGGCGACGTCGCGATCAACCCGTACAACCTGCACGATTCGATCGCGCGCATTGAAACCGCCTACGACGAGATCCTCCAGCACGATTGCAAGCCGATCACGCTGGGCGGCGACCACACCATCGCGCTGCCGATCCTGCGCGCGATTCATCGCAAGCACGGCAAGGTCGGGCTGATTCACGTCGACGCGCACGCCGACGTCAACGACACGATGATGGGCGAGAAGATCGCGCACGGCACGCCGTTTCGCCGCGCGGTGGAAGAGGGCTTGCTCGATTGCGAGCGCGTCGTGCAGATCGGTTTGCGCGGTACGGGTTACGCGGCCGACGATTTCGATTGGTGCCGCGATCAGGGCTTCGAGGTCGTGCAGGCCGAGGCGTGCTGGAACCAGTCGCTCGCGCCGCTGATGGCGCGCGTGCGCGAAAGGATGGGCGACGCGCCGGTGTACATCACGTTCGACATCGACGGGATCGATCCGGCGTTTGCGCCGGGTACGGGTACGCCGGAAATCGCCGGTTTGACGGTGCCGCAAGCGCTGGAAATCATTCGCGGCTCGCACGGACTGAACATCGTCGGCTGCGATCTGGTTGAAGTCGCGCCGCCGTATGATCCGTTCGGCACGACCGCGTTGCTCGGTGCGAATCTCGCGTTCGAATTGCTGTGCGTGTTGCCGGGCGTCGAATATCGGGCGGCCACGCGTTAGGCTGATGCGCTCCTGAGTTGTATTGGCGTAATGGCCCGCGAATGCGGGCCATTTCCATCCATCGCGCGGATGTTGAAACTCACGCGTATGCAGTCTTGCGCGTCGACACGAACACCAGATAACACACCGCGCCGATCACCAGCGCGGGCAGCGTCGCGCCGAGATTCGGCAGCCATTGATTGATCGCCTGATACGCGGCGATGCCGATCGCCCACGCGATGAACGCGCTCAGATGCCAGCCGCCGGAGAAGCCATAACGGCCGCGCACGTCGGCGAGTGCGGCGGCCTCGATGCGGCGCTTGCGCACGATGAAGTGATCCACCAGCACCACGCCGAACAGCGGCGCGAACACCGAGCCGATCAGCAGCAGGAAGTTCTGATACTTCGCCATCGGCACCATCAACGCGATCAGCGTGCAGAGCGCACCGAATGCCGCCGACAGCAACGGCACGCTGCCGCGCGTCCAGAAGGTGCCGGTCGAGACCGCCGCGGAGTGAATGTCGGCGAAGGCGTTGTCGACCTCGTCGATCAGGATCAGCAGCAGCGCGAGGCCGCCGCCGGCTTGAGCCAGCGCGCTCGTCAACAGCGTGTCGCCGCCGCCCGCCGCGAGGCCGTAGATCGCGCCGAGCGCGTAGAACCAGATGTTCGCGATGCCGTAGCCGAGCAGCGTGCCGCGGAAGGTTTCGCCAGGGCGTCGGCCGAAGCGCGTGTAGTCGGCGATCAGCGGCAGCCACGACAGCGGCATCGCCACCACGAGGTCGATCGCGCCGCCGAACGGCATCTCGCCGGTGCCGGGGCGGCGCATCAGCGCGGCCAGATCGTGTTTGGCGAGCAGGTTCCACGTGAGCCACGCGGCGCCCGCCAGCAGCAGCCAGATGCCCCAGGTGCGCAGAAAGCGCCGCACGAACGAGAGCGGGCCGCTGATCGCGAGCAGCGTGGCGAGCAAGCCGAAGATCACCGTCCAGATCAGCGGCATCGAGAGGCCGAACGACTGCCTCGCGAGCGCGTCGGCGGAATCGCGCATCACGATCACTTCGAACGAGCCCCAGCCGACCAGTTGCACCGCGTTCAGCACCGCCGGCACCGACGCGCCGCGCACGCCGAGCGTGGGCCGCAGCGACGACATCGCCGCGAGCCCGGTGTCCGTGCCGATCACGCCGGCCAGGGCCAGCAGCACGACGCCGATCGCGCTGCCGATCACGATCGCGAGCAACGCATGCGGCAGCGACAGGCCCGGCACGAGCAGCGCGCCCGCTTGCGCGACCAGCAGGCCGATGCCGAGCGAGAACCACAGCGCGAACGCGTCGCCGGTGCGAAACGCGCGGCGGGCGTCGGGCACCGGCGTGAGCGGTGCGTAGGTGGAACCGGCGTCGCCGGCGAGTGGGTCTTGTGCCATCTGGGTAGTGTTCCTGTCGATGTTGTCGGCGACGCTGCGTGTCGCTGTCGATTCGCGTGCAATGTTGGCCGCGCATGCGTCTGCTGCGTTGCGCGCTGATTGGCGCCGTCACGCGGCGTTGCGTTTCCGGCTTCGCCGCGCGGATCGCTCCGCCACGCCGGGCCGCTCATCGCCGGGCCTCGGTCACTGTCATAATGCAGGACGTGGCCCGCGCCTTCGCGTGCCGGCTTTGTTCATCCGGCAGCACGCCGCCTTCATACGGACCGCGTCCGCAAAAGCCGAGATTATCCCCAAAACGTCATGTTTGAAGAAACCCGTAGCAATGTGCCGCTCGCCGAACGCCTGCGGCCCCGCAATATCGACGAAGTGATCGGCCAGAAGCACCTGCTCGGCCCGAACAAGCCGCTGCGGGTCGCGTTCGAATCCGGCGAGGCGCACTCGATGATCCTCTGGGGTCCGCCCGGCGTCGGCAAGACCACGCTCGCGCGCCTGATGGCCGACGCGTTTCACGCCGAGTTCATCGCGCTCTCCGCGGTGCTGTCGGGCGTGAAGGATATTCGCGAAGCCGTCGAGACCGCGCAGATCCATCGCGCGAACGGGCACCAGACGCTGGTGTTCGTCGACGAAGTGCATCGCTTCAACAAGAGCCAGCAGGACGCGTTCTTGCCGCACGTCGAGTCGGGGCTGTTCGTGTTCGTCGGCGCGACGACCGAGAATCCGTCGTTCGAGGTGAATAGCGCGTTGCTCTCGCGCGCCGCGGTCTACGTGCTGAAGAGCCTGAACGACGACGAGCAGCGCGAACTGCTCGATCGCGCGCAGCAGGAACTCGGCGGCCTCACGTTCACCGACGAAGCACGCGACGCGTTGATCGGTTCCGCCGACGGCGACGGCCGCAAGCTGCTGAACAACCTGGAGATCGTCGCGCGCGCGGCCTCGCAGCAGAAAACCACGGAAATCGACGGCGCGTTGCTCGGCAGCGCGCTCGCGGAGAATCTGCGCCGCTTCGACAAGGGCGGCGACGCGTTCTACGACCAGATCAGCGCGCTGCATAAATCGGTGCGGGGCAGCAGTCCCGACGGCGCGCTGTACTGGTTCTGCCGCATGCTCGACGGCGGCGCGGACCCGCGCTATCTCGCGCGGCGCATCGTGCGCATGGCGTGGGAGGACATCGGTCTCGCCGACCCGCGCGCGGCCCGCATCGCGCTCGACGCCGCCGAAACCTACGAACGCCTCGGCACGCCCGAGGGCGAGCTGGCGCTGGCGCAGGCGATCATCTATCTGGCGGTCGCGCCGAAGTCGAACGCCGGGTACAACGCGTACAACGAAGCGCGCCGTTTCGTCGGCAAGGACCAGTCGCGCGGCGTGCCCGTGCATCTGCGCAACGCGCCGACCAAGCTGATGAAGGAACTCGGCTACGGCCACGAATACCGCTACGCGCACGACGAACCCGACGCGTATGCGGCCGGCGAGACTTATCTGCCGGACAACATGCGCGACCCGCATTGGTACGAGCCGACGCCGCGCGGTCTCGAAGGCAAGATCGCCGACAAGATGGCGCGTCTCGCGGAACTCGACGCGCAGTGGCGCAGCGAGAACAAGCCGAAGAAGGGTTGAGCCGGACCGGTTCGTTGCGGCGTCTGCCGTGTCGCCGCGGCGCATGCCATGTCGGCATTCCGCCCGCCTCGACCATCTAACGCACCGGCCGCCCGCGCCGGTGCGCTAAAATCCCAGCTTCATACAACGAACACCCGCCCCATTCCATGCTCGACATCCAGTTGCTGCGCAAAGACCTCGACGGCGTTGCCAGGCGCCTCGCCGACCGCGGCTATACCCTCGACGTGGCGGCGTTCACCGCGCTCGAAGCGGAACGCCGCGACACCCAAACCCGTACCGAAGAGATGCAGGCGCGCCGCAACAGCCTGTCGAAACAGATCGGCGCGATGAAAGGGCGGGGCGAGGACACTTCGGCGGTGATGGCCGAAGTGAGCGGAATCGGCGACGAGATGAAGGCCTCGGCGGCGAGACTCGACGATATCCAGAAGCGCTTGTCCGATCTGCTGCTCGGCGTGCCGAACCTGCCGCACGAAAGCGTGCCTGTGGGCGACGACGAAACCGGGAATGTGGAAGTGCGCCGCTGGGGCACGCCGCGCCAGTTCGATTTTGACGTGAAGGATCACGTCGACGTGGGCGCGCCGCTCGGGCTCGACTTCGAGACCGGCGCCAAGCTCTCCGGTGCGCGTTTCACGTTGTTGCGCGGACAGATCGCGCGGCTGCATCGCGCGCTCGCGCAGTTCATGATCGACACGCATACGCAGCAGCACGGCTACACCGAGATTTACACGCCGTACATCGTGAATCCCGAGATTCTGTACGGCACCGGCCAACTGCCGAAATTCGCCGACGACATGTTCCGCGTCGAGAAGGGCGGCGACGAGAACACGGTCACGCAGTACCTGATCTCGACGTCGGAAATCTCGCTGACCAACACCGTGCGCGACAGCATCGTCGAAACGGACGCGCTGCCGATCAAGCTCACCGCGCATTCGCCGTGCTTCCGCTCGGAAGCGGGCTCGTATGGCCGCGACACGCGCGGGCTGATCCGTCAGCATCAGTTCGACAAGGTCGAGATGGTGCAGATCGTCGCGCCGGAAGCGTCGTATGACGCGCTGGAGCAGATGGTCGGTCATGCCGAGGCGATCCTGCAGAAGCTCGAACTGCCATACCGCGTGATTACGCTGTGTACGGGCGACATGGGTTTCTCGGCGGCCAAGACCTATGACCTCGAGGTCTGGGTGCCGGCGCAAAACACGTATCGCGAGATTTCCAGTTGCTCGAATACCGAGTCGTTCCAGGCGCGCCGGATGCAGGCGCGCTATCGCAATGCGCAGGGCAAGCCGGAGCTGGTTCATACGCTGAACGGATCGGGTCTTGCCGTGGGCCGCACGCTCGTCGCGGTGCTGGAGAACTTCCAGAACGCCGATGGCTCGGTGACGGTGCCGGCGGCGCTGCGGCCTTACCTCGGTGGTCTCGAACGGCTGGAAGCGACGGCGGGCTGATTGATCCACTGGCTGGCGCGTGGCTGTGGTCGCGTTGGGTTGCTTGGCCTCGTTGAAATTTTTTAAGCGAGGGGCTTGGAAATCGGATTGGGCTGTTTTATAATCTTTTTCTCCCAAGCGACGACCCGCTTGGATCTGACGAAACAGCCCCGTTGTTGTCGAGTTGGAAGACCCGGAAAGGTGGCAGAGTGGTCGAATGCGCCGGACTCGAAATCCGGTGTACCTTTAGGGGTACCGTGAGTTCGAATCTCACCCTTTCCGCCAGAATTCATCAAGAACCCCGCGAAGTCGAAAGACTCGCGGGGTTCTTGTTTTTTGGCTCACATTTCATCTATCAAACGCCATCTATCAAACGCATGATCTGAAGACCAAGGCGGGGCAGTGATAGTCCGCCCATAGTCGTGTTCGCACCTGCACTCGGGGTGGATTCATCTGCAAGGCGTCGAGCGAATCGAACAGTGCGCGCAACGAGATGCGGTTGGTTGAATGCCGACGAAATGGCAAGGTGCTTCTCGTGTCCTCCATGGTCTACACCAACAACAAGAAAAATCAAAAGACCGCATTCTTGGCCAATACGAGCGTAATGGTTGGTGGCAGTTGCAAGTGGTAACGCCACGCAGTTTGTGAAAAACGCTCGCTGAAGAATGTTGTTCCAGCTAGAGCGAGCTAGCCGTGATGGCTTCGTCGAAACTGGAACGACGCCGTCCAATGGGATCAAAAATCCGATGCCTCACAGCGCGTTATCGCCAATGCTAGTGATAGCTTTCTGCTAGTCAGTGGCAATGGCGGCAAGGTATCCATACCGTCGCAGCGCCAGTGTCCGTGCCGCATGAATTCCGCTCCGGCAATGATCGCGGTCAGTCCGCTATCCAGATCGTCGATCAACACCGCTGAAAACGCGCCGAACCGCCAAACTCGACCCGGCTCGCCAGGCCCCGCCAACGATCCTCTGTACAATTGCGCGATCGAAAGGCTGCGCCGCGCCCATCAAACACCGACTCCCATCGACCGAACTCATGGCCATTTCCTACAAGACTCCCGATGACATCGCGAAGCTGCGCATTTCCGGCCGCCTCGCGGCCGACGTACTGGCGATGATCGGCGAACACGTCAAGGCCGGTGTCTCCACCGACGAGCTCGACGCGCTGTGCAACGACTACATCGTCAACACGCAGAAATCGGTTCCGGCCAACGTCGGCTATCTGGGTTTTCCGAAGACGGTCTGCACTTCCGTCAACCAGGTGGTCTGCCACGGCATTCCGAATCGCAGCGAAATCCTCAAGGACGGCGACATCATCAACATCGACGTCGCGATCATCAAGGACGGCTATTTCGGCGACACCAGCCGCATGTATTGCGTCGGCCAGCCGAGCACCGTCGCGCGCCAGTTGATCGACACGACCTATGAAGCGATGCTCGCGGGCATCCGCGAAGTCAGGCCGGGCGCAACGCTCGGCGACGTCGGTCATGCGATTCAGCAGGTCGCGCAACGCGACGGCTTTTCGATCGTGCGCGACTATTGCGGCCACGGCATCGGCAAGGTCTACCACGAAGACCCGCAAGTGCTGCACTACGGTCAGCCGGGGCAGGGCGTGCGTCTGAAGCCCGGCATGGTCTTCACGATCGAACCGATGATCAACGCGGGCCGCGCCGGCACGACGGTGTTGCGCGACGGCTGGACAGTGGTCACCAAGGACCGCTCGTTGTCCGCGCAGTGGGAGCACATGATCGCCGTGACCGACGAAGGCTACGAGCTGCTGACGCCCTGGCCGGACGGCACCGGCAGCTACGCGGCGCCTTGAGCCGCGCTTGTGCACTGCATCGCATGACGCAGTTATGCCGGGCGCGTGAAATGCTGCTCGGTTTGCGCGCAACGCGTGCTTTGCCGCGTGCCCTTGCGTCGCGCCGTATCTGTGCGCCAGTAAATAATGATTTGACTCGCGCGCCGGTTCGGTTAAAGCTACGCCTTAAGGTTTTAAGGGGTTTTCGTCTGCATGAGTCCGTCACTGACCGTTCGCCGTATCGCCGCTGATCAAGGCGCCGTTTTTCGCGAACTCCGTACCGCATCGCTGCGCGAGGCGCCCTATGCCTTCGGCGCGACGCTAGAAGACGCGTTGTCGGCCGACGCCGCGAGTTTCGACGCCACCGCCGCGGAACACGCGGTTTCATTGCGCATCACCACCTTCATTCTTTACACCGAAGGCCATCCCGCCGGCTTGATCGAAGCGCATTTCGACGACACCACGCCGCGTCGCGCGTTCGTCTGCGAGTTGTGGGTGGCGCCGGCCGTGCGTCATCTGCGGGGCGGCGAGTTGCTGGTCGACACGGCCAGCGCCTGGCTCGCCAACCAGGGCGCCACCGAAATCCACGCGTGGGTCGCCGACGCCAATCGCAATGCAATGCGCTTCTACGAAGCGCTCGGCTTCGGTCCCACCGGCGAACACCGGCGCGTCGCGCGCGCGCCCGAGCAAGCCGAAAGTCTGCTGGTGCGGCACGTGCCCACCACCTCACAGGCATCCCAGCAGTGATCTCGCGAGCGGCGCAACAAGCTGCCGCTCGATTCCCCTCCGCGTGTGCCCAACTGCGTCTGTCCGGCGTTTTCGGCCGGCTCGACGGTGCGAGCGCAGCCTCTTTGGCTACCGCGTGGCCGTCCTCATGGTAACGGCGTGTTCGCGGCAGTCGCTCTCCCGGCAAAAAAGCTGGCCGCACGCGCGGACGCCTGTAAAATACGCAAAATTTTTTGCCGAACGCTATGTCGCCCAAGAAATCGCCCTTTTTCGAACTCCGCAGCGGCTCTGTCGACACGCTCCTGTTTGTGGTCAAGACAACCGACCTCGACGCCATGCGTGCCGAATTGACCCGGCGCTTCGAGGCGACCCCCGAATTTTTTGCCAACGATGTCGTCGCGATCGACGTGCGCCGTCTCGCGGAGAACGAACGCGTGCCGCTCGCCGACATCGCCCAACTGCTCGACAGCGTGCGCATGCGCCCGGTCGGCGTGGTCGCCAGCGCGCAGCAGGCGTGGGCGGCCGAATCGGCATTGCCGCTGCTCGAAGCGCGCGACCGCCGCGGCCCCGCCGCCAGGTCCGCGGACGAGGAAAGCGCCAACGCATCCGCGGCGGCACCGGATGCCGCCGTCACGAACGCCACGCCGGCGGACGATCTGTTCTCGGCAGCCGCAGCCGCAGCCGACCCGGCGCCCGCCGCGGAACCGGTACGTCTCGCCACCTCGTCGCAAACGATGGTGGTCGACAAGCCGCTGCGCTCGGGCCAGCGCATCTATGCAAAGGGCGATCTCGTCGTGCTCGGGTTGGTGAGCTACGGCGCGGAAGTGATCGCGGAAGGCAACATCCATATTTACGCGCCGTTGCGCGGCCGGGCCTTGGCCGGCGTGCAGGGCAACCACGACGCGCGCATTTTCTGCACGTGTCTCGAACCGGAACTGATCTCGATCGCGGGCATCTATCGAACGACCGAGAACCCGCTGCCGGCCGACGTGCTCGGCAAGCCGGTGCAGATCTGGCTCGAAGACGAAAAACTGATGATCGAACCACTGCGGCTCACTTGAGCGGCGTGAAGCGCGCGGCTGTCCCGAACGGTTTCGGCACGCGGCGCTTCACGGCAAATATGGCCGCACATAATTGACGAATTTGACGAACACAAGGTAAGGGTAATGGCAAAAATCATTGTGGTGACTTCGGGCAAGGGTGGCGTGGGCAAGACGACCACGAGCGCGAGTTTTGCATCTGCCCTCGCACTGCGCGGCAGCAAAACCGCCGTGATCGACTTCGACGTCGGCCTGCGCAACCTCGACCTCATCATGGGCTGCGAGCGCCGTGTGGTGTACGACCTGATCAACGTGATCCAGGGCGAAGCCAACCTGAACCAGGCGCTGATCAAGGACAAGAAGTGCGAGAACCTGTTCATCCTGCCGGCCTCGCAAACGCGTGACAAAGACGCGCTGACCATGGAAGGCGTCGAGAAGGTCATCAACGATCTGATCGCGATGGACTTCGAATACATTGTTTGCGATTCGCCGGCCGGTATCGAATCGGGCGCGCTGCTCGCAATGCATTTCGCCGACGAAGCGCTGATCGTGACCAATCCCGAAGTCTCGTCGGTGCGCGACTCGGACCGCATTCTCGGCATTCTGTCCTCCAAGACCAAGCGCGCGATCGAAAGCAAGGAGCCGATCAAGGAACACCTGCTGATTACCCGCTACAACCCAAAGCGCGTGAGCGAAGGCGAAATGCTCTCGCTGACCGACATCCAGGAAATTCTGCGTATCGATCTGATCGGCGTGATTCCCGAGTCGGAAGCGGTGCTGCACGCGTCGAACCAGGGTCTGCCGGCGGTGCACCTCGACGGCACCGATGTGGCCGAAGCCTATAAAGACGTCGTGTCGCGTTTCCTCGGCGAGCAGAAGTCGCTTCGCTTTACCGATTACCAGAAGCCCGGGCTGCTGCAGCGCCTCTTCGGCACCAAGTAAGGGGAGCGCACGTAATGTCGATTCTTTCGTTTTTGCTGGGCGAGAAGAAGAAATCCGCGTCGGTAGCGAAGGAACGCCTGCAGTTGATCATCGCGCACGAGCGCGCCGGCGGCCATGCACCCGCCGATTACCTGCCTGCGTTGCAACGCGAACTGGTGGCCGTGATTTCGAAGTACGTGAAGATTTCCCATGACGATATTCGCGTGAGCCTCGAGCGCCAGGACGATCTCGAGGTGCTCGAGGTCAAGATCGAAATACCGCAGGCCTGATCCGTCGCGATTCGTTTCGCGAGGGGTTTTATTCAAGGTGGCGCGTGCTTCGCTTCGTTGAGTCGTGGTGACTTGACGTGACGAAGCGCGGGCCTGCGCTGCGGCTGCGCCGGGTCCGCCGCCTTCGCCGCGTGGTTATCGCCGCGCTTGCCGTTTTCGCGTTTCCCCGCCTCGCCGTTCTTTTTCCCTCGGTGGTCCATGTTCATGCGCGCGTGCATGGGCCTCGTCACGCGCGCTCGGCGCGTCGAAATAATCCGTAGCACTTCAGGCCGCGCCGTAACACGTCCAGGGTCAGCGTGTTTGTCCCCTCGCGCATTAAACGGGTAACGCCGCGTGCGGCGTCTTTCCACAGAGGGAAAACATGAACAAAACCTTTCGCTTGCTGCTCGCCAATGCCGTGCTGATCGCTGCCGGCGCGTCCGCCGTGGCATCGGCGTCGGCCGCTGAAGTCGTCGTGATCGCGCCGTCGGCGCCGCCGCCGGTGCGTTATGAAGCGGTGCCCGCGCCGCGCGTCGGCTATGTGTGGGATCACGGGCATTGGCGCTGGGAGCACGGCCGCTATGTGTGGGTCGCGGGTCATTGGCAGGCCGAGCGTGTCGGCTATCACTGGGTGCCGGGCCACTGGATTGCGCACGGACCGCACTATCGCTGGGTACAGGGCCACTGGGCCTGACATGAACGCATGAGCGGCGGGCGCGGCGTGTTCGGCATGCGGCCCGCGCAGCGCAGCGTCCGCCTGCCTGGTCACCGAGGAATCATGGATGAAGAAGAATCTGCTGCTGCTCGCCGCACTGGCTGTCGTGCTCGCCGGTTGCGTGGTGGTGCCGGCGCGGCCGGTTTATCTGCGCGCGCCTGCGGTAGTCGTCTATTGACGCGGGGCGCCGGCGTCGTCGTTAGCGGACGCGTCGCCGGCGATTTCCTCGGCGACGGGTCCGGGCACCTCGACCTCGGGCACCTCCGGCACAGGAGCGGGCGCCGGCTGCGGCAGCGGCGCCCTATAACGCTCCGCCAGCGACTCATACAGCGGCGGCGCGAAAAAGCGCGCTACGCGGCTCGCGATCAACGCGGTGGCCATCAGCGAGATCACGAGCGCGTGACCGTCGATCATCTCCATCACAATCACGAACGACGTGATCGGCGACTGCGTGACCGCGGCCAGATAGCCGACCATCGCGAGCGCGATCAGCATCGGCAATTGCATCGAGCCGAACACCATGTGCAGCAGATTGCCGAAGCCCGCGCCGATCGATAGCGAAGGCGCGAAGATGCCGCCCGGAATGCCGGGCAGATACGAGCCGACCATCGAGATCATCTTCAGAAACGGGTAGAACACGGACAACTGCGCGTGTCCGTCGAGCAAGCCGCGCGCTTCCGCATAGCCGCTGCCGAAAGTCGTGCCGCCCGAAATCAGGCCGACCACCGCGATCACGAAGCCGCACAGCGCCGCGAACACGACCGGCCGCTCGCCATGCAATTGACGCAGCGGCCCCGGAATCCAGCGCGCGGTGTTCAGCAGCAGCCAGCCGAACACGCCGCCCGCGATGCCGGTGACGATCGCCGTGAGCAGCACCGCGAGCGCGAGCAGATCGGGGAAGTGCGCGCCGATCTGGATGGTGCCGAAATACGTGTAGTTGCCGTTCAGCCCGAGCGCGATCACGCCGGCGATGATGATCGCGGTGATCAACACGCCGCTCGCGCGCGCCTCGAAGCTGCGCGTCAATTCCTCGATGGCGAACACGATGCCCGCCAACGGCGTATTGAACGCCGCCGACAAGCCCGCCGCCGCGCCGGCCAGTACCAGTTGCCGCTCGATCAGCGCGTTCGAGCGCGGATAGAGCCGCCGCAGATTGAACATCAGCGCCGCGCCCACCTGCACGGTGGGCCCTTCGCGACCGATCGTGAAGCCGCCCAGAATCGCCAGAAACGACACGGCGATCTTGCCGAACAGAATCCTGAACGACAGCAGCCGCGCGCCGTATTCGCCGGGTTTCGCATGCAGCGTGGCGATCACTTGCGGAATGCCGCTGCCTTCGGCGCCGCGAAAGAACTTGCGCGTGAGCCAGACGGCGAGCGCCGCGACCGCCGGCGTGACGAGCAACGGCGCCCACACGTGCCGTTGCTGCATCGCGCGAAATTCGCCGTAGCCCCAATCGATCAGCCTCGCGTACAGCACCGCAATGAGGCCGACCGCGATCGCGCCCAGCCAGAACACGCCGTATTGCCGCCACAAACGTCTTGCGCGACGGACGATGGCGGAAGAAAGCGGAGGCAATGCCCTGGACATGGCGGTGTGCTGGCGCAAAAGGGAAAATTATATCGCTCGCTGAATCGGCGAAACGGTGTGAAAGCGTTTAGAAATGGAGTAAAAGGGCTGGTTGTAAGGCATCGCGTGTAATACGCCGTAGTGATGCCAGGCCCGGCGCGCTGCGGCGTTCGGCAAGGAACATTTCAATCGTCGGCTAAAATGCCTCGACGTTCGAACAACCAACAGGTCATTAATGAAGCGAGTCCTTATCGTCAAGGTCACCTCACTCGGCGATATCGTGCAGGCGTTGCCGGTCGTGGCCGACATCAAACGCGCATATCCCGGCGTTCAGGTTGACTGGGCAGCCGACGAAGCATTCGCCGAAGTGGTGCAATGGAGCCAGAGTGTCGACCGCGTGCTTTGCGCGCCGTTGCGCCGCTTCAAGAAAGCGCGCCGGTGGGGCGATTTCCGGGCGATCGCGGCGTCGATCGCGGAACTGCGCGCCTATCGTTACGATTTCATCATCGACATTCACGGCGTATACAAGAGCGCGATCATCGCCTTTCTGGCGCGTTCGTCGCGGCGGATCGGCTATCAGTCGCAAGACCTCGGCGAGCGCGGCGCGGCGTTCGCTTACACCGGGCGCTTCGGTCCGCGTCCGAAATGCAATGCGTGGCACGGCATGCGCATCAGCACGGGTGAAGCGCTCGGCTACGAGGTCGAAGGCCCGCCTATTTACAACCTGCGCTTGCCCGAGCCTGCCCGGCCGCCGTTCGAGTCCATTAGCGCGCCGGTCGCGGCGCTCTTTCATGCCACCTCCAAGGACGACAAGAAGTGGCCGTCGACCCATTGGGCGGCGGTCGGGCGTGAATTGACGCAGCGCGGCTTCCACGTGGTGCTGCCTTGGGGTTCCGAAGGCGAGCGCGCCGAGGCGGAGCAAATCGCCTCGCAGGTGCCGGGCTCGGCCGTCTTGCCGAAAATGAGCGTGACCGGCATCGCCCAGATGATCGACGCGTGCGCGCTGGTGGTCGGCACCGACACCGGCTTCGTCCATCTTGCGCACGCGCTGCAGAAGCGCACGGTGATGATTTTCGTGTCGACGTCGCCCGCGCACTGCGGGATCGAGTCGCCGTTCCGTTCGATCTCGATCGGCGACGGCCATTCGGTGCCGCCGATCAGCGCCGCGCTCGAGGCGATCGACTACGTGCATGGCGAGCCGCGTGTCGCCGATTTACAGCACGGCTCGACCACCGCCTGAACGCCGGGTCCGGCAATCGTTTGCCAAAAAATAGAGGCGCGACGCGCAGTCAGCCCGAATGGGCATTGCCGCGTAACGCCTCCAGAAAGCGCCCGCGTCGGGGAACTACGGGCGCAAAGGCATTGATGGGCCGTCAGTCAGCCGATCGCGCCGGGCGGTTCAGACCAGGCGCCGTGCATTACACGCCTGTTAAATCTGTCGCTATTCGTTGAGCGCGGTATGAGCCGCGCGGACTTCTTTTGCCGGGTCGCCCGCACGCGCATGGTGCGCGAAGGCGCTGACCCGCCGCTTGCCGACTTGACTCCCGGCGGCGAAACGGCCACCGGCGGGGTTCGTGCCGCTGGAACGTCCTTAAACCAGTATAGGCGGTGTTCCTCTACGAGGTGAGCGCGCGGCGGCCATCTTCCCCCGCCGCTGTCACGTGTTCGGAGCGTGTAACACCTTCGTGATGTTCGCTTACAAATCGCAACGCCCGCGTGGGGCGTCGTCGTGTCCAATCGGGTCATTCGGGATTTCAGCTCGAATGAAATCTGACTCGACGGAGAACAACATGAAACGCCTCATCCTTACCCTGATCGCCGGCACGCTGCTCGCCACGGCACTCGGCGGCTGCATCGTCGCCCCCGCGCCTGGCTACTACTACGGCGGTGGCGGTTATTACCATCACGGCGGTTACTACTATCGGTAAGGGTATGGCGTAAAGATGGCTCGCGCTGCATCTGAACCGCGGTTCAGATGCAGCGCGAAGCCGGTGCGGCGCCGCAGCACCGAAGCGTGTCAAGCCAGCAGCATTTCGAATGCGAGCACGGCCGTGACGGCCGCCGCGTTCGCCGCCAGCGCCTCGACGACGATGCCCTTCCAGGTCGCCGGGCGAAAGCGCAACGCCAGCAATAATGCGCATAGCAGCGCCAGCGCGATGATCATCACGATATCCGCGTTGTGGAGATGAATACTCATCCAGCCTCCCTGCTTGCCTTAGGGTCTTTGGAAACGAGTATAGGCAAGTCAAAAAGACGCGCAAGACGGGGAATCACGTTGGCGCGCGTCGTTACATCAACCGCGTGTCGCGCGTCTCGCGCATGCACAGCACGCCGATCATGCTGACCGCCGCCGCGATCGACACATACGCGCCGACCCACGGCAGCCCGCCGCGCGCGGCCAGCATCTGCGCGATATACGGCGCGACCGATGCGCCGAGAATCCCGCCGAGGTTGTACGACACGCCCGCGCCGGTATAACGCACGTTGGTGGGGAAAAGCTCGGGCAGCAGCGCGCCCATCGGCGCGAAGGTCACGCCCATCAGGAACAGTTCGATCACGAGGAACAGCAGCACGAGCTGCGTCTGTCCGCTGCCGAGCAGCGGCGCCATCGTGAAGCCCGACAGGATCGCCGCGACGATGCCGACCATCAGCACCGGCTTGCGGCCATAGCGGTCGCTCGCCCAGGCCGACAGCGGCGTGGCGAGCGCCATGAACACCACGGCGATGCACAGCAGCCCGAGGAACGTCTGCCGCGGAATATGCAGCACGGAGACGCCGTAGGACAGCGAAAACGTCGTGGCGTTGTAGAACAGCGTGTAGCAGACCACCATCGCGAGCGCGCCGAGCAGCGTCGGCAGCCAGTGCTGCGAGAGCAGCGTGGCGATCGGCACCTTCACGCGCTCCTTGCGCTCGATCGCCGCCTGGAAGGCCGGCGTCTCGGCGATTTTCAAACGCACGTACAGCCCGAGCAAGACCAGCACCGCGCTGACGATGAACGGCACGCGCCAGCCCCAACTGCGGAACTGCTCGTCGGTGAGCGACAAAGCCAGCGCGAAGAACAGACCGTTGGAAGCGAGAAAGCCGACCGACGGTCCCAGTTGCGGAAACATGCCGAACCAGCCGCGCTTGCCGGCCGGCGCGTTCTCGGTGGCGAGCAACGCCGCGCCGCCCCATTCGCCGCCGAGGCCGATGCCCTGGCCGAAGCGCAAGATGCACAGCAGGATCGGCGCCAGGCTGCCGATCGCGTCGTAGCCGGGCACGAAGCCGATCAGCGTGGTCGACACGCCCATCACCAGCAGCGAGGCGACCAGCGTCGACTTGCGACCGATCCGGTCGCCGAAGTGGCCGAACAGGAACGAGCCGATCGGTCGCGCGACGAACGCGATGCCGAACGTGACGAAGGCCGACAGTGCCTGCGCGGTGGCCGAGCCGTGCGGGAAAAACACCGGCCCGATGACGAGCGCCGCGGCGGTCGCGTAGACGTAGAAATCGTAGAACTCGATCGCGGTGCCGATGAAGCTCGCGAAGATGATTCGCGCGCTATTGTTCTGCCCGGCTGCGTCGGGCTGGGCCGCGGAAATCGGCGAAGTGGACATGCAGGGTCTCCATGTGTCGTGATGCCGTCGGGCGCCGTGCTTCGTCGCACGCTGGCGCGGTCGCTCGGCGGTTTTTCGGGGTCATGCGCTTGCGCGTCGCGCGCCGGTTTGTTCAAGGCGACATGCGGCCACGCGCGGCGCTGGCAATGCGGCAACAGCTTACAACGGCAGCCGGCAAAACTCGCCCACGAAAGCGGCCATACCAGGGAAATAACCCGGCGAGGTGCGCGACGCGTGCGGGCTGTGAGGCGGCCGGTCGATGCACCGCACGGATCGCCGCGATCAGGCTTCGCATGCGTCGTGCATCGTGCGTGCATCGGGAAGCGTGCATCAAGCAGGCGGCGCGCGGATGGCGCGGCAACGCTGCAATCGGGCTTGCGCCGCGCCGGCGGATGAGCGGGCGGCGTGAGCCAATGCCGGAAGACTCCGGCGCGGGGAATCGAAAAATTATAGCGAGCGTGACTGCCACGCAGCAAGGCAGCGCGCGACTTGCCGTGCGCGCGTTGCCATGCCGATAGCGTGTTCAATCAATGGTCAACGCTTGCGGCGATGCGAGTTGGCGCAACTGGAACTTGCCGTTGTCGTTGAAAAGCCAGTCTTCGAACAGTTCGAGTTGCCCGCGGCCGTTCAGCAATTTGCCGGGCGGCTCCGGGAATGGCGCCGCGCGCCGCAAGGTGGCGAGCGCGGTGCTCTCCGCTTCGTCGTCGCCGTTGCTGCGATAGACCGACGATTGCACCACATGCCCGTTGCGGTCGACCGTGAACGACACCACCACCAGCGAGCGCAGCATCGCTTGCGGCGTGCCGCGCAGCACATAGGAAGGATTGCGTTCGACGATGCGTTTCGCGACGGCTTCGCGATACTGGTCGAGGGTCAAACTGTTGACCGCCGCGGCCGGCGTGGTGACGACGGGACGTTGCGGCGGCGTGAACGTGCAGCCCGCTACGACGATGGCCAACGCCGCCGTTAGCGCACGAGCCCCGGCGGAACCGCGCACATGCAGTGAAGAGACGCGCGGCGCAGCCACCGCGCAAACGTGTGAAGCGACGCATCCGGTGACGCGCCGAGGATAACGTGAGCGGGTATGCATGGCCGTGGCAACGACAAGTGATTGTTCTAAAGTTGATGGTAGCCAAAACGCGCGAGGATTCAATTGGCGTTCGCCCTGTATGCCGGCGCAGGTTCATGGCATGGTGCGGGCTCGCGGATTGCTGCGCGAGGTCCTGGCATATCGTTCTGTCGCATGCCGCGAAAGCGGCTGAGCGATTCAACTCGCGCACGAATTGACATACCATCCGGTTCTGTCCATTACCGAACGAACCGACATCATGGTCACTTGCTATTTGCGCTACATCGTCGATCCGTACAAGCTGAAAGAGTTCGAGCACTACGGCAAGCTGTGGATTCCGCTGGTCGAGAAATTCGGCGGACGGCATCACGGCTATTTCCTGCCGTCCGAAGGCACGAACAATGTCGCGCTCGCGATGTTCACGTTCGAATCGCTCGCGGCGTATGAGGCTTACCGCATCGAGTCGATGGACGATCCCGAGTGCCAGGCCGCATTTGCGTATGCGGAACAAACGCGCTGTATCGTCAGTTACGAACGCAGTTTTTTCCGGCCGGTTTTCAGCTGAATGCATGCGCTGTAACGCGCCGAAATTTGGCCGGATTTGTGTATGGCGCAAACGCGCCTACACTGCGATGGCCTCTTTCGAGAGGCATCGGTGGAAGTCTTTCATTTAGCCCGCTTCGCGCGGGCTTTCTTTTGTGCGGCGCCTTGCGCAATCGGTCCGGCGTCGCGGCGCACAAACGAAAAAGGCGAACCCGTCGATGAGTTCGCCTTTCCTTGCGCTTTGGTGCCTGTCTTCGAAACTAGCGTTACTTCAACGCTTCCCGCGCAGCCTTCACGGCGGCCAGCACCTGCTCCGGCGCGGTGCCGCCCGGATGATTGCGGCTCGCCACCGAACCTTCCAGCGTCAGATACGAGAACACGTCCTCGCCGATCAGTTGCGCGACGTTCGGCAGTTCCGCGCGCATTTCGTCGAGCGTCAGATCCGCCAGATCGCAGCCGCGATCCGCGCACACGCGCACGGCCAGCGCGACCGCTTCGTGTGCGTCGCGGAACGGCAGGCCGCGCTTGACGAGGTAGTCGGCCAGATCGGTTGCCGTCGAGAAGCCTTGCAGCGCGGCGTCGCGCATCGCTTGCGGCTTGACCGAGATGCCGGCGACCATTTCAGCGAAGATGCGCAGCGTGTCGGCTACCGTATCGACCGTGTCGAACAGCGGCTCCTTGTCTTCCTGATTGTCTTTGTTGTACGCGAGCGGCTGACCTTTCATCAGCGTGAGCAGCGCGATCAGATGACCGTTCACGCGGCCCGTCTTGCCGCGCGCGAGTTCCGGCACGTCCGGGTTCTTCTTCTGCGGCATGATGGACGAACCGGTGCAGAAGCGGTCGGCCAGATCGATGAAGCCGACGCGCGGGCTCATCCACAGCACCAGCTCTTCCGAGAAGCGCGACACGTGCGTCATGATCAGCGCCGACGCGGCCGTGAATTCGATCGCGAAGTCGCGATCGGAGACGGCGTCGAGCGAATTCGCGCAGATGCCGTCGAAGCCCAGCGTTTTCGCCACCGCGTGACGGTCGATCGGATAGCTGGTGCCGGCGAGCGCCGCCGCGCCCAGCGGCAGACGGTTCACGCGCTTGCGGCAATCGAGCATGCGCTCGGCGTCGCGCGAAAACATTTCGACATAGGCGAGCAGATGATGGCCGAACGTGACCGGCTGCGCGACCTGCAGATGCGTGAAGCCCGGCATGATGGTGGACGCGTTTTTCTCCGCCATGTCGAGCAGGGCGGTGCGCAATTGCGTGAGCAGGCCGCCGATGCGGTCGATCTCGCCGCGCAGCCACAGCCGGATGTCCGTCGCGACCTGGTCGTTGCGCGAGCGGCCGGTGTGCAGGCGCTTGCCCGCGTCGCCGATCAGCGCGGTCAGGCGCGCTTCGATGTTCAGATGAACGTCTTCCAGATCGAGCTGCCACTCGAATTCGCCGCGCTCGATTTCACCCTTGATCTGCGCCATGCCGCGTTGGATCGCGGCGAGGTCGTCGGCGGCGATGATCTTCTGCGCGGCCAGCATCGAGGCGTGCGCGAGCGACCCTTCGATGTCGACGAGCGCGAGACGCTTGTCGAAGAAAACCGACGACGTGTAGCGTTTGACGAGTTCCGACATCGGCTCCGAGAAGCGAGCCGACCAGGCTTCGCCTTTTTTGTGCAGTTGGGACGTCATGGTGTTGGGCAGTTGAACGAGCGGTGAGAGGCTGACGGCGCCTGGTTGGATACACGTACCTTAGGCACGCCGGATACGCTAAATGCGCCGCCGAAACGAAGAAACCGGCAAAGGCCAAGATTTTAACACTCGCCTATTCCCGCACCAGCACCACCAGCTTCAGGTCTTCGCGATGCGCGGGTTTGAAGGTGATCTGGTCGTAGACGATGCGGCCCTCGCGCGGATGATTGAACTCGCGCCGCCCGCCTTCACGGCCGCCCACGTCCTGCGACGCCCAGAAGCGTGCGAACGCGTCGCTGGCGGCGCTGAGCGAGTCGATCAGCGCGCGCGTGGGCGCGTCGTTCAGGTGGCGGATCGAGTCGGCGCGGAATTCGGCGGCGAGGCGCCGCGCGCGCGTTTCCCAGTCGACGATCAACTCGCGCGCGGCCGGCTCGGTGAAGGTGAAACGCAGCAGATTGCGGTCGTGCGCGCCGTCCAGCCAGCCGACGAACAGGTCGGCGGCGCGCTCGTTCCAGGCGAGCGCATTCCACTGGCGGTCGAGCACGTAGGCCGGCGCGTTCACGAGCTGCACGGTTTCGAGCAGCGTGGCGGGCGCGTCGGCGGCGGCCGGATCGGGCTCGGCCGGATCGCGCTGGGCGGCCAGTTCGAACAGATAAGCCCGCTCGGCGCGCGACAGTTGCAGCGCGACGGCGATCCGCGCGAGCGCGTCGGCGGAGGCGGAAACCGGCCGGCCTTGCTCGATCCACGTGTACCAGGTCGGGCTCACGCCGCACAGTTGCGCGACTTCCTCGCGCCGCAAGCCCGGCGTGCGGCGGCGCGGGCCGGGCGGCAGGCCGACCGCTTGCGGCGTGAGCCGTTCGCGATGAGCGCGGATGAAGTCGCCGAGCGCGCGGGCTGGCGTGGCGTCGAGCGGCGGCGGGTTGTCGGCGGTGGACGGCGTGGTCATTCTGATCGGGCAGCGCGTGGAGGCATTAGGGGGTGTGATTGATACCAGAATAATTGCTTAACTTGTACTGGTACATGGCGGGCTCTATTGTAGCGGCAGGCACGGCGCGATGCCGTTCCGAGCAACCCCACCTGGATAAACGGAGTCTTCCATGAAGCACCACGATCAGGTCGCCGACGCCTTCGGCTCGACCGCCGCCGCGTATTTGATGAGTCCGACCCATGCGAGCGGCGCCGATCTGCGGACGCTGGCCGAAGCGATCGCGGCGACGCCCGACGCGACGGTGCTCGACATGGGCTGCGGCGCGGGCCACGCGAGTTTCGCGGTCGCGCCGCACGCGAGGGAGGTCGTCGCCTACGACATCGCGCCGCCCATGCTGGCGACGGTGGAAGGCGCGGCGAAGGAACGCGGTCTCCCGAACATCCGCACGCGGCAGGGCGCCGCCGAAACGCTGCCGTTCGACGACCATTCGTTCGACTGGGCGATCAGCCGGATGAGCGCGCATCACTGGCACGACGTGCCGCTTGCGCTCGCCGAAGTGCGGCGCGTGCTGAAGCCGGGCGGCAAGGTGTTGTTCGTCGACATCGCCGGCAGCGATCATCCGTTGCTCGACACGCATATCCAGGCGGTCGAACTGTTGCGCGACGGCTCGCATATCCGCGATTACCGCGCCGACGAATGGATCGCGTTTTTCGAAGCGGCGGGTTTCAGCGCATCGATTCGCGAGCGTTGGCGCATCGACATCGAGTTCGGCTCGTGGGTGGCGCGCATGCGCACGCCGGAACCGCGCGTGGTGGCGATTCGCTCGCTGTGGACACATTCGCCCGATGAAGTGCGCGAGTATTTCGACGTGCGTGAAGATGGCTCGTTCAAGCTCGACGCGCTGATGGTGCAGGCGCACTAAAAGCGCATCGAGCGTGCCGCCGCTCCACAAACGACAAAGCCGGACGCGAACTGCTTCGCCCCCGGCTTTGTCATTGCCGCCGCTACGAGCGACCTCGAACGGGCGCCGCCTGCCTCAACGCAGGCTCAACCCGTATTACGCAACCCCGCCGCAATCCCGTTGATGCACAAATGAATCCCGCGCCGCACGCGCGCGTTGGTATCGCCCGCGCGGTGACGCTTGAGCAGTTCCACTTGCAAGTGATTCAACGGATCGAGATACGGAAAGCGATTCTTGATTGAACGCGCGAGCAGCGGATTCTCCGCGAGCCGCTCGCTCTTGCCGGTGATCTCCGACAACGCGTTCGACGTGCGCTCCCATTCCGCGACGATCCGCTCGAACACATGTTTGCGCAGCTTCTTGTCCGACACGAGTTGCGCATAGCGCGACGCGACCGCGAGGTCGGTTTTCGCCAGCACCATGTCCATGTTCGAGAGCAGCGTCGAGAAGAACGGCCACGTCTTATACATTTTCTTCAGCAGCGCGAGGCGGCGCGTGCGTTCGGCATCGCTCGGCGCGCTGTCCAGGTGCGCGGCCACCGCGCTGCCGAAGCCGTACCAGCCGGTCAGCAGCAAACGGCATTGGCCCCACGAGAAGCCCCACGGAATCGCGCGCAGGTCCTCGATCTTGCGTTGCTTCGGGTCTTGCAGCTTGCGCGACGCCGGACGGCTGCCGATGTTGAGTTCGGCGATCTCCGAGATCGGCGTCGACTCGAAGAAATACTCCTTGAAGCCAGGCGTTTCGTAGACCAGCGCGCGATAGGAGGCCATCGCCGCGTCGGACAATTGCTGCATGGTCTCCTCGAACACCGGCAGTTGCGCCGGCGCGTTGCCATGCGGCAGCAACGACGCTTCGAGCGTCGCGGCCACCACGATTTCCAGATTGCGCCGGCCGATTTCCGGATTGCCGAACTTGCTGGCGATCACTTCGCCTTGCTCGGTCAAGCGGATCTGCCCGTCGACGGTGCCCGGCGGCTGCGACAGAATCGCCTGATAGGTCGGACCGCCGCCGCGGCCGACGGTGCCGCCGCGTCCATGGAACAGGCGCAGCGTGATGCCGCGCTCGTTGAAGAGCGACACCAGCGCGAGTTCGGCGCGATACAGCTCCCAGTTCGACGTGAGGAAGCCGCCGTCCTTGTTGCTGTCCGAATAGCCGAGCATGACTTCCTGCTCGTTGCCCTGATGTTCGATCAGCGCATCGACGCCCGGCAGCGCGATCAGATCGCGCATGATGTGCGGCGCGTTGCGCAAGTCGGGGATCGTCTCGAACAGCGGAATCACCATCAGGCCCGCTTTCGCCGGAGCGTGCGCGTCGCCCAGACGCCCGCGCAGCAGGCCGGTTTCCTTTTGCAGCAGCATCACTTCGACCAGATCGCTGACGGTCTCCGTGTGCGAAATGATGTAGTTGCGCACCGCGCGCGCGCCGAATTTCTCGCGCGTGATGCGGGCTTCTTCCAGCACGCCGAGTTCGCTCTTCACGAGGTCGGAATACTCGGCATACGGCAGACGCAGCGGACGCGGCTGGGCCAGTTCGGCGAGCAGCACCTTGAGCTTGTCGTCCTCGGAAAGCGCCGCGTAGTTGCTCTCGACGCCGGCACGCTTGAACAGTTCGGCGATCACCGCTTCGTGAATGTCCGAGCTTTGACGCAGGTCGATGCTCGCCAGATGGAAGCCGAACACTTCGGCGGCGCGCGCGAGCGGCGACAGGCGCGGGGCCGCGAGCGGCGCGCCGTGATGCTCGGCGAGCGAATCGATCAGCACGTGCAGATCGCGCACGAATTCGGCGGAGTCGCCATACGGCTTGGCGCGCACCGGCGCCGCGCCGCGGCCCGCGCTGCGCAGCGGCACGCTGCCTTCGCCGAGGCGCACGCGCGCGCTCGCCGCGAGCCGCGTGTACATGCCGATCAGCGCGCGCCGATACGGCTCGTCCGTGCGATGCGGCGACTGGTCGGGCGAGGCGGCCGCGAGTTCCTTCAGCGCGTCGCTGGCGCCGGCCAGCAGGTTCGACACCGACAACTCCGCGCCCAGCTTGTGCACCTGCTCCAGATAGTGCTCGAAGATCACCGCGGCCTGGCGGTCGATGGCGTGTTCGAGCGTTTCGGCGGTGACGTTGGGATTGCCGTCGCGGTCGCCGCCGATCCAGCTACCCATCTGGAAGAACGGCGGCAGGCGCGCGGCGAGGCCGTGCTCGGTGAGCGCGTCTTCGATATCGGCGTAGAGCGCGGGGATTTCCTCGAGGAAGGTCGCGCGGTAATACGACAGCGCGTTTTCGATTTCATCGGCGACGGTCAGGCGCGAGTCGCGCAGCATGCGCGTTTGCCAGAGCGACGTGACGCGCGCGCGCAGCATCGCTTCGTTGTGCGCGCGCTCGCGGTCGGTCAACGGCTGATCGCGTTCCGCGAGCAGACGCGCGACGTCGTGCTGCGCGTCGAGAATGCTCTTGCGCTGCACTTCGGTGGGGTGCGCGGTCAGCACGGGCATGATCAGCGCTTCGTTGAAGAACTGCTGCAATACCGGCGTCGCGGCGGCGCCCGCCTCGACGAGCCGTTCCAGCGCGTGAGCGATGGTGCCCGGTTGCGAGGTGGAGCCGGCGAGTTCGTGAATCCGGTGACGGCGATTGCGGTGGCGGTCCTCGGCGATGTTCGCGAGGTGCGAGAAGTAGCTGAATGCGCGCACCACGCTGACCGTCTGCTCGGGGCTGAGCGAACGCAGCTTCTTGTCGAGCGTCTGCGCGGCGGCGCTGTCGTCCTCGCGGCGAAAGCGCACGGCGTTCTGGCGGATCGTTTCGACCACGTCGAACACCGCGTCGCCTTCCTGCTCGCGCAGCACGTCGCCGAGCAGGCGCCCGAGGTAACGGATGTCCTGGAACAGCGGGTGGTCTTTGTCGTCGCGCGTGCGGCCGTTGTTTTTCGGCGCGGGCGAGATCGTCTCGGTCGACACGGCTTCCAGCATGGGTGCTTTGTCGGCACCGTTGGCCACCGCTTTGACCTTCGGGGCTTTCGTCGTGGCCGGTTTCAGTGCGTGGGCGGCGTTCGCGGCTTGCGTCGCCTTGGCGGTCCTGGCCGTCTTCACCGCTTTCTGTGCTTTTTCCGTCTTGACGGGCACCGAGGTTTTGGCGGCCTTCGGCGTTTTAGCGGCATTGGCGGCCAGCGTGGTGTGGCGGGCGCGTTTGGCCGGTATCGACTGAGCGGCGGAAGTGGAAGAAGCGGCGGTGGCCGTGGCGGCGTCGGCCGCGCAAGCGTTGGGCGATGCAGTGTTGCGGCGGGCAGGGCGCGCCGATCCGGAAGACGTCACGATGGGTTTCCTCAGGGAAGCCAGGGTCTGTTGAGTGATGAACTGCTACTGCGGAACTGCACTATGAACTGCAACGTGAACAGCAATCTGAACTGCGCGACACGGTATGCGCCGATGGCGATACGCGGAGAGGGTGGCCGCGCGTTGCGCGACATGCGGCGCGCCTCGTTGCTTTCATGAGGCTTGCACTTGCGCGATCGGCACGTTGCGCCGCGTTGCATCATCCCGCATGCCGAGCTCCGGTGCGCGAACGACCGTGCGTGATCAGGCGGGAATGGGGCAGGCGCGCGCCGCGTGAGGCCCGTCTCCTCCATCGATACCGCGCCAGCACGGCGCCCCGCCGCGCCCCATGACATAAGGCTGGAAACAGGGGCAGAGGCCGGGGCGGACCCCAGGGCGCGTGCTAACATTGTTTGTTATTACACCCCGTCATTCGATCAGCAAGCTAATGAACACCGAGACGTTTTCCACGCCACCCCACACGCTTGTGATTGCGTCGCGAGAGAGCCGCCTGGCCATGTGGCAAGCGGAGCATGTGCGATGTGCGCTGCACAAATTATATCCATCTTGTGACGTAAAAATCCTCGGAATGACGACGCGCGGCGATCAAATTCTCGATCGCACCTTGTCGAAGGTGGGCGGCAAGGGCCTCTTCGTGAAGGAGCTGGAAGCCGCTCTCGCCGACGGCCGCGCCGACCTCGCCGTGCACTCGCTCAAGGACGTGCCGATGGAATTGCCCGCGGGCTTTGCGCTGTCCACCATCATGGAACGCGAGGACCCGCGCGACGCGCTCGTCTCCAACGATTACGGCTCGCTTGCCGCGCTGCCGGCCGGCGCGGTGGTCGGCACCTCCAGCCTGCGCCGCGAGGCGATGCTGCGCATCCGTTATCCGCACCTCGTGGTGCGGCCGCTGCGCGGCAATCTGGATACGCGTCTGTCGAAACTCGATCGCGGCGACTATGCGGCGATCATTCTGGCCGCGGCCGGTTTGAAGCGTTTGGGTCTCGAGGCGCGCATCCGCGCGCTGCTCGATCCCGAGGACAGCTTGCCCGCCGCCGGTCAGGGCGCGCTCGGCATCGAGATCCGCGCCGATCGCGCCGACCTCGCGGCCTGGCTCGCGCCGCTGCATCACGAACATACGGCGCTGGCCGTCGAAGCGGAGCGCATGGTGTCGCGCGTGCTCGGCGGCAGTTGCGAGGTGCCGCTCGCGGCCTATGCCATGTGGCACGACGGCGCGCTGCATCTGCGCGGCATCGTCGCCACGCCCGACGGGCAACGCGTGTTGAGCGCGCAGGCCTCGGCGCCCGCGCCCAACGTCGAACGCGCGATCGCGCTCGGCCAGCAAGTGGCGAGCGCGCTCGAACAGCAAGGCGCGATGGAGATCGTCCGCGCGCTGAGCACGGCGAGCGGTCCCGCGTCGGCCTCCGGTTCGACAGACAGCGCGGTGACCGGCGAGTGATGACCGCCGACACTTTCGGCAACACTTCGTCATCCGCCGCGCGCGCGGCGTTCACGGTCGTGATTACGCGGCCGGCCGGTCAGTCGAGCGAACTCGCCGCGCGGCTCGCGGCGGCCGGCATCGTCACGCTGGATTTCCCGCTGATCGACATCGCGCCCGTTGCCGACGAAGCGCCGTTGCGCGCCGCGCTGGCTTCACTCGAACGCTATGCGCTGGTGGTGTTCGTCTCGCCGAACGCCATCGATCACGCCTTTGCCAAAAGCGGCACGATCTGGCCGCATGCGCTGCCGATCGGCGTGGTCGGGCCGGGCAGCGTGCAGGCGCTGGTGCGCCACGGCGTCGCCGCGCCGGCGTACAACGTGATCAGCCCGGCCTCCGGCGCCGATGACGACAACGGGCGCTTCGATTCCGAGGGCCTGTTCGCGGCGATCGATGCCGCGCTCGGCGCGGCGAATCTCGAAGGCAAGCGCGTGCTGATCGTGCGCGGCGACGGCGGCCGAGAGTGGCTGGCCGAGCGTCTGCGTGAAGCGGGCGCCGAAGTCGAAACGGTCGCCGCGTATCGGCGACTCGTGCCGGAACCGTCGATCGGCGCATGGGCGCGCGTACACGAACTGCTCGCCGGCGCGCCGCATGCGTGGCTGCTGACCAGTTCGGAAGGCGTGCGCAATCTGCACGAACTCGCGCAGGAACATCTCACCGCCGACGAACTCGCGCAGCTCAAACACGCCGCGCTCGTCACGCCGCATCCCCGTATCGCGCAGACCGCGCGGGCATTGGGTTTTGATAGCATTACGGTGTCCGGCGCGGGCGACGAGCGCATCGCTCGCGCCTTGCTTGCAGCCGCATCGGCCGCCGCACCCGCAGCCGCACCTTCCGCAGTTAAACCGGTACCGTCCAACCCGGCTCACTCACCGGCTAAATCACGCATGACAGAAACGAACGCATCCACGAACGCTTCACCCCAGCCCGCCGCGAGCAGCGGGTTGCCGCCGAATCAACCCTTCACGCCCTATGAAGCGCAAAAGCGCCGCAGCGCGAGCGGACCGCTGCTGTGGTTTGTCGTCATGATCATTGCTTGCGCCGCGGGCGTGGGCGGCTATGCGCTCAACCGCAAGGTGGAGCGCGCCGAGCAGCAACTCGCGCAGCGCCAGCAAGCCAACGACACGCAGACCAACGAACTGCGCATCAAGACCGAACAGGCGCTCGCCACGGTTCATCAAGCGGACGCGCACGTCGCGCAGCTCGAAGGCAAGCTCGCCGATACGCAAGCCGCGCACCAGGCGTTGCAACAGCAATACGCCGATCTCGCGCGCAATCGCGACGACTGGACGCTCGCCGAAGTCGGCCAGATGCTCTCGGCCGCGAGCCAGCAGTTGCAGCTCACCGGCAACACGCAACTCGCGCTGTTCGCGCTGCAAAGCGCCGACACGCGACTCGCCGCGTCGGACAACGCGCAAGTGGTGGCGGTGCGCAAGGCGATCGCGCAAGACATCGACAAGCTGAAGGCGGCGCCCTCCACCGACTTGACCGGCCTCGCCATCAAGCTCGACAACGCGATCGACCAGGTCGACAGCTTGCCGCTTTCCGGCGAGGCGCCGATCGCCCGCGCCACGCCGAAGGCCGCCACGTGGACCGACACCGCCAAGGTGGCCGCGGCCACCGGCGAGCCGCGCTGGAAGGTGTGGTGGCGCGAAGTCTCCAGCGGCATCGGCCAGCAGTTGACGAGCCTCGTACAAGTGCGCCGCATCGACAACGCCGACGCGATGCTGGTCGCGCCCGATCAAGGCTACTTCGTGCGCGAGAATCTGAAGATGCGCTTGCTGTCCGCGCGCCTCGCGCTGCTCTCGCGCAACCAGACCACGCTGAAGTCCGACCTGCACGCGGCGGATGCCGCACTCACGCGCTACTTCGACAATTCGTCGAAGAACACGCAGACCGTGGCCGACCTGCTCAAACAGGTGGATGCCGGCTCGGCCGCGGTTGAACTGCCGAATCTGAACACGAGTTTGCAAGCCGTCAATCAATACCGGAGCCGAGGTTAATCATGGCGATCCGGGGACTTCTATGGCTCGCGTTGCTGTTCGCCGTCGCGGTGGTGCTGGCGGTGGTCGGTCGCTTCGACACGGGGCAGGTGCTGCTGATCTATCCGCCGTACCGCGTCGACATCTCGCTGAATCTGTTCGTGGTCGGGCTGGTGGTGCTGTTCATCCTGCTCTACGCGCTGCTGCGCATTGTCCGCAATATCTGGCGCATGCCGCAGCGGGTGGCCGCCTACCGTGCGCGCTCGCGGGTCGCAAAGGCGCACGCCGCGCTGCGTGACGCGATCGGCAATCTGTACGCCGGGCGTTTCTCGCGTGCCGAGAAGGCCGCGAAGGATGCGCTCGCGAACGGCGACAACAAGGGCGCGGCCGGCTTGATCGCGGCCACCGCGGCGCATCGCATGCATGAATATGCGCGGCGCGACGAATGGCTCGCGCAGATCGAGGAAGCCGACTGGCAGGACGCGCGCCTGATGGCTACCGCCGACATGCGCGCCGACGGCCGCGACGCGGACGGCGCGCTCACCGCGCTCACTGAAATGCAGTCGCAGGGCGCGCGGCGGATTCACGCGCAGCAGATCATGCTGCGCGCGCAACAGCAGTTGAAGAACTGGGGCGAGGTGCTCAAGCTCGTCAAGACGCTGGAAAAACGCGAGGCAATTCATCCGGCGGTGGCGGTGCGTTTGCGTCAACTGGCGGCGGAGAATTTGTTGCGCGACCGGCGTCATAACGCCGATGCGCTGCTGGAGTTGTGGCATTCGCTCACGCCTACCGAGCGTCATTCGCCGCGTCTCGCCGATCTCGCCGCTGAACTGCTGGTGGCGCTGAATCGTCCGCAGGAGGCGCGCAAGATCGTCGAGGAGGCGCTCGCGCAGAACTGGGACGCGCGCTTGCTGCGCCGTTATCCCGACACGGCCGGAGGCGATGCGTTGCCGTTGATCCAGAAGGCCGAGGCATGGCAGAAGGATCGCCCGGAAGATGCGGACTTGCTGTTCGCGTTGGGCCGCTTGTGTCTGCATCAGCAACTGTGGGGCAAGGCGCAATCGTTCCTCGAGCGCGCGCTGAAACTCGCCGATAACGAGACGTTGAAGATTCGTTCGCATCGCGCGTTGGCGCGCTTGCATGAACAACTCGGCGATGCGGACAAGGCGAGCCAGCATTATCGCGAGAGTGCGTTGGCGATGAATATCGTTTGACGGTTGCGTTGCGCGATGGATGTCATCTTGAATGGCCGGCGTTGCCGGCCATTGTTTTTTTCGGTCTTTTTTTACGGCAGCCGGTTACTGCACGGTGGCGGTGGCTAACGTGACGGCGGTTTTCGCGGATGGGTTTTTGCGCTGGGAAGCGGTTGCGCTTGCTTTTGCGTTGGCCTCGGTGACAGGTGCTTTTCCTCTCTGCGATGCCTCGGCCAGCAACTTCGCTGCATGATGTGCCGTGATGCGCCTATGCGGGACGCCCTTCGCGTCTAGAGCAATGACCTGGAACAGCTCACGGTCGCATTCGAGTTCCTGTTGATACTGCTCCGCCGTGTCTACGAGCAATTCGATGAGCGTTCTTTGTCGCTGTCTTTCGTCGCGCGTGATCGCGGGATTTTTCACTATCGAAGCCGCGAGCGTGATCAACGTGTCCAGTTGACCGACCTGTCGGTCGCATAGCTCGAACGCGGAAAGGGCAAGCTTTTCGTACTGAAGTGCGTCGACAGGCGGACGCGAAGCCGGTTGATTTTTGACGGACCTGGTCATGGTGCGATCTCCCTGTTGCTTCTTTGGATCGCCCGGACACTTGCCTTTTTGGCGGAAGGGGTGAGCGGGCACGTTAGCGGGGTTAGCAGACCGGGATTTCACCAAAACCGGCGAGCCTTGCGGCTCCCCCACCACGGCCCGCCCATTGAAAACAGGCGTGCGGAGGTAGACGCACGACCCGCCAAGGCGGGTGTGCGGGTGAAATCACAGGCTGCTAAACCTGGTCGCTGGGTGTTTCCCGGCGACCAGGTAATTATAAGGGAGGCGACCTTGGTTGCATTCAACCTGGTGGGCTAAATGTCTCGGGTTGGCTGAAGGGATAAGGGCGGGTAGGGCGCGAGGTGGGTGTGCGGGATTCTGGTGGTGTCGGATGCGGTTTAGGTGGTGGTTTGGTTGGCTGTTTTTGAACGATGCGGGGGACTGGGTCGACCCGTAAGCGACGACTGCCGTGACACCCCGGATGTCCGCTTTTCCATACGAACCGGACGGCAGTGGCATCTATCTTGGCAAATCGATGAGCACACACGAGTCGGACAATTCGCCTCCAGTACGCAACGAATGCCGGTCCGTCGTGCGCTACCCGCGCAGCCTCATGCGAACTGCTACGCCGCAGCGATTTCCTCAATAATCCGGAATATCACTTGGAAGTTAGCAAAATCTTCCTGCTGCCCATTCAAGCAAAGCCAATCGCACACATTGCGTTTTTCATCCTTGTTCACCGACGTGACCGCAGATTGGACGACTTCTTCGCCCCTAATTCTGCTTAAAGTCTGCGGACGTACGTCTATGAAGCGGGGATTCGCCGCTTCAAGTTTTTCGATAGTGGCAGGAGGAAATAGGTTCTCAATTCCTATTTTTACCGGATTTTCTTGGATCGTCGGCATAACCCGCCTGAAAATCTTACTGTTGTCCGCGTTTTGCTTACTTATATCGCAATCGTACATCAAGATAACCTTCCCGGGAAGAACCGTGGAAATATGATTGTTATAACTTTTCCATATTTTATCTAGGTTTCCAAAGCCGTCCCCATCTCTCACCTCAACACGAGCCAGAACATCCTCTTTACCAAGAAAATGTGCCGCACGGTTCAGATATCGAACATCATAATCACCTTCAACAAACACGATTGGCTTAGATAACCTGATCAGCTCCTCGCCTATTTGCTCTCTGTATCTCTCAGTTCTCTTAAATTCATCATGCGCAGAAACAAACTCCGAAAAATCGGATGAAACAATTTGATTGCCCTTGGGCATATCAATGATTTTGAAGCCATTTTCACCAAGAGCCCTCTCCATCCCCATAAGGAAAAGAGGGGAGTGAGTGGTGACAATAAACTGAACCCCCGGAAAAGAAGCAATTAATTCAGGAAGCACGTCGATTTGATGGCCGCTATGAAGGTGTGCATCAATCTCATCAATTACCACAATACCTTTCACATCTGCGAGCTCGTTAAAGCTTGCGTCTGACAAATCAAAATCCCGCAAAATTGATAAGAAAAGATTCAACAGCTGAACCTCTCCAGTCGACAGCTGGAAGAGATTGGGAATCCACGCCGCCTCATCCTTGATAATTGAAATTTGGCGCTGCTTTCTGTTGCCGATCCCAAAGCGAATATTACCCTCTTCCCGCAAGACAACCTTAAGAAGCCGCAAAATCGCCTCGTAGATCGCATTGCTTTGCCCCCTATAGCCCCCAAATATTCTCAACATTTGAGGCGGCTGGTTCTCGCTGGCTGGCAACATCAGGGTCGGCATTTGCAATTCGTACATTTGTCGATCAAAAAGCACGTCCAATAGCCAATCTCTGTTTTCCCGTAACGGAGAGGTGCAAATTATGTTTCTATTAGAATAGCCAGAAATCCTCTTTATATCTGTATACTTCGCTCGAGAAGTCAGATTTCCGACATTCAACCAACCCGGGTCCTCAAATCGATTCACCGGAAAATACAGATTACATTGTTGCTTCACCATTTTTTCGACGTCGTTTCTATAGTTCGCGAAATTAGACGAAAAATGCGACGCCTCGTTTTCTGGAATCTGAGGCCAACTCTGGCGTGCCGGAGTGTAAGCCAAGTTCTGCTCGAAATCGCTCCGGCTTTGCAGTAACTGCCACTCGGTGACGCTGACGGATGCGGAGAAGTTAACTTGGGAAAATGAATAATAACTTCCACTTTTTACGTACAACGGGCTTCTGTATTTATATACCTTCCCTCTCTCCACTTCTACATCCTCAAAAATTTCCTGTTTCGCTGCGATCATGCAATTAACGATATGGGAAAGCAAAATACTTTTTCCAGAACCATTCTCTCCGACGATTATTATCGGCTTCGGATTTTCATGCCCTTCGTGTAGCGTCAGGTTTATATAATCGATTGGACCGTTGTTTTCGAGCTCAATATTTTTCAGGTACATTCAAACCTCTTTTTTTGATGAAGCAAGGTAGTCAAGCTTTGCATGTTTGACCTGCTACGAGTTCAGCTACGTGTGGCGCCGCCAACTTATGCCCATGTTTTTGCGCAGCTTGTTTGGAGGGAATTTATGGAATTTTTCTGGAACGTGCAAGCAGTTCGCCCGGGACCGGCACTAACTCGTTCTCGGATGCCATTCGCGCTGGACTAGAGTTTGGTTTTTGCAGGGTACGCGACCCGGTTCACGTGAATGTCTTATTTCGAGGGCGTAGCAGACGACGCAACTTCGCGAACGAACCGTCCCTTCCCGCCGAACCGAGACAAATCGCGGCAGTCTCCGATCAACCGACCGTAATCAAATGTCGCGCTTGAGTCGGCCGATCAACCGAACGACCTCTGAAGGACTGTCGAAGTGACGACCAAGCCCCAGTCCCCAGAAACAACCACTACCAACTACGCATCAGCGCATCAGTCAGTTGCATCGCCGACTAGCCCCAACTATCTTCGCCATCCGATCGGTCTCCGCAGCCTGGCAGGCGGCAATTTCCACAGGCACGATGGAACCGCCTCCGTTTTCCGCCTCGGCGGCCTTCTTGCAACTCGCATCGCGTCGTTTCTTCCACCCGGCGATCTTCTTATCCAGACGCGCTTTGCAGCCTGGCGATTTCGCGGATTTCTCGTCAACAACGTCTTGCAGTTTCTGTTCAGCGACCACCTTGTCGCGCCATGCACAAAAGTTCAGGCTCGTCTGGTTTGCGTCACAGTTCGCCAGCATGCCTTGCACCTCGCTCGCCGGCAGACCGCTCTGCCGCGAGATAACGTCAGCGGGATCAGGTGGTGTGCCAGCAAATGCAGAAGAGCACGCGAGCGCGAGAGCCACGAAAGCGACTCTCATCGCGCCCCCTGAGCGAATGGCGCAGCCTCTTCGCGGCGGCGGTTGACAAGCCCATTTACGCGGCGCGGCGGCAGGCGGCGTCCCTGTGTATCGCGCGGATGCACATAGACGCAGAGCGCCATGTTGCTTGCAACCAGCCTATCGTTGCCACTATTGGCGGCAACAAACGTGTCACGCGATCCGGCTTCCCCTGAGTTATAGACAAAGCTCACCAATGCGTCGAACTGCGCCTGCGTGAGTTCGCGGTCTCGCACATTGCGGCGAACGATCTGCTCCGTGAGTCGGACCTTAGTGGCAAGTTGCGCATTGACCTGCGCGACTGACACCGGACGTTGGAGTTCTTCCGGCGTGCAGAAACCAAGGTGAGCAAGTGTGCCGACTCCATAGGTGCAGTTGTTCGCCACATCGTTGTAGTAGCTCATCACGGCACCTTCCCGACGGCGCAAATCCGCCCAGCCGGCAGGGCTGAGACCCAATGATTCATTCGGCATCGTTTCCTCGCGGAGACCAAGTCGACAAGACTCTATCATTCGTCAGCGGAGAAAGGGATTGCTGACTATGACTTGTCACTACTAGTGCAGATTATCGGGGCCGCAGTATCGGAGTTTCACGCTGAGGGGCCATAGCGTATGGCTAGTGTTCGCTCCTGCCGGGTCACTGTTCTTTACGATCGGCATATGCCTACCCCATCGACCGCGCTGACGCGCTTTCCCCTTCAACGACACAACGACCCATGCCGGAAAATAGCCGCCCACATCCATCCCAGCCGACTGACTCAGGTATGCTGGCGCCTTCGGGACAGCTTCCGTTCAAGGGGAGAATATGCGGCGCGTCGTATTCAATCAGAAAGGTGGCGTAGGCAAATCGACCATCGTCTGCAACCTTGCGGCCATCAGCGCCAGCGAAGGTCTGCGCACTCTGGTTATCGACCTGGATGCCCAGGCGAATTCAACTCAATACCTGCTCGGCCCGCAGGCCAGCGAGGCCCATCCCACCGTCGCTGGCTTCTTTGAAACCGCGCTAACGTTCAGCTTCCGGCCCGTAGAAGTAACGTCATTCATTCATCCGACGCCGTTTGAGAATCTGGACATCATGCCCGCTCATCCTGACCTGGACGCGTTGCACGGCAAACTGGAATCCCGCTACAAGATCTACAAGTTGCGTGACGCGCTCAACGAGCTCGACATGTATGACGCGGTTTATATCGACACGCCGCCAGCGTTGAACTTCTACACCCGCTCCGCGCTGATCGCCGTCGAGCGGTGTCTGATCCCGTTCGACTGTGATGACTTTTCCCGTCGCGCGCTTTACACGTTGCTGGAAAACGTGAAGGAGATCCAGCAGGATCACAACGTCGCACTGGAGGTGGAGGGGATTGTCATCAACCAGTTTCAGCCTCGTGCGAGCCTGCCTCAAAAGCTGGTCGACGAACTCGTCAGTGAAGGCTTGCCGGTGCTGGCTTCGCGGCTGTCTTCGTCCGTGAAGATCCGCGAATCGCATCAGCAGGCGACCCCCGTCATTCACCTCGATCCTGGACACAAACTTTCGCAGGAGTATCGGGCCTTGCATCGTGAATTGGCCGGATAGCGGGAATCGGCAGACGGCCGGGTTCGGCCGAGATGGAACGAATATCCAAACGTTGGTTTTGCTCAAATATCGGGCATGCCGAAGTCGGATTAGGGGCGCAGTTTCGGCCCCTAACCGACCGTAGTTGAGCAAAGTTGGTGAACCGCCGCTTTGTCCGTCGCCGAGCCGCTGTGCCCGACCCCCAAGGGACCGTCAGTCTTCCCGATAGCAGCCGCTCGCTGACGAATATCTCGTCTTTGATGCGACGCAGCGCATCTTCGATTCGACCTCAATAATGGCTTTGCCGGCTGGACCTTTCCAAAGTCCGCGGTGATCGCCGGGACCTGTCGAGGGTTCCGCATACCGCTTCCTGGCAATTACAAGCCATCAATTTAGATAGGCTCTTTTTGTTGATTGCGTACGGTAGTCTCCGCTATTGACGGGGCTGCAACTTCGTTCATCGCGTCACAGCAACCGCGCGGCGGGCTATTTTCAAAGCAATAAGTCAACGTCCGCGCGCATTCCAAATCAGGAGACGGACATGGATTCGAGCACTATTTCTTTCAAGGCAAGTAACGGGTTATTTGTTGGCAGGGAGGAGCCCACGAACCTGATACTGGCCACAAAGCCAGGCGTGGATTCTTTTGGCAAATTCACGGTGCAAGTCGTAGCGCCGGGTAAGATCACCTTGCTTGCGGATAATGGGCTTTATCTCTCGAGGATCAGCGGCCTATTTCCACATTCAAGCAACGACTGCATTCTGGCCACGAAAAAGACCGTCGATGAGTTTTGCGTGTTCTCATATCAGTACGCGCCCGCCTCTCCCTCTTTAGTGCTGCAGGCGGATAACGGACTCTATGTCTCCGTTGGATCAAATCAGGACGTTGATAACGCTCTCATTCCGGGAAAGAAGGACATCGACCCATCTTGCTACTTCCAGTTGATTGGATCGATTCCCAGCTCCAACGTCCGGGACGGTACCTTCAAACTTCCGCCGAATACGAGGTTTGGCGTGACCGGGCTTGTGAACTCGGCCACACCTCAGGAAATCGCCGTCTTCATCGGCGACAATCCGAAGCCCTACACCCTGACCGGCAAGCCGGGGACTCAGGATGGTCAGATGGGCACCGTGATCCTCGAATCCGACAGTACCGGCGTTGTTCGCCTTACCGTGACGGCAAATGGCAAGCAGTCGAAGGTGATGTCGCGTCAAGTCGACCTGAATCAGACAATCTACTTCGGGCTCCTCGGATCGGAGGATGGCACCGATAACGACTACAACGACTGTCTCGCGATTCTCAACTGGCCTCTTGGCTAGACGCCAGTCCGGTTGCTGGGGGAGATCTCCTTCATCCAGCCGGGGTGAACTTGTCAGAAGGCGCATAAGGTCAAGCAGGAGTGACGTGCCCAGCGCGTGAAGTTGCCGGGTAGAAGTACCCAATGTTAACTTCGGAGTGGAAAAATGACGCAACAGTCAGAGAATGGTCAAAAGCAACAAGAAACGCCTGCTGCGATCGGCAGTCAGGCCGCAGGAGTATTCGGCGGTGTTTCACTGATGTCCCAGCCAGAAGAATTGGCAAGCGGCTGGCCTAGCACGATGCAGGACTTTGGTACTCGTGACTGGATGCACTATGACTGGACCTTGTCGGAGGCTGAGTACAATTGCCGCGTGCTGTACTGGACCGGTCATGATTCGGGTAGTCCGCTCTGTACGATCCCGGTCCTTACAGGCAAGTGGCTCATCATTAACAAGTCCAATATGGACATCCGGTGCCGCAATGCAACACAGAAGAGCGGTACGTACCTGGTTGTAAAGGCAGGTACCATCGTCGATGCCTACGCGATCAACACGAATGATGAAACCGCTCAATCGATGTTCGCTGTTCCGGGCGGCGCGAATCCGGATCAGACCACCAAGCCTTATGTGCTGCCCCATGCTTCCGCAACGGTGCTTGGTGGCATCAAGGTAGGTCAAGGCCTGGAGATCTCAGCCGACGGTACGTTGTCGGTCGACCTTTCGGCTCTCCAGGCGCTGCTGTCCCCCAAAACGAACGTAGGGCCTGGGCCTGTTTCGACACCTCAGCCTCATACCCAAGTCGGGGATGGCACGTTCAAGCTTCCGCCGGGCACGAGGTTTAGCGTAACGGCGCTGGCCGAATCCACCTCCGAACAGACGGTTGAAATATATGTCGGCCAATCCGAAAAGCCGCGTCCGCTGTCAGGTCCGGGAGCGGACGGTATTCGCAGCATAGGAACGACGATCCTTGATGCAGACAGTACGGGGATAGTCCGCATCACTGTGTCGGCAAACGGCAAACCGTCGAAAATAGTATCGAGCCAGGTCGATATCCAGCCTTCTGGCGGCAAAACAATTTCCTTCGGGTTTGTTGGGTCGGACGATGGCACTCGTAACGACAACGACTACAACGCCGCTATCGTCTTTCTTAGCTGGCCGGTCCAACAGACCTAGCGATTATGCTGGTCGGCGCGACATGTATGGTTTGATTGACGCGCTAAGTCGTGGTTGATGTATCGGGTAAGGCGAGTGCGGTCACGCCGCACTCGCACGTTGCATGGCGCCGGCCTCGCGGAAACAGGATTGCACTGTGTCAGTCACGACTGCACCTGACGGTCGTTGATGCCGGAGGAGCGGTGGCCATGAGTCGCTTGGGCCGAAGCCGCGGACGATCTGTCAGAACTCGATTGGCGCGGTCGTGTCGGCAACCATTACATAAGTTAGTCCCGCATTAAAATTCGGCGGCTCCGCGAGAGCAAGCTGGGAAACACATCAGAAACAGCGCAAGCATAAACAGCCGACGCATATCAATGCTCCAGAGAGATTTTGAGCAAGAAGCTTCTCCTCGACACTTCTTTTCAAAAAGACCTCCAGAAGTTGGAATAATGCCGAACCATCGGATTACCGAACGAGAATCACGATATTCTTCCGATCCGGCGGAATCAGCTCAAGCGCATCCATCTTCTCGCGCCGCACCGTCGAACGTTTGGTTTGGCAATTAAAACAATCAATCTTCAACTAGGGGTAAAACAATCATGCTATTGGGTCGAATCGCTATCTATGGTCTCGCCGTGTCCATTCTCGCCGGATGCGCGGCAGGCCGGACAACTGTCGAGGTCTCCGCGCCTCAAGGCAAAAATCCTGCAACGGGGAAATACGTACGCATTGATTCCGTACAGGACAAACGCACGTTCACCGTCGCCCCTCCCAGCGCCGACATGGCGTCACTGGATCCGGCTGAAGATTCTAGCGATGCGTCGAAAGCTCGCGCGATCGGTCGGAAGAGAAACAGTTATGGCAAGGCGCTCGGCGACGTGGTGCTTCCCGAAGGCAAGACGGTCTCCGGCCTCGTTGAAAGCGCATTGGCTACCGGCTTTCAGGAGGCCGGCTACATCGTCGTGAAGCAGGACGACCCCAACTTTGCCGCCGCCACTCCGGTGACGGCGCAAATCATCGATTTCTGGGCATGGTTCCAGCCCGGCTTCTGGTCCATCTCAACCAACCAGAAGTCGGAACTGCAGTTGTCAGGCGATGTCGGCGCGCTTCATGGTGAGCAGACCGTCAAGACGCGCGTTAGCGAATCCAAGCAAGTCGTGGTTGCCAGCGACTGGCAGGAGATCGTGGAAAAAGGCCTGTCGGCGATTACGCTGCGGACCAAGGATCTGTTAAGCGGGAAGTAGGTCCATCGAGGAGCGAGCCGCCTCGCTCCTCATGAAGACGGCAAGCGCGTCTAGCTCGCTGGTCCAGAACCGCAACCGGTATCTGGACCAGCGAAGCGCCAGCAAAAACCGCCGCCGCCACTCACTTATTAACCATCTTCGCCGGCACACTAATCGCCAGCAACCCGCCAAGCACGAGAAACCCGGCCAGCATATACATCCCCGAATCGTTCGCCGAGGTTGCCTGCTTGAGCCACCCCACCGCATACGGACTGAGAAAGCCCGCCAGATTCCCAATCGAATTAATCATCGCAATCCCGGCCGCCGCGCCCGTACCCGCAAGAATCGCGGTCGGCAAACTCCAGAACAGCGGCAACGTGGTGAGAATCCCCATCGTGGCGAGCGTGAGCGAAGCCATCGCCAATACCGTGTTGTGCGTCCACACAACAGAAAGAATCAACCCGATCGCGCCCGCGAACGCCGGCAACGCGATATGCCAGCGCCGCTCGCGGTGGCGGTCCGCGCTACGCGACACGAGCACCATCGCCACCACGGCCGCCGCGAACGGAATCGCGGACAACAAGCCGATCGCGAACGCGTCGGTCACGCCGGTCGTCTTGATGATGGTCGGCAACCAGAAGCTCACGCCGTAAAGACCCATCACGAACGAGAAGTACGTGAGGCTCAGCATCAGCACGCGCCCGCTCGTGAGCACCTGGCGGATCGGCATGTCGTGCTTGGTGGCTTCCTCCGCGGACACATGGCGCTCGAGCAACTCCTTCTCTTCGGCGGTAAGCCACTTGGCCTTCGCGATGCGGTCGTCCAGGATGAAGAACACCAGAATGCCGACCAGCACCGACGGAATGCCTTCGAGCAGAAACAGCCACTGCCAGCCGTGCCAGCCGTTCGCGCCGTTGAAGCTCTTCATGATGTAGCCCGAGATCGGACCGCCGATCACGCCCGACAGCGCGATCGCCGTCATGAACCAGGTGGTCATGCGGCCGCGCCGGTGCGACGGATACCAGTAGGTGAGGTACAGGATGATGCCGGGGAAGAAGCCCGCTTCGGCGATGCCGAGCAGGAAGCGCATGACGTAGAACATGGTGGGCGTGGTGACGAACATCGTCAGCATCGAGATCACGCCCCACGACACCATGATCCGCGCGATCCACACGCGCGCGCCCACTTTGTGCAGGATCACGTTGCTCGGAATTTCGAAGATGAAATAGCCGAGGAAGAAAATCCCCGCGCCGAAGCCATATACGGCGTCGCTCAGACCGAGGTCCGCGCTCATTTGCAGCTTGGCGAAACCGACGTTGACGCGGTCCAGATACGCGACCACGTAGCAGAGCATCAAGAACGGCGTCAGCCGCCAGCCGACTTTGCGGTAGGTGGCCTCTTCGAAGCTGGAAGGCGGCGCACCCGCGCCGGGATGGTGAAGCGGATCTGCGGGACTGGCCATGATGTCTCCTCTTTTCTTGTGGAAATGAAGTGCCGCTGTCGCCCGATTCTATCCGCGCGGAATGGCTTGCATGACGAATAGATACCGGGGGAAAACACTGACATTGCAAGCGGGCCGCGCGTGCGACGGCCCGCGGCGGCAAGCTGGACGCCGCCTACAAGTCACCTGCGCGTCACTTGCGCGCCACCTACGCGTCACCTACACGCAGCGCCCGCCGTCGACTTCGAGACACACGCCCGTGATGAACTCCGCTTCGTCCGAAGCCAGATACAGCGCGGCGTTGGCGATATCTTGCGGCGTGGAGAACCGCCCGAGCGGAATGCCCGCGAGAAAGCGCTGGCGATTTTCCGGCGTGTCCTCGACGCCCATGAATTCGGAGAGCAGCGCCGTTTCGCCGATCACCGGGTTCACGCAGTTCACGCGAATGCGGTCAGGGCCCAGTTCGACGGCAAGCGATTTGCTCGCGATGATCACCGCGCCCTTGCTGCCGTTGTACCAGACGAGGCCCGGCCGCGGCCGCACGCCGGCCGTCGACGCGATGTTGATGAAACAGCCGCCGCCTTGCTCGCGAAAGTACGGCACGAATTCCTGCACGCTCCAGTAGAGGCTTTTGACGTTCACCGCATACACGCGGTCGAACTCGGCTTCGGTCACTTCCATCACCGGCTTGTTGCGATGCGTCGTGCCCGCATTGTTGACGACGATCTGCACGCTGCCGAAGTCTTCGAGCGCGGCTTCGCGCAGCTTGCGCCAGTCGTCCTGTTGCGCGACGTTGCCCGGCACTGCGATCGCCTTGCCGCCCGCCAGCGCGATTTCGCTCGCCACGCGTTCGGCGGCCGCGCCGTTCAGATCGTTGACCACGACGTTCGCGCCTTCGCGCGCGTAGGTCTTCGCGATGCCTTCGCCGAAACCCGATCCGCCACCTGTGACGATGGCTGTTTTACCTGTCAACCGCATGATGTCTCCGCTGTTTGTTGTGAATGGTGATGCGTTTGCGATGAACCCAGTGCCTAATCAACCCCGCCTAGCCGTGACGAATGGCGATGGTTTTCAGCACCGTGAAGCCATACAGCGCTTCGAAACCTTTTTCGCGCCCGTGGCCCGAATGCTTGACGCCGCCGAACGGCAACTCGACGCCGCCGCCCGCGCCATAGTTGTTGATGAACACCTGGCCTGAGCGCAAGCGCCGCGCGAGACGCATCTGCCGCGCGCCGTCGCGTGTCCAGATGCCGGCCACGAGGCCGAACTGCGTGCCGTTGGCGAGCGCGAGCGCTTCGTCCTCGTCGCTGAACGACATCGCGGCGAGCACCGGGCCGAACACTTCGTCGCGCGCGAGTCGGTGGCCGGCGGGCACGTCGCGCAGCAGCGTGGGCGCCTGATAGAAGCCGCTTTGCGGCGCTTCGGGGATCACTTCGCCGTGCGCCGCCATCGGAATGCCGTCGTGCTGCGCATCGGAGAGAAAGTCCCACACGCGCCGTTGCTGTTTCGCGTTGATGAGCGGCCCGCAGTCGAGATCGGCATGCGAAGGACCGACGCGCAACGCGTGAAACGCGTCGCTCAGACGGTCGAGCAAGGGTTCGTAAATGGCCCGGTCGATCAGCACGCGACTGCCCGCCGAGCAGGTTTGCCCGGCGTTCTGCACGATCGCCGCGACGAGCACGGGGAGCGCCGCGTCGAGATCCGCGTCGGCGAACACGATTTGCGGCGACTTGCCGCCCAGTTCCAGCGTGACGGGCACGTGGTTTTCGGCGGCCATTTGCGTGACCAGCTTGCCGGTTTCGGGCGAGCCGGTGAACGAGATGTGATCGATGCCCGGATGGGATGCCAAAGCCGCTCCCGCCTCGTGCCCATAACCTGTGACGACGTTCAGCGCGCCGGCCGGCAACCCTGCCTCGGCCGCCAGTTCGGCGACACGCAGAACGGACAGACACGCGTCCTCGGCCGGCTTGACGACGCACGCGTTGCCGGCGGCGAGCGCCGCGCCCACGCTGCGGCCGAAAATCTGCATCGGATAGTTCCACGGCACGATGTGGCCGGTCACGCCGTGCGGCTCGCGGATCGTCAGCACCGTGTAGCCGGCCTGATAAGGCAGCGTTTCGCCGTGCAGCTTGTCCGCCGCGCCCGCGTAGAACTCGAAGTAGCGCACGAGCGCGGCCGCATCGGCGCGCGCCTGTTTGAGCGGCTTGCCGGTGTCGCGGGCTTCGAGTTGCGCAAGTTCCTCCTGGCGGGCGGCGACCAGCATCGAGAGCCGGTAGAGCACGCGGCCGCGTTCGGCGGCGCTCGCCTCGCCCCATGCGCCTTCGAACGTGCGGCGGGCGGCCTGCACCGCCTGGTCGATATCCGCGGCGGTGCCGCGCGCGAGCTGGGTGAACGGCTGGCCGTCCGAGGGATCGAGCACGGCGATCGTCTCGCCGCCTGATCCCGCGGACCATTCGCCGCCGATGAAGTGTCGGGCTTCTTCCATGCATGCTCCTTGAGATCGCGCAGCCGGCACTGACGAGGGGCCGGATACGCAGTGTTCACAAACGAGAGGCACAATCGAGAGACGCGGGACGATTATCGCGCCGATCCGGCGACGGGTGCCACCGGCCGATTGGCTATAATGGCGCATTCCGCACTGTCCGGCCGCGGGGCCGCGGCTCCAGGCGAGCTTCTCACGATGCATGCCGCCCGGGCTCACGCACCGCACGCCGTGTTCCGAATTCCATCCTGATCAGAGAGCGCCCATGAGCTTCAATCACGTCCCCGCAGGCAAAGACCTTCCGCAAGATTTCAACGTCATCATCGAAATCCCGGCGCAGAGCGACCCGGTGAAGTACGAAGCCGACAAGGACCTGGGCCTGCTCGTCGTCGACCGCTTTATCAGCACGGGCATGCGCTATCCGGCCAACTACGGCTTCATTCCGCAAACCCTGTCGGGCGACGGCGACCCGGTCGACGTGCTGGTGATCACGCCGTTCCCGCTGCTGGCGGGCTCCGTGGTGCGCGCACGCGCGCTCGGCATGCTGCAAATGACCGACGAATCGGGCGTGGACGCGAAGCTGATCGCCGTGCCGCACGACAAGGTCTGCCCGATGACCGCGAGCCTCAAGTCGATCGACGACGTGCCCGCGTACCTGAAAGATCAGATCAAGCATTTCTTCGAGCAATACAAGGCGCTGGAGAAGGGCAAGTGGGTGAAGGTCGAGGGCTGGGCGGACGTCGAAGCCGCGCATAAGGAAATCAGCGAAGGCGTGGCGAACTACAAGAAGTAAGCTGCGTCGCCACGCTGCTGGCATGACGAAAACCGCGCGGGCCCGAAAGGGCCGCGCGGTTTTTTAATGGGCTTGCCAGGCATGCGCGTGCCGCCCGCCTGGCCTTGCGCGACGCACATAGACGTATTGCATCGCCCGCATGAACCGAAGCCATTTTTATAGTTAGGTGTAAACCCTTATGATCTGTCGCCTGTCGCAGCTTCGTTAATCGCGCGGCATCACTCCGCGCAGACGCCGCGCCAATGCGTGTTTTAGGAGCCCACTGTCCGGATGCTGAATCGCAAGTCCACCGCATCGTCGCCACGCTGGTCGAGCCGGCTGTATGCCATCGTCACCGCGATCTACCGCAAGCGTCCGGTATGGATGGTGTCGTTTTCCGCGAGCGAGGCCAATCTGTCGGAAGGGTTGAGAGCGGCTTGCGCGTCCACGGCGATGCTGGCCGTCGGCAATGTGCTGCACGATCCGACCTTCGCGTGGGCCGCGATCGGCGCCTTCTGGACCTGTCTCGCCGACGCGGCCGGCTCGAATCGCGCGCGTTTCGCGTCGATGATGGGCTTCGCGCTTCTCTCCACCGTATGCGGCGGCCTGACGGCCTTTGCTTCCGGCGCCGGGGCGATATGGGCGGCGCTCGCGGTGCTGATCTTCACGAGCCTCGGCGGATTCGGCCGCATCTGGGGCGCCGCCACCTCGCAGGTGACGATCCTCGCCGCGACCGCTTGCGTCGTGATGGTCGACAGGCCGATGCGCGACGTGCGCGAAGGCCTGGCGTTTCTCGGCGTCTATCTGATCGGCTGCCTGTTCGCGGTCGTGCTCAGCCTCACCATCTGGCGGATTCATCCATTCGCCATGAGCCGGGCGTCGTTGCGCGCTGTTTATCTGCGACTGGCCGACATCGCCCTGGACAGCGCCCGTCTGCTCGAACAGCGCGCGGCGCCCGGCGAGTGGGCCACGCATGCCGCGAAATTTCGCGCCGATGCCCGCGCCGCGCTCGAGCGCGCCCGCAAGGCGGTGGCGAACGTGCCCGCGTCGAGAACGGGCGGGCGCGAAACCTACGACACGCTTCTCAGCTTGCTCACCGAAGGCGAGGCGCTGTTCGCCTATCTGATCGCCGTTTCGGGCGCGAGCGAAAAAGTCCCCGGCGACGCCCGGCGCGCGCAACGCGCGGCGCGATTGCTCACGGGCATGGGTAACGTGCTGCGCAGAATCGGCGCCGACGCGAATGAAGGGCAGTGGCAGCGTCTCGCCGATATGCAACAACGCTTGCGGCGCCTCGCGCGGCGTCTCGAAAGCGCGCTGATCGAGCCGGTGAAGCTGAAGTCCGACTTCGAATTGGTCGATTTCGCGCCGGCGTGCGCGCCGCCCGAACGCTGGACCGACAGCGCCATCAGACTGCTGACGCGCATCGGGTCGACGCTCAAGGCCAATCTCACGACCGAGTCCGTCGGCTTGCGCCATGCGGCGCGCGTCGGCGTGACGACGACGACGGGCTTTCTCGTCATCCGCGCGCTGGGGTTGCCGTTCGGTTACTGGGCCACGATGGCGACGCTGCTGATACTGCAACCGTCGATTGCAGCGACCTGGCCGCGCAGTATCGAGCGCGCGGCGGGGAGCATCGTCGGCGGCGTGCTGGCGGCCGGCATCGGCTATGCGATTCATTCGCCGCTCGGCATTTCGCTCGCGGTCTTTCCGCTGGTGGTCGCGACGATGGCGCTGCGCCCCGTCAGCTACAGCCTCTTCGTGCTGTTTCTCACGCCGACCTTCGTGCTCGTCGCCGACTTCGCGACGCCGGGCGCGAGCGAGCTTGCCTTCGCGCTCACGCGGCTCGGCAACAACGTGCTCGGCTGCGTGCTGGCGCTCGTCGCAACCTTCTATCTGTGGCCGACGCGTGAAAAGGCCGACTACCGCGCTTATCTGAGCGGGGCGGTGCGAGCCAACGTCGAGTATCTGAGCGCGGCGCTGGAGTCGCCGCGCCGCAGCGACAAGGACATGGAGCGCTTGCGCAGAGCCGCGGGACTCGGCAGCAATAACGCGGAGGAAGCGATCGGCCGCGTTCGCCTCGAAAAACTCGAGGACTCGATGATCGACACCGTGACGCTGACGGTGCTGAGTCTGTTGCGAAGAATGGCGGGCACCGCGACGCAGTTGCGCCTGAGTACGATGCGGCGCGACAGGCACGATGAACTCGGCATGTGGATCGCCGCCGTGAGCGCCGACATCGACGCCGCGTTGGAGCGGACGCTACGGCCGATCCGCCACGAGCTTCCGGCGCGGGACAAGTTGACGTCGCTCGAGGCCGATGCGGTGGGTGAACTCGCGCTGATGCAGCGGCTGTTGACTGAGCGGATGCGTGAGGCGAGAGGGTAGCGAGCCGTCGCGAGCGGGATGCGGGGCGATCTGATGCGTGATTCGCGCGGAGCACGAAGCGCGGGCACGCATCCCGCAGCCAAGGCAAAGCGCCGTCACGAAGCGCCGGTTTCCTGTTCCGTTTCGTCATCGGCGAGCGGCTCCGGCTCGGGCAACGGCAACGCCGATTCCAGCGTGCGCAGCCCCGCGGCCAGCGCACGCTTTTCAACAGCGGACAAACGCTTGACCCAATACTCGGCGCGCGAAGCGCTCGAGCGGTCCGCCAATTCGAACGACGCCAGCACGCGCACCGGCTTGCGCGAGCGTGTATATCGCGCGCCTACGCCGCTCATGTGTTTATCGAAACGTGCCTCCACGTCGACGGCGATACCGGTATAAACGCTGCCGTCCGAGCATTCGAGCAGATAGAGAAACCACGGCATAAAAGCGCTTCAGCCTTTGAACGGATTGTGTTCGCGCAGCTCGTCCACATACGCGTGGATGCTGTTCTTTTCGTTGGCGAGAAAGTGGCCGACCGCATCCGCGAAGGCCGGATGCGCGAGCCAGTGCGCCGAGCGCGTCACCGTGGGCAGAAAGCCGCGCGCCATCTTGTGCTCGCCCTGGGCGCCGCCCTCGAATGCGCCGAGTTTTTCCTCGATGCAGAATTCGAGCGGTTGGTAGTACGCCGTTTCGAAGTGCAGGCACGGCACGTGTTCCAGCGCGCCCCAGTAGCGGCCGTACAGCGTGCCGCCGGTTTGCGCATCGCGCTGGTAGACCACGAGCGAACTGGCGATCGGCCTGCCTTCGTATTCGGCGATCACGAGCAGCAGGTTCTCCGGCATCGACGCGCCGATCATGCGAAAGAAATCCAGATTCAGATACGGACTCGAAAAGTGCTCGCGATAGGTTTGCCGATAGCACTTGCTGAAGAAGCGCCAGTCGGCGTCCTGGATGTCCTCGCCGCGAATCCGGCGCATCGTCACGCCGGCCTCGTGGACTTTGCGGCGCTCGGCGCGAATGTTCTTGCGCTTCTTCTGTTCGAGCGTCGAGAGGAAATCGTCGAAGTCGCGATAGCCGTCGTTCAGCCAGTGGAACTGCACGCCCTCGCGCTGCATCATGCCCATCTCGGTGAGCGCGTTCGCTTCCGTTTCGGTGGGAAACAGCACGTGCAGCGACGAGACGTCGCTTTGCTCGGCGAACGCCATCAAGGTCGCCGCCAGATGCCGCAACGCGTGCGTATCGGCGGCGAGCAGACGGTTGCCCTGCACCGGCGTGAAGGGCACCGCGCACAGCAGCTTCGGGTAATAGGGCAGGCCGTTGCGCTTGTAGGCGTCGGCCCAGGCCCAGTCGAACACGTACTCGCCGTACGAGTGTCCTTTCAGATAGACGGGCGCGGCCGCCGCGAGCTTGCCCGTGCGCGGATCGGTGAGCGTGACGAATTGCGGCGCCCAGCCGGTATCGGCGACCGCGCATTGGGCCGCATGCAAGGCGCTCAAGAACTCATGCCGCAGAAACGGCGTGGGCTGCTGCTGCCGCGCGAGGAGGGCATTCCATTCCGCGGCGTCCACCTCGGAGGGCGACGCCAGAATGCCCGTGCGATAATCAAAGCGTTCCTGATTCAATCTGTGTGACTGTTCCCAATGAGCGACGCGGCGCTTCAGGCGGCGCGTCGTTCGTTTATTCGATTTGTCCGTTCCGTCGAGCCGCAAGGCCGCGGTACTCGCAAGCCGCTCGTGGCTTGCCTGCCGATCCTGCCATGAAGACCCGAATCGCTCTTGCTCAAATCAATGTCACCGTCGGCGACTTCGCCGGCAACGTCGCGAAGATCGTCGCCGCCGCGCGTGTCGCGCACGAAGGCGGCGCGAAGCTGCTGATCGCACCTGAACTCGCGCTGTCCGGTTACCCGCCCGAAGATCTGCTGCTGCGCCCCGCGTTCTATACCGCGAGCGCGGCGGCGTTGGCCGACCTCGCCACGCAACTCAAACCGTTCGCCGGCTTGCATGTGATCGTCGGCCATCCGCTGCGCGAGGTGGCGCACGCCGGGTCGCACAGCGCGGGGCACGGTCATGGTAATGCAAACGCGCCGATCGAGCGCGGCGTGCCGCCGGTCGACACGTTCAACGCGGCCTCGCTGATCGTCGGCGGGGAAGTGGCGGGCACCTATCGCAAGCAGGATTTGCCCAATACCGAAGTGTTCGACGAGAAGCGCTACTTCGCGTCCGACCCGCAGCCCTTCGTGTTCGAACTGGACGGCGTGAAGTACGGCGTGGTGATCTGCGAGGACGCGTGGCATGCGTCGGCCGCGCAAATGGCGAAGGCGGCGGGCGCGCAAGTGCTGCTGATTCCCAACGGCTCGCCGTACCACCTGAACAAGGAAGCGGTGCGCTTCGACATTCTGCGCGGGCGGATTCGCGAAACCGGTTTGCCGATGGTCTACGTCAACATGGTCGGCGCGCAGGACGAACTGGTGTTCGACGGCGGCTCGTTCGTGCTCGACGACAAGGGCGAACTGGTCGCGAAGATGGCGCAGTTCGAGGAAACCACCGCGATCGTCGAGTTCGAAGGCGGCAAGCCGCTGCCGGCCGCGATCGCGCCCGAGCTGTCGCTCGAAGCGCAGGTGTACGCCGCGCTCGTGATGGGCGTGCGCGACTACATCGAGAAGAACGGCTTTCCGGGCGCGCTGATCGGCCTGTCGGGCGGCGTGGATTCGGCGCTGGTGCTGGCGGTCGCATGCGACGCGCTCGGCGCGGAGCGGGTGCGCGCGGTGATGATGCCGTCGCGCTACACCGCGGACATCTCGACCACCGACGCCGCCGACATGGCGCGCCGCGTCGGCGTGCGTTACGACGAGATCGCGATCGCGCCGATGTTCGACGCGTTCCGCAACGCGCTGGCGGATGAATTCGCGGGCCGCGCCGAAGACGCCACCGAAGAAAATATCCAGGCCCGCATTCGCGGCACCTTGCTGATGGCGCTGTCGAACAAGTTCGGCTCGATCGTGCTGACCACCGGCAACAAGAGCGAGATGGCGGTGGGCTATTGCACGCTGTACGGCGACATGGCCGGCGGCTTTGCGGTGATCAAGGACATCGCCAAGACGCTCGTCTACAGGTTGTGCCACTACCGCAACCAGGCCACCGGGTTCGGCAAGCAGAACGTGATTCCCGAGCGGATTTTGACGCGCGCGCCCTCGGCGGAACTGCGCGAGAATCAGACCGACCAGGACAGTCTGCCGCCGTACGAAGTACTCGACGCGATCATGCGCATGTACATGGAAGAGGATCGTTCCCTCGCCGAAATCATCGCCGCGGGCTATGCGGTCGACGACGTGAAGCGCGTCACGCGCCTCATCAAGATCAACGAGTACAAGCGCCGTCAGGCGCCGATCGGCATTCGCGTCACGCATCGCGCGTTCGGCCGCGACTGGCGCTATCCGATCACGTCGCGCTACACCGAGCCCGTGGAGTGAGCTTCGGGCAGAACGGCTGCCCATTACCGAAAGAGACTGAAGCGAGCCGGATTGCCGCAACGCATCCGGCGCGGCGTAGAATAAAAATCACCCAATTTCCTTTCACTCTTCCAGACACGAGACGAGGTTCGCCATGAAGCGCATCACCGCAGTCATCAAACCGTTCAAACTCGACGAAGTGCGCGAGGCGCTCGCTGAAGTCGGCCTGACGGGGCTGACCGTTACCGAAGTCAAGGGCTTCGGCCGGCAGAAAGGCCACACCGAGCTCTATCGTGGTGCAGAGTATGTCGTCGACTTTCTGCCGAAAGTGAAGATCGAAGTGGTGGTGGCCGACAGCCAATGCGACCAGGTAATCGACGCGATCATCGGCGCGGCACGCACCGGCAAGATCGGCGACGGCAAGATTTTCGTCGCGGAAGTGGAGCGTGTGATCCGCATTCGCACCGGCGAGGAAAACGAAGCGGCGGTTTGAGCGGGCCGGCTTCGCACCGAGGCGGTGCATCGCGGGCAGTTGCGGCAGTCGCCATACCGCTCTCCAGAATAAAAAACGGTGCGATACCCTTGCGGACATCGCACCGATACGCGCCTCTCGCAGCAGCGTGAAAAAGATTCTCTCGAAGAACTTCTGACTCGCCCCGAAGGAACTCCCCTCGGGGCACACCGTTCGCTTAGAACGAGTGTTGAATACCTGCGTAGACGCCGGTTTGGTTATGACCTTGCAGCGGGTTGTCCGTGCTGCTTGCCAGACCTGCGTTGTTCGCATTCAGGCCATAGTTGGCCGATTTGCTGTTTCGCACCTGTGCAACCTGCATATCCAGCAGCGTGCGCTTCGACAGGTTGTACGTGCCGCCAACCGTGTAGATCGTCGCATTGCCCGCGCCGTTGTTGCCGTTCACGTGGTAGACCGCTGCGATCAGCGCGGCAGCCGGCGTTGCTTGCCACGTCACGCCGCCCCACTCGTGGTCGAGCGTGGTCGGCTGACCCGGCAGAACGCCCCGGGCACCCGCCGAGCGGATAGCCTGGTAAGCGGCCTGGATCTTGAACTGGCCGAGGAACACGTTCACGAGCGCCGAGTATTCACGCGATGCCGAGAACACGCCGCCGCCTGCGTTGGCCGTATTGATGGTGTCGAGGTTCGCGCCGTACAGGTTGCCGTTAGCCGGATTGCGGATTTCGTCATACAGACCGCGAATCTGGAACAACGAGTTCGTGTACGTGATCTGCGCGCCGGCTTCGCGACCTTGAGCAGTCGTGCCGTTGCCGTTCCAGCTCGTTGCGTTCGACAGCGCGTATTGACCGTAGAAGTCAAAGCCCGCGATCTTCGGCGACTGGTACGCGAAGTTGTTGCTCGATTGCGGCCAGTTGCGGCCACGCACCAGCGATGCCGACGACCAGTTCGATTGACCGAACGGGTCGAAGTCCCACACGCCGTTCGAGATGAAGAGCATGCGGCCCATCGTGAACGTACCGAACTGGTCGTTCGCCAAGCCGATGGTTGCCCAACGATTGAAGAGACCGCCGCCGCCAGGGCCCGAACCCGTCATCGTGTTGAAGGAGCCTTCCAACTGGAAGAGGACCTTGTTGCCGCCACCGATGTCTTCAACACCCTTCAAGCCCCACAGGCTGGTACCCCAGTCGCCGCTTTCCGCGCGCCAACGGTTCGTGCTGCCAGTTGCCTGGCCGGCTGCGCCAGTGCCTTGCGGAACGCCCGACATGTACTCCAGGCCAGCGTCAAGACGTCCGTACAGCGTGACGCTGCTTTGGGCGTGCGCAACAACACCGGCTGTCATCAGCGCAGCGGCGAGCAAAGCTTTCTTCATCTTCTCCTCCATACCCTGTCAAAAAGTGAAACCCAGTACTGCGAGTGGTGTTCGGACGCCAGCAGCGCCGAACAGAAATCGGTACCAGGGAGATTAGCGGGTGGATTGGGTCTCCTGCCGTGACGTGTAGCCTTGGGGCTATCTGGTCGTCATGCCGATCCCTCGCCGACCGGTTCTCCTCTGTGCTTTGAAGTGAAACTACTTTTACTGGACTTTGTTTTGCTACTTTGGTTACTAATTTATCAAAAATACACTTCTGTGGGAGAAGAAATTAGTACCTCCATTGTTCGATGTCTCCAAATTGCAATAGGAATGTGCGCAATAAAGGGTTCGGGGGCTCACAAAAACACCGAAAACCCTTATGCGACAAGGGAAGCACGGTTCGGCGGGAGCAACCTTAAGGATTGCCACTATTGACGCTGCAAACGTGGCGGGGTAGGCGGGGAGTTGTAGCTGGGGAGCGGCTCGAAGGCCGTTTTCGCGGCGAAAAACGCCTGAATGCAAAGGTGAGCGAAACAAAAAAGGCGCTCGTAAGCGCCTTGTAATACTACATTCACTACAACCCAAATACCGGGTTGCGCGTGAGCCGCGCAGCGTTCATTTGAGGCTGCCGGAGAGGAACTGTTTGAGGCGTTCGCTCTTCGTATTCTTGAAGACCTCGTCGGGATGGCCTTCTTCTTCCACGCGGCCTTGATGCAGGAACATCACGTGATTCGACACGTTGCGCGCGAACGCCATTTCGTGCGTGACGACGATCATCGTGCGGCCTTCCTCGGCGAGCGTCTGCATGACCTTGAGCACTTCGCCGACCAGTTCGGGATCGAGCGCGGAAGTGGGCTCGTCGAACAGCATGACGTCCGGATGCATGGCGAGCGCGCGCGCGATCGCCACGCGCTGCTGCTGGCCGCCCGACAGATGCGATGGATACTGCTTCTCGAGACGCGGCGCGAGGCCCACTTTCTCCAGGTATTCACGCGCGCGCTCTTCGGCGTCTTTCCGCTTCATGCCCAGCACGTTGACCGGCGCCTCGATGATGTTCTCGAGCACGTTCATGTGCGACCACAGGTTGAAGTGCTGAAACACCATCGACAGCCTGGTGCGCACGCGCTGCAACTGCTTCGGGTCGGACACGCGCAACGCGCCGTTTTTCGCGATCTGCGTACGCACTTCCTCACCGTCGACGAAAATGCGCCCCGAGTTCGGCTGCTCGAGAAAGTTGATGCAGCGAAGCATCGTGCTCTTGCCCGAGCCGGACGAGCCGATCACGCTGATCACGTCGCCGGCGTTGGCCTTCAGCGACACGCCCTTGAGGACTTCGTTGTCGCCGTACTGTTTGTGAAGCTCGTCGACGAAGAGCTTTTGCTTCCTGGTGTTCATCGGAGTCCTTGGCGGGCTTCTTTGCTTGGGAGCGGGTCACGCCCCGGGTTACTTGCCTTGCGGCCGCAGGTAGGCGAGCCAGCGGCGCTCGGCGCGGCGGAACAGCCACACGAGCGCGAAGGAAATCAGCAGATAGAGAACGGCGGCGAGGCCGAACGCATTGAACGACTGGTACGTCGCGGAGTTCACGTCGCGGGCGATCTTGAGGATGTCCGGCACGGTCGCGGTGAAGGCGACCGTGGTGGCATGCAGCATCAGGATCACTTCGTTGCTGTAGTAGGGCAGCGCGCGGCGCAGCGCCGACGGCAGAATCACGCGCCGGTACAGCGTGAACGACGACATGCCATACGCGCGCGCCGCTTCGATTTCGCCGTACGGCGTGGCCTTGATCGCGCCCGCGAAAATTTCCGTGGTGTACGCGCAGGTGTTCAGCGTGAACGCGAGCAGCGTGCAATTCATGCCGTCGCGGAAGAACGCGTTGGTCAGCTCGTGATTGCGAATGATCTCGAGGCTGTACAAGCCGGTGTAGCAGAGCAGCAACTGCACGTAGAGCGGCGTGCCGCGAAAGATATACGTGTAGAGCCACACGAGGCCGGCAAGCCACTTCTTCTTCGACACGCGCGCCACCGCCAGCGGAATCGACAGGCAGAAGCCGAGTCCGATCGACACCACCAGCAGCCACAGCGTGATCGCGAGGCCGGTGAAGCGATAGCCGTCGGTATAGAGATAGTTGCGCCAGTATTCCTGCATGATCTCGATCATAGATCCGCCTTTCGCACGCCGGTCGAGTAACGCTTTTCGAGGTACATCAGCACGAAGTTGGACACTGTGGTGATGACGAGATAGATCGCCCCCGCGAACAGGGTGAAGAAGAAGAACCGCAGCGTGCCCTTGCCGGCGTCCTGCGAGGCCTTGACGACATCGGCGAGACCGATGATCGACACCAGCGCCGTGGCCTTCACCATCACCTGCCAGTTATTGCCGATGCCGGGCAGCGCGAAGCGCATCATCTGCGGGAACATCACGCGCGAGAACACCTGCCAGCCGGTCATGCCGTAGGCCGCGCCCGCCTCGAGCTGGCCGCGCGGCACCGCGAGAAACGCGCCGCGGAAGGTCTCGGTGAAGTACGCGCCGTAAATGAAGCCGAGCACCGCGACGCCGGCCACGAACGGATCGATGTCGATCTGCTCCCAGCCGAGCAGATCGGTCAGGTTATTCAGCCAGATCTGGATGCTGTAGAACAGCAGCAGCATCAGCACCAGATCGGGCACGCCGCGCACGAGCGTCGTATAGACCGTGCCGGCGCCGTATGACAAGCGGTTCTTCGACAGTTTCGCCGCCGCGCCGAGCAGGCCCAGCACGAAAGCGAACGCCAACGACAACACCGCCAGTTTGACGGTTTGCCAGGTGCCGTTGAGAAGCAGCGGGCCGTAGCCTTGAAGGAACATATGGGGGTCCTTGACGATGCGTTGCGACGCACCGGCGAAAGACGCGGCCGGCTCTGCGCCGCGTTTGCCGCGAGCTAGGGCTCGCCGTGACCTGCGGCGCACAGCGCACCGCTGTGCAAATCATGACTGCATGGCCGTTGCCGGCCGTGCGCGCTTTTCGACTCTCGTTTTGAAACTGGTCCTGAAGCTATGTCGACTGTATTCCGCAGCCGGCGGGAAGCCCCTGCGGCTCGCCGCCCGCCGCCTTCGATTCGAACGGCGGATAGCTGGCGTCCACCCCGATGCGCACGGTTTTCCATTCTGTTGCCACGGCGCTCCCGGCCGTGACGGCAAGCGCCACGCGCAGTGCGAGCTTCTTCATGTTCCTCCTGGATCAAACTGATCGTCGTGATGCGCCGATCCCGGCGACCCGCCGGCTCGTGGCTGGCCGTCGCTATTCTAGGCGGTCAAAATTGTCGCGCCGCGCTGGGGAAATCCGGCCTCCATTGCGCCGGCGTCCTTTTGACGTCACGAGGGCGTGGCCCGAAGACCGCTGCGATCCCCGGCGCGGCCGGGATGCCGGCGCCGCCCGCTTACGTCTTCCGCGTGCCCCCACGGCTTGAAAAGCGCGGTATTTTACCCGAACAGACACGCGACGCCAGTCCGCAGCGCGACAGCGGCAACCAGGCCGGCGCGGGCGTTGTGCGAGCGCGACGCCGTTTCGGTTTCGCAGACCGTGGTCCGCCGTGGCGGCCGGACATCGGAACGAGGTTCTGTCGCCCGCCGGTCCTCAGCCGGCCGTGGCGGAGGCCGCGGCAACGGGACCGCAAGCGCCACGCGCCGCGTCGGCGCCCGATTGCGCGGATTTATGGAACGCTCCAGTGCGCCCACGCCGATTGTTTAGCGGCGGCCGTGCCCATACATTCCGTGCATCGCTATTGACTCATCGGAGTACACCATGATCGAGATTCGCCGTTCCGCCGAACGCGGCCATGCCAACCACGGCTGGCTCGACTCGTATCACAGCTTCTCGTTTGCCGACTATGCCGATCCGCGGAACGTGCATTTCGGCCCGCTGCGGGTCATCAATGAAGACCGCGTCGCGGGCGGCCAGGGTTTCGGCGCGCACGGGCATCGCGACATGGAGATCGTCACCTATGTGCTCGACGGCGCGCTTGCTCACCGTGACAGCATGGGCAACGGCTCGACCATCCGTTACGGCGACGTGCAGCGCATGAGCGCCGGCACGGGCGTCATGCATAGCGAATTCAACGCGTCGCCGGACGAGCCGGTGCACCTGCTGCAGATCTGGGTGATCCCGCAACGCGCGGGCGACCCGCCCGGCTACGAGGAAAAACATTTCGACGCCGCCGACAAGCGCGGCCGTCTGCGTGTGATCGCTTCGCCCGACGGCCGCGACGGCTCCGTGACGATTCATGCGGATGCGTCGATCCACGCGGCGTTGATCGACGGCGCGGAAGAGGCCCGCTTCGCGTTGCCGCAGGGTCGCCAGGCCTATGTGCATGTGGCGCGCGGCGCGCTGACCGTGAACGGCGAAGCGCTTCAGGCCGGCGACGCGGCCAAGCTGACCGGCGTCGACACCGTGACGCTGGAGAAGGGCGAGGACGCCGAAGTACTGCTGTTCGATCTCGGCCCGCTTGACGGCTAAACGCCCAACGGGGCGCGCGGGCAAGGATCGACGCGGATCGCTCGCGAGGCATTCATCGACGGAATGGCCGGACGCGCAGCCGCGAGGCCAAACAGAAACGCCACGGAATACCTCCGTGGCGTTTCTGCATTCGCGAGACGGCCGCGCGGGCCGCCGGTCTTCCCGCCCAGTGCGCTTACTGGCTGGCGGCCGGCGCCGACGCCGCGCCCTTGCGATGCTCCCAGCGCTCGCGCATCTTCTCGTGACGCGCTTCCATCTTCGCGAAGCGCTGCTTCAGCGCCGTGCTGACGGTGGTCTTCTGCTGGTCGTTCAGGCCGTTATAGAACTTGAGCCAGGTATCCGTGGTTTGCTGGCGCAGTTGCGCGTCTTTCTGCTCGATCTGCTGGTGCGCGGCGGCCATCGCGTTCAGATCCAGGATCGGCTGTTGCTGCGCGGCCTTGAACTGGCTCTTGATCTGCTCGTGATCGGCGCGCATCGCCTCGTGGTTCTGCTTCATGGTGTCGAGCGCGGCTTGCCACTGCCGCTCCTGATCGGCGTTCAGCTTCAACTGATCGTGCAGTTGCGTGAGTTCCTTCATGAAGTGGCCATGCCAGCCGCCGGGGCCGCCGCGGGCCTCGTGAGCAGGTTGCGCGGCATAGGCGGCGCCGGCGCCGATGGCGAGCGCGGTGGCGGCAACGGCGAGAACGCGCGAGATCTTTTTGGTGGACATATGAGGCTCCTTGTAATGGAATAGCCGACGATGCAACCGGTAAAGTAGGCGGCCTGCATTCGGTAAGACACAGCGTAGAGAACTGCGCCTCGGGCTGTGTTACGCGGCTCGACGCCGCTATTACGGGCCATTACGTGCGGCTTTCACGGTAACACCCGGTAACCCTTGCGGGCCTTATCGAAACAGAAACCCTTCCTGCTGCGCGTTAAACTTCATTCCATGGCTACTCAAATACTTGTTGTCGACGACGACGTCGAATTGCGCGACCTGCTGCGCGACTATCTGGCCCGTCAGGGCATCGAGGTTTCGGTGCTGCATGACGCCGCCTCGCTCGAGCGCAGGCTCGAACGCGAGCGTCCCGACCTGATCGTGCTCGACCTGATGATGCCGGGCGTCGACGGGCTGACCGCGCTGCGCAAGCTGCGCGCCTCGGGCGACGACATTCCCGTGATCATGCTCACCGCGCGTGCGGACGACGTCGACCGTATCGTCGGGCTCGAACTCGGCGCCGACGACTACCTCGGCAAGCCGTTCAACCCGCGCGAGTTGCTGGCGCGCGTGCAGGCGGTGCTGCGGCGGCGCCGCACGCTGCCGTCGTCGGCGGCGCCGGAGCAGCGCGAGCCGTTCAGCTTCGGCCGCTTCACGCTGGATTTCCAGTCGCGCACGCTGCATATGGAAAACAAGCCGCTCACGCTGTCGGGCAGCGAATTCGCGCTGCTGAAAATTTTCGTCAATCACCCCATGCGCACGCTCACCCGCGAGCGCCTGCTCGAACTGCTGCACGGTCCGGAATACGACGGCACCGACCGCGGTATCGACGTGCAGGTGTGGCGTCTGCGCCGCATCCTCGAAACCGATCCGTCCACGCCGCGCTTCATTCAGACGGTGCGCGGCCGCGGCTACGTGTTCGTCCCCGACGGCGACCAGCATGCGCCGGCCCATTGATTCGCTGTTCGGGCGGCTGGCGCTGCTAGTCGTCGCGGTGCTGCTGCTGTCGCATTTCGCCTGGTACGCGTTGATGCGTCTGGAGCGTAGCCAGTCGCAAACGCGCTATGCCGTCGAGGAAGCCGTTTTTCTCGTCGACGCGGTGCGCCAGCACGTCGCCCGTTCGCCGGATCAGCCCTTGCCGTCGCGCGTCAAGCTGGTCGATCCGGCAAGCCCCGACGTGCCCGCGGATAACCCGGATCTGCCGCCGTCGCCCAGCCGTTTTCTCGATGACGTCCGCGATCGCATGCCCTCCGGCACCCAGGTGCGGATCGACCGGCCGGGCCACCCGCCTACGCTGTGGGTGCGCGCCCCCACGGACCGCAGCTGGATCGTCGTGCCGCTGCAGCCATTGCGTCCGCCGCGCTCGATCGACCGCATGGTGCTGTGGCTCGCCATCATTTTCTCGTTCGCCGTAATGGCGGCGCTGTTCGCCGCATGGGCGTTGCAGCAGCCGTTGCGCTCGCTCGCCCAGGCGGTGGCGCGCTTCGGTCGCGGCTTGCCGGTGCCGCCGGTGCCCGAGCGCGGTCCGCGCGAATTGCGTCAGCTCACGCATGGCTTCAACCAGATGGTGCGTGAAGTGGAGCGAACCGAGAACGACCGCGCGGTGATGCTCGCGGGCGTCGCGCACGACCTGAAAACGCCGCTGGCGCGTTTGCGCCTGCGCGCCGAAATGATGGACGAGCCGAAGATGCGCGATGGCGTGGTGCGCGACGTCGATTCGATGACGCACATCGTCGAGCAGTTCCTGGTGTTCGCGCACGACGGCGCCGATCGCAGCGAAGCGGTCGAAGTGGACGCGCAATGCGAGCGGGTCGTGCGCAGTTATCGCGCGGTGGCCGCGGGTGCGCCCACCGTGCAGACCGAACTGCACGCGGGGCCGGGATTCGTGCTGCCCGCCGCCACGCTCGACCGCATCCTCTCGAACCTGCTGGATAACGCGCACGCCTACGGCGCGCCGCCGATCGTCGTCGCCACGGCGCGTACGCCGCAAGGCTTCACGCTGTCGGTGAGCGACAACGGCGGCGGCATCGCCGCGCAAGATGTCATCAATGCCAGCCGGCCGTTCGTGCGGCTCGATCCGGCGCGCGGCGGCAACGGCCATAGCGGCCTCGGCCTTGCCATCGTCGAGCGGCTGGTGCGGCGTGCGGGCGGGGAGTGGGAAATCGGCAACCACGGCGGGCGTGGCTTGCGGGTGTCGATGAGCTTTCCGTTTCAGGCGGTGCCGCGTGCCGCGGCCGCCTCGGAAAGCGCCTGGTAGATTCGGCGCGGCGCCTGCTCCGCTGTGGCGGTATCGCAGGCGCGTTTGCGCTGCGTGCGCGTTAGTCGGAGAACAGCGTGTTCAGCGCGGTCGCCGCTTCGCTGTCCACCGTATTCCACGTCACCGTTTCGGCTTCGAAGATGTAGTGCGTGGTGTATTTGCCCAGCCTCGCGAGTATCTCTTCCTGAATCAGTTCCGGCGCGACATCCAGTTTCAGATACCACGTCGTGGATGACAGGCGCGTCTGGAACGCGCCGTATTCGGCCAGCAGATGGTCGAACGCGTCAGCATCCTGATCGCGACAGACAATGACCAGATTTCCCTTCATGCAAATCTCCCGTTAAAGCGGTAGCGGCAACCTCGATATTCAGGTCGATGATACCTGCTTCGCCACGGGACCCCGAGGCCGGGACTTGCGTTGCATCAGCGAACGCGCTCGATCGGACGCCGGCTCGGCAAGACGGCTTTACCAGACGCTGGCCACCGTGCGCGCGGGCGGCGCGGTGTCGTCGGGCGGGAGCGCTTCGGTGCGGTCGCGGCCGCCTGTTTTCGCCGCGTACAGCGCCGTGTCGGCGCGGCTCATGATCCGCTCGGGCAGATCGTCGGGCGAGAGTTCCGTGATGCCGATGCTCACGCTCAAGCCCACGGAGGGCGGCAGCTTGGGTGACGGCACCGCTTTCAGACGCAGGCGCAGTCGCTCGACCACCTCGCGCCCGCCGGCCAGATCCGTGGCCGGCAGCAGCAAGCCGAACTCCTCGCCGCCGAGCCGGCCGATCGCATCGGCGCCGCGCAGTTCGGTGCGGCACGTCTCGACGAAATGCTCGAGCGCGCGGTCGCCGGCGGCATGGCCGAAGCGGTCGTTGATCTGCTTGAAGTGGTCGAGGTCGGCGATCGCCATGCACAGTGGCTCGTTGTTCGCACGCGCGCGTTCGATCTCGTGGCGCAGCAGATCGAGGAAATAGCGCCGCGACAGCGCGCCCGTCAGCGCGTCGTGACGCGCCTCGGCCGAGAGCAAGGTATTGGCCGATTGCAGTTGCTCGGCCAGATCGCGCGTCGCGCGGTGGTGGCGCCGCTCGCGCACATACGAGACCGTGATCACCCACGCGAGCGCAACCGTGCCGGCCAGCGTCAGGAACACCAGCAGATGGTCGCGCTTATGATTGCGCAGCAGTTCGGGCCACGCCGCGAGCGGGTCGACCAGATGCGCGGACAGCCCCGAGTTCAGTCCGCCGCGAGCCTGATAGAGCGACGGCGTGGGCTGCTCGGTCATGCCGAACAGTTGCCCGGCGACGGCCGTGGGCACCCAGGGCGCCTGCTCGCGCACCTGGGCATCGACCTTGATGCGCATGTCCGGAAAGGTTTCGCGGCGATAGATGAGCCTGCGCTCTGACACGCTCATCTGCGTGACGCGCGAATTCGGCAGCGCGTGGCCTTCGAGTTCGCTGTTGTGGGCCATGATGATGACACCGTTCTCGTCGGCGACGAAGGTCCCGGCATGCGCGACCCAGTGGCGCAGCCGCGCGATCCCGACCTTCGCCGACACCACGCCGACCAGCACGCCGTCCGCGTACACCGGCGCGGCAATGAAGATGCCCGGCTCGCCGCTCGTGCGGCCGACGCCGTAGGCTTCCGAAAACGCGCCGACCAGCGCGCTCGTCAAATAGCTGCGCGAGCGCATGTCGACGCCGACGAACGAACGCTCCGCCGCTGACGCGTTATTGATCGAGTCGCTCGATGCGACGCAAATGCCGTTGGCGTTGACGAGCCAGATCTGGTCGAGTCCGGAGAAGCCTTGCGCGTCGTGCAGGAAGCCGCTCACGGCGGTGATCCGCGCGTCTTTCAACAACGCGGCGCGGCGGGCGGGTTCCGTCGCTTCGCCGTTCGCGGCATAATTCTGCGATTGCACCAGCGCGTGCTGGATCAGGTCCATTTCGGCCATGGTCGCGGGAATGGCCCGAGACATCGCGAGGTCGCTGGCGATCACCTCGGCCATGTTGTCGACGATCGAGGTGGACATTTGCCGCTGCGCGCGCAAGGCCGCGCCCAGCTCTTGCTGTACCATCCGGTCCGCGACCATGCCGGCCACGAACCAGCAAACCAGTATGACCAGCGCGAAACTGATCGGCCCGGTTGCCTGGCGCAAGGTTGTCCTGTTCATCGACCCTCTGATCCGTCTGGCTGTGGCATGCAACTAGCTCATTCGTGGCAGCGCGCCCGCGCCGTTTCGCTGCTGTTGAAGCGGTTGGCGATAGGCCGCCGCCGTGGTCCGGGATAAACCGCGATGTGGCGCCTCGCCTCCTGATTTTAACCGTCGTGGGGACAGACGCCACCCTTATTCCGGGAATGCGAAGTGCGCGCGGCGCACCGATCAGGTTCTTAACGGCCAGGCCACCGGTTTCTGAATGGCTATGCGGGTTTTCCAGATCGCTTCGGCCGCCGCGCCTTGGCTCTTATCGGACATGTTGGTGTTCGCACCGTGAGCAACGGCTCGCGGCAAGGCATGGGCGGCGTTAGTGAAAGGACCGGCGGCGGAGCGCTGCTGTTATTCGCCGCGATTTGCCATGAAAGGTTGTGCCTGAAACATAGGATGGTGTAGTGTCGTGCCGTCCAAAAGAAGGAAAGCTCGCCAGCCCACGGGCGGCGCCTGCGGCGACGGGAGTCCGGGTTGATGGTTACGGTCCTGGGCGACTCGTCCACGGACACGTCCGTCACCGGTCCACGTGTCACCCACGCTAACGATTTACCGCGCACACGCGTTTTGCCATGCCTGATTTCCGCTTTCCGGACCGATCTTCAGACCGCCGCGGCGAAGCCGCGGCCGCCTTCCCGCGTTCGAACGCCTGCATGAACGGGGAGCGCGCCTGATGGATTTCAACTTCAACCTGAAGCGCACCGCCAATGCGTCGGCATGGCGGGTGTTGCCCAATCGCTGGGACTTCGTCGCCTTTCCGTTGATCATCTGCATCATCGCGATGGCGGCGATCGGCTTTCACGAGACGCTTGCGCCGATGTCGACGCTCAAGACCCAGGCGATCTCGCTCGACCCCTCGAACCTGCCTGAATACGCGATGCGCACCACTCTGCGCATGCTGGCGGCCATGGTCGCCTCGCTGATCTTCACGCTGGCCTATGGCACGCTGGCCGCCAAGAGCCGCCGCGCGGGTCTCGTGCTGGTGCCGATTCTCGACATCCTGCAGTCGGTGCCGGTGCTCGGCTACATCTCGTTTACGGTCACGTTCTTTCTCGCGCTGTTTCCGGGCCGCGTGCTCGGCGCCGAACTCGCGGCGATCTTCGCGATCTTCACGAGCCAGGCGTGGAACATGACGTTCAGCTTCTATCAGTCGCTGCGCACCGTGCCGCGCGATCTCGACGAAGTCTCGCGCGGCTTTCACCTGACCTCGTGGCAGCGCTTCTGGAAGCTGGAAGTGCCGTTCTCGATGCCCGGCCTCATCTGGAACATGATGATGTCGATGTCGGGCGGCTGGTTCTTCGTGGTCGCCTCCGAGGCGATCACGGTCGGCAACCGTTCGATCACGTTGCCGGGGATCGGCGCCTATCTGGCGCAGGCGATCGTCGAGCAGAACCTGCACGCGATCGGCTGGGTGATCCTCGCGATGACGGTCGTGATTCTCGCCTACGACCAGTTGCTGTTCCGTCCGCTCGTCGCATGGGCCGACAAGTTCCGCATGGAAACCACCAGTTCGGGCGACGCGCCGGAATCGTGGCTGCTCGACCTGATTCGCCGCACGCGTCTGATTCACCGCCTGCTCGTGCCGCTCGGCTGGATGTTCGCGAAGGCCGCGCGCGTGCCGTTCCGCTTGCCGGCGATCCAGGGGCGGCGCTTTCAGATGCCGCGGATCCAGAAGCGCTCGCGCGTTGGCGACATCGCGTGGGCGGCGCTGGTGCTGGCCGGCACCGTGTACGTGGTGTATCGGGTGTTCATCTACGTGCGCACCGGCGTCTCGCTCGACGAAGTCGGCCATGTGCTCGTGCTGGGTCTCATCACGCTGTTGCGCGTGGTGTTGCTGATCGCGCTGGCGTCGGTGGTGTGGGTGCCGGTGGGTGTGCTGATCGGGCTGCGTCCGGCGCTTGCCGAGAAGATCCAGCCGCTCGCGCAGTTTCTGGCCGCGTTTCCAGCCAACCTGCTGTTCCCGGTGTTCGTCATCGCGATCGTGCGCTTCCATCTGAACCCGGATATCTGGCTGTCGCCGCTGATCGTGCTCGGCACCCAGTGGTATATCCTGTTCAACGTGATTGCCGGCGCGACCTCGTATCCGAACGACTATCGCGAGGCGGCCAAGAACTTCCACATTCGCGGCTGGCAATGGTGGCGCCAGGCCATTCTGCCGGGCATTTTCCCGTACTACGTGACGGGCGCGATCACGGCCTCGGGCGGTGCGTGGAACGCGAGCATCGTCGCCGAATTCGTTCAGTGGGGCGACACCCGGGTGATGGCGCACGGACTCGGCGCCTACATTGCGCGGTCCACCGAGGCGGGCGACTACCCGAAGATCATCGTGGGCATCGCCGTGATGTCCCTGTTCGTGACTCTGTTCAACCGCCTGCTGTGGCGTCCGATGTACGCCTATGCCGAAGCCAAGCTCCGGCTCGATTGAGTAATAAGGCAAAACGCGATGCAAAATCCTAAAGCTGCTATCACCGCCGCGCCGATCCAGACGCCGCCGAAGCCGCCGCGCCTCGGCGAAGAGATCCTGCGCGTCAAGGACGTGTGCCGCGGGTTCAACAAGTCGCAGGGCGAACTGCTCGTCCTCGACGACGCGAACCTGTCGCTGCGCGAAGGCGAGATCGTCGGTTTGCTGGGCCGCTCGGGCTCGGGCAAGTCGACGCTGTTGCGCATCATCGCCGGTCTGATCGAACCGACCGACGGTGAAGTGACATATATGGGCAAGCCGCTCGACGGTCCCGCGAAAGGCGTCGCAATGGTGTTTCAGACCTTCGCGCTGTTCCCGTGGCTGACCGTGCTGCAGAACGTCGAAGCCGGTCTCGAGGCGCAGGGCGTGGCCGCGCGCGAGCGCCGCGAACGCGCGCTTGCCGCGATCGACCTGATCGGTCTCGACGGCTTCGAGAATGCTTATCCGCGCGAGTTGTCGGGCGGCATGCGTCAGCGCGTCGGTTTCGCGCGCGCGCTGGTGGTCGATCCCACGCTGCTGCTGATGGACGAGCCGTTCTCCGCGCTCGACGTGCTCACGGCCGAAACGCTGCGCACCGACTTGCTCGATCTGTGGACGCAAGGCCGCATGCCGATCAAGGCGGTGCTGATCGTCACGCACAACATCGAGGAAGCGGTGTTCATGTGCGATCGGATTCTCGTGCTGTCGTCCAATCCGGGCCGCGTGATCGCCGAGATCAAGGTGCCGTTCAAGCATCCGCGCAACCGGCTGGATCCGGCGTTCCGGCGGCTCGTCGACGAGATCTACGCGAAGATGACCGCGCGTCAGACCGACGAAAAGACCAAGAAGGGGTTGGAGCTGCACAGTTGGCTGCCGCACGTGTCGACCAACCTGATGGCCGGTCTGATCGAGACGCTCGCCGCCGCGCCGTATCATGGCCGCGCCGACATGCCGGAGATCGCGCGCTCGCTGCATCTGGAAGTGGACGATCTGTTCCCGGTGGCCGAAGTGCTGCAACACCTGGGCTTCGCGGACGTGCGCGAGGGCGATATTTTCCTGACGCCGCCGGCGCGTGTGTTCGCCGAGTTCGGCACCCAGGAACGCAAGATGATGTTCGCCGAGCATCTGCTGCGGCACGTGCCGCTCGCCGCGCGGATCAAGAAGGTGCTGAACGAGCGGCCGGGGCATCGCGCGCCGCGCGTGCGCTTCGAGCAGGAGCTGGAGGATTTCCTGTCGGACAGCGCCGCGGAAGAGACGCTCGACGCGGTCATCAACTGGGGCCGTTATGGCGAGATCTTCTCGTACAACGACCAGACGGAAATCTTCAGCCTGGAAGACGTGGAGTCTTAAGGGCGTTCCGGCCGATTGATGCGTTTCAAGTAAAAACGGCAGGGTCTCCCTGCCGTTTTTTCATTGCCGCCCGAGTTTTGCCGCGCGCTTATTGCAGCGCACCCCAGCGCGCGACCGCCGGTTCCGCGGACGCCCACTTCCAGCCTTTGTCCTGCCGGCAGGCGCTCGCGGTGTACCAGTCTTCATGTGCGTTCGGGCCGTCGCCGTCCTGCACCGAGAACACGAACTCCTTGCACAGCGCGAGGGCCGAGCCGAACGCGCGCGTCACGCGCACCTGGCCGTGGCCGTTCTCGATCGGCAGCGCATGCTTGACCGCCCACGGCCGCGTCTCGCCGACCGGCATCGCGCCCGCCAATGCGGCGATCATATTCTGCTGGTCGGTGTGCATGGTGCGCATGTAGCGGCCGATCGCTTCGTCGGTCGCGGCCTGCACGGCAATGCCGACGCCAATGCCCACCGCCGGATTCGATGTGATGAGACCGGACGCGACGCCGGCCGCCGCGCCGCTCGCCGCGCCGACCGACGAACAGCCGCTCGTCAACAGGCTCGCCCCGGCACAGACCGCGCCGGCCAGCAGAAGCCGCAGCCGGTTGCCGGAAAGCGAAGCCGTGCGGAAGAGCGGACGCTGGCGCCGATCCGCCAGCGAACGCAGATGCAAGCGCGCCGTCATTGCAGCGCGCCCCAGCGTTCGGTGGCGGGTTCAGCCGATGCCCATTTCCAGTTGTCGCCGTCGCGGCAGATCGACGCGACGTAGAACGCGCTGCTTGCCGGCACATTCTTGGTGGCGGTTTGATCGACCGAGAAAACGATTTCCTTGCAGTCGAGTGCGCCCGTGCTGATCGCGCGGCTGACCGTGACGCGGCCATGTTCGTCGTCCTCGATCGGCATCGAGTGAGTGACGCTCCACGGTGCGACCGCGCCGACCTCGAGCGGCCCGGCGATTCTTGCGATGCCGTCCTGCGTGTTCTTGTGAACCACGCGCTCGGAGTACTGGACGCCGGCGCGGGCCGCGGCCACCGCGCCGAGACCGATGCCGGTGGCGACGGCCGCATTGCTGGTGACCTTCGCCGCGAGCGCGGCGCCCGCGATACCGGCGCTTGTGGTGGCGCCTTCGGAATAGAGCGAACTACAGCCGCTCAGCGCCGACGTCACCGCCACTGCCAACGCAACGAGCGCTGTTGTATTGATGCGTCCGCGCCTCGTCGTTTGTTTCACGCCCGCCGCCCACACGATACTTTTTTGCATGTCCCTGTCCGTGCTCCTGCAAGTGTCGCGCGCTCATACTCGAAACCGATGTGTGAACGAGCGGCACGCCTTTCCATCGTTGCAATATGCGCTGCCGCATTTTGCAGGATGCCATTTGTAATTGGCAGAGGGAAAGTGCAAGGAATTGCAAAAGATGATGCGAGGCAAATTGGTTTCTGCTTGCGCTGACCGCCGATTTGATTGGCGATGCGAAGGGATCGATAAGAGATTGCGTGACGCGCTGAACGCGCTCGTTGCACCTTCCGTTGCATCTAGCGTGTGAACTTCCGGCACCGGCCAACCAAAGGCGCGCTCACGCGATTGAATCACGTGAGCGTTGCAGCCGAGGCTTACGGCTCGATTTCTTCTTCAGGGCCGTCTTCGCCGCCGTAAGCGCTCAGGCGGTTGTACAGCGTCTTCAGACTCACGCCGAGCGCCTTGGCCGCGCGCCGCTTGTCGCCGCCGCAATATTTGAGCGTGCCGAGAATGATCTGCTTTTGCGCGTCGGCGAGCGGCGTGCCGATCCACACGCTCATCGCGTCGCCCTGGGTCACGGGCTTCTTCACACGCGACGCGAGGTGCGGGTGCGGCAGCTCGACCGTCTTCTCCGCGAGAATGAACGCGCGATAAACCGCGTTCTTCAACTCGCGCACGTTGCCCGGCCACGACCAGGTGCGCAGCGTTTCGATCGAGCGCTTGCTGAAGCTCTTGTTCGCACCCTCCTGGTGGTTCAACTGCGCGAGGAAATGCTGCGCGAGCAGTTCGCGATCGTTTTCGCGCTCGCGCAACGGCGGCGCGCGCAAGGGAAACACCGCGAGTCGATACATGAGATCTTCACGCAGGCCGTTTTCCTTGACGGCCACCGCGGGGTCGCGATTGGTGGCGGCGATCACGCGTACGTCGCCGCTGATCAACTGGTTGCCGCCGACCCGATAGAAGGTGCCCGTCTCGAGCGCGCGCAACAGCTTGACTTGGCGCACCGGCGCCATTTCCGTGACTTCGTCGAGAAACAGCGTGCCGCCGTTCGCGTGTTCGAAGTAGCCGATGCGGCCTTGAACCGCGCCCGTGAAGCTGCCTTTCTCGTGGCCGAACAGTTCGGCTTCGATCAGTTCGTCGGGGATCGCGCCGCAGTTCACGGCGACGAACGGTGCGTTCTTGCGGCCGCTTTGATCGTGAATCGTGCGGGCGATCAATTCCTTACCCGTGCCGGATTCGCCAATGATGAGAGCGGTCGCGTCGGTGCCGGCAACGCGCTCGATCTGCTCGTACAGATCGAGCATCACCGGCGACGAGCCGTAGAGCAGCCCATACGATTTCAGTCCCGGGACGTCCGCGACGCGTTGCTTCGCGTTTGCCGAAGCGCCGCCGCCGGCGGAGACGCTGGGCGAGTCCACATCGATTGACGTCATAAACGGGGAGTCCTGTGCCAGGGGGTTCGTTGTTGCGGCGCGCAGGCCTGGGAACGAGATGGGCCGAAGCCGTCTCTCACAAAGGTCGATTTAACCACTTGCAGGCCGCCTACGGCAATCCGTGTAACGACGAGCCGCGACATTCGTGCGAAGTCGGTCGAAACTGCCTGAAGCGCGGCCGCGCCGCGAGCGCGCGATGGTTTTACCGGGCACGCGCCTTGCGCAATGCAGCCGATAGGCATGTGTTTCCCGCGCGATGACCTGTCGCGGCTTGGTGTGCGACGAATGCGCGTCGTCATCGGCGATGACGGACCCGGAACCACCCGCAACCGCTGAACTCAGACGAGGAGTGAATGATGACTGACACCACGCAACAGCTTGCGCTCGGCGGGCAGAAGATTGTCGAGGACCTGCGAGTGCTGCTGAAGGATTCGGAGGAAATGCTGCGGCTTGCGGCCAACGTGCCGGGCGAGGGCGTCGGCGTGTTGCGCGACAAGCTGGGCACGCATGTGGAGACGCTGCAATCCGCGCTCGGCGATGCGCAACAAGGCGCGCAGCGGCGCTATCGGGTTGCCGCGGTCAACACGAAACAGTATGTGCGGCACAACCCGTGGCGCGCGGTCGGTATTGCCGCGGGCGTCGGCTTCCTGCTCGGCGTGCTGAGCGCGCGCTAACGCCCGGTTCGGCACGTATCCGCTTCACGACGACAAAGGAGTTCGCGATGACACGACCCAAAATCGGCATCTTCGGCGCGTTGATGGCGCTCGGCGGCTTTCTCGCGGTCCGCTACGTGCAGCGTAGCCGCGCCGCGCAGATTCCGGCGGCGCGTGAACTGAGCCGCTGGGAGGGCGAGGGCGGCGCGGTGGCGGAAACGCCTGCCACGCCCGCCGGTGGCACGGCGGCGGCCACGCATGGCGGCAACGGCTCGGCGCATCCGAACGGCAACGGCGGTGCGTGGCCGTTTCCACATGGCTGACCACGCCTTCACGCAGTGCTCGGCCGGCGTGCCGAGCGTCGAGCGCGCTCGGGCACGCACTGCCGGTTTGTCTCGATAAAGCCGTATAATAGGCAAATAAACAACAATGACCCATCGCGCATGCGAATTTATCTGGTCATTGTTGCGTTATTGAACTAAGTCGAAGGTTCTGCGTTTTTGCGAAACGCTGGCGTCCGGTGCTGGCGCAGCGTCGCGAGGCAACGGACCGCGACCCGTTTTTCCGGCATGCGCGTTAGCATGTTTCTTCACTCACGCTTTCAGGCTCTCGAGACGCGATGCCACATGTACTGATTGTCGATGACGATGCCGGTACCCGCGAGGCGCTTTCCGCCATCATCGGGGAAGACGGCTTGACCACCGCCACCGCGGGCGATCTGCGCGAAGCGCGCATTCAACTGGTCCGGCAAATGCCGGACGTCGTCTTTACCGACCTGAAGCTGCCCGACGGCAGCGGGGTCGATCTGTTCGAAGATCTGGATCCGCGCTCGGGCGTGGAAGTGATCGTGATCACTGGGCATGCCACGGTGGAGTCGGCGGTGAGCGCGCTGAAAATGGGCGCCACCGATTACCTCGTGAAGCCCATCAACATGCAGCGCGTGAAGGCGATTCTGTCGCGCCTGCCGCGCGCGGGCGACCTCAAGGCGGAAATCGGCACGTTGCGCGGCGAGTTGCGGCGCATGGGCCGCTTCGGCTTGATGCTCGGCAACTCGCCGGCCATGCAGGAGGTGTACGACCAGATCGGCCGCGTTGCGCCGACGGCGGCCTCCGTGATGCTGGTGGGCGAATCGGGCACCGGCAAGGAAGTCGCCGCACAGACGCTGCACGAACTGAGCTTGCGCCGCAAGCATGCGTTTCTGGCGGTGAATTGCGGCGCGATTTCGCCGAACCTGATCGAATCGGAGATGTTCGGTCATGAGCGCGGCTCGTTTACCGGCGCTGACCGTCAGCACAAGGGCTATTTCGAGCGCGCGAACGGCGGCACGCTGTTCCTCGACGAAATCACCGAGATGCCGATCGAGTTGCAGGTGAAGTTGCTGCGCGTGCTCGAAACCGGCATGTTCATGCGGGTCGGCACGACGAAGGAAATCGAAACCGACGTGCGCCTCATCGCGGCCACGAATCGCGATCCCGAGCAGGCGGTGCTCGAAGGCAAACTGCGGCTCGACTTGTACCACCGTCTGAACGTGTTTCCGATCAGCCTGCCGCCGCTGCGCGAGCGTGGCAAGGACGTGGAACTGTTGGCGCAGGCGTTCCTCGACGAACTGAACGAGCGCCACGGCACGAAGAAGCATTTCCCGGCGGCGGTGAAGGAAATGCTGCTGTCGTACCCGTGGCCGGGCAATGTGCGCGAACTGAAGAACTACGTGCAGCGCGCGCACATCATGTCGGGGACCGACTCCGATAGCACGGCGACCGTGCCGTTGCAGATCACGTTGTCGAAGCCTACCGCCGGCACGGCGATCACGATACCGTTTGGCACGTCGCTCGCCGAGGCGGATCGTCAACTGATTCTCGCGACGCTCGAGCAATGCGGTGGCGTGAAGACGCGTGCCGCGGAGATTCTCGGGATCAGTCTGAAGACGCTGTATAACCGGCTTGTCGAGTATGGGAATGATGCGCGGGAGGAAGGGGATTCGGCGGATGAGTCGCGGGCTTTGGGTGGGGCGGATGTTTGAAGGTTTTTGCCTGCTCGGCGGCTTGGGTTGTGGTTTTGTTGTTTTTGGCCTTTCCTTGATTTGTTAGTGGTCTATTGGGGTTGCCCCTGTGCGGGGCGGCACCTACTTTCTTTGCCGCCGCAAAGAAAGTAGGCAAAGAAAGCGGCTCAAACCGCCAGCTTTGAAGCGGGTCTCCTGGCTTGGAGGGGATCGTGGTGCATCTGGAATCAGTGTTCTCGCGCACTCCGCGCTCGTGACAAGGCAGTCATTCTTCCGGCGGCGCTGCGCGCGCCGTCGCGGTACTTCATCGAACCGCGGTAGCTTCGGTGTTTGCGGTACTTCATCGAACCGCGGTAGCTTCGGTGTTTGCGGTACTTCATCGAACCGCGGGTAGGTTCGGGCGTTTGCGGTACTTCATCGAAGCGCGGGTAGGTTCGGGCGTTTGCGGTACTTCATCAAACCGCAGGCAGTTTCTGCGTTCACACTACTTTCCAAACCGTTCGCGCTGCTCGCGCCAGCCGTCGTTTCGCCGAACGCCGTTGAGTTGCTGCGCGCGTCGGTGCGCCGTCCCATCGTTAGCTCGCTCCGTCCAGCGCCGCGCTGAGAACGCCGCCCGGTTGCGGCGTCTCGCCGAGGCGAAGCCGATGGCCCCCAACACGCGCAATGAAACCGCTGGTTTCCGTGCGCGCCGCTTCCGGCGAGCGCGCAGCGCGAGGCGGGAAGTATGACTGCCTTGTCACGAACGCCGAATGCGCGAGAACACGGATTCCAGATGCACCACGGCCCCCTCCAAGCCAGAAGACCCGCTTGAAAGCTGGCGGTGTGAGCCGCTTTCTTTGCCTACTTTCTTTGCGGCGGCAAAGAAAGTAGGTGCCGCCCCGCACAGCAATGCTCTCAACTTAAGCCTCAAAGAGCTTGTAAACGAGGCATTGCCCCTGTAAACTTCATCGCATAACTCACTGATAAATCAACGATATGAACTCAAATACCAGCGTCCTCGCGGCTTCTGGCTGAGTTCTCCGATTTCCTGCTCGATCCGGCGCTCGCGGATCGCGTGCGTCGTTCTCCCACTGCCTTTACCCGCAATCGCACACTGACCTTGCCGCGCATGGCCGCGCTGATGATGTCCGGCATGTGCGCCAGTGTGCAGGCCGAACTTGACGCGCTATTCGGCGCACTGGGAAGCAGCGGCGGGCGCACCCGCGCTGTCAGCGCACAGGCCTTCAGCAAGGCGCGACGGGGAGTGTCTGCCGAACTGTTCGAACTGGCCCGCGCCCGCCTGATCTCGCTGGCCCAACCCCATATCGATTCGATGCGCTGGCACGGCCTGAGGCTGGTCGCCGCTGACGGTAGCCGCCTGCGTGTGGGCACGCGTCGCGGCCATGAACTGCGCGCCGATCACTACGCGTTTGCGCTGTTCCTGCCGGGTTCCGAACTGACCCTGCACGCTGCACTTCATCCCGCCGACGGCGGCGAGCGGCAGATGCTGTTCGAAGCCCTCGATGTACTGCAACCGCATACCGACCTGCTGCTGCTCGATCGCGGCTATATCGGCAACGCGATGGTGGCGGCGCTCGCACAGCGCGAAATCCCGTTCTGCATGCGCGTCGATGCGCGTAACTGGAAATGCGTCAGCGCCTTTACCCGCAGCGGTAAAGCCGAGCATGTGGTGACACTGGAAGCGCCCAGCGAACCGGATGCCCGCGCCTATGAACTGGCGCGTACGCCCACGACTGTGCGCCTGATCCGCGACGTCACGCCGGGCGGTCGCGTGCGTGTGCTGATGACCTCGCTGCTCGATGGCGGGCGTTATCCGGCGGCATCGTTCGGCGCGCTCTATCACCAGCGCTGGCGGGTCGAGGAAGCATTCAAACGACTCAAGCACCGGCTGCGGCTGGAAGCCGTCACAGGCCTCGATTACCTGGCGTTACAGCAGGACTTCGGCGCAAAAATCCTCGCCGACAACCTGTGCACACTGCTCAGCGATCTCGATGCGCCGCACGACGACAGACATGCCAGCCGTCCTAACCGGGTGTATGCACTGGGCGCACTCAAGCCCATCCTCGGCGCGTGTCTTCTGCGCATCCAGCGCTGTCTGGACGGCCTCGCCGGTGTGCTGGAAATGATCCACCAGACCCGATGCCGGATACAGCCCTCACGCTCCTATCCAAGACCACCCAGAAAAGCCAAGCCCCACTTCCATCTCGCGTACAAACTCGCTTGATGCAGCGGGGCTTAAGTTGAGAGCATTGCCCCGCACAGGGGCAACCCCAATAGACCACTAACAAATCAAGGAAAGGCCAACAAAACCACCACCGCCGAGCAGGCAAAAAAACCGGGCGCAACCAAAACCCAACCGGCACACCCCTTGCTCCCCTCGAATACAGACCACAAAAAGACGAGGAAACCGACATGCCACACCACGCCGCCGCGTCCGCGCTCCCCCTGCATGCGCACCGCCCCGAGCCGATCGAACCGCCATCGCCGCCCAACACGCCGGGCGAGCCGGACATCATTCCGAATCCGACTCCCGAACCAGCCGAACCGGTGCCGCCGCCGATAGGCGATCCACCGCCGCAGCCCACCCAGGCGCCACAAGCCTGTCAGCGTCGGCCGCGAGGCATGCAACTCTGACACGCCCGGCGCGCCGTGCCCCATACTGGCGAGGCGAATTTATGTACTTGTTACAAAGCCGACGCATCTTTTACCGGCAATCCGGCGCCATGAAGCCCTAGACTTCAATTGATGCCGCTCATCGCGGCGGGCTTCCCTGGAGGCAGCGATCATGAGACACCCAGCACTGCGACGTTCCGCGCGCCACGCAAAGCGCGATTCCCGGCCCGACGCGGCCAAAAGCGGTCCGCCGACGTCGCCCGATCCCGCCGCGCAGAACCGCGTCGCGCCCGACGCCCCCCCGGACGGCGAGCACAATCAGGGCGGCGTGCGCCCCGAAGGGCTCGAATACCAGCGCGATCTCGGCTCCGAGCAGGACGCCTGACTTCGCGCCCCCGCAGGCGAAAACCGTCCTAACGTCGATCGTATAAGCAGAAAAAATTTCTTCGCGACGCGAACAAGTCGCGCGTTCCTGCTCGTCCGTCACATTTGCATACATTTTTATTTCGATTCCTTGCGAAAACGGCACGCGGCTTGCGTGCACGTTGCGGCACATATCCGTATGCAACGAAACAACTGAACTAGGTGGAGCGCCAATGAGCAGACTGATCGTGGTATCGAATCGTGTCGCGCCGACGCAGGAAGGCCGTCCCGCAGCGGGAGGTCTTGCGATCGGCGTGCTGGACGCGTTGAAGGAAACCGGCGGCGTCTGGTTCGGCTGGAGCGGCGAGACGGTGAGCGAGCCGTCCCCTCCGGTGATCGAAAAGCAGGGCAACGTGACCTACGCGACGGTGGGCCTCACCAAGCGCGACTACGACCAGTACTACCGCGGTTTTTCGAACGCGACGCTGTGGCCGACGTTCCACTATCGCAATGACCTGTCGCGCTATGACCGCCAGGAGTACGCGGGTTATCAGCGCGTCAACGCGACGCTCGCGAGGCAACTGAAGGAACTGCTCAGGCCCGACGACATCATCTGGGTCCACGACTATCACCTGCTGCCGTTCGCGCGCTGCCTGCGCGATCTCGGCGTGAAGAACCCGATCGGCTTCTTCCTGCATATTCCGTTTCCGGTGCCCGAGGTGCTGCGCACGATTCCGCCGCACGACGAACTCGTCAAGGCGATGTGCAGTTACGACGTGGTCGGCTTCCAGACCGAGGCGGATCGCCAGTCGTTCGTCGACTTCATCGAGCGCGGCCTGCACGGCACCTCGAGCGAGGACGGCATGGTGCACGCGTACAACCGCTTTCTCAAGGTCGCCGCGTACCCGATCGGCATCTATCCGGACGCGATCGCCAAGGCCGCCGAGCAGTTCACCGACCGCAAGCCGGTGCGCAGCCTGCGCGACGGCATGCGCGGGCGCAAGCTGATCATGAGCGTCGACCGTCTCGACTATTCGAAGGGCCTGGTGGAGCGCTTCCAGGCGTTCGAACGGCTGCTGCTGAATGCGCCGGGCTGGCACGGCCGCGTGTCGCTGGTGCAGATCGCGCCGCCGACGCGCTCGGACGTGCAGACCTATCAGCGGATTCGTCAAACGCTGGAGGGCGAAGCGGGCCGCATCAATGGCCGCTTCGCGCAACTCGACTGGACGCCGATTCAGTACCTGAACCGCAAGTACGAACGCAATCTGCTGATGGCGCTGTTCCGTCAATCGCAGGTCGGCTATGTGACGCCGCTGCGCGACGGCATGAATCTGGTGGCGAAGGAATACGTCGCGTCGCAGGACCCGGCCGATCCGGGCGTGCTGGTGCTGTCGCAATTCGCCGGCGCCGCCGAGCAACTGCCGGGCGCGCTGGTCGTCAATCCGTTCGATCTGTCGCAGATGGCCGAGGCGCTGGAGCGTGCGTTGTCGATGCCGCTCGCCGAGCGTCAGGCGCGTCACGCGGACATGATGGCGCCGATGCGCGAGAACAACCTGTCCGTCTGGCGCGATACGTTCCTCGCCGATCTGCGCAACGTCGCGACGGCATCCTCGGTGACGGCCAAAGCGGTAAAGCTCGCTGACGTGACGGCTTCGTCGTAGCTGGATCAGCGGCTGCGCGGGTATCGCCGGGAATGCGCATGCTGGTCACGTCTGAACCGCGATGTAGGGAAACGCGAAGAGAAAAGAAGGGCGCGGATCGCCGTATGCGATGCGCGCCCTTTTCGTGTCCGCGTGATTCGTGCCTATCGCGGATGCACGACGAGCGGATGTACGACGAAGTCAGGCGGCTTGCGGCTTGGCTCGCTGCGTGATCCGCATCATGCTGACCACCGCGGCGAGCGCCGAAAAGCCCGCGGCCACGTACAGCGCGACGGTTGGCCCGTGGTGAGGCGCGACGCCGAAGATCAGCGCGACCAGCGCCGCTCCGAGCGTCTGCCCGGTCAGCCGCGCGGTGCCGAGCATGCCGCTCGCGCCGCCGCTGCGCTCGCGCGGCGCGGACGCGAGGATGGTGCGGTTGTTCGGCGACTGGAAGATGCCGAAGCCCACGCCGCACAGCGCCATGCGCCACGCGATCTGCATGGGCTCGGGATGCGCGCCCAGCGTGGCGAGCAGCAACAGCCCGGCTGTCAGCGTGGCGAGCCCGACGCCGCCCAGCCAGCCTGACGACACCTTGTCCGCCAGCACGCCGGCAATCGGCGCCGCGACGATGATCACCGCCGGCCATGGCGTCATCAGCAAGCCGGTTTCCACTTGCGACAGACCCAGCGTGTCCTGCAACAAAAACGGCAGCGACACGAAGGCGAGCATCTGCGCGCAGAACGAACAAACCGAGGTGCCGATCGACAGCGCGAACACCGGAATCCTCAGCAAGTCGATCGGCAGCAGGGGCGCCGCCTGAGTCAACTGACGGCGCACGAAGAAGTAACCGATCACCACGGCCGCGAGCACTTCGAGCACCACATAGCCGCGCCGTTCGCCGTGGCCGAGGCCGTCGAGCGCGAAAATCAGCAAGCCGAACACGAACGCGTTCATCACCGCGCTCAGGTAGTCGTAGGGCGACTCATGGCCGGGATTCAACGGCAAAGCCTTGAAGCCGCCGACGATCGCCGCGATGCCGATCGGCACGTTGATCGCGAACAGCCACGGCCACGCAGCGACGGCGAGCACGCCGGAGGCGACCGTCGGCCCGACCGCCGACGACACCGCCACCACCATCGCGTTGATCGCGATGCCGCGCCCGAGCTGCGTGCGCGGATAGATCATGCGCACGAGCGCGGTGTTCACGCTCATGATGCCCGCCGCGCCGAAGCCCTGAACCACGCGAGCGAGCGCGAGCATCGGCAGCGAGGTGGACAACGCGCAACCGAGCGACGCGATCGTAAACAGCATCAGCCCGCCCAGATAGATGCGCCGATAGCCGATGCGGTCGCCGAGCGAGGCGAGCGGCAGCAGCGAAATGGTGATGGCGAGCTGGTAAGCGTTGACGATCCAGATCGAGCCGGCTGCGCTCGCGCGCAGATTTCGCGCGATGGTGGGCAGCGCGACGTTGGCGATCGCGCTGTCGAGCACAGCGAGCGTGAGGGCGAGCGCGATGACGAGCATCGCCCAGTAGCGTTGCGGGATCGGCAAGCCCGATTCGGCGCTGTCCGCGTGCGTGGCCTCGGGAAGCGTGTCGGCGGCCTCGGCCGGTGTGGGATCGTTCTGGCGCGATGGTCGTGCGTGCATCGATTATTGGATTTGTAGTGGAGCGGCTCGGCTGCGGCACGTCGAGCCGCCCGCGTTGCTTGCCGCATTCGGAAGCTCGACCGCGGCAGCGGCGATGCCGGTGCCCGCTGCCGCGCACCGGCGTCGCGTGTTCCGCGTTACTTGAGTTCGTACAGGCCGGTGTGGGTGGCGGAGTCGATTTCGTTCAGGTGCGTCATGAAGCGCGCGACCGCGTTGGTGGTCTCCGCATTGACCGGCAGATGCGGCACCTTCAGCGCATGCAGCCGGAAAATGTAGCGATGCGTTCTGTCGCCTCGCGGCGGCGCGGCTCCGCCGAAGCCGACCGTGCCGTAGTCGTTGCGCAATTGCAGCGCGCCTTGAGGAAGCAGCGAACCGTCGGCCTTGCCGGCATTGCGCGGCAGCGAGCGCGCGTCGGCCGGAATGTTGACCACGATCCAATGCCAGAAGCCGCTGCCCGTGGGCGCGTCGGGATCGTGAACGGTGAGTGCGAAGCTTTGGGTATCGGCCGGCGGCGCGTCCCACTGCAGGGCGGGCGAGATGTTCTCGCCGTCCCCGCCGAACGACTTGTCGTGGTATTCCTGGGCTTTCGACATGAAGCCGTTGGTGGGGAAATCGTCGGACCAGAGACGGAAATCAGCCATTGTGTGCCTCCCTTCCTGGTTGGTTCTGGGATGCTCGGGGCGCGAGATTTTGCTGCCGGCTCATTGACATGGCGGCGCGCGAAAGCGCCTTGCGTTAGCCAATTGAGTGTAGCACCAGCGGCCTCGGCATTCGCGTGAGCACGGCATGCCGCAGTTGGCTTTCAGCCTCGCTCCTCGAAGCCCGGCGCGTCGCTTTTCAGCCACTCGACAAGCCGTCGCAATACACCTTCGATATCACGATTGGCGCCACGCAAAGCGCATTCCCACACGACGGCGACGCGCCAGCCGTTCGCCAGCAACGCTTCACGCACCTTGTCGTCGTTGCTGCGATTGCGGCCGATTTTCTCGCGCCAGAACTCGGGCCGCGTTTGCGGCCACTTGAACAGATGGCAGTCGTGGCCGTGCCAGAAACAGCCGTGCACCAGCACGACGGCGCGGTAGCGCGGCAGCACGATGTCGGGGCGTCCGGGCAGATCGCGCGCGTCGAGGCGAAAGCGAAAGCCTTGCCGATGCAGCAGGCTGCGGATCAGGATTTCCGGCTTGGTGTTGCGGCCGCGAATGCCGGACATCATCCGGCTGCGCGTCGCGCTATCGACGATATCGACCATGGTCAGGGTTGTGGCGACGCACCGGCGCGCGCATTGGAGGTTTCACGCATGGAGCGATAGAGCCTGCCGCGAGCCATCGTGCGTCGTCCCGGCGAGCAGCGCCTGCACGTGCGGCAGCATGATGCGCGCCACTTCGTGCATCACGGGCATGACGACGCTGTTGCCGAATTGCCGATACGCCTGGGTGTCGCTGACCGGAATCCTGAAGGTATCGGGAAAGCCCATCAGCCGCGCGCACTCGCGCGGCGTGAGGCGGCGCGGGCGCAGCGCCTCGCCTTGATAAACGAGGATTTCCGAGCCGTCCTTGTGATAGCGCGCCGACAGCGTGCGCGTGACGCTGTCCGGATAGGCCATGCCGAAGCCGAAACCGTTGCCCGCCGCGCGGTGCTTGTCCGCGTAGTTTTGCAGGTAGGTCCAGAGGTTCGGTGTGAGCGTGTACTTGGGCTGCACGCGTTGGCCGGCGTGATCGAAGAAGCGGTCGTGATCCCACGGCAGCACCGGCTCGCCGCCGTCGGTGCGGTGCAGGATCGAACCGAGGCGCGGGCCGGTTGTTGGCAGCTTGAGATCGTCCCAGCAAAAGCCGGTCTTGCCGCGAAAGCCGACGATGATGATGCGCTCGCGGTGCTGCGGCGTGAAATGCCGGCCGTCGACCACGCGGTAATGCACTTCGTAGCCGAGTTCGTCGCGCAAGGTTTGCAGGATCACGTCGAAGGTGCGGCCCTTGTCGTGCGAGAGCAGATTCTTCACGTTCTCCAGCAGGAACGCGGCGGGGCGCTTGGCCGCGATGATTCGCGCGACGTCGAAAAAGAGCGTGCCTTGCGTCGTGCATTCAAAACCGTGCGGCCGGCCCAGGGCGTTTTTCTTGCTGACCCCGGCGATCGAAAACGGTTGGCAGGGGAAGCCGCCGAGCAGCACGTCGTGGCTCGGTACGTCCTCGGCGGGGAACGACACGATATCGCCGATCAGCGCGTGCGCGTCGCCGGCGGGGTAGTTCTCGCGGTACGTCCTGGTGGAAAAATCGTTCCATTCGCTGGTGAAGACGCACTCGCCGCCATGCGCCTCGAACCCCATGCGAATGCCGCCGATGCCGGCGAACAGGTCGATGAAGCGGAATCTGGCGTCGCCGGCCGTACCGTTCGGGCCACTCCTGCGCGCGCCGGTGCGCAGCAGGTCGCGCAACGCCGGCTCCAGCATGGCCGGACAAGGCGTTTCGCCTTTTTCCCAGCGACGCACCGTCTTGATGTCCTTGCCGACGTGCGCGGCGATTTCGCGTTGAGTGAAGCGGGCGCGCGCCTGCCTGAGCAGTTCGAGCGGTGCGGCGAGGGTCACGGGTGTCCTTGCTGGGAATTTTTGCGGACATTATGACCTAAGGTCGTCCCATTTTTCTCGGTTTCGGGCTGGATGGGCAGGAAATTTCGAACGCTACCGGGCGGAGATCGGCTAAACGTCTTTGTCACATTGGGTCGTGTACGCTTGCGGCGTGACGCGAAGTCCCCGCGTTGCGACGTGTTGAGGCCGCGGCGTCGTTCGCGGCCATTTTTTTAAGCGGAGGCGGGGGCGTGACCTGCGTTGTTGGGTTGGGCTGCGCACGGCTGCCGCGCGTCAGGCGAACTGGCCGGCGTCGGTCGAGTAGGGCGGGGGAAACAATGCGGCGGCCGCGGGGGCCAGCCTGTCCCATGCGGGCGGCGGACCGCTTTCGAACTGATCGAGTTGGAGCAGGAGGCTGTCAACCGCGCACAGTTGCGCGTGGGACAAGCTGCCGGTGTCGAGCAACTGGAACAGACGCTGGCGCCAGTAGGCGGCGGGGAAGATCGGTCCGCCCAGGTCGCCATGCAGGGCCGGCCGCATGATTCGCGTGATGTGCGCGATGTCCCGATCGGCCAGCGCGGCCTGCGATGACCCCGAAAGCGTGATGAGTGTGCGGTTCATGGCTCCTCCTTGACGGGTTTACGGCCGGCCGCTGCGGGACTTTAGCGGTTTTTTTGTGCGGGCCTTTCGCTGAAGGAATCGACGCGAACGCAGGCTGGTACGCCCGTTGCTGAAAATGGCTACTGGCGTAGTGTCGCGCCGACATGCGGATAGGGAGCCGAACATGAACAAGGATCAAGTGAAGGGTGCGGGCCAGCAGGTCAAGGGCAAGGTGAACGAAGCCGTGGGCAAGGCCACGGACAATCCCGGCAAGGAACTGAAGGGCGGTATGCAGCAAGGCGCCGGCAAGGTCCAGAAGGCGTACGGCGATGCAAAGGAAGACGCCAAGGACGACGCAAAACGCAATAGGCCGTAATTCACGTTGGCATGCAGCTCGACGGGAAGGCGCTTCGGCGCCTTTCTTTTTTCGAGGCCGGGCCTTGGGGGCGGGACTTCGGCGGCGCGGTCGATCTCGCCTGGGAGTAACCCGGTGTCCGCGCCGCGGACGTTTCGCGCGCCGCGCGTCGCCTTTAGACTTGGCGCATCCAACAATAAGCAGGAGACGCCCATGACACCCGAAAAAATACTCTCGATGTTCGAGCGGCAGTACCTGGAGGGCAAGGTGCCCGTCGACCTCGAACCCGTTTGCGCGAGCTTTGCGACCTGGCTTGCTTCGGCCTGGGATCAGTTCGACGGCGAGCAGAAGATGCTGATGCTGACCATCGGCGCGGCATTGTGGCGCGAAGGATATAACCTGCGCGCCGGTACGGCGACGAAAGACTTGTGGTGACGGCTGGCGTCGGTGGGTTTGGTGAGGGAACCGGCTGCGGAGCGAACTTCGAAGTCCCACGTTCGCTGATGCGCGTTTGCGCACGCGTTGCGCGGAGTCGGTTTATATTTGGCGCTCGCGCGTTCGGGGCCTTGATTCCGGTCGGTCGACCGATGGTCCCGAGTCCAATTACCCGTCGCCACTCTCGCACAAAGGTTACGTCAGCACATGAGCGATCTATCCGCCTTCCCGATCACGAAGAAATGGCCTGCCGCGCATCCCGAGCGGATTCAGCTCTATTCGCTGCCCACGCCCAACGGCGTGAAGGTGTCGATCATGCTCGAGGAGACCGGTCTGCCGTATGAGCCCCACCTCGTGCGCTTCGACACCAACGATCAGATGACGCCGGAATTTCTGTCGGTCAATCCGAACAACAAGATTCCCGCGATCATCGATCCGCACGGTCCTGACGATAAGCCGCTGCCGCTGTTCGAATCCGGCGCGATTCTGCTGTATCTCGCGGACAAGTCGGGCCAGTTGATTCCGCGCGACGCCGCCGGCCGTTATGAAGCGATTCAGTGGGTGATGTTCCAGATGGGCGGCATTGGCCCGATGTTCGGCCAGCTCGGTTTTTTCCATAAGTTCGCCGGCAAGGAGTACGAGGACAAACGTCCGCGCGATCGCTATGTCGCCGAGTCGAGGCGCCTGCTCGGCGTGCTGGACCAGCGGCTCGAAGGACGTGAGTGGCTTCTCGGCGACACCTATTCGATTGCCGATATCGCGACGTTTCCTTGGGTGCGCAATCTGATCGGTTTCTATGAGGCGGGTGAACTCGTCGGCATCCAGGATTTTGCGAACGTGAGGCGCGTGCTGGCCGCGTTCGTCGCCCGTCCGGCGGTGGTGAGGGGATTGGAGATTCCGAAGCGGCAGTGATGCATTTCTAGGGAATCTGGGTTGTGTTGGGCAATTGTGGGTAGAAAAAAGCCCCGTGGCGCAAGGCTTACGGGGCTTTCTTATGCAAACTTGGGAAGTGCTGGGAAGCTACTTGGTCCCCCTGACAGGGACATCCGGCCTACCCATCAGACTCCGGTAGAATCCACCGAAGTTTTTCAAACCCTTGCCCGGCAAGGCTTTGAGGCTGACTCGAAGATACGGATTCGATTCCTAACTCCTCCAGAATCCTCCAGCTTTCCTGTATCCTTTACGCCAAATTTACGCCAATTTTGGAAGGGATATGGCCTCATACCGGAAACGCGGCTCGACCTGGCGCGCGGAAGTCGCCAAGGGCGATATACGCGAATCGGGCACGTTCGATACCAAAGCCGAAGCCGTCGCCTGGGCGACGAAGCTCGAGGCGGAGATCGACGCCGGACGCCGTCGATCATACTCCAAGGTGCAGAAAACCCTGGCCGACACGATGGACGAATATCTCGACAAGGTGTCACCCGGCATGGGCAAACACGACTGGAACGTGACGCGCATCGCCTTTTTCAAGGAGCCGGAACAGATGGGAGGCTTCGTTGGCGATCTGGTGCGCAACATCAAGCCTGAGCAGATCACCCGCTGGCGTGATAAACGACTGAAAGTGGTCAAGTCGTCGACGGTCAACCGGGATCTCAACCTGTTATCGGCCATATTCGAGGCCGCCCATAAAGACTGGAAGTGGATCCATTCGAACCCGGTGCACGAGGTCAAGCGGCCAAAGGATCCGCCGTCGCGCAGGCGCCGTGTGCCCGATGAAGATGCGCGGCTCATGACGACGGCGCTCGGGCTGACGGACGACGGGCCCGTCAAGACGACCCAGCAGTACACCGCGCTTGCTTTCCTGATCGCGATCGAAACTGCGATGCGCCAGGGCGAGATCGTCGGTACGATGCGATCGAATCTGCATCTGTCGCAACGCTATGTGCACATTCCAAAATCGAAAAACGGCGATGCGCGCGACGTCCCGCTCTCTTCAAAAGCGATGGCGCTCTTCGAAAGACTGCCCGAGATCGAGGGCGAGCCGCGATGCTTCCCGATTGCGCAGGCGAGCGTCGACGCGCTCTGGCGGAAGGTTCGAACGAAGGTGGCGAAAGAGAAACCGCATATTGCGGATCTGAATTTTCACGACTCGCGGCACGAGGCGACGACGCGACTGTCGAGGAAGCTGAACGTGCTGGCGCTGGCCAGGATGATCGGCCACCGCGACATTCAATCGTTGATGATTTATTACGACGAGACGGCCGCTGAGTTGGCGGCCCGTCTTGATTGAGGTGGGTTGCGTGTGAAAAGTGCAAATAATGTGTGGCTGTGCGACTTCTGCGGCAAGAACCAGTACTCGGTCGAAATGATCGTGGCCGGGCGCGACGACGCTGCGATCTGCGACGAGTGTATTGACCTGTCCAAAGAGATCGTCGATGAACGACGACTGGAAAACAAGCCCTCGTCCGTCGTTGAGGCCGCCAGGGGTTGGGCTCGCAAGCTGGGTCAGAGGCGTTAGGTAACCAAAACTCTCCCGTCAATGCACTTGCTTTCGCCGCCGCCCCGGTCGGGGCGTGGGCAGTACTCCTTTGTTCATCCGTGCCCACTCGAGTACGTCGCTGGCGAACCAGCGGCGCTGCGCCTGCTTGCTGTCGACGGGGCGCAAGGCGGCGGGAAATCCCTGACGCGTGACGACGCGCAACTCGACCGTTTGTTTTGACAGGCCAAGCCATTCACCGATCTGTTCGGTACTCCAGAGAGTTTCCTCGAGCTTGCGCGGTTTTTCCAGAGCGGCGACGAGGCGCGTCAGCGCGGGCAGTAGTTCCTTCAGTTCAGTCATGTCCATAGTTCACCCCTTGCGGCGGGAATCAAAGAGTAGCGCCCGCTTTTTGCGACGCTATGTAGTCGATCACGATTTATTCACAGGCAGTGGCCGCACATGACCGGTTTTGAGGTTGACGAACGCGCCGCACCAGGTGAGCTGTCTGTGCCGGAAAAACTCCCACAGAATTCCTAGCGCTGGCGTGACGATCGCCTGATTGATAAAAAGCTCCTGACGCTCGAGCGCCTCGGCAAGTCCGCAGCTCGGCGTGTCGTCTTCGGGTACCGATGTGTCGATCAGTTCCGGCAGCACGTCATACGGCCAGCGCAGCGGGACGCCTCCGGCGTGCGGCGCGGACGGGCTGGCACCGAAAATGACCTGGCCGTCGCTGGTGCGATTGCCGAGATCCATCACATAGGCTGCGGTGCTTCGAAGCGTCCTGGCCAGCTTCGCGCGGGCCGCCGCACTGTCGACACAGACAATCGCGATGCTCGCGCCGACGTGCACCAGTTCGCTGGCGCCTGCATGTATCGGCCGCGCATGCCAGTCGAGGCCAAAGAACGCATTCAGACGATGGACCAGCACGACGCTTTTGTGCTGGCCGATGTCGGCGGGGCTGAACAACTGCCGGCCGATGTTTGCCTCGCTCACCGTGTCGCCGTCGAACGCCGTGACCTGCAGACCGGGATGCCCGAGCGCAGTGAGTGCGTGGTTCAGCCGTGCAAGGCCCGTTAGCATCTGCGAGCCATTGCCGCCGCAACCGATGAGGGCCACATTCACGCACTTTTCGAGGAAGTGCGCGGGCGTAATATGCGTCATGGCACCCTCCGCAGCACGGGTTCTTTCCTCCACCATAGCGGGCCAGAGTCACGGCCGATCAGCGCTGCACATTCAGCGATTGCGCGGCGCTGCGCGCGACGCCGTTCAGCGCAATCCAGATCGGGCAGCCTGTCGACGTTGATATCTTCGTGCGCAAAAACCAGCAGCGCACCCACGCCCGCTGACGCTGCGACATACCCATCGTGATGAGTGACGTTGACGCGTGCCGCGGCTGCCAGTTTCGCTGAGTCAGAATCGCGCCTGAGCGGATCGAACGGGCTCCACTGAGCAGAGGGATCATGGCGCGGGCGCACGTGGACGACCGCGTGATATCGGCGCGACTCCCAGTTCGCGGCGCGCGCCGCGTAGTGAATGATGTCCAGGTTGTTCATGCTGGCTCCGGAACTTTGAAAATCGCGTCGGCCGGAACCTTGAGTGGCACGAACATGCCGAGTACGCAGAGCCGGAAGGCGACGCTCGGCGTAGCGCCTTCGCCGAGTCCGCCGAGCACCGCCGAGATTTTCACCTCGCCGGCGTCGTCGGCGTTGTCCTGGTCGCTGAAGAAGGCCGCCCCGTCACCGTGGCTATGGATATCGATCGCGAGGCTCTCATGTGCGGCGAGTTGCGGTCGTTCGAATGTGATCGACCCGGGCGTAGCTTTTGAGACATGCAACGCCTTGTAGGCCAGTTCCTTCTTCTGCTGATCCCACACGACCCATGCTGCGTGTTCATTCGGCAGCGCTGCTCGCGCCTCCTCGGCGAATGCCTGCAGGAACGGGAGCGCAACGCCGAGTCGGCCAAAGGCGAGTTCGATCTTCGGCTCGATGTCGCCGTACGGCGGGCGCGGGCCGGTATCGTTGTGCTTCGCGAGTTGTTGGATGACGTGCAGCCAGGGGCGGCGCACTTCGATGAATACGCCTTGCGCCGTCATGAGAAAGCGGTGGCCGACATCGGCGAGCGGCGCGAACTTTGCGTGTTTCGGCACGGCGACGGTCGGAGCGCTGTCGAACAGCGCGGCATCGAGCGGGAGGTTTTCGTCGTCTTCGGCCGCAGCGATCGCACGTGGTTTGACGCGGGCCAGTTCGTCAGTGACGCCTTGCGAGAATTGCTCAAGCGCAGCGGCGATGGTTTTGAGGCCCTCCTGGGTGGCGTTCTGGAATGAGGCGAGCAGTTTATCCATGATTCAATCCTTGTCGGTCAGGTTATTGATGACGTCTGCGAGCGTGCGTTTGGTGTCGATTAACTGGTGGAGGGGGAATTCGGCGCCCTCGAGCAGATCGAGCCAGAGTCGCACGGCGCCGCCGCGTCTGCGGATCAGGCGAGGGGTGTTCGCGTGCGTGAAACGGCTGCGAAAGAACGCGTCTTCATACGGCTTGATGCTGTCGCTGCTGATCGTCTTCGGCGTGTCGGCGTTGCCAACGCAGATACGCCCGTCGTCCCACACGTTGAAGTAGGGCGCCTGATACAACCTGGAACCCGCGCCCGGGCGTTCGTTGTGGCGAAGCGCAAATACGGACCAGCTGCGCCTGTTGACGATGAACAGCAGCGGGGGGTGATTGCACTCGCCAGAGCGATCGGCGAGCTTGCTGGTCGTTTTGAACCAGACCCTGCGCGTGCCGGCGGGAAGCCACCATGCGAGCGTGTTAGGAGCCAGATAGACCACGCGGTCGTGCACGAAACCCCGATAGCTGGTACGTCTGGCCGCCAGTTCGACGAAATCGGCGAGGCCCTCGAGCGTCATCGGCGTGCCGGGCAGTAGTACGGGACGATCATCCACAACGCGCGCTGTGTGCTGTGTCGCATAGATGTCGCCGGCCTTTGATCTGTAAAAGAGCAGCGCGGCGTCCAGTTCAAGGTCGATGTTTCCGCGGTGATGGATCACAACGTCGTTCATGCGAACACCCTTACAAGAGTGCGTTGTTGTTCAAACTCCCTCGAGCCGAGCAGGTCGAGTACGCGCTCGGCCGCGCCGGCAAGCATTGCTGTCGCGCGCATCTGTTGCAGCCAGGTCGAAATGGAGTTATCGGAAAGGCGCAGGCCGGTGATGGCGGCGGCCTCGATGCAATCGCCCTGGGCGCATTCGTGACCGAAGTCGTCAATGACTCGTCCGATCGAGTCGTCTTCTGTCCATCGCAGGATCAGCGTGAAGTCGACGAGTTCGCCGCCGGCATCGGGTGACGAAAGATCGGCGAACGGCCCGCACCAGCGCAGCACCTGCCACAGCTCGTCCATTGCGTTCAGGACGGCTTGCGCAAAAGCATCCGGCCTCGCAGCACGTGAAAGCTGCGCGCGAGACAGGGCGCGGTTCGGGTGCCGTACCCATTTCGGCATGCGCCCATAGATCTGGCTGTGGGTTACGAAGTCGGTCTCCGAGAGAAGCTCTTTCTTCGAGGCGACGCCGTAATACATCAAGGCGTTCTTGATGGCCGCACTTTCGTCGCAGATCCCTTGCCAGTAGGTGAATTCGGCGATGCTTATTGCCGTGCGCGTGGTGCACACCAGCGGAAGCAGGTCGAGGGCGTCGTAGAGCGCTGCCAGTACCGTCTGGCCGAACCCGGCGCGCAACCCTTCGAGGTGTTCGACGGCCGGCCCTACGCAAACCTGAGCGCAACTGAACGGGCCGTGACGCGTGCCGAGCCGTGCCCATACCAGATCAGGATTGGCGTCGCGGGAGCTTGGACAATAATCGCCACCGTGCAGGCGGAATTGGTCCTGCTCAATGTGCAGGTGCCAGTCGAATCGCGTAAGGTCTCCGGTGATTTCGCGCCATCTGCGTGTCAGCGCTTTCGCGCAAAGTGCAATTTCCGACGACGGCCGGCGCGAGACGTCGGCCTCGGAGATCACGCCGTTATCGAGGAGTGACAACGCGAACGGCCGGGCGAACGCATCGCCTGTCTGAATGACGTAGCGCGGCGGAATCCCGTCGAGTGACGGCAGGGCGATGGATGAAAAGCTCATGGCAGCACCGGCATCTGTTCGCGTGGCAACTGAAGGCGCGGGCCCGTGCTGCGTCTGCTCGCTATTTCGAGCAGCGCGCAGGCAAGCTGGCCACCTAACGCCACGCCCGGTAAGGCGGGGGTGTCCGGACCACACAGCGTGCCGCGCTGCAATTCCCGGCGCAATTGATCGAGTGTCATGGCGATCAGGCGACGTAGCGGTTGAATAGCGCCCCGATAAACACGACTTCCTCGTCGAGCAGCGGGCATGCGTGGGCGGTTGCGAAACGGTCCGTTTCGTTCAGGTACGCGCGCACGGAGTGCGAAACGCGGTCGGAACGCAGAATCTCGTCGATCTGCAGGCGGACATCGGGTTCGGCAGTTCCCGATCCCTTGGTGCCGACTGCACGACGGAACGTGAAGACGTTCCTGTTGCCGACGACATCCGGCCCCTCGATCTCGGCGTTGACGATCTCCGGATAGGTGTTCGCGTAAAAATCACGAACCTGCTGGAGCGTGAATGTCGGGGAGGGATCGGTCAGTTTCGCGCCGTTGTACCTGAACTCGCGCGCAAGTGCCTGGGTCTTCATGGGCGTGCTCCTCAGAAAATGTCGACGCCGTCTGCGTTGGGTGCTGCTGCCACCGCCACTGCATCGGCGGGAGCGGGCGGCGTGTCGCCGGCGGCGGCTGCTTCGCTGTCGAGGCCGGGAATCGCGGTCTGCCGCGGGTCGACGGGCAGCGCCTCCTGCTCGACCCTGTCAGTGGCCACCGGCGGCTGGTTCGAATCGGCTGCATCGCCCGATCCGCTTCGTACCTTGCGTCCCGGCTTGCCCTTCGTTGCGGCGGGTGCCGGCGCGGACTTGCCCGTTCCGTTGGCCTCGCTCGCTGCGCGTGCCTGGTCGAGTACCGATTGCGTACTCGGCTCGTAGATCGCGACAGCCTCTGCGAAATCGCGATCGAGTTCGTCGGGAGTGGCGAGGATCGACAGCGGATAGAGTGTCTTTTCGCCTTTGACGTCATCCTTGGCGCGCGGCGTGACGTTCACGCGCAACTGGTCGCCTTCGGCCGTAATCAGCAGGGTGAGCGTCGTTTTCTGGGCAAGCGGGTACAGCGATGCAAATAGGGACATTTGCCTATCTCCGGAGAGGTTAAGAGTCAGTGCTGCTGTGAGCGCCACTCGACGAACGGGCGGCGCAAAAGGTTGTGGAAGCGTTCTGCCGCAGCCTTGTCGGTCGCTAGCGCCCGGCGACTGTCGATTCCGCAAACGGTGCGGATGATTTCTGCCGCTTCTTCGGCCGTTAGCTGTTCGACCTGTGACGCGGACGACAGCCACTCGCGAAACCTTGGATCGCGCGGCAGCATGCCGGCGAGTTGCGATATGTTTGGCATGGTTGGTCATCAGGCCGCGAGGCCGTCGTAGTTGCGATCGGCGAAGTCTGTGTCGCCGGGGAAGCGGCCGGTGCCATCGCTGCGATACCAGCAGAAAAGAGAGCCCCGGCGATGCGGAAACCAGTAGCCTTCGCAATCGCACCGCGTCTTCGTTGTATCGCGCCGGTTCATCCAGCGGTCGAGCCGGTAGGTGCGCCGGCCACAAACGGAGCAGCGCGGCAAACGGGCGAACTGGTCGGGGTGTCTGCGCAGGCAGCGACGAGTCGCGCAGTGGCAACAACGGACGTGATATCGGATCATGGTCAGTCGTCGAAATCGCCGCTGGCGCGACGCTTCACGTCGCCTCGTTCACGAAGGCGACGCTGTTCGCGGAGCTCGCGGGCGCGCGCCGACGATTCGAGCGTCTGCCGGACCTCGGGTTTCTGGATGGCCGTGTCGAAATTGCCCACCATGTGCAGCAGCTGCCATTCGACGCGAAGCAGGTGCCGGGGAAGGTGGCTCTTGTCCATGACCATCGCCTCAGATTTGCCGGGGCGCCGCAGCGCGAACGACCGGAGCACCGTCGTCCTCGGAATCGACCGCGGCGAGGGCGAACGTTACGAGTGCGGCGATTAACCAGATCTGCCAGAGCGGAAGCGGTTTTTTCATCGCGTGTCCCGCTGTCCGAACGCCAGAGAGATGCCTGCGGCGAGCACGGCGCCGGCGAACGAGCGAGTACGCTGATAGCAGTCCCGCAGGGAGTTCTCGTATTGTTCAGTTCGGCGTGGCCGCTGAATGAAGGCCGCCAGCTCGCCGTTCGTGAGGCGCTGGCCAATTGCGGGGCTGTGGCTGCTCATTGCTCAGCCCTGAACGCGAATGACGTCAATCACGCGCGCGCAGCCCGTCAGACGCATAGCGAGATGCGCCGCGTAGATTGCGTGGGTGGCTTTGAGTTGGATGAAGGGCGTGAGCGGACTCGGCTCATCGCCCTTCATAAGGTAGTAGCAGCGGTACGACGACATGTGACTCTCCAACAAACTAGGTTGGTTGGAGAATAACAAACAAAATTGGTTACATCAACAAATTTACTTTGTTGTGACGGTCGACGCCTGCTTTCCTACCGCCCGTAATTACGTGGCCGGGCCTGCCCCAGATCGATAAACGAGCTTTCCAACGATCCTGAGCAGGCCCATCTCGGTCGCGGGGATAAATCGATCCGGGAATGCCGGATTGTAGGAATGCAGGCGTACGCCGCCGCCGGATTCTTTGAAGACCTGCTTCACGAGGGCCTCGTCTTCAAAATGGACCGCGTAGATTCCCCCATCTGACACCCGCGTCTTCGCTTCGTCGATCATGAACACGTCGCGATGAAACAGGAAGGGCTCCATGCTGTCGCCGCGGACGACCAGTAACTTGCAGTCTTGTGGCTTTGAGCCGATTGAGCGGAAGAACGACATATTGAACGGTAAAGCCTTCTTTTCCCGTACTTCCCACTGAATGGCCCCGTTGCCCGCCGAAAAATGATACTCATACTTGTCAATCCACACTCTTTCGGAATCCTCGGGTAGGTCTTCGGGCGTCTCCCATACGAGTACGCCTCCTTTTTGTTCTTGACGTTCGGCTGACTCGCCGCCGTCTGCCTGCACTTCGCCGAATGTGAGCCGCGCCGACGTCACGCCTAGCACTCGGGCGATTGCGTCAAGTTCCCGAGGCCGCAGTGATTTCCCCGTTTCGATATTGTTGATGTACTGCTGGCTGATTGGCTTTTGCGAAAGCTTGGTCGCTTCTTGCGCCAGGTCGGCTTGGGAGAGTCCAAGTGCTTCGCGAGCGCGGCGGAGGTTGTGGGCGAGGTTCATGCGCTGAGAATACAAATAAATTTTGTGCCCCACAAACACACTTAATTTGTTGAATCAACAAACAAGCTTTGTTATGCTGGGCGCCTCTGAACGAGCGGGTAACAAAGTGCGAAGTCTTGGACTGGTCCGGGCAATTGGTCTTGCGGGTACGCAGGCTGCGCTGGCAAGCGCGCTACAACGAGTTGCGCCCAACGTGAAACAACAGCACGTCAGCTATTGGCTCGCCCATGGCGTCCCGCTTCGCCGCGCGCAGCAAATCGTCCAGGTACTGCCCGCGGCGGGACCGGTAGCCGACTTTTATATAGACGTCGGTGACGCCGTTGGTTGCGACTCCCTGTGCGGACCGGCTGGCTGAACCAGTCGTGCCATGAAAGTCGCAAATGCCAATTCGGATCGCCGCGACTGGATATGGGCGTAGATCACCTCTTTGGTTTTTCGAGCGAGGAACGAGCGCCTCGCCGTGCCGGGCCTTTTCCCTTGCTTGTTCATTTGCTTCACCGTTTGTTGTTGATGGACGCATCGTATGAAAACAGTGCGTGCGTAAACAGCATGAAAAACAGTTATCCACAAGGGGTTAGCGTGACCTGCCGATACAGCGATACAACATGGACCGATGTGCTCTACACCTCAGTGCTGAAAACGCCGGGAAAGGTTGAGGATGCCGCGCGCTTTCTTACCGACCGTCGCGGCATCCGCATTACTGGCGAATCGCTTCGTCTGAAACTGCGCGAAGTGGAGGGCGCCCGGATCTCGGGCGAAATGTTCGAGCTGCTCGTCGAATGGATGCTTGAGAAAAACCAGCCGCACGCGCTCGATGCCGTGCACGCGTTCAATGCGCGCTTCGGCCTGGTGGCAGCGCTGAATCAGCGGCCTGATCCGGAGGAGGGTATTACTGCGCTTGTCACCGCTGCGCTCGGCGTGAGCGACAAAACCGGCCGCCTCGCGGAGGAGGTTCGGCGCGCCGCATCCGATGGCGTAATCGATCCTCGCGAAGTTGAGGCGATCGAACGGATCGGGCGCGACGGTCAGCGTCAGATCGAGCAGACGATCACGACCGCACGCGCTGCGGCCAGCATCAATCGACAGTAAGTCGCGTTTCGCTCACCGGGGGAATACATGGGTGCACATGACCCATTGGAAGCGCACGCGCCTATCGCATCGACTGAGTCCGAGCAGGCTGTGCTGGGCGCACTCATGCTCGATAACAGCGCGTACGATCGGATCGGCCAGCTGCTGGCTGAAGACGATTTCACGGTATCCGATCATCGGCTGATTTTCCGGGCGATCACGCAGTTGATCCTCGGGCAGAAGCAGGCCGATGCCATTACGGTGTTTGAGCGTCTGCAGGCGACCGGGGCTCGGATCAAACAGCCGCTGCAGTACCTCAATGAGATCGTCCAGTCGACGCCGGGCGCGGCCAACGTGGCGCGATACGCGGAGATCGTTCGAAACCGGTCAATGCTGCGCGGCTGTCGTCGCGCGGCGATGCAGGTGATCGATATGTGTCACAACACCGCCGGACGCGAGGTATCGGAGATCGTCGATCACGCGCAGTCCGCGTTTCTGCGGCTCTCCGACACCGATCGCCGCAAGGACGACGAGTTCAAGCCGCTGGTGCCGGCGCTAACACGAGTCATTGAAAGGATCGACGAGCTTTTCCACAGGGAAAACAAGGGTGGCGTGACCGGCACGCCGACGGGCTTTGTCGATCTCGACAGCCGGCTCGACGGCATGCACGAAGGCGAGCTCATCATCGTGGGCGGCCGGCCCTCAATGGGTAAAACGTCCTTCGCCATGAACATCGGCGAATACGTGGCGATGCAGCTCGGTCTCCCCGTTGCGGTCGTATCGATGGAAATGCCCGCCGAGCAGCTTGCGATGCGCATGCTCGCGTCGACGGCCCGCGTCAATCAGCACCGCCTGCGCACCGGCACGCTCGAGGACGACGACTGGCCGCGCATCACGCACGGTGTGCAACTGATGGCAGACGCGCAGATCCACGTGCTCGAGGGCGCCTCGCTGACGCCTTCAACGCTCAAGGGCCGGCTGCGCAGGCTGCACCGCGAGTGCGGCCGGCTTGGCGTTGTAGTCGTCGACTATCTGCAACTGATGTCGGGCGATGGCGGCAATTCGGACATGCGCGCGGCCGAGGTGAGCGAGATATCACGCTCGCTCAAGCAGATCGCAACGGAACTGCGTGTGCCTGTCGTCGCGCTGTCGCAGCTGAATCGCGGCCTTGAGCAACGCCCAAACAAACGTCCTGTCATGTCCGATCTGCGCGAGTCCGGCGCAATCGAACAGGACGCCGACGTCATCCTGTTTATCTATCGCGACGAAGTCTACAACCCTGACAGCGCCGATCGCGGCACTGCGGAGATCATCATCGCGAAGCAGCGCAACGGGCCGATCGGCACCGTGCGACTCGCATTCCAGAACGCAATAACCCGGTTCGAAAACTTTGCCGACCCGGGTTCAGGATATTGATCTATGACCACCGTGTCCCCTTTCTTCACCTGGCGCCGTGCGATGACGGGCAGTGAACTGCCGTCGACCACCAAGTTGGTGCTGTTCGTGATCGCCGAGTACACCAATGCGATGGACGACACCTGCTGGCCGTCTGTCGAAACGATCGCCGAGAAGGCGAGCCTCTCGGAGCGTTGCGTCAGCAATCACCTCGACGTCGCGGAGCGCAATGGATGGCTGACGCGCTGGAAGTCGCGCAGGCCGGCGCGTCGCTGGGCGCATGCGCACTATCGACTGTCGATCCCGGAGGACGTCGCGCGCCGTCAGCGTGATGCCATCGATTTCGATCTCGCGGACGATGCTGCGATGTTGGCCAATCCGGAACCACGTTCAGGTAACCCTGTGGAGTTGGACGAACGTGGTTCCGAAGTTGCGCAGGAATCGGGCAATCAGGAACGATATTCCGGTAACCCTGCGGAACTGGCCGAACGTGGTTCCGAAGCGCCGGGCGCAGAGCCCTTGCCGGCGGCCAATCCGGAAAGTTACCGGAACCACGTTCCTACTAATAAACCAGTAAACAGAAATACAAGTAAACCCTCTCTATCTCAACCCTTAGCGGTTAACGAAGGTAAGGGCGTTCAGAGAGAAAAACCGGACGAAGGTGCGATGTCGCTCGCGCGCTGGATGCTCGAGCGCATCCGGGCACGTCTGCATGACTTTGCATTGCCCGACCTTGTCGAGTGGGCGCGAGAAGTCGAGGCGATGCAGGCAGTAGACGGTCGTGACATGCAGGACATCGCGCGGCTGTTTGCGTGGGCGGACCGTGACAGGTTCTGGGCGAAGGTCATCACATCGCCTGCGCGTTTGCGAAAGAACTGGGAGGAGTTGCGCCGTCGTCGCAATGACGCGCTGACGGCCAAGGCCGCCAATGCGGCGTCGCAACCCGCGAGTGCGGCTGACGATCGGGTCTGTGCTCACGTCGGGAACGGCTGCCGCTGCACGCATGCCGCCACGACCATCATCGGCGCCGGCTCAACGCGGCGCGGCTATTGCCGGCAGCACATCGGCCTTTACGAAGATTGACCTGGGGAAAAAGACGCATGAATCTCGAAGAACGTTTGATCAACTGGGCGCGTGCTCAGAGTTGCGGTGGTGGGGATGGTGGGCGTGATTCGCTCGTCGCGAGCATCTACTTTCCGGGCGTGTCCGGGCGCAGCGTCAGTTCGACGCTTGATCTTGCGGATGCAAACCGCGTTGAGGTGGCGATGCGCACGCTCATGCCACTGGACCGCAGACTGTTGCAGATGCACTACGTGTGGCATAAGCCGCCGTTCGTCATCTGCCGGCGGCTTGGTCTGAAGGTACGGCCGGCGACAGTGTTCGACTTAGCGCTCGCACATGCACGCCGATCTCTCGGCGAAAAGCTTCTCGAGCCGAAACGCGAGTTCGTGTCGATGCAGTCGATTATCGATCGGTTGCAGTCCGAACCTCTTGCGGAAACGAAATAGGTCGTCTAAACTCCGCTCCACAATCTGATCCGGTTTCTACCGAGTGCGCGCGGCCTTTGCCGGGCTGCACTACGTCGATAGAAAGCGACTTCAGTAGGTAGCAGGTCAAGCAAGCCCTGAGCGCGCAAGCGTCAGGGCTTTTTTGCGTTTGACCGTTGGTTTCTAACGACTCGCGTGCCATTGCCCGTGCCGGCCCGATCTTGCGGATGCTGCGCAAAAAATGCGCAGGGGACCCTATAGGCCTCAGGCACACGGGGGCTCGCACCCGCGTTTTTTCTCTACTGGTGATTCCCCAGGGGGGGTCATATTCATGCCAACCCAACAGCAGATCGCCGACCACCTGGACCTCGACCAGTCGGCAGTTTCGCGCCTCGTCGACAAGCTCGGCATCGACTACCGGCAGGCATCGATCGACGAGATCCGCGTCGAGTACATCCGGCATCTTCGTGGTATCGCGTCTGGTCGGGTCGGCGACGGCGGATACGACCTTGCCACCGAGCGCGCGATGACCGAGCGTGTGGAGCGCGAGATCAAGATCCTTACGCTCGCGGAGAAGAAGGGGCAGCTCGTCAATGCCGAGCAGCTGGAACGCGCCTATGGCCAGATGGTCGGCGCGTTCCAGTCGGACCTGCTGTCGCTGCCGGACAAGATCGCGCAGGAGATGCGCACGCTCTATGGGGTCGACGTCGATGTCGAGTTGTTGAATGAACACATCAATGGATGTCTCGAGCAGCTGGCTGGATACGACCCCGACCGTGCGCGCAGTGATCCGGCGCCTGGCGAAGCTGCTGACGCCGGCCGAGAAGATCGGGACGACGGACTGGGCGAGGCGCTATCGCCGTTTGAGCGCGAAGGCGGCAGCGAGCCCGGGTAAGTACAACCCGGACATCACGCCGTGGGTGCACGGTATGCACGCCGCGCTCGACGATCCGCGCGTGCAGAAGGTCGTATGCATGAAGTCCGCACAGGTGGCGTGGACGGACGGTGTTCTGCTGAACTACGTCGGGCGACGTATCGACATCGATCCGTGCCCGATGATCATCATGTTCGCCAAGGAGAAGTCGGCGAAGAAATTCAACCTCGAAAAATTCGAGCCGATGGTCGAGGTGACGCCGCGCCTGTCCGCGAAACTGCCGGTGCATGCGGGCCGTGACAAGAACAACCTGTGGGATCACAAGACGTTCGCCCGGGGCTTTCTCAAATTCATCACGTCGAACGCACCGGACGATGTGAAGTCGACGCCGGCGCCAGTGGTTGCAGTGGAAGAGCCGGATGACGCGAACCAGAACGTTCGCGAGCAGGGCGATTCGATCACGCTGCTCGAGGAGCGCAACAAGAGCTACTCCGACAGCCGCCGCAAGGTGATCTTTGGCGGCACGCCGACGATCGACGGGTTCTCGCGGATCGCACAGGCCTATGAGTCGTCGGACCAGCGTCGGTATCTGGTGCCGTGTCCCGATTGTGGCGAAGAGCACGAACTAGCCTGGGACAACGTCACGTGGACCGAGAATGCCGAAGCGCCGCACGAGGTGTTCGGGCTGGCCACGCCCGAGTCCGCGCGTTACGCGTGCCCGTTCTGCGGCAGTCTGTGGGACGACACAGCGCGCTTTCGCGCCGTGCGGCGCGGGCAGTGGGTTGCAACCGCCGCATTTCACGGCGTCGCCGGCTTCCGTCTGAACGAACTCGTGTCGCCGTTTCCCGGCTCGCGACTCGCGGAGCTCGTCAAGAAGCGGCTCGTCGCGGAAAAAGCACTGCGCGCGGGCGACGATACGAAGATGCGATCGTTCGTCAACAACACCGAGGGCCGCCCCTACAAGTACGAGAGCGATATTCCCGAGATCGATCTGCTCGCGGAGCGTGCGCTCGACTATGACGTCTTCACCGTGCCGGCCGGCGCACTGGTGCTCACCGCCGGCATCGACGTGCAGCATGACCGGATCGCGATCGTGCTGCGCGCGTGGGGCCGTGGCGAAGAAAGCTGGCTGGTGCTGTGGGACGAAATCTACGGCAACGTGCTCGAGCAGGGCACCGATCCGATGGTCGGCGGCGTCTGGGGCGCACTGACCGATCTGCTCACGCAGGGCTACCGGCATGCGAACGGCTGGGTGCTGCGCGCAAAGGCCGCGTCGATCGACTCGTCGGACGGCTCGACGTCAGATGCGGTCTACCGCTATGTGCGTGTCGCGCAGAAGCGTGGCATCAACATCATGGCGATCAAGGGCGCGAAGCAGATCGATGCGGAGATATTCAGCGTGCCGAAGGCGCCGGTCGACTCGGTGCGCAACAACAGCAAGGCCGCGAAGTACGGGCTGCGGCCGTACATGGTCGGTGTGAGCAAGGCCAAGGATCTGATCCTCGACAACCGGCTGAAACTCGAAGGCGACGGCCCGGGCCGCATGCACTGGTACAAGGGCGTGCGCGGCGACTATCTGCAGCAGCTCACCGCGGAAGTGAAGGTGCCGGGGCGAATCGGCAGCAAACGCATCTGGCAGAAGAAGGCCGGTGCGCGTAACGAGGCGCTCGACTGCGAGGTCTACGCCCTGCACGCGGCGCGCAGCGTCAAGATCCACCTCATGACCGAAGCGCACTGGATGCTCGAACAGCATCGCCTGTCGCAGGCTTCTCTCTTCGATACGGTGCCGGTCGCTACCGGCCTGCCGGGCGTCGCGGACATCGAGCCGCCGCCGGATCCACCGGTGCCGATCGCCGCGCCCAGCAACACACCCGAAACCCCGCCTCCAAGCGGGGTTTCGCGCATTCAGGGCCGGCGAACCGCGCGGTCAACGTATCTGAAGCGCCGATAGAAGCACATCACAGGAGCACGGTATGGCTTACACAGCGGCGGATCTCGCCCGCGTCCAGTCCGCGATTGCGAAGGGCGAGCTCGAGGTCCAGTACGCGGACCGCAAGGTCCGTTACCGGTCGATCGCGGAACTGCGTGAAGCGCAGACCGAGATCGTGCGCGCGCTCGATCGGGCGAATCCGCGCTCGCGCGTGTTCCGTCTTCGGCACGACGGCAAGGGGGTGCGATGAAGCCTTCCTATCCGTCACTCGCAAAGCGCGGTTTCGTGATGCCGACCCGTCTGAAAGCGGCGGCCTATGAAGCCGCCAGCTCCGCTGGCGCACGCGCCCGGTCGTGGCAGACGTCAGGCGCCGGACCGAATGCGGCGGCAGTGCAGAACCTGCCGCTCATCCGCAGCCGCGCGCGCGATGCGATCCGCAATGACCCGTGGGCGAAGACGGCGATCGCGCGGCTGGTGTCGAACACGATCGGCACGGGTATCCAGCCGCATCCGCAACATCCTGACCCGGCTGTCCGGCGACAGCAGAAGCAGCTGTGGGACGACTGGGTCGGCGAGTCCGACGCGGACGGCCTGCTCGATTTTTACGGACAGCAGACGCTCGCCGCGCGGGCGTTCTTCGGCGACGGCGAGGTGCTGGTGCGCCGGCGCATGCGCCACCCCGATGACGGGCTGCCGGTGCCGCTGCAGCTTCAGGTGCTCGAGGGTGACCTGCTGCCGGTCGAAAAGAATGAACTGCGGCCGGATGGCGGCGAGATCATCAACGGCGTCGAATACGACGGTGATGACCGACGGGTTGCCTATCACCTGCTGCGTCGTCACCCGGGCGAATACAGCCGGATGACGGGTGGGGGTCTCATGACCGTGCCGGTTTCCGCGGACGACGTGGCGCACGTGTTCCAGCCGTTGCGCGCCGGGCAGGTGCGCGGCGTGCCCGAACTGTCGACGGTGCTGCTGCGGTTGCACTCGCTCGACAACTTCGACGACGCGGTGCTGTTCCGGCAGGAGATCAGCAACCTGTTCGCGGGCTTTCTCGTCAAGCCGAACGCGGAGCCGGGCCTCGTGGGTGATCCGGTGACGGGCGAGGGGCTGGTTTTCGACTCGGACGGCTTCTCGCCGGTGGTGTCACTGGAACCCGGAACGGTGCAGGAACTGGCGCCCGGCGAGGACATGCGCTTTGCCACGCCACCCGGTGCCGGAGCCGATTACAGCCCGTTCATGCGGCAGCAGCTGATGGCCGCCGCTGCGTCGGTGGGCATGCCGTACGAGATTCTCACCGGCGACCTGCGTGAAGTGGGCGACCGCGTGCTGCGGGTGCTGCTCAACGAATTCCGGCGCTCGATCGAGCAGCTGCAGTGGAACATCTTCATTCACCAGTATTGCCGCCGCGCATGGGCGTGGTGGGTTGACGCGTGCGCACTGTCGGGCGCCATGCCGATGCCGGACTTCCATCGTACGCGCCGTGAATACCTGCGCGTGCGCTGGGTGCCGCAGGGCTGGCCGTATATCCACCCGGTGCAGGACGTCAATGCGCAGAAGCTCGCGATCCGCTCGGGGCTGACGAGCCGCTCGGCATCGATCCTCAAACAGGGCGAAGACCCCGAACAGGTCGATGGAGAAAACGCGGCAGACAACGCGCGGGCCGATGCGCTTGGCCTGCGTTACGACACCGATCCCCGCTCGCGCGACATCGCGGGTGATGGGGTGCCCGATACGCACATTCAAAGGCAGGAACCGTAGATGAAAAACCGCAAGTGGTGGGACATCCGGGCGATGACGAACGCGCAGGGCGCGGCCGTCGCCGAGATCCGGATCTATGACGAGATCGGATTCTGGGGCACTGATGCGAAGACCTTCATCGCGCAGCTCGACACCGCGGCGGCCAGTGCGACAGAGGTAATCGTCGCCGTGAATTCGCCGGGTGGCGATGTGTTCGACGCCTTCGCGATTTACAACGCGCTGCGAAGGTACGCCGGCAAGGTCACTGCGCGCGTCGATGGCGTGGCCGCGTCCGCCGCCGGACTGGTGGTGATGGCGGGCGATCAGGTCGTGATGCCTGAAAACGCGATGCTGATGATTCACAACCCGTGGACGATCGCGCTCGGTTCGGCGGCGGATCTTCGCAGCACGGCCGACATGATGGACAAGGCGCGCGACGGGATTCTCGCGGCGTACCGGCGCAAGAGCGGCCAGACGGACGAGGAGCTGACCGCGATGATGGATGCGGAGACGTGGCTCACGGCGCTCGAAGCGCAGTCGCTTGGCTTCTGCGACGTGATCGAGGAGCCGGTGCGACTCGCGGCGTCGACCAACGCGGCAGGCCTGCTTGCCCGTTTCAAAAACTCGCCGGAGCCGGTGCAGGCGCTGGTCGAGGCAGAGAGTGATGCGCCGTCGTCGCCGCCCGCTGACCCGCCGTCCAATGACCCACCGGTCAATGATCCGCCGGCGCCGATTTCCCCCGAACCCGCTTCGCCTGCAGAAAACCCGCCTGCGCCCGCGCCACAGGATCCGGGCCCAGTTGCCGTGCGTGAAGAACCGGGTGTACTGGCCGCGCACGTGTTCAACGCCTGCCGCGCGGCCAACCTGTCCATGTGCGCGGAAAGCATCGTAACGCTTACCGCGCTGAAGGATCGCGCAACGATCGATGCGGCGATCCGGGACGCAACCGACATCGCGGGGCTGTGCCTTGCGGCGAAGTTGCCGGAACTGACCGCGCAGTTTGTGGGCGATGGCCTGAATCCCGACCAGGTGCGCGCGCGACTGTTCGACCGTGTCACGCAGTCCCAGCCGCGTGTGAATAACCGGCAGCAGCCGGCCCCGAACGATGCAGGCCGATCCTCCACGGGTCCGAAAGCATCGTCCATCTACGCCGCCCGTCAGGGCGTCGCAAAGTCACTTTGATAACGGCGCTATTGAGGCGCAGAAAGGAGCTGCTGTATGACCATCAAGACCCAGGGCACGCTGACCGGCGAGTTTCTTCTCTCCGAAGGCGAAGGCCAGATCTCGCGTGAGCGCATCGTTGTTGCGAAGGGCGATGCGCTGCCCGCCGGGCAACTGCTCGGCACACTCGGAACCGGCGAATATGCGCCGTACAACAACACCGCGGCAGACGGTTCCGAAATCGTCACGGCGATCCTGTACGCGCCGCTGCCCGCATCCGGGGACCCGCGCCCCACGGTCGGCATTGTTCGCCTCGCAGAGGTTGCGGAAGCGCGCCTCACGGGCCTCGATGCCGCGGCCCGCAGTGACCTCGCTGCTCACTACGTGATCGTGCGCTAGACCGCGCCATCGTTTCGACCATTTCGCCGTTGTTGAATCGCGACGGCGGCGTCACAGCTATTCAGGAGAGTCTTTATGGCGGATATCGCCCTTTTCAACGACGATGCATTCTCGCTGTCGTCGCTCAGCGCTGCGATCAACGAGCAGCCATTCGTGCCGAGCCGGCTTGCGGCATTGGGCCTGTTCGAAGAGCAGGGCATCACGACGACGGTGGTCCAGATCGAGAAGGACGGCGACACGCTCGCACTGGTTCCGGCTGGCATTCGTGGCTCGTCGGCCAGCGTTGTCGTCGGCAGCAAGCGTCAGATGCTGCCGTTCAATACGGTGCACCTGCCGCAACGCGCAACCATCGGCGCCGACGAAATCCAGAACCTGCGCGCATTCGGCTCGGAGACCGAACTCGAAGCGCTGACGACGGTGGTCAATCGTCGGCTCGGCAAAATGCGCCGGCAGCTCGACGCGACGCACGAATTCCACCGGATCGGCGCGATCAAGGGGCAGATTCTGGATGCGGACGGCAAATCGGTCGTCGTGGATCTGCTCAAGGCATTCGACATCGAGCAGACCGTGATCGACTTCGAGCTCGATAAGGTGGCTGATACCGAGATCCGCACGAAGTGCCAGTTGGTGCTCGACGCGATCGAAGACGCACTCGGCAACATTCCGTTTACCGGCGCACGCGTCCTCTGCGGCCGGAAATTCTGGAACGCGCTGATCGTTCTGAAGACGGTCAAGGAAACGTACCTTGCCACAGCGATGGCAGCGTCCCTGCGCGGCGATACGCGTGACGCGTTCGATATCGGCGGCTGCACCTTCGAGCGCTATCGCGGTCGCGTCGGTGACGTGGGCTACGTTGCTGACGATGAAGCACATGCGGTGCCGGAAGGCGTGCCGGATCTCTTCATCACGCGCTTTGCGCCGGCCGACTATGTGGAGGCGGTCAACACGACCGGTCTGCCGTATTACGCGAAGCAGGAGCTGATGGACTTCGGCAAGGGCGTCGAGATCGAGGCGCAGTCGAATCCGATTCATCTCTGCACGCGTCCGAAGGCTGTTATCAGGCTGACGGCCTGAGGAGACACGTATGGCGTTCCGTGATCTGGTCGCGGATCTCGACGACGCCGTGATCCGCGACCTGGCCGACGACGACATCACCGTCGACGGCGAGCCGTTGCGCGGCATGTTCGCCGCGCCCTGGCTCGGTCCGGATCTCGGCCGGCAGCGCACGCAGCTCGAGCATCCGCAGGTGAGTGTGCGCGAGGCCGATGCCGTTGCGATCCGTGAGGGCAGCATCGCGACGGTTGGCGCCGACGAATATGTCGTGTTCGAACTGCAACCCGACGGCACGGGGTGGACCGTGCTGCTGCTAAGGCCCCGTTGATGAGGCACGCCGATGGATGCAATGAAAGTCGAGATCGACATCAGGGAAGTGACCGCCGCGCTGCAGGGACTGTCACCGTCCGCCATGCAGGGCGCGTGGCGCCGCACGCTGCGCAAGACCGCCGCGTGGATCAAGAGCCAGACCGGCAAGGAAGTCTCCCGCGGCACGCAGATCCCGCAGAAGGTGATCCGCAGCCGGCTGTACTTCTTCATGCGTTCGGCCGATACCGGCAAGGTCTGGCTGGGGCTGAATCCCGTTGAAGCCCACCGGCTGGGTTCCGTACGCGAAACGAAAAAGGGCATGCGGGCGGGGCGCTTCACCTTCGATGGCGCATGGCGGCAGACGAAGGCCAAACCGGACGGGCCGATCTACCAGCGAACCGGCAAGGCCCGCACGCCGTTCGAGGTCGTGACAGTGAACTGGTCGAAGACCGGTGACCCGGCGTTCCGTCGTGCGGCGCAGATGTGCGAGGCGCGGCTGATGGTGATACTGCGGCAGGAAGTGAACTACGAAATCCAGAAGGCGATAGGAGGAGTCCGGCGTGCCCGATAACCTGAAAACATTGCACGACGCGATGATCGCGGGCCTGCGCGCCGCACTGCCCGATATCTCACCGATCGACGCCTATCCGCGCATCGGCCGGAAGATTCCGACGCCCAGCATTGCAGTAGAAATGTCGGAAATGGAACCGGGACATGATCCCGGCACCGGACAGACGTCGCTGGTCGGGCGCTTCCAGGCGCGGGCGATCTGTGATCCGCTTGGCGCCCACGCGGATCTCGCGGTGCGCGAGCTGGCCGCGCGGATCGCGTGTGCGGTGCACGCGCAGACGTGGGGTGTGCCGGTGACGCCGGCGAGGCTGGTGCAAATCGGCGACGATCCGTTCAAGCCGGAACTCGACGCGTATCTCGTCTGGCTCGTCGAGTGGACGCACGAGTTTGATCTCGGCGATGTCGCCGCGCCGTTTCCGGCCGCGGGCTCCGCTGTGCTGTGGGGCGTCGATCCTGATACGGGCACGGCGCCTGGCGCGGAGTACCTGGATCCGGCACACGATCCGTCCGAAGGATAGCCAGATGAGCGACTACGAGATTGGCGAGATCGATCGCCTGATAGCGAGCATCGTGCAGGCGGGCTATATCGACGATGTCCAGTACGACCCGCCGCGCTGCCGGGTGCGTAACGGCGAGTGGGTCAGCGCCCTGCTGCCATGGAAGACGTTTGCGGCGGGCCGGGTCAGGACGTGGTGCCCGCCCTCGGTCGGCGAGCAGGCCATCGTGCTGGCGCCATCGGGCACGCTTGCCGGCGCATTCGTGCTGGCCGGCTTCTATAGCGACACGCATGGCGGGGCAAACGGCAATGCTGCGAACCTGACGGCGACCGACTGGCCGGACGGCGCGCATGAGCATTACGACCACGATGCGCACGAATATGTGCTGTCGGTTCCCGCTGGTGGCCGGATCGTTTTCCGCATCGGTGACACGCAGATGGAACTGACGGCGGACGGCATCACGCAGAGCGCGCCGAAGCTGCTCGTCGATGCACCGGATTCAACCTTCACCGGCAACAGCACGACACAGAAGCGGCTGACGTTCCAGGGCGGCATGACCGGCAGCAATTCGGCGGGCGGTCCTGCATCCGAGATCGACGGTGACGCCAACTTCACCGGCACCGTGACATCGAAGGGCGTTTCGCTGCCGGATCACATACACATGGTGAAGCAGGAGGGTGCGCCGACGGATCCACCCTTGAAAGAGTAGGGCGCTACGTTCGAAGCGTTCGTGAAAAGTTACTTTAGCCTCGCCTTCGCGCGAGGCCTTTTTGCTGGAGTTTCGATATGCCGCAAGATGAAGACAATCCGTTGCCTGCCCGGCTCGCCGCGGCAACCGTCGCTGCCGACAGGGTGTCCATCGCTTTCCGTGACAGGGCATTCAGGTCGCGCACGCTGGTGTTTGCCGATGGCACCACGCTTGCCGTCGAAAAGAGTCACGTAACGGCTACCACGCAGGAACACGTGTCGGCACTCGAGCGCCATCCCGATTTCGAACGCGTCGCGGACGGTTCCTGACGATGGGCGCGGGTACGGCGCTGGTCGGCATGGACCGTCAGACGGGCAAACCGGTCACCGGTATCGCGCACCTGAAGCAGAGCATCGGCGACATCCTCTCGACGCGCAAGGGCACACGACGTGAGCGGCCCGAGTACGGCTCCGAGATTCCCCGCATGGTCGATCTGCCGGTAACGCGCGGCTGGATTTCTTCGGCGCAGGCGGAAGCGGCCCGCGCGATCGGGCGCTGGGAGCCGCGCATCAGGGTCTCCCGCGTCACGGTCGCATCGATCGTTGACGGCCGGGTGACGTTCCGCATTCAGGGCGTCTACGAAGGCGACGACGCAGTTTTCGAGGTGACCACGTGACAACCATTGATCTGAGTGCGATCGATCCGCCGGATCTGGTCGACACGCTCGACTTCGAGGATATCTATCAGGAGAAGCTCGTGCATTTCAGAAGCATTTACCCCGACTGGAGCGCGGCGCTCGAGTCGGACCCCGTCGTGAAGCTGATCGAGCTTGCGGCCTACCGCGAAGTGCGGTTCCGTGCGCGGGTCAATGACGCCGCACGCGCGGTGATGCTGGCGTTTTCGACCGGTGCCGATCTCGAGCATCTCGCGGCGCTGCTCGACATCGAACGGGCGACCATCGATCCTGGCGATGCAGATGCGAATCCGCCGGTCGAGCCGACCCTCGAAGGCGACGACCGGCTGAAGCTGCGCACGCAGATGTCGATCGAACGCTCGACGGTGGCCGGTCCATCCGGCAGTTACGTTGCGCTGGCCATGAATGCCTCGGCGGACGTGCTGGACGTCAGGGTGGATCGTCCGGAGGCGGGCGTCGTGCGCCTGACGCTGCTGTCGGCGGTGGGCGATGGCGTGCCCGACCAGGCGCTGATCGGCACCGTGACGGCAGCCGTCTCACCCGAGGACGTCCGGCCGCTGAACGACGAGGTGCTGGTGACAGCCGGCGAGCGCGTCGATTTCGCCGTCGAGGCGGACGTCCATGTCGGTAGCGGTCCAGGCGGTGAGGCCGTTTTCGAAGCGCGACGCGCAGCACTGGAGAAGGCGATCGCCAGTGCCCGCAAGCTGGGCGTCGGCATGTCGCTGTCCGCGATCTACGGTGCGCTGCATCCACCGGATTCCGGCGTGATCGACGTCGATCTGCGATCGCCGTCCGCGCACGTTCTCTGTACGCCGCGGCAGTTCGCCAACTGCACGTCGATCGTGCTCAACATGAAGGTGGACGATGCGGACTATGCGTGACGCCCTGTTACCGGCCAACCAGACGCCGCTCGAAACGGCGCTCGCGATCGTGATGGCGCCGGGTGTCGATCCCGAAATCCTGCGCACGCTGTGGGATGCGGACCGGTGTCCCACCGGCTGGTTGCCGTGGCTCGCGTGGGCGCTGGCCGTCGACGGCTGGGAGCTGGCCGAATCCGAAGACGCGAAGCGGGCGCTGATCAAGGGGTCCCTTGCACTGCACCGCAGGAAGGGTACGCCGTGGGCGGTGCGGGAGGTGATCCGCCGGCTCGGCTTCGGCGAGGTCGAGCTGGTCGAAGGGCGACTCGCGCGGCGTCGCGACGGGTCGATCACCCGCAATGGCGACCACGTGCACGGACGCGCGAACGCATGGGCGGAATACATCGTGAAGCTTCAGCAGCCGGTCACGCGCGACCAGGCGGACAGCCTGAAGGCCGTGCTCGGGCGCTACGCGCCCGCGCGCAGCCTGCTCGCCCTGCTCGACTACACGGCGGTGCCGGTCCGACATAACGGCGTCGCCATGCGCAATGGACAATACAACAGAGGGAGTGTCGCCTGATGGCAGACCTTGTGGAAATCGCCCAGTGGGAAGAGGGTGTGTATCAGCTGGAAACGTCGGACCCCGTCATGGGTGGCCCGGATGGAGTCGATAACCGGCAGGCAAAGCAGCTTGCGAACCGTACGCGCTATCTGAGGGCGCAGCAGGAAGCGCACGCGGGCGCAGACAATCCGCACCCGCAATACGCGACGCTCGTCGCCATGCAGGCCGCAATCGCGGCGCTGGTGAATGCCTCGCCGGCCACGCTCGATACGCTGAAGGAACTGGCCGATGCGCTCGGCGACGATCCGGATTTCGCGACGACGGTGACGAACGCACTCGCGTTGAAGGCCGCGCTCGACTCGCCGCTTTTCACCGGTACACCCAGGGGACCGACGCCAGCGCAGTTCGACAACAGCACGAAGCTTGCGACTACGGCGTTTCTCAGTCAGTCCGGGCTTCAATACTCGCCACTTCACTCGGGCCAGGCCACCGTCGCGTCGACGACGATGGACAACAGTTACATCGGTTCGAGAGTGGTTTTCAACAACACGGCCAATCAGGCCGCGACGCTTCCGCCGATCGCCGGGTTGCCTAACGGGGCAAGCGTCCATTGCAGCAAGGTCAGTACATCGTCGAGCGGGATTGTCACGATTTCCGCGGCGGGCGCGGACCAGATCGACAGTGGCACAGGGCTGGTCACGGGCGTGACGCTTAACCCTGGCGAAGACTGCGTATTTACCGTCCTGTCCGGCGCCTGGGTCATCAGCGGATCGTTCCTGTTCCGCCGCAATGCGTTCTCGCAGTCGCTTGCCAATAACGGCTATGCGAAGCTGCCTAGCGGATTGATCCTCCAGTGGGGCACCAGCACGATCGCAACGCAATCGATGCAGACGGTCACGCTGCCGGTCGCTTACCCCAACGCGTTCATTCTGGCTGCGGGCAACACAGGAACCGTGATCTCGCCGAATGCGGCGTCCGTCTCGCTGGGTTTCCAGGGGAACGGGACGAAAACCAGTTTCAACGTGATCGCGGGCACGGCGTCTTCCGGTTCAACGGGTATTTCGTGGATCAGTATCGGGTACTGAGGGACATCATGGGACAGAAATTCGCAGCATACGACGCGCAGGGCGCGATCACCGGCTTTTACGACAGCGTCGACAGTCCGGTGCCGGAGTCCGTGAAGGCCGTCGGGATCACGGACGCGCTGTGGCAGGAACTGATCAACGGACAGGGTCAGGGCAGGCGCATCGCGCTCGACGCTGACGGCATGCCGGCGTTATTCGATCCGCTGCCACCGACGCGTGCGCAGCAGGCCGACATGATGCGCGCGAGGCGCGATGGCGCGCTCGCGGCGACCGACTGGCTCGTCGCCCGGCATCAGGACGAAAAACTGATCGGTGACGGCACGACACTCACGGCCGAGCAGTTCACGGCGCTGCTCCGGTATCGCCAGGCGCTGCGGGACCTCGCCGACGCAACCGGCTGGCCGAACGTCGAACTGCCTGATGCGCCCGGTGCGCCCGATTCCGTGACGTAAGCGCCGCTCCGGCGTGTTGCCGGAGCCCCGCGCTCCATCACCCGAAGCCGCCTGCCCAGGCGGCTTTTTGTTTGCCTGATTTTTTGCCTGATTTCTTTGGCTGAATCTTCCTGATCCCTGGAGACCTTCATGGGTGCAACCTCGTTTTTCCACGGCGTGACCGTGTCGCTGGTCGACACCGGGCCGCGCACCATCGCCGTGCCGAGTTCGTCGATCGTCGGCATGGTCAACACCTATACGCCCGGCCCGGATCGGGCCGCGCCCAATGTGCCGGTGCAGCTCACAAGCTATCGCGAGGCGGTCGCCGCGTTCGGCGAAGGCAGTGCCATTGCCAAAGCGGCCCGCGCGATCTATGCGCAGAGTACGGCCGTGATTGTCGCCACCGGCGTCGCAGCCGGTGGTGAGCCCGCAGCGCTCACCTCGGCGATCATCGGTGGCGTCAGTGCCGGCGGTGCACGCACCGGCCTGCAGTCGCTGCTCGACGCGAAGTCAAAATACAACGTGCAGCCGCGCCTGCTGCTCGCCCCCGGCTTCTCGTCGACGCAGGCGGTTGCGACCGCGATGGATTCGCTTGCCGGCAAACTGCGCGCGATCGGCATCATCGACGGACCGAATATCGATGACGAAGCGGCGATCGCCTACGCGCAGAACTTCGGCAGCAAGCGGCTGTACATGGTTGATCCCGGTGCGACGATGTGGGACACGGCCGCCAACACCGACGTCGATGCGCCGGCTTCGTCGTATGCGGCGGGCCTCTTCTGCCAGACCGACGCGAACATCGGTTTCTGGGCGTCGCCGTCGAACAGGGAAATCACCGATATCACCGGCACGAAGCGGCCGATCGAGTTCCTCGACGGCGACGAGACCTGTCGCGCGAACCTGCTCAACAACGCGAACATCGCGACGATCATCCGCGATGGCGGCTATCGCCTGTGGGGTAACCGCACGCTGTCAAGCGACGCCAAATGGAAGTTCGTCACGCGCGTGCGCACGCTCGACATCGTGATGGACGCGGTGCTCGCCGGCCACAAGTGGGCGGTCGACCGCGGCATCACGGCCACGTACGTGAAGGACGTCACCGAAGGGCTGCAGGCGTTCATGCGCGATCTGAAGAACAAAGGCGCACTGATCAATTTCGAGGTGTATGCGGACCCGGAGCTCAATACCGCGACGCAGCTCGAGGACGGCAAGGTGTACTGGAACATCCGCTTCACCGACGTGCCGCCGGCAGAGAACCCCAACTTCCGCTTCGAGGTCACCAACCAGTGGCTGACCGAAGTGCTCGATACCAATCCCTGATACCAAACACCTGAGAGGTGATGCGTGACTCCGGAAACACTTTATAACTTCAACGTATACAGCGACGGCAAGGGTTTTGCGGGCCGCGCCACGCAGTGCACGCTGCCGAAGCTGAAGATCAAGACCGATGACCATCGCGCCGGCGGCATGGATGCGCCGGTCAAGGTCGATCTCGGCATGGAGGCGCTCGAGGCGGCGTTCCAGATGTCGACGATGGAGCGCGACGTGCTGAAGTTCTTCGGCCTCGCCGATGCGACCGCATTCAACGGCGTGTTTCGCGGTGCGTTCCGCGACATCAAGGGCGCGACGAAGGCGGTCGCCGCGACGTTTCGCGGAATGCTCTCCGAGGTCGATGGCGGCGACTGGAAACCGGGCGAGAAGGTCGACGCCAAGTTCACCGTGTCGCTGACCTACTACAAGCTGGAGATCGACGGCGCGGTCGTGCACGAGATCGATGTGCTCGGCATGGTGCGCATCATCGATGGCGTCGACCAGCTCGCCGAGATCCGCAAGGCGATCGGCATGTAACCGCGCCTGCGCGGCAAAGTGACTTTTTAACCTGAACGGCGGGCCTCACGGTTCGCCGTTTCTTTTTTGGGAGGCGGCAATGATGAACAGCAATGTGGATAGCAATGTTGCGAGTGAAGATCGCGTCGACAGCGTCACCGTGAAACTGAACTATCCGGTGGCATTCGACGGCGTCGTGCGCGACACCCTGACGCTGCGGCGCCCGAAGGTGCGTGACATGCGCGCGGCGCAGAAGATCGCGCCAGGCGACGAGGAAGGGCAGGAACTGGCTATTTTCGCGGCGCTCGCGGGCGTGTCGCCCAACGACCTGGAGGGCATGGATCTCGGTGACTATCACCGCGTCCAGGATGCCTACTTTCGCCTCACATCCGCTGGCAAGAATCAGCCAGAAAACGCTCAAGGCGCTGGCAAAGCGGCTGCTTAAGGAGCACGGCGTGCAACCCGCCTCGATCGATGCGATGACGCTCGACGAGGTGATCTGGTGGCTGACCGACTAGCGGGGAAACGGGATGGAGGAATCTGATGGCTAGCGACATTGCACTCGGGATCGTGATCGGCGGCGCCGTGTCGGCGACGTTCGGCCGCGCGATCACCGAGACAAGTTCGCGGATCGTGAGTCTGCGCAAGGCCGCAAACGAAACACGGCTGTGGCAGCGCACGATCGGCGAGACGGTCAAGCTGCAGGACGAATTCCGCCGCCTGCATGCGGCGGGCGATCGTGCAGCGGACGGCATCCGCCGGAAGATTGAATCGAACCTGCGCACGCTGCGCGAGAACGGCATCGAGGTCGACCGGCTCGACCGGGCGTACACGCGCCTGGGTCGCACTGTGCGCGGACTGGAACTGAAGGCATCCGGCCAGGAGCGGATCGCCGCCGGCCGCGAAAACGGGCGGACTGCGATCGGCGACGCCGTGAAATTCTCGGCCGCGATCGCGGTGCCGGCGACGATCTCGGCGGACTATCAGGCGATCATCCGTGACATCGCGATCAAGGCGGGCATTGCCCGCACGGCGCAGGAAGCGTCGATGGGCGAGCGCGTCCGCCGCGACGCGCGTGATAACGGCATCGGCCGCAACGAGCTCGCCGACGCGGTCAACCAGATGGTGGCGGGCGGCATGGACGTGAGCCGCGCGCTCGACTTCGCACCGCTTGCCGCGAAGTTCGCGATCGGTCAGGGCGCGACCACGGTCGAGACCGCGCGGATGATCCAGGCGCTGCAGCAGAACGCGAAGATCACCGACCCGAAGCAGATGGCCAGGGCGTTCGAGGCGATCGCGTTTCTCGGCAAGGAAGGCTCGTTCGAGTCGGCGGACATGGCCCGCTGGTTTCCGGTGCTGCTCGCCGAAATGCAGAAGATCGGCATCACCGGGCAGGACTCGGTCACGCAGCTCGGCGCCATGCTGCAGGTGCAGATGAAGACAGCCGGCACTGCCGACGAAGCGGCCAACAACCTGAAAAACTGGTTCTCGAAAATCGGATCCAATGAAACCGCGAACAACTACAAAAAGGCCGGCGTCGACTACGAAGCAAAAATGCGTGAGGCGATCGGCAAGGGCTGGTCGACGCTCGAGGCTTCCTTCGTTCTCGCGCGCGCGTATATCGAGCGTACCGATCCCGCGAAGGCGAAGCAGCTTGCCGACGCCGCAACGCGCATAAACGGCGAGTCCGATCTGGACAAGCGCCGCGTGCAGATCGCCGCGTTCGAAGACACGATGAAGACGGGCGACCTCTTCAACGACATGCAGGTGAAGGCGGCGCTGACCGCGTACCTGCAGAACGCGGAGCTGTACCAGAAACTGAAAAAGGAGTCGGCGCAGGCGAGCGGCGAGATCGCCAAAGATCTCGCCGACCGGCGCGATGCATCGAAGCAGGTCTGGCGCGAGGTCGGCCAGCAGTGGAACGATGCGATGCGCAGCATCGGCGACGCATTGCGGCCCGTGACCGACGCGGTCGGGCACGCGGCGAAGACGGCGGGCGAGGGGCTCACGAAGATCACCGATGCGGCGCCCAAAACCACAATGGCGGTCGCGGGTGTCGCGGCCGGCCTGATCGCCTATCGCGGCGCAAAGTCACTTTTCCAGATCGGGCGCGGTGCGCTCGACATTGCGCGCGGATCGGTTCTCGTCGCGCGCGGCGGCGCAGGTGGTGGGAAGGCCGGAGGCGCAGCCGGTCCCGTCGGGCGTGCGATCGAGGCGCTTGGTGGCGCGGCGGCGTCGGCCGGGGTGCAGCGCGTCTTTGTCGTCAACATGCCCGGCGGTGGCTTGGGTGGCGCTGCCGGTGCCGTTGCCGACGAACTGGCTGCAGCGGGCAAAGGCAGCGCGATCGGAAACGCGGGTGGCAAAGGCGGGCGCTTTGCCCGTGTATTCGGCGCCGCGCGTGGCGTGCTTGGTCGCGTGATGCCCTATGCCGGCAAGCTGGCGATGGCGGGCACGGTGCTCAAGCTCGGGCTCGCGGCAAACAATGCGTATGCGGTCGCGACCGGCGACGACACGCGGGCGGCGAAGGCGCAGGGTTTCGCGGACATCGCCGGCAGTCTTGCCGGGGGCGTGCTGGGCGCGAAGGTCGGCGCGATGATCGGTGCGTTCGGCGGGCCGGTCGGCGCGGCGGTCGGTGGTCTCGCGGGCGGGGCGCTCGGGACGTTCGCGGGTGAGAAGGCGCTGGGTGCAGTCGCGAGGCTGGCGTTCTCGCGCAACGACGGTCAGCCGCCGGCGATGGCTGAAGCACTCGCGAAAGCAAAGGCCCTCGAAAAGCCGTCTGGCGCTGACAAGCCTGTCGCGAAGATCGACCAGCAGAACACCTTTGCGCCGGTCTTTCACGTCACGTTCCAGGGCGAGCCGGGCAGCGACGCGGCGGACCGCTTCCTCGCGAAGGTGTCGCCGCAGCTGCAGCGCCTGATGAAAGACGAACTGGCGAAGAACAACCGCTCGGCGATGTTCGACAGTCCCCATCTGTAGGAGGCAACATGGATTTCACAAGACAGATCACGCAGGCCGCAACCCAGGCGAGCATCGCGACCGAGCGCGTGCGCAACATGAGCCGCGTCTATGAACGCAACCGCGCGGCGAGCGCGAACACGGTGGCGGTGCTGCAGAAACTCGCCACCGGCAACCTGACGAGCGCGGCCGACCTGTTATCGGGCGCGGGCAGTGCGCTGTCGGTGGCGGGTGACCTCGATCCGAAGGTCGGCACGGTGGTGCGCAGCTTCAATGCCGTGCAGTCGTCGGTCAGCAGCGTGCTGAAAATCGCGACCGCATCGAATCATCCACTGGTGAAGTCGGCGGCCGATTCGGTGAACACGGCGCTCGGTGACGTGCGCACGAAGTTCAATGCGTGGGCCGGCATCAGGGAGACGCCGTCGGTGGCATCGCTCGCAACATCGACCGGCGCCGGTGCGCTGCTGTCGGGTCTGCTCGGCGGTGCGTCGGGCGCCACGCCGCACCTGATGACGCTCACGTCCGACGCCGGCGACACGTTCCACTTCAACCTGTCGACCGCTGCCTTCGACAAACTGCGGCGCACCACGAAGTACAAGGTGGCCTCGCAGGAGCGTCTGAACCGGCAGGAGGCGCTGCAGGCGGTCAGCCAGGGCGGCGAGACGATCACGCTGTCGGGCGTGGTATTCGCTGCGTCCGGACCGGGAGCCAGGCAGATCGATGCGCTGCGCGCGATCGGCGACCGCATGGTGCCCGTGCAGCTCACGACCGGCTACGGCGAGGTGCTCGGCCGCTGGTATCTGCAGGGTGTCGACGAGGAGCAGGAGGCGCTGATGTCGGATGGCGCCCCGCGCAAACAGACCTTCAGCCTGGAGTTCGGCCGCTATGGCGAAGACTATAAGAACCTCTGACGGCGACGTGCTCGACGAGCTCTGCTACGCGTTCTACGGCTCGCTCGCCGGTGTGGTCGAGGCGGTGTACGAAGCGAATCCGGGGCTCGCCGCACGCACGCAGCCGTTTGCCGCGGGAATCCTCATCGCGCTGCCCGATCTCGACGAGCAGCGCGATGAACCGGTCCAGCTCTGGACCTAGGAGGGGCAATGCAGGCCATTTTCCAGATCGTCGCGAACGGCGACGACATCACGCGCGTGATCCAGGATCGCGTGCTGCGCATCCGGACGGTGGACAGGCCCGGCCTCGAGTCGGACGAGTGCGAGATCGAGCTCGACGATCGCGACGGCAGGATCCAGTTCCCGCCCAAGGGCGCCACGCTCAAAATCTCGCTCGGCTGGAACGGCAGGGACCTGTCGTTCCTGGGTGAATACGCGGTCGACGAGGTTGCGCTCAAGGGTCCGCCCGCCTCGGTGGTGATCCGCGGCAAACCGGCGAACATGCGCGCTACCGCGAAGACGCACCGGTACGGCAGCTGGGAGAACGTGAAGCTCGCGGATATCGTCGGCGACATTGCCCGCCGCAACCGGTGGGCGGCCGCGTGCAGCGTCGACGCGCCGGTGCCGCGTGCCGACCAGTTCGGCGAAAGTGATCTGCATTTCATCACGCGGCTCGCGCGGCAGCATGGCGCCACAGCGACGGTGAAGGCGGGCAGGCTGATCGTGGCGGGTCGCGGCGCCGGCCGGAGCGCAAGTGGCAAGCCGCTGCCCATGATTACGCTCACGCCCGACATGCTGCTCGATTACGAGATCACGTTTCCGGACCGGGCGAGCTTCGTCGCCGTGCGCACGAAGGTGCATGACACGAAGACCGGCAGGAAGATCGATCTGACGATCCCGAACCCTGATGCGCCGCCCGGTGCATCCGCGGTGCACACCGAGCGGCATGCGTTCGCGAGCCCCGAGGCCGCGAAAGCCGCGGCACACGCCCGCCTGCAGAAGCTGAATCACCACACCGCGAAAAGCACGATGACGATGACCGGCCGGGCCGACTTCGCGGCCGAGAAGACGGTCACGCTCAAGGGCTTCAAGAAAGAGGCGGACGGCGACTTCCTCGTCGAGTCCGTGACGAACACCTATGCGGGGCGCAGCTGGGAAACGCAGGTCGAGCTGAACGCGGGCAACAAAGGCAAGGCGAAGGTCGGGCACGGGAAAAAGAAGGGCAGGAAGATCAGTCTCGTGGTGCCGGCGCCGCCGCACTGACGCGATCGACGGAAGATAACCGCAGCATCACCACAAACCGCCCGCGCCCGCATAGGGGACGCGAGGCGGTTTTTCTATTGAACGGACGGCCCGATGGGTGAACAGCACAACAACGATCTGGCGGTGCAGATCGCGCGTTTCGGCGAGCAGCTGCGCAGCGTCGCGGCAAGCCTCGAGGACATCAAGACATCGGTGCAGCCAGTCGCCGCGCTCGACCGTGCGCTCGCGCAGATGTCGATCCACAACCAGAACGCGCGCAAGGACATCGAGCTGCTGTGGGCGCGTGTGGATGAGGGGAAGAAGGAACGCGATGCGCTCGAGGCGCAGATCGGCGGCGTCGACGACCGGGTGGCGGCGATGAAGAACACGGCGCGGGGCGCGATGTGGGTGCTCGGGATCGTGCTCGGCATCGTCCAGACCTTCCTCGTCGGCTCGATCGTGTGGGTGTTCACCCATATCAACGAAGGCGACATCCTCAACCGCTTGCAGCAGCAGCGCCTCGAGGTGCTGGAGCAGACCATGACGCGGGAAACCAGACAGGGAACGAAACAATGACACTTGACCAAAAAATCGATGCGCTGATCGGCCGCGAGGGCGGCTACTCGAACAACGCGCTTGACGCCGGCGGCGAGACGATGTGGGGCGTCACCGCTGCGGTCGCGCGCGCGGTCGGCTATGCCGGCCCGATGCGCGACATGCCGCGCGCGACCGCCGCGCAGATCTATCGCAGCCGCTACTGGAAGCAGCCGAAGTTTGATCTCGTCGACGCGGTCTCGCCCGCGCTCGCGGAGAAGCTGTTCGACATCGGCGTGAACGCCGGGCCGGCGACCGGCGTGCGCTTCCTGCAGCGTGCGCTGAACGTGCTGAACCAGAACCAGCGCGCGTTTGCCGATATCGCCGTCGACGGTGGCATCGGCGCCATGACGATGGCGGCGCTGAAAGCCTTCCTCGCCGCGCGCGGCGCGGACGGCCACCGGGTGCTGCTGGGCATGGTGGGCGCGCAGCAGTCTGTCTATTACATCGAGTGTGCCGAAAAGCGCGTCGAGAACGAGACGTTCGAATACGGCTGGCAGCTCAATCGTGCATTGGGGGTGAGCGCATGATGGATGTCCTGAAAACGGTCGCGCCGTGGCTCGTCACGGCATTGACGGGCGGGGTGCCGGGCATTGCCGCGATGGCCGCCTCGGCGATCGCCGGCAAGCTTGGTCTGGCCGATGGTTCGGTTGACGCGGTCAAGGTGGCACTGACCGGACAGCAGATGACGCCCGAGCAGTTACTGGCGCTGAAGCAGGCCGACGATGATTTCGCGCTGAAGATGCGGCAGGCGGGGTTCACGCATGCGGAGAACATGGCGGGCGTCCAGGTGCAGGCCGACCGGGTGGCGGCTGACGATCGCGCGAGCGCACGCGACTTTGCGGTGGCGGAGCACGATCATACGGCGCGCAACCTGGCCTATATGTATACGGTCGCGCTGTTCGCGGTGATCGGGCTGGAATTCATGCTTGCGGCCAGGCAGATCCGGCTTGACGACGGCGTGATGCGCGCACTCGATACGCTGTTCGGCATTCTGATTGCGATGGTGCTCGGCTCGAAGGAGTATTTCTTCGGGTCGTCGTCGCGCGCGGACAGGCAGGCTGCGGCGATTACGCAGTTCGCGGTGTCGCCGGACACGGTGGTCTCGCGGGCGCAACTGCCCGGCGAGGGCGAAGCACGATAGGTCGCCTTCTCCACAGCACACCACTCATGTAGCCGTCCATCGCGGGCGGCCAAAGTCACTTGGACCGCGCATCACCGCGCGGGAGAAGACAGGGCGACGTCAGGCATGTTCGCGCATTCCCGACGCCACCTTTCCACTGAAGCAGCCAGTGAATTAGCCAGGGCCCTGACACCTACCGGTAGGCGGGCCGAATTCTAACTTAAAAAAGAAAAGGCAATTCCAGATATGGCAAATCCTATCGTTCCATGGATCGGCGGCAAGCGCCGCCTCGCGGACCATCTCATTCCGCGGTTTCCCGAGCACGATTGCTACGTCGAGGTCTTCGCGGGCGGGGCCGCGCTGTATTTCATGCGACCGCCGGCGAAGGTCGAGGTGATCAACGACATCAACGGCGAACTGGTGAACCTCTATCGTGTCGTGCAGCATCATCTCGAGGAGTTCGTGCGGCAATTTAAGTGGGCGCTTACCAGCAGGCAGGTGTTCAGATGGCTACAGGACACGATCCCGGAAACGCTCACCGATATCCAGCGGGCGGCCCGCTTCTACTATCTGCAGCAGAACTGTTTCGGCGGCAAGATCGAAGGGCAGTCGTTCGGCACGGCAACCACTACGCCGCCGGGGCTGAACCTGCTGCGGCTCGAGGAGACGTTGTCGGCCGCGCACCTGCGCCTGTCAAACACGTTCGTCGAGCGGCTCGACTGGAAGACGTGTATCGACAAGTACGACCGGCCTCATACGCTGTTCTATCTGGATCCGCCGTACTGGGAGACGGAAGGCTATGGCGTGCCGTTTCCGTACTCCGAATACGTGGAGATGGCGGCCCGTCTGCGGTCGCTGAAAGGCAAGGCGATCGTCAGCCTCAACGATCATCCGGACATCCGCTGGGCGTTCGAGGGTTTTCACATCGAGACGGTCGATATCAGGTACACCGTGGGCGGTGGAGGGCGCGAAGCTGTGCGCAAGGAGGTGATTATTTTCAGTTGGGATGATGCGGCACAACCGGCAGGGCTTTTCTAGCGTTGGCGATAACAGGAACCCTCGTCCAGCGTTCAACACGAGCACGTAGCCGGTTGATTGAGGGGTTCATTCGTGCAACGCGGCGCCGTTATATCCGAATCAATACGAATCCTGGCCGGCCGTTGGAATCTCGCCAATTTCCGCCTCGCTCGAGAAGTAACGGAATGGAATGGCAGTTGCATAATTCATGAATGGGCCGGCCTTGTCTTGCCGTTTCAGAAGTAGCGCATTCCGGACTGCTCCCTCGACGGTTGCACTGCATTCCGGTTCGCCGCGCGCGAGGGAGCAGTCGCTATCCGCTCGGAACATCCCGGCCGTATAACGAATCGTCACTGTTCCCAATTCCTTCAGCATGTCATCTAGTTTCAACTTTTACTCTCGGGTTCGAGTAACTACTGATTTGTCAGGGAATGAATTTTCCCGACGAGGGGAATCCAGGTCATTTTCGGGCCGCTAGCAGCAATCCTCGCGGACACGAAGAAAGCGCCCAGGCAACAAGGCTGATACGCTTTTTGTATCTGACGTCGATGCATGCATTGGCAGAGACCATCTCTGAGCGTTCTTCGAGGACTCTAGCAGCGCTTTCGCCTTGCATAGCGATCGGGCAGCCACAAATACCCCTAATTTGAAAATTTAGCTTTGCCGCGCATTGAACGCTGCGCGTAGCTCGTCGAGACGGTTCGTGGCATGCGAATCGAATCGGTCGTGAGATAGTTGAGTAAAAGCCTCATGAACTGCGGCCGCCATATCGTGTACGGCGTCTTCAGTAAGCCTCGAAAAATCGTGCCTTTGATGCCTAAGATCACGCTCTAGAAACGAGTCGACCTCTGAGCATTGCTTCTCGGACGTTTGAAAAGTGACGCCCAGCACCTCGCTTACGAATTTGATCGTCGTGCGCCAATCCGTTAGGAGCGCATCGTAAGAAACGAACACTCGCACTGCAGATCGCGTTGCCAACTCTGCATCTAGATGATTGCGGATATAGTACAGAAGCCCTTGTTCCATCGATGAACCATCGCGAGCCTGAAGCGAAGCGGCGACCTCAAGCGGATTTCTGTCAATAAAGCAAAACACGGGGTTTGCCTCAAGTTTTTTGTAGACTCGATCCCACAATGGAAGCATCCGGCACATCCGAGGCTCTTTGAGAACCGCGAGCGCAGCCTCACCGTAGTTCTGCAAAAACACTGAAGCGAGATCATCTCGGCGTCGCTCCGCATCTTTAGACCCGAACCATCCGCTTGGAAATTCGCGCCAGTCGCTCCATGTGCTGCCTACCGATGCGAGGATTTGATCATGCAACGCCGCAATGTCTTCAGGCTCGAAGTAACCTTTGGTGTTAGCCCAGTTGGCAGGCATTAAAGTTTTCGGGAGGGCGCAGCCGAGAATGCCGAGCGTTCCAGCCAGCGCGGAGGTCCCGCTCCGCGCACCGAGAACAGTCAAAATCGTCCGCCCGCGGCCAGCGTGTGCGATGTTTGTTAATCCAGATGACATGTCGTGTCCAAAAACTGCGAGTTTAGCAATATTTACTTTAGGTTCGCGCGTGCCGTCATACGGTTTTTTATGCCCAAACACCTCGGCGGCTCATCGCTTTCGACGTGGCGCTCGAAGTCGTCATGCGATGGGGGCATTCGCCAAGCGCACGGCAGTTTGGATTTGGTCCGCTACAGTGGAGCAGTATCGGCGGATTCCTTCCTCGAGCGACGTCTCAGGCTGCCAACCAAGCTCGGCTCTAGCACGACGTACATCCAGCACGATCTCGCGGACGTCGAACGACCGTTTGGGCAAATACCGAACATTGGCTTTCTTACCCATCACATCCGCTAGGATTTCCAAGATCCGGTTCAGCGAGTGGCCGACACCGCTACCGATGTTGTATACGCCCGAATGCGTCGCATGCGCAGCGCGGACCATCGCATCGATCACATCATCGATGTAGATGTAGTCGCGAACCGTCGTGCCGTCACCCCAAACCTCGATGTTCTGACCAGCAAGAATCTTGTGCGCGAACACGGAAATCACGCCCTGCGCACCGTGCGCGCGCTGCAACGGCCCGTAGGGGTTCGATAGCCGAAGCACCGTTGCGGTTATCCCGTCCACGCACGAGAACATATTCAGATATTTCTCCACCGCTACCTTGACGATGCCATAGGAGCACAGCGGATCAAGGGAATGATCTTCGGCGACGGGCAGATTGCGCGGATTGCCGTACACGGTACCGCCTGAAGACGCGTAAACGATGCGATTAACCCCGCACCGCTTCATCGTTTCCAGCAAATGAAGACTGCCGATCAGGTTGCTCTGAACATCTGCGACAGGATCGGCATTGGACGTACTTGGTATGGTGGAACTCACGAGGTGATAGACGAGGCTGGCGCCGTCCACCGCCTCTTCCAACGCCGACCCATTCGCGAAATTGCCACGCACCGCAACTACTGTTCCGTTTCGATACCGCTCGCGGGGGTTCCGACCGTATACGCGCAACCTCGCGCCTCGGCTGAGCAGTGCATTTACCAGATGTGTGCCGAGAAAGCCGTCGCCGCCCAACACGGCGATCTCGGCACCCGACTGCGACAGATCGTCCATTTTTCTCATCGTCTGCATCCCCTAACTAGCGCGTGGCGCCGCGGACATGGGTCACGGCGCGGAAGTAACCTTGCTTCTCCGCCACGAAGGGCAGAAGTCGCTCAATGGCGTGCAGCATCGAGCCATCATACGGAAGCGGCTCTTCGGGGTATGCGCCCCAGTCAAGCGCGAGGTCAAATAGAGGCTGCAGCGCCTCGGGTCTCGCCCAAAACATGGTCCCGACTGGAAAGCTGAAGTCGCCCTGCGGCAGGGAACTGATGCCCATGCGATCGGCCAGGGCCTGCCCAAACGACTGGTTGTCCGACCACCCCTGCAGATGCGGATCGTCAGCGTATACAATGCCCAACCTCGGCTGCTTGCCAAAATGCGCCAGAATCTCGTCGGCTGCTGCGTAGTGTCCGCCGATGAGGTTTTCGAGGACGAACCCTGACCACCGTTGAGCGAGCGCTGGGTCGTTCAAATCGACACTCTTCTTTGTGTGCACGTGTCCTATCACGTCGTAGCCCGAGAAGGATTCGCGAAATTCGGTGAGGAATGGGCCGATATCGCGGCCCCGGTTCGGAACCACACGGACGTCGACCTGCCCGCGTGCGACAGCACAAATTGAGGCGCTAACTTCCGCTGCGACAACTTCATTCGGCACGCTGATGAACAGATCACAAGCGAACTGGTTCGCCGCAAGTCGCTCAACGAGGTTCTGCAGGGCGTCCGGATAGAACACATGGATGTGCAATGCGGCGCGTAAAGTCTGTTTGCCAACGCCTTTTAGCCCGACGTCCCCCAGCGTAAGTGTGTGTTCAAGCCAAGGACCGGTGGGTTTGCCGGCACGGACGAAGTGTGCAAACGGATTTTGCATCCCCGTGTCACAAAGTGTCGCGTACATGCTGGTGTTGAAACCCGGGGCGGGTTTGCGGATACACAGCCGAGCTGAGCATGCCCTGACGAACGACCGAATTGCCTCTGTACGCGTGGTCAAGGGGCTCGAAGGATCAACAAAGAACTCTTCGCAGAAGTCGTCTGTTGCCTCGAGCGTTTCACAATCTTCCTTCTCCTGACACATGAGCGCGCGGGTGTCTTGCGCAATGGCGGTCAGTTTTGACACATAGGACTGCATGTCGAAGGTAGATCGCGCCAAACGTCCGACTGCGCGCCCAGTCTCAGTCAATTGGACCGGTGAATGATACAGATCAAGAATCCGCCTCGCAGCCGCGTCGGTATCTAAAAATGGCACAACACACGGCGCGGTGGTAGGGTCTTTCGCGAGTACCTCGGCGGCGCCCGTGGCTTCTGCAAAACAGACGAGCGGCATCCCAAGCGTCATGGAGTCGATTGCTACATTAGGTAGCGGATCTAGGCGCGATGAAAGGTAAAAGGTATGCGCAAGGGCATAGGCTGATTCGAGATCCTCCACCTCTTTCAGCATCCTGACTCGGTCGCCCAGTCCCGCCCGATCGATCTCATCTGCCAGATAGGCAGAGTAGGCCAGATCGTTTTCTGGATCGTAGCCGTGCCCTATCCACAGCATGAGGATATCCGCATCCGGAGCTAGCCGCTTGAGCTTCGCCGCAGTTGCTATGAACAGATCTACACCCTTGCGGTACTGCACGCTGCCAGCGCCGAGAACAATGAATGGCCGACCAGTTTCATTCGCTGGATGCAGTTTCGCCTGAAGGTCAGCGAACGGGTCGCCCAGCGCTGTGTCGTGGCTAACCGGAATGAGCGATTTCCCCTGCGGGACCACGTTGGTTAAACGGAGAGCCTTCTCTGTTTCGCGCGTCGCGGCGTTTTGCCTGACGACGTCAGCTGGGAATACCACGCCGCCTGCCCAGCGCAGTGCGGACACGAATTCGTGCCGCGGGCGACTGTACGCAAAAAACTCATGGACTAACAGCACAGCGGGCACGAAGCGTTCGGCAAGTGGCTTGACGACACAGCGCGACTCGATGCTATTGACAAGAGCGAAATCGAACTCGTAGCGCTCACAGAGCCTACCAATGATCGAGTCGATCGCAGCGGGGGTTCGCACCGCATAGTCGTATGGTCCTACTACGACATGGCAGACATCTTCAAAAAAAGGCCGAATCGCCCCTGAACCGAGCAACAGTGCGACGACGTTGTAGCGAGGTGCAAGTTCCCTGCAAATGTTCCATGCGAGAATCGGCGCGCCTGTGCGTGATGCTTCGTGGCTCACGACGAGTACGGTCTGCCGTCCGACTGCCAATGTCCTCCCACCGTCGCTAAACACAAGTTCTGGCGGGACACAAATGCGGCCTTCCTGCTTGCCATGGCTGATATAGTGGATGTACGGGTCAACACCGCTCCGTGCAACATCCGGATTGCACCGCAGATAGTAAGCGGCATCGAATGCATCGGTGCTCCCATGCACGCCCATCTCTGCAACGTCGAGATGCGGCGCGGACACCCCGTCGTCTGCGCCCGTCGCGCGAACGTCGGCGACGCTGCGCGAGACAACGTGCCGTTGCCCCGAACGACGTGCCCAACGTAGCAGGCGCTTTGCGGCCCGCAGCGGAAGCGTTATCCGCCATGAGGTGGACAGCAGAATCTCTGCATTGGCCCGTCGCAATGTTTCGTTTTCCGCTAGGGCCGCCGCCTCGGTGCGCTCCATGCGTTCCTCAAGCGATGCTTTGGCGCTGCGCATCTGTTCGACCTCGCGCGTGAGCCATTCCGCTCGCGCTCGGAAATTTGCCTCGCTGTGCGCGAGGTACCCTCTGGCGTTGCGCATCTGTTCGACCTCGCGCGTGAGCCGTTCCACTCGCGCCGGGTATGCCGAAAGCTCCGCGATGACGGTTGAATTGCGCTCAGCCTGCGCAAGCAATGTGTCAATCCTTGTCTGCCCAGCCTCGAGCTCGCGCTGCAGGTGCGCAATATGTCCATGCAGGGCTCCGAGCTCGGTTGCCTGCTTCTGGTGTTCTGCTGTCAGTGCCGCTAGTCGTTCCTCCTCTTGCGTACTGGCCAGGACGCCCACCGGGTAGTCAGGCAGGACTGCGCGATCCGATGCCACGGCGACGAAGTACAGTGGCACCAGCGCCTTTGTTGTCCGGCTACCGTCAGACCCGGCCAGCAGATAGTTACTGGCGACTACGCTGCCTGAATCGATCTTGGAAAGCGGGAACATGGACGAGCCATGATATACGCGCTGTCCATAAAGCCGCACATGGCTGAACCACTGCATCAACAGGTCGCTAAATTCCTCTTTATAGAGTTCCCGCACATGATAGGGGTTGCTGTACCCTGGTACGTCCGAGTATTCGTGCTTATCTGGCGACGAAATAATAAGTAAGCCGTCCGGTCGCAGTACCCTTTTGATCTCCCTCATCATTTCTTCGTGCTGCGTGTGATGTTCGATTGTCTCGAAGCTCACCACCGCATCTACCGAAGCGTCCGCCACCGGTATCGACGCGCACGAACCCTGTACGTACCGCAGATTTGAACGTCCGGACGCATAGTTGCGTTGTGCGAAGGAAACTGCGGCGTCGGAAATATCGACTCCTATCACCGACTTTGCCACAAGCGCGAGATGCGCGGAACCGTATCCCTCACCTGATGCAATGTCCAACACATCCAGGCCAGCGACCAGCTCCGCTGCGGCGAAGTAGCGATGACAATGTTCAATCTCGATTTCGCCTGACATCTGGTCGGGCAAGAACCGCTCTCCGGTCGCGGGCAATGAAAGACTCATATACGGTGATTCCAAAAAATGCAGTTAGAGGGAAGTCATTATCGCTTTGCTACGCAGGCTCTGCCAGTATTTAGCCGGGAGTTCATGTCGTTGGCATGCGCATTCCCATTTCATGTTAAACCGATCCAAGCATAACTTCGCTGGTATCGCGCCGATACGCTCCGCACGCTTTAACCGACAAAGTCCCGTTGAGGTTGCTTTTAGTACTGCTCTTGAAGTCATCGGCTTCGGTATTCGTTAGCGAAAATTCAAGACGAAACCGCGAATCGAACGCCCGCTTTCTCGGCTGTGAAGCGATCGGAAAATCTCTTCGCCAAGAATGCTGATCCGTGTCTCGCGGTCGAAAGCCCACTTTGGGTATACTGTGGGTGTGGTCAGAATTTTCATCGATGCTGCTAGCACCCGGAGAACATTTGATTTGCCCTCGTTGTTCTTTCCAATGGACACACCAAATCATCGACAGGAAATTTGCTAGTTCCGGTTATGCTTCGATAGTCTGAAACGGAGAAGGCTGCAAGGTTCATTTGTTATTGGGGTCGGTTCGACCGATTCGGCGTTGGCCCATATCTTACCGTTGATTTCCGGCGATGGCTGCTATTTGCGCATTCGGGAAATCGCTTCGGGTCGGGAGTGCGAGTTCGTCGATGTAGAAGCTGCCATCCGCCCGCTCGTCTCCCTCACCGTCAGCAATCGACCACAGTGCTGACGTAGAACCCAAGCCGCCTCAATGTCAGCAATGGCCGAATTTTATGGGTACGTCCTCTGTCAGGTTCCGAAGTATATTGCGGCTGTTCCAACGGCAGATTTCTCCGCTCGCTGAACGGCAGATTGTGGCCGCGTGCCGTCCGATGCGTATGGCATAAGGCGTCCCAAAAGAGCCTGTCGCTACCGTCGGACAGCTGCCGTTAGCGCCGCCCGTCTAGGAAATACTCACTCATCCCGGCTAAACGCTTTGCACGCTCTTGGAGTGCCGGGAGATGCGGGCGCTTTGCGATGGAAGATCACGCGGGCGTCGTGGAAAACGAAGTCCCAGAACCATCAAGAGTCAATTGACCCGCTTCGCTGCGGTAACCGAATATCGCTCTAAAGTTTTCCATTTATATGCCGATATTTTCGGCGTGAGCCGCCGAACTAAAGGCGATTCCAAATTATCTGTCCAATTTTATGAGGAACAAAAAGATGAGTATCGCCAGCGACGACGCCGTTCGGGGGTCCAGTGGACTGATATCACTTGGTAAGGCTTTTGGTTTTTACGTGGGAGCCGTGGTTGCGTTGATTGTTGGCGCGTTGATCGCTGGCGCAACTAAGGCACCGATCGTTTACTTTGTCGTTTACTTCGCCTGCGGTATTTTTTTGAACCGTACGGTGTTGCGAAATTTGATCACGTTCCATCCTGTCTATAATACGCTACAGAACGTATTTTCGACGAAAGTCCGCACGCTGATATTCTGGCCTATTTCCTACCTGGTTTTGATTGGCAAGATCGCCGTAGTCCGCGCTATTTGATCTCGCTGACCCGAGGAAGCGTCTCCGGCTGTCTGCTCGACAGACACGCTGGGGTCCACGGTAAGAAGGCAACGCGAGTCGCCTTCTCCTTGCCAATGTCGGCACCACGCCACGCTTGCTGACAATATTTCGCGCTAGAGTCGCGAATTTGAAGCGTGCTGTCGAATGAGTGAAACTGGCCCGGTTGTCGCCGGACGGGGCGCGCGGAACTGGGGCTGCGAACAGTTGGCTCATACGCTAAGAAGAGGTTTTTTTGTTTGCTACAGGATTGCTACCAACGGTAGCAATCCATGTCTGACAGGCCTTGCGCCTGTCATTCCACCTGAACTATCGCCGGCAGGGAAATACCCAGCAAAGTAACTTGAACGGCTCGGTGCGACCCACAACGGCCGGTCGCACTACGCAAGTTGGATGGCTGCTTCCAACGGAGGGCAACAACTCCATATCTCCGACGGATACAATAATTGAGGTTGCAAAATACTAACGGTCGACGGGGATTTCTGATGGACGAAACGTTTCACGCGTTTGTAGCAGATCCGAGGCTGCGAAAGGCTCTGGAAGGATTAAAGCGGTCGAACGATATTTTCAACATCATCGAACCGAACGAAAATCAACATTCTGAAATACTGAAATGGTTGTTTGATCCCCGAGAGGGACACGGGCAAGGCGATGCAATTCTGAAGGATTTCCTAACTGCTGCTTACGGGAATTCCTACGATAACGTCCTATGTAATAGAGAGTTCTTCGCTGTCTGGACGCCGGGAAGGATTGCGCGAACCGGCTTCCATTCGATGATCGCGATTCGAGAGTATATGTTGCCGAGCAAGTCTCGGCTGGATCTGCTGATGATCGACCCTGTGAATCAACTACTAGTTGTTGTTGAGAACAAGCACGGTGCCCGACTCGGCCCGGATCAGCTCGAGACGTACTACGACGAGGTAGCAGGGCTCCGCGCCCGTCCGGCATTCAAAGGTTACAAAACAGCGCACATTGTCCTGGATCGGAACTACGGCGGGGCCAGGGAGGAGGACGAAAATCGATCCGCGCCGCGTAACCGGTGGGCATTTCTCGATTACCAATGGCTTGAGGCTGGCGCCGATCGCGCGGAGCTTCAGCTCAAACGAGGAAACCAATCCGCTGCGCTCGTGATTGCATACTGCCAGAAGCAAACGGACTACGTTCCGCCGGAGCAGGAGGAACTCGACGATGTTCTCGCAGACGTAGCGATGGAATATAGGGCGGTCATAGAGGATCTCGAGAGCGCATTGACTCTCGATGTGAGTGACCTCACCCCAAAAACATTGGATGGCGATTTGGGCGAAAAGTGGATTTTCGCCAATCACTATCCGCAATTGATCGAGCGCCTTGGTTCAAAGGCAAAGCTTTCGTTTATCGAAAGACGCATCAAGGAGAATCTTCCAAATCGCAAGCTTTTAACAGACTACGGAAAGAGGCATTTTTGGCTGTTTGACGAGGCGTGGAACCCACTGGTCGACGCGGATGCTGCATCGTGGCCGGTCTGCGTTGTCGCATGGGAAATGCGAGAATCTGTTCACGGGCCAGACAAGTACGCAGTCGGCATTCAGTATCGGCCCCTCAATCTCGTAGATAATTACAGAGTGAAAGTCCAAGTCGCGCTCGAGGATGAATTCCCAGAACTCAAGAAAGGCCGAAGATCAGCCTCATTCAGAATGCTTGGCAAGGTAGCCAACGTGAATGAGTCCGGGTTGGCGGTCAAGGCTCAAGCCGTGTACGCACGTCTAAAAAACTCCCTCGGGCCCGTGGTTGACGACCCAAACTGAAGCAAGTTGTCAGCGTCTGGTCGCCCACAAGGTTGACCGGACGCTCGATTGATCAAAGGCGCTTGGCTAAGGTACACCTTTGCGGATGCTGCGCATATTGCTGCCCGTCGAATCCGAGCCGCCGGTTGTCCGAAGCAGTCGCACAAGCGTCCGATGGCCGAGCGCGCCGAACGGCGGTTCCTGGCCGCGTGCCGCCTCATGCAAAGGGCATGCGCACCTGAACCGCGCAACTCTGCGATCGGCAGCACGCGACCCGATTGAGCCATTCAGTACTTCCGGAAGCGGTCGCTCATGAGCTAACAACAGCATGACCTTACTGCGGATCGAGTCTAATTTACTGTCAATGGACCGCTGAGCTGAGGCTCCGTAACTTCACCCTATTTCACGCATGTGTTTTTTTTCTGTATTTTTTTTAAAACGTGCATTAGTCTAATGATTGTGGACTCTACCGAACTTCACAGAAAGGAGTGTCAGGCTCGATGCAACCCAAGAAAAAACAATCTAAACGCGGTATCACCCTGATTGAAACATCCCTTTGGATGATCATCCTCATCATTGTTGTGGCTGCGGTCATTATGTTGTATGGAGTTGTTTCGAAAAAAAGGCAGATTGCAAAAGCGCAACAAGAAATTGCTTTAGTGGTTCCCGCCATCGTCCAGCAGTTCACTAACAACCCGAACTTTGACGGGCTCACACCTGATGCCGTCAATAGTTTCGGCATCTTCACAGAAGAACAATTCAACGCAGGATTTTTCACTTCGCCCTTTGGCTCAACCAGCCAAATCGGCTTTTATGCAGTTCCCTCCACGAATTCTACAGCGGGAGCTATCGTCATCAGTTTTGTGCCGGAGGCAGCCTGCTTGGCTCTTGCGGCCATGTCCTGGCCAGACAATATCATTGGTATGGATACAGTTAAGACGCCGACGGTTCCAACGGCACCTGGTGCCGTTATTACCGACGGTGATAGCAATCTCCTCTACGGCACTGGTCATGCAACACAATCTGTCGCGAATCAGACATCAGGTTGTACTCCTACTGCGAATGGAGCTGTCAACTTGAATATTTACTTTGTACAACATTAGAGCTTGAAGGCCTTTGTTTGAAGTCTTTGGGAAAAGTGGGACAGATTTATTTTAGGCAAAAAATAAATCTGTTACGAATGGCACTTACTTAAGCTATTGAGTGGAACAAAGCTTATTGATAATTTAATGCCGTCGGTTTAGATAGGGCCTTACTGTTGATCGATGCGATAGTCTTTTGACGGTCGGGGAAGTTGCAACTTGACTCATGGAGATGGAAATGGCCGCCACAATAGATGGAGCTCTGTTTAAGGAAATTATGGCCGAGATGCGTGAACACTCGCTCAAACGCCTCACCAGTCCCCACGCCGTCGCTGAGAGCGAAGAGGAAAATCATCTTGGGGACTACATTCCGTCGCAACGTCTTCACGAGGACTACTCGCGTCTTCGGTCCGTGCCGTTGCCCGTTTCCAATGACGACGAGCTTGACGACGCGATCCAGCAAATCAAAGCGATAGGGAATTCTGGGGCAACTAAAACTGCAAATAACAGCCAGACCGGCATTAAAGTCGCTACTAACGCATTTAAAAGCGATCAAAACGCGAGCGAGTTCGAGAACAAGATGGGGTCGACTCGCGGAAGTGCCCATAGTGATCTTGCCGACGCGATCAACGCCACTTATGACAAGGCGGTCGAACTCGCGCAGAACTTGAGCCCAAGCCAAGCGAATGCCATTTGTTCCCTGATGGAAAACAACTTAGGTCCCGCTTTTAACGAGATTTGGGACCAAATTTCCAGTTTTATCGTGGATGCAGTCCGGAACGTAGGCAAATTTACCCAGGAAGCGCCGAGCAACATTGACGACTTCTTTGCGGGAATTGCCTATTCCATTAAGGAAAATTTCTAGCCCTCACTCACCATCCAACGCGGGATCAGGGCGACAGTTCGACCGTGGGCTTCCGCTTATGGCCGGTTGTCGCCGACCCGCTTCCTCGTAGATGAGAAAGCCAATGCGTAAGAATGCGCATACACGATCTCTGATTGATTCCCATTGTCGATGGGTGTCAACGATCTATATACCGACGTCCAGTGACCGAAACTGGCCGATAGCGGGCGGACAGGAAATCAGTAGGCGTAGCAGATGGCGTAACTCATTGCTAAGAGCCTTGTCTGGCAGGGCGCAGGTACTGCTGGATCAACAGTACGTGAGGCGGGCGACTTCGATTGTTATCAGCAGTCGGCCGGCGTCGAAGAGTTGGCGCGATTACGCCAAATTTACGCCAAAATCACTATGAACCCGTTTAAATAAAGGCTTCCAAGCCTTTCGTTGGTCCCCCTGACAGGAATCGAACCTGTATCTAGCGCTTAGGAGGCACTTGTTCTATCCATTGAACTACAGGGAGATGGATATTGGCGATGCGAAAACCGTAGCCTTGCTGCTATTGGCTTCGGCCTTATCCCGTGGGCTTTCCGGCTTTTCTGCTTCTTCCTAAATGAAGCGCCGCGACAGCCTGTGAACCCCAGTTTATAGCAGTCTTCGCTACACTTTTTGCTGCAGGTCGATCCTGTAGACCGGAAAATGATCTGGCACTGCGTCAGTTTCCAAACGGGTTAAGCACATGGCTTCGATCCTGCCGGTGGGCAGTCGCTGGCGTGCCCAGGTACGCAAGCGAGGGCAGAGTATAGCAAAAACGTTCAAAACTGAATCCGCTGCGGAGGCTTGGGTGCGGGAGAGAAAAGCCGAGATCGACAAGGGGCACAACGCGGTCGACGCGGCCACCGTGACCGTGGGCGAACTCGTCAGGAAATACCGACAGGCGCGCGCCGATTCAAAGCGCGCAGAGGTGCCGAAATCGAACGAGCACCACATACTGCAGCGGCATCGACCAGAAGTGGCCGCCGTGACCGGGCACAAGGGCTGGCGCAATCTGAAGCGATACACCACAATCTGGACCCGGCTCAGGTCACGAAGAAAGGACGGTTGAAGCTGGTGAAAGCGGCCTGATTATCAAGGTCGAAGCGGCGGCTGTCGTTGCTGTAATCCAGCCCGCATAACTTCGCGGGCGCGGACCGATTTCGAATCATTTCTGACGATTTCAGCGCCTCTCGTGTGGTAGCGTTCCACCGCGCTTCCTTTCCTCACAGGAGACAGAATGCCATTCGATAAATCCGTCGCCGCTAGCTACGCAGACGATCACGCGCAATCCCACAGCACCGGCAACTGTGCAAGGTACGTGCGCAAGGCGATAGAAGCCGGCGGCCTCTCGCTGCACCACGCGCACTTCGCCAAGGACTACGGCCCGCTTTTGCAAGCGGTTGGCTTTCGGGAAACAACCGGATCGCCGCAGAAAGGCGACGTGGTCGTGATACAACCGGCGCCCGGACACCCCGCCGGGCACATGGCAATTTTTGACGGCTCGATCTGGGTATCTGATTTCAAACAAACGCATTCCGGTGCGCAAGGCTTCTATCCGGGGCCTGCCTATCGACAGGCACAGCCACCACACAAGACCTACCGGTACAACTAGGGCCCACCATGAAGAAGATATTCACATTCTCTGTGTCGGTATGGCTGCTCGTGTGCGGAATGTTTTTGCAGCAGGCCGCGCTCGCGGATAGCGTCACGCCTGATGCAAGCACGAAAGCGTTCTACGCCTGGTACATCAAGCGGCAATCGAATGATGTCTATCCGTTGATGGACAAAGGGATTTATACGTACGTAGCCAAAGCGACGGCCGACAAGCTGCGCAACGCTTATCACCATAATCGGCTGCCGGGCGATAGCGACTATTTCACCAAGGTGCAGGACTACGACGAGCACGATTGGGCCGCCAATATCGCAACGCGCCCCGCTGTGATGCTCGACGATGTTGCGGTCGTGCCCGTTACCTTTGGATCGACGGACAAGGTCAGTGTGTTGGTGTTTCTCCGCAAACAGGGGGATGCCTGGAAAATCACAAAGGTCGATGACACCCGCGACCTTCAATAGAGCAATCATTTCCAGTGCTGCGCGGCCGCAGGCGATCGAGCGGCGCAGGCTAGATCGCGGTCCCTGTAGCACCGCTAGACTGCTTTCTGGCGAGCCGATATCCGGCCATTCAGGTGCAGGCCGACAGGGTCGCGGCCGATGATCGCGCGAGCGCACGCAACTTCGCGGCGCCGGAGCGCGACCATACGGCGTGCAACCTGGCCTATATCTACACGGTCGCGCGCTTCGCGGTGATTCGTCTCGAGTTCCTGCTGGCGGTCAGACAAATCAGGCTCGACGACGGTGTGAACCGCGCGGGAACCCTTGCCAAAAGTTCCTAGACCTCTTGTCATCAACTTGCAAGTTATCAACTCGAATAGGCTCATATTGTTGTGCGAATACGCTAGTCTCGGCAATCGAAGGGGTTCATTCCTGGCGTCACAGAAATTGCACGGCGGACCCTTTTAAATTCAGAAAATCAGTCGGATTATTTTAAAAGAGCCTTCTTCGGATTTAAGCTGGCGATCAAACTAAATTTCTTGGATTGGACGAAATGGACCAAACAAAATTCAATCAAATTTGCAACGAATTTACACAAATTAAGGATAAAAGCGAATTCTCATTGGTTATTAAACTAATATCGGACCACGTGCAAGAGTCTCTGACGGAAAAGCAAGGATTTGTGTTACGGACATCTCAACAGGGTGCGGATTCGACGGTGATATACCATTGCTCAGGGAACAGCACGCAATTCTCGTGGACGGGGACTCTCGCGAATACCCCGGCTGCGCTGGAACTGTTAGTTCTTTCGTAATAACACGCACAAGTTCAGCCTCGATGTCAGTGGTGCGAACTCCATCCTGCGATAGCCGCGCGCCAGGTCTGAACCTGGCGATGCGGCGATTTCGGCAGGATAAGTTCAATGACAAACAGGAGGGCTGACATGAAGATTAAATGCGTGAAAATTTATATGCGCGCATGCGGACTGTAGGCATCTCTCCTATTCCGTCACTGGACCGACACCAAATTAATGAATTTGTGCGTCAACTCCTCCCTATTGAACTGTCGCCGCCGGGGAAAAACCGGCAAGGTGACTTTCAACGGCTCGGTTCGACCCATTTCTGTCGTTTGACGCCGCGTTAGCCGAACGGCAGCTTTCAAAGTTCTGCCGTCGCTCAGGGCTCGTTGGTCGCCAGCGCGTTTCCGGCCTTTACGGCCACTCGCGCAGCGTCGCCAAGTGTTCTCTGTAAAAATCCGCTCTCATGTGGCGCGAACGGGTACGGAGATCCGAAATTCCGGATACCGATCACCCGGCGTGGATGCAGACGCTCAAGTTGGCGTGGATGGTTCCGTTATTATCGAATAATCGGGACCGCAAACCGTGGCTATGGAGACGACGGCATCCGTCGCAGGGAAACAGTCAATGATCGAATCGATCAATATCGCCGATGTCGCGACCTACGCGACGGCACCGCAATCGATGGTAGGGCTTTCGACGATAAACTTCGTTTTCGGCTCCAATGGGTCCGGTAAGACGACTATCTCCCGCGCGATAGCTTGCAGCCCAGGGCATGAGCGATGCTCGGTCGGTTGGAAGACCGGCGTGCCGTTGAAGGCGCTGGTCTACAACCGAGATTTCGTGGAGACGAATTTCGACGCCTCGAAAGAGCTCAAAGGCATCTTCACGCTAGGCGAAGAGAACGTTGATTCTATCGCCAAGCTCGCCGATGCCAAGGTTGCCGTCGAGACCCTGACCAAACGCGTGATCGAGCGGACCGAATCGCTGCAAGGAGCGGACGGTGCGGGCGGTGCGGGCGGATTCCGGGGAAAGCTGGCGGCCTTGGAGAAGTCTTTCCGGGAGACGTGCTGGAAGCAAAAAGTCAAGCACGATGGCAACTTCGCCATGGCGTTCCAGGGCGTTCGTGACGCCGCAGAGAAGTTCAAAACCCGATTGCTGAACGAACGTGAAACCAACAAGGCGACGTTGGCCCCGCTCGAAGAATTACTGAAGAGAGCCGAGACTGTCTTTGGCGACGAGCCTGCGTCCGAGACCACGGTGTCGGCGGTCTCTGGGGTCGCACTGCTCGCGTTTCAAGCCAATACCGTGATGAAAAAGCGCGTCATGGGCAAGCAGGATGTCGACATCGCCGCGATGATAAAGAAGTTGGGAAACAGCGACTGGGTAAAACAAGGCCTGCCGTTCTACGACGCCAATGATTCCGTCTGCCCTTTCTGCCAGCAGGAGATCGAGTCATCGTTCGCGACGAGCTTGGCCGAATACTTCGACGAGAGTTACCTTGCCGAAACGAAAGCCATCAACGATCTCAACGCGGGATACGCCGCCCAGGCGGCTGCTTACATAAACGGCTTGCGCGGGATCTTAGAGAAGCCGTCTAAGTTCATAGACGAGCCTCGCCTGCGCGCGGAAGTCGCTTCGTTGGAAACGCGGTTGCAAACCAACTTGCAGCGACTAGCAGACAAGCAGCGGGAGCCGAGCCTGTCGCTCGAACTCGAAAGCATCTCAACGTCCGTCGAAGCAATCGACCACCTGATCGGCGCCGCAAACAACGAGATTAGCAAGCGAAACGCCCTCGTCGCAAATATTAAGAGCGAGAAGACAGCATTAAGCGCGCAGATTTGGCGCCACTTGATCGACGTAGAACTCAAGGAAGATCTCGCTGCTTACCTAAAGGAGAAGTCGAGCATCAACAAGGCGATTGGGTCGATGGAAGCAGAAATCAAGAAGTCCATCGACGAACGGCGCGACAAGGAGGCCGAGATCGTCGAGCTAGAGAAGGCATCGACGAGTATCCAGCCCACTATCGACGAGATCAACGGGCTGCTCGCCAAGTTCGGCTTCCACGGTTTCAGGCTCGCGCGGGCGACTACCGGGGAACACTACGCCCTCAACCGGGGGAACGGCGCGAATGCCAAACACACTCTCAGCGAGGGCGAACGCACGTTCGTCACCTTCCTGTATTTTTACCATTTGATTAAGGGAAGCAACACAGACACCGGCATTACAGACAATCGAATCGTTGTGTTCGACGACCCCGTGTCGAGTCTCGATAGCGAGATCCTTTTCATCGTCGCGAGCTTGGTCAAATCTATCTTCGACGAGGTGCGTTCGGGCAAATCGCGTATCAAACAGGTTTTCGTGCTCACGCACAACGCGCACTTCCACAAGGAGGTCACGTTCCGCCGAGGCATCAACAGGAAGAATCCGACTGTGGACGAGACGTTTTGGGTTGTTCGAAAATCAGGGCAGGCCTCGCAAGTCGTTCAGCACGCAACGAATCCGATCAAGACGTCGTATGACTTGCTATGGAACGAAGTACGGCAGCCCGATCGCAATAACCTATCGATCCAGAACACACTGCGCAGGATTTTGGAAAGCTATTTCAAAATCCTCGGAGGAGTCGAACTCCATGAACTACCGGATCGGTTCGACGGCGCGGACAAGGTCGCTTGCGCTTCTTTGGTGTCTTGGGTGAACGACGGCTCACACTTCACGCCCGACGACATCAGCTTTGCGCTGGATCAACCCGCCGTCGAGAACTACCTGCGCGTCTTCCGCGCGATTTTTGAAAAGTGGGATCACAGTGCGCACTACCGAATGATGATGGGAAGCGCCTACGTTGAAGATCCGATAGTCCAAGCCTCCGAGCACGATGGCACACACTGATCTCTAGCCTGTCGTCCCACCAAGCCTGCCGCCTCGGCTGTGGGACCCAATTGGCGGTTCCACGATGGCTGGGAGGTGGTATTGCGGTCGTCGTGGCGCCGAAGCGGGCGTTACGCTTGCCGTCCTTGCGGCAGCCCGAAGCGAGCTGTCGTCCACGACTGCTGCCGAATTCCTGCCTTGATTGCCGCAATGCTTATATGCAGGAATTCCGCGCCGTAGCCGTGCCTCCTCGATCTTCCGCTTAGGCCCGGTCGACGATGCGAGGTGCGGTCGACATGTGAATGACAGTTGTCTGGGTTCATGCGACGCTCGAACGTCCGCTTCGGTCCGCCTGTCAATGGCCGTAGATGGCCGATTCTCATCAGACGAGCGCCCAAGCCATGACCGCGGAATAGTCGACCCCGGCACTCGAAAAGGAGGGAGTTTTACGTGCTACAGATTTGATTTGCTACACAGCAGTGGTAGCAATCTCTATCTGACAGGGCCTCGCACCTGTCATTCCACTCCCTGAACTACAGGGAGCAGGACCAAACCAAAACAATCATCGCAATCCGGTTGTCGGACAAGGTCCGCAGTGATCGGCGACTCAAAGTCGCCAGCGAGCGCACAGTATGTCAAACACCCGAGCGCAGGAGGCTGGCTGCGAAGAACGCCAGCTCCGCAAAACAAACGGCCCAGCGGGCATCGCCACCCGGGCCGTGCAAACCACGCCGACGCCTACACAACACAGCGTCCGGCCGCCTCAATCAAGCCGGCTCAGAATTCCACCACCGCGAACTCTGCTTTCCCGACGTCGCACAGCGGGCAGCGCCAATCCTCGGGAATCGCGGCGAAGCGCGTACCCGGCGCGATGCCTTCTTCGGGCAGACCCTCTTCCTCGTTGTAGATCCAGCCGCAAATCAGGCAGACCCAGCTTTTGTATTCCGTCACTTCTATTACTTCGCTCACGACGCACTCTTCTTTGGTTCAATGCAATGATCTGCCAAGTCTGCCCCTTTTTTGGGCATGGCGGCGACCCGCAATATTACCGGAATTCGTCAACCGGGCCGTTGTTTGCCCATGCGGCATTGCGGCAATGCGCCCAAGCCGGCTGAAAGGCCCTGGTCACACACACCGTGTATGCTCTGACTCGCAGCCGAGCTTTCGGCCGGCGCGCGCCGGGCGCCCAGCCTGCACTGCGACGATCGACCTCCGGGCGAGCGGTCCAGCAATCGTCGCCGGCATGGCCCGCGCATGATTTCGTTTGGCAAAAAAGGAGAAAAACGATGTTGAAGAACAAATGGTTGGCCGGTTTCGCGTTGGCCGGGTTGCTTGCCGTATCGGGCGTGGCGCAGGCGGAGGGCGTGTCTTTCGTCCAACCGGCGGACGGCGCGAGCGTCACGAATCCCGTACACGTGGTGTTCGGCGTCGACGGCATGAAGATCGCGCCGGCCGGCACGATGACGGAAGGCACCGGCCATCATCATCTGCTGATCGACGGCAAGGCGCTGCCCAAGGGCGAGGTCATTCCCGCCAACGACAAATCGCTGCACTTCGGCAAGGGCCAAACCGAGACCGACGTGACGCTGCCGCCGGGCGATCACACGCTGACGCTGCAATTCGGCGACGGCGCGCATCGTTCTTACGGCCCCGGCATGAGCAAGACCATCACGGTGCACGTCAAGTAAGCCGCCGCGGGACGCGGCCGGCGCGCGAGCAAGCGCCGTCCGGCCGCGCGTTCCCATCCGCGTCATCGGCATGCAGCCGGTTGCATCGGTCCGCATCCGCCCCGCAAGCCGGCCGTTCGGCCTATCTCTTCCGGCATACAGGCACCAGAGCGTGCGCCCGGTACAATGAGCAGTTCCGACTCATCGCTGTCTTCTCCAATTCTCCATGTCGCTTTACACCATTACCGGGGCCCAACTGGCGTTCGGTCACGTCGCGTTGCTCGATCACGCGGATTTCTCTCTCGAAGCGGGCGAGCGCGTCGGCTTGATCGGCCGCAACGGCGCGGGCAAATCGTCGCTGCTGAAAATCGTCGCCGATCTGATGAAACCCGATGACGGCCTCGTCACGCGCCAGCAGAATCAGACCACGGTCTACGTCCCGCAGGAGCCGGAGTTCGATACGGACGACACGGTGTTCGAAGCGGTCGCCGCCGGTCTCACCCACGCCCGCGCGCTGCTCGACGAATACGACGCGGTCGCCAATCAGCTCGCCGACGAGCCCGAAGGCCCGCAACACGACGCGCTGATGGCGCGCATGAACACGCTGCAATCGTCGCTGGATACGGCGGACGCCTGGAACTGGAGCACGCGCGTGGCCACCACGCTGCAGCAGATCGGTCTGAACGGCGAGGCGCGGGTGGGCGCGCTGTCGGGCGGCATGCAAAAACGCGTCGCGTTGGCGCGTGCGCTGGTGGTGCAGCCGGACGTGCTGCTGCTCGACGAGCCGACCAACCACCTCGACTTCGACGGCATCCGCTGGCTCGAGGATCTGCTGGTCTCGCAGCGCGCGGGCCTGCTTTTCATCACCCACGACCGCGCGTTTCTCGACCGCGTCGCCACGCGCATCGTCGAACTGGATCGCGGGCGGCTGCTGTCGTATCCCGGCAATTTCTCGGCGTACCAGACGCGCAAGGCGCAGCAACTGGAAATCGAGCGCGTCGAAAACGACAAGGCCGACAAGCTGCTCGCGCAGGAAGAAGTGTGGATTCGCAAGGGCGTCGAGGCGCGCCGCACGCGCAGCGTCGGCCGGATCGCGCGGCTCGTGCAGATGCGCAACGAACGCGCCGAGCGCCGCAACGTGCAAGGCAACGTCAAGCTCGACGTGGGCCAGGGCGAGAAATCCGGCAAGATCGTCGCCGAATTGACGGACGTCACCAAGCGCTATGGTTCGCGCACGGTGGTCGACACCTTCACGGCCACGGTGATGCGCGGCGACAAGATCGGCTTCGTCGGTCCGAACGGCGCGGGCAAGACCACGCTGCTCAAGATGATCCTCGGCGAATTGCCGCCGGACGAAGGCACGGTGCGCGTCGGCACCAATCTGCAGGTCGCGTATTTCGACCAGATGCGCGCGCAACTCGACCTGGACAAAAGCCTCGCCGACACCATCAGCCCCGGCAGCGAATGGGTCGAGGTGAACGGCCAGAAAAAGCACGTCATGAGCTATCTCGGCGACTTCCTGTTCGCGCCGGAGCGCGCGCGTTCGCCGGTCAAGTCGCTGTCGGGCGGCGAGCGCAACCGTCTGCTGCTCGCGCGTCTGTTCGCGCGACCGGCCAACGTGCTGGTGCTCGACGAACCGACCAACGACCTCGACATTCCCACGCTCGAACTGCTCGAGGAACTGCTCACCGAGTACGACGGCACGGTGCTGCTGGTCAGCCACGACCGCGCGTTTCTCGACAACGTCGCGACCTCCGTGATTGCGTCCGAAGGCGGCGGCAAGTGGCGCGAATATGTCGGCGGCTTTACGGATTGGCAGATCCAGCGCGACCGCTCGCAGCAACTGGCGGCGCAGGACACGCAGAAGGAAGCCGTCAAGGCGGCGCCGAAAGACAGCGCGGCGGGCCGCAATACGCAGCGCGCCGCCAAGCTGTCGTTCAAGGATCAGCGCGAACTCGACGCGCTGCCGGAAAAAATCGCCGCGCTCGAAGCGGAGCAGAAAACCATCGGCGCGCAGCTCGAAGACGGTTCGGTCTTCGCGAAAGACCCGCAGGAAGGCACCCGTCTGACCGAACGGTATGCCGCGATCGACGAGGAACTGCTGATCGCGCTGGAACGCTGGGACGAGCTGGAAAAGAAGCGCAAGTAACGCGCGGGGGGCGCGCCGCCCCTTGTCCAGACGGCCAATCCCACGTCTGGCGAATTGCCGCCTGTTTCGAAATCAGTAAAATACCCCGCGAACAGGCTTCCCCCGGCGTTCGCACCGGCGTTGACGTTGGCCGGCCGTGAGGCCGGCTATGCGCCGCCGTTGAGCGCGCCAGCCGGAGGCCACGCGACAAAACAGCTTGCCCGCATCGCGGGCACCCCACCTAACCCCGTTGTTTCGTTTCGCTTTTTTAGAAAACTCAACGCATTGTCCACGGACCTGTCCACAGGCGCTGTGGACAACGATGAACCGACGCACCCGAGCAATCATGTCTACGAAAAAGCCAAACGCCGCATATAGCGAAGCGTCGATCAAGGTGTTGAAGGGTCTCGAGCCGGTCAAGCAACGGCCCGGCATGTACACCCGCACCGAAAATCCGCTGCACATCATTCAGGAAGTCATCGACAACGCGTCGGACGAAGCCTTGGGCGGCTACGGCCGGCAAATCACGGTCACGCTGCACGCGGACCATTCGGTCTCGGTCGAGGACGACGGCCGCGGCATTCCGTTCGGCCTGCATCCCGAAGAAGGCGTGCCGGTCGTCGAAATCGTCTACACGCGCCTGCACGCGGGCGGCAAGTTCGATAAAGCCGCCGGCGGCGCGTACACGTTTTCGGGCGGCCTGCACGGCGTCGGCGTGTCGGTCACCAACGCGCTGTCCACGCGCCTCGACGTCACCGTGTGGCGCGACGGCAAGGTCGCCGACCTGAGTTTCGCCAATGGCGACGTCGCCAAGGAACTCACGGTGCGGCCCGCCGCGAAGGGCGAGAAGAAGTCCGGCACGCGCGTCACCGCGTGGGCCAATCCGAAGTACTTCGATTCGCCGAACCTGCCGCTCGGCGAATTGCAACGTCTGCTGCGCTCGAAAGCGGTGCTGCTGCCGGGCGTGGAAGTCACGTTGATCAACGAGAAAACCGGCGAGCAGCAGACGTGGAAATACGAAGACGGTCTGCGCGGCTATCTGCTCGAAGGCATGAACGGCAGCGATCTGCTGATTCCGCTGTTCCAGGGCGAACGCTACGCGGAAAACTCGCGCGCGAACGAAGAGACGTTCGCGGAAGGCGAGGGCGCCGCCTGGGTCGTTGCGTGGAGCGAGGAAGGCACGCTCATGCGCGAGTCCTACGTCAACCTGATTCCGACGCCCGCGGGCGGCACGCACGAAGCGGGCTTGCGCGACGGTCTTTACCAGGCGGTGAAGAGCTTCGTCGAGTTGCACAACCTGCAGCCGAAGGGCGTGAAGCTGCTTGCCGAAGACGTATTCGCGCGCGTGTCGTTCGTGCTGTCCGCGAAGGTGCTTGATCCGCAGTTCCAAGGGCAGATCAAGGAGCGGCTGAATAGCCGCGACGCGGTAAAGCTCGTGTCGTCGTTTGCGCGTCCGGCGCTCGAACTGTGGTTGAACCAGCACGTCGAGCACGGCAAGAAACTCGCGGAGCTCGTCATCAAGCAGGCGCAAGCCCGCACGCGCGCCGGGCAGAAAGTCGAGAAGCGCAAGAGTTCGGGCGTCGCCGTGTTGCCGGGCAAGCTGACCGATTGCGAGTCGACGGAAATCGGCCGCAACGAACTGTTTCTGGTCGAGGGCGACTCGGCGGGCGGCTCCGCGAAGATGGGCCGCGACAAGGAATACCAGGCTATCCTGCCGCTGCGCGGCAAGGTGCTGAACACATGGGAAACCGAGCGTGACCGGCTGTTCGCGAACAACGAGGTGCACGACATTTCGGTGGCGATCGGCGTCGATCCCCATAGCCCGGATGACAAGGTCGATCTGTCGAATCTGCGCTACGGCAAGATCTGCATTCTCTCGGACGCCGACGTCGACGGTTCGCACATTCAGGTGCTCCTGCTCACGCTGTTCTTCAAGCATTTCCCGCAGTTGATCGAGCGCGGGCATGTGTGTGTCGCGCGTCCGCCGCTGTTTCGCGTCGACGCGCCGGCGCGCGGCAAGAAGCCGGCGCAGAAGCTCTACGCGCTCGACGAGGGCGAACTCGAGGCGATCCTCGACAAGCTGCGCAAGGACGGCGTGCGCGATACCCAGTGGTCGATCAGCCGCTTCAAGGGCCTCGGCGAAATGAGCGCGGAACAGTTGTGGGACACCACGATGAACCCCGACACGCGCCGCCTCACGCCGGTGGCGCTCGGCGAGCTCGACTACGACGCCACGGTCGCGCGCATGACCATGCTGATGGGCAAGGGCGAAGCGTCGTCGCGGCGCAGTTGGCTGGAAGAAAAAGGCAACGAAGTGGAAGCGGACATCTGAGCGTTGTCGCAGCGCTCCACCTTCGCACGAAAACTTCACGCCAAACACCGATACGGAATCTAGATGGACGACGACAACACGCTTGATCTTTTCACCGAGCCGCCGCCTCCGGAAGGCGACTTCCTGACGCTCGGCAATTACGCGGAACGCGCGTACCTCGACTACGCGGTGAGCGTGGTCAAGGGCCGCGCGCTGCCGGATGTATGCGACGGCCAGAAGCCGGTGCAGCGCCGCATCCTGTACGCGATGAACGAGATGGGCCTCGGCGACAACGCGAAGCCGGTCAAGTCGGCGCGCGTGGTCGGCGACGTGCTCGGCAAGTATCACCCGCACGGCGACCAGTCGGCATACGACGCGCTGGTGCGTCTCGCCCAAGATTTTTCGATGCGCTATCCGCTGATCGACGGCCAGGGCAACTTCGGTTCGCGCGACGGCGACGGCGCGGCGGCGATGCGCTACACCGAGGCGCGTCTCACGCCGATCGCCAAACTGCTGCTCGACGAGATCGACCAGGGCACGGTCGATTTCATGCCGAACTACGACGGCTCGTCACAGGAACCGAGGCTGTTGCCCGGCCGCCTGCCGTTCGTGTTGCTGAACGGCGCCTCCGGCATTGCGGTGGGACTCGCGACGGAAATCCCCTCGCACAATCTGCGCGAAGTCGCGGCGGCGGCGGTTGCGATGATCCGCAATCCGAAGATCCAGCACGCCGAGTTGATGCAGCACATCGCCGGGCCCGACTTCCCCGGCGGCGGCCAGATCATTTCGAGCGAAGCCGAAATTTCCGCCGCCTATGAAACCGGCCGCGGCAGCCTGAAGGTGCGCGCCCGCTGGAAGATCGAGGAACTCGCGCGCGGGCAGTGGCAACTCGTGATCACCGAACTGCCGCCGAATACGGCCACGCAGAAGGTGCTCGAGGAAATCGAAGAACAGACCAACCCGAAAATCAAGCTCGGCAAGAAGGCGCTCACGCCCGAACAACTTCAGACCAGGCAGACCATGCTCGGCTTGCTCGACGCGGTGCGCGACGAGTCGGGCCGCGATGCGCCGGTGCGCCTGGTCTTCGAGCCGAAGTCGAGCCGCATCGATCAGACGGAGTTCGTCAATTCACTGCTCGCGCATACCAGCCTCGAATCGAATGCGTCGCTCAACATGGTGATGGTGGGCGGCGACGGCCGGCCGCGTCAGAAGGGCTTGAGCGAAGTCCTGCACGAGTGGATCGCGTTCCGCTTCGCGACGGTCACGCGCCGCACGCGTCATCGTTTGCAAAAGGTCGACGACCGGATTCACATCCTCGAAGGCCGGATGATCGTCTTTTTGAACATCGACAAAGTCATCCGCATCATTCGTGAATCCGACGAACCGAAGGTCGCGTTGATGGCCGCGTTCGGCTTGTCCGATCGCCAGGCCGAGGACATTCTCGAAATCCGCTTGCGTCAATTGGCGCGGCTCGAGAAGATCAAGATCGAAAAGGAACTGTCCGAGTTGCGCGACGAGAAGGCCAGGCTCGAGGAACTGCTCGGCAGTGAATCGGCAATGAAGCGCCTGCTCATCAGGGAAATCGAAGCCGACGCGAAGCAATACGGCGACGAGCGCCGCACGCTGATCCAGCAGGAAAAGCGCGCGACGTTCGAAGCGCGCGTGGTCGACGAACCGGTTACCGTGGTGGTGTCGCAGAAGGGTTGGGTGCGCGCGCTGAAGGGCCACGGCCTGGACACGGCCGGCTTCACGTTCAAGGCCGGCGACGGTCTTTATGCGGCGTTCCAATGCCGCACGCCGGATACGCTGGTCGCGTGGGGCAGCAATGGCCGCGTGTATTCGGTGGCGGTGGCGCTGCTGCCGGGCGGCCGGGGCGACGGCGTGCCGGTCACGTCGTTGATCGAACTCGAGTCCGGCAGCCATCTGATGCATTACTACGCGGCTGCCGCGGATCAGGCGCTGCTGCTCGCGTCGAGCAATGGCTTTGGCTTTATCGCCAGGGTCGGCGATATGGTGAGCCGCGTGAAGGCGGGCAAGTCGTTCATGACGATCGACGCCGGCGCCGCGCCGCTCGCACCGATGCCGATGCTGCCGGACGCCACGCACATAGCGTGTCTATCGTCGGGCGGGCGTGTGCTGGTGTTCGGTCTCGACGAAATGAAGACGCTCTCGGGCGGCGGACGCGGCGTCACGCTGATGGGGCTCGACGACAAGGAAACGCTGTCGCAGGCGCTGGCGATCAACCATGCGGGTGTCATGCTGATTGGTACGCGCCGCGGCGGCCGTCTCGACGAAGAGAAGCTGAGCGGGGCGGCGCTCACACCGCATATCGGCAAGCGGGCGCGCAAGGGGCGCACGCCCGAGAGCAAGCTGAAGCTCGAGGGAATGCGTCCGGTGCTGGCCGCGTGACATAAGCGCGTGACGTAACGTAAAACGCAGCGCGAAACGCGGCGTAAAACGCAGCAACGCGGCGCGCGCCACGACACATCGAGCGCGCGCCGTGCGCAGTGGAATTTCGAGGGCAACGCGTCGCCGTATCGCGGCGCGCTGCATTAAAACTAGAAAGAATGTCAGAACGCCATCGGCGCAGGAACTGCACACATAGCGTGCGGTCGAACGCGCTCAGTAGCCGCTGCTAATAGCATTCGGCATAAGCGGTATGGCGTCGTCGGCAGAGGAAAACAACATGAACAAGGCTATCGAACTCGCGCTCTTTCTGCATCTGCTCGCGGTTGCAGTGTGGGTCGGCGGAATGGTGTTCGCACATTTCTGTTTGCGTCCGGCCATTGCCGATCTATCGCCGCAATTGCGCCTGCCTCTGTGGGAATCGGTGTTCGGCCGCTTCTTCAACTGGGTCGCCGCGTCGGTGCTGGTGATTCTCCTCACGGGCGGTTTCCTGCTGATGCAATTCGGCGGCGGTCGCGCAACCTGGCCGCTGCATGCAATGGCCGGCATCGGCATCGTGATGATGCTGATCTTCGGCCACATCCGCTTCGCTGTGTTTCCGCGCATTCGTCGCGCGGTGCAGGCGCAAAAATGGCCGGACGGCGCGCAGGCGGTCGGCACGATCCGGCGCCTCGTGCTGATCAATATCGTGCTGGGCGTGGTGACGATCGGCGTCGCGGTGCTCTCGCGCGGATTCTGAGCGGCGCGGCCGCCGCGGCCGCCGCTGCCTCAGTGCAGCGCGCCGTGGGCAAGCCACAAGCCACACGCCGCGGCCACCGTGCCGTACACCGCGTACACCGGCAGCTTGAGCTTCGCGAAGCAGATGCCGGAGAAGAGCGCGGTCAGCAGATAAACCGGTTCGAGCGGTACACGTACCGCGATGCGCAACACGGCCACCGCGAGGAACGCCGTCGTGACCGCGCGCAAGATCCGCATGCCATGCTCGAAACGCGGATTGGCCTTCAACTGATGCAGATGCCGTTGCGCCACCACCACGAGGCATCCCGACGGCACGAATAGCGCCAGCGTTGCAATCAGGGCGCCCGCCCAGCCGTCCACCAGATAGCCGAAGAACGGCACCACGTTCAGAAGCGGGCCAGGCGAAAGCGGCGACAGCGAAAACGCCAGGGTGAAGTCGTTATCCGATATGCCGATCGCCGGCGTGACGAACAAGGTCTTGAGCACGGGCAACGCCGAAAAGCCGCCGCCGAACAAGGTCATGCCGGCGCCGGCCAGCCGCGGCCACAGCAGCGCCAGTTCATAGCGATGCGGCAGCGGCAGCGCGAACAGCACCAGGAACACGGAGAGCGACGCCAGCACTTGCCAGTCGCCGCGTGCGAGCGACACGACAATGTGGCTATCGCGAACCGGGCTCGCGATCCAGCCCGTACCGAACGCCGCGCCGAGCATCAAGACGTAAGCGGCGGGACTGCGCGCATAGAAAAGCGCCACGCAACCCAGCACCGCCGCGCTCCATTCGAGCTTGCCGCGCACCAGCGCGCGCATCTGTTTGAACCAGGTGATCGCGATCAACGTGGCCAGCACCACGCTGAAGTGATTCAGCAAGATTTGCGACGAGGCGGCGCGCACGAGCGGCGTGCGATAGAAGATCGCGAACAGCGTCATCAGCGTGAAAAAAGGCAGCACGCTCGCGATGCCCGCCACCCACGCGCCGGCGCGTCCGCGCAGCGCGTGCCCGAGCTGCACGGCGACGTTGCAGCCCACCGGCCCCGGCACCATCCAGGCGAGCGCGATCAGGTCGGAGAAGGCGACGCGCGAGAGCCTGCCTTCACGTTCGACATAGTGGTTTTCGAGTTGCGCCATGAGCGCGAGTCCGCCCCATGACAACGCCGACAGGCCGAACACGACCCGAAATAGCGTCCATAGCGGTTCCCGGTTTCCTCGTCTCGCGGCATCTTGGCTCGTTATCGTCTGCATGGTGCCGCGGGGGCCTTGGTCAAGGACCCCCGCCCTGTTGAATCGTTGTTGTATTGATGCGGCCGGCTACGCGCGGTGACGCGCTACGCCGTGCATGTAGCGGTTCTACTGCGTTACGGCTCAGTTGCTGGTGCTCGGCACGCTGCTCGCGCTGTCGGTTGCATGCGCGGGGCGGCGTACCGTCTGGCCGCATACGCCGAAGCGTTCGAGCAGCGCCGCAATGGCGTCCACCGGCACCGGGCGCGAGAACAGGAAGCCCTGCGCCTCGATATGGCCGAGCGCGGCGAGCCATGCAATCTGCTCTTCGGTCTCCGTGCCTTCGACCACCACCGTCAGCCCGAGCGAGCGCGCCAGATTGACGATCGCGGTCACCATCACGCAGACGCTGCGGTCGCCCGGAATGGCCTGGATAAACGAGCGGTCCACTTTCAGCGTGTCCACGGAGAAGCGGTTCAGGTACGAGAGCGACGAATAGCCGGTGCCGAAGTCGTCGAGCGCGATTCGCACGCCGAGGCGCTTCAACGCGAAGATTTTCTCGGAGACGAGTTCGGGGTATTCCATCATCGCCGTTTCGGTGATCTCGAGTTCGAGGCGGCGCGCGGAGATGCCGCTTTCCTCGATGGCATGCGAGATGGTCTCGTACAGATCGCCGCGCCAGAATTGCACCGCCGAAATGTTCACCGCGAGCGACAGCGTGTCGTAGCCCTGTTGCTGCCACTGCGCGAGTTGACGGCACGCGGTCTCGATCACGAAGTCGCCGATCGGCACGATCAGGCCGGTCGATTCGGCAACCGGAATGAATTCGTTCGCCGGAATCAAACCATGCTGCGGATGATTCCAGCGCACCAGCGCCTCGAAGCCGGTAATGCAGCGGCGCGTGAGATCGATCTTCGGCTGATAGGCGAGAAACAGTTGCCCTTCGGCGAGCGCGACGCGCAGTTGCTGTTCCCACTTCATCAGATGGTCCGCGCGGTGTGACAGTTGCGGCGAATAGAACTGGTAGCAGTTCTTGCCCGCGTCCTTCGCGCTGTACATCGCGAGGTCGGCCTTTTTCAGCAGGTCGATCTCGCTTTCATTGGCGACCGAATAAAGCGCGATGCCGATGCTCGCATGCAGCACGAACGAACTGCCGCGCACCTCGAACGGCTTGGCGAACGCTTCGGCGGCGGCCTCGGCGAGCGCCACCGCGCGCTTCTCGACATCGTCGCCCTTGATCACGACGACGAACTCGTCGCCGCCGATACGGCTCAACGCGCCGCCCGAAGCGCCGCCGTCGCCGACCGCGGTGGCGAGTCGCGAGGCCGTCATTTGCAGCACGATGTCGCCGGCGTTGTGGCCGAGCGTGTCGTTGACGGTCTTGAAGTTGTCGAGGTCGATGAAGAGAATCGCGAGGCGGCCGAGATTGGCGGGCTGCGCCACGTCGTGCCGCAGCGTTTGCAGCGTGGCATAGCGGTTGCGCAGGCCGGTCAGCAGATCGTATTCGACCAGATGCGTCATCTCGCGCTCGCGGCCGAGCAGCTTGCCGATCAGACCCGTGGCCACCGCGAAGAAGCTCAGCATGGCGAGCGAGATGAAGCCCGCCATCAACAGATAGACGTTGCGCGTGTGGTTGTAGTCGGCGAATTCCTCGGCTTGCGAAAGGCCGACCAGCACGCCGAGCGGATAGCCGTCGATATGCCGGTACGACACGATGCGCGTGACGTTGTCGATCGAGTCGACGTAGGTGCCCGACACATGTTCCGAGGTCGGATACGAGCCGCTCGCCGAGAACGCGCCGTTGGCGGAGACGACGCTGCCGGTGCGCCGCGCGAGCACCGCGCCGTTGTCCGAGATCACGGCGATCACGCCTTCGCGTCCAATGGCCGCGTTGTTGTAGAAGTCGCTGGTGAAATAGCTCGGGTCCTCCGACACCACCACCACGCCCGCGAACGAGCCATCCGGATGATTCAGACGCCGGGTCATCTGCAAGGTCCAATGGCCGGACACGCGGCCGAGCACCGGTTTGCTGATGAACAACTGGTCGTCGTTTTCGTGTTCGTGGACCTTGAAGTGTTCGCGGTCCGACAGGTCGATGCGCTTGGGGTTGAGCTCGGCCGTGTTTGCAATCAACGTGCCGTGTTCATCGATCAGCGACACCTGCACCAGGGTCTCGCTTTGCACCACGCCTTTTTCGACCGTGCTCGCGAGATCGAAGCTATGTGGGGTTTTCTCGAACTCGTATTTGACGAAGCGGGTGATCTGATCGACCTGGTGAATCGCCTTCACGGTGTGCTGTTCGAGCGCCGCCGAGAGAATCGCGGCGGAGGCCATCGCCTCACGATACGTGGCTTCTTTTTCGACCGACAGGCGCGCGAAGATCACGGTCCACAGCAAAATCAGCACCAGCACGCCTAGCGCGGGAATGGCGAGCAGCGCGCGGCGGCGCGACACCGCGGGGTCGCGCCGAGGTTTGGTTTCGGTGTGGTCGGAGAAGCGGGATTTGCTCATTGCGCGGCCCGTGCAAGGCTGCCGGCCGTTTGCGAACGCGCGGACATCGACTGCGCTGATTTCATGGTTGGCTGCATGGTCACCAAGGCGCCGGGACTGCTGCGCAGGAAGAAGGGGCGTGGCGTCGTGCCTGACCATCCGCAGGTCGTCGGGAACGTTTCGATATTACTTAATGCCACTGGATTAAGGAAGCTTCCTCGCATCGGGTATACGCGCGCCGGGCAGGTCGTTTTCCCCGGCTGGACGCCTGGCCGGCTTGCTCGGCTCAAGGGCAGCCGCCCAGCGGTCATGTTCGGGCATTTCATCGGATCGGGTGTTCCGGCGTTTCAGATATTCAGGGTATTGGCACGCATCTGGCAAGCCTTTCATGATGCGAAGCGCATTAGTCGTGCAAACGATGTGGCGTTTGTGGTCAGGGCGCGGCGGCGGCGCGCCGAACCTGGATGCTCGAAGCCTCGCGCCTTGCGCACAGTCCACGAGCGTCGCGGCCCGCGCCGTTCATCCCAGGCGGCACGTGCCATCGACGATCGTGGCTGAGGAGCCGCCGATCCATGTCTTGCCGTTTGCGTCGTCGTAGTGCACCGACACCTTGCCCGCGCGGCCCAGCACGGTGCCCTGGCGAGCGGTATAGCGCGTGCCAGGGCGCAACTGCTGGGCGCTCAGCAAGCCGGCGAGCGCGGCATTGGCGCTGCCTGTCACCGGATCCTCGCCGACGCCGAAGCTGCCGCCCGCCATCAGGCAGCGCACCTCGAAGGTGGCCGGATCGCCTACCTCGTGCGGGCCGTAGACGGCGACGCCGTGGGTATCGACCGAATGCACGATCTCGGCGAGCGCGGCGGCGTCGGGTTCGAGCGCGAGGCAATCGCGCGCCGATTTGAGGCGCACCACGAGCCACGGCGCACCATTGTCGACCGCGCAGGGCGGTGCGCTGAAGTCGATCGCATTGCTACGCAAGGCCGCGGACAACGCGGCGTAGCGCGCCTCGGCAAGCGGCGTGACGCGCGCGGGCGGCGCGGCAAAGGCCCAGGCGCTGTTGTCCTCGCCGGCCGATCCGGCTAGCGCCTTCAATTCGACGAGCCCCACGCCGCATTGCTGCACCAGCTTGCCGGCCTGCTTCGGCTGATAGCCGCTTTCGAGCAGCGCATGCGCGGAGCCGAGCGTCGGATGGCCGGCGAACGGCAGTTCGCCCTGCGTGGTGAAGATCCGCACGCGATAGTCGGCGGCCGGGTCTGTCGGTTTCAACAGGAAGGTCGTTTCGGAGAGATTGGTCCAGTGCGCGATGGCTTGCATCTGGTCCGCGTCGAGCGCATCGGCATCGAACACGACGGCGAGCGGATTGCCTTTGAACGGCACCGACGTGAACACGTCGACCTGTTTGAAGCGAACGGTGTTGAGGAGCATCGGGCGCGATCCGGCGAAGCCGGCAGATGGCTATGGTTCGCGGATTCTATCCGTTGATGAAGGAACGATCCACCTCGCCACAAATGCGGAACGCGCCGCGGGTGGCCACCACCTCGCGACGCGTTTTTTTACAGCTTGTCCGATGGGCCGGCTACCGGTCCGAGCCGGTTTTCTTATGCCGTCCGGCCGGTCGAGCGTTTACTCCACTTCGGCGATCATCTCGATCTCGACGCATGCGCCAAGCGGAATCTGCGCCACGCCGAATGCCGAGCGCGCATGCTTGCCGCGCTCGCCGAACACGTCGGCGATCAATTCAGACGCGCCGTTGGTGACGAGATGCTGCTCGGTGAATTCCAGCGTCGAGTTGACGAGGCTCATCAGCTTGACGATGCGCGTGACGCGATTCAGATCGCCGACGTGCGCGTGCAGGGTGGCGAGCAGGTCGACGGCGATCGAGCGTGCCGCGGCCTTGCCTTCCTCGGTGCTGAGCGTGGCGCCGAGCTTGCCGGCCCATACCTTGCCGTCTTTCTTCGCGATGTGCCCGGACAGGTACACCGTGTTGCCGCTTTGCGCGCTCATCACATAGGCCGCTGCCGGCGCGCCCGCGCTCGGCAATTCAATGCCCAGTTCCTTGAGCTTGTCGTACACATTCGTTTGAGCCATGTCGTGTCCTTGTTCGGTAGTGGAATCGGGTAACGCGGGAGGCGCGGCCTCCGGTTGTTTAGATCTTCGCGCGGATCAGCGCGGCGAGACGCGACACGCCTTCGTCGATTCGTGCCGGCGGCACCGTGACGAAGGACAGACGCAGCGTATTGTGCTGCGCCTCGTTTGCAAAGAACGGACCACCCGGCACGAACGCGACGTTCTGCGCGACGGCTTCCGCCAGCAGCTTCATGCTGTCGATTTGCGCGGGCAGATTCACCCAGATGAACATGCCGCCTTCCGGACGGTTCCAGCTCACGCCCTCGGGCATATAGCGTTCGAGCGACGCGAGCATGGCCGCGCATTGAGCGCGATACAGCTCGCGAATGGTGGGCACATGCGTGTCGAGGAAGCCGTCCTTGATCACTTCGTACACGATGCGCTGCGTGAAGCTCGGCGTGTGAAGATCGGTGGCCTGCTTGGCCTGCACGAGTTTGAAGATCAACTCTTCGGGCGCGATGATGTAGCCGACCCGCAGACCCGGCGCCAGCACCTTCGAGAACGAACCGAGGTGGACGATATGGTCCGGCGCCATCGACAGCATGGTGGGCAGCGGCTCGCCCGCGTAGTCGAGCGCGCCGTAGGGATCGTCTTCGATCACCGGGAACGGCGCGGTCTTCGCGAACTCGGCGAGCGCGCGGCGGCGTTCCACCGGCAGGCGGCGGCCCGTCGGATTCTGGAAGTTCGGCTGCGCGTACAACAGGCGCGCTCCGGCGGTCAGTTCGGGCGTGAGCGTTTCGGGGATCAGGCCTTGTTCGTCGGTCGGCACCTGCACGTAGCGCGGCTCGTACATCGAGAACGATTGCAGCGCGCCGAGGTAGGTCGGCGTTTCGACCAGCACCGGGCTGTCCGGGCACACCAGCACCTTGCCGAGCAGATCCAGCGCTTGCTGCGAGCCGGTCGTGATCAGCACCTGCGTGGGACGAATCTGCGCGCCGTTCACCGAATAGCGCCGCGCGACCCATTCACGCAACGGCAGATAGCCCTCCGTCGCGCTGTATTGCAGCGCCGCGGCGGGCGCGTCGCGCAGAATGCGGTCGGACGCTTCGCGCATGCGTTCGGCCGGGAAGGTGGCCGGCGAGGGCAGGCCGCCCGCGAACGAAATGACTTCGGGCCGTTCCGTGACCTTCAGGATCTCGCGGATCGCCGAGCTCGTGAGCTTGCGTGCGCGCTCGGACAGTTGCCACGTGGGGGCTTTCAAGTCGCTTTGGTCCATGGTTTCCTCTGCTGGTGTCTCTGGAACCGTTCAAAACTTCGATTATCGCGCGAGTCGACGACCCGCGCGCGCTGCTTATGCAAGGGTCCGCGGACCGTCGGGCGTGTCGAACTCCGCGCTCAACGCCGGCGCGCCGTCGGTCGGCCGCAGTTCGATCAGATGCGCCGCGCCCAGCCAACGCAACTGCGCCGCCACCGTGTCGGCCTGGGGATGCGCGGCTTTCAGGGCCTTCAACGCAATGCCGGTTTCCGGCAAGACCGCCGACGGATGCCGCGGCGTATCCCATTGGATCAGCGAGGGCAGCACGCCGTCGCCCGCGCTTTGCCAGCCGGGGAACGCGCCGTCGTCGGGCACGGACAGGCCCCATGTGAAATCGCCGCGCGTCATCGGCACGATCGGCGGAATGCGCTGCGGATACTGCGCTTGCCACGTCGAAAGGCGTTTCGGCCGATCGACCCGAGCGACCCAGTGCGACAGGTACGGCCCTTTTTCGAGCCGCGCGTGGGTCGCCGGGTCGTCGAGGGCGAACAGGCGGGCGCGCGGCGCGGCGCCGTCGGCGGGTTCGGCGGCCTGCGGATCGGCTGCGATCACCTCCAGGTACACGCCGCCCCACAGGTTCAACAGGCGGTTGTGCGTGCGCATCAGCGGATGCGCGCCGCCGCCGGACGGTGCGATGCCGAGCGTGTCGGCGACGTACTGCGTGCCCTCGTCGAGGGTACGGGCGGAAATCACGAGATGGTCGAGCTGGAGCGGATGAGCAGTCATGACGGATCGAGCAACGGTTTTCTGCGGTGAGCCGGAGCGGGCCGGGTGTGGCGGTGGCGCTGCCGGGGTCGTAAGCATAACCGTTTGCCGGATCGGCGGGCCATGCGGATGGGGTTCGGAGCCGCCTGGACCTGATCGGCCCGCGAGCGGTGGTGTGCCGCGAAGTGTCGTTGCAGCCGCTCCGGTCATCCTTCTTTCATCTCGAATGTAGCGGCGCTGACCTGCACAGTAACGGTACAATCGCTTCGATACTATTCGGTACAGTTGGAGCTCGTCATGTCCGTCCCGCTTGCCCAGATTCCCGCCCCGCACGACACCGCCTCGCTGACGCTGGTCGAGCAGCTCGTGCAGTGGGCCCGCCGCCGCATCGAGGAGCGCGTGTTCCGCCCCGGCATGCGCATGCCGTCGATCCGCAAGCTCGCGCTCGACAAAGGCGTGTCGCGCTTCACCGTGGTGGAGGCCTACGAGCGGCTGGTGGCGCAAGGGTTTCTGGAGTCGCGGCGCGGTTCCGGCTTCTACGTGCGCGAGCGGCTCGCCGGCGCGGCATCCGCCGAGATTCACCGGATCGCCGAAGCCGCGCCCGCGCCGGCCACGATCGACGTCGTCTGGCTGCTGCGCAATATGCTGCATACCGGCGCGCGCCCCGAGCGCAGTCCGGGGCTGGGCTATCTGCCGGCACGCTGGCTCGACGGCGACCTGATCACCAACGCGCTGCGCACGTTGGGCCGGCAGAGCGGCGCGCAGATGCTCGGCATCGGCACGCCGCAGGGGTTTTTGCCGTTGCGCCAGCAGTTGCAGACGCGGCTGGAGGAGCTGGAGATCGGCGCGTCGCCCGACCAGATCGTGATGGTGTCCGGCATCACGCAGGCGATCGACCTGATTTCGCGCATCTACGTGAAGGCGGGCGATGCGGTGATCGTCGGCGATCCGGCCTGGTTCCAGATGTTCGGGCGCTTCGCGTCGCAGGGCGCGCGGCTCGTCGGCATGCCGTATACGCCGGACGGCCCCGACCTCGACGCGCTCGAATCGCTGGTGCAAACCTGGCGGCCGAAGATGCTGGTGATCAATTCGGTGCTGCAGAACCCGACCGGCACGTCGCTCACGGCGGCGCAGGCGTTTCGCATCCTGCGCCTCGCCGAAGCCTATGACTTCATCGTCGTCGAGGACGATATTTACGGCGATCTCTGCCCGCCGAGTTATCCCGGCACGCGCCTCGCGAGCCTCGATCAGCTCAAGCGCGTGATCTATCTCGGCAGCTTTTCGAAGACGCTCGCGCCGAATCTGCGCGTCGGTTTCATCGCGTGCGCGCCGGAGGTGGCGCGGGCGGTCAGCGATCAGAAGATGCTGGTCGGCATGACGAGCCCCGAGCTGAACGAGCGCGTGCTCTACAAGATCCTCACCGAAGGCCATTACCGGCGGCATGTGGAGCGCTTGCGCGCGCGGCTCGACGGGGTGCGAGAAAAGTCGGTGCGGATGCTGGAGAAGACCGGCCTGAAGCTATTCCTCACGCCCACCGCGGGCATGTTTTTGTGGGCCGACACCGGCGTGGACGCCGGCGCGCTGGCCGCCGCCGGCCACGAAGCCGGTTTTCTGCTGACGCCGGGGAGCCTTTTTTCGCCGCAGCAGTCGCCCACGACGTGGATGCGCTTCAATATCGCCAACTGCGGCGATCCCGAACTGGCGACCTTTCTGTGCCGCTATCTCGACGGCGTCGCGCGCCGCGCCTCTTGAAACCGCGCCGGGTCGCCCCCAGCTAGACGGACGATCCGGCGGCCGGCGCCCCCAGGCGTTGCTGGTTTCGCGCCACGCCCGACCCGAACCCCATTCGCAACAGAGAGGAAGTCCGACCATGGCACAAGAAACCATGAGCTTTCAGGCAGAAGTGAAACAGCTTCTGCACCTGATGATCCATTCGCTGTACAGCAACAAGGAGATCTTTCTGCGCGAGCTGATTTCGAACGCGTCCGACGCGGCCGACAAGCTGCGCTTCGAAGCGATCGAAAACAACGCGCTGTACGAGAGCGATCCGAATCTGCGCATTCGCGTCTCGTACGACAAGGCCGCGCGCACCGTCACGATCGACGACAACGGCATCGGCATGAGCCGCGACGAAGCGATCGCGCACCTCGGCACGATCGCGCGCTCGGGCACCAAGGAATTCTTCGGCAAGCTCTCCGGCGACCAGCAGAAAGACGCGGCGCTGATCGGCCAGTTCGGCGTGGGCTTCTATTCGGGCTTCATCGTCGCGGACAAGATCACGGTGGAAACGCGCCGCGCCGGTTTGCCGGCCGCCGAGGGCGTGCGCTGGCAAAGCGCGGGCGAGGGCGATTTCGCCGTCGAGCAGATCGAACGCGCCGCGCGCGGCACGACCATCACGCTGCATCTGCGTGCCGATGAAGACGAACTGCTGTCGTCGCCTCGTCTGAAGTCGATCATTCAGCGGTATTCGGATCACGTCGCGCTGCCGATCCTGATGAAGAAGGAAGAATGGGACGCGGAAAAGAGCGAGATGGTCACGAAGGACGAGGACGAGACCGTCAATCAGGCGAGCGCGCTCTGGACCCGTTCGAAGAACGACATCACCGACGAGCAGTACAAGCTGTTCTATCAGCACCTCTCGCACGATCATCAGGATCCGCTCACGTGGACGCATAACCGCGTCGAGGGCCGCAGCGAGTACACGCAATTGCTGTACGTGCCGAGCCACGCGCCATTCGACATGTGGAACCGCGATCATCGCGGCGGTCTGAAGCTGTACGTGAAGCGCGTGTTCATCATGGACGACGCGGAGCAACTGCTGCCCGCCTATCTGCGGTTCGTGAAGGGCGTGGTCGATTCGAGCGATCTGCCGCTCAACGTGTCGCGCGAAATCCTGCAGGAAAGCCGCGACGTGAAGGCGATCCGCGAGGGCGTGACCAAGCGCGCGCTGTCGATGCTCGAGGATCTGGCCCATTCGGATAACGACGCCGATAAGGAAAAATACGCCGGCTTCTGGAAGGAATTCGGCCAGGTGCTGAAGGAAGGCGTCGGCGAGGACTTCGCCAACCGCGAGCGCGTTGCGAAGCTCCTGCGCTTCGCGTCGACGCATACCGAGTCGCCGGAGCAGACCGTGTCGCTCGCCGATTACGTCGCGCGCATGAAGCCCGAGCAAACCAAGATCTACTACGTGACCGCCGACACCTGGCAGGCCGCGACCCATAGCCCGCATCTCGAAGTGTTCCGCAAGAAGGGCGTGGAAGTCTTGCTGCTGACCGATCGCGTGGACGAGTGGATGCTGTCGTTCCTCAACGAATTCGACGGCAAGCCGCTGCAAAGCGTCGCGCGCGGCGATCTCGATCTGGGCGCGTTGAACGACGAGGAAAAGCAGGCGCAGGAGAAGGTCGGCGAGGAGTTCAAGCCGCTCGTCGAGAAGATGAAGGAAGCGCTCAAGGACAAGGCCAAGGACGTGCGCCTGACGTTCCGCCTGACCGATTCGCCCTCATGCCTCGTCGCCGACGACGGCGAAATGAGCGGCTACCTGCAACGCATGCTGAAGGCCGCGGGGCAGCAAGCGCCGTCGTTCCATCCGATTCTCGAAGTGAATCCCGAGCATGCGCTGGTGAAGGGCTTGCAGGCGGACGGCGCGAATTTCGACGACTGGTGTCATCTGCTGTTCGACCAGGCCTTGCTGGCCGAAGGCGGTGCGCTGGAAGATCCGGCGAGCTTCGTGAAGCGCACCAATGCGTTGTTGCTGGCGCGCGCGAGTTGAGGGTGCGCCGGGGGCGTCGTATTTGACGCTTCGTGGTTGAAAATGGGTTGAAGAAATGCGCTGCCGCGGCAGCGCATTTTTTTTGGCCGCGATTGTTGGCTGCGACCGCGATTTACTTCTTGCCCATCAACGTATCCATCGTCTCGCCCCGCACGACGATCTCCGTGCGACGGTTCAGCGCGCGTCCTTCGGCCGTATCGTTGCTCGCCACCGGATCGTTGTAGGCGTTGCCCTTGGTACGGATGCGGTCGATCGGCACGCCGCGGTCCACCAGTTCGTGACCCACGGCGGTCGCCCGCGCTTCGGAAAGCTGCTGGTTGTATTCGAGGGTGCCGACGTTATCGGTGTATCCCTCGACGATGATCGGCTTCTTGCTGCGCTTGAGCAGAACAGCCGAGCGATCGACGACCGCCTGGGCATCGCCGCGCACTTCCGACTTGCCGAACTCGAACAGCGCGGTTTCGGGCAGCTTGACCGCGACGCCGCTCGCGACCGGCGCCACCTCGATGCCGACCGCCTTGTTCAGCGAGGTTTCGTGATCGCGGTCCAACCGGGATGCGCAACCCGTTACGAGCAGAACCGACATCGCGCAAGCCGTTGCGCTCAGGAATGGTTTCATCTTTTTCATCTCATCTCCTCTTCATGATCCGGTCACATGGCGTGCCCTTCGATCTCGGGCGAACCGCCGAGCTTGTCAAGCACGACGGTTTTATCGCGCGTCGTTGCTGACCGAGAATCGGAACTGTCCGAAACCGACGATCTCGTCGAGGCGCGTCACCGCACGCGTAGTCGTCGATGAAACTTGCTGCAGGAAGATCGGCGAGGCCAAGCCATCCCCGTACAGTCGCGCCGCTATAATCCGACACCATGTCCATCCGTTTCGATGCCGCCGACGCCCACTGGCGCGTCGCTCCTTTAGCCGGCCTGAGTGCCGATCAGAAAGACTGGCTGACCCGTGGCGGTTCACTGACCGCGCATCTGCGCGCGCTCGGCGCGGTCGCGGTGCGCGTCACACGCGAAGGCGTCGCCTTGCCGTGGGCCGACGAGCATGCCGCGCTCGGTCTCGCGCCGCGCGCGCCGGTGTGGGTGCGGGAAGTGGTGCTGTCGGTCGACGGCGTGCCGTTCGTCGCGGCGCATAGCGTCGCGCCGCTCGCCGCGAGCGTCGGCGTGTGGCAGGCGACGCGGCGCTTGCGTACGCGGCCGCTCGCGGAGTTGCTCTACAGCGATAGCAGCGTCGCGCGTTCGTCGCTGGTGAGCCGCAGATTGACCGCGCGTCATCCGTTGTACCGGTTGGCGGTGCGTGAAGTTGCAGGCCGCCCGCCGCATGCGCTGGTCGCGCGCCGCTCGGTGTTCGAGCGTCAGGGCGCGCCGCTGATGGTGACCGAATGCATGTTGCCCGCGCTGTGGGCGCATCTGGCCGCGTTGGCCGCGTCGTCTGCGTGGTCCGATTCTGCCGAGGCGGGCGAGCGGTCCGCAGCCGTTCCGCGCGCGGCGCATCCGCGCGTGCGCGAACATGGCCGTTCGCTCGAACACACCGCTTCGCTCGCGCATCCGGCGGCGCGCGCGTCCGACGAACGGAGCCGCTGATGCTGCAAGGCTTTCCTCCCGTCGTCGCAGCGGACACGCATACGCTGATTCTCGGCAGCTTTCCCGGCGAAGCGTCGCTCGCGGCGACGCAGTATTACGCGCATCCGCGCAATCAGTTCTGGCGGCTGCTGGGCACCGTACTCGAAGAACCGCTCGCCGAACTCGCCTACGAAGAGCGGCTGCGACGCGTGCTCGCCCACGGCATCGGCGTGTGGGACGTGCTGGCCGCGTGCCATCGCGAGGGCAGTCTGGATGCGGCGATTCGCAACGCGCAACCGAACGACTTCGCTTCGCTGCGCGAGCACGCGCCGCTGTTGAAGAAGGTGTGCTTCAACGGCAAGACGGCGGGCCGCTTTGCGCCGGTGATCGGCGCGGCGGGTTACACGACGCTCGTCCTGCCTTCGTCGAGTCCGGCGAATGCTATGCTCTCGTTCGACCAAAAATTGCGTCTTTGGCGCGACATCCTTACATGACGAAATTGATCAAGCGCGCTTCCGCTGAAGCGCGTGCCTTCCGCAATCGGGACGCGGACGCCGCCGGCGATAAACACCATCAACACCACGCACTGCGCAACAACAGAAAACGCGCGTCACGCGACGACGACCTGCGCGACGCGCCGCAAATCGAAGCGCCGCGCAAGCCGCGTTTCGCGCCGGTCACGTTCTCGGAAGAAGGCGGCGTGCGCTTCCTGCATTTCGGCACGGAATGGGTGCAAGGCGCGATGCGTCTGCGCAAGCCGGATCACATCGAACTCGAATACGCGCAGCAGATGATGGCCTGGCTGCTGTTCATCGAAACGCCGAAGCGCATCGTCCAGCTCGGGCTCGGCGCCGCGGCGCTGACCAAGTTCGCGTACCGCTTTCTGAAGCGCGCGAAGGTCGAGGCAGTCGAATTGAACCCCGCTGTGGTGGTGGCCGCGCGCACGATGTTCGAGTTGCCGCACGACGATGCGCGCCTCACCGTGCACGAAGCGGACGCGTGGGACTTCGTCAACGACGGCGCCAATCACGGCACGATCGGCGCGTTGCAAATCGACGTCTACGATGCGACCGCGCGGGGTCCGGTGCTGGATAGCGTCGGCTTCTATCGTGCGGTGCGCGCGTGTCTGACCGAGGCCGGCGTGGTGACGGTGAACCTGTTCGGCGACCACCCGAGCTTCGTGCGCAACATGAAGCGCCTGAACGAAGCCTTCGACGGCCGCGTGGTCGCGCTGCCGGAAGTGCATGACGGCAATCGCATCGCGATCGCGTTTTCGGGCCCGGCGCTGGAGGTGCCGTTCGCGGCGCTGCAGGCGCGCGCGAGACTGATCGAAGCGGAACTCGGTTTGCCGGCGCGCAAGTGGATCAAGGGTCTACAGGAATCGTCCGGGCAGACAGGCGCCTCGTTCTCTATCTGATCGGCAGGCGCAGCGGCAGCGGCGAATCGCAATCCGCCCGTTGCGCCCGCGCGACGGTCGCCGCCATCCGGTGGCGCGCATCGAGCAACCGGCGTGCCGCACGGCGGGTCGTCGGCGGCGCTCGCTGTCGGGCCTATCGGGGCCATCGCGGCCCTCGCTGCACCCGCGGTCCTCGTTACGGCGGTCGCCTGAGACGGCCGCCCTGCACGCATCAACCGTCTGCGCCCTCGGCGCATCAACGCTTTTCACCCTCGCCGAAACCCCGATCCCGCCTCGGGTCGCCCCTGCTTGACCACACCTTTGCGGCTCCTATACTCTTTCGAGGCTTTCGGGGTGCCCGTGGCCATCCGCGGGGCGACCCTCCGCGGGAGAGCCGCCACCCGTCAAACACGGACCAACATTTCAATAATAGGGAAGAGGAGACGTCATGGCTCACGACGCCGACGCGAACAAGGCCAGCAAGCACTGGCTCTGGTTGCTGCTGTTGCCCTGGATCGCGATGATCTGGGTGCCGTCATACAACAAGGTCGAACCGCAACTGTTCGAGTTTCCGTTCTTCTACTGGTATCAGCTCCTGTGGGTGCTGATCAGCGCGGTCATCACGGCGCTCGTGTACTTCAAGACCAAGACCCGTTCGACGGGCGGCTCGCAAGGAGGCGCACGCTAATGAACGCGATCGCAACTTTCGTCTTCGTGCTGTTTTTCATCGGCGTCACGATCCTCGGTTTTGTCGCGGCTCACTGGCGGCGCGGCGATCTCGCCCATCTGGAAGAGTGGGGCCTCGGCGGGCGGCGCTTCGGCACCATCGTCACGTGGTTTCTGCTGGGTGGCGACCTGTACACGGCCTACACCTTCATCGCGGTGCCGGCACTGGTGTTCGGCGCGGGCGCGACCGGCTTCTTCGCGCTGCCCTACACGATCCTGATCTATCCGTTCGCGTTCGTCGTGTTCCCGAAACTGTGGAGCATCGCCAAGCGCCAGGGCTATGTGACATCGGCGGACTTCGTCTCGGCGCGCTACGGCAGCCGCATGCTCGCGCTGGCGGTCGCGGTCACGGGCATTCTCGCGACCATGCCGTACATCGCGCTGCAACTGGTCGGTATCGAAGTGGTGATCGGCGCGCTCGGCTTCGACACGCAGGGCTTCGTCGGCGATCTGCCGCTCATCATCGCGTTCGCGATCCTCGCGGCGTACACGTACACCTCGGGCTTGCGCGCGCCGGCCATGATCGCGGTGGTCAAGGACATCCTGATCTACGTCACGATCTTTGCCGCGGTCATCGTGATTCCGCCGCAACTGGGCGGCTTCGGCCATATCTTCAGCACGGTGCCGCCGGCCAAGCTGCTGCTGACGGCGCCGGACGTATCGAGCCTGAACGGCTACAGCGCCTACGCGACGCTCGCGGTGGGCTCGGCGCTCGCGCTGTTCCTGTATCCGCACTCGATCACCGCGGTGCTGTCGTCGAATTCGGGCAACACGATCCGCCGCAACATGGCGATGCTGCCGGCCTACTCGCTGGTGCTCGGCCTGCTCGCGCTGCTCGGCTTCATGGCGCTCGCCTCGGGCGTGAAGGACATGCCGGAATTCGCGCCGTACTTCAAGGCGTTCGGCCCGAACTTTGCGGTGCCGGCGTTGTTCCTGCACTTCTTTCCGTCGTGGTTCGTCGGCGTGGCGTTCGCGGCGATCGGCATCGGCGCGCTGGTGCCGGCGGCGATCATGTCGATCGCGGCAGCCAACCTGTACACGCGCAACATCCATAAGGAGTTCGTCAACCGCAACATGACGCACGACCAGGAGACCAATGTCGCGAAGCTGGTCTCGCTGATCGTCAAGGTCGGCGCGGTGGCGTTCATTCTCGGCCTGCCGCTCACCTACGCGATCCAGTTGCAACTGCTGGGCGGCATCTGGATCATCCAGACGCTGCCGGCGATCGTGCTGGGTCTGTACACGCGCGTGCTCGACTATCGCGGCCTGCTGGCCGGTTGGGCGGCCGGCATCGCAACCGGTACGTGGATGGCGATTTCGCTGAAGCTGGCGAGTTCGATCTTCACGATCCACCTGTTCGGCATGGCGATTCCGGGTTATGCGGCGGTGTGGTCGCTGGTCGTGAACCTGGTGGTGTCGGTGCTGGTGAGCCTGCTGGTGCGCGCATTGGGCATGCAGCGCGCCGAAGATCGCACGCGTCCCGAGGATTATCTGGACGTGGTGGAAAACTAAGCCGCGCGCCTGTTCGGCAAGTGGAAGGCGCAACGCCCGCAGACGAAAGTTTGCGGGCGTTTGTCTTCCGGGCGCACTCCAGGGCACGATAGCGGGACCGTCCTTCAACACACTCCGCCGGGCTCATGGCTTCTGCCGATTCCCCTACCGCGATTCGACGCCGCTCGGCTATCAGCCGCGCGCTGCGCGCGATCACGTCCCCGTACTACCGCTATCGCCATGCCAAGGTGCTGCACAGTCTGCGCGTCGGCCTCGCGATGATCGTGTCGATTCTCGCCACCACGGGGATCGATATACCGCACGGCATCTGGGCGTCGGTGACGCTGCTGGTGGTGATCGGCGGCTTGCAGCATCACGGCAACATCCGCAAGAAGGCGGCCGAGCGGGCCGCGGGGACGTTGCTCGGAGCGTCGATCGGGCTCCTGCTGATCGTGCAGCAGAATTTGCTCGGCTCGCTGCCGCTCACGTACCTGTTGATGTCGGTCTTCGCGGCGATCTGCGCGTGGTTCGCGATCGGGTCGTCCGGCTATATCGGGCTATTGACGGCGATCACGATGTGCATCGTCGCGGGCCACGGCGACAACCAGATCGACGTCGGGCTGTGGCGCACGCTGAACGTGCTGATCGGCATCGTGATCGCATTGGCGTTTTCGTTCGCGCTGCCGCTGTATGCGACGTATTCGTGGCGTTACGGGATCGCCACCAATCTGCGCGAATGCGCGCGCATCTACACGCGTTTGCTTGAAGGCGCGCCGATCGGCGAGGAGGAGCAGGTCAAGCGCTTTCTGCAAATCAATCGGCGGCTCGTGCAGTTGCGCTCGTTGATGCCTTCGGTGGCGAAGGAGGTCGACGTGCCGCAGGCGCGGCTCGAAGAAATTCAGCGGCTGCACCGCTCGGTGCTCAGTTCGCTGGAGTTGCTCGCGACCGGTCCGCTGATGCACGCCGATGCGGTGGCGCGTGCCGCGTATGCCGGGCAATCCGGCGCGGAGGTGCGCGCCGTGCGGACGATTCTGCTGGCAATGGCGCGCGGCTTGCGCTTTGGCCGCGCGACGCGCCCCGGCATTCCGGCCGCGCCGCCGCTCGCGCAGACGCGCGGCGGCGCGGCGCTCGGGTTGCCGCCCGATTTGCAGGGGCCCTACTGGCTCGGGCAGCGGCTCGCCGAGCAGGTGGACCGGTTGCGCGCGCTATTGCTGGAAACCGAGCCGAACTGGAATATCGAGCGGCAACCGCGGGCGTTGCTGAACGCTTGACTTGCCGGGGTAACCGGCACGGCGCTCAAACCTGCGGCGGCAGCGTCACCATCCACGTCAGACCGAAGCGGTCCACCGTCATCCCGAAGCCCTTGCTCCAGAACGTCGCGCCCCAGGGCATCAGCACCTGGCCGCTGTCGGCGAGCGCATTGAAATATTGCTGGGCGGATGCCGGGTCCTCCACGGTCAGCGACAGGCTGAAGCCGCTCATGCGTGGCGCATCGGGATCGCAATGACCGTCCGACGCCATCCACTGGCTCGCGCCGAGCTTGACGTTGGCGTGCATGATCTTGTCTTCGAGACCAGCGCGCGGCGGATTCTGCGGGTCGGGCGGCGCGTCCTTGAAGCGCATCATGAACGTCACTTCCGCGCCGAGATGCTTGCCGTAATAGGTGAGCGCTTCCTCGCAGCGGCCGTTGAAAAACACATAGGGCTGAACTTGCATGATCGTCTCCGTGAACGTGAAATGAGCGGCGCCGCGTTCCCCGCCGAGGAGCGGCGAGCGAGCGGGCGTGCAGACGATTGTAGTCGCCCGTTGCGGGGGCAGTTGTGACTTTAAGTCGCAGGAAGCGGGGTTCCCCGGCGTGTGCGAAAAGTCGTTCGTAAACGGCATGCGGCCCTGAACCGCGAGGCTCAGGGCCGCATGCTTCGGGCGACCTTAACGCAGTGATTTTTAACGCAGCGCTTCGATCAGTTTTTCCAGTTTCACGGCGTCCGCCGCGAATGCGCGGATGCCTTCGGCGAGCTTTTCGGTCGCCATCGCTTCGTCGTTGACGAGGAAACGGAACGACGATTCGTCGACCGGCACGCGTTCGATGTCCGTGTCCCTGGCGATGTCCGCCGACAGCTTGCGCTCCACCTTGTCGGTGCTTTCGTGCAGCTTTTGCAGCAGGTCCGGGCTGATGGTCAGCAGATCGCAGCCGGCCAGTTCCAGAATCTGGCTGGTGGTGCGGAAGCTCGCGCCCATCACCTCGGTCTTGTAGCCGAACTTCTTGTAGTACGCGTAGATGCGCTGCACCGACTTCACGCCCGGATCGTTCGCGCCGCCGTCTTTCGCTTCGTCCCACGCGCTGCCGGCGTTCTTCTTGTACCAGTCGTAAATGCGGCCGACGAACGGCGAGATCAGTTGCGCGCCGGCTTCGGCACAGGCCGCGGCCTGCGCGAGCGAGAACAGCAGCGTCATGTTGCAGCGGATGCCTTCCTTCTGCAGCACTTCGGCCGCGCGGATGCCTTCCCACGTGGAAGCCAGTTTGATCAGCACGCGTTCGCGTTCGACGCCGTGGTCCTTGTACAGCGCGATGAGTTCACGGCCCTTGGCGATCGAGCCTTCGACGTCGAACGACAGGCGCGCGTCCACTTCGGTCGAGACGCGGCCCGGAATGATCTTGAGGATTTCGGTGCCGAACGCGATCAGCAACTGGTCGATGATCGCGCCGACCGGCTTCGACGCGTGATCTTTCACGGTCTTTTCGAGCAGCGGCCGGTAGTCGTCTTTCTGCACCGCCTTCAGAATCAGCGACGGATTGGTGGTCGCATCTTGCGGCTTGTACTGGGCAAGCTGCTGGAAGTCGCCCGTATCGGCGACGACGGTGGTGTATTGCTTGAGTTGGTCGAGTGCGGTTGTCATGTTCGGGCCTTCAGGGCGCAGGCGCGCCGTGGTTCAGGAGAAATGAGGTCGCCACCGGATCAAAACGAACGGGTTCCGGTGGCCGCGAGTCACGCTGCGGCGTTCGCCCCATGTTGCCGGGAAACGCCGCCGGATGCTTCTATTTTATGGCGGATCGGCTGATGCAGTGTTGACACTTGCCACGGACGATCCGTTCAGCGTCTGCTATTTGCTCAACATCCGCATCGCGGTTTCGAGGCCGGCGAGCGTGAGCGGATACATGCGGTGACCGAGCACTTCGCGAATCGCGCTGACGGACTGCCGGTACGCCCACAAGCCTTCCGGCTCGGGGTTGAGCCACGCGTGCTGCGGGAAATGGTCCGCGAGGCGGCGCAGCCACACCGCGCCGGCTTCGGCGTTGTTGTACTCCACCGAGCCGCCTGGTTGCAGCACTTCGTACGGGCTCATGGTCGCGTCGCCGACGAAGATCAGTTTGTAGTCGGGCGTGAACTTGTGCAGCACGTCCCACGTCGGCATGCGCTCGGCGTGGCGGCGGCGGTTGTTCTTCCACAGGAAGTCGTACACGCAGTTATGGAAGTAATAGAACTCGAGGTGCTTGAACTCGGCCTTGGCGGCGGAGAAAAGCTCTTCCGTGCGCTTGATGTGATCGTCCATCGAGCCGCCCACGTCGAGCAGCATCAGCACCTTCACCTTGTTGTGCCGCTCGGGCACCATCTTCAGGTCGAGCCAGCCGGCGTTCGCGGCCGTGCTGCGGATCGTGTCGGGCAGATCGAGTTCGTCGGCGGCGCCTTCGCGGGCGAACCGGCGCAAGCGGCGCAGCGCGATCTTGATGTTGCGCGTGCCGATTTCGACCTGGTCGTCGTAATCGCGATAGGCGCGCGCTTCCCACACCTTGACGGCCGTGCGGTTGCCCGCCGCGTCGCCGCCGATGCGCACGCCTTCGGGGTTGTAGCCGCCATTGCCGAACGGCGACGTGCCGCCGGTGCCGATCCATTTGCTGCCGCCTTCATGGCGATCTTTCTGTTCGTCGAACAGTTGCTTGAGACGCTCCATCAGCTTGTCGAGGCCGCCCATTGCCTCGATCTGCGCCTTTTCCTCCGGCGACAGATCGCGTTGCAGCTTCTTCTTCAGCCAGTCGAGCGGAATGTCGAAGGCGAGTTCGGAGGCCAGCGCGACGCCGTTGAAATACGCGCCGAACGCCTGGTCGAACTTGTCGAAATACTGTTCGTCCTTGACCAGCGTGATGCGCGCGAGATAGTAGAACTCGTCGAGCGACGGCGCGATCACGTTGGCTTTGAGCGCCTCGAGCAGCGTCAGATATTCCTTCACCGACACCGGCAGTTTGGCGGCGCGCAGCGAGTAGAAAAAGTCGATCAGCATGCTGGATCCTGTGCGGCGGCGGTTGCTGCGTGTGTATGGCGCGATGCGCTCTTCGACGCGGCGCTGACGCCCGATCAACGGTTCAACGGTGGTTCAACGATTGTTGCGGTTCATGAAAATCAGCCGCTCGAACAGGCTCACGTCCTGCTCGTTCTTCAGCAGCGCGCCGTGCAGCGGCGGGATGATCTGCTTCTGGTCGGACGAGCGCAGCGCTTCGGGCGGAATGTCTTCCGCGAGCAGCAGTTTCAGCCAGTCGAGCAGTTCCGACGTGGACGGCTTTTTCTTCAGCCCCGAGACGTTGCGTAACTCGAAGAAGCTCTGCATCGCGGCGGCAAGCAGTTCCTGCTTGATGCCGGGGTAATGCACCTCGACGATCTGCTGCATCGTGGCCGGATCGGGGAACTTGATGTAGTGGAAAAAGCAGCGGCGCAAAAACGCGTCGGGCAGCTCTTTCTCGTTGTTGGACGTGATGATTACGAGCGGGCGCTGCTTCGCGCGGATCAGCTCGCGCGTCTCGTACACGTAGAACTCCATGCGGTCGAGCTCGCGCAGCAGGTCGTTCGGGAATTCGATGTCGGCCTTGTCGACTTCGTCGATCAGCAGCACGGTTTGCTGCTCCGACTCGAACGCCTGCCACAGCACGCCCTTGACGATGTAGTTGGCGATGTCCTTGACGCGCTCGTCGCCCAGTTGCGAGTCACGCAGGCGCGACACCGCATCGTATTCGTACAGACCTTGCTGGGCCTTGGTGGTGGACTTGATGTGCCATTGCAGGAGCGGCATGCCGAGCGCGGCGGCGACCTCCTCGGCGAGCATGGTTTTGCCGGTGCCGGGTTCGCCCTTGATCAGCAACGGACGCTTGAGCGTCATCGCGGCGTTGACCGCGAGCTTGAGATCGTCGGTGGCGACGTACTGCGATGAGCCTTCGAAACGCATGGCGAGATGCTCTTTTCGGGGAAAAAACCCAGTATAAGTCAGAAGGCCTGTTGGCTTGGACGCGGCTCGCGTAGGGTGGCAGCCGCGATGTCGTACGCGTTGTTGTACGCGATGCGGGCGTCCGGGCGGCGTTGCCGGGCGGACGGAGGCGTGTCCGTGGCGCCGATGGGCGGGTGTTCCGGGCTTGCGAGCACGAGCGGCGGCAGCCGATGGCGGGCGCGAAGTCATGCAAGGCCGATGCAACGCCAATACGATGCCGACGGGCGCCGCGCGCGAGCCAGGCACGAGCCCGGTGCAAGCCCGGCGTGGCGCGGCAAAACGGCGCTAGCCGTGGCTTTGCGGCAGCCGGACCCGCCGCGGCCCCGCGCGGTGGACGTTCGGCGCGGCGTCGCGGTACAATTAGTCCGATTTTTTTGGCCTGCGTGGCTACCCTACAAGAAGAACGGCGCGGGCCGTTGCCTTTTTGGGCGCCCGTTTCCCCTCAAGCCAGGTTACATGCTATGAATAAATTCGTCGGCAAACACGTCGTGATCGCAGCGCTGTCGGTGCTCGCGGGCTATGCGGCCAGTGCGCAGGCAGCGGATGTCGTCGGCAACGCGAAGGCGGGCCAAGGCAAGGTCGCGATGTGTATTGGCTGCCACGGCATCCCTGAATACCGCACGGCTTACCCTGAGGTCTACCGCGTGCCCATGCTCGGCGGCCAGAATCAGGCGTACCTCGCGAACGCGCTGCACGGCTACAAGAAGGGCGATCGCCATTTCGAAACGATGCGCGCGATCACCGCGTCGCTATCGGATCAGGACATCGCCGACATCGCCGCCTACTACGCGGCGCAAAATTCCTCTTCGAAGAACAATCCCGACAAGTGATCGGCGTCGGTCGTCCGTCCAGTCACTCGGTTATTTATATTCGCGGGATAGGAGAATTCATGAATAAGCCCCAACAGGCACTCCACACGGTGTTCAAGGCTGCATGCGCGTCGGCGGCAGTGATCGGTCTGATTGCAGCGAACGTCGCCCACGCCGCTGATGCCGGCAACGGCAAGGTGCTGTCCGACAGCCACAACTGCGCGGCTTGCCATGGCGTCAACCTGAACAAGCCGGTGAGCCCGGAGTATCCGAAGCTCGCCGGTCAGCACGCCGACTACGTCTACTGGGCGCTGCGTCAATACCAGATGGGCAACGGCAACCCGCATCTCGGCCGCAATAACGCGATCATGCAGGCCCAGGTGCAAAGCCTCTCGTTGAGCGACATGAAGGACATCGCCGCGTATGTCGAATCGCTGGACGGCGATCTGGTGCAGAAGAAGTAACGGCGTGCGCGCTGCTCGCGCGTTGTTTCCAGATTGAACGACACCCCGCTTTTGCGGGGTGTCGTGCTTTGGGGCTCGTGATTCGCGCGCCGGCCTCAGTCGCGCGTGGCGCGCTGCTCGATGCGCTGCAAATACGCGTCGGTGTCCGGCGGCGTGCCGGTGCGCTGCGCTTCCCAGATGGTTTCGCCGAGGCAATCCATGATCGCGTGCTGCGCCTCGTGCGTCGAACCGAGGCGTGCGGCGAGCCGTTCGTGCGCCGCGCGGATGCCGGGCGGCTGGTCGATCGACAACTGCTCCGTGATCGCCAGGTGCATCGACAGATGCAGGAACGGATTGGTCTGGCCGCGTTCGGGCGAGTAGTCCTGGGCCTGTGCGGCTTCGCCGTCGGTCAGATCGGCGTGGTATTCGGGATGTTCGACGATCCAGTCGGCGGCGATCGCTTCGAGCGGCGTCAGGATCTCGCCTTGACGCTGTTTGCGCCAGGTGTCGGTGAAAAAGAGGCGGACTTCGTCACGGCTGGGATTGAACATCGTGGGACCGGTGCGGTTGGTTTGACGCGTGCACGGCGCGAGAAGCTTGCGACGTGCATGAAGCGCGAGTGCAGGGCGCCATTTTACGCCGGGGCCAGGCGGCCTGCTGGCGGTGCCTGGCGCCGAGGCATTCCCGCCGCTCAGAGATCCGGCGGCGGCGTCTTCGGCCGGAATTCGCACAGCGGCTCGATCACGCAATGCCAGCACTCGGGCCGGCGCGCCTTGCAGACGTAGCGGCCATGCAGGATCAACCAGTGGTGCGCATCCTGCTTGAATTCCGCGGGCGTGAATTTCTCCAGCGCCGTTTCCACCGCGCGCACGTCCTTGCCGGGCGCGAGCCCGGTTCGATTGGCAACCCGAAAGATGTGCGTGTCGACCGCCATGGTCGGATGGCCGAACGCCGTGTTCAGGATCACGTTGGCCGTCTTCCGGCCAACCCCCGGCAGGCTTTCGAGCGCTTCGCGATTCTCCGGCACCTCGCCGCCGTACCGGTCGAGGAGAATGCGGCAGGTCGCAATGACGTTCTTGGCCTTGGTCCGATAAAGACCGATGGTCTTGATGTAGTCGGCCACGCCTTCCTCGCCGAGATCGAGAATCTTTTGCGGCGTATTCGCGACCGGGAACATCTTGCGCATTGCCTTGTTGACCGAGACATCGGTGGCCTGCGCCGACAGCAGCACCGCAATCAGCAATTCGAACGGCGTGGTGTACTCGAGTTCGGTCGTGGGATGCGGATTGAGACTCTGAAACGTCTCGTAGATGGCGCGGCGTTTGTTCGCGTTCATGCGGTGCGGGCAGGTGCGTGGAGGTGAGGTTAGCGCTTCGTGGACGGCGTGTCGCTGTCGCCCGCGGCGAGTCCTAGACGGCGGCGGCGTGCTTCGGCGGCGTCGATCTGCGCCTGCACGTCGGCGCTGACGCGTTCGGTGTTCTGCGGGCCCTGGCCCTTGGCGGCCAGTTCTTCCTTCTTCTTGCGCGCGCGTTCGAGCGCGGCCTGGATGATCGCGCGTTTTTTCGCTTCGGCGTCGTCCGCCGCGGGTGTGGCGGGCGCGGTGGATGCTTGCTCGGCGCCGGCTTGCGGCGCTTGGGCGCTGGCGCCGCTGCCGGCACGCCGCGCCGCCGCACGTGCTTCGGCCGCTTCGCGTTCGTGCGCAAGGCGGGCTTCGCGCCGGGTGTGGCGCTCGCGCGCGGCGTCGGCCTGAGCCTGGCTCCATGCGTCCCAGCCGGTTGCCTCAGCGGTGACCGGCAGCATCGAAATGCAATCGACCGGGCAGGGCGGCACACACAGGTCGCAACCGGTGCAGAGTTCCGCGATCACCGTATGCATCTGCTTCGGTGCGCCAACTATCGCGTCCACCGGACAGGCCTGCATGCACAGCGTGCAGCCGATGCAAACCTGTTCGTCGATAACCGCCAGCGGACGCGGCCGTTCGACGCCATTGGCGGAATTGAGCGGGATCACCGGTTTGCCGAGCAGTGCGGCGAGGCGCGCGACGCCCTCGGCGCCGCCGGGAGGACACTGGTTGTAATTGGCCTCGCCGCTCGCAACGGCTTCGGCATAAGGACGGCACGCGGGGTAGCCGCACTTCGTGCATTGCGTTTGGGGCAGCAGATCTTCGATGCGATCTGCGAGTGTTTTGATCTCTGTCACGGTCACGACGTTGGGGCTTGCCTTGCGGCCGCACAGCTTGAACTAAATAGCACATTATCGCCGATTTCCCCAATTGCCATCCGCAATCGATGTGCCATAATCGAAGCGCTTTTTCGAAAGACCGCACGAGGGTGACCCCCAACCATGGCGCGCCCGTTCAACGCTGTCGGTGCAAGGCCCGAGAGAGGCCGGCGGCGCGATCCGGATAACGCGGCTCACGAAGACGATGCCACCATGAATCAGCCGAAAATCAAAAGAGATCCTGAAGGCACGCGGCGCCGCATTCTGCTTGCGGCGGCCGAAGAGTTTGCAAATGGTGGGTTGTTCGGCGCACGCGTCGATCAGATCGCCCGCCGGGCGGAAACGAATGAACGCATGCTGTACTACTACTTCGGTAGCAAGGAGCAGCTATTCACCGCGGTACTGGAGCACGCGTTCAGCGCGCTCAATGAAGCCGAACGAACGCTCGAACTGAACGGCGTGGCGCCGGTCGAGGCCATCACGCGTCTCGCGCATTTCGTTTGGGATTACTACCGTGACCATCCCGAGTTGCTGCGTCTCGTGAACAACGAGAATTTGCATGAGGCGCGGTATATGCAGAAGTCCACGCGCATCCGCGAAATGATCTCGCCGATCGTCGCCACGCTCGGCGCGATTCTGGAACGGGGCCAGCGCGCGGGGCTGTTTCGCAGCAACGTCGACCCGCTGCGCTTTTACGTGACGCTCTCGGGCATGGGCTACTACATCGTGTCGAACCGCTTCACGCTCGAGGCAACGCTCGGCCGCGATTTCAGCAGCGCGAGCGAACGCAGCGAAGTCGTGCAGATGAACACCGAGTTGCTGCTCGCGTATCTGTTGCGGAAATAGGCCGCCGGTTACCCGCGGACCGCGCAAGAACGTCAGGGACCAAGCTGTCGAGCCCAGCCCCAGCGTCAGAAACAACAACGGCCCCGTGAGAGGGGCCGTTGTTCTGCATCATGCCTGCGGTGCTCAGGCTTCGACTTTTTCCTTCGCTACGTTCGGCGCCTTGTTGTGCTCGAGAATGAAGTCGCGCAACTGCGGATAGATGATGGTGCGCCAGCGGCGGCCCGAGAAAATGCCGTAGTGTCCGCACTTTTCCGCGGTGAAGTGCTGCTTGTTCTTCTCCGGAATGCCGGTGCACAGATGGTGCGCGGCATAGGTTTGACCGTCGCCGGAAATATCGTCCAGCTCGCCTTCGATCGTGAAGAGCGCGGTCCTGGTAATGTCTTGCGGGCGCACCCGTTGCCCGGCCACGTCCCACGTGCCCTCGGCAAGACGGAACTCCTGGAACACCACGCGGATCGTGTCGAGGTAATAGTTCGCGTCCATGTCGAGCACGGCGTTGTATTCGTCGTAGAAGCGGCGATGCGCTTCCGCGTCGTCCTCGTCGCCGCGCAAGAGGCTCTGATAGAAGTCCCAATGCGAGGCCGCGTGACGTTCCGGATTCATCGCGACGAAGCCGGTGTGCTGCAGGAAGCCTGGGTAGACCTTGCGCCCCACGCCCGGATAGTTCGGCGGCACCGTGAAGATCACGTTGTTCTCGAACCATTCATACGAGTGCTGGGTGGCGAGCGAGTTGACCGAGGTCGGACTCTTGCGCGCGTCGATCGGGCCACCCATCATCGTCATGGTGCGCGGCGTGTCCTCACCGCGGCTCGCGAGCAGCGAAATGGCGGCGAGCACCGGCACGGTAGGCTGACACACCGAGATGACGTGCAGGTTCTTCGCGCCGATGTGGCGGATGAACTCCTGAATATAGGCGACGTAGTCGTCCAGATGAAACTCGCCGGCTTCGAGCGGCACCATGCGGGCGTCGATCCAGTCGGTCAGGTAGACCTTGTGGTCTTGCAGCAACGTGCGCACGGTGTCGCGCAGCAACGTGGCGTGGTGCCCCGACAGTGGCGCGCAGACCAGCACGACCGGCTCGTCCTTCAACTGGGTGACGGCGTCGCTGTCGTCCGCGAAACGCTTGAAGCGCATCAGCCGGCAAAACGGCTTCTCGATGATCGTCTGTTCGATGATCGGGATGTTATGCCCGTCCTTGACGATCTGATGGAGGTTGAACTCGGGCTTCTCGTAGTCCTTGCCGAGCCGGTAGAGCAGTTCGTAACCGGCCGAGAGGCGCGTGGCGCCAGGCACATAGGCCAATGGACTGGCCGGATTCGCGAACGATTTCGACGCAGCCTGAGCCCAGGCGGTAAGGGGGCTCAACATCGCCCGCTGGAATTCGTGAAATTGGTAGAGCATGGGTGCTCCGGTTTCTAAGCGGTTCGCATGGGGGCTTCGCAAACACGCGTGTGGCGTTGCAGCGGGCCATTAGGTTGAAGGCACTTTGTTTTTTGGCCGACAGTCTGTTTGATCATATCGAACAAAGCGTGCTTGTGCAAAGCAGCAATTTACGTGCGGCGACCCGCAAATTGCCATTAAATCATGCTACTGGCGATGTTGCCGCGCCGCTATCGGGGCTTGCCGCAGCCTTAAGCTGCTCCCCACCTGTGCCGTTATGGGACGGTTGCCCGGTGGCCCGCGCCATCTCCTGTTCGTGCTTCGTCAGGTTCAGGCCGGTATGCACCAGCGCCACGTGGGAAAACGCCTGCGGGAAGTTGCCCACCAGCCGCCCAGCGATCGGATCATACTCTTCCGCCAGCAAGCCGACGTCGTTGCACAGCCCGAGCAGTCTTTCGTACATCGCGACCGCTTCAGTCATGCGGCCTTGCAACGCGAGATTGTCCACCATCCAGAACGAGCAAGCGAGAAACGTGCCTTCGCCGGGCGGCAGGCCGTCGTCGTATTCGGTGGTGCGGTAGCGCATCACGAAGCCGTCGCGCATCAGGTCCCGCTCGATCGCCGCCACCGTCCCCTTGACGCGCGGGTCGTGCGGCGGCAGGAAGCCGAGCAGCGGCAGCAGCAGCACGCTCGCATCGAGCTGATCGCTGCCGTAGTACTGGGAAAACGCGTTGAGCGCGGGATTCCACGCCTTTTCGCAAACTTGCGCGTGGATTTTGGCGCGGGTGGCGCGCCATTCGTCGAGCGGGCCGTCGAGCTTGAACATTTCAGCCGACTGGATCGCGCGGTCGAAAGCGACCCACGCCATCACCTTCGAGAAAGTGAAATGCTGACGGCCGCCGCGCGTTTCCCAGATACCCTCGTCCGGCTCTTCCCAGATGGTCTCCAGGTGGCGCAGCAACGCGCGCTGCACGTTCCACGCGGTGTCGTCCGCCTGCAGGCCGCCAACGCGCGCCAGGTGCAGCGCGTTCATCACTTCGCCGTAGACGTCGAGCTGGCGCTGGCCGACCGCGTTGTTGCCGATCCGCACCGGCTTCGCACCCTGATAGCCGGGGAGCCAGTCGATCTCGAACTCGGGCAGGCGCCGTTCGCCGGCGAGCCCGTACATGATCTGCAACTGGTCCGGCGCGCCCGCCATCACGCGGCCGAGCCAGCTGCGCCACGCGCGTGCTTCGTCGTAATAGCCGCCGCGCATCATGGCGAGCAGCGTGATGGTCGCGTCGCGCAGCCAGCAATAGCGGTAGTCCCAGTTGCGCGTGCCGCCGAGCTGTTCCGGCAGCGAGGTCGTGGGCGCCGCGACGATGCCGCCGGTCGGCTCGTATGCCAACGCCTTCAGCGTGATCAGCGAACGGCGGATCGGCTCGGCCCATCGGCCTTCGATGGTGCAGCGCGCCGACCATTCGAGCCAGTGATTCTCGGTGCGCGCGAGCGACGAATGCGGATCGCGGGCCGGCGGAATCCGCAGATGCGACGCCGCATAGGCCAGCGAAAACGGCACGCGCTCGCCTTCGCTCACCGTGAATTCGGCGAGCGTTTTCATGTTCTCGCCGCGCAGGTCCGCCGACGTGCGCAGCACGGCGGTATCGGGACCGACGATCGCCTTGATGCCGTTGTCGCATTTCAGGCGGTCGACCCACGGAATCGAAAAGCCGTAGTCGAAGCGCAGCACCAGTTCCATCTTCATACGGACCGTGCCGCGTTTGCCGACCACGATGCGCACCATTTCCGACCAGCCGTTGCCGGGCGGCATGAAGTCGATCAGCGTGACCGCGCCCTCGGGCGTTTCGAAATCCGTCTCGAGAACCAGGGTCTCGCCGCGATAGCGGCGCGTGACCGTGAACGGCGTGTCGGAAGCGGGGCAGATCTGCCAGCGGCCGTTGTCGGGCGTGCCGAGCAGGGCGGCGAAGCAGGCGCCCGAATCGAAGCGCGGCCAGCAGAGCCAGTCGACGGAACCTTCGCGGGAGACGAGCGCGGCGGTATGGCCGTCGCCGATGAGCGCATAGTCTTCGATGGGTGCGGGCATGGAGGGCGTGTCCGTAATGCGCGCGCGATGGGCGCGGCGCTTGGGTTCGTTGTCAGTCATTGTGGTGTCGGACCCGCGTCATGCGCGTTGGGTTCAGCACGCAATGCGGCAAAACGCGGCTTGGTAAACTGTCAAATCCCTGCCTACAATCTGATTTCAAACCGGTGCGCGGGAGCTTGTCAAAGCGCTCGTCGTCCTGGCTCATGGAGCGTGCAACACTGTTTCCGGGGACCAAAGCTATGCTGAATCCGTCGAAATCCGATTGCATCACAATTCTCTCGGCCGCCAGCGAACTTGCCGACGATTCCATGTTGCCGCTCGATCCCAGCCGTCTCGGTTTGAGCCGCAACGGCATGCTGACCGCCGCCGCCTTTCTGACCGAGCGGGCGTGCTTCCGGCGCTATCAGGAAGGTGACGGTCATTATGCCGTCGGCGCGCTGTCGTTGCAGGGTCGCTTGCGGCTCGAACAACTGTGCAACGGCTAAGTATCGGTTGAGATCGGGCTGAACCCGTGCTGGCTCACCCGATGAGCGGGCGGCGCTCAGCGCACGCTCGCGGCGGGCGAGACGCGCCGGACCGGCCGCACCCGCCGCCACGCCGCCTCGCCTTGTTGCCCGGTTTCCTCTTCAGCTTTGCCGTTCTCGTCCGCTTTCACCAACTCGCGCCAAGCCTCGCCGCCGCGCGTGCGCGTGCGCTTGCGTGCTCAGCCATGCCACTCGGACGCTAAACCGGCCGGCGCCGCCGCCCGGTTTAGCGCCTCTTGCCGCGTTGCCTTGAACAACTGAACGCGGTGACCGTCCGCCGCCGCTCAGAAGTGCGACGCCCCCACGCCGAAGATTCCAATGATCCCGATGATGATCAGATAAAGCGCGACGATGTAGTTCAAGAGCCGCGGCATGACGAGAATCAAAATACCGGCGATCAGCGAAACGAGCGGGCCGAGGCTGAGTGTGACGTTCATGAAGACTCCCTGGTGTGAACGCGTGAAAGGCGATTGGAAAAAACACCCCGCGAGGCGGGACAATTGCTGCACATGCAACCAAGTACCGCGCAGCCGCCTGGCGATAGCCGGATTCGCTGCATGATCCGGCGCAACGCTTTTATACTTGCCTCGATAAAAACAACGCTCGACTGTACGCGCGGCAGGCCATGGACACCATTACAACCGAATAACCCATGTTGAGGAGGTCTCATATGCTTCGTCGTCACCGGGCCGCGGCGCCCGCCGTCGCCGGTCCCCGTCCGCCTCGTGCTGCTGAATCCGCGCCTCGCCTGTCCGCCCGCTCGATCATAAAAGGTTTCGTGCTCATGGTCTCGATCGCCGCTTCGCATGCGTTTGCACAAGAGTCCGGCGCGGCTCCCGCGGACGGCGTCTACAACATGCTGATAGGCACCTATACCGGCGGCAAGAGCGAAGGCTTGTACGTCTACCGCTTCGACACGAAGACGGGCGAGGCGACCCGCGTGTCGGTCGCGCAGACGGTCAACCCCTCTTACCTGGTGGTGAGCCGCGATCGCCGCTTCGTCTACGCGGTCAACGAATTGCCCGGCGACAACGGCCCCGCCACGCAGCGCGGCGGCATCAGCGCGTTTCGCTTCGACGCCGCGAGCGGTCAGCTCACGTTCCTCAACAAGGTCTCGGCGGACGGCAACGACCCGTGTTATCTGAGCCTGTCGCCGGACGGCAAGTACCTGCTGAGCGCGAACTACTCGGTAGCGGCCGACCCCGGCGGCAGTTTCGCGGTGTTCCCTGTACAGGCCGACGGCCAGGTTGGCGCGTCGGTGCTCACGGTGCACCACGAGGGCAGCGGTCCGGTGAAGGGACGCCAGGACAACTCGCATGTGCACTCCACCGTGTTCTCGCCGGACGGCCGCTATCTGCTTGCTCAGGACCTGGGCGCGGACAAGCTCTACTCGTACCGCTACACGCCCGACGGCAGCCGCGGCCTGCTCGGCCCGACCGACTGGCGCTACACCCAGGCGAAGGCGGGCACGGGTCCGCGTCACCTCGTGTTCGGCGCGGACGGCAAGCAGGCGTATCTGACGAGCGAACTGAACGCCACGGTCAGCGTCTTCAATCATGACGACGGCAAGCTCACGCAAGTGCAGACGCTTTCGCTGACCGAGCCGGGCTTCAAGGGCGCGATGGGCGCCGCGGCGATCCACCTCTCGCCGGACGGGCGCTTTCTGTACGCCACGAATCGCGGCGATGCGAACGAGATCGTGATCTTCTCGGTCGATCCCGCCAACGGTCATCTGAAGAAGGTCGGACATCAATCGAGTCTCGGCAAGTCGCCGCGCGAGTTCGCGATCGACCCGACCGGCAAGTGGCTGATTGTCGGCAATCAGAACAGCGACACCGTGTACGTGTTCAAGCGCGATCAGCAGAGCGGTTTGCTCGAAGCGAATCCGAAGCGCTTCGACGTCGGCTCGCCGGTGGACTTCAAGCTGGTTTCGCCGTCGTGAGTGTTGATGACGCGTGTGTCTGGAACACGCGTCGAATGAACAACGGGTCGCTTTGCGAGCGGCCCGTTGTTCTAGCGGCGAAGGTGACGGCTAACCGTTGCCGGTCACGATCGCCCGCCTCGCGGGATCATTCCGCCGGCCCCGGCGCGAGCACCTCGCGGCTGCCATTGATACCCATCGCCGACACCAGCCCCGCGGTTTCCATCTGCTCGACGAGGCGCGCCGCTCGGTTATAGCCGATGCGCAACTGCCGCTGCACCGACGAGATCGACGCGCGCCGCGTGCGCACCACGAAAGCGACGGCTTCGTCGTAGAGCGGATCGGCTTCCGCATCCGGCGAATCGCCGAACAGGTCCTGCGCCGCGCCGCCTTCGGTGGCCGGGCCGTCGAGAATGCCTTCCTCGTATTGCGGCTCGCCGAACTGCTTCAGATACTCGACGATCCGATGCACTTCCTCGTCGGCGACGAACGCGCCATGCACGCGCTGCGGGTAGCCGGTGCCCGGCGGCAGGAACAGCATGTCGCCCTGGCCGAGCAGCGATTCGGCGCCCATCTGATCGAGAATCGTGCGCGAGTCGATCTTCGACGACACCTGGAACGCCACGCGCGTCGGAATGTTCGCCTTGATGAGCCCGGTGATCACATCCACCGAGGGCCGCTGCGTCGCCAGAATCAGGTGGATGCCGGCGGCGCGCGCCTTCTGCGCGAGCCGCGCGATCAGCTCTTCGATCTTCTTGCCGGCGACCATCATCAGGTCGGCCAGTTCGTCGATCACCACCACGATGAGCGGCAGCGGCGCGAGCGGCTCGGGCGCTTCCGGCGTCAGCGAGAACGGGTTGCCCAGCTTCTTGCCTTTCGCTTCCGTATCGCGGATTTTCTGATTGAAACCGGGCAGATTGCGCACGCCGACCGCCGACATCAACCGGTAGCGCTTTTCCATTTCGCCGACACACCAGTTCAGCGCGTTGGCCGCGAGCTTCATATCAGTGACGACCGGCGCGAGCAGATGCGGAATGCCTTCATACACCGAGAGTTCGAGCATCTTCGGATCGATCATGATGAGGCGCACTTCCTCGGGCGTCGCCTTGTAGAGCAGCGAGCAGATCATCGCGTTGATCGCCACCGACTTGCCCGAACCCGTGGTGCCCGCGACGAGCATGTGCGGCGCCTTCGCCAGATCGGCGACCACCGGATGGCCGGTGATGTCCTTGCCCATCGCCAGCGTCAACTGCGAATGCGAGTTCTGATAGACGCTGGCTTCGAGAATTTCCGACAGGCGGATCGTTTGACGCTTGGCGTTCGGCAGTTCGAGGCCCATGCAGGTCTTGCCGGGAATCGTCTCGACCACGCGGATCGAGGTGAGGCCGAGGCCGCGCGACAGGTCCTTCATGAGCCCGACGATCTGGCTGCCGCGCACGCCGAGCGCCGGTTCGACCTCGAAGCGCGTGATGACCGGACCGGCCGAATGGCCGACCACGGTGACCGGCACCTTGAATTCCTGTAGCCGCTGCTCGATCAGCAGGCCGGTTTCGATGAGCTTTTCCTCGGAGACGGGTTCGACGTCGGTGTCCGCGCGCGCGAGCAGATCGAGCGTCGGCAACTCGACCATCGACGCCGAGGGCGCGCGGAATTCGAAGCCGTTGGCCGGGACGTGGCCGCGCAGTGGAACGCGCGGGATGGTGACCTCGGCGGGTTCCGCGGGTTCGGCCGTTTCCGTGGAGGGCTCGGCTGCGAGGTGGGCTCGTGATGGCGGGGTCGGGGTTACTGGTGCTTCATGCTGGGCAGGCGTTTCAAGCACGCTAAATGCACTCGAAGCGGCCAATGCTGCCGGCGCCGCCGCGACAGCCGGAATTGCCGAAGCGGCCAGCGCGTCAACCGGCTCAACGGCGGGTTCGTCTTCCATTGTCGCGGACGCCGATGGCTCCGCCCGAACAGCGAAGCCGGGAAAGCGAACCACGTTCGACGGCTGCGACGCGACGCTCTCCGGCTGGCGCGCGGCGGCAAGAATCGCTCCGTTGCGGGCTGCTCCATCGGGGAGGGCAGGAGAGTCGGCTGGTTGCGTCCCGGCCGTGGCGGTTCCTGCCGAATCGTCGGCGGCGAGAGCATCTGGCGTCGAAGTCTGCGAAAGGGCTGAGGATGGACCGAACGGCCGTGTCGCGTCGACTGCGACTTGCGGTGTTGAGGCGTCCAAAGGCACAGCCGGCGCATCGAATCGCCGCGCGCCTTCCCTGTGCAATTCGCTGAGGTTCTCTTCATCCGCCGTCGCCGTGGCGGCGGCAGCAAGCTTCGGCGCTGTGACTTGCGAAGGGTTTGCCGGTTGGTCGACGGGCTGCGCCGGTTCGGCGTGCGGATTCGAATGGCTGTCGGCGGTAGCGGCAACTGGCGTCGAGTCGTTCTCGAATGTTGCGGCGTCGGTTGACGCGCCGCTCGCGTGCGACTGCGCTGCGAAGACCTGGAACGGCGTAGGCGTGCTGGTTCGCGCCGCGTGCTGCGATGTTTGCGCCGGTGCGTGCGCGGCGATGGGTTCGCTCGACAGCGGCGGTCGAATCGCCGGCGCTTCGATCGGCCATTGCACGACCGGCTCGTGGCTCGTCGCGGACGACGCCTCGGCCCCGGCTTCCGTTCGCGGCGTGGCGGCCGGCTCTGGCATCGACAGATAGTCCGCGGCGGTGTCGTCGGCCAGGTTCAGCGAAGTTGCGTGCGCGCCGGGCGCCGATGCCGGACTTGTGGCGACCTCACCGTCAAGCGGCGAGCCCACGCTCGATTGCCCGGCTTCTTCAATAGACGGCACGGCGTTCGCCGAAGCCGTCGCAGCCTTCGCGCTGTCGGCACCGCTGCTGCGCGCGAGGCTCACGCCGGCGATGTCCGTCCAGCGCGCGGCGTTTTCCGCGATGCTGCGCAGCGTTTCCTGGACGCTGGCGGGCGGCGTGACCTTCTGCGCTGTCGGCATCGGCCGCGTGTAGCTGGGCGCCGTCGAGGCCGGGCGATGCGTGGCCGGCGTCGACGCGCTGTCGTTTGCGCGCGCGCCAGGCGGGAACGGTTGCCTGGAGATAGTCGAGCGGTTTGTTGGAACGTCGGCGCTTGTGGCGCCCTGCGTCGCCGACTGATGGCCAACGCGGGTCGCGGAATGGGCGATCGAATTCCCGGCCAGGTTCGCAGCCGTGCCCGTTGCCGCCTGCGCCGTCTTAGCCTGCGCGGCGGCAGTGACTGATGAACCCGCCAAGCCCGCTGCCACACCGGCTAGTCCCGTGCCCGCACCCGGCGATCCCGCTGGCCGTTGCTCGTCGGCCAGGCGGCGGCCAGGCTGTGATGCGCTGTCGCGAGCCGCCGAGCCAGCCGAGCCAGCCGAGCCAGCCGAGCCAGCCGAGCCAGCCGAGCCAGCCGAGCTAAGCGAGCCAGCCGACCCATTGACGCCAAGTGAGCTAGTTGGGCCAACCGACCCAACTCCCCCCACCGCAGCCCCGACCGCGCGCGACGTCTGCTCGCGCAACCAGCCAGCCGGCGCGACAGGTTCCGTCGGCATCCATGCAGCCTTGTCCGCGTTCAGCGGTTGCGCCTGCGCCTGCGCCGGCACATGCCGCGGCGGCGTGGCGGTGCCCGTGCGCAAGACCGGCTCGGCTTGTCTACCTGCGCGCGTGCTCGTGCTCGCACCAGCGCGCCAATTCGCGCCGGCGCCACGCGTCGCCGCATCCTTGCCCGCCGCCGAGCCGGGCGATGCGATCGCGCCAGCCGAGCCAGGCCCCGCGCCGCGTCCGCTCGCCGGCGGCCGCCACACCGTCGGGCGCGCATAACGTCCATTGCTTTTGGGCGCCATCGTGTTGGTGGTCGGCGAGGCATGCGACGGCAAACCATCGTCGACGACGCTGCGATGCCGGCGCGCCTCCTCGTCGCGTTTGGCGAGGCCGCGCGACAGGCCGAGGCCGAATGCGCCGTCGGCCCACACCGCCACGTCGCGCCAGCGGAAATCGATCAGCCAGGGCAGGCTGATCGCGAGCAGCGCAAGCGCCGCGAGCGGCGTGCCGATCTGCCCGAGCAGACGGCCGATGCCCGCCGCCAGCGCATGGCCGAAGCCATTCATGCCGGTCGCGGCGATCAGCGAGGCCTCCAGCGTGCAGCTCGCCACCATCACGCAGACGAAGCCGAGCCACAGGCGGATCGTGCCGGGGCCGCGCAAACCCGCGCCGCCCGGCAGCATCGACTTCACGAGCCGCCACAAAAGAGGAATGAACCAGACGGCCGACCCGCCGAACCAGCCGAAAACTACCGTGTGCATGCTAGACATCAACGAATGACGGACGCGCGAAAACGCAATCCGTCGAGTTTAAACCGGCGAAGCACGATGCTTCGAAGGCAGACGCAACTATGTTTGCGTCCAGTGGAAAAGCGGGCCGCCGCGCGGCCCGCCGTCGGTGAATAACAACGGCTGCCGCGGCAGCCCGCGCGACTTTGGCGGACCGCTGCGATTGCAGTCTTGCCGGCGCGGTCCCATCCGCTTAACAGTTTGACCATCGAGCCACCCTGGCAGTCATCTGCCGGACCACCGCGCTTCGCGCGCGGCCGGTCATTTGGCGGCGCGCTCGAACGTCAGCGTGTCGCCGTTGTCGAGCACGAGTTGCATCTGCTGCGGCGCGCGCATTTGCACGCCAGTGCGCTCGATGTGCGTGAGCGCGTTCAGATACGCGCTTTCGATCTGGCCGCCCGGCGTCGCGCATGCCATGCGCGTGCCGCCCAGCGTGCCGAAGCTCAGCTTGCCGTCCTTCAGCGCATACGAGCCCATGTAGCGGTTGCAGCCGGAAAAGCCGCTGACGTGGCGCTGACCGGTGGCGGTCGAGAGCGTGAGCGTGATCGGCCCGCCCCGATCCGCGGACGGCACCGCGCGCGCCGTGCCGTCGGCCTGTTTCCAGCCGGCGAGCACCCAGCTCGTGTCGTCGAGTAGCTGCGTGGCGGCGGGGTTGAACGGATCGGGCGCCGGCGCTTCCGAGTCGGGGTGTTTCGGGATCGCACAGGCGCTCAATAGCGCGGCGACGCTCAACGCGGCGATGGCGGTGCGCGCATACGGCGCGAAGCGCGCGGCACGTCGCGCGGAGGAGCTTTGGAGCATGGCGTCGTTCCTCTTCAAACTGGCGAAGGCGTAAGGGTAACGCACTCGGCTCGCCGCGCGCGAGCGCGCCGGCGTGCGCAATGCTGATCGAGCGCATCCGATGCGTTTGCTCGACCCCTGCGCGAACGAACGCGCGGGCGAGCCGCGTGTGTTCGGGCGTTCGGGGCGGGGTCGCGCATGGGGGTGTGCATCGGGGTGCGCATGTTAACATCGTGGTCTCCCCATTCCCACCCTCATCCGACTTTTTATCTGGAGACCCCATGCAGATCGGCCAACGGATCGGCACGCCCCTTTCTGGTTCCGCCACGCGCGTGATGCTGCTCGGCGCCGGCGAGCTCGGCAAGGAAGTGATCATCGCGCTGCAACGGCTGGGCGTCGAGGTGATCGCCGTCGACCGTTATCCGAATGCGCCGGGTCACCAGGTCGCGCACCGCTCGCACGTGATCGACATGACCGACCGCGCCGCGCTGCGCGCGCTGGTCGAGCAGGAGCGCCCGCACCTGATCGTCCCCGAGATCGAGGCGATCGCCACCGACGCGCTCGCCGCGATCGAAGCCGACGGTCTCGCCGAAGTGATCCCGACCGCGCGCGCCACGCAGCTCACGATGAACCGCGAAGGCATCCGCCGTCTCGCGGCCGAGGAACTCGGCCTGCCGACCTCGCCCTACGCATTCGCCGATTCGCTCGACGAACTGCGCGCGGGCATCGCCAAGGTCGGCTATCCGTGCGTGGTAAAGCCGGTGATGTCGTCGTCGGGCAAGGGGCAGTCGGTGCTGAGAAGCGACGCCGACGTCGAACCCGCATGGCAATACGCGCTGGCGGGCGGCCGCGTGAATCATGGCCGCGTGATCGTCGAGGGCTTCATCGACTTCGACTATGAAATCACGCAACTCACTGTGCGCGCGATCGATCCGGCGAGCGGCGAAGTCAGCACGTATTTCTGCGACCCGATCGGCCACGTGCAGGTCGCGGGCGATTACGTCGAATCGTGGCAGCCGCAGCCGATGAGCGCGCTCGCGCTCGAACGTTCGCGCGAAGTGGCGCACGAGGTGACGGCCGCGTTGGGCGGGCGGGGCCTGTTCGGCGTGGAACTTTTCGTGCGCGGCGACGACGTATGGTTCTCGGAAGTGAGCCCGCGTCCGCACGACACGGGGCTCGTCACGCTGTGCTCGCAGCGCTTCTCGGAGTTCGAGCTGCACGCGCGCGCGATCCTCGGTTTGCCGGTGGATACGTCGCTGCGGGCGCCGGGTGCGTCGGCGGTGATTTACGGCGGTCTCGACGAAGCGGGCATCGCGTTCGAAGGCGTCGGCGCGGCGTTGGCCGTGCCGAACGCCGATCTGCGGCTCTTCGGCAAGCCGGAGAGCTTCGTCAAGCGCCGCATGGGCGTGGCGCTCGCCACCGGCGAGAACACGGACGAAGCGCGCTCGCGCGCGAAGCAGGCCGCGGCGGCGGTGCGGCCGGTGTCGGCGAAGTAGGCCGCGGCAGGCATGCCGTCATGGCCGGCTCGCCGCGCAACCTGAATCATTGCAGCCCAGCGCAGTTCATGGAGCAGAGGCAAGTATGACCCCGGAATCCCGCATTCCCCGCATTCCCCGCATTCCCCGCAGTCCCGGTAACGACGCGCAACGCGGCAGCGTCGGCCGGATCGGCGCATTCGGCGTGCTGGTCGCGTTGTCCTTCGGCATGACGGGGTGCGGTCTCGCGGCTGCGCCGTGCCGCGTCGCATCGGCCGGCTTGAAGATCGTGCCGCTCGTCGGGCATGTCGCCGCGGTGCCGACCGACGCGTGCGCCGAGGTGATTGATCCATAAGCGGTTCATTGGCAATCGTCAGGCCCGCGCCTCGCGCCGCGACAGACGGCATGCCGCCTGGCACGATAAGCAAAAAACCAATCGAGGTACCCAATGAAGAAATGGCTGGTTGCGGTAAGCACGGCAGCGGTTCTCGCGGCGCTGTGCGGCAATGCATGGGCGGCGCCGTTGGCTCTCGCCGAGACTCGGACCAAGAACCGTCAGACGCATAAATACACCTGCGCCACCGGCAAGATTCTGCAAGTCACATACTGGAACACGGCGAACGGCCAGAGTTTCGCGCTGGTCCCCGTGAAGGGCCAGCAACTGCTTTTCGTCAACACGTTATCGGCTTCCGGCGCGAAGTATCAGGCCGGCAGCTACACCTGGTGGACCAAGGGTCCGCGCGCGGACCTGTACGACGCGATGGACGGCGAGAACGCGCCGCCCATGATCTCCGACTGCATCACCATCAATCGCTGACCCGATGCGGCGGCCGCGCTCGAACCGCACCGCCGCCCGCCTTGCCTGCCCCTGCCTTGCGGCGCTGCCAGTCGGCGCACATCATTTCCCATCGAGTAGTAAGCTGTCCGGCATGGCGTTAGCCGTTGCGTCGTGCCATGCCGCGCGCCGCCCGCGTGAGCGTCGTCGTGTTCCCGCGCGCTCCTTGCGCCTCTGCTTCACGTCCCTTGGCGGCCGGGCTGACGGCCCGCCTCCGTTTCATCAAACGAGACCCTCCATGAAAGCATCCGACCTGTTCGTCAAATCGCTGGAAGCTGAAGGCGTCGAGTATGTGTTCGGCATTCCCGGCGAGGAAAATCTCGATCTGCTCGAATCGCTGCGCCGCTCGAAAATCCGTCTGATCCTCACGCGCCACGAGCAGGCGGCCGGCTTCATGGCCGCCACTTACGGGCGTCTCACCGGCCGCACCGGCGTGTGTCTCGCCACGCTCGGCCCCGGCGCGACCAACTTCGTGACCGCCGCCGCCTACGCGCAACTGGGCGGCATGCCGATGCTGATGGTCACCGGGCAAAAGCCGATCAAATCGAGCAAGCAGGGGCATTTCCAGATCGTCGACGTGGTGCGGATGATGGAGCCGCTCACCAAGTACACGCGGCAGATCGTGTCGATCGGCAATATTCCGGCGGCGGTGCGCGAGGCGGTTCGTCAGGCGGAAGAAGAACGGCCCGGCGCCACGCACCTCGAATTGCCCGAGGACGTCGCGCACGAAGAGGGCGACGGCAAGCCGATCCCGAAGAGCTACAGCCGCCGTCCGGTGGCCGAGGAAAAGGCGGTGGCGCACGCGGTCGAGGCGATCACGAACGCGAAGCATCCGTTGCTGATGATCGGCGCGGGCGGCAACCGCAAGACCACGACCAGGATGCTGCGCGAATTGGTCGACCAGATCGGCATTCCGTTTTTCACGACGCAGATGGGCAAGGGCGTGATCGACGAATCGCACCCGATGTGGCTCGGCAACGCCACGCTCTCGGACGGCGACTTCGTGCACCGCGCCATCGAGCACGCGGACTGCATCATCAACGTCGGCCACGACGTGATCGAGAAGCCGCCGTTCTTCATGCGCAGCGGCGAGGCGGGCGAGAAGACGGTGATTCACGTGAACTTCCTCGGCGCGGAGGTCGATACCGTGTACTTCCCGCAGATCGAGGTGGTCGGCGACATCGCCAACGCGGTGTGGCAGTTGAAGGAAAGCCTCAAGGCGCGCAAGGAGCATTGGGACTTCACGCGCTTCAAGGAGATCAAGCAGCACTTCGAGGAGCATCTCGTGAAAGGCCAGCACGACGACCGCTTCCCGATGTACCCGGTGCGGATCGTCAACGACGTCTACGAGACCACGCCCGTGGACGGCATCGTGTGTCTGGACAACGGCATGTACAAGATCTGGTTCGCGCGCTACTACCGCGCGCACGAACCGAATTCGCTGCTGCTCGACAACGCGCTGGCCTCGATGGGCGCGGGCTTGCCTTCCGCGATAGCGACCAAGATCGTGCATCCCGACCGCAAGGTGATGGCCGTGTGCGGCGACGGCGGCTTCATGATGAACTCGCAGGAACTGGAAACGGCGGTGCGTCTGAAGCTCGATCTGGTGATCCTGATCTTGCGCGACGACGCGTTCGGCATGATCCGCTGGAAGCAGGAGAACATGAATTTCCCCGACTACGGCATGACGCTGCGCAACCCGGATTTCGTCGCGTATGCCCAGAGCTATGGCGCGCAGGGGCATCGGATCGAATCGGCGGCGGAGTTCGCGCCCCTGCTGCGCGAATGTTTCGCGACGCCCGGCGTGCATGTGATCGACCTGCCGATCGACTATTCCGACAACGAGCGCGTGTTGAATCGCGAGATCAAGCGGCTCTCCGCGCAACTGTGAGCGGTTGGGCGAACCGCTGGCCGGTTTCGCATCGGGTGTGAAACGAGCGTGAATTGAGCGCGGCTGAATGGCGGCAGGGCATGAACGTTTGGCTTCGTTGCTCCTGTTAGCCGGATGCCGCAAAGGAGAACGCGTCATGTTGCAGAAAACTTACCCCTACTACCTCGCCAACGAAGCGGTTGCCGCGAACACCGATCTCGACGTCACCGATAAATTCAGCGGCGAAGTGGCGACCCGCGTGGCGATGGCCGACGCCGCCGCGATCGACAAGGCGATCGGCCACGCCGTCGACGCCATGCCCGCGCTGCGCGCCTTTGCGCCGTTCAAGCGCCAGGCGGTGCTCGAACATTGCGTGAAGCGGTTTCGCGAGCGCTACGACGAACTGGCGCTCGCGCTGTGCATCGAAGCCGGCAAGCCGATCAACGACTCGAAGGGCGAAGTCACGCGCCTGATCGACACGTTCAAGGTGGCCGCCGAGGAGGCGGTGCGCATCGACGGGGAAATCGTCAATCTGCAGATTTCGCCGCGCGCAAAGGGCTATCACGGTTACGTGAAGCGCGTGCCGATCGGTCCGTGCTCGTTCATTTCGCCGTTCAATTTTCCGTTGAATCTGACCGCGCACAAGGTCGCGCCGGCGATCGCCGCGGGCGTGCCGTTCGTGCTGAAGCCGGCGAGCCGCACGCCGGTCGGTGCGCTGATCATGGGCGAGATTCTGGCGGAAACCGACTTGCCGAAAGGCGCGTTCTCGATTTTGCCCGCGCATCGCGACGGCGCCGATCTGTTCACCACGGACGAACGTTTCAAGCTGCTGTCGTTCACCGGCTCGCCGGCGGTGGGTTGGGAACTGAAGAAAAAGGCCGGCAAGAAGAAGGTGATTCTGGAACTCGGCGGCAACGCCGCCGCGATCGTCGACGGCGATCAGGGCGGGAAACTCGACTACGTGGTCGAGCGGCTCGCGTTCGGCGCGTTCTATCAGTCGGGGCAGAGCTGCATCGGCGTGCAGCGGATTCTGGTGCACGCGAAACTTTATGAGGCGCTGCGCGAGAAGCTGATCGCCAAAACGAAATCGCTGGTAATGGGTGATCCGAAGGACGAAAAGACCTTCGTCGGGCCGATGATCTCGGAATCGGAGTCCAAACGCCTCGCCGGCTGGATGGAGAGCGCGGTGCTGGCGGGCGCGACAATCGTCGCGGGCGGCAAGGTGGAGGGTGCGATGTTCGAGGCCACGCTGCTTGAAGGCGTTGGGCGCGACACCGATCTGTATCGCAAGGAAGCTTTCGGGCCGGTGGCGATTCTGGAGCGGTTCGACGATTTCGACTCGGCGCTCGCCACCGTCAACGACAGCGACTTCGGCCTGCAAGCCGGCGTGTTCACCGATTCGCTCGCTCACGCGCATCGCGCGTGGGACCTGCTCGAAGTGGGCGGCGTGGTGATCAACGACGTGCCGTCGTTCCGCGTCGACAACATGCCCTATGGCGGCGTGAAGGATTCGGGACTCGGCCGTGAAGGCGTGCGTTACGCGATCGAGGATATGACCGAGCTGCGCCTGATGGTGATGCGTGAAACGTGGTGAACCGCGATGCCGGCACGCACGGCGAAATCGGCTGTCACGCCACTGTCGCCTGCGCGAACTACGCTCGCCAGCGAGGGGTGCCGCCATCCGGCAGGGCGCCGCGCCAGGCGCGTACGAGCAGACCGGCGGCTGGGCCGTCCGCCGGCTTTTGCCCCGTAAGCAGAAAGCCGCCCCATGCGCCATGAGTGTTTTTGCTGGAGTGCTACAATACCGGCCTTTCCGGCGGGTGTTTCCGCCGGCCGGAGCCGGCCGCTCTTTTCCCGCAATATCGACGGGTCCCGTGCGGAACGCCGTGGCTCCGCCTTCATCCTGATGCCCTCTGCGGTTCCGACCGCTGCCGCGCGCACGCGCCAAGCGCATTTTTAGCGAAAGCCACCATGTCCGACACAGCCGTCACGCCCAGCACTGCGACTTTTGATCAATTCGGCCTCGCGCCCGACATCCTGAAAGCCGTCAAGGAATCGGGCTACACCATTCCCACGCCGATTCAGGCGCAGGCGATTCCCGTCGTGCTGGCCGGCCGCGACGTAATGGGCGCCGCGCAGACCGGCACCGGCAAGACCGCGAGCTTCTCGCTGCCGATCATCCAGCGTCTGTTGCCGCAGGCCAGCACGAGCGCATCGCCCGCCCGCCATCCGGTGCGCGCGCTGATCCTCACGCCGACCCGCGAACTGGCCGACCAGGTCGCCGCGAACGTGCAGTCCTACGCGAAGCACACCGCGCTGCGCAGCGCCGTGGTGTTCGGCGGGGTCGATATGAATCCCCAGTCGGAGCAACTGCGCCGCGGCGTGGAAATTCTGATCGCCACGCCGGGCCGTCTGCTCGATCACGTGCAGCAGAAAACCGCCAACCTGGGCCAGGTGCAGATCCTCGTGCTCGACGAAGCCGACCGCATGCTCGACATGGGCTTCCTGCCGGATTTGCAGCGCATCCTGAACCTGCTGCCGAAAGAACGTCAAACGCTGCTGTTTTCGGCCACGTTCTCGGGCGAGATCAAGAAGCTCGCGGCAACCTATCTGCGCGATCCGCAGACGATCGAAGTCGCGCGCAGCAACTCGACCGCGACCAACGTCACGCAAATCGTGTTCGAGGTTCCCGAGGGCGACAAGACCGGCGCGGTCGTTCAATTGATTCGCGAGCGCAGCCTGAAGCAGGTGATCGTGTTCTGCAACAGCAAGATCGGCGCGAGCCGTCTCGCGCGCAGCCTCGAACGCGACGGCGTGATCGCGACCGCGATTCACGGCGACCGCTCGCAAAACGAGCGCATGCAGGCGCTGGACGCGTTCAAGCGCGGCGAAATTGAAGCGTTGGTCGCCACCGACGTGGCGGCGCGCGGTCTCGACATCGCGGAACTGCCCGCGGTGATCAATTTCGATTTGCCGTTCAATGCGGAAGACTATGTGCATCGGATCGGCCGTACCGGCCGGGCCGGCGCTTCCGGCGACGCGTTGTCGCTGTGCAGCCCGAACGAGCGCAAGCAGCTTGCCGATATCGAGAAGCTCATCAAGCGGCCGCTGGAAGTGCAACGCCTGACCGTGGATACGCCGGTGCGGCATCACCACGAAGAGCGCGCGCCGCGCCGTGAGCGCAGCGAGGTTCGTGACGAGCGCGGCGGCCGCCGGCGTTCGGGCGCTCCGTCGGGCTCGTTCGATCGGCCGCATCACCATCGCGTGCAGCCTGTGGACGATTTCTTCCTCAAGCCGTATGAGCCGTCGCCCGCTTCGGTTCGCAAGATCGAGGAGGCCGATGCGGCTTCCGCCGCTCCGCAGAAGACGTCTGCGAAGCAGCCGCTGGCTGCGTTGCTGGGCGGCTTCGGCATGCCCAGGAAGTCGTCGTCCTGAGCGGCTGCGGCTTCGAAACCCGCATCGCGTTTACTTGCTTACGCTCATTCGCACGCGCATGCGTGCTGCCCATGCCGCCGTTGCCGCGGTATAAAACCCCTCCAGTGTCCCAGGGGCCTGGCCGCTCAGGTCGAGTCCCAGATGGCGAGCCGCCGCGATCAGCGCTTCGAGCGGTTTGCCGGCATCCAGCGCCTGCGCCCCGTTTTGCTTGCTGAGTTTTTCGCCCTGGTCGTTCGTCACGACCGGCACGTGCAGATACTCGGGCGTCGGCGCGCCAAGACAGCGCTGTAAATAAATCTGCCGCGCGGTTGAATCCATCAGGTCCGCGCCTCGCACGATGTGGGTGATGCCCGCGTCCGCGTCGTCGACTACCACCGCCAGTTGATAGGCCCATTGGTCGTCCGCGCGTTTCAGGACGAAATCGCCGACCTCGGTAGCGAGGTTCTGCGTCTGCGTGCGCTGCCAGCGATCTTCGAACGTGATCACGGCGGCCTCGCCGTCGGGCACGCGCAGGCGCCACGCGCGCGCCGGTTTGCCATGCAGACCGTCGCGGCAGGTGCCGGGGTAGGCGAGCGTCGTGTTGCGCGCGTGCGCGTGCAACAACGAGTCGGCGATTTCCTTGCGCGTGCAGCCGCAGGGATAAACCAGGCCGCGGGCTTTGAGTTGCTTCAGCGCCTGCTCGTAGCGCGCGATGCGTGTGCTTTGCCAGATCGGCGGCTCGTCGGCGTGCATGCCGAAGCGTTCGAGGGTCGCGAGGATGTCCCTGGCGGCGCCTGGAACCGTGCGTGGGCGATCGATGTCCTCGACGCGAACGAGCCATGCGCCGCCATGCGCGCGCGCGTCCAGCCAACTCGCGAGCGCGCTGACCAGCGAGCCGAAATGCAGCGGCCCGGTGGGCGACGGTGCGAAGCGTCCGCGATAGGTCATGGCTCGGATCGGTGGTTACGGTGAAAGCGCGGAACGACGTATTGCGTTGCCAGTGTGCGCCGGAAATGGCGGCAAGTTCGCATGGCGCGGACGGGTTTGAGATCAATGGGCACGCTGAAGGCGCCGCCGCAGCCTGAGCACAATGAGCCGCGCTTTCCACGATCGTAGGGTTGGAGCCGCCGCGTGACGTGCTGTCCAAGGCCGGCATTCGTCGCGCCTCGCGACGATGGCGCGGGGCGCGACGCAGCCGTCATGCGGCGCGCGCCGCCTTGCTGTCAGGATGACATGCCGGGCAGGTCTTGCCCGCGACGTACATTGGCGACGCCTGCGCCTCGGGCGGCACCACGGCGCGGCAGCCGAAGCATTGCACGGTGGCGGTGGGTCCGAGTTGCGGATTCAGCGCGGTGCGGTAGTCGAACACGAAGCAGTCGCCGTGATAGTGAGCGCCGCCCACTTCCTCGAAATACTTCAGGATGCCGCCTTCCAGCTGATACACGTTCTCGATGCCGACTTCCTTCATGTGGATCGCCGCCTTCTCGCAGCGAATCCCGCCGGTGCAGAACGACACGACCGTTTTGCCCTCGAGATCGGCGCGGTTCTGCTCGATCACTTCAGGAAACTCGCTGAATTTCGTGATGCGGTAGTCGAGCGCGTTGTCGAACGTGCCGACGTCGACTTCGAACGCGTTGCGCGTGTCGAGCATCACGACCGGACGGCCCTGATCGTCGTGGCCGCGATCCAGCCAGCTTTTCAGCGTGGGCGCGTCGACGAACGGCGCGCGGCCGAGCTCCGGACGGATCGCCGGTTTTTTCATCGTGATGATCTCGCGCTTGAGCTTGACCAGCATGCGGCGAAACGGCTGCTTGTCCGAGAGGCTTTCCTTGAATTGCAGATTCGCGAACTTGCCTTCGAACAGCGCGTCGTGACGGATGTAGTCGATGAACGCGTCCGCGGCTTCGCGGCTGCCGGCGACGAACAGGTTGATGCCTTCCGGCGCCAGCAGAATCGTGCCGCGCAGGCCGAGCGCGTTGCAGCGCTCGGTGACGAACGGGCGCCATGCGGCGGTGTCTTCGATGGTCGCGAAGTGATACGCGGCGAGATTGACGATGCTCATGTGTGTCCAGCGGTAATCAGTGGCCGGCGCCGTGGAAAACGGGGCGCATGAAGGCGCCGGCATCTGAATGCCATGCGGCGCGGCCATGTCGAATGGGGAAACTCGTATTATCCCTCAAGCCGGGGCTGGGCTCGACTCTGCCGAATGGCCAGGCGGTTGCGATAGCGCAAGGCGCGCGCGAACTTGCAGCGGTTTGCCCGCTCCGCTGAGGGACGCATTGCGGTTTTGCCGCAGCTTGTCCGTGACGAGCGAGCGGGCCGCGCCGCTTCCGTGTAGGCGCCGAAACCGGTCAGCGGCCCGCAGAACACCCGCGCAGGCCGTTCCCGAATTCGCGCCCTAAGCCGAACGGCTAACGCGCGCTTTTGGCCTGAAAACTCCGGAATGGTGGAGTTACAATGTCGCCCATGTCAGATCCCCGCTTCGTTCATCTCCGCGTCCACTCCGAATTCTCGATTGCCGACGGCATCGTGCGTCTTGACGACATCGTCAAGGCGGCTGCCAAAGACGGTCAGGGTGCGCTCGCTCTCACCGATCTCGGCAACGCGTTCGGCCTCGTCCGTTTCTATAAGGAAGCCCGCGGCAAAGGGGTCAAACCCATTGCCGGCTGCGACGTCTGGATCACCAATCCCGACGACCGCGACAAGCCTTCCCGTTTGCTGCTGCTGGTGAAAGACCGGCGCGGCTACCTGAATCTGTGTGAGCTGCTCAGCAAGGCGTCGCTCACGAATCAGTATCGCGGCCGCGCCGAAATCGAGGCCGGCTGGCTCGAATCCGGCCTGGGCGAAGGCTTGCTCGCCTTGTCCGGCGCCCAGCAAGGGGATATCGGTCTCGCGCTCGCTGCGGGTAACGAGGAAGCGGCGAAGCGCAACGCGTTGCATTGGGCGAAGGTGTTTCCGGGCGGCTTCTATATCGAGTTGCAGCGTTGCGCCCAGCCGGGCGGCGAGCAGTATGTGCGGCAGGCCGTCACGCTCGCCGCGGCGCTGAAGTTGCCGGTGGTCGCCACGCATCCCATGCAGTTCATGACGCCGGACGACTTCACCGCGCACGAAGCGCGCGTGTGTATTTCCGAAGGCGACATCCTTGCTAATCCGCGCCGCCAGAAGCGCTTCACGCCGGAACAGTATTTCCGCACCCAGCAAGAAATGGCCGCGCTGTTCGCGGACATTCCGTCGGCGCTCGCCAATACCGTTGAAATCGCCAAGCGCTGCAACCTCACGCTGGAACTCGGCAAGCCCAAACTGCCGCTGTTTCCCACGCCCGACGGCATGTCGCTCGACGACTACCTCGTGCATCTGTCGAAAGAGGGCCTTGAAAAGCGCCTCGAGCAGTTGTACCCGGACCCCGCGGAGCGCGAAGCGCAGCGCGAAACGTATTACCAGCGCCTCGAATTCGAGTGCGGCACGATCATCAAGATGGGCTTTCCGGGCTACTTCCTGATCGTCGCGGACTTCATCAACTGGGCGAAGAACAACGGCGTGCCGGTCGGGCCGGGCCGGGGCTCCGGCGCGGGCTCGCTGGTCGCCTACGCGCTCGGCGTGACCGACCTCGATCCGCTGCGCTACAACCTGCTGTTCGAACGTTTCCTGAATCCTGAACGGGTGTCGATGCCCGACTTCGACATCGACTTCTGCCAGCACGGCCGCGACCGCGTGATCCAGTACGTGAAGGAAAAGTACGGCGCGGACGCGGTGTCGCAGATCGCCACCTTCGGCACGATGGCGGCGAAGGCGGCGGTGCGCGACATCGGCCGGGTGCTCGATCTGGGCTACATGTTCACCGACGGCATCGCCAAGCTGATCCCGTTCAAGCCGGGCAAGCACGTCACCATCGCCGACGCGATGAAGGAAGAGCCGCTGTTGCAGGAGCGCTTCGACAACGAAGACGAAGTGCATCAGCTGCTCGAACTCGCGCAGCGCGTGGAAGGCTTGACGCGTAACGTCGGCATGCACGCGGGCGGCGTGCTGATCGCGCCCGGCAAGCTCACCGATTTCTGCCCGCTCTATACGCAGGGCGACGAAAGCGGCGTGGTCAGCCAGTACGACAAGGACGACGTCGAAGCGGTCGGCCTGGTGAAGTTCGACTTTTTGGGTCTCACCACGCTGACCATTCTCGACTGGGCCGAGCGCTATATCCGCCGTCTCGATCCGTCGAAGGAAGACTGGTCGCTCGCGCAGGTGCCGCTCGACGACCCCGCGTCGTTCTCGATCCTGAAGAAAGCGAATACGGTCGCCGTGTTCCAGTTGGAAAGCCGCGGCATGCAAGGCATGCTGAAAGACGCGCAGCCCGACCGCTTCGAAGACATCATCGCGCTCGTCGCGTTGTACCGTCCGGGCCCGATGGACCTGATCCCGAGCTTCTGCGCCCGCAAGCACGGCCGCGAAGTGGTGGAGTATCCCGATCCGCGCGTGGAACCTGTTCTGAAAGAGACCTACGGCATCATGGTCTACCAGGAGCAGGTGATGCAGATGGCGCAGATCATCGGCGGCTACTCGCTGGGCGGCGCCGACCTGCTGCGTCGCGCGATGGGCAAGAAGAAGGCCGAGGAAATGGCCGAGCACCGCGCGCTGTTCCGCGAAGGCGCCGCGAAGAATGGCCTGACCGGCGAGAAAGCCGACGAAATCTTCGACTTGATGGAGAAGTTCGCGGGTTACGGCTTCAACAAGTCGCACGCGGCCGCGTATGCGCTGCTGGCGTACTACACCGCGTGGCTCAAGGCGCATCATCCGGCGGAATTCATGGCGGCCAATATGTCGCTCGCCATGGACGACACGGAGAAGGTCAAGATCCTGTTCGAGGACTGTCTCGCGAACAAGATGGCGGTGCTGCCGCCGGACGTGAATCTGTCGGCGTATCGCTTCGAGCCGGTCGCGGAACCGGACGGCAAACGCTCGAAAACCATCCGCTACGGTCTGGGCGCGATCAAGGGCAGCGGCCAGAATGCGATCGAGGAAATCCTGCGTGCGCGCGAAGATGGTCCGTTCATCGACATCTTCGATTTCTGCAACCGTGTCGACCGCCGCATCGTCAATCGCCGCACGATGGAAGCATTGATTCGCGCCGGCGCGTTCGACACCTTGCATGCGAATCGCGCGCAACTGATCGCATCCGTTTCGCTCGCAATGGAAGCGGCCGAGCAGGCGAGCGCCAATGCGATGCAGGCGGGTCTGTTCGACATGGGCGACGCGCCGTCGCAAGGTCACGAACTGGTCGATGAACCGGAATGGCCGGAAAAGAAGAAGCTGCAGGAAGAGAAGGCCGCGCTCGGCTTCTACCTGTCGGGCCATCTGTTCGACGCGTACAAGAACGAGGTGCGCCGCTTCGTGCGCCAGAAGATCGGCGAATTGAAAGAAGGTCGCGACAAGCTGGTCGCGGGTGTGATCGCGTCGCTGCGCACGCAGATGACCCAGCGCGGCAAGATGCTGATCGCCGTGCTCGACGACGGCACCGGCCAATGCGAAGTGACGGTATTCAACGAGATCTTCGAAGCGCACAAGCAGTTGTTCAGGGAAGACGAACTGCTGGTCGTGCAAGGCCAGGCGCGCAACGACGCATTCACCGGCGGCATCCGCTTCACCGTCGATACGGTGATGGATCTCGGCCGCGCGCGCTGCCGTTACGCCGAGGCCGTCAAGGTGCAGATGAACGGCAACGCGGACGCGCTGGCGCTGCGGCGCGTGCTCGAAGCGCATAGCGCGGACAAGGACGAGCCGCAAGCGGCCGCGGCCCCGGCGGCTTCATCGCGAAGCGGCGGCGGCAATGGCAACGGCGGCGGCCGTAACGGTGGCGGATATGGCGGCGGCGACAATGGCCGTCAGCGGCAGGCGGTGCAGATTCCGAACGGGCTTGCCGTGCAGGTGGTGTATCGCAGCCAGAACGCCGAAGGCGCCATGCGGTTGGGCGACGCCTGGCGCGTGAAGCCGACCGACGAATTGCTCGCTGCGTTGCGCGGCGAGTTCGCGGGAAGCTCGATCGAGATCGTTTATTGACGTGGCTTGCCCGCGCGGCTTAGCGGGCCAAGCCGGTCTTTCACAAGGGCTTGTCGTTTCCCAGGCGCGCCAGCTTCAAAAACCGGTAGTACACCGTTTCCGCATTGAACACCGCGATCATGAAGCCGGCGCGGCCGTCCAGAAAGCCGCGCCGTAGCACATAGGTCCGCACGAACGCCCAGGCGCCGCGCCCGAGCGCCTTGCCGAAACTGCCGCGCTTGCCCGCCGCATGGCGTTGTTGCGCGCCGGCTGTCGAATAGGCGTCGAGTTTGCGCAGCACGCCTTCGAAGTCCTCGTAGGAGTAGTGCATCAGCTTGCCGGTGAGGCGCTGCGCCGGCGTGTCGAATACGAGGCGCTCATGCACGAGGTCGTCGGAGAAACGCGCGGCGCCCCGTTTGAACAGACGCGGAATCCAGTCGGGATACCAGCCGCTGTGATGAATCCAATGACCGCAAAAGCTCGACAGGCGATCGACCGCATAGACGTCGGCGGTGGGCGCGGCGAGCGCCGCGCGGATTGCCGAGGCCAGCTCCGCCGAGACGATTTCGTCGGCGTCGATCGAGAGAATCCAACGGGTGGTGAGCGCGTCCACGGCGCGGTTCTTTTGCGGGCCGAAGCCCGGCCAGTCGGTTTGTTGGAGTACACGGGCGCCGTGCGCGCGGGCGATGTCGGCGGTGCCGTCGGTGCTGCCGCCGTCGATCACGACGATCTGATCGGCGAAGGCCACGGCTTGCAGGCATTCGGCCAGCCGCGCCGCCGCGTTTTTGGTGATGATGGCGACGCCGAGGGTGGTTTCTTGCATACCTGGAATGCGTGGAGAGGGGCGAACGTTGGAGCGAGTCGGACAAGCGTGGCGCAAGTATACACAGCGCGACACAGCACGATACATAGCGCGGCGCCCGCGGGCACGGGCCTGGGGGCTCGCGGCCCGACACCACGTCACGCTTCGCGCCAGCCCCCATCCAGGGCCAAAGCTCACCCGGCGCGAAGCTTCACCACTGAAGCCAAGCCTCACCCCCCGATCCGCGCAATCGGGCCGATCCCTATCGGTGGCCGTCATCCTCAAGCGTTTACAATGCTTCTTTTTTGATATTCCGCGCGGCAGGCGTTCGGCCCAGCGCGCGGTTGCCGTTCCGCATTCCCAGAGGATTCCTTGAGCGCGAAGCCTACGTTGAGCAAACCCATCGGTTCAGGTGAGGCATCGTCGCCTGCCGTCGTCTTGCGGCGTTTGTGGCCGTATATCAAGCCGCTCATCTGGGTGCTGACCGGCGCGGTGGTCGCGATGGCCGTCAGCGCGGGCACCGACGCCGCGATTCCCGCGCTCCTCAAGCCGCTGCTGGACAAGGGCTTCGGCGCGCACGCCAACGACAACGCCAAGTGGCTCGTGCCGATCGCGGTGGTCGGCCTCGCGCTGATACGCGGCCTGTCCCAATACGCATCCGGCTATCTGCTCGCCTACGTGTCGAACAAGATCCTGCTCGAACTGCGCCTGAAGATGTTCGACCGGATGATTCACACGGGCGTCTCGTTCTTCCAGCGCGAAACCGCGAGCACGGTCATCAATGCGATCGTCTTCGAGGTCAATCAGATCCTCAACGTGCTGCTGAGCGTGCTCGTCACGCTGGTGCGCGATTCGCTGACGGTGCTGTTCCTGCTCGGCTATCTGTTCTATCTGAACTGGCGTCTGACGCTGATCGTCGCGGTGCTGCTGCCGGGCATCGGCTGGCTGGTGAGCAAGATCAACCGCCGCTTGCGGCGCCTGAACCGCGAGCATCAAATGCTCACCAACGAGCTGTCGTACATCGTCGAGGAGACGGTGGGCGGCTATAAGGTCGTCAAGGTGCACAACGGCGAGCAGTACGAGATCGACCGCTTCACGTCGATGAGCAAGCGCCTGCGCGGCTACGCGATGCGCATGACGGTCTCGGGCGGCCTCGCGCAACCGTTGACGCAGTTCCTCGCGTCGATCGCGCTTGCCGTCGTGATCACGATCGCGGTGGTGCAGTCGTCGTCGGACCAGACCACGGTCGGCGGCTTTGTCGCGTTCGTCACGTCGATGCTGCTGATCATCTCGCCGCTGAAGCATCTGATGGACGTGAACCAGCCGCTGCAACGCGGCATGACGGCGTGCGAGCTGATCTTCGGTCTGATCGACGAACCCTCCGAACCGGCGGGCGGCGGCAAGACGCTCGAACGCGCGCGCGGCGAGGTCGAATTCCGCGAGGTGTCGTTCAGCTACGGCAGCAATGCCACGCACAAGCGCCACACGCTCGACAAGGTGTCGTTCAAGGTCGCGCCGGGCGAGATGGTGGCGCTCGCGGGCCCGTCCGGCAGCGGCAAGACGACGCTGGTCAATCTGCTGCCGCGCTTTTTCGATCCGACCGGCGGCGAGATTCTGGTCGACGGCGTGGCGCTGCCGGAATACGGCCTGCACGCGCTGCGCAGCCAGATCGCGATGGTGAGCCAGGACGTCGTGCTGTTCAACGACACCGTCGCCAACAACGTCGCGTATGGCCAGGCAGCCGATTCGTCAAAGGTCGAGGCGGCGTTGCGCGCGGCCAACCTGTGGGACACCGTCGAGGCGATGCCCAGCGGTATCGAGACGCTGGTCGGCGACAACGGCATGATGCTCTCGGGCGGTCAGCGGCAGCGCCTGGCGATCGCGCGCGCGATCTACAAGGACGCGCCGATCCTGATCCTCGACGAAGCCACCTCGGCGCTGGATTCCGAGTCCGAACGCCACGTGCAGGCGGCGCTGGAAACGCTGATGAAAGGGCGCACGACGCTCGTCATCGCGCACCGCTTGTCGACCATCGAGCGCGCCAACCGCATTCTGGTGATGGAGGCGGGGCGCATCGTCGAGAGCGGCAGTCATCGTGAACTGCTGGCAAAAGACGGGCTCTATGCGCATCTGCACCGCATCCAGTTCCAGCAGAACGCGGCGTGAGCGTGTCGGGCCACTATCGACCCGCGCGGCCGACATGCGGCGTGTCGCGGGATAAAGCCAGCCTCGCTTCGGGCTCGCGGCATTCAATCCACATTTCCCCGGCGCTCCTCGCGCGTTTCTTTGCATGATGAAAATCGGAGTGTCCAGTAATGCGCTGAAACACAGCGGCGGCCTCGAGCGGTATGCAATGGACCTGGTGCGGGGCTTTGCCGCTGCCGGCATCGAACTGGCGTTCTTTGCGCGCCGCTTCGACATGTCGTTGCCGGAGGCGCGCATGGTCGAGCCGCATCGTATCCGCGTGTCGTTTCTGCCGGGCAAGCTGCGCGAGCGCTGGTTTTCGTGGCGGCTGCGCCGGGCGCGCCGCGCGGCCGGCGTCGACGTGCTGATCGGCTGCAACCGCGTCGACTCGTCCGAGATTGCGATTTGCGGCGGCACGCACCTCGGCTTTCTGCGCGCCACCGGACGTGCGCCAAAGCGCTCGGACCGCTGGCAGATCGCGCTGGAGCGGCGCCAGTACGAACGGGCGAGCGTGATCGTCGCGCACTCCCAGTTGATGCACGACGAGTTGCGCGAGCTGTATGGCGTGGATGAGCAGAAAATCCGCGTGCTGTACCCGCCGGTCGACGGCGCGCGCTTCGCCCCGATCGACGCGGCCCAACGCATGGCGCTGCGCCGCAGGTTCGGATTCGCCGACCATGAGATCGTGCTGCTCTTTCCGTCCAGCAGTCATGAGCGCAAGGGCTTGCCGCTGATCGAAGCCGCCTTGCGCGACACCGCCTTGCCGGTGGTGCTCGCGGTCGCGGGACGGCCGCCCGAGCACACCTCCGCGCGGGTGCGCTACATCGGCTACGTGAAAGATATCGAGGACGGCTACCGCGCCGCCGATTTCACGATTCTCGCGTCGAAATACGAGCCGTTCGGGCTGGTCGGTGTGGAGTCGGCCATGTGCGGGACGCCGGTGATTCTGCCGGCGAGCGTCGGGTGCTGCGATGCGATCGCGCCGCACGCCAAGTTCGTGTTCGCTGCGGGCGATGTCGCCGACTTGCGCGCGACGCTCGAGCGCGCGGTGCGAGGGCGGCTCACGATTCAGCAATCCCAACCGCGATGGCAGTCGGAACTGGCTCGCGACGCCGTGCTTTACGACACGAGCGTCGCCGGCCACGCCGACGCCTTGCTTGCTCTGGCAACGCATATCCGCGGCGCAAATTGACAGCGCATGCGCGCGGCGGCGCGGGCTTGGCGCGCACCCGTCATGGTCGCGCCAAGCCGCGCCGGTTCTACGTTCCAGCCATCGTGCATGATATAGTTTCGGGTTATAAAAGCATGGGTCTCAGCCCTGACCGACTACTCAATTGTCTTCACTGCGCTTCCAATGTCGGGGTGATTCGGCGGGTGCCGCAAGGCGCGCAGCGTCTGACTGCTCCGGTGGTGCCGTGTGCGGTTCGAAGGCATGGGAGCGGAAGTCAACGACAAGAATACCGTTGGAGATTCTTCATGGGGAACACGACCTCGAGTCGGCCGGCGCATAGCCCGTTTGCGGTCGGAACAAACGGAATAAACGGAATAAACGCGCCGGTCACGCGATGAGCCGACTATCCGGGCGTATTCGCATCTTCGGGCGTGCGCTTCCGCGCTTCGCGCTGAAACCGTGGCGTCGCAAGCCGGTTTCCGTGCAGCGTATTCTCGTTGCGCACCATCTCCTGCTCGGCGATACGTTGCTGCTAACACCGCTGCTTGCCAAGCTGCGCGTCCGCTATCCGAATGCCGAACTCGTTCTCGCCTGTCCGAAGGCGATCGTGCCGCTTTATGCGGGGCGCCCTTTCGGTGTGATCGCTTTGCCGTTCGACCCGCGCGACGTCGCGACGGTCAAGGGGATGCTCGATTCAGGACCGTACGACCTCGGCTTCGTGCTGGGGGACAATCGGCACAGCTGGCTTGCCATGGGCGCCGGTTGCCGCTGGATCGTCGCTCACGCCGGCGACGTGCCCGCGTGGAAAAACTGGCCGGTCGATGAGCCGGTCGCGTATCCGGCAACGCCGGCCGCGTGGGCCGATCTCGCGGCCGAACTGGTGGACGGGCCGCCGCCGGCGCGTTATCGGCCGTCCGATTGGCCCGCGCCCCGGCACGCGGCATTGCCCGATGCCGATCTGCTTACGCGGCCTTACGTCGTCCTGCATCCGGGCGCGAGCACCGCGGTGAAGCGCTGGCCCGACGCGCGCTGGCGCGAGCTTGCTGAGCGCATCGCGGCGCTCGGCTGCGTGCCGGTCTGGAGCGGCGGTCCCGGCGAGGCTGAATTGATCCGCGACATCGACCCCGATCCCGGTCATCCCAATCTCGCGGGACGGCTCGGCCTCGGCGAACTCTGGCATCTGTTCGCCGGGGCGAAAGCGGTCGTGTGTCCCGACACCGGCGTCGCGCATCTAGGCCGCCTGGTCGGCGTGCCGACGGTTGCGTTGTTCGGTCCCGGCAACGCACGGATTCACGGCGCGGGCGATTACTGGAGCGAAGTGCCGTTCCAGCCGGTTACGATTGCGGAGATGCCATGCCGCGATCAGCCGTTTATCTTTCGGCGCGAGATTGCATGGGTTCGGCGGTGCGACCGCGATTCGACCACCTGCGTCGCATGGAACGGCGACCACGCGGACTGCATGGGCCGCATTTCGGTGGAATCGGTGTACCGCGCATTACACAATGTTTTGATGGGAGCTTAATGACTAACACGTTCGCGCGCGTCGAGCGCGTTTTGTGGATTGCGTGTCCGGTCATCCTGTTCGCGGTGATGTTCGGCCATATGACGGCTATCGTGTTCAACGCACTCGCCCTGCTGGCGCTCGGTACGCTCGCGGCGGCGTGCTCGTCCGAGCGTCCGCCCATGTGGCGTTGGCCGCTGTTCCTGCCGATCGCCGGCTGGGCGTTGTGGGGGCTTGCGTCCGTCGCGTGGTCCGCTTATCCGGCGGTCAGCATCCACGCATGGTGCGATGAAGTGCTCTATCCGCTGGTGTCGTTCTGGGGTTTCTGGCTACTCGGCACGAAGACCCCGCACGTCAACCGCTTCGTCCTGATCAACTGGATCGCATGCGTGCTGCTCGTCGGGATCAGCGCGGTCTACTGGGGGCATTTGCAGCCGCCCACGCCGAGTACGTTTCCGCTGCATTTTTATAATCGCGTCGGTCACACCAGCACGCTCGCGGTGTTCGCGATCGCCTTGTTCTGCGGTGTCCTGTTGCGTCCGCGGTGGTGGCCCGTGGGCGTGGCCGGTCTCGTGTTTTGCCTGTTCATCGGACTCGCCACGCTCAATCGCTTCTTCTGGCCGGCCGCGGCGGCCACGCTGCTGGTGGCGCTGTTTCCGCTGTATCGGCGGCATATCGTGCTTGCGCTGCTTGCGTTCGTGGTGGTCGGGGTGGCGACCGTCGGCACGCTCGAGTACAGCGCGCGGCTGCGTTTGAGCGACGCGCAGGGCGCGGCGGCCACACGCGATATCGCCATCGAGGGCCATCAGGTTCCGCTTCCCCAGGCGTTTTCGAGTATCGGCGACACGGTGTCTGCCGATACGCGCCCGAAGCTGTGGGCGTTCTACACCTCGGAAGCGAAGCGTCACAAGTGGATCGGCGTCGGCTTCGGCAAACCGTTGCCGGGCATGGTGTACCGCAACGAGATGCCGCAGAACCTGCTGGCGATCGAACCGCAGGCCCTCACGCATGCCCATAACCTGTTCATGAACACCTGGCTGCAGACGGGCGTGGTGGGCGTCGTCCTCGAGACGGTGTTGCTGTTGTGGCTCGTGGGCGCGTTCTGGCGCACGCGAGGCGGCGACCCCTGGTTGTGCGCGGCCGGCATCGCGCTGGTGGCCGGCATGATCGCCAAGAACACGACCGACGACTTCATGTGGCAAACCACCATGCTGGCGTTCTGGTCGTTCGCCGGTCTGTTGCTGGGCAGCGCGCAGCGGCGCGGCGGCCAGGGCACCGCGGCGGGGCCCGCGTCGCGCGACGTATTTCGCGGGGCGTCCCGATAGCGGCCGGGCGCGCGACCCGGTTCATCACCGTTGAATTCATCCGGTCAGGATGCGGGGCACAGCATGAAATACGAGAGTGAAGACGATGGCCCGGATCAGATCGATCCGCCGCGCCGCATCCTGTTTCACATCAACGACTTCGGCAAGGGCGGCACGGAGACATCCTTGCTCGCCTGGCTCAAGGTGCTCGACCGGCGGCTCTTTGCGCTGAGCCTTTCGGTCACTTATCCGACCGAGGAACTGGCGTTCTGGCGCGCGCAGGGCATTCCCGACGACGTGCCTGTTCACGTGCTGGCGTCGTCGCGGTGGATGTACGCGTTGCACGGCGCACAGCGCCAACGGAAACTGAATGTGCCGCTCAAGCTGTTGCACAAGGCGCTGACCTACTGTCTGATCCGGCCGCTCGCCGCGAACCGCTTTCGCCGCCTGGCGGGCGGCCATGAGATGGTCTGCGACTTCGACTTTTCGTTGCGGCATCTTGCGGGCAAGTACGGCGTGCCGTGGTTCGGCGTCAGTCATTTCAGTCTTGCCACGCGCCTTGGCGGCAAGAGCAGGCGCTATGTCGCTCGCCGTGTCAGACACTATGCGCGCTACGACGCGATTGCGGTTCTCACGCCCGACATGTTGCGCGAGGCGCGCGACCTGTTTGCCGGCCAGCCTTCGCATGTGGCGGAACTCCCCAATGTGATCGACGTGGAATCGCTGCGGCTGAAGGCGCGTCCGTCGATCGAGCGGCCGGCGGAGTCGTTCATCGTCTCGGTGGCCCGGCTCGACGAAGGGCAAAAAGACCACAAGACCCTGCTGCGCGCGTTCGCGCAGCATCGCGCCAAGCGACTGCGGCCGGTCGACCTCGTGCTGATCGGCGAGGGCCGCGACCGCGCCGCGCTGGAGGAACTCGCGCGAGAACTCGGCATACGCGAGTCGGTGCACTTTTTGGGTTTCCGCGCGAATCCGTTTCCCTATATCCGCGCGGCGGAAATGCTGATCCTGAGCAGCCGCTACGAGGGCTTCGGCATGGTGCTGGGCGAGGCGATGGCGCTCGGCACGCCGGTGATTTCGACCGATTGCCCGACCGGTCCGCGCGACCTGCTCGAAGGGGGCAAGGCCGGCTTGCTGGTGCCGCCGGGCGACGTGGACGCACTGGCTCGCGCGATCGAGCGCCTGCAAACGGATACCGAATTGCGTCAAACGCTGGTGCGTCGTGCACACAGGAAAGTGGCGACCTTCGCGCCTGAGAGCGCGAACCAGCGCATGCTGACGCTGGCGCGGCGGATTTCCCCTCGCAGCCGGCCACCCGTGCCGGCTGCCGCCGACTGAACGCCTTCCGGTTCCGCGACGGGCGGCGCGTTCGCCCGCTACACGCCGCCGGTCACCAGCGAGAGCACCGACAGGTCCGGGTGCGTGCCGTCGACGATGCTGCGCCCCGCATGCACGGCTTCGTAGCACGCGTCCTCGATGCTGGCGAACGACTCTTCGCCGTCGGCATGAAACGGCACCGCGTGACCCGGAATCGCCGGGTCCGCGCCGGGGTGGCACACATAGCCGATGTAGGTGAAGCGGCCGTCATCGGGTTGCTTCGGCCGGGGCGATACGTGGATTTCGAATCCTTCGTACTCGACCATCTGCCAGGTGGCTGTGTTATCGGACATGGCTTATCTCCGTGCGAGCCGTGCGGATGACGTGTGCGCTGCTAGCGCGTTGCCGATGGACATCATCGTCGGTCCGTCACGGTGCTGGCGATTGATTTCCGCGGCACGCCTGTCAAAAAGTCTAGGCGATTTCAGCGCGAAGCGCGCCCCAGGTCCGATACGGCGAAACCACTATGGCTTGATCGCGCCCAGTTGCTTTAGCAGCGTCAGGTTGTCCTCGAGGTGCCAGTTCTCGACGATGCGGCCGTCTTTCACGCGATAGAGGTCGAAAGCCTGGAAGTCGATGGTTTCGCCGTGGCCTTCGAGGTTCTGGAACCGGCCGGTGAAGTGTCCGCGAAAATGCAGATGAACCGACGCGCGGTCGCCGGCCACCACGAGGTCGTCGATGTCGGCGCGCAGGTCGGGCACGGCCGCACGAAATCCCTTCGACGCCTGCAACGGGCCTTCGGGACCTTGCGGCCGTCCGTCAGGCAAGGTGCGGTCGATGAACGCGGGCGACAGCGCGAGCTTCGCATAGGCCTCGTCGCCGGTGTTCCAGAACGCGGCGTAGCGGCGCGCGGCCAGCGCGACCGCGGCGCTCTTTTCCGAAGCGGCATTCATCGCGAGATGGCGTGGGGCGGGCAGTGCGTTGTCGCTCGCGGCGTGGGCGTTCATCGCGCCGGCGAGGCTTGCACCGATCAGCGCGAGATAGGCGAACCGGATGGAGAGGAGAGGGGGCATGACGTGTTCCAGAGAAGTGGGTTGGGACGACGCGCATTCTCTGGTGAACGGAAAGGTTTGATAATCGGGCTGGTGTTTGAAGGATTTTCGGATTTGGTTTGAAAATGGCTCGCGTTGCTCGGCATGTGCCTCGCCACGATCCCGCACGCGATGTTCTACGGCGCGATCGCCGGCATCCTCGCGCGTGTTTCCCGCCAACGTGCGCTATACCGGGCTGTCGCTCGCCTATCAGATGTGCTCGCTGCTGGTCGGCGGCGCAACGCCGCTGTTCGCGCAATGGCTGCTGAACACGACCGGTAGCATCGTCGGCGTGGCCGTGTCGTCCGCGCTGTATGCGGCCGTTTCGCTGGTGGCCACGCTGATGCTGCTCAACCGCACGGGATTCAGGGCCGACGAACCGTCGACGGCCGAGCGCGCGGATGCCGGCGAGAGGGGGGCAACGGCGATGCCAACGCGGGACCGCGGGACGCGGCTGCAACCACGACGCGAACGGCAACCTGAAGCGCACCCACGACGACGGCCAGCCGACTCATCGCCCACCACACCCCATCGACGCCGTCCCGCCCGCCGTCATATAAAATGGCCCGCCTTGCCCATAAACAACCCCGCCATGTGGTTCAAAAACCTTCAGTTGCACCGTCTTCCCGCTCCGTGGTCCGTCACCCCCGCACAAATGGAGAAATGGCTCGCGCCGCACGCGTTCGCGCCCGGCAACAGCGTCGAAATGCAAAGCCACGGCTGGGCCTCGCCGCGCGATAACGAATCGCTGGTGTACTCGCTCAATGGCCAGATGCTGCTGACGTTTCGCACCGAAAAGAAACTGCTGCCTGCTTCGGTCGTCACGCAGGTGACCAAGGCGCGCGCCGCCGATCTCGAAGAGCAGCAGGGCTTCAAACCCGGCCGCAAGCAGATGCGCGAACTCAAGGAGCAGGTCACGGACGAACTGCTGCCGCGCGCCTTCAGCATTCGCCGCGACACGCGCGTGTGGATCGACACGAAAAACGGCTGGCTCGTGATCGACGCGGCCTCGCAAGCCGTCGCCGACGAAGTGCGCGGCCTGCTCGTCAAATCGATCGATCAGTTGCCGCTCGGCACGGTGCGCGTCACGCAATCGCCGGTCGCGGCGATGACCGGGTGGCTCCGCGCCGGCGAAGGTCCCGCGGGCTTCACGCTCGACCAGGACACCGAGTTGCGTTCGCCCGCCGAGGGCAACGCGACCGTGCGTTACGTGGGACACGCTCTCGACGCCGAGGATATGCGCCGTCATATCGAAGCCGGCAAGCAATGCATGCGGCTCGCGATGACGTGGAACGACCGCGTGTCGTTCGTGCTGACGCCGTCGCTCACGATCAAGCGCATCGCGCCGCTCGACGTGTTGAAGGAAGCGGGCGACCCCACCGCGCAGAACGACGACGAGCGCTTCGATTCCGACCTCACGCTGATGACCGCCGAACTCGACCGCATGCTCGGTGATCTGCTCGACGCGTTGGGCGGCGAACAGGGCGAGGCGATGCCGCAAGCCGCGGCGGCCTGAGCCGCGACTGTCCTCGACGCACCCGCGTATTGAGCGACGTTATCGTGAATGTGTGAAGATTGCGGTCGGGACAACGCGTTGGCCGAGGAGGCTTTGCGATGGTTCGTCTGGTCATGATTCTGCTCGGCGTCGATTATCTGCGCACGCGCTGGCGCTCGTTGCAGCGCATCGGCTGCATGAGCCTGCTGCTCGGCATGGTGGTGTTCATCGACGCGCTCGACGGCGCGCTCTATTTCCCCATCATGCCGTTTGCATTTTTACTGCTGCTCGAAGGGCTCGCCACGCTGGCGGTCGCCTGGACGGGCATGGGCGGGCAACGCACGCTGCGCTACGTGAAGGGACTCGCGTTCTGCTTCGCGGCGGCGCTGATACTCGCCGGCCATCATCACGGCCACTTCATTCTGTCGATGATCTTCGGCACGCTGTTTCTCGCCGACGGACTGCTGCAAATCGTCTCCGCGAGAGTGGTGCGTTACCGCACGTGGAAGCTCGCGGTGATCGGCGGCGTCGTCGAAATCGCGCTGGCGATTTTCTTCTATCAGCCGTATCCGACTCACTATGTCGGCACCGTGCCGTACTGCCTCGGGCTCGGCCTGATGTTCGGCGGCTGGAATCTGATCTTGCTGAGCACGCGCGTGCGGCGTCTCGCGTCGAACCCGGCGGTGGCGTCCGGTGATGCCGAAGCCGATGCCGCGAGTTCCGCGGCAGGCGCGGCGGCTCCCGGCCGGCTGGCCGCAGTCGAATGGGACGGTCCGCCCGCCGCCGACGAAGCCGCGCTGACCGTGCACGTATGGACGCCGGTGGGTTCGGCGAAAGGCGAGGCGCGGCGGCAGCCGATCGTCGATCGCTATATCGCGGCCGTGGATCGCAACGGCGTGATTTCGACCGGACACGCGGCGCTCGAATCGCCCGAGGGTATCTATATCAGCCTGTATCCGGGCGTCGAAATCGATCGTTCGCCCGACGACTTCGCGCGGCTGTTGCGCGCCACGCGCGAGAACGACGTGCCCGGCGTATTCCAGCCCGATTACCCGACCGAAGCGAAGGCGTGGTGTCCGTCGACGGTTCAGGTGCGCATCCGCAATTACGATCCCGCGCGCCTGCGCCGCTTCTGGGACAGCTATCGGCAGGACACGACCTACAACCTCACGTATCGCAATTGTTCGAGCAGCGTGTCGCGTGCGCTCGAGGCGGCGATCGAGGGCGCGTCGGCGCGCGTGTGGGGTGGCCTCGGCGGCTGGCGGCCGTTTTTGCGCGTGATCACGACGCCGGAATTGTGGGTGGCCGCGCAACTGCGCAAACGCGCCGCGACGATGGCATGGACGCCCGGCCTCACGCTGGACTACGCCCGCGCGCTCAGCATGCTCGCGGACCCGCGGCCATCGGGCTGGACCAGAATGGCGCGCCTCGCGGTGCGCAGAATGGTTCGCTCGCGCCAGCAATGGCGCGCGGAAGCCCGCCATGCCCAGGCGGGCCAGCAAGGCGCGGACGATGCCGCGGCAGGCGCGCTGCGCGAATGACGCACGCTGGCGCCTTCCGGCGTTCCTGGCAGCACGCGTGACGTGCCCAACTTCGGCGTCACTGTAAAAACGGCAATCGCATCAACAGGTTGCGGATTTTGTCGGACAGTTATGCACAGATTTGTTCCCAGTTTCTGTTGATAACTTCCGCACGCGCGACGTCACCGCCAAATGAATGATCTGAGCCAATATGGCGGGTGTATGCTGAAAGCGGAAGCCTCTCGTTGAGAGCACGTTTCAACTGGAAGAGGACGCCGCAATGAAATTGCACGTTGGCTACGAGCTGGTCTATGGTTGCGAGCAACCCACGCCGATGATGTTGATGTTGAACACGCACTACTCGCATGCGCACGAGGTGCTGAGCCCGGACGTGCTGACGGTCCATCCTCCCGTGCCGATCACGCAGTATCGGGACGGCTTCGGCAATCTATGCAGCCGGCTGGTGGCGCCGCCGGGCACGATAGCGCTCTCCACGAGCGCGGTGCTCGAAGTCTCGTCGGTGCCCGAGACGCGGCCGCCATTTACGCATCAGCATCCGGTCGAAGCACTCCCTGACGATACGCTGGTGTTTCTGCTGGGCAGCCGCTACTGCGAGACCGACCTGTTGTCCGAATTCGCATGGCAGACGTTCGGCAAGTTGCCGCTCGGCCGTGAGCGCGTGGATGCGATCTGCGATTACACGCACAACCATATCGTGTTCGGCTACGACTTCGCGCGGCCCACCAAGACAGCATGGCAGGCCTGGCAGGAAAGAAAGGGCGTGTGTCGCGACTTCGCGCATCTGGCGGTCACGCTATGCCGGGCGATGAACATACCGGCGCGGTATTGCACCGGCTATATCAGCGATGTCAACCTGCCGCCGCCTTATGCGCCGATGGATTTCGCCGCGTGGTTCGAGGCGTATATCGGCGGATGCTGGCAGACGTTCGACCCGCGCAACAACGCACCACGCACGGGGCGGGTCTTGATGGCGCGCGGGCGCGACGCCGCCGACGTCGCCATTAGCAATGCGTTCGGGCCGACGCAACTGATGAAGTTTGCCGTCGTCTGCGAGGCGATCTAGCTGCGTTGCGAGCGAGTAGGGAAGTGAAGCGCCCGGCTTTCGAATAAACCGGATGCGCGCTATTCGCCGAGCACCAACGCGCGTTTGCGCCGAAGCAACGCCGAGCCGACCGAGACCGCCGCGCCGATGCCGCCCATCGCCACCGCGAGCGCCACGATCAGCGGACCGGTTTGCGTGCGCGCCGAGAACACGCCCACCAGCAGACCGGCAAGCGGCTGCGTCATGTTGTTCAGCAGGATGATCACGCCGGTGGTCTTGCCGTAGTCCTGCGGCGGAATGATTTTCTGCCGCGCGCTGCGAATGTAGACGTTGAACATCTTGTCGAAGCCGACGATCAGCAAGAAGCCGAGCGCATAGCCCCACGGCGCCGCGCTCGCGCCGGCGATCACGCCGCCCGCGCAGATCGAGACGAACGCGACCCGGCCCAACATCTCGGCCCGCCACGCGTTGCGCGCGATCGCCAGGAGAATCACCACGGTGGCGACGGCGCCGGCCGTTTGCAGCCCGGCATAGTAGCGGTCCGATTGCGCGTGAAAGCCGGTGACCATCGCCGCCGAGGTGGCGAGCGTGACGCCGATCACCAGATTTTCGGCGGCGGCGAGCAGCACGATTTTTTTCAGGCCGGGCAGGACCAGCACGTGGCGCAGCGCGATGCGTAGCGGCAGCGTCCAGTGGCCCGGCGCGGCGGAAGGCGGGGCGTCGGCGCGAAAGCCGCTCATGTGTTGCCACAGTAGCAGCGCGCCGTCGGCGAGCAGGAACAGCACGCCCGTTGCGGCGACCACCCATTCCCAGCGCCACAGACCGAGCAGCAGCGCGGCCAGCATTGGGCCGAGTACGAAACCCAATTGATCGGCCAACTGCGAGTAGGCGAGCACACGCTGAAACTGCTGCGTGCTGAAGATCCGCGGCAACATCACTTCGCGCGCGACGAGGCCCTGGCTCGTCAACACGCCGCATAAAGCCGATAGCGCGATCAGCCAGCCGATGCCGCCAAACAGCGCATAGGCCAGCACGCCGCCGAAACACACCAGCGCTCGTATGGTCTGACTGACCCGCATCAGCCTGAGCGGCGAGATGCGGTCGCATAAAGCGCCGAAGAAGGGAAACACCAGGTAGCGCGGCAGCGTTTCGATAAAGAACGCGAGGCCCGACCACGAGACCTGGTGCGTCGTTTGAAATACGACGAGCGGCACGAGAAACAGCAGGATCTGATCGGCGAGGCGCGCGACGAACAGCGAGTAGAAGAAAGCCTGATGGTTGACGCGCACCGTTCATATCCCGCCGTTCATGGGTCGAGACCGATCGTATCAAACATCGCGGTCTCGTGGCCGGCCGCCCTGATGGCGTTTCATGGCGGTCCGGCCTTCACGGCCGCTTAGCAACGGCGCATCAGCCTCCGCGATAAGCCTCTTCGAGCGTCGCGATGTCCAGCTTGATCATTGTCATCATGGCCTGCATCACGCGATTCGCTTTCGCCCTGTCTGGATCTTGCAGCATGCGGAGGAGGGCGTCGGGCGCGATCTGCCACGAGACGCCGAACTTGTCCCGAAGCCAGCCGCATTGCCAGGGCGCGCCGCCCTCGCCGAGTTTCGCCCAGTAGTGGTCGATCTCCTGTTGCGAGCCGCAGTGCACGAACAGCGAAATGGCCGGCGTGAACGGGTAATCCGGGCCGCCGTTCATCGCCATGAACTCCTGGCCGTCGATCTCGAACGTCACGGCCAGCACGCCGCCCTCCGGGCCGGGGCCGGCTTCCGTGTAGTGCAGGGTGGTGGCGATGCGGGAATTGGAAAACACCGAGGTATAGAAGCGCGCGACTTCTTCCGCATTGCCGTCGCACCACAGGCACGGCGCAATCTTTTGCATGACGAGTCTCCTGTTTATGGATGGCGCGTGCGGTTCACGGCTGACCGCACTGCATGTCGCGCATGCCGGCCTGAATCTCTTCCATGCTCAGATCGCGCTTGTGCGTGGCCAGCGACCAGCTATGGCCGAACGGGTCTTTCAACTGGCCGTAGCGGTCGCCCCAGAACATGTCGGTCACGGGCAGGGTCACCGTGGCGCCGGCTTCGACCGCCTGCCTGAAACTGGCGTCGACATCCTGCACATAGTGATGAATCGTGACCGGCGTGCCTTTCAGTGAATTCGGACCGAACGTTTGATGCTCCGGCCATTCGTCGGTCAGCATCAGCATGGAGTCGCCGATCTTCAGGCACGCGTGCATGACCCGGCCGTCCGGCGCGGGCAGGCGGAACTGTTCGACGGCGTTGAAGGCTTTCGCGTAGAACGCGATGGCGTCCGCGGCATTCGCGCAGACCAGATAGGGCGTGAGCGAATGCATGCCTTCGGGGATCGGTTTGACAGCGGGGCTGGACATGACGGCGACTCCTTGAAGTAACAGGTTCGTGAGGTGAAAGACCGGCTGCGCGAGCCAGGTCTTCAACGTTACGACGAGCACCGCGCCGTTGAATCGACACTCCGGGAAAAATATTTTTGAGTACGGGTGTGCGGTTCCGTGTGTTTCCGCCTGCCGCGGACGCAGCGCCTGGCTGGCCGCATGCATGGTCCAGGACCGGCGAGGCGTTCAGCCGGCAGGATTGTCGTCGTCAGGCGGCGTTGCCACGCCGCCGTCCGGCGCACCGAGGATGCTGATCTGGAAAATCGGCGTCGCCGCGAGCGATTGCAGCGCGGCGTCCTCGGGGATGTGTTCCAGCAGCGGCAGGATCACCGAGCCGCCGATCACCGCGCGCCGGCTGTTGTCGGCGGGCCGCAGCCCCCACACGTCCTGATAGACCACCGGCACCGCGACGCCGTTGCGGGTCGTGTTGCCGAGATAAAGCATCACGTGGCCGCCGATGTAGATCAGCGTGCGCATCGGTTCGCCGTGCCCGGCCAGATAATCGAGCCGCTGCGCGGGCGTGGACGCCGATAGATCGGTCATGCGCCCGGCGCTCATCTGCGTCGACGAATGGCGCGGCAGCCATACGCCGAAGGCCGCGAAGATGCTTTGCAATTCCGACGAGCAGTCGTTGTAGAGCCCGCTGTTGCCCCAGCCGTAAGGCCGGCCGATCAGCGCTTTGAGCAGCGTCGCCAGATGACGCGGGGTGGCGGCGAGCGGCATCGGAGCGATTTGCGCGCCGCTGAGTTCGGCGCTGCGAATGAGCGCGTGGCCGTCCGCATCGCGGGCAGGCACGAGGACTTTGCGGGCGATGGGGGCGTCGGGGCTGGTTGCCTTGCCCGCTCGCGGATCGGCGGGCGCGATTGGTGCGAGCGGCAGCAGCGTGCCCGCCGGCGCATCGAAGCGGAATACGCCGCGGCTGTCACGCATCGGCGCCGAGGCCACCATCACCGCGCCCAGCGACTTTGCCGCGGCGGCGCGCCAGCTGTCGACGAAGCGCTCGTCGGCCATGCCGAGCCCGTCGCTGCGCACCCAGCCTTGCACGTCGGGCGTTTGCACGTAGCGCCATGCGCCGTCGGCGCTGCCGCCCAATACGTACAGCGGCGTGCCCGGCCGCACGGCCGAGATTTGCAGATTGTCGAACGGATAGCCTTCGCCGGCCAGACGGTGGTCGTAGAACGAGGGGTCCGTCGTCGGCAGTTCGCGCACCATCAGGTTGCTCGTGGCGATCGCGCGGCGCTCCGGCTGGTAGACGGGTTCCTGCGTGAACTGCCCGACGTCCATGTTTTGCGCGATGGTGTCGATCCACGCCTTGTCGTGCGGCCGGAAATTTTCGCCGTAGCCGACGGCCGCGCCGCGCTTGCCGGTGTTGTCGAACTTGGCGATGCGGCGCTCTTGCAACGCGGCGATGTCCGCCCCTTGCTGGCGGTAGACGCGCATCGTCACGTAAGCGGAATTCCACGGCGAGGGCGCGCTCGTGCCGGTGCCGAAGTAGCGCGCGTGGAGCGCCTTGAAGTGCGCCCGCTGTTCGGCGGGGCTCAGGAACGGCTGGTCGTAGCTCGGGCTATCCGGCTCCAGCCAGTGGTCGACGTTCTGGTCGTAATTGGCGATCGGGTAGAGCGCGACGGTGTCGAGCGGCACATGCGCGTCGCGCGGCGACGAGGGGTTGCTGCAGGCGGCGATCGTCGCCAGAGCGGCGAAGGCGGTGCACAGCGCGGCGGCGCGGCAGGCGCTCGGCAACGCGGCGGCAAGGCGGGAAAAAACGGCGACAGGCATAGGGTTCGGCGTGGAAGGTCCAGGGCACGATGATACGGTGTCGCGCGGCGGGGCGGGGTGGTCGATGCGGATCGAAACGGGCCGGGGCTGACCGGAGCGGATGGAGTTACTGAGGCGATAGCGCGCCTCGCACGATCCCGCCACGCGCGGCGAGTGGTCCGCTACACTCGCCTTGCTTGTTCGACCCCTTGCCTCGAAACGCATTTTGCGAGGCTGCTTCAACCAGGTATCCACGAAACCAGGAGAACGATATGCAAACCAGCGCCCGCAATCAATTCGCCGGTGAAGTGACCGCAGTCAAACGCGGCGCGGTGAACGACGAAGTCACGCTGCGCACCGACGACGGTCTCGAGATCGTCTCGATCGTCACACACGGTAGCGCCACGTCGCTTGAGCTTGCGCCAGGAAAGAAGGCGTTCGCGCTGGTCAAGGCATCGTCGGTGATCGTGATGGTCGACGTGGAGAAGCACCAGGTGTCGGCGCGCAATTGCATCGCCGGCACGGTGTCCGCGGTGACGAAGGGCGCGGTGAATTCCGAAGTGACGATCAGCGCGGGCGGGACGAGCGGCGCAAGCATCGCGGCGATCATTACCAACGAAAGCGTGGAACGCCTGGGTCTCGCGAGCGGCCAGTCGGCAACGGCGATTTTCAAGGCATCGAGCGTGATTCTCGGTGTCGAATGAGGATCGGCACCCGTGCTGAACGAAATGGCCGCTTGATTTAAACTGCACGGCCTTGCTGTTCCTCTTTTCGCTTTCATCACGGACGTCGCCATGTTCGAAGTCTCCTCCACCACGCATCTGCCCAAGGCCGCGCAATACGAAGAACTGATCGGGCAGGCACGCGCACTGCTCGCCGGCGAAACCGACTGGATCGCCAACGCCGCGAATTTTTCCGCGTTCGTGTTCCATTCGCTGAGCGATCTGAACTGGGCCGGCTTCTACTTTCACGACGGCCGGGAACTGGTGGTCGGCCCGTTCCAGGGCAAGCCGGCCTGCGTGCGCATCGCGCTCGGCAAGGGCGTCTGCGGCACGGCCGCGCAAACCCGGCAGACGCAAGTGGTGCGCGACGTGCACGCGTTTCCGGGGCACATTGCGTGCGATTCGGCATCGCAGTCGGAAATCGTCGTGCCGCTCGTCGCGCCCGACGGCACGCTGATCGGCGTATGGGATGTGGATAGTCCGGTCGTCGCGCGTTTCGACGAAGAAGACGCGAAGGGGATGGAGGCGTTGTGCGCGGTGTTTATCGAGGCGGCGTTGCCGCGGGGGTAGCGGCTTGTTGGCCTTCGCGTCCCGGCACGGGCCGACGACGTCCATCGATACGGGCTTTCGCGTACTCGATAGCGAACTGACAGGCCGCCTTCTCGGACGCAAAGTACCCCAGAATGCCGAACGTCTCCCGCTTGCCGTTTCGATGCGTCACCACGGCCATCGCCGCATAGCCCGGTATCGAAATGGGCGCCAGCGGCATGATGGTCGATGTCTTGTATTGAACTCGATCGGCGTGCATGGCACATCCCTCCTCGTCGTTGCCTGGCAATCGGTTTGAGCGAACCGATCTAATACGGACTGTCGTCGGTGAGTTCGTCGAGTTCCAATAGGAGGCCGTCCACTGCGCGAAGCTGCGCTTGCGTGAGGTGGTCGTAATCGAGGAGCGCGTTGAGCCGCTGTCGCCAGTAATGAGTTGAGAGATGAGGATCACCCAGCTCACCATACGACGACAGCCGCATCACGCGACCGATATGCGCAATATCCTGGTCGATAAGGATATTCATATATCTCCCGTGTCATTCCTCGTGTTCGGCCGAAGGCTCTATTTATTTGCGTCTAACGAATAGACTAGGTTAATTTTCCGCGAACTGCCAACGTCAAATTGCCGATTGATCATCGCCTAAAATGTAAGCATGGTCGCAACCTGATAAGGAGGCCGCCATGTCGGATTCAATGTTGGCGATTTTGTTGGGGATTGTCGTCGTTGCATGTGGCGCTGCGATTTGGGCCGCATCCAGCAATGAGGAGCGGCTAAGCCAGTGGTTCAGGGAGCATCATCTTCGTGATTTGATGAAACATCGACACTGATCCGGTTCGCAGAACAATTAAGCCCCGCTGAGCGGGGCTTAAAAAGCGGCGCGCGGACGGTTGGCCGCGACCTTTTATGCCAAATTGTTAGGCGTTTGTTGCGCCCTGTTGTCAATCGCCAGGGCGACCCGAATGCCAATTGCATGCGCTTTCGAACGGAATAAAAGGACTGCGGCAATTACATCGCCGATCGAGAATCCGGTGGCCACCCTTGGCGCATTCCAGGCCGGTCGATCATGCATGGCGGTTCACATCAACACGATGTCGTACTGTCTTGATGAGGATGTGTCGAGCCTTTATGAATAACGATTTTGAGGATTCATAGGGCGGGAAAAACCATCTAGCTACCCATCTAGCTACCCATCTTGGCTGAGCAACGACGAAGCTTGCGATGAGGACAAGTTTACGAGACATTGCCTCCGACAAAATCAATCGGGGATTCAAATGAAGTGTCCGCATTGCGCAGTCGAAATTCACCCAGCATATGTTCAAAGTTATCTATCCAGCAGCGAGGGTAACGGTGGACGCACGGGCGGTTTTTGGTGGCGAACATCAAGCATGGAGTGTCCGTCGTGCAAGCAGGCCATCATCTACCTGTATGGAAATAATCAGAGTGGTGAATCGATCATCAAACCGATGCTGGTATTTCCGCGCGGGGCAACGCGACCCAAACCCGCCAACGAAGTCCCTGCGCATATAGCAGGGGACTTCCAAGAAGCATGTCTTGTCGTCAATGACAGCCCCAAGGCATCAGCCGCTTTGAGTCGCCGATGCCTTCAAACGGTCTTGCGCGAGAACGGGTTTCCGCAGAAAGATTTAGCGCCTGCCATTCAAGCAGCGCTAGATTCAGGCAAGTTGCCTAGCGCGATCGCGGACAACGTCGATGCGATGCCGTCGTGCGTGACGCTCTGAACAAAATGCTTTGCTTTCTTTCCGCGGCCTGCCTGCCACCCGATTGTGGTCACCTTGGCCGGCCTTCGACCCACGTTGGTGACTGTTACCACGGCGTAGGGTGGCAGTCGTTTGGCTCGAGACTTGATCGCCCGGCCCAAGTGTCCCTATCCTCAAGCATGTTGAAAAAAACCTCAGTTTACGAGACCGTACGGACCGCGCGAACGCGGGTCGATGCAGAGGCGTATCGACCGGCCGCACCTTATTAGGTCCAACGAGAACGATATGGCAAAGAAAATAGACGAAAATTTGGCGGATCTCGGGGAGTCCGATGACGAGGAGGACTTCGTTTTTCCTCCAGCCGAGCGACGAGTAATAACTCAGCCTGTTGATTTGTCCGTGCAAACCCTCGTTGAGCAGTGGAAAAGCGGTCTGCTTCATCTTCCAGATATTCAGCGTGAATAGCGTTGTCGCCACGCCCTCCGCGATGAGGTATCGGGCGGCGGTCTTACCCGGCCTCGACGCGATCCACGCGCCGCCGGCTTTCTCGCCGCCCGCCAACGCCGACTTGCGGCCCGTCTCGTCGATCATTTCAACCGTGGTAACGGCTGCGCCGATGGTTACCGGCGCGATAAGAATCCGGCCGGTCAGAGCATCGCCGCCGGACTGCGGCTTGTATCCGATCAAAGCCTGAAGGCGGTCGACGTCGATCTCGCGCAATGTGGAGATCGCGGCGAGCCCCTTGCGCATCAGATACGGATGATCATCGCGAGCCGGCTTGGTCTTTTTCAGAATGACCGCGGCTAGCGTCGCCGCCTGCTTGTGCTGTTTTACGCGCGCTTCTGCGTCGCGCTTTGCGCGAGCGGCGCGCTCGGTACGGCGGCGCTCCATCTCTGCCGGGTCGATCACCATCGCTTTATGCGAGCGAGGGTCAAAGCCGTATTCCTTCGCTATCGCGAACAGCGTGGCCCCGGTAATACCCCGGCCGGCCTGAATCGAGCGCCATGTGTCGTGCGTATCTGCCTCGATGTAGGCGGGGTCGCCCCGGCTCCAGGTATCGAATAGCTCGAAGCCGTCGGCTCCCATTTCGTGCTTGATCGCAGCGCCGACGCGAAACCACTGTTCGCGTTCGATGGTCGGAGGGATGAACGAAAGCGCATCCCTGATTCGCTGGTGGTCGTCAATGATCGCGTTCACTCAACGCCCTCCATCCGAATTCCAGCGCGCCGCAAGGCAGACATGAACGCCTCCGTATCGCCAATTGCTTCCGTCGCCTCAACGGCGAGCGTCCATACGCGCTGCGACTTCTCGCACCTCGACATCAGCGTTTCGAGGATCTCTCCTTTCATGAAGCCGCCAGCCTTTGCCGACTCGAAAATCTCGTCGAGGATGTTGCGCGCTGCGAGGCGGACATCGCTGCCGGCTTTCTTGGCCTCGTACACCAGAAATGCGGACATCAGCAGGAACTTCGCTGGGCTCGCGTATTCGCCGTCGCCCACCGGTACGCCCAAGTCATGGTGATGGGTCATGCAAACTCCCGTGCGGAGTGCTCAGCGCTGCAGATGCACGTACGTCCAACTGAGCCCGCGTTTGTAGCGTCGATGATTTTGCGGCTGTGATGGTTGTACGTTTCCTTCGCGCCTTCGAAAGATTCGCGATATTCATCCGCCGTTCGAACACCGAGGGCGGCAAGTCGATGCGCCAGTTCGTGGCCCTTGGTCGCTGCGACGATCGCTTCAAAGAGTGCGCACAGGTCAATAAGTACTTCTTCGGCAACTGCCAATTCACCGGCTGCGTTGTCAATTAAGCGGTGCAAGGCGGTTATGCTGAGAATGGAGTTTTCGCTGGACGTGTTCACCGTGCCGCTCCTTCAAAGAACTCTGCTTCGCCTGCGGCGCGTTCTGCGTACGTGCCGGCAAGGTCGGCGCCGATCTCCGCGAGGGAACTAGTGTCGACCCGGTTCAAATCGCCTGCCGATATGAGGTAACGGAGTGCGTCGAAAAGGGCGTTCGCGTGGCGAAGGGCCTGCGCCGCTGCCGACAGCTCTGTATCGGCACGCATAGCGATTTGCTTGCTATCAGCCATGCGACACCTCCGCACGAGCAATTTCGGCCAGGCGGACGAGTGCAGCGCCGAGAACGTCGATAGCGCCGTTCGGCGTCGGCTCAAGCGCAGCCGCGTGCAGAGCGCAATTGATGATCTGGGTGAGGTTTTGCGGGAGGTATGCGGGCGAGTGGCCCGCGGTGATTACTGCATCTCGATCATTGCACCGATCGACTGAGCCGCGTCGAATACCTGCTGGATGTTCGTTACCGGGCCGGCCATCAAGGCCAACTGCATGGCGCCGTACATCAGCACGTGAAATCCCATCTCGCGCTTGTCCTCGTCCGACAGGTACTTGTGAAACTGCCTTCCGGTTGATACCCCGAACAGGTCCGCCATCTGTCCGTTGGTGTACCCAAGGCGCTCCTTCAATTGGCGCAGCGTTTCTCTGCTGGGTGGCTGATATTTCATTCGAATTTGTCTCGTATGGGCGTGCGGAAACGCGAAGCTTCGGCTTCATGGAGGGCTCCTTGCGGAATGTTGGGCACAGCGGAATGCATAGCCCTGTGCTTCGAACAATATCACCCCTAGGGTGATTCATCAAGCCATCATTTCCAGCGTGGCGCAGTGCGATGGGCAACATTAGGCAGCCTCCTTCGGATCGAAGGATTGCGCCGCCAGGGCGATGCCGCGCAGTAGCTCAGGCGCGAGTGTTGGCTTGATCATTACGCCCTTGCTCGAGGGGCGATACTCGCCGTCGGCCGTCACATACCAGATCCGGACATCGATGTAGGTCTTGCCGCGGTATGTCTTCACGTCGACGCGCACGCGCTCACTGGCGTTCTTCACTGCATCCAGGAAGCGCACCAGGCGGTCGGCCTCGGTGTTAGCATTGGATCCGCAATTGAGGTTTTCTTCGTTCCGGCTGGCCTTCGGGTTGGCCTTTTTTTTGTCCGTCATTTATGCGGCCTTCGGCATCAGGGCGCCGCGGATCTCGCCGACATTCCAGCGAGTGCTCGAGCCGAATTTGCGCGGCGCCGGAATCTGCTTGGCGCGCGCGCGGCGGTAGATGGTGGGAACGGAACAACCGAAGAGGGCGGCGACAGTGCGCACGTCGATGTGCGCGTCGTCTGGCAACACGCCGAAATTGGCGAGCGCCTTGGGAAGGCTGGCAGTCATGTGTCACTCCGTGGAGCGCGGCGCGACACTGCCCGTCTAGTGTTGCGCCGCGCTGATTCAAAATGAGCGGGCAACACGGATTAAATAGATCAAAAGTCGTTGGTGCGAGCCACGATAACGGCTGTTATGTTGTGCCGTCGCACGAGCAACCCCGCTTTTATGCCGTCACGAATAGAGGGGATTTTTGTGACGGCAAAGAAAACACATGGTTTTTATGCCGAAGACCATACTTGGCGATTGAGCGTCGCGATAACCTCTAAGCTAATAAGAGCACGAGCGCGGGGCCCAGTCGTTCGCCGAACCATTGGCTCTACGTCTCGCATCTTCGAGCCACGCAGAGCCTCGTCGGGAAATAGCGCGTATCCGAGCGCAGCGAGACTGAAGGAACCACCGTGCAATCTCGCCCACAACGTTAAGTCCAGATACGGCAGTAGGCGCTTCTCATGCCAATCGGCGAAATGTGAGGCGTCGAATGCTTTCGGTATCTGTGGGATTTCTGCCTCCTTGCGGATGCGCTTGAGCCATGCCTTAAACTCACCCACCAGATCATCATCGGACGCGCCGAGTTGGACCTGAATGCAAAAACGGTCTGCCGGTTCGCACGCTTCACGATGTAGCGCCCACGCGGGAATCTCTTCAAGCTGCGAGAATGCTTCGTGGCCGTCCGCCTCATCATCGATTTCCTCGAACGGCATAACGCCGGCACGATGACACGCGCGACGTGCGAGAGCGGCGTGAGTCTCGTACCACATGCTGTTCAGTTTGAATAACCCGTCGTAGTAGTCTGCGCCAGTAACATCCCTAATCGGACAATTCATGCCGTAGGCCGGGAATGGGCGCTTCTCACCCTCTACAGCTGGTAGCGGCTTCTCAAGGAAAGCGAGGGCGTTCCCTTGAAGAATGTCGAGCATGTCGGGGTTGTCCTCGTCCTCAGCCAGCTCTTCCGGAGTAAGGTAAGAGAAACCGTGAATCGGGTATCGATGGGCGAGTGCATGCCACCATTCTGGTGCGCCCCAACCGGCGCACGTATCGTATCGGTTCAGCCGGAAGCTATCCGGCAAATCGGACGTTCCGAATTCGATCTTCTGCATTGCTTGCCCTGTAGCAAGACCCTATTTGGGAGCCGCGCCGACCGGATAGGGCATCCGGTATTCGCCCCGTCGGGCTAGGCGCGGCGCACCGTTACGCCGTCTGTTTGAACGGTACTACATTCCATTTCTCGCCCGCCTGGCATGTCGCGATGAAGCGGGCCCAAAGCTCGAGCGCATGGCGCCGCTCGTCGTAGTAGGTATGCTGGTCGTAGATGCCTTCCACCCCGGCGAGTTTGTGGTTCAGGCACATTTCGCTGATCTCGCGCGGCACGCCAAGCTTGCGCATGTGACTTTTCATCGTGCTGCGCAGATCGTGAGGGGTGAAGCGCCGGATCTTCGGCCCGTGATTGTCGATCCAAAAATCGATCGCCTCGCGCAGCGCGTCTTTCGACACGTGGGCGTCGCCGTCGAAACGTTCAAATCGCGTACGAAGCCGGGCTGGCAGAATGTACACCGACTCACCGGCGATCCCGTCTAGCTGGCGAAACCAGTCGACCACGCTTGGCGCCAGTGGGATGTCCATCTCGGGTCCGGTTTTGCTCTTGGGTATATGCCAGCGCGCCTCGTTGAGATAGACGTGCTCGCGCAGCGCCGTGAACAACTCGGATATGCGCACGCCAGTAGCTAACAACACACGAACAGACAGCAGGTTTTCGGTGTTCATCTTCGCGTTCATCAGCACGCCAATCTCGGCATCGGTCAGCATCAGACGCTTGCGGACTTCTGGCCGCTTGCCAATGATTGCCTCGAGCTGTATGCCGGCGCATGGACTAGCGACGATCACCTTCTTGCCGGCCGCGTGTTTGAATATGCCGCGCAGCACGCACCACAACGTGAACGCCTCAACCCATCCGATGTCGTGCCGCTCGATTTCCGCGACGATGTCAGCGGGGCCGACCGACTGGACCGACATTCCGCCCATGCCGTTCTCAACCCGCGTGAGGTTTCGGCCGTAGCTGCGCTGTGTGCTATCGGCGAGAGTGACCAGGACCTTCTCGCGATAGTCTTTGATGAGTTGTCGCACAGTCCAATCTTTGCGCGCCTTTACCTTGCGGACCTCATCTGCCGGGTTGACGCCATCGGCGATGGCGACGCGACGCTTAGCGGCCGCAGCGCGTGCCGCGGAAAGAGTCATGTCCGGATAGCGACCAAGCGTTACCTCCTGTCGCCGGCCACCGTGCCGAAAGCGAAGCACCCAGGTTGCCGCGCCGGCGGCTGACAGCGTGAAAGTCAGGCCGCCGCCATCCGACTTCGCGACGGGCACGGCCGCGCGCACCCACTTGCGCAGTTGCAAGTCACTCAGCAGGTTGGATTCAATCTTTGCCATCAGCGGCCGCACTCCGGAGTAATAGCGTTTCTAGCTACCCATCTAGCTACCCATCAAGGGCGCGCTTGGATGATCCGAAATGATACGGGAAAATTCATCGAAAAAGGGAAGCCTTGTCGGATATGGCTTTGATGGGTGTTTGGTGATCTGGGATGATAAAGGGTAAACCCTACATCAACACAATGTCGTACTGCTCCTGGCTCAAATTCGACTCCACCTGCAACGACACCGTCTTGCCGATGAAATCCATCAGCATCGCCAGATGCTGCGACTCTTCCTCGAGAAACAGATCGATCACCTGCTGCGACGCCACCACGCGAAACTCGCGCGGATTGAACTGCCGCGATTCGCGCAGGATCTCGCGCAGCACGTCATAGCACACGGTGCGCGGCGTCTTGACTTGCCCCTTGCCCTGGCACACGGGGCAAGGCTCGCACAGCACATGCGCGAGCGATTCGCGCGTTCGCTTGCGCGTCATCTCCACCAGCCCGAGCTGCGAAAAACCATTCACGGTCACGCGCGTGCGATCGCGCGACAACGCCTTCTTCAATTCGCCCAGCACCTGGTCGCGATGCTCGACGTTTTCCATATCGATGAAGTCGATGATGATCACGCCGCCGAGGTTACGCAGCCGCAATTGCCGCGCGATGGTGTGCGCGGCTTCGAGATTGGTCTTGAAGATCGTGTCGTCGAAGTTGCGCGCGCCGACGTAGCCGCCGGTGTTCACGTCGATGGTGGTCATCGCTTCGGTCTGGTCGATCACGAGATAGCCGCCCGACTTCAGCTCCACCCGGCGCGACAGCGCGCGCTGAATTTCCGCCTCGATGTTGTACAGATCGAAGAGCGGCCGCTCGCCGGTGTAGTGATGCAGCTTCGACGACACCGCCGGCGTGAATTCCGCGGCGAAGTCGGCGAGCATTTGATACGTCTCGCGCGAGTCGACCTGAATGCGCGACGTTTCGTCGTTGACGAAATCGCGCAGCACGCGTTGCGCGAGATTCAGATCCTGATACAGCAGGCTGGTGGGCGGCATGCGCTGGCCTTGCGAAATGATCGTCGCCCACGTCTTGCGCAGATACGCGACGTCGCCGGCGAGTTCCTCGCTGCTTGCATCTTCGGCGATCGTGCGTACGATGTAGCCGCCTTTTTCATCGGCGGGCAGCACTGCGGTCAAGCGCGCGCGCACCGCTTCGCGTTCGGCCTCGCTTTCGATCTTCTGCGAGATGCCGATGTGCGGTTCCTGCGGCAGATACACCAGCGTGCGCCCGGCAATGCTCACTTGCGTGGAGAGCCGCGCACCCTTGGTGCCGATCGGGTCCTTGACGACCTGCACCATCAGCGTTTGCCCTTCGAACACGATCTTCTCGATCGGCTGATGCGGCGCCTGATGCTGCGGTTCGCCGGCAATGCGCGGATGCCAGATATCGGCTACGTGCAAAAACGCGGCGCGTTCGAGACCGATGTCGATGAAAGCCGATTGCATGCCCGGCAACACGCGCACGACCTTGCCCAGATAGACGTTGCCGACGCGCCCGCGCGACAGCGTTCGCTCGACGTGAAGTTCCTGGACGGCGCCTTGCTGAACGAGCGCGACGCGCGTTTCCTGCGGCGTGACATTGATCAGGATTTCTTCATTCATGGTGTTGTTTTAGAAGTCGATGCGCGCTGCGCGCAGGAGCGCAGCGGTTTCAAAAAGCGGCAAACCCATGATACCTGAATAGGACCCGTCGATATGCTCGATGAACTCGGCGGCGCGTCCCTGCACGCCGTAGGCGCCCGCCTTGCCGAGCGGCTCGCCGCTCGCCGCATAGCGACGGATCGCGTCTGCGTGCATTGCAGCAAAACGCACCTTCGACACCGATAGCGCGGCGGGCAGCAGCGCGCCTTGCGCGTCCACCACGGCAACGGCCGTCAGCACTTCGTGAGCGCGTCCGGCGAGGCGCGCGAGCATCGTGACGGCGTCGTCCGCGTCGACCGGCTTGCCGAGAATCGCGTCGTCGATCGTGACGGTTGTATCCGCAACCAGGATCGGCCGTGCGGCATGTCCTCCCGCTACGAGGCGCGCCCGGGCCGCGTGCGCCTTGGCGACGCACACGCGCTGCACGTAGTCGCGCGCGTGCTCGCCGGGCAGTTCCACTTCAAGCGCCTCGGCATCTTCATCGGGACGCGGCAGCAGCAGTTCGAAGCGCACGCCGAGTTGTTGCAGCAACTCCTGGCGGCGCGGACTTTGGGAGGCGAGATAAACGAACGGATGCAGCGAGTCGGCGGGCATGGGCATGAACAGGTCTCGATGAAACGGATGGCGTCAAGCTGCGAGTGAGCGCGTTGCTCGCGGCGTCGCGCGAGCCTTGCTCGCAGTCCGACGCGCGGGCGCATGCGCGCTCAGCGAGGCGTGCGCGCTTGCCTGCTTACCCGCGTGCGTAATCGCACGGCTTGATGCAGGGATAAGCATTTGCACAGATGCGCGGCAACGCAAGTCAACGAGGCAACGAGGCAACGAGGCAACGAGGCAACGAGGCAACGAGGCAACGAGGCAACGAGGCAACGAGGCAACGAGGCAACGAGGCAACGAGGCAACGAGGCAACGAGGCAACGAGGCAACGAGGCAACGAGGCAACGAGGCAACGAGGCAACGAGGCAACGAGCCGATCGCCCTGCCGCGCGGCGCCAGCCGTTTCGCTCACGCGCGATGATAGGGGTGATTTTGCGTGATGGTCCACGCACGGTAAAGCTGCTCGGCGAGCAGCACGCGGACCATCGCGTGCGGCAAGGTGAGGCTCGACACGCGCAGCAGCATATCGGCGCGCGCCTTCAGATCGGGATCGAGCCCGTCGGCGCCGCCGATCAGAAACGCCACGTCGCGGCCGTCCTGCTGCCAGCCGGGCAGGGCGCCCGCAAGCTGCATGGTGGTCCAGTCCTTGCCGCGTTCGTCGAGCGCGACGATGCGCGCGTTCTTCGGCAACGCGGCTTCGATCTTCTGCCGCTCGGCGGCCATCACGCTTTCCGCCGGCCGTCCCGACGAACGCTGCTCGGGCTTGATCTCGCGCAGCTCGATGCGCAGCTCGGGCGGCATGCGCTTCGCGTATTCGTCGAAGCCGGTGGCGATCCAGTCCGGCATCTTGTGGCCGACGGCGAGGATATGCAGTTTCATCACGAATGCGGTCGCGAACTTGTCTTGCGGACGACGCGGCGGGCCGGCAACGCGCGCTTACTTGCGGCGCGCCGTCGCCTTGCGCGCGGGCTTCGCGGCGGGCGCTTCGTCTTCCTCGTCCTCGTCCTCGGGCTCGCTCGAGCGCGCGCCGCCGAACGGATCGGGCGTCGACAGCTTGATGCGCACCGGCTTGTCGCCCCAGATTTCCTCGAGGTTGTAGTACTGGCGCAGCGCCGGTTGCAGGATGTGCACGACCGCGTCGCCGCAATCGACCAGCACCCATTCGCCGATGTCCTCGCCCTCGGTGCTGATGATGTCGCCGCCGGCTTCCTTCACGCCTTCCCGCACGCTCGAAGCGAGCGCCTTGGTCTGTCGGTTGGAGGTGCCGCTCGCGACGATCACGCGATCGAACAGCGCGGTCAGGTGGCTGGTGTTGAACACCTTGATGTCTTGCGCCTTGACGTCTTCGAGAGCGTCGACGATCACGCGTTGCAGTTTGCGAATATCCATGAGATTACCGGTGGTACAGATGATGTTGAAGAATATAGTCCCACACCGCGGTGGGGACATGGCTCACGGCCTTGGCCTGGTCCTGGCTTGCTTGCGCGCGCTCGCGCTGTTTCTGGTCTTGCGGTTCGCCGCTCGCGTGCTGGGCGAGCCGCCGGCTCACCTGTTCGCGCAGATGCGCGCGAATGTCGGTGGCCGAGACGTTGAACGCCAGCGTCGTATCGATCAGCAAGTGGCCGCTGGGCGTGGCTTGCAGCACCTCGGCGCGGGCGCGGCGCGCGTCGATTTCCCGCGCCAGCGCCGCTGGAATCGACGCGAGGTCGAAGCCCGGCCGCGTGGCCGCGCAAATGTGCGCGTAGTCGAACAGGCGCCGCCAGTCGCGCCATGTGTCGAGGTGCACGAGTTGATCCGCGCCGATCAGCAGCGCGATCGACGCTTGCCCGCCTTCGCGTTCGCGCCAGCGTTGCAGCGTGTCGACCGTATAGGTGGGGCCGTCGTGTTCGATTTCGTCGGTCGCGACCCGCACGGCCACGCCGGGCAGCACCAGTTCGCTTGCCGCGGCGCGTGTCATCGCGAGTCGATGCACGGCCGGCGACACGTCCGACTTCTGCCACGGCTGACCGGCCGGCAGCAGCACCAGTTCGGTCAGGCGCAGCACCTCGGCGAAACGCCGCGCGAGCGCGAGGTGGCCGTCGTGAATCGGATCGAACGTGCCGCCGAGCAGTCCGATCCGGCGAGGCAGGGCGACAGGATGAGCGTTCGGCTTCAGGTGAGGATCCTTTGTCGTGTCCACGTGAAGGGGCGTGCGGGCCGGCCCGGCCTCACACCCATTCGCGCGGCACGAGAAAATCGCTGTAAAGGCGCGCTTCCGGCGTGCCCGGCTCGGGCTGCCAGTTGTAGCGCCAGTTCACCACAGGCGGCATCGACATCAGAATCGATTCGGTGCGTCCGCCGCTTTGCAGCCCAAACAGTGTGCCACGGTCGAACACCAGATTGAACTCGACGTAGCGCCCGCGCCGGTAAGCCTGGAAATCGCGCTCGGCCTGGCCATATGGAATGTTGCGGCGCTTTTCGATGATCGGCAGATACGCCTCGAGGAATCCCTCGCCGACGCTCTTCACCATCGCGAACGATTGAGCGAAGCCCGGCGCGGAGAAATCGTCGAAGAAAATCCCGCCGATGCCGCGCGGTTCGTTGCGGTGCTTGAGGAAGAAATACTCGTCGCACCAGCGCTTGAAACTCGGGTAAAGCTCCGCGCCATAAGGCTGCAGCGCGTCGCGGCAGACGCGGTGAAAATGCCGTGCGTCTTCCTCGTAGCCATAGTAGGGCGTGAGATCCATGCCGCCGCCGAACCAGAACACCGGCTCCTCGCCGGCCTTGGTGGCGACCAGCAAGCGCACGTTCATATGCACGGTCGGGCAATGCGGATTGTGCGGATGCAGCACGAGCGACACGCCCATCGCCTCGAAGCCGCGCCCGGCCAACTGCGGGCGCGCCGCGCTCGCCGAACCGGGCAACGCGTCGCCCGCGACGTCGGAGAAGCCGATGCCGGCGCGCTCGAAGAAGTTGCCGCCTTCCAGGATCCGCGTGCAGCCGCCGCCGCGCAGCTTCTCGCCGGGGGCGCGCTGCCATGCGTCGGTTGCGAACGGCGTGCCGTCGAACGCGCCCAGCGTGTCCGCGATCTGCGTTTGCAGGCCTTGCAGCCAGCTGCGCACGGCCTGTGCGTCGAAGCTCGAATCGTTCATGAATGCAGGTGCTGAGGGCGGCACGCTCGTCGTGCCGCGGGTTCTACGTGAAGGGCGACGGCCGGGCCATCGGCAGGATGAACCTGCGAAGGCGCGGCGGTACGGTGATTCGCGCCGGGCAGTCGGGCTATTGGCCCGCATGAGCCGATATCGGCATCGCCTGATGCAATGAGCACGGAAACGGCCGCGAAACCGGTCGCGAAAACCCGCAGTGTAGCGCCGTTGGCGCCGCACGCGGGCGAGTGGGGCATGGCCTACTGCTTGCCTTCGGTCCTGGCGTCGTGCTTGCGGTTCAGCGCCCGGTAGCCGATGTCGCGCCGATACTGCATGCCGTCGAACGAAATCTGGTTGATCGTTTCATACGCGACCGACTGGGCGCTGCGCACCGAGTCCGCCAGGCCCACCACGCACAGCACGCGGCCGCCCGAGGTGGTGAGCTTGCCGTCCGCGAGCGTGGTGCCGGCGTGGAACGTGACCGAATCCGAGGTTTCAGCGGGAATGTCGCTGATACGGTCGCCCTTGCGCGGCGTGTCAGGATAGTTGTACGCGGCGAGCACGACGCCCAGCGCGGTACGGCGGTCCCATTCCAGTTCGACCGTATCGAGCGTGCCGGCGATTGCCTGCTCGACCACCTTCGAATAGTCGCCCTTCAGACGCGCCATGATCGGCTGCGTTTCGGGGTCGCCCATGCGGCAGTTGAATTCGAGCGTCTTCGGATTGCCTTGCGCGTCGATCATCAAACCGGCGTACAGGAAGCCCGTATAGCGGATGCCTTCCCTCTCCATGCCGCGCACGGTCGGCAGAATGATTTCGCGCATCACGCGCGCATGCAGTTGCGGCGTGACGATCGGCGCGGGCGAATACGCGCCCATGCCGCCGGTGTTCGGGCCCTGGTCGCCGTCGAGCAGGCGCTTGTGGTCCTGGCTCGACGCGAGCGGCAGCACGTGTTTGCCGTCCACCATCACGATGAAGCTCGCTTCCTCGCCCGTGAGGAATTCCTCGATCACGACACGCGCGCCGGCGTCGCCGAGCTTGTTGTCCGACAGCATCATGTCGACCGCCGCGTGCGCTTCTTCCAGCGTTTGCGCGACCACCACGCCCTTGCCGGCGGCGAGGCCGTCGGCCTTGATGACGATCGGCGCGCCCCTGGCGTCCAGATACGCGTGCGCGGCGGCGACGTCGGCGAAGGTTTCGTATTCTGCGGTCGGGATCGCGTGACGCTTCATGAACGCCTTGGCGAAATCCTTCGAGCTTTCGAGTTGAGCGGCCTCCTTGGTCGGCCCGAAAATCTTCAGACCGCGCGAGCGGAACAGATTCACGATGCCGGCGGCGAGCGGCGCTTCCGGCCCGACCAGCGTGAAGGCGATCTGCTCTTTCTCGGCGAAATCGGCGAGCGCGGCGGGCTCGCTCATGTCGATGTTGCGCAGACGCTCGTCCTGGGCGGTGCCGCCGTTGCCTGGCGCCACGTAGACGAGCTGGACCCGCGGCGATTGCGCGAGCTTCCATGCGAGCGCATGTTCGCGACCGCCGGAACCGACGACGAGTAACTTCATGAGAATCCCCGAGACTTAAAAACCATGAACGGCCGACGCAGCGCGCGCTCAGCCGTGGATATCAGCAAGATTCGCACAGCGCTCGCAGCCGGGAAGTGGCGCAGGGCACATAAGCGAACCGGAGTAACCGTGGCGGGCAGCGGGCGCGAGGACCCGCTAGCGTCCGCCAACGCCCGTTCAGCAACGACGCGAGGGCCGGCCGGCGGCGTGGCGCGGTGTTCGGTGCGAACCCGCGCCGCGCGCCGCGGGGGCGCGCTCATTCGTCGGCGATGGCGGCGTTTGTATAGACTTCCTGCACGTCGTCCAGATTCTCCAGCGCGTCGAGCAGCTTCTGCATTTTCACTGCGTCGTCGCCAGTGAATTCGACTTCCGTTTGAGGTTTCATCGTGACCTCGGCCAGCTCGGCCTTGAAGCCCGCGCTTTCGAGCGCGGTCTTCACCTTCGGGAAATCGTTCGGCGGGCACAGCACTTCGATACTGCCGTCGTCGTTCGTGACGACGTCGTCGGCGCCGGCTTCGAGCGCGGCTTCCATCAGCTTGTCTTCAGCCGTGCCGGGCGCGAACAGGAACTGGCCGACGTGATCGAACATGAACGACACCGAGCCGTCCGTGCCCATGTTGCCGCCGTTCTTCGAGAACGCGTGACGCACTTCGGCCACCGTGCGCGTGCGGTTGTCGGTCATCGTATCGACGATCACCGCCGCGCCGCCGATGCCGTAGCCTTCGTAGCGGATTTCCTCGTAGCTTGCGCCGTCCACGCCGCCCACGCCGCGCTGGATCGCGCGGTTGACGTTGTCTTTGGGCATGTTGGCGTCGTACGCCTTTTCGACGGCGAGCCGCAGACGCGGGTTCGAGTCGATGTCGCCGCCGCCCATGCGCGCCGCGACCTGAATTTCCTTGATGAGCCGCGTCCAGACCTTGCCGCGCTTGGCATCGGCCGCTGCTTTTTTATGCTTGATGTTGGCCCACTTCGAATGACCCGCCATACCTTTCTCCGTCGCGCGCGCCAGCGGGGCGCACGCATTGTGCAATTGTCGTTGCGATGCCGGCCGCTTGCGCGTGCGAATCGCGGTCTTGCGCCTCGAGGTCGGACCCGCCCCATGCCGGACCGCCTGGCTGCCCGATGTCAGTCTGGTTTTAGACCTGTCAGCTTGATCACGCCCGGCCGGCCCCGGCTCACGGGACAGAAAGTCGGCAGCGCGGTTGGGGTTGGGACGAGGCGTGCGGCCAGCGCACGGCTGAGTGCCGCTCCAACCGCGCCGGTTACCACAGGCTCCGCGTAAAGGCGCGACGCGCGAGGCGCGGGTGCCGATGGTGCAAGCGGGCGGTGCAAGTTGAGCCGCTCCTTGAGCGGATTCGAATTTTATCACGCCGATGGGGCGTGGCAGAGGGGCGCGTGGCGGGAAAGTGCGCGGAAAGCAGGCGGCAGCGGCTCGTCGGCGCACATGGACCTGGCCAAGCGGGTTTTTCAGGCGGCCGCAGGCGCTTCGTTTGTAAACATTTATGCTTATAATTGGCGCTGTGTTCACGGACACAGGAGGGCCGGTGAAGCAAAGCGAGTTCAGACGTTGGCTCGCTGACCAGGGAGCGACTTTCCAGCAAGGCAGCAAGCATTTGAAGGTGTATCTGAACGGTCGGCAGACCACGCTGCCGAGGCATCCCGCTCATGAGATCTCGGAGCCGCTTCGTCAAGCAATTCTCAAACAACTGAAATGCAAATAGAGGCAAGCCCCGCGAGGGGCTTCGTCACCGCCCGAGCCTTTCCCTTACGCACCACCGGAGATTGACCTATGTTTCGCTATCCCGCACGCATCGAACCGGATGAAGGCGGTTTTACCGTGTCCTTTCGTGACATTCCCGAGGCGCTGACCAGCGGCGGCACACTCGAGGAAGCGCGTGAAATGGCGGCCGACGCGCTGGCGACCGCGATGGATTTCTACTTCGAAGACAAGCGCCCGGTGCCGTTGCCGTCAAAGGTGCGGCGCGGCGAAACGCTGATCGAATTGCCTGCCAGCCTGGCCGCAAAGGTGCTGCTGCTCAACGAGATGCTGGCGCAAAAAGTGTCGCCTGCCGAACTCGCCAGGCGCCTTCACACGCGTTCGCAGGACATCCAGCGTGTGATCGACCTCGGTCACGCGACCAAGATCGACACGATCGCGGCGGCGCTCGCCGCACTGGGAAAGCGACTCGAGTTGTCGATCGTTCCGGCCTGACACGCACATGCCCGGCGGCAACGGCGATTGCCGCCCGCCGCCGCCCCTTCTTTCAACCCGCCTTCAGTTCTTCGTCCCGAACAGCCGGTCCCCCGCGTCACCGAGACCCGGCACGATATACGCGTGCTCGTTCAGATGCGAATCGAGCGAAGCCACATACAGCTTCACGTCCGGGTGCGCGTTCTGGAACACCTGCACGCCTTCGGGCGCGGCCACCAGCGCGAGGAACAGAATGTTCTCGCCGGCCACGTTGCGGCGCTTGAGCACGTCCACCGCGTGCACGGCCGAGTAGCCGGTCGCGACCATCGGATCGCACAGAATGAACACGCGGTCTTCGAGATCCGGCAGGCGCACCAGATATTCGACCGGCCGGTGATCCGCGGCGCGATATACGCCGATGTGCCCCACGCGCGCCGACGGCACCAGTTCCAGCAAGCCGTCCGACATGCCGATGCCGGCCCGCAGCACCGGCACGATCGCCAGTTTCTTGCCGGCGATCACCGGCGCGTCGATCTCGACGAGCGGCGTGGTCAGGCGCCGCGTGGTCATCGGCAGGTTGCGGGTGATCTCGTAGCCCATCAACAGCGTGATCTCGCGCAGCAGCTCGCGAAACGTGCGGGTGGAGGTGTCCCGGTCGCGCATGTGTGACAGCTTGTGCTGGATCAGCGGGTGATCGAGGATGAAAAGATTGGGGAAACGGCTGTCCTGAGTCATGGCGGGGGCGCGAAGCGGCGGCTAGAGGGATCGGTTCGGCGCGCCAGCACGGCCGGAAACCGGCGAGATGCGCGCGCCACGGCGCAAGTTTACCGAAAGAGTGCCGCCCGAAGATACCGGAGATTGCAGCGGCCCGGCGCAATCGGGCACCGATTCTTCTAGAATCGGGGGAGACTTCGCCGCGCCAGGCTCGCGCAGCCCCGCCATCGCGCCAGAACATCGCCACAAGGAAACACACATGGACATGGGAATCGCAGGACGCACCGCGCTGGTTTGCGCGGCCAGCAAGGGACTCGGGCGCGGCTGCGCGGAAGCGCTCGCCGCCGAGGGCGTCAAGCTGACGATCGTCGCGCGCACCGCCGAGACGCTGGAGGCGACCGCCGCCGAGATTCGCCGGCAAAGCGGCGTGGAAGTGAAAACGGTGGCGTGCGACATCACCACGCCCGAAGGCCGCGCCGCGGCGCTCGCCGTCTGCCCGCAACCGGACATCCTCGTCAACAACGCGGGCGGGCCGCCGCCGGGCGACTTCCGCGACTTCTCGCACGACGACTGGATCCGCGCGCTGGAGAGCAACATGCTCACGCCGATCGAACTGATCCGCGCGACCATCGACTCGATGAGCGCGCGCGGTTATGGGCGCATCGTCAACATCACGAGTTCGGCGGTGAAGGCGCCGATCGACGTGCTGGGTTTGTCGAACGGCGCGCGCTCGGGGCTGACCGGCTTCGTCGCCGGACTCGCGCGCAAGGTGGCGCCCACCGGCGTCACGATCAACAACCTGCTGCCCGGTCTGTTCGACACCGACCGCATCGCCGTCACGTTCGATGCGCAAGCCAGGGCGCAAAACATCTCCGTCGAGGAAGCGCGCCGGCAGCGCATGAAAACGATCCCCGCCGGCCGTTTCGGCAATCGCGATGAATTCGGCCGCGCCTGCGCGTTCCTGTGCAGCGTGCATGCGGGCTACATCACCGGGCAAAACTGGCTGATCGACGGCGGCGCGTATCCGGGCACGTTCTAACCGGCGCGTTCCGCGGCGGCGGCCTTACGCTCACCCTCACGCTCACTACAACAACGACAACCACCACGGTTTCTGGAGTCTTACGTCATGACCACCCGCATTGCGCTGATCGCGCACGATCACAAAAAGGACGACATCGTCAAGCTGGCCGGCGAATACGTCGATACGCTCGCGCGCTGCGACATCATCGCGACCGGCACGACCGGCTCGCGCATCGCCGAGGCGCACGGCCTGACGGTCGAGCGCATGTTGTCGGGCCCGAATGGCGGCGATCTGCAGATCGGCGCGCAACTCGCGGAAGGGCGCGTGAACATGGTGATCTTTCTGCGCGATCCGATGACGCCGCAACCGCACGAGCCCGACATCAACGCGCTGGTGCGCGCGTGCGACGTGCACAACATTCCCTGCGCGACCAATATTTCGACCGCGCGCATGATTCTCGACGTGCTGACCTTGCGCCTGACGCAGCAGGTATGAGAACGCGCGCTTGCGCAATGCCGATTCAGGCCGAACCAGACCACACATCCAGGAGACATGATGAGCAAAGCAATCCGATTCGATAAAACCGGCGGCCCCGAGGTGATGAAATGGGTCGACGTGGAAGTGGGCGAGCCGGGCGCGGGCGAGATCCGCATCAGGCAGACGGCGGTCGGGCTGAACTACATCGACGTGTATTTCCGCACGGGTCTGTATCCGTTGCCGCTGCCCGGCGGTCTCGGCATGGAGGCGGCCGGTGAAGTGACCGCGGTCGGCTCGGGCGTGAGCGGTCTGAAAGCGGGCGATCGCGTCGCCTACGTCGCGCGGCCGCCCGGCGCCTACGCGCAGGAGCGCGTGCTGTCGGCGGCGCAGGTGATCAAGCTGCCCGACGCATTGAGCGACGAGCAGGCGGCCTCGGTGATGCTGCAAGGCTTGACCGCGCAATATCTGCTGCGCCGGACCTACCCGGTGAAAGCCGGCGACACGATCCTGATCCAGGCCGCGGCGGGCGGCGTCGGCCTGCTGGTTTGCCAGTGGGCGAAGGCGCTCGGCGCGACGGTGATCGGCACCGTGGGCTCCGATGAAAAAGCCGGGATCGCGAAGGCGCACGGCTGCGATCACGCGATCGTCTACACGCGCGAGAACTTCACGAAGCGGGTGCGCGAGATCACCAACGGCGCGGGCGTGCCGGTGGTGTACGACTCCATCGGCAAGGACACGTTTACGGCTTCGCTCGACTGCCTCGCGCCGCTCGGCATGTTCGTGAGCTTCGGCAATGCCTCGGGACCGTTGCCGCCGATCGATTCATCGGAATTCGCCGGACGCGGCTCGCTGTTCTTCACGCGCCCGACGCTCTTTTCCTATATCGCGAAGCGCAGCGATTACGAGGCGATGTCGGCCGAGCTGTTCGACGTGCTGGTGTCGGGCAAGGTCAAGACGAGCATCAATCAGCGTTACGCGCTGACGGACGTCGGCCGCGCGCACGCCGATCTCGAAGGGCGCCGCACCACGGGTTCGACTATTCTGCTGCCGTAACACGCGCCAAACCAACCCCAGCGTTTGAAAGGCCGTTCCATCCACGATGGAACGGCCTTTTCCGTTTACGCGATTTTTATACGCGCCACGCCATCTTTGACCGGCCCTTTACGCGCTTCGGCATAACGTTGCGTCCATCCGAAGTCCGTGAATGGGGAATAAAAATGGATGTGCTGTATGTCGGGGGCCTGGCGCTGTTCGCCACGCTGACCTTTGCATTGATCGGGGGCTGCGAGAAGTTGATGCAGTTCCGTCGTGGACAGGGAGCGCGGTCATGAACTGGATGCTCTGGTTGTCGGGCGCGGCCACCGCGCTGCTGTTTATTTACCTGGTCTATGCGCTTCTGCGCGCGGAGGACATTGAATGAACTCGAACAATGTCCTGCAGGCCGGGTTTTTCATCGTCGTGCTGCTGGCGGCCGCGGTGCCGATGTCGCGCTATCTGAGCGCCGTGATGAACGCGAACCCGAACGCGAACCCGGACGGCAATTCCAACGGCAAGCCCAACGGCATCTCGCGTGTGCTTCGCATCGGCGCGCCGATCGAGCGCCTGCTGTATCGCCTCGCGGGCGTCGATCCGTCGACGGAAATGAGCTGGAAGCACTACGCGATCGCCACGATCGCGTTCAACGTGCTCGGCGTCGCGTTCCTGTACGCGCTGCTGCGCGTGCCAGCCTGGCTGCCGGGCAACCCGCAGCAGTTCGGCCCGATGACGGTCGACGGCGCGTTCAACACCGCGATCAGCTTCGTCACCAACACGAACTGGCAGGACTACACGCCGGAACAAACCGTCGGCTATCTGACGCAGATGCTCGGCCTGACCGTGCAGAACTTTTTCTCCGCGGCCACCGGCATCGTGGTGGTGATCGCGCTGATTCGCGGCTTCGCGCGTCACAGCGCGCAAACCATCGGCAACTTCTGGGTCGACCTGACACGCGTGACGCTTTACGTGTTGCTGCCGATGTCGCTGATCCTCGCGACGCTGCTGATGAGCCAGGGCGTGATCCAGAACTTCAAGGCCTACGAGGACGTGCCGACGCTGCAAACCACGAGCTACGCCGCGCCCCGCCTCGACGCCCAGGGCAACCCGATGAAGGACGCGAAGGGCAACCCGCTCACCGTCGATACGCCGGTCAAGACGCAGACCATCGCGATGGGTCCGGTCGCCTCGCAGGAAGCGATCAAGATGATCGGCACCAACGGCGGCGGCTTCTTCAACGGCAACTCCGCGCATCCGTTCGAAAACCCCACGCCGTTCTCGAACTTCCTGCAGATCTTCTCGATCCTGATCATCCCCGCCGGCCTGGCGCTGCTGTTCGGCCGCATGATCGGCGACCGCAGACAGGGTGTGGCCGTGCTCGCGGCGATGGCGATCGGTTTCGGCGTCTGCGTGTTCGGCGAGATCGGCGCGGAGCAGAGCGGCAATCCGGCGCTCGCCGCGTTGCACGTCGATCAGTCGGCGAGCGCGTTGCAGTCGGGCGGTAACGCCGAAGGCAAGGAAACGCGTTTCGGCATCGCGCAATCGGGCATCTTCACGGTGGCGACGACCGCGGCTTCGTGCGGCGCGGTCGCCAATACACACGACTCGCTGACGCCGATCGGCGGCCTCTATCCGATGCTGCTGATGCAACTCGGCGAAGTGATCTTCGGCGGCGTGGGTTCCGGCATGTACGGGATGCTCGTGTTCGCGCTGCTGGCGGTGTTCGTGGCGGGCCTGATGATCGGCCGCACGCCCGAATACGTCGGCAAGAAGATCGAGGCCTACGAGATGAAGATGGTGTCGATCGTCGTGCTGCTCACGCCGCTGCTGGTGCTCGTCGGCACCTCGATCGCGGTGCTGAGCGACGCGGGCAAGGCGGGCATTCTGAACCCCGGCGCGCATGGTTTCTCCGAGATCCTCTACGCGTTCAGCTCGGCCGCCAACAACAACGGCAGCGCGTTCGCGGGCCTCACCGTGGGCACGCCGTTCTACAACTGGCTCACCGCCATCGCGATGTGGTTCGGCCGCTTCGGCACGATCGTGCCGGTGCTGGCGATCGCCGGCTCGCTCGCCGCGAAGAAGCGCATCGGCGTGACGGGCGGCACCTTGCCCACGCATGGTCCGCTCTTCGTCGTGCTGTTGCTCGGCACGGTGCTGCTGGTCGGCGCGCTGACCTATGTGCCCGCGCTCGCGCTCGGACCTGGCGTCGAACATCTGATGATGATGGGCGCGCATTGAGCCCGGTAATGACGACAAGTGATCGAAAAGCGACGCGCCAACGGGAAATTCGAGGATTCAATGACTGAACATAACTCAACGCGGTCCATGTTCGACCCGGCGCTGTTGCGCCCGGCGATCGTGGACTCCTTCAGGAAGCTCACGCCGCGCACGCAGTTCCGCAATCCGGTGATGTTCTGCGTGTACGTCGGCAGCATTCTGACGACCATTCTGTGGCTCGCCGCGCTCGGCGGCCAGGCCGAGGCGCCCGCGGGCTTCATTCTCGCGGTCACGTTGTGGCTGTGGTTCACGGTGCTGTTCGCCAACTTCGCGGAGGCGCTCGCCGAAGGCCGTTCGAAGGCCCAGGCCGCGTCGCTGCGCAGCGCGAAGAAAGACGTGATGGCGAAGAAGCTCAACGAGCCGCATCCGAAGTCGCCGATCCGCATCGTGACCGCCTCCGATCTGCGCAAGGGCGACGTCGTGCTGGTCGAAACCGGCGACGTGATTCCGGCCGACGGCGAAGTGGTGGACGGCGTCGCGTCGGTGGACGAATCGGCGATCACCGGCGAATCCGCGCCGGTGATCCGCGAGTCGGGCGGCGATTTTTCGTCGGTGACGGGCGGCACGCGCGTGCTGTCGGACTGGATCGTGGTGCGCGTCACCGCGAATCCGGGCGAGGCGTTCCTCGACCGCATGATCGCGATGGTCGAGGGCGCGAAGCGTCAGAAGACGCCGAACGAAATCGCGCTGACCATCCTGCTGGTCGCGCTGACGATCGTGATGCTGCTCGCCACCGCCACGCTGCTGCCGTTCTCGATGTTCTCCGTCGAGGCCGCGCATCTGGGCAATTCCTCGGGTCACGTGGTGACGATCACGGCGCTCGTCGCGCTGCTCGTGTGTCTGATTCCGACCACCATCGGCGGGCTGTTGTCGGCCATCGGCGTGGCCGGCATGAGCCGGATGATGCAGGCGAACGTGATCGCCACCTCGGGCCGCGCGGTGGAAGCGGCCGGCGACGTCGACGTGCTGCTGCTCGACAAGACCGGCACGATCACGCTCGGTAATCGCCAGGCCTCGCAGTTCGTGCCCGCGCCCGGTTTCACCGAGGAAGCGCTCGCGGACGCCGCGCAGCTTTCGTCGCTCGCGGATGAAACGCCGGAGGGCCGCAGCATCGTCGTGTTGGCGAAGCAGCGTTTCAACATCCGCCAACGCGACATGGCTTCGCTGCACGCGGTGTTTCTCGCGTTCACCGCGCAAACGCGGATGAGCGGCGTCGATCTCGTTGACCGCGAAATCCGCAAGGGCGCGGCCGATGCCGTGAAGCTCTACGTGGAGGCGAACGGCGGCCGTTTCCCGAACGAAGTCGGCAACGCGGTGGCCGACGTCGCGCGCCGCGGCAGCACGCCGCTCGTGGTCGCCGAGAAAGGCGAGCAGGGCGCGCGCGTGCTCGGCGTGATCGAACTGAAGGACGTGGTGAAGGGCGGCATCAAGGAGCGCTTCGCCGAACTGCGCAAGATGGGCATCAAGACCATCATGGTGACGGGCGACAACCGCCTGACCGCGGCGGCGATCGCCGCCGAAGCGGGCGTCGACGATTTCCTCGCCGAAGCCACGCCGGAAGCGAAGCTCGCGACGATCCGCGGGCACCAGGCCGAAGGGCGCCTCGTGGCGATGACCGGCGACGGCACCAACGACGCCCCGGCGCTCGCGCAAGCCGACGTCGCGGTGGCGATGAACACCGGCACGCAGGCCGCGAAGGAAGCCGGCAACATGGTCGACCTCGATTCGAATCCGACCAAGCTGATCGAGATCGTGGAGATCGGCAAGCAGATGCTGATGACGCGCGGGTCGCTCACCACGTTCTCGATCGCCAACGACATCGCCAAGTACTTCGCCATCATTCCGGCCGCGTTCGCCACGACCTATCCGGCGCTCAACGCGCTGAACGTGATGCATCTGGCGACGCCCGCCTCGGCGATCATGTCGGCGGTGATTTTCAACGCGCTGATCATCGTGCTGCTGATTCCGCTGGCGCTCAAGGGCGTGCGTTACCGCGCGCTCGGCGCGGCGATCCTGCTGCGCCGCAATCTGCTGATTTATGGCCTGGGCGGGATCATCGTGCCGTTCATCGGCATCAAGCTGATCGATATGGTGCTGGCCGCGTTCGGCTGGGTTTAAGAGGAATTGCCAATCATGAAAAATCTGTTCCGTCCGCTGATCGTGATCTTCGCGGTGCTCGCCGCGCTCACCGGACTCGCTTATCCCGCGTTGATCACCGCCGTCGGTCAGACGTTCTTCCACGCTCAGGCCAACGGCAGCCTGCTCGAACAGGACGGCAAGGTGGTCGGCTCGAAGCTGATGGGCCAGCAGTTCGATGCGCCGCAATACTTCTGGGGCCGGCTCTCGGCCACCAGCCCGATGCCTTACAACGCGCAAGGCTCGGGCGGCTCCAACCTCGGGCCGACCAACCCGGCGCTGATCGATGAAGTGAAAGGCCGCATCGACGCGTTGCAGGCCGCCGGCACCGATCTGTCCAGGCCGGTGCCGGTCGATCTGGTGACGTCCTCGGGCAGCGGTCTCGATCCCGAGATCAGCCCGGCTGCGGCGGCTTACCAGATCGAGCGCGTGGCGAAGGCGCGCAAGCTCGCGGCGAACGACGTGCAGGCGCTAGTGGATCGTTATACGAGCGGTCGTCAGTTCGGCATTTTTGGCGAGCCGCGCGTGAACGTGCTGCAACTGAACCTGGCGTTGGACGAGATGAAGCGCGGTTGAACGCAAGCGATGCCCGAAGGCGGCGGCTCACGCGCCCGCCTTTGTTTTTTGCATCGCCCGCATCGCGACGTTGTCATGCCGCCGGGTGTCGCCGTGTATCGCCGTGTATCGCCATTTGCGGCCGGCTCGCCGCCGTGCCACCATGCACACACCGCCGCTCGCCCAACTATGAAAACCATTGAGCATGAACCGCCCCGATCCTGACGAACTGCTCGACAAGCTGCAACGCGACGAAGAAAAACGTCAGCGCGGCAAGCTGAAGATTTTTTTCGGCGCGTCGGCGGGCGTCGGCAAGACCTATGCGATGTTGCAGGCCGCGCGCCGCCGTCACGATGAAGGCGCGGACGTGGTGGTGGGCATCGCCGAAACGCATGGCCGTGGCGAAACCGCCGCGCTGCTCGCGGGGCTCGACGTGCTGCCGCTCGCGCAGATCGACTATCGCGGCCGCACGCTCGGCGAGTTCGATCTCGACGCCGCGCTTGCGCGCAAGCCGCAACTGATACTCGTCGACGAACTCGCGCATTCGAACGTGCGGGGCGCGCGGCATCTGAAGCGTTGGCAGGACGTGTACGAACTGCTCGATGCGGGCATCGACGTCTACACGACGGTCAACGTGCAGCACCTCGAAAGCCTGAACGACGTGATCGGCCAGATCACCGGCATCCGTGTCTGGGAGACGGTGCCCGACCGCGTGTTCGATCGCGCCGACGAAGTCACGCTGGTCGACTTGCCCGCCGAGGAACTGCTCGACCGCATGCGCGACGGCAAGGTGTATTTGCCGCAGCAGGCCGAGCGCGCGGTGCGCAACTTCTTTCGCAAGGGCAATCTGATCGCGCTGCGCGAGCTGGCGCTGCGCCGCACCGCGGATCGCGTGGACGCGCAGATGCGGGAATATCGCGCCGACCGGTCGATCGAGCGCATCTGGCAGGCGCGCGAGCGCTTGCTGGTTTGCGTCGGGCCGGGCCCCGAAGCGCCGATGCTGGTGCGGGCGGCGGCGCGCCTCGCCGCCAGTCTCAAGGCCGACTGGATCGCGGTCTATGTGGAAACGCCCGCGCTGCAGCGCCTGCCCGACGCGCGCCGCGAACGCACGCTCAACGCGCTCAAGCTCGCGGCCGAACTCGGCGCCGAAACCGCGACGCTCGCGGCCGCCGACGCGGCCACCGCGCTGATCGGCTATGCGCAGGCTCGCAACGTGTCGAAGCTGGTGGCGGGCGCGTCGGTCCGCGCGGGCTGGCTGCGCCGATTGCGCCGGCCGTTCGGCGAGCGCATCGCCGAGCACGCGGGCGAACTCGATCTCACGCTGATCCGCGCGTCGTCCGAACGCGACGGCGGCGAGCAGCGCCGCCTGCTCACCACCACCGCGAACGCGTGGCGCGATGCGTTGAGCGCGGCGCGCGAACGCCGCTCGCCGCCGCGCGCCTATGGTTTCGCGCTGGCGATCTGCGCGGCCATCACGCTCCTGTCGAGCCAGTTGAGCGGCCATATCGATCTGACGAACCTCGTCATGCTGTACCTGCTCGGCGTGATCTTCACGGCGGTGAAGCTCGGACGCGGGCCGGGCGTGATGCAGTCGTTCATGAGCGTGGCCGCGTTCGATTTCTTCTTCGTGCCGCCGCGCATGTCGCTGTCGGTTTCCGATACGCAGTATCTGCTGACGTTCTTCGGCATGCTGCTCACGTCGCTCGTCATCAGCCATCTCACGTCGAGCCTGCGCCGCGAGGCGAGCGTCGCGCGCCGCCGCGAGCAGCGCACCGGCGCGATGTACGCGATGGCGCGCGAACTGGCCGCGGCGCTCACCACTGAGCAGATCGTCGAGATCGGCAGCCGGCATGTGAGCGAGGTGTTCGGCGCGCGCGTCGCGATGCTGTTGCCGGACAGCGCCGATAAAGTGAAGCAGAAGATCGAGGACCCCGACGCGGCGATGCTGCTCGACGGCGAGATGCTCGATAGCGACGTCGGCCAGTGGGTCTACGATCAGCAGAAGCCGGCCGGGCATGGCACCGACACGCTGCCGGCCGCCGCCGCGCTGTACCTGCCGCTGAAGGCGCCGATGCGCACGCGCGGCGTGCTCGCCGTCGCGTTGCGCGACGAGCGCGAGCTGAACGTGCCCGAGCAGCAGCGCATGCTCGACGCGTTCGCCGCGCAGATCGCGCTGGCGCTGGAACGCGTGCATTACGTGGATATCGCGCGCGACGCGCTCGTCAACATGGAATCGGAGCGCTTGCGCAATTCGCTGCTGTCGGCGATCTCGCACGATCTGCGCACGCCGTTGACGACCATCGTCGGGTTCTCGTCGATGCTCGCGCAATCGCGCGACACGCGTGCTGACGCCCACGCCGACACCGGCGCCGACACCAGGGCCGGCGCCCGGCCCGACGACGATCTCGTCGAAGCGATCCACGAGGAAGCGCTGCGCATGACCGGCATCGTCACGAATCTGCTCGACATGGCCCGCTTGCAGGCCGGCAGCCTGCAATTGAATCAGCAGTGGACGCTGCTCGAGGAAACCGTGGGCGCCGCGCTGCGGGCGTGCAAACGCGTGCTGGCCGAACATCCCGTGCAGGTCAAACTGGCCGCGGATTTGCCGCTGCTGCATCTCGACGCCGTGCTGATGGAGCGGCTGTTCTCGAACCTGTTCGAGAACGCGGCGAAATACACCCCGCCGCACACGCCGTTGACGATCGGCGCGCAGCGTCTCGACGCGGACGGCCAATCGTTCGTGCGCGTCACCGTCGACGATAACGGACCGGGCCTGCCCGCCGGCATGGAAGCGCGCGTGTTCGAGAAGTTTACGCGCGGCGAGAAGGAGTCGGCCAAGCCGGGCATCGGCCTCGGCCTCGCGATCTGCCGCGCGATCGTCGAAGCGCACGGCGGTACAATCGGCGCGCTCAACCGGATGTCGGCGGAGGGCCGCGTGGAAGGCGCGCGCTTCTGGTTCACGCTGCCGGTGGAAACGCCGCCCGACGCGCCCGACGCGCTGGACGTGCTGGACGATGAGGGCGCCGATCCGCTGAATGACGAAAGAGCCGATCGCTTCGCCGGTCCTCTCGCCGATCCGCTTGGCCACGACGACCCGACACTTCACCCGCATTCCAAACCTACCCATGAGTGACCCCGGCATCACCGTCGTCCTGATCGAAGACGAAAAGCAGATTCGCCGTTTCGTGCGCAGCGCGCTGGAGGGCGAGGGCATCGTCGTGCACGACGCCGAAACCGGCAAGCAGGGTCTCGTGGAGGCCGCGACGCGCAAGCCCGATCTGGTGATCGTCGATCTCGGCCTGCCCGACACGGACGGCCTCGACGTGATCCGCGAACTGCGCGGCTGGAGCGAACTGCCGGTGATCGTGCTGTCGGCGCGCACCCAGGAGAGCGAAAAAGTCGCCGCGCTCGACGCCGGCGCGGACGACTATCTCACCAAGCCGTTCGGCGTGTCCGAATTGCTCGCGCGGATTCGGGCGCAGATGCGGCGGCGCAATCACGGCGGCGCGAACGAGTCGCCGCTGGTGCGCTTCGGCGCGGTCACCGTCGATCTGGCCTTGCGGCAAGTGAGCCGCGACGGCGTCGCCGTTCATCTCACGCCGATCGAATACCGCCTGCTCGCGACGCTGGTGCGCCACGCCGGCCGCGTGCTCACGCACCGGCAACTGTTGCGCGACGTGTGGGGGCCGTCGCATGTGGAGAGCCATCACTATTTGCGCATCTACATGGCGCATCTGCGCGGCAAGCTGGAGCGCGACCCGGCGCAGCCGGAGCATATCGTCACGGAAACGGGGGTTGGCTACCGGCTGGTCGGCACGGTCTGACCGACGGACGCGGGTCGCGACGGCATCGCGCCCCGTTTGCTAGAATTACGGACCGTAAGGACGACCTTACGCACATTCACAAACGGGGACGGCCCCATCTGACCAACGAGCTGTCTCATGTCCTGGATTCTTCTGTTGATCGCCGGTTTGCTCGAAGTCGCCTGGGCGGCCGGCCTCAAGAGTTCCGAAGGTTTCACCCGCCTCTGGCCGTCCGTGTTCACGATCGTGACCGCGCTCGGCAGCTTCGTGCTGCTCGCCCTGGCAATGCGCCAGTTGCCGCTCGGCACGGCCTACGCCGTCTGGACGGGCATCGGCGCGGTCGGCGCATTCATCTTCGGCATCGTGATGATGGGCGAGGCGTTGAGCGTCGCGCGCGTGGCCAGCGCGGCGCTGATCGTGGTCGGACTGATCGGGTTGAAGCTCTCGTCAGGGCATTGAGCCTCATTGGCCGCTCATTGGCCGCTTCGCTTCATTGCCGCTTCATTCCCCGATTCGTGCGGCGCACCCGTGCCCGCGCCGCCTGTGTCCCGCCGGATTGCGCCATTTGTTCGCCGCTCTGCGTTCTGCGAATTAACGTGGCTATAATGAGACTGAATCCAAACTGAATGTTGCCCGCGGCCTACGGGGCGCGGCCGGCTTGGCGCGGGTCTGACGACTTCGGCGCGGCGGCTCGTTCCGCCATGCTCGCCGAAGCGCCCGGCACGCACAGCGCGCCCGGAGGCGGCCATGCTTGAATCACTTTCGCTTGCGGCGGGCCTCTCGTGGGGCAGCGGCCTGCGCCTCTATCTGACGGTCCTGCTGGCCGGCGTGTTCGCCCGCCTCGGCCTCATCCATCTACCCGATACGCTGTCCGCGCTGTCCTCGCCGTGGGTGATCGGCGTGGCCGGGGTGCTGACGCTCACCGAATTTCTCGCCGACAAGATTCCCGCGTTCGATTCGTTGTGGGACGCGATCCATACGTTTATCCGCATTCCGGCCGGCGCCATGCTGGCGGCCGGCGCGCTCGGTCATGCCGATCCTGCGCTGCTGACGGTCGCCGCGCTCGCTGGCGGCACGCTGGCCGGCAGCGCGCATCTGGCGAAAGCGGGCACGCGCGCGCTGATCAATCTGTCGCCGGAACCGGTGTCGAATATCGTGACCTCCACCGCTGAAGACGGGCTCGTGTTCGGCGGCATGCTGCTCGCGCTGTTCGTGCCGCTCGTGTTTCTGGTGTTGATGGTGGGCTTCATCATCCTGGCCGGCTGGGCGTTGCCGCGGCTTTGGCGCGGCGTGCAGGGCGGTTTTCGCGGCATGGCGACGCATATGGTGTCGCGTTTGGCGAGGAGCAGGCACGATTGAGCGATACGGTAAGGACCGCGGCGGCGCGCGCCGCGTCTGCAGCGACGGGGACCGCGGGCACGGCGCGCCGCTTCGGCGGTATGGATCTGTTGCGCCAGGCCATCCGCATGACGGCGCGCGACTGGCGCGCGGGCGAACTGACGATGCTGCTGCTGGCGCTGGTGCTGGCCGTCGCGGCTCTATCGAGTGTCGGCTTTCTGGCTGACCGTCTGCATCAGGGACTCGAGCGCGACGCGCGGCGCATGATCGCCGCCGATTTCATCGTGCGCGCCGATCATCCGGTCGATCCGCAATTCGCCGAAAAAGCCAGGGCGCTCGGCCTGAACACCGCCACCACGGCGATCTTTCCCAGCATGATCAATTCGACCGGCGCGCAGCCGGCCTCGCGGCTCGCCGCCGTCAAGGCGGTGTCGCCGGGTTATCCGCTGCGCGGCGCATTGCGGATCGCCTCGGCGCCGGGTGCGGCTGACCATCCGGCGCAATCGATTCCGCCGCCGGGCACCGTGTGGGTCGATCAGGCGCTGCTCGATGCGCTCAAGCTGCGGGTCGGCGACACGGTGAAGGTCGGCAAGCGCGGCTTCACGATCGGCGCGCTGATCACCCGCGAACTCGACCGCGGCTTTTCGTTCGTCAACTTCTCGCCGCGCTTGATGCTGCGCGCCGACGAACTTCAATCGACGGGACTCATCGCCTTCGGCAGCCGCGTGACGCACAGACTGCTGGTGGCGGGCGCGGACGATGCGGTCGCGCGTTTCGCGCAGTTCGCGCATGGCCGCGTGGACGGCGGCAAGATGCGCGGCGTCGCGCTGGAATCGTTGCAGGACGGCCAGCCGCAAGTGCGTCAGACGCTCGACCGCGCGGGCCACTTCCTCACGCTCGTGTCGCTGCTCACCGCGTTGCTCGCGGCGGTGGCGATCGCGATGGCCGCGCATCGGTACATGCGCCGGCATCTGGACGGCTGCGCGGCGATGCGCTGCCTCGGCGCGAGCCAGGCCACGCTGCGCGCGCTCTTCACGCTCGAATTCGTCGGCATCGGCCTGATCGGCGGCGCGCTCGGCGTGGCGCTCGGCTACCTCGGGCATCTCGCGCTGCTGACATGGCTCGGCAGTCTGATCGACGTCGCCTTGCCTTATCCGACTGCGTGGCCCGCGCTGCAAGGCATCGCCACCGGCCTCGTGCTGCTGCTCGGCTTCGCGCTGCCGCCGCTGTTGCCGCTCACGCGCGTGCCGCCGGTGCGCGTGTTGCGCCGCGAATGGGGCGAGGCGGGCCGCACCGCATGGGCCGCCTACGCGCTCGGCATCGTGCTGTTCGCCGCGTTGCTGATCGTCGCGGCGGGCGAATTGAAACTCGGCGGGATCGTCGCGGGCGGCTTCGCGGGCGGTCTGCTGGTGTTCGCGTGCATCGCGCGAGTCGCGCTGTGGGGCGCCGCGCGCGTCGTGCGCAGCGAGCGCGTGAATGCGGGGATCGGCTGGCGCTATGCGCTGGCGTCGCTGGAGCGGCGCAGCGGCGCGAGCGCGCTGCAGATCACGGCGCTCGGCATCGGCCTGATGTGCCTGTTGCTGATTGCGATGACGCGCGACGATCTGGTGGCCGGCTGGCGCAAATCGACGCCGCCCGATGCGCCGAACGAATTCATCATCGACATCCAGCCCGATCAGCGCGAAGCCGTCACGCAATACCTGGACACGCATGGCCTGCCCGGCACGGTGCTCTCGCCGATGGTGCGCGGGCGGCTGATCGCGATCAACGGCAAGCCGGTGAATCCCGATTCGTTCAAGACCGAGGATGCGAGGCGCCTGGTCGATCGCGAGTTCAATCTGTCGTACACGACCGAATTGCCCGACGACAACCGGCTCGCGGCGGGCACGTGGTATGGCGACAGCACAACCCCACAGATCTCGATCGAGCAGGGGCTCGCGAAGGTGATCGACGTGAAGCCCGGCGACGTGCTGCGCTTCGACGTGACGGGCTTGCAGATCGATGCGCCGGTGACGAGCGTGCGCAAGCTCGACTGGGGTTCGTTCAAGGTCAACTTCTTCGTATTGATGCCGCCCGTCGCCTTGCAGGATTTCCCCGCGACGTTCATTACGAGCTTCCATCTGCCGCGTGACAAACAGTCGACCATCGACGGCCTGATCGCCGCCTATCCGAACCTCACGGCGATCGACACCGCGCCGATTCTCGCGCAGGTGCAGCGCGTGTTGCAGCAGGTGATCGGCGCGGTGCAGTTCCTGTTCGCGTTCACCCTCGCGGCGGGCGTGCTGGTGCTCTACGCCGCGCTCGCCGGCACGCGCGATGAGCGCATGCGAGAATCCGCGCTGCTGCGCGCGCTGGGAGCGTCGCATCGCCAGGTGCGCGCGGTGCAGGTCGCGGAATTCGTCGCGGTGGGGACGCTTGCCGGGTTGATGGCGGCGCTCGGCGCACAGGCCATCGGCTGGGTGTTGGCGACCCGCGTGTTCGAGTTTTATCTGAGCTTCAATCCGTGGCTGCTGCCGGCGGGCATCGTGGCCGGCGTCGCGTGCGCGGGTCTCGGCGGCTGGCTGAGCTTGCGGCATGTGCTGGCGCGGCCCGCGTTGCAATCGCTGCGGGACGCGTGATTTTTCTTTTTGATGTGAGCAGGTATGAGCGATCTGGATGACGAAGTGTCCGCGGCGCAGCCGACGGCCTTCGAGTTGGTCGGCGGCGAAGCGCGCGTGCGCGAACTGGTCGACCGGTTTTACGACTTGATGGATCTCGAAGCGGAGTTCGCCGGGATTCGGGCCTTGCATCCCGAGTCGCTCGACGGCTCGCGCGACAAGCTGTTCTGGTTTTTGTGCGGCTGGATGGGTGGGCCTGATCATTACATCAGCCGCTTCGGTCATCCGCGTTTGCGCGCGCGGCACTTGCCGTTCGCGATTGCTTCGAGCGAGCGCGATCAATGGTTGCGGTGCATGGCGTGGGCGATGGAAGACGTCGGGCTCTCCGAGCCGCTGCGGGAGCGTCTGCTTGCGTCGTTCTTCGAGACCGCTGACTGGATGCGCAATCGCAATGGCTAACCGGTTGGATTTGAACCCGCCGCCCTACACGGCTTCGGCGGACTACGCCGCGCTGACTCCCGAGGCGCGCGCCGTGCTCGATTGCTGGTTCGGTACGCCGGATGCGCCGGATTTCGGGGTGGCGCGCAAGCTCTGGTTCTCACGCGACAAGGCCTTCGACGCGATGCTGCTGGAACGCTTCGGCACGCTCATCGACGCGGCGCGCGAAGGTTCGCTCGACCACTGGAAGGAAACGCCGCTCGGTGCGTTGGCGCTCATCGTCGTGCTCGATCAGTTCTCGCGCAATTGCCACCGCAACACCCCGCGCGCATTCGCCGCCGATCAAAAGGCCTTGCACACGGCGCAGCAGATGATCGCAAGCGGAGCCGATCGGTTATTGCCTACCGCGCATCATCGGGCGTTCGCTTATCTGCCGTTCGAACACGACGAAACACTCGCCAGCCAGCAGGAATCGCTGCGTCTGTTCAAGGCGCTGGAAGCGGAGCCGGGCGGCGCGTCCTACTACTCGTTCGCGGTGCGGCACGCGAAGGTCATCGAGCGTTTCGGGCGCTTTCCGCATCGCAACGGATTGCTGGGGCGTGCTTCGACGGATGAAGAAAACGCCTTTCTGCGCGAACCCGGCTCGTCGTTCTAGACGCCGCGACGCTTTATTCGCTGCGCGCGTTTGCGGCGCCGGCCGGCGCCCGCACGAACACCCGCAATGATTCATCCGTGTCGCCCGGACGCGCGCCCGACCAGAACAGGCGCCACTCGCCCGCTGGCGCGCGCGTGCGGTCACGGCGGCTCTGGTCGATCAGCCAGGTGCACTCGGTGGTTGCGGCGTTCGCGGTCGGTTGATGCTCGATGCCCGTGTAGTAGTACAGCATCGGCGCCTCCGATTCGCCCAGCCCCGTGCTGGCCATGCAGTCGCCATCGTTCCATTCGACCTTGATCTTCGCGCCGAGGCTTTCGAACACCGAGCGATAGCTCTTCGCGTAGTCCAGCCACGGCAGCAGCAGCGTGCTCACCAGCCCCCACGCGAGCATTGCGCCCGCGCACCAACTCAGCACGCCGCGCCATTTGCCGGTGTACTTGAAAACCGGCAGCAGCCACAGCCAGCCGAACGTCATCAGCAACGCGGCCGCGATCAACCCCGCTTTGACTGGCAGCACCCAATCGAGCGGCAACCAGCGGCCAAGCCGATGTAGCGACGCATGCGTGCTCGCCGGGTTGCTCATGATCGACCAGATGATCCAAGCCAGCGCGGCCGTGCTGCCGAACAGTACGCGGCTTGCCATATCCCAGCTTGCATGCAGACGGCGCGGAAGCCGTTCGACGCCCTGCATCGCCAGCAGCGCGAGCGGCGCGATGAACGGCAGAATGTACAGCTCGCGGACCGTCGCCGAGCTTTGCAGCACCGCGAAGCCGGAGCCCGCGAAGATCATCGGCAGCGCCACGCGTGGATCGCGCCAGCGCCGCCACGCGCCGCCGGCAAGCGCGGCGAGCGCAAGCGGCACCACGGGAAAGCCGACGCTCAGCACGGTGCGCAGCACGAACAGACGGCTTTCGTTTTCGGAGCCGAGTTCGGCGACCGAAAAGCCGAAGAAGCGGCCGATGTTGTTGTCCCACAGCCAGAGCTTGAAGAGCGTGTCGGAGCGCAGGTAGAAGCAGATCGGCCAGATCAGCGCGAACGGCGCGCAGACTAACGCGGCGAGTCCGAGCGCCCCTGCGAAGCCGCGCGTGCGGCACGCCGGATACAAGGCCAGTACCGCGAGGATGGTCGCCCCGAACACGAGCGGCACGAACAGACCTTTGGCCAGAAAAGAGACGCCTACACCCGCGCCGAACATCGCGGCGCCGCTGAGTATCGCGTGGCGCCGGCGGCTTGGGTCGAGCGGCGGCGCACGCGCATCGTCGCGCAAATAGACGAGCACCAGTTCGAATAGTCCGCAAAAGCCGAGCGCGGCGCCGGCCATCAACGCGACGTCGGTCATCATGTCGTGCACGTGCTTGACGACGACGAGCGTGCCCGCGAACAGCGCGAGCGTGCCGATCACGCGCACGTCGAGCCAACTCGATGCGGCCACCGCGCGGCGGGCGACGCGCGCCGTGTAGTAGACGGTCAGTCCGGCGAACAGCGCGCTCGCGAGGCGCGCCGCATCGTGCAAGGGCAGGTAGCGGCCAAACATCCACGCAAGCCCGGCGGCGACCCAATCGTAGATCGGCGGCTTTTCGACGAAGGGTTGGCCGGCGTTGGTCGGCACGACCAGATCGCCGGTCTCGAGCATGTGCTGGACGATGCCGAACGTGTAGGTCTCGTCCTGCTTCCACGGCTCGTGTCCCAAGGTGCCCGGCAAAAGCCATGTGCAGAGGATCGCGAGGGCGGCGAGCCACATCAGCGGACGGACGGCGGCGAGCGCGCGCATGCGCCTGATGCCACGGGTGGAGCGGTCGGCTGGATGTGCCGGATCGGCGGGCGTGACGGCGTTCGCCGGCGCGGACGGGTTTTCTCGCATGGAAGTCTCTGGTCGCCGCACGCGGCGGCATGGGCCGCGTACTTATGTTCTCGCTCCGCGTCGCGTGCGGTTGCAGGCGATTCGCGGAGATTCGCTGCGATTGTAGTCTCCGATCCTTACGACCGATTACAGCAAGACCGAGGGATTGGGCGAAGTGGACGCATCGTGCCGCGTCCCTGCCGGATCAAGGGAAAGGGGCGCGTGGAGAGAAAGGCGGCCGCGTGCGATCGCGTGCCGCGCGAGGAAAAAAAGCGCGCCGCGCTCAGCGTCCGCCGGAGACGTCGAGCAACGCGCCGGTTACGTAGGAGGCGGCGTCGCTCAGCAACCAGACGATGGTCTCGGCCACTTCATCAGCCGTGCCGGGGCGACCCAAGGGTGTCGTGGCGCCGAGCTGCGCGGCGCGCTCGGGCTTGCCGCCGCTCGCGTGAATCTCGGTGTCGATCAGGCCTGGGCGCACCGCGTTCACGCGCACGCCTTGCGGGCCGAGTTCCTTGGCGAGGCCGATCGTCATCGTGTCGACGGCGCCTTTTGAACCGGCGTAATCGACGTATTCGTTCGGCGAGCCCAAACGCGACGCCGCCGACGACACATTGACGATCACGCCGCCCGCGCCGCCGCGATTCTTCGACATGCGCCGCGCGGCTTCGCGCGCGCAAAGATACGCGCCGAGCACGTTGACGTCGAACATGCGCTTCAGGCGCGCGAGGTCCATGTCCGCGAGCGGCATCGAAGGCGCGACGATGCCCGCGTTGTTGACGAGCGCGTCGAGCCGGCCGAACTTCTGCTGGAGCGCGTCGAACATCGCGATCACGTCGGCTTCGTTGGCGACGTCGCCGGCGATCGCCAACGCGCGACCGCCGGCGCGTTCGACTTCGGCGACGGTTTCCCGCGCGGCCGCGAGATTTTGCGCGTAGTTCACGCCAACGGACCAGCCGCGCGCACCCAGCAAGCGCGCGCTCGCGCGGCCAATGCCGCGGCTGCCACCGGTGATCAGGACGGCTTTCGTCATTGCAACCTCATCGTTCTCGGGTCTGCGCGGAAAGCGCGGTGAAGATTCCGTGCGCCCGCGCTCGAAGAGCGCAGCGCGCGCGCCTCAAACCGCGTCGCGGTTGATCGCCCATTTGTCGCTGGCGGGCGGCTGATAGCGTTGCAGCTTGCCGATCAGCGCGGCGGGATCGGCATCCATTTGCAGGATGTCGAAGTAGGTCTGCCGCATGAAGCCCTCGTCGACCGTGTGCTGGAGCAGATTGATCAACGGATCGTAGAAGCCGTCGATATTCAGCAGCGCGACCGGCTTCTGGTGATAGCCGAGCTGCGCCCACGTATAGACCTCGAACAGTTCTTCGAGCGTGCCCGCGCCGCCCGGCATCGCGACGAACGCATCGGACAGGTCGGCCATCATCTTCTTGCGCTGATGCATGTCCGGCACGACATGCAGTTCGGTCAGGCCGTCATGGCCGACTTCCTTGTTGACCAGCAGTTCGGGAATCACGCCGATCGCGCGGCCGCCTTCGGCCATCACCGTGTCGGCGATCACGCCCATCAGGCCGACCTTGCCGCCGCCGTAGACCAGCGCCAGATCGGCCTGCACCAGCGCGCGGCCGAATGCGCGCGCGGCCTGGGCATACAACGGTTTGGCTCCATTGGCGGAGCCGCAATACACACACACCGACTTCATGCTTAAACGTCCTTCGGTTCGTTGCGGGGCGCGGCGCCTTCCTTGGGCGGCAGGTAGTCGTAAAACTCGCGCTTGGGCAGCTTGCCCGACACGAGGTCGTCGAAAATCTGCCGCGAGCGGCCACGCAGGTAAGGCGCCATCAGCGACACGATCTGCACGCTCACCTGATGCAGTTCCGCGCGAATCGTTTCCTGCTCGTTGTATTTGCGCGGGTTCATCACGAACTGGTACGACAGCCAGTACGTGGCGATCACGCCGATGTTCGTGGCGATGACGTGCAGCTCTTGCGGCGTGGCGACCATTTCGCCGTCGGCCACGAGCTGCTCGCAGAACTGGCTCGCAAAGCGCACCTTGTGGCTGATGATCTGCTTGAAGTGCGTTTCGAGCGTGCGGTTGCGCGCCAGCAGGTCGTTCAGATCGCGATACAAAAAGCGGTAGCGCCACGTGAAATCGACCATGTACTGCAAGTACGACCACATCTCGTCGATGGTCGCGCGATGGTCTTCGGGAAAACGCAGACGCTTTTCGATCTCCTGCTCGAACTGGCTGAAGATGCTGTTGATGATGTCGTCTTTGTTGCGGAAGTGGTAGTACAGGTTGCCTGGGCTGATCTCCATTTCCTCGGCGATCGTCGTTGTCGTGACGTTCGGTTCGCCGATTTCGTTGAACAGCTTCAACGACAGTTCGAGAATCCGTTCGCGGGTGCGGCGGGGAGGTTTGGCTTCCATATCGTCCGGCCCTGGTAACGCCGGGCTAGGCGCGCGGCGGCATGTCGCCGCTGCGTGATCCACCCGGACGCGGTTGGTATCGTTGAGCGCCCCGAAACCCGTCGCAGCGCGGCAGGTTCCCCGAAGGGGCAAGAAAACCAGGGAGCGGCCCAGCGTTTTCTTGTGGGACTGTCGGACGATTATAAACCGACCGTTCTTATCTCGAACGGACACTCAGGGTTTTCATTCCCTCGGGCGTTTTCAGCGCGCATTCACGAGGGATGCCGCGGTTTTCACGGCGATGCCGCCAGCCACGCCTTGACCCACGCGACGACGAGCGGCCCGACGATCAGCAGCCAGGTCATCAGACACATGCCGAGCGCGACCATCACCGCGGCGCTGCCGAGATCCTTCGCGCGCCGCGACAGTTCGTGGCGCTCCAGCGAGATGCGGTCGATGGCCGCCTCGACGCTCGAATTCAGCAACTCGACGATCAGCATCAGCAGCACCGAGCCGAGCAGCAGGACGCGCGCCACCGGCTCCACCGGAACCAGCACGCCGCATGGAATCAGGATCGCGGCAAGCGTGAGTTCCTGGCGAAACGCGCTTTCCTCGCGGATGGCGACGCGAAACCCGGCCAGCGAGTTTTTCATCGCGTGCCAGGCGCGGGTGAGTCCGCGATTGCCCTTGTACGGGTTGAACGGTAGCGGCGCGAGCGGATCGTCGGGGCTGAGGGGTTCGTGGCGAGGGTCGCCGTGGTTGTCATTCGACGAGTTCATCCCATTGATGCCATGCGCATGGTTCGCATCGCCCGCATGATGCGGCATCTCGCGCTCGCGCACGTCGTCGAACGGTTCGACGCTGGCGGCGTCGGCCTCGGTGGCGCGAACGGAGCGGGTTGTGCGCGAGGTGCGCGGGGTGCGCGCCGCGCCGTTCGTCGCGTGCGTCACGGTAGCGTTTCTTTCTCGCATGAGCGGCTCGGCGCGCCGCGTCACGCGGCGGCGCTTTCCTCGCGATACGACGCGTGCGGCAGCGGTTTGAGATGCGCCGCGAATTGCTCGGACGCCGCCGCCCACGAGAAGCGCTCGGCCCACGCGCGCGCATGGTTGCGGTCGATCCTCAACGCTTCGAGGCAGGCTTCGCGCAGGTCTTGATGCATCGCGCCTGCGCCGCCGTCGCCGAGCACGTCGATCGGACCGGTCACCGGATAGGCCGCGACCGGCGTGCCGCATGCAAGCGCTTCGAGCAGCACGAGCCCGAAGGTGTCGGTGCGGCTCGGGAACACGAACACGTCGGCGGCCGCGTACACCTTGGCCAGTTCGGCTTGCGTCAGCACGCCCAGATAATTCGCTTGCGGATAGCGCGACTTCAGTTCGGCGAGCGCGGGACCTTCGCCGGCGACCCACTTCGAGCCGGGCAGATCGAGCTTCAGAAACGCCTCGACGTTTTTCTCGACCGCCACGCGTCCCACATACAGAAAGATCGGCCGCGCGGTGTTGAGCACTTTCGAGTCCATCGGGTGGAAGATGTCGAGATCGACGCCGCGCGTCCACAGCACGACATTCGTGAAGCCGAATTTCTCGAGGTCCTGCTTCACGACGGGCGTGGGCGCCATCACGGCGAGCGAGGGCTTGTGAAACCAGTGCAGGAACTTGTAGGTCGCGGCGAGCGGAATGCCGAAGCGCGCCTGCACGTACTCCGGAAAGCGCGTGTGATAAGCGGTCGTGAACGGCAGCTTGTGCTGGATCGCATACGCGCGTGCGGCCATGCCGAGCGGACCTTCGGTGGCGATGTGCAGCGCGTCGGGCGCGAATTCGTCGATACGCTGGCGAACCTTGCGGCGCGGCAGCAGCGAGAGGCGAATCTCAGGATAGGTCGGACACGGAATCGTCCGGAATTCGAGCGGCGTGAGCAGATCGACGCGGTGCCCGAGCGCGCTGAGTTCGCGCGTGGTGTTCTTCAGCGTGCGCACGACGCCATTGACCTGCGGTTCCCATGCGTCGGTGACGATCATGATCTTCATCGGTTTGCGCCCTTGGAAGTTAAGAGGGACTACGCGGTCGCCTGGGCCTTTTGCGCGCGCACTTCCGGCGCGCGCATCACGGTCCAGTAGATCACCTTGAGTTCGCCTTCATACGTCTCGACGAGCGCCGACAGACTTTCGACCCAGTCGCCGTCGTTGCAATACAGCACGCCGTCGATGTCGCGTATCTCGGCCTTGTGAATGTGTCCGCAGACCACGCCGTCGCAGCCGCGGCGGCGTGCTTCGTCGGTCATGACCCGCTCGAACGACGAGATGAAATTCACCGCGTTCTTCACCTGATGCTTCAGGTACTGCGACAGCGACCAGTACGGAAAACCGAGCCGGCTGCGGATCCGGTTGAACCAGCGGTTCAGGATCAGGATCATCGTGTAGAGCGTGTCGCCGAGATACGCGAGCCACTTGGCGTGCTGGATCACGCCGTCGAACAGATCGCCGTGCACGATCCACAGGCGCTTGCCGGCGAGCGTCGTGTGAAACGCCTCGCCGCGCACGTGGATGTCGCCGAACGCGAGGTCGCAGAACTGGCGCGCGGCTTCGTCGTGATTGCCGGGCACGTAGATGACCTGGGTGCCCTTGCGCGCCTTGCGCAGCACCTTCTGCACGACGTCGTTGTGCGCCTGCGGCCAGTACCAGCCTTTCTTCAACTGCCAGCCGTCGATGATGTCGCCGACGAGGTACAGGTACTCCGACTCGTTATGGCGCAGAAAGTCGAGCAGATAGGGCGCCTGGCAGCCGCTCGAGCCGAGGTGGATGTCGGAGAGCCAGATGGTGCGGTAACGATGCGGCTCGGCGTGCTCTTCATCGTGATGGCCGGCATGCGCGTCGTGCGGCAGCGACGCCACGGGCAGCGGCAAGCCGTGACCGGGATTGGGTTCCGGGCGGAACGCGACGGGGTCGACGCTCGGGCCGGTCTGGCGGAACAGGGACGTCGCGGACGTTTTGGGGTCCATGGCTCACGCGTCGAGTTGCGGTGCCCGTATTGCGCCAGTTGCGCGTGACCCTGCCGTGACAGTCACGAGAAGTTCTTATTACCGCGCTGAGAGCGGGGAGGTGGTGTGAGTGGCGGAGCGAGGCGAGGCGCGTGCTCAGCGCACGACGCTGATCACACGCGTGCCGGCGAGGCGGTCGTGCAGGAATTGACGCTGCGCACCGAAGCGGCCGGTGGCGGCCCACAGGACGAACCACACCGCGGCGACCGCCAGCGTTTGCGGCACGCGGAGCCCGAGCAGCGGATGCAGCGCGAGCGGCGGCAGGAACCACAGCCACGCCAGCAGGTAGCGGACGATCGCGCGTGCGGTGGAAAGCGGTGCGCCGTTAGCGGCGACGACGCGCAGGCGCCAGGTTTTCATCGGCAGCGTCTGGCCGCTGTGGGTCCAGAACCAGACGAAGTACAGCCCGACCACGAGGCCGATCCATGCCGCGAGAAGATTGTGGTGGGCCAGGCCGTTGCGCTGCTGCGTCAGCGTGCTGAACAGATAGCCGGCGATGAATACGACGCCGAACAGGAGCATCGCTTCGTAGAGGAGCGCCGCGAGGCGCCGGCGAACGGTGGGAACGGGGCCGGACGACCCGGCGGGCAAGGACGAACTCGCGAGCGGCTGCGACACGGTCGGGCGCGGCTCAGGAGCCGTTGAAGATCGACGGCGCTTCGGCCGGCGAAACCGGCAGCGGCGTGGCGGGCACGAAACTGCCCGCGGCCGGAATCGCCGGCGTGAGGGTGGGACTCGGCAACGACGCGGCGGCCGCGGCGCTCGCTGCCGCCGCGCCGCTCGCGCCGTGCTCGCGGGCGATCACGAGCCGGTCGAGCCCCTTGATCTCGCTCTTGCCCGAAGGCGGCGCGCTGACCACGCTGGGCCGGCGCCTGCGCTCGCTGGCGGCGAGGCGGGCCTTCTGGTCCTCGGACAGTTCCTGATAGGTCTTCCACGCGTTCTGACGAGCTTCGCGCGGCAATTCCTTCGACACCTGGTAATTCTCGCGAGCGACGCGCCGCTGATCGGGCGTCATGCGGACCCATTCGGCCATGCGCTCATGCAGGCGTTTTTGCGCTTCCGGCGACATTTTTGGGTAACGCGACGCGATCTTGAGCCATTTGCGCTTGCGTTCGTCGCTGAAGGAATCCCATTGGGACTCGAACGGCGCCAGTGCGATATGTTCGGCGGAACTGAGGCGCGTCCACGCCATCGGGCTATTGCTGCCCGGCAGGCTGGGCAATTCGACGGCGAGCGTGGGCGCGCGAGTCTTGGCGGTGGCGTTGCCGCCGGCGGCGGCAGGCGCGCTCGCGGTCGACGGGGCCGGGTAAAAGCGCGGATACGTCGCGGCAAACGACACCAGGGCCGCGATCGCGCATCCGAAAACAACGGCCAGGCCGCGCTTGTAACTCACCCGAAAAATCTCCCGCTCAGTGGGCGCGTGAAAGGTACGCGTTGAAGCCGTGGTCGAGATAGGCATTGAGCGGCAGGTCGTCGCTAAGCATGGCGGCATCGATATCGGCGAGCTCGGCGGTGCGCTGCTGGTCTTCCCAGTAGGCGATGCCGATGAGACTCGCCACCAGCGCGGCGAGCGGCCACGCGAGCGCGAAGCGGCGCAGCGGCGAACGGCGGCGCTGCGGGGTGTCGAGCTGCGGCATGCCCGCGCCGGCGAACGCGGGCACGAGCACCGGCGCGCTCACGGTTTCGGGCTTCTTGCGGGCGAGCGCGGCATGGCGCGCCGCGGCGAGTCGATCGACGGTGGCGGACGGAATGCGGGCGGCGTTTTCGTCGAGCGCGCGGCGCACCTGGCGGGCGAACTCGAGTTCTTTGGTTTCGAGGGAGCTCATAGCGTGATTCCTTTGGCCTTGAGCGCTTGCGCCAGCGTGTGGGTGGCCCGCGAGCAGTGCGTTTTCACACTGCCTTCGGAGCAGCCCATCGCGGCGGCAGTCTCGGCGACATCCATATCTTCCCAATAACGCATGAGAAACGCCTCCCGTTGACGTGCCGGTAACTTTTGGATCTCGTCGTCGATCGACTGCAAGACCTGTTCGCGTTCGAGTTTCTGTTCGTTGCTCTCGGCGCCCGCCGAACCTTGCTGGGCCTCGAAGGTTTCGAGCGGGTCGAATTCGTCGTCGTCGGCGTTGCCGAGCGAGGAAAACAGACTAACCCAAGTATTGCGCACTTTGGCACGACGGAAATAGTCGTGCATCGCATTCTGCAGAATACGCTGAAACAGAAGCGGCAATTCGGCGGCCGGGCGGTCGCCGTATTTTTCGGCGAGCTTGATCATCGCGTCTTGCACGATATCGAGCGAGGCGTCGTCGTCCCGCACGGCGTAGACCGTCTGCTTGAATGCGCGCCTTTCGACGCCCGCCAGAAAATCGGCGAGTTCCTTGTCTGATGCCATCCGTTGGGGGTCGGCGCAGCGAGCGTGCGCGTAATCGGTCGAAAAATGTCGTAAAACTCGCGGATGCTAACAAATTTTTGCGCCGGCCGGGGCGAAACGTGATCGACCTTGCATCTCTATAACAGCGCGCCGGTCAATATCGGGACTGGGGACAGGACGCTGCGGCAATATTTGCTTGACCGCGCGGGCGTCAGCAGATATCTTCGCTGGTTCGCAACATAAGTGACTTGTCTCAATTGAGGTGTGGCCCAAGAAGCTCGCCTGTCAACTGGACGCGCCGCTTGAACCCGAGCCACAAGCCCGGCAGAGAGCACCCGATCAATTTTTTGCCGAAAATTCGAAAGGTGAATAAATGAATATGCCCAGCGCGGAATTCTCCACGTCGGATACGACCCCCCATCCCGAAGCCGACTCTATCGGCGCCACCGTGCTCATGAAGGCACTGGCCGACGAAGACGTCGAATTCATCTGGGGCTATCCCGGCGGCTCGGTACTCTACATTTACGACGAGCTCTACAAGCAGGACAAGTTCCAGCATGTTCTCGTGCGTCACGAGCAGGCCGCGGTTCACGCCGCCGACGCTTATGCGCGTTCCACCGGCAAGGTCGGTGTGTGCCTCGTGACCTCCGGCCCCGGCGTCACCAATGCGGTGACCGGCATCGCCACCGCCTACATGGATTCGATCCCGATGGTCGTGATCAGCGGCCAGGTGCCGACTGGGGCGATCGGCCAGGACGCGTTCCAGGAGTGCGATACGGTTGGCATCACGCGTCCCTGCGTGAAGCACAACTTCCTCGTGAAGGACGTGCGCGATCTCGCGGCCACCGTCAAGAAAGCTTTCTTCATTGCCCGTACCGGCCGGCCCGGCCCGGTGCTGATCGACATTCCGAAAGACGTGTCGAAAACGCCTTGCCAGTACGAGCCGCTCAAGAGCGTGTCGCTGCGTTCCTACAATCCGGTCACGAAGGGCCACTCCGGCCAGATCCGCAAGGCGGTCGCCTTGCTGCTGTCGGCGAAGCGCCCGTACATCTACACCGGCGGCGGCATCATCCTCGCGGACGCGTCGCGTGAGCTGAACCAGTTCGCCGATCTGCTCGGCTACCCCGTCACGAACACGCTGATGGGCTTGGGCGGCTACCGTGCGAGCGACAAGAAGTTCCTCGGCATGCTCGGCATGCACGGCACCTACGAAGCCAACATGGCGATGCAGCACTGCGACGTGCTGATCGCGATCGGCGCGCGCTTCGACGACCGCGTGATCGGCGACCCGGCGCACTTCGCGTCGCGTCCGCGCAAGATCATCCATATCGACATCGATCCTTCCTCCATCTCCAAGCGCGTCAAGGTCGACATTCCGATCGTCGGCGACGTGAAGGAAGTGCTGAAGGAGCTGATCGAGCAGTTGCAAACGGCCGAGCACGGCCCCGACACCGCGGCGCTCGCCGACTGGTGGAAGGACATCGAAGCCTGGCGCGCAAAAGACTGCCTGAAGTTCGACCGCAAGAGCGACATCATCAAGCCGCAGTACGTGGTGGAAAAGGCTTGGGAGCTGACCGACGGCAATGCCTTCGTGTGTTCCGACGTCGGCCAGCACCAGATGTGGGCCGCGCAGTTCTATCGCTTCAACAAGCCGCGCCGCTGGATCAATTCCGGTGGTCTCGGCACGATGGGCTTCGGCCTGCCGGCGGCGATGGGCGTGAAGATGGCGCACCCGGACGACGACGTGCTCTGCATCACGGGCGAAGGCTCGATCCAGATGTGCATTCAGGAGCTCTCGACCTGCAAGCAGTACGAGACGCCTGTGAAGATCATTTCGCTGAACAACCGCTATCTGGGCATGGTGCGCCAGTGGCAGCAGATCGAATACAGCAAGCGCTACTCGCATTCGTACATGGATGCGCTGCCGGATTTCGTCAAGCTCGCCGAGGCTTACGGCCACGTCGGCATGCGTGTCGAACGCACGGCGGACGTGGAACCGGCGCTGAAGGAAGCGCTGCGCCTGAAAGATCGCACGGTGTTTCTCGACTTCCAGACCGATCCGACCGAAAACGTCTGGCCGATGGTTCAGGCCGGCAAGGGCATCACCGAGATGCTCATGGGTTCGGAAGATCTATAACGAGCGTTTCCGACGCCGGCTTCGTCATGCTCGCCTTCACGAAAGGCAAACGCGGACGAAGCGGCGCGAACGGCTCGCATACATCGACAAAACATCTGGAAGAAGCGAAACATGAGACACATCATTTCCGTCCTGCTGGAAAACGAACCGGGCGCGTTGTCACGCGTGGTCGGTCTCTTCTCGGCACGCGGCTACAACATTGAAACCTTGACGGTGGCTCCGACTGAAGACCATTCGCTGTCGCGCATGACCATCGTCTCCATTGGCTCGGACGACGTGATCGAACAGATCACGAAGCATCTGAACCGCCTGATCGAGGTGGTGAAAGTGGTCGACCTTACCGAGGGCGCCCACATCGAGCGCGAGCTGATGTTGATCAAGGTGAGGGCGGTCGGCAAGGAGCGTGAGGAGATGAAGCGGATGTCGGATATTTTCCGCGGCCGCATTATCGACGTCACCGAAAAGACCTACACGATCGAACTGACGGGCGCGAGCGACAAGCTCGATGCCTTCATCGAAGGGCTCGACTCCACGGCGATTCTCGAAACGGTCCGCACGGGCAGTTCGGGCATTGGCCGCGGCGAGCGCATTCTGAAGGTATGACGCGCGAGCGTTCATACCGTCTCGATCCACAGGCCGGGCCGTGCCTGCATGAACCCGGCCAAAGCAACACAACATTCGCGGTATTTGAATTTCACTGAATCATCGAATCTAGCCAAGGAACCGACATGAAAGTTTTCTACGACAAGGACGCCGACCTCTCCCTCATCAAGGGCAAGCAAGTCACCATCATCGGCTATGGCTCGCAAGGCCATGCGCACGCGCTGAACCTGAGCGAAAGCGGCGTCAAGGTGACGGTCGGTCTGCGCAAGGGCGGCGCATCGTGGAGCAAGGCGGAGAACGCCGGCCTGCAAGTGAAGGAAGTGGCGGAAGCCGTCAAGGGCGCGGACGTCGTCATGATGCTGCTGCCGGACGAGCAGATCGCCGAAGTCTATGCGAAGGAAGTGCACGCCAACATCAAGCAGGGCGCTGCGCTGGCTTTCGCGCACGGCTTCAACGTGCACTACGGTCAAGTGATTCCGCGTGCCGACCTCGACGTGATCATGATCGCGCCGAAGGCGCCGGGCCACACGGTTCGCGGCACCTACTCGCAAGGCGGCGGCGTGCCCCACCTGATCGCGGTTGCGCAAGACAAGTCGGGCGCGGCACGTGACATCGCATTGTCGTACGCAGCGGCGAACGGCGGCGGCCGTGCCGGCATCATCGAAACGAATTTCCGCGAAGAAACGGAAACCGATCTGTTCGGCGAGCAAGCCGTGCTGTGCGGCGGTACGGTCGACCTGATCAAGGCCGGCTTCGAAACGCTGGTTGAAGCGGGCTATGCGCCGGAAATGGCGTACTTCGAGTGCCTGCACGAACTGAAGCTGATCGTCGACCTGATCTACGAAGGCGGCATCGCCAACATGAACTACTCGATCTCGAACAACGCCGAATATGGCGAATACGTGACGGGTCCGCGTATCGTGACGGCTGAAACGAAGAAGGCGATGAAGGCCGTGCTGACCGACATCCAGACCGGCGAATATGCCAAGAGCTTCATCCTCGAAAACAAGGCCGGCGCGCCGACGCTGCAATCGCGCCGCCGTCTGACGGCCGAGCATCAGATCGAGCAGGTCGGTTCGAAGCTGCGCGCGATGATGCCGTGGATCGCGAAGAACAAGCTGGTCGATCAGTCGAAGAACTAAGCCGGTTGTCGCTTTTGTCCGCTGCGGCGCACCGCCGCAAGCCGGACACATCAAAAAGCCGTCCAAGGGTGCTGAACCCTGGACGGCTTTTGCTATCCTACGGTTTTACAAAAACACAGAAGCCATCCATGAATTACCCTCATCCGATCATCGCGCGAGAAGGCTGGCCGTTCATCGCCATCGCGGCCGTTGTCGCCTTACTGGTTCACGCGTTCGCGGGGTTCGGCATTGCGTGGCTCTTCTGGCTGATTCTGATCTTCGTCGTGCAGTTCTTCCGCGATCCGGCGCGTCCGATCCCCACCCAGGCGAATGCCGTGCTGTGCCCGGCGGACGGCCGCATCGTCGCGGTGGAAACCGCGCACGATCCCTATGCGAACCGCGAAGCGCTGAAGATCAGCGTGTTCATGAACGTTTTCAACGTTCACTCGCAACGCTCGCCGGTGGACGGCGCGATCTCCAAGGTCGAATATTTCCCCGGCGCGTATCTGAATGCCGCGGTAGATAAGGCGTCGGTCGAAAACGAGCGCAATGCGGTGGTGATCGAAATGGCCGGCGGCCAGACGGTTACATCGGTGCAGATCGCCGGGTTGATCGCGCGGCGCATTCTTTGCTACGTACGGGCGGGTGAGCCGCTCACGCGTGGTCAACGGTACGGGTTCATCCGTTTCGGTTCGCGTGTCGACGTGTATCTGCCGGTCGGCAGCCGCCCGCGAGTGTCGATCGGCGAGAAGGTTTCGGCGTCGTCCACGATTCTCGCTGAACTCTAAGCGGCACCCAGGAGGTTTCCGAATGGCCGCATTCAAACCGCGTCGCCCGCGCAGCAGTGGACCGCTGCCGCGCCCGTTTCGCCGCAACAAGCCGATCGTGGCGGAGTCGCCGGTGGTCGAAAGCCGGCGCGCGCAGCGTCAGCAGTTCCTGAGAAAGCGCGGCATTTATCTGCTGCCGAACGCGTTTACCACGGCGGCGCTTTTCTGCGGTTTCTTTGCCGTGGTGCAGGCAATGAACGTGCGCTTCGAAGTCGCGGCCATCGCGATCTTCGTGGCGATGGTGCTCGACGGCATGGACGGGCGCGTTGCCCGCATGACGCATACGCAAAGCGCCTTTGGCGAGCAGTTCGACAGCCTGTCGGACATGGTGTCGTTCGGCGTCGCGCCCGCGCTCGTGATGTACGAGTGGGTGCTGAAGGATCTGGGCCGCTGGGGCTGGCTCGCGGCGTTCGTTTATTGCGCGGGCGCGGCGCTGCGTCTCGCGCGCTTCAACACGAACATCGGCGTGGTCGACAAGCGTTTCTTCCAGGGCATGCCGAGCCCGGCGGCGGCGGCGTTGATCGCCGGTTTCGTGTGGCTCGCCACCGATAACCGCGTGCCGCTCAAGCTCGTGTGGCTGCCGTGGGTGGCGTTCGTGCTCACCATTTATGCCGGCGTGACGATGGTGTCGAACGCGCCGTTCTACAGCGGCAAGGCGCTCGACGTGCGACATCGCGTGCCGTTCGGCGTGATCCTGCTGGTGGTGGTCGCGTTCGTGCTGGTGTCGTCCGACCCGCCGCTGATGCTGTTCGGCCTGTTCGTGCTGTACGGTCTGTCGGGCTATGTGTTTTGGGGCTATCAGGCGCTGCGCGGCAGAGGGAATCCCGCCCGCTCGGTAACGGGGGATTAGGAGAGGTCAGGTCGGCGCGCGCGGTCTTGCGCGTGTCGGCAAGCTGATCGGCAGATGAAACAACGGCGGCCTTCCAGCCGCCGTTTTCGTTGGTTCGAGCGTGCCTCCGAGTCCGCCTCCAGCGCCGTCTGGACGCGGGTATGACGCCAATTGCACGGTGGTTGGAATGCCGCTATAGTCGTTGGATGATGCGTTCACGCTCCCCGCTCGATCGAAACGCGAGTCCTGCAATGCCAACCGCACCGAACGGCGGCGGCGAACCCCGGCGAGGCGTGCTAAAGCCGGTGCGTTTTTCACGCTGATCGTTTTTCGCCTTCCGTCCGCCTCGTCCGCGATACAAGCGTCGCCAGCGGTGGCGCAAACGCCAGATTCCACTCTTCCATTCCCACAATTGAACGACTCCCGAGGAGCCCAGAGATGTCCGACAAACTGATCATATTCGACACGACCTTGCGCGACGGCGAACAATCGCCCGGCGCGTCGATGACGAAGGAAGAAAAAATCCGGATCGCGAAGCAACTGGAACGGATGAAAGTGGACGTGATCGAAGCGGGCTTCGCGGCCAGTTCGAACGGCGACTTCGATTCGATTCACACGATCGCCGGCCTCATCAAGGACAGCACGATCTGTTCGCTCGCACGGGCGAACGACAAGGACATTCAGCGCGCCGCCGACGCGCTCAAGCCCGCGGATCGTTTCCGCATCCACACGTTCATCGCAACGTCGCCTCTGCACATGGAAAAGAAGCTGCGCATGACGCCGGACCAGGTGTTCGAACAGGCGAAGCTGGCGGTGCGTTTCGCCCGCAAGTTCACGGACGACGTCGAGTTCTCGCCGGAAGACGGCAGCCGCTCCGACATGGACTTCCTGTGCCGGGTGCTCGAAGCGGTGATCGCCGAAGGCGCGACCACCATCAACATCGCGGATACAGTCGGTTATGGCGTGCCGGAACTCTACGGCCAGCTCGTCAAGACGCTGCGCGAACGCATTCCGAACTCGCATAAGGCTGTGTTCTCGGTGCATTGCCATAACGACCTCGGCATGGCGGTGGCGAACTCGCTGGCCGGCGTGAAGATCGGCGGCGCGCGTCAGGTGGAATGCACGATCAACGGTCTCGGCGAGCGCGCGGGCAACACGTCGCTCGAGGAAATCGTGATGGCGGTGAAAACGCGCAAGGATTACTTCGGCCTCGAACTCGGTCTCGATACGACGCAGATCGTGCCGGCCTCGAAGCTGGTGTCGCAGATCACGGGTTTCGTCGTGCAGCCGAACAAGGCCGTGGTCGGAGCGAATGCGTTCGCGCATGCATCGGGCATCCATCAGGACGGCGTGCTGAAGGCGCGCGACACGTACGAAATCATGCGTGCCGAAGACGTGGGCTGGAGCGCGAACAAGATCGTGCTCGGCAAGCTGTCGGGCCGCAATGCGTTCAAGCAGCGCTTGCAGGAACTGGGCATCGCGCTCGACAGCGAAGGCGAATTGAACACGGCGTTCGCGCGTTTCAAGGAACTGGCCGACCGCAAGTCGGAAATCTTCGACGAGGACATCATCGCGATCGTGACCGAAGAGTCCGCCGAAGCGCAGGAGAAGGAGCACTACAAGTTCCTGTCGCTGTCGCAGCATTCGGAAACCGGTGAGCAGCCGCACGCGAAGATCGTCTTTTCGGTGGAAGGCAAGGAAGTCACCGGCGAGGCGCGCGGCAACGGTCCGGTGGACGCCACGCTCAATGCGATCGAAACGGAAGTGGGCAGCGGTTCCGAGTTGCTGCTGTACTCGGTGAACGCGATCACCACCGGCACGCAGGCGCAAGGCGAAGTGACCGTGCGCCTGTCGAAGAGCGGACGCATCGTCAACGGCGTGGGTACGGATCCGGATATCGTCGCGGCTTCGGCGAAGGCGTATATCTCGGCGCTCAACAAGCTGTATTCGAACGTGGATAAACTGAATCCGCAACGCTCGGAGTGATCTGAGCGCCGCGTGTGGATCGCGTGGTTTCCGATCCGTATTAGACAAGGTCGGACAAAGCCCCGCGCCGTCAAACAGGCGCGGGGCTTTTTCACTTGAAGGCGGACGTCGCGCGCGCGTTACTCCGTCGCTGCTCGCCGCATCGACCACCCGCGCGCCGCGCGTGCCTGCGTCCGCACCTGATGCCGCACTTCCACGGCGATTCCGCGCGGCGGCGCTTCTTCAGCGAACGTGTCGAGCAACTCGCGCACATCGTGATCGACGAAGTCAGCGCGCGTCGCGTCGACGATCAGGGTTGCGCCATCGGGAATCTGCTGCAGATAGTGCTTGAGCGGCACCTTGGCGAGAAACGACACGTCCTTGCGGAAGGTCAGCAAATAGTGATCGCCGTGCTGCGCGAGCACGATCGGGCTGCGCAGATTCGCATACAGCGCGAGCAGCACGCTGCACAGCACGCCGAGCACGATACCGATCAGCAGATCGGTCATGAGCACGCCGGCCAGCGTCACGATGAACGGCACGAACGGCGCAAAGCCTTGCTTCGCGATGGCGACGAACAGCGACGGCTTGGCGAGCTTCAGTCCCGTGAAAATCAGGATCGCCGCGAGGCAGGCCAGCGGAATCAGGTTGATGACGCTGGTGAGCGCAAACACGCTGACGAGCAGCAACACACCGTGGATGATCGCCGAAAGCCGGCTTTGCGCACCCGCATACACGTTGGCCGAACTGCGCACGATCACCGCGGTGATCGGCAAGCCGCCGATTGCGCCGGCGATCAGATTGCCCACGCCTTGCGCCTTCAGTTCGCGATCCGGCGCGGCCGGCTGTCGCTCGGGATCGATCTGTTCGACGGCTTCGAGGCTCAACAGGGTTTCGAGACTCGCGACGATCGCCAACGTGATGGCGACACGCCAAACATCGGGATTGACGAGTTGCGCGAAATGCGGGCCGAAGTCCGCCCATTCGAGCGCGACCTGCAATGCGGCGAACGATTCCAGCGGCGGCAGCGCGACGCGATGTTCGGCGGGCGGCGCGAGCGACGGCGCCAGCAGGCCGAGCAGCAAGGTCGCGCCGATGCCGAGCAGCACCACCGCGAGCGGCGCGGGCACGAGGCGCACCACGGCGAAGCGGCGCATTGCACGCGTTTCCCAGCCGACCAGAATCGCCAGCGACAGCAACGTGATGAAGCACGCCGCGAGCGAGATCGTGCCGAACGGCGTCATCATCGTGCCGGGGGCCACCGCTGCCGCCGCTGGGGAGCCGGCAGCAGCGGAGGTGCCGAAGAGGCCGAGCGCAAGCGGAAACTGCTTGATGATCAGCAATATGCCGATCGCCGCGAGCATGCCCTTGATGACCGGCGACGGCACATACGCGGCAAACCGGCCGGCCTTGAGCATGCCGAAGCCGAACTGGATCATGCCGGAGAGCAGCACCGCGGCGAGGAAAGCGGGGAAGCTGCCGAGCTGCGCGATGCCGTCGACGACGATCACGACGAGGCCCGCAGCCGGTCCGCTCACGCTCAGGCGCGAGCCGCTCAGTACGGCGACCACCAGCCCGCCGACGATGCCCGATACGAGCCCGGCGAACGGCTCGACGCCCGACGCATTGGCGATGCCGAGGCACAGCGGCAGCGCCACGAAAAATACGACGATGCCCGCAAGCAGGTCGCGCTGAAACGTAGAGAAGAAAGCTCGAAGGTTCATGGTGTCCGTGCGGTAATGGGGTAGAGCCCGGCGCGCCCCTTGGATCGGGGGCGGCACCGGTGCGGAAAAGGCGGTGAACTCCGCGGATTACGCGGCGCTATGCGCGGCTGTCGTGCAGGTCATCGCATCGTCGGCTTCGTAGCCGGATGTGAGCACCTTGATGCGGCCGTCCTCCAGCGCGAAGATCCAGCCGTGCACGAGCGGCGCGGGGTCGGCTTGCTGCACGATCGGGCTCGCGCGCAACTGGCGTACCTGTTCGAGCACGTTCAGTTCCGCGAGGCGGTCGACACGCTCGCGCTCGCTGGGGTGCGCATCCAGTTCCTCGCGATGCGTCCTCGCGAGCGCGCACAGCGGCGCGATGCGCCGGTTCACATGCGGCAGGCTCGGCTCCGGCGGCAGCAGCGAGGCGCGCACGCCGCCGCATCCGTAGTGTCCGCAGACGATCACGTGGCCGACCTTGAGGACGCGCACGGCGTATTCGAGGACGCTTCCGGAGTTGTCGTCGTCGGGATCGAAGAGATTGGCGATGTTGCGGTGGACGAACAGGTCGCCCGGTTCGCAGTGGGTGATGGTTTCGGCGGGCACGCGGCTGTCCGAGCAGCCGATCCACAGCACGTGCGGATTCTGGCCTTGCACCAGATCACGGAAAAACTGAGGGTTGCGCGCGGCGGTTTCATGCGCCCATGCGACGTTGGCGACCAGCAGGCGTTTGGGACGGTTCATCGGTTAGCGGCTCCGTAAGTGGGGCGCATCGATTCGAGGGCGAGTCCGCGGTTGCGCCCGGGCAATGCCGGGACTGGACTGCCACCGATTCAATGCTTACGAAAGCCTTTCTATCAAAAAAATAATCCTCTGTGCGCGAAAAAAATTCGTTGCGATGCGCGGCGAATAAAAAAATGCCGCCTGGGGAGGCGGCATTCGCACAAAGATGCGCAGCGCGTCAAAGTGGCTTGAAACGCAGGTTCAAAAAAGATTGCGGCGATTAGGATCGTGCAACGGATCCGGCGTTTTCTGCGTGAGCCGCACGATGCCCTGGTCGTCGAAATAAAAGCTGTACATCATGTACCAGACATTGTCTTCCAGATAGCGGTAGGTCCAGACCTCGCGCTTCATGAGCGGGAAGTAGGCGGTTTCGACCGGGCGGCCGAAGTTCACCAGCACGTCGCTCTTGGTCCACTTGCCGATTTCCGCGCGATAGAACTCGTTGGGCTGCAGCACCTGGCGCACGCTGACGATCTTGCCCGTGGCGTCGATGTCGGCGGCGGTGGTGGTTTCGCCCATCGGCTGCGTGGGCCACATGAGCCGTTTGCCGCCGTTCGGCAAGTCGTAGCTCTCGCGCGGCGGACCGAGACGGGCGACGATGGTCGATGCGTCCGCTCCTTGCTGAAATTGCTGCCACGGCTGCGCGCAGCCCGCGAGCGCCAGCGCGCTCAGGCAGACGAGCGCCGCGCGGCGCACGCGTGCGGCGGCCGTCGCTCCGATCGAGTCCGCCGTGAAGTGGTGGCGGTTGAACATGGATTCCTCCGATGGCGTGTTAGTGGCGGTTTTTATCATCGAGACGCATTATTTTGACACGCGCCGCGGCGAAAGACCGGCACGTCATTCGCCGCCGGCGGGTAGGCACGATAACGGATTCGCCGGCTTGCTTATTCCATCTTGCCCGCCCTATGATCCGCGCTTCGACGTTTTCGAGCGGGGCAATCACGATGGCGAAGTGGCAACGGGCGGCAGCAACGCTGGCGGCGATGATGGTGGCTGCCGCGGCTTATGCAGCGGGCGAAACCGCGGTCAATCCGGCAGGCAAGCCGGTGGGCAACCCGGCGAGCAAGGCCACGGGGGCGCCGATCCAGTTGGCGCTGATCGAAGGCATGTCCGGCCCGTTCGCGAACGCGGGCGCCGCGGTGGAGCGCAACCTGCGATACGGCGTCGAACAGGTGAACGCGCGTGGCGGCGTGACGCTCGCCGACGGCGCGCATCCGTTCGAACTGGTGGTGTTCGACAGCAAGGGCAGCGCCGAAGAGGCGCTCACGCAACTGCGCGCGGCCGCCGACCGCCGCATCGGCTACGTCATGCAAGGCAACAGTTCGGCTGTCGCCGCCGCGCTGATCGGCGCGATCGACAAGCACAACAGCCGCGAGCCGGGCAACCGCGAACTGTTCCTCAATTATTCCGCCGACGACCCCGCGTTGACCAACGCCAATTGCAGTTTCTGGCACTTTCGCTTCGACGCGCATGCGGGCATGCGCATGGACGCGCTGGCCGACGTGATCCAGCGCGACAAGGCGGTGAAGAAGGTTTATCTGCTGAACCAGGATTACAGCTTCGGTCACGACGTGAGCAGCCTCGCGCGTTCGACGCTGGCGGTGAAGCGTCCGGACATCGCGGTGGTCGGCGACGAATTCCATCCGATCGGACGCGTGAAGGACTTCGCGCCGTACATCGCCAAGATCCGCGCGAGCGGGGCGGACGCGGTCGTCACGGGCAATTGGGGCAACGATCTCACGCTGCTCGTCAAGGCGGCGAGGGAGCAGGGGCTCGATACGAAGTTCTACACGTTCTACGGCAATAGTCTCGGCGCGCCCGCCGCGCTGGGCGACGCCGGGGTCGGGCACGTGATCGCGGTCGCCGACTGGCATCCGAACGCTGGCGGCGCGGCCTCGGACGCCTGGTACGCCGCGTTTCGAACCCGTTTCCCGGCGGCGCAGGACGATTACCCGGTGCTGCGCATGGCGTCGATGATCGAAACCCTGGCCGCCGCCATGAAGCGCGCCGGGAGTGCCGACCCGACGGCCGTCGCTCGCGCGCTCGAAGGGATCAGGTTCGACAACGGCTTCCATCCATCGTGGATGCGCGCGGACGACCATCAACTCATCCAGCCCCTTTACGTGATGGAAATGGACAAGGCCGGCAAGCCGGGGGTGCGTTTCGATAACGAAGGGTCCGGTTATGGCTTCCGCACGGTGCTCGCGTTGTCCTCCGAGCGCACCGTGCCGCCGACCGTTTGCAGGATGAAACGTCCGTGAAACCCCTCGTCGGCAACGGCGAAAAGTTCATGATCCGGCCCGGCACAGCGGGGTTCGCGGCCTGATGGGGCTGTGCTACAATACGCGTCCCGTTGTGATAGCGGCTTCAATGCACACGGGTAACCCACGGCACGGCCTTTCTTCCGTGACCGCCTGTCTAGTTCTCAAGGAAATCGATATGTCCGCAGTTGAAACAAGCAAGAAGTCCGAAGTCGTCGCGCAATTCGCACGCGCAGCTAACGACACCGGCTCCCCCGAAGTTCAGGTCGCGCTGCTCACGACCCGCATCAACGAACTGACCGTTCACTTCAAGGCACACGCGAAAGATCACCACAGCCGCCGCGGTCTGCTGCGCATGGTGAGCCGCCGTCGCAAGCTGCTCGACTACCTGAAAGGTAAGGACGCGGATCGTTACCGCGCACTGATCGAAAAGCTGGGTCTGCGTAAGTAATCGGCCGGTCGTTCAGCAAGATGCCTGTGTCAGTTCCACTGATGCAGGCATTTTGTTTTTGCACGGTGCGCTTCATGTGACGCGCGCCCTCCGTTTTCCGCGGCAGCGTGTTGATTCATGCGGCGGGGAGCGGAAAAAAGTAGTAAAAAAAGCAGCAAAAGAGAAACATGGCCGGGCTTCAGGGCGGAGCTTTGTGTCATTCCAGCGGTTCGCGCGCGTACTCGAAGTAGGGCGTGGTTCTCTGGAATGGCATAACACTACTCTTCCCATGCGGCGCCGGTCCTGGCGTTGCCGCGCCGCTTCTGGTCCGCGCGGCGTAACGATGAGGAAAAGCAATGACTATGTTCAATAAGATCGTCAAAGAGTTTAAGTGGGGACAACATAACGTTCGCCTCGAGACGGGCGAAATCGCTCGCCAGGCGAGCGGTGCGGTGATCGTCGATGTCGAGGACACCGTCGTGCTGGCCACCGTGGTCGGTGCCAAGACCGCCAAGCCGGGCCAGGACTTCTTCCCGCTGACCGTCGACTACCTCGAAAAGACCTACGCCGCCGGCAAGATCCCGGGCGGCTTCTTCCGCCGCGAAGGCCGTCCGTCGGAAGGCGAAACGCTGATTTCGCGCCTGATCGACCGCCCGCTGCGTCCGCTGTTCCCGGAAGGCTTCTACAACGAAGTCCAGGTCGTGATCCACGTCCTGTCGCTGAACCCCGAAATTCCCGCCGACATCCCCGCGCTGATCGGCGCGTCGGCGGCGCTCGCCGTCTCCGGTCTGCCGTTCAACGGCCCGGTCGGCGCGGCACGCGTGGCCTACATCAACAACGAATACGTGTTGAATCCGACGCGTCCGCAAATGAAGGAATCGGCGCTCGACCTGATCGTCGCCGGTACGGAACGCGCGGTGCTGATGGTGGAGTCGGAAGCGCAGCAGCTGACCGAAGAAGTGATGCTCGGCGCCGTGGTGTTCGGCCATGAGCAAATGCAGATCGCGATCGACGCGATTCATGACCTGGTCCGTGAAGGCGGCAAGCCGGAATGGGATTGGCAACCGGCGGCAAAGAACGAACCGCTGATCGCACGCGTGACGGAACTGGCGCAAGCCGATCTGCTCGCCGCTTATCAGATCCGCGACAAACAGGCCCGTTCGGCCAAGCTGAAGGAAATCTACGCGGCGACGTCGGCCCGGCTGGAAGAAGAAGCCTCGGCAAGCGGCATCGTGGTAGCCGACAAGGCGAGCGTCGGCAACGTGCTGTTCGACATCGAAGCGAAGATCGTCCGTACGCAGATCCTGAACGGCGAGCCGCGTATCGACGGCCGCGACACGCGCACGGTGCGCCCGATCGAAATCCGTACCGGCGTGCTGCCGCGTACGCACGGTTCGGCCCTGTTCACGCGCGGCGAAACGCAGGCACTGGTGGTCGCGACGCTCGGCACGAAGGGCGACGAGCAGAACATCGACGCGCTCGAAGGCGAGTACCGCGAACGCTTCATGCTTCACTACAACATGCCTCCGTTCGCGACCGGCGAAACGGGCCGCGTCGGTTCGCCGAAACGCCGCGAAATCGGTCACGGCCGTCTCGCCAAGCGCGCGCTGGCCGCGTGCCTGCCGAGCGCCGACGAATTCGGCTACTCGATTCGCGTGGTGTCGGAAATCACGGAATCGAACGGTTCCTCGTCGATGGCTTCGGTGTGCGGCGGCTGCCTCGCGCTGATGGACGCCGGCGTGCCGATGAAGGCGCACGTCGCGGGCATCGCGATGGGTCTGATCCTCGAAGGCAACAAGTTTGCCGTGCTGACCGACATCCTCGGCGACGAAGACCATCTCGGTGACATGGACTTCAAGGTGGCGGGTACCGAGCAAGGCGTCACCGCGCTGCAGATGGACATCAAGATCCAGGGCATCACCAAGGAAATCATGCAGGTCGCCCTCGCGCAAGCGAAGGAAGGCCGCATGCACATTCTCGGCAAGATGACCTCGGCTGTCTCGGGCGCGAACACGCAACTGTCGGAGTTCGCACCGCGCATGATCACCATCAAGATCAATCCGGAAAAAATCCGCGACGTGATCGGCAAGGGTGGTTCGGTGATCCGCGCGCTGACCGAGGAAACCGGCACGACGATCGACATTTCGGACGACGGCGTCGTCACCATCGCCAGCACGAGCAGCGAAGGCATGGCCGAAGCGAAGAAGCGTATCGAGAACATCACGCTGGAAGTCGAAGTGGGCCAGGTGTACGAAGGCACTGTGCTCAAGCTGCTCGATTTCGGCGCGATCGTGAACATCCTGCCGGGCAAGGACGGTCTGCTGCACATCTCCGAGATCGCCAACGAGCGTATCAAGGACATCAACGACTACCTGAAGGACGGCCAGCAAGTGAAGGTCAAGGTCATCCAGACGGACGAAAAGGGCCGCGTGCGTTTGTCGGCCAAGGCGTTGCTGAACGACCCCGCATCGGGTGCGCCGCAAGGCGAGCCGACACCGCAGTAATGCGGTAGCGGGACGACGGCCGGCGGCGCGAAATGCGCGCCGGCCGTTTTTCATGCAGGGTGCAGGGTGGATCGCGTTGCGCGCTGGTGCGAGCGTATGCGAAGGGGCATAAGCGGGTACTCTGTTTGCTCCGGTCGGTTCGTCGCAGGTCGGACGATTGGTCGGTAGCGCGGGCAGTTGGCACGCAGCGGGTGTGCAACGCAATCCAATCTTGGAGTTGACGCAGATGAAAGCGATCGAAATCACCGAATTCGGTGCGCCGGAAGTCCTGAAGCTGGCAGAGCGGCCGACGCCGCAGCTCAAGGCGGGCGAGGTGCTGATCAAGGTGGCGGCTTCGGGCATCAACCGGCCGGACGTGTTTCAGCGCAAGGGCGGTTATGCGCCGCCGCCGGGCGCCTCGGATCTGCCGGGGCTGGAGGTGGCGGGCGAGATCGTCGGCGGCGTGATCGATGAGAAGAACAACCCGTTCGGTCTGAAAATCGGCGATCGCGTGTGTGCGTTGCTCGCGGGCGGCGGCTATGCGGAATATGCCGCGGCTCCGTTGCCCCAGTGTCTGCCGGTGCCCGCGGGCTTGTCGGATGTCGAGGCGGCGTCGCTGCCGGAGACGTTTTTCACCGTGTGGAGCAATGTTTTCGATCGCGCCCAGCTCGGCAACGGCGAGGGCGGCGCGAACGAAACGCTGCTGGTGCAGGGCGGCTCGAGCGGCATCGGCGTGACGGCGATCCAGATCGCGCATGCGCTCGGTTTTCGCGTGTTCGCCACCGCCGGCTCGGACGAGAAGTGCCGCGCGTGTGAAGCGCTCGGCGCCGAGCGCGCGATCAACTACAAGATCGAGGATTTCGTCGAGGTCATCAAGTCGCTCACGAACGACCGCGGCGTCGACGTGATTCTCGACATGGTGGCGGGCAGTTACGTGTCGCGCGAGCTGACGGCATTGGCCGACGGCGGGCGCATCGTGCTGATCGCATTGCTGGGCGGCGCGAAGGCGGAGTTGAATCTGAACGAGGTGCTGCGCCGCCGTTTGACGGTGACCGGGTCGACACTACGTCCGCGGCCGATCGAATTCAAGGCGCGGATCGCCGCGCAACTCAAGGAGCGCGTGTGGCCGCACCTCGAGGAAGGACGCATCAAGCCCGTGGTGCATCGGGTGTTTCCGGCGGCCCAGGCGGCCGAGGCGCATGCGTTGATGGAGAGCAGCACGCACGTCGGCAAGATCATGCTGACGTGGGGTCAGGACGCTTGACGCGGTCGGTTTGACCCGATCCACCCCACGCAGTAAAATTGCGCGTTTTGCGCACGCCGCATGAAACCGGAAGGCGGACTGTAAGCGCAATATGACGCAAGCAAAGTTCGCCGCCAAGCCAGGACGAGACGATGTCGAAACAACGAGCCAAGCTGGTAGTCGGTAACTGGAAGATGCACGGGCGCCTTGCCGACAACGCAACGCTGTTGCAGGCGGTGGCTCAGGGCGCCGGCGAATTGACGGCTGGCGTGCGTGTTGGCGTTTGCGTGCCGTGTCCGTATCTTTCGCAGACTCAATCGTTGCTGGAAGGCAGCCGGGTCGTGTGGGGCGTGCAGGACGTTTCCGCGTTCACGCACGGCGCCTATACCGGCGAAGTCGCCGCGACAATGGTGACGGATTTCGGCGCGACGCTCGCGATCGTCGGGCACTCGGAGCGCCGTGCCTATCATCAGGAAAGCGCCGAACTCGTTGCGGTGAAAACGCAGCGCGCGCTGGAAGCAGGCTTGACGCCGATCGTCTGCGTCGGTGAAACGCTGGAACAGCGCGAAGCCGGTGCGACCGAGCAGGTGGTCGGCGAGCAGTTGGATCAAGTGCTGGCGAAACTGTCGGAGCAGGAGGCGTCGCGTATTGTCGTCGCCTACGAGCCGGTCTGGGCGATCGGCACCGGCAAGAGCGCCACCTCGGAACAGGCGCAAGCGGTTCATGCGTTCCTGCGCTCGCGTCTCGCGGCCAAGGGCGCGGCGGTGGCGGACGTGCCGCTGTTGTACGGCGGCAGCGTGAAGCCGGAGAACGCGGAGGAATTGTTCCGTCAATCGGATATCGACGGCGGCCTGATCGGCGGCGCGTCGTTGAAAGACGAGGATTTCCTGGCGATCTGCAAGGCGGCGGCTGCAACGAGCACCGCTGATTAAGCAGGGCGCCTCGGCGAGGATGACCCATCCCGCGCGGCATACTTTGTGTGGCGCGGTTAAATAAAGACTCAGGTGAGTGTGATGCTGTATTTGAAAACATTGATTATCGTCGTTCAGCTGTTGTCGGCACTCGGGGTCATCGGCCTCGTCTTGCTGCAGCACGGCAAAGGCGCCGATATGGGCGCTGCTTTTGGTAGCGGCGCGTCAGGCAGCCTGTTCGGCGCGACCGGTTCGGCGAACTTTTTATCGCGTACAACCGCGGTGCTCGCAGCGGTGTTTTTTGTCACCACATTGACGCTCACCTACCTCGGTGCATATCGCGCGAAACCTTCCGCAGGCGTGCTGGGTGCGGCTGTGACCGCGCCGATCGCGGCTTCCGCCGCGTCGGCTCCGGCAGTTGGTTCGGCTACATTGCCGGCCTCGGCTGCGTCCGCTCCGGCCACGGAAGTGCCGAAATAATTTTTTCGTTCGAAGTGCTTTTGTGCGTTGAACAAACTGTTTAGACACGTTACAATTCAAGTCTTGAAGCGATTCGCGGGTTTTATAAGTTGTTTTCCCGGATTGCAGTTAGTGCCGACGTGGTGAAATTGGTAGACACGCTATCTTGAGGGGGTAGTGGCGAAAGCTGTGCGAGTTCGAGTCTCGCCGTCGGCACCAAATGTTATCTAAATGCCAGCCGCTTGCTTCGCTTCGGCTGGCATTTTCACTTCTGGCGCGCAGCTTGTATTGGGCTTACGGTGTGCGCGTTTGAGAAGTGATTTCGCGTCAGGAGTGCTATGCTCCTGACGGCATTCAGAACCAACCGATTGAGGATAGTCTTGAACCTCGCAGCCTATTTCCCCGTCTTGTTGTTCCTCATTGTGGGCACCGGTTTAGGCGTAGCACTGGTCAGTATCGGCAAGATCCTCGGTCCCAACAAGCCCGATACCGAGAAGAACGCACCGTACGAGTGCGGCTTCGAGGCATTCGAAGATGCGCGCATGAAGTTCGACGTGCGCTATTACCTCGTCGCCATTCTCTTCATCATTTTCGATCTTGAAACCGCGTTTCTGTTCCCGTGGGGCGTGGCCCTGCGCGACATCGGCTGGCCGGGCTTCATGGCGATGATGATTTTCCTGCTCGAATTCCTGCTGGGCTTCGCCTATATCTGGAAGAAGGGCGGCCTCGACTGGGAATGATGGATTAATCGCCGGTTTGCGTGGGTGGCCAAGGCTTGCCGCCCCGTCTGGAGTGGAAAGCAAATGAGTATCGAAGGGGTCTTGAAGGAAGGGTTTGTCACCACCACGGCAGACAAACTGATCAACTGGACGCGCACCGGCTCCTTGTGGCCAATGACGTTCGGTCTCGCATGCTGCGCGGTCGAAATGATGCATGCGGGCGCCGCCCGTTATGACCTGGACCGTTTCGGCGTGGTGTTTCGTCCGAGTCCGCGTCAGTCGGACGTAATGATCGTCGCGGGCACGTTGTGCAACAAGATGGCGCCGGCCCTGCGCAAGGTCTATGACCAGATGGCCGAGCCACGCTGGGTGATTTCGATGGGCTCGTGCGCGAACGGTGGCGGCTATTACCACTACTCGTATTCGGTAGTGCGCGGCTGCGACCGGATCGTGCCGGTCGACGTCTATGTGCCGGGTTGCCCGCCAACGGCGGAAGCGCTGGTGTACGGCGTGATCCAGTTGCAAGCCAAGATTCGCCGCACCAATACAATCGCCCGTCAATAAGGCCAACGCCTCCCCACAATATGGCAAGCAAACTCGAGACTCTGAAAGCGAACCTCGAGGCGGCCTTTGGCGGCCTCCTGTTGAGCACCACCGAGGCAATCGGTGAGTTGACGATCGTCGTAAAGGCGAGCGATTACCTCAATGTGGCAACGCGTCTGCGCGACGACCGCTCGCTCGGCTTCGAGCAATTGATCGATCTGTGCGGCGTCGACTATCAGACCTACGCCGATGGCGCTTACGACGGTCCGCGTTTCGCGGCCGTTCTGCATTTGTTGTCGGTGCAGAACAACTGGCGTCTGCGTTTGCGCGTGTTCGCGCCGGACGACGAAGTGCCGATCATCCCTTCGGTCGTCGAAATCTGGAATTCGGCCAACTGGTACGAGCGTGAAGCGTTCGACCTGTACGGCATCGTCTTCGAGGGCCATCCGGACCTGCGCCGCATCCTGACCGATTACGGTTTCATCGGTCACCCGTTCCGTAAGGATTTCCCTGTCTCCGGCTACGTCGAAATGCGTTACGACCCGGAAGAGAAGCGCGTCGTCTATCAGCCTGTGACGATCGAGCCGCGGGAAATCACGCCGCGCGTGATCCGTGAGGATCGCTATGGCGGTCTGAAACATTAAGAGAACGCCATGGCAGAGATCAAGAATTACACGCTCAACTTCGGTCCGCAGCATCCGGCAGCGCACGGTGTGCTGCGTCTCGTGCTCGAGCTCGACGGCGAAGTCATCCAGCGCGCCGATCCGCACATCGGCCTGCTGCATCGCGCGACCGAAAAGCTCGCCGAAACCAAAACGTTCATCCAGTCAGTGCCGTACATGGACCGTCTCGACTATGTGTCGATGATGGTCAACGAGCACGGCTACGTGATGGCGATCGAAAAACTGCTCGGCGTCGAGGTGCCGGTGCGCGCGCAATACATCCGCGTGATGTTCGACGAGATCACGCGCGTGCTGAACCACCTGATGTGGATCGGCGCGCACGCGCTCGACGTCGGCGCGATGGCGGTGTTTCTCTATGCGTTCCGCGAACGCGAAGACCTGATGGACGTGTACGAAGCCGTGTCCGGCGCGCGCATGCACGCGGCGTATTACCGTCCGGGCGGCGTGTATCGCGACCTGCCTGACGCAATGCCGCAATACAAGGCGTCGAAGATTCGCAATGCAAAAGCATTGTCGAAGATGAACGAAAACCGCCAAGGCTCGCTGCTCGACTTTATCGACGATTTCTTCACGCGTTTCCCGCATTGCGTCGACGAGTACGAAACGCTGCTCACCGACAACCGGATCTGGAAGCAGCGCCTCGTCGGTATCGGCGTGGTCAGCCCGGAGCGCGCGCTGCAACTCGGCATGACCGGCGCGATGCTGCGCGGCTCGGGCATCGAGTGGGATTTGCGCAAGAAGCAGCCGTACGAAGTTTATGACAAGCTCGATTTCGACATTCCGGTCGGCGTGAATGGCGATTGTTATGACCGGTATCTGGTTCGCGTCGAAGAAATGCGCCAGTCCACGCGGATCGTGAAACAGTGCATTGAGTGGCTGCGTAAGAATCCGGGCCCGGTGATGATCGACAATCACAAGGTTGCGCCGCCGTCGCGCGTCGGCATGAAGTCGAACATGGAAGAGTTGATTCACCACTTCAAGCTCTTCACGGAAGGCTTCCACGTACCGGAAGGCGAAGCGTACGCCGCCGTCGAGCATCCGAAAGGCGAGTTCGGCATCTATCTGATCTCGGATGGTGCAAACAAGCCGTACCGCCTGAAAATCCGCGCGCCGGGTTACGCGCATCTGTCCGCGCTCGATGAAATGGCGCGCGGTCACATGATCGCCGACGCCGTGACGATCATCGGCACGCAGGACATCGTGTTCGGCGAAGTGGATCGCTAGGACGTATTCATCGGCGCGCGTCTTCCGGTTGCAGCGAAGCGCGCGTCAAGCAAAGGAACGCCGGGTCTGTCGCAGCATGACGTAAGCGACAGGTTTTCGTTCGGTAGGAATTGAAAGAGTCGTGTCTGAAAATGATCTCAGCTGAAGGCCTGAAAGAAATCGATCGTGCGATCGCGAAGTACCCCGCCGATCAGAAACAGTCCGCCGTGATGTCGGCGTTGGCCACTGCTCAGGAAGAGCATGGCTGGCTGTCGCCCGAACTCATGCAGTTCGTCGCGGACTATCTCGGCATGCCGGCAGTCGCCGTGCAGGAGGTCGCTACCTTCTACACGATGTACGAGACCTCGCCGGTCGGCAAATACAAGATCACGCTCTGTACGAACCTGCCGTGCCAGCTCGGCCCGGATGGCGGCTCCGACAGCGCCGCTGAATATCTGAAGCAGAAGCTCGGCATCGACTTCGGCGAAACCACGGCAGACGGCAAATTCACCTTGAAAGAAGGTGAGTGCATGGGGTCGTGCGGCGACGCGCCGGTGATGCTGGTGAACAACCATCGCATGTGCAGCTTCATGAGCCGCGAGAAGATCGACCAGCTGCTCGAGGAACTTTCGAAATGACGTCTTTACACGATCGTCACATCAAACCGCTGATTCTCGCCGGCCTGAACGGCGACAACTGGCATCTCGAAGACTATGTGGCGCGCGGCGGTTACGCCCAGCTGCGCCGCATTCTGGAAGAAAAGATTCCGCCCGAGCAGGTGATCGCCGACGTCAAGGCGTCGGGTCTGCGCGGCCGTGGCGGTGCGGGCTTTCCGACCGGCTTGAAGTGGAGCTTCATGCCGCGCCAGTTTCCCGGCCAGAAGTATCTCGTCTGCAACTCGGACGAAGGCGAACCGGGCACATTCAAGGACCGCGACATCCTGCGTTTCAATCCGCACTCGCTGATCGAAGGCATGGCGATCGGCGCGTACGCGATGGGCATCACGGTCGGCTATAACTATATTCACGGCGAAATCTGGGAAGTCTACAAACGCTTTGAAGAAGCGTTAGAAGAAGCGCGCCGCGCCGGGTTCCTCGGCGAGAACATCATGGGTTCGGGCTTCTCTTTCGAACTGCATGCGCACCACGGTTACGGCGCCTACATCTGCGGCGAGGAAACCGCGCTGCTCGAATCGCTGGAAGGCAAGAAAGGCCAGCCGCGTTTCAAGCCGCCGTTCCCGGCGAGCTTCGGCGTGTACGGCAAGCCGACCACGATCAACAACACCGAGACGTTCGCGGCGGTGCCGTTCCTGCTCGCAATCGGCCCGCAGAATTACCTCGAGATCGGCAAGCCGAACAACGGCGGCACGAAGATTTTCTCGGTGGCAGGCGACGTCGAGCGTCCGGGCAACTATGAGATTCCGCTCGGCACGCCGTTCTCCACGCTGATGGAACTCGCCGGCGGCATGCGCGGCGGCAAGAAGATCAAGGCCGTGATTCCTGGCGGTTCGTCGGCACCGGTAATTCCGGGCGACATCATGATGCAGACCGACATGGACTACGACTCGATCGCCAAGGCCGGTTCGATGCTGGGTTCGGGCGCGGTCATCGTGATGGACGAGACGCGCTGCATGGTGCGCTCGCTGCTGCGTCTGTCGTACTTCTATTACGAAGAGTCGTGCGGTCAGTGCACGCCGTGCCGCGAAGGCACCGGCTGGCTGTACCGCGTCGTGCATCGTATCGAGCACGGGCTCGGCCGTCCGGAAGATCTGGATCTGCTGAACTCGGTCGCTGAAAACATCATGGGCCGCACGATTTGCGCGCTCGGCGATGCGGCGGCCATGCCGGTGCGCGGCATGCTCAAGCACTACTGGGACGAATTCGAATATCACGTCGCTCACAAGCATTGTCTCGTCGGCAGTCATGCCGGCGCGGCATCGGCGTCGGAAACAGTGGCTGCCTGAGTACGCTGAACAACAGGTACGCATCAGAGCACGTCATCCGCGGAATTCATCGCCTGACACGGCGATGAACAGGGCGAACGATTGAGCGGTAACAGGTTAAGGAAGATTGACCATCATGGTTGAACTTGAAATAGACGGCAAGAAAGTAGAGGTGCCTGAAGGCAGCATGGTGATCCAGGCTGCGCATAAGGTCGACACGTACATTCCTCACTTCTGCTATCACAAGAAGCTGTCGATTGCGGCCAACTGCCGGATGTGTCTGGTCGATGTCGAAAAAATGCCGAAGGCCGTGCCCGCATGCGCCACGCCGGTGTCGGCGGGCATGATCGTGCGCACCAAGTCCGAGAAGGCGGTGAAGGGCCAGCAAGCCGTGATGGAATTCCTGCTGATCAATCACCCGCTGGATTGCCCGATCTGCGATCAGGGCGGCGAGTGTCAGTTGCAGGATCTGGCGGTGGGCTACGGCAAGTCGTCGTCGCGTTATAGCGAAGAAAAGCGTGTCGTGTTCCACAAGAACGTCGGCCCGCTGATCTCGATGGAAGAAATGACGCGTTGCATTCACTGCACGCGGTGCGTGCGTTTCGGTCAGGAAGTGGCCGGCGTGATGGAACTCGGCATGCTAGGCCGCGGCGAGCACGCTGAGATCACTTCGTTCGTCGGCAAGACGGTCGACTCCGAACTGTCGGGCAACATGATCGATCTGTGCCCGGTTGGCGCGCTGACCAGCAAGCCGTTCCGCTACAGCGCCCGCACGTGGGAACTGTCGCGCCGCAAGTCGGTGAGCCCGCACGATTCCGTCGGCGCGAACCTCGTGGTGCAAGTGAAGAACAACCGCGTGATGCGTGTTCTGCCGTTCGAAAACGAAGCCATCAACGAATGCTGGATTTCGGACAAGGACCGCTTCTCGTATGAAGGCCTGAATAGCCCGGAACGTCTCACGCAGCCTATGCTCAAGCAGGGCGGCAAGTGGGTCGAGACCGACTGGCAAACCGCGCTCGAGTACGTGGTCAAGGGGCTGAAGGGCATCAAGGGCGACCACGGCGCGGATGCGCTGGCCGCGCTCGGCAGCGCCCACAGCACCGTCGAGGAGCTGTTCCTTCTGAAGCAACTGGCGCAAGCGATCGGCACGCCCAACGTCGACTTCCGTCTGCGTCAGTCTGATTTCTCCGCGCCGCTCAACGGTACGCCGTGGCTCGGCACCGCAATCGCCGATCTGTCCAACGTCGACGCGGCGCTGGTAATCGGCTCCGATCTGCGTCGCGATCACCCGCTGTTTGCAGCGCGTCTGCGTCAGGCCGCGAAGGGCGGCGCGAAGCTCACGCTCGTGCAAGCCACTCGCGACGACGCACTGATTCCGCAAGCGCAACGCGTGGTCGCAGCGCCGTCGGCATGGCTCGACGCGCTGGCCGGTATCGCCGGCGCGGTCTCCGAGGCCAACGGCGCGACCCTGCCGGAAGCCCTCGCCGGCACGCAGCCGACGGACGCCGACAAGCAGGTCGCGAAGTCGCTCGCCTCTGGCGAACGCCGTCTGGTGCTGCTCGGCAACGGCGCGGTCCGTCATCCGGATTTCGCGGCCATTCACGCGGCGGCCCAATGGATCGCGGACGCAACCGGCGCGACGCTGGGCTTCCTCACGGAAGCCGCGAACACGGTCGGCGCGCATCTCGTGAACGCGCTGCCGGGCGAGGGCGGTTTGAACGCTCGTGAAGCGTTCGAGCAACCGCGCAAGGGTTACGTGCTGCTGAACGTCGAGCCGGAATTCGATACGGCCAATCCGGCGCAGGCATTGGCCGCGCTGAAGCAGGCGGAAATGGTCGTCGTGATGTCGCCGTTCCAGACGGGCGCCGAATACGCCGACGTGCTGCTGCCGATCGCTCCGTTCACGGAAACGGCCGGTACGTTCGTCAACGCGGAAGGCACGGTGCAGACGTTCAACGGCGTCGTGCGGCCGCTGGGCGACACGCGTCCCGCATGGAAGGTGTTGCGCGTGCTGGGCAGCCTGCTCGGCGCGTCGGGTTTCGAATTCGATACCGCGGAAGAAGTACGCGCCGCAGCCCTCGGCGACGGCGAATTGAAGTCGCGTCTGTCGAACAAGACGGGTGCTGCGGTTGCACGCGGCAAGTCGGCGAAGGCAGGGGAAGGCAAGTTCGAGCGCATCGCCGACGTGCCGATCTACCACGCCGACGCGCTGGTGCGTCGCGCCGAATCGCTGCATCTGACGGCGGCCGCGCGCACGGCGAACTCGGTCGGTTTGCCGGCCGCGCTGTTCGACAAGCTGGGTTTGAAGGAAGGCGACGCAGTGCGCGTGCGCCAGGGCGAGCAATCGGTGCAGTTGCCGGCCGTGCGCGACGCGAATCTTGCGGAGACGGTCGTCCGCGTATCGGCGGCTACGCCTGCCGGTGCGGCGCTGGGCAGCCTGTTCGGTGAACTGGTGGTGGAGAAGGCGTAAATGAGCTTGTTCGATACGATCAACTCGGGCGGCACCCAGCTTCTCGGTGTGGCATGGCCCACGGTGTGGGCACTGGTGCGCATCCTGGTGGTGGCCGTCGTGATCCTGCTGTGCGTGGCTTACCTGATTCTGTGGGAGCGTAAGCTGATCGGCTGGATGCACGTGCGTCTCGGCCCGAACCGCGTCGGCCCCGCAGGTTTGCTGCAGCCGATCGCCGACGTGCTGAAGCTGCTGCTGAAAGAAGTCATTCAGCCGGCGCAGGCGAGCCGCTGGATCTACCTGATCGCGCCGATCATGGTGGTGGTGCCGGCGTTCGCGGTGTGGGCGGTGATTCCGTTCCAGGCGGGCGCGGTGCTCGGCGACATCAACGCGGGTCTGTTGTACGCGATGGCGATTTCGTCGATCGGCGTGTACGGCGTGATCCTGGCCGGCTGGGCGTCGAACTCGAAGTACGCGTTCCTCGGCGCCATGCGCGCCGCCGCCCAGATGGTCTCGTACGAAATCTCGATGGGCTTCGCGCTCGTGGTCGTGCTGATGACGGCCGGCACGCTGAACCTGTCGGGCATCGTCAATTCGCAGGAGCACGGCTTCTTCGCTTCGCACGGCTTGAACTTCCTGTCGTGGAACTGGCTGCCGCTGCTGCCGATGTTCGTCGTGTATTTCATCTCGGGCATCGCCGAAACGAACCGTCACCCGTTCGACGTGGTGGAAGGTGAGTCGGAAATCGTCGCGGGCCACATGATTGATTACTCGGGCATGGCGTTCGCGCTGTTCTTCCTCGCCGAGTACATCAACATGATCGTGATCTCGGCATTGGCTGCAACACTGTTCCTCGGCGGCTGGAGCGCACCGTTCGGTTTCCTGTCGTTTATCCCGGGCATCGTTTGGCTCGTCGCCAAGGTTTTCTTCCTGTTGTCGGTGTTCATCTGGGCGCGCGCCACGTTTCCGCGCTATCGCTATGACCAGATCATGCGTCTGGGCTGGAAGATTTTCATTCCGGTCTGCGTGGTGTGGCTGGTGGTGGTCGGCTTCTGGATCATGTCGCCGTTGAACATCTGGAAATAAAGGGCGGATGAACCCATGACCGCAATCCAAAACTTTTTCAAGACCTTTTTCCTCACGGAATTGCTCAAAGGCCTCGCGCTGACCGGACGTTATACGTTCCAGCGCAAGGTGACCGTGCAGTTCCCGGAAGAGAAGACCCCGATCTCGCCGCGTTTTCGCGGCCTGCATGCGCTGCGCCGCTATGAAAACGGCGAAGAGCGCTGCATCGCCTGCAAGCTGTGCGAAGCGGTGTGCCCGGCGCTCGCCATCACGATCGAATCGGAAACCCGTGCGGACAACACCCGCCGCACCACGCGCTACGACATCGACCTGACCAAGTGCATCTTCTGCGGTTTCTGTGAAGAGAGCTGCCCGGTCGACTCGATCGTCGAAACGCACATCCTCGAATATCACGGCGAAAAGCGCGGCGATCTGTACTTCACGAAAGACATGCTGCTGGCCGTGGGCGATCGCTACGAAGCGGAGATCGCCGCGAACAAGGCGGCCGACGCACCGTATCGTTGAAGCGGCTTCGCTTGAAGCAGTAAATGCAGCAGTAACACGGCCTGTTGTCGGGCCGAGCGTCGCGGCTTGAACGCCGCGGCACGGCGCACCTGTGCGGCTGTACTGGCGGCTTGTCCGCTTTGCCAGCCCTACGTGCCAAAGAACAATGCCTGACGATGGCCTAACGATGAACCGGTAATCATGGAATTCACGACCGTACTGTTCTACATCTTCGCGCTGCTCCTGGTTGTCTCAGGGCTGAAGGTGATCACTTCGCGCAACCCGGTGTCGTCCGCACTGTTTCTCGTGCTGGCGTTCTTCAACGCAGCCGCGATCTGGATGCTGCTCGAGGCCGAGTTCCTCGCGATCCTGCTGGTGCTGGTCTACGTCGGGGCGGTGATGGTGCTGTTCCTGTTCGTCGTGATGATGCTGGACATCAATATCGACGTGCTGCGGCGCGACTTCAAGCGCTTCGTCCCGATGGCCACGCTGGTGGGCGCGATCATCGTGATCGAAACCGCGCTGATCCTGTGGCACGGCTATGGCGCTACCGCCACGGCGTTGCGCGACACCACCGCTGCCGCCAACGGCATGGCCGACTGGTCGAACACGCGCCTCATCGGCAAGGTCATCTACACCGACTACATCTTCGCGTTCGAAGTCGCCGGCCTCGTGCTGCTGGTGGCGATCATCGCGGCCGTCGCGCTTACCACGAGCCATAAGAAGGACAGCAAGCGCCAGAAGATCAGCGATCAGGTCAAGGTGCGTGCCCAGGATCGCGTGCGCGTCGTGAAAATGCCATCAGAAAAGACCGCGGCGACCGTCGCGGCGGAAGAAGCCGCCGCAGCCGCGGCAGCGGCCGACTCGGCCCCGGCGAAAAACGGCTGAGCGGACAGGAGATAGAAATCATGTTGACCCTTGCCCATTACCTCGTTCTCGGCGCGATCCTGTTTGCGATCAGCGTCGTCGGCATTTTCCTGAACCGTCGCAACGTCATCATCATCCTGATGGCGATCGAATTGATGCTGCTCGCGGTGAACACCAATTTCGTCGCGTTCTCGCACTACCTCGGCGACGTGCATGGCCAGATCTTCGTCTTCTTCGTGCTGACCGTCGCGGCGGCGGAAGCGGCGATCGGCCTCGCGATTCTGGTGACCCTGTTCCGTAGTCTCGACACGATCAATGTCGAGGATCTCGATCAGCTCAAAGGTTAATTTCAGGAAAAGCGGTTATGTCCACGATACTCAATGAAAACCTGCTGCTGGCGATTCCGCTGGCACCGCTGGCCGGTTGCCTGATTGCCGGGCTGTTCGGGAAGGCGGTAGGGCGAGCCGGCGCGCACTCGGTCACGATCCTCGGCGTCGCGATCTCGTTTGTTCTCTCGGCCATCGTCTTCTTCCAGGTCATGGAGGGCGCGAGCTTCAACGCGACCGTTTATGAATGGATGACGATCGGCAAGACGAAGTTCGAAATCGGCTTCCTCGTCGACTCGCTCACGGCGATGATGATGTGCGTGGTGACTTTCGTGTCGCTGATGGTGCACATCTACACGATCGGCTACATGGCCGACGACGACGGCTACCAGCGCTTCTTCTCGTACATCTCGCTGTTCACGTTCTCGATGCTGATGCTCGTCATGAGCAACAACTTCCTGCAACTGTTCTTCGGCTGGGAAGCGGTGGGCCTGGTGTCGTACCTGCTGATCGGCTTCTACTTCACGCGTGAGTCGGCGATCTACGCGAACATGAAGGCGTTCCTCGTGAACCGCGTGGGCGACTTCGGTTTTCTGCTCGGCATTGGCCTGCTGTTCGCGTTCGCCGGTTCGATGAACTACGGCGACGTGTTCGCGAAGCGCACCGAACTGGCGGCGTTGTCGTTCCCCGGCACGGACTGGGGTCTGCTGACGGTTGCCTGCATTTGCCTCTTCATCGGCGCAATGGGTAAGTCGGCGCAATTCCCGCTGCACGTGTGGCTGCCGGATTCGATGGAAGGCCCGACGCCGATTTCCGCACTGATTCACGCGGCAACCATGGTGACGGCCGGTATCTTCATGGTCACGCGCATGTCGCCGCTGTTCGAACTGTCGGATAGCGCGCTGTCGTTCGTGACGGTCATCGGCGCGATTACCGCGCTGTTCATGGGCTTCCTCGGGATCGTCCAGAACGACATCAAGCGCGTGGTGGCGTATTCCACGCTGTCACAGCTCGGCTACATGACGGTCGCGCTCGGTGTGTCGGCCTATCCGGTCGCCGTCTTCCACCTGATGACGCACGCGTTCTTCAAGGCGCTGCTGTTCCTCGGCGCGGGTTCGGTGATCATCGGCATGCACCACGATCAGGACATGCGCAACATGGGCGGCCTGCGCAAGTACATGCCGATCACGTGGATCACGTCGCTGGTCGGTTCGCTGGCGCTGATCGGTACGCCGTTCTTCTCGGGCTTCTACTCGAAAGACTCGATCATCGACGCGGTGAAGCTGTCGCATCTGCCGGGGTCGGGCTTCGCGTACTTCGCGGTAGTGGCGAGCGTGTTCGTTACCGCGCTCTATTCGTTCCGTATGTACTTCATGGTGTTCCACGGCGAGGAGCGCTTCCGCGATCCGAAGCATCCCGATTCGCCGATGGGCGCGGAAGCCGCGGCGCACGGTCATGGCAATGGTCATCACGAACACGAACACGGCCACGCTCACGAGCCGCATGAAACGCCGTGGGTGGTGTGGGTGCCGCTGGTGCTGCTGGCGATTCCGTCGGTGGTGATCGGTGCAATCGCGGTCGGCCCGATGCTGTTCGGCGACTTCTTCCAGCACGGCGTGGCGTTCGAGAAGGTGATCTTCATCGGCGAAAACCATCCGGCGCTGCATGAGATGGCTGAGGAGTTCCACGGCTGGGTGGCGATGGGCTTGCACTCCGTTTCGGGCCTGCCGGTCTGGCTGGCGCTCGCGGGTGTGGTGGTCGCGTGGTTCCTGTATCTGGTCCGCCCCGAACTGCCGGCTTCGATCAAGCGCGCGTTCGGCCCGGTCTACACGTTGCTCGACAACAAGTACTACATGGACAAGATCAACGAAGTCGTGTTCGCGCGGGGCGCCGTGGCAATTGGCCGTGGTCTCTGGAAGGAAGGCGACGTCGTGGTCATCGACGGCATCGTCAACGGCAGCGCACGCTTTATCGGCTGGTTCGCCGGCGTGATCCGCTTCCTCCAATCCGGCTACATCTATCACTACGCGTTCGCCATGATTATCGGCATGCTGGGGCTCCTGACCCTGTTTGTAACGCTCGGCGGCAAATAAGGCGAGGGACACTAATGCACGCTTATCCGATTCTCAGTATTGCGATCTGGTTGCCGATCCTCGTCGGTCTCCTGGTCCTGGCTATCGGTTCCGACCGGAACCCGGCTCCCGCGCGCTGGATTGCGCTGATCGGTTCGATCGTCAGCTTCATCGTGACGATCCCGCTGATCACCGGTTTTGATTCGAGCACCGCCGATCTGCAGTTCGTCGAAAAGGCGAACTGGATCGAGCGCTTCAACATCACCTACCACCTGGGTGTCGACGGCATCTCCATGTGGTTCGTCGTATTGACCGCCTTGATTACGGTGATCGTGGTGATTTCCGCGTGGGAAGTCATCACGAAGAACGTCGCGCAGTATCTCGCCGCATTCCTGATCCTGTCGGGCATCATGGTCGGCGTGTTCAGTTCGGCCGACGGCATGCTGTTCTACGTGTTCTTCGAAGCCACGCTGATTCCGATGTACATCATCATCGGCGTGTGGGGTGGGGCGAACCGCGTGTACGCGGCGTTCAAGTTCTTCCTGTACACGCTGATGGGCTCGCTGCTGATGCTGGTCGCGTTGCTGTATCTGTACATTCAAACCGGCACGTTCGATCTCGCCACGTGGCAGCACGCGCAGATCGCGATGACGCCGCAAGTGTTGCTGTTCATCGCGTTCTTCCTGGCGTTCGCCGTGAAGGTGCCGATGTGGCCGGTGCACACATGGCTGCCCGACGCGCACGTGGAAGCGCCGACCGGCGGCTCGGTCGTGCTGGCCGCGATCATGCTGAAGCTGGGCGCGTACGGTTTCCTGCGCTTCTCGCTGCCGATCACGCCGGACGCGAGCCACTCCTTGGCGCCGGTCGTTATCGCGCTGTCGCTGATCGCCGTGATCTATATCGGTCTGGTCGCGATGGTGCAGACGGACATGAAGAAGCTGGTCGCCTATTCGTCGATCGCGCACATGGGCTTCGTCACGCTCGGCTTCTTTATCTTCAACCAGCTCGGCGTGGAAGGCGCGATCGTGCAGATGATCTCGCACGGTTTTGTCTCCGGCGCGATGTTCCTGAGCATCGGCGTGCTGTACGACCGCATGCACTCGCGTCAGATCGCGGACTACGGCGGTGTCGTCAACGTCATGCCGAAGTTCGCCGCGTTCGTGATGCTGTTCTCGATGGCCAATTGCGGCTTGCCGGGCACCTCGGGTTTCGTCGGCGAATTCATGGTGATTCTGGCGGCGGTCCAGTACAACTTCTGGATCGCGGGTGGTGCGGCGGTCACGCTGATTCTCGGCGCGGCCTACACGCTGTGGATGTACAAGCGCGTGTACTTCGGCGCGATCGCCAACGATCACGTGAAGAGCCTCATCGACATCAACCGTCGCGAGTTTTTCATGCTGGCAGTGCTCGCCGCACTGACGCTGTTCATGGGCCTGTACCCGAAGCCCTTCACCGAAGTGATGCACGTATCCGTGGAAAACCTCCTCTCCCACGTTGCGCAGTCAAAGCTGCCGTTGTCCCAGTAACGCAGAGCGGAGGAATTTAAAGACCATGCAAAACGCCCCTATGACTGCTCTGTTGCCCGACGCGCTGGTGATGCTCGCCGTTGTCGTCGCGTGGCTCAACGACACGTTCGTCGGCCAGGCCGGTCGCCGCACCACGTATTTCATCGCGTTCTTCTCGACGCTGGTCGGCGGGATCTGGTTCGCGGTGAACGCGTTCGACCCGCAAGTGCATTACTTCTTCGGCCACATGTACGTGGTGGACTCGTTCGCCAACGTGATGAAAGCCGTCGTGACGCTCGGCTATGCGGTGTCGATCGTGTATTCGCGCCGCTACCTCGAGGATCGCGGCCTGTTCCGCGGCGAGTTTTTCCTGCTGGGCATGTTCTCCTTGCTCGGCCAACTCGTGATGATCTCCGGCAACAACTTCCTGACGCTGTATCTCGGTCTGGAACTGATGTCGCTGTCGTTGTACGGCGTGATCGCATTGCGTCGCGACGCGGCGCAGTCGAACGAAGCCGCGATGAAGTACTACGTGCTCGGCGCACTGGCGTCCGGTTTCCTGCTGTACGGCATCTCCATGCTGTACGGCGCGACCGGCTCGCTCGACCTGAACGAAGTGTTCAAGGCGATCGGCACGAGCCACTACGATCCTAGCGTGCTGTTGTTCGGCGTGATCTTCATCGTGGCCGGCGTGGCGTTCAAGATGGGTGCGGTGCCGTTCCATATGTGGGTGCCCGACGTGTATCAGGGCGCGCCGACGGCGATGACGTTGCTGGTAGGCGGCGGTCCGAAGGTCGCCGCGTTCGCCTGGGGCTTGCGCTTCCTCGTGATGGGTCTGCTGCCGCTGGCTGTCGAATGGCAGCAAATGCTGGTGATCCTGGCGGCGTTGTCGCTGATCGTCGGCAACATTACCGGTATCGTGCAACGCAACGTCAAGCGGATGCTCGCGTATTCGGCGATCTCGAACATGGGCTTCGTGCTGCTCGGTCTGCTGGCCGGCGTGGTCGATCAAAAGACCACGGGCGCGGCCAACGCGTACGGCTCGGCGATGTACTACAGCATCGTCTACCTGATCACGACGATGGGCACCTTCGGCGTCATCATGCTGCTGGCGCGCCGCGACTTCGAAGCGGATACGCTCGAAGACTTCAAGGGTCTGAATCAGCGCAGTCCGGTGTTCGCGTTCGTGATGATGGTGATGATGTTCTCGCTCGCCGGCATCCCGCCCGCGGTCGGCTTCTACGCCAAGCTTGCGGTGCTGCAGGCAACGATGAACGCCGGTTTGACCTGGCTGACGGTGCTGGCCGTGATCACGTCGCTGTTCGGCGCGTTCTACTACCTGCGTATCGTCAAGCTGATGTATTTCGACGAACCGCAAGACAAGTCGCCGATCGTCGCCGATGCCAGCACGCGCGCGTTGCTCGCGTTCAACGGCGTTGCCGTGCTGGTGCTCGGCATCGTGCCGGATCCGTTGCTGAAGGCCTGCTTGCAGGCGATCCAGCACACGCTGCTGCTCTGATGTCGGCTGCGGGTTGGTTCATCGTGTTGTTGGCGCTGGTCGGCGCCAACCTGCCGTTCCTGAATCAGCGCCTCTTCGCCGCCGTGCCGTTGAAAGCGGCGAGGAAGAGCGCCTGGATCAGGATTGCCGAGTTGATCGTGCTGTACTTCGTGGTCGGCGCGCTCGGTTTCCTGCTTGAGGCACGCGCGGGTAACCGCTTCGAGCAGGGCTGGCAGTTCTACGCCATCACGTTCGCCTTGTTCGTCGTGTTCGCATTCCCCGGCTTTACCTTTCAGTATCTCGTCAAACGCCGCTGACGGCGCCTCGCCGTCGCGCTCCAAGCTGTCCCGAGGTCCGCCATGGCTGAACTTCCTGATCACGACGCCGTGCTCACCGAGACGTGTCTCGAGAGCAAAACGATGCATCAAGGGCCGTTTCTGACGCTCAAGTGCGACACGGTTCGCTTGCCGGATGGCAAGCACGCCACGCGCGAATATGTTCAGCATCCGGGCGCCGTCATGGTCATTCCGTTATTCGACGACGGCCGCGTGTTGCTGGAAAGCCAGTATCGCTATCCGATGGGCAAGGTCATGGTCGAGTATCCGGCCGGCAAGCTCGACCCGAACGAAGGCGCACTCGCTTGTGCGATTCGTGAGTTGCGGGAAGAAACCGGCTACACGGCGCGCGAATATGTTTATCTGACGCGCATTCACCCGATCATTTCCTACTCGACGGAGTTCATCGACATTTACCTCGCTCGCGGCCTGAGCGCCGGCGAGCGTAAGCTCGACGACGGGGAATTCCTCGAACTGTTCACGGCAAGCGTTGCCGATGTGTCCGAGTGGGTACGCACCGGCAAGATTACCGACGTGAAGACGGTGATCGGCACGTTCTGGCTGGAGAAAATTTTGTCGGGCGCCTGGCCGATGGCGGAGCCGCAATAGCGCTATGGGTTCATGAGGCGCGCCAGGCGCGCCGGCTGAAGAATTGCGAGAAGCCCCTGTTGGTCGATGACTAGCAGGGGCTTTTTCATTACGACCACGGTCTCGTGCCTGAGAAACGTGCATTCGTCTTATGCCATTCGACAGTCTCGCTTCACGACCGTTGCCGCTCTAGTATCGAACACTGAGCGCCAGTTGTTATCCCATTTACCTGGTATGACGAAGGGCTCTCGTCGGTTCGGTCATGACTGCGCTGACGTATGGTTGTCGCTTGACAACCATACGTCAGCGCATTAAATTGGAGGGCATGGATGGTTCGTGGAACCCACTCTAAGAAGGAAATCGAGGCCGCATTGGCCTACGCGGAAAGAAACGGTTGGCGCGTTCGGGGCGGTGGCAGAGGTCACGCTTGGGGAAAGATGTACTGTCCGTACAACGCCGCGGAGTGTCGCTGCGGAGAGTTCTGCATATCGAGCGTGTGGAGTACGCCAAAGAACCCTGGCAATCACGCAAGGCATCTGCGGCGTATCGTCGACAACTGCACGGCATCACCGCCAATGCAAGGCGCTCCAAGGATCAAGTTTGACGCTGAATAAAGGCAGGAGGTAATTTATGGAATATGTGTTCACCTTGAAGTACCGCCTCACCACGGAAGATTGCGATCTCGACGCGATCGTCGAGCGTCTCGGGGAAGCAGGATGTGACGACGCCACCATCGGCGTGGGACAACCGGGGCGCATTGCGCTGGTTTTTTCTCGCGAAGGCGCGTCTGCGTTCGAGGCGCTCGTCAGCGCACTGAAAGATGTCAAGCAGGCGGTGCCATCCGCGCGCCTTGTCGAGGCGGGCCCTGATTTCGTTGGTCTCACCGACGTAGCCGAGCTCGCCGGCGTATCACGGCAGAACATGCGCAAGCTGATGTTGAGTCACGCGATTGACTTTCCGCCGCCGGTGCACGAGGGCAGCGCATCGGTGTGGCATCTGTCGGACATTCTTCACTGGCTAACCGCACGCGGCGGGTACGACATCAAGGCAGATGTGCTTGATGTCGCCAAATCGGCCAAGCAGATCAACCTCGCCAAAGAGGCGCGTGAACTCGAGCCACGGCTTAACCGCCAACTCGAATGCCTGGTGGCTTAGAAGCTGGGCATTGGCCAGTGACTAGACATAAATTTCATGCAATCCGCGGAGCCGTCGCGAGCTTCCGATTCGTGTGCCGTTCATGCCGGCTTGGCCGATTTCGGCAGCCCTTTGCGCAAGGCGTTAAAATCGCGCACCGCGTCCAATTAATAGCGACGCCACGCGTAAACGCATCGCCCCGTCATAGTTTGCGAACGACCGTTCACAAAATACCATTTTGCGCTAAACTGGCACTCAAGCCCTGATTCCACATGAAGGTCCTCGATTTACAGTGTCCGCATGGCCATCGGTTCGAAGGCTGGTTTGCTTCGGCTGATGACTTCGAATCGCAGCAAGCCCGCAAACTGATCGAATGTCCGATCTGTGGTGCGAACGAAGTGAGCCGTTTGCCTTCGGCGCCGCGATTGAATCTGTCGGGCGCGACGGAGGCGAAAAACCCTGCGGGCTTGGAGCAAGCGCAAATGCAGGCGCGTGTGATGCGTGCGTTGCGCGAGGTACTGGAAAAGACCGAGAACGTGGGCGACCGCTTCGCCGAGGAAGCACGGCGCATTCACTACAACGAAGCGCCTGCGCGCAATATTCGCGGTGTCACGACACCCGAAGACGCGCGAGCCTTGGTCGACGAAGGCATCCAAGTGATGCCGCTGCCGGTCCCGGCTGCCTTGAAGGAACCGCTGCAATAGTGCAGTGGCTCACTGGCGGCGGGCGGTTGCGGCCAGGAGACACTGCGCATGAATCTGGACTATTCCCCTGCTGACGACGCATTCCGCGCCGACATCCGCGCCTGGCTCGAAGCGAATCTGCCTCGCGAGCTAAGCGACAAAGTACTGAACCATAAACGTCTCTCGCGCGAAGATTTCGCCGGCTGGCACAAGCTGCTCGGCACGCGCGGCTGGTCGGCGGTCGCATGGCCGAAGGAATACGGCGGCCCTGGCTGGGACGCAACGCAGCGGCACATCTGGGACGAAGAGTGCGCGCGCGTCGGCGCGCCGACCGTGCTGCCTTTCGGCGTCTCGATGGTGGCGCCGGTGCTGATGAAGTATGGCAACGAGGCGCAGAAGCGTCGCTATTTGCCGCGCATTCTCGACGGCACGCACTGGTGGTGCCAAGGCTATTCCGAGCCGGGTTCAGGCTCAGATCTGGCTTCGCTGCGCACACGCGCCGAGCGCGTCGGCGACCATTACGTCGTCAACGGTCAGAAAACGTGGACCACCCTCGGTCAGTATGCCGACATGATGTTCTGCCTCGTGCGCACCGACAGCGGCGCGAAAAAGCAGGAGGGCATCTCATTCCTGCTGATCGACATGAAAACGCCCGGCATCACGGTGCGTCCGATCATCACGCTCGACGAAGACCACGAAGTCAACGAAGTGTTTTTCGAAGACGTCGAAGTACCGGCCGCGAATCTGGTCGGTGAGGAGAACCGCGGCTGGACTTACGCGAAGTATCTGCTCGGCCACGAGCGCACCGGCATCGCGCGCGTCGGTCAATCGAAACGCGAACTCGTGTTCCTCAAGCGTCTTGCGCTGAATCAGAAAAAGAACGGCAAGCCGCTGCTGCACGATCCGGTGTTCGCCGCGAAAGTCGCGAGCCTCGAGATCGAACTGATGGCGCTCGAAGTCACCGTGCAACGCGTGGTCGCCAATGAAACCGGCGGGCGCGGGCCGGGCCCGGAAGCGTCGATGCTGAAGATCAAGGGCACGGAGGTGCAGCAGGCGCTGACCGAGTTGATGTTCGAAGCCATCGGGCCGCTCGCCGCACCGTTCGACGTGCCGTTCCTCGAAGGCGAACGCGAACATAGCGTGGCGGGCGACGATGACGCCGCGCCGCTGGCCGCGTACTACTTCAACTTCCGCAAGACGTCGATCTACGGCGGCTCGAACGAAATTCAAAAGAACATCATCGCGCAGATGATTCTCGGACTTTGAGGAGCGGCGCATGGACTTCAACTTCAACGACGAACAGCAGCAATTCGCCGACGCGCTGCGCCGCTATCTGGACAAAAACTACGGCTTCGAGGCGCGTCAGGCGATCGTGCGATCGGAGTGCGGCGTGTCGGAGGCACATTGGGCAGCCTTTACCGAACTGGGCCTGACCGCCTTGCCGGTACCTGAAGCCCAGGGCGGTTTCAACGGCGGCCCGATCGACATGCTGGTGGTCATGCAGGAGCTGGGCCGCGCGTTGGTGGTCGAGCCGTATTGGGCGACGGCGGTCGGCGTCGAGGCGTTGCGCCTCGCGGGCACGGGCGGGGGCGAAGACGCGTCGCTGCTCGCGCGCGTGGCCCAGGGCGAGATCAAGCTGGCAGTCGCCTTTCATGAACCGCACGCACGCTACGATCTGTGCGAGATCGGAACGGTTGCAACGGCCGCAAGCGGGCAAGGCGGGCAAGGCGAGCAATACACGCTGAGCGGCACGAAGTCGGTCGTGCTGCATGGCGCACAAGCCGATTACTGGATCGTGCCGGCGCGCCTGAATGGCGAAATCGCGCTCTTCGTCGTGGCGCGCGAGGCGGCCGGCGTCACGCTGACCGACTACCGCACGATCGACGGCCAACGCGCCGCGACGCTCGAGTTCAACGGCACGCCCGCGCGCCGGCTCGCCGGCAAGCACGCCGGCGCGGCGGCGCTGGAACATATCGCTGACTACGGCACAGTGCTGCTGTGCGCGGAGGCTATCGGCGCGCTCGACGCGCTGAACCTCGCCACCGTCGACTACACGAAAACGCGCCAGCAGTTCGGCCAGCCGATCGCGCGTTTTCAGGCCTTGCAACACCGCATGGTCGAGATGCTGATTCACGCCGAGCAGGCGCGCTCGATCACGTACCTCGCCGCCATGCGTTACACCAGCGAACACGCCGACGAACGCCGCCGCGCCGTCTCCGCGGCAAAGGTGCGGGTCGGCCAGGCCGCGCGTTTCGTCGGCCAGCAGGCGGTTCAGTTGCACGGCGGCATGGGCGTCACGAACGAGGTGGCCGCGGCGCATCTGTTCAAGCGTCTTGCTATCATCGAAACCACATTGGGCGATGTCGATCACCATCTCGCGCGGTTCGCCGCGCTGCCCGGGTTTGTCACCGCCGAAGCCTGATCAGCCGGTCGAATCGGATAAGAAAGAGGTGCGACGATGGGTTTGAGTTTCGAGGACATGGTTGTCGGCACGACCACGGAGATCGGCAAGCACACGTTCACGCGTGAAGAGATCATCGCGTTCGCGGAGAAGTTCGATCCGCAGCCGTTTCACCTGGACGACGCCGCGGCCGCCGAGTCGCCATTCGGCGGATTGGTGGCAAGCGGCTGGCATACCTGCTCGGTCATGATGGGCATGCTGGTGCGCAACGCGATAGCGGGGTCCACGTCGATGGGCTCGCCCGGCATCGACGAGATCCGCTGGTTAAAGCCGGTGCGCGTCGGCGACACCATCACGATGATGAACGCCGTGCTCGACAAGCGCGTCTCGGCGAGCAAGCCGGATCGCGGCATCGTGTCGACGCAGTGGGAAGGGATCAACCAGCATGGCGAAACGGTGATAACCGTGCGCTCGAAGGCGTTGTTCGGGCTGCGCAATCCGGGCGCCGCGTCGTGACGGGCAGCGCGGCGTCCGCCGCGACGTTCGGCACGGCAGCGGCCTTACGCGCGCTGGTAGGCGCCGAGCCGCTCGTGAGCGAATGGTTGACGGTCGATCAGGCGAGCGTCGATCGTTTCGCCGACGCTACCGGCGATCATCAGTGGATTCACGTCGACTCCGAACGGGCGCGGCGCGAGTCGCCATTCGGCGGTCCGGTCGCGCATGGATTCCTGACGCTCTCGCTGATTCCGGTCCTGCTCGAAAAGACGGTGGCGCTCGAGCAGCGCATGGGCGTCAATTGTGGATTGAACCGCGTGCGATTCACGTCGCCGGTGCCGGTCGGCTCGCAGTTGCGCGCTCACTTCGCCGTGGCATCGGTCACGGATATCGACAGCGACGGCGTGCAAGTCGTGTGGAATGTGACGTTGGAACGGCAGGGCAGCGAGCGGCCGGTCTGCGTCGCGGAATTCATCACGCGGCATTACTTCTAGCCGGCGTTCGGCTCGCCGCACAGATTCGCAAAAAAGCGCGAGCGGCACGAATGCCGGCTCGCGCTTTTCACTGACGCTGTCAGCGGACTGACGAGCCGCCAGCACCGCGCACGAAACTAATGTTTCGCGTATTGCGTCGCGCCGAACAGAATCTCTTTGGCCTTGTCGTCCATCAGCGCCTTGCGGGCGGACGCCAGTACTTCGACGCCGCGCACCACTGCCGGACGCGCGGCGATCGCTTCATGCCAGCGCTTCACATTCGGAAAGGCATCCAGTTCGATGCCCTGGTTTTGCCACGAGCGTGTCCACGGAAACGCGGCGATATCCGCGATCGTATAGTCGTTGCCGGCGAGGTACTGCGTCTTGCCGAGTTGCGTATCCATCACGCCGTACAGGCGCCGCGTCTCGTTCGTGTAGCGATTGATCGCGTATTCGATCGGCTCCGGCGCGTAGACGCGGAAGTGGTGCGTTTGTCCGAGCATCGGGCCGAGCCCGCCCATCTGAAACATCAGCCATTGCAGCACCGAATAGCGCGCAGCGGGGTCGGTCGGCAGAAACTTGCCGGTTTTCTCGGCGAGATAAATCAGAATCGCGCCCGATTCGAACAGCGCGAACGGCTTGCCGTCGGCGCCTCTGGGCCCTTCGGAGTCGGTGATCGCCGGGATCTTGTTGTTGGGGCTGATCGCGAGAAACTCGGGATTGAACTGATCGCCCGCGCCGATATTCACGCCGTGCACGGTGTACGCGAGGCCCGTCTCCTCGAGCATGATGTGAACCTTGTGGCCGTTCGGGGTCGCCCAGCTATAGACGTCGATCATCGTGGCTCCTTTCTATCGTGAAAGCGGCGCCGCAAAGGGCGCCGCTGGTGACGAAAATTAGAGCATAGATCACACGATGCTGCTGGCCGCGCCGCGAGCACAGCCTAGCCGCCGATGCGAGACTTCAACCTCAAACGCGCGTGACCGGCGTCTCCACGGCAGCCGTTGCGCCGGCATCCAGGTAGCGCGCCAGTTCGAGCTTGGCGATCGCGTTGCGGTGAACTTCGTCCGGACCATCGGCGAAGCGCAGCGTTCGTGCCGATGCGTACGCATACGCGAGCGGAAAGTCATCGCTGACGCCGCCGCCGCCGTGCGCCTGAATCGCCCAGTCGATCACCTGGCACGCCATGTTCGGCGCGACCACCTTGATCATCGCGATCTCGCCGCGCGCGCCCTTGTTGCCGACGGTGTCCATCATGTACGCGGTCTTCAGCGTCAGGAGGCGCGCCTGTTCGATCATGCAACGTGCCTCGGCGATGCGCTCCTGCGTGACGCCTTGCGCCGCGACCGGCTTGCCGAATGCGACGCGTTGCAGCGAGCGTTTCGACATCAGTTCGAGCGCCCGCTCGGCAAGACCGATCAAACGCATGCAGTGATGGATGCGTCCCGGTCCGAGGCGGCCTTGCGCGATCTCGAAGCCGCGGCCCTCGCCGAGCAGCAGGTTGGTGGCCGGCACGCGCACGTTTTCGAGCGTGATTTCCATGTGGCCGTGCGGCGCGTCGTCGTAGCCGAACACGCTGAGAGGGCGGTGCACGGTGACGCCGGTGGCGTCGGCGGGTACGAGAATCATTGACTGCTGCTGATGGCGCGGCGCCTCGGGGTCGGTTTTTCCCATCACGATGTAGATCTTGCAGCGCGGATCGCCCGCACCGGACGACCACCACTTGTGGCCGTTGATCACGTAGTAATCGCCGTCGCGCACGATGCTCGTCTGGATATTGGTCGCGTCCGACGATGCCACCTCGGGCTCCGTCATCAGGAACGCCGAACGGATCTGGCCTTGCAGCAGCGGTTCGAGCCATTCGCGCTTGTTGTCCTCGCTGCCGTAGCGCTCGATCGTTTCCATGTTGCCGGTGTCGGGCGCGTTGCAGTTGAACACTTCCGGCGCCCAGGGCACGCGGCCCATGATCTCGCATAGCGGCGCGTATTCGAGATTCGTGAGACCGGCGCCGCGCACCGATTCCGGCAGGAACAGGTTCCACAAACCGGCGTCGCGCGCCTTCTGTTTGAGTTGCTCGATCAGTTCGGTCGGCAGCCATGCGTTGCCGTTCTCGCGATTACGCGCGATCTCCGCGTAGAACGCCTGCTCGTTCGGATAAATGTGCTCCTCGAAGAAAGCGAGCAGTTTCTCGCGCAGCGCCTGAACCTTCGGGGTGTAATCGAAATTCATGTATGACCTCGCGGATAACGGATGACAGTGTTCGGCAGCAGATGCAGTGCAACCGGTACGCGGATACGCTTAGCGCACCTTCTGCGCATAGCGCCAGGCGAGTTCGGCCATCGGCTTCGCGCGACGGCCGGCGTCGAGCGCCTGCGCGCTGGCCGCCGTGCCGTCGACGACGCGCTTCATGATCCCCTGCAGGATCGCGGCGATGCGGAACATGTTGTACGCCAGATAGAAATTCCAGTCGCCGTGAATCTCGAAGCCGGTGCGCTGGCAATAGCGCTCGACATACCGTGCTTCGTCGGGAATGCCGAGAGCGGCCCAGTCGAGGCCCGCAATGCCGCGGAATTGCGCCGGATCGACGTGCCACGCCATGCAGTGATAGGCGAAGTCGGCGAGCGGATCGCCGAGCGTCGACAATTCCCAGTCGAGCACGGCGAGCACGCGCGGTTCATGAGGATGGAAGATCAGATTGTCGAGCCGGTAGTCGCCATGCACGATCGACGCGCGCTCGCCGGTTTCGGCCGGCATATGCTGCGGCAGCCATTCGATCAGGCGCTGCATCGCGTCGATGGGCTCGGTTTCCGACGCGACGTACTGCTTGCTCCAGCGGCCGATCTGGCGCGCGAAGTAGTTGCCGGGTTTGCCGTAATCGGCGAGACCCACGGCCGCGACGTCGACGCTGTGCAGCGCGGCGATCACGCGATTCATTTCGTCGTAAATGGCCCCGCGCTCCGCCGGCGTCATGCCGGGCAAGGACTGATCCCACAACACGCGGCCTGCGACGAACTCCATCACGTAGAACGCGCGGCCGATCACGCTTTCGTCCTCGCACAAGGCGAGCATTGCCGCGACCGGCACGTCGCTGCCGGCGAGCGCATGCATCACGCGGTATTCACGCTCGACGGCGTGCGCGGACGGCAACAGCTTCGCAGCGGGGCCGGGCTTCGCACGCATCACGTAGGAACGGGACGGCGTGACCAGCTTGAACGTGGGATTGGACTGGCCGCCGGCGAATTGCTCGACGGTGAGCGGCCCGGCAAAGCCGTCCACATGCTTCGACAGCCACGCTGCGAGCGCGTCGCTGTCGAAGCGTTGCCGCTCATTGACCGGGCGCGTGCCCTCGAAGGCGGAGTAATCCGGTTTGCGCTCTGGTTCGCCGCTCTGTGTGGCTTGCACCATGTGTCTCCTCCGGTTCGGATTCAGCTACGCTTGTATTGAATGAATTGTGCGTAGAGGATTTCCATCGTCGTATTGCGGATGTCGCGATGCAGCGGCGACGGCGGTGAATAGTTGATCGTGCGCAGCACCCAGTCGCGCGGCGCGGCGCCGACGTCGAGCGCGTTGATGCAGCCGGTGGCCTGCGCGAGATGGCCGAAAAACGTCCGGCCGCCCGCAGTGATCGCATGCGACAGGATCGCGCGATTCACGCCGCCATGCAGCACGAGCAGCACGGTATCCCACGACGTGTCCTCGCGCAGCGCGGCCACCGCGGGCAAGACGCGATCGAACAGCGCGCCGATCGTCTCGCCTTCGAGAAAGCGCGTGCTTTCCGGCACGATGCCGTCGAACACGCCGAGAAAAGCCGCTTCGATATCCTGTAATGGAACGCTGCCGAGCTTGCCGCCGCGAATCTCCTGCCATGCGGGCTCGACTTCGAGTTCGATCTGCTGGCCCGTCTCGGCCAATACGCGCTGGGCGGTTTCGATGGTACGCGGCAAACCGCTGACGATCACCCGATCGAACCGGACCTGCTGCTCCGCGAACACGCGGCCCGCGGCGCTCGCCTGCTCGCGGCCGTTCGCATTCAACGGTACGGTTTCAGGATCGATGGTGCGGCCGGAATCGTCGAAGTAGGTGACGTCGCCATGACGCATCAGAAAGATGCGGCGGCGTTTGGGCAGTTGATAGTCAGGCATTGTCTTCGTTCACCCTTGGTTCACACTTCGTTCACTTGTACACGGGCGCGCGCTTTTCCAGGAACGCGGAAATTCCTTCAAGGCCATCCCGGTGATGCAGTGACGCGACAAAACTGTCGCGCTCCGCGACCAGATGTTCGGCGAGCGGCTGCGCGCCGGCCGCGCCGATCAGCCCTTTGATGCGCGCAATCGAATTCGGCGAAATCTTGCCGAGTTCGTCGGCCCATGCGACGGCGGCGTCGCGCACGGCGCCGGTCTTCGCCAGCTTGTTGACCACGCCGAGCTCGTGCAGGCGCGCGGCGCCGATCGGCTTGCCTTCGATCAGCACCTCGGTTGCCAACTGACGCGGCAAGGCTCGGGCGAGAAACCACGAGCCGCCGCCATCGGGTGTGAGGCCGACGCGCGCATACGACATCACGAATTTGGCGTCGTCCGCGGCAACGATCAGGTCGCACGCGAGCGCAAGCGAGAATCCCGCTCCGGCGGCGGCGCCGTCGACCGCGGCGATCACCGGCTTGGACGACAGGCGCAGCGCCGAAATCCATTCGCCCAGAAGATCGATGCTTTGCGCTTGCACGGACGGATCTTTCGCGCGGTTTTCCAGCAAGCGGTTCAGATTGCCGCCCGCGCAAAAAAAGTTGTCGGCGCCGGTAATCACGACGGCGCGAATCGACGGATCGCGCTCCACGGATTCGAGCGCCTCGATGCCCGCCGCGTACATGTCGGGATGCAGCGCGTTGCGCGCGCCGGGATTCGACAGCGTGAGAACGAGCGTCGATTCGCTTTCGGTCGGGCGCGAGGTCAGCAGTTCGGCGCTCATTGTTGCGCCTCCGTTGGGCTGTCGGCGGCGTCGCGTTGTGTCAGCGGCATGCCGAGTTGCGCGCGCCGTGCGAGCCAGGGCGACGGCCGGTAGCGCGGCTCGCCGAGCACGCTGAAGATGTTGCGCAGGATCGTGAGGATGGTTGGTGCGCCGAGTGCGTCGCCGAGAGCGAGCGGTCCGCGCGGATAGCCGAGGCCGAGCATCACGGCGAGGTCGATATCTTCGGGCGTGGCGATCTGTTTTTGCGCGATGTCGCAGCCGATATTGACGATCGTCGCCACCACGCGTTGCGTGACGAAGCCGGTCGAGTCGCGGATCACGGTGACGGGAATGCCGTCGGCGGCGAACAGCGCATGGGCGGTGTCACGCGCGGCGCGGCGGGTGGCGGGCGTGGTCATCAGCGTGCGGCGTTGCGCGCCGACGAGCGGGAAGAGGGCGTCGATCGCGACGACGCGGGTGGCGTCGAGCGCTTCGTCGACCGCGGCGGTGGTTGCGTCGTGACCGAACGGCGTGACGACGATCAGGGAATCCGCCGCCGGCGTGGCGCCGTCGTCGAGCTTCACGCCGGCATGATTCACGAGTTGCGCGACGGCTTCATAAGCTTGCGGATAGCGCTTGCTGATCCACACGCTTTGGGGCAGTTCAGTTGGCGCGGGCGCTTCGGCGGGGACTTGCTGCTTGCCGTCTTCGTAGCGGTAAAAACCTTCGCCGGTCTTGCGGCCGATCAGCCCGCCCGCGAGCCGCGTGCCGGTGATCGGCGACGGCGTGAAGCGCGGCTCTTCATAGAACTGGTGATAGATCGACTCCATCACCGGATGCGACACGTCGAGCGCGGTCAGATCGAGCAGTTCGAACGGTCCGAGGCGAAAGCCCGCCTGTTCGCGCATGATGCGGTCGATGTCGGCAAAGCTCGCCACCCCTTCGCCGGCCACGCGCAGGCCCTCGGTGTTCATGCCGCGGCCCGCATGATTCACGATGAAGCCGGGCATGTCTTTCGCGCGCACCGGCGTGTGGCCCATGCGGCGCGCGAGATCCATCAGCGCGTCGCCTGCCGCCGGGTCGCCGCGCAGACCGTCGATCACTTCGACGACCTTCATCAACGGCACCGGATTGAAGAAGTGATAACCGACCACGCGCGACGGGTCGATGCAGCCCGCCGCAATCGCCGTGATCGACAGCGACGAGGTATTGGACGCGAGCACGCAACGGCCGCTCACCACGGTTTCGAGTTCGCGGAACAAGGCCTGCTTCACGTCGAGCTTTTCAACGATCGCCTCGATCACGAGATCGCAACCGGCCAGATCGCCGACGGCCTGCGCGCCGCTGACCTTCGCCAGCGCGGCGGCCGAGCGTGCCTGATCGAGCTTGCCTTTGGCCGTCAATCTGGCGAAAGTCTCGGCGAGATAATCGCGCGCGGCGCCGGCCGCGACGGGGTTCGCGTCGTAGAGACGCACTGACAGGCCGGCCAGCGCGGCAATCTGCGCAATGCCGCGGCCCATTGCGCCGGTTCCGACAATGCCGATGGTTTCGATGCTGAAATTGCGAGAGGTCATTGTGATGCTCGACTCCATGGTTATTTTAGATTAGCACGCTCGTGCAATTTACCGGATGATTGGTCGACGGTCGCCGCTTTCACTTTGACGAGCGGCTTCAAACCACCCGAAGAACAGGAGACACCCGATGATCAAGCTGTGCGGTTTCGCGCTTTCCAACTACTACAACAAAGTGAAGTTCGTGTTGCTCGAATACGGCATTCCGTTCGAGGAGGTCTTCGTGCTGCCCAGCCAGGAAGAGACCATGCTCGAACATTCGCCGCTCGGCAAGGTGCCTTATCTTCAGACCGAAGACGGCGATCTGTGCGAGTCGCAATGCATCGTCGAATATCTGGCGGCGCGTTTTCCCGACAAGGCGATTTTCTCCGCGGATCCATGGGAAGCGGCCAAGGAACGCGAGTTGATTACGTTCGTCGACGTGCATCTCGAACTTACCGCGCGCAATCTCTACAAGGAAGCGTTCTTCGGCGGCACGGTGACGGAGGCGACCAAAGGGCGCGTGGAAAAACTGCTCGTGCATCACCTCGCGGGCTTCAAGCGGATTGCGAAGTTCGGACCGTATTTGCGCGGCGAGCGGTTCAGTGTCGCCGATGCGGCGGGCTATGTGAGTTTGCCGCTGGTGGGTATGGCGACGCAGACTGTCTACGGCCGCGATTTCCTGCTCGACGCCGGCGTGGACTGGAAAAGCTACGTGAAGGCGATCAACCCGAGGCCGGCCGCGCAGCGTGTGACCGAGGACCGCAAGGCGTACATCGCGGCGTCGCGTCCCGGCTGACGCATGAGCCTGCTGATGTAATGAGCGCCGATCAAACGAGCCACGGCATGCAGCGCACGCCTTGGCCGTTGCGCGCGATGGCGAGGAACGCAGGTTCGTTCGCGGCATCGCGCGGGGCATCCTAGAGCCGCGCCAGCCGGTCGAGCGCGGTGGCGAGGGTGCTCTCCTGCTTGGCAAAGCAGAAGCGCACCACGCCCGATTCATGCGCCTCGTGATAGAACGCCGAGACCGGGATCGCCGCGACGCCGATCTCGCCGGTCAGCCATTGGGCGAATTCGGCTTCGGGCTGATCGCTGATCGCCGAATAATCGACGCACTGAAAGTACGTGCCCGTGCACGGCAGCAGCTTGAAGCGCGAATTCGCGAGACCGCCGCGGAAGAAGTCGCGCTTCTTCTGATAGAACGCGGGTAGCTCCAGATAGGGCGCCGGATCTCTCATGTAATCGGCGAGGCCGATCTGCATCGGCGTGTTGACCGTGAACACGTTGAACTGATGCACCTTGCGGAACTCCGCGGTGAGGGCGGCCGGCGCGGCCACGTAGCCGACCTTCCAGCCCGTCACGTGATACGTCTTGCCGAAACTCGACACCACGAAGCTGCGCTGCGCCAGTTCAGGGTAGCGCGCGACGCTCTCGTGCGGCGCGCCGTCGTAGACCATGTGTTCATACACTTCGTCTGAGAGGATCAGCACGTTGGTGCCGCGCACGATCTCTTCGAGCTTGCGCATGTCCTCGGCGCGCCACACCGTGCCGGTCGGATTGTGCGGCGTGTTGATCAGCAGGAGCCGCGTTTTCGGCGTGATCGCGGCGGCGAGCTTGTCGAACGGAATCGTGTAATCGGGCGCCTCGAGCGTGACGAAAACCGGCTTGCCGCCGGCCAGTTCGATCGACGGCAGATAGCTGTCGTAAGTCGGCTCGATCACGACGACTTCGTCGCCGGGGTGCACCGTGCAGAGAATCGCGGTGAGCAACGCTTGCGTGGCGCCCGCGGTGACGGTGATTTCCGTGGTGGCGTCATAGCGGCGGCCGTACAGGTTCGCGATCTTGTCGGCGATTGCCTGACGCAGCGGCGCGACACCGGCCATCGGCGGGTACTGATTGTGGCCGTCGCGCATTGCGTTCGCGACCGCGTCGACGATGCGCGGATCGCAGCCGAAGTCAGGAAAGCCCTGGCCGAGATTCACCGCGCCCTTTTCGGCGGCGAGCGCGCTCATCACGGTGAAAATCGTCGTGCCGACGTCGGGCAGGCGAGACGGAAACGTGGGACTCGTGGGCGTGTCGTGCGGTGCATTCATGGCGCTGTCCGAAGCGTGGGCGAGTGGGTGGGCGAATCGAGCGAAAGGCGTCGTATGAAGCGGACGAAGCCTGATTGTAGGGAATCGCGGCGCGCTGTGCGCGCCAGGCGATCCATGTTGGCCATTCGGCCAAGGCTCATGCGGGTGCAGCCTCGCCGACGGCGTCCGCTGACACGCAGACCGAGGCCACGAACGGCGCCGGCTGAGCGATCTGAAAGCCGAAGTCGCGCGCGATCCGCCTCGCGAGCCTCAACACCGCGCGATCTTTCGAAACCAGCCAGTCGGCCTGCGCGGCATGCGCGAGTTCGAGGAACTTCTGGTCGTCGCGGTCCTTGCATTTGGGCAAGGGCTTCGCGTTCTCCGCGGGCGCGGCGGGCTCGACCAGTTGCGCGAGCCGCGCCACCACCGCGAGCGCGGCGGCCTTGTCCACATTCCGATGCACGAATTGCGGATAGTCGAGCACGTAGGTGAGTTCGGCGAGGCAGCGCGCATCGATCAGCGCGGCCAGCGCACCGTTTTCGAGCGCGGCGCGAATCGGCCGCGTGTGCGGGTCGTCGAACACGAGAATATCGATCCACACGTTGGAATCGAGGACGACGCGCAAGGCGCCGCGTGAGGCATGGGAACCGGGCATTCGTTACAATCTGGCTTTCGTCTTTGACCGCCAGGCACGGCGTGCCTGCAAGCCTCTATGATAATCGTTCTGTCGCCGGCGAAATCTCTCGACTACGACACCCCGCCGCACGTCAAGAAGCACACCATCCCCGATTTCGTCGACGAGGCAGCCGAATTGATCGGCGGATTGCGCCGTTTGTCGCCGCAGCAGATCGCATCGCTGATGGACATTTCCGATCAGCTCGCGCACCTCAATTTCCAGCGCTACGCGCAATGGTCGCCCACGTTCGGCACGCACAACGCCAAGCAGGCGGTGCTCGCATTCAACGGCGACGTGTATGAGGGCTTCAATGCGAAGACCTTGTCGTCGGCCGATCTGGATTACGCGCAGAAGCACGTGCGCGTGCTGTCCGGCCTGTATGGCTTGCTGCGTCCGCTCGATCTGCTGCAGCCGTACCGGCTCGAAATGGGCACGCGCTTCGCCAACCCGCGCGGTAAGGACCTATACGCGTTCTGGGGCGAACGGATCACGCAGGCTTTGAATGCGCAGCTAAGAAAGAAGGCCGCGGCGTCGCGCGTGCTGGTGAATTGCGCATCGGGCGAGTACTTCAAGTCGGTCAAGCCGAAGCTGCTGGAAGCACCTGTCATCACGCCGGTGTTCGAGGACTGGAAGGGCGGCCGCTACAAGATCATCAGCTTTCACGCGAAGCGCGCGCGCGGTCTGATGGCGCGCTACGCGGTCGAGAATCGCCTGAACACGCCGGAACAGCTGAAGGATTTCGACGCCGAGGGCTACGCATTCGACGCCGAAGCCTCGAACGATTCCACTTATGTATTCCGCCGCCGCGTCGCCGACCAGGCGCGACTAGGCGACTGCCTCGCACACATGCAGGGAAGAACATCATGACGTTATCGATTACGAGCAATTTGGACGCGGGCGCGATCGAAGTGCTGTCCTGCGAAGACGCAGGCAATATACGGCTGCGCGTGCGGCCGGATAGCCACGCGGAGTTTGCGCAGTGGTTTTATTTCCGCTTGTCCGGCGCGGCGGGCGAGCGCTGCGTGATGAGTTTCGAGAATGCCGCCGCGTGCGCCTTTGCCGAAGGCTGGCGCGATTATCAGGCGGTCGCGAGCTATGACCGGGTGAACTGGTTTCGCGTGCCGACCTCGTATGACGGCCGTGTGCTGAGGATCGACCATACGCCGGATTTCGACCGCATCTATTACGCGTATTTCGAGCCGTACAGCGAGGAACGTCATTTGGAGTTTCTCGGCGCGGTGCAGCAGATGCCGCAGGCAACGCTCACGGAGCTGGGCGCGACCGTCGAAGGTCGGCCAATGTCGCTGCTTACGCTCGGCACGCCGCAGACCGGTGATGTGCCCAAGAAGAAAGTCTGGCTGATCGCACGCCAGCACCCAGGCGAGACGATGGCCGAATGGTTTATCGAGGGTCTCGTGAAGCGCCTCGTGGGCTGGGGCGATTGGGCGGGCGACCCGGTCGCGCGCAAGCTTTACGATCATGCTGTGTTCTACATCGTGCCGAACATGAACCCGGACGGCAGTGTGCACGGCAATCTGCGCACCAATGCGGCCGGCGCGAATCTGAATCGCGAGTGGATGGAACCGGACGCCGCGCGCAGCCCCGAAGTGCTGGTGGTGCGCGACGCGATTCACGCAACCGGCTGCGACCTGTTCTTCGATATTCACGGCGACGAGGCGCTGCCCTATGTGTTCGTGGCAGGCTCCGAAATGCTGCCCGGTTTCACCGAGCGGCAGGGACAGGAGCAGAAGGCGTTCATCGAGGCGTTCAAGCAGGCGAGTCCTGATTTCCAGGACAAATATGGCTATGCCGCGAGCAAATATCGCGAGGATGCGCTAAAGCTGGCTTCGAAATATATCGGCAACGAATTCGGTTGCCTGTCGTTGACGCTGGAGATGCCGTTCAAGGACAACGCCAATTTGCCCGACGAACGGGTGGGCTGGAACGGCGCGCGCAGTGCCTCGCTCGGCGCCGCGATGTTGCAGGCGATCCTGCGGCATGTGGAGACGTTCGTTTAAGCCGCGCGTTGCAAGAAAAAGAGGCACGCACTGCAGAGTGTGTGCCTCTTTTTTATTGCGGTGCCTGAACGACCGGTGGAGCGGGGCCGTTGATTCCGTCGCGTTTCTTTGCCTCGTTACTGAGACTTTTTCGCCGGCGTTTTCTTCGCCGTGGATTTGCTGGGCGACTTGTTCGATGTCGTTCGCGATGACTTGCTCGCGTTCGCCTTGGAGGACTTCGAACTCGCTTTCTTCGCAGTCTTGCCGCTTGCCGTGTGCTTGCCCTTCACGCTCTTCTGCTTGCCCGACGAGACCTGGGAGCCCGATGGCCCGGCGCTGCGCGCACGGGCCGGCGGCACAGGATCGTTCCAGCTGAACGCCAGCATCTGCGCGCCCACATAGCCGCAGCGAAACTTCAGATCGGCCGGATCGCCGCCGCCCCCCGAACGGATGCCGAGCCCTTCGACGGTGACGATGTTGTCCACCTTGACACGCTGCTTGCCTTCGTCGAACGAATCGTTCCAGGGCGTCACCGAAGCGTGCGCGCTGTCAAAGGAACTGGGTGAAAATTCGACATGATCGAAGGCAGTGGATGTGCTTGCGACAAAGTTGCCATGAGCGGCGCAGTCCGCGACTAGCGGATCGGCATGCATTTCATTGACAAATCTGTTGACGAGCTCGTTGCGCTGTTCGAGCTGATCGGCGAATGCGGGAGCAATGCATGAGAGCGAGAGACCCGCTGCAAATGTTGCCAACCGGCCGACCACCCGCAGCAACCGGCGCGGTACGTTGGTGCGATCCATCTAGTTCGTTAGGCGCTTATGAGATCAGAGGCACGTAAGATGCTCCGCGCCGGGGATGAGTTCAATCGTGACATAAATATTTTGTTCTATCGTGTCACGCGTTCGCCGGCTTCATGTGTTCGGCTGAGGTATTGCGGCGCGCACGTTCAGGCAGGTTGCCTGTGCCGGACTTGTCAGATGCGTGGCCCACCCAATCGGTATCGGCGTACATCATAAGTAGTAACCCATGCGGGACGGTAAACCGCGATCAGTGCCGTCGACATGCCGGTGAACCAGGCTTCGCCGGTCGCGAGCAAGAGCACGCTGAACGCATAGCCGGCCGGCACCACGAGCATTGAACCATCGGCCAGCACGATGTGAATGCCGAGCGCCGCGGCTGCCGTGAGCGACACCGCGATGGCTGGCGAGACAAAACCCTGACCGAGGATGAACATGAAGAGGTTGCGCGGCAGCCAGGCGATGCTGGCGCGCTGGACCAAGGTCGAAATGCCGACAGGCAACGCGCCGAACACGAGGAAGGTCAGCGCGATGCCTTGCCAGGGCGCGTCGAAGACAACGGCGGCGAGACCAACGACCACGGCCATCGCGATGAGCGCGAGCGCCCAGTCGAACAGCGTGACGACGAGGGTTGCGCCGAGCAGATGCATGACGGTGCCGTCATCGAGCCAGGCGTTACTTGCCCACAGCACGGACACCGCGACGATGATCGCGAGCCAGACATGCTGCAATGTGCCGTCCTGAAGTCGTTTGAAAGGATTTTTCCACAGCGCGAGCGCGACCACTATCGCAGTGGCGATCCAGCCACCGACAGCGACCCAGAACGGAAGCGGTGTGTAGAGGAAACCCATGTCTTCATATTACTCGTTGGATAAGAAAAGGTGTGAGCGGATTCCATGCCAGCCGGCGCAACGCCGCCAGAAATGCGCGTGCCGGTTGAAGGCGCGAGCGCCGGCTGGCGTCATGCCGGGCCCTGGCCCATCGGTTCGAGTTCCGGTGCCGGCGCTCCAGCCGCCGTGTTGCCATACGGCAGGGCCGGTTCGGCCGCCATCGGCAACGAACTGGGCGTGTCGTTAGCGGGCAACGGATAGCGGAAGCGCCGCTGCGTACGGCGCCGTAACGGCACGACACCGGTTTGCCCCATGACCGGACGAGTAGAAGCTTCTCCACAGTTGCGCAGTACTTGCAATTGGGCGGACAGCCAGCCGTTGTACAACGCGACCGCGGCGGCGCGGTTGGGAGCGCCGAGTTGCTGGAAGATGCTCGTCAGATGGATCTTGACCGTGCCCTCGCTGATGCCGAGCGTGCGCGCGATCATCTTATTGGTGCTGCCCATGTGGACACAGCGCATGATTTGTTGCTGACGGGGCGATAGTCCGTTGGAAAGTTTGGTGCGACGGGTGGCGGTTTTTTTTCGTCGAACGGCCGGATCGTGGCGTCCGGCGGCAGCGGCGGATTCAATGCCAGCGCGCCGGGCGGCACATAGTGGCCGCCAAGCAAAACCATTTCAAACGCGCGCACGATCAGGCAAGGGTCGGTTTCGCGGGGCACGACGCCGAGCACGCCTTCGTCCATGAGTTCCCGCACGACGTCCGGTGAGATATGGTCGGTCAGTACTGCAACCCGCAGGTCCGGATAGTGGCTGAGTAGATGGCGGGTGTCCGCGACCGACATCCAGTCCTGCCAGTCGATCACTAGCAAATCGGGCCGCTGACGTTTGAACGCGCGTACGACCTGGCGCCAATCTTGTGCTTCGTGAAAGCGCGCCAGCCGGTCGATTTGCCGCAGTAGCGCTTTGAGCCCATCGCGGCGTTCCGCGTCTGAGTTGAGTATCGAGAATCGCATGCCATGTCTCCAGGTGATTCGGGCGAAGTGGCGCGATGCATGCGCCCGGCCAAGGAGCCGGACGCATGCGATGCGTCGCCGTCCCTATGATGACAAATTCCCTTCAACTTGACGGCCTGTCCAAAAGGCATAAGAGGAATGACGTAAAAAAGCCCCGCGCGCGGCGGGGCTTTCTGACTCGACGGCTGCCCGGTCAGGCGCCGACGCCGATGCTCAATGAAAATGCGGCTGCGCGGGTTCCGCGTCTTCCGGCATTTCGGCGTGGACGATTTCGCCGAGCGGGTCCGCGTAGAGCGGCACACCGCAATCATCGCAATATTCAGGCTCGAAGCGGCCGGCATGGCGGCGCACGTCGGTCACGCCGGTCTCCTTGAGCAGCGCGACGATTTCCTCGAGGGGATCGTCCGATGCGGCGCTTTCTTGCGGCTCTTCGTCAATGCCCGGCTCGCCGTTTTCGCGGCCGTACAGCGGCCATACGACGCCGTAGATCACATCATTGCTGCCGCGGCGCGTGAAGCCGACGCGATATTCGTCGATGCGGCGTTCGCCGAAGCCCGCGACAACCGCGCGCAGGTCCTGCGGCGCGGCGCCGATGGTGTCGAACAGATAGCGCACGGCGGTGCGCACCGTGTGGGGGCGCACGCGCTCGTCGGCGTCGCGGCAGGCCGAATAATAGGCGTCCGGCAGCAGGCATTCGAATTCGCAGCCCGGCAACACCAGCGACAGATTGGCGCCGCCTTGCGTGGCCCATTGCTCGAGACATTGCCCACGCTCGATCCGGCTGCCGTGCTCTTCCTCCTGCCAGCGAAACGTCGGCTCGCCCACAGGTGCCGCAACCACGGCCAGCAGGAAGCGCGGGTCGGCCAGAATCGGCGACGTTTCCGGCAGTTCGCCGAAATTGAGCTTGATGCTGCCGCCGGCCATGGCGGCTTGAGCAAGTTGCTGCGCCATGCGCCAGGTTTCCACGTGATGGCGCGGCAACTGATCGATGCTGTACAGAAACGGCGCCATGGCCACGCGCGTATTGGCCGCGAGCACGTGTGCTTGCAGGTGCGCGCGCAGGGCGTCGGCCGCATCGGTCTTGAGCGGGCCGGATGGAATCATGTAACGGGTCCAGGCGAGCACCGGCGCGGCGATCAGCAGCGCTTCATAAGACACGCCTTCATGTTCGACGATGAACGACTCGCTGTGGGTTTCCGCCATGTCGGCGAGCGCGCCGTACGCATCCGGATGATTTTGCTGCAGATGGTCGAGCGCGGCGTCCAGCGTGGTCTGATTGGCGTTACGGACGATCTTGGTCAGCAACGCATCGAGCTTCGCTTCCCAGAAGCGGTCCTCGGTGCGGCTGCCCGACGCGAAAAGCGCGAGCGAGAGACCGACGAGTTTGTCGGCATCGGGGGGGAGACGTTTGGCGATTCGCGAGCGCATAAATCCAGAAGTTGGGAGGCACAGAACCTTATATTCTATTCTTTTCCATGCCGCCATATTGTTTGACCGGCGATGCCGGGTGGATCAGGGCGTTTTCACATGAAAGAATCGGCCCGTCGGGAGTGTTTCCACATGCGTTGTGCGGCGGCCTGGCCGGATGATATAAGACCGTCCCGAGGGGGGCGACCCGCTTCTATACTGGCACGCTTTAGCGGGCGCCTGACAAGGCGCATGTTCATTCGTCGCCGTGGTCTGGCACAACCGGAGGTGTTCATTGTGAAATCGGACCAACTGATCGAGCGTCTCGCCGCTGTCTTCGCGCTCATCATTCTGGTGGGCGGCTCGCTCCTGGTGCTGGCGCCTTTTACCACCGCGCTGCTGTGGGGCGCCATCCTCAGTTATAGCTCCTGGGGCTTATACCGGCGGCTGACCGTGGCGGTCGGCGGGCGGCGCAGGTGGGCCGCCACGTTGATCGTGCTGATCATTCTGGTCGTTGTGCTGGGGCCGTTCGTTTATGCGGGCTTTGCATTCGGCGCGCATGTTCATGACATCGTCGCGCTGGTGCAACGGCTCTTTGAAGCCGGCTTGCCGGATTTGCCGCCATGGGTGGGCCGAATCCCCGTGGTCGGTTCGAGCCTCGAGACCTTCTGGGAGCGCCTGACAAGTAGCAATTCGGAACTGATCGCGCAATTGCGTACCCTGGCGGCGCCGGCCGGCAAATGGATCCTGGCGGCCGCGATTGCTGTCACGCACGGGTTGGGGCTGTTGGCGCTGAGTATCGTGCTCGCTTTCTTCTTTTATACCGGAGGAGAGGGCGCGGCGGCCTGGCTGAATGCCGGCATGCAGCGTATCGCCGGCGAGCGTGCCGATTATCTGCTGGCGCTCGCTGGCAGCACAGTGAAAGGCGTGGTCTATGGGATTCTCGGCACCGCACTCGTGCAAGGGGTTCTGGCTGGATTCGGTTGCTGGATTGCCGGCGTGCCGGCCCCGGCGCTGCTTGGCCTGGCAACATTTTTCCTGTCGGTGATACCGGGCGGCCCGGTGGTCGTGTGGTTGCCTGCGGCGATCTGGCTGTATCACGGCGGCGCCACGGGGTGGGCGATCTTTCTGGTCGTTTGGGGCGTGCTGGTCGTCGGCATGTCCGACAATGTCATCAAGCCGATCCTGATTGGCAAGAACAGCGATATGCCGCTGATCCTTGTGATGCTCGGCATCCTTGGCGGGGCGTTCGCTTTCGGCTTTCTCGGCGTTTTCATCGGCCCGACCTTGCTGGCGGTCGCATATACCGTCCTGCACGATTGGACGATCGGCGCACAGGTTGCACGGCCTTTGACGTCAGATTTAAAAGCACCGGTTGCAGAGGAGGCGGGCCGCATAGAAAAGGCGCCTTGAAGAAATTCCAGATAACGCTTGCAAGGCCCGTTCGGGGTCGCTAGAATCTCGCTCTTTCGTGCCCCGGACAGCGGGGCGCGGGAAGCGGGAGAGCCAGCAATGGCGGGGGTTTGCGGCAGGTCGGACGGGTTAGAAAGTTGGAAAAACCTGTTGACGGCGTGACGGAAGTTCTCCATAATCTCATTTCTCTGCTGCAGATGCAGCGACGCAGAACGAAGCGGTGCCGGGTGGTTGAAGTGGGCGTCGTGACGGTGGTGAATGCGTAACCGATCTTTAAAAACTAACAGCCGATAAGTGTGGGCGCTTGGTGCGCGGCGCGCGGTGGACTCTTCGGAGTCTGCCGGAAGCGAAAGTATCAAGTCTCACACAGTAATGAAAGGAAGGTTTTCCTGTTGAAAGACAGGATGATCATTCGTCAGTACGTTGAGTGAGCGACCGGTTGGTAAAACAACCGAAAAACAGTAACAGGCATTGAACTGAAGAGTTTGATCCTGGCTCAGATTGAACGCTGGCGGCATGCCTTACACATGCAAGTCGAACGGCAGCACGGGGGCAACCCTGGTGGCGAGTGGCGAACGGGTGAGTAATACATCGGAACGTGTCCTGTAGTGGGGGATAGCCCGGCGAAAGCCGGATTAATACCGCATACGCTCTGCGGAGGAAAGCGGGGGCTCCTTCGGGACCTCGCGCTACAGGGGCGGCCGATGGCAGATTAGCTAGTTGGTGGGGTAAAGGCCTACCAAGGCGACGATCTGTAGCTGGTCTGAGAGGACGACCAGCCACACTGGGACTGAGACACGGCCCAGACTCCTACGGGAGGCAGCAGTGGGGAATTTTGGACAATGGGCGCAAGCCTGATCCAGCAATGCCGCGTGTGTGAAGAAGGCCTTCGGGTTGTAAAGCACTTTTGTCCGGAAAGAAAACCTCTGCCCTAATACGGCGGGGGGATGACGGTACCGGAAGAATAAGCACCGGCTAACTACGTGCCAGCAGCCGCGGTAATACGTAGGGTGCAAGCGTTAATCGGAATTACTGGGCGTAAAGCGTGCGCAGGCGGTCCGCTAAGACAGATGTGAAATCCCCGGGCTTAACCTGGGAACTGCATTTGTGACTGGCGGGCTAGAGTATGGCAGAGGGGGGTAGAATTCCACGTGTAGCAGTGAAATGCGTAGAGATGTGGAGGAATACCGATGGCGAAGGCAGCCCCCTGGGCCAATACTGACGCTCATGCACGAAAGCGTGGGGAGCAAACAGGATTAGATACCCTGGTAGTCCACGCCCTAAACGATGTCAACTAGTTGTCGGGCCTTCATTGGCTTGGTAACGTAGCTAACGCGTGAAGTTGACCGCCTGGGGAGTACGGTCGCAAGATTAAAACTCAAAGGAATTGACGGGGACCCGCACAAGCGGTGGATGATGTGGATTAATTCGATGCAACGCGAAAAACCTTACCTACCCTTGACATGTACGGAATCCTGCTGAGAGGTGGGAGTGCCCGAAAGGGAGCCGTAACACAGGTGCTGCATGGCTGTCGTCAGCTCGTGTCGTGAGATGTTGGGTTAAGTCCCGCAACGAGCGCAACCCTTGTCCCTAGTTGCTACGCAAGAGCACTCCAGGGAGACTGCCGGTGACAAACCGGAGGAAGGTGGGGATGACGTCAAGTCCTCATGGCCCTTATGGGTAGGGCTTCACACGTCATACAATGGTCGGAACAGAGGGTCGCCAAGCCGCGAGGTGGAGCCAATCCCAGAAAACCGATCGTAGTCCGGATCGCACTCTGCAACTCGAGTGCGTGAAGCTGGAATCGCTAGTAATCGCGGATCAGCATGCCGCGGTGAATACGTTCCCGGGTCTTGTACACACCGCCCGTCACACCATGGGAGTGGGTTTTACCAGAAGTGGCTAGTCTAACCGCAAGGAGGACGGTCACCACGGTAGGATTCATGACTGGGGTGAAGTCGTAACAAGGTAGCCGTATCGGAAGGTGCGGCTGGATCACCTCCTTTCTCGAGCTAACGCGTCCAAGTGTTGAGCGCTCACGCTTATCGGCTGTGAAATCAGGCAGACTCAGGGGTCTGTAGCTCAGCTGGTTAGAGCACCGTCTTGATAAGGCGGGGGTCGATGGTTCGAACCCATCCAGACCCACCATTGTCTTGTCTGGTGTGCTGAATGCAACCCCTCTGGCGCATCTGCATGATCCCGGGGGATTAGCTCAGCTGGGAGAGCACCTGCTTTGCAAGCAGGGGGTCGTCGGTTCGATCCCGTCATCCTCCACCAATCCTCAATGCGCAGTGTTCTGTGTACGGCACAGAGCGTTTTGCATTGGCGATTGAGCCAGTCAGAGTGATACGCGGTTATGGCAACTGCGATATCGGCTGTCGTTCTTTAACAATCAGGAAGAAGTAGTAAAGAGATTCACGAAAGGGTACCTCGAGATGGGTGTCCGAGTAGGTGAATCAGGGTTGTGATTGTATCAATGTATGAAAGGGGAATCGGAAGATTGCCCTGGAATACGGCGCAACACGAATACTCAACCTGTAGCGAGCTCAACGGATCCGCAAGGACCGGGAGACACACTCGTTATAGGGTCAAGCGAACAAGTGCATGTGGTGGATGCCTTGGCGATCACAGGCGATGAAGGACGCGGTAGCCTGCGAAAAGCGGTGGGGAGCTGGCAAACGAGCTTTGATCCACCGATATCCGAATGGGGAAACCCACTCCTTATGGAGTATCCGTAGCTGAATACATAGGCTACGTGAAGCGAACGCGGTGAACTGAAACATCTAAGTAACCGCAGGAAAAGAAATCAACCGAGATTCCCAGAGTAGTGGCGAGCGAAATGGGAGCAGCCTGTACTCTTTATCTTCATTGTTAGTCGAACGCTCTGGAAAGTGCGGCCATAGCAGGTGATAGCCCTGTAGACGAAAACAGCGAGGAAGAACTAGGTGTACGACAAGTAGGGCGGGACACGTGAAATCCTGTCTGAAGATGGGGGGACCATCCTCCAAGGCTAAATACTCGTGATCGACCGATAGTGAACCAGTACCGTGAGGGAAAGGCGAAAAGAACCCCGGGAGGGGAGTGAAACAGATCCTGAAACCGCATGCATACAAACAGTCGGAGCCTCGCAAGGGGTGACGGCGTACCTTTTGTATAATGGGTCAGCGACTTACATTCAGTGGCAAGCTTAACCGATTAGGGCAGGCGTAGCGAAAGCGAGTCCGAACAGGGCGATTCAGTCGCTGGGTGTAGACCCGAAACCAGGTGATCTATCCATGGCCAGGATGAAGGTGCGGTAACACGTACTGGAGGTCCGAACCCACTAACGTTGAAAAGTTAGGGGATGAGCTGTGGATAGGGGTGAAAGGCTAAACAAACCTGGAAATAGCTGGTTCTCTCCGAAAACTATTTAGGTAGTGCCTCGTGTATCACCTTCGGGGGTAGAGCACTGTCATGGTTGTGGGGTCCATTGCGGATTACTACGCCATAGCAAACTCCGAATACCGAAGAGTGCAATCACGGGAGACAGACATCGGGTGCTAACGTCCGGTGTCAAGAGGGAAACAACCCAGACCGCCAGCTAAGGTCCCCAAATATTGCTAAGTGGGAAACGAAGTGGGAAGGCTAAAACAGTCAGGAGGTTGGCTTAGAAGCAGCCATCCTTTAAAGAAAGCGTAATAGCTCACTGATCGAGTCGTCCTGCGCGGAAGATGTAACGGGGCTAAGCAATATACCGAAGCTGCGGATGCATATTTATATGCATGGTAGGAGAGCGTTCCGTAAGCCTGCGAAGGTGCACTGGAAAGTGTGCTGGAGGTATCGGAAGTGCGAATGCTGACATGAGTAGCGATAAAGGGGGTGAAAGGCCCCCTCGCCGTAAGCCCAAGGTTTCCTACGCAACGTTCATCGGCGTAGGGTGAGTCGGCCCCTAAGGCGAGGCAGAAATGCGTAGCTGATGGGAAGCAGGTTAATATTCCTGCACCATTGTTGAATGCGATGGGGGGACGGATCGCGGAAGGTTGTCCGGGTGTTGGAAGTCCCGGTCCTTGCATTGGAGAAGGCGCTTTGGCAAATCCGGGCGCGTAATTCAAGGGTGTGAGGCCAGTCACTTCGGTGACGAAGCAATCGGAAGTGGTTCCAGGAAAAGCCTCTAAGCTTCAGTTCAACAAGACCGTACCGCAAACCGACACAGGTGGGCGAGATGAGTATTCTAAGGCGCTTGAGAGAACTCGGGAGAAGGAACTCGGCAAATTGGTACCGTAACTTCGGGATAAGGTACGCCCCTGTAGCTTGATGCGCCTGCGCGCAAAGGGTGAAGGGGTTGCAATAAACTGGTGGCTGCGACTGTTTAATAAAAACACAGCACTCTGCAAACACGAAAGTGGACGTATAGGGTGTGACGCCTGCCCGGTGCCGGAAGATTAAATGATGGGGTGCAAGCTCCTGATTGAAGTCCCGGTAAACGGCGGCCGTAACTATAACGGTCCTAAGGTAGCGAAATTCCTTGTCGGGTAAGTTCCGACCTGCACGAATGGCGTAACGATGGCCACACTGTCTCCTCCCGAGACTCAGCGAAGTTGAAGTGTTTGTGATGATGCAATCTCCCCGCGGCTAGACGGAAAGACCCCATGAACCTTTACTGTAGCTTTGCATTGGACTTTGAACCGGTCTGTGTAGGATAGGTGGGAGGCTTTGAAGCGTGAACGCCAGTTTGCGTGGAGCCATCCTTGAAATACCACCCTGATCTGTTTGAGGTTCTAACCCTGGTCCGTGAATCCGGACCGGGGACAGTGCATGGTAGGCAGTTTGACTGGGGCGGTCTCCTCCCAAAGTGTAACGGAGGAGTACGAAGGTACGCTAGGTACGGTCGGAAATCGTGCTGATAGTGCAATGGCATAAGCGTGCTTGACTGCGAGACCGACAAGTCGAGCAGGTGCGAAAGCAGGTCATAGTGATCCGGTGGTTCTGTATGGAAGGGCCATCGCTCAACGGATAAAAGGTACTCTGGGGATAACAGGCTGATACCGCCCAAGAGTTCATATCGACGGCGGTGTTTGGCACCTCGATGTCGGCTCATCTCATCCTGGGGCTGTAGCCGGTCCCAAGGGTATGGCTGTTCGCCATTTAAAGAGGTACGTGAGCTGGGTTTAAAACGTCGTGAGACAGTTTGGTCCCTATCTGCCGTGGGCGCTGGATATTTGAAGGGGGCTGCTCCTAGTACGAGAGGACCGGAGTGGACGAACCTCTGGTGTACCGGTTGTCACGCCAGTGGCATCGCCGGGTAGCTATGTTCGGAAGAGATAACCGCTGAAAGCATCTAAGCGGGAAACTCGCCTTAAGATGAGATATCCCCGGGGCTTCGAGCCCCTTGAAGGGTCGTTCAAGACCAGGACGTTGATAGGTCAGGTGTGTAAGCGCAGTAATGCGTTGAGCTAACTGATACTAATTGCCCGTAAGGCTTGATCCTATAACCAGTGTGTTTCCGGTGGCGCCTCCCCGCGTCGCCCCGCACGGTTGAGATCCGCGTTGTGCCCGATACACTCACCACCCCATTGCCCCTGGTGCGATGCACCAGACACTACTTCTTCCAGATTGGTCGTGTTGACCCCCGCGTCAACCTGACAACAAGTCATGCCTGATGACCATAGCGAGTCGGTACCACCCCTTCCCATCCCGAACAGGACCGTGAAACGACTCCACGCCGATGATAGTGCGGATTGCCCGTGTGAAAGTAGGTAATCGTCAGGCTCCCATGCAGAAACACAGACCCCACCCCACACCGGTGGGGTTTGTGCGTTTACGCGCCATCGAAAGCAAGCCATCAGAGACTAGTAACCGCACCACCAAGGAACGGTTTGCTACCGCGCGAAATACGTCCATCCTCACAGCCGGTAACTCCCGGAGAAATCGGAAAGCTTTCCCTCGCCGCCTGCGCGATCCAAGTAAGCGTCAATCTGAGGCCGTCTTGACGATCAGAACTTGACCTCTGAGAGCCGCTGATTCGCGAGCACGAGATCGAAGGCGGCGGGATCGAAGCTGCCGCCACACCACTCGAGGAAGTGGTCGTGCTCCTCGTGCGTCGGATCGGTGATCGCTTCGAGGAAGTCGGCATATCCTGGCACTCCACCGACGTCTTCCGGCGGACACGCATTCTGCCCGTCTAGGCATAGCGGCCGGCTCATGTCTGGATCAGGCACCAGCGCCTTCTCGACCTTGATCCGATGCTGCCAGTTGTCACCGTAGTCGTAGATATAGGTGAATGATTTCAGCCCGCCCAGCGCCTTCGCCAGCGTGACCCGTGCTTCATTGAGCATCGGTGGATTGCTCTGGAATCCGAAGTCATCAGGTTCACCATAGTTGGTTTCGCCGAAGACGAACTCGTGCAGGTGCCCGCCTTCCCAGCCCATGGCCAGTTGCAGCACGACATGCAGCTTGTCCAGCCGGATCGAGCCGGGAACGATGATTCGTCGCCAGATCGCCGGCTTAATGTACTTCAGCTCAGCGCGCAGTACGTAATCGGGCACTGGCGCCTTGACCAGGCGCACGGCAGGTTTGCGGGGTTGGACCATCGGCTTGATTGTCAGGCGGCTTGCTGCTCGATGTGTGCAGCCGGCATCAGGTGCCACGGCAGCAACTCGTCGATGCGATTGATGGGATGATTGGCGATGCGCTCAAACACCGTGCGCAGGTACGCAAACGGCTCGATGCCGTTCAGGCGCGCCGTACCGATCAGACTGTAGATCACTGCCGCGCTTTCACCACCGCCGTCGGAGCCTGCGAACAGATAGTTGCGCCTGCCGAGGACCAGCGGCCTGATCGCGCGCTCCGCCGTATTGTTGTCCACCTCGACGCGTCCGTCTTCGCAATAGCGTGTGAGTGCGTGCCAGTGCCCCAGCGAGTATCTGATCGCCTTCGCCAGTCCCGACTTCGCCGAGACCTGGGACAGCGTGTGTTCAAGCCAGGCCTTCAGCTCAGTGAGCAATGGGGCGGATCGTTGTTGACGCGCAGACAGGCGCACTTCCGGCGTCTGGCCGCTGGGCGGCGACAATGACTACGTCCGGTCGTGTTGCCTCACGGGATGATGTTACTCCCGGGTAGTTGTCACGGACCCGTTGTTTTGCGGTGAAGGCTGGCGCTGCGTAGCGGCGCCAGCCTTCACCGCATCCGCATCCGCATCCGCATGACCAAGTATCCTTGTGACCAGTTCTCTCGCACGGTTCGATCGCCATGCCTTCACACGGCGCTGCAGGGTCCGAAGCTGGGCACTGGAATACATCGCCGGAGCCATCGCGACGAGGCGTTCATGCAGCTTCTTCGCCGTAATCCCGGGCTCGCTCTCAAGCCATTGCTGTATGGTCGGCCACGTATGCTCGAACGGATCTTCACGGCTGCGCCAGGTGTGTGCGACGTGCGCCTTTCGGCGATGCGTCGCTCGAACCTCTCCTTCGTGCCATGCTGTTCCAAGACTCGCCAGGAAGTTAGCGAGGGGGATTTGATCGGCCGTTTGTGTTTCCATCGGCGCCGTACCCGATGCGCTGCATCGTGCGACGCGCTGCTGTGCTTCGCGCATGCGGCGCAATAAGTCCAATGGATCTAGCGCCCGAAACCGCGTACGCAACCTGCGCTTGGTTGACTCGGGTATCGACGCCGATCGCAAGACCCGCTCAAGGGGAGTCAGAGGCGCTTCGTAGCGCTTGGTCACCCGTGCACCATGGCGTGTTTTCGATTTCAGCTTGAATGACGGCTGGAAGAAGTTGATGTACAGCCGCGACACCTCATAGAGGGAAGCGAGGGTTTCGGTAGCATCAAGTCCACGCAACTGGCCATACCCCACGAGGCGGCGCACGATTGAGCCATTCTTCTGCTCAACCCAGGCCTGGTCGTTCTTCTTGTAGGGTCGCGAGCGGGTCAGTTCGATACCCGTCGCTTTGCAGAAATCGAATATGGCCTCGTTCATGAAGGCGCTATCGTTATCGCAATCGATACCGCGCAGCGGAAACGGCAAGGCACGGCTAACGCGCTCGATGTGCTCAAGAACGAATGCACCGCTGCGATAGGGCATGGCCAGGCACTCGGTCCATCCGGTCGCGATGTCTGTCATCACGAAGCTGTGCACGAAGTCGCCGTCGATCTTGGTGCCACCGCAATGCTCGACGAAATCCACCTCGAGATAGCCGGGTAGCGGATCTCTCCAGTCGGCGAACGTGCGGATCGGCACCGCGCGGCGAATTGCGTTGCCGACTCCACCAGCGCGCCGGCGCTGACCGGCGAAGGCCTGTTCGCGGACGTCACGCAGCAGCCGGTCAATGGTCGCGGCGCTGATCTGGTCCATGCGTTGGCGCAGTTGCTTCGATAGGGTCAGGTGACCATGCCGGGTCATCGAGTCGATCAGCGTAGGGATGAGCGCCTTCAGGCGCTTGCCGCAGATCCGGTCGGCGGCTTCCCATAGCGTGATCAGGGCATCCCGCACCTCATCGTCATACCGCCGTTGCGGGCCGGGCCTCGCGCTCGGAGGTTGAGGCTCCCGGCACAGAACGCGGATCGCGTGCTTGCGGTGATAGCCGGTTACCTGAACAAACTCGTCCAGTATCTCGCGCTTCTCATTCCGGTCCGAACGGCGGTACCGCTCACCGACTGCCTCGGTCAATTCCCGTCGTGTTGTCATGCTGAGCTGCCTCGCCATAAGTCGCTCCCGCCAGCATTCTGACGGGTAGCAAATTACATGAGGCAACGACCCTGGCTCGGTAACAAAAAACCTGAGTCAATGCGCCGGACGTCCTGCTTGACGCTATCCAGGCCGCGAACCTCGCGTTCAACAACATATAGTGCTCCAATGCGGCGCAGTGCTTCTTCGGCAATCGGTGAGCTGTCCAGCTTGTACAGGTCATAGAACTTGCGCCGCGCATGCGCCCAGCATCCGGCCTCGATGACCGTGCCGTCACGATACAGGGCGTCATACCCGCTGAAGGCATCTGCCTGCAGGACTCCCGCGTAGCCCGCCAGATGTTCCCGAGGTCGCTCGCCTTTGCGGTCGGGGGAGTACCTGTACCAGACTGCTGGTGGCGCACGGCTTCCTGCCGGACGGTCATCGCGCACATAGGTCCACAGGCGCGCCGTGCGTGTCTTGCCACGCCCCGGCTCCAGCACAGGTACGGGCGTGTCGTCGGTATGGATCTTGTCTGCATCGCGCACGTAACGACCAAGTGCATCGGACAGCGGTTGCAGCAGCGCAGCTGCTTCACGCACCCACGAAGCCAGTGTTGCCCGATCCAGTTCGATGCCCGCGCGTCGATAGATGCCGGCCTGCCGGTAGAGCGGCGTATGGTCAGCGTACTTCGCAACGACGACCTGCGCGAGCAGTCCGGCACCGGCCATTGCGCGCGCTATCGGCCGCGAAGGGGCTGGCTCCTGCACCACTGCAGCACAGCGCGGGCAGCTCAGCTTTGGCCGTACGTGACGCAGTACCTTGAAGTAACCGGGAACATAGTCGAGCACCTCCGAGACGTCTTCGCCCAGCGCCCGCATTTGTTGTCCGCACTCCGTGCATCCACACTCCGTCGGTGCATGAACAACTGTTTCGCGAGGAAGATGAGCGGGGAAGTGCCGTGGCTTGCGGCGCAGCGGAACAACGTTCGTTGTGGCCGGCGTATCCGCAGTCACGTCGGCATCGGGCGCCTTCGTCGTTGCGGCCATGGCCGATTCAGGAACGGGAAGCTCACCGAGCGCGAGCTGCAGCTGATCCATCAATTCGGTCATGCGCTCCGATGAACGGCCATACTGCCATCGTTTCAGTCGCGAGATTTCCGCCAGCAACTGCGCGATGGTCTCGTCGCGCGAGGCAACGATGCGCTTGAGGGCGGCGATGTCATCGGGCAGATGGCTGGCTGGCATGCATGCCAGTTTAAATGAAGCCCACGAACTTGTGGGCTCCCGCACCCTGCGTTACGCCGCGTGTGTCGGCTGCCACGTCCGCTCTGGATGCCGCCAGTCAATCCCCTCGAGCAGCATCGACAGTTGGGCGGCAGACAGATGGACTGCTCCCGAGTCCGCCTGCGGCCACACGAAGCGTCCGCGCTCAAGTCGTTTCGCGTACAGGTTCATGCCGTCGCCGCTCCACCATAAAATCTTGATGAGGTCACCGCGACGCCCACGAAACAAAAAGATGTGGCCAGAGAAGGGATCACGTCCGAGTGTCGACTGCACCAGCGCGGCAAGTCCATCCATGCCACGACGCATATCGGTGACGCCCGCTGCCAGCCATACACGAGTACCGGTCGGCGGGGCAATCATGCCGGCATCAGGCAGCGCAGCACGAGGCGCAACTGCACGGGGTCGACCATGCCCGTGACGCGCACACGCGCACCGTTCAGTTCAATCTCGATGCCCGACGCCGCCGGCACGCTCTCGCGATGGGGCTCGACCGGCTGTTGTGCCAGCGACGCCGGTTCAGTCTTCTCGCCTCCCGTTGCATCAGGCAGCGCTACGGGCAGCAACACCGCTGTGCCGTGCGCCACCCCTTCAAACAGGCCCGCCCGCAGTTGCCGACGCCACTTGAACACCATATTGGGATTCAGTCCGTGCGCCTGCGCAAGCTTGGCCACCGAGATATCCGGCTCGCTCGCCGCGACTGCCACTTGCCGTCGGTACTCCGGTGTGTAATTCGGTCGCCCCTTGCGGTTCGATGGTCTCGAATTTCGTGCGTCCAAAGTAGTCCCCACCACTTGAAGTAACGGACATCACTTTGGACACTGGCTTCAGCTCTGTCCATGCGGCCACGAAATGACGCTTACCGATCCAATCCGTCAGGCCCGCTTCCGCACCGGCGTCTGATACGACATACCTGCGGCAAACCGGTCGAGTCGTTCGCTAGCATCGGTGACCGCCCAAAGAGGCGCGCTGTGCAACAGCTTGTCGTAATTCGTTGCGATTGCGGCAAAAAGCGCGAACCCTGCGCTATCCAATCCCCATTCGCCGGTTTCCCTTCCGATATCGAACACCGCCGACACCGCGCGCTCCGCCGCACCGAGTTGCTCGCCGGTCGCCGAGCCGAAGCCCGACTCCGCCAGGAAGTAAGCGCGGCACCAGCAACGTCTTGACTGGAGATCGCGATCTTCAGACTGTGGTGCGGAGCTGAGCGGCAACGACCCACGGTGCAAGTTCGTCGATGCGATTGATCGCATGGTCGGCGATGCGTGCAAGCATGTAGCGCAGATACGCCTGAGGTTCGATGCCGTTGAGTTTTGCGGTCCCAATGAGGCTGTAGATCGCGGCGGCACGTTCTCCACCAGAGTCTGCTCCAGCGAACAGATAGTTGCGGCGACCGATGGCCACCCCGCGCAACGCGCGTTCGACAAGTAGATTGTCGATCTCCAACTGCCCGTCCTCACAATAGCGTGTGAGCGCTTCCCACCGGTTCAGCGCATAGAGGATCGCCCGACTCGTGTCCGATTTGCGCGAGAGCGTTTCCAGCGTCGTTGCGAGCCACGCGTGGAATTGATCGAGTAGCGGCAGCGCATGCGTCTGGCGATGCGCGCGGCGCTCGTCGGGCGGCTTGCCCCTGATCGTCTCCTCGATCCTGTAAAGCGCGCCGATACGCTCGAGCGCTTCGGTGTTCAACGCATTGGGACGCGCTGCGTGCAGCTCATGGAACTGTCGCCGGGCGTGTGCCCAGCAAGCCGCCTCCGTGACGCGCCCGGTTTCATAGATGGCCTGGTAGCCACCGTATGCGTCAGCTTGCAGCGTACCGTTGAACGACGCGAGGTGCTGCTGCGGGTGGATGCCCTTGCGATCGGGCGTATAGGCGAACCACACCGCCGGCGGTGTCATGTCAGCCGATGCACGGTCATCGCGCACGTACACCCACAAGCGACCGGTCTTCGTCTTGCCGTTGCCCGGTGCAAGCACTGGAACCGGTGTGTCGTCGGCGTGCAGTTTCGTCGCCAACATCACGTGTCGACGCAGCGTTTTAACGAGCGGCTGCAGCAGCGTCGCCGCCTGACCGACCCACTTCGCAAGCAGCGAGCGATCCAGCTCGACGCCTTCGCGTGCATACATGACCGACTGCCGGTAAAGCGGCAGGTGGTCTGCAAACTTCGAGACCAGTACGTGTGCCAGTAGCCCCGGGCCGGCGAGACCGCGTTCGATGGGACGACCCGGTGCAGGCGCCTGGGAGATGTGATCGCAACACACGCACGCAAACTTCGGACGTACATGACGGATAACACGGAAGCTTGCCGGCACATACTCAAGCTGTTCGGCGACGTCTTCGCCCAGCGACTTCATCTTGCCACCGCACTGCGTGCACTTCCCGGCGGATTCAGGCAGGTGCATCCGGATCTCGCGCGGCGGATGTTCAGGCAGTGACTTGCGCGGTGTCTGCTCCACAGCCTTGCGTGGCGTCTTCGGGATTTCGATCGGCGCGGCACCCTCGTCGGCCCCCAGCTCTTCGAGGCGCAGCTCGAGTTGTTCGATCTGGTGGTCAAGCTTCTCGGACTTGCGACCGAACTGCATACGGCGCAGCCTGGCAATGAGCAGCTTCAGATGTTCGACTTCGGCTGCGCGCGAAGCCAACGCGGCTTGTTGCGAGTCGATCGTTTCCTGCAGTTTGAGCACTTGCGTATCTCGCTCGCGCAGCGCCTCCTCCTGGCTGAGCAGCATGGCCTTCAGCGTTTCGACATCGTCGGGAAGTGGGTTCGCGCGCGTCATGCGGATAGTTTACGCGCCAGCAACGACGTTTACAACGCTGAGGTCGGTTGTGCCGTTCTCGTCGGGTGCCGCCAGTCGATGCCTTCGAGCAGCATCGATAGTTGTGCCGGGCTCAGGCAAATAACGCCACCGTCGGCTTGAGGCCATACGAAGCGCCCCTTCTCGAGTCGCTTCATCAGCAGGCACATGCCATCGCCGCTCCACCACAGCACTTTGAGCAGGTCGCCGCGTTTGCCGCGGAACACGAAGACGTGCCCGCAGAACGGATCCCGTTCAAGCACGGTCTGCACCTTGGCCGCGAGACTGTTGAATCCGGCCCGCATATCGGTGACTCCCGCGGCCAGCCACACTCGGGATCCGGACGGCAGGCCAACGGCGGACGGCAGCATCAGCAGGCTCATCAGGCAAGGCCCCGCACAATCTTGATCAGGGTCGCGATGGGTGTGTCCGCGCTCAAGCGTAGCCGGACGTCGCCACACTCGAGCTCGTAGATGCTGGTGCTGTCTCGCGATGGGCATGCCGGCACTTCCGGTGAAGGCTCAGCCACTGCCACTGGTAGCCAGTTGAGTGCAGGCGCCTCTGACCGCTGAGCGTCGGGCATGCCGAAATCGCCGGCAAGACAATGACGACGCCATTTGAACAGCAGATTGGCGTTGATGTCGTGCTCGCGAGCGATGAGCGTAGCCGAGGCACCCGGCTTGAGCGTCGCCTCGACGATCTGCCGCTTGAACTCGACCGAGAAATTCGGTCGCCTGGACCGTTTGGATTGGTGAGGGCTGTCCACTGTAGCGTCCACCATTCGTTTGGTGGGCACCAAAGTAGCCAAACTCAACAAGTAAATCTACACGGTAATGAAGACGCGCTTACGTTGATCGGGTGGTCGGCAATGTAGGTGAGGACGAAGCGCAAATACGCTTCGGGGCGATCGCATTGACTTGGGCGGTGCATAGGAGGCTGTAATGTAAACTTGCAGCGGCACGCTCTCCGCCGAGTCGGCTCCCGCAAAACAAGTAATCGCGTCGCATTGGAGGACCCGCAAAAGACGGGCACGCCGTCCATCTTCAGCCAACCATCGTTGCACTAACGCGCAACACCTCCTGCCGGTTAAGGACATACGGGATGCCTCGCTGGTGCCGGAGTCCTCACGACGGGGTCTTCAGACAGCCGTGAGCCGCGAATGGCTACCAAATAATGCACGCCGACAAAGTCCGGCGTCCGGGACTGACGGTGCAGGCGCCCATATCACCGGCATTTTCGGTCCAGCCGGTCGAAAGCAGTCACGTAATTCTCGCTGCCGTTAAGCTTGCACCGTTCCGTCTCGCCCTGGAAACCTGGCCAGCACTTGCCGGATCGCTATATCGAACGGTGTGCGGCGGCCTATGCCGAGCGCGTCGAGCCGGTTCGAGGCCAGGTGGCAGTTGTGCGGACGCGGCGTCGCGTCAGCGGGCGTGCGTTGCGGCGTGAGATGCGCATCGAGTTGCAGTGTTTGAGCAAGGCGCACGGCGATCTCATACTTGGTCATCGGCTCGTCGCCCGACCACTGCACGACGCCGCGGATCGCTTCGCCACGGGCGTGCCGCTCGAGCATCTGCCGGATCACGAACGCGACGTCTGGCGTGAACGTGGGGTAACGGATCGCCCATGCATCCATGACGGCGACCTTGCCGTTCGGCAAGGTCGACGCGGCAATCGCCGGCACGAGACTCGTCACCGCGGATTCCGCCCAACTGACGATCGGTCCATACAGCAGCGGTAAACGCAGCACACAGCCGAGACCGGTGGTTTCGGCCAGCGCGCGCTCGCCTTCGAGCTTGCTCCGCCCGTACGCATTGAGCGGCGCTGGCGTGGAATCATGCTGGTAGGGCGGATGAGTGCCGTCGAAGACGTAATCGGTAGAAATCGACAGGATCCATGCACCTCGCCGGTCCGCTGCCGCAGCCAGGGTGCGCACCGCATCGACATTCAATGCACGGGCAAGCGCCGGATCGTGCTCGCACACATCCGGCCGGCGTTCCGCTGCCGCAATCACGAGCGCGTCCGGCGCTTCGCGCTCGACGAAGTCCGCGACTGCCCGCGCGTCGCGAATGTCGAGCGCGACCGTGTTCGGGCCTGGGCGGCTGAACGCGGTGGCAATGACGTGCCAGCCGGCCTGCGACGCCAGTTCTTCGATGAGAGCGCGGCCTAGCAACCCGGAAGCGCCAATGACGGCAATTTTGAACATGGGCGAACTCGCTTAGTGGGGCGCGCCGCTGGGCACGCCCGTAACCGTATAGCCGACCTCGTCGACCACGGTCTTCAACAGGCTAACGTCAACCGGTTGCGCCGATTCGACCGTCACACGCCCGGATACCAGATCGACCTCTACCTGCGCGCTCGGGAGCTGTGCGCGGATCGCATTCGTGACTGCGACTACGCAATGCTGGCAGCTCATGCCTTCTACCTTAAATTCGATCGTCATGGAAAACCGCCTCGGAAAAATGGGGGACGTTGAATAGTTGAATTATGCCTGCCGACCCGTATCTGAGTAGCGGGCCTTCCCATCATGGGAAGGTGTACGATCGACGCACTCACAGGGGTAACAAATCATGAACATCGGTGAAGCGGCTCGCGCGTCAGGCGTCACGGCGAAAATGATTCGCTACTACGAAAGTGTCGGGCTGCTGGCGGCGAAAGCGAGAACCAGCGCCGGCTATCGCGTTTACGGTCCGCAAGAGGTTCATTCGCTGCGTTTCATCCGCCAGGCGCGCCGGCTCGGCTTTCTGGTCGAGGACATTCGAAGGCTATTGGCGCTGTGGCACGACCGCTCGCGCGCGAGTGCCGAAGTGAAGGCTATTGCGCTGGAACATGTCTCGGAGCTTGATCGCCGTATCGCCGAACTGACCGATATGCGCGACACATTGGCACATCTCGCCAATCATTGCCACGGCGACGAACGCCCCGATTGCCCAATTATCGAGCGACTTGCCGATGCGACTGTGGCCACGGTAGAAGGTTGTCATCTCAGTTAATGCAATTCCACGCATATCGAACGCAAATTGAACCGAACGCAGTGCCACCCGAAGGGTTGCACATAAATAGTGCATAAAATTTGGCGGTTGCGCCGATCGCTCGCCGAAAGTGATCTGGATCCATGGAGAATCAAGGAGTTAGCAGCACCACCGGCGTGCACCATTCCAAAACGGAATGCACATCATGCGAGCATTTCACTAGGCAGGTTGCACCATAAGGCTATAATTCGGGTTAACCCGTTAGCGGGAAATCCCTGATGCTAAATCACCGGGGATTCGATCTGATCCTTGGAGAACATCATGTTTGCATACCTTGTTGAAAAGCTGAGCACGTGGTTTGAAACTGCGGAACGTAGCCGTCGTGAAGCCTACCTGGCGTCATCGTCGGATATCGTTCAGCTCGAGCAGCGCATCCGCTCGCTGGAAACCAACGGCTACTCGCTGTAAGTTTTCACTGCGTCAAGTTTGGCCCGGCAGCGCATATTGCGCAGCCATCGTAGGACAGTGTCGAGCCCCGTACAGACGGGGCTTTGTCACATCTGAATCCAACGTTTCGTGGCGGCGGCGCCGTATGGCTACTCGCGGCGAATATCCTCTAGCCTGATAACCAACGCCGCGGTAAGGTAAAGCGTTTTCCGCATAATCCGGCAACTCAAATCCGCACCGGTCCGCCCATGCATCCTGTCCGCTCGCTGAAATCCCTTCTGGTTGTCGCCGTGGCCGCCGCGCTGGCAACGGCTCTCGCCATGTCGAGCGCTTTGGCCGCGTCGAGCAGCGTACGTAAGCCGGTGATCCTCGACTCGCAAAACGGCATTAGCGACGGTCAGAGCGGAACCATATTGCAGACCGCGCCGCTCTCGCGACAACCGATTGTCGAGGCGCAGCCTATCGCGACGCCTACCGAGTTGACGCCCAATTCGGCGATGCCGTTCGTTATCGCGCCGTACATCCAATTGCCTGTCGGTGGTGGCGTGGCACCGCAGTTGCAACTCCGCCCGGCGCCTCGTTCGCAATAAGCGCCTTTGGCGCGCGACCTCGGCCGTTCGCTTCCATTCCATTGATGTTTCGAGCGGCTCGGCTCGCTCCAGCCGGCTGAGTACCGCTTGCCTTCTTCCGCTCGTGCGCCTGGCATACGGCGCGCGCCATTGGGGTTTGGGCGCATGGCGTGGGCGAAACCGTCCGACGACAATCGTTGCACGGTCCAGCGCCGGGGCATCGGCCATGCATATCAGACGGCGTGAATGAAAAACAGAACAAGGAGACATCAAATGCCTACTCACCGGATGTGGCAGACCATCGGCGCTTTCGCCACGCTGATTGCGCTTGCGGCGCTACCCGGCGTTTCGCTCGCCCGGGACACCCCGGAAAAGCCCACGCTGACGATGGCGGTCGGTGGTTTGCCGGGTCTCTACTATTTACCGGTGCTTGCCGCGCAACAATTGGGTTACTTCAAGGACGAGGGCCTCGACGTTACCCTCGAGGATTTCGCCGGCGGATCGAAAGCGCTGGAAGCGGTGGTGGGCGGCAGCGCCGACGTGGGCGCCGGCGCATTCGAGCACACGCTGTTCATGCAGGCAAAGGGGCAGCGCTACCGGGCGTTCGTTCTGATGGGCCGCGCGCCGCAGATCGTCGTCGCCGTGCTGAAGTCAAGGGCCGATCAGATCAAGACGCTGGCGGACTTCAAAGGAGCGAAAGTCGGGGTGAGCGCGCCGGGTTCATCCACCGATCTCGTGCTCACCGTGGCGCTGCGCAAGGCAGGCGTCCAACGCAACGAGATCTCCGCGATTGGCGTCGGCAGCGGCGCAACGGTACTGGCCGCGGTGAGCGGCGGCCAGATCGACGCGCTTTCCAACGTCGATCCGATGATGACCAAGCTCACGCGCAGCGGCGCTGTCAAGGTTCTGGTCGATACGCGCACGGTGAAAGGCACGCAGGAGGTGTTCGGCGGAACTATGCCCGCCGCGACGCTCTATGCCTCGGAGAATTTCATCCAGAAGTATCCGAAGACGACGCAGGCGCTCGCAAATGCGATCGTGCGCGCGGACCACTGGCTGCAGACCGCGAGCGACGCGGATCTGCTGAAGATGGTGCCCCCGGCGTATCTGCTCAACGACTCGGCGCTCTATGTGGAAGCCTTTCACAACGTGCGCGACGCCTATTCGCCGGACGGCCTGATGCCGGCCGACGGTCCGGCGACTTCATTGCGTGCGTTGGCGTCGTTCGACAATCGGCTCGATCCGAAGAAGATCGATCTGAATACGACGTATACCAACGACTTCGCTCGTAAGGCAGCGGCGCAACTCAAGTAAAGCGGAGCGATGGCATGTAAGCGGGCGGCCGCGCGCGAAATGGGCCGGGACTGCGTGCACGTACGCGCGAGCGTCACATGGCGCGGTCCGCGGCGCTAGGCTTTGTTGCTGAGCGAATGCGATCACGGCCGTCACCCGCTCAAACCACGCGGTCCATTCCCGCGTTCGGCAACTGATCCGCAGCAAACTCAATCGCCGCGATATTCCACCTTGAACTGCGCTGCGTTGTCCTCGCCGAGCGCTTTCACCAGCCAGGGCATCTGGTCTTTGAGCGTTTTCGCGAGCGTATACGGCGGATTCAGGATGAACATGCCGCTACCGAACAATCCAAAGCCGTCTGTCGGCGGATTGCTGACGGTCAGGCTCACATGCAGCCAGTTGCGTTCCTGCAGCTTTTTCAACTGATCGGGAAAGCGCTGCGACTCCTGGCGCCTCACCTGCGGATACCAGACCGCATACGTGCCGGTCGGGAAGCGCTTGAGGCTCTCTTCCAGGCAGCGAAGCGTGCGGGTGTAATCGCGTTTGTCCTCGTACGACGGATCGAGCAGCACCAGCGCGCGGCGCGGCGCTGGCGGCAGCAACGCGAGGATGCCGTCGAAGCCATCGCCCGCATAAAGCATTGCGCGGCGACCCGCGTCGCGGAAGTTATGGCGCAGCACGTCGATTTCGGTGGTGTGCAATTCGAAGAGACGCATGCGGTCCTGCTCGCGTAGCTGCCGCCAGGCGATATACGGCGAGCCCGGATAGAAGCGCAACTGGCCGTCCGGATTGAGCGCGCTCACTTCGTCGACGTAATCGGCGAATAGCGGCGGCAGATCATTACGCCCCCAAAGCTTGGCGATGCCGGTCTGGAACTCGCCGGTTTTGGTCGCGTAGCCTTCCTTCAGCGAGTAGACGCCGGCGCCCGCGTGCGTGTCGATATACCAATAGGCTTTGTCCTTCTGGCCAAGGTAGCGCAATAGTTGCAAGACGACGGCGTGTTTTAGAACATCGGCGTGATTGCCTGCATGAAAGGCGTGGCGATAGCTGAGCATGATGACGAGGCGCTGAAAGAGGGCGGCCGGTCTGAAGCGATCCGGCGATGCGGGTGCAGTGCGGCAGCATGGCTGATGTGCCGCGCGACCGCGTATTGTACGCGACGCCGCATCGCGACTTGCGGCGAGTTCGCGCGGCATGGCCGCGATGGCGCCCGAGCTCACACGTGTCACACGGTTCGGCGCGAGTCTGCTCAGTCGTGGGCGTCGCCGATGATCTCCTCGATACGCTGCTTGATCTCCGGTGTGATTTGCTCGGCCACGTCGGCGGATTTCATGTTCTCGCCGATCTGCTCAACCCGCGACGCGCCCGTGATCACCGTGCTGACATGCGGATTCTTCAGAATCCATGCGATTGCCAACTGGCCGACCGTGCAGCCCAGGTCGTCGGCCACTTCGCCGAGCTTGCCGACCACGTTGTTCTTGCCCGCGTCGGTGACCTGCTTGCGCAGCCAGTCGTAGCCTTGCAATTGCGCGCGGCTGTCGGCGGGCACGCCGTCGCGGTATTTGCCAGTGAGCAGGCCGGACGCAAGCGGGCTCCATGTGGTGAGCCCAAGCCCGATATCTTCGTAAAGCCGCTTATATTCCTGCTCGACGCGCTTGCGATGGAACAGGTTGTACTGCGGCTGCTCCATGACAGGCTTGTGCAAATGGTGCCGCCCCGCAATTTCATAAGCGGCGCGGATTTCATCGGCGCTCCATTCCGACGTACCCCAGTACAGCGCCTTGCCGCGCGTGATCATGTCGCTCATCGCCCAAACGGTTTCCTCGACCGGCGTATTCGGGTCGGGACGATGACAGAACACCAGATCGACATAGTCGAGTTGCAGACGTTTGAGCGACGAGTCGATCGCGTTCAGCAGATATTTGCGGTTCAGCGTGTGGTACTGGTTCGGCGCTTCGGCGAGGCCCCAGAAGAATTTCGTCGACACCACATAGCTCACGCGCGGCCACGCCAGTTCCTTCAGCGCCTGGCCCATGATTTCCTCGGATTTCCCGCCAGCGTACACCTCGGCGTTGTCAAAGAAATTGACTCCCGCGTCACGCGCCGCAGCGAGCGACTCACGCGCCGCGCGATGATCGACCTGGTTGCCGTAGGTGACCCACGAGCCGATGGACAGTTCGCTGACTTGCAGGCCGGAGCGGCCCAGACGTCGATAATTCATGCATGTCTCCTTGATGGTGAGGCAACCGGAATCCCGCGGAAAGCAGCCAGTCTAAAGAGAAAAGTTTGAATGTGCTTTTTACCGCTGGACTTCACACGCTTCATGCACAATAGCAGCGTTGGCCGCGGTGCGGCAGTCAGCCGAACGGCCTATGCCGGTTGGCTGACTTCACGACGCTCGCGGCCCGTGGTCTCATTGCTCATCAACTGCATGGAGGTTCTGCATGTCCTCACCGAACACGAATCTGAATGGCAAGGTCGCGGTGGTTACCGGCGCTGCAAGCGGCATCGGCAAGCAGATCGCGCTGACACTTTCCGCCGCGGGTGCGGCGGTCGCGATCGCCGACCTGAACCAGGACGGGGCGAACGCCGTCGCTGAGGAAATCAGGAAGGGCGGCGGCAAGGCAATCGGCGTGGCAATGGACGTCACGAACGAAGACGCCGTCAACCAGGGCATCGACAAGGTTGCCGCAGAACTCGGCTCGGTCGACATTCTGATTTCCAACGCCGGCATCCAGATCGTCAATCCCATCGAGAACTACTCTTTCTCCGACTGGAAGAAGATGCAGGCGATCCACGTGGACGGCGCGTTCCTCACCACCAAGGCGGCGCTCAAGCACATGTACAAGGACGATCGCGGCGGCATCGTGATCTACATGGGTTCGGTCCATTCGCACGAAGCGTCGCCGCTGAAGTCCGCTTACGTGACGGCCAAGCATGCGCTGCTGGGACTCTCGCGTGTCCTGGCCAAGGAAGGCGCGAAGCATAACGTGCGCTCGCACGTGGTGTGTCCGGGTTTCGTGCGCACGCCGCTCGTCGATAAACAGATTCCCGAGCAGTCCAAGGAACTTGGCATCAGCGAGGAAGAAGTGGTCAAGCGCGTGATGCTCGGTGGCACGGTCGACGGCATCTTCACCACGGTGGAAGACGTCGCGCAGACGGTGTTGTTTCTGTCCACCTTCCCAACGGCCGCACTGACCGGCCAGTCCTTTATTGTGAGCCACGGCTGGTACATGCAATAAGGAGGCGCCCGTGGCGCAACGCAATCTCAAACGGGCGCGCGTTAGCGCGTCCGGCGACGGGAATGGCGAAGGAGCAGGCTCGGCGCCCGCCGCCCAGCCTGCGCAGCCGCTTCAATTGCCCAACTACGAAACCGTCGCGTTGGTGCTGCAAGGCGGCGGCGCATTGGGCGCGTATCAGGCCGGCGTCTATCAGGGGCTTTTCGAAGCCGGCATCGAGCCGAACTGGCTTGCGGGCATTTCGATCGGCGCGTTGAATACCGCGATCATTGCCGGCAATCCGCCGGAAAAACGGGTTGAACGCCTGCTGCAATTCTGGGAGACGATCTGCCAACCGGCTTTCGGACTGCCGTTGCCCGCCTTTGTCGAGCACGCGTTCTTTAATTCGAGCGACGCCATACGCAAGGCTTTCACGGCAACACAGGCAATCGGCGCGATCGTCGAAGGGCAGAAGGGTTTTTTTGTTCCGCGTTTTCCGCCGCCGTTGCCGACGGTCTCCGGACCGCCGCAACTCGCGAGCTACTACGACACCGCGCCGCTAAAAGCGACGCTCGAGGCGCTCTGCGATTTCGACCGGATCAATTCGCGTGAAATGCGGGTGTCGGTAGGGGCGGTCAATTGCGGCACCGGCAATTTCGCGTATTTCGACAACACGCACACCACGCTGAAACCGGAACATTTCATGGCGTCGGGCGCGTTGCCACCGGGCTTCGCGGCGGTGGAAATCGACGGCCAGTACTACTGGGACGGCGGCCTAATGTCGAATACGCCGCTCTACGAGGTGATCCAGTCCACGCCGCGCCGCGACACGCTCGCGTTCCAGGTCGATCTGTGGAGCGCGATAGGTCCGGTGCCGGATAGCATCACCGACGTTCAGGGGCGCATGAAGGACATCCAGTATTCGAGCCGCACGCGTCTCGTGACCGATATGCTGCAACGCTCGCAGCGTTTCCGGCATGTGTTGCGCGAGGTGCTCGATCGGGTGCCGTCCGAGCAGCGTGACGACCCATGGTGCAAGCTGGCCGAAGATCTGTCGTGTTCGAAGCGCTACAACGTGCTGCATCTCATCTACCGGCACAAGGAATACGAAGGGCACTACAAGGACTTCCAGTTCGGTCTGTCGACCATGCGCGAACACTGGCAAAGCGGTCTGGAAGACATTCGTCATTCCCTTTCACAGCCCGATTGGCTCGATATGCCGGATAACGATGCGGGCTTTGTCACGCACGATATTCATCGGGATTCGCGCTGAACGAACGGCAGGTTAATCAAGCAAGCAGCAACTGGCGAGCAAGTAACTCGCCGCCAATAAAAAACGGCGCCTTCGAAAAAGGCGCCGTTTGGTTCCGAGACAGTTCCGGCAAAAACGCGAGCAATGGTCCCTCGCGTTCTGCTTTGAAGCGCCTTACTTTAATACGTGAGCAATCGCGTTAGTCACCACGTCGAGATTGCGCGTGTTCAGCGCAGCCACGCAGATGCGGCCCGTGCTCACGGCATAGATGCCGAACTCTTCGCGCAGACGGTCCACTTGCGGCGCGGTCAGGCCCGAATACGAGAACATGCCGCGTTGCGCGTTCACGAAGCTGAAGTCGCGATCCACGCCGCTTGCCTTCAGGCGTTCGACCAGACCGTTGCGCATGGCGCGGATACGGTCGCGCATTTCGCCCAGTTCCATTTCCCACGTTGCACGCAGTTCGGGCGAGGCCAACACCGCCGCGACCACCGAGCCGCCGTGTGTAGGCGGGTTCGAATAGTTGGTGCGGATCACGCGCTTCAGTTGCGACAGCACGCGGACAGCTTCTTCCTTGCTGGCCGTGATGATCGACAGTGCGCCGACGCGCTCGCCGTACAGCGAGAACGACTTCGAGAACGACGACGACACGAACACGTTCAGTTCCGATGCCGCGAACAGGCGTACCGCCGCGGCGTCCGCTTCGATGTTGTCGCCGAAGCCTTGGTACGCGATGTCGAGGAACGGCACCAGATTGCGCGCCTTGACGACTTCCACGACCTGCTTCCATTGATCCACCGTCAGGTCCACGCCCGTCGGATTGTGGCAGCACGCGTGCAGCACGACGACGGTGCCGGCGGCGTAGCTATTCAATGCGCTGAGCATGCCTTCGAAGTTCACGCCGTGGGTGCGCGCGTCGTAGTACGGGTAGGACACGACCTCGAAGCCGGCGCTTTCGAACAGCGCGCGATGGTTTTCCCAGCTCGGATCGCTGATGGCGACCTTGCCGTTCGGGTTCAGGCGCTTCAGGAAGTCTGCGCCGATTTTCAGCGCGCCCGTGCCGCCCAGTGCTTGCGCCGTCACGACGCGGCCCGCTGCGATCAACGGCGAGTCGTTGCCGAGCAGCAGCTTTTGCACGGCGGCGTCGTAGGCCGCGATGCCTTCGATCGGCAAATACCCGCGCGGCAGCGCGGCTTCGACGCGAGCCTTTTCGGCTTCACGCACGGCGCGCAGCAGCGGAATCTTGCCTTCTTCGTTGAAGTACACGCCGACGCCAAGATTGACCTTGGTGGCGCGCGCATCGGCGTTGAAGGCTTCGTTCAGGCCCAGAATCGGGTCGCGGGGAGCAAGTTCGACGGCGGAGAACAGAGACATGGTGGGTGGGCAGCAGTAGTGAAAAGAGGGCGGCTTCGAGCGCGGGCGGTCCCGGACAGGCAGGGGACGGCAACGAGCGAGCGCAGCTTCGCATTGTAACGAATCCGCGAACGTTTTTTGGGCCGAGAACTCGATCAGAGCGGATTATTTGCTTGAAAAACAGGCATTCCGGCGTCATCTGGTTACAAGAATTCGCGCGAAAGATGCCCGCCGACCGGCGCGCCGCAGACGCGCGTCGCGCTCGATCACACACGACAGGGTGCAAGAAATCAGCCGCCAACTCGAGGCGCGAATCCGCCCCTCAAAGCGCCTCGAAACCTACGCCGACCCGCTCAGCTCACGATCCCGCAACCCGTTAGAATAGTCCTTTGCCTAAGGCACGGTACCGCCCCACATGTCCGAACAACATCTGACCGAAGCCGGGGATACGCTCGACGAATCGAAATTCGTCACGTTCGACGGCTCGCCGTTCCAGCTGTATCAACCCTATCCGCCCGCCGGCGACCAGCCGACCGCGATCGAGACGCTCGTCGAGGGCGTCGAGGACGGCCTCGCGTTCCAGACGCTGCTCGGCGTGACCGGCTCAGGCAAGACTTTCACAATGGCGAACACCATCGCGCGGCTCGGCCGCCCGGCGATGGTGTTCGCGCCGAACAAGACGCTGGCCGCGCAGCTCTACTCGGAGTTTCGCGAGTTCTTTCCGCGCAACGCGGTCGAGTACTTCGTCTCGTACTACGACTACTACCAGCCGGAAGCGTACGTGCCGCAGCGCGACCTGTTCATCGAGAAGGATTCGTCGATCAACGAGCACATCGAGCAGATGCGGCTGTCGGCCACCAAGAGCCTGATGGAGCGGCGCGACGTGGTGATCGTCGGCACGGTGTCGGCCATCTACGGTATCGGCAATCCGTCCGAATATCACAAGATGATCCTGACGCTGCGCACCGGCGACAGGCTCGGCCAGCGCGACATCATCGCGCGGCTGATCGCCATGCAGTACAACCGCAACGAAGCGGACTTCCAGCGCGGTTCGTTCCGGGTGCGCGGCGACACGATCGATATTTTCCCGGCCGAACACGCGGAAATGGCGGTCCGCGTCGAATTGTTCGACGACGAAGTCGAAACGCTGCAGCTATTCGACCCGCTCACCGGCCGCGTGCGCCAGAAGATTCCGCGCTTTACCGTCTATCCGTCGTCGCACTATGTGACGCCGCGCGACACCGTGATCCGCGCCGTCGAAACGATCAAGAACGAACTTCGCGAACGGCTCGAATTCTTCTATAGCCAAGGCAAGCTGGTCGAAGCGCAGCGGCTCGAGCAGCGCACCCGCTTCGATCTGGAAATGCTGCAGGAACTCGGTTTCTGCAAGGGCATCGAGAATTACTCGCGGCACTTCTCGGGCGCGGCGCCCGGCGAGCCGCCGCCCACGCTGGTCGACTACCTGCCGCCGGACGCGATCATGCTGCTCGACGAATCGCACGTGCTGATCGGCCAGCTGAACGGCATGTACAACGGCGACCGCGCGCGCAAGGAGAACCTGGTGGACTACGGCTTCCGCCTGCCGTCCGCGCTCGATAACCGGCCGCTCAAGTTCAACGAGTTCGAGCGCAAGATGCGCCAGGTGGTGTTCGTGTCGGCCACGCCGGCGGACTACGAAAAGAAAACGGCGGGACAGGTCGCCGAGCAGTTGGTGCGTCCTACCGGGCTCGTCGACCCGGAAATCGAGGTGCGGCCGGCGCGTTCCCAGGTCGACGACGTGCTCGCCGAGATCAACGAGCGCGTCAAGGCGGGCGACCGCGTGCTGGTCACGGTGCTGACCAAGCGGATGGCCGAGCAGCTCACGGAGTTTCTGGCCGACCACGGCGTCAAGGTGCGCTATCTGCACAGCGACATCGATACGGTGGAGCGGGTCGAGATCATCCGCGATTTGCGCCTGGGCACCTTCGACGTGCTGGTGGGGATCAACCTGCTGCGTGAAGGGCTGGATATTCCGGAAGTCTCGCTGGTCGCGATTCTCGACGCGGACAAAGAGGGCTTCCTGCGCGCCGAGCGCTCCCTGATCCAGACCATCGGCCGGGCAGCGCGCAACGTGAACGGCAAGGCGATTCTCTACGCGGACAAAGTCACCGACTCGATGCGCCGCGCCATCGACGAAACCGAACGGCGGCGCGCGAAGCAGATCGCGTTCAACCTCGAAAAAGGCATCACGCCGCGCGGGGTGGTGAAGCGCATCCGCGACATTATCGACGGCGTATACAACGTCGATGACGCCCGCGCCGAACTGAAGGAACAGCAAACCCGCGCGAAATTCGAAGACATGTCCGAGAAGCAGCTCGCCAAGGAACTCAAGCGTCTCGAAAAGCAGATGATGGAGCACGCCAGGAATCTCGAGTTCGAAAAGGCCGCGCAGACCCGGGATCAACTGGCCTTGCTGCGCCAACGTGTGTTTGGAGCCAACGTGGGCGATCACGTGTCCGGTGTCGAATAAGCCTCTTCCCGTCTGGGGCGCGGCAACGTGCCGCGTCCCGTCTCGTCCGCCCCGCATCCCGCCATCTCCTTCACACGCGCTTCCTTAAGACGGCCTTAAGACCCTGCTGCCATAAGGCTCTGCGTGCGTTCGTATTTGTTTCCCCTGGCGATCAATGATAAACTCGCCCAATATTGAGAATGGTTCGCATTAACGTTCGTATATGCCATTTGCGTACGGACCATCGCTTCCTTTAAGGACGTGGCCGGTGCATCAGTGCATGCGTAACGCACATTCCAATGGGTTCGGTTCCAGTCAGATAAAAACAAGGAGTTTCAATGCGGATTTCTTCATTTGTGCGCGGCGGCGCCGCAGCGGTGGCTGCGGTAGCGGCTCTCTCGGCAACGGCGGCGGAATACCCGATCGGCAAGCAGCAGATTCGCGACGGCATTGAAATCGCCGCTGTCTACCTGCAGCCGATCACGATGGAACCGGAAGGCATGATGCGCAAGGCGTCGGATTCGGACATCCACCTGGAAGCCGACATTCACGCGGTCAAGCACAATCCGACCGGTTTTGCCGAAGGCGACTGGATGCCGTATCTGCAAGTGCGCTATGAATTGACGAAAGCCGGTTCCAACCAGACGCAGAAGGGCGACCTGATGGCGATGGTCGCCAACGACGGTCCGCACTACGGCGACAACGTCAAGCTGCAAGGCCCGGGCAAGTACCACCTGAAGATGATCGTCGAAGCGCCGATGCAAACCGGCCACATGGCCTTCGGCCGTCACGTCGACAAGGAAACCGGCGTGGGTCCGTGGTTCAAGCCGATCACGCTCGAATACGATTTCACCTTCGCCGGCATCGGCAAGAAGGGCGGTTACTGATCGCAGCGGGTCATCGCGCCTCGTCAAGCGTCGTCGCATGGCGGGGCGTGAGTGAATGAATGCAGCAGGCGGCGGGCGAACGTTGAGTCCTCGCGCGCCGCGTTTCCCGGAAAGGCTAATGAGAATGAACCGAAAGATCGCGATCCTCGCCACCACGGCTTTGCTGGCGGGTGCGGTCCACGCCGCGGATCTGCCGACCTTCAAGCTGGAAATGAACGACGGCAAGCTGACGCCGGCGCGCATCGAGGTGCCGGCGGGGCAGCGTATCAAGATCGAAGTGCGCAACACCGGCAAGGGCGCAGCCGAATTCGAAAGCGTCCAGTTGCGTAAGGAAAAGGTGCTGGCGCCGGGCGCGGAGTCGTTCGTCGTGATCGCGCCGCTCGAGCCGGGCGAATACAAGTTTTTCGACGATTTCCACCAGCAGGCGCAGGGCGTGATCGTCGCGAAGTAACGGATAACGGCCAGGACGCGAGCGCGGGCCTTCCTCGGTTACGCGTTCGCGACAGCAGTAGCGGTAAAGGGTAGACGGGAGGGCTTGATGGGTCAGATTCTATTCATCGTGTGGCGGGAAAGCGTCGAGGCGTTGCTGGTGGTCGGCATCCTGTACGCATGGCTGAAAAATGGCGACGACGACGCGCGCCGCGGTTTGCCGTACCTGTGGGGTGGCGTCGCGGCCGGCTTGATCGCTGCTGTCGCGCTGGGCGCCGCGCTGGTTGGTTTCACGGAAGTGCTCTCCGGAGACGCGCAGGATTATTTCCAGACCGCGATGGTACTGGTCGCGTGCGTGCTGATCGTGCAGATGGTGCTGTGGATGAAGCAGCACGGCCGGTCGCTGAAGCGCGACATGGAACAGTCGCTGCAAAAAAGCCAGCGCGATTCGAACTGGTGGGGCGTCGCGTTGCTGGTCGCCCTCGCGATCGCGCGCGAAGGCAGCGAGACGGTGATCTTCCTGTACGGCCTCGGCTTCGGCCAATCCGGTCACGTGGACGGCGGCCAGATGCTCGCGGTCGTGATCGGCCTCGGTCTCGCCTTCCTCACTTTCTATGTGCTGCAATTGGGCGGCAAGCTCTTCTCGTGGCGGCTCTTTTTCCGCGTCACGGAAATCATGCTGCTGTTCCTCGGCGCTGGTCTTTTCCAGACCGGTGTAGACAAGCTGATCGACAAGGAATTTCTGCCGACGATCGTCGACCAGTTGTGGAATTCGTCTGCGATCCTCGATGATTCGAACACGTTCGGCTCGCTGGTCTCGACGCTCACCGGCTATCGCGCTCACCCGGCGCTAATGAATCTGATTGCCTACGCGGTGTACTGGGCAGTTGTCTATCTGCTGTTGCGTCGTGCAAATCGCAAGCCGGCGCGACAGGCCGCAGGGCGCACGGCATGAGCACGGTCATGACCCGTCCGGGCCGCCTCGCAGCGGCCGGGCAGTGGATGCAGCGCCACGGCGCTGTGATCCGCGGTATTCAGTGGGTCGTGGTGGCGGTGTACGCATTTCTGATCCTGGTGCCCGCGGTCATGCCGCTGCCGGACGACACCTCGCATCTCTGGAACAATCTGACGCTCGCCGCGCAGTTCGTGTTCTGGGGCATTTGGTGGCCGTTCGTGCTGCTCTCGATGGTGATGCTCGGCCGCGTCTGGTGCGGCGTGCTGTGTCCGGAAGGTGCGCTCGCGGAATTCGCCAGCAAATATGGGCGCGGCTGGGCGATTCCACGCTGGATGCGCTGGGGCGGCTGGCCTTTCGTCGCGTTCGGCACCACCACCATCTATGGCCAGATGGTGAGCGTCTACCAGTATCCGAAGGCCGTGCTGCTGGTGCTCGGCGGCTCGACGTTCGCGGCGATCATCATCGGGTTGCTCTACGGACGCGAGAAGCGGGTCTGGTGCAAATATCTCTGCCCCGTCAACGGGGTTTTTTCGCTTCTGGCGCGCCTGGCGCCGTTCCATTACAAAGTCGATGAAGACGCGTGGCGCCGTTCGTACAAGAACGGCGAGCATGGACATCGCGTAATTCCGATCAATTGCGCGCCGTTGGTGCCGTTGCGCAATATGAAGGGTGCGTCGGACTGCCATATGTGCGGTCGCTGCAGCGGGCACCGCGATGCGATTGCGCTGACGTGGCGCGCGCCGTCATCGGAAGTCGTGCAACTCGGCGACAAACAGGCGAACGTGTGGGATACCGTGCTGATCCTGTACGGCCTGCTCGGCATTGCGATCGGCGCGTTTCACTGGACCGCCTCGCGCTGGTTCATCGATCTGAAGATGTTCTTTGCGACCTGGCTGGTCGATCACGACATCACCTGGCCGCTGCAGACCAACGCGCCTTGGTTCCTTTTCACGCATTACCCCGAGCAGAACGACGTATTCTCCTGGCTCGACGGCACGATGGTGATCGGCTACATCCTCGCCACTGCACTGGGGTATGGCACCGCGCTGCTGTTGTTGCTAATGGGCGCGACGCGCATGCTTGGGCGCTTCAATACCGTGCGCCTGCATCATCTGACGCAAGGGCTGATTCCGATCGCGGGCGCCGGCGTCTTTCTTGGGCTCTCGGCAACCACGCTGTCGCTGCTGCGCGCGGAACATGTGTCGTTGTGGTGGGCGTCGGATATGCGTATCGCAATTCTGGCGATTGCCAACGTCTGGAGCGCATGGCTTGTCTGGCGCGTCACGCGTCGCTATAGCGAACAGTTCTTTCCGCGTAGCCTCGCGATGGCGTGGTTCGTCGCGGCGCTGGCTGTTGTCGACAGCGCCTGGTGGCTGATGTTCTGGGGCTGGGCGTCGAAATAAGTCTGAACGTTTCAACGCGCATGCCTTGGGTCTCGGCATTACCTGCGCCTTAGCAAACAAAAAGCCGTGGAGATGACAACATCCCACGGCTTTTCTTTTCTACATGTGCGATACGCGGCGTTTTCGCGTATCCGCATTGGTTGAGAACCAAAAAAGCGGCCTGGCTGGCTGCGACGGCTGGCTTGGTGTCTGCACGAAGGGGTCTAGTTCTCACGTGCAAGCCGTCGTGGCTGGCTACTGCCTAACACCTCTCGAAGAGGTGGTCCCCACAATACCCGGTACTTACTCTATTCTTTCGTTACTTCGTCAGGATCAGCTTGCCGAGACGCGTGGCGCGCAGCTGATAGGTTTCGCCGTTATGCACGATGCTGACGTGACTATGTCCTTGCAGCAAAGCGTCGCTGCGCACGGCTCGTTCCGACTTCTCGCCTGAACCGTTTGCGCGTTCGGCAGCGGGCTTCGCTGCGGTTACCGTCGCCGCTGGTGCTTTCGGACGGCTGGTTAGCGCGGCCGCCGGGCGGCGCAGACTGAGCGTGGAAGAACGGTTGAGATCGGTCATTCGTTTTTGGCTGTTCGTCGATTCGATGGATGAATTCTAAATGATAACTATTCCTATTTACAAGGAAGAGAAATTCATCGGATTCGACTTTCGATAGTTAGACAAACAGAATGAGCGAGAAGAGGATATCGGCCATCGCGATCGTGGCGCGTCGATGCACAGCAGGCACTAGCATGCGGCGACCGCCGAGCGCGACTCAATGAAGGGGGCCGGGCTCCTGCTTCGTCTGCATGTACTGGCGAATCAACCGTACTGTATCGATGTCGTTCTCGCGATACGCCGACTTCACGATTTCCTGCGTCTGCACCGCGTCCTGATCGTCGGACACGGGAAGTGTGGTGGCGTACTCGAACCGCAGGAAGAGTTGCAGTTCGTCCGGCTGCTCAATGGTCATCGTCAGCGACCCGCCCACGTGGTCTGCGGTCGGCAGGATGTCGTAGCGCACGCTCTGGCTGTCCTGCAGCGTGACGCGGTCACGCACGGTGGCCTGGCCGTAGTGCAGTTCACGTTCAAGTACGTTGCCGTCGCGCGAAAGAATCGTGCAGCTGTCGAGTCCGATCACGAATAGTTGCGGCTGCTCGGCGCGCAACACGAGCCCCTCCCACAGCTGCTCGCGGGTCATCGAGTCGACGAAGGGATTCAACGGGTCGTTGATCTGGATGAGGTGTTCGAAATTCAAAGACGGCTTCCTATCAAAGCGTTGCAATACATATGGCTAGTGCGGTGTCACGCGACAGCGAGGCCCGAGCGGATCGTGATCGAATGCGTGAGGATCTTGTGAACCGGGCACGCATTGGCAATTTGCAAAAGCCGTTCCCGCTGCTCGTCGGACAGGTCACCCTCGAGCACGATCTGACGATCGATGGACGTGCCCGCTTCGCCGGTTTCGATGGCGAGCGTCACGCGCACGTCGGCGAGCGGCCAGCCCTTGCGTTGAGCGTACATCTTCAGCGTGATCGACGTGCAGGCGCCGAGGCTCGAGAGCAGCAGCGAAACAGGCGTCGGCCCGCGATCACCACCGCCGAGCGATTCGGGTTCATCGGCAAGCCACGTGTGTTTGCCGTCGTCGAAAAGTACCTGGAAATTCGTCGAACCGATGTGGGCGGTGACGTTGGGTTCGGCCATGCGCGCTCCTGAATAGGGACGGAAATCGCCGCGCGATACGGCACGTTGTGATTAAACGGCGCGGCGCGCGGCATGAATTGCTATTGTGAACGAATTTACCGGCGTTCGCGCCGTGGCTCACGGGCGGGTGGCAGGTTGGCGCCGAGCTGTCAGCCTCTCATCAATGCGTGATCGCGCCCATGCGCCCCGCCTGGTAGTCGACGACGGCCTGGCGGATCTCGTCTTCCGTGTTCATCACGAACGGGCCGTAGCGCACAACCGGTTCCTTCAGTGGCACGCCCCCCAGGAGCAGCACTTCGAGCGGCTCGGCGCCGGCCGTGAGCGTGACGGTCTCGCCGTCGTTCTGAAACACGACCATTTGCCGCGCGCCGATTTCCTGGCGTGCTTCGCCTTCGCCGTAGAGGCCCTTGCCGGACAAGCTGTAGGCGAACACGCGATAGTCGGCCGGCACCGGCTGCCGGATCGTTGCGCCGGGCTGCAGCGAGAAATGCTGATACAGGATCGGCGTGCGCGTTTCGATCGCGGCTTTCACGCCGAGCGCTTCGCCGGCGATCACTTTGACTCGCACCTTGCCGTCCGCCGAAGTCGCAACCGGAATGCTCGACGACGGCATGTCCTGGTAGCGCGGCGCGATCATCTTGTCGCGACGCGGCAGGTTCACCCAGAGTTGCAAGCCGTGCACGCGCCCGCCGGTGCGCACGAACGACGGGTCCGGCATCTCGCTGTGCACGACGCCCGCGCCCGCGGTCATCCATTGCACATCGCCGGCATGGAGCGTGCCCGAATGGCCCGCCGAATCCTTATGGCCGAACTGGCCCTCCAGCACATAAGTGACCGTCTCGAAGCCGCGGTGCGGATGGTCCGGCGCCCCCTTGGCTTCGCCCGGCGCGTAATCGATCGGCCCCATTTCGTCGAGCAGCAGGAACGGATCGAAATCCATCAGCATGCGGGTCGGGAACGGACGGTGGACGATGAAGCCCCCGCCCTCGGTCGTGCGAACGGCCGGATACGTCCGTTCGATCGTGCGTGTCGTGCTCATCAAATGTCACCTCGAAAAATGGGAATAGCGCTATTTTTGAAACATGGAGCTATTATAGGGACCGTTTTTAGGGGTGCCAGCCGCCGTCATGCAATTGATTGTTCTATTAATGGAACGATGAGATGAAGATCGATTCACACAACCTGAATGACCTGATGTACTTCTCCCAGGTCGTCGAACACGGTGGTTTTTCCGCCGCCGAGCGCGTGCTGGGGATCTCCAAGTCACGCCTATCGCGCCGGCTGACCGAACTTGAGGCGTCGTTGGGCGTGCGTCTGTTACAGCGTTCCACACGCAAGCTGGCGCTGACCGAAGCCGGCCAGCTCTTCTATCAGCACTGTCAGGCGATGCTGAGCGAGGCGCAAGCAGCCGTCAACGTCGTGCAGCAATTGCGCTCGTCGCCGCGCGGCACGGTGCGGGTGAGCGTGCCGGTCACGGTTTCGCAGACCATCCTGTCGCAAATCCTGCCCGAATTCATGCACCGCTTTCCGGAAGTACGCGTGGTGATGCGAGTGACGAACCGCGTGATCGACCTGTTCGAGGATTCGATCGATGTCGCGCTGCGCGTGCGTTCCGATCCGCCCGAAAGCGCGAACATCGTGGTGCGGCCGTTGTGGCGTACGCAGCAGATGCTGGTGGGCGCCCCGAGCCTGTTGCAGCAGAATGCGCCGCCGCTGTTGCCGGCCGATCTCAATCGTTTTGAAACCCTCGACGTGCCGACCGGCGACGGACGCCACGTCTACAACCTGATCGCGCCGGACGGCACACGTCATGCGCATGAACACGAGCCGCGTCTCGTGACCGCCGATCTGATGACGATACGTGAGGCGGTGCTGGCCGGCGTCGGCATCGCCGCGCTGCCGGAGATGATGTACGGCGCATCGTTGCGTGCGGGGCAATTGTCGCCCGTGATGCCGGGCTGGACTTTCCCGACGCCGCAGTTGTACGCGGTATTCGTCTCGCGGCAGGGGATGGTGCCGGCCGTGCGTGCTTTTGTCGATTATCTGGTCGAGATGCTCGATCCGGACGACGGCAAGCACGTCACGGGTGAGTGTCCGGTAAGAGAGGAGAAAAACGCCGCGGCACAGCCGGCGCTCGCGGTTACCTCATAGCCCGCTAAGCCTTCGAGCATCGCTTTTAGCATTTAAGCGCGGCTTGTCATGAGTACTTTCAATGGCGCTTTGCTTGAACGCTTGCGGTCACAGGCCTATAGTGAAATCCCTTCGCTAAGGAGTCTCTTATGCGGAAACTCATGGCCGCTATCATAGCGGGCCTGATAGGGCTGACCGCGCTGTCCGTGTTGAACACGGCTGTCGCATGCGATGATTCGAGCTATCGGTCCTCGACTAATGGCAAATGATCCCGCCGCCCGAAGGCGCCGAGTGCGCACAAAAAAAGGCCTTCATCTGACGATGAAGGCCTTTTACTTTTAGCCCCTGTTTTAAGGGATTTTCTGCAAGGTGAGCGCTACTTCCTCGCTTACTTTCCTTTCGGCTGCGTAACGAAACCAATCTTGGTGAGGCCGCCGGCTTGCGCCGCCGACATCACTTCGGCCACTTTCTCATACGGCACTTTACGATCCGCATCCAGATGGAGTTCAGGTTGCGGGTTCGCTTGCGCGGCCTCTGCAATTTTCACGCGCAACGCCGCGTCGTCGACCTTCCTGTCGTTCCACAACACATTGCCGTCCGCGTCGACGGCGACCGTTACCTGTGCGGGCTTGGTGTCTTCCTTCTGACTGCTGGCATGCGGCAGATCGATTTTGACCGCGTGACGGATCACCGGAATCGTCACCATGAACACGATCAGGAGAACCAGCATCACGTCGACGAGCGGCGTCATGTTGATTTCATTCATCAAGCCGTCGTCATCGTCGCCGGCGAAAGGGCTCATTGCCATCGGAATGCCTCGTCGATCAGTTGGCGCGCGTGGCGAGGCGCAGACCGTCGCCACGTCGCGACGACGACAGGCGCGCGCCCGTCACGAAGAATGCGTGCAGGCCGTGTGCGAAGCGGCTCAGCTTGGCGACGATCGCCTTGTTGGCACGCGTCAAGGCGTTGTAGCCGAGCACCGCCGGAATCGCGACGAACAGACCGAATGCGGTCATGATGAGCGCTTCGCCGACCGGCCCCGCCACCTGATCGATCGACGACTGGCCGCTCGCGCCGATCGCCAGCAGCGCGTGATAGATACCCCACACCGTGCCGAACAGGCCGACGAACGGCGCCGTGCTGCCGATGGAAGCGAGAATCGCGAGACCGCTTTGCATGCGCGCGACGCTTTCATCCATCGTGTCTTTCAGGCAGCGCGTGACCCAGTCCGACACGTCCATGCGATCGTGCAGATGCGGCTGCGTTTGATGATGGTGGTCGGCTGCCTCCTGGCCCGACAGCGCCAGCGCGAGGAACGGATTGTCCTGCGGCGTCGACGAACCGGCGCCGAGCTTCTTCACGCCGTCGGCGAGATCGTCCGAGTGCCAGAACGCCTGCTCGGCGTTCTTCGTGAGACGGTTCAGACGCATCACGTTCCAGCCCTTGATGACGATCACGCTCCACGACAGCACCGACATGATCAACAGCGCGAGCGCGATGCCGCGCGTCACGAAATCCCCTTGCGCCCACACGTGCGCCAATCCGTAGTTTTGCATTGCCATTCCTTTTTTGAAATCTGCTTCAATCGTTCAGATTGAAGTCGTAAGGCTGAGTGTACGCAGCGCGAATTGGCTGGCCGTTCTCGAGATAAGGCTTGCAGGCGCTCGCGTGCACGGCGGCGAGCGCGGCGTCGTCGAGACGGCTGAAGCCGCTGCTCTTTTTCAGTTCGATGTTTTCGAGCTTGCCGGTCAGGCCGACCACGAACTTCACATACGCGGTGCCCGTTTCGCCGCGGCGCTTCGAGAGCGACGGATAGTCGGGCTTGGCGATGTTGCAGTCGAGGTGCGAGACGTTCTTCGGCGCGGTGATTTCCATCGTCTGGCGCGAGATTGCCGGCGCGGCCTGAGCGGGCGGCGCGGCGGGTGCCGGGGGCGCGGGCGGCGTCGGATCGGCAGCCGCGACAGGCGTGGGCGATGGCGTGGCGGCCTGCGGCAACGGTGTAGGCGCCGGCTTGGGCGTTGGCGTCGGTTTCGGCTGGACCTTCGGCTTCGTGCGCACGGGCGGCGTGGGCGTGGGCGGCGGCGGGGCCACCGATTGAACCGCGACGGGCGCGGCGACCGGTGCCGGTGGCAGCAATTGCGCGGTCATGACGCGCGATTCGAGTTGCGGCTGCACGACGGGGTCATGGCGCAGCGTCAGCACGACGGCAAGCAGAGCGACGTGAATCGCCGCAACCATGGCGGTCGCGGTCAGGACGCGGGAATTCATTCGGTTGGGTGATGCCGGCGAGGCGCCGGCTGAAACGGTATGCGAGGCCTGCATGTTAGCGTGGCGGCGCGCTGTCGGTACAGCGCCTCAGACAAGACATCGTCATGTTCGGAAGATCAGCAGCGAAATGAACAAGGTAGTCACGAAACCAATCAGCAATTCCATCTCGAACTCCATTTGATGGTGAGCGGGGTAGCTGGCTGGTACGGATACTGGCTTGCTGACGGCAGTGGGTTAAGGGGAAAAGCACCAACGAAACGGGCGAAGCAGCAAGGCGCGGCTCGGGCCGCGCCTCGCAATCTCGACTCAGGCCGCCTTGCGTTCGTAAAACGTCAGCGGGACCGCCTGCGAATGGTGCTCCACGCCGCAGCGGCTTGCGCACACGCCGCTTTGCATCATGACGTCACGGACGGAATCGGCGCATTTGCCACAGCACGAAGCGACGCCTAACTCGAACTGCAGTTCGTCGAATGAATCGACGCCTTCCGCGATCGAAGCACGGATCGTTCGGTCAGAAACAGACTTGCAGACACAGACAATCATGGTGGGCGTCATAGCTAACGTTAATGCGAATTATTATCATTTTGTTCGGCCCATTTGGCAAGCACCCTGCGCGTTTTTTTGTAACAAAACCAGATTGTTAGAAGGGTTTCGCGTCGGAGGGCGCTATGCGGCGTGAATGGTCCAAGGACGGAAAAACGTCCGAATCCGCTCAAAATGCCGAGGTGAGCCGCGTGGCGCGCCTCGGCGCACTAGCGACGTTCAGGCGGCTTGGGAATCTGGCGCTGCCGTACGGGGCGAGGGGATCGACACCTGTTCGACCGTTGTGTCGATATGCAGCAGCGTGGCGGCGAGTTGTTGTTGATGGGTACCGTCGCCGGTCGAATAAAAACGGGGCGGAACCGATCCAGCGCCTTGCGGCGGAGCGCGCAGGCCATGCTGTTCCAGCACGCGTTCCAATTGGCGCGCGATAGCGACGCTCGTGTCGATCAGCATCAGCCGGTCACCGACGATGTCGCGGATCGCCGCATCGAGAAACGGATAGTGGGTGCAGCCGAGCACCAGCGTATCGGCGCCGGCGTCGAGCATGGGCTGCAGGTAGCCGCGCAGGAGCGCGCGCAATTCGTCGGACCCGACATCGCAGCGCTCCACCGCCTGCACGAGCCCGTGGCCCGGCTGGCAGAGAAAACGGCAATCGGAAGCGTAGCGTTCGAGCAGCGCCTGGAAGCGCGCGCTACGCAATGTCACTTGCGTGGCGAGCACGCCGGCGACGCGGGTTTTGGACTGCAGCGCGGCCGGCTTGACGCCCGGTTCGACGCCCACCAGGGGAATCGGCAGCTTTTCGCGCACCAGCGCGATCGACTGCGCGGTCGCCGTATTACAGGCAACCACCAAGGCTTTCGCGCCTTGCTTGACGAGCCATTCGCCGATCGCGAGGGTACGGTCGGCGATGAAATCGTCGTCGCGCTCGCCGTAGGGTGCGTAGAGCGAGTCGGCGGCATACAGAATCGCCTCGTCGGGCAGTTGGGCGCGAACCGCCCGCAACACAGACAAACCACCCAGACCCGAATCGAAAATGCCGACCGGCGCGTGTGAGCCGGCATTGGAAACGCTAGCCGAAGCATTCGGAGACGTTGATTCCGCGGACATAGGCGAAGAGGACACGCGTGGCACGGCGGTCAAGTGAGACTCGAGAGAACGGGGAAGTGCGCAAGTATATCGCCCGCGCGGCGCAGGTTCACTCGCATGAACGGTCTCACGAGCCGACGCGCGCGCTGGTTCAGCTTGGTTCGATCAGGACTCGATCGAACCCATGCCGGTTTGCTGATAGTTTTGAATGCCGACCTTGTCGATCAGATCCAGTTGCGTTTCTAGCCAGTCGATATGTTCTTCCGTGTCGTCGAGAATCTTGGTGAAGATTTCGCGCGAGATGAAATCGCGAACCGATTCGCAATAGGCGATCGCTTCCTTACACGTGGACTGTGAAATCTGCTCGAGCTTCAAATCGCATTCGAGGATTTCCTTGGTCTCCTCGCCGATCAGCAGCTTGTGCAGGTCTTGCAGATTCGGCAGGCCGTCGAGCATGAAAATACGTTCGATGAGCCAGTCGGCGTGTTTCATTTCACCGATGGATTCGTCGTATTCATGCTTGCCGAGCTTATCGAGGCCCCAGTGCTTGTACATCCGCGCATGCAGGAAGTACTGATTGATGGCGGTGAGCTCGTTTTTCAGTTGAGCATTCAGATACTCGATGACTTTCTTGTCGCCTTGCATGGTGATTCCTTATGGGGACTTTGAATTTCCAACAACAATAAACGCCACGCCTGAAAAAGCCAAGGGAACAGAAGCATCTTTTGACATTGTCCCCGGCATCACGCGTCCCGCCTCGCGCGGCAATGAAAAAGCCGGGACTGCGAGCCCCGGCTTTTTCAAAAACATGACAGGCGCTACAGGCGAATCAAACCGTCGCGACCGGAATCTTGCCGATCTTCGCCTGCCATTCCTTCGGGCCGGTCTGGTGCACGGAGGTGCCGTTCGAATCGACGGCGACCGTCACCGGCATGTCCTGCACGTCGAATTCGTAGATCGCTTCCATGCCGAGGTCTTCGAATGCGAGGACCTTGGCGCTGCGAATCGCCTTCGACACGAGATACGCGGCGCCGCCCACGGCCATCAGATACGCGGCCTTGTGCTTCTTGATCGCCTCGATGGCGACCGGGCCGCGCTCCGCCTTGCCGATCATCGAAATCAGGCCGGTTTGCGACAACATCGTCTCGGTGAACTTGTCCATGCGCGTGGCGGTGGTCGGACCCGCCGGGCCGACTGCTTCGTCGCGCACCGGATCGACCGGGCCGACGTAGTAGATCACGCGGTTGGTGAAGTCGACCGGCAGCTTTTCGCCCTTGGCCAGCATGTCGGCGATGCGCTTGTGCGCCGCGTCGCGGCCCGTCAGCATCTTGCCCGACAACAGCAGCGTCTGGCCCGGCTTCCAGCCCGCGACTTCTTCCGGCGTCAGCGTGTTCAGGTCGACCCGCTTGCTGGTTTCCGTATTCGGTTCCCACTGCACTTTCGGCCATGCGTCGAGCGACGGCGCTTCGAGCTTCGCGACGCCCGAGCCGTCGAGCGTGAAGTGCGCGTGACGCGTGGCCGCGCAGTTCGGGATGATCGCGATCGGCTTGGACGCGGCGTGCGTCGGCGCGGCCATGATCTTCACGTCGAGCACAGTGGCGAGACCGCCGAGACCTTGCGCGCCGATGCCGAGCGCGTTGACCTTCTCGTGCAGTTCCACGCGCAGTTCCTCGATCCAGTCTTTCGGGCCGCGTGCGATCACGTCCTGAATGTCGATCGGATCCGTCAGCGATTCCTTCGCCATCACCATCGCCTTTTCGGCGGTGCCGCCGATGCCGATGCCGAGCATGCCCGGCGGGCACCAGCCCGCGCCCATCGTCGGCACGGTCTTGAGGATCCAGTCGACGATCGAGTCCGACGGATTCAGCATCGCGAACTTCGACTTGTTCTCGGAGCCGCCGCCCTTGGCCGCGACCTGCACGTCGACTTTATCGCCCGGCACGATCTCGTAGTGGATCACGGCCGGCGTGTTGTCTTTCGTGTTCTTACGCGCGCCTTCCGGCGGACTGACGATCGACGCGCGCAGCACGTTGTCCGGGTTCAGATAACCGCGGCGCACGCCTTCGTTGATCATGTCGGTGACGCCCATCGTCGCGCCGTCCCAACGCACGTCCATGCCGACCTTCACGAATACCGTGACGATGCCGGTGTCCTGGCAGATCGGGCGCTTGCCTTCCGCGCACATGCGGCTGTTGGTGAGAATCTGCGCGATCGCGTCTTTCGCGGCCGGGCTCTGCTCGAGTTCGTACGCGCGGCCCAAGGCCTGGATGTAGTCGAGCGGATGGTAGTAGCTGATGTACTGAAGCGAATCGGCAATGCTCTGAATCAGATCTTCCTGTTTGATGACGGTCATGGCTAGCTCAGTGGGGGACGGTGCGCTTTTTTCTGTTCGCAGGGCAGTGCGGTCAGTCGTGCGCTTTCATGGGAGTGGAACCGGTCGAACCCACGGCGTGCAGCGCCACGGGTTCCTGAAAATGCTTGGGATGCGTATGCGTGGTCAGGCGGTCGACGAATGCCATGACGAGCGCCGAGACGAGGAACGCGACGTGAATGATCACCTGCCACATGATCGCGTGCGTCGTATTCTGGTCGGGGCTGATGAAGGTCTTCAACAGATGGATCGACGAGATGCTGATCAGCGCCATCGACAGCTTCACCTTCAGCACGCCGGCGTTCACGTGATCGAGCCATTCCGGCTCGTCGGGATGACCCTCGACGCCCAGGCGCGACACGAAGGTTTCATACCCGCCGACGATCACCATGATCAGCAGGTTCGAGATCATCACCACGTCGATGAGGCCGAGCACGACCAGCATGATGTTGGTTTCGTCGAGCGTCAACGACGCCGAGACGAGATGCCAGACTTCCTTCAGAAAGAGCACGACGTAGACGCCCTGGGCCACGATCAGGCCCAGATAGAGCGGCACCTGCAGCCAGCGGCTCATGAAGATGACGGCGGGGAGCGGCGCCATGCGGCGGCGCTGAAAGGCGGAGTCGGGTCGCGAAGCGGACATAGGCAAGAGTCGGATGAAACGCAGGTGACGGAACACGGACCAGGGCGCCGACCCGTCGCGCGAACCACGCGCCCGAATCAGGCAGGCAAACCAGGGATAGACGGCGCGGCGCGGCCCCGGCGGGCCGATGAAGCTCGCGTCAGGCGCGCTATTGTACAGCGTCGGCTGAATTTGCTGCATTGCGGAGGGCGGGGCGCCGCTTGCCATTCAGGCTCGCCAGGCCGATGCCGGCGATACCGCAGACGAGCGGGATGTCATGCGCGAGCGCGGGCTGCTTGCCGGGGAAAACGATGCCGCGGATCGCCGCGGGCATTCGCGGCGCTACTAGCGTGCCGCACGCCGCTCAGCATCGCTAGCGTAAACCCGAGGATAGTGGCCCGCGCCTGCGGAAACAGATCGAGCCATTCATCGCGCTTGACCTGGCGCAGCTTTGCCATGCGCGACAGCGGCCACACTACAGCACACTACGGCCATCGCTATCATGAAGCGCGGCGGCGCGAACAAAGCGACGCGGACAAACTCGACGCGCTATTTGCCGATTCCGAATTGCCGCCGAGGTCATGCGAAGCCAGGAATCGCGATTCAAGCTGGAGTCGGAGCGGTTAGTTCAGTTAGGATTGTGAGAGGCCGCGCGGGCGAGCGTGATGGCGTGCTCGTCCTTGCGGGTTCGAGCGCATGAATGCGGCCCTGACGCGTAGCATGCGTTGCGCATCCGTTGGGCTGCATTGAATGCGCCGTGCGAACCGTCTAAGGGTTTTCGCGGGCAAGCCGGCGCGCCTCGCGTAAGTGGCCGGTAAGTTGCAGCGTTTATGTTTGAGCACGAGAGCGGGACGCGCGTCGCACGCATTCATGTGGTGTTGCCACATGAATGACGATGCCGGCAACGGACCGCGGCGCGGCGATCGTCGATCGGCGCGCGAGGGTTGGAGACAGCGCGCCGCGCATCGGTCCCTGAGCGCGGCGTCGACATGACAGGGCGTGCCAACGGCGCGCCGGCACAGGTTTTACGTTTCATCTTCACCAAGGGGTTGTCGATGTCTGCGATTGAATCGGTTCTTCAGGAACGCCGTGTTTTCCCGCCCTCCGCTGAAGCCGCGGCTGGTGCGGCCGTCTCCGGCATGGACGCGTACCGGGCGCTCGCCGCCGAAGCGGAACGCGATTACGAAGGTTTCTGGGGGCGCCTCGCTCGCGAGACGCTAAGCTGGAACACGCCTTTCACCAAGGTGCTCGACGAGTCGAACGCGCCGTTCTATACATGGTTCGAAGACGGCCAGCTGAATGCGTCGTATAACAGCCTCGACCGTCACGTCGAAGCCGGCAATGGTGAGCGCGTCGCGATCATTTTCGAAGCCGACGACGGCACCGTCACCAACATCACCTATCAGGAACTGCTGCAACGCGTATCGCGCTTTGCGAACGCGTTGAAAAAGCGCGGCGTGAAGAAGGGTGACCGTGTCGTGATCTACATCCCCATGTCGATCGAAGGCATCGTCGTGATGCAGGCTTGCGCGCGCATCGGCGCCACGCACTCGGTCGTGTTCGGCGGCTTCTCGTCGAAGTCGCTGAACGAGCGGCTGGTCGACGTGGGCGCCGTCGCGCTCATCACGTCCGATGAACAGATGCGCGGCGGCAAAGCCTTGCCGCTCAAGAACATCGCCGACGAAGCCCTCGCGATGGGCGGCTGCGAAGCGGTCAAGAGCGTGATCGTGTACAAGCGCACCGGCGGCAAGATCGCATGGAACGAAGGCCGCGATTTGTGGATGCACGAGATCGCGCAAGCCGAATCCGATCAATGCCCGCCCGAGTGGGTCGGCGCCGAGCATCCGCTCTTCATTCTCTACACCTCCGGCTCGACGGGCAAACCCAAGGGCGTGCAGCACAGCACCGGCGGCTATCTGCTGTGGGCCGCGCAGACCATGAAGTGGACCTTCGACTGGAAGTCCACGGACGTGTTCTGGTGCACCGCCGACATCGGCTGGATCACCGGCCATAGCTACATCACGTATGGTCCGTTGACGCTCGGCGGCACCCAGGTCGTGTTCGAAGGCGTGCCCACTTATCCGAACGCCGGCCGCTTCTGGGACATGATCGCCAGGCACAAGGTCTCGCTGTTCTATACCGCGCCCACCGCGATCCGCTCGCTGATCAAGGCCGCCGAAGCCGACGAGAAAGTGCATCCGAAGAGCTATGACCTGTCGTCGCTGCGCATCATCGGCACGGTCGGCGAGCCGATCAATCCCGAGGCGTGGGTGTGGTATCACGAGAACGTCGGCGGCGGGCGCTGCCCGATCGTCGATACGTGGTGGCAGACCGAAACCGGCGGCCACATGATCACGCCGCTGCCGGGCGCCACGCCGCTCGTGCCGGGTTCGTGCACGCTGCCGCTGCCGGGCATCATGGCGGCGGTCGTCGACGAGACCGGCCAGGACGTGCCGAACGGGCAGGGCGGCATTCTGGTGGTGAAGCGTCCGTGGCCGTCGATGCTGCGCAACGTGTGGGGCGATCCGGACCGCTACAAGAAGAGCTACTTCCCCGAGGAACTGGGCGGCACGCTGTATCTCGCCGGCGACGGCGCGGTGCGCGACAAGGAAACCGGCTACTTCACGATCATGGGCCGCATCGACGACGTGCTCAACGTGTCGGGCCACCGTCTCGGCACGATGGAGATCGAATCGGCGCTGGTGTCCAATCCGCTGGTGGCTGAAGCGGCCGTGGTGGGCCGTCCCGATGCGACGACCGGCGAAGCCGTGTGCGCATTCGTCGTGCTCAAGCGCGCACGTCCGGAAGGCGAGGAAGCGGTGAAGCTCGCCAACGAACTGCGCAACTGGGTCGGCAAGGAGATCGGTCCGATCGCCAAGCCCAAGGACATCCGCTTCGGCGAGAATCTGCCGAAGACGCGTTCGGGCAAGATCATGCGCCGCCTGCTGCGCTCGCTTGCGAAAGGCGAGGCCATCACCCAGGATGTGTCCACGCTGGAGAACCCGGCGATTCTCGATCAGCTCGGCGAGTCGCTCTGAGCTTGGGTTTGCCGGGGCTTCGGGCGAGGGCGTACAGGACTAAGCGCCCTTGCTCTTGCCCCAGGCGCCGACCGCTTGAATCAGGCCGTTAAAGCCACCGCGCGGACAATCCCGATTGCCTGCCCGGTGGCTTTTTGATACATAGGCGCATGGCCGCGCCGCACCACTCCTCTCATGTTCCGCTGAATCCCGCGCCCGAACCGCCCACGGTCTCGGCGGTGATGGCGCGCGCGCATCAAAGCTATTGGCGCTTCAATCTCGCGTTGATTGCGACATTGATGACGCTGGGCTTCACGGTGTCGTTCGTGTTGCCGCTGGTTGCGCCGGCGTTGGCGCATCTGCGCGTCGATGGCTTCAGGCTGCCTTTTTACTTCGGCGCGCAAGGGGCGATTCTGATCTACCTGGCGCTCATCGGCGTGTATATCGTGCTGATGCAGCGTGCCGACCGCCGTCTGCAACGCGCATTCGACGCGGATGTTCGTGCCAGCGCCGATGCCGACGTTCGTCCCGGCGCCGACGCCCGGATACCGAGCCGATGAAGCTCGCGAACCGGCTGATCCGCTCCTACGCGTTCTATACGCTCGGCTTCCTGCTATTCATCTATGTGATGTGGCGCATCGAGCGCAGCACCGGCCCCGGCGTGTGGATCGGCTATGTGTTCCTGTTCGTGCCGATCGCGGTGTACGCGGTGATCGGCTTGCTGTCGCGCACGTCCGACCTCGTCGAATACTACGTCGCGGGGCGGCGCGTGCCGTCCGCCTTCAACGGCATGGCGACGGCCGCCGACTGGCTCTCGGCCGCCTCGTTCATCGGTCTCGCCGGTTCGATCTATGCGACCGGCTACGACGGTCTCGCGTATGTGATGGGCTGGACCGGCGGCTATTGCCTCGTCGCGTTCCTGCTCGCGCCGTACGTGCGCAAGCTCGCGCGCTACACGATTCCCGATTTCCTCGGCACGCGCTTTTCGAGCAACGCGGTGCGCGGCCTCGCCGCGTTGGCGGCGATCCTGTGCTCGTTCGTCTATCTGGTCGCGCAGCTCCAGGGCGTCGGATTGATCGCGACGCGCTTTATCGGCGTGGATTTCACAGTCGGCATTTTCTGTGGACTCGCCGGCATTCTGGTGTGCTCGTTTCTCGGCGGCATGCGGGCGGTGACGTGGACCCAGGTCGCACAATACATCATCCTGATCGCGGCGATCCTGATTCCCGTGTCGATGATCGCGCACAAGGAGGGCCTCGGCTGGTTCCCGCAATTCAACTACGGACACTTGATGCAGCGCGTGGAAGGTCTCGAGAAACAGGTGCGCGACGCGCCGCTCGAACAGACCGTACGCGACGATTACCGGCGGCGCGCCGCGCTGATGCAGGTGCGGCTCGATACCTTGCCGCAATCGTTCGTCGACGAGAAGCAGCGTCTCGTGCAGGAAGTCGCGGACTTGCGCCGCCGCAACGGTCCGCTGCGCGAGATCAAGGAGCGCGAAAGGGCGCTCGAACGTTTTCCCCGCGATGCCGCCGCCGCGCAGGTCGTGTGGAGTCAGCGCCGCGACGAAATGCTGATGCGCGCGGCCGCGCCGGTGCCGATGCATGAACCGTTTCCCAGCGCGAGCGCCGACGAGCGGCGCACGCACGAGCGCAATTTTCTTTCGCTGCTGCTGTGCCTGTCGCTCGGCACGGCGAGCTTGCCGCATATCCTCACGCGCTACAACACGACGACCTCGGTGGCGTCCGCGCGACGCTCGGTCGGCTGGACGCTGTTCTTCGTCGCGCTGTTTTATCTGACCGTGCCCGTGCTGGCCGTGCTGATCAAGTACGAGATATTGACCGACCTGGTCGGCCATCACTTTGCCGATCTGCCGCAGTGGGTCACGCAATGGCGCAAGGTCGAGCCGAGCCTGATCAGTCTCGCCGATACGAACGGCGACGGCATCGTGCGCTGGAGCGAGATTCAGATGCAGCCGGATATGGTCGTGCTCGCCGCGCCTGAAATCGCGGGGCTGCCGTATGTGATGTCCGGGCTGATCGCCGCGGGAGCGCTGGCCGCGGCGCTCTCGACCGCGGACGGCTTGCTGCTGACGATCGCCAATGCGCTATCGCACGACGTGTATTACCACATGGTCGATCCTGGCGCATCGAGTCAACGGCGCGTGACGATTTCAAAGATTCTGCTGTTGGGGGTGGCACTGTTCGCGTCGTATGTGGCGTCGCTCAATACGGGGAACATTCTGTTTCTGGTGGGCGCGGCGTTTTCGCTGGCGGCCTCGAGCCTCTTTCCGGTGCTGGTGCTGGGGGTCTTCTGGAAGCGCACCACGCGGCTTGGCGCGGTGGCGGGCATGGTGGCGGGGCTGGTGGTGTGCATCTATTACATCGTCTCGACGTACCCGTTCTTCACGCAGTTGACGGGTTTCGCGGGCGCGCGATGGTTCGGCATCGAGCCGATCAGTTCGGGCGTGTTCGGTGTGCCGGCTGGCTTTCTGGTGGCGATCGGCGTGAGTCTGGTGGATCGGAAACCGGATGCGTATACGCGGGCGCTGGTGGATTACATCCGGCATCCCTGACCGGCTTTCCGGAGAGGAGTGGCGCGGGGCGTGAAGTTTGCTATAATTCGGCTCCCCGCCGGAGAGATGGATGAGCGGTTTAAGTCGCACGCCTGGAAAGCGTGTATAGGTTAATAGCCTATCCGGGGTTCGAATCCCCGTCTCTCCGCCAGGACATCACATCAATGAAAACGGGCCTCCTGGCCCGTTTTTCTTTTCAACGCGCTAACGTGCGGTCGGCAACCGGGAAGATACGGATCATGACGCTTGACCAATTGCTTCGCCGTGGCAATAACAACGCCGACCTGCTTCGATTGATCGCCGCGGCCGCCGTCATCTGGGGCCACGGATACAGGCTGGTTCCCGTCCCGGGCGTCGACGATCCCATTCAAAATCTGCTGGACTTCGATTATTCCGGCTCGCTTGCGGTCAAGTTCTTTTTCTTTCTGAGCGGCATCCTCGTTACCAATAGCTGGCTTTCAAAGCCGAGTGCAATTCGTTTCGCCTCGGCCCGCGTTTTCCGTATTTTCCCGCTGTTGATCGTCGCGTCCGTGGCGACGATCGTCGTGATGGGGCCGGCGCTCACGTCGCTGTCGACTTCGGATTACTTCCATCACCGGGCCGAACTCGTCCATGTGCTCTTGCATCCCTACAACGAATACCTGTTGCCGGGCGTGTTCGATCACGCGTTATATCCGCATGCAAACGGTTCGATCTGGACCATCAAATACGAACTGATGCTTTACGCGCTACTGCTCGGCGCCGGCATGTGCGGACTGTTTCGCTACAAGCCGATAGCTGCCTCAGTGCTTGTGACGGTGATCGCCGTCTGCCTGATCCGGCCGGAAAGCATCACCGCGATAGGTTTGTCCAACGTCAATGCGGGTGGACGCCTCCCGGCATTTTTTGCATTTGGCGCGCTGCTCGCACTCTACAAGGATCGCGTGCGGATAGACGGGCGGCTTTGCATCGGCGTCGCGCTCATCGCGTTCGCGGTGAGACATGGTCCCGCGTTCGAATACGCGTTCTGCCTCGCCTTTCTCATGACAGCCCTATGGGTCATGTCGCTTCGCGTCGTGAAAGCGATTCGGCTGCCTGGTGATTTCTCATACGGCGTCTACGTATTCGGATGGCCGATCCAGAATACTTTCGCCAATCTATTTCCGAAGTCGGGAATACATGGCAATCAGGCGATGACGTTTGCATGTGCGCTTCTTCTTGCGGTTCTATCGTGGTTTTTGCTTGAGAAGCCGTGCATCGCATTGGGTCATAAAATCCCCGCTTTTTTTCAGCGAAAGAACTCGGCGGCTGACGCGGAATCCGGCAAGGCGTTGGTGTAAGAGAACGCATTGCAAGCACGCCGTGGTTCGCTGGCGGCGCTGAGAATTCGCCGCCGCGCAAACCCGTCCCATCAGCGGACGGGAAGATAGGCCGGCACGGCCCATGAATCGTCCCCGGTGCCCTTGCGAGCGCGGTGTCTCCCATTGCGACGTCGGGCCTCGCCTGTTCTTCGTTCGATCGACGACGTCTTCGTTCAGCGTCAGCCGCGGTTCCCGTTTTCGGGTTCCATAGGCGTCCCGATACGAAAACAGGAGAGGTCACGAGATGAGTTGGATACCGCACAAACTGACGAGCATGCTGCCCGCGATGCAATACGTTGACGCAGTCGCGAAGGATGCGAAGAAAAGAGACGGGGATTCCGGCACCGCGGGCGGGCAGGTGACGCCTACCGCGCGAAGCGCATCGCCGCAACTCGACGCACTGCCCGATAACGATTCGGCGAATTCAGGCGCAAAACCCGACGTCAAGCCGGCTAAGGCTGCCCCCTCTTCAGCGCATGCGCCGCGTCCATCCGCGATCACGCCTGTTCCGACGTTACGAGAGCGATTGAGCCGGCTAAAACGCGGATCGAGCTGACACGGCGGATTGGGCGTTGCTCTGAATTCTGGCGACGTTCGCATGCACATCGATGCCTTCGGTCGCAACGCGGTACCGCGCCATCCACTCGATACGCTCGAAGCATCGAGTGTTGCGCGGACCGCGCGAATTCAGGGCAGCCACGACAGCCCCGAGCGCAATGGTGGAGACGGAACCAGGGCAACACGCTGAATCCCGTTCATGCGGCGGGCGACATCCACGCCGTGCGAGCCTGCCGCGCGGCTTCGACAGGCGTCGTCCGCGAACCTTGCGAGGACCGATATGTCGACTGTTCGCGGCCCCGACGCTCAACCGTCCGTTCCCGCCGGCACGGAACCTTTCGCTTCTTCTTCTTCTTCTTCTTCTTTCGATCCGCCCGCTGTGCCCATTCCACGCCCGGCCCGCGCCGCGCACGAGTTTCTCGCGCCGTATTTTTCCGACGCGCGCGCGCAACGTTCCGCGACCGTGCGCTTCCGGCAAAACAGCAACAACAACGACAGCGATGCGCCGCCGCCCCGCGCATCGCGACCGGCGGCTCTCCCGAATGTATTGCCTCATCGCGCGCAAGCCGGCGCGCAAGCGGCGGCTGTCCACCCTGCCGCAACCGCGGAGAGTGCGCGCCTGCCATTACCGGAAGAACGCCCGGACCCGAAGCGGGTGCTGGTCGTCCTCGCGCATCCCGATGACGAGTCGCTGTTTTCCGGCTCGCTCAGACGGCTGCTGGCGCAGGGCATTCACGTCGACGTCGTGTATCTGACGAAGGGCAACGGCGGCACCATGTTCAGCCTGTCGAGCAAGGGCATTCCCGAGCCGAAATACGACGCGACCGGGAAGGAGGAAACCGATCCGCAAGCCTATGGACGCATCCGCGTGAAAGAGACGGTGGGTTTCTGGAAAGAACTGGGCGGCAATAGCACCAACCTGACTGTCACGGTGATGGACAACCCCGATTTCAACCCGTTTCGCGTCGCACGCAACACGGTCGATTACGGAATCAAGGCCTCGTGGGATCGCCGGAAAATCAACGAGCTGCTCGAGGAGAAACTGGCGAACCACGAATATGCGGCGATCCTGACGACCTCGACCGATCCACGCATCCATCCCGCGCACGACAAGGCCAGCCGGATCGCTCACGAGGCCGCGCGCGCATTCGCCGCGACGCATGGCGGCAACGCGCCACCCGTCGTCGAAGCAGTGGAGGAGGGTTGGTACGCGCTCAGAGACATGGTCCCGCTCGATCCGGCGAACACGATCCAGGTGCCGCTCGAAACCGATGAAATCGCCGATGAGTTCGCCCTGCGCCGCGCCGCGCTGCAGACGCATTACGCGAGCCAGCCTCCCGGCCACGACGGGTTCTTTGGCAATGCGCGCAGCCGCGAGTTGCTGCGTCTTCCCGAGGGGCTGTCCGCGGCGCAGGACGCGAGTCTGCGTGAACTGTTCGTGCGCTCGCAGCCCGCCGCTCAGGCGGCCGCCGATGCCGCGCGCAGTGCGAACGCCGGCAGCGAGTCCGCACCGGTCACCGAGATCGCCGTGGCGGGCGGCGAGCGCGGGCTCGTCGAAACCGTCCCTGCGGCGGCCGACCTGACGCGGCCCGAGCCGAGCGGGCCGGCAACGGCCGAGGAACTGGAGGATCTGATGGATCGCGCGCTGCGGCTCGCGCGCGGCGGCACCGGCAGGCGCCCGCATCGGATTACCGAAGTGGAGGAGGCGCAATGGTTTTTCCTGACCCAGGCCGGCCCGCGCTACGTGCCGCCGCGCACGCCGCTGCGTGAGCGCATACGCCTTGTGCGCAGCGACGACGGCGGCTTCTGGAGCGGACCGCGGCGTGACGTGGTCGCGTTCGCTTCGTCGGATGTGCCGCTTCAGCAAAGCCTGGGCCCGCACGGCGCGGGCTTGAGCCTTGCCGGCAACACGCGCATCTGGGCGGATATCACGGGCGCGCGCGGCGAAGCCACCCGGCTTTTCAACGAAGAATTCGCCCGACGCGCCGATGACGGGAACGCGCCCGGCCTGCCCGTGCTATATCGCATCGTCGCGCCTGCCCGCATGCTTCGCGCCGCCATCGGCAACGGCCACATTCCAACGGAGATGCTGTCGGGCGGCGTCCCCGTGATCAATCCTCAGGGCGGCCTGTTTCATGAGACCGCCGTCAATCGCGACGCGCGCTATGACGTGCAGCCCGGCGAAATCCACGGCACCCCGACGCTGACCGGCATGAGCGGCAAAGAGCTCCGGCGCGCGGCGTACAAGAGCGCGGGCGTGATCGTCGCGGGCGCGACCGGCACGTACGCGAGCCTGCGCTGGGGCGTCATGGACGGCGGCTACCTCGCGAGCCAGGCGGTGCTGATCAAGGCGGCGCTCGCGATGTTCGGCTATCGGGCAGCCGTCGGCGGCGCGACGGATATTGCGCAAAGCCGCCTCGCCGTGCGCGTGCAACGCGCGAGCGAAGAGCCCACCGGAGCGGCGCTCGACGTCGTGCAGCGGCAGGTCAGCGGGTGGCGCGGCGTCAGCCGCGGCCTGACGCGAAGCGCGCGCGACGAACTCGCTTTTGCGAGCGAGCTGCTGCGCGTCAATCCCGAGGACGGCGAGGCGTTCCGGCGACTGGAAAGCGCGTCGGACCAGATGCTCGCGCTGACGAGTCCGCTCGGCCGCGCGCTCGAAGTGCTGCGACTCGCCAGTTACGGCATCAACGATGCCGCTGGGCCGCGCGTCTTCGCCAATATCTGGCTCGATCCGCAAGCCGGCCTTCTGAACGTGTCGAACGCGAGCCGGACGTTTTCGAATCTCGCGACCGCGGCTTTCATTCCCGTGCACTGGGGCAACAACGGCAGCGCGCTGGCCGCGCACCTGCTCGGCGCGCGCGGCGCGCGGCTCGATCGCGATCACGAAGTCCAGGCGGAGGGCGCGCGCATGCGCGGCTTCTATCGCGGCAACGCGGACCGTTCCGCGCTCGTGCAGTGGTTGCAGGGCCTCGGCGATCGTGAGGCGGTGATTTATCCATCGACGCTGCCCGACGGCAGCCGGATTCGCAAGCCTTCGCCGGTGATGCGCGTGCAGGAGCAGGCCATGAGGGCGGCGGCGGTGATCGGCGCGGGCCCGTTCATGCTGGCCGACCTTGCCGCCGTTCCGCATGCGTTCGCCTCCGGCCATTACGCGGCCGGCGCGGCGGATCTGTCGAAGGCGGTGGCCGATCTGCTGTTCGCGAGCGGTTACCGCCAGAGCTATATCGATCTGTTTCGCGCCAACCGGGGACTGGGCGCGACGGTCCGCCAGAATCGGCTGATTCCGTGGCTCAACGCGCCGCTTCGGGGCGCCACGACAACGCCCGCGAATATCACGCAGCCGCGTCTCGTCGACCGGGGCGGCGTCGACACGTTCCGGCCACCGGTCGTGGTTGCCGTGGGCATGGGCGCGCGTGTCGTGCTTGGGTTGCTCGCGCCGTGAAATCGCGTGATGGGCGGCGCGCGCGTCGCCATCAGGATTGCGAGCAGGCACGCCGTGGTTCGCCGGCGGCGCTGAAAATTCGCCGCCGCGCAAACCCACCCGATCAGCGGCCCGGAAGATAGACCGGCACGGCTCATGAATCATTATCCGAGGCCGTTTTTCCGGAGTCTCGGCATGCGTATCGGAAACACCCCCGCAAATAAAGCCGCCGCAACGACCAGCGACGAGCGGCCGGACCAGATCGCTTCGTCCGGCAGGGTGCGGCGTGCCGCGCCGGCGCGTACGCCATTGCTCGCCCCACTGCCTGCGCGGCGCGCTCGATCGCTCGCGCAGGGGTCGTCGTCGCAAGCCGGTGGCCGTGCCGCGGCGAGCAGGCCGCCCGATTCGTCGCCGTCGTCCGCTGCGTTGAATGAACCGTCGCCGGGGTGGCAACGCACGGGCAAACGAACGCGAACGGGTGAGGGCGCCGAGGCGGGCCGCGGGGGTGCGAACTGGCGTTGGGCGGATCTGCCGGCCACGCCGTTGCCTCGTGGAACAAGTGAACAAGCCGCTGCATCGTCCCTGGACGTCGCGCTAGCGAGTGCGATGCCGGCGGCAAACCATCAGGACGCCGCTGCCGTCGCCGCACGCGCTGGCCGATCGCGGCAAAGCGCGACCGCGGCAATGGTCTACACGATTCTGTCGGACCGGGCTAGAGGCGCCGCGCTCAAGGACACGCTCGACGCGCATTCATTTCCAAAAGGAACGGTCACGTCCTGGCGGAATCCGAATTTTTGGCAGTACCGGAACTTGCCGGACCGCCTCGCCAAGATGCCGGACTATCCGTTGTTTCGCGACAGGCTCAACGTCCTCGCGCGCTCGCTCGGCTTCACGACGAAGGATCTGCCGCAGCCGTGCGCCGGGCGGCGGGCAATGGACGCGCACGCGCTGAAAGCGATGCTCCAGACGCTGGTCGATCTCGGGGTGAGGCGAGGCGCGACGCGCGGCCAGAACGCCGGCGCGCTCGGCACCGTCGCGCGGAGAACCGGCCATAAGGAAAGCACGATCGCGGGCTGGCTGTCGGTGGTGGACGGCGCGTTGAAAAAGCCGGCTGCCGCGGTGGCGCGCCTTGCCGGCTATGCCGACGTGCAGAACGACTTGCAACAGCTCTTCAGGGATCTGGGCGACGTGCAGACGGCGGACAGCCTGCCTGTCTCCGGCGAGGGCGCCATACAGCAAATGACGGCGGCGCTGCTCGCCGATGCGCTGCGCGCCATTCCCGCGGAGGGCAAGGTGCAGCTATGGAAGATCGGCCCTGCCGTCGGCGTCGGCGCGTCGTGCCTGGCGCTGCATATCGTGCCCGCCGACGGCAGCCTTCGCGATGTCGGCGCGGTTCAGCGCTTACCCGGCTATGGGCAGAACCGCGAAGCGCTCGCCGCCGCGCTCGCCGCGCGCGGTTTGCATACGCAGGCCGGCGCGCTGCCGCTGCCGCTCGTCGACGCCGAGCAGTTCCTGGCAGTCTTGCGCGACGATCTGGACCGCATCGTTGCGGCAATGAACGCGCTGCGAGGCAACCCGACCATGTCGCCCCGGGACGCGGCGATCGAGTCGAACCTGCATCCCGAAACGTTCACGGCGGTGATCGGCGAAGGCGGAATCGTGCGCGAACGCGCGGCGGTCCATGCGTTGCTGACGCACTTCGAGGGATACCTGAGGGCGGGCATCGAGAAACAGCTCGACCGCTTACACGCGGCTTCGCTCGGCGAGCCGGTAAGCGTCGTGGCGGAGTCCGCCATGAAGACGATGACATTGCCGCCCCGGGGAAAGATGCCGGCCAAGGTCTTGATCGTCCGGTCCACGAGCGAGGACTCGGAGGCGAGGCGAGCGAACCGGCTCGAAAAGGTCTTTGCGAATAATCCCGAGCAGATTAGCGAGCCGCGCTCCTACGAAGCGGACAGAGCAAGGCAAATGCTGCGCTGGCAATCGACGCTTCTGAAGGCCAGATTTCCGGACTCGAAAGAGATTCAGTCGTACTACCACGCGCCGGCAAAAACACTCGTGGTCTCCTCCAACCTGAACGTGATGAACACAGAATTGGCGAACCAACTCGGGCGCGGCAATTTGAGCGAAATGGCCGAAGCGTTGGCCCGAAGCGATACGCCGCTTGCCGGCAGGGAGCGGCGGCATGTGGAAAAGTTGCGTGCGGCGCTTCGCATCGGTTCCGCGAACACGCTGCCCGGCACGCCGGGAGAGGTGCTGGACAAGATGATGTCGAACGGCGGGCTCCAGGTGTCCGATCGAAAGTTCACCCATCGCGGCGAGACCGTCGATCTGCACGCGGAGCGCCGGATCAAGCACCACGTGCAGGACAATTTCAGTGCGGCCGTCGATCCCCAACTGCTTGGCGGCACGATGCGGCCGTGCGGCACGTGCGCGGAAGACCTCGGCTTCGACGATACCCGGCACCGCGGGCCGTTCTGGCTTTCACGCGCGGCGCAGGCGCGGATCGACACCCCAGGGGTCATCGAACGCAACGTCGAGCGCGCGATTGGAACTCGGGTGACGAGAACGCGCGAAGGCAAGATCACGATCGATTACGACACCGACAGCGATTCCGACGTCGACGAAGCCGTGCAGCGTTTGAAGAAATCGGCGGTTCCACGTAGCGAGTGACAAGCCTTGCAAAACGGATGTTGGGAGTGAGACTCTTCCCCGAACTCATGATTTGACGCATGTTTCGACCCGCTATGATGGTGCGATCGTCACTCGGGTGTGGTCATCATGCGCATTACCCCTTTACCTCCGCTCCAATGCCTCGTCGCGTTCGAATCTGCGGTACGGCATGCCAGTTTCACCAAAGCCGCCGCCGAACTGCATCTGACGCAAAGCGCGATCAGCCGGCAGATCGCGCAACTGGAAGACTTTCTCGGCCGCTCGCTGTTCGTGCGCGAGCATCGCTCGTTACGTCTGACGATCGCCGGCGAGGGCTATGCGAAGCACGTGCAGTGGTTGCTCGCCACCTGCTCCGAAGCCACGCTCGACGTCATGAAGCGCTACGGCGATCAGGAATTGACGATCGCATGTTCATCCGGGGTCGCCGTGTTGTGGCTCACGCCGCGACTGGGCGCGTTTCGCGCCGCTCATCCGAACGTCAAGATCAGAATGATCGTGCGCGACGGGCTCGCGTCGCTGTCGCCCGCCGAGTTCGATGTGGGCCTGTACTACATTCGCCAGCGCGCCGAACCGCACTTCACCGCACGCCGGATTTTCGACGAAGAGGTGTATCCGGTCTGTTCGCCCGGCTATCTCGCCGGCCGCGTGCTGCAACCCGCCGACCTCGCGCGCGAAACGCTGCTGATGCAGGAGGACGGTCAGCGGCAATGGATGGCGTGGTCCGAATGGTTTCGCCTCAACGACGTGCAGATGCCCGCTTCACCGCGGGCAGTCGTCGTCAACCACTATCCGCAGCTCGTGCAGATGGCGATTCTCGGTCAAGGCGTCGTGCTCGGCTGGCGTCATATGATCGACGCCTGTCTGGATGAAGGACTATTGGTGCGCGCGACGCATGCTTCGGCGAGCCACGGCGGCGCCTACTACGTGGTGTCGCCGAACGACCGCTCGCAGAACCAGGCGGCGCGCCGGTTTACGCGCTGGTTGTTCGAACAGGCCGAGGAGCAGAAGGGCAGGGCCGCGGCCTGAACCCGCTTCGCATGCGCTACACGCATGCATGCATGCGAATCTTTCGTTTCGAAAACAAATCAGGTCTCTCTACGATCGGCGTAATGCATGCGAAAGCGCCGTTCGGTCACGCCGTGGCGCGTTGCCGGCATCACCGCCCGACAGGCAGCCACATGAGGACAGAGACCATGCAAGGAACGCTTTCATCCAACGTCGCATTACCCGTTGACGCGCTCGCGCAGCAGCGGCGCCGCGCCATTATCGCCACCGTGCTCGGCAACGGGCTGGAGTGGTTCGACTTCACGGTGTACAGTTTTTTCGCGGTCATCATCGCCAGGCTGTTCTTCCCGACCGGCAATGAACTGAGCTCGCTGCTGCTTGCCGTCGCCACCTTCGGCGTGGGTTTTTTCATGCGACCGGTGGGCGGTATCGTGCTCGGCGTGTACGCCGATAAAGCCGGAAGAAAGGCCGCGCTCTCGCTCACCATTCTGTTGATGGCGGGCGGCACCGCGCTCATCGGCATCGCGCCGACCTACGAAAAGATCGGCGTGTGGGCGCCGGTCCTCATCGTAATCGCGCGGCTGCTACAGGGCTTCTCGGCGGGCGGCGAAATGGGCAGCGCCACCGCCTTTCTCACCGAGTACGCGCCGGCGCACAAGCGTGCTTTCTATTCGAGCTGGATTCAGTCGAGCATCGGTTTCGCCGTGCTGCTGGGCGCCGCGGTCGGCACCTTCGTGACCTCCAGTCTGAGCGCCGATGCGCTGCACTCGTGGGGCTGGAGAATGCCGTTTTTGATCGGCATTCTGATCGGCCCCGTCGGCTATTTCATTCGCAGCCGCATGGATGAAACGCCGGCATTCAGCGCGGTCGCCGAAGAAGCCAAAAGCGATTCACCGCTCGCGGAAGTATTTCGCCGCTTTCCGCGCGAAACCTTCGCGAGCTTTTCGATGGTGATTCTGTGGACCGTGTGCACCTATGTGCTGCTGTTCTACATGCCGACGTATTCGGTGCGGACGTTGCACCTGCCGCAATCCACCGGTTTTTCCGCCGGCATGTTCGGCGGCCTGATGATCATGTGTTTCTCGCCGGTTGTCGGCAAACTGGCCGACCGCTTCGGCCGCCGCGTTTTTCTCTCGGGCGCCGCCGTATCCATCCTGCTGCTCGCATGGCCGATGTTCGCGTACATCAACAGCGCGCCCGGCCTCGCTTCGCTGCTGGTGTTTCAGGGCGTGTTCGGCTTGCTGATCGCCGCTTACACAGGACCGATTCTCGCGGCGTTCTCCGAACTGTTTCCGACCAAGGTGTTGTCCACGGGGCTCTCCGTCGCCTACAACTTCGCGGTGACGATTTTCGGCGGCTTCGCGCCGTTCTTCATCACGTGGCTGATCGCCTCGACCGGCAGCAACATGGCGCCCGCGATCTACGTGATGATCGCGGCGGCCATCAGCCTGACCGGCACGTTCTTCGTGCGCGGCATGGACGACAAGCGCCACGGCCGCGCCTGAAGCGGCGTGTCCGGCCTGGACTGAAAGAGGCCGGACGGATTCCCTCATCAAGTCAGGAAGATAGCAATGAGCATGACGGTAATCAGCGGCGGCAATGTACTCGATCTGGTCCAGGGCGCATGGCTCGAGCATCATCATGTGGTGATCGAAAGCGGCCACATCGTCGAAGTCACCGATCGCCCTGTCGATCTGCCGAACGCGCGCGTGATCGACGCGCGCGGCAAGACGGTGATGCCAGGATTGATCGATTGTCACGTACACGTATTGGCTTCGCGCGCGAATCTCGGCACGAATGCAACGCAACCGAACATCCTCGCCGCGATTCGCGCGCTGCCGATTCTGAAGGCGATGCTCGCCCGCGGCTTTACGAGCGTGCGCGATGCGGGCGGCGCGGATTGGGGTTTGACGCAAGCGCTGGAAAGCGGCCTGATTCCGGGGCCGCGCATTTTTCCGTCGGGCAAGGCGCTGTCGCAAACCGGCGGCCACGGCGATTTTCGCGCACGCGGCGACATGCTCGAACCCTGCTCATGTTGCTTTCGCGCCGGGGCGATCGCGCGCGTGGTCGACGGTGTGGATGCGGTGCGGCTCGCCGTGCGCGAGGAGATTCAGAAGGGCGCGACGCAGATCAAGATCATGGCATCGGGCGGCGTCGCTTCGCCCACCGATCCGATCGGCAACACCCAGTATTCCGAGGACGAAATCCGCGCGATCGTCGCCGAAGCGCAAGCGGCGAATACTTACGTGATGGCGCATGCGTACACCGGCCGCGCGATTTCGCGGGCGATTCGCTGCGGCGTGCGCACGATCGAACACGGCAACCTGGTCGACGAAGCCGCCGCTCGACTGATGCGCGAGCACGGCGCGTTCGTGGTGCCCACGCTGGTCACGTACGACGCATTGGCCAAACATGGCGCCGACTATGGCTTGCCCGCCGACTCCATCGCCAAGGTCGAAACCGTGCGGCAAGCGGGGCGCGACTCCTTGCAGATCTATGCGAAGGCCGGCGTGCCGATGGGTTTCGGTTCGGACCTGCTCGGCGAGATGCATATGTTCCAAAGCGACGAACTGCGGATTCGCGCGGAGGTGCTCGGCAATCTGGAAGCGTTGCGCTCGGCCACCACGATCGCCGCGGAGATCGTCGATCCGAGCGGCCAGCTCGGTGTCGTGAAAGCCGGCGCGATTGCCGACGTGCTGGTTGTGGACGGCGACCCGCTCAAGGATATCGGCGTGCTCACGGGACAAGGCGAGCGTCTCTCGTATGTCTTGCAGCGCGGCGAGGTGGTGAGCGAACGGGGCAGGGTGACGTCGCGTTGAATAGCGTGCGGGCGCGGCGGCGGCATTCATGGCTTCAATGCTCCAGGCGCGCCGGGGGCGAATACACGGATAGTTTCCGATTAACATGTTTCGCTCCCACCAAATCGAACCCCCAACGGCTCGCCCCGACGAAGCACCGCGACGGCGCGCGCAGCGCCGCCGGAAGAATGACTGCTGTGTCACGAACGCGGAGTGTGCGAGAACACGGATTCCAGATGCACCACTACCTCCTCCAAGCCAGGGGACCCGCTTGAAAGCTAGCGGTGTGAGCCGCTTTCTTTTGCCTACTTTTCTTTGCGGCCGGCAAAGAAAAGTAGGTGCCGCCCCGCACAGCAATGCTCTCAACTTAAGCCTCAAAGAGCTTGTAAACGAGGCATTGCCCCTGTAAACTTCATCGCATAACTCACTGATAAATCAACGATATGAACTCAAATACCAGCGTCCTCGCGGCTTCTGGCTGAGTTCTCCGATTTCCTGCTCGATCCGGCGCTCGCCGATCGCGTGCGTCGTTCTCCCACTGCCTTTACCCGCAATCGCACACTGACCTTGCCGCGCATGGCCGCGCTGATGATGTCCGGCATGTGCGCCAGTGTGCAGGCCGAACTTGACGCGCTATTCGGCGCACTGGGAAGCAGCGGCGGGCGCACCCGCGCTGTCAGCGCACAGGCCTTCAGCAAGGCGCGACGGGGAGTGTCTGCCGAACTGTTCGAGCTGGCCCGCGCCCGCCTGATCTCGCTGGCCCAACCCCATATCGATTCGATGCGCTGGCACGGCCTGAGGCTGGTCGCCGCTGACGGTAGCCGCCTGCGTGTGGGCACGCGTCGCGGCCATGAACTGCGCGCCGATCACTACGCGTTTGCGCTGTTCCTGCCGGGTTCCGAACTGACCCTGCACGCTGCACTTCATCCCGCCGACGGCGGCGAGCGGCAGATGCTGTTCGAAGCCCTCGATGTACTGCAACCGCATACCGACCTGCTGCTGCTCGATCGCGGCTATATCGGCAACGCGATGGTGGCGGCGCTCGCACAGCGCGAAATCCCGTTCTGCATGCGCGTCGATGCGCGTAACTGGAAATGCGTCAGCGCCTTTACCCGCAGCGGTAAAGCCGAGCATGTGGTGACACTGGAAGCGCCCAGCGAACCGGATGCCCGCGCCTATGAACTGGCGCGTACGCCCACGACTGTGCGCCTGATCCGCGACGTCACGCCGGGCGGTCGCGTGCGTGTGCTGATGACCTCGCTGCTCGATGGCGGGCGTTATCCGGCGGCATCGTTCGGCGCGCTCTATCACCAGCGCTGGCGGGTCGAGGAAGCATTCAAACGACTCAAGCACCGGCTGCGGCTGGAAGCCGTCACAGGCCTCGATTACCTGGCGTTACAGCAGGACTTCGGCGCAAAAATCCTCGCCGACAACCTGTGCACACTGCTCAGCGATCTCGATGCGCCGCACGACGACAGACATGCCAGCCGTCCTAACCGGGTGTATGCACTGGGCGCACTCAAGCCCATCCTCGGCGCGTGTCTTCTGCGCATCCAGCGCTGTCTGGACGGCCTCGCCGGTGTGCTGGAAATGATCCACCAGACCCGATGCCGGATACAGCCCTCACGCTCCTATCCAAGACCACCCAGAAAAGCCAAGCCCCACTTCCATCTCGCGTACAAACTCGCTTGATGCAGCGGGGCTTAAGTTGAGAGCATTGCCCCGCACAGGGGCAACGCCAATAGACCACTAACAAATCAAGGAAATCCCAACACCCCAAAAAAAACAGCATCCAAACAACCGCCCAAGCAGGCAACAAAACCAGAACCAATCACCCCTTGCCGGAAAGCCTCAAATGATTCCAGGCCGCCAGCCCGGCAAACCCAACCCCCGCCACACAAACCCCACCCCACCCAAAACCCGCCCAAACCACCGCCCCGACCCCAGACCCAACCGCACCACCAATAAAATAAGCCACCATATAAACGGTATTGACCCGACTACGCGCATCAGGCTTGAGCGCATAGATCCGTGACTGATTCGAAATCTGCGCAGCCTGCACCCCGACATCGAGAACGATCACACCGACCACCAACCCCGCGATACTGGCCGCCGACAACCCAAACACAACGAACGAAACCGCCACGAGCCCAATCGACACGGTGATGATCGCGCGCGGCCCGCGTCGATCGGAAAACTTGCCGGCCAGCGGCGCGGCCATCGCCCCTGCCGCGCCGACGATGCCGAATAGCCCGGCCGCCTGCGGTCCCAGATGAAACGGCGCGCCCGCCAGCAACAACGCCAGCACCGACCAGAAAATGCTGAACGCGGCGAACATCGCCGCACCGGTCAGCGACGCTTCGCGAAGCGCGCGATGCTCGACCACCAGATGCCACATCGAAACCAGAAGCTTGCCGTAGGACAGCGTCGAGGTCGGCTGACTCTTCGGCAGTCTCATGATGATCACGACCGCCAATGCCAGCAACGCGACGACCGACGCGCCGAACACCGCGCGCCAGCCGAGATACTGGGCAATGACCCCGGCGGCGGTCCGTGCCAGCAAAATCCCCAGCAGCAAACCGCTCATCACCGTGCCCACCGCATGACCGCGCTGAGCCGGCGGCGCGAGTTCGGCGGCGAACGGCACCGCCTGCTGCGCGATGGTGGCAAGCACGCCGATCGCGAGGCTCGCGACGATCAGCACGGGCAGCGTCGGTGCCGTAGCGGCCGTCACCAACGCGACGCACATGCCCACGATCTGCAACAGAATCAGGCGGCGCCGGTCGAAGCGGTCGCCGAGCGGCGCGAGCAACAGCATGCCGGCCGCGTAGCCGAGTTGCGTGACGGCCGTCACCGCGCCGACCCATGACGCGCTAGTGGGAAAAGACCCACGGAAGTTGTCGAGCAGCGGCTGGTTGTAATAGATGTTCGCGACCGCCACGCCCGCGATGGTCGCGAGCAGTAGCAGCAAGCCGCGCAACGACCTGTCGGAAGCGGAAGTGGAAGCGTCGGAAGTGGACATGAGAGGGGCGATCGACGGACCGGCCCATGCGCGGTCCTCAAGCGTGCCGATCATACCGGAGCGCGATGGATCGTGCTGACGGTCGCGGCCGTGCGAGCCGTTCATGTTTGAGCGCAGCTCGCACGCGACTCGCGCGAAGTAAGGCAATTGAAAAACGTCCATCGGACAAAAATGAGACGCCGCTGCGGCGGTCGTTCGTAGAATCGGCGCGCGCGATAAATCCCACACGTGACCCGACTTCATGACTACAAGCACAAAAACCGAACCACGACGAATCGGCGGCTGTCTGCTGATTGCCTTGCTCTGCCTCGCTGCATGGGCGCTGTCCACCGCGATCGCGCTGCGCGATCCACTCAAGCTGATGCTCGAATGGGAACTGCTGGCCGTGTTCGCGCGCAGCGAAACGCACGGCTGGTATCGCGCGGTGATGACGATGGTCGGCTGCGACGTGATGATCGGCGCGTTCATCGTTGCGGGCGCGGGTTGGCTGACGCTTCTCGCGTGGCGCAAATCGGCGCGCTTTGCGGTGCAGGTGCAAGCGTGGCTGCTTGCCATCGTCGTCATGCGCACGGGCGCTTATCTGCTCGGCGATTACATGACGCACGTGATCGGCATCGCCATCGCGATTCCATTCGACGGTTTTGTTCAAGCCGTCATCGCCGCCGCGCTCGGGATACCGTATTTCAGGCTGTCCCGGCGCGTTCGTGAGACCTTCGTCAACGCCTGACGGGTTGACCGGTTTGACGATCAATCGATCAACGCGCCTTCGGGCTCGTAGAACGGATACGGGCCATCCGCCTGATCGACATACGCGTGATGCGTGACGATGCCGGTCGCCGGATCGTAGCGATGCAGCGCATACGCGGGCGCTTCCATGACGAATGCCGACGGCGCATCCTCGCGCAGATCGAGCCTGACCTGATGCGCGGGCGCCGGCACGGCCGAGGCTATCGTGCCGCCGAAGCGCACGAACATCGGCCGATGCACATGCCCGCAAATCACGCGCTCCACGTTCGGATGACGCGCGACCAGGGCGGCGAGTCGATCGGCCGCGGCCTGGTCGAGGCGCAGCGCGTCCATGTGTCCGATGCCGCAAGCAAACGGCGGATGATGCAGCGCGACCACCGTCGGCTTGCCTCGGGCCGCATCGAGTTGCGTCGCGAGCCAGGCAAGCCGCGCGTCGCACAGCGTGCCCGCGCTTCGACCCGGCACCAACGAATCGAGCGCGATCACGCGCAGCGGTCCGACATCGACCGCGTAGTGCACGAACTCGCCGCCGCTGTGCAACTCCATGCGCTCAGGAAACGCCGCACGCAATGCGGCACGTTCGTCGTGATTGCCCACGAGCAGGAAGTAGGGAATCTCCAGCGGCGCGAGCAGATGCTTGAGATGCGCGTACTGCTCGGGGTCGCCCTGGTCGACGAGATCGCCGGTCATGATAACGGCGTCGGGACGCGGTTCGAGCGCGTTGAGCGCGGCGACGCAGCGCGCGAGCGCGGCGCCGGTGTCGACACGGCGATAAGCCAGCGCGCCGGGCCGCTTGATATGCAGATCGCTAATTTGAGCCAGCAGCATGGGGATGTCCTTGTGATCGATGCGCGCTGCCACGAGCGCAGCGCGGCTTCATTACGATAGCGCGATCAGCGCGTCCTGCACGATCGAGATGCCGACGGGCGTGCCGCGCGCCAACTCGACGCGGCCCGCGACGTCGATCAGCAAAGCGTCCGGCGCGGCGCCGCCGATCGTCAGGCGGGTGCGTTCGCCGAGAAACGCGGTGCTTTCGACGTTGCCGCGCAACTGCGCATGGGCCGGGTCGGCGAGATACGCATCCTCGGGGCGAAAGAAAATTTCGTGCGCCGAGCTGGCATGCGTCGCGCCCGACGGAAGCGGCACGGCGCCGCCGGTCGTGCTCAGCATGCCGTCGCGCCGTTCGCCCGCCAGCCGGTTGATGGTGCCGACGAACTGCGCGACCGTGCGATTCGCCGGACGATAGTAAATGTCGCGCGGCGAACCGATCTGCTCGATACGCCCGGCGCTCATCACGACGATGCGGTCGCCCAGTTCCATCGCTTCGGCCTGATCGTGCGTCACGTAGACCGTCGTGATGCCCAGTTCGCGCAATAGCGTGTTCATCTCGCCGCGCAACGTGTCGCGCAAACGCGCATCGAGAGCGGTCAGCGGTTCGTCGAGCAGCAGCACGCGCGGTTGCACGGCAAGCGCGCGTGCGAGCGCAACACGCTGACGCTGGCCGCCGGAAAGCTGGTCGATCGGTTTATCCGCGTGCGCGGTGAGGCGCATCATCGCGAGCAATTCGTCGACCCGTTGCCGCGCGGTTTCAGTGGGCACGCGTTTGATCCTGAGACCGTAGCCGATGTTGCCGCGCACGGTCAGGTTCGGAAACAGCGCATAGCTTTGAAACACCATGCCGACCTGGCGCTTTTCGATCGGCAGCGCGGTGACGTCGTCGTCGCCGAACGCGATGCGTCCGCCCGCGTCGGGCGTCTCCAGACCCGCGATCATGCGCAGCGTCGTGGTCTTGCCGCAACCGGAGGGGCCGAGCAACACCAGCGTTTCGCCCGCGCCGATGCGCAGGTCGAGCGGTTCGAGCACGCGTGTGCCGCGAAACGTTTTCGCGCATTGCGTCAGCGCGATGGGAACGGAAGCGAGTTTCATGGCGTGGTCGTTGAAGATGAAGGTAAGACAGCGACGCGTTTCCTCGCCGCGCTGCGCTGGCCGGTTGCATCGACGCCGAGCCATTGCATCGCGACGAGCAGGGGCATCGTCATGATGAAAAACAGAATCGTGTAGGCGCTGCCGATCTCGATGCGCAACGACGCATAGGTATCCGCGAGACCGACCGGCAGCGTCTTCGTGTCGGGCGTGTGCAGCATCCACGTGAGATTGAATTCGCCGATCGAAAGCGTCAGCACCGCGAGCGCGCCGGCGACGATGCCCGGCCGCGCATTCGGCAGCACGATCGTCGTGAAGCGCTGAAAGAAGCTCGCGCCGAGGCTCGCCGCGCCTTCCTCGAGCGTGCGCAGATCGCTGCTCGCGCACACCGCGGCGACCGCGCGCACCATGAAGGGCAGCGTGAACACCACATGCCCCACCACAATGAACGCGACGCTCATGCGGAACATCGCGAAGCCGCCATAGACCACCAGCAAGGCGAGGGCGGACGCGAGCCCCGGCAACGCGATCGGCAGCACCAGAAACTCTTCGATGATGCGCGAGAGCCGCGTCTTGCTGCGCGCGAGCACGTAGCCCGCCGGCACGCCGGTAACGAGCGTGATCAGCAGGGTCGCCGCCGCCACTTCGAGCGAAAGAAAAACCGAGCCGTGATACTGCGTCCACACTTCGCCGAGCCAGCGCAGCGTCAGTCCGCTCGATACGCCCTTGAAGTAGTTGACGGTCAGGCCGGCCACGATCGACATCACGACCGGCACGATCAGGAAGGCGCACAGCAGCAGCGTGACGAGCCATTGGCCGGCCGCGAGCCACGTGCGCGAGCCTGGCCACCTGAGTCTCGAATGCGGCTTCGCGGCGCGTGGCAGAGGAGCGGGGATGGAGTTCATCGAAGTCTTGTCGTCGGGTTTGAGAACGCCGCTCATGCGCTGGCCGCGACCGCCGAGCCGGTCACGCTGCGCGCGAACGCCAGCACGGCCCACGTGACGATGCCGAGCACGATGGAGAGGCCCGCGGCCGTCACCATGTTCGCGTTGAGGGTGAACTCGGTGTAGATGGTCATCGGCAGCACGTCGATGTCGGTGGCGAGCGTGAAGGCCGTGCCGAACGCGCCCATCGCGGTCGCGAAGCACACCGCGCCCGCCGCGATCAATCCCGGCGACAGCGCGGGCAACACGATGTCGCGTGTGATGCGCCACGGCGACGCGCCGAGCGAGCGCGCCGCTTCCTCGAGCGACGCATCGAGCTTGGTCGCCGACGCCATCACCGTGACGATCACGCGCGGAATCGAGAAGTACAGATAGCCGAGAAAGAGGCCGCTCATCGAGTACGCGAACACCCAGCGGTCGCCGGTGAGTTTCAGCGAGAGCGCGCCGATCAGCCCCTGACGTCCCGCCAGCATGATGACCATGAAGCCGACCACGACGCCGGGAAACGCCAGCGGAAAGGTCAGCAGCGCGAGCAGCGTGCGTTTCAAGGGAAACTCACGGCGCGCCAGCAGCAAGCCGGCGATCACCGAGAGCACCAGCGTCGCCGCCGTCACGGCTGCGGAGAGCAGCACCGTCGCGCCCAGGCTCGACATGTAGCGCGAATTCGTCAGCATCGCGCGATAGGTGGCGAACGCGTGGCCGTCGCCGCTCAACTGCGCGAGCGCGACCATCGGCAGCAACCAGAACGCGATGAAAACCGCCAGCGCCGGCGCGATCAACGCAATGCGCCAGCGCAGCGGGAACGTGATGTCGTTCAATGCATCACCTGCAAATAACGCTCGCCGAAGCTCGACTGCTTTTCCGCCATCTTGCCGAAGTCGACCGGTTTCGCGCGCGCATACTCGCTCGCGGGCAGGAATTTCGCGGCGGTTTCCGCGCTCATCGCGTTCGCGCGCACCGGCCGCAGATACGCATCGGCCCACAGCTTCTGGCCTTCGTCGGAGAGCACGAAATCGAGCACCTTTCTGCCGTTCGCTTCGTGCGGCGCGCCCTTCACGAGGCTCATCACATACGGCACCGAGATCGTGCCTTCCTTCGGGATCACGAATTCCACGTTCGCGTGATCCTTGTACTTCGCGCGATAGGCGTCGAAATCGTAGTCGAGCAGGATCGGGATTTCGCCCGACATCACGCGCGCGTAGGCGGTTTGCTTCGGCACGATCGGTGCGTTGGCCTTCAGCTTGCGGAACCAGTCGAGGCCCGGCTCGAAGTTGTCGAGCGTGCCGCCGAGCGCCTGGTTCACCGCGACCGCGCCCGCGTAACCGACGAACGCGCTCGACGGATCGAGGTAGCCGATCATGCCTTTGTATTCGGGCTTGAGCAGGTCGGCCCACGAGCGCGGCACCGGCTTGCCTTCGAGCGCGTCCTTGTTGACGAAAAAGCCCAGCGTGCCCGAGTGGATCGTGAACCAGTAGCCTTGCGGGTCCTTCATGTTGGCGGGAATGTCGTCCCAGTGCGCGGGCTTGTACGTCTGGATCACGCCCTTGTCCTTCGCCTGGAATGCCGACGAGACGCCGAGGTACACCACGTCGGCGACCGGGCTCTTCTGTTCGGCCATCAGTTGGGCGATCGACTGGCCGGAGTTCTTGTTGTCGAACGGCACGCGAATGCCGGTCTTTTGCTGGATCGCCTTGATCTGGCTTGCCCAGTCGGCCCATTCGGGCGGGCAGTTGTAGCAGATCGCGGTTTCGTCGGCGTGGGCCGCTTGTGGGGCGAGCGTGGCGAGCGCGGCGGTGACGACCATGCCCGCCGAGAACGCCGCGGTCGTGGCGCGCGCGACGCGGCGCCAGAGCGGTTTGAGCAACGAAGAGCGTGTGGAAGAGCGGATCACTGCGAGTCTCCTGGAGAGGACGAGAGCGGGTGGTTCAGGGTTGGAAATGGGCGAGACGCCGCTATGCGCGCACGGAAATCCGCGCCGGCGTTGTTTCGTTGCGGTTCGGAATCGCCGCGATGGTGGCGCCTTCGCGCAAGCTGTGCGGCAGCGTCAGCGCGAGCGGCGTCTCGGCGAATGTCTCGTACCCGCCGGTGACGCGGGCCAGCAAGCGCTGCCACGCGGCGCAGCCGATCTCGCGATTCGGCGCGCAGACGCTCGCCAGCGGCGGCGACAGCAGTTCACCCATCGCGAGGCCGTCGAAGCCGAGAATCGACATGTCGTGCGGAATTTGCAGACGCGCGCGGCGCAGGCCGCGCATGACCACCATCGCGAGCAGGTCGTTGCTGCAAAAGAGGGCGGTGGGCCGGTTCGCGCCGCGGGTCAAATGCGCGAGCACCGACGGCGACAGCTCGTCGGCATTGAAATCGACTTCGAGCGCCGGCGCGGGCGCGAGGCCGGCCTGCTGCATCGCTTGTGCGTAGCCGAGGTGACGCTGGCGCGCGCGGTCGGAGGCGGCCAGCGTGCCGGCGAGCATCAGGATGCTGCGGTGACCGTGGGCGATCAGCATGCGCACGCCCTCATAGGCGGCGAGCCGGTTGTCGACCGAGACCGACGGACGCCGCACCGTGTCGTTATGCATCAGCACGTAGAGCAGGCCGGCGCGGTCGAGTTCGTCGAGCAGCGGGTGCGTGTCGGCGTCGGCCACGGTCAGGATCAGGCCTTCCACGCGGTGTTCGCGCAACGTTTCGATCGCGTGACGCTCGCGCTCGGTGTCGTACTGCGTCGTCATCAGCATGAGCCGGTAGCCTTGCGCCGCCGCGAGTTCGTCGATGCCTTGCAGGCATTCGGCGAACACGGGATTGGCGAGCGTCGGCAGGATCACGCCGATCAGGCGCGTGCGCTCGCCGCGCAATTGGCGGCCCAACGCGCTTGGGCGGAAGTCGAGGGCGTCGATGGATCGGCGCACGGTATCCAGCGTGACGGGGTTCACCGTATGCGGCGCATTGATCGCACGCGAGACAGTGGCGATGGAGAAGCCGGCGTGGGCGGCGACATCTTTGATCGTCGGGGTCATGGCTATCCACTCGGATGTAAACGTTTTCGTGAGCGGATTATCGGAAAGGTTTGTGACTCGCGGATGACTGCGATTTTTATCGTCGCCACGCGGCGAGTGAAACGGACGGCGGTCGACTTCCGCCGGTTTGGTGCGCTCGCCCGGCAATGGTAGAATTCGCGTCCACGCGATCGCACCCTGCCGGGGTGATGAAATTGGTAAACATAGCGGACTTAAAATCCGCCGCTTCACGGCTTGCCGGTTCGAGTCCGGTCCCCGGCACCAGGTAGAACTCCGTCCGATTGCTGGAATTTTTTGAACCCTCGATGCAGCGATGCTTCGAGGGTTTTTCGTTTTCGGAGCCTGGTTTCGTTCAGGAAGCCGCGCTGATCGAGGCGATCACACGGTTGCGCAGCACGCCGATGCCCTCGATCTCCACCTCGATCGTGTCGCCGGGCTTGATGGGGCCGACTCCCGCCGGCGTTCCCGTCATGATGTGGTCGCCGGGAAGGAGCGTCATGTACTTGCTGAGGTAGGCGATCAATGCGGGCACGCCATACACGAGATCGGCGGTGTTGCCGTTCTGGCGCACCTCGCCGTTGACGCGGGTGAGCAGACGAAGGTTCGACGGATCGATATCCGTCTCGACCACGGGACCGATGGGCGCGAACGTGTCGTAGCCTTTACCCATGAGCAGACAGCCGTACTCGCTCTCGCGGCGCTGCAACACCCGGTCGCTGACGTCGTTGCCGCATGTGTAGCCGAAGACGTAACGCAGTGCCTCGCTTTCGGAAACATGGCGCGCTTCCTTGCCGATGATGACCGTCAGCTCCCCCTCGAAATGAATGTTCTCGCCGTCGGGCGGATAGACGATGGCTTCGTCCGGGCCGATCACCGTGGTGCTGGGTTTCATGAACAGCACCGGAACCGTGGGCGTGCTTTTGCCGACTTCCTGCGAATGCGCGCGGTAGTTGTAGCCGAGACCGAAAACGCGAGGGCGGTGAAACGGGCTCAACACGCGAACCGATTCGAGCGTGTCGACATGACCGGAAGGATGCAGTCCTTCGAGCGGCGAGCGCTTCAGTCGCTGAATATTTCCGTCGCTGCCGAGGATGCCGTAATGCTCATTGCCATCAATCGAATATCGCGCGATCTTCATGGGTTTTTACCGGGTAGGAAGCGGATCGAAACTTGCGCGAGCCGGTGTGCGACCGCAGGCGCAGTCGCACTTCCGGTCACGCAGTGAAGCTAGTCAGGGAAGGACGACATAGTTGCTGAAGCCGCCGTCGCGATCCTTCAGGCCGGAGATCGCCTCGTTGACGCGTTCGAGCGGGAACCTGCGATGTTCGAGATACGACAGGTCGATTGCGCCGGTGCTCACCATGTCGGCCATTTCCTGACCCTGCGCGGTCGTGAACCAGTTTGATCCGATGATCTGCACCTGCTCGTCCATCAGCCACTTCACGTCGATCGGCAGGTCGTCGGCCACGCCGCCGACATTCACCACCCTGCCGCCGCGCCGAACGCCCTTCATGGAGTCGAGCATGGTGGCCGCGGGCGCCTTGGCGCCGAGCGCACTGATCACGAAGTCCACGCCTTCACCGCCCGTCAGCGACCTGGCCCATTCGCCCGTCGAGCCTTCGCCGAGCTGCGTCACCTCGATGCGCTCCGGCGCGAGCGCCTTCACACGTTTGAGCAGCGCTGCGTCACGGCCCGTGCCGAGAATGCGCGACAAGCCCATGGCGAGGCCCAGCACCGTCGCGGCCACGCCGAGCGTGCCGGTGATGCCGTCTATGAGAGCGACCTGGCCCGGACCCGCGGCGGCGTTTTTCAGCGCACCGTACGAGGTGCCCAGATAGCCGAACCGGCCGGCCTGTTCGAAGCTCATGTTATCGGGGAGGTTGACGATCGCATATTCGGGCGCGGTCATGTATTCGCTGAAGCCGCCATACGGGTAAAGATCGAAAATGCGTTGACCGTCGCGGCTCGTGCTGAAGTAGCCGTTCAACGTGTAGTACCGGCATTCGCTGCGCCGGCCGGCGCGGCATGCCTTGCACGATCCACATGAACGCAACGGGCTCACATAGACGCGATCGCCCGGCTTGACGTTGAGCACCGCTTCGCCGACCTCTTCGACGACCCCGGCAGGGTCCAGGCCGAAGATAGCGGGAAACTTCGGCAGCGGCTGATGCGGAAACCAGCTCGGCCAGTTGTTGATGACGTTGCCCATGTTCGGCACGATTCCGCATGCCTTGACTCGCACGAGAACATCGGTGGGTCTCGGTTTCGGCACCGGGATGGTATCGAGCGTCATCGGAGTGTGAAGAGCATGCAGCCGCGCTGCAACCATCGTTCGTTCCATACGTTCCTCTTTCTCTGTGAAGACTTCCGCGGTATCCGCCATTCCGTGCGTAAGTACCACGCATTGCTTTGAACAGCGGCCGGTTCGGTGCAGCCGGTCTGTTTGTCGATCGGGGCCGGGCTTCTATCAGCGATAGCTCTCCTCGAGTTCGATCGCGAGTGCGCCCATGATGCGCACGCCGGAGTTGTACCAAGCGATGTTCAACGCGAGTTCGACGCGTTGCTGATCGTTCAGGAACGGCACGATCCGGTTCCAGGTCTTGTCGCTGACGTCGACCTTCAGCGTCGACTCTTTCGCGACCGCCATCACCGCACGCTCTTCCTCGGTGAACAGGGGCGAGGTTTCGAAGTCGGGAATCGCGTTCAGTTGCTCCGCACTGATGCCCGCCTTCAGCCCATGCGACTGGTGATGCGCGATTTCGTATTGGGAGCCGGTGCAGTGTCCGACCGTCAGAATCGCGAGTTCGCGCAACTTCGGGCTGATCGACGACGCCCGGATCGCGTTCGCGTAGGAAAGGAACTGATCGAGAATCCGCGGTGCGTGCGCGAGCGCGCGAAAGATGTTCGCCGTGGGTACTTTCCGTTCCTGTTCGAGCCGGTCGAAGAGGGCGTCGTCAACGCCTGCGAGGTCCGAACGCTGGAGGTATTTGACGCGTGCCATAGTGGTTATTCCTTGCGCTATCAGCTTTTTGCAAGCCGGTTCTGAATGTAGGTTTCGAGCGTCGTGGGACGCGGCTTGTTGGCTGTTTCGATCAGTTCGGCTCCTTCGAACCGCGAGGCCTCGAAGTACCAACGGTGCTCCGCCGGCAGACCCCAGCGCACGCTGGTGCTCAGCGAAGCGGCATCCCAGCGGACCGGCTCGATTTCGATGTCGATGGTCTGGTAATGACCGTCGCACAGCTCGACGCGGTGACCATCCGGGTCGCGCAGATAGACGAACAGCATGCCGCCGGGGCCGTGGCGGCCCGGTCCGCGCTCCACTTCATGCGCATGGCCGTAGATGCCCGCGAGGTCGCACGCGGTGAAGATGTCGTGCGATTCGGGCACGATGTACGCGAAGTGATGCATGCAGGGTCCGTCGTTCTCGACGATAGCCAGATCGAGGCACGTGCCTTTGCGATACATGAAGGCGCCGAGCAGCCGCTCGCCGTGCGCGAGATACTCGGAGTTGCGAAAGCCGAGCCTGCTATAGAACGCGCACGATTCGTAGGTGTTCGGCGAGAAGATCTGGAAATGATCGATGCGCTGCGCGTGCGCGCCCTTGAACAGGTTGCGCTCGAGATAGAGACGGGGACGCGTTTCCATCTGCGCGCACAATTCGATCTTCGTGCCGAACGGATCGGAGACATGCAAGGTTCTGCCTTGATGCGCGACTTCGGCCCATTCGGCGGGAAGCCCTTCTTCCTTGAAGAACTGATAGGCAAGATCCAGGTCTTCTTCGAGGAAAACGCGAAAGCCGATCCGCTTGCAGATGGGTGCGTTGCTGTCGGCCTGCACGAGCACCAGACTATGGTGGCAGGCTTCGGACAGGCCGCGCAGATAGCACGTGTCGGCGGTTTGCTCCGTCACGACGAGGCCGACGATGTCGACATAGAAGTCCCGGCTTTTCGCCAGGTCGGCAACGTTCAATACGATATGGCTGGCGCGCGTGATGTTGAACGGCGGCCGATGATTGACAGCAGGCAGCATGATGACCTCTCGATTGTTGATGGCGAGCTTTCGGCGACGGTACGACGATTCACATCGCGCGATGAATGAAGGGCAGCGCGGACCATCCGCTGAATTGCGCCTGTGGTCCCAGCGCTTCCTCGATTCGCAATACCTCGTTCCACTTGGCCATGCGTTCCGAACGCGAGAATGAACCGACCTTGAGTTGACCCGCGTCCCAGCCGACCGCCAAATGCGCGATGGTGACGTCTTCCGTTTCGCCGGATCGCGCCGACACGATCGTGCCGAATCCGGCTGTCTTGCCTGCCTGCAGCGCCTCGTAGGCCTCGGTGACGGTGCCCGCCTGATTCGGCTTGATGAGCACGGCATTGAGCGCGCCGTCCGTTGCGGCTGTTCTGACCCGGTCCGCGTTGGTGACGAGAAAGTCGTCGCCGATGATCTGGCAACGCGAGCCGTGGGCTTTCGTGAAGAGCCGGAAGCCTTCGACGTCGTCTTCGGCGAGCGGATCTTCGATCGACAGGATCGGGTAGGTATCCAGCCAGCGCCCCAGCATGTCGATCATTTGCGCGGTGTCGAGCGTGCGGCCGTCGAGCGCCAGCGTGTACGTTCCGTTGCGGCCGAATTCGGACGCGGCGATATCCAGCGAGATGCCGACCTGCTTGCCGGCTTGCAGGCCCGTGTCGGCGATGGCGCGCACCAGCGTGTCGAGGGCGTCTTCGTTGCAGTCGAAGGCCGGCCAGTAGCCGCCTTCGTCCGCCACGCCCTGAAGCTTGCCCGCCTGCTTCATCAACGAGCCGGCGGCGCGGTACACCTCCGCCGTCCACTCCAGCGCCTCGGTGAAGCTGCGCGCGGCGGGGCACATGATCATGAAGTCCTGCACGTCGACGCGGCGCGCCGCGTGTGCGCCGCCTCCGAATATCTGGATCTCCGGCAACGGCAGGCGCACCGCGCGTTCTCCGGCGAGATAGCGCCATAGCGGCTGCGTGCTGGCGGCAGCCGCGGCGTGCAGGACCGCCATTGAAGTGGCGACGATCGCATTGCCGCCCAAACGGCTGCGATTGGGCGTGCCATCCAGGGCGACCAGGCGGGCGTCGATAGCGGCCTGATCGCGGGCATCGGCGCCTTCTAGCGCGCTCGCGATCTCGCCGTTGACCTTCGACAGCGCGTTGGATACGTCGAGGCCGCCGAAGGCGGCGCCGCCGTCGCGCAAGTCGAGCGCCTCTCCGCTGCCGGTCGAAGCGCCCGCGGGCGCGATCGCGCGACCGCTCATGCCGCCGTGCAAGGCGACTTCGACTTCCACTGTCGGACGGCCGCGCGAGTCCCAGACGCGTCGGCCGTGTACATGGGCGATCGTTGATTCAGTCATAAGGAATGTCTACCTCGTTGGTGGTTGATTTGTATGGTCGATTCATGTCCTTGCAGCGCGCGGAGCGTTCGCAACGTCGAGCCGCGGTCACGTGCTGCCGCGCGCTCCGATCAGGACGAAGGCCAGCGTCGCGGGACGGTCGCTTTCGTTTCGCCATGCATGACGGGTTCCGTTCTGCACGACGACGTCATGCTTGCGCAGCAACTCCGCGCGTCCCTCGTCGAGTTCGAGCCAGATTTCGCCGTCGAGAACGATGCCGTAATCGACGGTCGGGGTCGCGTGCATGCCGTCCTCCTCGAAAAGCTCCGCAAGCCCAGGGCTGATCGCGAGGTTTTCAGCGGCCGCGGCCTGCGGGTCGAAATCGGGTGCAAGGAACACGCTATCCGGAGGAAACGTCACGATGAGAAAGCGCGTGCCCGACGCCGCGGGGACGAAGGTGGCGACAGCGGGGGTCGGGTCCGTGCCGTCGAAAGGAATGGCTTGCGCCGGTTCCGTTGCCCAGACAAGACGGGAGACCATGCCGGGGATGTGCCGGTATGCGTCGGAGCGCGGCGGCGGCGAATCGAGTGCGACTGTCGATGCGCCGCTTGCGTCGTGGCCGGTGACGATGCGGCGAAGCGCTAGCGGCACGTCGCCCATGATCGGGGCATCGAACCGGAGGGGATCGGCGTTGACGTCTTTCACGATGTCTCCTGGTTTTGCTAACGTTCGCACAAATTGTGGCAAACGCTGCGGTGCATTGTCAATAGGCCGTTTAAGGCGGTTTTTCTTGCTAAATGCTCAAACCGGCAAGGCCGGTGTGGCTCTCGATCGTGCGGAGAGAGCAAACGTTAGCAGGGCGGATGCGGCGGCTGCGCGCCGAGTCGCATACGAGTCGCCAACGCAGCGACGCTCTCCGCTACCCTCTCAGGATTGTCGCGACTCGATCTCTTCCAGCCATGCTTGCGCCACTTGATAGAGATATTCAACCGGCTGCAGCAGCAGCCGGGTGGCAACCGCGCGGACGTGGTCGCGTTGCGCGTCATCGGTCAGATACTCGACCGGCGATTTGCCGTCGACGCGGGCGAGGAGCAAGGCGGGCAACAACTCGGCCGTGCGCGCTTCGAGCGCCGCGCGCAGTTCCCAGTCCGCTTCGTCGAAATAGGCTTCGGTCAGCGCCTTGAACGAAGCGATCAGCGCTTCCCGCCGATCGGGGCGAGCAAGGCACTTGAGCAGCAGATGGTTCAGGCAGAACGCCAGGTCGAAGGCCGGGTCGCCGAACCACGCGCATTCGGCGTCGAGCAATACCGGCCCTCTGGGGCCCACGAGAATGTTCTTCGGACTCACGTCGCCGTGCACGAGCGCCGTGCGTATGCTCGCGGTGCGCCCGGCCAGATAGCGCAGCTTCGATTCGAGTTTCGGATGATGCCGCGATGTGGCGATCAGGTAAGGATCGAGACGCAGCGCCTGAAAATTGTCGAGCGTGTCGAACCTGTCGCGCAGCTCCGCATCGTCGGCGCTGACCGCGTGCAGATGCCCGACCAGCCGTCCGACGGCGCGGGCCGTGTCCGCTTCGACCTCTCCGTGCAGTAGTTGCTGCTTCCACACGGGATGCGCCGACGGCGCGAGAAACGACATGGCGAACACGCCGAGCCGGGCGTCGTGCGCGAGCGGAACCGGCACGTTGTCGGGGCGATGCCGCGCGGCAAATTGCATCCAGGCCCATTCGTCGGCGTTGCGCGACACGGGCGCTTGCCAGCTTGCCGATACCTTCAGCGTGGAGAGCGCGCGCTTCACGCACAGTGAGCCCGCGGCAACATCGACACGCCATATGTCGGACGAAACGCCGCCTGTGAGCGGGTGCCAGGTGGCCGCTTCGTCCTTGTGCGCGAGCTCGTGTTCGACGAGAAACGCATCGAGTTGCGGGTCGGGGCTATTGAATTGCGTCATCACGAGTGGTTGAAATGAAACGGTTGAAGCGGTCAGGCCGCTGGCGAATTGCATGGATTGCGCGGCGCTTCGCCGCGCAGTACCCGCACGACTTCTTCGGTAGCTCGTCTGCGAAGTTCCAGCAAGGATGCGTCTGACGAAAACGCGACGTGGGGCGTCAACATCGCGCCGCGTTGGCGCAGCAGTTCGTCCGGAACGCGCGGCTCGGAGTCGAGCACGTCGAGCCCTGCCGCGGACAGTTGCCCGCTTTGCAGCGCTTCGATAACGGCATCCGTATCGACGATGCCGCCGCGGCTCACGTTGATCAGCAGACTGCCGCGGCGCATTTTCGCTATTCGCTCGCGGTTGATGAGGTGGCGCGTGCCGTCGGTGAGCGGCGCATGAACGATCACGATGTCGCTGTTGGCGAGCAGTTCGTCGAGCGCCACGGCTTGCACGCCCGCCACCGGCTCGCGCAGGAAAGGATCATGCGTCAGCAGCCGGCAGCCGAACGCGCCGAGCTTGTGCGCCGTGGCGCGCGCTATGCGGCCGAAGCCGACCAGCCCGCAAGTAAGCGCGCCCAGGCGGCGAAGACGGGCATCGGCGGGAGACCAGCGCCCGGCGTGCACTTCACGATCGAAAATCACCAGCCCGCGGGTCCATGCAAGCGCGAAGCCGACCGCATGATCGGAGACTTCGTCGACGCAATAGTCCGGCACGTTCGTGACGAAAATGCCGCGGGCGGTGGCTGCATCCACGGCGATGTTGTCGAGCCCTACGCCAAGCCTTGCAACGATCTTCAGCCGCGCGGAAGCCGCGATGGTTTCGGCCGACACCGGCGCCCAGCACGTCAGGATCGCGGAAGGCAGATGCTCGCGGGCCAGCGCTTCGATGCCGGACGCGGGCAAGGGAGCGGCCGGTCCGCTGACTAGCCGCATGCCGGCGGATTCGACGATCTCGCGCTCGACGCTATCGTCGGGCCACGCATAGTCGGTGAGGAAGACTGTATCGATCATGGAACTGAGCCTGATGGTGAACGGAATGACCGCGTGGTTGGCGGTGCCCCGCAAACCCTGCCTGATTGCACTAACGTTAGCATAGCAATCACGCAGTGCCAAGCCGTGGTTCGCCTGGGTGGCCTAGCCTTAAGGCACGAAAGTTCAGTAAAAACCCTTGATTCATGGAGTTAAACACCGGATTGACATGCCAGAAAGTGGCAACTAGACTCAATCCGTCGATGCTAACGTTCGCGCTAGAGGGGCACAGATCGCAAGCCGGCTCGATGGCCCGATCGATCTTTCAATGAGCCGACAGCGATCGCTGGTACGACAAAAAGGCGAAGGCGTCGACGTGCGCACCAATAAAAGACCTGTTCAGAATCAGGCGACGCCTGCATGGCGTTCGGTGCCACGCCTTTGAAAAATGCAGCACCCGCAGAAAAACCCAAATATCACGACTGGCAGGAGACAACGAATGAAGAGGCTTCTTGTACCCGCGATTTGCGGCTGCATAGGTGCGGCCGCACATGCGCAAAGTTCGGTCACGCTCTATGGGCTGATCGACAATGGCGTGTCGTACGTCAGCAATCAGCGCACGGCAAGCGGTGCGGGTCACAGCAACGTTTTTGCATCTCAGGGAAACATCGTCGGCGATCGATGGGGGCTGACCGGGAGCGAGGATCTGGGCGGCGGCCTGCAAGCGATCTTCAAACTGGAAAACGGCTTTACCGGAACCAACGGTGGTCTCCAGCAGGGCGGACGCCTGTTTGGCCGACAAGCGTGGGTCGGCATGTCCAGTTCGTATGGCGCGCTCACGCTTGGCCGTCAGTATGATTCGGTGGTGGACTATCTTGCTCCACGTAGTGTCGCGCAGAGCTTCGTGGGCGGGCTCGAATTCATGCACCCGATGGACAACGACAACTTCGGCGATTTCTTCCGGCTCGATAACGCCGTCAAATTTGCGAGTCCGGACATCCACGGTCTGAAATTCGGCGGCCTGTATGCGTTCTCGAACAAGGCGGGCGATTTCGCCGACAATCGTGCGTTCAGTGCCGGCGCGACATACAACCACGGTCCATTCACGGTAAGCGCGGCATACATGCGAATCGACAATCCGGGGGACGGAGCGGCGGGCGCGCTCGACGGTTCGTCCACGTCCGGTGACGCCACGTTCCATGCGGCGCGACAGCAGGTATGGGGCGTCGGCGGCGCTTATGTGATTGGCCCGGCAACGCTGGGGCTGGTGTGGAGTCACTCGCATTACGACAATACGACGGCCGTGTACCGCGGCAGCACGCTGGCGCCCGCCGCCACCAGGTCGCCCACGGATCTTGGCTTCGACAACTTTGAAGCCAATATCCGCTATCTGATCAATCCGGCATGGGTGGTCGCGGCCTCGTACACCTTCACGGACGGTTCGTATTCCAACGCGTCCCTGCATGCGAAGCCGCGCTGGAACCAGTTCAATCTGATGACTTCGTATTCGCTTTCAAAACGCACCGACGTTTACCTGATGGCCGAATATCAGCATGTCACGGGTGCGGCGGGGACGATTTTCAGCGGTGCGTTCATTGGCGGAAGTGGCGGCCCTTCGTCGACGAACCGGCAATTCCTCACGAGTGCGGGACTGCGCGTCAAGTTCTGACCATCGTCGCGAACGGATGGCTGTCGCCGCTCGCGCGACCCATCCGTGCGACAGATACGGGACTCGATCGCCCGAACTTCAGTCGAGCCCCATGGTTTGCCGATATTGCTTCGCCTGGTCGGCAATCCATTCTCCGAACACTACCAGGGCCGAATCGCCGGCTTTGCGCTCGGGGTAGATCAGGTGATAGGAGCGGCCACTCGAGTACTCGTGCTTTGCCACCTGGATCAGAACGCCGCGTTCCAGTTCGTCCTCGATGAGAAGGCGCGGGATCAGCGCGATGCCGATACCATGAATCGCCGCTTCCGCGAGCATGGAAAACAATTCCAGCTTCGGCCCCGACATATCGCCTTCCACCTGCATGCCGCGCGATGCGAACCAGTCGCGCCATGCGTACGGACGCGTGCTCTGCTGTAAAAGCGGGTAACGCCGCCAGTCCGACGCCGTCAAGCGCGTGCGCGGCGCGATCAGCGTTGGGCTGCACACGGCGATCAGACTTTCGCGCATCAGAAAGAGCCCTTCCGATCCCGGCCAGATCGCGGCGCCCGCGTGAATTGCCGCGTCGAATCCGGTGTCGTCGAAGAGAAACGGACGAGTCCGTGTCGTGAGATTGACGGTGATATCCGGTTGCTCCGCGATAAAAAGCGGCAATCGGGGGAGCAGCCACTTTGTCGCGAACGTGGGCACCACGGCGAGTTCGAGCGTGCCGCCGTGGCCGCCCTTGGCCATGAGTTCGAGCGTGTCCTGTTCCACTTCATTCAGACGCGACGCCACTTTTTTGCTGTAGATCTGTCCGGCCTCGGTCAGGCTCACGCCGCGGCGATCGCGGCGAAAGAGCTTCACGCCGAGAAAATCTTCCAGCGAACCAATCTGCCGACAAATCGCGCTTTGCGTGACCGCGAGTTCGTCCGCGGCCTTCGTAAAGCTTTGATGGCGCGCGGCCGTTTCGAATGCGGATAGCGCTGCTGTCGAAGGGATCTTTCTGCGCATGCTCGTGACTCGCCGGTATTGTCGATGACCTGTGCGATTTTCGCACAGGTCAGTGCAAACAAATCGTTTGTCGTGACGCGCATGTGCCGATAAATTCGCGGCATGACAGTTTCTCTAGCGAGTATGAAATGAGTTCAAAGCACAAGCCGTCGTTTCAATGGGATGATCCGTTGCTGCTCGACCAGCAGTTGGCGGAAGAGGAGCGCCTCGTGCGGGAATCGGCGTACGCGTATTGCCAGGAGCGGCTCGCACCGCGCGTGCTCGAAGCTTTTCGTCACGAGTCCACCGACCCGGCCATCTTTCGCGAGATGGGCGAGCTTGGATTGCTCGGCGCGACGATCCCCGAAACATACGGCGGCGCCGGTCTCAACCATGTCTGCTACGGATTGGTCGCGCGGGAAGTGGAGCGCGTCGATTCCGGCTACCGCTCGATGATGAGCGTGCAATCGTCGCTCGTCATGGTGCCGATCAACGAGTTCGGTAATGAAGCGACGCGCCAGAAATATCTGCCGCAACTCGCGAGGGGCGAATGGATCGGCTGCTTCGGCCTGACCGAGCCGAATCACGGCTCCGATCCCGGCAGCATGATGACTCGCGCGAAAAAGGTCGACGGCGGATATTCGCTGACGGGCAGCAAGATGTGGATCACGAACAGCCCGATTGCCGATGTGTTCGTCGTCTGGGCGAAAGACGACGAAGGCGCGATCCGCGGCTTCGTGCTCGAGAAAGGCTGGAAAGGACTGTCGGCGCCGGCTATTCACGGCAAGGTCGGTCTGCGCGCGTCGATCACGGGCGAGATCGTGATGGATGAAGTGTTCTGCCCGGAAGAGAACGCGTTTCCCGAAGTGCGGGGCCTCAAGGGGCCGTTTACTTGCCTGAACAGCGCGCGTTACGGTATTGCATGGGGCGCGTTGGGTGCGGCCGAAGACTGCTGGCATCGTGCGCGTCAGTATGTTCTCGATCGCAAGCAGTTCGGCAGGCCGCTCGCGGCGAACCAGTTGGTGCAGAAAAAGCTCGCCGACATGCAGACGGAAATCACGCTGGGTTTGCAGGGGTGTTTGCGCCTCGGCCGCATGAAGGACGAAGGCACCGCGGCAGTCGAGATCACGTCCATCATGAAGCGCAACTCATGCGGCAAGGCACTCGACATCGCCCGCGTCGCGCGCGACATGCTCGGAGGCAATGGCATCAGCGACGAGTTCGGCATCGCGCGCCATCTCGTCAATCTGGAAGTGGTCAACACCTATGAAGGCACGCACGATATTCATGCGCTGATCCTCGGTCGCGCCATCACCGGCATTGCAGCTTTTTGATCGCTTATGAACGAGACTAATCAACAAGGCGCGCTCGCGGGTCTGCGCGTGCTCGATCTTTCGCGCGTGCTGGCCGGCCCCTGGTCGAGCCAACTGCTGGCCGACCTCGGTGCCGACGTGGTCAAGGTCGAACGGCCGGGCAAGGGTGACGATACGCGCGCGTGGGGACCGCCGTGGCTGAACGATGCCGACGATGAGTCGATGGGCGAGTCCGCTTATTACCTGTGCGCGAATCGCAACAAGCGGTCCATCACGATCGATCTGAGCCAGCCGGAAGGACAGCGTCTCGTGAAGGAACTGGCCGGCAAGGCGGATGTGCTGATCGAGAACTTCAAGGTCGGTGGCCTCGGTCAATACGGTCTGGATTACGCGAGTCTCAAGCAATTGAATCCTCGCTTGATCTACTGCTCGATCACGGGATTCGGCCAGACCGGACCTTATGCCGCGCGCGCCGGTTATGACTTTCTGATTCAGGGCATGGGCGGGCTCATGAGCCTCACCGGGCGCGCGGACGGCACCGAAGGCGAAGGGCCGATGAAGGTCGGCGTCGCGTCGACGGACGTCATGACGGGACTGTATGCGACGGTGGCGATTCTCGCCGCACTCGCCCGGCGCGAGCGCTCCGGCGCGGGACAGCACATCGACCTTGCGCTGCTGGATGTGCAGATCGCCTGTCTCGCGAATCAGGCGGCGAATTACCTCGTCGGCGGCGTGATACCTCGACGTATCGGCAACGCCCATCCGAACATCGTCCCGTACCAGGAGTTTCCGACGGCCGACGGCTACATGATCCTCGCGGTCGGCAACGACAGTCAGTTCGCGAGTCTGTGCGCTGTATTGGGCAAACCGGAATGGAGCAGCGACGAACGTTTCTCCACCAATCCGCAGCGGGTGAAGAGCAGGGATGAACTCGTCGCGATGATCCGCTCCGCCACGTTGCGCCGTCCGACGAAGGAATGGATTGCGGTGATGGAAGCGGCAGGCGTGCCGTGCGGCCCGATCAACGATCTCGAAGCGGTGTTCTCGGACCCTCACGTGCAAGCTCGCAACGTGCGCATTGAAATGCCGCATCCGTTGGCGAAGCAGGTGGCGCTGGTCGCGAATCCCATTCGCCTGTCGGAATCGCCCGTGCAGTACCTGCGATCTCCGCCGACATTGGGGCAGCACACCGGCGACGTGCTTCGCGACTGGCTCGAGATGGGCGAAGCGCAGATCGATGATTTACGCCGCACGAAGCTTCTGTAGTCGCGGGCGCATTCCGCTACCTGTTACAGCAGCGGCGCAACCAGCCTGGAACATTGATAAATGAATCTCCCGGAAATCGGCGGCCCGCGCGAGTCGATGGAATACGACGTCGTGATCGTCGGCGGCGGCCCGGCCGGCCTGTCGGCGGCTATCCGCCTGAAGCAGCTGGCGGCTGCGAAAGGCGTCGAGCTTGGCGTGTGCGTGCTGGAAAAAGGCTCGGAGATCGGGGCGCACATCCTCTCGGGCGCGGTGATGGACCCGCGCGCGATCACCGAACTGATTCCCGACTGGAAGGAACAAGGCGCGCCGCTCACGGTGGACGTGACCGAGGACCGCTTCCTGTTCCTCACCGAAACCGGCTCGAAGAGCGTGCCGGCCTGGGCGCTGCCGGATAACTTCAGGAACCACGGCAACTACGTGATCAGTCTCGCGAACGTCACGCGCTGGCTGGGCACCATGGCGGAGGCGGCGGGCGTCGAGATCTTTCCGGGCTTTCCGGCTGCCGAGATCCTTTACCACGACGACGGCTCGGTCAAGGGCGTCGCGACCGGCAATCTCGGCATCGGCAAGGACGGCCAGCCCACCGAGAACTTCCAGCTCGGCATGGAACTGCATGCGAAATACACGCTCTTCTGCGAAGGCGCGCGCGGGCATCTGGGCCGCCAGCTGGACGAGAAATTCCGGCTGCGCGACGGCGTCGATCCGCAGGTCTACGGCATCGGCATCAAGGAACTGTGGGAAATCGAGCCGTCGAAACACAAGCCGGGTCTCGTGATGCACACCGCCGGCTGGCCGCTGAACACCGATACCTACGGCGGTTCGTTCCTCTATCACATGGATAACAACCAGGTGGTGGTGGGCTTCGTGGTCGGCCTCGGCTATACGAACCCGTATCTGTCGCCGTTCGAGGAATTCCAGCGCTACAAGACGCATCCGGCGATCCGCGGGTTTCTGGAAGGCGGCAAGCGCGTCTCGTATGGCGCGCGGGCGATCACCGCGGGCGGGCTGATGTCGCTGCCGAAGCTGGTGTTCCCCGGCGGCGCGCTCGTCGGTGACGATGCGGGCTTCCTGAACGCGTCGCGCATCAAGGGCAGTCACGCGGCGATCAAGACCGGCATGCTGGCCGCCGAGGCGGCGTTCGATGCGGTGCAGGCCGGACGTCGGAACGATGAACTCACGGCCTACCCGGAGTCGTTCCGCACATCGTGGCTGCACACCGAACTGCATCGCGCGCGCAACTTCAAGCAGTGGATGAGCAAGGGCCTGTACCTCGGCACGCTGATGGTCGGCATCGAGCAGAAGCTGTTCGGCGGCAACGTGCCGTGGACGCTGCATCATCAGCACGCCGATCACGAGATGCTCAAGCCCGCGTCGCAATGCACGCCGATCACGTATCCGAAACCGGACGGCAGGCTGACGTTCGACCGGCTGTCGTCGGTGTTCATCTCGAACACCAATCACGAAGAGAACCAGCCGGCGCATCTGACGCTGAAAGACCCCACCGTGCCGGTGAACGTGAACCTGCAGACCTATGCCGGTCCCGAAGCGCGCTACTGTCCGGCTGCGGTCTATGAATTCGTGAAGACCGACGACGGCGGCGAGCGCCTCGTGATCAACGCGCAGAACTGCGTGCACTGCAAGACCTGCGACATCAAGGACCCGACGCAGAACATCGTGTGGGTCACGCCGGAAGGCGGCGGTGGGCCGAACTATCCGAACATGTGAGTGAAGAGCGACATGCAGACAATTGGAATCGTCGGCGCGGGGCAAATGGGAAGCGGCATTGCGCTGGTCTGTGCGATAGCCGGCCTCGACGTAATCGTCACGGATCTCGATGAACACGCGCTGAAACGCTGCATCGAAGGTATTGCGGCGAATCTCGACAGGATGGTATCGAAGGGGAAAACAGCGCAGGCGGAGGCAGCGGCGGCGCTGGAACGAATCAAGGGAAGTACTTTGTTGACTGACCTTGCCGACCGCGACTTCGTGATCGAAGCAGCGACGGAAAATATTCAGATCAAAGAGGGGATCTTGAAGAAGCTGGATGCGATCGTGCGGCCGAATGCGATCATCGCAACCAATACGTCGTCGGTGTCCGTCACGAAGCTCGGTGCGATGCTCGATGACCCGAGCCGCTTGACGGGAATGCACTTTTTCAATCCCGTTCCATTGATGGCGCTCGTCGAAGTCATTCGCGGGATTCAAACTAGCGATGCCACCTTCGACGCCACCGTCGACCTCGCAAAGCGTATCGGCAAGACCGCGATTTGCGTGAGGAATTCGCCGGGCTTCGTGGTCAATCGCATTTTGATACCGATGATCAATGAAGCGATTTTCGTACTGCACGAGGGGCACGCGAGCGCCGAAGAGATCGACGAGGGTATGAAGCTAGGCGCGAATCATCCGATTGGACCGCTGGCGCTGGCGGATCTCATCGGACTCGATACGACGCTCGCGATCATGAACGTGTTGTACCGCGACTTCAACGATCCGAAGTATCGCCCGGCGCCTTTGCTCAAGGAAATGGTCGACGCCGGCTATCTCGGCCGAAAGAGTGGGCAGGGGTTTTATCCCTATCCTTAACGCCAAGGGGAAAGACATTTTGAAGATCATTGTTGCTGTGAAGAGAGTGGTCGATTACAACGTGAAAGTCCGGGTGAAGTCGGACGGCACGGGCGTCGACATCGCGAACGTGAAAATGTCGATGAATCCGTTCGACGAAATCGCGGTGGAAGAGGCGGTGCGTCTGAAGGAAGCGGGCGTGGCGACCGAGGTGATCGCGGTGTCGTGCGGCGTCACGCAGTCGCAGGAAACGCTGCGCACGGCGCTCGCGATCGGCGCGGACCGCGCCGTGCTGATCGAATCGAACGAGGAACTGCAGCCGCTGGCGGTCGCCAAGCTGCTGAAGGCGCTGGTCGACCGGGAGCAGCCGCAACTGGTCATCCTCGGCAAACAGGCGATCGACGACGATTCGAACCAGACCGGCCAGATGCTCGCCGCGCTCGCCAGCCTGCCGCAAGCGACGTTTGCGTCGAAGGTTGTCGTGGCCGACGGCAGGGCGACCGTGTCGCGTGAGGTGGACGGCGGTGCCGAGACGCTGTCGCTCAAGCTGCCCGCCGTGGTCACGACCGATCTGCGCCTGAACGAGCCGCGCTATGTGACGCTGCCGAACATCATGAAGGCGAAGAAGAAGCCGCTGGAAACGCTCAAGCCCGAGGACCTCGGTGTTGACGTCACGCCGCGCCTGAAAACGCTGAAAGTCGCCGAGCCGCCGAAGCGCTCCGCTGGCGTGAAGGTGGCGGATGTGAAGACGCTGGTCGAGAAGCTGAAGAACGAAGCCAAGGTGCTTTAAGTAAAACGCGGAGACAGGGCAAATGACGAATCTGGTTAATCTTGTATTGGCTGAACACGACAACGCATCGATCAAGCCGGCGACGCTGAACACGATCGCAGCAGCGCAGAAGATCGGCGGCGACATTCACGTGCTGGTGGCGGGCTACAACGCGCAGGCCGCGGCGGACGAGGCCGCGAAGATCGCGGGTGTGTCGAAGGTATTGCTGGCCGACGCGCCGCAACTGGAAGCGGGCCTCGCGGAAAACGTCGAGGCGACGGTGCTCGACATCGCGAAGGACTACACGCACATCCTCGCGCCGGCGACGCCTTACGGCAAGAACATCACGCCGCGTATCGCCGCGAAGCTGGACGTCGCGCAGATCAGCGACATCACCGCGGTGGATTCGGCCGACACGTTCGAGCGCCCGATCTATGCGGGCAATGCGATCGCCACCGTGCAGTCGCAAGACGCAATCAAGGTCATCACCGTGCGCACGACCGGTTTCGATGCGGTCGCGGCCGAAGGCGGCAATGCAGTGGTGGAAAAGATCGACGCTGCGGCGGACCAGGGCATCTCGCAGTTCGTGAGCCGTGAACTGACGAAGCTGGACCGCCCCGAACTGACCTCGGCGAAGATCATCGTCTCGGGCGGCCGCGGTCTGGGCAATGGCGAGAACTACACGAAGGTGCTCGAGCCGCTGGCCGACAGGCTGAACGCGGCGCTGGGCGCCTCGCGCGCGGCGGTCGATGCGGGCTTCGTGCCGAACGACTACCAGGTCGGGCAGACCGGCAAGATCGTCGCGCCGCAGTTGTACATCGCGGTCGGGATTTCGGGTGCGATCCAGCATCTGGCGGGCATGAAGGACAGCAAGGTGATCGTCGCGATCAACAAGGACCCGGAAGCGCCGATTTTCAGCGTCGCCGATTATGGTCTGGTGGGTGATCTGTTTACGCTTGTGCCTGAGTTCGTCGAGCGGATTGCCGACGATCATCGTTAGGCACAACCGTGTTCGCATCCGTCAAGCCGTGGCGCCGCGCGGCGAAGCGCGTACCGATGTCTTGGTCGGCGAGCCCGGTTTGCGCGTGCTGCCCCGCACGATGAGTGTCGCTGGCGAGATCGATGTGTAGGGTGAAGCGGTAGCGGAATTCTGCCGGACGTGATGCACGAACCACAGCCCGCACGCGGTGGCGAGATCGTGTACGGGAAGTCCCACGGTGGTCAATCCCGGTCCCCACCACCGGAAGCCGAGTTCGTCGCCGAAGCCAACGACCGACAGGTCGTCCGGAACTCGCACGCCCTGAGCCAGCAATTCTTCCAGGATGCCTTGGGTCATCTGGACCGAACCGGCCACGATTGCCGTCGGCGGCTTGGACAACGACAGGAGCCGGCGGGTTGCGTTAGCACCGAAGTCGACCTCGCTCGGCGCGCCCAGTTGCACAAGGGCGGGCTCGCCCGCTGCAACGCCGCTCAGTGCCTTGTGATAACCCTTGAGGCGCGCGGAACCCGTAGGCAGATCGTCTGTGCCGCCGATATAGCCGATCCGGCGATGGCCGAGCTGCACGAGGTGACTGGTCGCCTCGAAGATCGCCTCTGTATCGTCAATTCCGAACCACTGATCCCCGATCGCCGCATGCCTGCGCAACAGTTGCACGTGCGGGGACAATTTGATCAAGCGGATCGTTTCGCGATGGGGCTTCGCGGTCGGCACGATGATGATGCCCGCGACATTCGCGCTCGCCAGTTCACGGACGCTCTGCAACTCGACCATTCGGTCGTCGTCCGTTTCCGACAGGGCCAGTTGATAGCCGGCTGCCTGCAGGCATTTCGACAGCGCATGGGCGATGGTCGCGTAGAAACCGTTCCTGATGTCCGGCAGAACCAGGCCCACGAGATTGCTCGAGACGCCTCGCATCATGCGTGCAGCGAGATTGGCCACGTAACCCATTTCATCCGCGACTTGAGTCACTTTCTGTTTGGTGGCTGCGCTGATGCGTGGGTCGTCGGCAAGCGCCCGTCCTACCGTGGATGGGGAGACCTGTAGACGCGCGGCGATGTCTTTGATGGTGACCATTTGAGTTATCCGTTCAAGGTGCTTTTTTTGTAACGATAGCACAACGGTGAAGCTCGCAATGGACCGAGCCGTGCGCCACTGATCGCCGCGTTTACCTCTGAAGTTCGCGGTTGCAAATGCTAACGCGAGCTCATTTGCATAGCCAGATTTATTTGACGCGTGGAAAAACGCCCTTTATCATTGTGCTAACGTTAGCGCACTGGATGAAGCGGGCGGGTCGGGTAACCGCAGTGGTCCGTGCCGAAGTCCATTCGCCATTGGCCGGCTATGCGGGGGCAGGAGGGGAAGCCATGTTTGAAGAGAAATCCTTGCGGTTCCATGTCGAAAAGTGGTTTGGGCGAACAGCCATTTCGTCATTGGAGGTGAGCCGCGTCAGGCCGGCGAAACTGGGACCGAATCGATGTGTCCAGGTCGTGTCGCCGCAGTCGGAGAACCGCGTGACGATATTTTTCTTCCAGCACGGCGACGGTCGATGGAGCGTCTTTCCGCCGCCCACCCGGCGCGCCACGCCGACGTTCGCAAACCGCTAGCAGCACGCAGCATCGAATTCAGCTTCAGTTTCCCGACCTGCGCAGACAGGACCGGCGACTCAATAAACGCAATACAAAGGAGACACCACAATGAACGCCCCTAGGCACGACGTTCGCTATGAACGCGGGACACTTGCGCTTCTCGGCATTGGGTTTGGACTGGTCGGCTTCGATCGCTGGCTGCTCGCTCCGCTGTTTCCGCACATCATGCGCGACCTGGGGCTGAACTACTCGCAACTGGGCAGCCTCGTGGGGATACTCGGCGTCGCGTGGGGCCTTTGGTCGATCGCCATGGGGCCGCTTGCCGACCGCATCGGCCGCAAGAAGATTCTCGTGACGACGATGATCGCCTTCTCGGTACTGTCGAGTCTTTCCGGCTTGGCGAGCGGCTTTATCAGTTTGCTGCTGTTGCGAGCCGCGATGGGCGTCGCCGAGGGCGCATTCACGCCGGCGAGCATCGCCGCGAATAGCGAGGCGTCGCTGCCGGCGCGCCGCGGGCTGAATCAGGGCATACAGATCAGCATGATTCCCTTGATGGGCCTCGGCTTCGCACCTATCGCCGCCACGCAATTGCTCGAAGTCGTCCCGAACTGGCATTGGGTGTTCACGCTGTCGGCCGTGCCCGGCTTTATCGTGGCAGCGCTGATCTGGCGCTGCGTGCGTGATCGCGATGCGCCCACGGTCCATGCGTCGCGGCAACCGGTCGATCGGCCGCGCTGGACTGAACTGTTTGCAAGCCGCAACGTCGCCGTCGCGACCCTCGCCATTCTTTGCGCCATGAGCGGGATATTCGTGATCGGCGCGATGGTGCCGATGTACCTGGTTTCCGTTGTGCATCTCGACATGCGAAGCATGGGATTCGTTGCGTCCGCTGTGGGATTCGGCGGCTTTATCGGGTGTTTCGCGCTCGCCGGGCTCTCGGACTTCATTGGCCGCCGCCCGGCTGCCTTGATCGGGTTCATCTGCGCGGCCGTTCTTCTGTATCTGTTTTCACGCACGGGTCCCAATCCGACGATGTTGTTCATTCTGCTCTTCGGTGTCGCGATGTTCTCGATGGGTCTGTTGAGCCTGCTCAGTGGCCCGATCGCGACGGAGGCCGCGCCGGTCGGGCTCATTGCGTCGACGATCGGCTTCGTGTCGGGCGTGGGCGAGACGTTTGGCGGCGGGGTTGCGCCGGTCATCGCAGGTTTCATCGCCCAGCATTTCGGCCTTGCACGCACGCTCGATTTCGCGCTTTACAGTCTCGCAATCGGAGCCGTGGTTGCGTTCTTCCTCATCGAAACCGCGCCGCGCAAGCGCCGGGACGAAGCGGCACGAACGCAGCCGACCGCGGACGGCATTGGCGGAGTCATCGCGCGCAACGGCGACGCATGAACTCGCGTTCGAAAGACACACGCTCGCCATCACCAACACGATTACCGCCATGCTCCCAGTACTTGTCAACGTTTCATTCGCTGATTGCCCGCCGTTTCCAGCGTTGTCGACCGAAACGCATGCGCTTGCGCTGGCCTATTGGGCGCGGGTGGGTTTGCGCGGGGCGCACTGCATCGAGACATTCCTGCGTGAGTGGGATGCCAACGCGGCTTTGCTAAAGCGGATCTCCGACGATCCCGCGACGGCTGATGCAATCGAAACACGCGGCGCGCCGCTGTCGAGCTTTCGCATGCACGCTCCGGTCGCGCCGCGGCAGGTCTATTGCACGATCGGCAATTACCGCAGCCAACTACTGCAAGCCGCTCTCGATGCGGACGACGGACCGGATGGTCCCGGCGCCGCCGCACGCCGCGCCGCGCTGCTGGATTCCATCGAAACGCGGCGGCGGGAAGGCGCTCCCTACATCTGCCTGAAAGGCCCCGCCTGCGTTGCGGGACCGAACGACTTGCTGCCTGTTTCGCGCAACCTCACGACGCTCGACTGGGAAGTGGAAATTGGCGTCGTGATCGGCAAAAGCGCGGTACACGTCCGCGCCGAAGATGCGCTCGCCTGCGTCGCCGGCTATTGCGTCGTCAATGACATCACGTTGCGTGAGCGGATATTTCGTCGGGACGCACCCGCATTGGGCGCGGACTGGCTGCAGTCGAAGGCGCGGCCGGGCTGGCTTCCCGCCGGACCGTGGATGGTGCCGGCATGGCATATCGCCGATGCGCAACAGCTCGGGTTATGGCTTCGCCTGAACGGATCATCGATGCAGGAGGGCGTAGCCAGCGACATGATCTTCAGTATCGGCGAGCAGATCGCCTATCTTTCCAACTTCACGCGGCTCGAGCCTGGCGACCTGATCTGCACCGGTACGCCAGCCGGCCTGGGCACCCATCATGGGCGCTACTTGCGCCCCGGCGATGTCCTTGAAGCCGGCATCGATGGTCTCGGTGTGCAGCGGGTGACCTGTGTCGAGGTTTAAGTCGTTGCTGGCGTGGAATTTCGCAGTTTGCCCAAACCAACAACATGGATTTCAAAGAGGAGATCATCGTGCATAGATGTTCACGACAATGGGTCGCGGGGTTGCTCATATCGGCGATGCCGCTCGTCGCGCAAGCGCAGGGCGTGGCGGCGAGCGCCCCCATGCCGTCGCAGCCGGACATGACGCCGGCTTCCGCGAGCAAGGCCGACAGCAAGGCACAGAAGCAGGCGCTCAAGGCACAACGCGAGGCACAACGCGAGGCACAACGCGAGGCACAACGCGAGGCACAACGCGAGGCACAACGCGAGGCACAACGCAAGGCCGAGAGAAAACAGGCGCGTCAGGTGAGAAATGCCGAATTGCAGAACCTTCAGCGCAACGGCTATGGGCCGCAGGCAGCGCCCGATCAGTATCCCGAGAACCTTTTGAATGCCGAACGCAAGTCCGCCCCTCAGAAGGCAGCGCCGGCAGTGCCCGCATCGTCGAATTGAGCGATTCGGCTGGACGAACCCATAAAGGAGTTGAAATGGAAAGGAGACAATACACGCCCATCGCAAAGATTCTCCACTGGACGATGGCGGTAGCAATCATCTGCGCATGGATCGCGGGGTACTACTCCAGCACGCTGAGTCTTCCGCAGAAGATTCAGACTGACAGCATCATGCTGCACAAGTCGATTGCGACGATCACGCTGTTTTTGCTGGCGGCCCGGATTCCGTGGCGGCTCATGCACGGCGCGCCTGCGGCGTCATGCGGCGTGCCGTCGCTGGAGCGCGCCGCAGCGCGTGTTGGGCACCTGCTGCTCTACTTATGCATGCTTGCACTGCCATTGTCGGGATGGCTCTGGAGTTCGGCGGCGGGGTTCAAGATTCCGGTGGCCGGCCTGTTCTTCTTGCCGCCCTTGATGGACAAGACGCCCGCGCTTGCACCCGTCTTCAAACAGGTGCACATCTTTCTCGCGTATGCGATCGCCATTCTGGTCTGCGGACACGTATTGATGGCGTTGAAACACTACTTCGTGGATCGCAGCGATTCGCTGGAATCGATGTTGCCGTCCTGGCTTGTCCGCCGGCGCGATGGCGGTCAGCGGAAGGAGCGTTCTCCCGCGGGCTAGATGGCGGCTCTGCCAATACTCTGCCAATAAGCGAGGCGTTTCGTCATTCGCGCGCGAGAGCGCGAACTTTTGCCCGGCATAAGCCGGGCTTTTTTTGCCTGGCGTTGCCGCGAAGCTTGTACCCGTGCGTGCCGCGCGCATCAAGAACCACTGGAAGGGGAAAACTGCCTCTCATATACTCTGGCATAAACACCACTTAGGGGAAGGCTATGCGGCGCGTGATCGTCCGGCGATCTTCGGTTCATGGGAAGGGCGTATTCGCCATGCGGCCGCTTTCGGCGGGCGAGCGGGTGCTCGAATACAAAGGCGAGTTAATCAGCTGGCGCAAAGCCGTGCGCCGGCACCAACGTGAAGGCGTGGCCGGGCACACGTTTCTTTTTGGCTTGTCGGATGGGCGCGTGATCGATGGCAGCCGCGGCGGCAACAGCGCCCGCTGGCTGAACCACGCATGCGCGCCTAACTGCGAGACCGTCGAAGACGCCTGCCGCATCTTCATTCACACGCTTCGTCCGATCGAGGCGGGCGAGGAACTGTTTATCGAATACCTGCTGGAAACCGACGATCCGCCCGACGAAGACATTAGAGCGCAGTATGCGTGCCGATGCGCCACGGCGGACTGTCGGCAGTCAATGTTGGCGAACGCCGTCTGATCGGGCAGGGGAAAGGGAAGAACCGATTACGCGCGAGGCTGGCTATCCATAAGCGAATGGCTATGATCTCCCACGGAATGTCTAATTGTCGTCAAGCTACAGACGGCCCTATGCTTGCTTCTTGCAATGAGAAGAGATGGGCCCGTGAGGCATCAATCTAAATGACGACTACCCTTGTTTTTTCCCATGCAGCGTGTCTGGATCATCGCCCAGGCTCCGGTCATCCGGAGTCGCCGGAACGTCTGAAGGCCGTGCTGCGCGCATTGCGGTCGCCGGAATTCGCGGCGCTGGAATGGCGCGAGGCGCCGCTGGGCACACTCGAGCAGGTGCAATTGATCCACGACCCGGCGTTCGTCGACGAGGTCGAGCAGATTGCCCCGAAGCGAGGTTATGTGCCGCTCGATGCCGGCGACACGGTGATGTCGCCAGGCTCCTGGGAAGCCGTCATGCGCTGCGTTGGCGCGGCGTGTGCCGGCGTCGATGCGGTAATGAACAGGGAGGCGCGCAACGCGTTCTGCGCGACGCGTCCATGTGGTCATCATGCCGAGCCGGCGAGGGCAATGGGCTTTTGTATCTTCAATCAGGCCGCGATCGCCGCGGCCTACGCTTGCGAAGTACACAAGCTGGAGCGCGTCGCGGTCGTCGACTTGGATGTTCATCACGGTAACGGCACGCAAGCGGCTTTTTTCCATCGCCCGGAATTGTTCTATGCCTCCAGCCACCAGTCGCCTTTGTATCCCGGTACGGGCGCCGTATCCGAGACCGGCGTGAATCACAACATCGTGAATATTCCGTTGCCCGGCGGTTGCGATTCGACGCTGTTCCGTGCGCGGATCACATCCGACATGTTGCCCGCGGTACGCCGGTTCAACCCCCAATTCATCATCATTTCCGCGGGCTTCGACGCGCATCGCCTGGATCCGCTCGCCGGCCTGAATCTCGAAGACAGTGATTTCGGCTGGATCACCGACGAACTAATGCATATAGCCGATGCGACATGCGAAGGACGCATCGTTTCGATTCTGGAAGGCGGCTATAGTCTGGAGGGTCTCGCGACCGGCACGATGGCGCATGTCCGTGCGTTGATGAACGTCGACGGCAACGGGCCCGGCTCACAGGTCACGGGCACTGCCGGATGAGCTCGGGTCGCGCGCGGCATGAACGTGGCGGGCGCGGACGGCTGCTCTGCATCACCAGTTCGCCACGGCGCCGTTGAGCGAAGGCCGCAACCTTCCTTCACCCAGCAGTTCTCCCCATTCGTAGTCGATGTTGTCCGGCGTGAAAGGCAAGACGCCCGCGCCGGGGGTAAACGTCAACTCCCCGAAGTACACCGCGTTATCCGGTGCGTACAGATCGACCCGGACGTAATCGAAGTCTTCGGAGAGCCGGACTGCCGCATCCAGTACCGAGTCGAGATGTTGTGGCCGAGGCGCTGGAGCTGGGCTACGTTTGTAGTAGCCGATGGCCACGTCGAGATGATTCCAGTTCTCGTCGTACACGTCCCCTCGCGTGTTTGGCCCGAAGCGGTCGGAAATCACGAGAATGTACATGACAGGTCGCCCTTGGCGACCACCGAAGCAGTGCACCTTGAAATCGGCGGGAATCTGTCCACGCTGATCCAGTAGCAGCCGTTCGAAGAAGATGCGCGGGCTGATCTTTCGGTAATGCCGTTCCCGCGAAACGTTATAAAAATCGATGGACAGCCAACGTGCAGCAATCTGTTCCAGCCGCTCGAACGACGTCTTCGTTTTGTCTCCGACCACCTCGACAAAGCTGCTGCCGTGATTTGCCTTCATCACGAATGAGTTCGGCAGCGCGTCGAAGACCTGACGATTGAAGACATCGGGAACGGCGATCAGGGGAATCAGATGATCCTGGCCGAGCTTGGCCGCCACATAATTGCGCACCGTAAGCTTGTCTGTCAGGTTGACGAAACGCGGATCGGGCTTGAGGCTGCGCTGCAGGATCTTCTCATTGAAAGTGGCGGGGTGAATGAGCTTGGGGTACCGGCCAATGCATTTGCGGTGTAACAGACTCAAAAAAAGTACATCGGGCAATGTGAACTTCGCCCTCTCCTTGATTCGTCTGACTATCGAGTGTTGCTCTTCCGGATCACCGTGATAGCTCGTCAGGAGCGACCGGATCGTCGGTTCACTTTGTCGATGCACTTTCAGATCTCCGCCAGTGGATTCCGGCGATTATGCGTTATCTTGAAGCAGACTGAGTGTAGGTTTTTTCGGTCCGTGCGAGAGAAGCCGCTAGCAGGTCTTCACCACCGCCAGTTCCATCGGCAGCGATTCGGTACTGTATCGACATCCGTTTTCAGTCTCCACGTTCGGCGCGCCGGGATCAAATGGCTGGCGCGCGCGAAAGTGCGTCGGGGACATTCCGTATCGTTCCTTGAACAGTCGTCCGAGACGATTTCCATCGCCCATGCCGCAGCGTCGGGCAATCTTGTCGACGGGCAGATCGCTCGTCCTGAGCAAGGTGATAACGACGTCGAAGCGGACCCGCAACAGGTACTCGAGCGGTGTCGTGCCGAATTCGTCCTTGAAACGACGCTGATAATTGCGCTTGCTCATTGCCGCGGATTCAGCGGCCTGGGCAACCGAAATCGGCTTGCTGTAGTTCTCGTGCATCCATCGAGCGGACGCGCGAATTTTTTCGGCCGTCGTGACAATGCTGACGCCTTCCATTTCGGGTCGTGTATGTTCGGCAAACTTCGCCTGCATGGCGCGAGCCACCTTTTGCGCGGTGTCGGCGCTGAGATCACGCTCGATCTGAGTCAGCGCCATTTCCGTGGGCGTGACGCCATGCGTCGGCGGCGCATCGGGGCCGTCGTCGAAAAGAAAGACCGGTACGGTTGCCTGTAGCGGTGTCTTGCGCACGATGGCGACACTGGCGCCTTGCCGGATACCGCTCGATGCGATGAATCCCTGCTGCGTGATCCACGATAGCAGCCGCTCGTTAGACTCCGCCGTGATCGCGGCGTCGCAACCGGCAACGAAGAGCGCATGGAAATCGGCCAGGCTGTACCGTTCGAGCCGCTGGGTCCAGATTGGAATGCTGGAAGAGGTCACGACAAAGCCGCCCTCGTCCGAGAGAACCGAAAGTCGGTACGGCGGCGGCGCACCTTGCGGCGGTTGCAATGCGTTGGCAAGGCGGAAAACTTCCCCAATCGCCCCAGTGGTCGCAACGGAGCATTCCTGAAAGACCAGCAGTCCGATATGGCGCTCGGCCTTTGAGTCGTCGTTGCTATTTGTAATACGCGGCGTGGGAAAGTTTGTAATACCGATCATATAAATTCTCCGAACGGAATGTACATTCCACCCCTTGAGCATAACGTACCGAATTACTCATGCGGCGACCTGTCCGGTTATCCGGATGTATTGGCGAAATCGTCCGAATTCGAGAAATTGTTGCCGCGCAACACGCTAAAAATCACACGGAAGCGCCAGCAAATAAGGAAGTTTTTGCCGACGCAACGATAGGGGAGTCCCTGCATTCATCTGGCCGATTCAACTGAATTGGCCAATAGCACCCGACTTTATGCCGACGCCGACGCTGGTGCTTATGGCGGACTATGCTTCGATGCAGCATTGGAAGAAATTCTTGTAGTGAGTCACATGTGGATACCGGTCTGCCCGAGCCACGTCGTAGTTCTCTTTCAACCCCACGCGGGTCGATTGCCGTTTCAATTCGCTTTCAAATCTGCATTGCGAAACAAATGCCGATTTGTTTGTCGCATGGAAATTTTACGTGTCGAATTGATTGGATTGCCACGGAGTGGCCGCAGGCGTGGTGCCGTCGAAACGTGCCTCGTTGCTCTCCGGCAGTTCATTACCGCATCACTTATGTTCGACAAATAAACATGTGAGGAATACGCCGGTGGATTACTACCATCAAAATTCGCTCCCTCACGCCGCTGTCACGGAACGCGGTCAGCTCACCGCGCGCGAGATGTTGAATCTGATGCGCGATCACGTTTGGGAGATCGCGGCCACCACCGCGATATTCCTGATGCTGGCGGGACTTTATCTACTCATCGCGCCAAAGATCTACTCAGCCGATGTTCTCGTACGCGTCGACCCGCCCGAGCAAAACGCGCTCGGCATTGCCTTGCAGAACCAGGAGACGCTACCGCCTCCCGCGCCATCGCCCGTGACCGAAATGGCTGTCATGCGCAGCCGTTCGGTATTGGGGCCCGTCATCGAGCGATACCGGTTCGACGTCAGCGTCACACCACACGCCATTCCACTACTGGGCGACATCGCCGCGAGGTTTGCCACACCGGGCAAGCCCGCAGCGCCGTGGCTCGGATTGAAGTCGTTCGCATGGGGCGGAGAAAGCGTTCAGGTCGGCGCATTGAAAGTTCCACGCGATCTCGAAGAGGAGAAGCTCACGCTCGTTGCTCTCGAAGGCGGCGCGTACGAATTGCGCGCTCCGTCAGGCGATCTGCTCGTCGAAGGCAGGGTAGGTGCGGTCGCGAACGCAAACGACGTGTCGGTGCTCATCAAGCAACTGGTCGCGCGGCCCGGAACCCGGTTTACGGTGATTCGCTGGAACGCGCTCGACGCCCTGAAGCGCTTCGACGACCTTGTGAAGGTGACGGACAAGGTCAAGGATTCCGGTCTGCTTGAAATCGAGTACTCGGACAAGAGTGCGGCGAAGTCCGCGGAAGTGGCGAACGCATTGGGACGGCAATATCTGGCTACCGCCATCGCCAGCCGTCAGGCGAACGACACGCAGACGCTCGCATTCATCAACGGCGAACTCCCCAGGTTACTGGCTGATCTGAAGAAGACCGAGGCTGCGCTGAAAAGCTTTCGTTCAAGCTCCCAATCCATGCAGCCCGGTTCCGAAGCCCAAGCCTACTTGCAAGGCGGTCTCGACCTCGATAAGCAGATTGCGGGCTTGCAACTGCAGCGGACCCAACTTCTGGATCGCTATCAACCGGGTAGCCGCTGGGTGCAGAGCATCGATACGCAACTGGAGCAATTGAAGGCCGCAAAGGCGCAATTCGATAACCGCTTTGGCGGAATGCCCGCGTCCGAGCGCGAAAGCGTGGATCTGCTTCGCGCGCAGAAGGTTGCCGAAACGATCTATCTGGGCATGGTGCAGAAAGCCGAGCAATTGCAGGTCCGGCGTGCCAGCACCACGGGTGGCGCGCATATCGTCGACCCGGCGATCGTGCCGTACCGGCCTGTGAAACCCAAGCCCGGCGTCGTACTGCCCGCCGGCCTCGCGCTTGGCGTGGTGTCGGGCATGCTCCTCGTCTTCATGCGTCGCCACGTGATGATCGGCGTGACGGATCCGCAGTACGTCGAACGTCGCCTGAGCGTGCCGGTGTTCGGCGAGATCCTGTTTAGCCAGCAGCAAGCGCTGCTCAATCCGAATTCATCAGGCGCTACCCGCAAGCCATTGCCGGCGGGCGGACGCAGCAGTTTGCCGTTTCAGCGAGGTGGAGCCCGCCTCGAACCGCTCCTTTCCGCAAACCGGGTCGATGCGGCGGATCCGTTCAGTACAGGCAGCAATCGGATTCTCGCGGCGCGCTTTCCGCATGATCCTTCGGTCGAGGCGCTGCGCGCCGTGCGAACCGCGATGGCGCGTGAGCTCGTGCATACGCCCAACAATGTGGTGATGGTCATCGGGCCGACGCCATCGGCGGGCAAGAGCTTCGTGGCGGCCAATCTGGCTGTCCTGCACGCCGAGATCGGCGCCCGCGTCGTTCTGATCGACGCCGACATGCGCCGTGGCCACCTCGCGTCCTTCTTCAAGCAAAGCAATCGTGAGGGTCTCTCCGAAGTACTCGCCGAGCGAATGCCCTTGCGCAATGCAGTGCGGCGCACCTGTATCGACGGCGTGTCTTTTCTCGCCTGCGGCGCTCGCCCGGAGAACCCCGCCGCCCTGCTGATGAAGCCGCATTTCAAGGAGGTGCTGCAGCGGCTCGGCAATCAATTCGACCTGGTCATTATCGACACGCCGCCGTTTCTCGCGGTGACGGACGCCTCGATCATGGCGAGCGAGGCCGGCGCTTCGTTGCTCGTTCTGCGCTCCGGGATGCAGAGCGAGGAGGAGATTGCCGACACGGTGAAGAAGATGGACCGCTCGGACGGGCGCATCGCCGGTGCGGTCTTCAATGGCATTCCGCTACGGCCCAGCACGCGGAACTATGGCTATCCGACTAACTATGCGAGCGACTTCGGCGACGTGGAAACCACGAAATGACATACGTGGGCGAGTAGGGACATTGTCGTCAGAGTTCTTGTGACTGCGTAAAACGGAGAGTGCCATGCCCTTCGCAATCAATGGAAAGTTCACCTCGCAGCCGATCACCGGTGTTCAGCGAGTCGCCTATGAATTAACGAGAGCCATGCAGATGCGCGCACATCCGGGCGATGAAGTGGAGGTGTTCGTGCCGCAGGACATCATCGAACCCGGCGCGTTGCTGAAGCGGCAGCGGCGCCTGCCGTGGCTGCGCGGCACGCTTTGGGAACAGATCACGCTTCCGCTTGCGGCAAGAGGCGTGACGCTTCTGAACTTCTGCAATACCAATCCGGTTCTGAAACGCCGGCAGATCGTCATGGTTCACGATATGGCCGTGTACGACGTGCCTCACGGGTTCTCGCGCAAGTTCCTGCTTTGGTACCGGTTCTGCTTTGCGATGCTGCCGAGAATGGATCCCACGATACTCACCGTGTCGATGTTTTCGAAAGCGCGGATTTGCGAACACCTGAAGATTGCCGAATCACGCGTCTCGGTCGTCACGCCGGGCGCGGATCATCTGGATCGCGTTGTCTCCGACGCGTCGATAACCGAGCGGCTGGGACTCGAGAAGGACGCCTATTGCGTCATCGTGGGCAGCCTCGATGCCCGCAAGAATCTTCAGCGCGTGCTGGATGCCGTTGGCCGGCTCAAGCACCGGCGCGACATCAGGTTCGTGGTGGTCGGCGGAAGGAACCCGCGTATTTTCGGCAACGGCTCCGTCTCGAGTTCAACGAACGCCGAGCAGGTGACCTGGGCCGGATTCGTTTCCGACGGGGAATTGAAAGCACTTTATGGCAACGCGGGCTGCCTCATATTTCCGTCGCTTTACGAAGGGTTCGGCTTGCCGCCGCTCGAAGCCATGTACTGCGGATGCCCGGTGATCGCCTCGACGCGCACCTCGATACCCGAGGCATGTGGAGACGCCGCGATGTACTGCGACGCGACGTCGGTGGATGATATTGCCGAAAAGATTTCCCTGATGATGACGGACGATGCGCTGCGGCAGCGTTACCGCGCCAAGGGCCTGCTTCACGCAAGGGAGTATCGCTGGGATCGTTCGGCGCAGAAGTTGCTGGACATCCTGCAGGGTCGGGCGAGCGACAGCCTCGCCTCGCTTGCACCGAACGTATCGGCGGGTTAATCGATGTTGACGAGGTGGCGACGTTATCAAGTCCGCAATGTGTCGGGAAGGCGCCGGGCGTTGTCGAAGCTGGCAGCGCTTGCGGCTGCGATGCTACCGCTCGCGCGCCCGACGGCGTCGTTTGCGGCCGTTGCCGACTCGCAGTTGCAAGCAAGCCGCGGCAGGCGGATCACAGACATGCTTGGAACCAACGGCTGGGCCGGATCGGCGAGCGACCTCGCCATGTGGCGCGAGATGGGACTGACGTGGGGCCGCGATTCGGTCGGCCCCGGCCAGCTCGATTCGCCGCGCGACCCCATGCGTGTCGACAGGACGGGCGTTCAATACAACAGCGAACTGCCGCCTGTCGTGATCCGCAATAACCGCAATGGCGTGCGCTCGCTGCTGCTGCTCGCCTATACGCCCAAATGGAATGCGTCGGTGCCGGGCGACTCGAAATCGGCTCCCATCGATGTGGACGCGTGGAAGCGGTACGTCGACGCGGTGGTGCGCAAGTACTCCGCGCCACCCTACAATCTGCGCCACTTTCAGATCTGGAACGAGGCGGCGGGCAAATTGTCCGGCGGACAAGTGCAGGCATCGTTCTGGCACGGCCCGCATTTCAATGAGGATCGGAAACTGTCGCGGCCCTACGAGCGCGCCATGCAGGACTACGTCGAGCGAATCCATCTTCCCGCCGCGCGAATCATTCGCAGCTACGGCGCCTACGTCGTTTATGGCGGCTGGCCGGACCAGGGCGGCCTCGACAATTTCCGCCGGTGGCTCGAATACAGAAGTCCGCTCTATGACGAGCGAATGCTCGACCAGGTCGATTACATCGACACCCACTATCTTCCTGTGCACGAGCTCGATCCGCTTTACGAGCAATACGTGAAGCACGGTCCCGCCCGCGGCATCTGGCAGACGGAGATCGGCGATACGTACATGAAGGACCCGCACTACTTGCCGCGCTACTTCTTCGAGTTTGCGGCGTGGGCGCTCGATCGCGAGTGGAACGACCCGAACAAGTACGTATCGATGATTTATCACTGGGATGGTTACGAGCCTTTCCGTCTGACGCATCGCGGTCCGCCCGCGCGCACTTATAACGTATCGGGACAAAGTCTCGTGGTGCTGCGCCGGACCGTCGCGGGATCGCTGCAGCGCTTTCCGGCACCGCTTGCGTTCGGCGGCGATACGTCCGGAACGGCAGTGCTATCCGACAGCGATATCGTGATTCAGGTCAGCGCCGCGACCGGTTGGCGAAGCGTCACCGCGACCGGCGTGAAGCCGCCGGCTGCTAGAACGACAACCGTTGAAATGATCGACGGCCTCACTGGCGCGCGGAGCGACGGCGAGAACATCGCGTTGACGTGGAAGGACGCGACGTTGAATGTCCGTTTCAAGGTGCCGTCCGAGGTGAACGGACCGCTTGCGAAGCCTCCAAGACACCTTGCATATATCGTGGTGCGTCGCGCGGCATAGGCATTTGAATCGGCGAAGCGGAGGCTGGAACCCGCGATTGCCGGCCGGTTAAACCCTTTACAGAGCATTGCGAGATCATGGACAGAATCACAATAGTCATCTGCAACTATAACTACGAGCGCTATCTCGCCACGGCAATCGACTCGGCGCTGCAACAGGACTATGCGGCAACGCATGTGATCGTGATCGACGACGGTTCGACCGACGGCTCGCGCGCAATCATCGAAGGCTATGGCGACCGGATACAGTCGGTGTTCAAGAGCAACGGCGGCCAGGTGTCGGCGTACAACCAGGCGGTCGACATTGTCGATGCGGAGTTCGCCATCTTTCTCGATTCGGATGATCTGCTGTATCCGTCCGCAGCGTCGGAAGTGATGCAGGTGTTCGGCACCGGCGACTGGGCGAAGGTGCAGTTTCGCCTTGACGTGATGGACTCGGCCGGAAACGCGACCGGCGCCTATGTGCCGAACTCCTCCGCTCCGCGAAATTGCGACGCGCTGTTGCGGGGCGGCTGGCTCTATCCCTCGCCGCCTGCTTCGGGCAACGCGTATCGGGTAAGCGCTTTAAAACAGGTGTTTCCTATTCCGGAGGCGATTGCCGACCGCTACGGCGCGGACTTCTATGCGATCTACGGAACGGCCCTGGTGGGTCCGGTCGCGGACATTCCGAAATCGCTGGGCGGTTATCGCGTCCACAACACGAAGAGCTCGAACGTCTCGTTCGCCAACTCGGAGCAGATCAACAAAGCGCCAAAAGCCTTCACCATGCGATGGCAGATCCTGCGAAAGACCGCCGCGGCTCGATTGCAGATCGATCTTCCAGAAGCGTTTTACGACTTCTCGCATGAGAAGGCGCTGTTCTGCTCGGGCGTCTATCACGCACCGATTGCGACGCGATGGCGCTGGATGATGCGCGACTCGCACGACTATCTGCATACGATCGTGGCGAACCCGTTCTGGAGCCTGAAGAAGAAAGTCGGCACCCTCGTTCTGTCGTGCCTCTGTCTCGTACCGTACTCGCCGCTGTCCGACTTCGTGGTTCGCTACATCAACAACCCGCTCGCCCGCCGGCGAGCGGTTGAGCAATAACACCTGGAACAGCGGTTGCATCGGCCTGAAGGAGGCGGGATGGATCGACGAAAACACGTCAATATCATCGCATTCGTGTATGGCGGCTATTTGATGAGGTATGTCTACCTCATCATCGTGGTGCCGTTTTACGGACGCATACTCGGTGTGGCCGAGTACGGTCGCGTTCTGGCGGCGATGTCGCTGATGAACGTCATCTGGATGCTGGCTAGCTACGGCTTTACCTTTGTCGGCATGCGCGAGGTATCGAGAGCGCAGTCCAACGGCGAATGCAACAGCATTTATTCGCTGCATACCAGCGCACGTCTTTGTCTCGGGGTGGTGGGGGGAGGCGTCGGCATTGTCGCCACGATGTGTTCACCGGTTTTGTCCGAACGACCGCTGATCGGTGTGCTCGCCACGCTGCTCGGCGTCGTCTCCGCGCTCAACCTCGGCTGGCTGTTTCAGGGGCGTCAACACTTTCGCACGCCGATCATGATCGAGGTGTTCGGCTTCGCCTTGAGCCTAATGCTGGTTCTGAATCTGGTGAAGGGGCCCGCGGACTCCGAATGGGTGCTGGCAAGTCTGCTGATTGCAGGCGTGGCCTCGATGATCATTTCATATGGGCTGACCACCTGGCAGCTCGGACTGCCGCGTTTAAGGGCCGCCGGCATCGTACCGCTGATCCGCGGTTCGACGATGCTGTTCTGCTATTCGTCGGGTTCGGTCGTGCTCACGGCTTCGTCCACTTATCTGCTTACGTTGTTGTCCACGCCGGCGCAGGTCGGGTACTTCGGCGCGGCGGAGCGCTTCGCGACGATCGGGTTGAGCCTGATGGGGCCCGCGGCGCAGGTGTTCGTGCCCACCATATCCGCGCAACTCGCGCGAGGCGACAAGGATGGCGCGCATGTCACCACGCGGCGCGGCGCGGCGTTGCTCATGGGCTACGGGTTCATTGTTCTGTGCGGCGCGCTGACGTTGTCACCTTTCTTGCTACCCCTGATCCTGGGAGCGGAGTTCGAACCGAGCGCCCGTGTGCTGCAGTGCTTCGCATGGATGTTCCCATTTGCCGCGTTCAATGAATTCGTCGCGTTCTACGTGTTCGTGCCTCGCAAGAAAGACCGCTTGCTGGCGATAGCCGGCGCCGTCTCGGGAGTGGCGAATCTCGCGGCGGCGCTCTATCTCGCACCGCGCTATGGGGCGATTGGTATGGCATGGGCTCGCGTGATCGGAGAAGCGACGCTGTCCGTCATGCTGATGAGCATCATGGTTCGCCTCGAACTGGTCGGACTGGTTCCCGGCGGGCAACGGGCGCTCGGTATGTTCAGACTGGCATGGGGTGCTCGCGTGCCGCCGGGCGCCAAGGATAAGTGAAAGGTTCTTTCCGACGCGTCGTGCCGGGTTGTGCTCTCAACGGAGGTCGAAGTGAAAGTCGCTATTGTTCACGATTGGTTGGTCGTTTCGGGCGGTGCTGAAAAGGTGCTCCAGAACATCATCGAGTGCTTTCCGAAAGCGGACATCTTCGCCATTGTCGACTTCATGGAAGACCGTGACTGCGTGAAGGGCAAGTCCGTCGAGACGTCGTTCATTCAGCGCCTGCCCTTTGCCCGCAAGCGCTACCGCGGCTACTTGCCGCTCATGCCGCTGGCGATCGAACAGTTGGACCTGTCCGGCTACGACCTCGTTATTTCCAGTTCCCATGCGGTGGCCAAGGGCGTGCTTACCGGCCCCAACCAGGTTCATGTGAGCTATGTCCATTCTCCCATTCGCTATGCGTGGGACCTTCAGCATCAGTACCTGAGGGAGTCGCACCTGACACGCGGCATGAAGTCCATGATGGCGCGGGTGCTGCTGCATTACATCCGCGGATGGGATTCCCGCTCGGCGAATGGCGTCGATTACCTGATCGCCAATTCGAGGTTCATCGCTCACCGCATCAGAAAAGCGTATCGACGCGAGGCAACGGTCATTTATCCGCCTGTCGACTTGAAGAACATGACGATGTCCGCCGAGAAGGAGGACTTCTATGTGACGGCCTCGCGCATGGTTCCGTATAAACGTATCGACCTCATCGTGCAGGCGTTTTCGCAGACCCCCGAACGGCGGCTGGTGGTGATCGGGGATGGCCCGGAGATGAAGAAGATCAAGGCCGTCGCCGGAGCGAACGTGACGATCCTCGGACATCAGCCCATCGACGTTCTCGTCGATCATCTGCGGCGAGCGCGGGCGTTCGTATTCGCGGCGGAAGAGGACTTCGGCATTTCGGTGGTGGAAGCGCAGGCGTGCGGAACGCCCGTTATCGCTTTCGGCAGGGGCGGCGCGCTGGAATCCGTCGTGGGTTTGCCCGCGGAGCGGCCGACCGGGGTCTTTTTCCATGAACAGACCACCGAATCGCTGTTGAGTGCCGTGGTGCGATTCGAGCGCAACGCGTGTCTCTTCGATCCGGGCGAGTGCCGGAGAAACGCCGAGCGATTCTCGTCTGAGAATTTCAAGGCGGCGCTGACCGGTTTTATCGAAGCGCGGCTTCCTTATAGCTTCGTCGACCAGTTTGTTCCATCACGTCCCGGCGACCGCTCCGTCGAGCCCGCGCCGGCCGGCAAGCGTCGATTCTCGACCGTGGTCTCGTGAAAGTGGAATGGATGACGGCGCGGGTGGAGATAGGTGGCGAATGCAAGCGTATGCCGATGGATTGCAGGCGAATGCCTTTCGATCAACCGTTGAAGCGGAGTCGTGTGCCCGTACGCCAGCGCTGAAACCAGCAGAATGCTGAGCGTCGACCAGAGCGGCGGGAACCGCTCCACGTCGACATGACGCGCACCGCGTAAAAAGATTAGCGCAACGGCGGCTCCTATTACCCAGCCCGCAAAGACCTCGGGTAGCGAGTGCGAACCGTTCAATACCCGCGACATGCCGGTCAGGAGCCCGACGATCAGGCCCATGACGACTCCGGCTGCGGGCGGCAGACGCCACCACTTGAATTGCAGCGTAAAGACGACGATCCATACGGACGTCGACAGCATGGCGTGTCCGCTGATCACGCGGAAATGAGAAGCCGGGAAAGACAGGCCCCACCCCGCGTGGAGGATCTTCGTGGCGCCTACGATCGACATGCCGACTGCCAAGGCCAGAAGCCAGCGGTATGCCGCGCGCACGTCGAATAGCGCGATCCAGATGCCGCAGGTCAGCGCCACGGGCAACGTGAGCGCGGCGTCCCCCAGATTGGTAAACATTCGCCACATGGCGTCGTCGTTTCCTTCGTTGTTTGCTTTTGTCGCCCCGTCCGGGCTACGGACGGTTATTCGGCACGAGTGGCGCGGCGCCGCGCCGCTGCCGCGTTATCGTTGGGTCGCCTCGTCGTGTTCGATACACCGGCGGTCCGGACGTGGCAGCGGTCAACGGCCGCGATGCGAGCAGTAGCGAAATCACGAGGGAAAGAATCAGGACATTCGACGGCGACACCAACCGGTGTTCCGTTGCCGCCATCACGAGCAGGCAGACCGAGGCAAGCTCGACGAACCGGAATGCCACGAAGTTCTGCACACCGGCCATCAACGCGGCGTTGGCCGCCCCTCTGCGGCTCCATTCAATGAGCTTCCAGAAGAAGTTCAGCATCAGGCCCAGTCCCACCACGCCCATTTCCGCCAGTAAATTCAGGTAAGAGTTGTGCGCATGAGAATCGCTGTGTTCGACGGTCACGTCCGACGGTATTCCCAGGAGATCGAAGTAAGACACGACGTGGCCGATCTGATCGTCATACGAACCGAAGCCGAGCCCGACCACCGGGCTTTGGCGGAAGTACGCCAGCGCGCGCGGCCACAACCATTCGGATCGCGTGTCGAGGTTGGCGACCTTCGCGTCCTGGTTATGGATGTTGAAGCTGTAGCCCATGTAGTTGACGTTCGGCTCGGTATGAATGAACGCTATCGCCACCGAGCCGGCTACTAGGCAGCCCATCAACGTGCCGAGCATCCAGCGCTTACGGCCAAAATACAGATACGGAAGCATCACCAGCGCACCGAGCAACGACCCGCGGCTATAGGTGGAAAAGAGCATCAGTCCGTTCATGGCGAGTAACGCCAGAATCAGCTTGCCGCGTTTTTGCAGGTAGCACGCGGTGCCGAGACAAAACAGCATCGCAAGAAAGCCGCCCGCCGCGTTACGGGCGATAAAGTAGCTGCCGAAGCTGTTGTCCGGATGCGTGAAGATGCTCAGCAGCCCGTTTTGCAGAATGTAGTAGGCGTAGGGCGGCACATTGATCGCCACGGCGAAGATAAAGAACGTTCGCAAGACCTTGTTGAGATCCCAGCGGTGCGCATAGAGGCACCCGGCGAAGATCGGGGCATAAGAGACGAAGAAATTGCCGTCGCGCCGGTAAAACTCGAATTCGATGAGAGAGCGCGGGTCGTAGAGCAGCGTGGAGACGAGAACGAATAACGTAAAGGCAGTCAGAGCCGACATGAAAGCCGGGTAGCTTCTACCGAAGAAACGCCACGAACATAAAACGATCGGTAAGAATCCAGCCGCGCTCACCGGAAGCAGATTGGTCACTGTCAGGAATAGCGCCAACAGGGATATATAAGCCATTGCGACTCCATCGAGAGCATACGGATGGCCGGTAACGAACAGGGCAACTGGCAGCGGGCAGCGGGTGCGCGAGACCGTCGGAATCCTATCTTTGGAAGTTCACCAACCACGCGGTGCGTTGACTCGAAGTTATCACGGCTCGGCATTGATCTCAAACCTGCTTCCACTTTGCGCGCACCTATGACGGCCTGCCAGCTACAACGCGCAAACGGATCGCGTGGACACGGCCAAAGTTTCAACGGTTCGCGCCACGCATGCTGTGGTGCAGCGTAACGTGCCTATCATTGAATCGAGTAACGCCCAACGCGTTTCGTGGCGGCATTCGCGGTTCGGATAGCCAACCAACGGATACAACTTTGCAGGGGCTTTAAATGGGCAATGTCACGCTGGAAGTCAATGCTTCGTCTGTCGAGTTGGCCAATGACACTGCAGCCGCGTGTTCGCGGATGGTTCCGGTGATTCTGGCCGGTGGCTCAGGCACACGATTGTGGCCTGTATCGCGCGAGCAGTTTCCCAAACAACTGATCGATGTGATTGGTGACAAGACGCTGCTTCAAGCCACCGTGTCGCGGATGGACAATTTCAAGGGACGATGGGAAGTCGCGCCGGAGCCCGTCATTGTCTGCGGGGCGGAGCATTACTTCGCCACTTACGAGCAGACTCGTGACAGCGGTGTCAACGCGCGCATCATCGTCGAGCCCGCTCGACGCGATACCGCGCCGGCGTTGACGCTTGCCGCATTGACCGCAACCGCCGAGGGCCACGACGCCATATTGGTCGCGATGCCCGCGGACCACGCGATTGCCGATCTCGACGCGCTGCATCGCTCGATCGCGATCGCCGCCGGCTATGCGGAGGGCGGCGCGATCGTGACATTGGGCGTGCCACCGGCTCGCCCGGACACAGGCTTCGGCTATATCCGGCTTGGCGCGGTGCTACAGGACGGCGCCTATCTGATCGATCGCTTTGTTGAGAAGCCCGCTGCCGAACTCGCGGCCCAGTACGTCGAGGCTGGAAACTTCTGGTGGAACAGCGGCATCTTTGTCGTTCGTGCTTCGCTATGGCTCAAGGTGATCAAGCGCTTCCAGCCCGACATGCACACGGCTTGCGCGCAAGCGCACGAGCATGGAAAAAAGGCGGAGGGTTGCGTCATTCCCGCCGCGGTGGAGTTCTGCCGCTCGCCCTCCGATTCGATCGACTACGCGGTGATGGAGCGCCTGGGCAAGGCGGATTCCCCTTGCCTTGGCGTAGTCGTGCCGCTGGAGGCCGGCTGGTCCGATCTCGGCTCATGGGACGCGGTGTGGCAAGCAATGCAAAAGGACGAATCCGGCAATGCGGGAAGCGGCCGGGTGTTGTTCGAAGGCGCGACGAGCACGTATGCGCGCTCGCAGGGCGGGCGGCTTCTGGCTTGCGTGGGTACGACCGATCTGGTCGTGGTCGAGACGGACGATGCGGTGCTGGTCGCCGATCGCGCGCATGTGCAGGACATCAAGGGTCTCGTGTCGCGGATCAAAAGAGAGAAATCGCCCGAGGCCGAGGCGCACAGAAAAGTGCGCCGCCCGTGGGGCTTCTACGATTCGATCGATCATGGCGATCGCTTCCAGGTCAAGCGCATCGTCGTGAACCCCGGCGCGCGTCTGTCCTTGCAGATGCATCACCATCGCGCGGAACATTGGATCGTGGTGAGCGGAACGGCGCTCGTCACACGAGGCGACGAGCAGCTTCTTCTGAGCGAAAACGAATCGACCTACATCCCCTTGGGTGTGCGCCACCGTCTCGAGAATCCCGGATGTGTCCCGCTGCAGATCATCGAGGTGCAGTCGGGCGCCTACCTCGGTGAAGACGACATCGTGCGATTCGACGATAAATACGGTCGTTGCGGCTAACCGGCCGGTATGAACAATGCGCGTGCTCTGGGAGCGTTGCAATGCGGGCAATCATTGGTTTACTGGCAAGATCGTTCGATGTCGCGGTAATCGTGGGGGGCGCTTTCGTCGCGCTGATATTCCGTTTCGACGACATTTCCCAGCACAGTTTCTACATGGCGTTCGTCGCCTTCGCCGCGGCGTTTTCGCTCGCGGTCTTCCCCGCGCTCGGCGTCTACGAGTCGTGGCGCGGGCGCTCGAAGTGGGTGCTCGCGGGGCAGGTTGCGCTGGCGTGGCTGATCGTTCAGGCGTGCGCGATGGCGTTGATGTTTTCACTGCATCGCATCGACTTCGTGTCCCGTTTATGGTTCGCGTATTGGACGGGCCTGTCAGGCGCCGCGATGATTGCCGGACGCATCTTGACGCATAGCCTGCTCGGCCGTGTTCGACACGCGGGATTGAATTTGCAGCATGTCGCCATCGCGGCATGCGGCGAGCACTGTGAAGAAATCATTCAAAAGATGGAGGCAAAGCAGGCTGCCGGATTCCGCGCCAAGGCGCTTTACAACCTGGGCGTTGGCGGCCGGGTGACATCGTCTGTCGCGGTGTTCGACCAGCACGCGGCGTTCGTCGACTATGTCCGTGAGCAGAAGATTGGTGAAGTTTGGCTGGCTCTGCCATTGAGCGAGGAACGCGCGATTCTCAAGCTGGTCGACGAGTTCAGAAACGATCTGATCAATATCCGTTTCATGCCTGACGTGCGCGCGCTTGCGTTGTTCGAAGGAAGCATTACCGAATTGCTGGGCGTTCCCACCATCAATCTGGCGGCGCCGCCGCTGCCGCCGAACGCCATGCTGATAAAGGAGCTGTTCGACCGGGTGTTTGCTTTCGGCGCGCTTGTCGCGGTGTCGCCGATCCTGCTTGCGTGCGCGATTGCCGTCAAGCTGAGTTCGCGGGGGCCGGTGTTCTTCAGGCAATGCCGTAAAGGCGCCGACGGCAGGGTGTTCACCATCTACAAATTTCGTACGATGCGCCTGCACGAGCAACAACAGGGTGTTCTGAAACAGGCGACTCGCGACGATCCCCGCATCACCCGCGTGGGCTCGTTTCTGCGTCGAACCAGCCTGGACGAATTACCGCAATTCTTCAACGTGCTGCGCGGCGACATGTCGGTGGTGGGTCCCCGGCCACACGCGCTGGAGCACGACGATCTCTATCAGAACATCGTGTCAGGCTACATTCACCGATACAGGATCAAGCCGGGCATTACCGGTTGGGCGCAGATCAACGGCTTTCGCGGCGAAACCGACCACATCGAAAAAATGGAGGGGCGCGTGGCACACGATCTGTACTATCTGCGCAACTGGTCGTTCGGACTGGACGTCAAGATCATTCTTGCGACGATATTCAAAGGTTTCCATCACCGCAACGCTTATTGAGCCGCCTTATCGAAGATCATGTACGCGCCGTTGGCGTTGTTACGGCATTAAAGGATGCGCCTCAAATGGAAGACGATCTGGGCCATTGGGAAAGAGTGGAGCGTGACGACCGACAGGCCGAACCGGATCCGGACGCTGGCGAGCGGTTGTGGTGTATCCACATAGAAGGACCGGACGATTTCATCGCGGCCGCATCTCAAGAAGCGGCCCAGCACGAAGTGTCGGCTATCAACGCGTATCTGGAGAGGTTCGAAAACGGTCATCGCGCATCCGCCGCGCACGCGGTGGTGATGGAATGGCCGTTTACAGCGGAGAGTCACGCACGCTCGCTGGAAGTCGACTGGGACGATCTTCAACGAATGCCGCACAGAGGGCGATCCGCCAGTTCGTCGGCGAATGTATTGACCACGATGGCGCGGCACCTCAGGGAACTCGTAGGGATGGCTCGCCATCGGTGAGGGTCATTTCCGGGCCGCACCGGCTCCTCAAGAGCCTGCCCGCGCAGCGCTTACTTCTTCATGATCATCAACTGGTCGAAATTGACGGTGCATTCAGGTTGCTCTGGCCGATTATCGGTGGCGACAGGGAGATTGTCGTCCCGCAAGTCGAACGCCCAGTTCATCTCGGAGGGTGTCAACCTGATTGGCCGTTGATCGCACATTTCGTGGACCGCGGCCACGGCGCCTTTATAGTGGGCCTGTTTAAGCATGATGTAGCCCGCGACGCTGGCCGCGGATAACAGGGAGTTCATCGCGGCAAAGACGATGATTGCATGGAACTGCTGCCGGCTGGTTGAAAACGCCGCGGTGATCAGCAATGGAACCGCGTAAAGCATCGGCACGTATCGCGCCCACCACGATTGTGGGTGGATCAGGACGATAGCCAGCGTGGCGAGCAGGAAAATCGTCAGGAGATCGGCGCCCTTCCTTTTCCAGAAGAAGGGGATGACACCGATGATGAGCATGACCCCAAAGAAAGGACCGAAGCCGGCAAAGCGCGTATCGGCCGTGTGAAGCGCGATGAACGCCTCGCGTAGATGCTCCGGCGACAGCGAAAAGCTGGGCTGCGCGTTACTGCAGGCATTACAGTTACTCGGCACCGAAAAATACGACAGGAAAAGTCTGTGCAACGGGTTCATGCTAAGAAATTCCGGCGATGCCTGCCGCACGATGATATCCACCTTATCCTTGCCGAGAATAGGGTAGAAGATATGCTTACCCGAGGCGATGTTTTCGATGTAGGGCGAATAGCCGATTACCGCAACGGCGACGAACGACCATACAGCCAGTTGCCCGATCACCACTTTGTGCTTTCCGATAAAGCCTCTTTTTTCTCCGCCGAAAAATGCCGCGGCGAAGAGCACTAAAACGGAGACACCCGCGAAAACCAGTCCTGTCATCTTTGAACCGACCAGAAGCACCAATGCGGTACCCAGTTGCACCGCGGAGTACGGCCGGTTTCTGATGGCGAACAGGAGATTGATGGAGAAGATCGTCCAGCAGTAATAGTGGGCAGCGTCGACGTAGAGCGTTGTCAACTGGCCGATCGCGACCGGATTGTAGACGCAGGCCGCCGCGGCGAGGAACGCGGCTCTCGGGGATTGAATCGTCGTCTGGAACAGCCGCATTAGACAGATCAAAGCGGGAACGCTGAGCAACAACGTGAACGATTTGCCGGTGTTGAAGTGCGTGGTGAGCACCTTGGCCGTGTAGGCGAAAAACTCGAACGCCTTGGGATAGTGCTCGGCCCAGAAGATACCGCCGGGCGCGCGCATGCCGGCAGACCAGGCCGATTCGCGGTCGAGCAGCAGGGCGACCGCGCTGTGGTAATTCAGACCATCGTAACTAAATTCCCTCAAGTGTCCGTAGCCAAACAGTACAGCCGCGATGAACGCTACGGCGAGAAGCGCTGTGCGCCATCCGGTTCGGAAAAAATACCCATATATTCCGATCGCGACAATAAAGGCAAGCCCGACGATTCGTTGCGACGACGAGCTGTAGATTCCGATGTTATAGAGCGTCGCCGCATATAGAGACGACGCGAACACGAAGACAACGACATAGTCGCAAAACCTGGCCCAGTCCACATGTTTGAAGGTGTTTTTCGTCGTCGTCGTAGACATGGATGGGCCTTCTCTCAGGTAAGGGAAAACGTAGAGCGATTGTTGCGGAGGTGATGCTGCTTTTGTTGAACTGTCCGTAGCCGGCATTGCTTCGAAGGAGCGCCGATACGAAACGGGGGCGCGGAAAAGCTGTGAATTTGCCACGACAGGGAACGCGGCGATCGTGGACAGCGACGTCGCTAGCGTGAAGATATCAATGAGGATTATGGGCGCATGTGCGGCGGCGCACAAGGAGCGTGCTTCCCGCTATCGACCCGCTATTGCCTGTGAGTCAGCCGATGATGATTCGCACGTATGAGCCCACATGCGATTGGCCCTCGGCAGCGATATTTCGTCATCTTTTCGGGAGGTCCCGGGAGCCTCTTTATTGGAGCCCCGTGCTAATTTGAGTATCGTGCGACGCAGCGCGTCCCACCTTGGCCGGCCCCGTATGTTCAGACATCGGCGTGCGGCTCAACGCGCAAGTGATGGGAGCCGCCCCGGCGCTTTGCTCAGGCTAACACTTCGATAATCGTTCGAGGCTACCGATGGCTGCTGCAAGCATCCCGCTTTGTGTCGATCTCGACGGCACACTGACCCATAGCGACCTGTTGATCGAGTCGTTCCTTGTTCTGATCAAGAAAAATCCCCTCTATCTGTTCTATTGCGTCGTCTGGCTGCTGCGGGGAAAGGGATATCTGAAGGCCCAGATCGCCTCACGCGTCGCCATCGACGTATCACTGCTGCCCTATAACGCCCGTGTGGTTGATTTCCTCAAACGCGAGCAGTCGAGTGGCCGTGATCTCTATCTATGCACGGCGGGTGACCAGCGATTTGCCGAACAGATCGCCTCGCATTTCGGATTCTTCAAAGGCGTGATGGCAAGCGACGAGTCGCGCAATCTCTCCGGCACGAACAAGGCGGGAGCCTTGCTGGCGCGATTCGGTGTGCAGGGCTTCGACTACTGCGGCAATGCTCGCGCCGATGTGCCGGTCTGGAAGCAGGCGCGCAGGGCGATTGTCGTGGGAAACAGGCATATGCAGGCGGCGGCGCAGAAAGTGAATCAGACAACCGTCTTCTTCGAAAGCAAGCGTTCTTTCTTGCGGCTCGCGCTCAGGGAAATGCGCGTTTATCAATGGGTGAAGAACCTGCTGATCTTCGTGCCACTTCTCGCGTCCCATCGCTTCACAAATATCGACACGCTGATCGCAGAGGGCGTGGCGTTCCTTTCGTTCTGTTTTTGCGCGTCGTCCGTGTATCTGTTAAACGATATGCTCGACCTCGATGCGGACAGGCGTCATAGCCGCAAGTGCAAGCGCCCGTTCGCTTCCGGTGAATTGTCGCTGGTCTCCGGCATCTTTCTGATGTTCATCCTGCTGGCAGGATCGGCAAGCCTTGCAGTCATGCTGCCGCAGTCGTTTCAGTTCGTGCTGGCGTGCTATGTCGTCACAACGCTCGCGTATTCGTTTCGCCTGAAGCGCGTGATGCTGGTGGACGTATTCGTGCTCGCGGCGCTTTATACCACCCGTATCGTGGCTGGCGGCGCGGCCGGCGGCGTTGTGCTGTCCGACTGGTTGATCATGTTCTCGGTGATGATCTTTCTCAGCCTCGCGATGGTCAAGCGCTACACCGAACTCGACAAAACGCAGCGGGACGGCAAGGCTTCGGCGGCAGGCCGGGGGTACTTAACCGACGACATGAGCATCGTGCGCTCATTCGGAACGGCAGCCGGCTACGTCGCGGTGCTGGTGCTGGCGCTCTATATGAACTCGGCCGACGTCAAGGTGCTGTATCAGCATCCGCACAGGCTCTGGGTTCTCTTTTGTCTGCTTCTGTATTGGATCAGCCGCATCTGGATGGTGGCGTTCCGCGGGCAGATGCACGATGACCCGATCGTCTTCGCGATCAAGAACCGCGCGAGCCTGTTCGTCATTGCACTGTGCGTGCTGACTGTGCTGGCCGCGATGTGAAGAAGAGGAAAGGGCGTTCCGGAGCGCCTATTCGCGTCTCCGGGGTCTTCGCGTTGTTCTGGCGTGCCACTATTCCGAGCGGGAAAGTCCCGGCCGCGCGGCTGCGCTGCGATTGATGTGGACGGCGATATCCCTTGCGATTCTTGCATTCGAAAACTGCGGGCGCCAGCCAATAGCAAGCGACTCGTCGATCGAGAGGACGTGCTGGAGTTCGAGCATCAGCAACTGTTCGCGCGCGAGCAGCCTGTAACCGGAAAGAGACGATATCCACTTCACGGGAAGCAATGGAATCGCGATTTTTCGCACATGCCGCACGCCAAGCTCCGCTGAGATCTCGTCGATCCACTGGCGAATCGACAGCGGGTCTGGATCGGCGGCATTGAAAAAACCGGCGGCACGCGTTTCCGCGACGCGATAGATCAGGCTCGCCACGTCGAGGACGTGCACCATGTGGATTTTGTGGTTGCCGTGACCGGGAAATGCAACGAGACCGAACTTCGTCATCATGTTGACGAAGCCTCGGAACAGGCCCTCTCTTCCTTCGCCGCCAATGATGCAGGGAATGATCGTGGCCGCCCCCGGCATGGTGTCGACGAACGCCTGGGCAGCCATCTTCGAGCGGCTGTACACGCCTTCGCCACCCATTCTGCTGTGTATGTCGTACTGGTCCTGTCCGGTTTGGCGGTACATCATGCTCGTGCCGACGTGAATGAAATGCGATCCCTGGAAGCGATAGCGCTCGCAAAGGTTCTTCGCCGCCAGCACGTTGTTCCGTTCAAAGAACGACTTTCTGAAGAGAAGGGGGACGCCCTTGGTAACGTATTGAACCGCCGCGCAATTGACCACCACATCGACGTTCGGCAGCGAAGCGGTGAAGGCGGCATCGGCGAGATCGCCTGGCAAGTCGACTGGGCCGGTCCTGTCGGTGGTGGTCACGTCATGAGCGCGCGCCTTGAATTGCTTGACGCACTCGCTACCGAGAAAGCCCGCTGCGCCGGTGATCAGTACTCGCATGATGCGACTCCCTGTTCGATCCTTACGATTTCACAACCAGATAGACACCGACGATGATGACGGCGATGCCCAACAATTTCTGCGCCGACAGATATTCTCCGAACAGATACCACGCGGCTATCGCGTTCACCACGTATCCGATCGACAGCATCGGATACGCTACGCTCACCGGAACCTTGGACAGCGCCACGATCCAGATCGCAACGCTCAGTACGTAGCATGCCAGCCCCGCCATGATGTGAGGCTCGAATCCCACTCTGAAGAGCGCTGAAACGGCTGTTTGGCGACTGAATCCAAAGGCTCCCAGCGCATTGGTTCCCGCTTTCAGCCAGAGTTGCGCCATTGCATTCAGCAGGACGCCGGTCACGATCAGAACAAAGCTCGCAATGCTCACTTATCCTCCGGGAATGGATGCCAGAAATCGCGAGAGATCTCGCCATCCTGTTCGATCAGAAGAAAGACGGAAACGGCGAGCGTGAAGTGAGACCATGATACGTGGCTAATAACGCGGCGCGCGGCATAAATTCCGCATTCACGGCCAAACGTATCGAATAGCGCGGCGCGTGGTTCGTCAAGGGAGTGCCACTTGTGGAAGATGTCCGCTGAACACGATGTGTTGGCGGATTCGACCGAGGCTCGCCGAGAAACGCATTCAACACTGGCGTCAGTACATTGAATGTAATGACAAACGCAGCCGATAGGTCAGTGAAAAAGAGAACATTCTATTTTCAACTTAGCCATATTGCAAAATGGCCCATTACATATCGCCGATTTCGATCTATTTAAAACAACTCGTTGGAATAGGAATGTCTTGTTGCAACCACGGCTGTCTACTCCGGTCGAGTGAGTACAACTTGCCCGGTTGCGCATCGCGCATGGGGAGGCGACCGCGCGGCGGAAGGGTGGCCTCGCTTCGACGAGTGCGCGCCGCCTACCCGGCGGAAAAATAAAGCCCCGTTCCAATAGGGTCGAAGTGCCAATTGAGCGCATCAGTCCTCTGATGATCATAAGAAAGTAGGAATTTTCGCTGCGTCTCAAATTGTTCGAAAGATTCCTGCTTTCTGGCGGAAAAAAACTATTTCCACTGTAATTCAAACCGCATTCCGGGTACGATTTACTCCGTCGCGCCGCATTTGTGAATAACTTACCGAACAGATCCCACGTCGGTCGTCCTTCCGGTGAAACGTTTGCGCCACGCGCGGCTCGCGGTTTGAGCAGCAGATCAATACCGTGTCAGGTCGTCTCCATCGTTTGCACAAGAGATAGTGGACGTGCGGGTAGGCTCGCCCGGAGGATCGGCGACGCTCGCGCGGCGGATTACTGCGTCTCTTCAAACGTCTTTGTCGACCACTAATCAAGCATCAGATTTGTGCGCGCATGCGCAGGACTTTCTTCGCCCTTAGCGTTCCGAGTTAATGGGCGGCGAGTCTTGACGCATCTACTCAATTCGAAAACTCCAGAAAGTTAATACTTGGATTTTTTATCGGGAATTTTCTCGACAGCGGAAATTATTTGACATGGTGAAACGACGTCAATTCATTGGTTGCCTAACGGCTCTTGGTGGCAGTTATCTTTTGAGCGCCTGTGGCGGCGGTTCGGAAGACGGCAACAGCACGGATCAATCAGCCGTCAATAAAGCAACGGCACACGCGGGCACCCCCTCGGCCAGCGGCACCGCAATTCCCCCTGCAAGTTCCATTACCGACAACTCGGGCGCCGTGTGGACGCTGGCGAATGGCTCGGTGTATCGAAACGGCGCGAAAGCCGGCAACACCTACAACGTCGCATTGGTGCTGTACTACAGCGGCGGTGTGTATCACCAGGGCTCCGGCGGCCAGTTCTATTCATGGACCGGCTCGACATGGGTAACGTGCAACGACCCGCGTATGGGCGGCACTTCAGCGGAGGGTACGACGCTCCCTACGTCGCCGTACATTATCGACAAGACGGCCGCGGTCTGGACCCTCGTGAATGGCGTCATTTACAGGAACGGCGCGACCGTGGGCAACACCTACAATGTGTCGCTGGTGCTCTGGTACGGCGGCAAGATCTGGCATCAGGGTTCAGGCGGCCAGTTCTACGTGAACGTGGACGTGCGCAACGTCAAGGCCCAATGGCTGCCGTGCAGCGACCCACGTATCGCCGTTGCTCCCGCGACAGGTTCCTTCTACGGAATGAACGGGCACTGGGATTACACGTACACGCCTACTCAACTGGTCTCGATGTTGAAAGACATGGGCTGTACGACCTATCGCGTCGGCTGCACGGACGACCCGAACCAGATCAATGCCGTCGTCAAAATCGCGCAAGCCTTCCAGTCAGCCGGACTCAAGCTGCTCGTGCTGATCCAGCAAGGTGTGTACGACTCCAGCGGTGCGGTGTTTTCTGGCGAGTCGGCGGCTTATACCCGCGCTTTCGCTTGTGCCAGGACTGTCGCAAACGCAATGAAACCGTACGGCGTGACCATGTACGAATGCGGAAACGAACTGACCCGGCAGAACGCCACGGTCATGAACTTCTCCTACGCGGGTTCGTTGGCGATGGACTTCAACAATACGAACTGGCCCGCCATGCGCGGCGCCATGCGCGGCATGATCGACGGCGTGAAGTCGGTTCAGTCCACGGCGAAGTGCGGTATCAATTTCTGCGTTGCCGATATTGGCGCGGCCGACGCTTTGTGGGAAGGCATGCAACCCGACGGCACGGGCGGTCATCCGAAGGTGCGTTGGGATATCACCACCTGGCACAATTACGATGCGTATGGGGACATTTTCAGAATCGGCTCCGACGGAAACGGCCCCACCTTCGACCTTCCGACGTATTGCAAGGCCCGATATGGCGTGCCTTTCATGATTACCGAATGGAATACCGGCCCGGACCAAAGCGAGTCCTTCCGCGCGAACTACATCACCACGCAATTGGGCGAGTTTTATCAAGCGAGAAAGACGCACAACATTCAGTCCGTGATGTACTACGTGCTGGATAGCGGGAACACGACCTACGGCATTATGATCAACACGGTTCCAATAACCGAGCCGTACAATGCGTTCAAGACCTTCACGGCGGGCCACCCGGACAACTGATCGACGGGTTGTTCATTCGTGACGAAAGACCGGGTCTCCTGCTTCGCGCGGAGACCCGGTTGCGTCGTTTACAGCGTACTCGAGACGCCACTCAACCAGGCGCTCGACCGCGAGCCGCGGTTGTCGAGTCGCGGCCAATGCGAATACCGTCATTCGCAAACCTGTCGCTGTCTTGTCGCTGTCTTGTCGCTGTGAAGCGTCAAAAGCAAGTGCTAAAGAGACGGTCGGCAGGTTGCGGCTTCCTTGAACGGCCCAGCTATCTGGTCTGCCTTGCATCGTCTCGATGCTGCCCGCTCCCGCGCCAGCCCTTCTCTCTCGGCACTCAAAAGCGCTCTGCACACGGAGCTGTTCCGGTCGTCGAACGCACGGCGTTGACAGCCCATACGTCCACCATGCGTCCACCATTTTCGGCCATGCTGTCCAAAACTGCGGATGTAAATTCCTTACGATTTTTTTCAGTCTCCGTTAGGCTTGCTGTGCAGAGACGAGGATCGCGAAAGGCGGCGCTGCCGCACTTTTGCAAAATTATTAATTGAATCCGATTGGCTTGAGGAAGACCGAGGCCGGAGCAAATCCGGCCACGCCAATTGCCTGAACGCCCGCGTTAGAACACGCGAGCGCCGGCGCCAGCTATTGCCATACTGGCAAGCGATATCTCACGACAGCGCAGACCCGTCGCCAAAGATGTGTCCGCGGGACGACACGCAGCCAATGCAAATGCATTGTTGCCGCCATTAAATGGAGGAGTCATGCCGTACGCTACGATAAAGCGCAGAACTTTTCTCGGCGCCGCCGCCACTGCCATGACATGGGCGTCGTTTCCGTTTTTGGCAAGAGCGTCGACTACGTTAGTGATTCGTATCGAATGGCAGCAATTCAAGACGACGCCTCACTATGCTTCATTTCTTAACGCGGTGCGTATCATGCTGGCCAACCCGAACGCGGCCGATCCGAATTCATGGCAGTACTGGACCAACGTTCATATGAACTACTGTCCGCATCGGCAGCCATATTTCCTTGCCTGGCATCGCGGATACCTGTACTACCTGGAGCGTCAGATCAGACTGATTTCGGGTGACAGCGATTTCACGCTGCCGTACTGGGACTGGTTCACCAACCCGAACGTGCCGGCGGAATTCACCGATACGGCAAGCGGTAATCCGCTTTATTGTCCTCGACTCAATACGAACGTCTATAACGCGCTCGACCTGTCGCCTTTCTCGTCGTCGGTCGTGAACTTCCAGCGCGGCACGGCCAATTCATTTGAAGAGAAGTTCGAGACGGCACCGCACAATCCGGTGCACAACATCATCGGCAATTCGATGGCTACCATGCAATCGCCTCGTGATCCGATTTTTTACCTGCACCATGCGAACGTCGACAGGCTTTGGCACGCGTGGGCGCTGCCGGACGGAAGAACCATGCCGGCGCCGACCGATCCGTATTGGGCCGGGACCTTCACTTACGCTTCCGCCTTGACGATCAACAAGGAGCAAACGTACTCTCCGCGTTCCCGGCTCGGCTATGACTACGCCAACACGGCGAGACCCACCACCTTGCCGCCGCAAACACAGGTGGGCCGAATCATTCGGGTGCAGGCGCAAACGACCGACCTTCGAGCACGCCCGCCCGTCGTCAGCTTCTCCCTAAGCTCGGCGCGTGATATTACCTCTGGGCGGCATTCGATCGGCGGCGTCACCGGCGTTGCGCTGAACGAGGCATCCATCACCGTTCGGATTCTGGGAGAGGCCGCCTCGATTAAACCCGTTCAGGACTTGCTTTCGGCGACCGCTGCGTCTTACGACGCGGCCGCGCAAGGCCTGATTGCCCCTTCGACAACGACCGCCACGACGTCCGGGAAATATCGTTCGGTGAAGGTCGTATTCGACGACATCAAACTGACGGCTCGAGGTGCGGCGGGGGGCTATTTCTACAACGTGTACCTCAACCTTCCCGACAACTTCGGCGATAAGGCGGTGCGCGCTCAGCACTTCATCGGCACGCTGGGTCCCTTTGAAATTTCCGGTGCCGCGCATCATGGAGCGGTGACTTTGGACTATCCCGCTACCGCGGCGCTGTTGAAGGCCGTGGATCAAATCTCCCGAGAGTTCTTCATCTCTCTCGTCCGTGTCAATGGTGCGAACGCGCCGAAAGGAACGGTTATCCAGGTGGGCGAGTTACGGATCGAGTTGACTACCGAGCCGGCGTACATCGTGTCGCCGGTTGCTCCTCCCGGCTCCGGCGTGCCTTATTAGGCCGGTCGACAGCGCCGCGCGGTTTGAGGACCATGTATAGGCCTTCCGTGGCGCGTGCTTGCCAGTCAACGCATTGAATACGTTTCGAGTTGTGATCGTTCGCCTGTCAACGCAATAGTCGACGTCTGTGATAACTCAACGATTAAGGAGGCTTCTGTGTCACGTCCAAGAAGAGTCTTTCAAGCGGAAACCGCGTTTCAGGTAAGCCATGCCCTCAATGCACCATTCGGGAGGGGAGAGAGCATTGGCGGGACACCTGTCGGCCTCGAAAGGCGGATAAAAGAGCATGCCAAGGATTTGCTGCCGGATTTTCTCTTCCTGCTACTTTTGCATCGCAAAGAGGTGGGCCGCTTTCCCAATCTCATCAAGCCGAGAACATTCAATGAACGCATTCTCAGGCGAAACCTGCAGCCCGATCCTCGATTTGCGCCGTTGACGGACAAGCTGGCCGTGCGCGACTACGTGGGCCGGATTCTGGGAGAAGAATTTCTCGTTCCTTTAATTGCCGCGCCCACCAGGTTCACGCGCGCGGACTTCGATTCCCTTCCAGACTCGTTTGTCATGAAGGCGAATCACGGCAGCACGTTCGTCGAGATCGTCCGCGACAAATCACGAGAGAGTTTCGAGCGGCTTCACCAGTTGGCCGTCCGGTGGCTATCGACCGATTTTTACAAGGTGGCGCGCGAGCGCCATTACCGGGACATCGAACCGGGGCTATTCTTCGAGACGCTCCTGCTCGATCGAAACGGTCAGGTTCCCGCCGACTACAAGGTGCATTGCTTTCGTCGAAGTGCGGGGCGACCGGTCATGTACATCGTGAAAATCAGCGACCGGTTTGGACCGCTGCCGCGTGGCGATGTGTATGACGCGGACTGGAACCATCTCGACGTAACGATTGGCGAGTACGCGCGCGGCACCACGCCGAGCGCTCCGCCTGATAACCTGGACGCGATACTCGAGGCCGCCGCGAAGCTATCCAACGGCTTCGATTACGTTCGGGTCGATCTTTATGCACCGGACAATGCGCTGTACTTTGGCGAGCTCACGTTTACGCCTGGCGCGGGCGTCGTACCCATGTTTCCCGACCGCGTCGATTTCGAATGGGGCGAACTGCTTATGGAATGAAAGTACGTTTCTCTTGAAACGCGAGGGAGGGGCGAGGGCTCCTGGTTGCCGTTACAGTTGCCCGAGCCTCGACTTCGCGAAGCAACGCCGAACGGTGAGGCCAATGCGTTTAGAATGCGGATCAGCAAAGAGACGGTGTCGTTTCGAATCCACTACCGACACCGATCGCCGCTGCCCCGAAACGCAAAGACCAGGCAAAATGACCGGACTGTCTCACCTGAAATATCTAACCGGCTACCCTCCGGCGCTGCAGGAAAAAGTCAGGAAGCTGATAGCCGACGCGCAACTGGGCCCGTACCTCGCTGAGCGATACCCGAACACACACGACGTGCAAACAGACCGGGCGCTCTACGCCTATTGCGCGGACCTGAAACGCGAACATCTGCGCAGCGCGGAGCAAATCGACAAAGTCACCTACGACAGCAAGCTCGACGTCGTGCGTCACGCATTGGGCCTGCACACCAGCATCTCGCGCGTGCAAGGCGGCAAGCTGAAGGCGAAAAAGGAAATCCGCATTGCCTCGCTGTTCAAATCCGCTGCGCCGGAATTCCTGAAGATGATCGTCGTGCACGAACTCGCTCATCTGAAAGAGAGCGACCACAACAAAGCCTTTTATCGACTGTGCGAGTTCATGCAGCCGGGCTACCACCAGATCGAATTCGATCTGCGCCTCTATCTCACGCATCGGGAACTGACGAAAAACCCGGCCTGACCACACGTGAAGCGTCAAGCATCAAGCCTGAAGCATCAAGCAGCCAGCGCGTCAGCTTCCGCAGCCTTCAGCAAGACCGGAATCGACTTCGAAGTCGGCGTCCCGGCGCCATCCGCCACTGAGGAAAGCGGCACGAGCGGATTCGTCTCAGGATAGTAAGCGCCGAGACATCCGCGCGGAATGTCGTATTCCACGAGCAGAAACCCCTTTACATGACGTTCGATTCCGTCGGCCCATACGCTCGTGATATCCACGCGCTGCCCGGCGGCGAAGCCCAGCATCGCGAGATCTTCCTTGTTGGCGAACAACACGCGCCGTTGGCCGTATACGCCGCGATAGCGGTCGTCGAGGCCGTAAATGGTGGTGTTGTACTGATCGTGCGAACGCGTCGTCATCAAGGTCATCAGGCGCTCGCCGTGCTCTTCGCGCGCGCGATGTATCGGCGTGTCGAGCGCGATCGCGTGCACGATGAACTGGGCCTTGCCGCTCGGCGTTTTCCAGATCCGCTCGCGTGACGCGACACCCAGGTGGAATCCGCCTGGATGCTTCAACCGCTCGTTGTAATTCTCGAAGCCCTCGATCACCTTCGCGACGCCGTCGCGGATCAGCGAGTAATCGGCCGCGTGCGCGAGCCAGTCCACCTTGTCGCTGCCGAGCGTCGCATGCGCCATGCGCGCGACGATTGCAATCTCCGACAGCAGATTGTCCGAGGCCGGCTTGTTCATGCCGTAAGAGATATGCACCATGCTCATCGAATCCTCGACGCTCACGCCTTGCGGCACGCCATTCTGCAAGTCGATCTCAGTGCGCCCGAGTGTCGGCAGAATCAGCGCGTCACGTCCGTGCACGAGGTGGCTGCGGTTCAGTTTGGTCGTGATGTGCACGGTCAGGTCGCACGAGCGCATGGCTTCCCAGGTACGCGGCGTGTCCGGCGTCGCGATCGAAAAATTGCCGCCGAGACCGATGAACACCTTCACCTTGCCGTCGAGCATCGCCTGAATCGTATTGACGACGTCGAGTCCATGTTCGCGCGGCGGCTCGAAACCGTAGACCTCGCCGAGCCGGTCGAGAAACGCGTCGGTCGGTTTTTCCTCGATGCCGACGGTGCGGTCGCCTTGCACATTCGAATGCCCGCGCACCGGGCACAAACCCGCGCCGCGCCGGCCGATATTGCCGCGCATCATCATCAGGTTCGACAGCAACTGCACGGTCGGCACCGAGTTCTTGTGCTGCGTGAGGCCCATGCCCCAAGTGGAAATCACCGCGCGGCCCTTCACGTAGATGTCGGCGAGCTTCAGCACGTCCTCGAACGGCACGCCGGATTCGGCGACGATGGTGTCCCAGTTCTCCGCCCGCAGGTCGTCAGCGAACGCGTCGAAACCCACCGTGTGTTCGGCGATGAAGCCGACGTCCAGCACCCGCTCGAGGCCTGACGCCAGCGCCTCGTCGTCGAGTTCGATCACGCGCTTGGCGACGCCTTTGAGCAGCGCGAAATCGCCGCCGACTTTCGGCCGGATGAACACGGAGCTGATTTTCGTGCTGCCCATCGTGATCATTTCGACCGGATGCTGCGGACTCGCGAAACGTTCGAGGCCGCGCTCCTTGAGCGGATTGATCGACACGATGGTCGCGCCGCGCTTCGCGCATTCACGCAGTTCGCCGAGCATGCGCGGATGGTTGGTCGCCGGATTCTGGCCGAAGATCAGCAGCGTGTCGGCGTGTTCGAAGTCGTCGAGCGTGACCGTGCCCTTGCCGATGCCGACCGTATGCGGCAAGCCGCGGCTGGTCGCTTCGTGGCACATGTTCGAGCAATCGGGGAAATTGTTGGTGCCGTACATGCGCACGAACAACTGATACAGGAACGCGGCTTCGTTGCTGGCGCGGCCCGAGGTATAGAAGGCGGCGCGGTCGGGATCGTCGAGGCGCTCCAGGTGGCGGGCGATCAGGTCGAAGGCTTCGTCCCAGCCGATCGGCACGTAGCGGTCGCGCAGCGCGTCGTAGACGAGCGGGTCGGTCAGACGGCCATGCTGTTCCAGTTCGAAGTCCGACTGCGCCATCAGTTGCTCGACCGTGTGTGCCTCAAAGAACGCCGGCGTCACGCGCTTGCTGGTCGCCTCGGCGGCCACGGCCTTCACGCCGTTCTCGCAGAATTCGAAGGTGGACGCGTGCTCCCGATCCGGCCACGCGCAGCCGGGGCAGTCGAAGCCGTCGGGCTGATTCTGTTTGAACAGCGTGCGGTAATTGCCGCCCGTGACCTTTTCCTTGATCAGATTGATCGCGACATATTTGAGCGCGCCCCAGCCTGCGGCGGGGTGCGTGTACGGTTCGATGCGAGCTTCGGGTTTCTTCATGATGGTTGCCGCGGATACGCTTTGACGAGGCTTTTAAGCCGATACCTGCAAGCCTACTGTGTTCCAAAAGCAGCGCAGCATACAGAAAAATGGAAAGCCGAGGGATACAGTTGTCTGCGTTTTGTCATAGACTGGCGCCTCAACTCACGCTTTCCGTTTGAGCCAGGTCCTTGAAACTCTACGAAAAACTCGCCGACGACATGACCGAAGCCGTGCGCCGTGGCGTGTTCGCGGCGGGCGAGCGGATTTTGTCGGTGCGGCAGGCGAGCCAGCAGCACGGCGTGAGCATCAAGACCGTGCTGCGCGCGTATGCGTTGCTCGAAAGCCGTGGGGTGGTCGAGAGCCGTCCGCAGTCCGGCTATTTCGTGCGCGACGCCGCGGCGAGAGCGGCCAGGGCGGCGGCGCTCGATGAGCCGCGCCTGAGCGGCAAGCCGGCAGCCGAGACCGCGCCCGTGGCCGCCGAGGTCGACGTCAGCCGGCTGGTGCTGTCGACCCTGCGCAGCATCCGCGCGCACGACGCCGTGCCGCTCGGCTCGCCTTATCCCGACCCGTCGCTGTTCCCGTGGCGGCGCATCAATCAGTATGCGAACGCGATCGCCCGGCGTAGCGCGAGCTGGAATCTGATCGACGATCTGCCGCCCGGCAATCCCGAACTGATCCGGCAGATCGCGCGCCGCTACGCCGAGAACGGCGTGCCGGTCGATCCCGGCGAAATCGTCATCACGCTGGGCGCGACGGAGGCGATCAACCTCAGCTTGCAGGCGGTCGCCAAACCCGGCGATACGGTGGCGGTCGAATCGCCGACCTATTACGCGATGCTGCACGCCATCGAGCGCCTCGGCATGCGCGCGATCGAGGTGGCGACGCATCCCGCACACGGCATCGACATCGAGGCGCTGGCTCAGGTGATCGCGACGCAGACGATCGCCGCCTGCATGGTCATGCCCAACTTTCAGAATCCGCTCGGCTTCCAGATGCCGGACGCGCGCAAGCGGCAACTGGTCGACCTGCTCGCCGCGCACGAGATTCCCGTCATCGAGAACGACGTTTATCAGGAACTCTATTTCGGCGACGCCCGGCCTTCGACGCTGAAGAACTTCGACACAAAGGGACTGGTGTTGCATTGCGCGTCGTTTTCGAAGAGCCTGACCGCGTCGTACCGGATCGGCTGGGCGATGCCGGGGCGCTACCGCGCGCAGGTCGAGAAACTCAAGTTTCTCAATACGCTGACCACGCCCTCGGTGCCGCAAGTCGCGGTGGCCGATTATCTGAAGCAGGGCGGCTACGACCGTCATCTGCGGCACGTGCGCAAGGTTTACCGGCAGCAGGCGAGCATCATGACGGCGATGGTGCGGCGGTTTTTCCCGGTCGGCACGCGCATGTCGGCGCCGCAAGGCGGCTACGTGCTATGGGTGGAGTTGCCCGAACGCGTCGATTCGATGCGGCTTTACCAGGCGGCGCTCGCGCGCGGCATCACGGTCGGGCCGGGCATGATGTTTTCGACGCGCGACGATTTTCGCCATTTCATCCGGCTCAATTACAGCTATCCGTGGACGGCGCAGACCGAGGCGGCATTGAAGACGCTGGGCGAACTGGTGGCGCGCATGGCTTGAAAGCAGAGAACGAGGAGACACGATGGAAGAAAGCGAAAACGATGAACTCGATCCGGTGCTGGTCGCCGTGCTGGCGCAACTGTGGCGCGCGCACCGGGAAACGCCCGGCGGCGCATGGTCGCTCGCCAGATTGTCGAAGCAGGCGGCCGTGCCGATGAGCGGCTTGCGCCGGCAGTTGACCGCCCTGGTCGATGGCGGTCTGGTGGATACCACCTTCAACGAGGAAGGCACGGGCACGGCGCGCTTGAGCGAACTCGGCGCGGGCCTGTGCGCCGAACTGTTCGGCGATGGCGAAGCGCCGGACGAGGATCAGGCCGACCCGGCGCCACGGCTTCACTAAGCGCTCGGGCGGCCTGAGCCGCGCCGCCACCGGCAGGCATCGCATATCGACCCTGCCGGGGCCGCCCGCGCCGTGCGCCGCCTTAAAGCTGACTCATGCCGCCATCGGCGATGATTTCCGTGCCGACGATGAACGCCGATTCCGGCGCCGCCAGATGCAGCACGGTCGAGGCGATTTCCTCCGGCGTGCCGAAGCGGCCGACCGGCACCTGGCTGAGAATCTGCGCGGCGGTGGCTTCGAGCGCGGCGGCGTCGAGACCGAGCTTGCCGTAAAGCGGCGTCTGCACCGGCCCTGGGCTCACCACGTTCACGCGCACGCCTTGCGGCAGCAATTCCGCCGACAGCGTCTTCGCGAGCGAAATCACCGCGGCCTTGCTCGCCGCATACACCGACGATCCCGGCATGCCGATATGCGCATTGATCGAGCCGTTGATGACGATCGAGGCGCCGCGATTGAGCAGGGGCAGCAGCGCCTGAATCTGGAAATAGGCGCCCTTCACGTTGGTGTTGAACATCGCATCCCAGAAGGCTTCCTCGACATCGGGGAAGGACGCGAAGTTCGCGGTGCCCGCGTTCACGAACACCGCGTCGAGCCGGATGCCGGCGGCGCCGATCGCGGCGGCCAGTTCATGGGCCGCGGCAACGGAGCCGGCGTCGTTGCGTACGGCCACGGCGTTCGCGCCGAGCGCGGCTTTCGCGGTGTCGAGCGCATCGGCATCGCGCCCGGTGATGACGACGCGTGCGCCTTCGTCGGCGAAGGCCCTGGCGGCCGCGAAGCCGATGCCGCTGCTGCCGCCGGTGACGAGGATCGATTTACCTTGGAAGCGAGTCATTTGATTTCTCCGAAAGAGTGGAAACGGGTTGATGTACGGATAGTGCGCTTCGGGCGGGCGCTTGCCGTACCACTTTGCCGATGTACCCGTTCGACGGAATCGAACGTGTTTGCCCGCGATCAGCATACGCGCCCGGTTATGGCCGGAATAACGAATAAAAATTTTGCCGCTGAAATTGACCTTCGAATATGGCCCCCTATGCTGGAGCCTTGCGCGAGAAGTCCCGCGCGCGGTGGCAGGCACGTTCAAACATCTTCGGAGAATCCATGAAAACAAAGCTGGCGCGGGTGCTGCATCGTTCATTGCGCATCAAAACCATTCGATCCGTTCTTGCCGCGACCGTCGCCGCGACCGTCGGCGCGACCTTGGTCCTCGGCGCCGCGACGGCGGCCGCCGCGACCGCGCAGCCGCTCGGCATCGCCTTCGTCTATCTCGGCAATCCGGGCGATGCCGGCTGGACCTATGCGCATGAACAGGGCGTGAAGGAAGTCGAGGCGAAGTTCGGCGACAAGATCAAGGTGACGCGCGTGGAGAACGTGCCGGAGTCGGCGGATTCGGAGCGCGTGTTTCGCGATCTGGCGTCCAAGGGCAACAGGATCGTGGTGGGCTCGAGCTTCGGCTTCCAGGACTTCGAGCTGAAGGTCGCGAAGGACTTCCCGGACACGCTGTTCGAACACGCGACCGGCTACAAGAAAGCGGCCAACTTCGCCACCTACGACGTGCGCACCTATCAGAGCGCGTATCTCGCCGGTCTCGTCGCCGGCTATACGACCAGGTCGAACACGCTCGGCTTTGTCGGCTCGGTGCCGGTGCCGGAAGTGGTGCGCAACATCAACGCGTTCACGATGGGCGCACGCTCGGTCAACCCGAAGGCGCGCGTGAAGGTGGTCTGGATCAATAGCTGGTTCGATCCGGGCCTCGAAAAGCAGGCCGCGGAAACGTTGATCGGCCAGGGCGCCGACGTGCTGATCCAGAACACCGATTCCACCGCGACGATGCAGACCGCCGAGCAGAAGAAGGTGCATGCGTTCGGCTGGGACTCCAACATGAAGAAGTTCGGTCCGAACGCGCAACTGGGTGCCTGCGTGAGCAACTGGGGCGTGTACTACAGCTATCTGGTGCAGCAGGTGATGGCGGGCACGTGGAACAACGCGCCGGTGTGGTGGGGGCTGAAGGAGAAAGCGATCGACCTCGCGGACATCAACACCGAGGCGGTTTCGCCGGTCGCGCAAAAGGCGTTGAGCCAGAAGCGCGAGGAGATCATCTCCGGCAAGTTCAATCCGTTCGCCGGGCCGATCGCGGATCAGTCGGGCACGGTGAAGGTCGCCGCCGGCAAGTCGCTGAGCGATGCCGAACTGCTGCGTTTGAACTGGTTCGTGCAGGGCGTGGACGGCTCGCTGCCGAAGTAACCGCTCGATCGGCCAGCCAAACCAACCCTCTTCAACGGAGATCGCCCGTGAGCCTGAGCGTCTCGACCGGGGCCGCCGCAACGGCGGCCGAGTATCCGCCGCAGGGTTTGCCGCCCACGCACGAGCAGATCGTGCGGCATCTGCGGCATGCGAGCCGGGTGGCCGAGCGGGCGACGTTGCTCGGCCACCATCCGTTCGGCGCGGTGCTGATCGGCCCGGACCAGGAAACCGTGTTGATGGAGCAGGGCAATGTCGACACGGTGAATCACGCCGAGTCGGTGCTGGCTCGCGTGGCGGCGTTGAATTTCACGCCGGCGTACCTGTGGAGTTGCACGTTGTACACGTCGGTCGAGCCGTGCTGCATGTGCGCCGGAACGATGTATTGGGCCAACATCGGCCGGGTGGTGTTCGGCATGACCGAGAAGCGGCTGCTCGATGCGACCGGCGATCATGCCGAGAATCCGACCATGAGCGTCGATTGCCGGTATGTCTTCGATCATTGCCAGAAGCGGGTCGAGGTGATCGGGCCGGTGGCCGAGGTGGAAGGCGAAGTGATGGAGGTTCAGCGCCGGTTCTGGAACGGCAGATAGCGGTTCCTCTTCGGCTTCAACCGCGGTTGGGTTAGCCGTGCCTGCCGTGCGGGCATGGTTGCAGGGCAAGCAGGCACCAGCACGCTATCTCGGCTTATTGCGCGGCTCCATCGCGCATCTGCGTTCGCGTTTGCGTTTGCGTTTCTATCGGCGAGAGCATCGCCACGCCGCAAAACCAGTCGCCGCCGTGCGGCTTGTACTGCCACTGGCCGGTCTTCTCCCGGAGCAAGGTCGGGCACGGCTCGTTCACCACGATCCCAGGACTTGCCGCCGTGCATTGAAGCATCGCGGTTTCGGTCGGTTGCGCGGCCGGCATCGGCGGTTTGCGCCGGGTGCCCGGTTCGGCGGGTGCGGCCGGCGTTCCCGTCCGCATGCTTTCGAGCAGCCGCCGCAGTTCCTCGATGCGCGTCGAATACCACGTCCCCAGACAATCCGCATCGCGGCAATTCGCTTCCCGCCACGTCCACTTGCTGTCGCTGTCGGTGCGAAAGGCCCGCCGGTCGACGATTCCGCGCCGCGCTTTCCAGTACAGTTGCCCCAAGGTGTCGTCGAGCTTCGAGAGCGCGGGATCGTTGCATATCATTTTCTCGGTGAGCGAGCGCCCCTTGTTGCAGTCGAAACTGGTGGCGTCGGCGTGCGGATGCGTGAGCGTCAGCACGGCGATAAGAAGCGGGCGGAAGATTTTCATGGCGGTCCCGGTGTTGCATGGTTGTTTCATGCAATGGATGATCGGCCGGGACGCCTCGATGCAGAGGCCCGAAAAACGCATGACTTCGGATGAGTGGTTACCAAATCTTGCGCCGTGGGGGCGGCGCGCCTGGGTCTGTCTCAACGGGAACAGCACCGGGACAGCACCGGGGCACAGAGCGGGCCGCGCGAGCGCGGTCCGCAAAACGGGAGCAAGAATGAAACAACACCTCGTTCGATGTATCTGCATGGCGGCCGGTTTGCTGGCGCTGCCGGCCGCGGTCTGCGCGCAGTCGCAGGCCTATACCAACGGCCCGGTCAACGTGCGCGCCGGCCCCGCGCCGGATTACCCGATCGTGACGCAGTTGCCAGGCGGCGTGCCGGTGAGCGTGATGGGCTGCCTCAGCAACTACGAATGGTGCGACGTCGCCGCGCCGAACCTGCGCGGCTGGGTGTATGCGGCGCGGCTCAGTTATCCGTATCAGGGCAGCAATGTGCCGCTGATCAATTACGGCCTGGTGATCGGCCTGCCGATCGTGACGTTCTCGATCGGCAGCTACTGGGGCAATTATTATCGCGGCCGGCCGTGGTACGGCCAGCAATCGCGCTGGGTGCATCATCCGCCGCCGCCGCCGCCTCGACCGGGCGCCGGACGGCCACCGGGCTGGCGTCCGTCGGGCGGGCCGCCGCCGGGACATTCAGGTGGGCGTCCGCCGGGAGATCGGCCACCGGGGCACGTGGGCGGGCGTCCGTCTGGAGATCGGCCACATGGGAACGTAGGCGGGCGTCCGCCGGGCGGCTCGCCGCAAGGGCATGGGGTCGGGCGTCCATCCGCAGATCGGCCACAGGGGAATGCGGGTGGCCGTCCGCCGAGCGGCCAGCCAAGGGAGCAAGCTGGCGGACGACATCAGGCCGAGCCATCGGGCAACCGGGGCGGCGGGGGCGGGCGTCCACAAGGCGGTCCGCCGCCGGGCGGCGCGAACCGGCCGCCCGGCGGCGGCAACAGCGGGAACGGCCGGCAATAACAGCAACGGCGGGGCCGGCTGGCGCTCCAGAAGCGCGCCAGCCATCCGGGCCGCCTCATGCGTCCCGCTCCGCCGTCGGCCTCCCTCGTCGTATGCATCGGGGATTAAAAGTGCACGCGGCTCGCGTAAACCCGGATGCGCCGCCTACACTGAAATGCCGATGTTCGGTTAGGGGGCGTACATATGAGCTGGAAAGCGACATCAGAGAACGCGATGGGAGCGACGCCCGAAGGCGCCTGCCATCGGCCGGATCTGGCCGAGGAGGTGTTGGCGTCCGAGCGCAGCGTGTTGCGGCTCATCACCCGCAACACGCCGCTGCCGGAATTGCTGGAAGAAGTCTGCCGCCGCGCGGAAGCGCTGCTCGGCGGAGGTGCGTCCTGTTCGATCCTTCTGCTGGACGCGGACGGCCGGCACGCGCGAGTGGGCGGCGCGCCGTCGCTGCCGGCGCAGTTCAACGCGGCGATCGACGGCGTCGAGATCGGCCCGCAAGTGGGCTCGTGCGGCACCGCGATGTTCGAACGGCGTCTGGTGGTCGCCGAAGACATCGAAACCGATCCGCTGTGGGCGAACTACCGGCATCTCGCCTTGCCGCTCGGTTTGCGGGCGTGCTGGTCGGTGCCGTTCGAGAACGACGCCGGCGTCGTGCTGGGCGCATTCGCGGTCTATCACCGCACGCCGCGCCGTCCGAGTGTGGAGGAAGAGGCGGTGCTGCGCGACATCGGCCGCAGCGTCGGCCTCGCCGTCCATCACGACACGATGGCGCGGCGCCTCGCGCACAGCGAGGAACATCACCGGATGGTGGTCGATCATCTGAACGAGGGCATCGTCGTGCAGTCGCGCTCGGGCCTGGTGCTGGCTTGCAATCCGAGCGCGCAGCGCATTCTGCGCACCGGTCCGCAGATCGTCGGGCGCAGTATCCGAACCGCGATGGTGCGCGCCTATCACGAGGACGGCTCGCTGGTGAGCGAGGCCGAGCGCCCGACCGTGCAGGTGCTGGCGACCGGCAAGCCGATGCTCGGCGTCACGATCGGGGTGGAACTGGTCGACGGCGATGTCGTCTGGATCACGGAGAACATCGTGCCGATCGTCAAGCCGGGCGAGAGCGAGCCCGGCTCGGTGCTGATTTCCTTCACCGACATCGGGCCGGTGCGCGAGGCGCAACGGCAGCTCAAGTTTCTCGCCACCCGCGATCCGCTCACCGGGCTATACAACCGCGCCTATCTGACCGAGCGCATGCGCGATCTGTTCGAGCCGGGCGGGTCGGCAGGCACGGGCGAGCTTGCGAGCGTGGCGGTGCTGTTCGTCGATCTCGACGGCTTCAAGAAAGTCAACGATACGGCGGGCCACGAAGCCGGCGACGCGCTGCTATGCAGCGTGGCGCAGCGGCTCTCGGCCTGTATCGGCCGCGACGACACGCTCGCGCGCGTGGGCGGCGACGAGTTCGTGATCGTGATCAGCGCTTATGAGAATAGCGGCCAGCTAATCGGCTTCGCGCACCGCATTCTCGACATGATCGCGGTGCCGTTCGCGGTGGCGGGCAACGAGTACTACCTGGGCGCTTCCATCGGCATCAGCCTGTTTCCCGAGGACGGCCAGGACGTGGCCACGCTGATGCGCAATGCCGATTCGGCGATGTACCACGCGAAGCAGCGCGGCCGCAACAACTTCCAGTTCTTCACCGCGGAGCTGAATCAGCACCTGCAACGCCGCTTCATGATCGAGCAGTCGTTGCGGCGCGCGCTCGCCGCCGACGAACTGAGCCTCGTGTATCAGCCGATCGTCGACAGTCATGACGGCGGCACGATCGGCGCGGAAGCGCTGCTGCGCTGGTACAACAGCGAACTCGGCAACGTCTCGCCGGTGGAATTCATTCCGGTGGCCGAGGACTCGGGTCTGATCGTCGAGATCGGCGACTGGGTGCTGACGCGCGCCTGCGAGCAGGTCGCGCAATGGCGGCGCACGCTGGCGCCGGATCTGATCGTCGCGGTGAATCTGTCGCCGCGGCAGTTCAACGACGGTCTGGTGGCGCGGATCGAGCGCTGCCTCGCGCGCTCCGGGCTCGAACCGGCGGCGCTGGAACTGGAAATCACCGAACGTCTTTTGATGAGCGACACCGATACGGTCCTGCCCATGCTGAACGCGTTGACCGCGCTCGGCGTGCGCATTTCCGTCGACGACTTCGGCACCGGCTATTCGTCGCTGTCGTATCTGAAGCGGTTTCCGCTGCATAACCTGAAGATCGACCGTTCGTTCGTCGCGGGCTTGCCGGATCATCGCGACTCCATTGCGATTACCCAGGCGGTGGTGGCGATGGCGCATTCGCTCGGCATGAACGTGACGGCGGAAGGCGTGGAGACAGCGGAGCAGGCGGCGTTCTTGCGGGCGATCAAGTGCGACAAGCAGCAGGGGTACTTCTATAGCCGGCCGGTCGGCGCGAATGCTTACGCCCGCAGCCTGTGCGACGCGCAGGCGCGGCTGGTCAACGTGTCATGAGCGCGTAGGCGGCTCGCGCCGCTATCCCGCTTGCGCGGGCGCACGTGGGCAGGCGCTGGGCAGGCGCAAGCCGCTTCCCGGCACGGAGCGCCGATTGTTCAGTTTCCCAAACAAGTGCCTTCGCGTTCGCGGTATTTATCCGCGACGTCGTTCTCCCTAGAATCCTCCCATCGAAATGGAAGTTGAGCGCGGCGCCACGGCGGTCCCGTGCGATGGGAGCCGTCATGCCAGCCTTGATCAAAAACCAGCTTTACCGGCCATCGGTGGTCTTGCCGATGGTCGCCCTCATGCAAGTCATGGTGTCGCAAGACTTCAATCTCGGCCAGGTCGGCTGGGTCATGGCGGCGCGCGGCGCGCGGGCCGCGCTGCAACGCTCGCGCGAATTGATCTGCGCCGCGCATTGCCACGCCTGAGCGCGGCGACAGGAGAATCGCGCAGTGCCGGTTCGCGGCGCAAAAACGAAAACGCGGTAAAGTGGTAAAGCGGTGACGCGACTTCAGGCGCTGGGCGTAAGATGCTACGACCTGCATCCAGCCTCTGGAGAGTTGCCATGCCACAGCACTTCGACGCAGTTGTGATCGGCACGGGACAAGGCGGCGCGCCGCTCGCCGTGCGTCTCGGTCAAAGCGGCCGCAAAACCGCGGTCATCGAACGCGCGGCCTTCGGTGGAACGTGCGTGAACGTGGGCTGCACGCCGACCAAATCCTATGTGGCCAGCGCCCGCGCGGCGCACGTGGCGCGCCACGCGTCGGAACTGGGCGTGCAGGTGAGCGGGGCGGTTAGCGTCGATCTGGCGGCGGTGAAAGCGCGCAAGGACCGGATCATCGGACAGTCGCGCGACGGCGTCGAGACATGGCTGCGCGGCGCGCACAACGTGACGGTCTTCAACGGCCACGCGCGTTTCACCGGCGCGCATGCGCTTTCCATCAGCGGGCCGGACGGTGCGCTGCTCCACGAACTCAACGCCGACGAAATCTTCGTCAACACCGGCACGCGCGCGGTCGTGCCGCCGCTCGAAGGCATCGAGCGGATTCGTTACTACACCAACTCCAGTCTGCTTGAGCTGACGGAATTGCCGAGTCATCTGGTGATCGTCGGCGCGAGCTATATCGCGCTCGAATTCGCGCAGATCTTCCGGCGCTTCGGTAGCCGCGTGACGGTGCTGGTGCGCGGCGAGCGCGTGCTCACGCGCGAGGATGCCGATCTCGCCGAATCCGTGCAGAAGGTGCTGGCGCGCGAAGGCGTCGAGTTTCGGTTCGGCGTGCAGCCTTCGCGGGTCGAGCCGCATCCGCATCGCGCGAACGAGGTGTGCATCGGCTTCGAGCAGAACGTTCCCGCGCTCGAGGCGTCGCATCTGCTGTTCGCCACCGGCCGCGAGCCGAATACCGACGACCTCGGCCTCGCCGCCGCCGGCATCGCGACGGATAAGCACGGCACGATTCCCGTCGACGGCCAGTTGCGCACCAGCGTGCCGGGCGTGTGGGCCATCGGCGACGCGAACGGGCGCGGCGCGTTCACGCATACGTCCTACGACGACTATCAGATCGTGGCGGCCAATCTGCTCGACGGCGGCGCGCGCAGCGTCGACACGCGGATCATGGCGTACGCGGTGTTCGTCGATCCGCCGCTCGCGCGCGTCGGGCTCTCGGAGGCCGACGTGCGCAAGTCGGGCCGCGACGCGTTGATCGCCACCCTGCCGATGTCGCGCGTCGGCCGCGCCCGCGAACGCGGCGAGACCGACGGCTTCATGAAGGTGCTGGTCGACGCGCAAAGCAAGCGGATTCTCGGTGCGGCGATTCACGGCATTGAAGGCGACGAAGCGATTCACACCTTCATCGACATCATGACGGCGGGCGCGCCGTATCCGACCTTGCAGTACGCCATGCACATTCATCCGACCATCAGCGAACTGGTGCCGACCTTGCTCGACGGACTGAAGCCGATGAAGTGAGCGGCGAGTGTGATCGACGAGCACCATCGACCAACAACACCAGCAGCGAGTCCATGCGATGAAACGCGCAATCCGCAGCGGCAATCTGTTCGACCACGGTGAGCCGGCAAGCTCGGACGAACGAGTCGACGCGCTCGTCGAGCGCGGCGGGGTGACCGTCGAGCGGATCGTATCGACCGGGCAGGCCAGCCCGCCGGGCTTCTGGTACGACAGCCCGCGCGCCGAATGGGTCGTGCTGCTGAGCGGCGCGGCCGCGCTCGAATTCGAGGGCGAACCGCGGCCGCATCCGATGAAGCCCGGCGACCACGTGCTGATCGAAGCGCATTGCCGGCATCGGGTCGCATGGACGAGCGAGACGGAGCCGAGCGTGTGGCTTGCGGTGTATTACCCGGACGGCGCCGCGGATTGAGCGTTGTTGCTTGCGCCGTAGATATGCGTTGTCGGTCGAGAGTCGGCGCGCATGTGTGCAAGCGGTTTGAACCCGCATCGACAAAGCGGCGCGGCATCGCCGATAATCGGCGGCGGCGCGAGCCGTCCGCGGGACGCGGGCGACGCTGTGCGCCCAACCGCATTCATCATCAGGAAACCGACCGATGGGCAAGGGACGCATCGAAGCCTTCAGCGATGGTGTGATCGCCATCATCATCACGATCATGGTGCTCGAACTGAAGGTGCCGGAAGGCCACGATCTCGCCGCGCTGCGCCCCATGCTGCCGGTGTTCTGCGCATACGTGCTGAGCTTCATCTACGTGGGCATCTACTGGAACAATCATCACCACATGTTCCATGCGGTGCAGCGGGTCAATGGCGCGGTGTTGTGGGCCAATCTCCATCTGCTGTTCTGGTTGTCGCTGATGCCGGCCGTCACGCATTGGATCGGCGAGAGCCATCTGGCCTCGTGGCCGACCGCGATGTACGGCGTCGTGCTGTGCATGTCGGCGATCGCCTATTTCATTCTCACGCGCGTGCTGATCCGCGAGCATGGCGGGGACTCGACGCTTGCCAAGGCGGTCGGCAGCGATTTCAAGGGCAAGGTCTCGGTGGCCATCAATCTGGTGGGCATCGCGCTCGCATTCGTCGTGCCGTGGGTCTCGGCGGCGCTCTATACGTTGGTCGCGGCGTGGTGGCTGGTGCCCGACCGGCGTATCGAGCACGTGCTGGAAGCGTAAGCGTGTTGCTGGCGCTCAAGCTCGCACTGGTGCCGGCAGTTTCCAACTGCGAAGCCGTAGCGAACACAACAGAGCCACGTAACTGATACTTGCGTCATGACTGCCCGCACAAAAAACGCTTCCTCCACCCGCGTCGGCCTCATCTCCGACACGCACAACCTCGTGCGTCCCGAAGCGCTGCGCTATCTCGCCGGCTGCGACGCGATCATCCACGCGGGCGACATCTGCAATCCGGCAGTGCTCGAGGCGCTCGTGAAGATCGCGCCGGTCACGGCCGTGCGCGGCAACAACGACATCGGCGAGTGGGCCGCATCGCTGCCGACGCACGCCAGGCTCGCCGTCCAGCAAGTGACCATTCTCGTCGCGCACGACATCACCGATGTGCTTGCCGATCCGCACAGCGAGGGCATCGGCGTGGTGGTCACCGGTCACTCGCACAAGCCGTCGGTCAGCGAACGCGACGGTGTGCTGTTCGTCAATCCCGGCAGCGCCGGCCCACGGCGCTTCAAGCTGCCGGTTTCGGCCGGCATGTTGATCGTCGATGGCGCGCACGCGACGGCGCGATTCGATTCCCTGCTGACATAAAAAAACGGGCCGGCAAACTTGCCGACCCGTTCTGACACATCAGTTCTCAACTACCGCGCTAGCGCGCAACCCGGCATCACGCGCGCGCCGTCGCCGCCGCTGCATAACTTTCGTCCATCTCCGCGGCTTCACGCTCGCCGCGCAGCACCGCATGCGCTTCCGCATGCGTGGCCACGCACGGGCCCGAGCCGAGGAGGGGCTTGCGCGCCGTTTCGCGCAGCGCGATCACCGAGACGATGCCGATCAGCGACGCGCCCATCAGGTAGTACGCGGGCATCATCAGATTGCCGGTGCTGTCGACCAGCCAAGCGGCGACGAGCGGCGTCGTGCCGCCGAACAGCGACACCGAAATGTTGAAGCCGATCGCGAGCGCGCCGTAGCGGATTTTGGTCGGGAACAGCGCCGGCAGCGCCGACGGCATCACGCCGGTAAAGCACGACAGCAGCACGCCGAGAATCATCAGGCCGCCGAACACCGGCAGCACCGTGCCCATGCGGATCAACAGCAGCGCGGGAATCGACAGCGCGAACAGCCCCACGCAACCGAACAGCATGACCGGCTTGCGGCCGATCGCGTCGGACAGACGGCCGGCGGCGAGCGTCATCGGCATCATCAGCACCATCGCGAGCAGCACGAGGAAGAGACCGTGCGTTTCGTTGAAGTGCAGCGTGGCCGACAGATAGCTCGGCAGATACGACAGCGCCATGTAATCGGTCACGTTGAAGATCAGCACGAGGCCCACGCACAGCAGAAGCGGCTTCCATTGCTGCGCGAGCAGCTCGCGAAACGATTGCTTCGGCAGCGACTTGTCCTCGGCTTCGCGTTGCTCCGCCTGCTTTTTGAACGCGGGCGTTTCCTCCAGCTTCATCCGGATGTACAGACCCACCAGACCCAGCGGACCCGCGATCAGGAACGGCACGCGCCAGCCCCACGACAGCAGCGCTTCGTTCGACAGCGCCGCGGTCAGCACGGCAACCGTCCCCGCGCCGAGCACGTAGCCGATCAGCGTGCCGAACTCCAGGAAGCTGCCCATGAAGCCGCGCCGCTTGTCCGTCGAGAATTCGGCGATGAAGGTGGCTGCGCCGCCGTATTCGCCGCCGGTCGAGAAGCCCTGCACGAGGCGCGCGACCAGCAACAGCACCGGCGCGAAAATGCCGATCGTCGCGTAGCTCGGAATCAGGCCGATCGCGAAGGTGCCGAGCGCCATCATGATCATGGTCATCGCCAGCACGCGCTGACGGCCGATGCGGTCGCCCAGCGGCCCGAACACCATGCCGCCGACCGGCCGCACGAGAAACGCCGCGGCGAACGTGCCGAAGGTGGCGATCAACTGCGCGGACGAACTCGACGACGGGAAGAACACCTTGCCGAGCGTGACGGCGATGTAGCTGTACACGCCGAAATCGAACCATTCCATCGCGTTGCCGAGCGCCGTTGCGCCGACGGCCCGCTTGAGGAGTGATTTGTCGACGACGGTGATGTCGTCCAGAGAGAGGCGTTGTTCTTCTTTGTGGTGTCGCCAGAAGCCGTTGCTGGAAGCGGTCAAGGTTAAAACTCCGATGACTGCGACGAAACTCATGATGCGCATGAACGTTCCGCCACGGTTGCTGGAAAAGTGCGTTTCACGAAACCCGCGATGGCGTATGCCTCGTCGCAAGGAACGAAGAAGCGGGGCGCAAAAACACAACGCCCGTGCCTCGCGGATGATTCGCGAAAAACACTCGTCTGGATCGTGCTGACTGTTGCACCTGCGTGGCCGTGGAAGGGGGGCAGGTGCATGAGGACGCTGGGTTGGCCGAAAGCTGGCCCAGGCGCCGCTGGAAGGCTTGAAACGAAAAAGGCCGGTGCTTTATTCGCCGCTGGGGAAACGCGAGGGAACCTCAGGCAGGAAAACGACCGACAAGCCTTCTTGTATAAAAACTGTTCGATTTCAACATGGCACACGCACTGCGCGCCACAATGAAAAGAAACGTTAATGAGGTGAAATGCTGTTGGAACGATGAACATGATAGCACGATGACAGAGGATCGCGCAAACCTTGGGCTCGCGGGGCGTCGAGCGAGGGCGTTCGGGAAGCCGGCGGCGCGGACCGCTGGTTGGTTCCGTAGTGAGATGGAGTGGGGGAAAACTGCGACAGGGTAAAGCTAAAAATGACTGCTGTCCTTGCCGACTACAATGGATGGGTCACAGTCGGCGGTGGGACGACACCGCGAAAAGGATTGCGCCATGACCGCCTATCTGATTGCCGATGTCGATGTCACCAACCCCGCCGTTTTCGAAGAGTACAAACGAGAAGTGCCCGCTACCGAGGCGCGCTATGGCGGCAAATATCTGGGCCGTGGCGGACTGACGAAAATTCTCGAAGGCGATTGGCAGCCGCATCGTCTCGTCATCATCGAGTTTCCGGATATGGCTTCGTTGATGGCTTGGTATGAGTCGCCCGAGTACGCCCCTCTCAAGGCGATCCGCGAAACATGCGCGAGGACGCGGATCATCGCGCTGGAAGGGACTGCGGCCGTCCCGTCGTAGCAACGTCGCCGCCGGCACAAAAAAATCCGCGCACGCGGCGCGGATTTTTCAGCGGCGCAAAAACGCCGGCAAAACGCGAAAACTCACTCCGCCGAGGGCGGCACATAACCCTGCGCCGTATCCGCGCCTTCTCCGAAAAAGAACTTTTCGGTCTGCTTCATCAGATACTGGCGCGCGCGCGGATCGGCCATGTTCAGCCGGTTTTCATTGATCAGCATGGTTTGCTGCTTCAACCACGCCTGCCAGGCTTCCTTCGAGATGCTTTCGTAGATCCGCTTGCCGAGTTCGCCCGGCAGCGGCGGGAAATCGAGACCTTCGGCTTCCTTGCCGAGCTTCGCGCATTGAACCATACGAGTCATGCTGTGCTTCTCCTGTAATCGAATGTGGGGCGGGCAGGCGCTGTATATGGGGCCGTTCAGAGCTGTTTCATCAGCACGAGCGATTTGCGCTGCCAGTTATAGAGTCTGCGGCGGTCTTCGGGCAGGTCGTCGACGGTCACCTTGACGAAGCCGCGCTTGAGGAACCAGTGCTCGGTGCGCGTGGTGAGCACGAAAATGCGCGTGAGGCCGCGCGCCCGCGCGCGTTGCTCGATGCGCTTCAGGAGCCGCTCGCCGTCGCCGGTGCCTTGTGCCTCGGGCGCAACCGTCAGGCACGCCATTTCGCCGATGCGCTCCTGCGTGTACGGATACAGCGCCGCGCAGCCGAACAGCACGCCATCGTGCTCGATCACCGAGAAATGGTCGATGTCGCGTTCGATCTGGTGACGTCCGCGCCGCACCAGCGTGCCGTCCGATTCCAGCGGCTCGATCAGCGCGAGAATGCCGCCGACGTCGTCCGGCGTGGCTTCGCGCAGGCTTTCGAGGTTCTCGTACGAGATCATCGTGCCCACGCCGTCGTGCAGGAACAGTTCGAGCAGCAGGCTGCCGTCGAGCGCGTACGGGATGATGTGCGCGCGCGCCACGCCGCCGCGGCAGGCGCGAATCGAATGCTTCAGATAAAAGCCCGCGTCGCCGGTGACTTCGCCGCTTTCATGCAGCTTGTAGGCGTCGTCGAGCGACAGTTCGCGGATCAGTTCGGCGCCTTCCTCGCCGGCTTGCATCAGGCCCGGCGTTTCGGTCAGGAACACGATCTTGTCGGCGCGCAGCGCGATCGCGGCGGCCGACGCGACGTCTTCCATCGCCAGGTTGAAGGCCTCGCCGGTAGGCGAGAAGCCGAGCGGCGAGAGCAGCACCAGCTTGCGGCTCGCGAGCGAATGGCGGATCGAATCCGCGTCGATCTTGCGCACCACGCCGGTGTGGGCGAAATCGACGCCGTCCAGAATGCCGACCGGCCGCGCCGTCACGAAGTTGCCCGACACCACGCTGATGTGCGCGTGCGCCATCGGCGTGTTCGGCAAGCCCTGGCTGATCGCGGCCTCGATGTCCAGACGTACTTCGCCGGCCGCTTCTTTCGCCGATTCGAGCGCGCGCGCGTCGGTGATGCGCATGCCGTGCGAAAATTCAGACTCCACTCCGTGCAAACTCATCTGCTCTTCGACCTGCGGTCGCGAGCCGTGCACCAGAACGATCTGGATGCCCATGGCCTGCAGCAGCGCGATGTCGGACACGAGCGCATTCAGGAGCCCCTGATGCACCACCTCGCCACCGAAACCGACGACGAACGTCTTGTTTCGGAACGCGTGGATATACGGGGCGACGGAGCGCATCCAGTCGACGAATTGCGCATGCTGTGCGAGGTTTTCCGTTGCTCCGGCGGGGGCCGGAGCGCTCGCGGGCGCGGGGACGAGGTCGGTTTGGGAATTCATGCCGGGGATTATAATGCGCCCCCATGTCGAATGTACCCAAAAGTCCCGCTGCGGCGAACGAGAATGCGGCGCCGGCCGCCGATCAGATGAATGCCGGCGACGCGAAGCGTAGCGATGCGCCGCCCACGCCAAAACCGGCGCGCGAGCCGCGGCGTGCGACGGAAGGCGCGCCGGTGTCGGCGCAGAAAAGCAAGCCGCCGCGCGAGCCACGTGCGCCGCGCGCTCAGCGTATCGTCGAACCCAACCCGATTCCGCCGATCACCTTCCCCGAGGCGCTGCCGGTCTCCGCCCGCCGCGACGAGATCGCCAAGGCCATCGCGCGGAATCAGGTGGTGATCGTCTCCGGCGAGACCGGCTCCGGCAAAACCACCCAGTTGCCGAAGATCTGCCTCGCGTTGGGGCGCGGTCTGGGCGCGGGCGGCGCCGGTCTGATCGGCCACACGCAGCCGCGCCGGATCGCCGCGTCGGCGACGGGCCGCCGCATTGCCGAGGAACTCGGCACGCCGTTCGGCGAAGTGGTCGGCTACAAGGTGCGCTTCACGGACAACCTGTCGCCGGGCGCGTCGGTCAAGCTGATGACCGACGGCATTCTGCTCGCCGAAACGCAAACCGACCCGCTGCTCAAGGCGTATGACACGCTGATCATCGACGAAGCGCACGAGCGCAGCCTGAACATCGATTTTCTGCTCGGCTATCTGAAGGAAATCCTCGTCAGGCGCCCGGATCTGAAGCTGATCGTGACCTCGGCCACCATCGACGCGGACCGCTTCGCGCGCCACTTCGGCAGCGAGGAGAAGCTCGCGCCGGTGATCGAAGTGAGCGGGCGTCTGTATCCGGTCGAGGTGCGCTATCGGCCGGTGGCGGAAGACAGCCCGGCGGTGAAGGCGGCGGAAGGCACGTCCCCGGCGCCGTCGTCGCGCGAATCGCGTGACAGGCCGAAAACTCAACGGGAATTTGGCAAGGACCGCGATCGCGATCTGATGGAAGCGATCGTCGACGCCGTCGACGAACTCTGCCGCGAAGGCCCCGGCGACGTGCTGGTGTTCCTGCCCGGCGAGCGCGAAATCCGCGACGCCGCCGAGGCGCTGCGCAAGCACCATCCGCCGCACACCGAAATCCTGCCGCTGTTCGCGCGGCTTTCCGCCGCCGAACAGGAGCGCGTGTTCCGCACCTCGAACGCGCGCCGCATCGTGCTCGCCACCAACGTCGCCGAAACCTCGCTGACGGTGCCGGGCATTCGCTATGTGGTCGACTCCGGCCTCGCGCGCGTGAAGCGCTACTCGTATCGCAACAAGGTCGAGCAGTTGCAGGTCGAGTCGATTTCGCAGGCCGCCGCCAATCAGCGGGCCGGGCGCTGCGGCCGCGTTGCGGACGGCATCTGCATTCGGCTGTACGAGGAAAGCGATTATCAGGGCCGCGTGCGCTTCACCGATCCGGAGATTTTGCGTTCGTCGCTGGCCTCGGTGATTCTGCGGATGAAGTCGCTGCATCTCACGGCGATCGAAACCTTCCCGTTCATCGAACCGCCGCCGGGCCGCGCGATCGCCGACGGTTATCAACTGCTCAATGAACTGGGCGCGGTCGATGACGATAACGACCTCACGCCGCTCGGCCGCGAACTCGCGCGCTTGCCGCTCGATCCGCGCGTGGGCCGGATGATTCTGGCCGCGCGCGATCAGCAGGCGTTGAAGGAAGTGCTGATCATCGCGAGCGCGCTGTCCGTGCAGGACCCGCGCGACCGGCCCATCGAGGCGCAGGAGCAAGCCGACCAGGCGCATCGCCGGTTCGCCGACGAACGCTCCGAATTCCTGCAGTGGCTGAAAATCTGGAACTGGTTCGAGGAAGCGATCGCGCACAAGAAGTCGAACCGGCAGTTGCAGGACGAGTGCCGCAAGAACTTCCTGTCGCAACTGCGGCTGCGCGAATGGCGCGACGTGCATTCGCAACTATTGACGGTGGTGCGCGAGCACGGCTGGCGTCTGAACGAAGCGGAGGCGACCTTCGAGCAGATCCACCTTGCGCTGCTGACCGGCCTGCTCGGCAACATCGGCCTGAAAGCCGACGACGAACCGTATTACCTCGGCGCGCGCGGCATCAAGTTTTACTTGTGGCCGGGCTCGGCGCTGGTGAAGAAGGCGGGCAAGTGGGCGATGGCCGCCGAACTGGTCGAGACGAGCCGTTTGTACGCGCGCTGCATCGCGAAGATCGAGCCCGAATGGATCGAGAAGATCGGCGCGCATCTGCTGAAGAAATCGCTCTCCGAGCCGCATTGGGAGAAGCGCGCGGCGCAGGTGTCGGCGTTCGAGCGGGCGGTGCTGTACGGGCTGCCGATCTATCACCGGCGGCGCGTGAGCTTCGGCAAGCAGGACCCGGCGCGCGCGCGGGAGCTGTTCATTCGCGGCGCGCTGGTCGAAGGCGAGTTCGATACGAAGCTCGCGTTCTTCGCGCACAACCGCAAGCTGCTCGCCGACATCGAGCAACTGGAGCACAAGTCGCGCCGTCAGGACGTGCTGGTCGACGACGAACTGATTTTCGCCTTCTACGATCAGGCGTTGCCGAAGGGCATTTACACCGGCGCGTCGTTCGAGCGCTGGTATCGCGACGAGGTGAAAAAGAGCGGCCAGCCTGAAGAGAAGCTGCGCCTGCTGTATCTGTCGCGCGACGATCTGATGCGGCATGAAGCCGCCGGCGTGACGACCGATCTGTTCCCGAAGCGCATGACGATGGCGGGCGTCGAGATGACGCTCACCTATCACTTCGAGCCGGGTTCGCCGCGCGACGGCGTGACGCTCGCGGTGCCGCTCTACGCGCTGAACCAGGTCGACGCACGGCGCTGCGAGTGGCTCGTGCCGGGCATGCTGAAGGAGAAGACGCAACTGCTGCTGAAGTCCTTGCCGCAGAAGCTGCGCCGTCATTGCGTGCCGGTGCCGGAGTACGCGGCGGGTTTCGTCGAACGGCACGGCGGGCCGCGCTTCGGCGCGGGCGGTTTGCTCGAATCGCTGATCGCGGATATTCGCGAGCAGACCCAGGTCGCGATGAAGCAGTCGGACTTCAAACTGGAAACGCTGCCGCCGCATCTGTTCATGAACTTCAAGGTTATCGACGAACATGGGCGGCAGCTCGCGATGGGACGCAATCTGTCGCAACTGCGCGCCGAACTCGGCGGGCAGGCGCAGCAGCATTTTCAGAAGATCGCGTCGAGCGCGGCCGGGGCGGCGTTGGCGGGGGCGGGCGGTGGCGGTGTCGCGAGCGCTTCGCCGGTAGCCGCTTCCGCAGGCGCCGCCGGTTCGCCGGGCGGCGGCGCACAGCGAGGCAAGGGCGCGGCGGTGAGCGGTCCCCAAACCGCGCAGCCTGGCGGCGCGCAAGGCACCGCGCTCTACGAAAAACTGACGACGTGGAATTTCGGCAAGCTCCCCGAGTTGCTCGAGATTCGCCGTGGCGGGCAGACCCTGTTCGGCTATCCCGCGCTGGTGGATCGCGGCGCGCACTGCGACGTCGAGGTGTTCGATTCGCCGGACGAAGCCGCGCGGATTCATCGCGCGGGTTTGCGGCGTCTGTTCGCGTTGCAGTTGAAGGAGCCGATCAAGTATCTGGAAAAGAATCTGCCTGGCTTGCGTGAGATGGCGATGCTGTTCATGCCGCGCGGCACCCAGGAGGAGTTGCGCGATCAGCTGATCGACACCGCGCTCGACCGCGCCTGTCTGCAAGAGCCGCTGCCTGACGACGACGTGAGTTTTCATACGCGCCGCGACGAGGGCCGCAGCCGGCTCACCTTATTGGCGCAGGAAATTTCGCGGCTAGTGGGGCAGATCCTTGGTGAATATGCGGGCGTGACCAAGAAACTGGTGCAGGCGAAGTCGTTCACGGCCGCGCACGCCGACATGCTGAATCAGCTCGATGGACTGATCGGCAAGCGCTTCGTGGTCGATACGCCGTATCCGCAGTTGGCGCATTTTCCGCGCTATCTGAAGGGGATCGCGCTGCGCGTCGACAAACTGAAGGCCGATCCCGCGCGCGAGGCCCGGCAGTTCGCCGAGTTTCAGCCGTTGTGGCAGAACTATCAGCGCGCGGTCGCGCAACGCGGCGGCGTGCTGGACCCGCGCTTGTCGGAGTTCCGCTGGCTGTTGGAGGAGCTGCGCGTTTCCCTGTTCGCGCAGGAGTTGCGCACGCCGATGCCGGTTTCGGTGAAGCGTCTGTACAAAGTGTGGGAGTCGATGCAGCGCTGATGGGGCGGCTCGCAGTCGCTCGATGCGGGCGGCTTGCGAGTATGCCGCCAGGCTTTGGCTTAAAAAACGCGCGATGGCGCTCCTTTTGAGAACGACATCGCGCGAAGGGCGCGAGGCTTGTTGTTGCGCGCCCGGGACGACAACGCTTAAACCGTCGCGATGACCGGCTCGATGCGAGCCGGCCCCGCGAATTCAGGCTTACCAGTGCATGCCGGCGCCGATCGCCGCGCCGAACTGGCCGCGCGAGTCGGTCGTGCCTTGCACCTTGTAGACCCACTTGCCCGTTTCCGACAGTTGCGAGACGCCGAGGGCCAACGCCGACTGGCCGGCATACGTGCCGCCCGCCATCGCGACCATGCCGCGACCCGGCAAGACCGCCTGCGGCAAGCCGGCCATCGCCATGGCGGACGCCGTGCCGCCGTACGAATCACGGCGGGCGGAGCGGATCTGGTCGTCGGTATAGCGGTTCGCCTGGCTGAGGGCGCCGCCGACGCTCTGCTGCAACTGATTGACGTTGACCGCGTCGGTGCCTTGCACGCCGGCTGCGACGTTGGTGATCTGACGCTCCTGCCCGGCCGCGCCGACCGATACCGTATTTGCCCGGTCCGCGACCGAACCCTGGCCTAACGCGACCGAGTTCTCGGCGCTGGCGTTGGCGCCCGCGCCGACAGCAGTGGCGTTAGTGGCGCTGGCGTTGGCGGTCGCGCCCAAGGCGGTGGCGTTGGTCGCGCTCGCGACGGCGTTTGCGCCGATCGCGACCGCGTTCGCGGCGGTGGCCTGCGCGCTCGCGCCCGACGCCAGTGAATGCGCGCCCGACGACACGGCGCCTTCGGCATCGCGATCGCCTTCCGCGCTGAAGAACGGATTGGCCGCGTTGATCACGACGTGGTTGACGATGTCGCTGACAGCGCCGCTGATGGCCGTATTCAACTGGCTGACGTTGACCGCGTCGGTGGCGTCCACGCCGTTCGCGACGTTGTGGATGACGGTGCCGCCGGCCGACGCATCGCCGAGCGTGATGCTGCTGTTGTCGACGCTGCCGTCCTCGTTCGTGTCGTACATGACGGCGCCGTCGAGCTTCGCCGTGGTGGCGGCGCCCTGATCGCTGACCGCTTTCAACTGGGCGACGTTGACCGCGTCGGTGTCGGCCGTGCCGGCCGCGACGTTGGCGATCTGGCGTTCGTTGCCGGCGGAACCGACGGAGACGGTGTTGGCGCGGTCGGCGACGGAGCCCTGGCCCAGTGCGACGGCGTTGACGGCGTTGGCGCTCGCCTGATTGCCGAATGCGGCGGCATTCTCAGCCGTGGCGCTCGCCTGGTAGCCGAACGCGGCTGTGTTGGTTGCCGCAGCGCTCGCCTGATAGCCGAATGCCGTCGAGCCTTCCTCCTGAGCCGTAGCGAGGCCGCCGACCGCCGTGCTGAAATCGCCGCTTGCCGCTGAGCCCGTGCCCGCGGCCAAGCTGGCTTGACCCGACGCCAGCGCGCCGCTGCCCATGGCGACCGCCTGCTCGCCGCTAGCGGAGGCGTCGTCGGTGCCGTCATTGGCGCCATTCGCCTTGAAATAGCGAGACGCGTTCTCGCTCGCCGCCTGCAACTGGCTGACGTTGACCGCATCGGTGGCATCCACGCCTGCCGCCACGTTGCGGATGACGGTGCCGCCGCTTGACGGATCGCCGAGCGTGATGCTGTTCCTGTTGATGCTGGTTCCGTCGGTGTCGTACATGACGGCGCCCTCGAGCTTCGCGGCGGTGGCGGCGCCTTCGTCGCTGACCGCTTTCAACTGGGCGACGTTGACCGCGTCGGTGTCGGCCGTGCCGGCCGCGACGTTGGCGATCTGGCGTTCGTTGCCGGCGCTGCCCACGGAGACCGTATTGACCCGGTCGGCGATGGAGCCCTGGCCGATGGCGACGGAGTTGTCGGCGCTGGCGCTCGCCATGTAGCCCAGTGCGACGCCGCCGGCGCCGATAACGCTCGAATACGCGCCGAGCGCGGTCGCGCCGTTGCTGTCGGCGAAGGACGACGCGCCGATCGACGTGGAGCCCGCGGTATTGGCGACGGCGCTTGCGCCGAGCGCGGTCGAACCCACGCCGCCAGCAGTGGCGCTCATGCCGACTGCGACCGCGTTCTCAGCCGTCGCAGCCGCGCTGACGCCTGCCGCGACCGCATTCGTGCCGTTCGCGACGGCGTCGTCAGAACCGGTGGCCGTGCCGTCTGCCTTGAAATAGTGCAGCGTGCCATTTTGCGCGACGGCCTCGACTTTGCCGTCGACCGCCTTCAACTGGCTGACGTTGACGGCATCGGTCCCCGCCGTGCCCGCCGCGACGTTCGTTAAGCGGCGCTCGTTCGCCGCCGAACCGATGGACACCTCGGCGATCGCCTTGGGGGCCTCGATGTCCGTCGCGCCGTTGCCGGTCGGTTGGTAACCGGGCAGAGCGGGGTCCGCCGTCGTGGTGGACCTGGCGCCCAATGCGACACTATCGATGGAGGTGGCCGTGGCCATGTAGCCGATCGCGACGGCTGAGTTCGCGATGGCCGCGGCCGCGGCGCCAAAAGCGCTCGCATAGCCGCCACGCGCTAGCGCGCCCGCACCCAATGCCATTGAGCCCGCACTGCCGACGTCCACGCTGGCCTCATACCCGATCGCGACGGCAAAGTTGGATGCGGCGTTCGCCGATCTGCCGCCGGCGAACGCGGCGGAGCCCGTGGTATGCGCTCCAAAGCCGAGTGCCGTGGACATATCGCCCATTGCCTCCGACGTGGCGCCCACGGCGACGGAACCCTTGCCCGTCGCTCTGGCGTGCGTACCCGTTGCGATTGAATTTTCTTGCACGGTAAGTGCCTGGAAGCCAGTCGCAATCGAGCCGCTGCCCCCGGCGATAGCCTCCGCGCCTATTGCAATCGTGGCGTCGTCGAGCGCTTGCGCAGTGAGACCTGCCGCCAGTGAGCGGGTGCCGTCTGCGCTCGCCCCGATACCTGCCGCCAGCGCGCCGGTTTTGGTCGCGCTCGCGTCCGTATCGGTGGCCGGATCGTTCGGGCTGGCCGTGAAGTAGATCGTCGCATGCGCCGCCGATGCCGCGCCCGCCAACGCTGCCGCGACCAGCACCGCTTGCGCGATGCGCTTCCTGCGCATGGCCGCGGTTCGCTTTTCGCCCGATATCGCAGGTTCCGGCGCCGCCAGCCGCGTGTGGGGTGCTTCACAGCAAACCAATGGGTTCTTCCTGTTCATCTTTTACGAGTCTCCGGGTATTGCTTGCGTGGACGGCGCATGGGCGCGTGTTAATGGAGAAGACTTCATCACCTGAATAAATCGTGCAAAAAATAACCCGCGGACCTTGGCTTTCATGAGTCAGCGTCTTCGGCGTTTTTTGCGTGCACGAAACACCCGCGTCACGCTCATTCGTCCACAGGGATTGGCTGTGTGGGCGATGTAGCGGCGGGATTGTCCAATCTGGCGCTGCGCAAGCGATGTCAGGTAAATCTGAAATTGGCCCGGAAAAATCGCTTTATATTGATGCCTCTTAACTTGAAAAATCTAAAATAGAGGAAATAAGGAATTGAAGAAATTATTCTTATAAATGGATTATTTTATTTGGATATTTCTTGAGTTGTATGAGCAAATCAAGACTCGACGTTTCAGCCGCGGATCCATTTTCCGCGCGTCGCAAGGAGCACGAACCCGCTGCGCCAGGCCGTTCGAGGCGCGATCATCGGAGTCAATCGCGCCCCTGTTTTTTCGCGCGCTGGATACCCGATCCACGTCAACCGCTGGCCGCGGCAAACGTTCTACAATGACAGCCGTTCTCCGAAGTGAGTTTTCATGCGCAAATTTTTCCTTCCCGGCTTGACTGCCACGTTCGCCGCGGGCGCGGCGCTGGTTGCCGCCGCAGGCCTGTTTTCCCCGGCGGCTCACGCCAACAACGTGATCGTGCTCAATTCCGGCGAAGCCACGCTGAGCCTCATCGACGAGACCAGCCGCCAGGTCGTCGGCACGGTGCCCACCGGCAAGGAACCGCATCACCTGATGGTCACGCCGGACAGTTCATCGCTGATCGTCGCCAATTCGGTATCGAACAATCTGATGTTCGTCGATCCGAAGTCGGGCCAGGTGCAGCGCTGGGTCGAAAACATCGAGGATCCTTATCAGATCGGTTTTTCGCCCGACCGCAAATGGCTCGTCACCACCGGGCTGCGTCTGGACAGGCTCGACATCTATCACTACGACAACCAGAACAAACAGATGACGCTGGCGTCGCGCCTGCCGCTCGCGGTCATGCCGAGCCACATGGCGTTCACCAACGACAGCAAGACCGTGTTCGTCACGCTGCAGGTCTCGGGCGAACTGGCCGCGATCGATCTGGCCACGCAAACCGTCAAATGGAAGATGAAGGTCGGCAAGGTGCCGGCCGGGCTATGGATGACGCCGGGCGAGAAGTACCTGCTGATCGGCATGACCGGCGCGGATTACGTCGCGGTGGTGGACTGGCGCAACCAGAAGATCGTCAAGACCATCCAGACGGGCAAGGGCGCGCACAACTTCCGGTCGCTGGCCGACGGCAAGCACGTCGCGGTGTCGAACCGGGTTGCGAGCACGATCAGCATTCTCGACGAGGACACGCTCACGAACGTCGGCGACATTGGCGGTTTGCTGCCTGGACCGGACGACATGGAGCTTTCCGCCGACAAACGCTATCTGTGGGTGACGTTCCGCTTCGCGAAGCACGTCGGCGTGATCGACCTGACCACGCGCAAGCTGGTCCAGACGATTGCCGTCGGCCGTTCGCCGCACGGCATCTATTTCTTCAATCGCGCGCCGGTCACGGCGCCGAACGGCGCCTGAACAGCCGCTAGAATGAAGTAACCGGCCAGCACCATGTTCCATCTCATCTTCTCTTCGCTCGACAGCTTCGTCTCCGCCGTGCAGACGCTGCTGTACGTCGACGTGGTGCAGCCGCTGCTGTTCCGCTTCGATCTGATGGATTACGACGAAGACACTTACGACAGCCTGTACTGGCTGATCGTGGGCGTGTTCGAGGTGCTGGCCATGTACGCGGTGCTGCGGCCGCTCGAGGCGCTGCGGCCGGTGGAGCAGTGGCAAAACCGCAAGGCGGTGCGCGTCGACGTGATCTATACGTGGATCGCCAAGCTCGGCATTCTCAACCTGTTCTTTTTCTTCGCGCTGCAGCCGCTTTTCGACAACGTGCAGGCCTGGTTGCGGCTGCACAACATCGCGAATATCGAATTCGACAATCTGTGGCCCGGCGTCACCACGCAGCCGCTCGTCACGTTCGTCATGTACCTGCTCGCGCTCGACTTCGCGGGTTACTGGTATCACCGCTGGCAGCACCGGGTCGGCGTGTGGTGGGAACTGCACGCGGTGCATCACAGCCAGCAGCAGATGTCGCTGTGGGCCGACGACCGCAATCATCTGCTCGACGATCTGCTGCAGGCGTCGTTCTTTGCGATGATCGCGCTGGTGATCGGCGTGCCGCCGTCGCAATTCGTCGTGCTGGTCGCCATCACGAATCTCGCGCAGAGCGTGCAGCACGCGAATATCCGCCTGTATTTCGGCTGGCTCGGCGAGCGCCTGCTGGTGAGTCCGACTTTCCATCGCCGTCACCATGCGATGGGTTATGGCCATGAAGGGCTGAAATACGGTTGCAACTTCGGGGTGCTGTTCCCCTGGTGGGACATGCTGTTTCGCAGCGCCTCGTGGAGCCGCGACATGGAGCCGACCGGCATCGCCGATCAACTCGACGGCCGCCGCTATGGCGACGGATTCTGGGCGCAGCACTGGCTCGCGTTCGTGCGAATCGCCAGGCGTCTTTCGTCGAAACGCGGCACCGAAGGCGGTGACGCCGCCGCCGTTTGAGCCCCACGCGATTCGAGCCCGATTCGAGCCCGATCTTCGCCCGATTCCCGCCTGATTACTCCTGCGTCACTCCTTCATCACCCGCCGCCGGTTTCCCCGGCGGCGCATCACGTGGTTTATCCTGTCCACGTTTGCGCGCGCTGCAACGCTGTTCTGACCGGCTCGTCGCGCGCTTCCTTTTATCCCATCGTTTGGTTTACCGGCACTGGCACGCATGAATGATCTGTTGCGCTCGTTCGGACGCGCGCTTACAAGCGCGCTCCACCCGCGCATGCTCTGGCTGACCTTCATGCCGTTTTTCGCGGCCACGGTCGGCTGGGGCGTGATCCTGTGGTTTTCCTGGCAGACGCTGATCGGCGCGACCCGCACCTGGCTCGCGAGCTGGTCGTTCACGGCCACGCTCTATCAACTGTTCGACTGGCTCGGCTTTGCGTCGCTGCATGCGGCGATCGCGCCGTTCATCGTGATCGCGATGGCGATTCCGCTGATCGTCGTCACCGTGCTGCTGCTGATCGCCACGCTGTCGATGCCGGCGGTCATCCGTTTCCTGTCGACGCGGCAATTCACCGGCCTCGAAATGCGCCGCGGCGGAACGTGGTACGGTAGCCTCGGCCATGCGTTGTGGACCACCCTGGTCTGTCTGGTGCTGCTGATCGTCACGTTGCCGCTCTGGCTGGTGCCGCCGTTCTTCGCGCTGATTCCGCCGCTGCTGTGGGGCTGGCTGACCTATCGCGTGATGACTTACGACGCGCTTGCGCTGCACGCCACGCGCGACGAGCGTCGCGCACTGGTGCGGCGCTTCCGCCTGCCGCTGCTGCTGATCGGCATCGCCAGCGGTCTGATGGGCTCGCTGCCCACGCTGCTGTGGGTGTCGTCGGTATGGCTGATCGTGCTGTTCCCGGTAATCACCGCGGTGACGATCTGGATCTACGCGTTCATCCTCGTGTTCTCGGCGTTGTGGTTCGGCTACTACTGTCTGCGCGCGCTGCAACGCATGCGCGCGGAAGAGCACGGCGGCGCGCGGCAGACGGCGCCGGTTCCTTATTGATGAATTACTGACTAAGCGAAAGAGGCGGCAATGGCATTTGGCGTCATCATCATCGGCGATGAAATCCTGTCGGGCAGGCGCGTCGACAAGCATCTGCCGAAGGTCATCGAATTGCTGGGCGCGCGCGGACTGTCGCTCGGCTGGGCGGAATATATCGGCGACGATCCCGAGCGCATCACGGCGACGCTGCGGCGCACGTTCGCGTCGGGCGACGTCGTGTTCTCCACGGGCGGCATCGGCGCCACCCCGGACGATCACACTCGCCAGTGCGCGGCGGCCGCGCTCGGCGTGCCGCTTCAATTGCATCCGGAAGCGGCGCGGCTGATCCAGGAGCGCATCCGCGATATGTATCCGGCGACCGCGGCAACGCCGCTCGATCTGGAAACGCCGGAAAACCTGCATCGCCTGAACATGGGCACCTATCCGCAGGGCGCTTCGATCATTCCGAACGGCTACAACAAGATTCCGGGTTTTTCGATCGGCCAGCATCACTTCGTGCCGGGTTTCCCGGTGATGGCGTGGCCGATGATCGAGTGGGTGCTGGATACGCAGTACGCGCATTTGCATCACGCCATGCCGCACGCGGAAAAATCACTGCTGGTGTTCGAGTTGCCGGAATCGCGTGTGACGCCGTTGATGGAGAAGATCGAACGGGATTTTCCGGGCGTGCGGGTGTTCAGCCTGCCGAGCGTGGGCGACGCCGAACGCGGCGGCGTGTATGCGCGGCATCACATCGATCTGGGTGTGAAGGGCGAGCCGGAAGCCGTCGCGGCGGCGTTCGTCAAACTGCGCGAAGGGGTGCATCTGCTGGGCGGCGACATCGTCGAATTGGACGCGGCCGCGGCCAAACCGCGCGATTGATTCGCGGGCTACGCGAGCGAGTTTTTTTCGGCGCTCGTGAGGCCGTGCGGGCACTCTCTCGCCGGCTGTGCTTCATTGTGTAGTCGCCGCATCATCGGCCTGTCACACTCAGCGCCGACGATGCGTTTCAGGCAGGCGTGCGCGCATGCCAATGGCAACCGGCAACCGGCAACGGTCGGCCAACGGGTCAGCCAACCGCGCCAACCGCGCCGTCCGCGATCATGCGCCGATCCACGGCAAGCCGCGAAAACACCAGCCCGACACCGTCTTCCGATGCCCCTGGCCGTCCTTGTCGCCTTCGAAGCCTTCGAGCAGGTCGTACGCCTGGGTGAAGCCGGCCTGGGCCGCGGCGATCGCGGCGAGCTTCGAGCGCGCGGCGCTGCGGCACAGGAAGAGCACCGGCGTATCCGGCGAGGCGACCTGTTTCAACTGATCGAGGAATTCCTGGTTCGGCACCGCGCCCGGATAGCGCGTCCATTCCACGTGCGCGTATTGCCCGTCGCCGACAACCGGCCGACCGACCCAATCGAGTTCGGCGCGCGTGCGCACATCGACGAGACGCGCGCGCGGATCGAGTTGCAGCAGTTCGAACGCCTCGGCCGGCGAGATCGCGCCCGCGTAGGGCAACTGGTTTTCGCCGCGACGCTTTTCCGCCTGGGCGTATAGCTGTTCAAGCGTGCTCATGAGCGTGTCTCTCTCTTGGACCAAATAACCATTCTAGCGCGCAGCGCGAAGCGGAGAGGATCGGCGGGCGCCAGAAACCTTGGGAGTCGCCGCGCAAGTGTAATGTTCTCTAATGGTGCAAAATCTAGAAAATGCACCAAAATAGGTATAACGGCAAGGTCGCAGTTAGGTCATGCACGTTTTCGGTGCCATGCCCGAATCGCCGATTTCGGGGCTGCATGCCATTCGGTGCGCGCATTCCCCGCAAACGCGCGCGCACAATGGGTCTGCGCCGGCTTGGCGCATGCATGGCACAGAAGCTGCTTCATTGCTTCCGATCGACTTGTCCCACAGGCTCGAATGTCCGCCTCGACGAAACCAGGGGTGGACGCGCCGGGACGGGTCAGCTAGATTGGGCGGCGGCTGAACCCGCCGAATTCGTTAATCAGGAGATAGGTTATGAGTAAATCCGTGGCCGACGTCGTGCAACTCGTCAAAGACGAAGACGTCAAGTTTGTCGACTTTCGTTTCACCGACACGCGCGGCAAGGAGCAACACGTTTCGGTGCCGGTGTCGGCATTCGATGAAGACAAGTTCGAAAGCGGCCATGCGTTTGACGGTTCGTCGATTGCCGGTTGGAAGGGCATCGAAGCATCGGATATGTTGCTGGTCCCGGACGCGAACACGGCCTTCATCGACCCGTTCTATGAAGAATCCACCCTCGTGCTGACCTGCGACGTCGTCGAACCGGCGGACGGCAAGGGCTACGAGCGCGACCCGCGCTCGCTCGCCAAGCGCGCTGAAGCCTATCTGAAGAGCACGGGCCTGGGCGACACGGCATTCTTCGGTCCGGAACCGGAATTCTTCATTTTCGACTCGGTCCAGTGGAACACGGATCAGTCGGGCTGCTTCATCAAGATCGGTTCGGAAGAAGCACCGTGGTCGTCGGCGAAGGAATTCGAAGGCGGCAACACCGGCCACCGTCCGGGCACGAAGGGCGGCTATTTCCCGGTCGCTCCGGTCGACACGTTCCAGGACATCCGTTCGGAAATGTGCCTGCTGCTCGAACAGATCGGCATTCCGGTCGAAGTGCATCACCACGAAGTCGCGGGCCAGGGCCAGAATGAAATCGGCACCAAGTTCTCGACGCTGGTGCAACGCGCCGACTGGCTGCAGCAGATGAAGTACATCATCCACAACGTCGCGCACACGTACGGCAAGACGGCTACGTTCATGCCGAAGCCGGTGGTCGGCGATAACGGTTCGGGCATGCACGTTCACCAGTCGATCTGGAAGGACGGCACGAACCTGTTCGCGGGCAACGGTTACGCGGGTCTGTCGGAATTCGCGCTGTTCTACATCGGCGGCATCATCAAGCATGCTCGCGCGCTGAACGCGATCACGAACCCGTCGACGAACTCGTACAAGCGCCTCGTGCCGCACTTCGAGGCGCCGGTGAAGCTGGCTTACTCGGCTCGCAACCGTTCGGCGTCGATCCGCATTCCGCACGTGTCGAATCCGAAGGGCCGCCGTATCGAAACGCGCTTCCCGGATCCGATGGCGAATCCGTACCTGTGCTTCTCCGCGCTGATGATGGCGGGTCTGGACGGCGTGCAGAACAAGATTCATCCGGGCGAAGCTGCCGACAAGAACCTGTACGACCTGCCGCCGGAAGAGGATGCAAAGATCCCGACCGTGTGTGCCGGCCTCGACCAGGCGCTGGACGCACTCGACGCGGACCGCGAATTCCTGACGCGCGGCGGCGTGTTCACGGATTCGATGCTCGACGCGTACATCGAACTGAAGACGGGCGAGCTGCAACGCTATCGTCAGTCGGTGCACCCGATCGAATTCGAAATGTACTACTCGCTGTAAGCGGCAATGGCGCTTCGCCCTTCAAACGGCGAAGCGCTTTGCCCGACGCTCGCGATCGGTCACGAAGGGACGGCGGCGCCGTCCCTTTTTCGTTGGATCGAGCGCAACGTTTGCGATCCGCGTAGGCGACGTTCGCGACATGCGCGTAGGCGACATGCGCGTAGGCGACATGCGCGAGCCGCGGGCACCGGGCGACACAAAACGCGCTACACCTGATTTATCACCATCTCCTATCGGCCGGACTGCAAAGATGGTTCTCAAGAATCTGATCAAGGCAAGGAAAGGGCAGGAGCAAACGCTGTCGGACGACGCTCTCCTCGTGAGTTCCGGTTTGCTGCCCGGCTTCGAGGCGTTGCCGACAGTCGTGCTGGTGCTCGAAAAGCGCACGCTGCGTGTCGTGTTCGCGAACCCGTCGGCCGAATCGATGCTGGAGCTTTCGCGCCGGCAACTCACGCAGATGGCGTGGCCGGACATCTTCTCGAATGCGGACGAACTGCTCGCGACCATCTCCGCGATCGCCGCCCACCGTTTTCACGCGACGCATCTCGACGCCGTGCTCGAGCGTCCCGGTCACGAGCCGCTGCACGTGCATGCGATCGTCGGCTTTCTGGAAACGGCGCAGGACTACGTGCTGCTCGAACTGTTCGAGAACGAGCGGCATCTGCGCACCGACCGCGAGGAGCGCATCAACGACCTCACGGCGGTCAACAAGCAACTGATCCGCAATCTCGCGCACGAGATCAAGAATCCGCTCGGCGGGATTCGCGGCGCGGCGCAACTGCTCGAGTTCGAACTCGGCGAGCGTCAGCGCGACGAGTTGCGCGAGTACACGCAGGTCATCATCAAGGAATCGGACCGCTTGCAGACGCTGGTCGACCGCCTGCTCGAACCGCACCGTCATCCGCATATCGTCGGCGACGTGAATATTCACGAGGTGTGCGAGCGCGTGCGCCAGGTGATTCTCGCGGAGTTTCCGCGCGGCCTCACGATCGAACGCGATTACGACGTGAGCGTGCCCGATTTGCGCGGCGACAAGGAGCAATTGATTCAGGCGCTGCTGAACATCGTGCGCAATGCGGCCGAGGCGCTGCGTGAGCGCATCTCGCAAGGCGACGCGCGCATCGAATTGCGCACCCGCATTGCGCGCAAGATCACGGTGTCGAAACGTTTATGTAAGCTGGCACTGGACTTGCATATCATCGACAACGGCCCAGGCATTCCCGAGGAGATCCGTGACCGCATCTTTTATCCGCTCGTGTCGGGGCGCGAGGACGGCAGCGGTCTCGGTCTGACGCTCGCGCAGACCTTCGTGCAACAACACGACGGACTGATCGAAGTGGAAAGCCGCCCGGGCCACACCGAGTTTCAGATTGTGCTGCCGCTCGACTGCTAAACCAAACGCATCTCAAGAATTCTGACCGACCCATATGAAGCCGATCTGGATAGTAGACGACGATCAATCGATTCGCTGGGTGCTCGAAAAAGCGCTCGCCCGCGAAAACTTCGCGACACGCAGCTTCGCGAACGTGCGTGAGGCGTCGGCCGCGCTCGATCACGACAGCCCGCAAGTGCTGGTGTCCGACATCAGGATGCCAGGCGGCTCCGGCCTCGAATTGCTGCAAACCGTGCGTGACAAGGTGCCGGGCTTGCCCGTCATCATCATGACGGCGTTCTCGGATCTGGATAGCGCGGTCGCCGCATTTCAGGGCGGCGCGTTCGAGTACCTCGCCAAACCGTTCGACGTCGACAAGGCCGTCGAACTGATCCGCCGCGCCGTCGACGAAAGCATGCGCGGCGAACAGACGTGGGACGACCGCGTCGCCGATGCACCGGAAATGCTCGGCCAGGCGCCGGCGATGCAGGATATGTTCCGCGCGATCGGCCGCTTGTCGCATTCCGCCGCCACCGTGCTCATTACCGGCGAATCAGGCACCGGGAAGGAACTGGTCGCGCGTGCGTTGCACCGACATAGCCCACGCTCGAACGGTCCCTTCATTGCCTTGAACACCGCCGCGATTCCGAAGGACTTGCTGGAATCCGAACTGTTCGGCCATGAGCGCGGCGCGTTCACCGGCGCGCAGGCCATGCGCCAGGGGCGCTTCGAGCAGGCCGAGAACGGCACGCTGTTTCTCGATGAAATCGGCGACATGCCGTTCGATCTGCAAACGCGCCTGTTGCGCGTACTGTCGGACGGGCAGTTCTATCGCGTCGGCGGCCACAATCCGTTGCGGGCCAACGTGCGCGTGATCGCGGCGACGCACCAGAATCTCGAATCGCGCGTGCGCCAGGGCCTGTTCCGCGAGGACTTGTATCACCGGCTCAATGTGATCCGCTTGCGTTTGCCTGCGCTGCGCGAGCGCAGCGAGGACATTCCGCTGCTCACGCGTCACTTCCTGCAAAAGAGTGCGCGCGATCTGGGCGTCGAGCCCAAGCGCGTGTCCGAAGACGCGCTGGCGTATCTCGCGTCGCTGCCGTTTCCGGGCAACGTGCGTCAGTTGGAGAACCTCGCCAACTGGCTGACGGTGATGGCGCCCGCGCAGACCATCGAGATCAAGGACTTGCCGCCCGACCTCGGTCCCGCGCAAGCCGGCGTGAGCGATCTCGCGGGCGGCGGCGGAGTGCTCGGTAATGGCGAAGCCGGCCTCGCGGCGACGGCGCCGATCAACGGCGCGAGCGCTTCGGCGCAACCGGCCGCGGCCGGCGGCTTGCCGGTCGCGACGCCTGTGAGCGCCTGGGAAGGCGGTCTGCGTACCGAAGTCGCGCGCCTGTTGCGCGAGAACTCGGCCGACGTCATGGACGAACTCGCGCGCCGTTTCGAAGCGGCGGTGATTCGCGAGGCGCTGGATTTCACGCGTGGCCGCAAGGTGGAAGCGGCCGAGCGTCTGGGCATCGGCCGCAATACGATTACGCGCAAGATTCAGGAGCTCAATCTCGAGCCTTGAGGTTCGTGCTGAGGTTCGTGCTTGAAGTTGGCGTGATGTGACGCGGAGCGGTTCGGGTATCGCTCCGTCGTTCGCGGCTTCATCCATGTCGGCGCTGGCGAGCATCGTCAAAGGCGCTTCGCTTCTCGCAGGGCATAATCAACGCTGTTTTCATTCGACAGCCGACGATGCCCGCTTCTCCCGCTACTCGCGGCCCCTTTCTCTGGCCGCTTTCTCCCGATTCCTTTCTGTCGCTCGAAGCGCTCGACGATCCCGCCGCGCTCGCGTGGGTCGACGCGCAGAATGTCCGCACGCGCGCCGCGTGGTGCAGCGGTGCGCAATTCGAGTCGCTCAGGCAACAGCTCGCCGACGCTTATCTGCCGCGCGAGCGTCCGGTCATTCCCGATCGCTGGAAGGATTGGGCCTACGATCTCTGGCAGGACGAGCGCAATCCGAAGGGCATCTGGCGGCGCACCACATGGGCCGCATGGCGCAGCGGCGCGCCCGTGTGGCAGACCCTGCTCGACTTCGACGCGCTCGGCGCGGCGGAAGGCACGCCGTGGGTATGCGTGGAACTCGACATTCTTTACCCGGATGGCGATCGCGCGCTGGTGACGCTGTCGCCGGGCGGCTCGGACGCATTGGTGGTGCGCGAATTCGATATCGACGCCCAACGTTTCGTCGACGACGGCTTCGTGATCGCGAAGGCCGGCAAGCACACCGCGTCGTGGATCGACCGCGATACGTTGTACGTCGGTTGGGACAATGGCCGCAAGACGCTCACGCGCTCAGGCTACCCGCGTGAAGTGCGCCGCTGGACGCGAGGCACGGCGCTGGCCGACGCGCCGGTGGTGTTCAAAGGCGCGTTCGGCGACATCGGCGTCGAAGCGCACTACGATCCGGTCGAACAGCGGCATACGGTGGTGAGCAGCGTCGACTTCTTCGATTCGCACACGTATTACCTCGAGAGCGCCGCGGCTGCCGCCGATGCCTGGCGCCGTTACGACGTGCCCTCGCATGTCGCGGTGAGCGGTTGGCAGGGCTGGCTGCTGCTGGAGCCGCGCCTCGATTGGCATTGCAACGGCGCGCATTACGCGGGCGGCGCGTTGCTGGCGATTCGCGAAGCGGCGTTCCTGCGCGGCGAGCGCGACGTCACGCCGCTTTTCATGCCGACACCGCGAACCTCGGTGTGCGAGTGGACGCATACGCGCAACCATCTGATCGTGTCGTATCTCGAGGATGTGCGAAACCAGACCTTGCTGTGGACGCCCGCGCGAGATGCCGATCAAGAAGGTTGGCATTGGCGGCGGCGCGTCTTTCCGTCGCGCGACGACGCGCAAGCCGAAGTCTCGCCGGTCGAGCCGACGTTGAACGACGAAGTGTTCGTCGATACCGACGACTATCTGCAACCGCCGGCGTACTGGCTCACCGACCTCGCCCGCGACGATCTGACCGGTTGGGAATTGCTCGATCGCTGGCCGACGCAATTCGACGCAACGCCGTTCGCAGTGACGCGCGCGCATGCGGTGTCCGCTGACGGCACGCGCGTGCCGTACACCGTGATCGGGCCGCGCGTCATGCAAGAAGCGTCGCAAGAGGCCACGTCAGAGCGCGCACGGCAACACGCGCGGCCATGCCTGCTCAACGGCTACGGCGGCTTCGCGATTCCCTTGCTGCCGAGCTATCTGACGGGACAGGGCATCGGCTGGCTCGCGCGCGGCGGCGTCTACGTGGTCGCGCATATCCGCGGCGGCGGCGAATTCGGCACGGAGTGGCACACGGCGGCGCAGGGCGAGCATCGGCAGCGTTCGTTCGACGATTTCATCGCGGTGGCCGAGGCGCTCATCAGCACCGGCGTGACGAGTGCCGCGCAACTCGGCATTCAGGGCGGCAGCAACGGCGGTTTGCTGGTGGCCGCGTGCATGGTGCAGCGCCCCGAGCTGTTCGGCGCGGTGGTATGCGAGGTGCCCTTGCTCGACATGAGCCGCTATCACCTGCTGCATGCGGGTGCCTCGTGGATCGACGAATACGGCGATCCCGATGACCCCGACGAAGCGCGCGTGCTGGCCGCTTACTCACCGTATCACCGGGTGAGCGCGGGCGTCGGGTATCCACCTGTATTGTTGACCACCTCGACCGCCGACGACCGTGTGCATCCGGCACACGCGCGCAAGATGGCCGCGCGCATGCAGGCGCTGGGCGCGGACAAGGTCTGGTATCGGGAGAACACGGAAGGCGGGCACGGCGGTTCCGATGAACTGGAGCAGGCCGAGCACGATGCGATGGTGTTCGAGTTTTTGTGGCGCTGTTTAGGCGCTCCCGCTTGAGCGCGACGCGGGTCTGAAAGAGGCCGTTCCAGGGTCTCGCATCGGGCGGCGAGATCAGCCGATTTGCGCGACGACCGGCGCGTGGTCCGACGGCTGATCCCATTTGCGCGGCACCTTGTCGACGTCGCACGACGAGCATGCCTCGGCCAGCGCTTTCGACAGCAGAATATGGTCGATGCGCAGCCCCGCGTTGCGGCGAAACGCGAGCATCCGGTAGTCCCACCACGAGTAGATCTTCTCCGGCTGTTCGAACTGGCGGAACGCGTCGACGAGGCCGAGGCTGATCAGCCGAACGAACTCCGCGCGTTCTTCGGGCGACACCAGATTCTGGCCTTCCCACGCTTTTGGATCGTGCACGTCGCGATCTTCAGGTGCGATGTTGTAGTCGCCGAGCAGCGCGAGTTTCGGATGCAGTGCCATTTCGCTCGCGATCCAGTCGTGCAGCGCGGCGAGCCAGCGCAGCTTGTACGCGAACTTCTCGGTGCCCGGCGCCTGGCCGTTCGGGAAGTACGCGGAGACGACGCGCACGCCTTCGATGGTCGCGGCGATCACGCGTTGCTGCGGATCCTCGAAACCGGGAATGTTCCGCACGATGCTGTCTTCGTCGACGTTCAGCCCCTCGCGCACCAGGATGCCGACGCCGTTATACGTTTTCTGGCCGGCGAACCAGCTCCGATAGCCTTTTTCCGCGAGCTCGGCGCGCGGAAATTTTTCGTCGGGCAGCTTCAGTTCCTGGAGGCACAGCACGTCGGTGTGACTCGTTTCGAGCCAGTCGATGACGTGTTGCTGGCGGACTTTGAGGGAGTTGACGTTCCAGGTGGCGATTTTCATGAAATTCTCACGTTCTTGCTGGGCCATTCGGGTTATTCCGGTAGCCCGCATCTTATCGTGCGCGATGGGCGTCCGTGAAAATTGCCGTCGCCGCTGTCGAGCCTAACGGCGGAAAATAAAAGCGTGGAGCGGGCAGGGCGCAGCGTATAGTGGGATCACAATTCGCGCTCACGCATCGGGAGACATCATGGCCGAACTCTATCCAGCCCTCTATAAGAATTTCGAAGTGCATCCGCTGGTGTTTTCGCGGGCGTTCGACAAATTCGACGGCCACAAGCGTCACGCCGAAGGTTACGACGTCGCGGTGCGCGTCTGCCGGCCGGGCGCGATCAGCGGCTCGAAAGCGAGCCGCGTATTTCGTCTCGTGCTGCCGGCCACGTTCTCCGATTTCGGTGTCGCCAAACGCAGTGCGAGCCAGTACGGTGCCGACATTATCGACGGCAAGGTGGAAGGCGCCACGGTGCAGGATCTTTGAACGGCTTCGTGCATGCACGCGTCGTTTGAAATAAGTCCGGTGATTGTTTGACGTCTTGCGAGCATCTCTATACAATCCGTTTTCTCTGACGCGGGGTGGAGCAGTCTGGCAGCTCGTCGGGCTCATAACCCGAAGGTCGTAGGTTCAAATCCTACCCCCGCAACCAAGCATTGTTGAAAGCCCGTTGGCGCAAGCCAAGCGGGCTTTTTAACTGGTGGCGTCGGTTCTTCATGCAGTGGCATGCCGATTCCTACATGCCGCCATTCACTTCACCTCGACCGCCCATTCAACCGCCGCTTGCGCATGCAACGCGGTCGTATCGAACACCGGCAGCACGGAATCTTCCGGCTTGATCAGCAACGTGATTTCGGTGCAGCCGAGAATCACCGCTTGCGCTCCGCGCGCGGCGAGGTCTTCGATCACACGCTGATACACCTCACGCGAATCGTCAGTGATCTTGCCGTGACACAGCTCGTCATAAATGATGCGGTGCACGTATGCGCGTCCGGCTTCGTCGGGAACCAGCGTGTCGAGTCCATGACGCTCGCGCAAGCGGCCGGTGTAAAACGTCTGCTCCATCGTATAGCGTGTGCCGAGCAAACCCACTCGCTCGATGCCCGCGGCGCGCAGTGCCTCGCCGGTCGGATCGGCAATGTGGAGAAACGGCACCTCGATCGCCTGCTCGATCGATTCATACACGCGATGCATTGTGTTTGTCGCCAGCATCACGAGATCGGCGCCGCCTCGTTCGAGCCGGCGCGCGGCATCGGCCATCTGCTCGCCGAGCGCGCTCCAGTCGCCGGCGCGCTGGAGCGCTTCGACCGGCGCGAAGTCGACAGTGAGCATCAGGCTGCGAGCGTTGTGGTGGCCGCCGAGGCGCGCCTTCGCGTGGCGGTTGAGCGGCTTGTAGTATTCGGCGGACGATTCCCAGCTCATCCCGCCGATCACACCGATCGTTTTCATCTGCGTGCTCCGTGATTGGATGCATCACGTATGCGTGGACGCGATGCATCGGCCGTTCGAAAAGCGGAGTATAGGCGGGCACCGGGCGCGCAGCCGGTACGGATTCGCCGCCGCGCGCCGGTACGGCGGTCTCGCTAAAACGCGCGCAAACGGTTTCTGACGCCGATAGAATCGCTATCAGTCAACGAGCGGTCAACAGGGAGCGATACATGGATCTGATCATCCGCCGCGCGATGCTGCCGCGAGGCGCCGCGCCGCAACACACGCAACCGGTCGACATCGGCATCGACGCGGGCCGCATCGTTGCCGTCGAACCGAATCTGGTCGCGAGCGCGCGCGAGGAAATCGACGCCGCCGGCTCCCTCGTCACGCCGCCGTTCGTCGATCCGCATTTCCACATGGATGCGACGCTGTCATACGGCTTGCCGCGCGTGAACGCATCGGGCACCTTGCTGGAAGGCATCGCGGTGTGGGGCGAGCTGAAGCCGGACCTGACGCAAGAGGCGTTGATCGAACGCGCGCTGCAGTACTGCGACTGGGCCGTCGCGCGCGGGCTGCTGGCGATCCGCAGTCACGTGGACGTGTGCGATCCGCGTCTGCTCGCGGTCGAGGCGCTCGTCGAAGTGAAACGCCGTGTCGCGTCGTATCTCGACCTGCAACTGGTGGCCTTTCCGCAAGACGGCGTCTTGCGCAGTGCCGGCGCGTTCGAGAACCTCAAGCGCTCGATTGCGATGGGCGTGGACGTGGTCGGCGGGATTCCGCATTTCGAGCGCACGATGGCCGACGGCGCGCAGTCCGTGCGCATGCTGTGCGAATACGCGGCGGAGCAGGGCTTGCGCGTCGACATGCATTGCGACGAATCGGACGACCCGCTGTCGCGTCACATCGAAACGCTCGCGGCCGAAACGCATCGGCTCGGCTTGCAAGGGCGCGTCACCGGTTCGCATCTCACCTCGATGCATTCAATGGACAACTACTACGTGAGCAAGCTGTTGCCGCTGATCCGCGAAGCGGGTGTCCATGCGATCGCGAACCCGCTGATCAACATCACGTTGCAGGGCCGCAGCGACACCTATCCGAAACGGCGCGGCATGACCCGTGTGCCGGAGATGATGGCGGCGGGCATCAACGTGGCGTTCGGCCACGACTGCGTGATGGATCCGTGGTACAGCCTCGGCTCGGGGGACATGCTCGAAGTCGCGCACATGGGCCTGCACGTCGCGCAGATGACGGGCGTCGACGGCATGCAGGCGTGTTTCGATGCGGTCACGGTGAACGCCGCGCGGATTCTCGGGCTGGAAGGCTATGGCGTAGCGCCGGGCTGCGCGGCCAATCTCGTGCTGCTCGACGCGCGCGATCCGGTCGAAGCGATCCGTCTGCGGGCGGCACGCCTTGCCGTGGTGAGCCGCGGCAAGGTGGTGAGCCGGGCGCCCGCCGCGCGCGCCGCGTTGTCACTGGCGGGGCGTCCTTCGGAAGTGGACTTCAAGCTGCATCGGGGTTAGCCCCGCCGCACAACGCAACGCAGGCGCTGCCGGCGCGCACGAAAAAGCCGGTGCTTGCTCACGCAAGTCACCGGCTTTCTTATCGGTGCAACGCCAACGCGCCGACGGATACTTCAACGCAAGATCAATGCGCCGCAGCGGGCGTCATGCCGTTGTGCCGCAACAAGGCGTCGATGCTCGGCTCGCGACCGCGGAACGCCTTGAACGATTCCATCGCCGGACGGCTGCCGCCCACTTCGAGAATCTCCTTGCGATAGCGCATGCCCGTTGCCTGATCGAGCACGCTGCCGCTCGTGGCTTGCGCCGCTTCCTCGAACGCGGCGTAGGCATCGGCGGACAACACTTCGGCCCACTTGTAGCTGTAGTAGCCCGCTGCATAACCGCCCGCGAAAATGTGGCTGAACGTATTCGGCCAACGCGAGAACGGCGCTTGCGGCACGACATGAAAACGCTCGTTGATCTCGCTCGCGAGTTCGGTGGCGTTCTTCGTGCCGGCCGCGTCGAAACCGGTATGCAGTTGCATGTCGAACATCGAGAACACGATCTGCCGCAGCGTGCCGAGACCGCTCTGGAAATTCTTCGCGGCGAGCATCTTGTCGAATAGCTCGCGCGGCAGCGGCCTGGCCGTCTCGACGTGCGAAGTCATGTCGCTCAGCACGTCCCACTCCCAGCAGAAGTTCTCCATGAATTGCGACGGCAGTTCGACCGCGTCCCACTCGACGCCGTTGATGCCCGACACGCCCAGTTCATCGACACGCGTGAGCATGTGATGCAGACCGTGGCCGAATTCGTGGAACAGCGTGATGACTTCGTCGTGCGTGAAGCAGGCGGGCTTGCCGCCGACCGGCGCCGAGAAGTTGCAGGTCAGATACGCCACCGGCGTTTGCACGCCGCCGTGCGCGTGCTTGTGACGCCCGCGCGCGTCGTCCATCCATGCGCCGCCGCGTTTGCCTTCGCGTGCGTACAGGTCGAGGTAGAACTGCGCGACGAGGCCGCCGTCCTGATTCTCGACGCGGAAAAAGCGCACGTCGGGATGCCATACGGCCGCTTCGTCGCGACGGATGCGCACGCCGAACAGCGTTTCCGTGACCTTGAAAAGACCCTTGAACACGGTGTCTTCGGGGAAGTACTGTTTGACTTCGTTTTCCGAAAACGAATAGCGCTTCTGACGCAGGCGTTCAGCCGCAAACGTCATGTCCCACGGTTGCAGTTCGGTCATGCCGAGTTCGTTGGCGGCGAATTCGCGCAACTCTTTCCAGTCCTGTTCGGCATGCGGGCGAGCGCGCACGGCGAGGTCTTCGAGGAAGGCCATCACCTGCGCGGGCGATTCGGCCATTTTCGGTGCGAGCGAGACCTCGGCGAAGTTGTTGTAGCCGAGCATGCGCGCTTCTTCCGCGCGCAGCTGTAGCTGTTCGGCGAGCACGGCGGTGTTGTCCCACTCGGGCTTGCCGTTGCCGTATTGCGAACCGAGTTCGGAGGCGCGCGTCACGTAGGCGCGATACACCGCCTCGCGCATCGCGCGATTTTCCGAGTACTGCATCACCGGAAAATACGAGGGGAAGTGCAGCGTGAATTTGTAGCCGGTCTTGCCTTCGCGTTCGGCGGCTTCCTTCGCGGCTTCGATCACGTCTTCCGGCAGACCGGCCAGTTGCGCTTCATCGCCAGCCTCGACGACGTAGGCATACGCGTTGGTCGCATCGAGCACATGATCGGAAAACGCCTTCGAGAGCGCCGCCTGGCGCTCCTGCAATTCGGCGAAGCGCGGCTTCTGATCTTCCGGCAATTCCGCGCCGGACAAACGGAAATCGCGCAGCGCATTGCCGAGGATTTTCTTGCGCTCGCCGGTGAGCGAGACGAAATCGCTGCTAGCGTGCAACGCCTTGTACTTCTCGTACAGCGCGAGATTCTGTCCGACGCTCGACCAGAATTCCGTGACGCGTGGCAGGTTTTCTCCGTACACCGCGCGCAGTTCCGGCGTATCGGCGACGGCGTTCAAATGGCCCACCACGCTCCATGCGCGCGACAGCGGTTCGGTGGCGCGTTCGACCGGCTCGACCACGTCGGCCCACGAGGCGGGGGTGATCGGTTGGGCGGCGCGCTCGACGGCGGCGGCCGCGTCGGCGAGCAGCACATCGAGGGCGGGCGTCACGTGTTCGGGGCGGATTTCGCCAAAGCGCGGCAGATCGGAGAAATCGAGGAGCGGATTGTCGTGATTCGAGGCGGTAGTGGACATGAGGCTTCCTGTCTGACGCGGGTGAACGGGGTAATCGGGGCGCTTCGACGGGCGCGCGACGACGCTCCGATAAGCGCCCCGATAAGACCGGATAAAGACATTATTGGGGCAGGACACGCCGATTCCAATCCGTCGGCAGACAAATTATCAGATGTCGCGGTTCCTCGCGCGCGAGGAGTGTGGGCGGCGCAACGCGCCGTTGGGGCTTGATTACGCCGTTGCGGCCGCTTCGCGCTCGGCGGCTTCGATCGTGTTGACGAGCAGCATCGTGATGGTCATCGGGCCGACGCCGCCCGGTACCGGCGTGATGTAGCCGGCCACTTCCTTGACGCCCGCGAAGTCGACGTCGCCGCACAGCTTGCCGGCTTCGTCGCGATTCATGCCGACGTCGATCACCGCGGCGCCCGGCTTCGCCATCTCGGCGGTGAGAATGTTGCGCAGCCCGGTGGCGGCGACCACCACGTCGGCGTTGCGCGTGTGCGCGGCCAGATCGCGCGTCTTGCTGTGGCAGATCGTGACGGTCGCGCCGGCTTCGAGCAGCAGCAGCGCCATCGGCTTGCCGACGATGTTCGAGCGGCCGATCACAACAGCATTGGCGCCCTGCAGCGGAATCTGGTAAGCGGCCAGCATCTTCATCACGCCATACGGCGTGCACGGGCGGAACAGCGGCTGGCCGGTCAGCAGCGCGCCGGCATTGGCGACGTGAAAGCCGTCGACGTCCTTCTCGGGCGCGATCGCCTCGATCACCTTATGGCTGTCGATATGCGGCGGCAGCGGCAATTGCACCAGAATGCCGTGGATGCGCGGATCGCGGTTCAGTTCGTCGATGCGCGCGAGCAGATCGGCTTCGGGCAAGTCGGCCGGATAGCGGTCGAACGACGAGCCGAGACCGTTGTCGTGGCACGCCTTCACCTTGTTGCGCACATACACTTCGCTGGCCGGATTCGCGCCCACCAGCACCACCGCGAGGCCCGGCTGATGGCCGCGGGCGGTGAGGGCGGCGGCGCGCGCGGCGACGTCGGCGCGCAGGGTCTTGGAAAGGGCTAGGCCGTCGATCAGTTTGGCAGTCATGGTCGGTCGAGATGGGCAGTTTGGAAAGCGGGCGGGGCGCGTACGTCGATGGCGCTTTTCAACCGGAACGGGTCGGCACGTGAAAAGCGCGCGGCGCGAATCGGCGATAAGCAGCGCTGCAAAGTCCGACATTATACCGACCCGCATGACGAGCCACAGGGCGATTCCGGCTCGCGCGAGAGCGCCGCCCTTCCCGTGGCACGGCCGTTGCGTGCGAGGACGAGCGCTGCGCCGATATCCGCGTTGAGCGGCGGCACGGACGCGCGCCGCACTGCTCGCCCGTGCGGCGGGATGGAGCGCGATGGGAGCGATCGGCGAGTGTGCGCAAACGGGCCAACGAGCAACACACGGCCAAGGCGTACCCGGAATCAACGAGCCGCTCGGGCAAAGGCAGAGGGAAAACAGAAGGAAACAGAAGGGAAACGGGGGCGAAGCGGGCCGGACTCGTCGACAGTCCGGCCGTTGAAACTCGAAAACGCCTGGCGGGGAGGCCGCCTGTCGCGCTTATTGTGCTTGCTGCGGCTTGTTCGACAACGCCAGTCGCAGCAGATCCGCGACGGTGTTGACGTTGAGTTTTTCCATGATGTTCGCGCGGTGCGCCTCGACCGTCTTGATGCTGATGCCGAGGTCGTCGGCGATCTGCTTGTTCAGGCGGCCGGCGATGATGCGCTCCAGCACCTGATGCTCGCGCGCGGTCAGCTTGCCCAGCCGTTCGGCGGCGGCGCGCTGTTGCTGCACGCTGGTGCTTTCGCTGCGCGCCTTGTCGAGCATGCGCTCGACCAGCTTGCGCAACTCGGCTTCGTCGAACGGTTTTTCGATGAAGTCCATCGCGCCTTTCTTCATCGTCGAGACCGCCATCGGCACGTCGCCATGGCCCGTCACGAAGATGATCGGCAGCGAGGCGTTGTCGGCGATCAGGCGTTCCTGCAACTCGAGTCCGCTCATGCCGGACATCCGCACGTCGAGAATCAGGCACGCGATCTGGCCGGGGTGCTGATGCGGCTGCCAGGCGTCGATGAACTGCTCGGCGCTGGAGAAGCATTGCACGCGGTAGCCGTTCGCCTCCAGCAGCCAGCGCAGCGAATCTCGCACGGCCTCGTCGTCGTCGACGACAAAGACTGTTTCCTGTGTGGTGACTGGGCTGTTCATAGCTCTCCCGTAACGGTTTGTGGTGTCGGCGCCTGTGACCCGCCGTTGCTCGGGCCGTCAGGCTCTCCAATGGGCAGACTGCAATGGAACGTGGCGCCCGTGATGTGGCCGTCGGACTCGACGTTGTTCACCACCCACAGACGGCCGCGATGCGATTCAATAATCGAACGGCAAATGTTCAACCCCATGCCCATACCGTCGGACTTGGTGCTGTAAAACGGTTCAAACAGACGCTCGGCCGTTGCTTCGTCGACACCCGGCCCCTGGTCGACCACGCTGATTCTGACAAAGCCGCCTTCCAGCCGCACGACCACGCGAATCACCGGATCGACGGCGTCGGGGCGTGCCTCGTGCATGGCTTCGGCGCCGTTCTTCAGCAGGTTGACCAGCACCTGCTCGATCAGCACTGGATCGACGTAGATCACCGGCAGGCGCGAACGCAAATCCGTGACGATGCGAATGCGGCGCTTCCTCGCCTCGAGTTCGGCCAGACCCACGGCATCCGCGACGATATCGGCCACGCGCGTGGCCTGCCGCTTCGGCTCGCTGCGTTTGACGAACTCGCGAATGCGCTTGATGATCATGCCCGCCCGCACCGCCTGCTGCGCGGTTTTTTCAAGCACGGGCAAGAGATTATCAGGCGTCGTTCGACCGGATTTAACCAGTGCAACGGTTCCCGAGCAATAGTTATTGATCGCGGCGAGCGGCTGGTTCAGTTCGTGCGCGAGCGAGGAGGCCATTTCGCCCATCGTCATCAGACGACTGGTGAACTGCAGCTTCTCGTCCTGCTGGCGCGACAGTTCCTGAGCCTGCTTGCGCGTGGTGATGTCGGTCGCGATCTGCATCTGCGCGAGATGGCCGTCCACCCACTGAATGTACTGGCGGCGCACCTCGAACCATTTCTGGATGCTTTGCACGTAGATTTCCTGCGCGTCGGCGGTGCTTTCGGTCAGCGCCGCGGCGGGCAGACCGGCATAGGTGTCCACCATGTCGATCGAATCGGACGACGCCTGCGAGCTATCGAAGCCGCCGCCCGCCAATTCCAGATGACCGTCCGGGCGAATGCCGAAGAGATGCCGGTAGTAGCGGTTGGCGAACAGCAGTTCGGCCTCGTCGGCGGCCAGCACGGACACCGCGGCGTCGAGGCTTTCCAGGACCGTGGTGAAGCGCTCGTGCGCGGCGGCGAGTTCCTCGCGCGCGCGCTTCGGTTCGGTGATGTCGGTCATCGACGACATCCAGCCGGTTTGACGGCCCGAACTGTCGATCAGCGGCGACACGTACAGGCGCGCATGGAACAGCGAACCGTCCTTGCGGCGCACCCGCAGTTCGAAACCCGAGGAGGGCGCCTTGCCGCGCAGCGTCATGTCGAGCTGGCGCTGCATTTCCGGATACGCGTCGCGCGGCCAGTAGGCGAACGGCGCGGTCTTGCCGACCAGATCGCTTTCGTCCCAGCCGGTCATGCGGCAAAACGCCGGATTGACGTGAGTAATGCGGCCATGCATGTCGAGCACGCGCATGCCGATCAGCACCGAGTTTTCCATCGCACGGCGAAAGAAGGCTTCGGCGTACAGCGCCTGCTGCGCTTCGAAACGTTGCCGCGTGTGTTTCCACAGGCTCCACAAACTCCACAGCACGAAGCACGACAGGCCCGCCACCAGCCAGACCAGCGTGTTGTTGGTGAAGTTGGTCATCTGCGGGAACGCGTACACGCGCACCGAGACGCCCTGGCCCGGCGGATCGAGCGGCAGATCGTAGAACATGTCGCGCGGCAGGCGCGGGCGGGTCGACGTGGTGGTCAACTCGCGGTTGTTCACGTCGATGATCGAGATCTTGTACTTGGCGGACAGCTCAGGCGGAATGTCGTGCTTCAGGATGCCTTCCACCGAAAACACGGCGGCGACGGTGCCGAGAAACTCGCGGTCGCGGAACACCGGCGTTTGCAGCGTGATGTAGCCGTTGCCCAGGTCGTCGTAGATCAACGGCGAGTACACCTGGCGGCGCGTGCTGCGCGCCTCGGCAAACGCGGCTTTCACGGCCTCGTCCATCTGCGAGTCGTTCGGCTTGGCGAGGCGCTGGCCGAACACCGGCAGCGCGGTATTGGGCCAGCGCGGCTGCTGCTGGCTCGTGTACCAGTTCATGTAGAGGATCTCGGGATGCCCCTGCATGATGTCCGTGGTGGACACCTGGAACGAATGCGGGTCGCCGTGGCCGGCGACGAGGTCGCGCGCGAGCGCCTGGATCTGTTCCTGCGCGCCGGTCATGGAAAGGCGGATCTGCTGCTGCGCCCATGCGACGTTACGGTAAAGCGTGTCTTCCTGCTGCTGTTGCTCGCGCCGGTTCAAACTCCACAGAATCAGGCTCATGACGACCAGAAAAACGAGGATCGACAGAAGCGGCGTGAGCAAATAGGAATTCGACCACCATGGTCCATGGTGCCAGCGGGAGGACGGCGTCGAATCCGCCGAATGACCGGCGGTGCGCGCCGAGCGTGCGAAAAGCCGTTCGGTCAACATGCGTGGCATTGTAGCGCAGCGCGTCGCTCGTAAATGGCGCAAAAAAGCGCGGAAACTCACGTTAATCGGAGCAAACTAGCCGGCGTATCCGTCGATCGGCAGTCAAATCAGGTTGCGCCGCAGCAATTTTCCGCATTGTGAGAATCGATCTCGCAATTCGAAAATTTTGTTGCGCGGACGTCGGGACCCTTATTACAATCGGCCGAAGCTGCCGCGGCCGTGCTTCGTCCGCGTCGTCTGTCCAAAGAGCGTTCCTCTATATCCAGGAGACGAGCATGTCCGCTGTACCCGACGAAGTCATGAAATATGTCGCCGCCGAAAAAGACGACGATCCCCAGGAAACCGGCGAATGGCTTGAAGCGCTGGATGGCGTGATTTCTGCTGTGGGCCCCGATCGCGCTCACTACCTGATCGAAAAGCAAATCGAATTCGCCCGTGTGCACGGCGAACATCTGCCGTTCTCGGCGAACACTCCCTACATCAATACGATTCCTGTCTCGCGTCAGGCGCCGATTCCGGGCGACCAGGATCTCGAACACCGCATTCGCTCGTACACGCGCTGGAACGCCATCGCCATGGTATTGCGCGCGGGCAAGGACACGAACGTCGGCGGCCACATCGCATCGTTCGCGTCGGCGGCCACGCTGTATGACGTCGGCTACAACCACTTCTGGCATGCGCCGTCGGCCGAGCATGGCGGCGACCTCGTGTTCGTGCAGGGCCATTCGTCGCCGGGCGTGTACTCGCGCGCGTTCCTGCTCGGCCGTCTGACCGAAAACCAGCTCGACAACTTCCGCCAGGAAGTGGGCGGCGAGGGCATCTCGTCGTATCCGCACCCGTGGCTGATGCCCGACTTCTGGCAATTCCCGACCGTCTCGATGGGTCTCGGCCCGATCATGGCGATCTATCAGGCGCGCTTCATGAAGTACATGCAGGCGCGCGGCATCGCGAAAACCGAGGGCCGCAAGGTCTGGGCTTTCCTCGGCGACGGCGAGACGGATGAACCGGAATCGCTCGGTGCGATCGGCATGGCCGGCCGCGAACGGCTCGACAACCTCGTGTTCGTGATCAACTGCAACCTGCAGCGCCTCGACGGTCCGGTGCGCGGTAACGGCAAGATCATCCAGGAACTCGAGAGCGAATTCCGCGGCGCGGGCTGGAACGTCATCAAGGTGATCTGGGGCAGCCGCTGGGACGCGCTGTTCCAACGCGACAAGTCGGGCGCGCTGATGCGCCGCATGATGGAAGTCGTCGACGGCGAATATCAGACGTACAAGTCGGAGTCGGGCGCGTTCGTTCGCGAGCACTTCTTCAACACGCCGGAATTGAAGGCGCTGGTCGCCGACTGGTCCGACGAGGACATCTGGAATCTGAACCGCGGCGGCCACGATCCGCACAAGATCTACGCGGCGTTCTCGGAAGCCACGAACGCCAAGGGCCAGCCGACCGTGATCCTCGCCAAGACGATCAAGGGCTACGGCATGGGCGAAGCCGGTCAGGCGATGAACATCACCCACCAGCAGAAGAAGATGCAGGTGGATCAGTTGAAGAAATTCCGCGACCAGTTCCGTCTGCCGATCTCCGACGAAGACCTCGTCAACGTGCCGTACCTGAAGTTCGAGGAAGGCTCGAAGGAACTCGAGTACATGCGCGCCCGCCGTCAGGATCTCGGCGGTTATCTGCCGGCGCGTCGCCAGAAGGCCGAATCGCTGCCGGTGCCGGAACTGTCGGTATTCGAGCCGCTGTTGAAGGGCACGGGCGAAGGCCGCGAGATTTCCACGACGATGGCGTTCGTGCGGATTCTCAATATCCTGTTGAAGGACAAGGCGCTCGGCAAGCGCATCGTGCCGATCGTGCCGGACGAGTCGCGTACCTTCGGCATGGAAGGTCTGTTCCGCCAGATCGGCATCTGGAATCAGGACGGCCAGAAGTACGTGCCGGAAGATTCCGACCAGCTTATGTTTTACCGTGAGTCGGAAACCGGTCAGATCCTGCAGGAAGGCATCAACGAAGCCGGCGGCATGTCCGACTGGATCGCGGCCGCGACGTCGTACTCGACGCACGGCGAGATCATGATCCCGTTCTACATCTTCTACTCGATGTTCGGTTTCCAGCGCATCGGCGACCTCGCATGGGCCGCGGGCGACATGCGCTCGCGCGGCTTCCTGCTGGGCGGCACGGCTGGCCGCACGACGTTGAACGGCGAGGGTCTGCAACACGAAGACGGCCATTCGCTGCTGTGGGCCGCCTCGGTGCCGAACTGCATCAGCTATGACCCGACGTTCGGTTACGAACTCGCCGTCATCATGCAGGACGGTCTGCGCCGCATGGTCGCGGATCAGGAAGACGTGTACTACTACGTCACGGTGATGAACGAGAACTACGAGCACCCGGCGATGCCGCAGGGCGAATCGGTAGCGGCCGACATCATCAAGGGCATGTACTCCTTCCGCAAGGCGGAGGCCGACAAGAAGGCGCCGCGCGTGCAGTTGATGGGCGCGGGCACAATCTTCAACGAAGTGATCGCCGCCGCCGACCTGCTGAAGAACGACTGGGGCGTTGCCGCCGATCTGTGGAGCGTGCCGAGCTTCACCGAACTCGCGCGCGAAGGCCATGAAGTGCAGCGTTGGAACCTGCTGCATCCCACCGAAGAGAAGAAGCTCTCGCACGTCGAGAAGCTCCTGAAGGACACGCAAGGTCCGGTCATCGCCTCCACCGACTACGTGCGGGCGCTCACCGAGCAGATTCGCGCGTTCGTGCCGCAGAAATTCGTCGTGCTGGGCACGGATGGCTATGGCCGTTCGGACACGCGTGAAAAGCTGCGCCACTTCTTCGAAGTCGACCGCTACTGGGTCACGGTTGCCGCGTTGAATGCACTGGCAGACGAAGGCACGATCGAACGCAAGGTCGTCGCCGAGGCGCTCAAGAAATACAACCTTGATCCCGCCAAACCCAACCCGATGACCGTCTAAGGCATCATTCCCCGTGTGCCACGGCGTGCGCGCCTGCCCTGATCGACAGGGCGGGGCGCGTGCGCGGCCCAGGAGACACTAACAATGAGTCAAGCGATCGAAGTCAAGGTGCCGGATATCGGCGATTACAAGGACATCCCTGTGATCGAGGTGCTGGTGAAGGCGGGTGATACCGTCGAGAAAGAGCAATCGCTCGTTACGCTGGAGTCCGACAAGGCGACGATGGACGTGCCGAGTTCGGCTGCGGGCGTCGTGAAGGAAGTGAAGGTCAAGGTTGGCGACAACGTGTCGGAAGGTTCGTTGATCGTCGTGCTGAATGGCGCGGGTGCCGGTGCTTCGGCTGCCGCGCCTGCTGCCGCACCGGCGCCCGCGCCGGCCGCCGCGCCTGCGCCGGCTCCCGCCGCGGCTCCGGCGCCTGCCCCGGCGGGCGGCGGTCTGCAAGAAGTGAAAGTGCCGGATATCGGCGACTACAAAGACATTCCCGTGATCGAAGTCGCGGTGAAGGTCGGCGATCGCGTCGAGAAAGAGCAGTCGCTCGTGACGCTCGAATCCGACAAGGCGACCATGGACGTGCCGAGTTCGGCCGCCGGCGTCGTCAAGGAAGTGAAGGTCAAGGTCGGCGATACGGTGTCGGAAGGCTCGGTGATCGTCGTGGTGGAAGCGGAAGGCGGCGCGGCTGCGCCGGCGCCCGCCGCCAAACCGGCAGCCGTCGAGAAGCCGTCGGATGCGCCGGTCGCGCCGTCGCCGGCTCCCGCTTCGCCGTCGGCGCTCGCTCAGGCCCCGCTGATTCCGGCCGGCGAAGGCGGTGCGCGTCATCCGAGCCATGCCTCGCCGTCCGTGCGCAAGTTCGCGCGCGAACTCGGCGTCGATGTGACGCAAGTGCAGGGCACGGGTCCGAAGGGCCGCATCACGCAAGCCGACGTCACCTCGTTCATCAAGGGGGTGATGACCGGCCAGCGCGCGGCGCCGGCGGGTGCGGCAGCGCCTGCGGCGGCAGGCGGCGGCGAATTGAATCTGCTGCCGTGGCCGAAGGTCGACTTCACGAAGTTCGGCCCGATCGATCCGAAGCCGCTGTCGCGCATCAAGAAGATTTCGGGCGCGAATCTGCATCGCAACTGGGTCATGATTCCGCACGTCACGAACAACGACGAGGCGGACATCACCGAACTCGAAGCGTTGCGCGTGCAGTTGAACAAGGAAAACGAAAAGGCCGGCGTGAAGATCACGATGCTGGCGTTCGTGATCAAGGCCGTGGTTTCCGCGCTGAAGAAATTCCCGACGTTCAACGCGAGCCTCGACGGCGATAACCTCGTGTTCAAGCAGTACTACCACGTGGGTTTTGCCGCGGATACGCCGAACGGTCTGGTCGTTCCGGTGATTCGCGATGCGGACAAGAAGGGTCTCGTCGAGATCGCGAAGGAGATGACCGATCTGTCGAAGGCAGCGCGCGAAGGCAAGCTCAAGCCGGATCAGATGCAAGGCGGCTGCTTCTCGATTTCGTCCCTTGGGGGGATCGGCGGTACGAACTTTACGCCGATCATCAATGCGCCTGAAGTCGCCATTCTCGGTTTGTCGCGTGGCGCGATGAAGCCGGTTTGGGACGGCAAAGCGTTTGTGCCGCGGCTCATTTTGCCGATGTCTTTGTCGTATGACCATCGGGTTATCGATGGGGCGGAGGCGGCGCGGTTCAATGCTTATCTTGGGTCGATTCTTGCCGATTTTCGGCGTGTGATTCTTTGATCTTGTGATGGTTGTCTGCGGTGCGGATGGCTTTGTTTAGGTGGTTATCCGCGTCTCTCTGTTGAACCTGTTTTTCTTGTGGTCTATCAGCGTCGCCCCTGTGCGGGGCGGCACTTACTTTTCTTTGTACCCCAAGGGCACTTCCTTCGGGGCGTCTTCCAAAGAAAAGTAGGCAAAAGAAAGGCGCGTCCTTGGGCGGAAGGCAAAGGCTGATTCTGCTCAGGGCGCTGCTAGCTTTCGGGCTGCAGACAGGCGGTTTAGCGAGCTTCATCACCGATCAATAAAAGAAGGGGACACTATGAGTCTCGTCGAAGTAAAAGTGCCGGATATCGGTGACTTCAAGGACGTCGATGTCATTGAAGTCAATATCAAAGCGGGCGATGTCATCGAGAACGAACAGGCGCTGATGACGCTCGAGTCCGATAAGGCCTCGATCGAAGTGCCGAGCGATACCGCCGGCACCGTCAAGGAAGTGCGCGTCAAAGCCGGCGACAAAGTCTCGCAAGGCTCGATCATCGCGCTCGTCGAAACGTCCGCGGACGCGGCTCCGGCCAAGGATGCACCGAAGGCGCCGGCCAACGAACCCGCCAAAGCGCCGGCTCCGGCCGCCACGGCGCCCAAGGCCGCCGCGCCCGCTCCGCAGGCCGGCAGCTTCTCCGGCAACGCCGACATCGAGTGCGACATGCTCGTGCTCGGCTCGGGCCCCGGCGGCTATTCGGCTGCATTCCGCTCGGCCGATCTCGGCATGAAGACGGTGCTCGTCGAGCGTTATTCGACACTGGGCGGCGTTTGTCTGAACGTCGGCTGCATTCCGTCGAAGGCGCTGCTGCATACCGCGCTCGTCATCGACGAAGCCGAAGCGCTCGGCGCACACGGCATCACGTTCGGCAAGCCGCAAATCGATCTCGACAAACTGCGCGACTTCAAGGCGGGCGTCGTCAAGAAGCTCACCGGCGGTCTCGCCGGCATGGCGAAAATGCGCAAGGTCGACGTCGTGACGGGTACCGGCGCGTTCGTCGATCCGCATCACATGGAAGTGCAGACCGAAGGCGGCAAGAAGGTCGTCAAGTTCAAGCAGGCGATCATCGCCGCAGGCTCCGAAGCGGTGAAGCTGCCGTTCATTCCGGAAGACCCGCGAGTGGTCGATTCGACCGGCGCGCTGGAATTGCGTCAGATTCCGCAGCGCATGCTGGTGATCGGCGGCGGCATCATCGGCCTCGAAATGGCGACGGTGTATGCGACGCTCGGCGCGCAGATCGACGTTGTCGAAATGCTCGACGGTCTGATGGCCGGTGCCGACCGTGATCTGGTCAAGGTCTGGGAGAAGTACAACAGCAAGCGTTTCGCCAACGTCATGCTGAAGACCAAAACCACCGCGGCCGAAGCGAAAGACGACGGCATCTACGTCTCGTTCGAGGGCGAAAAGGCCCCGGCCGAAGCGCAACGCTACGATCTCGTGCTGGTCGCCGTCGGCCGTACGCCGAACGGCAAGAGGATCGGTGCCGACAAGGCCGGCGTTGCCGTGACGGACCGTGGCTTCATCGAGGTCGACAAGCAGATGCGCACCAACGTGCCGCACATCTTTGCGATCGGCGATATCGTCGGTCAGCCGATGCTCGCGCACAAGGCCGTGCATGAAGCGCACGTCGCCGCTGAAGTCGCGCACGGCGAGAAGGCCTACTTCGACGCGTTGCAGATTCCGTCGGTGGCGTACACCGATCCGGAAGTGGCCTGGGCCGGCAAGACGGAAGACCAGTTGAAGGCCGAAGGCGTCAAGTACGGCAAGGCGGTGTTCCCGTGGGCCGCTTCAGGCCGCGCGATCGCCAACGGCCGCGACGAAGGCTTCACGAAACTGCTGTTTGACGAGGAAACGCATCGCGTGATCGGTGGCGGGATCGTCGGTCTGAACGCGGGCGACCTGATCAGCGAAGTGTGTCTCGCGGTTGAAATGGGCGCGGATGCAACGGATATCGGCAAGACGATTCATCCGCATCCGACGCTCGGCGAATCGATCGGGATGGCCGCCGAATTGTACGAAGGCGTCTGCACCGATTTGCCGCCGCAGAAAAAGAAGTAATGCTGTCGAGCCCGCGCGTTTTCAGCCGGGCTCTATAAAAAAACGGCGCGCCCCGCGAAGGGCGCGCCGTTTTTTTTCGCGGCGGGCTGGAGGTAGCGTTCGCCGTGCAAGACGGTGGAAACGAACAAACGGCCGCGCGTGTCAGGCATCAACTCAGGCAAAAAAATCCCGGCCTTTCGCCGGGCAAACGATACGTTATTCAACGTATCGGAGCGTTCGGCCAATCGAAGCGGGCGAGCGGCAACCGCTCGACGCTGTTGCCTGGAGTAGCGCCGGCCCAACGGGTGAGCTGGACCGGCGTGATGGCGATGCCTGATGAAACTTAAACTGCCTTCTTGGCCGACGAGCGCGATGCTTGCGCAGCGGCTTGCGAAGCTGCCTTCGATGCGGCCGTGGCGGCAGCATTGAAGTTGCTTTCGGCGATTTCGACGGCTTGCTTGGTCGCCTTGTGGACCGTTTCGTACGTGGTGTTGGCGGCAGTGATAGCCGACTTCATCACGGCGACAGCGGTTTCCGAACCAGCCGGCGCATTCTTCGCGACGTTTTCGACGAGCGACTGCACCTTGCGGTTTTGCTCTTCGAATTGCGCTTCAGCGACGCGGGCGAATTCACCTTGGGTTGCCGACACGATTTCATACACGTGGCGGCCATACGACAGCGCCTTTTCAGCCACCGGCTGTGCAAGGCTTGCTTGCAGGGCCAGCAATTCCTGCGCGTCTTTCACCGACAGCGCGCGTTGAGCATTTTCCTGGCTTTCCGCGAGCGTCGATTTCACGACTTGCAGGTTCAGCTCAACCAGCTTTTCGACGCCTTCGAATGCCTTGGTCGTAAGGCCGAACAGCGTTTCAAAGTTGGCTTTCTGGGCGGCGGCGAATTGCTCAGGGGTCAGCAGAGTCATGGTTTACGCTCCTGGATTGCGGTCTGTCTGTGCGGACCGCATTGGGTTGGTGGCGAGACGTTAGATCGTCTGCCTGGACCGCGATGTTTTGTGCATCGCAGCAATGGTTGCTATTTTAGGATGCCTGTCACGAATGTCAAGCACTTTTTGTGCGTCGCACAATCTTAAGAAGTTGCTGATAAAACAAGAACTTATGCGCGAAGCATGACCGGCGTATGACCAGGTCGATTTGACATTTGCACCCCACTGGTGCCAGGCGAAATCGGTAATGATTGCCGCGTCACGGGGCTTTTCGTGGTTTCGTCCATCCGACGTAAACCAGAAGGTCTCATGGAACGTTAATGCTTGGTGCTAGTCGAATGCGCGTTGGCGTCTCCAGCAAGCGTTTAACAGCTTGCGGCAAGATCCGGCGTTGTTCCCTTGCGTTCGCAGAAGCGTTGTGCATCGGCGCTGTGACCGTACTTCCCCTATTAAGGTTGTTTCCGCGTTTGCCGTTATGCTGTAAGAAGCATCCCTTTCCGCGGATGGCGGCAACGGCGAAGCAACGCGCCGGCGATCGTTTTTTTCGATCGAGGCGTGGCACTTATTTGTGTTTTGGCGATCGGATCTTACAAGCCGGTTTAAGGACCGCGTATAAGTGCTTCAAATTGCTAATTTTTCGTTGTTTTACTACACTTGCGGAAACCTCTCGCCGCTCCCTACCGAACACCCATGAAAACCGACATGTTTTCGTCGCTAAAAGTGATCCGCGGCGCGGCCCGCAGCACCGCTCTGTCGGTGGCCGTCTCCATGGTCATCACAGCGGCGTTCGCCGCGCCTGTGAGCGCTTTTGCCGCCACGCCTGCTGCAACCGCAAAAACATCCAAACAAGCCAAAACGGCCAAAAAGCCGGCAGCCGCCAAGGTGTCGAGCAAGTCGTCGAAGGCCGGCAAAGGCGCGACCGTCAAGGCCGTTGCCGCCGACGACGACACGCCGCGCGCAAGCGTCAAGCGTAAGCGCGTAACGTACACGTCGAATGGTCGCCACCATTCGGCGGTGCGCCGCGTCGCCTATGAGCCGCGTCAGCCGACGGTCGGCCAGGCTTTTGGTCTGCACGAAACGCCGGACGCGTTGATGCTGCGCTCGAGCGTCGCCTACGTGATCGATCAGAACACCGGCGAACCGCTCTTCGACAAGAACTCGCGCGCCGTGGTGCCGATTGCGTCGATCACCAAGCTGATGACCGCGATGGTGGTCCTGGATTCGAAAGAGTCCATGAGCGACCAGCTGGAAGTCACCGACGAAGACCGCGACTACGAGAAAAACACCGGCTCGCGCCTGTCGGTGGGTTCGGTGCTCTCGCGTGAAGACATGCTGCATATCGCGCTGATGGCGTCGGAAAACCGCGCGGCCGCAGCGCTGTCGCGTTATTTCCCCGGCGGCCGCCCGGCGTTTCTTGCGGCAATGAACGCGAAGGCGAGGCAACTCGGCATGACCGACACGCACTTCGAGAACGCCACGGGTTTGACAAGCCAGAATGTGTCGAGCGCGCGCGACCTGGTGAAGATGGTCAACGCGGCGTATCAGTATCCGCTGATCCGCAAGTTCTCGACCGATCACAGCTACGAGGTCTACACCGGCAAGCGTTCGCTCGCGTACAACAGCACGAATGCGCTGGTGCGCAATCCGACGTGGGACATTGGTCTGCAAAAGACCGGTTTCATCAATGAGGCGGGTGAGTGCCTCGTCATGCAGGCGACCATTCATGGCCGTCCGATGGTCCTCGTGCTGCTCGACTCGTCGGGCAAATACTCGCGCTTCGCGGACGCCACGCGTCTGCGCACATGGCTGGATAACGGCGGCGACCAGCCGCGCATCACGAGCGCGGACGCCGGCGGCGCCGGCACCTGAAATGCTTCCTTCGGCGGCCGGTTTGCACACTGGCGCCTCCAACGAAAAAGCCTCGCACTTGCGAGGCTTTTTTGTGCGGCAGCGATTCAAGCTGCCGACGGCTTACGCGTGGCTATGCGTATGATCTTGCGAGGCTTGCGGCCGGTAGCCGAGCGACTCCGAAATCATCAGCGCCGTTTGACTGAGCTGGCCGAGCCACGAGTCCTGCAAACGGTCGGCCGGTGCCGACAGCGACAGACCCGCGACCAGCTTGCCGGTGTCGTCGTAAATGCCGGCGGCGATGCAGCGCACGCCCAATTCCAGTTCCTCGTTATCGCGCGCGCAGGCCTGCTGACGCACGTGCGAAAGCTCGCGCTCCAGCTTGGTCAGGTCGGTGATGCTGTTTTGCGTGTGACCCGACAAACCCGTGCGGGTGGCGTAGGCGCGAACGCGGGTGGATTCGTCGGCGGCGAGAAACAGCTTGCCCACCGACGTGAGATGCAAAGGCGCCCGCCCGCCGATGGCCCGCACCACCTGCATGCCGGAGCGTTCCGAATAGGCGCGTTCGATATAGACGATCTCGTCACCCTGGCGTACCGACAGATTCACTGTCTGGCCCGTCTGACGATGCAGTTCGCGCATCGGCGTGAGCGCCGCGTCGCGCACCGACAGGCGTGCCTTCACCAGATTGCCCAGTTCGAGCAGGCGCATGCCGAGACGGTAGGTGCCGGGATCCGACCGGTCGACCAGCCGGCACATCACCATGTCGTTCAGGATGCGGTGCGCGGTGGACGGATGCAGCTCCGTGCGGATGGCGAGTTCTTTCAGGCTGACCGGGTCGCTATGCGCAGCGAGTGCGTCGAGCAAGCGCATCATGCGTTCGATCACCTGGATCGAAGTTTTGGGATCCGGGTTCGTATCGCTCATGGGAGGAATCGGTTGACGCGTCAAACAGCGGAAAACTGATTGTATCTCGTATCGTGAAAAAAGCGAACGCGGTTCGAAGCGCTATTCCAAATTAACGTGGCACGCGTCCTATGCCTTCCGGCCGTTGGTATTGTGCGCCAAACGGCGGATAATCAGGGACGTTTTCCCGAAGGAGGGCTCATGCGAGTCGGATTGTTCGTCACCTGCCTGATCGACCTGATGCGTCCGGAGATCGGTTTTTCGGTCATCAAGCTGATCGAGGGCGCCGGTTTCGAGGTGGTGGTGCCTCCCGCGCAAACCTGCTGCGGGCAGCCCGCATACAACTCCGGCGAACGGCGCATCGCGCGCGACCTCGCGGAGAAAGCGCTGCGTGAGTTCGAACAGTTCGACTACGTCGTGGTGCCGTCCGGCTCGTGCGGCGGCATGATCCGCGCGCACTACGGCGATCTCTTTGCCGACGATCCCGAATTGATGAACCGCTTCGGCCGCTTGCGGCCGAGAGTGTTCGAGCTGACCGATTTCCTCGTCAACGTGGCCAGGGTGCAATTGCAGCCCGGCGAATTCGCGGGGCAGGTGACTTATCACGATTCCTGTTCGGGATTGCGTGAGCTCGGCGTCAAGACGCAGCCGCGCGCGCTGCTCGCGCAAGTGGGCGTGGCGGTGACCGAAATGAAGGGCTGCGAGCACTGCTGCGGTTTCGGCGGCACCTTCGCGGTCAAGTACGGCGATATTTCCACGGCGATCGTCGACGAAAAATGCGCGAACATCAGCGCGAGCGGCGCGGGCGCGGTGGTGCTGGGCGACCTCGGCTGCATGCTCAATATCGAAGGGCGGTTGCGGCGCACCGGCGACACCACGACGCGGGTGTTGCACATCGCGCAGGTGCTCGCCGGCGACGCGTGAAGGCGTGCCGCGTTCCATTCCGCGCGCTTCATTTCGAACGTCTCATCCGAATGCCCGATTCCGAATAAGCACAAGGCCGCCATGCAAGTCCAATCGATGCAGTTCAAGGCTCGCGCGGGTCAGAAACTCGCCGACCAGCGTCTGCAGCAGAACCTCACCAAGCTGTCGACCAAATTCGTGTCGGCCCGCGCCGCGGCCATGACCGCCATCGACTTTCCCGCCACCCGCGCGGCGTTGAAGGAGCGCCGTGATCGCGCGCTGGAAAACCTCGATGTGTGGCTGGAAACGTTCGAACGCGAGGCGACCCGGCGCGGCGTCACGGTGCTGTTCGCCGAGACGACCCAGGAAGCCGCCCGGCTCGTCGGCGACATCTCGCGCCGGCATGACGTGAAGAAGGTGATCAAGACCAAGTCGATGGTCACCGAGGAAATGCGCCTGAACGAGGTGCTCGGTCAGATGGGCGTGCAGTCGATCGAAACCGATCTGGGCGAATACATTCTGCAGATCAACGACAACGAACCGCCGAGCCACATCATCGCGCCGGTCGTCCATAAGGATAAGGACGAGATCGCCGATCTGTTCGCGAAGACCCACAACCGGCCGCGCCTCACCGAAATCACCGATATGACGCGGGAAGCGCGCGAAGTACTGCGTCCGCATTTCCTGTCGGCGGACATGGGCGTGACGGGCGGCAACTTCGTGGTGGCGGAAACCGGCTCGGTCGTGCTCGTCACGAACGAGGGCAACGAGGGCATGTGCACGGTGATGCCGCGTGTGCATGTCGCCGTCACGGGTATCGAGAAGGTGCTGCCCACGCTCGAAGACCTCGCGACGGCGATGCGTCTGCTGCCGCGCTCGGCGACGGGCCAGGCGACGTCGAACTATTTTTCGGTGCTGACCGGGCCGCGCGGCGAGGCGGATCAGGATGGCCCCGAGCATATGTACGTCGTGCTGGTCGACGGCGGGCGCACGGGGCTCATAGGCGGCGATTTCCAGGAGATGCTGCGCTGTATCCGCTGCGGCGCGTGCATGAACCATTGCCCGGTCTATCAGAAGGTGGGCGGCCATGCATACGGTTGGGTGTATCCCGGCCCGATGGGTTCGGTCCTGACACCGAGCTATGTCGGCATCGACAAGGCGCTGGATTTGCCGCAGGCAGCGACCTTATGCGGCGAATGCAATAGCGTGTGCCCGGTGGGAATTCCCTTATCCGATCTGTTGCGCAAGCTGCGTGAGAAGCAGGTGGAGCGGCGTCTGCGGCCGTGGAGGGAGCGCGCGGGGCTGGCGGTGTGGGGTTTCCTCGCGCTGCATCCGGACGCTTATGCGCTCTTCACCAAGATGGCCGTGCGCGTGCTGGAGCGAATGGGCGGGAAAACTCGTTCGATTGCGAGGCTGCCGTTAGGCGGTGCGGGCTGGACGCATACGCGCGAGATGCCGGCGCCGGTGGGGCGCACCTTCAGGGAGTTGTATGCCGCGCAGCGCAGTCACATCGGCTGAGTAGGCGGCGCGATCTTGTTGCCGAGGGGGCGGCTGTCAGCCGTGAATCGACATCGCTCTCTTGCGACTGGCGCCGTTGGCCGGCTTGCTCGCGGCCGGGCGCGGCGCGCGAGGCGCCGCTGTGTCGAGCCGGAGCGCCCGCTGTCGCTCAAGCACGACCGCAGGGTCCGTCGGGTGGATCAATGGTCGGTCATTCCACCGGACGGGCGGCCAGGCACGCCCCTGATGACCGGCGCGGCACCCCGTCCGCCGCCGTTGCCAGCCTGTTGCGGAGGTGGAGGCGGAGGACTACCGGCTCCGGGGCGTGCCGCATTCGATCCGCTCGGCCCACCCGGTCCGGCGACAGCGCCTTGTGGCGGCGGCCCGCCGCGAGCCCCTCCGCCGTTCGGCTGACCACGCCCCCCGCCGTTATCGCCGCGGTAGCCGTCGCGGTAACCGTTGTAGGGTCGACCGCGATCGGGATAGCCGCGGTAGCCTCCCCAGTAGCCGGGTCCGTCGTAATACGCCGGGCCGTAGTAATTGCCGTAGCCCATGTACACGCTGGTCTGCGGCGCGCCATAGGCGTAGCCGTCATAGCCGCTGTAGCCATTGCCGTACATCGGCGTGCCGTCCGGATATACCGCGCAGCCGCTCAGCAACGCAGCGGTGGCGAGACCTACGATTGAAGCAATGCGTTTCATCTGATGGACCGGTGCGAAAGTTTCATGTCTATGAGACCGCTATTATCGCGATACGTCATGCGAGCTTTGTATGCGTTTGTAAGGATTTCTTTTTTGTGCCAACCAGCGCGCGGAGGCGGTGCGCGGAATCCGTCAATTCACTGTTCCATTCATAGCAACGCTGTATCTCGCGCCAGCCGGTTTTTCTCGATTGCGAATTTCTATAGGATTCGACATGGGAATAGTGAATCACGAGTTCACGCGCCCCTCAATCGGAAGAAACAACATCATGAAAAAGACAATATCGGTGTACTGGCCGCTCGCCATCGTTGTGCCGCTTGCCGCGGCCGCCTATCTGCATATTTGCGGCGATGCCGCTTCGCGCGCCTCGCAGGCGCCGCTCGCCGCCGATCAATTGACCGCGGAACTCGCGCGCGCTGTTTCATACGGCATGGTCGGCGATGCGTCGACGCTGCCGGCAAAGCCGATACGCGCCGTCGCCGCGACGCCGCTCGCCGAAGCGTCCTGAGCGCGACATCTGACGCGATCGAATAAAACAGCAACATGCCGCGCGCTGCGGCGGTAGAAGCAGCGCCTGGCCGAGGCGGCGGGGCGCCCGGCGAGATTCCGCGCGCCTTTGTATAATCGCGGCACCGTTCGCCAACCGTCGTTTCCTGCGCGTCGAAGCGCCTGAAAGTCTCTAATGAAAACCGTGTCCATCTGCTTCGTCTGCCTCGGGAACATCTGCCGTTCACCGACCGCGGAAGGTGTGATGCGCCACCTCGTTGGCGAAGCCAGGCTCGCGGAGCGCATTCTGATCGATTCGGCCGGCACCGGCGACTGGCACATCGGCGCGCCGCCCGACGACCGTGCGCGACATGCGGCCGGCCGGCGCGGTTACAAATTGGAAGCGCTGCGCGGACGCCAGATCACCCCGGCCGATTTCGAGCGCTTCGATCTGCTGATCGCGATGGACGATAAGAACGTCGCGGCCTTGCGTCGGATCTGCCCGCCGGAGCAGCGCGACAAGATCCGACTGCTGATGGAATTCGTCCCCGAGACGGACAGCCGTTGGAGCGGCACCCGCGAAGTCGCCGATCCCTATTTCGGTGGCGCGGACGGTTTCGAGCAAGTGCTGGATCAGTGTGAAGCGGCGTGCCGCGGGCTGATCGCGGCGTTGCGTCCCCAGTTGACGGCCTAGTCCTGCGGGGAGCCGCGCCGGACGCATCCAGCAATTAAGCAAATGACCCAAATCGCGACAGGGATACTTGACTAATTCACTCATGTATTTATACTTGACCAAACTTGTCGAGAATTGCGGTTCCCACACATATGAGACTCACCACGAAAGGCCGTTTCGCCGTCACGGCGATGATTGACCTGGCACTGCGCCAGGAGCAGGGCCCGGTGACGCTTGCGGGTATCAGCCAGCGCCAACATATCTCCCTGTCGTATCTCGAGCAGCTGTTTGGCAAGCTGCGTCGCCATGAAATCGTCGAGTCCGTGCGCGGACCGGGCGGCGGCTACAATCTGGCCCGTCGCGCTGAAGACGTGACCGTGGCCGACATCATCATCGCGGTCGACGAGCCGCTCGATGCCACCCAATGCGGTGGCAAGGGCTCGTGCGAAGGCACCAAACAGCACGACGGCCATTGCATGACGCATGAACTGTGGTCGACGCTGAATCAGAAAATGGTCGAGTACCTGGATTCCGTCTCTCTCAAGGATCTGGTCGACCAGCAGCGTGCGCGCGAAGGCGTGCCAACCGTGTTGCGCGACCGGCGCAACGAGGCGCCGGCGGTCGAGCCCGTTCGCGCGGCGCCGAAAGGGCCCAATTCCGTTTTCAACATGGCCGGTTCCTAGGCGCGGTAGCGCGCGGTGTGGCGCGGTGTGAAGCATCACCGCAGCCGGATCGAGAATCCAGAAGCCAGAGCATATGACGTCCCCGGAGCGATACATGAACAACGACATTCCCCACCTGCCCATTTACATGGACTACAGCGCCACGACCCCGGTCGACCCGCGCGTGGTGGACAAGATGATTCCGTACCTGCGCGAGCAGTTCGGCAACCCCGCCTCGCGCAGCCACTCGTATGGCTGGACCGCGGAGCGCGCGGTCGAGGAAGCGCGCGAGAACGTGGCCGCGCTGGTGAACGCCGATCCGCGCGAGATCATCTGGACCTCGGGCGCGACGGAATCGGACAACCTCGCGATCAAGGGCGCCGCGCACTTCTACAAGAGCAAGGGCAAGCACATCGTCACGGTGAAGACCGAGCACAAGGCCGTGCTCGATACCTGCCGCGAACTCGAGCGCGAAGGCTTCGAAGTCACGTATCTGGATGTGAAGGACGACGGTCTGATCGACCTCGACGTGTTCAAGGCCGCGCTGCGTCCGGACACGATCCTTGTGTCGGTGATGTCGGTGAACAACGAGATCGGCGTGATCCAGGACATCGAGGCGATCGGTGAAATCTGCCGTGAAAAAGGCATCATTTTCCACGTCGACGCCGCGCAAGCCACCGGCAAGATCGACATCGATCTGCAAAAGCTGAAGGTCGACCTGATGTCGTTCTCGGCGCACAAGACCTATGGCCCGAAGGGCATCGGCGCGCTGTACGTGCGCCGCAAGCCGCGTATCCGTATCGAGGCGCAAATGCACGGCGGCGGTCACGAGCGCGGCATGCGTTCGGGCACGCTGGCCACGCACCAGATCGTCGGCATGGGCGAGGCGTTCCGTATCGCGCGCGAAGAGATGGCGACGGAGAACGAGCGCATTCGCATGCTGCGCGATCGTCTGTTGCGCGGCCTGTCGGAATTGGAAGAAGTGTATGTGAACGGCGAAATGGAAAAGCGTGTGCCGCACAACCTGAACATCAGCTTCAATTTCGTCGAAGGCGAATCGCTGATCATGGCGGTAAAGGACGTCGCGGTGTCGTCGGGCTCGGCTTGCACGTCGGCTTCGCTGGAACCGTCGTACGTGCTGCGCGCATTGGGCCGCAACGACGAACTCGCGCACAGCTCGATCCGCTTCACGGTGGGCCGCTTCACGACCGAGCAGGACGTCGACTATGTAATCAACCTGCTGAAGACCAAGATTTCGAAGCTGCGCGATCTGTCGCCGCTGTGGGAAATGCACCAGGACGGGATCGACATCTCGACCATCCAGTGGGCAGCGCACTGACGCGCCGGTTTGTGAACGTCGAATTCATCGAATTGCAGGTTGAAACGAATCAAGGAGTGTGATCATGGCTTATAGCGACAAGGTACTGGACCACTATGAAAACCCGCGCAACGTCGGTTCCTTCGCGAAGGACGACGATGCGGTCGGCACCGGCATGGTCGGCGCGCCGGCCTGCGGCGACGTGATGAAGCTGCAGATTCGCGTCGGCGCGGACGGCGTCATCGAAGACGCGAAGTTCAAGACGTATGGCTGCGGTTCGGCGATTGCGTCGAGCTCGCTCGTCACCGAATGGGTGAAGGGCAAGACGCTCGATCAAGCCATGTCGATCAAGAACACGCAGATCGCTGAAGAACTCGCGCTGCCGCCGGTGAAGATCCACTGCTCGATCCTCGCGGAAGACGCGATCAAGGCAGCGGTCGCCGACTACAAGCAACGCCACGGCGTTGCTGCGGTTGTCGAGGGCGACAAGCAAACCGCGTAAGCGGGCGTCGGGATTCGAAGTGAGCCGGAAGCGGCGGCGCAACGAACGCGCCGCCCGGCATGAGCGATATTTGATGCAGGCAGGGTGGCAGCGCGAGGAATTACCGCGGCGATAAGCCCGAGTGACGAAACGCGGACTGCCCGCACACTGCGCAATGAGAAACGCAATGGCAATTACGTTGACCGAAAAGGCAGCACAGCACGTCCAGAAGTATCTGATCCGCCGCGGTAAAGGCGTCGGGCTGCGCCTCGGCGTGCGTACCACCGGGTGCTCCGGCCTCGCCTACAAGCTTGAGTACGTGGACGAACTCGCGCCCGAAGACCAGGTGTTCGAATGCAACGGCGTGAAGATCATTGTCGACCCCAAGAGCCTCGCCTATATCGACGGCACTGAACTCGACTTCGCGCGCGAAGGATTGAACGAAGGCTTCAAGTTCAACAATCCGAACGTGAAGGACGAATGCGGTTGCGGCGAGTCGTTCCGGGTGTAAACCGGAACACTTCCGCGTGCGGCGGACAAAAGGCGGCGCGGGCCGCCTTTTTAGTTTCATCCGCGTTTTTAGACGGCACTCTTGTGCGCTTTCCTGAACGGACCTCTTCTATCCGATGGCCTCGCTGAACGACAGCCACTTCGACCTGTTCGGTCTGCCGGCGCAATTCGCGCTCGACGCAACGACGCTCGATCACGCCTACCGCACCGTGCAGGCCCAGGTGCATCCCGACCGCTTCGCGGCGGCCGGCGACGCACAAAAGCGCATCGCCATGCAGTGGGCGACGCGCACCAACGAGGCGTATCAGACGCTGCGCGATCCGCTCAAGCGCGCTACTTACCTGCTGCATCTGCGCGGCATCGACGTCGGCGCGGAGAACAATACGGCGATGGAGCCGTCGTTCCTGATGCAGCAGATGGAGTGGCGCGAAGGCATCGAGGACGCGGCCGCGGCGAAAAACGTCGACGCGCTCGACGCCCTCCTGACCGAACTGCGCGACGAAGAGCGCATGCGTTTCACCAAGCTCGGCGCACTGCTCGACAGCGGCGCGAATCAGGCGGCGGGCGAGGCGGTGCGGCAGTTGATGTTCATCGAGCGGGTAGCGTCGGAAATAGACGCGCAGATCGAGCGGCTCGAACACTAGCGATCCGGGCGCGAGCCAACGCCGCGCCAGAACGCAGCCGGAACAGCCGAAGCTTTATATCCAGCAACGCGAAAATTCAGGACGGGGCGAAGCGGCCCCGAGAAGATCCAGATGGCCTTACTGCAAATCTCCGAACCCGGCATGGCGCCGGCGCCTCATCAGCGGCGCCTGGCGGTCGGTATCGACCTCGGCACCACCAATTCCCTCGTCGCCGCCGTGCGCAGCGGCGTGCCCGACGTGCTGCCCGACGACGACGGCCATGTGCTGCTGCCGTCGGTGGTGCGTTACCTCGAAAAGGGCGGCCGCCGCATCGGCCGGGCGGCCAAGGCTGAAGCGGCCACCGATCCGCGCAACACGATCGTGTCGGTCAAGCGCTTCATGGGCCGGGGCAAGGCGGAAGTCGAGGGCGCCGAGAACGCGCCCTACGATTTCATCGACGTCCCGGGCATGGTGCAGATCCGTACCGTCGACGGCGTGAAAAGCCCGGTGGAAGTGTCGGCGGAAATTCTCGCCACGCTGCGCCAGCGCGCCGAGGACACGCTCGGCGACGAACTGGTCGGCGCGGTCATCACGGTGCCCGCTTACTTCGATGAGGCGCAGCGCCAGGCGACCAAGGACGCCGCCCGCCTCGCGGGCCTGAACGTGCTGCGTCTGCTGAACGAGCCGACGGCGGCCGCGATCGCCTACGGCCTCGACAACGGCTCCGAAGGCCTGTACGCGGTGTACGACCTCGGCGGCGGCACCTTCGACCTGTCGATTCTGAAGCTCACGAAGGGCGTGTTCGAAGTGCTCGCGGCGGGCGGCGATTCCGCGCTCGGCGGCGACGATTTCGATCACATGTTGTATCGCCATGTGCTGGAGCAGGCGGGCATTGCCCCGCAAACGCTCGCGCCTGAAGACGTTCGCCTGCTGCTCGACAGCGTGCGCGTGACCAAGGAGGCGTTGTCGGACGCGCCGAGTGCAACGCTACAGGCGACGCTCTCGAGCGGCGCCCGGATCGATCTGACGATCGAGGAAGCCACTTTCGAGGCCATCACGCAGGCGCTGGTGCAGCGCACGCTCGGGCCCACGAAGAAAGCGCTGCGCGACGCGAGGGTCACGACGAAGGACATCAAGGGCGTCGTGCTGGTCGGCGGCGCGACGCGCATGCCGGTGATCCGCCGCGCGGTCGAGGCGTTCTTCGGCCAGCCGCCGCTCATCAATCTCGACCCGGATCAGGTCGTCGCGCTCGGCGCGGCGATCCAGGCCGATCTGCTCGCGGGCAACCGCGGCGCGGACGGCGACGACTGGCTGCTGCTCGACGTGATCCCGCTGTCGCTCGGCGTGGAGACGATGGGCGGTCTGACCGAGAAGATCATCCCGCGCAATTCGACCATTCCGGTCGCGCGCGCGCAGGATTTCACGACCTTCAAGGACGGCCAGACGGCGATGGCGATCCACGTCGTGCAAGGCGAGCGCGAGCTCGTCAGCGATTGCCGCTCGCTCGCGCGTTTCGAGCTGCGCGGCATTCCGCCGATGGCGGCCGGCGCGGCGCGCATCCGCGTCACGTATCAGGTCGACGCCGACGGTCTGCTGTCCGTGTTCGCACGCGAGCTGGCCTCGGGCGTGGAAGCGTCGGTGGTGGTGAAGCCGTCCTACGGTCTCGCCGACGACGACATCGCCAGAATGCTCGAAGACAGTTTCTCGACCGCCGAGGTCGACATGCGCGCCCGCGCGCTGCGCGAGGCGCAGGTCGAAGCGCGGCGTCTCGTGGAAGCGACCGACGCGGCGCTCGCCGCCGACGCCGAATTGCTCGACGACAGCGAACGCGCCGAACTCGACGCGCTGTTGAACGCGCTGCGCAACGTCGAGCAAAGCGACGACGTCGACGCGATCGAAGCCGCGACGAAAACGCTCGCCGAAGGCACCGACGAATTCGCCGCGCGCCGCATGAACAAGGGCATTCGCCGCGCGCTCGCCGGCCGCAAGCTCGACGAGATCTGAGTCGCGCCGGCGGCACGCGGGCCGCGAGACCCGCTACCCGCGACCCAAACCGAAGCGCGCCGCGCGGACTTAAAAAGTCCGCGTGCCGCCAGTAAAATGGTACGTAGGCTGTTGCGCCGACCGTGCCTCAGACCTAAACGGAAAATGTATGCCTCAAATCGTTGTGCTGCCTCACGTCGAACTGTGCCCGGAAGGCGCGGTGATCGATGCCGTGCCCGGCAAGAGCATCTGCGACAACCTGCTCGATAACGGCATCGAGATCGAGCATGCTTGCGAGAAGTCGTGCGCGTGCACGACCTGTCACGTGATCGTGCGTGAGGGTTTCGCCGCCTTGACGCCGTCCGAGGAAGACGAGGACGATCTGTTGGACAAGGCGTGGGGGCTCGAGCCGGCCTCGCGTCTGTCGTGCCAGGCGATCGTGCCTGAAGAGCAGGATCTGGTTGTCGAAATCCCGCGCTACTCGATCAATCACGCGAAGGAAAACCACTAACAGGAGGATGCAGCCATGAAGTGGACCGATACGCAAGACATCGCGATGGCCCTGACTGACAAGCACCAGGACATCGACCCGCAGCAGGTGCGCTTCACCGACTTGCACCGCTGGGTCACCGAACTGGAGGGGTTCGACGACGATCCCAACCGGTCGAACGAGAAGATCCTCGAAGCGATTCAGGCTGCATGGATTGAAGACGCGGATTACTGAGTTTTCGCCGCCGTCGCGCGATGACTGGCGCGGCGGCCGCGGCAAGGAAAAAGGCGATTCCATCATCGGAATCGCCTTTTTTAAAGCCTGCCTGCCGCAATATCGCAGCCCCACAGGCTGCCGCCAACGCTCAGCCCGCCACGAGCGTGCCGTTTTCAACGCGCACACGCTGACCTTGCTGGAACGGCGGGGCTTCATTGTACGTAAAGTAGCGCGTCTTGCCGTTTTCCATCCGCACCCGCACCGAATAGGAAGTCGTGCTGCGGATGTGCTTTTCGACCGAGTTGCCCGCGAGACCGCCGCCCAGCGCGCCGAGCAAGGTCATCGCGGTACGGCCGTTGCCGCTGCCGAACTGATTGCCGACCACGCCGCCGGCCACCGCGCCGCCGACCGCGCCGATACCGGTGCCGTGGCCTTCCTGACGCACCGCCGAAATAGCGACCACCGTGCCGCACGTGGAGCAGTAAGCCGAGCGCGGCTGCTGCTGCTGTTGCGCATATTGCGGCGCCGCCTGCGCTTGTTGCTGCTGCGCGTACTGTTGCTGGGCGGGCGCCGGAGCAGGGGCGCGTTGCGGCTGCTGTTCAGCCTGTTGTTGAGCGGCTTGCTGAGCGTTCTGCGGCGCGCCTTGTTGCGCTGACTGTTGCGCTGACTGCTGCGCCGATGGATTCGCCGGTGCGGCAGAGTCGATTACGTTCGGCTGCGTCGCCACCTGGGCGGTTTGCGTCTGGTCGGTTTGCGCGCCGTTGCTCGAGGCTTTGGGAAAGAGCCCTGTCATGGCCGCTGTCGCCACGAGACTGGCAATGATGACCGCGCCCGCGGCTGTCGCGACGAGCGGATGGATACGGCGTGGTTGCGTGGATTTGGAATCTGGACTGTCCATACTGGCCTCCGTCTTAAGCAGAGTCGACTGTTATTGAGACTGAGTGTCGGGGCAAATCGATCCCGCGAGGGTTTCAATTTGTAACATCCTGGAGGCAATCATCCCGGACTGACTGCATCGAAGCTCGCGCTGCGCGGCAGGGTGTGCGGATTCCTTCAAGGCTCGCAACAGTTGCTGAGAACACGGCGTGGTCGTCGGGGCGGGCCTTTTACCGATGGTTACAACCATCAACGGCGGCCTACCGGCTTTTTGCGCGCCGCAAGAAAAACGCCCGGCGTTAGTTCAATCGTGCCGGGCGTTTCACTTGATGCGAGGCCGCGCAACGATCAATCCTCGCGGCGCAGATGCGGAAACAGAATCACGTCGCGGATGCTCGGGCTGTCGGTCAGCATCATCACCAGACGGTCGATGCCGATGCCGCAACCGCCGGCCGGCGGCATGCCGTATTCGAGCGCGCGGATGTAGTCGGCGTCGTAGAACATCGCTTCTTCGTCGCCGGCCTCTTTCTGGTCGACCTGCTTCTTGAAGCGGGCGGCCTGGTCTTCCGGATCGTTCAGTTCCGAGAAGCCATTGGCGATCTCACGGCCCGTGATAAACAGCTCGAAACGCTCGGTGATGCCGGGCACTTTGTCCGACGCGCGCGCGAGGGGCGACACCTCGACCGGGTAGTCGATGATGTACGTCGGCTCCCACAATTGCGACTCGGCGGTTTCCTCGAACAGCGCCAATTGCAGCGAACCCACGCCGGCATTGAGGAACTGCGGCTGCGACGCGTCCACGCCGAACTTCTTCAACTCGGTACGCAGGAATGCGCTGTCGGCGAGTTGCTCGTTCGTGTATTGCGGCGCGTACTTCTGGATCGCCTGCGTGATCGTCAGCCGGTGGAACGGCTTGGCGAGATCGAGCTCGCGGCCCTGATAGGTGATCGTGGCGGTGCCCAATGCGTCGATCGCCGCCTGGCGGATCAACTGCTCGGTGAAGTCCATCACCCACGTGTAATCGGTGTACGCCGCGTAGAACTCGATCATCGTGAATTCCGGATTGTGGCGCACCGAGACGCCCTCGTTGCGGAAATTCCGGTTGATCTCGAACACGCGCTCGAAGCCGCCGACCACCAGCCGCTTCAGATACAGTTCGGGCGCGATGCGCAGGAACATCTGCATGTCGAGCGCGTTGTGGTGCGTGGTGAACGGCTTGGCCGCCGCGCCGCCCGGAATCGGGTGCAGCATCGGCGTTTCGACTTCCATGAAATCCGCGTCCGCCATGAACTTGCGGATCGACGAAATCGCCTTGGTGCGTGCGACGAACGTCTTGCGCGTTTCCGGCGTGACGATCAGGTCGACGTAGCGCTGGCGGTACTTCATCTCCTGATCCGACAGGCCGTGGAATTTGTCCGGCAGCGGACGCAGCGACTTCGACAGCAGACGCAGGTTCGTGCAACGCACCGAGAGCTCGCCCTTGTTGGTGCGGAACAGCACACCGCGCGCCGCGACGATGTCGCCCATGTCCCACTTCTTGAAGGCGTCGTACGTTTCCTGGCCGACGTCGGCCGGCGTGATGAAGAACTGGATCTGACCCGAACCGTCGCGCACGGTGGCGAAGCTCGCCTTGCCCATCACACGCTTGAGCATCATGCGGCCGGCGATCGCGACTTGGAGCGGGTTGGCCTCGAGCGCTTCCTTGTCCGCGTGCTCGTACTGCGATTGCAGATCGTCCGCGTGATGCGTGGGACGGAAGTCGTTCGGATAGGCGACGCCGTGCTCGCGCAGTTCGCGCAGCTTTTCGCGGCGCTCGGCGATGATCTTGTTGTCGTCCAACTCGGGCACGACGTTCGGTTGGGCCGCATTAGGCTGCGCCACATTACGCTGGGTCGATTCGGTCATGATGGTCTGGTATTCGGTGGCCCGCATCGGATGAATCTCGCGCGGGTGGCCTGCGAGTACGTCGACGAACAGGCGTTAAAAAGATGCGGCGCGGCAATGCGATGCATGCCGCGCCGGTTGCGCTTTAGACGCCCTGTTTCAGGCTGGCGCTGATGAACGGATCGAGGTCGCCGTCGAGCACGCTCTTGGTATTGCTGATTTCGACGTTGGTGCGCAGATCCTTGATACGGCTGTTGTCCAGCACGTACGAGCGGATCTGATGACCCCAGCCCACATCGGTCTTGCCGGCTTCGAGCTTGTCCTGCTCGGCCTGACGCTTGCGGATTTCCGCTTCGTACAGGCGCGATTTCAGCATGGCCATGGCTTCGGCGCGGTTGCGGTGCTGCGAACGGTCGTTCTGGCACTGCACGACGATGCCCGACGGCATGTGCGTGATACGCACCGCGGAGTCGGTCTTGTTGATGTGCTGACCGCCCGCGCCGGACGCGCGGTAGGTGTCGATGCGCAGATCGGCCGGATTGATGTCGACTTCGATCGAATCGTCGACTTCCGGGTACACGAACACGGACGAGAACGACGTATGACGCCCGCCCGACGAATCGAACGGCGACTTGCGCACGAGGCGGTGCACGCCGGTTTCGGTGCGCAGAAAGCCATACGCGTATTCGCCTTCGATCTTGATGGTCGCGTTCTTGATGCCCGCGACGTCGCCCTCGGTCTGTTCCAGCACTTCGGTCTTGAAGCCCTTGCGCTCGCAGTAGCGCAGGTACTGGCGCAGCAGCATGGACGCCCAGTCGCACGCTTCGGTGCCGCCGGCGCCGGCCTGAATGTCGAGGAAGGCGTTGTTCGGGTCGGCCGGATTCGCGAACATCCGGCGGAATTCCATGTCGGCGACGCGCTGTTCGAGCCCTTGCGCGTCCGTTTCGCAGGCGATCAGGGTTTCATCGTCGCCTTCCTCGCGGGCCATGTCGAACAGGTCCTGCGCGTCGCGCAGGTCGTTGTCGAGCGAGGTGAGTTTGCCGACCACGTCGTCAAGCAGTTTCTTTTCCCGGCCGAGGGCCTGGGCGTGCTTCGAGTCGTTCCAGACGTCCGGGTCTTCGAGTTCCCGGTTGACTTCGATCAGGCGACGAGACTTGTCGTCGTAGTCAAAGATACCCCCGTAGGTCGGCCGCGCGCGTGCGCAGGTCCGCCAGAGAGGCTTCGATCGCGTTGAGACGTTCCGCTTCCATGTCGATCTTTTGTGGCTTCGTAAAAAGGGGAAATTATAGCCGATCGGCGCGCCGCGCCGGGCGCTCGCGCGCGATCCGGCGCGCGTTCCGGGTTGATTTTGCAGTGGTTTTGGCGCCGCCGCGCATGCCGGTCGAGCGCCGCGCGACTAGCTTGCCGCGTGCTCGACGATCAATTGCACCCGCGACACGCCGTTCCATGTGTCGCTCGCGAGGCGATAGGCGACGGTGGTGCGCGCGGGCAGCGTGTCGGTGTGGTTGAACCAGATCGCGTTGAAGCGCTGGCGGCCGCGCACGAGTTGCAGCTTCAGATGCTTGTCCTTCACCAGCGCCTGGGACGCGATGTCGAATTCGCCGGAAAACACCGGCGCCGGGAAGCCCTGGCCCCACACGGCGGCGTCGAGCATTTCGACGAATTGCGGCGTGAAGTAGGCGTCCTCGAGTTCGCCGTCGGTCTCGATGGTGCGCGACAGCGCCTCCTCGGAGAGCCATTCGCGGCCGACCGCCTCGAACGCGGCGGTGAAACGCGGCACGTCGGCGGCGGCGAGCGTCAGGCCCGCGGCCATCGCGTGGCCGCCGAACTTGACGATCAGGCCGGGCTCGCGCTTCGAGATCAGATCGAGCGCGTCGCGCAGATGAAAGCCCGCGATCGAACGGCCCGAGCCCTTGACGAGCTGGCCGCTGTCGTCGGCGAGCGCGAACGTGAACGAGGGGCGGTGGAACTTCTCCTTCAGGCGCCCGGCGACGATGCCGATCACGCCCTGGTGCCACGCCGGATTGAACAGCGTGATGGTGGTCGCGCCGTCGGGGTCGATCGTGGAAAGATCGTCGAGCGCCTGCTGCTGCATGCCGGCCTCGATCTCGCGGCGTTCGCGGTTCATCGTGTCCAGTTGCTGCGCGAGGTCCCATGCGCGGCCGATGTCGTCGGTGGTCAGGCATTCGATGCCGAGCGACATGTCGGACAGACGGCCGGCCGCATTCAGCCGCGGGCCGAGCGCAAAGCCCAGATCGAAACCCGACGCGCTGCGCGCGTCGCGCGCGGCGGCGCGAAAGAGGGCGGCGATGCCCGGCTGCATCTTGCCTTTGCGGATGCGCTGCAAGCCTTGCGCGACCAGCACGCGGTTATTGCCGTCGAGCTTGACGACGTCCGCGACCGTGCCGAGCGCGACCAGATCGAGCAGGCCGTCCAGACGCGGCTCGGGATGCAGGTCGTTGAACGCGCCGCGGCGGCGCAATTCGGCGCGCAACGCCAGCAGCACGTAAAACATCACGCCGACGCCCGCGATGCACTTGCTCGGAAACGTGCAGCCCGGCTGATTCGGATTGACGATCGCGCGGGCTGCGGGCAGTTCGTCGCCGGGCAGATGGTGATCGGTGACGAGCACGTCGATGCCGAGCGCGTTGGCCGCCTCCACGCCGTCGACGCTGGCGATGCCGTTGTCGACCGTGATCAGCAGATCCGGCTTGCCGGACGCGTTCCTCGCGGCCAGCGCGACGATCTCGGGCGTGAGGCCGTAACCGTATTCGAAGCGGTTCGGCACCAGATAGTCGATCCGGCCGCCGAACATGCGCAGGCCGCGCACCGCGACCGCGCACGCGGTGGCGCCGTCGCAGTCGTAGTCGGCGACCACCAGCATGCGGCGCTTGCCCTCGATCGCGTCGGCGAGCAGCGCGGCGGCGTCCTCGCAGCCCTTGAGTCCGGCGGGCGCCACGAGGCGCGCGAGACCGGTTTCGATTTCGTCGGGCATGCACACGCCGCGCGCGGCGTACAGGCGCGCGAGTACCGGATGCAGGCCGTGACGGATGAGAATTTCGGCGTCGACGGGAGACGAGGCGCGCGTAACGATTCGAGTCATTCGGAAAGGCCGTGGATCAGGCGATCAATCATTCGATGAAAAGCGAGGCGAGCACGCGCCGCCGCCAGAATTTGCGCAGGTCGCCGCGCGTGACCGAGAGCGTCACCGAGCCGGTGTCGCCGCACAAGGTCAGGCCGAGTTCGCCGAGCCGGCCGGATTGCAGCGCGTCGAGCGCCGGTTCGAACCAGTCGCTTTGCAACGCGGCGAAGGCGTCGTTCCAGCGCGCCCAGTCCTGCTGGATGTACGGCGCGGAAAACGGATCGAGTTCGACCAGCGTGGTGGGTTCAGTGTTGCTGGCGGCATGGCTCGTGCTCCCGAACGTGCCGTTGACGGCGGCGGACAGCGCGCCGAACGAAGCCGGCGGCGCGCCGGTCCGCACACCGGCGGTCATCGCGAGACCGCGTGTCGCGGCCGCGTCGGAGAACACCCGCGCGAACGGACTGCGCACCGGTTGCGCCGCGCCTTGCGCATGAAACCAGATCGAGTTGACGGCCGGCAGGCCGCGCGCCTCGCGCGCTTCATTGACCGGATGTTCGAACCACGCCATCTGCACTTCGTTTTGCAGCTTCATCCACGCGCGCGAGCGCTCGCCGGAATGCGCCTCGTGCGGCAGCCAGATTTCGATGTTGCGGCCGCTCGCGCGCAACGGCGACGCGCCCGCCAGCGTGCCGAAGCCTTCGCCGGACAAATACCAGCGCGTGGGTTTGGGCGCCTCGATGCGCACGCCGAGTTCCTCGATCAGCGGCCGGGCGACCGCGAGCAGCGCGCCGGCTTCTTCATCGGACAACTCCAGCGAGGCGGGATCGATCAGCACCAGATGGTCATGCGCGATCCGCACATGCACCGGTTGTACGCACGCCCACATCGCGTTGCCGGGCTCGCCGCCGTCGGCGCGCAGCATGTAGGGCGCAAGCGGCGCCTCGTCGGCGGCGGCCGCGCCGCTCGGCAGTGCGCCGAACTGGCGCGCCACCCAGCGTTCATGCGGCAGCGTGCGCTGAAAGTCCTCGCCGATCACCCGTTCGACCAGCGTGGCGCGCGCGATCAGCCGGTCGAGGGCCGGGCTCTGGATGTCGTGTAAGGCGGTGGAGGCGTCCGCGGCGGCGGGCAGCGCGAAGGGCAGGAGGAGATGAAGGCGGTCGGCGTGCATGATGCTGCGCATTGTAGGGCAAAGAGTGCGACTATTCAGACCAAACGCGGACCCGACACGAACCATGCCGCGGACCGTATCGACACATTCCGGCGCCATGCGAGGGCCGCGCCGATACCAGCAAGCCGCGCGCGGCGGCACCGCGCACATGACGCAGGAGACCGGCATGTCGCGTGAACTGAAAACCGAGCAGGAACTGCTCGCACTCGTCGTCAAGGCGCTCGATGCCAATCCGGCCACGGCCGGTTGGATTCCGACCGGCTTTCACGAGACCGTCGAGGACGAAACCGGCTGCAACTGGGACATCACTCACCTGCATCGCGACCGCAAGGACGCCGAGCTGCGCGACGCGGCGGCGAATCAGGCGGCCGCGCTCATCAATGATCTGAGGGGGCGCTACAACCTGAGTTAGCGTGCGCGGCGGCGTCGTGGGCGGCGGCGGGGGGCCGCCGCCGGCGAGCGTCCCGCTCGCAAGCCGTTTGCGCGAATCGGCGGCATTGTATGGCAAACTTCGCGCTTGATTGGCGGCGGTGCGGCGGCGGTGGGCGGGCGTCGGAGGCGCGAGCTTTGCCCGGACGCCGGAACGTCATACCGGAACCATCGCGGGTGCCGCGACACCAATGATCACGGCGCTCATGCCGCAAGCATGACCGTCGTCATATCGCGGCTGGCCGCCGTCATCGCGCAGCAAAACGCTCAAGAGCAGCCGAAGAACGCAGAAAAGGATTCGCTTGAAATTTCCCTACGAATGGCAGATTGGCTGGCGCTACACCCGCGCCGGCAAACGCACGACCGGCAACGGCTTCATTTCCTTCATCGCGCTCGTTTCGATGTCGGGCATCGCGCTTGGCGTCGCGGCGCTGATCGTCGTGTTGTCCGTGATGAACGGTTTCCAGAAAGAGGTGCGTGACCGCATGCTGTCGGTGCTCGCGCACGTCGAGATCTTTTCGCCGACCGGCTCGATGCCCAACTGGCAATTGACCGCCCAGGAGGCTCGCCAGAACAAGGAAGTGATCGGCGCGGCGCCTTATGTCGAGGCGCAGGCGCTGCTCACGCGCCAGGACGCCGTGAGCGGCGTGGCGCTGCGCGGCGTCGAACCCACGCTCGAGCCGCAGGTGTCCGACATCGGCCGCGAGATGAAGGGCGGCAAGCTGACCGACCTCGTGCCGGGCGACTTCGGCATCGTGCTGGGTGCGGACCTCGCCACCAATCTCGGCGTGCAGGTCAACGACAAGATCACGCTGGTCGCGCCCGAAGGCACGATCACGCCGGCCGGCATGCTGCCGCGCCTGAAGCAGTTCACGGTGGTGGGCATCTTCGAGTCGGGGCATTACGAATACGACAGCACGCTCGCGCTGATCAACATCAAGGACGCGCAGGCGCTGTTCCGCCTGCCCGCGCCGACCGGCGTGCGACTGCGCCTGACCGACATGCAGCGCGCGCCGGAAGTCGCGCATCAACTCGCGCGCAGTCTCTCCGGCGACCTGTACATCCGCGACTGGACCCAGCAGAACAAGACCTGGTTCTCGGCGGTGCAGATCGAAAAACGCATGATGTTCATCATCCTCACGCTGATCATCGCGGTGGCGGCGTTCAACCTCGTGTCGTCGCTGGTGATGACGGTGACCAACAAGCAGGCCGACATCGCGATTCTGCGCACGCTGGGCGCGCAGCCCGGTTCGATCATGAAGATCTTCGTGGTGCAGGGCGTGACGATCGGCTTCGTCGGCACGGCAACCGGCGTCGCGCTCGGCTGCCTGATCGCGTGGAGCATTCCGTGGCTGGTGCCGATGATCGAGCATCTGATCGGCGTGCAGTTCCTGCCGCCGTCGGTGTATTTCATCAGCGAACTGCCGTCCGAGCTGATTCCGGCCGACGTCGCGCGCATCGGCATCATCGCGTTCGCGATGTCGGCGCTGGCGACGCTTTACCCGAGCTGGCGCGGTGCGAAAGTCCGTCCCGCGGAGGCGCTGCGCTATGAATGACCGTTCCGCTACCTTACCCATGACCTCTCAGGAAAGCGCGCCGCATCCCTACGTGCTGGAAGCAACCGGCATTTCCAAGTCGTTCGTGCAGGGCGGCCTGAACGTGCAGGTGCTCAACAACGCCGAACTGAGCGTGCGGCGCGGCGAGAAACTCGCGATCGTCGGCGCGTCGGGTTCGGGCAAGAGCACGCTGCTGCATGTGCTCGGCGGCCTCGACGATCCGAGCGCCGGCCACGTCTCGGTGATGGGCAAGCCGTTCACCCGGCTCTCCGAGCGCGAACGCAACGACCTGCGCAATCGCGCGCTCGGCTTCGTGTATCAGTTCCACCACCTGCTGCCGGAGTTTTCCGCGCTCGACAACGTCGCGATGCCGCTGCGGATTCGCCGCATGACCACCGAGGCGTCGCGCCGCGAAGCGCTCACGGTGCTGGAGCGCGTCGGCATGGGGCATCGCGCGAAGCATCGTCCGGGCGAGCTGTCGGGCGGCGAGCGCCAGCGGGTGGCGATCGCGCGCGCGCTGGTCACGAAGCCCGCGTGCGTGCTGGCGGACGAGCCGACCGGCAATCTCGACGGCAGCACCGCCGACATCGTGTTCAACCTGATGCTCGAACTGTCGCAAACGCTCGACACCAGTTTCGTGATCGTCACGCATGATCCCGAATTGGCCGGACGTTGCGACCGCATCATGCGCCTGCGCGACGGCGTCCTTCACGAAGAGCCGCCGGTGCCGGTGTGATCGCCGTGAAGGCGCTGATCGATGATGGGATCGATGCGGGGATCGATGCCCCGCGCAACGTGAGCTGATACCCCACCACTAGCAAGGCACGCCATGTGGATCGATACGCACTGCCATCTCGACGCTTCCGAATTCGACGCCGACCGCGACCAGGTCGCGGCGGCGGCGCGCGATGCGGGTGTGGGGCGCATCGTGATTCCGGCGATCGGCCGCGAGAACTTCGCGACGGTGCGTGAACTGGCGCACCGGGTCGACGGCGGCGCCTACGCGCTCGGCATTCATCCGCTTTTCACGCCGTCCGCGCAGGAGCGCGATCTCGAACTGCTGCGCATGGAAATCGAGGCGAGTCTCGACGACCCGCGCTTCGTCGGCATCGGCGAGATCGGCCTGGATTATTTCGTCGAGGGTCTCGACGACGCGCGCCAGCAATTCTTCTATAACGGCCAACTGCAACTCGCGCGCGAATTCGATCTGCCGGTGATCTGCCACGTGCGTAAGTCACAGGACCAGGTGATCAAGGGACTGCGGCGGCATCAGGTTCACCGCGGCATCGCGCATGCGTTCAACGGCAGTTTTCAGCAGGCTCAGGCGTATATCGACCAGGGCATGCATCTCGGCTTCGGCGGCAATCTGACTTTCGAGCGGGCGCGGCAGATTCGCCGCCTCGCCGAGCAATTGCCGTTCGACGCGCTGGTCGTCGAGACCGACGCGCCGGACATCGCGCCTTCCTGGATGTACAAGCAGCGCAACACGCCGGAGCAGATTCCGGGCATCGGCGCGGGCCTCGCGCAACTGCGCGGCATGAGCGCGGACGAAGCCGCCCTAGGCACAACGGCTAACGCGCTCGCCGCACTGCCGCGGCTCGCGCTTTCCTCTGCATAATCGAACTCGATGGTTTGAGTGATTCGCGCCGGGCGCCGCTCACGCCCGGCGGGCTCGTCGACGCTTGCGCGCCGAGCGTCGCGTCGTCGTCCGGCGCCGGTTGGCGGAGGGCGAATGCGGGCATGGTGGTGCGGGTTTGCGTTGGGCGTGATGGGGTTGCAGCGGCAGGCCGCGTTGCCGGATTGGCACGAGTGGTGGATGCTCGCGTTGCTCGGCGGCGGCGCGCTAGTAGTGGCGGCTTGGGGATGGCGGGGTGGGTCGTCGGGCGGGGCGCGCGGCGAGGAGGCTGGTGTTGCGCATGACGGTTTGATTGCGGCAAGGGCCGTGGGTGGGGGTGCGGGAATGGGTGTGGATGTGGTCGCGGCTACGAACGTGGTCACGACTGCGGATGTGGCCACGACTACGAATGCGGTCGGGACTGCGGATGTGTCCACGACTACGAATGCGGTCGCGACTGCGCATGTGTCCACGACTACGAATGCGGCCTCGGCTACGCATGTGTTCACGGCTACGAATGCAGCGTCGGCCCCGCATGTGGCTACGGCTACGAATGCGCCTACGGCTACGAATGCAGCCACGGCAATCCATGCGCCCACGGCTGTAAACACAGCCACCGCTGCCAACACGGCTGCGTCTGCGTCTACGCTCGGGCGCCCGCTGCGGTTCAGCGCACGCATTCGTTCGTTCATCGGCTGGAGCGGCCTGTGGTGTGCCGCCTTCTGCTCGGGCTTCGGCTACGCGGCCTGGCGCGCGGAAGCACGGCTCGCGGTGAGCTTGCCGGTCGCCTGGGAAGGCCGCCATATCGACGTGATCGGCACGATCAAGGGTTTGCCGTCGCGCGGCGAGAAAGGCGCGCGCTTCCTGTTCCAGGTCGAATCGGCCGATGCGCCTATCGCCGCTTTCCCGCGCGTGATTCAACTGTCGTGGATCGCCGACGATGCGCCGGCGCCTTTACTCGAGCCGGGCGAGCGCTGGCGCTTGACGGTGCGGCTCAAACGGCCGCACGGCAACGCGAACTTCGGCGTGCGCGATGCCGAAGCGAACCTGCTTGCGCGCAACGTGCGCGCCACCGGCTATGTGAGCGCACCCGCGCATGCCATGCGCTTGCCGGGCCATGCGCGCGGCGTGAGCGTGACCGTCGACCGCTGGCGCGCCGCGTTGCGGGCGCGCATCGACACCGTGCTCGCCGACGCGCCGCATCGCGGCATCGTGGTGGCGCTCGCCGTCGGCGCACAGGACGAGATCAGCGACGTCGACTGGCTGCTGATGCGCGGCACCGGCACGAGTCATCTGGTGGCGATCTCGGGTTTGCACATCGGTATCGTCGCGGGTCTGACGGGCTGGCTGACGGGCGCGTTGTGGCGGCGCTCGGGGTTCATCGGCCGCAACTGGCCGTTGTATCTGCCCGCGCAGGTCGTCGCGGTGACGGGCGGCGCCATGTTCGCCGCGCTGCACGCGGCGCTGGCCGGCTTCAACGTGCCGGCGCAGCGCGCGCTGTGGATGGCGAGTGTCGTCGCGCTCGCGTTTGTCAGCGGCCGCAACCTCGCGCGTTCGATGGTGCTGGCGTGGGCGCTAGGGCTGGTGCTGCTGGTCGATCCGTGGGCGGTGGTGTCGGCGGGGTTCTGGTTGTCGTTCTGCGCCGTGGCGGCGATTCTGTTCGCGATGTCGGGCCGGCCCCGCGTGCGGGATCACGAGCAACGCCGCGACGAAGAGCGCGAGGGCGGCGAGGCGGCGACCCGGTGCGCGCGTCTGCGCATCGGCCTGCGCCGCTGGATTCGCGCTTGCGGCGAACGGCTGCGCGACGCCGCCCATGTTCAGTTCGCGGTGACGATCGCGCTCGCGCCGCTCACGGTCTACTGGTTTTCGCAGATTCCGCTGATCGGTCCGCTCGCGAACGCCTTCGCGATTCCGTGGATGAGCCTGCTCGTCACGCCGGTTGTTCTGGCCGGCATCGCGCTGCCCGCACCGTTCGACGCCTACGCGTTCGGCGCCGCGCACGCGTTGCTCGATCCGCTGGCCGCGGGTTTGCGGATGCTGTCCGGCCCTGCCTGGACACTGTGGCGGCTGCCGCAACCGGACGCGTGGGCGCTGGGCGCGGCGGCGCTCGGCGTGCTCTGGTGCCTGGCGCCGCGCGGCTGGCCGCTGCGCTGGGCCGCTCCGCTCACCTGGCTGCCGCTCGTGCTGCCGGCGCCGTCGGGGCCGCCGCACGGCAGCTTCCGTCTGACCGCGCTGGATGTCGGGCAGGGTAGCTCGGTGCTGATCGAGACGGCGCATCACACGCTGCTGTTCGATGCGGGCCCCGGTCCGGAATCGACTCACGCGGGCGAGCGCGTCGTCGTGCCGTTCCTGCAGGCGCATGGCGTGACGGCGCTCGACACGCTGATCGTCAGTCACGCCGATTCGGATCATTCGGGCGGCGCGCCTGCGGTGCTGGACGCGATCGAGGTGCGTCAGATGGTGGCCGCGTTGGCGCCGGAGAATCCGCTGTGGTCGAACGCGCGAGAACGCGGCGCCGAGACGCTGGGTTGCGCGGCGGGGCAGCGCTGGCAGTGGGACGGCGTCGAGTTCGCGATGCTCTGGCCGGATGCCGGGCCGCTGCAAGGCAAACCGAACGCGCATTCCTGCGTGCTGCGCGTGAGGACCGCGCTGGCCGAAGCGGGCTCGTCAGCCGGGCCGGTGCAAACGGACCAGTCGCGCATGGCGGCGCTGCTGGCCGCGGATATCGAGGCGCCGGGCGAACGCGTCCTGCTCGCGCGCGATCGCGGGGCGCTGCGTGCGCAGGTGCTGGTGGTGCCGCATCACGGCAGCAAGACCTCGTCGACTGAGCCGTTCCTCGACTCTATCGATCCGCTCATCGCGCTATTTCAGGTAGGCTATCGCAACCGTTTTCATCATCCGAACGTGGGTGTGTTCGAGCGCTACAAGGCGCGGCGCATCGAGCTGGGGCGCAGCGATACGGACGGCGCGGTGCGGGTCGAGGTCAACCCGGATCGCGCGCCGGACGCCGGAGCCGAAGCCGGCGCGCCGATGAGCGGCGCCGCGTTGACGCTCGAGCGCTATCGCGACACGCAGCGCCGCTACTGGATGGATCGCTGACGGATCGCCGGCCGCACGAAAGAGAAAAGGCGCGGGAGCAACGCGAACAAACACAGAACAAACATGCCGCCAGGCCGCAAGCCCCAAGAAGCCCGCGCGCGAAAACAGAACGGAGAGAGCCACAGTTGAAAAACATCATTCACTTCTCGCATGCGAATGGCTTTCCGGCGTCGACCTACCGGACGATCTTCGCCGAACTCGCCGACGACTACGAACTGCGCTCGATCGAGCGCATCGGCCACGACACCCGCTATCCGGTGACTCAGGACTGGCCGCATCTGGTCGAGCAGCTGCTCGACGACATCGGCCGTTCGTACGAGCAACCGGTGTGGCTGGTGGGGCATTCGCTCGGCGGCTATCTGTCGTTGATGGCCGCGCTCAAGAAGCCGCAGTGGGTGAGGGGCGTGGTGATGCTGGATTCGCCGGTGATCGCCGGCTGGCGCAGCAGCATGCTGCGCGTGTCGCAATGGACCGGGCTCGACGAGCGCCTGTCGCCCGCGGCCGCCACCCGCGCGCGCCGCACGCATTGGGCGAGCCGCGACGAAGCGTGGCGGCACTTCCATTCGAAGCCGGCATTCGCGCGTTGGGACGAGCGCATGCTGTCCGATTACATCGACTTCGGCATTCCGCAAACCTCGCCGGACGGCTCGCGTTCGCTGGCGTTCGACCGCCGCACCGAGTATCAGATCTACCGGACCTTGCCGCACACGCTCGGCGCGCGGCTCGCGCGCGGCGCGCCGGTGCCGGTGGGGTTCATCGCCGGCACGCGTTCGAAGGAAATCCGCCAGGCCGGTCTCGATGCAACCCGCCGCGCGACCGGCAGTCATCTGGAATGGATCGAGGGCAGCCATCTCTATCCGATGGAAAAGCCGATCGAAACCGCGCGCGCGGTGCAGCGAATGTTGCGTGAGCTGGAGCGGTGATTTGACGCTGTAGGCGGGTTGGCCGGCGCATGGAGATACCGTTGCGATGCCGGGCGATGATAGTGAGGTTAGCTCCGCGACTGACGAGCCCAACGCGCCTCGCGCTTCATATCGCCGTGAAACGGTGCAAGATCGGCGCGCGCCGATTGCCGCCGCCGCGGCCTCCCTGGTCGTGCAGGCCGCTCGGATTTTGCTGGGGTTGGGGCCCTGCTTTACGGTATAATCCGTTTTTCCCGCGAGCATCCAGCGATGACCAAATATGTTTTCGTCACCGGCGGCGTAGTATCTTCCCTCGGCAAGGGTATTGCCGCCGCTTCCCTCGCCGCGATCCTCGAATCGCGCGGTCTCAAAGTCACCCTCCTCAAGCTCGATCCCTACATCAACGTCGACCCCGGCACGATGAGCCCGTTTCAGCACGGCGAAGTGTTCGTGACGGAAGACGGAGCGGAGACCGACCTCGACCTCGGCCACTATGAGCGCTTCATCAGCACGAAGATGCGCAAGGCCAACAACTTCACCACGGGCCAGATCTACGAATCGGTGATCCGCAAGGAACGCCGCGGCGATTATCTCGGCAAGACGGTGCAGGTCATCCCGCACATCACGAATGAAATCCAGGCGTTCATCGAACGCGGCGCGGCTTCCGCGACGTGCGGTGAGCCGGACGTCGCGATCGTCGAAGTGGGCGGCACCGTGGGCGACATCGAATCGCTGCCGTTCCTCGAGGCCGCGCGTCAAATGAGCCTGCGCATGGGCCGCAACAGCGCGTGCTTCGTGCACCTCACGCTGGTGCCGTGGGTCGCCACCGCCGGCGAACTGAAAACCAAGCCCACGCAACACAGCGTGCAGAAGCTGCGTGAAATCGGCATCTCGCCGCACGTGCTGCTGTGCCGCGCCGACCGCCGCATTCCGGACGACGAACGCGCGAAGATCTCGATGTTCTCGAACGTGCCCGAAGACGCGGTGATTTCCGTGTGGGATGCGGACAGCATCTACAAGATTCCGCAGATGCTGCACGACCAGGGTCTGGACGCGATCATCTGCGAGGAACTCAAGCTCACGCCGAAGCCGGCCGATCTGTCCATGTGGTCGAGGCTCGTCGAGAAGCTCGAGAATCCGCAGCACGAAGTCACGATCGGCATGGTCGGTAAGTACGTCGATCTGACCGAGTCGTACAAGTCGCTGATCGAAGCGCTGCGCCATGCGTCGATGCATACGGCGACCCGCGTGAACATCGAATACATCGATTCGGAAGAGATCGAGACGAAGGGCGTCGAAAGCCTCAGGCATCTCGACGCGGTGCTCGTGCCGGGCGGCTTCGGCCGTCGCGGCACCGAGGGCAAGATCGCCGCGATCCGCTATGCGCGCGAAGCCAAGGTGCCGTATCTCGGCATCTGCCTCGGCATGCAACTGGCCGTGATCGAATTCGCCCGCGACGTGGTGGGTCTGAAGGGTGCGAACAGCACCGAGTTCGACCAGGAAACCGAAAACCGCGTGGTCGCGCTGATCACCGAGTGGTACGACCGCGAAGGCCGCGTCGAAAAGCGTACCGAGGAATCGGACCTGGGCGGCACGATGCGCCTCGGTTCGCAACGTTGCCCGATCAAGCCCGGCACGATGGCCGAAGAGATCTACGGCAAGGACGTGAACGAGCGTCACCGGCATCGCTACGAGGTCAATAACCGCTTCGTGCCCCAGCTCGAAGCCGGCGGCCTTGTTATCAGCGCCCGCACGCCGAGTGAAGATCTGCCGGAAATGATGGAATTGCCGCGCGGCATGCACCCGTGGTTCGTCGGCGTGCAGTTCCACCCGGAATTCACCTCCACGCCGCGTGACGGCCATCCGCTCTTCAAGTCGTTCGTGGAAGCGGCGCTCGCGCATCAGCAGTCGCGCGTGGAAAAGGAAGTCGGAGAGCAAGCATGAAACTGGGCGATTTCGAAATTGGGCTCGACAAGCCGTTTTTCCTGATCGCGGGCACCTGTGTCGTCGAATCCGAACAGATGACGATCGACACGGCCGGCCGCCTCAAGGAAATCTGCGCGAAGCTGAACATTCCGTTCATCTACAAATCGTCGTACGACAAGGCCAATCGCAGCAGCGGCAAGTCGTTCCGCGGCTTGGGCATGGACGAAGGCCTGCGTATCCTGTCCGAAGTGAAGCGCCAGCTTGGTCTGCCCGTGCTCACCGACGTTCACGCCGAGCACGAGATCGAGCAGGTCGCGTCGGTGGTCGATGTGTTGCAAACGCCGGCTTTTCTGTGCCGTCAAACGGACTTCATCCATGCTTGCGCGCGCTCGGGCAAACCGGTCAACATCAAGAAAGGCCAGTTCCTCGCGCCGCACGACATGAAGAACGTGATCGACAAGGCGCGCGACGCGGCGCGTGAAGCGGGCCTCTCCGAAGACCGCTTCATGGCGTGCGAACGCGGCGTGTCGTTCGGCTATAACAATCTGGTGTCGGACATGCGCTCGCTCGCGATCATGCGCGAAACCAACGCGCCGATCGTGTTCGACGCCACCCACTCGGTGCAATTGCCGGGCGGGCAGGGCACGAGCTCGGGCGGTCAGCGCGAATTCGTGCCGGTGCTGGCGCGTGCCGCGGTGGCGGTGGGCGTGTCGGGGCTCTTCATGGAGACGCATCCCAAGCCTTCGGAAGCCAAATCGGACGGCCCGAACGCCGTGCCGCTGCACCGCATGGCCGAATTGCTGGAAACGCTTGTCACGCTCGACCAGGCCGTCAAGCGCGCGCCGTTCCTCGAAAGCGATTTCAACTGATTCAGCATGCGCGGCGTGTCATGCCTCGCGTGCATGATCTGCCCGTCGGCACGCGGCACATGCACGCAATGGTCGTCGAACGTATCGGTGCGCGAGTTGTCTGCCGGGGAGACCGGCCTGCGCCAGATACAGTGTCACAGTAAAGAATTCAACGTCATTTCTTGAGGAAACCATGAGTGCTATCGTAGATATCATCGGTCGAGAGATTCTCGATTCGCGAGGCAACCCCACCGTCGAATGCGACGTGCTGCTCGAGTCGGGCACGATGGGCCGCGCCGCGGTGCCGTCGGGCGCTTCCACGGGTTCGCGTGAAGCCATCGAACTGCGCGACGGCGAAACCGGCCGTTACAGCGGCAAGGGCGTGCTGAAGGCCGTCGAGCACATCAACACCGAAATCTCCGAAGCGATCATGGGCCTCGACGCTTCCGAGCAGGCTTTCCTCGACAAGACCCTGCTGGAACTCGACGGCACGGACAACAAATCGCGCCTCGGCGCGAACGCGATGCTGGCCGTTTCGATGGCCGTCGCGAAGGCCGCCGCTGAAGAAGCCGGCCTGCCGCTGTACCGCTACTTCGGCGGTTCGGGCGCGATGCAACTGCCGGTGCCGATGATGAACATCGTCAACGGCGGCGCGCACGCGAACAACAGCCTGGACATCCAGGAATTCATGATCGTGCCGGTCAGCCAGCCGACTTTCCGCGAAGCGCTGCGCTGTGGCGCCGAAGTGTTCCACGCACTGAAGAAGATCCTGAGCGACCGCGGCATGAGCACGGCAGTCGGCGATGAAGGCGGCTTCGCGCCGAACTTCGGCAGCAACGACGAATGCCTGTCCACCATCCTGCAAGCTATCGAGAAAGCGGGCTACCGTGCCGGCGAAGACGTGCTGCTCGCGCTCGACTGCGCGGCAAGCGAGTTCTATCACGACGGCAAGTACCAGTTGGCCGGCGAAGGCCTGCAACTGTCGTCGGCGGAATTCACCGACTACCTCGCCACGCTCGCGGACAAATTCCCGATCGTGTCGATCGAAGACGGCATGCACGAAAGCGACTGGGCCGGCTGGAAGCTGCTGACCGACAAGCTCGGCAAGAAGATCCAACTGGTGGGCGACGACCTGTTCGTCACCAACACGCGCATCCTGAAGGAAGGCATCGAGAAGGGCATCGCCAACTCGATCCTGATCAAGATCAACCAGATCGGCACGCTCACGGAAACGTTCGCGGCGATCGAAATGGCGAAGCGCGCAGGCTACACGGCCGTGATCTCGCACCGTTCGGGCGAAACCGAAGATTCGACCATCGCGGATATCGCAGTCGGCCTGAATGCCGGCCAGATCAAGACCGGTTCGCTGTCGCGCTCGGACCGTATCTCGAAGTACAACCAGTTGCTGCGTATCGAAGAAGACCTCGGCGATATCGCCAGCTATCCGGGCAAGTCGGCGTTCTACAATCTGCGCTAAATGACTGCAGGTAGCCAAACTGATTGCGCTAACCGATGAGCCGGTTATCCTTCGTTCCTGATTGACCTCGCCGCCCTGCGTATAGCGCAGGGCGGCGCGTATTTATTGTGCTTACTTCATGCGGCTTGTCACTGCTGTCCTGATCGTTCTACTGGTATTGATCCAGTACCCGCTCTGGTGGGGGCACGGCGGCTGGTTGCGCGTGCACGAGTTGCAGCAGCAACTGGCGCAGCAACAGCAGAAGAACGTCGATGCGAAGCTGCGCAACGAGCGTATTCAGGGAGAAGTGCAAGATTTGCAGAACGGCACGGCCGCGGTGGAAGAGCGGGCGCGCTACGAAATGGGCATGGTCAAGGACAGCGAGGTGTTCGTGCAGTTCGTCTCGCCGAATGCGCCGTTGCCGACCGCGAACACACCTTCAGTGACGACTTCCACGCGTGGTGAGATGTCGAGCGCACCGCTGCATATGGTGCCCAATCCGGAATCTCGCGCCAGGCCGGATAGAAAGCGCGGGAGCAAGACCGCGAAAGAGAAGACGGCCCCGCACTGAGCCGTGGCACCGGGTTGTCGCGCTCAGTCGTCGTATCGAGCCGTCGTTACTTGAACCTGCCCGCAACGCACCCGCGCATTGACTCGTTGCATTGACTCGTCTTACCAGCCCCAGTACGGCCCGTAGCCGACGCCGAGACCCGTTCCCCAGCCGTGCCCCCAACCACCGCCGTAATAGCTGCCGTACACGCTGACGGGCGGCGAGTAATAACGCGACCACACCTGCGCGGCGTTTTCCGCGGCAATGGCCTGGTTCTGCTCGGCCATCACCTGTTGATCGATGGCGTCATAGCGTTGACGCTCTTCCTGCGTAAGCGGCTGGGCGTTGTTGCCCATGCCTGACTGGTTGGCGGGCAAGCGGCTATAAATCGGCGACGGGCCCGGTGGGTCCATCACGCAGCCGGCTAGCGCAACGCTGCCGCCAATGACGGCCAATACGGCACAGGTGCGCGCCGAACGTATCAACGAAGTGAGGTGGTTCATGTTCGATCTCCGCCGGTCGGATGCCTAAGCAAGATATGCGGGCGTGGCCGCCAATGACACGACGCAATGATCAAAGATACCGCGCCGTCCGAGCCTTGAAAAGACAGCGGACGGCGCGGTAGTTTGCTGCCGTGGACAAGTGACACGCGTTGGCGTGGGGCGGGCATCACGCCCGCGCCGGCGGGCGTTCAATGCCGTTGTTCGGTGGCCGGCGTCACCCCTTGTGAGAGGGCATTCGCGACGAAAAGTTGCGCCACGTCGACCGGGTCGAATTCGTAGCGCTGGTTGCAGAATTCGCAATGGATCTCCACATGACCGCGCTCTTCGATCACGCCATCCACTTCCTCGCGGCCCAGCATCTTGAGCATCGCGCCGACTTTTTCACGCGAACAGGTGCACTCGAAGCGCGCCGTGGCCGGCTCGAAATGCTGGACGTTTTCCTGCCAGAAGAGGCGGCGGAACACCGTTTCCGGCTCTTCCTTCAGCAGCTCGTCTTGCGACAGCGTGCCGCCCAGCGTGCAGACGCGTTCCCACGTATCGGCGTCCAGTTCGCCCGGATGCGGAACGATGCCGCCGTCGCCCGGCAGCTTTTGCAGCAGCATGCCGACCGCGCGCTCGGTGTTCGCGGCGAGCCACAGGCGCGTGTCGAGCTGTTCCGAGTGATGCATGTAATGTTCGAGCACTTCGGCCATCGACTTAAGCGGTCCGTCCACGCCCGACAGCGGCACGATGCTTTGATACGGCTGCTGGCCCGGCTGCTTGTCGCGCGGGTCCAACGTAATCACGCAGCGGCCGTGGCCGCCCGCGTTGACCAGTTCGATCAGCGACGTGGCGTCGCCGATCGCGTTGCCCGCTTCGCCGGACAGCTTCGCGGTGGCGCGCATCGACAGATCGGAACTGCACTGCACCACCAGCATTCTGGCCGGGCCGTCGCCGAAAATCTGCATGATGAGCGTGCCGTCGAACTTCAGATTCGCCGACAGCAGCGCGCACGCGGCCATCATCTCGCCGAGAATCGTCCGCACGGGCGCCGGGTACTCACGCCGCGTCAGCACTTCCTGCCACGTATTGCGCAGCGAAACGATCTCGCCGCGCACCGGCGCCGCGCTGAACATGAATTTTTGCAACTGGTCGCTCACAACTTTTCCTCGGTCGAATGACGCGGCCTGATGCCGCGCCGTGCGCGCCCGCGCTCCGGCTGTTTAGCCGATACGCACGAGCTGCGCCTTGAAATACTCGCGGCGTTCGGCATAGCTTGCCGTGCCGCGCTGCATATTGGCGATATCCGTCTCGCTCAGCTCGCGCACCACTTTGGCGGGCGCGCCGAGAATCAGCGAATTGTCGGGAAACACCTTGCCTTCCGTGACGATGGCGCCCGCTCCGACCAGACAGTTGCGGCCGATCACCGCGCCATTCAAGACCACCGCCTGAATTCCGATCAGCGAGCCTTCCTTGATCGTGCAGCCATGCAGCATGACCTGGTGGCCGACGGTCACGTTCGCCTCGATCTTCAGCGGAAAGCCGGGGTCGGTGTGCAGCACCGCGTTTTCCTGCACGTTGCTGCCCGCGCCGATGGTGATCGGCTCGTTGTCGCCGCGAATCGTCGCGCCGAACCACACGCTCGAATTTTCCCCGAGCGTCACGTTGCCGATGATGTTCGCCGAATCCGCGACGAACACGCTTTCGTGGATGGTCGGGGCGGCTTCGCCAAGCTTGTAAATCGTCACAGTGTCTCCTCTTGATCGGTCGCCATGCGCGGTGCGGCGGGCTGAAAACTGCCTGAATCGGCGCGTGTCGCCAGCGCAACGAGCGCGTCGGATGGTCGAATCGAGTATTGTAAACGGTTGTGTGATTCGGGTGCCTGGCGAGGCGGGCAGGGAAGTGCGAGGGTCACAGGCCGTGTCTTCCTGTTGTGCGCCATTGTTACGCGTGTCGCCGGTTGTGTCCGTGAACAGCGTTTTGGACCTCGCCTTGGATGCCGGATTTGGCTTTCCTTCGCTCCTTTCCTGGTCCCGCTGTCATCCTCTCCAACCGCAGTCCAACTGCCGTTCCCTTTGCCGATCCGCTTGCCATGATTCGCGCCGCTCCGTCCGCTTCCTCCATGCCGCTCGCCTCCAACGCCGCGAACCGGGCTCGATGCGCACGCACGGCCGCGCTCGCCGCATTGCGCGAAACCGATCCGGTCGCGAAGACGGCCGCCACCCGTGCGCTGTACGCCGCCGTGCTCGACGGCAGCCTGGCATGCTCGCCGGACCTCGAACTCGAAGAGCCGGCCGGCCTGCCGGGCCGTCCGGAGCGGCCCGAACTGGTCGAGCCGCGCAAGCTGGGGCGACGCAGCATGCAATCGCCGCAAGGGCGCGCCGTTCTGCTGCACGCGCTCGCGCACATCGAATTCAACGCGATCAACCTCGCGCTCGACGCCGTGTGGCGCTTCACGGGCATGCCCGTCGACTTCTACGCGGACTGGCTCAAGGTTGCCGCAGAGGAGGCGTATCACTTCTCGCTGCTCGCCGCGCGCCTCGCGGAATACGACCACGTCTACGGCGATTTTCCCGCGCACGACGGCCTGTGGGACATGTGCGAGCGCACGCGTGGCGACGTGCTGGCGCGCATGGCGCTGGTGCCGCGCACGCTGGAAGCGCGCGGCCTCGACGCCTCGCCGCCGATCCGCGCGCGGCTGCAACAAGCGGGCGATCAGGCGTCCGCGGCGATTCTCGACGTGATCCTGCGCGACGAAATCGGCCACGTACTGATCGGCAATCGCTGGTTCCGTTACTTGTGCGACGAGGGTGGCCGGGATCCGCACGCGACTTACACGCGTCTCGCCGACCAGTATCACGCACCGAAACTACGTGGCCCGTTCAATTTCGAGGCGCGCCGCGACGCGGGTTTCGATGAAGCGGAACTCGCCGCGCTGGCGGGCCTCGACGCTCCCGCGCCTGTTGCGCCCGCAGAGGACGACTGACGGAGCGACCCGTTCCCCAATCGGCCGACGCCGCGCCGGCTATCTCGCTATAATCGAACGACCATTCTTTTCCGGGTGCGCCGTTCATGACTCTCTCCCAATCCGAATTCATCGCCGTGCACGGCATCCGTCTGCATGTGCGGCGCTGGGGCAGTCCGCGTGCGCCCATGCTGTTCATGCTGCACGGCTGGATGGACGTGGCGGCGTCCTTCCAGTTCGTCGTCGATGCGCTCGGCGGCGACTGGCAGGTGATCGCGCCGGACATGCGCGGCTTCGGCCTGTCCGACTGGCCGGTGGCGGAGCATGGCGGCGGCAACTACTGGATTCCGGACTATCTCGCCGATCTGGACGCATTGCTCGACCACTATGCGCCAACCGGCGAAGTGAATCTGGTCGGCCACAGCATGGGCGCGAACATCGCGTGCATCTATGCGGGCGTGCGGCCGGAGCGGGTGCGGCGCGTGATCGACCTCGAAGGCTTCGGCCTCGCACCGTCGCACCCGGCGCAAGCGCCTGGCCGGCTGCGTCACTGGCTCGACGAGTTGCACGATCCGCCGCATTTGAAGCGCTATGCGTCGCTCGACGAGGTCGCCGGGCGGCTGATCAAGACCAACCCGCGGCTCGATCCGCGGCGCGCGCGGTTTCTCGCGCAGCACTGGTCGAAGCCGGACGCCGAAGGGCGCTTCATGCTGCTCGCCGATCCGGCGCACAAGCTGCGCGGTCCGACGCTGTACCGCCTCGACGAAGTCATGGCCATCTGGCGCAAGGTCAGCGCCAAAGTGCTGCACGTTGAAGCCGCCAATTCGCCAACGCTCGCGCAGATCGCCGGCGACATTCCGCTCGACGAGTTCAAGGCGCGTTTTCAGGCTTTCCCGGACTGGCGCGAGAAGATCATCGACGAAGCGGGGCACATGGTGCATCACGACCAGCCGGAGCAGGTGGCTGCGCTGATCGAAGGGTTTTGCGCGTAGACGCCTCCAAAAATCCGGGGGATGAGGCACGGTGGCGCGAGATAGCTCCGCGTTCACTTACTGCGTTGCAGTAAAATGAGCGCTGAACTTTTTCAAGACACTGATGAACGCCGACCTCCACTGCCATTCCACTGTCTCCGACGGCCAGTTCGCGCCGGCCGACGTCGCGCGCCGCGCGCACGCGGGCGGTGTGACGCTGTGGGCCTTGACCGACCACGACGAACTGGGCGGCCAGCAAGAGGCGCGCAGCGCGGCGGAAGCGCTCGGCATGGGCTACCTGAGCGGTGTGGAAATTTCGGTTACGTGGGCCTCGCGCACGGTGCATATCGTGGGGCTCGGCATCGATCCCACCAGTTCGGTTCTGATCGACGGTCTCGCGCGCACCCGCAACGGCCGCGCCGCGCGTGCCGAGGCGATCGGCGAACAGTTGGCCACGCTCGGCATACCCGACGCCTACCAGGGCGCGCTCAAGTACGTGTCGAATCCGGACATGATTTCGCGCACGCATTTCGCGCGCTTCATGGTCGAAAACGGCTACGCCAGTTCCACGCAAGACGTGTTCACCCGTATTCTCGGCGACGGCAAGCCCGGCTATGTGCCGCATCGCTGGGCCAAACTGGCCGACGCGGTGGGCTGGATTCGGGCCGCGGGCGGCGAGGCGGTCATTGCGCACCCGGGCCGCTACGACTATTCGCCGGTCGAATTCGACGCGTTTTTCGCCGAATTCATCGATCTGGGCGGCAAGGCGATCGAGGTGGTGACGGGCAGTCATACGCCCGATCAATACCGCGAATATGCGGATGTCGCGCGCCGTTTCGGCTTTGAGGCGTCGCGCGGCTCCGATTTCCACGCACCCGGCGAAGGCCGCGTCGACCTCGGCACGCTGCCGCCGCTGCCTTCCGATCTCAAGCCCGTCTGGGAACGCTGGCTGTGATTGCGCGCCGTGCCGCGGCGGCACGATACGCGCGAAAGCCGGCCGCCCCTGGCGCGTGCTTTCGTCCGCTTGTTCGTCCGCTTCTCTGTCTGCTTCGCATCCGGTTTCCGTTCGCAGTCATCTGTCGCCATGGTTAGTCATCATGTCCCAATACTTTCGGCTTCATCCTGACAACCCGCAGCCGCGGCTCGTCAAGCAGGCCGTGCAGATCATCAACGATGGCGGCGTGGTCGCGTTGCCGACGGATTCGAGCTACGCGCTCGCCTGCCATCTCGACGACAAGAACGCGGTCGAGCGCCTGCGGCGCATTCGCGGGCTCGACGAAAAGCAGTTGCTGTCGCTGCTGGTGCGCGACCTCTCGGAGCTGGCGAATTTCGCGATGGTCGACAACCGGCAGTACCGGCTGATCAAATCGGTGACGCCGGGTCCCTACGTGTTCGTCTTGCAGGCCACCAAGGAAGTGCCGCGGCGCCTGTCGCATCCGTCGCGCAAGACCATCGGCCTGCGGGTGCCCGAGCACGCGATCACGCTGGCGATTCTCGAGGAGCTCGGTCAGCCGCTGCTCGGCTCCACGCTGATCATGCCGGGCGAAACGCAGCCGCTGAACGACCCGGAGGACATTCGCGCGCGGCTGGAAAAACAACTGGATCTGGTAATCGACGGCGGCCCGTGCGTGTGCGAACCGTCCACGGTGATCGACCTGAGCGGCGCCGAACCGGTGCTGGTGCGAGCCGGGCGCGGTTCTCTCGCGCCATTCGGTCTCGAAGAAACGGCATGAACGAAAGCGGACAGACGCACGCAACCGCGTTGTTACAATAGCGAGATATGGATTCTTCCCTGATACAGACCATTGCGGTGTACGCGCTGCCGGTGATTTTCGCGATCACGCTGCACGAAGCCGCGCATGGTTACGTCGCGCGCTGGCTCGGCGACAATACCGCGTACGTGCTCGGCCGCGTGTCCATCAATCCGATGCGGCACATCGACCCGCTCGGCACGATCGCGATTCCCCTGCTGTTGTACTTCGCCACCAGTGGCGCCTTCATGTTCGGTTACGCGAAGCCCGTGCCGGTCGCCTTCGGCAACTTGCGCAATCCGCGCTGGGGCAGCCTGTGGGTGGCGGCGGCGGGTCCAGGATGTAATTTCGTGCAGGCGCTGATCTGGGGCCTGTTCGGCGTCGCGCTCGCGGTGCTGAGCGTCGAGGAGCCGTTTCTCACGCGCATGGCGGGCGCGGGCGTCGGCGTGAACCTCGTGCTCGGCGTGCTCAACCTGTTTCCGCTGCCGCCGCTCGACGGCGGCCGCGTGCTGATGGCGCTGTTGCCGCCGCGGCACTCGATCGCGCTGTCGCGCCTCGAGCCTTACGGTTTTTTCATCGTGATGGCGCTGGTGATGACGGGCACGCTGACGCGTTACTGGTTGAGCCCGCTCGTCACGATCGGCTACGCTGCGATTACCGCAATTCTGACTCCACTCGTTTCGCTTTTTTAAATAACCATGTTCCCAGACCGTATCTTCTCCGGCATGCGGCCCACCGGGTCACTGCACCTCGGCCACTATCACGGCGTGCTGAAAAACTGGGTGCGGCTGCAGTCCGAATACCCGTGTTTCTTCTGCGTGGTCGACTGGCACGCGCTGACGACGCACTACGAAACGCCCGAAGTGATCGAAAAGAACGTCTGGGACGTGCTGATCGACTGGCTTGCCTCCGGCATCGATCCGGCGCAGGCCACGCTGTTCATCCAGAGCAAGGTGCCCGAGCACGCGGAACTGGCGCTGCTGCTCGGCATGAGCACGCCGCTCGGCTGGCTCGAACGCGTACCGACCTACAAGGAACAGATGGAGAAGCTGAAGGACAAGGACCTGTCCACTTACGGCTTCCTCGGCTATCCGGTGCTGATGGCGGCGGACATTCTGCTGTACCGCGGCTCGCTCGTGCCGGTCGGTGAAGATCAGGTGCCGCACGTCGAAATGACGCGTGAAATCGCGCGCCGTTTCAACTACCTGTACGGCCGTGAGCCGGGCTTCGAGGAAAAGGCCAGCGAAGCGGCGAAGAAGCTCGGCGGCAAGCGCGCGAAGCTGTATCACGAGTTGCGCAATGCCTACCAGCAGGAAGGCGACGACGAAGCGCTCGAACAGGCGCGCGCGATGTTGCAGGAGTCGCAGAGTCTGTCGATGAACGACCGCGAGCGGCTGTTCGGCTACCTCGAAGGGTCGCGCAAGATCATCCTCGTCGAGCCGCAGGCCATGCTCACGGAGGCGTCGCGCATGCCGGGTCTCGACGGCCAGAAAATGTCGAAGTCATACGGCAATACGATCGGCCTGCGCGAAGACGCGGAAACGATCACGAAAAAAGTCCGCACCATGCCGACCGACCCGGCGCGCGTGCGCCGCACCGATCCGGGCGACCCGGACAAATGCCCGGTGTGGCAACTGCACCAGGTCTACACGGACGAAGCCACGCACGAGTGGGTGCAGAAGGGCTGCCGGACGGCCGGCATCGGTTGTCTCGAGTGCAAGCAGCCGGTGATCGAAGGCATCCTGCGCGAACAGCAGCCCATGCTCGAACGCGCGCAGAAGTACATGGACGATCCGTCGCTGTTGCGCGCGATCGTCGCCGACGGCTGCGACAAGGCCCGCAAGTTCGCCACCGAAACGATGCGCGACGTGCGGGAAGCGATGGGTCTGTCATACAACTGAGCGGCGGGTGCAAGCGATGAATACGCCGGCCGTCTCGCCGCCATCGCACGGAAACGGCGAGCCGTCGCAGTGGGTGCGCCATTGGGCGCACCTGGTCGCGGCGGGCGGCGCCGTGCTGGACGTGGCATCGGGAGCCGGGCGGCATGCGCGCTTTTTTGCGTCGCGGGGTCATCCGGTGACGGCAATCGACCGCGACGCAGTGGCGCTCGACACGATGCGCGACGAGCCGCTCATCACGACGTTCGCCGCCGACCTCGAGGGCGCCGCATGGCCTTTGTCGGACGACGCGAAGTTCGCCGCTGTCGTCGTGACGAACTACCTGCATCGGCCGCTTTTTCCGCAGCTTCTGAACTTGCTCGTGCCCGGCGGCGTACTGGTTTACGAGACCTTCGCGCAAGGAAACGAAAGCATCGGCAAGCCCTCTAATCCCGCGTTCCTGCTCGCGCCCGGCGAACTGCTCGATGTGGTCCGGGGCCGCCTGCGGGTGGTCGCGTTTCAAGATGGTTTTCTCGCGCAGCCGCGTCCGGCTTACGTCCAGCGGATTTGCGCAATTCTCGAAGCGGAGCGCTCAGTCGACACCGCGCAGGCGGCACCCCCGCCTTGTTACGAGTTGGCTGGCTAATCCGCTACAATCGCGGTTTACCTGATCAAATTCATGGCGTTTCATGACTAACGGCAACCAGAGCGGCAATCAAGGCAGCAACGACGGGGTCCGGATTCGCGGCAGCATTCCCGCCATCATCACTCCCATGCTTGAAGACGGCAGCCTCGATCTGCCGGCGTTTCGCAAACTGATCGACTGGCATATCGCGGAGGGCACGAATGCGCTGGTCGTGGTCGGCACGAGCGGCGAATCGGCCACGCTATCGGTCGAGGAACACGTGCTGATGGTCAAGACGGCGGTCGAGCACACGGCGGGCCGGATTCCGGTGATCGCGGGCTCGGGCGGCAACTCCACCACCGAGGCGATCGAACTCACGCAGCAGGCGAGGGAAGTGGGTGCGGACGCCACGCTGCAAGTCGTGCCGTACTACAACAAGCCGACCCAGGAAGGCATCTATCGCCACTTCACGAAGATCGCGGAAACCGTCGATCTGCCGGTGATCCTGTACAACGTGCCCGGCCGCACCGTTGCGGACATGAGCAACGAAACCATCCTGCGTTGCGCGCAGGTGCCGGGCATCATCGGCGTGAAGGAAGCGACCGGCAACATCGATCGCGCCGCGCATCTGATCAAGTCGGCGCCCGCGCACTTCGGCATCTACAGCGGCGACGATCCCACCGCGATCGCGTTGATGCTGCTCGGCGGCCACGGCAATATTTCGGTCACCGCGAACGTCGCGCCGCGCGCGATGAGCGAACTGTGCAAGGCCGCGCTTGCCGCGGACGCCAGGACCGCCCGAGAGATTCATCTCAAACTCCTGTCGCTGCATAAGAACCTGTTCATCGAATCGAATCCGATTCCCGCGAAATGGGCGCTGCAGCAACTGGGTCGTGTGCAGGGCGGAATCCGCCTGCCGCTCACGCCGCTCGACGCGCAATACCACGAAGCGGTGCGCGGCGCGCTGCGCGAAGCGGGCCTGCTGGGCTAAGCGGACCCACCGCGGCACCCATCAGCGCTAACGAAAGCCTGCCACCGGCATCCCCTTAACCGACGTCGATCCAGCCCACGTTCCCGGCACACAGAACCAGGCACCGCGTTCCAGCATCACGAAGGACCTCATGAAACGTTCCGCACTTTCCCTCCACGCAACCCGCATGGCGGCGCTGGCGCTTGCCCTCACGACGCTCGCCGGCTGTGACACGCTGAACGACTGGTTCGCTTCCGACCGCGTCAACTACAAGGGCGCGGGCAGCGCGCCGCCGCTCGCCGTTCCGGGCGACCTCACCACCACGCCGACCGATCAGCGCTATGTCGCGCCGCCCGCCAATCTGGCACTGGGCGGTGCCACGAAACGCGCGATCACCGCGGCGGGCAACGCCACCGAAGGGCAACCCACCGCGCAAGACCCGTTCGGCATGCACATCGAGCGCGACGGCGACCGCCGCTGGCTGGTGGTCGACGGCCGCTCGCCGGAACAACTGTGGTCGCAGTTGCAGGAGTTCTGGCAGGAAAACGGCTTCGCGCTGAAAACCGACGCGCCGGCCACCGGCATCCTGGTGACCGACTGGGCTGAAAATCGCGCCAATATTCCGGACGACTGGTTCCGCCGCACGGTGGGCAAGGTCATCGACTTCGCGTATTCGTCGGGCACCCGCGACAGCTTCCGCACGCTCGTGTCGCGCGGTGCGTCCGACACCACGGACATCTCGATCACGCATAGCGCGATGGAAGAAATGCTGACGGGCCAGGACAAGACGTCGTCGCGCTGGGAAGAGCGTCCGCGCGATCCCGCGCTGGAGGCGCTGTTCCTCACCAAGCTGATGCAGAAATTCGGCCTGACCGAAGCGCAATCGAAGCAACTGCTGACCGATGCGCGTCCGGCTACCGCGCCGGCCAAAATCGACAAGACCGCGGGCGCGTCGACGCTCGATCTGCAGGAATCGTTCGACCGTGCATGGCTGCGCGTGGGCCTTGCACTCGACCGCACCAACTTCACCGTCGACAACCGCGACCGCGCAAAGGGGATCTACTACGTGCGTTACGCGGATTCGATGCAGGAACTGAAGAAGGAGGGGCTGTTCGGCAAGCTGTTCTACAGCGGCAGTTCGTCGAAGAAGCCGGGTCAGGAATTCCTCGTCAACGTGCGCTCCAAGGGCGACAGCGTGACGCAGGTCGCGGTGCTGGACGCGAACGGACAAGTGGACAACTCGTCCGACGCGCAACGCATCGTGACGCTGCTGCACGCGCAACTGAATTAAGCGGGCCGTGAGGTTCGCGAGTCTTGGCAGCGGCAGTGAAGGGAATGCGTTGCTGGTCGAAGCGCGCAGCGGCGCCACCACCACGCGCGTGTTGCTCGACTGCGGCTTCTCGGCCAAGGAAGTCGAGCGGCGTTTGGCGCGGCTCGGCGCGAGCGCTGAGGCCCTCGACGCCATTCTCATCACGCACGAACACAGCGACCACATCGGCAGCGCGCTGACACTGGCGCGCAAGTGGTCGATTCCGCTGTACATGAGCTGGGGCACCGCCCGCGCAGTGGGCGCGGACGAAGCCGATGTCGACCTGCAGGTGCTGTGGGGCGACGAGGCGGTGGCAATCGGCGACCTCGGGATCCTCCCTTACACCGTTCCGCACGACGCCCGGGAGCCGCTGCAGTATGTGTTCTCGAACGGCGCCAGCCGGCTCGGCGTGCTGACCGATGTCGGCACTTCGACGCCGCATATCAGTTCGGTGCTGAGCGGCTGCGACGCGCTAGTGCTCGAGTGTAATCACGATCTGCGAATGCTGGCGGGCAGCCGCTATCCGCAATCGCTGAAGGCGCGCATCGGCGGCAATCACGGGCATTTGAACAACGACGCGGCGGCGGAAATTCTGGCGTCGCTCGACCGTTCGCGCTTGCGTCACCTGGTAGCCGCGCATCTGAGCCAGCAAAACAACTTACCGGAACTGGCACAAGCCGCGATGGCGGGTGTGCTGGGCTCGGAGCCCGCCGAAGTGGTGGTGGCTTCGCAGGACGAAGGTTTTGCGTGGCTGAGTTTGTGACGCGCATCTGAGCCGCGTGCGGACGCTGCATTGAAAAAGCCCATAACGATCGCTCGTTATGGGCTTTTTTCCAAGGCGGGCGTTTTGGGCGCCGCGCCTCGAATCATCTTTAGTTGCGGTTGCCGCCGAAAATACCAAGCAGCGCCAGCAGGTTGACGAACACGTTGTAAAGATCCAGGTAGATCGCGAGCGCAGCGGTGATGTAGTTCGTTTCACCACCGTTCACGACGCGCTGCACGTCGAACAGCATGTAGGCCGAGAAGATCACGATGGCCATGACCGAAACCGTCAGCATCAAGGCCGGCAGATGCAGGAACACGTTCGCGACCGAAGCGAGCAGCAGCACGATCACGCCCATGAAGAGCCACTTGCCGAGACCCGAGAAGTCGCGCTTGCTGACCGTGGCGATCGTTGCCATCGAGGCAAAGATCACACCAGTGCCACCAAAGGCGAGCATGATCAGCGACGGCCCATTCGAGAAACCGAGCACGAAGCCGAGGATGCGCGACAGCATCAGGCCCATGAAGAACGTGAAGCCGAGCAGCACAAAGACGCCGACAGCGCTGTCTTTGGTCTTCTCGATGGCGAACATGAAGCCGAAGGCGATCGCGAAGAACGCCAGCATGCTCATGGCGGGGCTGGTGGCGGCGAACAGCGAGAAACCGGTAGCGAGGCCAACCCACGCGCCCAGCACTGTCGGAATCATGGACAGCGCCAGCAGCCAGTAGGTGTTCCGTAGCACGCGGTTACGCGTTTCGACTGTGCTGACCGCGCCAGTGCGGCCAAAGCTATACGGATGTTCGTTCATGGTCTCTCCTTACGTCAGAAGCGTGTTGCGTAGTGGTTGTACAGCGGGTGTACCGAAATCGTGCAGCGCCTGCCGGATTTTGCCGCCGGTCGCGCGGTGTTCATTCCTAAGATTGGCGCGGTGGCGAGGAGTTTCAATGGCCTCGAAATCTCCAACAAGTCTACGCTATCAGCATTCCGGAACTCCTGCTTGAAGCCTTTCAATGCTGTAAGGGTTCAATCGCAATCATACATGGGAACATGCTACAATAGCGGATTCATTTGAATCTGTAACCTCTTAATTTTTTGGAGTTTTTATGGCGATCGAACGCACTCTGTCGATTATCAAGCCGGACGCAGTGGCCAAGAACGTGATCGGCCAGATTTACAGCCGTTTCGAGAACGCAGGCCTGAAGATCGTGGCTTCGCGCATGGTCCACCTGTCGCGCGCCGACGCGGAGAAGTTCTACGCTGTGCACGCCGCACGCCCGTTCTTCAAGGATCTGGTCGAGTTCATGATCTCGGGTCCGGTGGTCGTGCAAGTGTTGGAAGGCGAAAACGCCGTCCTGAAGCATCGTGATCTGATGGGCGCGACCGACCCGAAGAAGGCGGAAAAGGGCACGATCCGTGCTGACTTCGCCGACAGCATCGACGCTAACGCGGTGCACGGTTCGGACGCCGCTGAAACGGCTGCGGTCGAGATCGCATTCTTCTTCCCGCAAGTGAACGTCTATTCGCGTTGATGCAGATTTGCGCCGTGCGATCCGTGCAGCCGGTTTGGATTAATCGCACGAATCGCCTGGCAAAGTAGTAAGGTAAAAGCAGCAGGAATGGGCGCGAACGGCATTGCGTTCATGCAGCTTGTTGCATGAACGCAGTCTCGCACTGAAATGGCAGGATTCGACATGACGAGCAGTCCCACCGTCAACCTTCTCGACCTAGACGCCCAAGGGCTTGTCGCCTATTGCGACAGTCTGGGCGAGAAGCCGTTTCGCGCCAAGCAATTGCAGCGCTGGATTCACCAGTACAACGCTGCCGATTTCGACGGCATGACCGATCTGGCGAAGTCCTTGCGCGAAAAGCTCAAGGGGCGCGCCACGATCTCGATGCCGGGCATCGTCAGCGACCATATTTCGACCGACGGCACACGCAAGTGGCTGATCGACGTCGGCAACAGCAATGCGGTCGAAACCGTTTTCATCCCCGAGGAAACGCGCGGTACGCTGTGCGTGTCGTCGCAAGCGGGGTGCGCGGTCAATTGCCGTTTCTGTTCGACCGGCAAACAGGGGTTCTCCCGCAATCTCACCACCGGCGAAATCATCGGCCAGTTGCGCATGGCTGAATTTGCGCTGCGTGCGTCGCGCGGCACGGCAGGCGGCCGGGCCACGGGCGGCGACGGCAAGGGCGAGCGCGTCGTCACGAACGTCGTGATGATGGGCATGGGCGAGCCGTTGCTCAATTACGACGCGGTGGTGCCCGCCATGCGCCTGATGCTCGACGACAACGCATACGGCCTGTCGCGTCGGCGCGTCACGTTGTCGACCTCGGGCGTGGTGCCAATGATGGACCGTCTCGGCGCCGATCTGCCGGTGGCGCTCGCGGTCTCGCTGCATGCGCCTAGCGATCCGCTGCGCGACATGCTGGTGCCGCTCAACAAGAAGTATCCGCTGCGCGAACTGATGGCGGCTTGCCAGCGCTATCTGAAAGTCGCGCCGCGCGATTTCATTACGTTTGAATATTGCATGCTCGACGGCGTGAACGACAGCGAGGCGCAAGCGCGCGAACTGCTGGCCGTGACGCGCGACGTGCCGTGCAAATTCAACCTGATTCCGTTCAATCCGTTTCCGGAGTCGGGCCTCATCCGCTCGAAGCCGGAACAGATCAAGCGGTTTGCACAAGTGTTGATGGACGCGGGCGTCGTCACCACGGTGCGTAAGACACGCGGCGATGATATCGACGCTGCCTGCGGTCAGTTGGCCGGTGCGGTGAAAGATCGCACGCGTCTTGCTGAGCGCACCGGGAAGGCGGCAAAGGTCATCGAGGTTCGCGCCGTGTAATCGTGTCGGCGGGCAGGCGCCAGCGCTCAGTGGAAAGTTCCACGAGTGCGCGAAAGTCCTGATCGTCAGTCACGGTTGAAAAGAAAGTTTGCAGAAGCGATCGGAAGCGGCACATGGGGCCGCACATTTTGTTATAAACGGTCTGCGATTCGGGCGAGAGGCTTTAGCCCGTCCGGGCGCACAAGTGAAAAAGAATCGACGCTAAAGGATTTGGGATGAGTGAGCCGCAGCACCCGCAGCCGCACGACACAGACATGAACGAAGCCCATCCGGCGCCGGTCGCTCGGACGGTGGCACAGCCTGCGGTGCAACCGGGCCTGGATTCGTTGGCGGCGGTGGGCGCGCGCTTGACCCAGTTGCGCGAATCGAAAGGCTGGACGATCGAAGATGTATCGGCGCGTCTGAAAGTGTCCGCTGCCAAACTGCGCGCGCTCGAATCGGGTGACATCAGCCATCTGCCGGATATGACCTTCGCGCTCGGCGTGGTGCGCAGCTACGCGAAGATGCTCGGCGCCGATCCCACGCCATTTACGCAGGTTTTGCGCCGCGAGAAAGGCGTGCCTGCGCCGGATCTGTCGATGCCGGCGTCGTCTGGCAAGGATTTGCCGCGCGGCCGGGTGTCGTTATCGCTCGGCGGTGGCGGGCAAAAGAGCCGCTCGTGGCTGTGGGGTGTGGCGGCGGTGGTCGTCGCGGTAATTGCGCTCGCCATGTGGCATACCAATGGGGGCGATTCGTCGGCGTGGCTCGCGCGCTTGAAGGCCAGCGCGAACGGCGCCGCCGGTGGCGTGACCGGTGCATCGGGCGCGGTGGCGCAAGGCCAGCCGGCGGGTTCGGAGGCAACGGCGGAAGAGCCTGCAGCCGCGCCGCAAACGCAGGTCGCGGCGGAGAGCGCTGCGTCGGCCACGCCGATGCCCGCGCCGCTGACAACCGGCACGACGGCGTCTTCCGTGCCGCCCGTTACGGCAACAGCGGCGCCGCCAAAGGTGGCTTCGCAGGCTCAAGCGGCGGTTGCGCCGAGCGCAAGCGCACCGGCCGCGGCCGTCGCGAACGCGTCGATGGCAGCGGCGGTGCCTGCGGGCGCTGCGCTAGTCGCGCTGCGCGTGACGCAAGACAGTTGGTTCAGCGTGCGCGGCCAGGATGGCAAGGAAGTATTCTCTGGGATCGTGCGCGCGGGCGACAGGAAGGAAGTGACGGGCGTGCCCCCTTTCAAGGTCACGGTCGGCAACAAGGCGGGTCTTGAGTCGTTGACACTCGACGGTCAGCCGGTCGATCCGTCGAAGTACGCGGCGGCCAAGGGAAATGTGGCGCGTTTCGCGCTGCCTTGACAGATACGGTATACGCCGCGGCCAACAGGCCTGCGGCGCTTTTTCAATTCAGGCGCGACGTCTTTTGCGTGGCGCATGCGGCGTAAATGGGTCTTTCGATGCAATCCGAAGCTCAATCCCAATCCAGTAGCAAGATAGTTTCGAACGAGCCGGTGTTCGGCGGCCAGGCGGCGCGGCGCAAGTCGCACGCGGTGGACGTCCGTTGGGGCGGCCAGCTCGTCACAATCGGCGGCGATGCGCCGGTGCGTATCCAGTCGATGACCAACACGGACACCGCTGACGCTATCGGCACCGCGATCCAGATCAAGGAGCTGGCGCAAGCCGGTTCCGAACTGGTGCGCATCACCGTGAACACGCCGGAAGCAGCCGCGGCCGTGCCGGCCGTGCGCGACCAGCTCGACCGCATGGGCGTGTCCGTGCCGCTCGTCGGCGATTTTCACTACAACGGTCATTTGCTGCTGCGCGATTACCCGGCGTGCGCGGACTCGCTGTCGAAATACCGTATCAATCCGGGCAACGTCGGTCACGGCGCGAAACGCGACACGCAGTTCGCGCAGATGATCGAAGCGGCGGTGAAGTACGACAAGCCGGTGCGTATCGGCGTCAACTGGGGCAGTCTCGATCAGGACCTGCTCGCGAAGATGATGGACGAAAACGCCGCGCGCTCAACGCCGTGGGAAGCGCAGAGCGTGATGTACGAAGCGCTGATCCAGTCGGCGATCGGTTCCGCCGAGCGCGCGGTCGAACTCGGTCTCGCGCGCAACAAGATCATTCTGTCGTGCAAGGTCAGCGGCGTGCAGGATCTGATCGCCGTGTACCGCGAACTCGCGCGCCGTTGCGAATTCGCATTGCATCTCGGCCTGACCGAAGCGGGCATGGGTTCGAAAGGCATCGTGGCGTCGACGGCGGCGTTGTCCGTGTTGCTGCAGCAAGGCATCGGCGACACGATCCGCATTTCGCTGACGCCTGAACCGGGCGCGTCGCGCACGGGCGAAGTGATCGTCGGCCAGGAAATTTTGCAGACAATGGGACTGCGTTCGTTCACGCCGATGGTGATCGCGTGCCCCGGTTGCGGCCGGACCACGAGCACGCTGTTCCAGGAATTGGCGTCGCAAATCCAGACTTATCTGCGCACGCAGATGCCGGTGTGGCGCGACCAATATCCTGGCGTCGAAAAGATGCACGTCGCGGTGATGGGCTGCATCGTCAACGGACCGGGCGAATCGAAGCAGGCGAACATCGGCATCAGTTTGCCGGGGTCGGGCGAAAATCCGGCCGCGCCGGTGTTCATCGACGGCGAGAAGGTCAAGACGCTGCGCGGCGAGAACATCGCGCAAGAATTCCAGCAAATCGTGAGTGACTACGTCGAGCGCCGCTACGGTCGTGTGGAAGCAGGTCGCGCCGAAGCACTCAATTAAACATCGTCGAACGAATACAGATGACTGAACAGAAGAAAAAGCTCGACAAGCTGTCCGGCGTGAAGGGTATGAACGACATCCTTCCGCAGGAAGCCGGGCTGTGGGAATTTTTCGAAACGACCGTCAAATCGTTGCTGCGTTCGTACGGATATCAGAATATCCGTACCCCGATCATCGAGCATACGCAGTTGTTCAAGCGCGGTATCGGTGAAGTGACCGATATCGTCGAAAAAGAGATGTACAGCTTTACCGACGCATTGAACGGCGAAAATCTGACAATGCGCCCGGAGAACACCGCGGCGGTCGTACGCGCGGCGATCGAACACAACATGCTGTACGACGGGCCGAAGCGTCTGTGGTACATCGGCCCGATGTTCCGTCACGAGCGTCCGCAGCGCGGCCGCTATCGCCAGTTCCACCAGGTAGGCGTGGAAGCCTTGGGCTTTGCCGGTCCGGACGCCGACGCCGAAATCATCATGATGTGCCAACGCCTGTGGGACGACCTCGGCCTGATGGGCATCAAGCTCGAAATCAATTCGCTGGGTCTCGCCGAAGAACGCGCCGCACATCGCGTTGAATTGATCGCGTACCTCGAAAAGCACATGAACGTGCTGGACGAAGACGCGAAGCGCCGTCTCTATACGAACCCGCTGCGCGTGCTGGACACGAAGAATCCGGCCCTGCAGGAAGTCGCTCGGAACGCGCCGAAGCTGATCGATTTTCTCGGCGAGGAATCGCGCGCGCACTTCGAAGGTCTGCAGCGCATTCTGAAGGCGAACAACATTCCGTTCACGATCAATCCGCGTCTCGTGCGCGGTCTCGATTATTACAATCTGACCGTGTTCGAATGGGTCACCGACAAACTCGGCGCACAAGGCACCGTGGCGGCGGGCGGCCGTTATGATCCGCTGATCGAACAGCTCGGCGGCAAGGCGACGGCCGCGTGCGGCTGGGCGATGGGTATCGAGCGCATTCTCGAATTGCTGAAGGAAGAAGACCTCGTGCCGGAAGACGAAGGTTGCGACGTGTACGTGGTCCATCAGGGCGACGCGGCACGCGAGCAGGCCTTCATCATCGCCGAGCGTCTGCGCGATACGGGTCTCGACGTGATCCTGCATTGCAGCGCCGACGGTCAAACGGCCAGCTTCAAATCGCAGATGAAGCGTGCCGACGCGAGCGGCGCGGCCTTCGCTGTAGTGCTCGGCGAAGACGAGATCGCCAACGGCACGGTCGGCGTGAAACCGCTGCGCGATACCAATGCTAGCGGCGGTAAAAACGAGCAACATAACGTGCCGGCCGAAGACTTGACCGAATTTCTAATCAATGCGATGGTTGCAACCGCCGAAGACGGCGACGACTGATCGCGGTCGTTGGGCCCTGGCTCGACACGCACACGTTTCAAGAAAGAGGAAATCGCCGGGCGATGAGTTACCACGACGAACAAGAATCGATTGAAGGTCTGAAAGCATGGTGGGCGCAGTGGGGCAATGCAACCACCTGGATCGTGCTGGTGGCGCTGGTTGCCGCAGCCGGCTGGAACGGCTGGAATTTCTGGCAGCGGCGCCAGGCGGCGGAAGCAGCGGTGCTGTATGACCAGGTGCAGCAAGCCGTGGCGTCGGGCGACAAGGCGAAGATCACGCGCGTCGCCGCCGACATGGAAGACAAGTTCAGCCGTACCGCGTATGCGCAGATGACCGCGCTGGGCGCCGCCAAGGCACTGTACGCAGCGGGCGACCAGGCGGCTGCGAAAGCGCAACTGCAATGGGTAGTCGATCATGCGAAGGACGAGGAGTTCAAGCAGATCGCCAAGCTGCGTCTCGCTTCGCTCCTGCTCGACGAGAAGGCTTACGACCAGGGTCTCGCGTTGCTCGCCGAACCGCAGTCCGACGCCTTCAAGGGCATCGTGGCGAACGGCCGCGGTGACCTGCTCGCGGCGCAAGGCAAGCGCGACGATGCGCGTGCCGCCTACAAGCTCGCGCTCGACTCGTTGTCAAAGACCGATAGCTCGGCACGTCAGTTGATTCAGTTCAAGCTGGACGCGCTGGGCGGCTGAACGCCGCGTGCAGCGCGCCGCATGCAACGACCAACCGGTCTCCTTTAATTAATCTCCTGAATGCTTCGTCCACCGATGAATCTGCTGAAACGTTACGCTGTGCCCGTTGTCTGTGCGATGACCGTTCTCGTCATGGCGGCTTGCTCATCCACGAAAGACGAGCGCCGCGAGCCGACGCCGCTCACCGAGTTCAAACCCGTGCTCGACGTGCAGCAAGTCTGGAAGACGAGCGTCGGCAAGGCGGGCCGTTACCTGTTCTCGCCGGTCGCGGTGGGCGGTGCGGTGTACGCGGCGGGCGCCAACGGCTCCGTGGCGAAGATCGATGCGCAAACCGGTAAGGACATCTGGCGCGTCAAGCTGCGCGACGATCTCTCGGCGGGTGTGGGCAGCGACGGCACGCTCACCGCGGTGGGCGGACTCAAGGGCGATGTCTACGTGCTCGGCGCGGACGGCAAGCAATTGTGGACCGCGAAGGCGCCGGGCGAAATCATCTCGCCGCCGCTCGTCGGCAATGGGCTCGTCGTCGTGCGCACGGTCGACGGGCAGATCGTCGCGTTCAACGCGCAAACCGGCGAACAGAAGTGGAATTACCGCAACCGCGCGGTGCCGCTCAATCTGCGCGTGTCGTCGGGCATGACCTTCGCGGGCGACGCAGCCGTGCTGGCCGGCTTCCCCGGCGGCGCTTTCGCCGCGATCAACCTGCAGTCGGGCGACAATTACTGGCAGACGCCGGTGTCGTATCCGAAGGGTGTGACGGAGGTCGAGCGTATCAATGACGTGACCGGTCCGCCCACGCTGGTCGGTTCGCAAACTTGCGCGGTGACTTTTCAAGGCCAGATCGGCTGCTTCGACGCGAACTCGGGCCGCGCGGTGTGGGAAAAGGCGTTCTCGAGCACGAGCGGCCTGGCGCAGGATGACCGCGCCGTGGTCGCGCCCGACGACTGGTCGGTGGTATCGGCGTTCGACGTCAACAGCGGCAACCCGCTGTGGAAGAACGACAAGCTGAAAAACCGCGACCTTGGCGTGCCTTTCCTGTTGGGCCATGCGGCGGTGATGGGCGACTACCAGGGCTACGTGCACTTCCTGTCGCGCGACGACGGCACACTCGTGGCGCGTGCGAAGACCGACGGCAGTCGAATTACCGCCGCGCCGGTACTGGCCGGCGAAACGCTGGTGGTGCAGACGCACGACGGCGATCTGTACGGCTACCGTCCGCGCTGATCGCACAGGTTCGGCGTCAAGCGTGCGGGCCGGCTTTGCCGGCCGCACGCGTTTTTAGTGTGTAGCGGAGTCAGTAAAAAATATTCCGCCGGACTGGCTGGTCCGGCAAGTCGGATGAAAACGGCCTACTGGCCATCGGTGGCTGCTTGCGGCGCCACTTTCGGCGCGATCTTCGTCAATCGGTAGAGAATCGTATTCGAACCGACATGCGAGCCGCCGAGCAGGAAAGACTGAACCTGGCGGCCTGATTGGCGCTGCCCATACAGCCAAACCCCCGTCCACCCGGGTGCGCATATTGAGAGCGCAGCCGGAGCTGGTCGAATTCGTGATAATTTTCGTCAAACGCTGCCGTGTAGCGGCCGCATGGCGTCGCTACGCGGGCGGTCGATTTCGATCCCGCGTTTCACCGTGAACAACATCTGATGAAACCCGTTATTGCCCTGGTTGGGCGCCCCAATGTGGGGAAATCCACGCTGTTCAACCGTCTCACGCGCACGCGCGATGCACTGGTTGCCGACCTGCCCGGTCTCACTCGCGATCGCCATTACGGCGAAGGGCGCGCCGGCGATCGGCCGTATCTGGTCGTCGATACCGGCGGCTTCGAGCCGGTCGCGAAAGACGGCATCCTGCACGAGATGGCGCGTCAAACGCGTCAGGCGGTCGAGGAATCGGACGTCGTGGTGTTCATCGTCGACGGCCGCAACGGTCTCGCGCCGCAAGACAAATCGATCGCCGACTATCTGCGTAAGACCGGCCGGCCGATTTTCCTCGTCGTCAACAAGGCGGAGGGGATGAAGTACAGCACCGTCGCCGCCGACTTCTACGAACTCGGTCTCGGCGACCCGCGCGCGATTTCCGCCGCGCACGGCGACGGCGTGACGGAAATGATCAACGAGGCGCTCGGCGTCGCGTACGCCGGCCAGCCGGAAGAGGGCGACGAAGAGAAGGCGGCGCGCGGCGTGAAGATCGCAATCGTCGGCCGGCCGAACGTCGGCAAGTCGACCTTGATCAACGCGCTGGTTGGCGAGGAACGCGTGATCGCGTTCGACATGCCGGGCACCACGCGCGATTCGATCTACGTCGATTTCGAACGGCAGGGCAAGCCGTACACGCTGATCGACACGGCCGGTTTGCGTCGCCGCGGCAAGGTGTTTGAAGCGATCGAGAAATTTTCGGTGGTGAAAACGCTGCAGTCGATCTCGGACGCCAACGTCGTGATCCTGTTGCTCGACGCTCGCCAGGATATCTCGGAGCAGGACGCGCACATCGCCGGCTTCGTGGTGGAGCAGGGCCGCGCGCTGGTGGTGGGCGTGAACAAGTGGGACGGTCTCGATCCGCATGTGCGCGACCGCACCAAGGCGGACCTCGAGCGCAAACTAAAATTTCTCGACTTCGCCAAGTTCCATTTCATTTCCGCCGCGGAGAAAACCGGAATCGGCCCGCTGATGCGTTCGGTCGACGACGCCTATGCCGCTGCGATGGCCAAGCTGCCGACGCCGAAGCTCACGCGCGCGCTGATCGATGCAGTCGAATTCCAGCAGCCGCGCCGGCGCGGTCCGGTGCGTCCGAAATTACGTTATGCGCACCAGGGCGGACAGAATCCGCCGATCATCGTGATTCATGGCAATGCACTCGATGCGATCACCGACACGTACAAACGCTACCTCGAAAACCGCTTCCGCGAAACTTTCAAGCTGACCGGGACTCCATTGCGAATAGAGTTCAGATCATCGACGAACCCTTACGCGGACAAAGGCTGAAACCCGCGTGCATGCTGGCTTTGGCCGCATGGCCAGGTCCCTCGCGCAAAAACGAAAATCGGCTATAGTGTAGCGGTTGACGGCGGATCTCTTTTTCCTTCGTCGTCAATTCAGTCAACCTGCAAAAAAACACGGAGTTTGCTATGAGCAACAAAGGGCAATTGTTACAAGACCCGTTTTTGAACGCACTGCGTAAAGAGCATGTGCCGGTGTCGATCTACTTGGTCAACGGCATCAAGCTTCAAGGGAACATCGAATCGTTCGACCAGTACGTCGTGTTGCTCAGGAATACGGTCACCCAGATGGTCTACAAGCACGCAATTTCTACTGTCGTGCCTGCCCGTCCGGTGAACTTCCACCCGGATTCCGAACAGTCCTAACCCCCGTCGCGGCCGGCGTAGCGTCGCCCGTTGGCGATTACTCCCGGCCGCCTCATTTTGATACCCTCCAATTTGATCAATGCAGCGCTTGTCGGCATCGACTTCGGTAAGATCGATTTCGAAGCCAGTCTCGAAGAACTCAGCCTGCTCGCGCAAAGCGCGGGCGCGAATCCCCTAGTCACCCTCACCGGGCGCCGGGCCAGTCCCGACGCCAAGATGTTCGTCGGCAGCGGCAAGGCCGAGGAACTGCGTCTCGCGTGTGAGGCGAACGACATCGAACTCGTCATTTTCAATCACGCTCTGGCACCTGCGCAGCAGCGCAATCTGGAGCAGGCGCTTAACCGGCGCGTGGTCGATCGCACGAGTCTCATCCTCGACATTTTCGCGCAACGCGCGCGCAGCCACGAAGGCAAGTTGCAGGTGGAACTCGCGCAACTGCAGTACCTGTCGACTCGGCTGATCCGCGCGTGGACTCACCTCGAACGTCAGAAAGGCGGTATCGGTTTGCGCGGCCCCGGCGAGACGCAGCTCGAAACCGATCGCCGCTTGATCGGCGAGCGCATCAAGGCGCTCAAGACGCGGCTCGAAAAATTGCGCCGTCAGCACGGCACGCAGCGCCGCCAGCGCTCGCGCAACCAGACCATGTCGGTCTCGCTGGTCGGCTACACGAACGCGGGCAAATCCACGCTGTTCAATGCGCTGACCAAAGCCCAGGCGTACGCCGCCGACCAACTGTTCGCCACGCTGGATACCACGTCGCGGCGTGTCTATCTCGGCGATGAAGCGGGACAGGTGGTGGTGTCCGATACGGTCGGCTTCATCCGCGAATTGCCTCACCAACTGGTGGCCGCGTTCCGCGCCACGCTCGAGGAAACCATTCACGCCGACTTGCTGCTGCACGTGGTCGACGCGTCGAGCGCGGTGCGCCTCGACCAGATCGACCAGGTGAACGAGGTATTGCACGCAATCGGTGCGGACACCATCCGGCAAGTGCTGGTGTTCAACAAGATCGACGCGGTGCCGGAGTTGGCGGCCCGTGGCGAGGCGGTCGAGCGCGACGAGTATGGTAATATTTCGCGCGTCTTTTTGAGCGCGCGCACGGGGCAAGGTCTGGATACGTTGCGCGCAGCCATCGCCGAAATCGCTACTGCCGAACCTCTTCCAGATCTTCCCGACGCCCAGGTCGATCTGTCGGAAGAAGACCGGTCGGCAGCACCGCGCGACGACCGCAAGGTCCCAGAACTCGGGCACTGACCCGTTCCAATTGCATTGACCCGCTGTCTACTCTGGTGAACGAACACAGGTGAACGATTACAACGAGCGGAGTATCTGGCTGCGCATGCGCGCCATGCTTTCACTGAACGATCCGCGCTGGGGCCGGGGCGACGGCAACGGCAATGGCGAGCGCCAACGGCCCAATGAACCCAGGCGTCCGCAGAATGGCAAGGACGGTGAAGGCCCGCCCGATCTCGACGAGATGTGGCGCGATTTCAACCGCCGTTTGAGCCGCATGTTCGGCCGCAAGGGCGGCGGTGCGGGCGGTGGCCGTTCCGACAACGGACGTGGCGCGCGCATCGGCGTCGGTATCGTGATCGGCGTGCTGATTGCGATCTATCTGGGCAGCGGCGTATTCGTCGTGCAGGACGGCCAGGCCGCCGTCGTGATGCAGTTCGGCAAATATCGCTATACCGCGGGCCAGGGCGTGCATTGGCGTCTGCCGTATCCGTTCGAGGCGCACGATCTCGTCAATATTGGCCAGATCCGCCAGGTGGAAGTGGGCCGCAACAACGTCGTGCGTCTCGCGAACGTGAAGGATGCGTCCATGCTCACGCACGACGCGGACATCGTGGACGTGCGCTTCGCCGTCCAGTATCAGGTGAAGAAGCCAACCGACTATCTGTTTCGCAGCGCCGACCCGGACCAGAGCGTGATGCAGGCCGCGCAGGCGGCGGTGCGCGGCATTGTCGGATCGCGAAGCACCAACGATATTCTCTATCAGGATCGCGAAGCGATCCGCCAGCAACTGGTGGCCGCGATCCAGCGATCCCTGGATGAATACCAGTCCGGCCTCGCCGTCACCGGTGTGACGATCCAGGGCGTGCAGGCGCCGGATCAGGTGCAGGCGGCTTTCGACGACGCCGCCAAAGTCCGCCAGGAAAACGAGCGTGCGAAGCGCGAAGCAGAGGCTTATGCCGCGGATCTCCTGCCGCGCGCGCAGGCGGACGTGGCCCGCCAGATCGACGAAGCGAAAGCGTATAGCGACAAGACAGTGGCCCAGGCCCAGGGCGACGCCGAGCGCTTCAAGCAGGTCTACGCGCAGTACTCGAAAGCGCCCGCGGTGATTCGCGAGCGCATGTACCTGGAAACCATGCAGCAAATCTATTCGAATACGACCAAGGTATTTGTGGACAGCAAGAGCGGCAACAACGTGTTGTATCTGCCGCTCGACAAGCTGGTCGAGCAGACCCGTCAGCGCGTTGCCGACGCCGCAGCCGCATCGGGCGCCACCGCCACGCCGCCAGCGCCGGGTAGTGCCGCCGCACCATCCACCGCCGCTTCCGCGCCCGCCGCGGTTGCGACGCCGGCGAGCCAGGCCGGGGCCGGCAGCGATCCATTGCGTTCACGCGACTCCTTCCGCAGCCGTACGCGCGAAGACGACGTTCAATAAGGAGCGCACCACATGAACAAGATTATTGCGCTCGTGGTTGCGGTCGTGATCGTGCTGCTCGCCGCTTCGTCGATGGTGTTCGTTGTCGATCAGCGGCATATGGCGGTGTTGTCGTCGCGTGGCGACGGCGCGCCCACGTTGCTCGGACCGGGGCTGCACGTCAAACTGCCGCCGCCGCTGCAAACGCTCACGCTGGTCGATAACCGCGTCCAGTCGCTCGATGCGCCGGACGAAGACCGCTTCGTCACGTCGGACAAAACCGATCTGCTGGCCAATCCGGTCGTCAAATACCGCGTGACCGATCCGCTGAAGCTGATCGCCGAAACGAAGGGCGACGTGCAGAGCTTGCCGGACCGGCTCGCGCTGGTGTCGCGCAGCGCGCTCGGCGATGCTTTCGCCAAATACACCCTCGCCGAGGCGCTGGCCAAACAGCGGGCCGTTGCCGACGAAGCACGCGGCGCGATGGAAAAGGCCGCGGCATCGCTCGGCGTCTCGGTGATCGACGTGCAGCTGACGCGCGTCGATTTCCCGGCGTCGATGGCCGACGCGGTCTACAAGCGGATGATCGCCGCGCGCCAGGAGCTTGCCGCCGACGAACGTACGAAGGGCGCCGCCGAGGCCGGCCAGATCAAGGCCGATGCAATCGTCAAGCAGCAGGCGATTCTTGCGGACGGCTACCGTCAGGCGCAGACGATCAAGGGCGAGGGCGATGCGAAGGCGGCTGAAATCGCCGCCGCCGCGTACGGCAGCGACCCGCAGTTCTACCAGTTCTATCAAAGCATGCAGGCATACCGGAACACCTTCAAGCCAGGCGACGTGATCGTGGTCGACCCGAGCAGCGAGTTCTTCCGCTTCATGCGTGGCCCGACCGGCGCCGCGGCCCCGGACGCTTCCGCGGCTGCGCGCAAACCCTGATAACCGGAACGCCGCGGCATCCGCATCGCGGCCTTTTCATTCGCATGGATATAGCCGGCTCGTTACTGCTCGCGATCGCATTGATGCTGATTATCGAGGGAATGTTTCCGTTCGTTTTTCCGAGCGCCTGGCGTGACACGTTCCGTAAAATAGCGGAACGGCCGCCGCATCAGATCCGCGTCGGCGGGCTGATCGTGATGGTGCTCGGGCTGATTCTGCTGTTCATCGTGACCTGAGGCACGCCGCGCTGACGGCGCCGCGAGGCGCCAGTCGTGATCGACGCGTGTTGGCCGCAGAGGGTGATGCTGGTCCCCGTGGGTCTCTTCCGGGGTTCTCCGACGTCCTCGATAACCGCCAGAATCGAGCCGCCGTCCGCCATTCATACTCACTTACCGGCGCACCCATCCGCCGTGTTCAACGTCGTAGGACTGCATCGATGTCGATTTGGTTACTTCCCGAGAATATCGCCGACGTGCTGCCGTCGGAAGCCCGCAAGATCGAAGAGTTGCGGCGCCATTTGCTGGACCGTTTCCGCTCGTACGGCTACGAGATGGTCATGCCGCCGTTGCTCGAGTACATCGAGTCGCTGCTCACCGGCGGCGGCCACGATCTGGATCTGCGCACCTTCAAGCTCGTCGATCAGCTCTCCGGGCGCACCCTCGGCCTGCGGGCCGACATCACGCCGCAGGTCGCGCGTATCGATGCGCACTTGCTGAACCGTCAGGGCGTGACGCGTCTGTGTTACGCGGGCAATGTGGCGCATACGCGTCCGCGCGGCTTGCACGCCACGCGTGAGCAGATCCAGATCGGCGCAGAAATCTACGGTCATGCCGGTCTCGAGGCGGACCTGGAAATCCAGCAGCTGATGCTCGACGCGCTGCGGCTCGCCGGCCTCGCGAAAGTTCGGCTCGACCTGTGTCACGCCGGCGTGCTCGCTGCGCTGATCGACGCCGAAGCCGCCGCGGCCGAACTGGGCCAGTCGCTCTACGACGCCTTGGCAGGCAAGGACGTGCCGCGTCTGGTCGAATTGACCGCCGGTCTCACGCCGGTCACACGCGACGCATTGCGCGCGCTGCCCACGCTGTACGGCGACGCCTCGGTGCTCGAGGAGGCTCGTGCCCGTTTGCCGAACGCGCCGGCCATCGCTCGCGCGCTCGACGACCTCGCGTTCCTCGCAAGCCAGGTGACGGGCGCTGAAGTGATGATCGACCTGGCCGATCTGCGCGGCTACGCGTACCACAGCGGCGTGATGTTCTCGGCGTATGTCGACGGCGTGCCGAACGCGGTGGCGCGCGGCGGCCGTTACGACCACGTAGGCCTGGCGTACGGCCGCGCGCGCGCGGCAACCGGCTTTTCGCTCGACCTGCGCGAAGTCGCGCGCATCTCGCCGGTCGAAGCCCGCAGCAGCGCGATTCTCGCGCCGTGGCAGCACGACGACGCATTGCGAGTGAGTGTCGCCGCGCTGCGCGATGCCGGCGAAGTGGTGATTCAGGCGCTGCCCGGCCACGAGCACGATCTGGACGAATTCGCGTTCGACCGCGTGCTGGTCGAGCGCAACGGCGCATGGGTCGTCGAGCCGCGCGCGTAAGCGTTCAGGTCGAATTGCCCGAAGGGTATCTTCATCGCATTTCCGAAGGCGTCCGTAGCTTCACCGGACCCGGCGCGGCCTGGGGCCGCGTTACCTTCGGCACACTCACCCATGACGTGCATACCGTTGAGCGGAAACGGAAAAATTCGGAAGGTTCCGCGAAGATAGGTAGAATACGTTTTTAACCAGCTTACGAAACAACATGTCTGCCAGCGCAGTGAATGTGAACCCCGGGCGCAACGTCGTCGTCGTGGGGACCCAGTGGGGTGATGAAGGCAAGGGCAAGATCGTCGACTGGCTGACGGACCACGCTCAAGGCGTCGTTCGCTTCCAGGGCGGTCACAATGCCGGCCACACGCTCATCATCGGCGGCAAGAAAACCATCTTGCGTCTGATTCCGTCGGGCATCATGCATCCCGGCGTCGCGTGTTACATCGGCAATGGCGTCGTGTTGTCGCCGGAAGCGTTGTTCAAGGAGATCGGCGAACTCGAAGCCGCCGGCGTCGACGTTCAGAAGCGCCTGTTCATTTCCGAAGCCGCCACCCTGATTCTGCCGTACCACATTGCCATCGACCAGGGCCGCGAAGCGCGCCGTGGCGCGAGCAAGATCGGCACCACCGGCCGCGGCATCGGCCCGGCTTACGAAGACAAGGTGGCGCGCCGCGGCTTACGCGTGCAGGACCTGTTCGAGCCGGAAGCTTTCGCCGAACGTCTGCGTGAAAACCTCGACTACCATAATTTCGTACTCACGCAATACCTGGGCGTCGCCGCTGTCGACTTCCAGCAAACGCTCGATACGATGCTGGGTTATGCCGACCGTCTGAAGCCGATGGTCACCGACGTGTCGCGCCGTCTATACGACGAAAACGCGGCCGGCAACAACCTGCTGTTCGAAGGCGCGCAAGGCACGCTGCTCGACATCGACCACGGCACCTATCCGTTCGTCACGTCGAGCAACTGCGTGGCGGGTGCAGCCACCGCAGGCGCGGGCGTGGGTCCGCAAAAGCTCAACTACATTCTCGGCATCACCAAGGCATATTGCACGCGCGTCGGTTCGGGCCCGTTCCCGAGCGAGCTGTACGACGCGGACAACGCCGCCCGTCAGGAAGCGATCGGCCTCGAACTCGCCACCGTCGGCAAGGAATTCGGTTCGGTCACCGGCCGTCCGCGCCGCACCGGCTGGCTCGACGTCGCCGCGCTGCGCCGCTCGATCCAGATCAACGGCGTGTCGGGCCTGTGCATGACCAAGCTCGACGTGCTCGACGGCGTCGACGAAGTGAAGCTGTGCGTCGGCTACACGGTCGACGGCAAGCACGTCGACCTGCTGCCGCGTGGCGCATCGGAAGTCGCGCGCTGTGAGCCGATATACGAAACCTTCGCGGGCTGGAAGGAAAGCACGGTTGGCATCAAGGAGTGGGACAAGCTGCCCGCCAATGCGCGTGCGTACCTCTCGCGCGTGCAGGAAGTCGCGGGCATTCCGATCGACATGGTGTCGACCGGCCCGGATCGCGACGAGACCATTCTGTTGCGTCATCCGTTCAAGGCTTAAGCCATGGTGCAGGGTGTACCCATGATTGCGATGAAAGATCCGCGCAACGACGACAAGAACCTGTGGGTCGGCTGGGACGAGTATCACCGGCTGATCGAACTGCTGGCGCTCGCCGTGCACGAGTCGGGCTGGAAGTTCGACAAGATCCTGTGCCTCGCGCGCGGCGGTTTGCGTGTCGGCGATCAGCTCTCGCGCATCTACGATCTGCCGCTCGCGATTCTCGCCACCAGCTCGTACCGCGAAGCGGCCGGCACGGAGCAGGGCGAACTCGACATCGCGCAATACATCACGATGACGCGCGGCGAGTTGCACGGCAACGTGCTGCTGGTCGACGACCTGGTGGACTCGGGCGTGACGCTGGCGCGCGTGCAGCAGCATCTGAAGGAACGTTACCCGGCTATCACCTCGGTGCGCTCGGCGGTGCTCTGGTATAAGGGCTGCTCGAAAGTAAAGCCCGACTATCACGTGCAGTATCTGCCCACCAATCCGTGGATTCATCAACCGTTCGAGGAGTGGGACACGGTTCGTCCGCACAACCTCGGCGCGTGGATCAAGCGCGGCACGGCGCAAGCGCAGGAGTCGCCGGAGGCGTGATGCGCACTTCGGCGTCGTACCTGTCGGGTCGCACCCAGAAAACGGAGTCCGGTTGGGCTCCGTTTTTTTGTGCGCGCCGTGCGCATATCACCGCGTGGCGCCTCGCCAACGGCGCAATGCCACACACTGCGGACCATACGCCTCGGGCGGCAGACGCACCCATATCGCAGTGCTACACTGCGCGGACCATCCACGTGGTGTATCCACAACAAGCCGGGCGGCATCGGGCGAGCAGTTTAGAATAGCGCTCGTTTTTTCCGCTCAGGGAACGGATTTCCACACGTTTATGACAGATACCAATCACGTGCACAAACAGCCTCTGCCTTCGCTCGCGATTGCAGCGATCGGAGTGGTGTTCGGCGACATCGGCACGAGCCCGCTGTATGCGCTGAAAGAGGCGTTCAGCCCGTCACACGGTATTCCTCTCACCGAGCAATCGATCCTCGGCGTGATATCGCTGATGTTCTGGGCGATCGTGATCGTCGTCGGCGTGAAGTACGTGTGGTTCGTGATGCGTGCCGACAACAACGGCGAAGGCGGCGTGCTCGCCCTGATGGCACTGGCGCTACGCTCGCTCGAAGATAAATCGAAAATGGCCGGCTTGCTGATGATGCTCGGCATCTTCGGCGCCTGCATGTTCTACGGCGACGCGGTGATCACGCCGGCGATTTCGGTGATATCGGCGGTGGAGGGCCTCGAAATCGCCGCGCCTAATCTGTCGCATCTGGTGGTGCCGCTCACCATCGTGATCCTCGTGCTGCTGTTCTGGATCCAGCGGCACGGCACGGCGATGGTCGGGCGCCTGTTCGGCCCGATCATGCTGGTATGGTTCGCGGTGCTCGCGGTGCTCGGTATCTGGCACATCACGCAGTCTCCGAACGTGATTCGCGCACTGAACCCGTACTATGCGTACACGTTCATGGCCACGCACGTGTTGCAGGCTTATGTCGTGCTCGGCTCCGTCGTGCTGGTGCTGACCGGCGCGGAGGCGCTGTACGCCGACATGGGCCATTTCGGCGCGAAGCCGATCCGCATGGCCTGGTATGCGCTCGTGATGCCGTCGCTGGTGCTCAACTATTTCGGTCAGGGTGCGTTGCTGATGCATGACCCCAAGGCCATCGAAAACCCATTCTTTTTGCTCGCACCGGATTGGGGCGTGCTGCCGCTCGTCGTGCTGTCCACGGTGGCGACCGTGATCGCGTCGCAAGCGGTGATTTCCGGCGCGTATTCGTTGACGAGCCAGGCGATCCAGCTTGGCTACGTGCCGCGGATGAAGATCCTGCACACGTCGGAACTGGCGATCGGTCAGATCTACGTGCCGGTGGTGAACTGGATGCTGCTGTTCATCATCTTGTGCATCGTGATTGCGTTCAAGAGTTCGGACAATCTTGCCGCCGCATACGGTATTGCGGTGACGGCGACAATGGTGATCACGACCATCCTCGCGTGCGTCGTGATGGTGAATGTGTGGAACTGGAACAAGTTCCTCGTGGCGTTGATCATCGGCGTGTTCATGGTGATCGATCTAGGCTTTTTCGGCGCCAATCTGCTGAAGGTCGAGGAGGGCGGCTGGCTGCCGCTCGGTATCGGCGCGTTGCTGTTCTTCCTGCTGATGACCTGGTTCAAGGGCAGGATGATCGTCAAGGAACGCACGGCCGCCGACGGCATTCCTCTCATGCCGTTCCTGCAAGGTCTGCTCGCGCACCCGCCGCACCGCGTTTCGGGCACGGCAATCTATCTGACCGGCAGCGATACGCTCGTGCCCGTGAGCTTGCTGCACAACCTGAAGCACAACAAGGTGCTGCACGAACGCACCATCTTCCTCACGTTCGTCACGCGCGACATTCCGTACGTGAACGACGCCGAGCGCGTGACCGTCAAGGACATCGACGGCGGTCTGTATCTCGTGAAGGCCGCGTACGGCTTCAATGAAACGCCGGATGTGAAGGCCGTGCTGCTCGAGGTGGGTCGCACGCACGACATGACCTTCGAGATGATGGACACGTCGTTCTTCCTCGCGCGCGAAACCGTGGTGCCGACGCAATTGCCGGGCATGTCGGTATGGCGCGAACGGGTGTTCGCATGGATGCATCAGAACGCCGCGAAGCCGACCGACTTCTTCAGTATTCCGGCCAATCGGGTGGTGGAGTTGGGGACGAAGATCGAGATCTGACGGCGGCGCTGCCGCTGAATGTTGAGCGCCTTTATGCCGAAGGCGCGCGCAACAAAAAGCCCACGCATTTGCGTGGGCTTTTTGTTGGAGGGTCGGGTTCGTGGCGCGGCTCATCGCCTTGTCGCGCCAACGCTCAACGCATGACGCTCAGCGCGTGAACGCATTCAGCGCATGAGCGAATCACGCACCGAACGCGCGAACTTACTTCTGCTTGAGCTTGGCGAAAGCCGCGGCCATTGCGCCGCCCGTTTCCGGCTCGCGCGAGCGCGGCTGTTGCGCGCCGCGCCCGCCGCCACCCGATCGGCCAGGGCCGCCGCGGTCCTGCTGGGCACCGCTACCGCCGCGCGGCGCCGCGGCTGCGCCGAACTCGTCGGCGAGACGCATGGTGAGTGCAATCCGCTGGCGCTTCACGTCCACCTCGAGCACCTTCACCTTGACGATCTGCCCGGCCTTGACGACTTCATGCGGGTCCTTGATGAACTTGGTCGACATGGCCGATACGTGCACGAGACCGTCTTGATGCACGCCCACGTCGACGAACGCGCCGAAGGCCGCCACGTTCGTCACGACGCCTTCGAGCACCATGCCCGGCGTCAGATCGCTGACCTTCTCGACGCCTTCGCGGAACGTCGCGGTCTTGAACTCGGGACGCGGGTCGCGGCCCGGCTTTTCGAGTTCGAGCAGAATGTCGCGCACGGTCGGCAACCCGAAGCGGTCGTCGACGAATTCGCTCGGCGACAGGCCGCGCAGCGCTTCGCGATTGCCCAGCACTTCACCAACGTGCTTGTTGATTTTCGCGAGCATGCGTTCGACGACCGGATACGCTTCCGGGTGCACCGACGAGCGATCGAGCGGATTTTCGCCGTTGTTGATGCGCAGGAAGCCTGCCGCTTGCTCGAAGGTCTTGTCGCCCAAACGCGGCACCTTACGCAGATGTTCGCGCGACGGAAACGGACCGTTCGCGTCGCGATAGTCGACGATATTGCGAGCCAGCGTCGCATTCAAACCCGACACGCGGGCAAGCAGGGCGACGGAGGCGGTGTTCGCATCCACGCCGACCGCGTTCACGCAATCCTCGACCACCGCGTCGAGCGAGCGGGCCAGTTCGCGCTGGTTCACGTCGTGTTGATACTGGCCGACGCCGATCGCCTTCGGCTCGATCTTGACCAGTTCCGCGAGCGGATCCTGCAGACGGCGTGCAATCGACACCGCGCCGCGCAGCGACACGTCCATGTCGGGGAATTCCTTCGCCGCCAGTTCGGAGGCCGAGTACACCGATGCGCCGGCTTCGGACACGACGATCTTCTGCAACTTGAACTCCGGATGACGCGCGATCAGTTCGCTCGCGAGCTTGTCCGTTTCACGCGATGCCGTGCCGTTGCCGATGCTGATCAACTCGGCCTGCGTCTGCGCGCAGATGCGCGCGAGTTTCGCGATCGAGCCGTCCCAATCGCGGCGCGGCTCGTGCGGGTAGATCGTGTCGGTGGCGAGCACCTTGCCGGTGCGGTCGACCACCGCCACCTTCACGCCGGTACGCAGGCCAGGATCGAGACCGATCACGGCCTTGGGTCCAGCGGGCGCGGCCAGCAGCAAATCCTTCAGATTGCGCGCGAACACGCGAATCGCCTCGTGCTCGGCTTCATCGCGCAGATTGGTCAGCAGTTCGTTCTCGAGGTGCGGCTGCACCTTGACGCGCCAGCACCAGCGGCACACGTCGGAGAGCCACTTGTCGGCCGGACGGTTCTGATTGGCGATGCCGAAGTGGCGCGCGATCAGCGCCTCGCCCGGATGCGGCACCTGCGCGTCCAATTCCTCGCCGAGGCCCAGCTTGACCATCAGCACGCCCGCGTTGCGGCCGCGGAACAGCGCCAGCGCGCGATGCGACGGCACGGTCTTGATGGTCTCGGCGTAATCGTAGTAATCGCGGAATTTCTCTTCTTCCGCGTTCTCCTTGCCCTCGACCACTTTCGACGACACCACGCCCTGGTTGAACAGGTAGTCGCGCAGCTTGCCGAGCAGGTCCGCGGTCTCGCCGAACTGTTCCGAGAGGATGTCGCGCGCGCCGTCGAGCGCGGCCTTGACGTCGGCGACGCCTTTCTCGGCGTCCACGTAGGCGGCCGCTTCGGTTTGAGGGTCGAGCAGGGGATTGGCGAGCAACGCGTCGGCGAGCGGCTGGAGGCCGGCTTCGCGCGCGATCTGCGCGCGCGTGCGACGCTTCGGCTTGTAGGGGAGGTACAGGTCTTCCAGCACCTGCTTGCTGTCCGCGCCTTCGATCGCGCTGCGCAGCTCGTCGGTGAGCTTGCCCTGTTCGTCGATGCTGGCGATGATCGCGGCGCGCCGGTCTTCCAGTTCGCGCAGATACAGCAGGCGTTCCTCGAGATTGCGCAACTGCGTGTCGTCGAGATTGTCGGTCACTTCCTTACGGTAGCGGGCGATGAACGGAACAGTCGCTCCTTCGTCGAGAAGTTGCACCGCGGCCGCGACCTGGCGCGGCTGGACGGACAGTTCGGCGGCGATGCGCTGTACGATCTTGAGTGCTACGGTTTCCGTCATAAGGTCTTGATGTTCCTGCGGACTCAGTCTAAGGCCGCGCGCTGATTGCAGAGGCGGGGCGCGTGGAGGGCGCGTCGGGCTGCGCGCCGCGGCCTGGTTGCTAGAGCGGGGCATTTTGCCATAAATGCCGGAGGGCTCAACCGCGGGGTGATAGAATTTCGGGCATGTTCCGCTGACCTTCTACGACGTTGCCGACCTCCTTGTCATTCAACCGCCTGGGCTCCTGCTTGGTCTCTCGCTTGTCACAACCGTTGACGTTCCTGTTGCCGCATTTGCAGCCGCTCATGGCGCGACTTTTGACAGGCTCGCCGCTTAGCGCGCCGAGGTCGGCGTCGCGGTCCGCGTCCAGATTCGGGCTCGTTTCCAATGGAGTGTTTTCCGGGTCGTGCGCATCGTGCGTCATGGCGGCAATGCTCGCCATGTCCGCGCCCGCTGCGGCGCAATCCGCAGCGCCGCTGGGCAGCAGCGCGACGCTGGCGGCGAGCGGTCCCGCAGCGGCCGCCACCGCGTCAGGCGTGCAGGCAGCCGGCGCGACAGGCGGCCCGAGCGCCGTCGGCGCGGATGCGGCATCCGACACCGCATCGCTGCACAGCGCATTCGACTCGCGGCAGCGGGTCCTCGATCAGCGCTCCGAGGAAAACAACTACCGCTATGCCGTCGCCGAACACAACTGCTACAGCAAGTTCTTCGTCAACCGCTGCCTGAACAAGGCGCGCGACAGCATGCGCACCGTGCAGGCCGACATTCGCAAGGAGCAACTCGCGCTCGACGGCGAACAACGCGCGTTGCGCGCCCGCGAGCGCGACGAACGGGTAGCGCTCAAGCGCGCTCAGGACGAAGCAAGCGCGCCCGAGCGCGCGGCGCAAGACGCGCGCAACGCGCAGGCGTATGAAGAGAAGCAGCGTCAGCACGAGCTCAACCAGGCGCAGCGCAACGCCGAGGCGCCGCAGCGCAGCGCCAACGAGCAGGCGTATCAGGAGAAGCAGCGTCAGCATGCACTGGAGCAGGCGCGGCGCGGCATCAGCCCGTCGCAAGCCACAGCTAATCAGAAGGCTTACGACCAGAAGCAGAGCGACTTCCAGCGCAAACTCGAGCAGGCGCGTCAGCAGGGCGCGCAAAAGGCTCAGGAGCGCACTCAGAAGCAGCAGAGCTTCGAGAAGAAGCAGGCCGATGCCGTCCAGCACAAGGCCGACGTCGAGGCACGCCAGAAGCAGGCTGCCGAGAAAGCCGAGCAGAAGCGTCAGGAACAGTTGAAACAGCAGCAGGAACTCGAGCAGCAAAAAAAGCAGCAGCAACAGCAGCAGTAGACGTGCTGTAGTGGGCTCGCGCAAGGTAGTAGCGGGGCCGCAGCCGTCGTAACGCGTTTTAAGCCGGACAGCAACCTCAGGCATCGGGCCGCACACGCGGTCCGCGCCGCAGACGAGAGGAGGCGAGCATGCGCGATCAACATCACGTCATCGACGCGAACACACTTCGCGACCGCATTCTGCAACTGGAATCGGAGCACAGTGGGCTCGATCGTTTGATCGACCGAATGTCGGATGAGCCCGGCATCGACGACTTCGAGTTGCAGCGCCTGAAAAAGCGCAAACTTAAGGTCAAGGACACCATCATCTTGCTGCAATTGCAGCTCGAACCGGACGCACGCGCCTGAGTTCGCGGCCTGGCAGGCGCCGGGCGCGCGCCGCGCGAGCCGGACTTTGCAGGAAGCGCTTGCCTTGAATTCACCGCTTGAAACTTCATCCCGTGCGACGAACGACGATCCGTCCGGCGGCGGCACGCCGCAAGTCGGCATGCCGTCGGCGCGTCCTGCCGCGTCTGCATTGAGCGCCGCATTGAATCCGCGCCGCGTCGCCGAACTGGACGAGATCTTCGCCGAGAACGGCTTGCTGGCGCGTCAGATCGACGGCTATCGCTCGCGTGCCTCGCAGATCGAAATGTCGCGCGCCGTCGCCGCCGCGATGGAAGCCTCGGGCCGTGCAATGCCGGAGCCCGCGATGTTCGACGCGCAAAAGCGTCCGGCGCGGCGTCTGCAGTCCCAAGCCGGCGATGCGGCGGCCGAGGTCGCTGCAAGCGATGAATCGAACGCACTCGACGGCAGCGAAAATACGCTGATCGTCGAGGCGGGCACAGGCACCGGCAAGACCTATGCGTATCTGGTGCCGGCCATGCTGTGGGGCGGCAAGGTGATCGTCTCCACGGGCACCAAGCACTTGCAGGATCAGCTCTTCCAGCGTGACATTCCGACGGTGCGCGACGCGCTCGCTGTGCCGGTGTCGGTGGCGATGCTCAAGGGGCGCGCGAACTACCTGTGCCATTACTATCTCCAGCGCACCGCGGATAACGGCCGTTTGCCGTCGCGCCAGGAGACCTCGTATTTGCAGGACATCGTGCGCTTCGCCAAGATCACGCGCACCGGCGACAAGGCGGAACTCGCGAGCGTGCCCGAAACGGCAGCGGTGTGGTCGATGGTCACCTCCACGCGCGAAAACTGTCTCGGCCAGGAGTGCCCGCACTACAAGGATTGCTTTGTGATGCAGGCGCGCCGCGAGGCGCAGCAGGCCGATATCGTGGTGGTCAATCACCATCTGTTTTTCGCCGACATCATGTTGCGCGATACCGGCATGGCTGAATTGCTGCCCACGGCCAACACCGTCATCTTCGACGAAGCGCATCAATTGCCGGAAACCGCCACGCTGTTTTTCGGCGAGACGCTTTCCACCGCGCAGTTCCTCGAACTCGCCCGCGATTCGGTGGCCGAGGGCCTCGGCCACGCGCGCGAAGCGGTCGACTGGGTCAAGCTCGGCTCGACGCTCGAGCGCGCCGCGCGTGATGTGCGGCTCGCCTTCAAGGAAGACTCGGTGCGTTTGTCGATCGGCCAGTTGCCCGACGATCACCCGCTATTCCCCGCACTCGAAACGCTGGACACCGAACTCGGCGCCTTGACGTCCGCGTTGGCGAATCAGGCCGAGCGAGCTGAATCGATCGGCGCGTGCTTGCGCCGGGCGCGCGAGTTGCAAGGCGTGCTCGCGGGCTGGACCACGCCGCCCACCGCGAGCGAGCGCGAAGCCGCCGACGTCGCGTCTGAGGACGGCAAGACCGGGCGCGCCGACCCGAATGAAAAGGTGCGCTGGATCGAAGTCTTCGCTCATACCGTGCAGTTGCATGAAACACCGCTGTCCGTCGCGCCGATTTTTGCGAAGCAGCGCGCCGGCGTGCCGCGCGCGTGGATCTTTACATCGGCCACGTTGTCGGTGCGCGGCGACTTCACCCACTACGCTGCGCAGATGGGCCTGAACGCGAAACGTTCGATGACATTGCCCAGTCCCTTCGATTACCCGGCGCAAGGGCTCCTGTATGTGCCGCGCAATATGCCGCAGCCGTCGTCGCCGATGTTCACCGACGCCGTGTTCGACGCCGCGTTGCCCGCGATCGAAGCATCGGGCGGCGGCGTATTCGTGCTATGCACGACGCTGCGCGCGGTGGACCGCATCTCGGCGAAGTTGCGCGACACGATTGAAGCGCGCGGCTGGAACAACCCGCTTCTCGTGCAGGGCGACGCGAGCCGCACCGAGTTGCTCGATCGCTTCCGGGCATACGGCAATGCGATTCTGGTGGGCAGCCAAAGTTTCTGGGAAGGCGTGGACGTGCGAGGCGATGCGCTATCGCTGGTGGTGATCGACAAACTCCCGTTCGCGCCGCCTGACGATCCCGTTTTGTCCGCGCGTCTCGATGCGCTCACCAAGAAGGGCTTGAGCCCATTCGCCGTCCATCAACTGCCGCAGGCCGTGATCACGCTAAAGCAGGGCGCGGGCCGTCTGATTCGCGCTGAGACCGATCGCGGCGTGCTGATGATCTGCGACACGCGCCTCGTCGACAAACCGTATGGGCGCCGCATATGGCAGAGCTTGCCGCCATTCAAACGCACGCGGGAGATCGAAGTGGTGCGCGAGTTTTTCGAAGAGAATGAAGATCACGCGGCGCGCGATCGATAAGCCTTTCGGCATTGAGTGAATACCGCTGTAAAAACGGCGCTCAAATGACAAAACGCCACGGATGTGAATCCGTGGCGTTTTGCTTTACCGCCCGGGAAATCGCGACGATCTCCCGATGCGGCTTTCGCCCAGAGGCGAACCCTACGCGACAGCTTACTGGCTTGCGCCCGAAGCCGGAGCAGCAGCCGAAGCAGCAGCGCCTGCATCCGAAGCAGCGGTCGTAGCCGAAGCAGCAGCATCGCTCGCAGCAGCAGCCGCACCCGAAGCAGCAGTAGCGGCGTCCGAAGCAGCAGCAGCCGGTGCCGAAGCAGCAGCTGCGTCGCTAGCCGGGGCAGCGGCTTGGTCGTTGCTCTTGTTGCATGCAGCCAGTGCCACGGCTGCCAACAGGGATGCTACGAGGAGGGATTTCTTCATGATCACGTCCTTTTATGGTTAAAGGTAAGCAACAGCGCAAAATAATACCGGTAATGTGCTCCAACACCGACCTGGGCCGCTGGTGGAGACGCTCTTTTCACGAGCTGGAATCTTCCCTACGGCTTGGGCGGAAATTATATGCACTTTCGTACTGACAATCCATAAATCCGGGGTCAATACGTTGTCTTTCTCATACAAAATTTCAACTGTACGGTATAGCAGGCCGGCGGAGTTACGCAAACTCGCCCACTTGTATCCAGCCCGCACAATACCACTCGTGTAGCAGTGCTGTCACCGACGAATCGTGCGAGAGTGTTACAAAGCGTTTCGCACTCAGACACCGGTGGTCGGCGAGGTCAAACAGCCATTTTTTTGCGCCATCGAATGCCGTTTCCTCTCCATTTACGAAGAAAAAACGGCGGTTGTACAACAAATTAGTCTTGCGGTCCAGCCTGACACCTAACTTCGATGCCTGAGCGACGAAACGTGCTTCATTGAGCGGTCTTTGCGGGGGATCAAAGACCACACTCGGCTTCGGTTCACTGAGATATGTACCCAGGAACGACGCGATGTCCTGCTCATTCCACTTGATGCGCGCAAGGATCGCGCCAACCCTTTCGATCAGCGCTTGGGGCAACGCCGCGGGACGCTTGACAGCGGGCTGGCCCGGATCGCGATATAGCGCTCCCGCGTAGCCCGTTGATTCGCCACGCTCGGCGAGATGATAGAGGAACTGCGCGGTCAACTCGCTCGCCGAAGGCGAGCGAAAACCGATCGAACACGTCATGCATTCGCCTTCGGCAACGCCGTCATGAGCGATGTGCGGCGGCAAATACAACATGTCGCCTGGCTCGAGCAGCCACTCCTCTTCCGGTTGGAAGTTCTGTAAAACCTTCAAGGGCAAACCGGGCTGCAGTGTCAGATCTTTCTGCGCTCCGATACGCCAGCGACGCTTGCCTTTTACTTGCAAAAGAAACACATCGTAGGAATCGAAGTGCGGGCCCACGCCGCCGCCGTCGGTCGCGTACGAAATCATCAGGTCGTCGAGACGCGCGTCCGGCACGAAGCGAAAGCGATCGAGCAACGCGCGTGCGCGGTCGTCGTAAAGATTGACGCCTTGCACGAGGAGCGTCCATGCACGCTGCTTCACCGACGGCAGTTCGTCGGCCGCGAACGGTCCGTGTTCCAACTGCCATTTATTGCGAAAGTGGGTGATTAGCCGCGCTTCGGCTTCGTCGCGATCCGCCAGTTCGAAAAACTCCTCGCGCGAGAGCGGCGCCTCGACGTTCGGAATCGCCTGGCGGATCAGGAAAGGCTTTTTTTGCCAGTACCGGCGCATGAATTGCGACGGAGTCAGGTTGCCGAGTAGCGGCGTGGGTGTGTCGGGCGAGGGTGGAAGAACAGGAAGCGCGGGCTTTGAAGTCGATGACGAATTGCGTGCCGCAGCAGCTTCGGCAGGGTGGTCAGTGGGCCGCTTGGGCATCGTATAATGTGAGTTGTATTCTGGAGAGTCGAATGAAAATCGCAAAGAACACCGTCGTGTCGGTCGCTTACAAGCTGTCGGATGCGCAGGGCAACCTGATCGAAGAAAGCGACGAGCCGATGGTCTATCTGCACGGCGGCTATGATGGCACGTTCCCCAAGATCGAGGAAGAGCTCGACGGCCACGAGGCCGGCTTCGAGACCCAGATCCAGCTCGAGCCGCAAGATGCATTCGGTGAGTACGATCCGGATCTCGTGAAGATCGAGCCGCGCAATCGCTTCCCGGAACCGCTCGAAGTCGGCATGCAATTCGAGGGCACGCCGGAAGAGGGCGACGAGGATCTCGATTCGCTGGTCTATGTCGTGACCGACGTCGCGGAAGACAAGGTCGTGCTCGATGGCAATCATCCGCTCGCGGGTATGGCGCTGCGTTTCGCACTCACGGTGAAGGACGTGCGTCCGGCTACCGAAGACGAAATCCAGCACGAGCATGCGCATGGCGCCGACGGCCTCGAAGTCCTCGATGAAGACGACGACGAAGCCGACGAAGGCAAGTCAGGGCCCACGCTGCACTGAACTCGCCGGCATGCCGGGCATGCCTGAAGAGGTGGCGCCCGGCGCGTGCGGCAAGACGGCGGAGGCGGGCGGTGCCGACATGGCAGGCCCGTATTCGCCGATTCCCTCGTTGTCCGGCATGCGTGGCTGCGGGTCCGGTTGAGGCTGCCCCGGCGTCTGAAAGAGCGGCGGCAATTCCGAGGCTGGACCGAGCGCGGGCACAGCCGGCATCGAGGCCGCCGGCTCGTCGCGCGGCATGACCGGCTGCGCAGCGGGCATCGGCATTTGCCTCGGCACGTCGCGAACGCTCACGCGGAACGGCGGTTTCCTGCCGAGATCCGCTTCAATCTGAATCCACTGGTTTTGACGATCATGCGGCGCGAGCGCCACACGCGTGAGGTTCGTCACCAGCATCCCCTTGTCGTTGCGTAGCGGCTGATCGATCACGAAGCCGGCGCCCGCGCGCTCGTCGTCGCAATGAATCACGAGCACTGGTCCGCGGAAAATCTGCGCGAGTTTGACGAGACTGCGTTTGATTTCCAGAAAACCGTCGCGGCGCACGTTGCGCGTAAAACGCAGCCACGCGAAACGATCGGGCCGTTCGTAACGTTCCGGGTCCGGGTCGCCTTGGATGAACACGACGATCGCGCGTGCGTCGCGGCGCTTTGCGAATTCCCCGGCGTGCTCGAGCCAGAACGCATTGGCGATCACGCGATCTTCGAATTCGCCGTTGCGCCCGCCCGCGGTCAGATAATGATTGTTTGGACTCGGCACATTCAGGCCGACGAACACCGTACCGCCCACTTGCCAGCGCACGTTCTCGCGATACGGACGAAAGCGTGACACTTCACTTTCGCGCGTCAGCGCAATCGGATTCTGGCCCATCGAGGTGGCGTCGGAGAAGAGCGTTTGACGCAACTGGTCGAGCCGTTCCACCGGATCGAAGCCACCGGCTTCGGCGGTCCCGCAGTCGGCCCAGTCATGTTGACCCGGAATGAAGAAGAGGGCGGGCCGTGACGTTTCGAGCAGCGCGTGGCGACGCTCATACAACGCATCGCGACAGGCTTCCTTCGCGCCCTTCAGATTGCCGTCGTAGACGATAAACGACACGTCGCGCTCGCGACCGATTGCATCGATCAGGCGTTGCGTGGGCGCTTCGTCGGCCGCGCTTTGCATCGTGCCCGCGATGACCGCGAACGAATAGCGTGGCGCTTCGGCATGCGCGGGCGCGGCGAACGCGAACGGCGCGCAGAGCACCAAAAGTGCGCGCAGCGCGGCCGGCGCTACGAGGCCGCCCATGAGCGAGAGGACGAGACTCAGCGCCGCGCGGGATTCGCGCGGGCGCGGCCGGTGGCTGTGTGCGTCAATGATCCGCATCCGGCGCGGCGGCCAGTTCATGCAGTTCGTATAGCAGATCGAGCGCTTCGCGCGGGCGCAGGTCGTTCGGATCGATTGCGCGCAAACGCTCGACAAGCGCTTGTACGGCAGGCGATGCGCTCGCCGCGTCGGGCCTGGCATCGCGTTCGTCGTCGGCGTCTTCGAGCAGCATCGGCATGGGCGCGGCGAACAGGTCGAGTTGCGGCGCGGGTTGCGCCGCTGATTGCTGTTCGAGATGCGCGAGGTGCTTGCGCGCCGCGCGAATCACCGCGTTCGGCACACCGGCGAGTTGCGCGACCTGCAAACCGTAGCTCTGATTCGCCGGGCCTTCGTTGACCGCATGCAGGAACACGATGCCGTGCGCGCCATGCTCGACCGCCGACAAGTGGACGTTGGCCGCGCTCGGAAACTCGGCGGGCAACTGGGTCAATTCGAAGTAATGCGTGGCGAACAGCGTATGGCAATTGTTGTGCGCGAGCAGATGCCGGGCGATGGCCCAGGCGAGCGCAAGGCCGTCGAACGTCGACGTGCCGCGGCCGATTTCGTCCATCAGCACGAGGCTTTGCGGTGTCGCGTCGTTCAGGATCGCGGCGGCTTCCGTCATCTCGACCATGAAGGTCGAGCGGCCGCCGGCCAGATCGTCGGCCGCGCCGATTCGCGTGAAGATGCGGTCGATCGGTCCGAATGCCGCGCGCCGCGCCGGCACGTAGCTGCCGACATACGCGAGCAGGGCGATCAGCGCGGTCTGCCGCATGAAGGTCGATTTACCGCCCATGTTCGGGCCGGTGATCAGCAGTAATTTGCGTTCGGGCGTGAGGGTGCAGTCGTTGGCGATGAACTGCTCGACCTGCGCCTCGACCACCGGATGGCGGCCCTGTTCGATGTCGATGCCGGCGTCCCGCGAGAACGACGGCGCGACCCAGTCGAGCGCGCGAGCGCGTTCGGCGAACGCCGCCAGCAGATCGAGTTCGGCGAGCGCCGCGGCGACGCGCTGACAGTCGGGGATGAAGGGCAGCAGCGCTTGCAGCAACGCGTCGTAAAGCGAACGCTCGCGGGCCAGCGCCCGTTCCTGCGCGGACAGCGCTTTGTCCTCGAAGGTTTTCAGCTCCGGCGTGATGTAGCGCTCGGCGTTCTTCAGCGTCTGACGGCGGCGATAATCGTCGGGCACCTTGTCGGTCTGGCCGCGCGTGACTTCGATATAGAAGCCGTGCACCTTGTTGTACTCGACGCGCAAATTGCCGATACCGGTGCGCGCCCGCTCGCGCGTTTCCAGGTCGATCAGGAATTGGCCGCAGTTCTCTGAAATATCCCTCAGTTCATCCAGTTCCGCGTCGTACCCGCGCGCGATCACGCCGCCGTCGCGCACCATCGCGGACGGCTCCTGCGCTACCGCGCGCTGAAGCAGTTCGACGCACGCTTGTGGCGGCACGAGCGACGCGTCGATGCGCGCGAGCGAATCCGCATTGGACGAAACGGCCGAGAGTTGCGTGCGCAACTCGGGCAACGCGATGAACGTGTCGCGCAGACTCGACAGATCGCGCGGCCGCGCCGACAGCAGCGCGAGACGCCCGGTAATCCGCTCGATGTCGGAAATCTGCCGCAACGCGCCGCGCAGCGAATCGACGTCCGTACCCGGCGGCGCGTCGAGCAATGCGCCGATTGCCTGCTGACGCGCCTGCGCCACGGCGGATTCGCGCGGCGGATGATGCAGCCAGTGACGCAGCAGGCGACTGCCCATGGTCGTGCAGCACGTATCGAGAAGCGAACACAGCGTGGGCGATTCCGTGCCGCGCAGTGTTTCGGTGAGTTCCAGGTTGCGGCGCGTGGCGGGATCGAGGCCGATGTACTCGGATTCGTATTCGACCTTGAGGCTGCGCACGTGGCGCAATTGCTGGCCTTGGGTGGCCGCCGCGTACAACAGCAGCGCGCCCGCCGCGCCGCATGCGCAGGTCAGCGAATGAGCGCCGAAACCGTCGAGGCCCGCCACTTCCAACTGGTCGCACAGACGCTGCGTGCCGGACGCGATGTCGAAGTGCCAGGCCGGTACGCGGGTGAGGGCGCCCGCATTGACGGGCGGCGCCCAGCTAACCGAATCGGAGGGCGTGTCGGCCACCAGGATTTCCGCCGGACGAATCCGCTCGAGCGCGGCCGCGACCTGGTCGGGCGCGACTTCCGCGAGGCGCAACGCGCCGCTCGCCAGATTCAGCCACGCGAGTCCGACGCTCGTGGCGACGCCGCGGCGATTGTGCGCGACGCACAGCGCCATCAGGTACACATCGCTCTTATCGGAGAGCAGCGCGGCGTCTGTCAGCGTGCCGGGCGTGACCACGCGCACCACTTTGCGCTCGACCGGACCTTTCGACGTAGCCGGGTCGCCGATCTGTTCGCAAATGGCGACGGATTCGCCGAGCTTCACGAGCTTGGCCAGATACTGTTCGACCGCGTGATGCGGCACGCCCGCCATCTTGATCGGATTGCCCGCCGACGCGCCGCGTTGCGTGAGGGTGAGATCGAGCAGGCGCGCGGCTTTTTCCGCGTCTTCGAAAAAGAGTTCGTAGAAGTCGCCCATCCGGTAGAACACCAGCGTGCCCGGATGTTCCGCCTTGATGCGCAGGTACTGCTGCATCATCGGCGTGTGCTGGGCGACGTCGTTGGCTGCTGCGGTTTGAATACCCATCCCAAGTGTCTTTTGCGTTAGCTGTTCAGGGCGTGAGTTTAACCTGCCGACGCCGCGAGCGGACCCTGGCCGAACGGCCGATCGGCTGGGCAGACCGCAGGCCGACGCGACAATCGCCGCGTGCACCGGGCCGTGGTCGCCGCTCGCCGCGACGCCGTCACTCTGTCACTCTTCCACCAGCGCGCGCATATCCACCGTGCGTTCGTTCGTCGCGCTGCGCCGTTTGGCCAGCCACATCATCAGCGTGATGAAGCAGCCGAACACGACAATGATCCATTGCGCCGGCATTTTCGCGGTGAGCAGCAATGCGTACACGCCGAGCATCAGCAGCACGGCCAGGTTCTGGTTGAAATTCTGCACGGCGATCGAATGTCCGGCGGAAAGCAACGTCGCGCCGCGATGCTGAAGAATCGCGTTCATCGGCACGATGAAAAAACCGGATAGCGCGCCGAGCAGGATCATCAACGGATAGGCAAGCAGGATATAGACCGGTGCGACGTACGAGCCGATGTGAATGCCCGCGCCGGCGGGAAACAGGTCCTTGTTGTAGAACGCCATCGCGATCGCCACCGCGCCGGTCAGAATGCCGACCGGCAGCACGCGCAACGAGCCGCGCAACGGAATGAAGGCGGCCGCGGCGGCCGCGCCGAGCGCGATGCCGAGCCCCGTGACGCCCTGCATCACCGCGGCCTTCGACAGCGACAGCCCGAGGTTCACGTTGGCCCATTTGAGCACCAGCAACTGCAGCGTCACCGCGCCGCCCCACATCAGCGTCGTGACCCACAGCGCGATCTGCGCGAGCTTGTCGGCCCACAGCACGTGAAAGCAGTGATGGAAGTCGCTGACCAGCTTGCCCGGCTCGGCGAGGCGGTTTGGATAGCGCGCGCCGGTGTCGGGAATGAAGACGTTGATGGCCGCCGCGATCGCATAGGTGATCATCACCGCGAACATCGCCAGATCGGCGGAGGAGCGGATCAGCGGCAGATGCGCGTGCGCGACGAATTTATCGGCGAAGCTGCTGATCAGTGCGCCGCCCACCATCGTGCCGACGATGGTCGACAGCACGGTGGCCGATTCGAGCCACGCGTTCGCCTTGACGAGTTTTTCCGCGGGCAGCAGTTCGGTGAGAATGCCGTACTTGGCCGGCGAATACGCGGCCGCGCCGAAGCCGACCACGCCGTACGCGATCATCGGGTGGACGCCCGCGATCATCATCAGGCAGCCGCTCGCTTTCAACGCATTGGAGATGAACATCACGTGCCGCTTTTGCAATGCGTCGGCGAATGCGCCCACGAACGGTGCGAGCAACACGTAGGAGACGGTGAAGAAAATCTGCAGCAGCGGCGTGACCCAGGCGGCCGAACGAATCACCGATAGCAACGCGATGGCGGCGATCAACAGGGCATTGTCCGCGAGCGACGAAATGAACTGCGCCGCGATGATCGTGTAGAAGCCTTTTTTCATGAAGCGGATGGGAAGCTGCGCGCAAATCTGGCGCAAAGCGGGGTCGGTGAGGATGCGCGAAACGCAGCCGGCAAGCGGACGGCCGGCGCGGCTTCCCGCTTTGTAGCATGAACGCGTGCGGCATGCAGGCTCGCAAACACAAAAGCGGCCGAAGCCGCTTGTGTGTTCAGGTGCGTCGCGTTCCAGAAACCTTGACTGAACGGCACGAGCCGGCCTTGACAGCCGGCTCGGCAAGACGCCTTAAGCCGGTTGCTGGCGCGTGCGGCTGTAGCGCGACAGGATCGGGACCATCTGCGCATAGATCTTCGGGTTGCCCGCGACGATTTCGCCGACGTGCAGGAAGTTCGAATCGCCCGTGTAGTTGCCGACCAGACCGCCGGCTTCCGTGATCAGCAGGCTGCCCGCGGCGACGTCCCACGCATTCAGGCCTTGCTCGAAGAAGCCGTCCATGCGACCGGCCGCGACATTGGCGAGATCGAGCGCGGCGGCGCCCGGACGGCGCAGGCCGGCGCAAGCCGTGGTCATTTCGGCGAACTGGCGGCCATACGCTTCAAGGCCGTCCGTTTCGCGGAACGGGAAGCCCGTGCCGATCAGGCCGTCGGCCAGACGGTCGCGCTTGCCCACGCGGATGCGGCGGTCGTTCAGGAATGCACCACGGCCGCGCGAGGCGGTGAACAGATCGTTGCGGGTCGGATCGTAGATTACCGCCTGGGTCACGATGCCCTTGTGGGCGAGCGCGATCGACACGCAGTAATACGGAAAACCGTGGATGAAATTGGTGGTGCCGTCGAGCGGATCGATGATCCACTGAAATTCGGATTCGTTGTCCGACTTGCCGGATTCTTCCGCGAGGATCGCGTGCTCGGGGTAGGCGGTCTTGAGCGTGTCGATGATCGCCGCTTCGGACGCTTTGTCGATCTCCGTGACGAAATCGTTGTGCTGTTTCTTGCTGACCTGGATGAGATCGAGATCGAGCGATGCGCGGTTGATGATCTGGGCTGCGCGGCGCGCGGCCTTCACAGCGATATTGAGCATGGGATGCATGAGACTGGATCCTTGTGCCGGGGCAGCGCGGCTGCTTGCCGGTAATTGAGCGCTAAGCGTGCGCTGATTGGGCGCCACCGAGAGGCGCTGAAACAACACGGAACGCCCGCCCGATACAGGACCCGGTGCGCATTCCGCCGACGGAGACGAATTGAATAAGAACGAGGCGCCCGTGCATGGCCGGACGCGAATCGCGCTATTTTACCTGAGTCCGGGCGTCGAGGCGGTGCGCTTTGCATGGGGTGTCGTCGGGAATGCGCCGCGCGGCCCGGAACGCGCAAATTCTCGCGGCGTCCTTGCGCAAGCCGCGCCTTCGATTCATCCGCATCCACGCGCAATTCGGAGCCGCAGCGGGGTTGGCGCTACCATACGCGTTCTTTAGCTTGCAGAACGCCACCGTGGACCACACCCACTATTCTTCCGATCCCGCCGTGGCCGAGTTGCGCGGCGGCTTCACCTCGACGCGCTTCGTGCTCGTCGAGCCGAGCCATCCGGGCAATGTCGGCGCGGCGGCGCGCGCGCTGAAAACCATGGGGTTCTCGCGTCTCGTGCTGGTGTCGCCGCGCGTTGCGCACGTGCAAAGCGATCCGGAAGCCATCGCGATGGCGAGCGGCGCCGACGACGTGCTGGCGTCCGCGCATGTCGTGCCGACGCTCGCCGAAGCCTTGAGCGGCGTGCATTGGTCGGTCGCGCTGACCGCGCGGCTGCGCGAATACGGACCGCCCCAATGGACGCCGCGCGCCGCGGCCGGTGTCGCGCGCGAACAGGCGGGGCATGGCGAGATCGCGCTGGTGTTCGGCAACGAGCGCACGGGTCTGTCGAACGAGGACGTGGAGCGTTGCAGCGCGCTCGCGCATATCCCGGCCAATCCGGCCTACAGTTCGCTCAATCTCGCGCAAGCCGTGCAGGTGCTGGCGTATGAATTGCGCACGGCCTATCTATCCGCGGATGAAGCATCGAGCGCGGCGTCCGCAGTGGCACTAACGGCTGCGGGGCAGGGCGAGCCGGCCGGCCCGCGGGCGGCGAGCGACGAAATCGAAAGCATGTTCACGCATCTGGAAAGCGCGCTGGTTGCGCTCGACTTTCTCGATCCCGCCAATCCGAAGAAACTGATGTCGCGCTTGCGTCGCCTCTTCGCGCGTTCCGGGTTGGAGCGTGAGGAAGTCAATATCGTGCGCGGCATCGCCAAGCACATTCTGTTGAAGACCAAACGTCCCGGCGGCGACGGCGCGTGAGGACGCGTAAGGACGCATAAGGACGCATAAGGACGCATAAGCGCGAGGCGCGGACGGCTTCCCGATAACGCAACGTGAAGCGCGAATCGCGTGCCGCGAATTCGACGTCGACTCGTCCCGCCACCTTGGCCGTTCTCCAAACGCCGACCTTGCCGGCAGCGTGGACTTCCGGCAGGTTTCGCGCAATCGCCCTACAATCGCTCGAAACGTTCTAAGCAAAGCTGCGGATCTGCTATGCAGCAGCGCCCCGCCGCGCGTGGCTTCGCCGCGCCGGAGGTTTATGGTTCCCAACATCGTCCCTGCCATGTTCAAGAGACTTCGCGAAGACATCGCCACGATCCGCGAGCGCGATCCCGCCGCCCGCAGCGCCTGGGAAGTCCTGACGTGTTATCCGGGCCTGCACGCACTCGTACTGCACCGGCTCGCGCATGCATGCTGGCGGGCGCGGCGGCGCTGGCTCGCGCGCTTCGTCTCGCAGATGGCGCGCTTCATGACGGGCATCGAAATTCATCCGGGCGCCACCGTGGGCCGGCGCGTGTTCATCGATCACGGCATGGGCGTGGTGATCGGCGAGACCGCCCAGATCGGCGACGACTGCACGATCTACCAGGGCGTCACGCTCGGCGGCACGTCGCTCACGCGCGGCGCGAAACGGCATCCCACGCTCGAGCGCGGCGTGATCGTCGGGGCGGGGGCGAAGGTGCTGGGCGGCTTCACGATCGGTGAGGAGGCCAAGATCGGTTCGAACGCGGTGGTCACGAAGCCCGTGCCGGCGCGCGGCACGGCGGTGGGCAATCCCGCGCGGATCATTGTTCCGGCGGCGGCAGCCGTCGCTTCGGCGGCGGATTGCGCCGCGTTCGATACTGGATCCAACGGTGCGGCCCGCAACGCAAAACACGTGCCGCAAAGCAGCGCGTTCTGCGCGTACGGCATCACGCCGAATGCGGACGACCCGGTGTCGCTCGCGATCCACGGCCTGATCGATCACGCCGCGACGCAGGCGAAGCGCATCGATGAAATCGTCGACGCGCTGGAGCGGCTGGGCACGAGTCTCGAAGGACTGCAAGGCGCCGATGCGGCGCTGCTCGATCTGCGGCGCCTGTCGGCCGCGATTGCAGGAAAGGAGGAAGGGGTGGCAGCGGAGCGCTGAGGCTTGGCCCCGCGGTGCGAATCAACGAACCGCACGTGCGCAACGGAGCGTTGCCGTAGCCGCCGGTGAGCGCACGCGAGCGCGCTCGATGACGAGGAGGGCGCCTCGTTCAATCCAGCGGCAGCGCCCGAATCCCTTCGGCGTCGACGCGCAAATACCCGCCACGGCGCTCGCCGTGGTCGAGATCCCAATCCGGCAGCACCCAGCGCATGCCGCCCGGCTCGCGATGCCGCGCCGGCCGGTGCGTGTGTCCGTGGATGATCGTCGCCGCCCTGGACGACTTGAACAGCGCCGCGACGCCCTTTGGCGTCACGTCGTACTTCGGCGAGACCGGCCGCGAGCGGCCTTGCTCGCTTTTCAGGCGCATGTTTTCGGCGAGCGCCTGGCGCCAGCGAAACGGCCATGCGAGAAACAGCATCTGCGCGAAACCGCTGCGCGCAAAGCGCCGGAACATCTGATAGCCGCGGTCCGCGGTGCATAAGCGGTCGCCGTGGGCGAGCGCGATGCGCGTGCCGAATGCGGTGATCACGAACGGATCGGGCAGCCAGATCGCGCCGGCTGCTTTCATGAAGCGCTTGCCGAGCAGAAAGTCGCGATTGCCGTGCATGATGTAGAGCCCGATGCCGCGCTCGGACAACGTGTGCAGCAGCGCCGCCATGCGCGCCGCGAATGGCTCCGCGAGCATGTCGTCGCCGATCCAGTATTCGAACAGGTCGCCGAGAATGAAAACCGAATCGGCCTGTTCGGCGGTGACGTGGATAAAGCGTTCGAAGGCGGAAACCGTATGCGGAATCGCCTCGCTCAAATGAATGTCGGAGAGGAAAAAAAACGGGCGTGCGGCGTGCGGGCGTTTGCCCTCGCCAGGCACGCCCGCGGCGACGCTTCGCAGCGGCTTTTCTTGCAGCATTGAAGGTGCCTGATGTCAGTTCAACGAGTGGGTGCCGAGTAGGTGCCGGGTTGGCGCTTAGTCGACGATCACGGCCTTTTCGATCACGACGTCGTCGACCGGCACGTCCTGATGGAAGCCCTTCGAACCTGTCTTGACCTTCTTGATCTTCTCGACGATGTCCATGCCTTCGACCACCTTGCCGAACACCGCATAGCCCCAGCCTTGCGGCGTGGGCGACGAGTGGTTCAGGAAGTCGTTGTCGTTCACGTTGATGAAGAATTGCGCGGTTGCCGAGTGCGGATCGTTGGTGCGGGCCATCGCGACCGAGCCGTTGACGTTCTTCAAACCGTTGTTGGCTTCATTGTTGATCGGCTCGGCCGTCGGCTTCTGCTTCATGCCCGGTTCGAAACCGCCGCCCTGGATCATGAAGCCGTCGATCACGCGGTGGAACACCGTGTTGTCGTAGTGGCCGGCCTTCACGTAGTTGAGGAAGTTTTCAACCGACTTCGGCGCCTTTTCAGCGTCCAGTTCGAGTTTGATGACGCCGTGGTTCGTATGCAGTTCAACCATGATGGAATCCTTTGATGAACGGGGTGGGTAAAAGACGCGGCGAGTCGTCATAGGAAGTTGACGACGGGCCGCGCCGGGGCGTAGGGTCGGCGCTGACGCGCTTGCACGCGATGCTTCGTGCGGCTGCCTGACTGGCAACTCCGGTGCGAACCTCAGTGCAAAGCCTGGTGCGAGCTCCTGTGCGAACTTTCGTGCGCTTACTTGCCGACCACCGTGGCCGACTCGATCACGACCGCCTTTTGCGGCACGTCGCTCATCGGGCCGCGCGTGGTGGTGGGCGTGCCTTCGATCTTCTTCACGACCTCCATGCCGGACGTGACCTTGCCGAACACCGCGTAGCCGTTGCCGTCGGGATTCGGATAGTCGAGGCCGGCGTTGTCCACCGTGTTGATGAAGAACTGCGCGGTGGCCGAATTCGGGTCGCTGGTGCGCGCCATGGCTAGCGTGCCGGCCATGTTCTTCAGACCGTTACGGCTTTCGAGCGGAATCGGCGCGCGCGTGGGCTTCTCGGCAAAGCTTTGCGTGTAACCGCCGCCCTGAATCATGAAGCCGCGAATCACGCGATGGAAAATCGTGCCGCTGTATTGGCCGGACTTCACGTAGTCGAGGAAATTGGCGACCGTCTTCGGCGCTTTCTCAGGATACAACTCGACGCGGATGTCGCCTTCCGATGTCTTGAAGAGGACGGACGGATGCGCGGCTTGCGAACCGGACTGGGCAAATGCGGGTGCGTTTGCGATCAGGGCGGCGCTGCCGAGCGCCAACATCAACCATTTCATGAAAATCCTCGGGGTTGGAAAAAACGTGGTGCCGGATAAGGGACGGCTTTACCGCGACGGCGCCATGTAAGGCGGTATGGCGAGCGAGCCGTTCGCGCCGCCGTACTGGAAGCTCGGCGTTTCCGTGATGTTCGACGTGGCGCGCGCGGTGTAGTCGTCTTGCGGCGTAACGGCGGCTTTCTTCGCCGGCTTTGCGGTCTTGGGCGGCGAGACGATATTCTGGATGTCTGTGAGGCGCTGCGTGGTCGTGGCGCTTACTTTGCCGAGACTCTGCGCGCGACGGTAGGCTTCGTTGGCCATGCGCAAGTACAGGTCGCCGAGGTTCTCGTACGCGAGACCGTAGCCGGGGTTCACCTTGGTCGCCGTTTCGAGCGCGGCGCGCGCCTCGGTATAACGGCCGTGCTTCGCGTAGAGCGTGGCGAGGTTGTTATACGGCTCGGGCAACTCGGGGTAGGTTTGCGTGAGTTCGGTGAACGCGGTGATCGCCTCGTCGTCGCGATTCAGGTGGGCCAGCACCGTGCCGCGCTTGAACTTTGCCTGCGCGTCCTGCGGATGCGACGCGATGCGCGCGTCGAGCTGGGCGAGGGAAGCTTCCCAGTTCTTCTGCGCAATCGACGCGTCGATCTCCGGCGTGTTGTCGCGCACGGCGGGGCCTTGCGGCATCGGCGCGGCTCGCTGCGCGTATGCCGCGGTGCCCGGTGCAACCGTGAGAGCGACGGCGCAAAAGGCCGTCGCGGCGAGGGTCGCAGCGCTGCGCGCGCGGCCGCTGGAAGGTTTCATAGGCTCGGGTCTGGATGTTATACTCCGAGCCATTCTAACAAAAGGTCTGCGCGTTCCGTCGAACCGCCGGCTGTCTTTTCGCCACTCGTGGTCGTCTCCGCCTTGATCGTAGACTGAGCGCAACCTGACTTGCAGCCCGAGCGCCGCACCAGGTGCACCGGTTTGCTGCTGTGCGTGTTGCTGTACAGAGCGCACCCGTCGTCTTTTCGCGGGGCACGTCATGTACCAAGCCGCGGCACGAAACACATTGCGGATTTCTTTCGGCCCACGCACCGCTCTCTATGGAATCACTGCGCATCTACAACACGCTCGCGCGTGACAAGCAAACTTTCGTGCCGCTACAAGAGGGCGTCGTGCGGATGTACGTCTGCGGGATGACCGTGTACGACTATTGTCACGTCGGTCATGCGCGGGTGATGGTCGTGTTCGATATCGTGCAGCGGTGGTTGCGCACACTCGGTTACGAAGTGACCTACGTGCGCAACATCACGGATATCGACGACAAGATCATCCGGCGCGCGGTCGAGAACGGCGAGACGATCAAATCACTGACCGACCGCTTCATCAACGCGCTGCATGAAGACGCGGACGCGCTCGGCATCGAGCGGCCGGACCTCGAACCGCGCGCCACCGATTTCATTCCGCAGATGCTCGGCATGATCGAGACGCTCGAGGCGAACGGCTACGCGTACCAGGCGAGCGACGGCGACGTGAACTACGCGGTGCGCAAGTTCGCGGGCTACGGCAAGCTCTCGGGCAAGTCGCTCGAAGACCTGCGCGCCGGCGAGCGCGTCGCGGCCAACGACGCGAAACAAGACCCGCTCGACTTCGTGCTGTGGAAGCAGGCGAAGCCCGACGAGCCCGCCGACACCGGCTGGGATTCGAAGTACGGGCGCGGCCGTCCCGGCTGGCATATCGAATGCTCGGCGATGGGCCGCACGTTGCTCGGCGAGCGTTTCGACATTCATGGCGGCGGACAGGACCTGCAGTTTCCGCACCATGAAAACGAAATCGCGCAAAGTGAAGCCGCTACCGGCCAAACCTTCGTCAATTACTGGATGCACAACGGCTACGTGCAGATCGACAATGAGAAGATGTCGAAGTCGTTGAATAACTTCTTTACGATTCGAGAAGTTTTGGCGCAGTACGATGCCGAGGTCGTGCGGTTTTTTATCGCACGCGCGCACTACCGTTCGCCGTTAAATTACAGCGACGTGCATATCGACGACGCCCGCAACGCCCTCACGCGTTTGTACACCGCACTGAAGGACGTCACGCCGGACGGCGCCGCGCTCGACTGGAACGAAGCGCATGCGCAGCGTTTCCAGGCAGCAATGAACGACGACTTCAACACGCCGGTTGCGGTATCGGTGCTGTTTGAGTTGGCAACTGAAGTAAACCGCACGCGCGACCCCGCGCTGGCCCGTCAGTTGCGCTCGCTCGGGCGGGTGATCGGACTGCTCGGCCGCGAGCCGCGTGCATACCTGCAGCAGGCAGCGGGGGCAGCAGCCGAAGGCGCGCTCGACGCCGCCGCGATCGAAGCGAAGATCGCCGCGCGCGTGGCCGCCAAGCAGGCGAAGGACTATGCGGCAGCAGACCGGATCCGGGCGGAATTGCTCGAGGCCGGCGTTGCACTTGAAGACAAACCCGGCGGATTGACCGAGTGGCGGCGCGTGTGAGCGCACCTCGAGCTTCCCTTTGATCGACTCGCCAGGCAGGAGGCAGGATGGCAACGGCCACGAAGACGCCGGCTAAACGAGCCACGTCTCAAACAAACGCGGCAGCCGCGGCAAAGTCGACACGAACGTCGGCTCGCGCGGGCAGCAGCGCGGTGAAGAAAGTATCGTCGAAGGCCGCTGGAGCGCCGGCGAAGACCAGCGCGAGCGCGGCGGCGGGCGCAACGAAAAAGGCCGCCGTCAAACGCGCGCTCAACGGCGCATCGGCGCATGCCCATGCGCCTGTGGCGAAGCGCGCCAAAACGCCGTCGCGTACAGTGCGGGCAAAAAGCAATGGAGCCTTGCCGCCCGAACTCGCGGGCGACGTGCAGGAACTCGCGCGCGACACGCACGAAGGCGAAGTCGTGCGCAAGACGCGCGTGTCCTCGAATGCGGGCGGGCCAGCCGCCAGCGCAACCGAAGTGGCGGTGCCGGTGCAGATCGGCGGCCTCACACCTGAAGTCACGCGTCCGGCGTATTGGGACAAGGCGTGTGCGGACCTCGTCAAGCGCGATCGTATTCTGAAGAAACTGATTCCGAAATTTGGCCCGGTGCATTTGCTGAGCCGTGGCGATCCGTTCGTCACGCTCGCGCGTTCGGTGGTCGGGCAGCAGATTTCGGTGGCGTCCGCACAAGCGGTCTGGGCAAGAGTCGAGGCGGCGTGTTCGAAGCTCGTGCCGCAGCAGTTCATCAAGCTCGGTCAGGAAAAGCTCACCGCGTGCGGGTTGTCCAAGCGCAAGGCGGAATACGTGCTCGATCTCGCGCAGCATTTCGTCTCCGGGGCATTGCACGTCGGCAAGTGGACCTCGATGGAAGACGAGGCGGTGATCGCCGAGCTCACGCAGATTCGCGGCATCGGCCGGTGGACCGCGGAGATGTTCCTGATCTTCAACCTGTCGCGCCCGGACGTCCTGCCGCTCGACGACCTGGGCCTGATCCGCGCGATCAGCGTCAATTACTTCAGCGGTGAACCGGTTACGCGCAGCGAGGCGCGCGAGGTCGCGGCAAACTGGGAGCCGTGGCGCACCGTTGCCACCTGGTATATGTGGCGTAGTCTTGATCCATTGCCGGTCGATTACTGAAAAACAGGAAGTGACGCCTTTCAGAAACTATCAATTGTAAAAAATCGATAGTTGCGAGATGGTTTTGATATCGGCGGGCGCGGTTAGAATACGCGCTGCCGGTAAGTCCAAGGATTACAAACAATGAAGACCACCTTTCTGGATTTCGAACAGCCGATCGCTGAACTCGAAGCGAAGATCGAAGAATTGCGCTTCGTGCAGGACGACTCGGCCGTCGATATTTCGGAAGAGATCGAGCGGCTGTCCAAGAAGAGTCAACAGCTCACCAAGGATCTGTACGCGAACCTCACACCCTGGCAGGTTTCGCAAATCGCCCGCCATCCGCAACGCCCGTACACGTTCGATTACGTGAACGAGCTGTTCACCGACTTCCATGAGTTGCACGGCGACCGCAATTATGCGGACGACCTGTCGATCGTCGGCGGCCTCGCGCGTTTCAACGGGCAGGCCTGCATGGTGATCGGCCACCAGAAGGGGCGCGACACCAAGGAGCGCGCGCTGCGCAATTTCGGCATGCCGCGTCCCGAGGGCTATCGCAAGGCGGAGCGTCTGATGCGTCTTGCCGAGAAGTTCGGCTTGCCGATCTTCACGTTCATCGACACGCCGGGCGCGTATCCCGGCATCGGCGCGGAAGAGCGCGGCCAGTCCGAAGCGATCGGCCGAAATCTGTACGTGATGGCTGAACTGAAAACGCCGCTGATCGCCACGATCATCGGTGAGGGCGGTTCGGGCGGCGCGCTCGCGATCGCTGTCGGCGACAGTGTGCTGATGCTGCAATTTTCAACGTATTCGGTGATCTCGCCGGAAGGCTGCGCGTCGATTCTGTGGAAGAGCGCCGCCAAGGCGCCCGAGGCGGCGGAAGCGCTCGGCCTGACCGCGCATCGTCTGAAGGCGCTCGGCCTGATCGACAAGATCGTCAACGAGCCGCTCGGCGGCGCGCATCGCGATCCGAAGGGCATGGCCGCCATGCTGCGCCGCGCACTCGCCGACTCGCTGCGCCAGTTCCAGGGCATGAGCATCAACGACCTGCGTCAGCGCCGTTTCGAACGGCTGATGTCGTACGGCAAGTTCAAGGAAACGACGCCGGGTGCCTAAGCCCGCGCGCGTTCACTTTCGGCGCTTCGCGCGCTAACGACGTGACCTCCACCGCCGACTCTCCCGCCGACCGCCTCGTTCTCGATGCGGTCGGCGTTGCGCTGTCCGCGTTGCCTGCAAGCGCGTGCATCGCGGTGGCGTTGAGCGGAGGCGTCGATTCGAGCGTGCTGCTCGATGCGGTTGTGCGCGTGGCCGGCGCGTCGCGTTGTGTGGCACTGCACGTGCATCACGGCTTGAGCGCGCGCGCCGACGAATGGCTCGCGCATTGCGAGGCGTTCGCGCGCGAGCGCGGCGTCGAATTCGAGGCTCAGCGCGTCCAGGTCGCGCACGATTCGGGCGTGAGCGTCGAGGCCGCGGCGCGCGACGCGCGTTATCGTGCGCTGGACGCCATGTGCGCGGCACGCGGTATTCATTCGCTATGGCTCGCGCAGCACGCGGACGATCAAGCGGAGACCGTCTTGCTGCAACTGCTGCGGGGAGCGGGCCTCGCGGGTCTCGCGGCGATGGCGCCGGAGTACTTGCCGGCGGGTGCGTCGGCGCGGCGCGTGCGGCCTTTGCTTCATCTGCTGCGCGCGCAACTCGAGCAGTATGCGAACGCTCGCGCGCTGCGCTGGATCGACGACGAGTCGAACGCGGATACACGCTACGCTCGCAATGCATTGCGCCATGAAGTGACGCCGGCGCTGGCCGTCCACTTTCCTGGTTTTCGCGATGCGCTTGCACGCACGGCGGCGCATGCGGCGTCGGCGCAGCGTCTGCTCGACGCGCTCGCGCGCATCGACATGGAGACGGCGTCACGCGACGAAGGCCGCGCGCTCGCGCATGACGTGCTGCTAGCGCTCGACGACGATCGCGCGCTCAACCTGATGCGTTACTGGATGCGCACGCTAGGACTCGTGGCCGCGTCGAGCGCGCGAGTTGCCGACGCGCTGCGTCAACTGCGCGAAGTGGGTGAAGCGGGCGAAGGGCATGGTCTGCGGATCGATCACGCGGGTCATGCGTTGCGCAGTTATCGCGGCCTCGTCTATTGGGAAGCGGGCGATAGCAGCGAACCCGCCGACGAAACCGCGCTCGCCGCGCGTGCCGTGAGCGAACTCGCGTGGCAAGGGGAGGGGGTCTGGCGCTTGCCGCAATGGCGTGGCACGTTCGTGTTCGCCGATGCCGATGCTCCTACCGATGCCGCGGCAACTCAGGACGACACCGACACGATTCCCACGAGCGTTTTGCGCCGCGCTGTGTTGAGCGTGCGCCCGCGCAGCGGCGGTGAGCGCATGCGCAAAGGCGCTTTACCGGACGCGCCGAGCCGGACCTTGAAGAACCTGTTTCAGGAGCGCGGCATTCCCGCGTGGAAACGCGACGTGCCACTGCTTTACGTCGGCGACGAATTGCTGTTCGTGCCCTTGCTCGGGGTCAACCGCGCGGCCTTGCCTGAAGACGCGAACGCGGCTGAACCGCGCGTCACGATCATCTGGCGCGAAGACCTGCTGCTTGCCTGACCGGCCGGTCGGACATCCCGGTTGTCTCTCCGGCGGATCCGGAAATAGGCGCAAAACCGCATGAAATAAGCCTTTGCAGCCCTTATTCCGAGTCTCGCGACGGCCGTTTCGGCTTGTCTTTTTACGCCCGATCGGGTACTTTAGCTTGTTTGCCCGGCCCGCTTTTGCCGTCGCTTTTGTCGTTTTGCCGATCGTGTTGCGTAGTTTCCGGTAAGCCATTAGCGATCATTCACGGGCAAATCCGCGCGTGCTGCACGCGCGCTGCATCTACGCCGCCACACACTTTGCCGTCGTTCCAGAAACGTTGCGCTGTCGTGCTTGTGTGCGGTCGTCTCCAGCGCGCCAGCGCGGTTTCTCCTCCAGTTCAGAACGACAATGGCACTCATCGTACATAAATACGGCGGCACCTCGATGGGCTCGGTCGAGCGCATCAAGAACGTCGCCAGGCGCGTCGCGAAATGGCACAAGGCCGGCCACAAGATGGTCGTCGTGCCGTCGGCAATGTCCGGCGAAACGAACCGCTTGCTCGGTCTCGCGAAAGAAATCACCGGCCAGCCGAGCCCGCGCGAACTCGACATGATCGCCGCCACCGGCGAGCAGGTCAGTTCCGGTCTGCTCGCCATCGCGCTGCAGGAAGCCGGCGTCGAGGCGGTCAGCTACGCCGGCTGGCAAGTGCCGGTCAAGACGGATAGCGCGTTCACTAAAGCGCGCATCAGCGAAATCGACGGCGAGCGCGTGCTGCGCGATCTCGACGCGGGCAAGGTGGTCGTGATCACGGGCTTTCAGGGCATCGACCCCGACGGCCATATCACCACGCTCGGCCGCGGCGGATCGGACACGTCGGCGGTCGCGGTCGCGGCTGCGTTGAAAGCCGATGAGTGCCTGATTTACACGGACGTCGACGGGGTCTACACGACCGACCCGCGGGTGGTGGAAGAAGCGCGTCGCCTCAATCGCGTGACGTTCGAAGAAATGCTGGAAATGGCCAGCCTGGGTTCAAAGGTGCTGCAGATCCGCTCGGTGGAATTCGCCGGCAAATACAAGGTTAAGACGCGCGTGCTGTCGAGCCTGACCGATCCGCTGATACCGCTCGACGCTGAAATGAAGTCGGGCACCCTGATTACTTTTGAAGAAGACGAGACCATGGAAAAAGCAGTCATCTCGGGCATCGCGTTTCAGCGCGACGAAGCTCGCATCGCCGTGATGGGTGTGCCGGACAAGCCGGGCATCGCGTATCAGATTCTCGGTCCGGTGGCGGACGCGAATATCGACGTCGACATGATCATCCAGAACCAGAGCGTCGAAGGCAAAACGGCGTTCACGTTCACGGTCGGCCGCGGCGACTATCAGCGCGCCATGGATATCCTCACCGGCCAGGTGAAGGGTCATGTGCAGGCCGAGCAGGTGCTGGGCGACCCGAAAGTGTCGAAGGTTTCGGTGGTCGGCGTCGGCATGCGTTCGCACGTGGGTATCGCGAGCACGATGTTCCGCACGCTGTCGGAAGAGGGCATCAACATCCAGATGATTTCGACCTCCGAAATCAAGATTTCGGTGCTGATCGACGAGAAGTACATGGAGCTCGCCGTGCGCGCGCTGCATAAGGCATTCGAACTGGATCAGGCGTAATTTGCCGGCAACCGCGAGGCGCACGGAAGCGCCGCTTTGGTGGTTTCTGCGGTGCGCGCGGCCAATGTGAACGAATTGCGTCGGCGGTGACGAATCTGGCACGAAAACTGTGCGGTAGACATTGACCTTCGCGGTTCGGCCCGCTATTATCTTGGCTTCGTCGCGCTGACTCCCTGCGCGACCGAAAGTTTGGGAGACGTGGCCGAGAGGTCGAAGGCACTCCCCTGCTAAGGGAGCATCTGGGCCAAAACCTGGATCGAGGGTTCGAATCCCTCCGTCTCCGCCAAAGCGGAACAAAAAGCCCCGTAAGTCTAACCGCTTACGGGGCTTTTTCCTTTTGTGGTCCGCCGATGCGTTCCATCAGTTCGGCTGGTGCTGTAAAAAATAAAGCGTCCCTTCGTTGCCGACTCAGCGCTGCCCGGTAACAGACATTACAATCCCGTTCCATTAACCCGGGGGCACAAAATGAAAATCGCGATTATCTGTCTCGCCTTGTTTGAGCGGTTGCGCTAGCTGGAGCAAGCAACCGACCATTGGCGGATATTCGGTCGGCATTTGCTGCATCAGCAACTGACGACAGCCTGAGCGGGAAAATTGCGCGTGGACAGCGTCGGAGGATGACGCGGTTTCGTCACTTTCCGCCGTGCTTCGCCTGCCACCGTTGCATGAACGCGATTTCATCATGCTGCGCCTTGATGATGTTCTTTGCCAGGCGCCTCAGCTCGGGATCCTTGCCATATTTCAACTGCACCTTGGCCATCTCGATGGCGCCTTCGTGGTGCGGAATCATATGCGACACGAAGTCCTTATCGGCATCTCCGGTATAGGGCGGCGAGCTCATCTTCGCCATCATCTCCTTGTCCGCTTTCTCGAAGGCCGAGGTCGAGGAATTCGAGCCTGCATCCGCGGAGGCGGACATATCCATCCCGTGCATCGATGCGCCTTGTTGCGCGGAGACGGAAAATGTCGCGACGCCGAATGCCAGGCCCATGCAAAGAGATACGGTGCGAAGGACGTAAAGCTTTTTCATCTTCAAACTCCTTGGATGAGTCATTTTCAGCACGCGTGGCGCTGATGCCGATGCTACGCGCCGAGCGTCGGATGAAATCCCGCCTCTTCGATCACGGCGAGCAGACGCTCGGGCGGCAACGCCGAATCGATTTTCACGACTTTGGCGGCGACATCGATCTCGAGCTTCGCTGCGGGATCGGCATGAGTGACCGCGCGCGTGATCGAATTGGCGCATCCGCCGCATGACATGTCCTTCACCTGGAATTCCATTTTTTTGCTCCGGTAATCAAACAGAACACTCAGTTTGAACCTTCCCACGACGGTAAAGTCAAGCAGCCGCGCGCGTCGCATTCAGACCGCAATCTCACGCCGAAAATACAGCGTGAAGGTCGTGCGATCAGCGGAACTCGCGACGTCGACCTTGCCGCGATGCAATTCCATGATCGACTTGACGATGGCAAGACCCAAGCCCGCATTGCGCGCCGAACCGTGCCGCGCGGCATCGACCCGATAGAAGCGCTCGAAAATCCTGTCGGCATGTTCCTGAGGAATCGCCGGCCCATGATTGGCGACTTCGATCGCGACGTATTTCGGCGAATCGTACAAGCTGAGTTCAACCGCGGTCCCGGCAAACGCATGGTCGAGCGCGTTCGATATCAGGTTGCTCACCGCGCGGCGCAAGAGCGTCGCGTCCGCGAACAGCCGAGCGTTCCCTTGCACGACGAAATGCACACCCGCTTCCTCGGCGAGTCCCTGGAAATACGACGCGAGCCGGCGTAATTCGCTTTCGGCGTCGAGTTCCACCATCTTGATGTGCTGCTGCGCGTTGTCCGTGCGCGCGAGAAACAGCATGCTCTCGATCATCCGTTGAAGCCGCTCGCATTCCTCGATATTCGAGTCGATGAGCGCTTCGTATTCGTCGGTCGTTCGGGGGCGCGACAACGTGATTTGCGACGAACTGATCACGTTGGCGAGCGGTGTGCGCATGTCGTGCGCGAGGTCGGACGAAAACTGCGAGAGACGCACGAACGCGCGTTCGAGACGGTCGAGCATGCGATTGACGGAGAACGCGATGTCCTGAAGCTCGATCGGTCCTCCCTGAATATCCAGCCGCTCGCTCAGATTGTGAGCCTCGATGCGCGAGGTTTGCCTCCCGATGCTTTTGACCGGTGAAAAGCCACGCCGAGCGACCGCATAACCCAACGCACCGACCAGCGCCGCACCGACCGCGACCGCCAGCCAGATGTCGATCCGATAGCTTTCCAGGAGCGATTGCCGTTCGGCGGCCGCGCGAACCAGCAGCACGTGAACCGATTCGCCGGACGGCAGCGTTTCGTCGGCGAATACGCAGCGCGACGGACCGATGCCGGCCGGTCCGCAGGTGTACGGTTCGTTCGCACGATGCGCGGCGGGCGCAAGCCAGAGGTTCGCCGACGGCTCGTCGGAATGCTGAAGGAGGAGCGTGCCTTGCCGGTCGAAAATGGCGAGATAGACGCCCGGATGGGACAGCAACACCTCGTGGAACACGGACGGGTTATCCCGCAAGGCCCGAGTTGAACCGGCGTCTCGCGCCAACTGTAGAAACTGGCTGAGCTTGCCGGTGATTTCGATGTCATCGCGTCGTTGCAACTCGGTCGACAGCGCGTTGTACAGAAACGCACCCGTCAGCGCGAACACCACGATCGCGGCGGCGGAGAAAGCGAGCGTCAACCGTTTCAGCAACGAATAGGAACGGGGCGAACGACGGCCGGCCACCGTCGTCACGAGCGGTCCTCGAGCACATAGCCCATGCCCCGCACGGTGTGCAGCAATTTCTTGTCGAACGAGTTGTCGATCTTGGCGCGCACGCGTTTCACGGCTACGTCCACCACGTTGGTGTCGCTGTCGAAGTTCATGTCCCAGATCTGCGACGTGATGAACGTGCGCGTGAGCACCTCGCCCTGGCGTTCGGCCAGCAACTGAAGCAGCGCGAACTCCTGGGCGGTGAGGTCGATGCGGGTGCCTCCCCGATGGACCCGGCGCTTGATCAGATCCACTTCCAGGTCGGCAATGAGCAGCACGTCGCGCGCGCCACGCGGTGCGCGTCGCAACAGCGAGCGGATGCGAGCGAGAAACTCCGCATAGGCGAAGGGCTTCGAGAGGTAGTCGTCGGCGCCGAGTTCGAGGCCTTCGACCTTGTCTTCCACCGTGTCTCGCGCCGTCAGGAGCAGAACGGGCGTTTGCTTCTGTTCCCGCAGCCGCTTGAGCACCTGGAAACCATTCAGCTCAGGCAGCATCACGTCGAGCACGATCAGATCGAAGTCTTCGTGCAAGGCGAGAAAGAGGCCGTCCTTGCCATTGTCGGCGAGGTCGACCGTGTAGCTTGCCTCCGTCAGCCCCTTGCGGAGATAAGACGCCATTTTCGGTTCGTCTTCGACTATGAGTATCCGCATGGCAGGTGGTGGTGTAGTAGGTATGTGCCGGTCGCCGGTCGCCGGTTCCCGACACGACGAGTCTAGTGCACGCAGCGTAGTGGGCGAAAGGTGGATCGAACATGGCGGCAAAATGACATTGTGTTCATCTTCGATCGAGTCTGAAAATTTGGTCATGTTGCAGCCATGCCTTCGTCACGCCGACGCAATTAAGCTTCGAGGCGTATCTGCGTTGAGCCGTTGCCGCTTTTCCCGCGCGACGGCCGTATCCGCACCGATTCCAGCCTTACGGCCCTCCCAAACTGCGTGCTAGACTCCATTTCCATGTCGTATTGGCGCAAACTCTTCGTCATCGTGCTGCTCATTCTGAGCCTTCCGGTTCAGGCGTTCGCGGCCGTCTCCCTGAAATGCGAGTCATCGCATATCAGGAGCGAAGTTGCGCCCATGCAGCATGCCGAGATGGACGCCCCCGCTCACGATCATCATATGCATGAGCTGACGATGGCCGACGGCGGCGATCACGACGATCATGGCCACCAACACCGCGGCGCGCATCATGCCCACAGTTGCGGGACCTGCGCGTCCTGCTGTCTGGGCGTCGGCTTGCTTGCGCTTCCCGCCGTGGCGGCGCCCGCCGGCATCGCTCACTTCGCGGTTCCTCTTCCTCCGTCGGTTCACGTCGCGTCGTTTCTGACGAGCGGCATCGAACGACCTCCCCGCATCTCCCTCGTCTAGTCCTTCGTCGCGGCCTCGGCTGCGATGCGCAATTTCGTCCTGAAGGCCGTGCTTCGGCCATCCAGGTGACTGACGACGAGAAAAAATCATGCGAATGTTTATCGCGGCGCTGCTCGGCGCGGCGGCATTGTTGCCGGCGCTCGTGCAAGCCGACACCCCACATCCTGACCCGTCCGACGCCTTCGCGTCGGTGCCCGCGCTCAGCACGCCGTCCGTCTTTGCGGACTATCGGGCCTACCGGGACGAACCTGCGCCCAGCTGGCAGGAACTCAATCGCGCGGTGATGAATTCATCGGCGATGAAAGGGATGAACCACGGCGCCAAGCCGGCCGCCGGCGCCGGGGCCAGATCCAACGAACGCGGCAACGACGGCGAACACAAAGAACACAAACCACCCAGCGAACACGAACACAGCACCCACGAGGGACCGGCCAAATGAGCTCGCCACTTTTTTCGGGCGGCCGCATCGCGGCGCTCGCCGTTGCGCTGACCCTGCTTGCCGGCTGCACGACATTTTCGAAAGACGGCGGCTTCAATACCGTATCGACGACCGCCTCCGAACGTCTTGCGAAAGACGCGGTGCTGGTGAAAACCGACGAGGACCGGGACGCCGTCGCGAAGCGAACCCAGGAACTGCTGGCCAAGCCCTTGAGCATGGACGACGCGGTCCAGATCGCGTTGCTGAACAACCGCGGCTTGCAAGCCTCCTACGCGGAGCTCGGCATTTCGGAGGCCGATCTCGTGCAGGCCGGACGCCTGCCGAATCCCGGTTTCAGCTTCAGCCGCACGCACGGCGGCAACGAGCTGAGCATCAGCCGCACGTTCACGCTCGGCGTGCTGGGTGTCCTGACGCTGCCGCTCGCGACGAAGATCGAGAGCCGCCGCTTCGAACAGACGAAGCTGCTCGCCGCGGACGCGATGCTCAAGGTGGCCGCCGACGCGCGACGAGCCTATATCGGCGCGGTGGCCGCCGAGCAGGCCGCCGCCTATGCCGCGCAAGTGAAGGATTCGGCGGAGGCCGGCGCCGAACTGGCTTTGCGGATGCAACAGGCGGGCAACTTCAGCAGGCTCGACTACGCTCGCGAGCAGGCCTTCTATGCGGACGCCGTCGCGCAACTGGCGAAAACGCGGCAGCAGTCAGTGTCCGCGCGCGAAAAGCTCACGCGCACGATGGGTCTGTGGGGTCCCGGCACGCAGTACGCGCTGCCCGAGCGCCTGCCCGATCTGCCGAAGGCGCGCCCCGAGTTGAACGACCTGGAAAGCTTTGCAATGCAAAACCGGCTGGACATCCAGGCGGCGAAGCTGCAAACGCAGAGCGTCGCGTCCTCGCTGGGCTTGAGCAAGGCGACGCGCTTCATCAATGCGCTGGACGTCGGGTATCAGAACAACTTCACGACTTCCGACGGCCGCGAGCAAGGCTACGAGATCAGCGTCGAGATTCCTCTTTTCGACTGGGGCAGTTCCAAGGTGGCGCGGGCCGAGGCGATCTACATGCAGTCGGCCAATCGCGTCGCCGAGACCGCGATCAACGCACGCTCGGAGGTCCGCGAATCGTATTCGGCCTACGTGACCGATTACGACGTGGCCAAGCACTATCGCGACGAGGTCGTGCCGATCCGCAAAACCATTTCCGATGAACTGATGCTTCGCTACAACGGCATGCTCGCGAGCGTGTTCGAACTGCTCGCCGATTCGCGTGACCAGGTCGGCGCGGTGAACAGCTATATCGATGCGCTGAAGGACTACTGGCTCGCGGAAACCGACTTGCAGCAGGCGGTCGGCGGCCGTTTGCCGCCGCTCGCGGTGGCTTCGGCGCAATCAGAACAAGCCGCGCCAGCGGCGCCGGCGGCGCAACCCGCGTCGTCCACACATTCCGAAGGTAAATGACATGCTGTCACGTCGAAATTTTCTTGGCGGCTCGGGGGCCGCGCTGTTGGGCGCGGCGCTCGTCAGCAAGGCCGGCGCGGCCTCGTTGCCCGAAGCGCCCATCATGAGCAAAGCCACCACGCAGCCGCCGCTCGCGCCGCCGAATGGCCGTCCGTACACGCCGGTGGCCACGCTGAACGGCTGGTCGTTGCCGTGGCGCATGAAGAACGGCTGGAAGGAGTTCCATCTGATCGCGGAGCCGGTGGTGCGCGAAATGGCGCCGGGCATGAAGGCAAACCTCTGGGGCTACAACGGCCAGGCGCCGGGCCCCACCATCGAGGCGGTGGAAGGCGACAAGGTCCGCATCTTCGTGACCAACAAGCTGCCGGAGCACACCACGGTTCACTGGCACGGGATGCTGCTGCCCTCGGGCATGGATGGCGTCGGCGGCCTCACGCAGCCGCACATTCCGCCGGGCAAGACGTTCGTCTACGAGTTCCAGCTGGAGAAGCACGGCACCTTCATGTACCACCCGCATGCCGACGAGATGGTGCAGATGGCGATGGGGATGATGGGCACCTTCATCGTCCATCCGAAAGACCCCGGCGTCATGCAGGTGGACCGCGACTTCGTGTTCATCATGTCCGCGTACGACATCGATCCGGGCAGCTTCACGCCGCGCGTGAACGAGATGACCGACTTCAACATGTGGACCTGGAATTCGCGGGTCTTTCCGGGCATCGACCCGTTGCCGGTGCGTGCGGGAGACCGCGTGCGCATCCGCTTCGGCAATCTGACGATGACCAATCACCCGATCCACCTGCACGGCTATCACTTCGAGGTCGCCGGCACGGACGGCGGCTGGATTCCGCCTGCCGCGCGCTGGCCGGAGGTCACGGCCGACGTCGCGGTCGGCCAGATGCGCGCCATCGAATTCACGGCCAACCGTCCCGGCGACTGGGCGTTTCACTGCCACAAGTCGCATCACACGATGAATGCGATGGGCCATCAGGTGCCGAACCTGATCGGCGTGCCGCAAAAGGATCTCGCCAAACGCATCAACAAGCTCGTGCCGGACTACATGGCAATGGGCAGCACGGGCGGCGCGATGGGCGAGATGGAAATGCCGCTGCCCGACAACACGCTGCCGATGATGACCGGCACCGGCCCATTCGGTCCGCTGGAAATGGGCGGCATGTTCACGGTCGTGAAGGTTCGCGAGGGACTGGGCCGCAAGGATTATCGCGACCCCGGCTGGTATCGGCACCCGAAGGGAACGGTTGCTTACGAATACACCGGCGAGCTGCCGGACAGCTGATTTTTTGTGTCGCCGGACCGGGCGGTCCGGCTCAACTTTTCATTTCAACGCAGGAGAAAGAGTGATGAAGAACGTATTGGCATCGATTGCGCTTGGCTGCGCACTGGTCGTTTCCGCGTCGGCCTATGCGGCCGGCGACATGGGCAACATGGACATGGGCGGCAGCGCCGCGAAGCAGGGCGGCGACGCGAAAGCGGGGATGTCGCACGGAGAGGTCAAGAAGGTCGACACGTCGGCCGGCAAGCTGACCATCAAACATGGCCCGCTGGACAATCTGGGCATGGACGCGATGACGATGGTGTTCAAGGTCAAGGACCCCGCCATGATTTCGCAGGTCAAGCCCGGCGACAAGATCGACTTCGTGGCCGAGGAAGTCGACGGCGCGCTGACGGTGGCGAAGCTGCAAAAGAAGTAAGGATTCGCAGGGTGCCCCGTCACAGGGGCTACGCCTTTTTCGATCATCAGGATGCACAAGAACATGAACATATTCACTCGCAAACAACTACTCGGACTGGCCACGGCGACCGCCGTCGCGTTCGTGCCGATGGCGGCGTTCGCGCACGGCAAGCTGGAGAGCGCCGTGCCCGCGTCCGGCAGCACCGTCGATGCGGCGCCCGACGCGCTGCGGCTCACCTTCAACGAAGACCTGGAGGCCACCTTCAGCACGGTGAAGGTGTCGGACGCGAAGGGCGCGACCGTGAGCAAGGAGAAGGCCAAGGTCGACGCGGCGAATCCGCGGATGCTGACCGTTGCGCTGCCGAAGCTCGCGTCCGGCACTTACTCCGTGCAGTGGGCGGTCATGACGCAAGACGCCCACAAGACCAAGGGCACGTACGCGTTTCAGGTGAAGTGATGAACGACGGTCTCCTCGGCGTCCTGCGGCTCGCGTTCGTTGCGTTGCAAAACCTCGGCTTTGCGGTTGTCGTCGGCGTGATGCTCAGCGACCGGTGGCTCGCGCGCAGCACGTCCACGTGGCAGGTGGGCCTGAGCCGGCGGCTCGTCGGCGCATTGCGTATCGCGTCCGTCGGCACACTGCTGTCCAGTACGTTTGCCTTCTGGATTCATTGCGCGTTGATGAGCGAGTCCACGCTTGTCGAAGCCTGGCCCGCGGTGCGCTCGATGCTCGTCGAGACCGGCTTCGGTCACGCATGGTTCGCCGGGGCCGTGCTCATGTCATGCGTGGTGGCTCTTTCGTTTATGCAGACCGGCAAGTCGATCCGCTTCGTGCCGGCAATCTGGCTGGCGCTGGCGGGCGTCGCGCTGGCCCGCAGCAACGGCGGACATCCGGTGGATGCCGGCGCCTTCAGTCTGCCGGTATGGGCGGACTGGATCCACCTGCTTGCGATCAGTGCGTGGGTCGGGCTCGTGCTGGTGACCACGTATATCGTCGCGCCACGTTTCTTTAACGCGCCGGGCAGCGAGCGCGTGAATAGCGCCGCGTATATCCAGTCCCTGTCGGATGCCGCGACGCTTGCGCTGGTTGTTCTGTTTATCACGGGCGCCTATAACGGCTGGCGCGGCGTCCGGTCGCCGGAGGGGCTGCTCGAGTCCGGCTATGGGCAGATGCTCATGCTGAAACTCGCGCTGGTGTTCGTGGCGGCCGCCCTCGGCGGGCACAATCGTTTCTTCGAGATGCCGACACTGCTCGCGTCGCTGAAGAATGTCTCGTCCGCATTGCCGGTGAAGCCTCTGAAACGCTTCGCCGCGGTGCTGCATGTCGAGTCGGTGGTGTTGGCCGGTGTGCTGGTCGTGGCCGCGGTGCTGGTTTCGAGTCCGCTGCCCGGCGCGTCGTAGTTCGTTTCAACGCGTTTTTTGTTTCACGTCCACGCAGATGGTCATCGCCGCCGGGTCGATGAAGGCCGCATGTATTCCTTGATCGGCCCGAGGTACGGCCATCTTTTACGGGACCCGAGGGCATGATCTCGGGTCCTTTTTTTTGCGCCGCGCACGACGGGCTCGGTGCTATTGGCCGATCTAGATCGACTGACATTGGCGCGGCGAACGCCTTGTTGTTCGGATGACCAAATAGTCATTTCGCCGTCACCGGTCGTTCAGACGCCGCACTCCAGAATGGAACCTGTTCGGAATCAACTCTTACCGGTTCCGCGTCGTTCAGGAGAAAAGTTACCATGTCATCCAAATCCATCTCTATCGTTGCCGCGCTGATTGCCGCAACGCTCGCCACGTCCGCGTTCGCTGATGCCGACCACGACTACCCCAAAGCCTCGGTTTCGACCGCGTTGCCGCCGGCGAGCAGCGCGAGCCCGTCGTCATCGAATGTGACGACCGCGATCACTCCGGTTGCCCAGGCGCCGCGAGGAAAGACCCGGGATGAAGTCTTGCAGGAACTGATTCAAGCGCGGCGCTCGGGGTTGATCCCGTCCGGTGGCGCCGACTATCCGCCGAGCGAAGCAACGATTGCGCGCAATCTGGCGCGACTGGAAGCGGCGCCTCAGAAGTGGGCCACTCAGCCGTAAGGCCATTCGTGCGATACAGTCGCCGCGCAACGGGATGATCCCGGCGGCGCGGCACTGACAATTCGTTGAGCCAGGTCAAATTGCGCAGGCGGGGGCGATCGCAGCATGGAGGGTGCAAGCATCGGCCAACGCACGGCATATCCAAACCGCATGCCCCACTGTTTGGTCTATCATCGAAATGCCGACAGAACACTGGAGAGACAGAATGCGCAAGGTATGGCGGGTCCTGGCTGCGCTGCTTGCGCTAAGCCTCGCGGGTTGCGGCTACAACACGCTGCAAGTTCAGGATGAACAGATCAAGGCGAGCTGGTCGGAAGTCGTCAATCAGTATCAACGGCGTGCGGACCTGGTGCCGAATCTGGTGAACACGGTCAAGGGCTACGCGGCCCAGGAACGGGACGTGCTCATCCAGGTGACTGAAGCACGGGCTCGCGTCGGCTCGGTTCAAGCCACCGCCGAGGTGCTCAACAATCCCGAGGAATTCGCGAAATTCCAGGCCGCCCAGGGGCAACTCACTTCATCGCTCTCGCGGCTGCTGGTTGTCTCGGAGAACTATCCCCAACTGAAATCGGACGCGAATTTCCGCGATCTGCAAGCGCAACTGGAGGGCACGGAGAACCGCATCACCGTCGCCCGCAACCGGTACATCCAGGCGGTCCAGGCCTATAACGTCACCATTCGGTCGTTCCCCTCCAATCTCACGGCGAAGGCGTTCGGCTATCAGGAGAAGCCGAACTTTTCGGTCGCCAACGAGCAGGAAATCGCCAGGCCGCCGCGGGTCGACTTCAGCGCCGCGCCGGGTAAGGCTCAGCCGGCGTCGGGAGCCGCCAATTGAATGCGCTCAAAGCCCTCATGGCGTTGCTGATCGGCGTCGCGCTGTGGGGCGCCTCGGGGGCGATGGCCGAGGTCGCGGTGCCGCCCTTGACGGCACGCGTCACCGACCAGACCGGCACGCTCACCCGCGAGCAGGCAGGCGCGCTCGAACAGACATTGCAGGCCTTCGAAAGTAGAAAGGGCACGCAGATCGCGGTGCTGATCGTGCCCACCACCGAACCGGAGACCATCGAGCAATATTCGATGCGCGTGGTCGAGCAATGGAAGCTCGGGCGCAAGAAGGTGGACGACGGCGCGTTGCTGATCGTCGCGAAGAATGACCGCGCGCTGCGCATCGAGGTGGGTTATGGACTCGAAGGCGCGCTCAACGACGCGGTCAGCAATCGGATCATCAATGAAATCATCGTGCCGCGATTCCGCCAGGGCGACTTCTACGGCGGCATCAACGCGGGAGTCGATCAGATGATCCGGGTGGCCGACGGCGAGTCGTTGCCGCCCCCGCAATCCCGCAACGCGGGTGAGCCGCCCAACATCTGGCGCTATGCGCCGGTTATCTTCATGGTGGCGATCGTGTTCGGCGGCGTGCTGCGCGCCATGTTCGGACGCTTGCCCGGCGCCGCGGTCGCGGGCGTCGGCGTGGCGGTGATCGCCTGGCTGTTGGCGGCCGGCCTTCTCGCGACGATCGCGGCCGGCGTGATCGCCTTCGTGTTGACGCTCACCAGCGGCGGGATCGGAAGCTACGTCGGCGCATACGGTCTCGGGCGTCGTGGCGGCGGGTCGGGGCGCGGCGGACGCGGCGGCGGATTCGGCGGCGGCGGCGGCGGTTTTGGCGGCGGTGGCGCGTCGGGCAGGTGGTGAGATGAACATCCAGCGAACCCTCAAGCATCTCTTGACCACCCATGCGAAGGTCAACGCGGCGTTTTCTCGTGACACGCTGGCCGCGATCGAAGAGGCGATCAAGGCATGCGATGCGCAACACGCCGGCGAGGTCTGCTTCGCCATCGAAGGCGCGCTGCCGAGCCTCGCGCTCTTCAACGGGCAATCGGCGCGGGACCGTGCCGTGGAAGTGTTCTCGCAATTGCGCGTCTGGGATACCGAGCACAACAACGGCGTGTTGATTTACGTGCTGCTTGCCGACCGCGACGTCGAGATCGTCGCCGATCGCGGCGTGCATGCGAAGGTCGGTGAAGTGCAATGGCAGGCGGTTTGCCACACGATGGAAGAGGCTTTCCGCCAGGGAGCCTACCGCGACGGAGCGATCGGCGGGATTCAGGCGATCGCGCAGCTTCTGAAGCAGCACTTTCCCGCGCAGCGCGACTTCATAAACGAATTGCCGGACACGCCCGCGATATTGTGATCGCGCTGTCGCTGTCGCTGTCGCTGTCGCTGTCCCTCGCGCGGTAACGATCGGCCGCCGGCGCGGGCAGCCCGAATCAGAAAATCAGAACCGGTCGGCGCGCACCAGCGCAGCGAGCCTCGCTCGTTCCTGCGCCACGTCGGCCGTCTGCTGTTGCGGCCAGTCGAGCACCACGCCGTCGTCGAGCGATTCGCGCACCAGCGACGAATAATCCCATTTGTGCAGCTTCCCGGATTTCATTGCATCGGCGACGTCATGCCTGAGTGGCACAGGGAAGCTCGCGTAGGCCGCCGAGAGCGCCGCGTATTGACGCGCGTCGATTTCGGCGGATGAATGAAACAAGGCCCAGCTCACGACGGCGATGATCGCCATCAACGGCACTACGGTGTAACGCAGGATGAATTTGATAGGTGTCATGCGGTGATGTGTTGCGAAGCTACGGGGAAGCGACGATGTCCGACGTGCGCCTCGATCACGGCGGAACAGGCGCGCGTTGGGCACGAAGCGCAGTGAGGATGCCCCTCAGAATGTCGATGGGCGGCGGCGGACAGCCGGGGATCGTCACGTCGACGGGAAGAAGCTTCGAGAGCGGCCCGCACACCGCGTAGCTGTCCTTGAACATGCCGCCCGTGCACGCGCATTCGCCGACGGCAACGACCAGTTTCGGATGAGGCGTCGCCTCGTAGGCCTGCCATACCGCTTCCTTCATGTTGAGCGTGAGCGGACCGGTGACGAGCAGCATGTCCGCATGACGCGGGCTTGCGACGAAGCGAATGCCCAGGCCCTCGACGTTGTAATAGGGATTGTTGAGCGCGTGGATTTCGAGCTCGCAGCCGTTGCAGGAACCCGCATCGATCTCGCGGATGCACAGCGCCCGGCCGAGCACGTCGAGGATGTCCTGCTGAAGCCGCCGGCTTTCCGTGCGCCACGCGTCGTCGCCTTCGGGCACGCGCAGCGTTGGCGTGTCGGTTCTCGCCATCTGTTTGATGAGTTGCCACATTACAGGTCGTGCCCCGCGTAGTTCAGATTGAACGACTTGTTGATCAACGGGAAATCGGGAACGATGTTGCCGATGATCGCATGCTCCAGCGCGGGCCAGTTCTGCCACGACGGGTCATGGCAATGGCAGCGCGCGATGGTGCCGTCGCCGGCGGTTTCGAGTGCGACGAACACGTCGCCGCGCCAGCCTTCTATCCAGCCCACGCCACGCGCCGGCGCGGCCTCGGGTTCACATGTCGCTGCAATCTCTCCGCCCGGCAGATCGGCGAGCAGCGCATGGATGAGCCGGATCGACTCATGGATCTCGCCGAAGCGGACCATGACGCGGGCGGCCACGTCACCCGGTTCGTCGCTGATCACGCGCACCTGAACTTCATGATAGGGCGCATAGGGATGATCGGCCCGCACGTCGATCTTCCGTCCGCTGGCACGCGCGGCGAGTCCGCAGACGCTGAAGTGCTCCGCCACTTTCGCGGCAAGGATTCCCGCGCCCGCGAAGCGATCCTGCAGTCCCGATTGATCGTCGTAGATGCGCTGCATCACGCGGACCTGCGCGTCGATCTGATCGCACTGCGTTTGCAGCGCCGCGACGGCGCGTGCATCGATTTGCGCCGCGATGCCGCCGGGGACGATCTGGTCCATCAGATAGCGGTGCCCGAAGACGCGGTGGTTCAGCCGCAGCCAGTCTTCCTTCAAACGGGAGAACTGCGCGAGGCCGTATGCGAATCCGGCGTCGTTGCCGAGCGCGCCGAGATCGCCCAGATGATTGGCGATGCGCTCGCGTTCGAGCAGCAGCGCACGCAGCCATTGCGCGCGCGGCGGAATCAGCACGCCGAGCGCCCGTTCCACCGCCATGCAATACGCCCATGAGAACGCGACAGTCGAGTCGCCGGCGATCCGGCCCGCGAGACGATGCCCGAGCAACAGAGGCGTTTGCTGGAATAAACGTTCGATGCCTCGGTGCGCGTAACTCAGGCGCTCCTCCAGTCGCAGCACTTTCTCGCCGACCACGGAAAAACGGAAGTGCCCCGGCTCGATCACGCCCGCGTGGATCGGACCCACGGCGATCTCATGCACGCCGTCGCCCGCGACCGCCACGAACGGATAGTCCGCTTCGCGCGACTCGAACCGTTCGGTCCCGGAATGCAGCTTCCGCAGCGGATGATAATCGGCGGGCCAGTTGCCATGATTGAGCCACGGCCTCGCGTCCCCGGCGTTTATCGCACGCAGTCCCAGCAGATCGTGCACGGCGCGTTGCATGCGCACCGCGCACGGAAAGATCGGCGAAAGGTCCGGGTAGCCGCCCTCGATGCCGGGCGTCGATGGAAGCGGCAGTTGAACCCACAGGAGGCCGTCTTCCACTGCATAGGCCGCGGAGATCGCGAACGAGCCCGCCGCCTCCTCGGCGCCCCACAACGAAATCAGACGGCCGCCCGTTGCGCGCGCCGTCGTGGCGGTGCGGGTCCACGTGTCGGCGTCGACGCGCGCGAGAAACGCCGACGACTTGCCCGCGAACCCGGCCAGTCGGACGAGATTGGCAAGACCGAATGCCTCGATGCGCATGTGTTCACCCCGCGATCATGGCCGCCGCCTGCCGATACCACGTCGCAAGATAAGGCGGAATGTAGAGTCCCAGCATCAAGCTCATGCCGAGATGGACGAACACCGGCAGCAGCGCCGGCGGATGTTCAAGCACCTTGGCCGTGGTGTCGCCGAACACCATGCCCTGCACGCGCACGAAGATGGCCGCGAACGCCACGGCCAGTCCGAGCAGCAGGAAGGGCGTGGCCCACGGCAGCGTGCGCATCGCCGTGGTGAGAATCAGGAACTCGCTCGCGAACACGCCGAACGGCGGCATGCCGAGAATCGCGAGCGTGCCGAGCATCATGCCCCAGCCGACAGTCGGGCTCACGCGCAACAAGCCGCGGATGTCGTCGATCGCCTGGGTGCCGGCCTTTTGCGCCGCGTGTCCGACGGTAAAGAAGATCGCGGACTTCACGAGCGAATGCACCGTCATGTGCAGCAGGCCCGCGAACGTTGCGATAGGACCGCCGAGCCCGAATGCGAACGCCATCAAGCCCATGTGCTCGATCGACGAATACGAAAAGAGCCGCTTGACGTCTTTCTGCCGGAACAGCGAAAAAGCGGCGATCAGCACCGAGACCAACCCGAAGCCGACCAGCAGATGTCCCGGCAGGCCGTTCTGCAATGCGCCATCGGCCAGCACCTTGCAGCGCAGCACCGCATACAGCGCGACGTTGAGCAGCAGCCCCGACAGCACGGCCGAAATCGGCGTGGGTCCTTCGGCGTGCGCGTCGGGCAGCCAGTTGTGCATGGGCACGAGGCCGACCTTGGTGCCGTAGCCGATCAGCAGGAACACGAACGCGAGCGAAATGATGGTCGGGTCGAGACTGCTCTTGACCGCGTTCAGACTGGTCCAGAGCAGCGCGTCGCCGCCGCCCAGTTGCCGGCTCGCGGCGAGGTAGAGCAGGATCGTGCCGAACAGCGCCTGCGCGATGCCGACGCCGCACAGAATGAAGTACTTCCACGCGGCCTCGAGGCTTGCCGCGGTGCGATAGACGCTCACCAGCAGGACCGTCGCGAGCGTGGCCGCTTCCATCGCGACCCACAGAATGCCCATGTTGTTGGTGAGCAGCGCGAGCAGCATCGCGAAGATGAACAGCTGATACATGCTGTGATAAAGACGCATGCGCGGGGCCGTCATCTTGCCGCGGTCGCGCTCGATGCGCATGTACGGCCGTGAAAAGATCGACGTGGTCCAGCCGACGAAGGCCGTCAGCGCGACGAGGAACACGTTGAGCGGATCGACGAAGAACAGCTTGCCCAGCGCGAACGCCGGCCCGTGCGCCACGGTTTTCGCGGCGAGCAGCGCGGCCGCCGCGAACGTGAGGAAACTGAAGCCGACGTTGAGTTCCGCCGCGACATGATGCTGGCCCACGAGCGCAAGACAGACGCCCGCCAGAAGCGGGATGGCGAAAACCAGCAGCAGGACCCAGGCTTCAGTCATCTTTTAGTTTTTCGAGGTGGTGAATGTCCAGGCTGTCGAACTGCTCGCGAATCTGGAACATGAACACGCCGAGGATCAGGATGCCCACCAGCACGTCGAGTCCGATGCCGAGTTCGACGATCATCGGCATGCCGTTGGTCGCCGCGGCGGCGGCAAAGAACAGGCCGTTCTCCATCGATAGAAAGCCGATCACCTGAGGAATCGCCTTCGCCCGCGTGATCATCATCATGAACGACAGCAGCACGCAGGCGAGCGCGATGCCGAGCGTGCCGCGCGCCACCGACGAGGCGAGCTGGCTGACCGGCGAGGCGACGTTGAACGCGACGATCACGAGCACGATGCCGATCAGCAGCGTGGCGGGAATGTTGAGGAGCGACTCCACGTCCGTCCTGACGTTCAGGCGCTGCACGAGCCGATAGAGTATCCAGGGGATCAGGCCGACCTTGAGCACGAGCGTGAGCGCCGCGGAGATGTAGAGGTGCACGTCGGCGGTCACGTATCCGAGGATCATGTTCGCCGACACGAGCGTCACGCCCTGCAGCGTGTAGAGGTGAATCAGCGACAGGATGCGGCGTTGGCTGAGCATCGCGAACGACAGCAGCAACAGGATCGCGGCCAGGAAATTGATGATCTGCGTGGCGAATCCGTGCATCACGCCCCCAGCAGAAAGTGAACCAGCATGCCGATGACGGCCAGCAGGAACGCCGTGGCGAGAAACTCCGGCACGCGGAAAATGCGCATCTTGGCGTTGGTCGTCTCCACGATCGCGAGTGCCGCGCCGCCTATCGACAGCTTGAAGAAGAGCGTCGGTATCGCGAGCAGCAGCGCCAGCGGACTGCCGGCTTCCGCGATGCCCCAGGGAACGAACAACGCGAGGCCGATGCACGAGTACGCGAACAGCTTGAGGCTCGCGGCCCACTCCATCAGCGCGAGATGCCGGCCGGAATATTCGAGGATCAGCGCCTCGTGGATCATCGTGAGTTCGAGGTGGGTGGTCGGATTGTCGACCGGCAGGCGCGCGTTCTCCGCGAGCGACACCATCGTGAACGCGATGCCCGCGAACGCGAGGCTCGGATAGATCGCCAGTTCGCGATGGCTGAGCGTGGCGACGATGCGGGTCAGCAAGGTCGACTGCGTGATCAGCGACGCCGAGAACAGCACCATCAGCAGGGCCGGCTCGGCCAGAAAGCCGACCAGCATCTCGCGGCGCGCGCCGAGCGTGCCGAACGCGGTGCCGATGTCCATCGCCGCGAGCGAGATCGCGACGCGCGCCAGCGCGAACAGGCCCACCAGGGCGATCGCATCTGCGGCGGGCGAGAGCGGCAGATCGGTGGAAAGCGTCGGCACGATCGCGCAGGCGAGCGTCATGCAGGCCCAGACGACATACGGCGCGCCGCGGAAAATCGGGCTCGCATGTTCGGCGACGACCGACTCCTTGTTGAACAGCTTGTGAAGCATCCGGTAAGGCTGCCAGATGCTCGGCGCACGGCGGTTCTGCAAGCGCGCGCGGCAGATGTTGATCCACCCGGTCAACAGCGGCGCTGCGGCGAGCGCGAGCAGGATTTCGAGGCCCTGGGAGAGCAATCCGGAGAGCGTGATCATCGTCTCACCAGCATCAGCAGGACGATCAGCACGAGAAAGCTGTGCATCAGATAGACGGCGATGCGGCCCGTCTGAAGCAAGCCGGCCAGCGCCGCGATGCGCTTGATCAGCCGTTCGAGCGGCTCGTAAATCAGCGCCCACGCTCGATCGGTCACGCTCACGCTGTATATCGGCTGGCTGTCGAATGGCGAAGGCAGCCGCCGTTCGATCCTGAAGAGCGGCGCGAAGATTTCGCGGATCGGCTGCCCGAAGCCTTCCGCCGTGTCCTGCATGCGCGCGGTCCCGAACGGATAGCCGCAGGCCCAGGGCGCGGCCCGCCGCAGGCGCCCATGGTAGAGACGCCGCACCAGCAGCCACGCGAGCGCGCAACAGGCAAGGAAGAACAGCAGGAACACCGCCGGCATGTAGCTGGCCCGGTCCACGCTAGTGGGCGCGAGCAGCAGCCAGCCATTGCGTGCGACGGCCGGCCCGATGCCGGCGTCCACCAGCATCCGCGTGACGCGGTCCAGAACGGCCACGAATTGCACCGGCAGCAGTCCGAGCAGCACGCATATCGCGGCCAGCCATGCAAAGCCGACCCGCTCCCACGGCGTGGCGTCGCGGGCCTCGCTCAGCTTCGCCTCGCGCGGCTGGCCGAGAAAGACGATGCCGAAGAACTTGACCATGGTGTAGCCCGCGAGCGCGGCCACGAGCGCGATCAGCGCGGCGACGAGCGGCACCACCATGTTCAGGAACGGGTCCGGCAAACCCGGCGTGAACAGGAAGCTTTGCAGCAACAGCCATTCGGAGACGAAGCCGCTCAACGGCGGCAGCCCCGCGCTGGAAAGCGCGCCGACGAGGGCGGCCCATGCGGTCCAGGGCATGAAACGGATCAGGCCGCCGAGGCGCCCGAGATTGCGCTCGCCCGTGGCATGAAGCACGGAACCGGTGCCGAGAAACAGCAGACTCTTGAAGGCGGCGTGGCTCGCGATCTGATAGAGCAGGGCTGTCAACGATAAGGCGGCGAGCGCCGTCATTCCGTACGCGCGAAACAGGATCGCGAGCCCCATGCTGACGAACATCAGGCCGATGTTGTCGATCGACGAGTACGCCAGCAGGCGCTTCATGTCCGTCTGAATCGCGCTGAACACGACGCCGAAGAACGCGGAGAAGAGCCCGAGTATCAGCATGAGCACGCCCCACCAGGCAATCTGCACGTGCAGCAGATCGAACACCGTGCGCAGCACGCCGTACAGCCCCGCCTTGAGGACGAACCCGCTGAGCAGCGCCGAGACCGGCGAGGGCGCGGCCGGATGCGCCTCGGGCAGCCAGACGTGCAGCGGGACAATGCCCGCCTTCGTGCCGAAGCCGAACAGCGCCAGCACAAACGCGACCGACGCCCAGAACACGTCCAGATGCTGCGCGCGCATGTTGGCGAACGTGTAGTCGCCGGTATCGGCTTGCAACAGGCCGAAGCACAGCAGCAGCGCGAGCGCGCCGACGTGCGAGATCAGGAAGTAGAGCCAGGCCGCCCGGCGGATGTCGGCGAAGCGGTGATTGGTCATGACGAGGAAGGTGGCCGATACCGTCATGGTTTCCCATGCCACCATGAAGCAATAGGCGTCGTCGGCGAGCAGGAGGAGCGCCATGCTCGCGAGGCACACGTGATATTCGAAGCACAGCAGGCCCGGCGGCGTGCCCTCGCCCTTGCGGAAGTAGCCGGCGGAGAAGGCGCTCACGCCCGTGCTCACCACGCCGAGCACGCACAGGAAATAGGCGGACAGGCCGTCGAGCCGAAGATGGAAGGGCAGGTCCGGCAGCCCGAGCGGCAGGACGATCTGCCGGGGACCGGCAAAGACGCCCGCGAGGCCGAGCCCGCATAGCAGCAGCCCGAACACCGCGCCGGCTGGAAACAGCCCGTGCGCCACCACGCGGGTGCGGCGCAGGCTTGCCAGCCCCGCGACCCCGATGACGAGCCAGCCCGCGATCACGAGCAGCACGTAGTGGATGACCAGCGGGGTGAACTGCGCGTGTTCCATCGACGTTGTCTCCAATACCGTCAAAGGTTCTGTTCAGCGGGCAGCGTGTCTGATGAAGAGTATCCCGAAACCGCCTCCAGCCGGTGACGATCTTCCATTTCGTTGACATGGCGGCATGGCGAGCGGCTCGTGATGCGGCGCGCTGTTCACCGTCAGTGGCGCTGTTTCGCTGGAGGACATCGGGTTAGCAGTTGATGATAATTGCGTTATCATCCTAGCAGTTTTATCGTTCCAGTTCCACGCGCGATGACCCGTCGGTGCGCGCATAAAGTGCGCCGCGAGTGCGCCGCGTCGGTTCCGCGCATTGGCAATGCGACCTTGCCGCGCGCGTGGAATGTCAGAAGCTCCAGCTTGCCGCGCCGGTCCGTCTCACGCCCAATGCGCGGTTCGGACGGGCGAATCTTCGAATCGATACCCAATGCCAGCACACTATTTCCGCGCTCTGACGGGAAAGGACCGCAGCGCCGAGGCCAACAGGCAGCTCGGCTTCTCGCTCGCGTTCGTGGCTGGCGCGACCAATGCCGGTGGTTTTCTCGCGGTGAAGCAGTACACGTCGCATATGAGCGGCGTGATATCCGCGATCGCCGACCAGGCCGCGCTGGGCGACCTGTCGCTGGCGCTGGCGGGTGTCGGATCGCTGCTCTCGTTCCTGCTGGGCGCCGCCTCGTCGTCCGTGCTCGTCAATTGGGGGCGGCGCAGGCGGCTGAACAGCCAGTACGCGTCGCCCTTGCTGATCGAAGCCGTTCTGCTGTTGTGCTTCGGGCTGCTCGGCAGCCATCTGGCCGTATGGGAAACCCTGTTCGTGCCCGCGGCCGTCGTGCTGCTGTGCTTCATCATGGGGCTGCAGAACGCGATGATCACCAAGCTCTCCGGCGCGGAAATCCGCACCACTCACATGACGGGCATCGTGACGGATATCGGCATCGAGCTCGGCAAGCTGTTCTACTGGAATTCGTCGAAGGCAGGGCCGGCGGAGCCGGTCGTGCTCGCCAATCGCGCCAGGCTGAAGGTGCATCTGACCATGCTTGCGATGTTTTTTGCCGGCGGCGTGACCGGGGCGATGGGCTTCAAGCACATTGGATACGCATCCACCGTGCCGCTCGCGGGCATGCTGATCGTGCTCGCCATCGTTCCTTTCATCGACGACCTGCGCGAGCGCGTTTATCGCCTCGACCGGTAGGCGGGGCGCCGGGGGAAGCGGCGCTTTTCGTGCGCAAACGCCCTCGGAACCGCCAGCCGGCACCGGCGGACAAGCCATCGTTTCATGATAATTCCGTTATCATTGACTTATCCTGGTATGGTAACAATAATGCGACTTCGGGCGAGAGCCTTGTCGGTCCCGTTTCGGGTTTAGGTGAGACGAGGCAAATGCCTGCGTACGGCATGGGGGTGAACGTGATTAATGCAGGTGTTCCGCTGCTGTCGCACGACTACACGCATCTCTATCTGCGGGACGTCATGGGGCAGCGCGGGCTGATCGTCGTCGGCGTGGGCAAGGCCGGCGAACGTGGATTCCAGATGCTGTACCGCTTCTCCGATATCTGCGACCGCCTCGAGCAATGCGGGATCAATGTGATCTTCGTTTATCAGAAGGAGTCGGCCCGTCACGTGCAGGACGCGACTTCACTGTTCGGCGCCCGCTACCGGCAAAGACCGTGTCTGTTTCTGGACGACGACGGCAAGTTTTTTGTCGGCCCGCCGCGTCCAAAATCGCTTCGCGCGATCTATCTGGATCGGGAAATGAAGCGGCTCGGCGCGGCCGAGTTCGCGCTGCGGGACGAAACGTGGGACGCGCTACTGCAGGCGTTCTTCGCGCAGGCGGCGGCAGGGTCGATGCATTGAGCGAGGGCTTGCGGCAAGCGCGCGCCCTGGCGGCACGACACGACGCGGGTTGGAATCACATACGAGGGGGGCGGAGTGGTCGAAGCATCGGTTCAGGTAGACGGGCGCTGGGGTTTGAACGCGCACCAGTCGGCGCGGCTTGCCGTCAATGCCGCACGATTCGCCTGCGATATCGTCTGCATGGCGAACGGCCGGTCCGTCAATGCCAAGGACGTCATGTCGGTCATGTCGCTGCGGGTCAAACGGGGCGCGCATGTGCGCATTCTGGCGACGGGGCCCGATGAGATCGTCGCGCTCGAGACGCTGTCGGCCATCGTGCAGTCGCAGCAATCCTGCTGAGCGGCCGATGCAAAAGAGCGCACGCATCCCCGCCGAATGCCGCCGCGGCGAATTCCGTCCACAGTCATGAACAGAAAGAGAAAGGCCAGCAAGCCGCTGGTCATACAGAACGATCGGATCGTTTCACTGTACTTCGATGCGCGCGGCGTGCAGAGCACGATGTTTCGGCATGACCCCTATGCGCTCGCGCTCGGCTACACGCGCACCATGATGGGTTTTCTCCTGTTGCGGCCGGCCCCGCGCCGCATTTCGATGATCGGTCTGGGTGGCGGATCGCTGGCGAAATATTGCTACCGTCATTTGCCGGAGACGGCCATCACTGCCGTCGAAATCAATCCGGAGGTGATCGCGCTGCGCGACCGGTTTCATCTGCCGCCCGATGACGAACGGTTTCGCGTGGTATGTGCGGATGGCGCGCAGTTCGTCACCGGAACGGATCACCGGCCGGACGTTCTGCTGGTCGACGCTTTCAACGCCGACGGTTTGCCCGCCGAACTGGGCAGTACGACGTTCTACGAGGCCTGCCGTCGCCGTTTGAGCGATGACGGCATGATGGTGGCGAATCTCGTGACGGACGAGCCGGACTTCCAGCGCTATCTGCGCGCTCTGAGGGAAGTCTTCGCGAACGCGCTGGCTCTCGCGCCGTCGGAGGGTAGCCAACATAACGTCACCGTGTTTGCATGGAAAGGAGCCGGGCAGGTTCCATCTCTTGCCGCGATGCTCGAACGGGCGCGCGTACTCGAGCCGCGACATGCGGTCAATCTGCATGCCACGGCCACGCGCATCGAATACGGCAAGAGGTTTGACTGGAATCGATACGGGCAGCCGCGTTGAGCGTGTTCGTCCGCGAGGCTTCAACGATCGGCTCCGCTTCAATGCCCGCGTTATCGAACGGGCGCATTCTCAAGGAAAGAAGATGACAGCAGAAAGCGATAATCAAAGCAGCACCCTGACTCATGCCGCCAGTTGGGCGCTCGAGCGGCTTGCGCGGCAGCGATATGGCCGCGACGCGCCGGCGCTGAACTGGTCGGTTGCACAGGAATTGCGTAACGCGGGATATGTGTCGGTGCCGGCGAACGGGCGGGGCGCCGTGTCGATTACCGAGGCCGGCCAGAACTACCTGCGTGCCAGGGCCGTGCGCTAGCAGCGCGCAGTTTGTTTTCTCGAAGTGCTTCACGGCCGCATGATGACGGCGTATGAGCGAGTGGCCTGAGAAGCCGGCGGCGCGTGTGGCGTTGATGAGGCTTCGATGGTGGTGACTCGCATCGCGCCGTGTATTATAATCAAATTAACATATCTGAACTGGACGCCGCTCTCATCATGGAAACGAAAAGCGCTCGACTCACGATTCTGATCGACCCGGTGAAGAAGGAAGCGTTCGAGAAATTGTGTGCCGCGCAGGACCTCACGCCCTCGCAAGTGGTGCGGCAATTGATTCGCGAATACCTCGAACAGCATGGCGTGACCTACAAGACGAAGAGTGTCATCGGCGCTCGCCCACGGCGAAAGAGCGAATGAACCGGAAGGTCTCATTGCGTAATACGCGCCCCGTTCTTCACTGAAATTCTCCTGCTTGTAAGCAGACGTAACCCAGCAGGCGGCACTGCGATCTCGTGCATCAGTTATTACAAACTTGAAATACGCGGACTGCCGCCTTGCGCTATATTTCGCCCAACAACACATTCGTCAAAAGGGTGATCGATGAAGTCCGTTCGTCTTGTTCCGCTTCTGATCGGGGTTTTCGCATTGGGCGCATCGGGTGCTGCAATGGCTGGTGGGGTCAACATCGGCGTCAATATCGGCATTCCCGCTCCGGTTTATGTCGCGCCGGCTCCCGTCTACGCACCGCCGCCACCCCCGCCGCCGCCCGTCGTGTATCAGCCGGCGCCGGTGTATTACGGCGCTCCGGCGGTCGTGATCGGCTGGCATGGCGACCGCTACTGGGACGGCCGCCGCTACTGGGCACGGAACGACTGGTATCGCCATCATCCTCCGGGCCGTTACGATTATGGCCGCAACCACTACGACAATCGGCGCGGCTGGCATTGAGCGTTCAGACCGCGGTCGATGTCGCCGCGGAATCAGAAAACCGCCCGGAGCGAATCTCGCACCGGGCGGTTTTTTTTGCGCGAGCAATACCTTCGGCCATGCGCCCATGCGGCACAAGCAACAGAGTTATTCGGCCACGGCGGCCATTCCGCCCACCACCGCGCTAAAGCCGCTGTCCACGTGAACGATCTCCGCCGTCACGCCCGCCGCGAGATCCGACAGCAGGAAGGCCGCGGTATTGCCGACCTGTTCGATCGTCACGTTGCGCTTGAGCGGCGCGTTCTGCTCGACGAATTCGAGAATCTTGCCGAAGCCCTTGATGCCGCTCGCGGCCAGCGTCTTGATCGGGCCCGCTGAAATGCCGTTCACGCGCACGCCCTTCGCGCCGAGCGACACCGCCAGATAACGCACACTCGCTTCGAGCGACGCCTTGGCGAGACCCATCGTGTTGTAGTTCGGAATCGCGCGTTCGGCGCCGAGGTAGCTCAGTGTGAGCAGCGACGCATCGGGCGTGAACATGGATTGCGCGGCCTTGGCGAGCGCCGGAAAGCTGTATGCGGAGATGTCGTGCGCGATGCGGAAGTTCTCGCGCGTCATGCCGTCGAGAAAGTCGCCCGCGATCGCTTCGCGCGGTGCAAAGCCGATCGAATGGACGAGGCCGTCGAGGCCGTCCCAGCGCTCTTTCAGCGAGGCGAAGAGGGCGTCGATCTGCGCGTCGTCGGCGACGTCGCAGGGGAACACCAGGTCGCTGCCGAATTCGGTGGCGAACTCGGTGATGCGGTCCTTGAAGCGCTCGCCGACATAGGTGAACGCCAGTTCGGCGCCTTCGCGCTTGCAGGCTTGCGCGATGCCGTATGCAATCGAACGGTTCGACAGCAGGCCGGTCAGCAGGATACGTTTGCCAGCGAGGAAGCCCATGAATTCTCCTGATAAGGTCTGCGCTTCGCGCACGCGAACGTGTTGCGTTCGGAACGTGCGGATAGCGCGGGTTTATTAGGTAGAATTCTCTCACATTGCTCTTGCCCACTGACCAACAAGGCCCCTATGACAACTGGCTCGCGACGGGTTCAAACGCCTCACGCGCTTCGGCGCAGCGTGATTCACAGACTCTCGCGTGTCGGTCTACCGGTTGTGCCGCGTTTGCGGAATTCGTGGCGCGCGGCATGTGCCGTAGCGCTATCCGGCGCGTTGGCGGTAGCTGGGCTGCTTGTGGCGCCGCGGGCGCAGGCCGTTCATGCGATCGCGCAATACGGCGAGCCGAAATATCCGGCGAACTTCAAGCACTTCGACTACGTCAATCCCGATGCGCCCAAGGGCGGCACGCTCGTGCTCGCCAATCCGAGCCGGCTCACGAGCTTCGATAAATTCAATCCGTTCACGTTGCGCGGCAACACCGCGCCTGGCGTGAACGCGATGTTCGAAAGCCTGACCACCGGCAGCAGCGACGAAGTGGCGTCCGCGTACGGGCTGCTTGCAGACGATATCAACGTTGCGCCGGACGGCCTGTCCGCCACCTTTCACATCAACCCGAAAGCGCGCTTTTCGAACGGCGATCCGGTGACCGCCGAGGACGTCAAATTCTCGCTCGACACGCTGAAAAGCCCGCAAGCCGCGCCGCAATTCGCGTCGATTTTCGGCGAGATCACGCGCGCGGTGGTGGTCGATCCGCATACGATCCGCTTCGAGTTCCATCAGCGCAATCGCGAGTTACCGTTGCTCGCCGGCGGCGTGCCGGTGTTCTCGCGCAAGTGGGGCATGAAGCCCGACGGCAGCCGTATTCCATTCGATCAACTGGCGTTCGAAAAGCCGATCGGCAGCGGCCCTTATCTGATCGAACGGTACGACAACGGGCGCACGATCACGTACCGGCGCGACCCGAACTACTGGGGCGCGGCGCTGCCGGTGCGGGTCGGCACGAACAACTTCGATCGCATCGTCTACAAGCTGTATTCGGATAGCACCGTGCGGCTCGAGGCGTTCAAGGCGGGCGAGTACGACGCGATGGTCGAGTACATCGCGCGCAATTGGGTGCGGCGCGACGTCGGCAAAAAATTCGACAGCGGTGAACTGATCAAGCGCGAATTTCCGCAACATAACGGCACGGGCATGCAAGGCTTCATGCTGAACACGCGGCGCCCTTTGTTTCAGGATGTGCGCGTGCGCAAGGCGCTCGACCTCGCGCTCGACTTTCAGTGGCTGAACCGTCAACTGTTCTACAACCAGTACACGCGCATCGACAGTTTCTTTGCCAACACGGATTTGCAGGCCAAGGGGCCGCCTTCGCCGGGCGAGCTGGCGCTGCTCGAACCGTGGCGCGCGAAGCTCGATCCGGCCGTGTTCGGCCCGCCGCCGAAGCAGCCGGACACCGATCCGCCAGGCTCGCTGCGCGCCAATCTGCTGCAGGCGCGGGCGCTGCTGCAACAGGCGGGGTGGACCTATCGCGACGGCGCATTGCGCAACGAGAAGGGCGAGCCGTTCCGTTTCGAGATTCTCGACGACTCCGGTTCGTCCGCGCAAATGGAGCCGATCATCGCCACTTTCATCCGCAATCTGCGGAAGCTGGGCATCACCGCCACGTTTCGCGTATCCGATTTCGCCGTCTATCAGAAGCGTCTGGACGCATTCGATTTCGACACCACCACCATCCGCATGCCGGACGTGCAGGTGCCGGGTTCCGAGCAGATCGACCGTTTCGGCAGCAAAGCCGCGGATACCCACGGGTCGGACAACATGACCGGGCTGAAGTCGCCGGCGGTCGATGCGATTCTCAACGCGCTCGTGCATGCGCAGACGCGCGAGCAACTGGTCGACGCGACGCACGCACTCGACCGCGTGCTAATGCATGGCTACTATGTGGTGCCGCACTGGTATAGCGCGACGCATCGTGTCGCGTTTAAGCGCGGCCTCGCGTGGCCGAAAACCTTGCCTCTGTACTATGGCGCGGAGGGCTGGATCACGTCGACGTGGTGGTTCGCGCAGCCTCAGCCGCCATCGTCGTCGCAACCGTAACCGCAGCCGCGCGGAAGCGCCCATCCACTTACCGCCTCGCACCGGAATCGTCGACTATGTGGAGCTACATCCTCAAACGCCTGCTGCTGATGATCCCGACCTTGCTCGGCGTGCTGACGCTGACCTTCGCCGTGATCCAGTTCGTTCCGGGCGGCCCGGTCGAGCAGATGCAGCACGAGCTGCGCAAGGGCGCGGAGGGCGGCTCGCCGTTCGGTCTGCGTGCGCATAACGGCGTCGACGCGCAGCAGGTCGCACAATTGAAGGCGCTGTATGGCTTCGACAAGCCGCCGCTCGAACGCTACGTGCTGATGCTCAAGCGCTTCGCGACGTTCGACCTCGGGCAGAGCTATTTCCGCCATCAAAGCGTCTGGTCGCTGATCGTCTCGAAGCTGCCGGTGTCGATCAGCATCGGCTTATGGACGTTCTTTCTGACATATCTGATATCGGTGCCGCTGGGCATTGCGAAGGCGGTGCGCAACGGCTCGCGCTTCGACATCTCGACCAGTCTCGTGGTGTTGATCGGCTACGCGATTCCGGGTTTCGTGCTGGGCGTGCTGCTGCTCGTGCTGTTCGGCGGCGGCACGTTCCTGCAACTGTTTCCGCTGCGTAACCTCACCTCGGACAACTGGGCGCAACTGAGCCTCGGCGGCAAGATCGTCGACTACCTGTGGCATATCACGTTGCCGATCACCGCCTCGGTGGTGGGCAGTTTCGCGGTCGTCACCATGCTCACCAAAAACGCGTTCCTCGACGAGATCCGCAAGCAGTATGTGCTGACGGCGCGCGCCAAGGGCTTGTCGGAAAAGCGCGTGCTGTGGAAGCACGTGTTTCGCAATGCGTTGCTGCCGCTGATCGTCGGTTTTCCGGCGGCGTTCATCGGCGCGTTCTTCACCGGCAGTCTGCTGATCGAGACGCTGTTTTCCCTCGACGGCCTGGGCCTGCTGTCCTATGAATCGGTTGTGCGGCGCGACTATCCGGTGGTGCTCGGCACGCTGTATCTATTCACGCTGATCGGTCTCGCGACCAAGCTGATCTCCGACCTGTGCTATGTGTGGGTCGATCCCCGCATCCAATTCGAACAACTGGAGCGCTGATGAATCGAGCCCGCCTTTCCGCCGATGCGGCGGCGCGCACCGAACCGGCTCGCGCGTTCGTATCGCCTTCGCCCGCGCGCCGCGTGTGGCAACGTTTTCGCCAGCAGCGGCTTGGCTACTGGAGCCTGATCGTGTTCGTCGTCGCGTTCGCGGCGAGCCTCGCCGGTCCGCTGTGGTCGAACGACAAGCCGCTGGTGGTGCGCTACGACGGCCATCTGTATTTCCCGATGTTCAAGACCTATGCCGAGACCACCTTCGGCGGCGATTTCCCCACGCCCGCCGATTATCTCGATCCGTATATCAAGCAGCGCTTCGACACGCCCGGCAACTTCGCGTTGTATCCGCCGAACCGCTACTACTACGACACGCTGAACTACTTTTCGAAGGCGCCGAACCCCGCGCCGCCCTCGCGTGAAAACTGGCTCGGCACCGACGACCGCGGCCGCGATCTGTTCGCGCGCTTGCTGTACGGCTTTCGCGTGTCGGTGGAATTCGCGCTGGTGCTCACGCTGATCGGCACGGTCATCGGTATCGCGGCCGGCGCGGTGCAGGGTTTCTTTGGAGGGCGTGTCGATATCGTTGGGCAGAGGCTGATCGAAATCTGGAGCGCATTGCCGGAGCTTTATCTGTTGATTATTTTTTCGTCGATCTTCGAGCCCGGATTCATTTTGCTGATCGTGCTGCTGTCGCTGTTCGGCTGGATCGGTTTGTCCGATTACGTGCGCGCGGAGTTTCTGCGTAACCGCAACCAGGACTATGTGCGTGCCGCGCGAGCAATGGGGCTGTCGAACTGGCAGATCATGTGGCGGCACGTATTGCCCAACAGCCTGACGCCGGTCATCACGTTCCTGCCGTTTCGCATGAGCGGCGCCATTCTGGCGCTCACGAGCCTCGACTTTCTCGGCCTCGGCGTGCCGTCGCCGACCCCGAGCCTCGGTGAACTGCTCGCGCAAGGCAAGGCGAATCTCGACGCGTGGTGGATTTCCTTGTCCACCTTCGGCGTGCTGGTCGCGATGCTGTTGCTGCTGACCTTCATGGGCGACGCGCTGCGCAACGCGCTCGACACCCGCATCTCCGATGCGATGCGCGCCGGAGGCAACCAGTGAGCGCCACGGTCGATAACAGCGCAAAAGAGGCCGTCACGCGGCCGCTGCTCGAACTCGAGCATCTGCACGTGACGTTCGGCGACACGGTCGCGGTGAACGACGTGACGCTCGCGATCCAGCGCGGCGAGCGCGTGGCGCTGGTCGGCGAATCGGGCTCGGGCAAGAGCGTGACCGCGCTGTCGATCCTGCGCCTGCTGAACGACGCGCAAGTGAGCGGGTCGATCCGTTTCGACGGCGAGGACCTGCTCGCCAAAAGCGAGCGCGAGATGCGCGGCATGCGCGGCTCGGACATCGCAATGATCTTCCAGGAGCCGATGACGGCGCTCAACCCGCTTTACACGGTCGGCGATCAGATTGCGGAGACCGTCGTCGTGCACGACGGCGTGGCGGCGGGCGAGGCGCGCAAACGCGCGGTCGCGCTGCTGGGGCGCACCGGCATCGCGGAGCCGGGCAAGCGCGTGAACAGCTATCCGCATCAACTCTCGGGCGGCCAGCGGCAGCGCGCGATGATCGCGATGGCGCTCGCCTGCCGGCCGCGCCTGCTGCTGGCCGACGAACCGACCACCGCGCTCGACGTGACGATCCGCGCGCAGATTGTCGACCTGCTGCTCGAATTGCAACGTGACGAAGCCGAAAAACGCGGCATGGCCGTGCTGCTGATCACGCACGATCTGAACCTCGTGCGCCACTTCGCGCACCGCATCGCGGTGATGGAGCGGGGCGTGCTGGTGGAAAGCGGGCCGGTCGAGCGCGTGTTCGAGTCGCCGCAGCATCCGTACACGCAGCGTCTGCTGGCCAGTCGGCCGCAGCGCACGGTGGTGCCGGTGCTGCCGATTTCGCCGGTGCTGCTCGAAGCGCGCGAGGTGTCGGTCGATTTCAAAACGAAGCTGCCGGGTTTGAGCGGCTGGTTCCGTTCGGGGAGTTTTCGCGCGGTGGCGGATGCGACTGTGTCCGTGCGCCAGGGCGAGACCTTGGGGATCGTCGGCGAATCGGGTTCCGGCAAATCGACGCTCGCGATGGCCTTGCTCGGCTTGCAACGCACCGCGCACGGCGAGATCGAATTTCAGGGCAGGGCGCTCGGCAGCTATCGCGGCGCCGAGCAGACCGCCTTGCGCTCGAACATGCAAGTCGTTTTCCAGGACCCGTTCAGTTCGCTTTCGCCGCGCCACACCATCGAGCGGATCGTCGGCGAGGGGCTCGCGCTGCACCGCCCGCAAATGACGCCGCAGGCGCGCCGCGACAAGGTGGTTTCGGTGCTGCGCGAAGTCGGCCTCGACCGGACGGTGCTGTGGCGCTATCCGCATGAATTCTCCGGCGGCCAGCGTCAACGGATCGCGATTGCCCGCGCTCTGGTGCTGGAGCCGCGCATCCTGGTCCTCGACGAACCCACCAGCGCGCTCGACGTTTCCATCCAGCAGCAAGTGCTGAAACTACTCGCCGGATTGCAACAGAAGTACAACCTCGGCTTTGTATTCATCAGCCACGATTTGGCCGTGATTGGAGCGATGGCGCACCGCGTCGCGGTGATGCAAAACGGTTCGATCGTCGAAAGCGGCGCCGTTGAGCAGATTTTTGCGACGCCCGCGCATCCTTACACTCGAAAGCTGCTGAAAGCGGCGCTTGACCATTGATTTTGCACTCTTTCACCAATTGGGTGCGTGTCTCGATTGTATTTTTCTATTTGTTTTGACACGTGAATACTTACTGGCTAGTATCGACCAAACTTTTTCCGTAGACCCTTGTTTTTTAGGCAATAAATACCGACCAATGCAGCACAGAAACCTGACCCAGGCTTGCACGCGCGTCGTCGCCGGGATGTTCATTGGCGTCTTGATGGCAGCAGCTCCCGGCGCTTTCGCCGACGAAGTAAGCAGTTTCAATCAGAATGCCTCATATTCGACCCTCAACGGGTCGAATTCGTTATCTTCCCCGAATTCGCGTGCGGCCGCTCCCGGGAGCGACAGCGGCGCCAAGTCGTTCCTTTCCGGCATGGCCGGCAAGGCGGGCGACGTGGTCGTCGGCGCGCTGAACATGATCGGCGTGCGCTACCGCTGGGGTGGCAATACTCCCGATTCGGGACTCGATTGCAGCGGTTTCGTCCGCTACGTGTTCCAGGACACGCTTGGCATGGCGCTGCCGCGCCGCGCCGAGGAAATGAGCCGGGTCGGCGAGAAGGTGCGCGTGAGCGACCTGAAGCCGGGCGATCTCGTGTTCTTCAACACGATGCGCCGCACGTTCTCGCACGTGGGCATCTACATCGGCGACAACAAGTTCGTGCATTCGCCTTCCACGGGCAGCACGATCCGCGTCGACGACATGGATAGCGGCTACTGGGAAAAGCGCTTTACCGGTGCACGCCGGATCGAGACGTCCTATCAGGACGGTCAGGATCTGCGCACGCGCGTGAACGCGGCGATCGGCGGCAATAACTGATTTTGATCTGTTGCGCCGGCGGTTCTGGCGCGACAACAAAAAGCCTGCTTCGTTTGAAGCAGGCTTTTTTACGTCTGGAGGGCAGGGGTTTTTTGACCGTATCGTGTCGGCTCGGGCCTTGCATGCCGCGCAGTCCGGCGGTAGCCGCCGCGCGCCGCCGGTGGTGCCTGGCCCAGGCACCGCCTACACCGCCGCGCGGCTCACCGCCAGCTTACGCTGCAACTCCGGCATCATCTTCGCCACGGCTTCCTCGCCGGCCAGAATCGCGGCGTTGCGTTGCGAGAAATCGCTGCCGCTCATGGCGGCCAGATTCGGCCGGATCACGACGTCGGCGTACTTGTCCAGTTCATAGGCCTTGATCGTCTGTCCCATGATCGTGAAGGTCTGCATCAGCACGTCGAAGGAACTCGCGGTCAGGCCGCTTTCCGGACGCTGCGAGATGTCCACGGCGATCACGAAGTCCGCGCCCATCTTGCGCGCGAACGAGGCGGGCACCGGGCTCACCAGGCCGCCGTCGACGTATTCGTGGCCGCCGATCTTCACCGGCTCGAAAATCGACGGCACGCTGCACGACGCGCGCACGGCGATGCCGGTATTGCCCCGCTGGAACAGGATCGGCTGGCCGGTTCTCAGATCGGTGGCGACCACGCCGAGCGGCTTCACCATCTTTTCAATCGGACGGTTGTTGAGCGTCGTGTTCAGGTAGTTCTGCAGCGCGATGCCTTGCAGGAAACCTCGCGTGCGAAACGGCATGGCCCAGTCGCTGATCGACGCTTCGTCCATGGTCAGCGCCAGCTTGTTCAGCGCGAAGCCGTTCATGCCCGACGCGTACAGCGCGCCGACCACCGAGCCCGCGCTCGTGCCGGCCACCAGATCGACCTGGATGTTGCGCGCCTCAAGCGCCTTGATCACGCCGATGTGCGCGAAGCCGCGCGCGGCGCCACCGCCTAGCGCGAGCCCGACGCGAATCGGCCGCTGCGGTTTGTCGAGCGGCGGCGTGGTCGCCGCGGGCGTGCCGGCGACCGGGGTGCGGTCGGTTTTGCCGCCGGTTGTGCCGCACGCGGCCAGCACCGTGGCGGCCGCCGCCAATGTGAAATGGCGACGGGCGAGGCGAGGGGATGACGGTTTCAACGAGTTCTCCAGCAACGGCACGGGCGGCGCGCTCAGCGTGAACCCGTGCCGCGATCAGGCGGGTAGTCAACATACGAGGATCGCCGGCGGCGATGCCATGCGCGGCGGTTCTATCCCCGGCCGCGGCGCGCGCACATCATAAATCAAAGCGCCCGATGCGCGGCGACCCGGTAATGAAACGTTGCAGAGGAAGCGCTCGGGTGCCGTGAATTGCGTCGCGCATGCCGCTTGCGCGCTGGTTCCACCGTCTCGTTGGCCATTCGGACGAGGGCGGGCAACCCGCTAGCCGCAGGTATAATTCGCCTCTCGCATTTATTTCCTTCGTGTCCGTGCGCGGCGTTTTTCTGCCGCATGGGCGCGGTCCGCTGCCGCGCCTGGCTGGCGATGTTTGCCGAGGCGCCGGCGCCCGTCTTCCGAGTAACGCTAATGACCACCTCCGTTCGTACCCGTTTCGCACCGAGTCCCACCGGCTTCATCCACCTCGGCAACATTCGCTCCGCGCTCTATCCGTGGGCGTTCGCGCGCAAGATGAAAGGGACCTTCGTGCTGCGGATCGAGGATACCGACGTCGAGCGCTCCACCTCCGAATCCGTCGACGCCATTCTCCAGGGCATGGAATGGCTTGGCCTCGATTTCGACGAAGGCCCGTTCTACCAGATGCAGCGCATGGACCGCTATCGCGAAGTGCTCAAGCAGATGCAGGACGCGGGGCTCGTGTATCCGTGCTACATGTCGACGGAAGAACTGGACGCGCTGCGCGAGCGTCAACGCGAAGCCGGCGAAAAGCCGCGCTACGACGGCACGTGGCGCCCCGAGCCGGGCAAGGTCCTGCCGCAGCCGCCGGCGGGCGTGGAGCCCGTGCTGCGCTTCCGTAACCCGCTTACCGGCGTGGTGGCGTGGGACGACGCGGTGAAGGGCCGCATCGAGATCTCGAACGAAGAACTCGACGACCTCGTGATCGCTCGCCCGGACGGCACGCCCACCTACAACTTCTGCGTGGTGGTGGACGATCTGGACATGCGCATCACGCACGTGATTCGGGGCGACGATCACGTGAACAACACGCCGCGTCAGATCAACATCCTGCGCGCGCTGGGCGCCGAGCCGCCGGTGTACGCGCATCTTCCGACCGTGCTGAACGAGCAGGGCGAGAAGATGAGCAAGCGCCACGGTGCGATGAGCGTGATGGGTTATCGCGACGCAGGCTATCTGCCGGAAGCGGTCGTCAATTATCTGGCGCGTCTGGGCTGGTCGCATGGCGACGCGGAAATTTTCTCGCGCGAGCAGTTCGTCGAATGGTTCGATCTCGAGCACCTCGGCAAGTCGCCGGCTCAGTACGACCACGACAAGCTGAACTGGCTGAACGCGCACTACATCAAGGAAGCGGACAACGCGCGCCTCGCCGGGCTTGCCAAGCCATTCTTCGCGCAGTTGGGCATCGATGAGGCCGCCGTCGCGCAAGGCGCGGATCTGGCTGCGGTGGTGGGCTTGCTGAAGGATCGCGCGTCCACGGTGAAGGAAATCGCAGAGAACGCCGCCATGTTTTATCGCGCGCCGGCGCCGGAGGCCGACGCATTGGCGCAGCACGTCACCGACGCGGTGCGTCCGGCGCTTGCCGATCTGGCTGCCGCGCTCAAGACGGTGGAGTGGACCAAGGAAGCGATCGCCGCCGCATTGAAGGCGACGCTAGGCGCGCACAAGCTGAAGATGCCGCAACTGGCGATGCCGGTTCGTCTGCTGGTGGCGGGCACCACGCATACGCCGTCGATCGACAGCGTGCTGCTGCTGTTCGGGCGCGATGTCGTCGTGGGCCGTATCGAAAGCGCGCTGGCCTGAAGCGCGTTCAGGCCGTGCATCGAAAGGCCTTGCATGCGGCTCCTGAAAAAAACGCACGCAATTGCTCAAAGGGTATTTACAAAGCGAAGATTGGCCTCTAGAATTTCGTTTCTGTTCTGCAAGGGGGGTATAGCTCAGCTGGGAGAGCGCTTGCATGGCATGCAAGAGGTCAGCGGTTCGATCCCGCTTACCTCCACCATCAGAACATTGCCAACATGCTGTACAGCATCAGAAGTTCGAAAGCCCTGAGAAATCGGGGCTTTATTTTTTTCTGAGGTCGGTAGGAACATATAACAGGCCGCAAAAGGGCACGGGTTCCCGCCAAGACTCCTGCCGCGCCAGCATTCGCTGAGAGCGCCGAAAATTCACCGTTGCGCCAGCCTCCCGACCGATCACCAAGCAGACGAGAAGATGCCGCCGGCACGGCTCATGAATCGCCATGCGAGCCCATGTTTTCTGGTGCCACGACATCCGTGTCCGAACCGGCGCCGCTCCCGCCGACCTCAAAGCCAGCCGGTTTCAAAGCTGCACGAGGTGAGCGGCACACAACCGCTGTCAGTGACGACCACCTGCTGCTCGAGCTTCACGCCTTGATTTCCTCCTTCCGCGCCGATATAGCTTTCGACGCAAAGCGTCATGCCGGTTTCGAACTGACCGTCGTAGCCAGCGCTTCCCCAATCGACCTGATGCGCGATGGACGGATACTCGTCGACCATGCCGATGCCGTGCGCCACGCAGCTATATCTGTTCTTCAGATATAGCGCCGGGATCTTCCAGGCCCGTTCCGAGAACTCCCGGAATGTCATGCCTGGGCGCAACAGGTCCATGTTGAAATGAACTTGTGAATAGGCCGCCTCATAAAGCTTGCGCTGTTCGTCGGACGGCCGGGTATGACCTACCGTCCATGTCCGGGAGATATCCGAGCAGTAGCCATTCGGTCCGACCATGTCGGTATCGAACGCCAACAACTCGCCGTGTACAAGAATCCTCGAGGAGCATTCGTGCATCCACGGATTGGTCCGGTCTCCGGATGCGAGAAGACGCGTTTCGATCCATTCGCCGCCATGCCGGATGTTCTCGTGGTGAAGGTTTGCCCAGAGATCCTGTTCGCTCATGCCGGGCCGAAGCTCGCGATGCATGCGCTCGATCCCTTTCTCGCACGCGCGTAGGGACTCGTTCATGAGCACGAGTTCGCCCGACGACTTAACCGTCCGGGCCATCTCCATCATGGCCTGTCCGTCCAGAAGAGTCAGCCCGTGCTTCGTCAGGCAGGCTGCGCCGATGGGGTCGAGCCGGTCGACCGCCAGTCGGCGCTCGTTCGGCGCACGGCTGCCAAGCGCATCGACAATCTCGGCGCCCCACGCGTTAGCGCGGCGCTCGGCTTCCGTGCCCGCGCTGAAGAAGGTCCAGCCGACCGCGCTGCGCATTTCGAGGTCCAGACTCAGGCCATCCCACACATGCTCGCAACTGTGAAACTCCCAGGCGATGACACGACCGTCGGCGAATACCATCACGTATCGCGACGGGTTGCGCCCCGTCCAGATTTGCATGTTCGACGTGTCCGTTGCGTAGCGGATATTCACCGGGTCGTACAACAATATCGCGGGGCAGTGGTTCTTATGCAGTTGTTCCCGCACCCGGGCCAGCCTGTAGGCCCTGACGTCGATCAAGGTATTGTTCGTTCGTTTCAGACCGGCGGGCGTACTCGCATCGATCATCTCGCTGCAAGGCATGGGGACTCGCTTTATCGGAGTGCAACGGTCGCCGCGGAACATTCAGCATGCGACGTTGCGCGCTTCATGGGAGGGGCCAATCAGAGTTCCAGCACCAGATCGGAGGTCGGACGGCTGCAACACAGAAGGCGAAAACCCTTCTGGACTTCCCTGTCGCGAATCCCGCCGTTGTGATGCATATCCACCGTGCCTTCGAGTACCCTGGTTTTGCAGGTACCGCACATACCCTGGCTGCAAGAGGATGCGATTGCAACCCCTGCTTTTTTTGCAGCGGCAAGCACGGTTTCCGACGGGCTCATCGTGAACGTTCTGGAGGAGCGGGCCAGCTTGACCGTGACGGTTTCCCGAATCGCATCGCTCTCTTGCAGGGCAGACGCAGGGGCAGACGCAGCGGCGGACACCGGTGCGGCACCTGCTGAGATATCGAAACTTTCCTGGTGATAACGCGCCGGGTCGTGACCGCCTTCGCGCAGCAGATTCCTTACCGCACCCATGTAGCCCGCCGGACCGCAAGTGAACACCTCGCGCTCCGCGTAGTCAGGAAGCCATTCCGCGAGGAGCTGAAGGCTCAATCGGCCCGTCGCGCCGGCCCAGGCCTCGTCGTTGCCGATTCCTTCGCATACGAAAAAGAGGCGAAGCCGAGGGGAGAGTTTCGCGAGTCTTTGCAGTTCCTCGCGAAACACGATATCGGCAGGCGTTCTTGCGCTGTGCACGAACGCGATATCGCGGTCGAGCCCGAGGTCGATGCTCGCGCGCGTCATCGACATCAGCGGCGTGACGCCGGAACCCGCCGACAGGTACAACGACTTCGAGGCACGCGACGCGGTAGGCGTGAAAGTGCCGGACGGACCATACGCTTTCAACGGACTTCCCGGCTTCATATTGTCATGAAGCCAGTTGGACATGATTCCCCCCGGAACCCGCTTTACCGTAATGGAAAGCAGATAAGGACGCGTGGGCGGTGAGGAAATCGTGTAGCAACGTTCGACCGATCGTCCTTGCACATTCGCCGCGACTGTCATGAACTGACCAGGCTCGAAACGCACGGGCAAACCATCGCTCGCGCGAAACTCGAAGCTCTTGACGTCGTGCGTTTCGTCGACGACGCGGCAGCACGTCAGCGTCTGCTGCTCGCTACTGGGCCAGAGCCTGCCGCCACTCTCCCACGTGTCGGGATGAGACAGTCTGTCGGCGGCCGCGGGTTCGGCGTCAAGAATGCTTTCAACGGAGTTCATAGCGCTCATTCCGCTCAGATGCCGTGTGCGCTCAATCGGGCTGCATACCAGCGCGAGAACTGCTCCACGTAGGTTTCCGTGAAAGGCGAGAACAAGCCCGGCGAATAGGCGGGATCCTGAGTGCCTTCGTGCGTGATTTCGACGAGGTGTTTATCCTGCATGTTTGTTGCAACCCATACTTCGGTGAGATCCGGGACCTTGTAGTCCACGCCCTCGACGGCATCCGCGTGAACCAGCCACTTCGAGCGCACCAGCGTCTTGTCCGGCGCGAGAGGAATGATGTAGCTGATCACGGCATGATCGCTCATGACATGCGTCCACGAATTGTGTGTCCAGAGGTGCGTATCGCCGAGATCGCGCCGCTCGAGATTTCCCAACAGCCTGGTGCTGGCGACCTTCGTGCTGATGGTCTGTGATTCACCGTTACCGGCGATGACGAGTTGCTGCGTTCTGAACTGGGTGACCGCATCTTCGTCCAGCCGCTCGACACTGGCGCTGGTGAATCCGTCTCGCTCCCAGCTTGCCTGACATGCCGCGTTGCGTGCCTTGTACGCTTCCAGCGCACGCAGCGATTCTTCGCTGAGATTCTCGGCACAGAAGCCGAAGTCTTCCGGCAGGAACGATGCCGTCAATTCCGGATGAGTGGCCTGGCAGTGGTAGCACTCGCGATTGTTTTCCATCACGAGTTTCCAGTTGCCGTTCTCGATGATTTCCTGCTCGAAGGCAATCCTGGTGTTTTGCAGGTCATACGGTGCGAAACGCGGTGTCATGGTCTCTTCGAGCTTCGAGATGTCCTCGGGCGCATGCTCGTCGAGACAAACGAAGATGTGCGTGCCGACAATCCTCGTATGAACCGGCATCAGGCCACGGCAGCTCGGGTCGAAGTCCTTTCCCATGTGGGTAGCGTGGCGCAGGCTTCCGTCGAGATCGTACGTCCACTGATGATACGGGCACACCAGCATGCCGACCGTCGACTTCCCGGCCTCTTTCAGACGTGCGCCGCGATGGCGGCAGATGTTGCGATAGCTTCGGACGTTTTCGTCGTCGTCGCGCACGATGATGATCGAGGCCTTGCCAATATCCACGGCCGACACGTCGCCCGGCTCCGGCACATCCACCGTGACGCCGACCAGAATCCAGTGCTTGTGGAAAAAGATCTCGACGTCCGTTTCGAAAACGTCGTCGCGGCCAAAGAGTTCGCCGGGCATGCCGTGACCGGGCTGACGGCTCCGGATCAACTCACCATGGGTTTTGAATCGCACTTCGGACATCGCCTTTCTCCAACGTTCAGGTATGTCGGGACTTCGATTGTTCCCGCTATGACTTGAGTATTGGATTGCCGAAAAACAGCGTCAATGCGCTTTATTTTCGGCCTGGCATTACTTTGGATTATGCGAAAGCCCGGCCGCTTCGCGCTGGATGGAATCCTGCCGAAGCCAGTCGATGAGACCTTCGATTGCAGGGGTGAGGGTGCGCCCATGCGGCACCACGACGTAATATGAATCGCTCACCTTGAACGAGGCGACCGGCAATCGGATCAGCTCACCTGCCTCGATAAGATCGTGGACCAATCTTCCCCAGCCAAGGGCGATGCCCTGCCCGTAGCGCGCGGCCTCGATGGCGTCCGTATAAAGGCTGCAGCGTAGGGCAAAGTTCAATCGCACCGGCCCGAAGCCCAGCGCGTGAAACCACGCTTCCCATCCCATCCAGCCTTCCGAGGTGGAATCCGACTCGATGAGAGCGGCGTTGGCGAGTTCTTGCAGCGACGCTGGCGCGCCCCGCGATTCCACCCACTCGCGCGAACAGACGGGGAAGACTTCCTCGTCAAAAAGCAGGGTTGCGGAGCCGTCGCCCCAACGTCCGTTTCCGAACCGAACGGCGACATCGATCTCCCTGGGGCGGAGGTCAGCGTTGAACATCTGCGTCGAGATGCGGAGTTGAATATCCGGTTGAGTCTTCTTGAGCGAAGCCAGCCGCGGCAAGAGGCGAAAGTGTGAAAACGCTGACGTTGCCGCAAGCACCAGTTCCTGCTGGACCGGTCCGCTCGACAACCGGTCGAACACACCGGCGATTTTCTGCATCGACTCGGCGACCACGAGATACAGAGCTTCGCCTTCCTGAGTGAGCTCGATGGAACGATGCAGACGATTGAAGAGCCGAGTCCCGAGCGTTTCTTCAAGAAATTTGACCTGCCGGCTTACCGCTGCTTGCGTCACTCCGAGTTCATCGGCAGCCAGAGTAAAGCTGCCATGACGCGCGACCGCCTCGAACTCGACGAGCGCCGTCACGGAGGGAATCAGCCGCCGGTATCCCTTGGTCCGTGCGCCTGTCGGTTTCATTTCGGCCCCTCCAGTCAAAAAAACAGGGCAGCACTGTCTGATTACTTTCGCAAAGGCATGACGAGCGGCTTTGACGATTTTCGCCCAGCGTGCCGCCCGCCGCCTATGATCGCCATGGTTCGCGTGACTCAGGCGCGCGTCGCTGGCGATGGAGAAACTATCGTCGACCCCGTATGAGCAACGACCAGTACCGTACAGCCCGCTTGCGAGGACGTACTATGCCGCGAGCCGGCCGCGTAGCATACGGTCTGTCCCGGCAGGAAATCCGTGCCGTCGTCATCGGTGAATACGCCGTCGAGAACAAGGATCAACTCGGTCGAGTCGTGCCGGTGTTCGAACGAGCGCGCTCCGGGTTGCAGACGCATCCAGTAACTGCTCCAGGCGCCATTCTCATCATCGGCGACAGGAATCCACAGAAAGCCGGGCAGCACTGTTGCGCCGATTTTCATAGGCTGCCAGTCGCGCTCGTCAATGGAGTAACAGCGTCGCCCATTCTTGACGTTCAAGCCGAAAAGAACTGTTTCATCGTGCGCGTGCCCGGTAATCATGTTCTGCCGTATCCATTGTCCGTCAAAGGGGACCTCCTGCCTGTCGCGCCTCGACGGCGCGCTGTCGGGGAAGTCGGTGCACCTGCATTCCACGTTCACAAGCCCAACTGGCCGCGCTACCCGGAGTCCAGCGCTAGCGCCTCGCTCTGCGGTCGAGCCACCCGATAGGCATTCGGCGATTGGCCATATTCTTTGCGGAACTCGCGGCCAAGATGCGAGGCGTCGGAGAAGCCGCAGGACGTCGCAATATCGGCCACGGTTCGGTCGGAACTCGTCAGCAGCCAGGACGCCGTCCGTATACGAATCTGTCGCCCGTACGCGTGCGGCGATTTACCCGTTTCCGCGGCAAACAGCCGCTCGAGCTGTCGGACGGACATCTCGAGACGCCGGGCAAGTTCTCCCAGGCTCAACGGCTGACCCATGTGCTGTTCCATCAACAGGATCGCGCGCCTTACCTTGTGGTGCGTCGCGGGTTCGAGTCCCGGAGGGTGCGGCTGCGGAGCATTGCCTTTCTGCGCATCGTCCACAAGCATGATGCGCAGCGCCTTCTGCACGACCGTGGCCTCGACGTGCCGCAGCAGTATGGCCGCTGCCACGTCAATCGAGGCCCGTCCGCCTGAGCAGGTAATCCGCCGTCTGTCGATGACGAACAGCCGGTCCGCAACGAGATTGCGTTCGTCAACGCCGGGAAAGCGCTCGACGAAATCCCAGTAGTGGAACCAGCTCACGCACAGGCGGTATCCGTCCATCACCTCGGCACGCATCAAGGCGAACACCCCTGTGCAAATGCCGACCAGGGTGGCGGACGTTCGCGCTGCGTCACGAATGAACTGGAGCGTGGCTTTGCTTGCGGACGGCCCCGAGTGCAGCAGGCCGCCGACGATCACGACGTAATCGAAGGACCCGGCTTCCTCGAAGGTTGTCCACGGCGCGACCTGGATTCCGCAGCTTGCCCTGACGGGAGTAAAAGACTCGCCGACGATGCTCCACGAACAGCGGACCGGCCTGCTCATGTCACCTTCGTCGCTTGCCAGCCTGAGAAGGTCGACGAAACCGGAAAATGCGGTCAACGTGAAATTGGGCAACAGCACGATTCCAAAGCGAAGCGGCCGGACGGTTCCGGGATGAGTGGGGTCGCTGAACATGGGACTGCCTGCATTAATGCTCTGGAAGCGCTCTAGATGTGCTCTGGAATCCGGCCAGGAGAATCGTCTTTCGACGGACCTGCTCATGCTGTTCGAACGGTTGCGAGCGAAAGCTACCTGGTAGTCTCCGCTTCGACGCCTCGCCATTCGCGCATCATCGCGCCGACTTCCTCGCCGAGCCATTCGCGGAACTGCAAAGACTCTGGTCGAAGCTTCGCGTTCTTATGCGTGATCAGGTAGTGGTGACGGTCGTGGAACTCGAGCGCGTCCCGCACCGGCCGAATCAGACGGCCCTGTTCGACCTGGCGATGGACAAGATGATGCCAGCCGAGCAGGGTGCCTTCGCCCGCTTCGGCCTGGGCGACGAGGAGTCGATAGTCGTTACTCTCGAAGTGCTCGTTTTCCGTGAGCCTGTCCGAGCCATCACCTTGCTGAAACCAGTTTCGCCACACGCGCCAGTCGACGTGTTCACACACCTGGGCCCGTCCCAGCAGCGAGAGGTTCAACGTGGGCTGCGACAGCAGATCGAGCGGCTTCAACGACTGTCCGCGGAAGTGTTTCTCGAAGAACGGCTGACTACAGACGGGATACACCACGTCGTGGAAGAGCGGCTCGACTTCGTACTCCGGTTCGCGCGGCGGATTCTTGGTAATGATGACGTCAGGTTGCATGAGTTCATCCAGTTCCATGAAATGCTCGGTCACCATCACGAGCAATCTGATGTCCGGGAACCGTCTGCGGAACTCGGGCAGCCTGAACGACAGCCACAAAGCCGAGAACGTATGCGAGACGCAAATGGTCAGCGCGCGCTTGTCCGAGCGACGCACCGCCTCGGCTGCTTCCGCGATATTCATGATCGACAGATACGACGCGTTGTAGAGAATGCGGCCCGCATCGGTGAGCGCGATGTGCCGCCCGGTGCGCTCAAACAGGGCCACATCTAGCGAATCCTCGAGTTCCTTGATTTGCCTGCTGATTGCGGCCTGCGTGACGCATAGCACTTCCGCCGCCTGTGTGAAGCTTTCGTAGCGCGCCGCGGTGACGAAGCATCGCAGTGCCCGTAACGACGGCATCTGGGCGAGGAGTCGGTCCGCGAATAAATGCTTCTGTTGCATCGTTATCACCTTTTTCACGCGCAAGCGCGGTGCTGTCTGAAGACGGTGGATCTACGCCGCTCTATTTTTTCTCGGTGCAAGGCGGCCATCCGTCATGAGGCAGGAGCATCTCGATCGGAATAGTTTGCGAGTCTCCCTGCTCGTTGGCAAGAGAGGTCAACCCGAGGTCAGGCCTCTCCTCAGGCGGCGTTCTGTGTGGCGAAAACGTGGCGAAAAACGTGGCGAGAACGTGACGTTATGCGCGGCCTTGGATCCTCATCAAAACCCGGTCGAGGGCGTCGGCGAAATGTGCATACGTACCGCGTTTCGAGAGCTCGTCGTGAACCTGTTCGTTGATGCCACCCGGCGTCATGGAGTGCTCGATCAGCTCAGTAAACGATCTTTCGCCTCGCGTTGTGTCGTGCGCGAGGCCGACAGAATAGCCCGACAGAAATGAGCGAGCGGCATCGTCACTGAGCCCTTGGCGGACCAGCCACGACGCCTGAGCGTCCAGCACCGCATAGAAGCTCGCCATCGTCGCGGTGACGGCCAACAGTGCGTCGAACCTGGCTTCGTCGTCGACTTCGACCGCCTGCCCCAACGCCGAGAACAAGGACTTCGCAACGTGGTCCGCGGGACAGATCGCCGTGCTTCCCTTGCCCTCGGCAACTGCCGGCAGCGGTATCGCGCGAACGACCTTGCCCTGCGCGCGGACGAGCCTGCGCATCTCATCGATTGAAATGCCGGCGATGAAGCTGACGACATGATGGCGCGCATCAAAATGCAGTTCGCTCAACACGTCGGCAGCGATTTGCGGCACGACGGCAAGACAGACGACGTCGGATGCTTCCAGCACGTCCTGATTGCTTTCGCATACCTGCACTCGCTTATCGAGAGCGGCAAGCGCCGCTGCGGTCTGCGCATTGCGGGGCGACAGCGAAATGCGCTCGAGCGGAAAGTCTAACCGAAGCAATCCGGTAACGACTGCCTGCGTGATGGCGCCGGTCCCGATGAATCCAAGTCGCATGAAGTCTCACATAGCGTTGAAGCGCGGCAGCGTCAAACGCCGTCGCGCCCGGAAAATCAACACCCCGGCGTGACAGGCCGGGGCTCCCGATCGAGTCGAATTGCTTTAGTCCAGCTTCAGCCAGGTGGTTTTCAGCTCGCAATACTGATCGTGCGCGTAGACCGATTTATCACGGCCGCCGAAGCCCGATTGCTTGAATCCACCGAATGGCGTGGACAGGTCGCCCTCGCCGAAACAGTTCACCGTGACCGTACCCGCCCTGATGCGGGCGGCAATCTTGTGAGCGTTGTTGACGTTGTCGGTCCATAGCGATGCGGCGAGTCCATAGCAGGTGTCGTTGGCGATCCGGACAGCCTCGTCGATGTCGGCGTATTCGATGAAGCAGACGACGGGACCAAAGACTTCCTCGCGGGCGATGCCCATCTCTGGCGTGACATGGTCGAAGATGGTCGGCTCGACGAACCACCCGCCGGTCTCGGTCAATGTGGCTTTGCCGCCGCACACGAGGCGCGCGCCTTCCGCTTTCGCTTTCTCGATGTGGGCGAGTACTTTTTGACAGTGCTTCTCTTCGATCAGGGAACCAAGCTTGACCTCGGGGTCGAGCGGGTCGCCCGTCCTCCATCCCGCCAGAACGGCCAGGACTTTTTCGAGCAACTCGGTTTTTGTTGTCGACGGAACCAGAATACGGGAGCCCGCGCTGCAGTTCTCGCCCATGTTCCAGAACGCGGCAGCGACTGCCTGCTCCGCGACGGCATCCAGGTTCGCGACGTCGGGCAGAACGACTTGAGGGTTCTTACCGCCACATTCCAGCACGACTCGCTTCAGGTTCGTGTCCGCCGAGTAATGGAGGAACCGCTTGCCGGTTTCCGTCGAGCCCGTGAAAGCAATCAGGTCGACGTCGGCATGGCGGCCCAGGGCCTGGCCCGCGCTTTCGCCAAAGCCGGTGACGACGCTGAAGACACCTTCGGGCACGCCGGCTTCCCTTGCCAGGTCGGCGATGCGCAGAGTGGAAAGCGATGTCTGCTCGGCGGGTTTCACAATGACGCTGTTGCCGACGGAGAGCGCTGGACCGATTTTCCAGGCAAGCATGAGCGCCGGGAAGTTCCACGGCAGGACTGCGCCCACGATACCAATCGGCTCGCGCGTAATCATGCTCACGACGCTCGCGCCCGACGGCGACAGCGCGTCGTACCGCTTGTCGGTGACTTCCGCGTGCCAGCGGATACAGGCCGCCGATTCGGGGATGTCCAGTGCCATGCACTCGCTGATCGGCTTGCCCGCTTCGAGTGCTTCGAGCAGCGCCAGTTCCTCGGCGTTTTCCTCGATGAGTTGCGCGAGCCGCAGAAGCACCGACTTTCGTTGGGCAGGCGCGGCCTTCGACCACACGCCGGACACGAACGCATTCCTTGCCGCCGCCACCGCCCGGTCGACGTCTTTCGCATCGCACTTTGCAATATCGGCCAGTACTTTTCCCGTCGAAGGATTGAGTGTCTGGAACGTTTCGTTCGCCGCCGCCGGACACCGTTGCCCGGCGATAAACGCTCTGCCATCGACTGAGAGGGTTTCAGCTTTCTGCCGCCATTCCTGATAAGTCGTCATGTTCTGTCCTCGCAAATTTAAAGCTCGGCTCCCGCCGAAAATTCCTTCATCCAGATAGCCGCTGAAACCGCTACGTCCGCGATCGGGCGGACCGGCAGCGAGCGCGGATGCGGCTGGTTCAAAAGCTGGCGAACGAGTTCATTGGATTGGCCGAGTGCGTATTCGGCGATGAGTTTCCCGGATGCCGACCCTCTGCTCAGACCGAGGCCATTGCATCCGATCGCCTGGAAGACGCCATCGTCCCTGCATCCGAACAGCGCGCCGTTGTTCGCGGACAGACACAAGGGGCCGCCCCATGTGTATTCCAGTTCGACGTCTTTCAGCATCGGAAAGCGACGATCGAACGACCGTTGATGCATGGTCTTCGCCTTCGCCAGGTCAGCCTGCGAAAGTTCCAGGCCAGGTCGAAAGGCGAAGTGGTTGCGAACGCAGATACGGTCGGTAATCAGACGGCGAACGGTCGAGCCCATCGGATCGGCGGGAATCAGTGCCCATGACCGCGTGCCGCCGAGTCGCCCGACTTCTTCCGGGTTCATTACCCGTGTCATGGACGCAAACGTATAAACAGGCAGCAGACCGTTCGGATGCCCGCCGAAGGTCGCCGCATACGCGTTGGTGCATAGAATCACGCGCCTCGCGACGATCTTGCCGCTGTCGAAGCGCAGTACTTTCGATAGCCCCTGGTCTTCGATGCCCTTGACCGCGCTCAGCTCGAAGACCTTCGCGTTCTCCGGCAACGTTGCCGCGAGACCGCGCATGAGCGCTGCCGGCTGAACCGTGCTGCAACCCGGCGTAAAGAGCGCGCCCTGATAAAAGTTCGTGCCGGTCACTTTAGCGATGGCGGTCTCGTCCAGCCATTGAAAGGCTTCGTCGATGCGAGCAAGTCCTTCTGCAAAGTGGGTCAGTGCGGCGTGGCCTTTCCTGTTCACCGCCGCATGAAACTTGCCGTCGTCCCGCCAGTCGCAATCGATGTTGTATTGCTTGACCGTCGAGCGCACATAGTCAATGCCGTGACGTTGAAACCGGACATCGGCCTTATCGGTTTCCACACTGCGCGAATAGCTTTCACTGCTGATGTCGTGTGGCAAATCGATGAAGAACCCGGAATTTCGTCCCGCCGTGGTGCGCCCGATGCGGTCCGCTTCGACCACCGCTATCGTGGCGTCAGGCGCAAGCTCCGCCAGACGCCGCGCGGCGCACAGCCCCGTAATACCGCCGCCGACGACGACCCAGTCATATCGATGCCCGGAAGACACCGTATTGGCGGGAGAGGGCGGCGGCAGACTTTCCCACCAGCCGTTCACGCCATCTGGCGCCGGGAACCGCACGAATTCCAGTTTCGAGGCCATGCGTTTACTGCGCGTTGCGCAACATGGGTTGAACGAGCTTCGCAAAATCGCCGCGCTCTTCTTCAGTGAGCGTGCCGAGCGGCGCGCGCGCGATACCGACTGGCGTGCCGGCGAGTTCACAGCCGTAGCGAACGTATTGAATGAATTTGCCGCTGCGCTCCAGCAATTCGAGTACGGGCAGCAGTTGCGCCATCAGCTTGCGGCCCGTTACGAAGTCAGCTTGCTCGACGCATGCGTCGAAGAGCGCGGTATGCGCTTCGGGCAGGAAGTTGGAAGCACCCCCGACCCAGCTCCTCGCTCCCCATGCGAAGAACTCGAGCGCCTGATCGTCCATGCCGCAGCTCAGTACCAGCTTGTCGCGGAAATGCGTGGCAAGGTGATGCAGACGCGAGATGTCGCCGGTGCTTTCCTTCATCGCGATGAAGTTTGGCCGTTCGAGCAGCGTTGCCAGAACGCCGTTGCTGATTTCGGTCCCGGTGCGCGCCGGAAAGTTGTACAGCATGATCGGCATGTCGAGACTGTCGTCCACCTTCAACATGTGGCTCAGCAGTTCTTCCTGCGTCGGCTGCGCATAGTACGGAGCGGCAAGCAGCAACGCGGACAGGCCGGCCCGCCTGGCTTCCTGACCCAGGCGAATGACTTCCTTCGTCGTGGTCGCATTGATGCCGGCGGTCAGGTACGTCTTGCCGCCTGCCGCTTGCGCCACGGTGTTGAAGGTCCGAACCCGTTCTTCGAAACTCAACGCGTAGTACTCGCCCGTGGTCCCGCCGACTCCAAGGCCCGAAACCCGGCCTGCGAGATTGGCGGCATGTTTGCCGAGTAGATCATGGTCGATCTCGCCGTCCGCCTTGAACGGTGTGACTAGCGGTGTATGTACGCCCTCGAAGCTCATTTTGAATTCTCTCTTGAATAAAAGATGCAAAGCGCTGCCCGGATAGCCGGCAAGAATCGCAGGCGTATCGTGGGCCGGCTACACAAGTGCCTCGGCATGCGAGTAAATCGGAAACTGGTTGCACAGATCTCGTACGCGGCTGCGGACCGCGCGTTCGACCTGATCATCTCCGTCGGGCTCCCGTTCGAGCGCCGACAGCACCTCCAGAATCATCTGGCCGACCTGCTCGAACTGATCGGTACCGAAGCCTCGGGTCGTTGCAGCGGGCGTGCCGAGGCGGATTCCCGAGGTGACAGTCGGGCTTTGTGTATCGAACGGAATCCCGTTCTTGTTGCAGGTGATGCCCGCGCGTTCCAGCGCCTTTTCAGCCTGGGTGCCGGTGAGCCGCTTGCCGCGCAAATCGACCAGCAACAGATGGTTGTCGGTTCCGCCAGTGACGAGACTCAGGCCGCCCGAGGTCAGGACGTTGCCGAGCGCCTGGGCGTTACGCAGCACCTGGTCGATATACGCCGTGAAATCCGGACGAAGCGCTTCACCGAATGCGACCGCCTTGCCCGCTATGACGTGCATGAGCGGGCCGCCCTGCAGGCCGGGGAATACAGCCGAGTTGATTTTCTTGGCTATGTCGCCGTTATTCGTGAGAATGAAGCCGCCGCGCGGCCCACGAAGCGTCTTGTGCGTCGTGGACGTCACCACGTCGGCGAATCGAACCGGGTTCTCGTGCCTGCCTGCCGCGACGACCCCGGCAATGTGCGCCATGTCGACCATCAACAATGCGCCCACGCTATCGGCGATTTCGCGGAACGCGGCAAAATCCAGCGCGCGCGGGTAGGCCGAATAACCTGCGATGATGAGCTTGGGGCGATGCTCGTCGGCAAGCCGACGGACCTGCTCGTAGTCGATGCGATACGTTTCGGGATTCACGCCGTACTGGACCGCGTTGAACCATTTGCCGGAAAGCGCGGGACGCGCGCCGTGCGTCAGATGTCCGCCGGCGTCGAGCGACATGCCCATCACCGTGTCGCCCGGTTTGGCCAGCGCGAGCATCACCGCGCCATTTGCCTGGGCGCCCGAATGGGGTTGCACGTTCGCGTATTCGGCATCGAACAGCGCTTTCACGCGGTCAATGGCGAGCGCCTCGATCCTATCCACGTGCTCGCAACCGCCGTAATACCGCTTTGACGGATACCCTTCCGCATATTTGTTGGTCAGCACGGTGCCTTGCGCTTCCATTACCGCAGCCGAGACAATGTTCTCGGAAGCAATCAATTCGATCTGGGTTTGCTGGCGACGCAACTCCAACGCAATCTCCGATGCGATGACGGGGTCACGGCTCTGGAGAGTTTCAGCAAAAAAGCGTGAGTTCTCGTTCACGTGGTCACTCCGGAATTAAATCGTGTAAGACAAGTCATGCAACGCCGCGAGCGGCAATGAACCCTTCCGCTCACGGCGAGAACAACGTGATCTATTGCTGCAACCAGGCCTTCAACTTTTCCGGATGCGCGTCGACGAATTTCCTCGCTGCCGTCGCATAGTCGTTCGTGGCGTTGCCCTCGAACTCGATGGCCTCGACGTCAGCAAGAGTCAGCTTGAAATGCTTGAAGAAGACGTCCGCCCGCGGAAACTTGCTTGCGAACTGTTTGGATGCGAAGGCGTGAACCTGCTCCTCGCCGCCCAGCGTACCCTTGGGGTCCTTGAGATAACGCATCTGCCACTTCTGGAACAGCCAATGAGGGCTCCAGACCGTGGCGACGATCCATTGCTTCGACTGGTAAGCTCGCTGCACGCCTGCGAGCATGCCTGCTTCGCTCGACGATTGCAGGTTGTAGCCATTCAGGTCATAGGCCTTGATGGTTTTCTCGGACGCCTGCATCAGGCCGCCGCCGGGCTCGATACCCTGCACGGTGCCATTCAGCTTGCTCTTGACGTCGGCTTTTTCCAAATCGGCAATCGACGAGAGCTGGGCCTCGGGAATGTATGCCGGCACCGCCCAACCGTTCTTGCCGCCGGTATAGACGATGCCGACGTCGTCCATATCGTTCTTGTATTTTGTGTAATACGCTGCGTGCGTCACCGGCAGCCAGCCACCCACCATGATGTCGAGGTCGCCGCGGGCGACGCCCTGGTACTGAATGCCGATATCGGCCTGAACAAACTGCACCGGCTGCTTGAGGTTCGTCTCCAGAGCGTACTTGGCGACATTGGCGACGGCCAGTACATCCGCCCAGTTCGTAACCGCCATCTTCAGCGGTTCGGCCGCGACTGCCGGCCCCGCACCGGCAGCCAGGGCAACGACCGCCGACACCGCCAGTTTCATAACGAGCGACTTCAATACATTGCTGTTCATGCGCTACTCCTACGTGATGATGAAATCTTCTTGAAAATTCGACTGCCGCTGCAATAGCGTGTCGGGTCTCCAAACTCGCTAATACCCAATACCTGATGTCTCTGGCGATCGCATCGCATGCGCGATGCGATGCTGCCGGTCAAGTGCGCGCCGCGGCATGTGTGCCGGCCTTTGCCGCTCCCGTGCCGGGCGTGACTCGTTTGACTTTCTTCTTCGCCTTCACGCCAAAGCTCTCCGTCAAGCGGTCGAGTACGATGGCGAGCAATACGACACCGAGTCCGCCTTCGAAGCCGATCCCGATGTCGAGACGCTGAATACCGCTCAGCACGTATTCGCCCAGCCCGCCGGCGCCAATCATCGACGCCACCACGACCATCGAGAGCGCCATCATGATGGTCTGATTCACGCCGGCCATGATTGAAGGCAGTGCATTCGGCAACTGGATTTTCCAGAGAAGCTGCATGTCGGTACTGCCGAAGGCGCGGCCCGCCTCCAGCAATTCCTCGCGCACCTGCCGGATACCCAGGGTCGTGAGCCGCACGACTGGCGGCATGGCAAACACGATGGTGGCGATCACCGCCGGCACGCGTCCCAAGCCAAACAGGATGACCGCGGGGATCAGGTAGACGAAGGCGGGCATCGTCTGCATGAAGTCGAGCAACGAGCGCAAGATCATTTCCACCCGTTTGTTGCGCGCTCCCCAGATGCCGAGTGGCACGCCCACTACCAGGCTGAAGAAGGTCGCTGCGATGACGAGTGCCAGGGTCGAGACGGTTTGAGCCCACAGACCCATGTAATGAATCGCGAGAAGCGCAAGGCCGACGAAGACCGAAAACACCACACCGCGTCGCCACAACGCAAAGGCCACGAGAATGACGAGCATCGCAACGAAGGGAATCGCGGCCAGTCCGTCCTGCAATAGCTTGATGACCGCGCCCAATGAGGCGGAGAAAGCGTCGAAACCGCCCCGGAAATGCTGAAAGAGAAAATTGACGCCGTCTTCTGCGAATTTCCCGATGACTGACGAGTTCATGCTGCTCTCCGTTCCATAACCTGCTTGAGTATCGTCCGGCAGGACACCACGCCCGCGAGCTTTCCGGCCGTGTCGGTGACGGGTACGTCGTGCTCCTGGCTCAATGCAATCGCGGCCAGTTGATGCAAATCCGCATCCAGCGAAACCGCATTCACATCCCGGAGCAAGGCGTCGCGCACGGGGCGCGTACCGCTCTTATGCAACGAGGCCGGCGTGACGCAGCCTTGGTATCGACCCGATTCGTCGCAGACATAGCCGCATTCGACGCCGCTATCGATAAGCTGATTGAGGTAACGTTCCGAGGATGTGCCGACGTCGCAGGAAATGAGACCCCGGTCCACCTTTGTCATCAGGCTGGAGGCCTTGAGGAAGCGGGATACGTCGACATTGCGGAAGAAGTCCCGCACGTAAGCGTCCGCGGGCGACTGGATAAGTTCAGCAGGCGTGCCGACCTGGATCAGGCAGCCATCCTTCATGATGCCGATCCGGCCGCCAATCTTGATGGCTTCTTCGATGTCGTGTGAAATGAAGACGATTGTCCGCTGCTCTTCTTTCTGAAGCCGCAGAAGTTCGCATTGCATTTCGAAGCGGATCAGCGGGTCCAGCGCCGAGAATGCTTCATCCATCAGAAGCACGGCGGGATTCACGGCAAGCGCACGCGCGAGGCCTACCCGCTGCTGCATGCCGCCGGACAGTTCGCTGGGAAGCAGTTTTTCGTACGAGCCGAGGCCGACTCGCGTGAGCGCGGTACGCGCGATTTCGTAGCGCTGCGCCTTCTTGATGCCGGCCACTTCCAGTCCATACGCGATGTTGTCGAGGACCGTGCGGTTCGGCAGAAGCGCGAATGACTGAAACACCATCGCCATCTTCTTGCGGCGCACATCACGTAATTCCAACGTGGACATGGGCGCAATGTCGTGGCCTTCGAGAATGACCTGGCCCGACGTCGGCTCGATCAGCCGGTTGAGCAGTCGAACCAGCGTCGACTTGCCGGAACCCGAGAGGCCCATGACGACAAAAATCTCGCCCGCCTTAACGCTGAGGCTGACGTCGTTGACAGCGACCATGTTGCCGGTTTGCTCGAAAATCTCGTTGCGGCCAAGGCCTTGCTTGATCAGATCGGCGGCACGCTCGGGCTTCGGCCCGAAGATTTTCGACAGGTTTTTAACCGTAAGAATGTCGGTCCCGGAAACCGCGACATGTTTGGCAGCCGCTGCAACGTCTTCCGCTTCCATTGTGCCCGGGCTCAACACATCTCCCGGCGCAAATGTCAGGTTAGGGTTCATTCTGTCTTCCCAACTGGCGAGTTCAAGAAATCAAGCCCGCGACCTATGAAAGTTGCAAGGCAGCCGGGCGAACAGCAAACACGATTCGTCGAATGAAAAGAAGCACTATGTCGACCGTGCGCTGCCACCTCTGCTTGATGGATGAATCGCAGCGTATTCAAGCCAATTTGATCGATCCAGCTACATTTTCTGCGGGCTTTTCCCTACTTTTGGTAATGCAAGTGGAGCCGGCAGTGCTGGTGAAAGAGGAGCCTCAGACGGGGCGGGCCCGTGCAGCTTCATTGAAGGGTTTGCGCAGAAAGCGGAGTGCCGGCCCGGCCTTTGATTATTGAACGCGGAACCCTGTCGTACGGGAATGTCCTGGGGTTCGGCGACTGCTTTGCATAACCGAAGGTAGGGCAAAGCATGAAGAAAGCGTGATGGGATAGGGCGGTTTGGTTTCGCCATAAACCATTGCCCGGCTTATGCCGGGCAATTCGACAGCGGCGGAGCGGGTTACTCCGGCTTCCTGGCGGCCTCGGCCAGCATGGCATCGCCGATCTGAAAGTTCTCGCGCGCCCTGAGCGCTTCGCCAGCACCTCGAATATCGCGTGCGTCCTTGTTCTGGGCAAGCTTGCTCTTGCCGACCAGTCGCGTGATGTCGATCCGCAGGCCGACGATCGACTTGAGCAGGGTATCGATGTAGTCCCTCGGCGCGTCGGCCATCTTCCAGGGTTTGGGTTGCGAAGCCTCATGCGTGCGGGTCAGCCGGGCGACGACGCCGCGCACGTATTGCTCGTCATCGTGAACGGCGATGCGTCCATACGCATGGACGACGACGTAATTCCAGGTGGGAACCTGCCGGTGAAACTCGTGTTTGCTCGGATACCAGGTCGGGGAAATATAAGCGTCTCCCGCACGAAAGACGACGAGCACTTCATCGCCGTTCGCGACGTCCTGCCATACGGGGTTGGCCCGCGCGACGTGCGCGCGCAGGACGCCCAGCTCGCCTTCGGCCGCCGCCAGTTCGAATGGAAGATGGTTGGCGTCGAGCCCACTGTTTCCATGCGTAATCAGCGTTCCGAACGGATGTTGCGCGATGTGCGCGTGCAGAATCTCGGTGCGAGGTTCATTGAAATCGGCGGGTATGTACATGTCGGTTCCACTAGCTGGCGGAGGTGTTCGAAGGCCATCGGATCGAAAGCCGTGTGGACGCATTATGTTGAAAAACTGGTTTATCCTACAGATCCAGTTTAGATCGATTTCATAGGACCAGAATCATGGCGAGAACGGCGCGGGCCGCGGAAATTCCGTCGATCGGCACCCTGGACCGCGCGGCGGGCAGCCTCAGCCGTCAGGTCGCGCAGGCGTTGCGAGAGGCGGTGCGCACGGGGAATATCCAGCCCGGCGATGCGTTGCCGTCCACGCGATTGCTGGCGGCTTCGCTGCAAGTCTCGCGCGGCACGGTGATCGGGGCTTACGAGCAACTGATCGCCGAGGGCTTTCTGGAATCGAAGGGGGGCGCCGGCACGTGCGTCGCGCAAGCACTCGCCGAGCCGCGACAGGCGATCGAACCGCGTGCGGCCCGCCGACGTATCGCGCGGACCAGCCTGCCTGAGCCCGCCGCGGCGTTTGCGCGGATCGCGCAGGAATTCAGGCCGCTGCCGCCGGTGCCGTTCGCGATTTCCGTACCTGTCGGTTTGACCGCGCCCGCCGACATCTGGCGCCGGCTCGGCAACCGTCTGCGTGCCAGGGGAGCCGGCGCGCCGGCTGGGTACTCCGATCCGCTTGGGGCCCTACCGCTGCGTGAAGCGATTGCCGACTACGTGCGCAAGTCCCGCTCCGTGCGCTGCGAACCGGGTCAGGTCATCGTTACCAGCGGTACCCAGCAGGGACTTTTTCTCGCGAGCCAGGTGTTGCTGGGTCCGCGCGATCAGGTCTGGGTGGAGAACCCGGCCTACCGTGGCGTTACCGCGATACTCGAAAGTACGGGGCATGGCGATGCGATGATTCGCATACCGGTCGACGCCGAGGGCATCGATGTCGAAGCGGGGATACGGGCGGCGCCTCACGCGCGGGCCGCGTTCGTCACGCCGTCGCATCAGTATCCGCTGGGCATGCCGATGAGCATGGCTCGGCGCAGCGCCTTGCTGGCCTGGGCGCGTGCAAACCACGCATGGGTCGTCGAGGACGACTACGATAGCGAGCTTCGCTACCAGGGCTATCCGTTTCCGTCACTTCAGGGACTGGACCCCGACCGGGTGATTTATCTCGGCACGTTTAGCAAGGTCCTGTTTCCGTCGTTGCGCTCGGGTTATGTGATCGTCCCCGACGATCTGGTCGATGCTTTCTGCGGTGCGCGTGTGCTGATGGACCGTCATCCGCCGAACGCCGATCAGCATGTGCTGGCGGCCTTCATGGCCGAGGGCCATCTGGAGCGCCACATCCGCAGAGTTCGCAACGTCTATTCAGACCACCGGGCCCAGTTGATCGAGACGCTGAACGCGCTGCTTCCGAATGATCTGGCATGGCTGGAGCCGGGCGACCAGGGCATGCATGTGGTCCTGTGGCTGGCGCAAGGCATGGATGACCGCAAGGTGGTCGAGCTGGCCGCGCGGGCCGGAGTCGCCGTGCGGGCCGTATCGCCGATGTTCGCGCCGGGAACGGCGCGGCCCGGCCTGGTGCTTGGATTCGGCGGATTCAGCAACGCGCAAATGAAGGCGGCTGCGCAACGTCTTGCCGAGGTGATTATCGGCGTGACGAAGCCACTCAAACGAAAACACGCCGCCCTACGAAAAGCAGCCACGCGAAGTGGCCCAAGTCGATAGAAAGCGCAGCCATTAGGCTTACGCGCTGCGTGGTCGGAGCGGGCTTCTTTCGTGGCCCCGGCGCATGCCTATGAAGCCGCCTGCATCGCCGCGCGTCATGCGCCCATTCGATCTACAGATAGCTGCAGACGTAGTCGAGGGTTTCGATCACGTCGATATCGAAGCGGCTCTTGCCGGGCACCGAGAATGACTCGCCCGCGCCGTACGTCCGCCACTCGTCGGTGCCTTCGAGGCGAATGCGGCATTGGCCCGCCTGCACCTCCATGATCTCCGGCGCGTCGGTGCCGAAGTTGAGCACGCCCGGCAAGATAACGCCTAGCGTCTTGCGCGTGCCGTCGGCGAACAGAACGGTGTGCGACACGCACTTGCCGTCGAAGTAGACATTGGCGCGTTTGACGATGGAAACCTGATCGAATTGCGTTGCGGCCGTCATGGCGGTCTTCCTTTGGGTGTGGATGAATGCGTTGCGCCGCGCGTGCCAGGCGTCGGCGAAAGCCGCCATCATACAGACGGTCGGCGACCCCGACGTCTAGTCCACCTGGAACCAGCGACCGGAATTCGGGCACACGTCGGCTCGTTCGCCATCGAGCCGGACTTGCTCTTCGTCCGGTTGCGGCGAAACAGGAGGGGCGATATCGAATGCAATGTTGAGCGCCTGCCCGACATGAGCCTCTTCGACAGGAAGCTCCCAGGTCAGGAATATCTGGAGCCAGTCCTGGTCCGGCGGGAAGTCGGCGGCATCGAAGCCCGTGCGGCCGCGCCGAATGACGCCATGAGGCTGGCCAGTGTCGAATATCACGGCCGTGCCGCGGGTCAGGGGAATGCGCAGGTCCAACGCGGGAAAATGCAGATCCAGCCCCTTGTCCTCGCTCATGAAGAGATTGCAAAAGGCTGCTCCGCCATATTGCGCGGCGTCATGGTGATAGCGCGCGCCGCGGCAGGCCATGAGGGCGATGTCGCTGGAAGCGAGCACCTCGGGCAGCCCTAGCGCGAACGTCCAGTCGGACATGGCCTCGACGCAGCGCGCGTAGTCGGGCCAGCGCATCCGCGCTCGCGCCAAAGGCATGGGCTCGACGTCGCCGGGGTCCAACCGCATGTGCGTCGACGTCTCTCTTTGCCAATCCGCCAGCAGACGCGCCGGGGGGGCGGGCACGTCGATCGTGTCCGTTAACACGATATCGCTCACGCGCCGGCTGCGGATGGCGTCGCCGCTCCGGAAATAAGAGGTCAACATGTGTCGCACACGATGCGGTTGAAGGGAACGCGTTTTTGCACGGGCTATTGTAACGAGTCGAAGGGCTCGCTTGAGCCGTCTCCATGCCATGCGTCGGTGTCGCCTTGTTCATGGCACGAAGGACGTCGACGCGGCGACTGCCGGCGCAGTCGCAGACGTGTGATCGAAGCGGTCAGCCGAGCGGAACGCGGTTCACCTGCGCCGCATGCACCGATCCGCTGGGTCCGCGTTTCGCCAGTGTCAAGATCAGGACCGCGACCGCCGTGCCGGCGCAGGCCACCGCCAGCCACGCGACCGCCTGGATGAGTCCGCCGGCGAACCTGGCGACTGATTCGACGATGAGCGGGCTCAGGAAATTGCCGAGGAAAAACGATCCCATATACCCGCCGGTCGCTCGACCGCTTTGCGCGAACGGCACGCGCGCCAGCGTCCACGTACCGAGTAGCGGCAGCGCCATGCCCGCGCCCGCCGCGGCGAGAAAAGCGCCCGCGACCGTCGCGTTTGCGCCCGTGCACGATGCGATGACAAAAAAACCCAGCGCGAGCAGCCCGAAGGCGATGACTAGAAGCCGGTTGATAGGCCAGCGGGCGAGCCGGTGAAACGCAAACGAACCCACCGGAATGCCCGCATTGGCGATGGCGCCGCCGAACCCGAGAATCGCCGGCGCCGTGACGCCGCGCTCGCTGAGCAAAAAGCTGATCTGCACCGGCACGACGAAAAACATGACCGACGCGAACAGGATCAGCAAACAGAGAAGGCCGATCTCGCGCCACGGAAACGGCAACTTCTGCACGGGAGCATGCTCGACGTGCGTTTTTTCGCCGGGTTCCCAGATCATCACCGCGATAAACGGAAGGAACAGGATCGCGCATCCATAGACCAGGAACGGCGTGCGCCAGCCCGCCGCCAGGCTGCCGAGCCCGCCGCCCACGGCGAACATCAAGGCGGCCACGACGGAGGCCGACGCGTGCTGCATCGTCAGCCACTTCTGTCGCCGCATACCGGAGAAATAATTGGCGACGAGCGCGGTGGCGATCGTGACGATCGCGGCTTCCGCGAGACCGATCACCGCGCGCGCGGCGACGATCGCGTAGAGGCTCGTCAGCCAGAACGGCAGGACGCCGGCCACCGCGTAGATCGCGACCGCGGCCAGATAAAGGCGCTTGCGTCCGAACGCGTCCACCAGCGAGCCGACCAGCGGACTGAACAACGCGATCATCAGCGCGGGAATGACCAGCACGATCAGCGTCAGCACGTCCGCATGCGGGACGCCCGCATAGTCGTGCCGCATCTGCGGAAGCACGGGGGCGATCAACACGGCGCCGGTCGAAGAGAGCCAGCAACTGGCCATCAGGAGCCAGCCGTGCCGCGCACCGGCGACGCGTGCCGGCCGGGCTTCAGGGGAAAGATGAGTCATGTTCGTCTCCAACGTTCTTGTATTGGCTGCTCCTGACGCAGGGCGTCGGGCAATGTGTCGCCGTCCGCGGACGGAACGACGGACATCGAACGCCGGATCGGGATCGCTGCCGGTTTCACGCCGGCGACCGGGGGCGGTCCCTGTCCGGTATGGCTAGAAGGCCACCTGGTCGTGGCCCTTCAGATCGAGCATCCGTCTCGCTTCGTCCGGCGAGGCGATCTCGATGCCCAGTTCGCCGAGAATCCGGCGAATCTTGCGCACCTGGTCGGCGTTGCTTCGAGCCAGCTCGCCGCGGCCGATATACAGGCTGTCTTCGAGGCCGACCCGGACGTTGCCGCCCATCAGGCTCGCCATCGTCGCGACAGGCATCTGATGCTTGCCGGCCGCCAGCACGGACCAGTGGTAGTCGTTGCCGAACAGCCGGTCGGCGGTGCGCTTCTGATGCAGCAGGTCCTCGGCGTGGGCGCCCATCGCGCCGCGCAGGCCGAACACGGTCTGCACGAAAAGCGGCGGCTTCACGAGACCCTTTTCCAGGAAGTACTGCAGCGTGTACAGATGGCCGACGTCGTAGCACTCGAATTCGAAGCGCGTGCCGCCGGCTTTTCCGACATGCTCGAGAATCCACGCGATGTCGTCGTAGGTATTGCGGAAGATCAGCCCGCGCGTGCCCTTCAGGAACGGCACTTCCCAGTCATGCCGCCATTCGCGCTCGCGTTCGGCCATCTCCGACAGCACGAGGTTGAGCGAGCCCATATTGAGCGAGCACATCTCGGGCTTGAGCGCCCGGCCCGCCGCCGTGCGCTCCTCGATGGGCATGTTCGGACCGCCGCCGCCCGTCGAAATGTTGATGACGGCGTTCGTCGATAACTTGATGGCCGTGACGAAGCGCCTGAAGATTTCAGGGTCGCCGGAGGGGCGGCCGTCCTCGGGATCGCGGGCATGCAGATGAATGATCGAGGCGCCGGCCTCGGCGGCCGCGATGGATTCGGCTGCGATCTGCTCCGGCGTGACCGGCAGAAACCGCGACATCGAGGGTGTATGAGCGCCACCCGTCACCGCGCAGGTAATGATCGCCTTGCTCACAGCGGCTCTCCTTCGACGAGATCGAGCAGCACGAACGCCATCCGGCACGGCTTGTCCGAGCGGTTCGCCCAACTGTGACTGGTCGCGCGCTGGATCAGCACGTCTCCAGCGCGCATGAGCGTTTCGCCTTCGTCGAGTAGCGCCCAGATTTCGCCTTCGAGCACGATTGCGTAGTCGAGCGACTCCGTCTTGTGAAACCAGAAATGCCGTGCGTCGGATTTGCCGCGCACGCCGCTATCGTCGAGGAATTGCTTGAGCTGCGCTTCGTCGTAGTTGTTGTCGGGCGGAAAATCGACGACGCGTAGCAACGAGCCGCCCTTCGAATGGAACGCGAACGCGCGACCGGCCGGCGCGGGATCGTCGCCGGGTGCGCGCGCTTCGCCGGTTGCCCACACGACGTGCGCAAGCGGCAACCCCGGCCGGTTCGTCCGGTTCGGCGTCGGTCCATCCGACAGGAAGCAGGACTGGCCCCGCGTATTGGTGCCCGTGACGATCCGCCTGACCGGGCGATACGTGTCCGTGTCCGTCTGCTGCTGCAAGCCCTGATTGTTGACCAGCGTCTCCATGTTCTCTCCATTAACGAGTCGTATCGTATCGTTAATGAGCCGGAGTTGCCTGTCAATAGGGAAAAGGATTAGGGATAGTTAGCGGTTTTTGGCTAGGTTTGAGCTTGACAAATATGAACGGTCCGTTTTGTAATTGGGGCAATCAAATGACAACAGCCGGGATTCATGGAGACAGAGAAAATTCGCGTGATGTGGTTCGTGCCGCCGCTGCTTGCGCTTGTCGCGAGTCACGACGAGCTGGCCATCGCGGTTCACGCCGATCGCAACCGTTCGTCGGATGAGCAATTCGACGCGCTCGTGGCCGGAAGCGTGGATGCGGTCGTGACTTCGATGGACAACGTCATCGGCTGGAACGGCCGCGCGGGTCCGCGAGACTTTCGCGTCGTCGCGCAGATCGAGCGAACCACGCCGTTGACGGTGCTCGCGAGGCCGCAACTGCGCAATCTGCGGGATCTGCACGGTGCGAACCTGCTGGTCGATGCGCCGGACAACGGCTTCGTCGTTGCGCTCAGGGCCATGCTGCGCGATGCGGGCGTGCCGTCCGATGCGGTGCGCCTGACGCCCGCGGGCGGCGTCAAGGAGCGCTTCGACGCGCTCGTGGCGGGACAGGGCGACGCAACCTTGCTAGGGCCGCCATTCGATTCGATGGCGCAAGCGGCGGGGCTTGCCTGCATCGCGAGCGTGCAGGACACGTACGCCGGTTTTCCCGGGCAGGGCGTCGTCGTGCGCCGGGGCGGCGCGGCGAACGCCAGCGTTGCCGCGTGGCTGCGAGCGCTGGAACGCGCGCGCCGGCGCGTTGGCGAGCGCGCGGAATTTGCGAGGCAGGCAGTGCTGGCGGCCGGTTTTCCGGACGCGGTTGCCGCCGCGATGATCGCGCAGAACCCGGATTCGCTGCGTCCATCGGCAGAGGGCGTCGCGCTACTCGTCGCGCACCGTCGCTCGCTCGGTCTGGTGGGTGCGGACAATGACTATTCGACCATCGTCGACGATTCGATGGTCGAGCAATACGCGGGAGGACGGAAGTGAAGCGATACGCGCTTGGAACGTTTTCGGTGGGGGACGCTGCCCGGTTTGTGGGCTTCGTCGTGAATGATCGCGTGGCTTCGCTTGCCGAACTGGCAGCGCGTCATGGCGAACGCGATCTGGCAAACGCGCGTGGCGTGCTCGCGCTTCTCGACGCCTGGTCGGCGAGCGAGCCCGCATTGGGCCGCCTCGCCGCGCAGGTCTCGGCGGAAGAGGGCCGCTGGTATGCGCTGTCCGATTTGCAGGCTCACCCGGCCATCGATCTGCCGCGTCAGATTTTTTGCACGGGCGCGAATTACCGCAAGCATGTGGTCGATCTGACGGTGGATGCGAAGGTCGGTCCAGAAGGCCTCGACGAGGCCGGCCTTCGGCGCTGGGCGGAAGCCATGATGGATGAGCGGCTCGCGAACGGCGAGCCTTACGCATTCACAAAGCCGGTCTCCGCGGTCTCGGGGGCGTTCGATCCGCTGGTGCTGCCGGTCACGACAGTGAAGCCCGACTGGGAGCTGGAGCTGGCCGTCGTCATCGGTCGCGGCGGCTATCGGATTCCCCGCGAGCAGGCGTTGGACCACGTGGCGGGTTACACCATCGCCAACGACATCTCCGCGCGCGATCTGATTCCACGCACCGACTACAAGATGCTGGGCACCGACTGGCTGCGCTCGAAGGGACAGCCGGGCTTTCTGCCGCTCGGACCGTATCTGGTGCCTAAGGCATTCGTTCCCGACCCGCATCGTCTGCGAATGCGGCTCACGGTGTCGGGGCAAGTCATGCAGGACGAGACGACCGCCGACATGCTGTTCGGTATTGAGCGGCAGATCGAATACATTTCGCGCTATTCGCGGCTGTTGCCCGGCGACGTCATCTGCACCGGCTCGCCGGCCGGCAACGGCACGCACTACAACCGTTTCCTGCGCGACGGCGATGTGATGGAAGCCGAGATCGAGGGACTGGGCCGTCAACGACAAGTTTGCGTCGCGCAACGACATGGCTGACGTGATCGAACCGACGCTACGTCGAGACAATCCCGATCGCGCCTTGCTTCACGAGCTTCTGTCCGCGCAAGCGAGCAACGTCACGCTCGACATGAATCCCGCGTTGACCTCGCTGCGCGCCACCTTGCTGGCGGGCAGCGCGGAGGGGCTGTCGCTCCGCTTCACCGCGCCGGACCACTCGGTGCAAGGCAATGGCGTGGTATCGGGCGGGACGCTCGCCTCGATGCTCGATCTCGCGATGGCCCTGGCGCTGCTCGCCAGGCTGCCGCACGGCCGCACGTGCGCAACGATCAGTCTCACGGTCGACATGATCGAGCCGGGATACGTGGGCGACTTTATCGCCGACGCCCGCGTCAAACGTCTGGGCGGGCGCGTCTCGTTCGTGGAAGCCGACCTTTACGATGCGACGGGAACGCGCCGCGTCGCAAGCGCCACCGCGCCGTTTGCGGTGTTCGATGTGCGGGGCTGATTTCAGGCCTCGTCGTCCGCGATATCCGGATAGCGGTCGAACGTTTCCTTGATGAGATGGCGTAGCCAGATATTGGCGGGATCGTCGTGGAATCGCGGGTGCCAATGCTGGCGGAGGGCGAACGGCGGCAACGACACCGGCGGCGGCACCATCCTGATCGTGCCGAGCCGCGCGAACACGTTGCCGAGTTCGAGCGGCACCGTGGCGATCAGATCCGGCTGCGCGTCGATCAGATGCGGCACGACCAGAAAGTGCGGCGTGGTCAGATAGACGTTGCGCTTGATGCCGTATTCGTCGAATGCGCTGTCGTAGGCAGCGCTCGCCCGGCCGGTCAGCGAGACGACGATCTGAGGCATGCGCTCGAACTGCGCGCGGCTGATCGTTTTGCCGACCGCCTTGTTGCGCACGCTGACCATCGTGACGAAGGTGTGCAAGAACAGGCGTTGCTGGAATAGTCCATCGGGCGCCGCGCGCACGGAGCCGAGCGCGAGATCCGCCTCGCCGGCCGCGAGCGTCGCCTCGATCTGTTCGAGCGGCACCTGCACGGACCGCACCGCACAGTTAGGCGCAATCTTGCGCAAGCGGCGGATCAGCGGCGGCAGAAAAACCAGTTCGCCCATGTCGGTCATGCTGAGCACGAACGTGCGGCGAGCGCTGGCCGGATCGAAGCGCGCCTGCGAAACGACGCGCTGCCTCAATGCCGTCATGACCTCGGTAATCGTCGCGCCGAGCAGCAAGCCTTTCTCAGTCGGCTGCATGCCGGCCGACGTCTTGATGAATAACGGGTCTTCGAAAAACGTTCTGAGCCGGTTGAGCCCGTGACTCATCGCGCCTTGCGACAGCCCGACTTCGGCGGCGGCGCGCGTGACGCTGCGCTCCCTCAGCAGGGCGTCGAACAGCACCAACAGGTTGAGATCGAGGTCGCGGATATGCATGGCGTGCATTCAGGGAATTAGTCCCATTAGGTTGACGCATGATCCGGGCAAACCTATCGTGGCGTCAAGCGTTGAACAAGACGCGCTATAACGAATCAGGAGACAAGCGATGTTCATCAGGAACACCTGGTATGTGGCCGCCTGGTCGCATGAGGTCGAGGGCGCCGAACTGTTCTCGCGCACCATCATCGGCACGCCCGTTCTGCTGTATCGGAAGGAAGGCGGCGAGGTCGTCGCGCTGATGGATCGCTGCTGTCATCGCGGCGCGCCGTTGTCGGTCGGCCGGCGTGAAGGCGATTGCGTTCGTTGCATGTATCACGGCCTCAAATTCGACAGCAACGGAGCCTGTGTCGAAGCTCCGGCCCAGGAGAGAATTCCGCCGCAGGCCAGGGTCAGGCAGTTTCCGGTCGTGGAGCGTTACCGCTGGATCTGGATCTGGATGGGCGATCCCGCGCTGGCCGATCCGGCCACGATTCCCGACACGCATTGGGTCGACGATCCAGCATGGCGCTCGCTGCCCGGCTACATTCACTACGACGTCAACTACCTGCTCATCTGCGACAACCTGCTGGACTTTTCGCATCTCCCATTCGTTCATCCGACCACGCTGGGCGGAGGCGAGGACTATGCCGCCAGCCAGCCGAAAGTCGAGCGACTCGAAGACGGTGTGCGCATCACGCGGTGGACACTCGACACCGAGCCGCCGCCGTTCGCCAAAGCCGTTCGGGCGTGGCCGGGCAAGGTCGACCGCTGGAACATCTACGACTTCACGGTGCCGGCGGTTCTGCGCATGGATTCGGGCATGGCGCCAACGGGTACCGGTGCGCCCGAGGGCGTTCGTGTCGGCGCGGTCGAGTTTCGCGGTTGCCAGGCCCTGACGCCTGAAACCGAAAACTCGACGCACTATTTCTTTGCTCATCCGCACAATTTCTCGCTCGATCAGCCCGACGTGACGCGTTCGATTCATCAGGCGGTGGTCGACGCGTTCGACGAGGACCGCGACATCGTGACGGCCCAGCATCGGAATCTCACGCTCGATCCCGGCTTCAGGATGATGGCGTTCGGCATCGACGCGGCCCTCTCGCAGTTTCGTTGGGCCGTGAACAAACGGATCGAGGAAGAAGGCGCCGCAGCCGCACGGAAGAGCGAGGCCACGTCGTGATCGAAGTCGTCGTCGAGAAAATCGCGCGTGCGGCCGAGGGCATACTCGACATCGAATTGCGCAGACCGGATGGGACGAACCTGCCGGCATTCGATCCGGGGGCGCACGTCGACGTTCACTTGCGCGACGGGCTCGTGCGTCAGTATTCGCTGTGCAATGACCCGATCGATCCGACACGCTACCGCCTCGGCGTCAGCCGAAGTGCGGCGTCGCGGGGCGGATCGGCTTACCTGCACGATGCGCTGCGGGCCGGCGACACGCTGCGCATCAGTGAGCCGCGCTCGCTCTTTGCGCTCTCGGCCGAAGCGACCTGTCATCGCTTCATCGCCGGCGGCATTGGCATCACGCCGATCCTCAGCATGATCCGCTGGTGTGAGCGTCATGCGCTGCCGTGGCAATTGAGCTACTGCGTACGCTCGAGAGCACACGCGGGGTTCCTGGACGAGTTGCTCGCGCTGGGCGGTGACATTCGTCTCCATGCCGACGACGAGGCAGCGTTGCCGCACGACGTGAGCGGCATGCTCGCTGGCGTGAAACCCGCCGAGCATGTGTACTGTTGCGGACCAGGCGGGCTCATGGACGCAGTCGCGGCGCGCGCTCGCGACCTGGGCATCGGTGCGAATCGCGTTCATTTCGAGCGATTCGCGGCTTCAACGGACGAGCGGGAGCGCGGCGGCGAGAAGCTGTTTACCGTCACTCTTGCGCGGAGCGGCGCGCGGTACACGGTAGAGCCCGACGAATCGATTCTCGATTGCCTCGAACGGCATGGTCTGACGCCTGCGTTTTCCTGCCGGGAAGGGCTTTGCAGAAGTTGCGAGACGGCGATCGTGTCGGGGAAGGTCGATCATCGCGACTATGTACTGAGCGCCGAGGAGCAGCGCGAGGGCAAGTCGCTCATGATTTGCGTGTCGAGAGCGACGACCGAGGAGCTGGTGATCGATCTCTGAGCCATGACCGGAACCCGCGATAACGCGCAATGGCCGCTTTATATCTGCTGCTTTGGCAGCATGGCCTCCATGCGCATGTGCGATTCGATGCTGCCCGTTCTTGCGACGGCGTTCGCGGTCGGCGCCGATCGCGCCGCGCAGACCATAGCGTCGTTCGCGCTTGCTTACGGAATCTGTCAGCTAGGCTCGGGGCCGCTCGGCGACCGGCTCGGAAAAATGCGCGTGATCGCGCTCGCGGCGGTGGTTTGCGCACTCGGCAACCTTGGCGCGTGCCTTGCCGGCAACCTGGACGAACTGCTCGCGGCGCGGTTTTTTTCGGGTGCGGCGGCGGCAGGCATCGTTCCGTTGACGATGGCGTGGATCGGCGATCACAGCGCGGACGGCGAGCGCCAGGCGGCGCTCGCGCGTCTGCTCGGCGCTACCGTGCTCGGCATGATCGCGGGGCAATGGGGCGGCGCGGCGCTGGCTTCCTCATGGGGGTGGCGTACTCCGTTCGTGTCGATCGCGGCGGTGTTCGCGCTCGGCTGGCTGGCGGTGCGAAGCGTGTCGCCGCCCATCGCGCGAGACACCCCGGCGAAACAACCGGCGTTCGCGCGCCGGACGATCGGGATGCTCGGCGCAAGCCGGGTTCGCATCGTCTTGCTGGTGACCTTCGTTGAAGGCGCCTTTGCGTACAGCGCATTGGCATTCTTGCCGACCTACCTCAACACGTCGTTTGGGCTGTCTTCGTCCACGGCGGGATTGATCGCCTCGAGCTACGGCGTGGGAGGGCTGCTCTTCAGTCTGAGCTCGAAGCGCGTGATACGGCGTTTCAGGGATGCGCGGCTTGCGCGAGTGGGCGGGCTGCTGCTCGCAATCTCGCTGGTCGCGCTTGCGGTCTCGCCGTTCTGGTGGCTTTCCGTCCCAGCCTGCATGCTCGCCGGATTCGGTTTTTACGCCCTTCACAACGTCTTGCAGAACCATGCCGCGCAGATAGCCCCGCAGGCGAGAGGCACGGCCGTTTCGCTGTTTTCGTGCGTGCTCTTTCTGGGGCAGTCGTTCGGAATCGCGTTGGGTGCGCGGTCGCTCGCTCATGCTTCGGTACGCATCCTGTTCGCTGTCTGCGCGGTGGGGCTGCTCGTCCTTGCGCTCGTCTTCGCGCATCTGTCGACGCCCAGGCGTGCGCCGCAAACGTCGCGGGTCCCGGAATAAGCGGGCGGCTGCAATGCGATGGCGGCGCCTTGATGCAGGAAAGAAGTGAGACGCGAGCAGCACAAAAATCGGGCGATGCAGCCGCAACGCCCGACTTCATGCCGCTAGAACTTGACGTACGCGTTGAGCCACAGCGTATTGCCGTAGGCGGCATTGCGCGCGTAGATCTGATGCTGCCAGTGAAGCACGGCGCCCCATTTCTGCGTGCCATAGCCGACCTGCGGTCCCAGCGTCAACTCGTTGGTGCGATGTCCGTCGCCGAACGCGGACTGACCGTTGATCTTGTCGTCGTTGAGCTGGGTATTCACGTATCCGCCGACACCGACGAGCCAGTTTTGATTGATGTGGTAATTGAGGCCGTAGTCAGCGGTAAGCTGAACGCCCGACTGATAGTGCGTCGCCGAATTCACGCTGCTATAGCTCAGATTGATCTTGGAGCTGAGCTCGATCTGCTGGAGCGGCATCCAGGTAAACGCATAGGCGAGATAGAAACTCGTGACGTTGCTTCCCGGATTGAACAGACGGCTCTTGTCGTACGAACCCCACGGGGCGACGACGTCGAGTTCGACGGTCTGCAGATAGTGCGGCGATTGCCAGCCGACGAGCATGCCAAACAGCGGATCGGCGAATCCACGCCCGCCGCCGGAGATTCCAAACGACGGCAGGTGCAAGGTGCCGTCCACATAGGGAAGCGCAGCCTGGACGGCGATGGTGCCGCCCGGAATGGTCGGCGTTTCGAACACATGAACCGCTCGCAGCGAATGGGCCTGCAGCCCGCCATTGGCGCCTTGCGGATTGCTGTTGCCGCCGCCGTCGCGTAGCGACGTTATGTTCTCGAATTTGTTGTAGGTGTAGAGATAGGTTCCGGGGCCGCCAAGCAGTCCGCTCATCACGGTCATGATCCCAGACGGATAGCTGCTCGTGCCGTTTTCGAGCGCGAATGCGGGGCTCTGGGCGAGACCCAGCGCGGCGCACGCGACGCCGTAAAGTTTGTATCGTTTCATTGCCGTGTCTCCTGTATTTATAAGGATTTTGATTTGTGCCGCGAAGTTATTGCGCGACGAACACGCTCTCGTTTGCGTGCAGTCGGCGATACCGGACGACGTTTCGCGAGGGTCGCCGGTGCGTTTGTCAACGCGGCATCGGCAAGAGCGCGCTGACGTACCTGCCTTCTTCAATCCTCAAGGCGACGGCCTGGAGGTGCTGGCCCGCGCAGGGCCCCGATACGCACAGGCCGTCATCAAGCGTGAATTTCGCACCGTGGCCGTGGCAAACGATGTGGTTCGCACCCTGGTCGAGATAGGCGTGCTTTCGCCACGGCAGAGAAGCCCCGGGCCAATGCGGACACGAATTGATGTAGCCGCGCAGGAGCGCGTGCCGGCGCACGACGAAGAGGTCGTCGACGCCGCGTCCTTGCAAGTCGAATCCGCGTGCGCCAGTCGGCGCAAGCGCGTTCAACTCGCACAGGCGGACCCATTGGGCAGTGCCCGAATCCGGCATGGCGACCTGCGTTCAGGATTGCTTTCAGGACTCTGTTCGGGATTGTGTCGGGGGCGGACCTCCGGGCGCCCACGTCTCGCGCAACTGGAAGAGAAATTCCTGCGAGTTCTCCGCGATGGCGGGGGCGACACGCGGAACCCAGGAGTCGTCGAGCTGATCCATGTCGGCGTCGTATTCGATATGGCAACCCAGCGGGCTATTGAAGTACCAGAACCAGTTCGAGCCGAACCGGTGACGGCCCGGTCCCCAGAACGATTCGTAACCCTTGGCCGCGAACGCGTGGCCTGCTCGCAGCACCTCCGACGGACCGCCCATGTGGAACGTGAAATGTTCGCAACCCTGCATGGCCGGCGGCGTCTCGATGAAGAACAACGTGTGGTGATCGAGGGTGCCCCGCGGGCGCAGGAACGGGCCCATTCCGGTGAAGCGGTCGTTGACCCGGAAGCCGAGCCGGTTCACATAAAACGCCTCGGCCTTGTCCGTGTCGGGCACGAAGTAGACGACGTGCGAAAGCGTCCTCGGAAGCGGCGGCGGTTCGTCGCGGTTCGCCGGCGAACCGGTGACGTTCAGTGCGCGGTGCGCATCGCCAGGCGCGTTGATCTGCTCGGCCGCGAGCGTTGGCGTTCGACGCACGGAGAGTTGAAACCCGAGGAGGAATCCCGAGTCGTCGGTCGCTTCGATCGAGCCGTCCGCCAGAAATTTGACTTCGCGGTCCCTGGCCAACTCGTGCGCGATTTCGTCGAGTGCGGCTCGATCCTCCACACCGTAGATCGTTTTGCGTAGCTGATTGCTCGTCGGCAGCGTCCACTTCGGCAGCGCGGGGTCGTCCTTGTGGCGAATCACGACGCCCGTTCCGTCGAGCGCCTCGAACGCGCCATCGCCTTGCGGCGTCAGTCCGTAGTCGGCGAGAAAGCTCGCGCAGCTTGCGACGTCGTCGACGCCGAAAACGAGTGTGTCAGGTCCAAGGATTCTCACTTTAAGCGTCCTGTCGAAAGAGAAAGGTGATGTCGGTTAATACGATACGGTGCGGATCATAATATTCCGCTTGCTTCGAATAACGCAAGAGGCGTTCGGGTTTCCACATGGTTTTTCAGCATGAGGAAAAACCCTCGCTTACGATACGCGGCGTATCGTATATATAATGAAACGGTCACTAACGAGGATGCGTGGGGTTAGGCCGGGAAGGCCGGCATAGCCGCCGTATCCAGAAACTGGAGCCGAACAATGAAGCTGGGTCGCATCGCTGTGAACGGTCCAGATGGGGATGTCGCCCGTCTGGTGCTGGTATTGCCGGAAGAAGGGCGCGTCATCGATCTGAAGCGCGCGTCCGTGCTGGCGCTGGAGAAACAGGGCGCGACGGGAGAATCGGCGCGCCGGCTGTCGGAGGCGCTCTTTCCCGGCAGCATGTCGGCGGCGATCGGCCTCGGCGAGCGGTTTCTCGACGCTGCCCGCCGCGCGGACAAGGAGCGCCCGGACGAAGCGTCGATCCCGATCGCAGAGGCGAAGTGGCTGCCTGCCACCGATCCCTCCGTTGTCCGCGACGGCTTGACGTTCATCGGACACATCAAGGGCTTTCACGAGAAGATCGGGCACAAGCCGCATGAGAGCCTGCTGAAGGTGCCGGGCTATTTCAAGGGGACGCCGCATACCGTCATCGGTCATGATGCGGAGGTGCCGTGGCCGGGCTATATCGGGCATATGGATTACGAGTTGGAGCTCGGATACATCATCGGCCGGCGCGGCGGTAATCTGAGGCCGGAACAGGCGCGCCCCTATCTCTTCGGCATCACGGTGTTCAACGACTTCAGTGCCCGCGATCGCCAGTCGATCGAAATGCCCATTCAAATGGGGCCGACCAAGTGCAAGGACTTCGCCTATGGAGTGGGGCCGTGGATCACGACGATCGACGAATTCGCCGACCTCGACGCCATTCCCATGGAAGTGCGCGTCAACGGCGAGACCTGGGGCAAGGGCACGAGCGCGAACAAGCTCTGGAGCGTCGACGAACTGATCGCGTGGGCGAGCCTGGGCGAAGTGCTGGAGCCCGGCGACGTGATCGGCTCGGGCACGATGGGCGGCGGCTCCGCGCTCGAACTCGATCGCAGGCTTCAGCCCGGCGACGTGGTGGAACTCGAAGTGGGCGGCGTGGGCATTCTGCGCAACCGGATGGGCCAGCCGCAACCGGGATTGTGGTGGCCGCAGGAGCGCGCTCCGTTCATGTGAGTTGACGCGACTAAAACAAATTTCAAGGAGACACAGTCATGGCTTCGCAGCACAAGGTGCTTGTCGTCGGCGGAGGGATCAGTGGCATGACGCTCGCTCACGGACTCGCGCGCGCCGGTATGGACGCGAGGGTCGTGGAGAGCGGCCACCGGATGGATCAGCAGGGAACCGGCATTTCCCTGCTTGGCAACGCGTTGCGCGCACTGGATCGCGTGGGGCTCGCCGACAGCTGCATGGCGGCGGGCTCGGGATGGGACACGGTCAGTGTGCGCAACGACGCGGGCGAGATCGTGAACGAGCGGCGCCCGCCGCGCATTTTCAGGCCGGACGCCCCCGGCGCGATCGGCATCATGCGGCCGAAGCTGGCGGAGGTGCTCGAAGGGCAGGCGCTCGCGAGCGGTGCCCGGATCGACTATCGCACGACCGTCGAGGATATCGAGCAGGACGGCAACGGCGTCTCATATCGACTGTCGACGGGTGAAACGGGGCGCTGCGATCTGCTGGTCGCCGCGGACGGAACGTATTCAAAGACGCGTTGCAAAGTATTCGGCGGCGAGTATCAGCCGGCTTATGCGGGACAAGGCGCGTGGCGCTTCACGGTGGAGCGTCCCGCGGAGTTCGACGGGCTCGTGCTGTACAAGCACCGGGACGGCCGCGCGGTGGGTGGCCTGCCGCTCTCCGACAAGCTTTGCTACTACTTCTTCCTCGAGAACGCCAAGGTCCACGCGCATATGCCGCAAGACAGGCTGAGCGAGATGTTCAGGGAGCGTCTGGAGGGTTTTTCGGCGCCCGATCTCCTCGCGGCGATCGGGCGTTGCGATGGCACGCGCTACATCAGTTACCGTCCGTTCGACATCCTGTTCATGCCGCAGCCGTGGCATCGGGGGCGAGTCGTACTGGTGGGGGATGCCGCGCATTCGGTCACACCGCAGTTGACGTCCGGCGGCGGCATGGCGATCGAGGACGCGGTCGTGCTGATCGAGGAACTGAGCCAGCGCACAAGTATCGACGATGCACTCGTCGCCTATGGGCAGCGTCGTGGCGAGCGGGTGAAGCGGGTGTTCGACATTTCGCTGGCCATCTGTCAGGCGGAGCAGGACCCGCACGCGGACGGACGGCGTGCCGTCGAGCTTCTGTTCGAAGGTTATGGCGTGCTCGCCCAGCCGTTCTAGGCGCGGAGCCTCGATTCCGGAGCGGGCATTGGCTCGGCGCAAGGACGCATCGACGCGTGCGGCCGGCGGGCCCGGTTCTTTCAAATCACTCTTTATTGTTTGCCATGACCGCCACCTCGTTTGCTCCGGTATTCGTCTCCAGCGACACCGCCAAGGCCGTCTTCGACTGGACGGATGCGATACGCGCGCTGCAGTCGGCCTATGCGCGGCCGGTTCCGCCGAAATCCGCCCCGCCGCGCACCGTGGCGGCCGCCGGCAAGACCTGGCTGCGCACGCTGCCGGCCGTGCCGGTGGGCGGCCGCTACTACGGCGCCAAGATCATGGGCATGGCGATGGACGCGGCCGCGCCCGGCGTCGAATACGTGATCGTCCTGTTCGACCGGGAGACCAGCCGCATCGCCGCGTTTGTCGACGGCAATCTGGTTACCGGCTATCGCACGGCCGCCACCTCGGCTGCCGCACTCGACCGGCTGGCGCCTCGCGGCGCCGCGCGCCTCGCCGTGCTCGGCAGCGGCCTCGAAGCGACGATGCATACCCGTGCCATCGCCAGCGTGCGGGATCTGACCGAGGTCGTCGTGTTCAGCCCGACACCCGAGCGGCGCGCCGCGTTTGCGCAAGCCGTGACACGCGATCTCGGCGTGCCCGCGCGCGGTGTGGCGTCGGCGCAAGAAGCGGTAGACGGCGCCGGGATCGTGCTCGCCGCGGCGCGCGCGAGGGGCGAACAGCCGATTCTTTTCGGCGACTGGCTCGAGCCCGGCGCGACCGTCGCATCGATCGGCTCGACCATTCCCGAGCAGCGCGAGATCGATGTCTCGGTCGTCGCTCGCAGCGACATCATCGTGTGCGACACGCTCGAGGAAGTCCTGGAAGAAACCGGCGACATGCTTGCCGCCCACGAAGCCGGCATCGCGTTTCGCGACAAGTCGTTCAGCCTGACAGATCTGATGAGCGGAGCAATCGACGAGCGCCTGAAAGACGCCCGCACCCGGATGTACAAGTCGGTGGGCGGCGGGCTGCAGGACATCGTGGTGGCGGAACTCATCCTCGGCAAGGCAATCGCGGCCGGCCTCGCGACGCCGCTGCCGATCGAATTCGAAACCAAGCGCTAAGCGCACACCAGGACACGCGGCATTCAACAGCAACGCAAAAATGGAGCACAGCATGGCCCGCTACACCCGAAACGAAGCGCGCGAATGGGCGCGTGAGCATCTCGTTGGCGTCGCCAACGTGACCATTCCGACGATGACATCGGACTTCAGGCGCATCAACGAAAAAGCCGTCCGCCACGATGTCGAACTGGCGATCGAGCACGGCTTCGTCGGCTCGCTTTCGTGCTCGGAAGTGGCGATCACGCAGGCGCAGTACGGCGAGTTCTGCGGCATCATGGCCGACCAGGCCGCGGGCCGCCTCGTGATCGTGCATCACGCGGTCTTCAATACGCTGGAAGACAACATCGAGGCGATCAGACTGGCGGAGGCGGGCGGCGCCGACCTGGTGCTGCTCGGCTATCCCCCGTACTTCTATCCGAAGTCCTACGACGAAGTGTTCGAGTACACGAAGGCGATCTGCGCCGCGACGAATCTCGGCGTGATGGTGTTCCCGCTGCCGGCGTGGGGCTTTTCGCGTTTGCATCCCGCCGATATTCCGCTGCCGGTGCTGCGCCGCATGGTGGATGAAATTCCCAACGTGGTCGCGATCAAGGCCGAGGGCGGCCTGCCCTACATCATGTCGGCAATCGAGGTGCACCGCGAATTCCACGAGGAAGTCGTGATTTCGTCTCCGCTGGAATACGAGTACGTACCGCTCGCGCAGGTGATGGACATTCCGTTTTGCGGCACGAATTATTCGGCCTATTACGGGCCGCTGCTGCCACGGATTCACAAGCTGATCCGTGCGGGCGAATACGATCAGGCCACGCAGCTCTGGTACAAGATGGACCCGGCGCGCAAGGCGTTCGCCAGCCTGCCGATCGCGGCCAACGGTCTGCTCAACCGGATGTTGTGGAAATACCAGGCCTGGTTGCAAGGCTACAACGGCGGCCCGATGCCGCATCCGACCCAGCGCGTGTACCAGCGCGACATGACCGTCTTGCGCAAGGGCCTCGAAGCAGCGGGCCTGAATCCGACGAGCGATCCCGACGAGGCTTTCTTCGTCGGCCGCCATCCCGTGTGAGACCGACCGACATGAGTGAATTCATCGCGCCACCCCTGAAGGACCCCGGCCTGCTGAGGCAGGCCATGCTGATCGACGGCGAATGGGTGCCCGCCGACAGTGGCGAGACGCTGGAAGTGCGCAATCCGGCGACCGGCGAACGGGTCGCGCGCGTGCCGAATGGCGGCGCGAACGAGACCCGCCGGGCAATCGCCGCAGCCGAGCGCGCGATGCGGGTGTGGCGCAAGGCGTTGCCCAAGGAGCGCGCCAAGGTATTGCGCACGCTATACGACCTGATGCTGGCGCACATCGACGATCTCGCTGTCATCATGACCGCGGAGCAGGGCAAGCCGCTCGTCGAATCGCGTGGCGAAATCCTGTATGCCGCGGGTTTCATCGAGTGGTTCTCGGAGGAAGCGAAGCGCGTCTATGGCGACATCATTCCGCGCAATGTCGACGGCCGTCGCATCCTCGTGCAGAAGGAGCCGATCGGTGTATTCGCGGCGATCACGCCGTGGAATTTTCCTTCCGCGATGATTACCCGCAAGGCAGGCCCGGCGTGGGCCGTCGGTTGCGCCGGAGTGATCAAGCCGGCGAGTCAGACGCCGCTGTCCGCGCTCGCATTGGCGGTGCTTGCCGAGCGCGCCGGTCTGCCGCCGGGCGTTTGCAATGTCGTCACCGGCTCGGCTCGCGCCATTGGCGGGGAGCTCACTGCCAGCGCGGTGGTCCGCAAGGTTTCGTTCACCGGTTCGACGGAAGTCGGCGCGCAACTGCTCGCGCAGTGCGCGCCGACCATCAAGAAAACCAGCATGGAGCTAGGCGGCAACGCTCCGCTTATCGTGTTCGACGATGCGGACGTGGATGCAGCGGTAAAAGGCGCGCTCGCCGCGAAGTACCGCAACGCGGGGCAGGCTTGCGTCGCGGCCAATCGCATACTGGTGCAGTCGGGCGTCTACGACCGTTTCGCGCGGAAGCTGGCCGAAGCCACCGCGGCCCTCCACGTGGGCAACGGCATGCACGAGGGTGTGGTGCAGGGGCCGCTCATCAACGAGGACGCCGTTCGCAAGGTCGAGGAGCATATTTCGGACGCGCTGCGCAAAGGCGCTCGTGTGCTGACAGGTGGCAAGCGCCACGCGCTCGGCGGCTGCTTCTTCGAACCGACGGTGTTGGCCGACGTGTCTCGCGAGGCCGCGATTTTCAACGAGGAAACCTTCGGACCGGTCGCACCGCTGTTTCGCTTCGACACGGAAGACGAGGCAATCGCGCTAGCCAACGACACGCCGTTCGGTCTCGCCTCCTATGTGTTCGCACGCGACGTGGGGCGCATTTTCCGTGTCGTCGATCGACTCGAGTTCGGCATGGTCGGCGTCAACGAGGGCTTGATCTCGACGGAGGTTGCGCCGTTCGGCGGCGTCAAGAACTCGGGTCTGGGTCGCGAGGGCTCGAAGTATGGCGTCGATGATTACCTTGAAATCAAGTATGTGGCGCTCGGCGGGCTTTGACGGCGGTGGATCGCGTCGGTAGGCATTGCCGTCCAGGCGGGAACGCCGCGGCTGGCGTGCTTCTTCGAGTTGGACAGGCAAATAGGATACGATGTGTCTTATAATTGCGTGTTGCGCGGTCCGCGCTCGCGGCACATCGAGGCGATCTTGCCAACCGACTTTCCGTTACGCCAATGAAGACAAACGCTCAGCCTCCCGTTACCGCATCCTTCACCGCACGAGGCGTCGGCCGACCGCGCAGCGAGGAAACGCGTACGCAGATTCTTGCGGCGACGGTTCGTCTGCTCGAGACGCGCACGATTCAGTCGATCTCCATCGAGGCTATCGCCAAGGAGGCCGGTGTCGGCAAGGCGACGATCTACCGCTGGTGGAATTCGAAGGCGCTCGTCGTGATCGATGCGTTCATCGAGCACCACCTCGTCAAGACGCCGATGCCGCGGAACTTGCCGCCCGGCGAGGCCATTGCGGCGCATCTTGTTTCGCTGATTCACGAATACGCCGGGTGGTCCGGCAGGATCGTCGCGCAAATCATCGCGGAAGGTCAGGCCGATCCGGCTGTGCTGCGCGAATTCCGCGAGCGGTTTCACTATGGGCGTCGGGCGCTCGTTCGCGAAATGCTGGAGCAGTGGCGCGGTTGCGCGCGCATTCCCGTGCCGCCGAACATCGAGACGCTGAGCGAGATTCTGTATGCGCCGGTCTACATGCGCCTGCTGGTCGGAAACGGTCCGCTCGACGACCATTTCGCGCAGGAGCACATCAGTTACGTCTACACGTTGCTGGGCGTCGACGTGCCGGACGTGGCGCAACTGCGTGAGCAGATGAAGCGGAAAGCGCCCACGAAAAAGACGGCGGGTGCCGCACGCTGAGGCGTGGCGTGTGAGCGCCACGCGCTTGTGACCCGCTTCGGTTCGCCGGTCCGCCCATCAAGCAAAAAAAACGCCGCTCCCGGCAGGGAGCGGCGCTTGTCGAACGGTTTCGAACAAGCGACCGTCAGGCGCTTTTTTCCGCAACGGCCGGAAACGGCAAGCTGTGAAGCCGTTTGCCCGTGGCCGCGAAAATCGCGTTCGCGACCGCCGGCCCGACCGGCGCGACACCCGGCTCGCCGACACCCGTGGGCGCCTCGCCCGACGGCACGATATGCACCTCGACCTTGGGCATCTCGGCGATTCGCAGCACCTGGTAGCCGTCGAAATTGTTCTGCTCGACCTTGCCGTCCTTCAGCGTGATCGCGCTATGCAACACCGCGCCGAGACCGAAGCCGATCCCGCCTTCCATCTGGGCGGCGATGACATCGGGATTGATCGGCGTGCCGCAATCCACCGCGCACACGACGCGCTCCACCTTCACGTTACCGTCCTTGTCGACGGAAACTTCCGCGACCTGCGCGACGAACGTCTTGAACGCCTCGGCCACCGCGATGCCGCGCCCGCGGCCTTTCGGCAACGGTTTGGCCGGGTCCCAGCCCGCTTTCCGGGCGGCGAGTTCGAGCACGGCCCGCATGCGCGGTTCGTGCGCGAGCAGATCGCGGCGGAACGCGAACGGGTCCTTGCCCGCGGCGTGCGCGGCTTCGTCGATGAACGCCTCGACCGCGAATGCCGTGTGCGAGCTGCCGACTACCCGCCACCACAGCACCGGCACGCCGGTCTGCGTGGTCGTCAGTTCGACCGAGATGTTCGGAACCGCGTAGGCCATGTTGGCGGCGCCCTCGACGGACGTCGCGTCGATCCCGTTCTTGACCATGAAGCTCGCGAACGGCGTGCCCGCGAGAATCGACTGGCCGACGATCCGGTGCCGCCAGCCGACCAGCTTGCCGTCCGCGCTCAGGCCCGCGTCGAGCTTGTGGAAGTACATCGGGCGGTACAGGCCGCCGTGGATGTCGTCCTCGCGGGTCCACTGCAGCTTGACGGGCGTGCCGTTCGCGCCCAGCGCCTTGGCGATCGAGACGGCCTCGACGATATAGTCCGAGCGCGCGTTCGCACGCCGCCCGAAGCTGCCGCCCGCATACAGCGTGTGGATCTTCACCTGCTGCGGGTCGAGCCCGGCCGTGTGTGCGGCATTGCCCTGGTCGACGGTCTGGAACTGGTCGCCGGCCCAGATCTCGCAACTGTCGGCGGTGAGCTTGACGACGGCGTCGAGCGGTTCCATCGGCGCGTGAGCGAGATAGGGGAACGAATAGGTGGCGGAGACCTTCTTCGCCGCGCCGGCGAGCGCCTGTGCGGCGTCGCCGTCCTTGCGGGCGGATGCGCCGGGTTGCTCCGCGAGTTGCCGGTATTCGGCCATGATCGCGTCCGAGCTGCGCTTCTCGGCCTTCGAATCGTCCCATTCGATCTTCAGCGCGTCGCGGCCCTGCTTGGCCGCCCAGAAGCCCTTGGCGACCACCGCGACGCCGCCCGGCACCTGCACGACCGAGACCACGCCAGGCACCGCTTTCGCAGCCGACGCATCGAACGACTTGACCGTCGCGCCGAACAGCGGCGGACGCTGCAGCAACGCGACCAGCATGCCGGGAAACGTCACGTCGAGCGTGAACTGCGCGGTGCCGTCGGTTTTCGGCGGGACATCGACGCGCGGCACCTGGTGACCGATCAGACGAAAATCCTTCGGCGATTTCAGCGTGACCTTGTCGGGCACTGATAGCCGCGCCGCTGCCGACGCGAGCGAGCCGTAGGTCGCGCTCCGGTTCGTGGCCGCGTGATGAACGCTGCCGTCGCGGGTCGTCAATTCGGACGCGGGCACTCGCCACTGCGCAGCGGCGGCGGAGACCAGCATCGCGCGCGCTTTCGCGCCGGCCTCGCGCAGTTGCATCCACGAGTTGGACATCGCCGAACTGCCGCCCGTGCCCTGCATCGTGCCGAACGCGAGATTCGCGTAGCGCTTGGCGTCGGCGGGCGCGCTTTCGACACGCACGTCCTGCCAGTTCGCATCCAGTTCCTCGGCGACGATCGTCGCGATGCCGGTGTACGCGCCCTGGCCCATCTCGACGTGTTTCGCGATGACCGTCACGCTGTTGTCCGGCGCGACGCGCAGGAAGGCGTTGGGTGCGAACGCCGCCTCGGGCGTCGTGGCGGCGAGCGCGCGGCGGCCCGTGCCCGCCCACTCGAAGCCGATGGTGAGGCCGACCGCCGCGACCGCGCCGGCTGCTTTCAGGAAGGTTCGGCGCGACGGGCGCACGGCGTCCGTGAGATCGAGATCGGTGGTCATGGTCAGGCCTTCAGGGTGGCGGCGGCTTCGTGAATGGCCGCGCGGATGCGGGCGTAGGTCGCGCAGCGGCACAGATTGCCGTTCATCGCGGCGTCGATATCGGCGTCGGTGGGCGTGGCGTTGCGTTCGAGCAAGGCGGTCGCGGACATGATCTGCCCGGACTGACAGTATCCGCACTGCGGCACCTGCAGCTTGACCCATGCGGCCTGGATGGCTTTGGCGGGCCGGCTTTCGATGCCTTCGATGGTGGTGATGCGCTTGCCCGCGACGGCGGCGAGCGGCAGCACGCACGAACGGGTGGCTTCGCCTTCCAGATGAACCGTGCAGGCGCCGCATTGCGCCATGCCGCAGCCGAACTTCGTGCCGTGCAGGCCCGCGTTCTCGCGGATCGCCCAGAGAAGCGGGGTAGTGGGATCGGCATCGAGCGTAACGTTCTTGCCGTTCAGGACAAACGATGTGGACATGGAACCTCTCCGTGGGGAAAGCCCGAACTTGGCGCCGGGTGTACGCGGCAGTGTGACCGAGCACGCGCCGTTGCGCTTACACGATTCTGCAAAAATATTGAACAATGCTGCAAATCGAGCGGCCCAGCCGTGGCTGCGCGGCAGCGCCTGGGTATGCTCGATCCCGTCAATGGAGTTCATGCGTATGAAACAGAATTCTTCCTGGCTCGATCCCGCCGAGGCGCGCGAAACGGCTCGCCGCGAACTCGCCGCGCTCGTCAGCCGCTTCGCGCCAACGGACGGCGCGCATCAGACGGCGATTCCCTCGCTGGCCTTCTACCGATACTCGGCGCCCGTCGATCTCGGCTGCGGCGTGGCGAGCTCGGCGTTCGTGTTCGCGGCGCAAGGCGCCAAGCGGGTCGTGGTCGCGGGGCAGGCTTACGACTACGATCATCTGCATTGCCTCGTGACGTCCGTCGATCTGCCGATGACGTCGCGGGTCACGCGGGCGTCGTCGGACGCGCCTTATCTGTGCGTGAAGCTCGCGCTCGATCCGCAGTGCATCGCCGAACTGGCGACGCAACTGCGTCTGCCGGAACCGGGCGCCGTGTCGGCGGGCGAGGGCATTGCCGTGGGCTCGCTGTCGGCGCCGGTCTTCGATGCGGCGCTGCGGCTCGTGCGCTTGCTCGATACTCCGGATGACATACCGGTTCTCGCGCCGCTCATCGAAAAGGAATTGCTCTACCGGCTGATGACGAGCGAGCAGGGCAAGCGGCTGCGGCACATCGCCGTGAACGGGAGTCAGACGTACCGGATCGTGCGTGCGATCGAATGGATCCAGAATCACTACACCGAGCTTTTGCGGGTGGAGATGCTGGCGCAGGAAGTGAATATGAGCGTGTCGTCGTTCCATCATCACTTCAAGAACGTCACGACGCTGAGTCCGCTGCAGTATCAGAAGCAACTGCGGCTGCACGAGGCCCGGAGATTGTTACTGGGGCAGAACGGGGATGTCGGCTCGGTGGCGATCAAGGTCGGGTATGACAGCCCTTCCCAGTTCAGCCGCGAGTATAGCCGGCTATTCGGGGCGCCGCCGCTTCGCGATGTGGTGCAGTTAAGGCGCCGCAACGGCGTGGGGTACGGAGAGTAAAGCCTCGCTTCGATGAAGCGAGCCCGTTTCCGTCCGCGAGAAACGACAGGCAACAAAAAACCCCGTAAGACTGTGGTCTTACGGGGTTTCTCGATCTACTTCGCAAACTACATCGGCTTACGCCGGAACAACTGTTGGTGCCAGGAGAGGACTCGAATAAACGTTATAACACATTGAATTTGCTATGCATTTATACATTTTTCGGCCACATGTATACGCATATGTATACGTAAACCAAGCGAATTGAGTTGGCTCAGCCTGTTAAGAAGAGTCCGCTTCAATGTGCCAGCGCTGGGTTTCGACGAATACCGCAAGCTGCTGGAGCCGCCGGCAAGCATTGGCGATGGATCGGCTCCTTTTAAAAACGGGTTGGAACTCCGCTGCCGGCAAGTGGTGCGGTTTCCGCCGACTCCTGAAAGCGAAGCACTGTTTGCTCGATGTCGGTCGTAAACTGTCGGCGATTGGCAGGAACGCCGCTGCGACTCCGATTGCTCGCTGGCAGAAGCGGTCTGCCTATAGGGCGTCGCTGGGAAGTGTTTTCGTGCCTTGGGTGGTCGGGCGGACACCGAGCTTCCGGGCATTTCTGCGGTGAAGAGCCTTTTCTTAATGTCGTCAGCAAAGACACCTTGCGGAAGGCACAGTCGTTCCCCCTGCGTGCGCTACTCTTTGACGAGCTGACATCGGTTTCAAGGGTAGCGGCTGACATCAATGTCCGCACTCGAAACGTTGTCCATTCCGATCGCGCGACAACGCCACGCAGTTCACACAGGGAACGATGAACCGCCTGGCGTCTACAGCTCCGGCATGATTGGCCACATCACCTGTCCTGCGGCGGGGGGATGCTCTCCGGACAGCGTGATACGAACGTTGCGCTTTTGTACGGCGACCAACGTAAGACGTATCGTCATCCGGAGCGGATCGCATGTCCGACGGGAGAACGGCATGGGCTCTGGCTAGCGCGTTGTTCACGGCAACGGCGACGATACCGTTGGTTTGGCGACTGACCCACTGCGCGCCAATCCCCGGTTTTCCGTCGATATCAGCGCGCATGAGCGGGAGTGCCGGTCATGACGAGACGTCTGCGTCGTCTGAGCGGACCTTGACAGGCGCCCGATAGCGCGCAGGATTCTTCAGAAACTGATCGATGTCCGCGACGCGCCAACCGACCATCCGTCCACCGAGCGGGATCGCAGACGGAAAGGTGCCATCCCGCATGCGCTTGTAGATCGTCGAGCGCGACAAGCCTGTCTTCGCCTCCACCTGCGAACGGCGCAGAATGGCGAGTGATTCTTTCTCTTCCGCAAACATGATGCACGCTCCAACAAGTCATCCGGCACGAACGTGACCGGTACAGGAGGGCATTCAAGCAGTCATTTGGACCATCTGCCAAACCCGTCTTATCGACGGGAGATCCCGTCGATAGAAGCGCTACGTCCGGCCGGACGGTGCCAGGCAGCCAGTGACCGCGCCGCGTGCAGAGGTGTCGATCACAATGACGCTCATATTGGGCGGACGCAAGACATGCGCTCTCTTCCCAAGTCACGACTTTCCTCTTGCCGCGCTGTAGGCGTCGCTGGTCAGAGGTTCTTGCAGCGAACCGTGCGATGCGTCCGAAGTCAGTTGTTCGTCGGGCAACACTGCCTGGCACTCCACTGTCAGGACGTTATCAGCGACGATTGTCCAGCGGTTAAAACAAACAGCATCGAGCCGTATGGATACCTCGTCGCGCTGTTCAAGGCACTGCCGTGTGTACAGAACGTGGACGATTACGTCGCGCTGTTACCTTCGCGTCCCATCACTTCCACAGACTGACGAACAGCGGGTCGCACAACGCAAGTCAGGTCGGCTATGGCGCGCTTACCATTGTTCGATAAGCCACGGTGCGAGCCGGCATCGGAATGGCCGTTCTAGGCAGCCATGCATGTTGTTTTGGGGGACGAGATCTGACTCCTTCCTGGGAAATCCGCGAAGAACCTTTTTTGACCTGATAGGCGCTCGCACACGGCAGGCTTGTCAGCCAATACGGAGATACAGCCAGACCAGCTCGACTGGGGCGACAAAATCGCGAAGCAACAGCAGAAGAGCACGGAGAAGACCCCGAAAATCGCAAACTCGGGCAAGGGAAAGATGATAACGGTGTCGCGGATGATGTACCCGGTAACGCTGTCACAGACAAAGCGCGCGTAGGGATACAACAGCGTATTGAGGACAAGGACGACCTGCAGGTGGACTGGCAAGGCGAGCAGCATCGCGCGGTGTTTCATGTCGAAAAACAGCGGAAAGAAAAGACTGAAGAGCAACAGGCCGGCATAGTAGCGCGACCAAAGGACCGTACAAGAACGCGATGCATTAGGTACTGCCTGTTGCATCTTGCATCGATCCCGACGCGCGACGTTCACGGAACCGGCCGCAGGGACCTGTGGGCGGATGGGCCGCTATCGCGCTACGTTTCCTTTCGTCATCTCGGATGACTCGTGGTCGAACGTATGGCGTCCCCATGCCCTGATGGCGAGTCTGGCAAGTGCAGTTCAATCCGCGTACTCCGAACATTAGGAGGGCAGGTGTAACAGACGGAACGGTGATGTCCGCATGGATCGCGAACCAATAAGGTTGAACGCACACCCATAAAACTTCGATGGTTTGGGGACTTTCCCAGGCGAAACCGCGATTGTGGCCTACTCGTGGGCATCGATGGCCTCGCATCGGATAACAGGTCTGGGTTGCGGCGGGTTTCCCTCCGGCTGTTCGAGCCGCACCAGGAACTCAAAGTTCGGGTCCGTGAGCTTTTCGAGTGCTTCTTTCGTGGCACCGAGCGTGATGAGACATTGCACGTCCCAGTTGTGGCCGACGAGAAGTCGTCCGGTGATGTCATTGCACTCGGTCAACAGGATCGCGCCCACCGGGCTGTAGCGCTCGGCAAATCGTTCGATACGGCGCTCGATGAAGCCGATGTCTTCGTAGGCGAGGACTCCGCCGATCCGCAGTGAGACAGTCTGCGCGATACTGTCGTGGGCAAGATAGACTTCGGCAATTCCCTTGAGGTGCCGACGCACGGTTTCAATGTCGTCGGGTTCGAACTCATCCGACACGAGCATGGCGCCGGTCAGGGCATAGCGGAACTTTTCAGGCATGGTCAACTCCCGTCTGTGTTGAAGAAAGTAGTGGCTTGTCGTGGGCCGCTTCGTGCAGTTGGTCCTGTATCCGGGAGCGAACGAACCGTGTGCGCTCGTCTTCGGCAGCGTGCCGGATGCGCTCGCTATCCAGTTCGGCGAGCAGCTTGACGTGGGCTGGCAGGCCGAGCGGGAAGAAGGACATTTCGCCCATGCACTGGCGATAGAAGATGGCGCCGGCGGCGGCCCACCTCTGGGCGAAGCGCACAAGTGCGTCTTCGACTTCGGTACTATCGGGATAGGGGCAGCGCACGCTTATGAGGCAGGTCTGGGTGACAGTGTCCGTTGCAAAATACGCGGTGGAGGGATCGGGGAGGTTGCCCACCAACTCATCGCCGTGGGTTCGGCGGAAATCCGCGCGTACTGGGAGGGCTCCGCGGATTTCGTAGCCGAATGCGCTACGTTTGTCGTAATGCAATGACATCATCGCCTCCTGGGAATCGGTCATGGGAACGCAGGCCGGATTTGCCTGCACTGCGATACCATAGGCGCCTGACACAGGCGACGGTCGGGGAGCAAGATGCGCGAAGGCCTGATATCGCAACGATCGCGCATATCCCTGCAATTCACCTTCAGCGCGACGGTCCAGTATTCGTCGTGCCGAGTGCCATGCAAATGGTCGTTTGCCGCGCGGACAGGCACCGCGTTGCGGAACACAGTGAACACGTCGGTCGCATCGCCGGTCTGACCGCCATCGCCAGCCGGTTTTGCCGCAGTCGCAGTGATCCGTCACATGGAAGCGTATTGCTCGCTGTGCACGTCGAGCACCTGCAGCAGGGGAGGTGTCGTCCGCGAGGCGGAAACCAGATGGCCAGTCGTTCATTTCTATCAATTGAACGATAACGACGGTAATTGTAGGTTCAAATGACACATTGTCAAGAGGAAAATCTGTCAAATGGATGTTTTCGGGGAGCGGCTCAAGGAAGAGCGATCGAGACTAGGCCTGAACCAGTCGGAGTTCGCGGCCTTGGGCGGCGTTAAACAACATGCCCAGTTCCAGTATGAAAAAGGCATGCGGCGGCCGAACTCCGATTATTTGAGTGCGCTCGCTGGGGCAGGGGTGGACGTCTGGTACCTGCTCACAGGGGAGAGGGGCGCCCGGCTTGAGAGCAGCGACGAGCAACGGATCGTTGCGGGGTTCCGCGAGTTGGACGGTCGCAAGCGCGATGCGTTGGTTGTGCTCGTCGAGGCGTTTGCCGGACCGATGGAAAAATGATTCTGTGACACGAATTTCGGCGCATGCGACCAGCGGACACGCGAACGTCGGCTAAGAGGCGTTAACAAAATGACGTTCGCAGTTGTCGCCAGCATATGATGCAGCAAGCGATTTTCATGAAGGCTTCGTGGATAAACGCGAGCCGTTCGAAGCGGATGCGCAGTCGGCGGAAGTTGTGAAGCCACGAAATGGTCCGCTCCACGACCCAGCGTGTTTTACCCAATCCGCTGCCATGAGGCTGGCCGCGCCGAGCAATTTCCGTGGCAATGCCCGCTGCGTGCAACGGACGTCGATGTTTGTCGTGGTCGTAGCCTCTGTCGCCTTGAACGACCCGAGGCTTCGATAGTGGTCTGCCAGGCTTGCCGCTGATGGGCGGGATAGCCTCGACCAGTGCTTGAAGTTGAGTGACGTCGTTGCGGTTGGCGCCGGTCAGTATCACCGCGAGCGGAATGCCCTGCGCTTCGGTGATGAGGTGGTGCTTTGAACCGGGTCGCGCGCGGTCTGTGGGATTCGGTCCCGTTTTTGACCCGCGCCCACAGCACGGATTGAAGAGGAGTCGACGATGACTCGAGACCAGTCGATTTGGTCGGCGGCCCGAAGCCGCGCAAGGAGCAACTCGTGCAACTCGTCCCAGACGCCTGCCTCCTGCCAGTCACGCAGGCGACGCCAGCAACTCATGCCACTGCCGCAGCCCATCTCGCGAGGAAGAAGGTCCCAGCGCAGGCCAGTCTGCAAGACGAAGAGGATGCCTGTGAGCACCGCACGATTGTCGAGCGGTTTGCGCCCTGGGTAACGGTGGCGTCGTAGTTTTGGAGGGGGCAGTAACGGTTCGATGAGTGCCCAGAGTTCGTCGTCGAGTATAGGTTTAGCCATGTTCCTTTCATCGCCGAAACAATGAACAGGTTAACAGCATTCATCGAGGGTTAACAGCCCCTTTTCTTCATTTTGTTAAGGGTTCTAAGGCCTGAGAGCCGTCCTATATATCGCGATGGGTCGACAGGCCCCACCCGGTCCGTCTACCGCAGATCGCCACCGAGCGAATTCTAGGAAGTGGAGTCACCGCGATCGTGGATACATCACATTGCGGCGCATGCCTGCGACAAAGCAGCGTTGATGTGCGGCAGATATGCAAGAACTCGACTTGTAGTGGTCCAATGACTCTGGACACCTCTAAAGGGGATAATCTCCAACCGAGGTGAGAAATGAGCAGACGGAACATAACCGACGAATTCAGGGCCGAAGCGGTGCAGCTGGTTGTCGCGCAGGGCTATTCATTTGCCAGGGCCTGCGAGGCGCTGGGCGTTGGCGATACCGCGTTGCGGCGGTGGGTGGCGCAATGGCGGGCCGAGCAGGCTGAGCCTCCGCGCACCGAGGTGCAGTTCAAGGCCGACCAGCGACGTATCCGGGAGCTGGAGGCACGCGTGACCGAGCTCGAAAGGGAGCGCGAGATACTAAAAAAGTCCACGGCCTTCTTCGTCAAGGAACTGGATCGCTCCTCGAGGTGATCCGTTCGCTGAAGAAGGCCTGGCCAGTCAGCGTGATGTGCCGGTTGCTGAAGGTGCCGCGAAGCAGCTACTACACCTTTGCCGCGCGGCGGCCCGCCAGGGCTGCGGCTTCGCCGGCCCTGCTCAGGGCCGTGCGTGAAATTCACAACGAAAGCCGCGGCAGCTATGGCAGCCGCAGGATGGCTCAGGCGTTACAGCACCAGGGCCATGCGATCGGACGCTACCGCGCGCGGTCGTTGATGCGTGAGGCGCAACTGGCCGTGACGCGACGACGAACGCACCGTTACCGCAGGGCTGACGGTGAAGCGCTGGTGGCGCCCAACCTGCTTGAGCGCCGGTTCCAGCCGCCGGCGATCAATCAGGTGTGGGCGGGCGACATTACGTACGTGAGAACGCTTCAGGGCTGGTCCTATCTGGCGATCGTGATGGACCTGTATTCGCGCCGTATCGTCGGCTGGGCGTTCGCGCTGTTGCCGGATACGGTTCTGGTTATCCGGGCCTTGCAAAAGGCGCGCGAGCATCGACGCCCGCCGCCCGGCCTGATGTTCCACTCCGCCCAGTACACCAGCGCGCATTTCGTGAACGAACTGAAGGCAAACGGCATCATTCAGAGTATGAGCAGAAAGGGAAACTGCTGGGATAACGCGCCGGTTGAACGGTTCTTCAGAAGCCTGAAGAACGAGTGGATCGACGAGAAAGGGTACCCGGATCACGCGCAGGCCGAGCGCGACATCGGGGCCTACATCGACAACTTTTATAACTACAGGCGCATCCATTCGGCGGCAGGCGGTCTGCCACCGGCACGGTGCGAAGCTTCACTTTTTTAAAAATTCGCCTTTGGGGTGTCCAGGTTTGCTTGACCACTACAACTACAAGCGCCCGCAACTCAGGCGACCAGTCACTCTGCATGGGGTGCAGGTGGTCGGAGGTTCAAATCCTCTCGCCCCGACCAAAGAAAACAAGGCCTTACAAGCATCGTAAGCGTCATTCCGTGGCCGCATGGACAGAGCTGAAGCCGGTGTCCAAAGTGATGTCCGTTACTTCAAGTGATGGGGACTACTTTGGACACACGGAATGCGCGATCATCGAACCGCAAGGGCCGACCGAATTACACACCAGAGTACCGACGGCAAGTTGCCGTCGCGGCGTGCGAGCCGGGTATTTCGGTGGCCAAGCTCGCGCAGGCGCACGGACTGAATCCCAATATGGTGTTCAAGTGGCGCCGGCAACTGCGGGCGGGCCTGTTTGAAGGAGTGGCGAACAGCACAGCGGTGTTGCTGCCCGTAGCGCTACCTGATGCACCGACCGGCGAGACCGCAGAACCGGCGTCGCTCGCTCTACAGCCTGTCGAGCCACATCGCGAGAGCGTACCAGCAGCGTCGGGCATCGAGATCGAACTGAATGGTGCCCGTGTACGCGTCACGGGCATGGTCGACCCCGTGCAGTTGCGCCTCGTGCTGCGCTGCCTGATGCCAGCATGATTGCGCCGCCAGGCGGTACCCGCGTATGGCTGGCAGCGGGCGTTACCGATATGCGCCGTGGCATGGATGGACTTGCCGCGCTAGTGCAGTCAGCACTCGGACGTGATCCCTTCTCGGGGCACATCTTCCTGTTTCGCGGGCGTCGCGGTGATCTCATCAAGATTTTATGGTGGAGCGGCGACGGCATGAACCTGTACGCGAAACGACTCGAGCGTGGACGCTTCGTGTGGCCGCAGGCGGACTCGGGAACAGTCCATCTGTCAGCCGCCCAACTGTCGATGCTGCTCGAAGGGATTGACTGGCGGCATCCCGAGCGGACGTGGCAGCCGACGCACGCGGCATAAGGCAGGGTGCGGGAGCCCACAAGCGCGTGGCCTTCATTTACACTGGCATGCATGCCAGCCCGCCATCTGCCCGATGACATCGCCGCTCTCAAGCGCATCGTTGCCTCGCGCGACGAGACCATCGCGCAGTTGCTGGCCGAGATCTCGCGACTGAAGCGATGGCAGTATGGCCGCTCATCTGAGCGCATGACAGAACTGATGGACCAGCTGCAGCTCGCCCTCGGTGAGCTGCCTGTTCATGAACCATATATGGCCGCACCGGCGAAGGCGCCTGATGCCGACGCGACTGCGGATACGCCGGCCACTACGAACCTTGTTCCACTGCGCCGCAAGTCACGGCACTTCCCTGCACATCTTCCTCGCGAAACGGTTGTGCATGCGCCGTCAAACTGCGGATGCCCGGAATGCGGCAAACAGATGCGGGCGCTCGGCGAAGACGTCTCGGAGGTGCTCGACTATGTGCCCGGCTACTTCAAGGTACTGCGCCACGTACGTCCGAAGCTGAGCTGCCCGCGCTGTGCCGCAGTAGTACAGAAGCCGGCACCTTCGCGGCCGATAGCACGCTCGATGGCGGGTGCGGGGCTGCTCGCACAGGTCGTCGTCGCGAAGTACGCTGACCATATGCCGCTATACCGGCAGGCCGGCATCTATCGCCGCGCGGGCATCGAACTGGACCGGGCAACACTGGCTTCGTGGGTGCGTGAAGCGGCTGCGCTGCTGCAACCCCTGTCAGACGCACTCGGTGGTTACGTGCGCGCCGCAGACAAGATCCATACCGACGACACGCCCGTGCCGGTGCTGGAGCCGGGGCGTGGCAAGACACGCACGGCGCGCCTGTGGACCTATGTGCGGGATGACCGCCCGGCAGGGAGCCGCGCGCCACCAGCCGTCTGGTACAGGTACTCACCCGACCGCAAAGGTGAACGACCTCGGGAACATCTGGCGGGCTACACGGGAATCCTGCAGGCAGATGCCTTCAGCGGGTATGACGCGCTGTATCGTGACGGCACGGTCATCGAGGCCGGGTGCTGGGCGCATGCGCGGCGCAAGTTCTACGACCTGTACAAGCTGGACAGCTCACCAATTGCCGAGGAAGCACTGCGCCGCATTGGGGCGCTGTATGCCGTTGAACGCGAGGTTCGCGGCCAGACGCCGGACGTGCGCCTGTCTGCGCGTCAGCTGCGCTCGGCCCCATTGCTCGCTGAACTGAAGGCCTGGTTCGAACACACGCTGTCACAGGTATCGGCGAAGTCGGGGCTGGCGAAGGCGATCAGATACTCGCTGGGGCACTGGCATGCACTCATACGCTATTGCGAAGACGGGCGCATCGAGGTGGACAACAATACGGCGGAGCGCGCGATCAGGCCGCTGGTTCTCGGCAGGCGCAATTATCTGTTCGCAGGCTCCGACGGCGGTGGCCAAAGCGCGGCGGTGATCTATAGCCTGATCGGTACGGCGCGCCTGAACGGCATCGAGCCGTTTGCCTACCTGCGCACGGTGTTTGAGCGCATCGCCGATCATCCCATCAACCGCATCGACGAGTTGCTGCCGTGGCGCCTGATGCCGGCTGCACACATCGAGCAGCAAGCCGCCTGACAATCAACCCGATGGTCCAACCCCGCAAACCTGCCGTGCGCCTGGTCAAGGCGCCAGTGCCCGATTACGTACTGCGCGTTGAGCTGAAGTACATCAAGCCGGCGATCTGGCGACGAATCATCGTTCCCGGCTCGATCCGGCTGGGCAAGCTGCATTCGTGCTGCAACTGGCCATGGGCTGGGAGGGCGGGCACCTGCACGAGTTCGTCTTAGGCGAAACCAACTATGGTGAACCTGATGACTTCGGATTCCAGAGCGATCCACCGATGCTCAATGAGGCACGGGTCACGCTGGCGAAGGCGCTGGGCGGGCTGAAGTCATTCACCTACGTCTACGATTACGGTGACAACTGGCAGCATCGGATCAAGGTCGAGAAGGCGCTGACGCCTGATCCAGACATGCGCCGGCCGCTGTGCCTGGACGGGCAGAATGCGTGTCCACCGGAAGACGTCGGTGGAGTTCCAGGATATGCCGACTTCCTCGAAGCGATCACCGATCCGACGCACGAGGAGCACGACCACTTCCTCGAGTGGTGTGGCGGCAGCTTCGATCCCGCCGCCTTCGATCTCGTGCTCACGAATCAGCGGCTCTCAGAGGTCAAGGTCTGATCGTCAAGACGGCCTCAGATTGACGCTTACGAAAAAATCGTTATTGTCCGTGAAAAACCACACGCCCACCGCGCCGTCCACGAACCAGTTGCCGATCGGCTGAGACAATCCGATTTCTGGTTTGAACGACCATCGGTTCGATCCCACGTTGATCAGCCGGGACGGCACATACTGACCCGTCGGCGCAGCCACGCTCAGGCTGACGCCGAGAATAGTGGAGGGTCTGCGCCGCGCGAATTGCTCCGGTGTCAGCGCCGGATCGCCGAGCAGATTCAAGGCCACCCGGAAACGCACGTCGCCCGATCCCGATCGATAGGCATGCTGAGGTCTACCTTGAACGTCACCGGTCACATTCGCGCTCGCGTACGGGATGGACACCGCGATGCTCGCGGTATGGCCGGCGACGCCGAAGCTGTGTGAATAGCCGAATGCATATGTGTTGATTTTGGCCTGCACATTGGCAATTGGCAACGAAGGGTCGACTGAGAAGCCGCCGCTCGATCTTGCGTAGTCGATCACCACGAAATTCGTTCCGACCGGCGTGGCCGAATAAGCGTGTGGTTCCATTTCCTGGGCGCTTGCCAACGCTGACCAGAGCAAAGCAACACCGGCACGTGCCGGCCGGAAGCGCCGGACAGCGCGGGTTGCCGAACGGATCTCAACTGTGCGATTCGAGTCGATCGATGGTTTCGGCATTGTCGTGGCCTTCATCTCCGGTGGATCTATGAGACGGCCGGGTCATCGGCGCTTGCAATAGGACCAAGGTCCAATGTGCGTACGACCGCATGCGACTAGTCTTGAAGAGGCGAAAGTCCGGCCAGACCTGGAGTTGATTATGAAAATTTTCTTTATATTGGCATGCATGATGCTGTCTTCGAGCGTATTCGCGAACTGTGTCACTAACGCGCGCGGCGAGTCCGTTTGCGGAAACGGACAGACGGCCGGCGGCTATAACCGGAATACAGGTAACGCGTGGAAGGCTCAAAAGAATCAGAACGGCGTCACGACGACCCAGACAAGCAAGGGCGGAGAGGCCAAGACAAAGAACGGTAAAGGCGTGTATAAAAGTCCGAGCGGAAAGACATGCTATCGAAGCGCCAACAGTCAGGGATGCAATTAATTGCGCGTGAGAACCCGCCATGCTCAAAGCTCGACGAGTGCCCTGTAGTACCGGCTGACGAAATGAAGAAGGGCGACGGCACCTCGAGTGCTGACCGGCGCCAGGTTTCTGTACCTCGGGGTCCCATTGGAAGCGAGGATGGCAGTTCGCCGGGCAGGCAGTGCAGCGAATCGCGAAGTTGACAGAGCCTGGCGAAAAGCGCGCCACGGCCAAGGCGAAGTGATTCGAAGTCCTGACGTATTTAAGCGTTGCACGTAGTGATCGGATGTCTGCGGCGAACCATGCGTTGGCGTGGCTTCGGTTCTTTCGAACTCAACGATGAGGTCATTCAGCTACATACTCCTGCGAAGCGCGAACAATTGCACACCTGTTCAATGCAACGGCTACCCGATACAGAGAAATTAAGTCGGAATGTAGAAGAATATAGACGCACCTCATTTACTATTTTCCCCCTGCGTACTAGGATTGATTTGCCGTTCGGACGGATCGGTAGCGGAAGTTTTTACTGGTATTTGTATCTGGCTGGCGGTGCTTCCGTCCTGACCCGCCATCTGCGATGCCCGCAAATCGGCGGAAGAACAACGCACAATAAAGGTGACGACTCAAAAGCTTGCCCATGACGCAGGCTTGGAGCGCGTACTGACGAGCGAGTTGCGATTGCGGCTTTGCTGCCGGCTTGGTTATGTCGAGCGGCGGTAACCCACCTCCGGGTCAAGGGGCCGTTGCCTCTTATCGAAATCCAGAGCGAATTCTCGTCAGCCTATCTCGCGGTGCCGACCTTTGAGAGGCAGTTCGGCCATGAGCATCGTCATGCCAGTCATTGTCTTGCTGGAAACAACAGCCATCCTGTGGTTGCTGGCGGTGCTGGCGCGACGCCAGCGGGCGGCTGCAACGATGGCTAGTCATAAATCGCCATCCGTGTCGGCGTTCTACGCCACGCGCGCCATGCTCGGCGCGCGTACGATGCGGGCACGGTCACCGATTTCGACTAGTGGGGCAAGTTCTTTCGAGTCGTTGGCAAAAGCAGGTTCATCAGCAAATACACGCGAGACACGCGCGGATAACCTTCGCGCCGCAGACGCTTCTCACGTGCGCGAAGCGGGTCAACGAGGGTCTCGCGCTGGGCATCCGTTTACCGAGCGACTCCGCATCGGTGTTTCGGCGAGACCTTTTCACCGGGAGCTGCCTGACCGCGACGGACGATCGGCGCGCCTGGCGGGGTCTCACGCGGGCGCGGACGAGCGAGGCACCAGTGAGCGTTATTTTCGCGAGGTGCTGACACGATTGCCGTTGGCGATTCTGATGCTGGGCGAGCGCGGCCTCGTGTTGATGGCCAACTCGCAAACCGCGAAGCTGTTTGGATACGAATGCGATGAAATAATCGGGAAACCTGTCGAATTGCTGGTGCCAGGTCTGCATGTCGACAACAATGCCCGCTTCGGGGCAGAGCCGCGCGCGTTAAAGGAATCCGTTGGCATCGGGCCTTCGCACGAACTGCCTGCGCAGCGCAAGGACGGCACGGCATTTCCCGTGGAAATCGGGTTGAGTGCATTTCGGTTCGACGACGACAATGTCACGCTCGCATTCATCATCGACCGGACGGATCGATACGAGTTACATCGCAACCGCCAGGAGCTCGCGCATTTGACGCGGGTATCTACCATGGGCCAGCTGGCTTCATCGCTAGCACACGAGCTGAATCAGCCGCTTACCGCCATTCTGAGCAATGTGCAGGCCGCGCAGCGGTTCATGGCGACGGATCCGATCGATCTGGGCGAGGTCCGGGAGATCCTGAACGACATCGTTCAGGCCGACTACCGCGCCAGCGAAGTCATTCGACGCATTCGTGCGGTCGTGAAGAAAGGCGATCTGGAGGTCGCACCACTCGAACTCGCGAGCGTGATCCGTGACGTGATCTTGCTCGTGCACAGCGACGCGATTGTGCGCGGAACGCGCGTCACGCTCGATATCGACGGTGTTCTGCCGCTGGTGCGCGGCGACAAGGTGCAGTTTCAGCAGGTCATCCTCAATCTCCTGCTCAACGCATTCGATGCGATGAACGATGTGCCGCCACTCGATCGTGTGGTCTCCATAGCGCTGAGGGCCGAGAACGACGACATGGTGTGCATCGCCGTTCGCGATCGGGGGCATGGACTGACTTCGGACAAGCTCGACGAGATCTTCAAGCCGTTCTTTACGTCAAAACCCCAAGGGCTCGGTCTTGGATTGTCGATTAGCCGCTCCATCGTCGACATGCACCGCGGACGACTCTGGGCCGAAAACAACATCGATCGAGGCGCGACATTCTACGTTACTCTCCCCGCAGACGGTGCGGCTACGAGAGGGCACGACGAGTCGCGATACAGGCCATGACAGATGCCGTTTCGCTGGTGTTCGTCGTCGACGACGACGATTCTGTGCGCCGTGCGCTGGCGCGTTTGATCCAGTCCGCCGGCTATCGGGTGGAGACATTCGGTTCGGCACACGCATTTCTCGACAGGATGCGCGCCGATACCTGTCCTGCTTGCGTGGTACTGGATATTCAATTGCCGGATATCAGCGGTCTGGAACTGCAGCGCGAACTCAATGCCGCTCTGCCGATTGTTTTCATCACCGGGCACGGGGACATCCCCATGACCGTTGAGGCGATGAAGGCGGGCGCAACGGATTTCCTGCCGAAGCCAGTGCGTGATACGGATCTGCTGCGTGCGATTGGACAGGCGTTCGAGCGTCTCGCGCAAACGTACGCCGTCCACTGCGAACTGGATGCAATCCGTCTGCGTCTCGGACGGCTGACACCTCGCGAGCGGCAAGTGATGTCGCTGATCGTGACCGGCCGTCCGAACAAACGGGTCGCCGACGAACTGGGCACGGTCGAAAAAACGATCAAGGCCCATCGCGCGCGCGTGATGGCGAAGATGGAAGTCACGTCGCTGGCAGAGCTTGTGCGCGTCGCAGACAAGCTCGGGCTAGGCGGTGCTGTCGAAACGCGCGCGTCGCGCTGAGCAGCGGAAATCCGGCGCGCACGGCGCTGCGTACCCGCGCTTTTTCACTCCCGGTGTCCATTCGGGACCAAGGTCCAATATCGGCAACCCTGTTTGGCGCGTAGGCTGTTGTATAGGGCGGCACTTGCGTGTGCTTGCCCGGACACTGGACTATCCACAATGGCAAAACTGAAACCATTCGTTGTCGTCGTTGATGACGATGAATCGGTGGGCCGAGCGATCAGGAGACTGTTGCGCTCAATCGGAATCGTCGCCGAAACGTTCGCAAGTGGCGACGCGTTCCTCGAGGTCCTGTCGTCCATGCCGTCATATCGCCCGGACTGCGTCATTCTTGACGTGCAGATGCCTGGGTTGAACGGGTTGGAAGTCCAGCGACGTCTATCCGGCAGCGGCATACCTGTCATTTTCATCACCGCTCACGACGACATCGACGTGCGCGAGCACGCGCTCGCGGCCGGCGCGTTCGCTTATTTGCGCAAGCCGTTTAACGACGAACTGTTTGTCAAGACGGTGCTGGCGGCTGTCCTTGAAGGCGATGAGCCGCCCTAGCGCAAGCGCGCGTTTGCGCATTCACGCGATATAGGACCAAAGGCCAATTGTTTTCGCACGACGCAAACACCACTATTCACGTTGACCGCAAAGAATCTGAAGCGGAAACGAGTTTCATACCGTGGCGTCAATTTCTGAATGGAGCACGCATCATGATCAAGTACCTTCGGCTGATTCTCGCTGTTCCCCTCTTTCTAATTGCCGTGGCGTGCTCGACGAACCCAACTGTTGCCAATGGTGGGGACCCCGAGCTAGACGCGCAAGCCCGTCAGGCGCTGCAGCAACTATTTGACAAGACGCCGAAGGCGAAAGATCTCCAATACCAGGCGAAAGCCGTCGTCGTGTTTCCCAGCATCATTAAGGCCGGCTTGCTGGTAGGTGCGCAAGGTGGAAAGGGTGTGGCGTTTAGTCCCGATGGCAAGATCATTGGATATTACCGGGCGCGCGGACTTTCATACGGGATGCAGGCAGGTGCTCAGACCTTTTCGGAGGCGATGTTTTTTATGACGGACGCTGCACTCATCGAGCTCACGAGCGGCACCGGATTGTCCGTTGGTGTGGGACCGAGCGTCGTGGTGGTGGATGCAGGGATGGCCAAATCGATGACAACTACGACACTGCAATCAGATGTCTATGCATTCATTTTTGGCCAGGAGGGCTTAATGGCCGGCCTAGGCGTGCAGGGGCAGAGAATTGTCAAGTTTGAATAATGCAGTGCGCAGAGGGCCTCGAGTCATGCAGCGAATGCAGCGAGCCGCAATGGGTCTCGTGATAGGGGTGTTGGCGTTCGCAGCCGCCGCGCAACAGCCCATCGTCTATCCGGCCAAGGGGCAGAGTCCCCAAAAGCAGAACACGGATACCGCCGAATGCCAACTGTGGGCGAAGCAGACGACCGGCGTTGATCACGTCGCGATTGCGCAGCAATCCGGTCAACCGGGTGCTCCTCAGCAGCAAGGCGGAGCCATCAAGGGCGCAGCCGGTGGCGCCGCGTTAGGCGCAGCGGTCGGCGCGATCGCAGGCAACGCAGGCAAAGGCGCAGCGATTGGTGCGGTCACTGGGACGGCGGCTGGGGGCGTGCGGCAGCACCGCATGAACCGGGCCGTGGCCGGCGAGCAGCAAGCGGGTCAGCAACAGGCGTCCCAGCAGATGGCAACGTTCAACCGCGCTGTCGCGGCGTGCATGACCGGCCGCGGGTACACGGTTCAATAGACTTCGATAGAGGCGGGAGAGACAGCTGTGAAAAAGAAATGCCTCCTTCTCGCGTTTGCCGCGCTGTGCTGGTCCGGATCGGCCTCGTTGTGGGCGGCCGACTTCGACGGCAGCAAGCCCTTGCTGTGCGCGACGGTAGACGCACATGCGTGCGATGCCGGAGAGGTCTGCATCCGGGGCTTGCCGGCTGAACTCGGCGTGCCGCAATTCCTGCGCATCGACTTCGCAAGGAAGATGGTAGTCGGCAAGGAGCGCACAACGCCGATCCGCCTGATTGACGCCGGCCAGAGGCAGACTCTCTTGCAAGGCGCCGAGTTCGGTTTCGCATGGACGATTGCGCTCGACAGGACGGATGGGACGATGACTGGCTCGCTCGTCAACAGTCAGGACGCCTATGTGCTGTTCGGCGCCTGTACGCCTGATAAGCCGTAACGGGTGATGCCATGAAATGCACGCCGCTGAATGCTTGTCTTCAACGACTGCCACGGGGCGATTTGATACTCGTCCTTGCCTGCGCAACGCTTGCCATTTGCGCTGGCTGCAGGAAGCCGGCGACGTCGCCGCCGGCGCCGGTTCTCGAAGTAACCGTGCTACAGGTCGAGCCACACGATACGCCGGTCGACTTCGAATTTACCGCGCAGACGCAAAGCTCACGCGAAGTCGAGATCCGCGCGCGTATCGACGGTTTTCTCGACAAGCGGGTTTATACCGAAGGGCAACTGGTGCATGCCGGGCAAACCCTCTTTCTGATGGACCCGAAACCATTCGAGGCCGCTCTGCAAACCGCAAAAGGTGAGCTTGCGCAGCAGCAGGCGCGACTCGGCGTGACGAAAGCGAACCTCGCCCGGGTAATCCCGCTCGCCGCGCAGAACGCCGTGAGCAAGAAGGACCTCGACGACGCGACCGGCAATGAAAAACAGGCGCAAGCCGCGGTGATCGCCGCGCAAGGTCAGGTGCAAACCGCCCAGCTGAACCTGAGCTATGCGACGATCAAATCTCCGCTCACCGGCCTGTCGAGCTTCGCCCGCCAGCAGGATGGCAGCTATGTGACAGCCGCCGCGACCGGACTGCTGACCTACGTTTATCAGCTCGATCCGATGTGGGTCAATTTCAGCATTTCCGAGAATGAGCTGCTGAAGTACCGCGACGAGACCGGCAAAGGCCATCTGCGGTTTCCTGCCAATAACAACTTCGAAGTGACGGTAATCCTGGCCGACGGCACCGAGTTTCCGGACCATGGCCATATCGACTTCACCAATCCCGCCTTCAGCTCGCAAACCGGTACGTTCCTCGTTCGTGCGTCGTTCGGCAACCCAAAGGGTACGCTGCGCCCCGGGCAGTTTGTCCGTGCGCGCGTGTCCGGCGCCATGCGCCCGAACGCGATCCTCGTGCCGCAACGCGCGGTCTTGCAGGGCGCCAGGAGTCATTTTGTGTGGGTCGTCGACAGCGAGTCGAAGGCGCATCAACGGGTGGTCGAGGTCGGCGAGTGGCATGGAGACGACTGGTTCATTTCGCAGGGTTTGCAGCCAGGGGAAAGAGTGGTCGTCGACGGTGCCATCCGCGTTGCCGCCGATGCGCCGCTGAAGATCGTCGCGAAGCCGACGACACCCGTGGCGCCCGCCGCGGCGAACGTGCCGGCGAGCGGCTCAGGCAGTACCGGGGAGCGCACGACTGACACTACGGCGGCGAAGTGAGCCGGCGAACAACATGAATATTTCCCACTTCTGCATCGACCGCCCGATTTTCGCGTCAGTGATCTCGATTGTCATCACGCTCGGGGGCGCGGTGGCGATGTTCAATCTGCCGATCGCGCAGTACCCGGACGTCACACCGCCGCAGATCACGATCGCCGCCAACTACCCGGGGGCGAGCGCCGACGTGGTGGCCAACAACGTAGCCGCGCCGATCGAGCAGCAGGTGAACGGCGCGGACAACATGATCTACATGAACTCGTCAAGTTCGTCGACCGGCAACCTGACCGTCAACGCGTACTTTCAGATCGGCACTAATCCGGAACTCGCGCAGGTCGACGTGCAAAATCGCGTGAATCTGGCGCTGCCGCAATTGCCGTCATCGGTGCAATCGCAAGGCATTCAGGTGCAGAAGAAATCGTCGGCGTTCATGATGGTGATCGCGATCTATTCGGCAACCGACCGCTACGACGCCACCTACATCGCCAACTACGCAAACATCTACGTACTCGATGCACTCAAGCGCATTCCGGGCGCCAACCAGTCGAGCATCTTCGGCACGCCCGACTACGCGATGCGGATCTGGCTGAAACCCGATCGTATGGCGCAACTGGGCATCACGGCGGGCGATGTGCAACGAGCGGTCGCCAACCAGAACCAGCAATTCGCCGTCGGCCGCCTTGGCCAGTCGCCGACCGGCGCGCCGGTCGAGCAGTCATTCGCGGTCACGACCACCGGCCGTCTGAGCGAGCCTGCCGAGTTCGACAACATCATCATTCGCGCGGCGAACGGCGACGCGGCGATCGTGAGGCTCAAGGACATCGGCCGCGCGTCGCTCGGCCAGAAGGACTACTCGATTCGCAGCAAGTTTCAGGGCAAGCCGGCTACCGTCATCGCGGTGTATCAGCAGCCTGGCGCCAACGCGCTCGATGTGTCGAAGCAGGTCCATGCGACGCTTGCCGAGATGAAGAAGAGCTTCCCGGAGGGCCTTGATTACAGCATCGCGATGGACACGACCGACTTCACCCGCGCGTCGATCTCGGATGTCGTGCACACGTTCTTCGAAGCCCTCGTGCTGGTCGTGATCGTCGTGTTCGTGTTCCTGCAAAGCCTGCGCGCGACATTGATTCCGGTGCTGGCGGTGCCGGTGTCGATCGTTGGCACCTTCATGGGGATGCTCGCGCTCGGGTTCTCGATCAACATGCTGACGCTGTTCGGGATGGTGCTCGCGATCGGCATTGTGGTGGACGACGCGATCGTCGTCATCGAGAACGTCGAGCGCAACATGAACGTGCACAAGCTGAGTCCGAAAGACGCCGCCAAACGGGCCATGGACGAAGTGGCGGGCCCGGTCGTCGCTATCGTGCTGGTGCTGTGCGCGGTGTTCGTGCCGGTGGCGTTTCTCGGCGGCATCACAGGCCAGTTGTACAAGCAGTTTGCGATCACGATCGCGATTTCGGTGATTCTCTCCGGCGTGGTCGCATTGACGCTCTCGCCGGCGCTGGCCGCGTTGCTGCTCAAGCCCGGTCATCATGAAAAGCGCGGCTTCTTCAAATGGTTCGACAACCGCTTTGAAAGGATGACAAATAGCTATACGAACGTCGTCAAACTGGTCATCAAGCGCTTCCTGGTCGCGCTATTGCTGTTTGCCGGGATGATCGCGCTGGCGGTCGTCATGATGCGGACGATCCCGACGTCGTTCCTGCCGCCCGAAGACCAGGGCTATCTGCTTGGCGCGGTCATCATGCCGGACGCGGCGAGTCTCGATCGCACCGGCGAAGTCTCGCAGCGTGTCACCGATTACTTCATGGCACAGCCGGCGGTAAGCAGCGTGACGATCGTCGACGGTTTCAGTCTGCTCGACAGCCAGAACAAGAACAATGCGAGCGCGTTCTTCATCGGCTTCAAGGGTTTCGACGAGCGCTACAAGTTCGCCAACATCAAGACGCAAAATGCGCGGGCCGTGCTGATCGGCGCGTACGAAAACCTGTCGAAAGTTAAGGAAGGGATCATCCTACCGGTCAATCCGCCGTCGATTCCGGGGCTCGGTACGACTGGCGGAACCGAGATGTGGATTCAGAGCAAGGGCGACGCGAGCATCGCGCAACTCGCGGGCGTGGTGCAGGACTTCTTGGAAAAGGCAAAAAAACGGCCTGAACTGGCGCGCGTGACCTCTACCTTCAATGCGTCCGCGCAGCAGTTGCTGATCGATGTCGATCGCGACAAGTCCGAAACGCTCGGTGTACCGATCGAAGACGTGTATAGCGCGATGCAGACGATGTTCGGGTCGCTGTACGTGTCGCAGTTCAACCGGTCGAGTCGGCTGTGGCAGGTCATCCTGCAAGCCGAGCCGTCATACCGGCTCACGCCGCAGGATTTCAACCAGCTCTATGTGCGCAGCAAGACGAACAGCATGGTGCCGCTCAAGGCCGTGGTCACGTCGAAGTACGTCACTGGACCGGATCTCATCACGCGGTTCAACAATTTTCCGGCCGTCAAGATCACTGCGAACGGCGCGCCGGGCTACAGCTCCGGGCAGGTCATCTCTACGCTTGAGGAAGTGGCTGACGAGGTCATGCCGGCAGGCTATGGCGTCGGCTGGAGCGGGGAGGCCTTCGAAGCGCGGCAGTCGGGCAGCACGTCGGGGCTGGTATTTGTATTCGGCCTTGTGATGGTGTTTCTGATTCTCGCGGCGCAATACGAGAAATGGAGCCTGCCGTTCGGTGTATTGATGGCCGTACCGTTTGCGTTGTTCGGCGCACTGCTTGCGATCCTGCTTCGCGGCCTCGAGAACGACGTGTATTTCCAGATCGGCCTTACGATGCTGGTCGCGCTCGCCGCCAAGAACGCGATCCTGATTTTCGAGTTCGCGGTGCTGAACCGCGAAGCGGGCCAGTCGGTGTACGACGCCGCTGTAACGGCTGCGACCGAACGGTTGCGGCCGATCATCATGACGTCGCTCGCTTTCATCCTCGGTTGCGTGCCGCTTGCCATTGCGTTGGGGGCGTCGGCCAACAGCCGGCATTCGATCGGCACCGGTGTGATCGGCGGCATGCTCGGCGCGACGGTGATCGCGGTGTTTTTCATTCCGATGTTCTTCTATGTGCTCGAATCGATGTCCGAAAGAGGCGGCAAGAAGACGCCGGGGACGAGCGGCGGAGTCGAAGAGCAAGGGCCAGGGACGCCATCTGCTTCGGGTGGCCCGGCGATCACGCCGTCCGCGCGGCGCGAGGACGACTGACATGCGCGGCCGAGCGTCACTACTGCGTCTGATGCCTGTATTGCCGCTGGTGCTGGCACTGGGCGGCTGTCTGCTCGGCCCCGACTATGTGCGGCCGAACGTCGCGACACCCGGTACCTACCGCTTCACGACGAGCGAAGCAGTCGACGTCGCGAATACGCCGTGGTGGGAGCAATTTCAGGATCCCGTGCTGAACGATCTGATTCTGGCCGCTCTTGCGGATAACAAGGATGTGAAGATCGCCGCCGCTCGCGTCGATCAGTTCCTCGGCCAGTTCGTCACGACGCGCTCGGCGTTGTTTCCGCAGATCAACGCCGGCTTCGACGCCTCTCGCCAGCGCGCTTCGCAGACTGGGCCTACACCGTTGCCGCCCGGCGTCAGCCCGGTGTTCAACGAGTTTCAGGCGCCGTTGATGGTCGCGTGGGAAATCGACCTGTTCGGCCGAGTGCGGCGTGAGACAGAATCGGCACGTGCGAGCCTGCTGGCGAGCGAGCAGGGCCGCCGCGCGACGATCCTGTCGCTGGTCGCCTCGGTTGCCACCGCCTACATCAATCTGCGCGACCTCGATGCACAACTTGCGATCGCGAGGGCGACGACAGACAGCCGCGCCGGCTCGGTGAAAGTCTTCCAGGCACGGTTCTCAGGCGGCGACGTCTCGCAGATGGAGCTCGCGCAAAGCGAGTCGGAATACGAGGCATCGCTCGCGACGATTCCGCAGATCGAGACGCAGATTGCCCAGCAGGAAGACGCGCTCTCAGTCCTCCTCGGCCGCAATCCCGGGGCGATCCTGCGTGGCCGCGAACTGACCGAACTGGCAATGCCCGCTGTACCTGCGGGCCTGCCGTCGGATCTGCTCGAGCGCCGCCCCGATCTGCTGCAGGCTGAGCAAAACCTGATCGCCGTCAACGCGTTGATCGGCGCTGCGCGCGCGCTCTACTTTCCGTCGATTTCGCTGACCGGCCTGTTTGGATCGGTCAGCGGGCAGTTCTCGAAGCTGTTCACCAGTCCCGCTCGGGTCTGGTCGTACGCGGGCTCGCTGACGGTGCCGATTTTTACGGCGGGCAGTATCAGCGGTCAGGTCAAGCAGGCGGAAGCCCAGCAGCAACAGGCGCTGTTCCAATACCAGCAGTCCATCCAGGTAGCGTTTCAGGAAGTCGACGATGCACTGATCGCGTTGCAAAAGTCACGCGAGCAACTAGTCGTGCAGGGTCGACAGGTTGACGCATTGCGCACGTATTCACGGCTCGCGCGGCTGCGTTACGAAGGGGGCTACACGAGTTACATCGAAGTGCTGGACGCCGAGCGCAGTCTGTTCAACGCGCAACTCGGTTATACGCAAACCAATGGAGTGGTGTTCAGTTCGCTGATTGGCCTTTACAAGGCAATGGGCGGCGGGTGGGTCGTACAGGCCGAGGGCATGACGGGCCGGGCGATGCGGCAGGCCACTGCTGCTGTGCACGACACGAGTGAAGCCGCGACGGAGCAGCCGCAATGACAGCTTCAGCGACCACTCCAGTCACAAGCGCCACAAGCGTCACAAGCGCGCGGCTCATCGCCTGCCACGAATGCGATCTGCTGCAGCGCGAAGCGCCGTTGACAGGCGAGGCTGTGCTGCGGTGCTGTCGCTGTCGCGCAGAGCTGTACCGCAATCATCCGCACGGCCTCGATCGGGCACTGGCCTTTACGCTCACGTCGATCGTGCTGTTCGTGATCAGCAACGCGTATCCGATCGTCGGCCTGATGGTCAACGGCAACCTCGTGGAGACGACTTTGCTGGGTGCCGTTCAGATCCTTTACGACGACGGGATGTGGCCGATCGCGGGACTCGTGTTCGCGACGACCTTTCTGATGCCGCTCCTGCAAATGGCCACGATGACGTATTTACTGACGCCGCTACGGCTGCATCGCCGGCCGTATCACGCGGACGTCGTAGTTCGCCTCATGCAACTGGCGCGGCCGTGGGGCATGACTGAGGTTCTGATCCTCGGCATGCTGGTGGCACTGGTCAAGCTGGCGCATATCGCCAGTGTCGTGCCAGGTGTGGCGCTTTGGTCATTCGGCGTGCTGATGCTGCTGCTCGCGGCCGCCAATTCCGCGTTCGATCTCCACCAGCTTTGGCAGCACATGGACGAGCGCTACAGCGGAGCACCCGATGCGGACCACCTCGCGGCTCCGCCCGCACGCACGGCGCTGGCCAGCGCTCTGATGACCTGCCACAGTTGCGGGTTGTTGACGAAATCGGACGCGCATCTGCACGACGCCAGTTGTCCGCGCTGCGGCGCGCATCTTCACCCGCGCAAACCGGCGAGCTACTCGCGCACGTGGGCGTTCCTGATCGCTGCGATAGTGCTGTACATCCCGGCAAACGTGTTGCCGGTGATGAACACCAGTTCGCTGTTCGGCTCGGAGAAAGACACGATTCTGAGCGGTGTGGTCTACCTCTGGACTTCCGGTTCCTGGCCGCTCGCCGTTGTGGTGTTTATCGCGAGCATTGCCGTGCCGATGCTCAAGATCCTGGCGATCATATACCTCGTCGTCACAACGCAGCGGCGCTCGGTTGCGCGGTTGCAGCAGAGAACGCGGATTTACCGGCTGGTGGAACTCGTCGGCCGCTGGTCGATGCTCGACATCTACGTCATCACCATTCTCGTTGCGCTCGTGCAGTTCAATGCGCTCGCGACGATCCAGGCAGGGCCGGCCGCTGTTGCGTTTGGCGCGGTGGTCGTGCTGACGATGTTCGCGGCGATGTCGTTCGACCCGCGTCTGATCTGGGACGCGACTGAGGATCATCATGGCTAACCCCCCGGATCGGCCGGAGCCGCCGGATCTTCCCGAAGCGGTGGCCACGCCCCGCTCGCGCTGGCGTCTGCAGATCGTCTGGCTGGTGCCGGTCATTGCAGTGCTGATTGGTGGCTGGCTGGCCGTGAAGGCCGTTCTCGAGCAGGGGCCGACGGTCAACATCAGTTTTGCAACTGGCGAAGGTCTCGAAGCCGGCAAGACCAAGATCAAGTTCAAGAACGTGGACGTTGGCGTGGTCAAGAGCGTGACATTGGCGAGAGATCACCGCAGTGTTGTGGCGACCGCCGAGCTTGTCAAGGATGCGTCAAGCATGCTGGTCGAGGATACGCGGTTCTGGGTCGTGCGCCCGCGAATTTCCGGGGGCACGGTATCAGGGATCGGCACGCTGCTCTCCGGTTCCTTCATCGGCATGGATGTGGGCGCCTCGGCGAAGTCGCGGCGCAACTATGTTGGACTCGAGTCGCCGCCGGTTTTTGCCAGCGGCGTGCCGGGCCGGGAGTTCGTGCTGAAGAGCGAGGATATGGGTTCGCTCGATGTCGGCTCTCCGATCTTCTTCAGACGCCTGCAGGTCGGACAGGTCACCGAATATTCGCTCGACGCAGACGGCAAGGGTGTCACGCTGCGGGTCTTCATCAACGCGCCCTATGACAAGTACGTGCAGGCCGATACGCGCTTCTGGCATGCAAGCGGCGTCGACGTGTCGCTGGGTACCGACGGCGTCAAGGTCAACACGCAATCGGTGGTCGCGATCCTGATCGGCGGCCTTGCGTTCCAGACGCCGGATGATACGACCGGTCAGCCCGAGGCCGCTGTTCGTGCCCAATATGTGCTGTTCCACGATCGTGCGGAGGCGATGAAGCGCCATGACCGCATCGTCGATACCTATGTCTTCAGCTTTCACGACTCGGTGCGCGGGTTGACGGTCGGCGCGCCGGTCGATTTCCGCGGCATCGTGGTGGGCGAGGTGGCAGCGATCTATACGCGCTACGACCCAGTCACGAAGCAGTTCAGCATCCCGGTCGAGGTGCATTTCTATCCGGAGCGTTTCACGTCGCGTTACCAGTCGGGCGAGACCGGAGGCCGACTTGCGCAAAATCCGCGGCAAATGACGGACTGGATGGTCGCGCATGGCCTGCGTGCGCAGCTGCGAACGGGCAACCTGTTGACCGGACAACTATATGTCGCGCTCGACTTTTTCCCCGCTGCGCCCAAAGCCGGGGTGAACTGGAGCGCGACCCCGCCGGAATTGCCAACCGTGCCCGGCGGACTGCAATCGCTGCAGGATTCGGTGACCGGTCTGGTGGCCAAGCTGAACAAGATTCCGTTCGAAGGGCTCGGCAAGGACGTGCAAAAGACGCTCGCGGATGCCGATTCGCTTCTCAAACAGTTGCGCACGGAGGTGGTGCCGCAGGCTCGGGACACGCTCGCCGCCGCGCAAACGGCGCTGGACTCGGCGAACGGGGCGTTGCAGCCGAATTCGCAGTTGCAGCAGGGCACCACCGATGCGATGCGTGAACTCGCGCGTACTGCGGCGGCGTTCCGCACGCTGGCGGATTACCTCGAACGTCATCCTGAGGCACTGATTCGCGGCAAACAGGGGGATAACAAGTGATGCGCCTATCCTTACCCTTCGCAATCGCGGTGACTGTCGCTGCGCTGGCCGGTTGTGCCTCGCCGAAGGCCACCTTTTACACGCTCAGCTCGCAGCCGCCAGCCCAAAGTACAGCGCCTGCCATGCCGGTCACTGTCCTGATCGGTTCCGTCACCGTGCCCGACCTCGTCGACCGGCCGCAAATCGTGGTTCGCACCAGCGCCAATCAGGTGACGATCGACGAATTCGCCCGCTGGGCAGACTCATTGAAGAGCCAGATCCCCCGTGTGATTGCCGCCGATCTCGCACAGGAACTGAACAGCCCGCGCGTGTCGGCGTACCCGATGGCCGGCGATCCGGCCGCGCTCTATCGCGTGCAGATCGACGTGCAGCGCTTTGACGCCACGCTCGGCGACGCGGTCACGGTCGACGTGTTGTGGTCTGTGTCGCCCCCCGGCAAACGTGCACCGCTCCACGGTCGCAGCACCGTGCGCGAGCCCTGTGGTGACGCCGGCTTGGAGGCGATGGTTGCCGCTTACAGCCGGGCCTTTGCCACGGTCAGCGGCGACATTTCCGCTTCGATCCGTGCGGCGGCATCGTCCTGAAATGCGGCGCGGTTATCGACGAAATGGGAATTGCGCCCCATCGATGCCTGTGGAAGGCCGTGCGGTTTTTTCTCAATCACCGTGGGGCCGCAGGTTGACGAGAATATCGACGCGGGCACCCTAACCTGTCGACGGTGCAGGACCCGCCTCCCTGCGCGCACGTTCTTGCGCCGCGCGATCTACGTCCGACTAGCTCGGCATTTTCTGTGATGAGATGGACGTTGCAGGGCATCACGGATACTACTGAACAACCGTCCCAGAAGGCGACTGACGCCACTTTCGACAGAATGTCGTCCGGCTGGTGATGCAACCCGGCCATCACCTTCTGCCACCGACACAATCATTGAGGCGCCGTGAATTTCTTTGACCAGGAGTGAAAACTACGATTCGGACTACTTCGCCCAATCTTGACCACGACGGCCGCCCTGACTTGGGGTCCAGTGCTGACCGTCGCGTCTGCCAAAGCTAGCACGGTCGCCAAAAGATATCGGTATGCAGCAAGGAACGTACGGAATGGTTCGCGGTGGCGGGACGATTTCTCGCGTGACAGGACTTGCTTCAGCCCATCTGTCACTACCCCTTGGCCGTGGGAGAAAAAACTGCGCGCAGACGGCTGGAAGCGCCCAATCCTTTCACGCACGCGCGAATAGTCCGCTATGACTATCTGGATGCACTGTACCAGTGTGCGAAACGGCATATGCGGCTGCCGACAAGCGGAGAGCTGAAAGCGCTTGTCGTCTATGCAAACGAAGGCGATACAGCAATATCGCGAAAGCACACGATCGCTGCCCCAGAAGGCGATGCGCGTTATTCGGCCGGTCGATACGGATGGGGCGGCGGCAGCCCATACTGGTCTCATATCGTCGCGGGTCGCGGCAAGCATGAGGTGATTCATCTGGGCAGCGGCCGCGCCAGTACGTTCCACGATTCGTTCAGACCCTCCGTGTCGTGTGTTCGCAGACGGACGCTGGCGGTTAGCAGTTAGGCGCATCCGAAGTTCCAGCAGACGCGCTGCGGGCGTCCATAGTTGCTAATACAAAAGTCTTCCGCGATGCACTCCAAACGATCTGCGATGCTCGCTAACAAGTCGTCACGCTGGCATTGTCAGGTTGTCGAGCCGGTGACGTGAGATGGCGTGATGAAGAAATCGAACTCGGTCTATCGCGATAACCGTTTCCCGGCTGGTGCCATCAACTGTGCTGTTCGATAGTTTTCCGCTTCGAGTTGACCTTCCGCGACATCGAGGAACTGCTTTTCGAGCGCGGCGTGATCATGACGTATGAGACGATCCAGTGCTGCCCCATATCCTGCTGCATTTCGCGCTAAGCGACATCTGCTGCGCGCGTCACTTTATCGGACGTTGACCATTGTTGTTCAGGTCGTTGACAATCGACGCCGTTAAACAACGCTTGCCGGCTGTCAACGAGACCCTTCACATCAATCCAGCCACGGGTTGGGAGAGCGCCAGGTAGCAAGCATCACGATATTTCTCGTTGACGGGTAGTAGTTTTCCTGGAGCTTCTTCCCCTTGAACACCGCACCATCGGGATTGACGAATGCAGCGGTGTGACGCGCGCTGTCCAATTGCGGGATTTCCTCGAAAGGACCGCGCCTCGCACGATTCTGCCGGCGACGAGTTGGTGGTGATCCAGCCAGTCCCCGCGCGCTTCAACGCGAATCAGGGCAGGGGTCGATGCAGATCGGGTCGGTCCGTGCGGTTCAGGGAACGCAGTCCGGTGCATCCGAGCACCAGCTCACTTGGCCCGACACAGGGTTGGCAGCTGAAAGCCTATTATTTTCTGTCGTGGTGTATCGATAATGCACTTCCTTGGAAGTCTGCGTCAGTCGCGTCTTAGGCGCGCCGCAGGTTGGCCAAATGCTGCAAAAGGACTGATATGTTGCGTCTTTTGTCAGGATCCACAGCCCACCATTCGGCAACATAATCAGTTCGGCGTCGACGGGCACGATCGGCGCCGGCTGTTGAGGTGACGCGCAGGTCGCACCGCTGCAAAGCAGGACGACTCCATTCGTCACGCTCCAGACGAACTGTCCGTTCGAGACTGATCTGGTTAAATATTGACTCTGCGAGCACACCACGCCTGAATACAAGAGGGTTGCAAACAACAGTACACAGTTCGAAAACTTCCAAAACCGTACGCCCTTCATGGTGACTCCGACGATGTCAGATGACGCGAACCGCCCCGGAAATCCCGGAGACCGTTTTGCTTGAGTCATGCCACGACGGTAGACCCGGCATTTTCCATAGTAAGCCGTTCTCGCGGCAACCGGTGACCTGGAAAGCCATAGTAGGGCGGGCGTTTTATCCGTTCAAAACATGCGGCGCTCCTAACTACAACTTTCGCATTGATTTCCCGTGTTCACGTGGCAACGGCGGGTGGCGATGGAGCCTGCAGGGATCGGTCCGTCAACTTCGGCGACCGATGATGGACCTTGCGTTTCGCGATAGTCATCAAGCGGCCAACTAGAGACGCTTGCTAGCCGCGCGTGAATGTCCGCTCTGTCCGGCCACTACCGACGATCACCGCGTGGGCGAGGGGCAGTCCAGTGATAACGGGATCCAGCGTTGAACCGCGACTGGTCTTTGGTCCTGTGTCTGTTTGATAAATCCGGATCTGGAAACGCTGACGGTCCGGCGCTAGACGCCTGTTACCCAAAGCTTCCCTTGCTCGCGGTCAGGTGGCCATGTCAACGACGAAGACCGGATGACAAGGATCACTACCTATGGCTCGTCGGTCGCGACGGGCGGGCCGACTGCGTCGGCAACGCCCGCATCGCGGTACGCTCGCAACATCAGTCGTGCGCATAGGTTTTGCTGATCGGCGCTCTGGCGTGCGCAAAGAAAGCTTTGACCTTTTTGGCAAAGGACTGCTTCGGCGTCTTCTGGCATTCCTCAATCAGAGCGGCAACGGTTTCTTCCTGACCGACCACGACGACATCCTCGGATTGCAGCTTGCCTTTGTTGTTGTAGCCGTCCATCCAGTACACCATCTGTGGCTTGTACACATCATCCATGGCGATGAAGTCCTCGCATTTCATTTTGGCTGGCTTCATTTCCTTGTTGGCATCGGCAAGGCAGGCCGCCGAAAGGATTACGCCAATGAGACAGACTGCTGCTTTGCTCGTGTTCATTCGTCTCTCCTCTAGCACACAGTAAAAATCGATTCCAGTTGCTGCAGGCCGGTGGGTAGACAGGCGCCTTCGATGGCGTACACCGGTAAAGCACACAGTCCTGGACCGGACACCACCTTGTGATACATCCCGTTTGTCTCCGAACATCGCGCTATGCGAGTGCATCGAGTCTGCGCCAAGTGCCCTTCAGGGTGCAGGTACCACGCGGTAGTAAATGCCGTTCGCACCGTAGGCGGGCTGGAACCACGTATTGCCGCACAGGTAGTACGTGCCGCCCTGCACGTGAGGCGAGATGCAGCCGGCGGGCAGCACCGCGTAGATTGAGCCCGTCGCAAACGAGGTACCGACAGGGGCGGTTGCAGGCGGCGCTGTCGTTGCCCCAGCGACATAGCCCGCGTTGTAAGCATTCGATGCCGCTGCGTTCGTGTTGGCCGAGGCTATGGCGGCGCCCGCCGCCACACCGACTGCTACGCCGGCTGCGGCTGCCCCCGCGGTGGACCAGCCGCCGCAGTTGTAGCACCCGGATCCGTAGTTGTTCACCGTTACCGGAGGATGGTACGCGGGGTACCTGGCGCCGTAATAGGGACTGTGGTAGGCGGTCGCACCCGAGGCGCTCGTGTAGCTCGTATAACCTGAGCCGGCGGCATGGTACGCCGAACCGCCGTACGCGTTGGTGGCGGAGGTACCCTGGCCATAGGTGTGAGTCGCGCTGCCGCCATATCGATTGGCAAAGGTCGTCTGCCCCGATCCCTGCTGGTGCGTTGCGGTGTCGCCGTAGCGGCCGGTCGCGGTCGTGCCCTGGCCGTAGGTGTGCGTTTCGCTGCCACCCCACGCGTTGCTGCGGGTTGTCGACCCCGAACCGGCAGAATGTGACGTGCTGCCTCCGTAATAGTTGGCATGTGACCATGCGCCGGCTCCGCCAGCTGCGAGCGCCGGGACAAGAAGACCCACCAGACGGATGACGACGTTCTTCATGATGCGTCTCCTCATTGCGTCCCGGTGTGCTTGCTCTTCGGCGGTGGCTTCATTCCGGGCGCATCGCTCGCGTCCGGACGCGCAAACGCAATGCGGGCCGCGCCGGCTCCTTTTGCCGGAACGAAGGCGTCCTCCGCAATGGCGGAATCCAGTTGCCAGTCGGAGAGTTCTAGTACATGGCGCAGTTGGGCGCGATCGTTGAGGTAAATGGCGTAAATGCGGCGCGGGAGCTTGTCCTGCGCGCCGATCCAGACCTGTATGAACACATCCCCGGTGACATACGCCACCATGTCCGTTGTCGTGCCGCCGACCACGCTCGATTGACCGATGTAAAAAGCGATCTTCAGTCCGTCGGCAATGTCCTTATAGGGATCCGCGACGATCACATCGGTAAACGGGAAATAGATTGCGCCGGAGTCGAAGGCCACCTGTAACGTGGCGTCGATGGTCGGGGGCGCGTCGGCGATGGCGACCAGATTCTCCGACGGCGCGAATGCCGTCATGGTTTTGCCGTCGTAATAGAACTCTGACGGTGGCCCGTCGCCCAGGGTGATGACTTTGAGCTTGTCCGGCCGCCGGACTGCTACCTCAGACCTCGTGGAATAGACAAGCGGTGGACCGAGGCGGCTCGGACTCTCATGGGAGACGACCGACGTGAACGACATCGACCTGGCGGCGGCAAGGCGGGCGCTCGCCGCCTTTAGGATGTCGATCGCGCGCGGCTCGAGTCCGGGCTGGAACGCCGGCGCGGCAACCTTCGCCGCCGGCCTGGCGGCTGCTTTCGGCGTGTGCTGTGTTTGCTGGGCGTTGCCGCTTGCGGCGAGGAACATGCTCAGCACGACGACGGTTACGCCCCACTTCAATTTCTCGCAGGTCATCGCGGCCTCGGTGAGTAACCCGTTTTAACGGCGCCCGACGACATCATGGAATCATGCCGCACTCAAACATCTTGTTGGCAATCGGCGCGGCCACCCTATTGATGAACGCGGCACGCATCTGCGGATCGTCGCGCAGCATCTGCATGGCCTCCTGCTCCCGTTCGGCCTTGGGTCGACCCTGCTTCTGGGCTTTTTCCTGCCACAGTTGCTCACAGGACGATTGCTGGTACTTTTGAACGAGCTTGTCGGCGGCCATGTCCATCATTGGGTATTGAGCGGTGGCGACATTCGCGAACAGCAACGCCGGTACCATCGCAGGCCACAAGAGACGCTTTATCATGAGCTTGCCCTCATTTCGTCAAAAAATGCGGCACTCGGAAAGATTCTAGGATCATCGCTTCCGAAGGGATAGCCGGGTCCTTGATTCTGTTCGCGTGCCTCATCTGGGAACCCTCGATCAACCGCATTCGCACATGAGATAGCGTACGACACTAATAGGGATGCCGATATTGGACCTTGGTCCAACTAGTGGGCGATGGACCCTGACGCGCACATCGGCGGACGCATGCAGATTCAACTGCACGTATTGAGCTCCATGACAAAATTCCTCGCGCCGAGCGACCGGTTTGCCAGGCATTCGATTGGTGAGTGCCCGAAGGTAGATTGCCACTCAGGTGGGCGACAACACCGTGGCAGCGCGTCACATGCGATATCAGATGCCCATCTGCGGCTTTCAGACTTTACGGAAGTAGCGCAACCGACCATAGTGGAAGGCTTGCAGCACTATCTCTGGAAGTACGTTCGGTTTGGTTACGCGGAGCAGCATGCGGACACGTTTGACGACTTGCAGTGGGCTTAGCCGGCTGCTTTATGTCACAAAATGAGCGGCCCGCTGTTTGCACATGTGAAGGTTGGCCATCACCAGTTGTTTTCGCACACCTGCCCGCCCTGCACAAAACGGATTTTTCCCGCGACCGGGTCAATTGGAACGTACGCCTGTTTTACGACTCGGACTCGATCACAAAGCTTGCCGATGAATGCGTGCGCGAGGTGTATGGATTGTTTCGTCGTTCTTGAACGGAAAACGCATCACGGTCGGAGAGGCCTTCGCATGGGAGCCGCTCGAGCTTGCAGCCTTTGGCAATTTCCAAGGAGATTTCGTTTAAATTGTGCCGCCTTCATTTCAGAACCGAAATCTGCAGAATGGCCTCCACCGCTAGAGAGCGGAACGTCGGAAAACGGCCGAGCTTCGGCCGTTCGTGAGCATTAAGCTGAAGGACCGCTATGGCTCGACAAGACCCCGTGATGCTTTCCCGCAGCAGCCATTCGCCAGCCCTACATTTGTTGAAGGCCACTGAATTAGCGCGGCCGGTCCTTTTCCCCGCGCCATCAAGATAACTCTTCATATCTTGATGGTTTCATTGCTGTGTCAAGCGGGCATCTGAGAACGCGCCTGAAACGAGATCCTCGCTCCGGCTTCGGCCAATAGAGTTTTCGGATACCGATGCGCGTCATGCCGTGCGCGCCGTAGCGCACGGCGGCGCCACAGGTCGTTGCAATGAATAGAAGATCGGTCCGGAGCACGGAACCCTGCGTTCCGATCGCGAACGGTCCGACCGCAACGCAAGCGATGCCACAGCGGATTGATGCTCGTCCGCTGCGTTTCTTTGCGGCAATTCATCCGTGGGTCAGGTTTGCATACTACGAGTGCGTCGCATGGCGCCCAAAACCGGCGGTAGCCTATCCTGCCATCCCTTGTTTTCCGTGCATTTTTTTTGGCCCAGAGTAAACACCGCGCGTTGTCTTTGCGATGACGATGCGATGTGGGGTTGTCGACAGAGTGAACGTATTGCGCAGAACTATGCGTTAAAAGATGCGTAACCACAGTGCTATGAACTGCTGACCAGTGGCGAATTCGACGTGCCGAATGTGCGTACTGGGGCGCCTTTGGTGTGCACGAAAAGTGCGGATGGCTCATAGAGTAAATGCGCTAAGCGATGCGTTTCGTGGGCCGTATAAAAAGTCAAATCGAGTGCCCAGGCTGTCACCGTTTTGCGCAGAGCAGACAAAGACTTGCGTGCGTTGAGATTCAGACGATGCACTGTCGTGTGAGCGTCGATCTCGTGGTTCAGTGTGGAGCACTGTGAGCGATTCCGGGGTCGAGGACTGGAATCAGCACGCGTACACCAGCGGCGACCGAAACCAGAATCCTGCGTTAAGGCGATGGCCCCCGGCGCCAAGGGCAAGCGCTAACCCGGCGCGCCTTGATGCATTGGAGAACGCGTGTCGCGTGTGCGCAACATGCGCAAAAAAGTGTGTTGTTCTCCCACTTTCCTTTCACTTCCAGCCTGTTCCTGCGCGGGCAAGTCGTGCGCAGAAACCGTGTTGACGCGTGCGCAGGACGTGCGCACGATAGTGTCACGGCGATGGGCCGGCCCCCGCGAAAACCGGACACGAGGTAACGCTTAAACTTTGAGGTAGTCTTACGCCTATGTTTAAGCCCAGCTCCAACGTGGAACCGATTGAAATTCTGACCCAGCCCGAACAGCGCCGCCGGCGCTCTGTCGAGGAGAAGCTCGCGATAGTGCGCGAGACCTTCGAACCCGGAGCGAGCGTTTCCGGAGTTGCCCGTCGTCATCAGGTGAATGCAAACCAGGTGTTCGCCTGGCGCAAGCTCTATCAGGACGGAAGCCTGTCAGCAGTCAGTGCTGGCGAGCAGGTGGTGCCGGCGTCCGACCTGGCCGAAGCGATGAAGCAGATTCGTGAACTCCAGCGACTGCTGGGCAAGAAGACGATGGAAGTGGAAATCCTCCGCGAAGCAGTGGAGTACGGCCGGGCAAAAAAATTGATTGCGCGCTCACCATTGCTGCCGGGGGACGACCGATGAAGACGGTCTGCGAAGTCCTGGGTGTGTCGCGCTCGAATCTCGCGGTGAAATCAAAGCGCGACGCTGAATGGGTCGACAGGCGTAAGACGCCCGCCCGTGACGACATGCCGCTCGTCGCGGAGCTCCAGGAGTTGGTCGCTGATTTGCCAACTTACGGCTACCGGCGCGCCTGGGCCCTGCTACGGCGAAACCGGGACGCACAGGGACAGCCTCGCGTTAATGCAAAACGGGTTTATCGGGTTATGCATACCCACGGTCTGCTGCTCGAACGCCGCCCGCGCCATACCCAGTCAACGCGCCGACACGACGGCAGGGTCGCGGTGGACCGGAGCAATGCGCGCTGGTGCTCGGACGGCTTCGAATTCCGTTGTGATGACGGCTCGCCGCTGCGCGTCATCTTTGCACTCGACTGCTGCGACCGGGAGGCCATGAGCTGGGCTGCGACCACTGGAGGCTACACCGGAGACATGGTGCGTGATGTGATGCTTCAGGCTGTAGAAAACCGTTTCGATGGTGCGCTGAAAGCCGACAACGAAATCGAATGGCTCAGCGACAACGGTTCCTGCTACATTGCCGAGGACACGCTGACGTTCTCGAAAAAAGTGGGCCTGAAACCCATCACGACGCCGGTCAGAAGTCCGCAGAGCAACGGCATGGCCGAGAGCTTCGTCAAAACGATGAAGAGAGACTACGTCTCGTGGATGCCCAAGCCGGACGCGAGAACCGCGTTGCAGAACCTGGCCATCGCGTTTGACCACTACAACGAGTCGCATCCGCACAGCGCCCTGAAATACTGCTCGCCACGCGAGTTTCGCCAGCGAGCAAATTCACCAACCTAAGCGTGACCGCATGTCCGGTCATGCGGGGGCAAGTCCAGGCGATGCGCAGCGGATGTTCAGGAGGGTAACGATGCCTGTCGCGAAGGTCTATACGAAGTCGCAATGGGAGGCGTTTGCCTGCGCACTCGATGCACTGCCGGAGAAGCCGGATACGGAACGTGGCGTGACGGTGCGCGATGCGATGAAGGACATGCGTGTGCGCGTGCAGACTGCGCAGGCGAAGGGCTATACGCTGGAACAGATCGCGGAGCAGGCTCGACAGCAGGGTCTTGATATCACGGCCGGGACGATTCGCTACGCACTGCGCTCGACCGGAAAAGGCAGTGGTGCACGCAATGTTGTACGACCCACACCGGGCGCACGTGCGACTGGTGCCGAGAAGGTGTCTACCGTGCAAACGCGTGTGCAGGATGCTACGTCTCAGACGAAGCATGTTCGCAAGGATGGGGGGAAGACGGAGGCCAGACCGCAATCCGGGCCGGTGCAGGGCGCACTCGGATTCGCGATCCGGCCCGACACCGACGATCTGTAGAGGAGTCGCGATGGATACGGCAGTCAATCCCATCTATCTTGTGGGCGGTGGCAAGGGCGGCGTTGGCAAGAGCCTTGTCGCGCTCGCGCTGGTCGATCATCTGCAACGGCGTGGCGTCAAACCCGTGCTGGTTGAGAACGACACGTCGAATCCTGACGTGATGAAAGCCGTGCAGGGCGAGATTGATTGCGCCGCGTTCGATCTGGACGAGGCGGACGGCTGGATTAATTTCGTGAACTACTGCGACGAGCATCGCGACGCGGTCGTGGTGGTCAGCACGGCGGCGCGTAACCAGGAAGGTGTCGCGCGCTACGGCGCGACGCTGTCCAGCACGCTGGGCGAGCTAGGCAGGCGGCTCGTCGTGTTCTGGGTAATCAACCGGCAGCGCGATAGTCTGGAACTGTTGCGCCAGTTCGGTGAAACCTTCCCGGATGCGATGACACATGTCGTGCGCAATGGTCACTACGGTACGCCGGACAGGTTTGTGCTGTATCAGGACTCGAAAATCCGCAAGAGTGTCGAGGCGAGAGGCAAGTCACTCGACTTTCCCGAACTTGCGGATCGCGTGGCGGACGATCTGCGCAGTCAGCGTCTGTCGGTGCGCAAGGCGGCGGAGTCGCTGCCCATCGGGCAACGCGCGGAACTGCTGCGCTGGCGGGCGCTCTATGACGCGATGTTCGCCGGGGTGACGGGCAATGCCTGAGCGGCGGGCGCGGCGCGGACGCCCTGTCGATCCGCTCGCCCGGCTCTTTTACGACGTGGCCGGGGAGAAGCCGGACGACGCGAGCCTGCTGCGCATGCGTCGTGTGTCGATGGCCCTGAACCTGCGTGACAACGATGCGCTGTGGTCGGTGCTGGCTGTGCTCGAATACTATGCGCGGCTTTACGAGGCGATGCCGGAGCGCATCCGGCAGGCAGGCAAGGGCAATCTGGACGCGGTGCGGGAGGATGCGCGTGAGGCGACGGACGCTCTGATGGCGCAGCACCGCGACGCTCTTGCGCGCTGTAAGGCGACCATCGAGCTCGCGGAACGCATGGCCGTTGAACACGAGGCGAGGTATCGCGCGACGCTCGCGGCACTGAATGAACAGGCGTTGGTTGCGCAGGCGGGGCGCGCTGCTGACCGGATCGCGCGCGTCGCGGGAAACCGGGTTGTGGGCGCGGTAGCCGTTGCGGCGCGCGAGCACCGGCAGCAGCTCGACGCAGCGGTAGCTCTGTTTGAACGGGAGATGAGCGAGGCGGCGGCGCGCGTCGCGAAGATCGACCAGATGGCAGCGCGACGGACAGCGAAGGCGTTCCGCGCACTGATGGTCGGAGCGCTGATCGTGATTCTGCTCGCGGCGGCAGCGGGTGGTCTGGCGGGGCGTTACGCCGGAAGTCATCTGGTGCGGGCAGACGGTTTGCCGTCTGCCCGCACGGGTCACGCGTCGTCGGTGTCGCCTTTCATGAACTCGAGGGCATCATGAAGCGTGCGCGAGGCCGGCAGCGGTCGGGAAGGGCCACGGCGGCTGCATGCCGGCTGGGGCAGGAGACCCGGCCACATCGCGAGCCGTGTTGTTGATGCCACTGTGATCGCTCCCGGGCTCGGCGGCACCGTCGTCGTCCTCCCGCGCATCGTCGGGATCATTGCCGGTGTCCGGGCCGTGTTCGTCCTCCCCGGCGTTCCCGTCCTCGTCGTCGGCTTCCCATGACGGTGTGACCGGGATTTCCGTATCGGTGAGGATTTCCGGCAGCCATGCGACCTTGGCCAGCCGCAATTCAGCGGCGGCAGCGGCATCGGCCTTCTTCATCTTTCCTAGGTCGGCGGCAACCTTTGGTGACACGGCGGCAGACACGACTTCCCCGATACGCGCCTTGCTGACATGATCGAAATACGTGACGCGCGTTGGCATCCAGTACCGGGTCATATCCAGATTAAGCGCACCCGCGAGCGCGCTGATCGCCTGCGGCATTTCCTCGCCCACGATGCCGTCGATCAGGGTGCCGGTGCAGAAGGCGAGCAGATCGAGCAGCGTCGTTCCCGGATCCTGCTTCGCGAGCCACGGCAGCAGGTCGGCGCGTTTCGCGGGCAACTCGGCGGCCCATCGGGCGCGTTGTGCCTCAATCGTGTTCCATGCGGCGCTGGTGGGCAGGTCGTCCGCCGCGCGCAGCAGGCTGTCGTGATTGTTGTCACCGGATAGCGCCAGATAGTCAGGCATGGACGTGTAGCCGTAGTGCTCGGGCAGCGCCTGTGGAACGAGATGCCGCAACAGGGCGGCGAGCGCGACGGAGGGCTGTGCGACCATTTCGGCGTGGATGGCGACGGTGCGGTGCGCGGTGAGTCGTTGGCAGAGCTTCGCGCTGTGGACCGGCTTTGCCTTGGGTACAAGACCATCTGCACGGTCCTCAGCTTCTGCCTGCGGCGTGCCGGTGACGGTCGCACCCGCCGCGTCCAGCGCCGCACTGTTCTCGCGCCGCACGAGACCGCGCTCGATGAGCAGTTTTCCTTGCGGATCGATGATCACGAACGCACCCGCCTCGGCCATCTGCTGTGTATCCCACACAAGGGCGCGGTTTTCGAGTGCGACGATCGCGGTGTTGACCTGTCCGATTTCGGCATCAAGGCGATCAGCTTCCTCATAGGCATTTTCATCGTCCTCGGAGAGTGCTTCCAGCTTCCCGGCCAGGTCGTCCTGCTGCGCCGTGAGTGCGTCCATCTCGCGCTGCTCGTCGTCTGTAAAGGGGCGCTGGACGGGGCGCAGCTTGCCGTAGCGGTTAAGCTCCAGCACATCACGGTCGACGCGGGTCTCTGTCCAGCCCCAACCCTCGGCGCGTACTTCTTCTGCTGTTACGTCGAGCTTTTGCGCGACGAGACGCTGCAACAGTTCGGCATCGGCAATGTAGCCCGCATTCCCGTCGTCGCTGAAGAGGTCACGGCGTACATACCCACCCGCTGCTTCGTAGGTGTCGAGGCCGATAAAGCGCACAAGGCGGCTGCGGCTCGCGTCGATTTCGGCCCGCGTGATGGCCTGTCGCAGATAGTTTGGCTGGCGCTGCCACTCATTTGCATCGAACCAAATGTGTTCCTGCGTTTCGTGGTTGTCCGCAAGGGCGAGTGCGGCAAGCTGGTCGAGCGTGATCGCGTCCTCCCGCAGCAGGGTCAACAGTTTTGGGGATACGTTGGCGAGCTTCATGCGCCGTTTGACCGTGAGCGGCGAGGCGGAAAAGAGCGCGGCGATGTAATCGACGCTTCGCCCTTCCTCGGCCAGCATCCGGTATGCGCGCAGCACGTCGAACGGATCGAGCCCTTCGCGTTCGGTATTTTCGATCAGGGAGATGGCGAGGGCTTCGCCTTCACTGACGATCCGTACAGGGACCGGGTAGTCGGCGGCGATGTCTTTCTGTTCGAACAGGAGATCGAGGGCGGCCTCGCGGCGCTGACCTGCGCACACGCCATATTTGCGCTGCCTGCGGCGCGATCCCTTTATCTCGTGGACGACGAGGTTTTGCAGCAGACCCTTGGCCCGGATATTGGCGGCGAGGCCGGGAATGCCCGACAGGGGTTTCGTGCGCGCATTGAGTGGCGAAGGCCGCAGGGTGGAATACGGCACGATCACGATGGGCTGCTCGTTGCCGAAGTGGGTTTCGAGCATGGTGGCCGGTTCGACGCTGTCTACCGTCGTGGTTTCGGATTGGGTATGCATGACTGACTCCAGAAAGTTGAAAAGAAAGTTCCGGGCCAGGAACTATCGGATTCCGGCAGGACTCGACCCGGATAGGAATCCTGATGGATTATCGGAAGGAGCCGCTTTCCTGAATCTATCGCGCCTACGCCTTCATCTGGCGCATTGCGTCCGCGAGCATCCAGAGGGCGCGATTGAGCTTCACGTTCTGGTCGATGCCGATGATGGGACGGGTGGACATCGAGCGACCCGTGCGCGAGCGTCCGTGCAGGCCGCCTTTGGTGAGGTTTTCCTGCACCCGGTTAAAGACGGTCCAGAGGTCGTCGCGGCGATCCTCGAAGCGGCGCGGGGCGAGCAGCTGGCTGTCGGTAACCGGGGCCGGTGCCTCTGCGTCGGTCGCGTCGTAGCGCAGCGCGAGTGCGGAGCGGGCGAACGCGTGCTGTTCGTCGCGGTCGAGCGTGACAGCGCGCATGCGTTCCTTCTGCTCGCGTATCAGGTCGAAACCGTCGAGCACGTAGAATGCTCCGTTGATCACGTTCTGGACGATGTTGCCCTTGTGCGGGACGCGGATGTCAGCGACGTTGTCGCCTGCCACCATGCCGTTCTGGCAGACGAAGCGCAGCATGCCCGCGAGCATCTGGTAACTGCTTGTGCCATCGTGCGAGTTCAGCAGCACGATTTCGTTCGCTTCTTCGCCGGTGATCTGGTCGGCGTGACGAAGCCGAAGCATGTGTTTCGTGTACTCGCGACGGTCGTCGTGCCGCACGCGCGTCTGGCAATGAAATGAACGCGTCCCACCCGCGAATGGGGGAGCTGTGGCGTAAGGTGGATCCTCACGGGCTAACGGCATCAATGTGCCCAGGTGGAAAATGCAAGCATTTCCCGGCAACCGGAGGATCCACAAATGAATGTTACGCCTGTGGGTATCGATATTGCGAAGAACGTGTTTCAGGTGCACTACATAGACCCGGATACCGGGGAAATCGTAAACAAGGCGATTAAGCGATCGCAGTTTCTCGAGTATTTTGCGAATAGATCGAGGTGCATGATCGGCATGGAGGCCTGCGGCAGCTCGCATCATTGGGCGAGACAGTTGACGGCCATGGGACACGCAGTCAAATTGATGCCAGCCAAATTTGTTAAAGCCTTCAATATCCGAAACAAAAATGATGCGGCGGATGCTCGGGCGATCTGGTTGGCGGTGCAGCAGCCGAGCAAAGCTGTTGCTGTGAAAACGGAGATGCAACAGGCAGTTTTGATGATGCACCGCCAACGCGAGCAGTTGGTGAAGTTCCGCACGATGCAAATCAATTGCCTGCGCGGAATGCTGGCCGAGTTTGGGGAAGTGATGGGCGCAGGGCGGGTGGCGATGGCCAAGGCGATCCCCGACACAATCGCCCGTATCGAAGAACGTTTGCCAAAAGTGTTGATCGATAGCCTGCGCGATCAATGGTCGCGAATCGAAAAGATGGGCGAAGAAATCTCGACGATCGAAAGGCGATTGCGCGAATGGAAGAAAGAAGATCGAGCGGTGAAAGCGATCTTCGAAATCCCGGGCGTCGGTCTGCTGACGGCAACGGCAGCAGTTGCAATGATGGGCGATCCGAAGGCCTTCAAGTCGGGCCGTGAATTTGCCGCTTGGGCTGGGCTGGTGTAGCGCTCGGAGCGGCTTTCGTGCTTGCCGTCTGCGAAGATGGACGGGGCAACGCGGCGAATCTGATCGTCCGACAAGGGCGAGTTGGCACGCAGCATCGGGGAGCAGTAACGAAAAGAGGAAGCGAGTTGCATGGCAATCTCCACAGTCAAGGTTGAGGACCTGAACCGGGCGAAGGGATGTGATTTGCCATCGCGGCTGCACACCTCCCGGTGGAACTCGGGGTTGGCTTTGCTGCCGCCAGGTTCCCGGGTTCCCGCCCGTGCGACTGGAGGAGCCGATAGCGGGCAGGTGTCAAGGAGAAAGGCGAGGGAGGGGTGCGGGCAACACGGTCCCTCGCCCCTTGACGCCTGCCCGCTATCGGCTACGGTCGCGGGTCAAGGGCGGGAACCTGGGAGCCAGGTGCATGCCGTACCTCGGGTTGGCCGGGTAGGGGCACAACTGGAAGGCTGGAAGATGAGCGGGGTTGAACCGCCCCGGATTTTGTGGAGGCTCCAACTCTTGAGAGTGATTCATCGGGTTTTTGCCCGACCCCGAAGGATGAAGCGCACGACTGCTGCAGGCGGATCTGGGAAGGAATACGATCATGAGGCAGCGGTGGTCGAGGTCGGCCCATTATCTGGTGCACTGAGCCCGTTTGAGAGTTGGACCCGCAACCCTGCGAGCACCCCGAATTGTGACCGAGGGCACATGTTGCCCTGCCGGAGCACGCTTACCAGAATCCGATAACGAGGGTTGTCGCCGCTGCCATTCTCTATCTTGCAGGAGGGCAGCATGCAGGTACTCTATCCGCGCTGTGCAGGACTGGACATCCATAAGGACATCATCGTCGCCTGCGTCCGTTGTGTGTCTGCGCCAGCGCATCATGAAGTGCAGAGCTTCTGCAGTACCACGAAGGGGTTGCTGGCGCTGTCGGACTGGCTGGCCGCCCATGGCTGTTCCCACGTGGCCATGGAAGCCACCGGCGTTTACTGGAAACCAGTGTGGCACGTGCTCGAGGGCTCCTTCGAACTCGTGCTGGGCAACGCTGCGCATATCCGGAACGTGCCGGGCCGTAAAACCGATGTGAATGACGCGACGTGGATCGCGGACCTGCTCGCACATGGGCTGATCCGCTCAAGCTTCGTTCCGCCTGCGGCGATCCAGGAGTTACGTGATCTGACACGCACACGCAAACAACTGACGCGTGAGATCGCCCAGCATTGTCTGCGTATCCAGAAGCTGCTCGAGGATGCCAATCTCAAACTGGGCAGCGTCCTTTCTGACGTACTTGGCGGCAGCGGGCGCGCGATCCTGAAGGCTATCATCTCGGGCGAGAACAATCCGGTGCTGCTCGCGGCACTTGCGCAAGGTCACGCGCGCAAGAAGACGGGTGAACTACGCGAAGCATTGCGCGGACGCATAACGTCCCATCACCGTACGATGCTCGCGCTCCATTTGCAGCTCATCGACGCCCTTGAGCACGCGCTGACTGATCTGGATGCGGCGGTGGGACTCGCGCTGACGCCAATCCGGCAGCACGTTCAACTGCTGAAAACCATTCCCGGCGTCGGTGACCTGACCGCCCGGGTCCTGGTGGCCGAGATTGGCGTCGACATGATGCGCTTTCCCGATTCCGCTCACCTCATATCGTGGGCTGGACTGTGTCCCCGCAATGACGAGAGCGCCGGTAAGCGCCGCAGTACGCGCGTTCGCAAGAGCGGCACATGGCTCAAGACGGCACTCGTGACTGCCGCATGGGCCGCAGTACGTACGAAGAACAGCTACCTGTTCGCCCAGTTTACTCGCATCAAGGCGCGGCGCGGCTCAAAGAAGGCAATCATCGCAGTGGCTGCATCAATGCTCACGGCAGCGTGGCACTTGCTTCGTAATGGAGTGGAATATGCAGATCTCGGTGCAGACTATTTCGCCCGGCATGACATGCAGAACACCGTCAAGCGATTGCTAAAACGCCTCACGGATCTTGGATATCCGGTGCAGCCAGCTTCTCCGTCATAAGGGCTTCTTACCAGAATGGAGCCATGAACAAGAAGGTAACCAAGTTTTCCCCGGAAGTCCGGGAGCGCGCAGTGCGTCTGGTGCGCGAGCAGCGTAGCGAACATCCGTCGATGTGGGCGGCGGTCGAATCGATTGCGCCGATGATCGGCTGCACACCGCAGACACTGCACGAGTGGGTCAAGCGCGACCAGGTCGACCACGGTGAGCGCGATGGCGTGACCTCAGACGAGCGCGAGCGCCTCAAGGCCTTGGAGCGCGAAGTCAAGGAGTTGCGTCGTGCCAACGAGATTCTCAAGGTCGCGAGCGCGTTTTTCGCCCAGGCGGAGCTCGACCGCCGTTTCAAGTCCTGAAGGCCTTTATCGATCAGCATCGCGACACCTTCGGGGTCGAGCCGATCTGCAAGGTCTTGCGGATTGCCCCGTCGGGCTACCGACGCCATGCCGCGCAGCTTCGTGATCCGTCGCGGCGCTCTGTTCGCGCAATCCGCGATGAACGTCTGCGGCCGGAGATCGAGCGTGTGTGGCGGGCCAACATGCAGGTCTACGGCGCCGATAAAGTCTGGAAGCAGATGAACCGGGAGCGTATCGTGGTGGCGCGCTGCACGGTCGAACGGTTGATGAAGCAACTGGGTTTGCGCGGCGTGATGCGAGGCAAGCGTGTTCGCACGACTGTTCCTGATGCCATAGCCCCGCGCCCGCTCGATCGGGTCAATCGCCAGTTCAAGGCGGCACGGCCGAACCAGCTCTGGGTTTCGGATTTCACCTACGTTTCGACGTGGCAGGGCTGGCTGTACGTGGCCTTCGTGATCGACGTGTTCGCTCGCCGTATTGTCGGCTGGCGCGTCAGCACCTCGATGACCACGGACTTCGTTCTGGATGCACTTGAACAGGCGCTTTACGCGCGACGCCCGGGCGACGACGGGGCCTTGATACACCATTCGGACAGAGGGTCCCAATACGTCAGCATTCGCTATAGCGAACGGCTGGCCGAAGCGGGCATCGAACCGTCGGTCGGCAGCCGGGGCGACAGCTATGACAACGCCTTGGCTGAAACGATCAACGGCTTGTACAAGGCTGAACTGATTCATCGCCGCGCCTGGAAAACGCGGGAATCCGTTGAACTGGCAACGCTGGAGTGGGTGGCCTGGTTCAATCATCATCGATTGATGGAACCCCTCGGCTATATCCCGCCCGCCGAAGCTGAGGCAAACTACTATCGGCAACTTGAAACAGCTGCCGCTGAACCCGTATTAACTTAAACCAACCAGCCTCCACGATTCCCGGGGCGGTTCATGTCGCTACACCGGACGTAGTCATTGTCGCCGCCCAGTGATCGTGCCGCATTTTCATCCGCTCGGCTGCAACATGCCATTCAGCTGTCTCGAGGTTCACCTCGGTCCACGGCACCGCTGCAACCACGCCGGGGCGAAGGCCGGTCAGCATGGTGAGCTTGAGGGCGGCGCGGGTAATGGGTGACTTGTAGGCATCGATAGCAAGAACGAGCGGCGCTATGTCCGCAGGCTTGGTGATCGCTGGTATATGGCCTTTCCTGTGGCGAGGCACAACGCCGCGCAGTGTCAAGGCGGCGCCATCTTCCCGCAGTCCGTTCTGGACCGCGTACGTCACGATGCCACCGACATACTGCCGTGCCTTGGTCGCGAGGTTAGGCGCATGAGAGGCAATCGCTTCGAGTACGGGCTTGACCTCTGGCGTGGCAAGCGTCGAAATGGGCTTGTTGCGAAGTGCGGGAGTCAGGTATTCGCGCACGACAAACTCTGCCTTCCGGTAGGTTTCGTCCGCCCATTCCTTACGTTTGAAGTCGAGCCAGCGCTGGGCCACGAGATGGAAGGCGCCTTCGGCCATGCGTTTGTGGGCGATGGACTCGGCCTGGCGATATGCAACCGGATCGATGCCTTCGCGTACGAGATTGCGTGCGGTAGTGGCCGACCGTCGTGCATCAGTGAGCGTGATATCGGGGTAGGGGCCGAGGCTGTGGAAGTTTTCCCTGCCCGTGCTCGGTCGTCGATAGCGGAACAGCCAGGTTTTGGTGCCGTTGGGCTGGACCCTCAGCGCTAGTCCGTTTCCATCCGCGAGTAGGTAGGAACGGGCGCCCGCTTTGGCGGCACGGAACACTAACTCTGACTTCGGTTTGACGCGTTTGGGCATGGGTTTGCCCCCAATCTGGTATACGCAACAGTATACGCAAAAATCGTCGATGTCAGTGGAACGCAAGGGATCTTTGGAGAACAAAAAACCCCGTAAGACGTTGATCTTACGGGGTTTCTCGGACTACTGCGGCTCACGCCGGAACAACTGTTGGTGCCCAGGAGAGGACTCGAACCTCCACGGTGTTGCCACCGCTAGGACCTGAACCTAGTGCGTCTACCAATTCCGCCACCTGGGCACGTTTTCAAGCTAGACAGCTATTTTATCGGGATGATGCAGCGTGTCAATCCCCGCCAACAAACAACTTGCTTCGTCAATCACCCGATCGGATCGGGCAGCGGCTCGTGCCGCGAAGCGATGCTTCAAGCGTCTCACACAAAAAGTAAAGCCGCCTCAAAATGCCAGGCGGCTTTACTTTGAATCTGGTGCCCAAGAGAGGACTCGAACCTCCACAGTGTTGCCACCGCTAGGACCTGAACCTAGTGCGTCTACCAATTTCGCCACCTGGGCAGGTGATGAACAGCAAAGAACGCCATTATAGCGACAGATTCACCTCTGTCAAGCGTTTCTCAAAAGTCGCTTAAACGACGCGACCGTGCGTCCGCATGCGCCCCGCAGCGACTATTGACGGGCCGCAAGGCGCGCGAGACGGGTGTTAGAATGCCTCGCATAGTTCGTTGGCACGGTGCACACGCCCGTCGGACTCAGCCTTGAACGAGCCGGACCCGAGCAGTCTTTCCAGTGCAATTGCAAGTGCAACTTAAGCGCAATTTCAACGCTTCTTAAGCCGAGCCATATCGCCGACCGACGTCCATGCAACGAGAAAAAACCATCGACAAGCCCTTGAGCAAATTTCCGTATCCGATCCCAAGCCGCGAAGAAATCCTGGGCGTCCTGCGCACGAGCGAAGCGCCGCTTGCCGCGAACGAGATCGCCGAAGCATTGTCGATCAAGCGCCAGGAGCGCGAGGGATTTTTCAAGCGCTTAGGCGCGATGGAGCGCGACGGCCAGATCCGGCTCGATCAGCGCAATCTCTATCAACTGACCCATCCGTCGAACTTCGTGGCGGGCCGCGTGCAGGGCCATCGCGACGGTTACGGCTTCCTGATTCGCGACGACGGCCAGGACGATCTGTTCCTGCCCACCGGCGAAATGCAGAAGGTCATGCACAACGACCGCGTGCTTGCGCGCATCGTCGGCTACGACCGGCGCGGGCGTCCGGAAGGGCACATCGTCGAGGTGACAGACCGGGCCAACAAGCGTGTGATCGGCCGTCTGCTGAACGAGAACGGCGCGCTGATCGTCGCGCCCGAAGACAAGCGCATCGGCCACGACATTCTGATCACGCAGAACACCAAGAAGGCCAAGGTCGGCCAGGTGGTGGTGGTCGAGCTGACCGATTTCCCGAGCCGCCATTCGCAGCCGCTCGGCCGCGTGGCGGAAGTGCTCGGCGATATCGACGACCCCGGCATGGAAATCGAAATCGCGGTGCGCAAATACGGCGTGCCGCACGAGTTCAGCCAGGCCGCGCTCGACGAAGCATCGAAGCTGCCCGACGAGGTCCGTCCGGTCGACGCGCGTCATCGCATCGATCTGCGCGACGTGCCGCTCGTCACGATCGACGGCGAGGACGCCCGCGACTTCGACGACGCGGTGTACTGCGAGCCGGTTCAGGTCGGCCGCGGCGAGGGCTTTCGCCTGATCGTCGCGATCGCGGACGTCTCGCACTACGTGCATCCGAAAAGCGGGCTCGACGCCGACGCGATCGAACGCAGCACCTCGGTGTATTTCCCGCGCCGCGTGATCCCGATGCTGCCGGAGAAGCTCTCCAACGGCCTGTGTTCGCTGAATCCGAACGTCGACCGTTGCGTGCTGGTGTGCGACATGATCGTCACCGCGCGCGGCGAAGTGAAGGCGTATCAGTTCTACCCCGGCGTGATGCATTCGGCCGCGCGTCTCACGTACACCGAAGTCGCCGCGGTGCTGAAGAACACCAAGGGTCCCGAGGCCGCGCGCCGCGCCGCTTTGCTGCCGCAACTGCAGAATCTTTACGGCGTGTATAAGTCGCTGTTCGCGGCGCGCCAGAAACGCGGCGCGATCGACTTCGATACGACCGAGACCTACATCGTCTGCAATGCACAGGGCAAGATCGAGCAGATCGTGCCGCGCACCCGCAACGAGGCGCACAAGCTGATCGAGGAATGCATGCTGGCCGCGAACGTCTGCGCGGCCGACTTCCTGAAACGCAACAAGCATCCGGGGCTGTTCCGCGTGCACGCCGGCCCGACCGCCGAGAAGCTCGAGAACCTGCGCACCTTCCTGCGCGGCATGGGCCTCACGCTCGCCGGCGGCGAGACGCCGCACGCCAGCGACTACGCCGCGCTGATGGCGCAAATCCGCGAGCGGCCGGACGCGCCCATGCTGCAAACCATGTTGCTGCGCTCGATGCAGCAGGCCGTCTACAGCCCGGAGAACATCGGTCACTTCGGCCTCGCGTATGAGGCGTATGCGCACTTCACGAGTCCGATTCGCCGTTATCCCGACCTGCTCACGCACCGCGCGATCTACGCGATCCTGCAGGGCCGCAAGTACCAGCCCGAACCGGCGCAAGGCATCGAGTTGAACACGGCGCTCTCGCCGCGTGCGCGTGCCATGCAAAAGGCCGACGACGAAAAGCGCGGCCGCGTGCGCGGCAACAACGTGGCGATCTGGGAAGAGCTCGGCCTGCATTGCTCGGCCAACGAACGCCGCGCCGACGAAGCCTCGCGCGACGTCGAAGCATGGCTGAAGTGCTATTTCATGCGCGACAAGCTCGGCGAGGAGTACGGCGGCATGGTGAACGGCGTGACGTCGTTCGGCATCTTCGTGCAGCTCGATTCGCTCTTTATCGAGGGCCTCGTGCATGTCACCGAACTCGGCTCCGACTACTTCCAGTACGACGAGATCAAGAACGAGTTGCGCGGCGAGCGCACCGGCATTCGTTATCGCCTGTCGGATCGCGTGCGCGTGCAGGTGAGCCGCGTCGATCTCGACGCGCGCAAGATCGACTTCCGTCTCGTGCGCGATACGCCGATCAAGCCGCCTGTGAATCGTACGCCGCTCGCCGACAAGTCGTCCGGTGAGAATGGCGGCGCACGCGTGCGTGTGCTGCCGCCGATCGAAGGCGCCGTGCCGGCGCCGGTCGGGCGGCGCAAGAAGGCGGCGCCCGCGCAGTCCGCGGCGGTGCAGGAAGCGCGCGCCGCGCGCGGCGCGGCGAAGAAGCACGGCGCCACGGCCAAGCCGGCATCGAAACCGCAGACGCGCAAGAAGCGCTGAAGCCGCATCACGGCTGACACCGCGCGCATCGGGTGCGTCAAGACGCACCGGTTGCGCGCGGTCTGCATTTCATCGTGGCCGGGCAGCAAGCGCGGCACGCAACTCGTATTCATCACAGCAGCGCGTATTGAAGGCGCGCTCAATCAAAGGTTGTATCAGTCATGGCACGTCTCAAGGTTCTATACGGTTTTCACGCAGTGACCGCGCGCATCCGGCACGATGCGTCGACAGTCGAGGATGTCTATTTCGACGCGACGCGCAAGGACCGGCGCATGACCGAATTCCTGCATGCGGCGAAAGAAGCCGGCGTGCGTCTGATCGCCGCCGACGAAACGCGTCTGTGGGGGCTCTCGCATACCGAGCGCCACCAGGGCGTGGTCGCGCGCGCGAGCGACATGCCGCTCGCGCAGAACCTGGCCGAACTGCTCGACGGCATCAACGGTTCGCCGTTGCTGCTGGTGCTGGACGGCGTGACCGATCCGCACAATCTCGGCGCGTGCCTGCGGGTCGCCGACGCGGCCGGCGCGCACGCGGTGATCGCGCCGCGCGACCGCGCGGTGGGTTTGAACGCAACGGCCGCCAAGGTGGCGAGCGGAGCGGCCGACACCGTGCCGTACATCACCGTCACGAATCTGGCGCGCGCGCTGCGTGAATTGAAGGACGCGGGCGTGTGGATCGTCGGCACGGCCGGCGAGGCCACCAGGAGCCTCTACGACACCGAGCTCGACGGTCCGGTGGCTCTGGTGATGGGCGCCGAAGGCGAGGGCGTGCGCCGCCTCACGCGCGATACCTGCGATGTGGTGATGCAGATTCCGATGGCGGGCACCGTCGAAAGCCTGAACGTCTCCGTCGCGAGCGGCGTGTGCCTGTTCGAAGCGGTGCGGCAGCGGTCGGTGAAGAAGTGATTGCAGGCGGCGCTCATGTGCCGCTCCGGTAAACTAGCCGTTTTTACTGCTCGCCAGCATTCCCCATGACCCAAGACGAACTCAAGCAACTGGTCGGCCAGGCCGCCGCCGATTATGTGAACGCCAACGTGCCCGAAGGCGCGGTGATCGGCGTCGGCACCGGCTCCACCGCGAACTGTTTCATCGACGCGCTGGCCGCCAGCAAGGCACGCTATCGCGGCGCGGTGTCGAGTTCGCTCGCCACCACCGCGCGCTTGCAATCGCACGGCATCAAGGTGCTCGATCTCAACGAAATCGACTCGCTGCCGGTCTACGTGGACGGCGCCGACGAAATCGACCACAGCGGCGCGATGATCAAGGGTGGCGGCGGCGCGCTGACGCGCGAGAAAATCGTCGCCTCGGTGTCGGACGTGTTCGTCTGCATCGCGGACGCAAGCAAGCTCGTCGAGACGCTCGGCAATTTTCCGCTGCCGATCGAAGTGGTGCCGATGGCGCGGACCTCCATCGGCCGGCGCGTCACGGCGCTCGGCGGCGTGCCGATCGTGCGCGTCACGAAAGAAGGCGTGCCGTTCATCACCGACAACGGCAACGAGATCATCGACGTGAAGGGATTGCGCATCAGCGATCCGCGCACGCTGGAAATGCATGTGAACGCATGGCCCGGCGTGGTGACGGTGGGGCTCTTCGCGGGCCGTGGCGCGAATCTGTGCCTGCTCGGCTCCGATAGCGGCGTCGAGACGATCGAGTTCAGCAGGACCTGAGCGTACGCGCTCGTCTCTTGTCGCCGCATGCGGGCCGGTTTCGGCAAGCCCGCTTCAACGAGCGGCTTTTGAAGCCGCTTCAAGAGCCGCTTTAAGAGTTCTACCCGCAAAAGTTCTACCCGCACCCCGTTGCAACGACTCGCACTAGCTCGCGACCAGTCCGATGCGCTTGCATCATCCGTTGCAAACACCGATCCACCGAAAATTCCGTTTGCGCGTTCGCAAGCGCCTGCGCGGCGCGCAATGCGCCGATCGCGTCGGCCAGCGCGACCCCATCTCCGGTTTCGCCAGCCAGCCATTGCTCCGCCGCCGCGCAATCCCGGTCACGCCTGTGGCGGCCGCGGCGATCACCGGGCGTGCCGCCATTCCTTCGACGATCATTCGCCTGAACTGCTGCAGACACGGCAGCGCATACGCGCGTCGGCGCTGTTGCGCTGGAGATCGGCGAAGGAAAGGCCGCGTTGGATCAATCAGCGCCCGCCGAACCATCAGCGAGGAGCGGGCAAATGACGAGGCATCGATCATCGGCCGCATAGGAACGCGAAGCAGCGGGATGCAGATTCGCAAGAGGCTAAGCGCGGGTCTTCATTATTCGCGTGCTGTCGTGCGTTGAATGTGGGCACGCGCACGCACAGCAAACGGTGTGCCCCATACACTCGTTGCAATGGCCATGGGGCGCTTATCTAAAGGTGGGATGTCATGAGAGTGGCGATCGTGCACGACTGGCTGGTCGCACCAGGCGGCGCGGAGAAGGTCCTCGAACAGATCGTCGAGTGCTTTCCCGACGCGGATATTTTCACTCTCGTCGATTTCCTCGAAGACCGCCGGCCGCTCGGCGGCAAAGCTGTCACGACCTCCTTCATCCAACGCCTGCCGTTTGCGCGGCGCCGTTATCGCGCGTATTTGCCGTTGATGCCGCTCGCCGTCGAACAGTTCGATTTGTCCGGCTACGATCTCATCATCACGAGTTCCCATGCGGTCGCCAAGGGTGTGCGGGTTCGCCCGCATCAGACGCACGTGAGCTACGTGCATTCGCCGATGCGCTACGCGTGGGACCTGCAACATCAGTATCTGCGCGAGGCCAATCTGACGCGCGGACCGAAGTCCTGGGTCGCGCGCATGCTGCTTCATTATCTGCGCGGCTGGGATGCGAATTCGGCGAACAGCGTCGACCGTCTGATCGCGAACTCGCATTTCGTCGCGCGGTGCATGATGAAAACTTACCGGCGCGATGCGGCCGTGATTCCGCCGCCCGTCGACGCAGGCGAATTCGAACTGTGCACGGACAAGGAAGACTTCTATCTGGCCGCCTCGCGGAATATGCCGTATCAGCGCATCGAACTGATCGTCGAGGCCTTCAATGCGACGCCGCACCGTTCGTTGATCGTGATCGGCGAGGGCCCGGAGATGGCGGCGATTCGTGCCAGGGCCGCTCCGAACGTGACGATTCTCGGCCCTCAGCCGTTCGACGTTCTCAAGGATTATCTGCAACGCGCGCGAGCCTTCGTGCTGGCCGCCGAGGAAGACTTCGACCTCCTCGCGCTGCAAGCGCAGGCATGCGGCACGCCGGTCATCGCATTCGGCAAGGGTGGGGCGCTCGAAACGGTGGTGCCGGTGGGCGACGCGCATCCCACGGGCGTCTATTTCGCGCGCCAAACGGTCGTGTCGATGCTCGACGCAATCGGGCGCTTCGAACGGCTGCGCGAGCAGATCACGCCGGCGGCCTGCCGCGCGAATGCCGAGCGCTTTTCGCCGGCGGTGTTTCGCCGCGCCTTCATGGCGGAAGTCACGCGCACGATCGCGGCGCGCGGCCGGCGTCGGCGGATCGGCCTCGTGGAGCGCATTGAACCGGTGGCCATCGCGGATATTGCCTGGCCAGGCGAGCCGGCGCGGGAAAGCAGTTGGGGACGTTGACGCGCTCGTCTGCGGTCTCGCGTGGTTTGGCATCAATAGAAGAAGAGGTAGTTCGTCTCTTTATTCGCGGGTTGCGAACTTCGCAGTTTGCGAATAAAATGGTTTTCGTCATACCGCTGTGGGTCGTATCCGGGTGCCTTGGCTATGCCATCCGGCTAGCTATCGGCACCCCTCCGCTGCGTTTAGCCTTGAGGCAGATCGCGCATGTTCAGTGCGCGAATGCGTGCGAGGAAATACGATGCGGGTCATTTCGAAGAAAGCGTTGCTGGACTTTACAAACAGACATCCGGGGGCGCGCGGTGCGCTATTGACGTGGTACTCACTGGCGCAGGCTTGTCTCGCGTATGGCTATAACGACCTGAAGCAGACGTTCGCCGGCGTGGATTACGTGCCGCCGCAATACACGGTTTTTAACGTAGGCGGCAACCGGTTCCGCATCGTCGCGGCGATTCACTACAACAGGCAGTCGTTATTCGTTCGTCATGTACTGACGCATGCGGAATACGACCTTTGGACGAGGAAGAATCTAAACTCATGAACGCCGATCGCCTCCCGGGAGCTTTTCCCGACATCGCGCAAACCTGGACTGCGCTGCAAACCCAGTTGCCGATCACGCCCATTCGCAACGAAGAGGACTACCAGAAGATGGTGCGGCTCGCCAACTCGCTGGCCGACCATCTGAACGGCAACGAAGAGGATCCGCTTGCCGATCTGTTCGCGATCGTCACCGACCTGATCGAAAGCTGGGAAGCGCACAACGTGATGATCCCGAAAGCGGAGCCGCGCGAGGTGTTGCGGCATCTGCTGGAAACGCACGGCCTCAAGCAGAAGGACCTGATCGGCATCGCGTCGCCCACCGTGGTGAGCGACATTCTCGCAGGCCGGCGCGCCATCAGCAAAAAGGTGGCGAAGGCGTTGGCGCAGCGTTTCCGTACCGACGTCAGCGCGTTTCTGTAAGAGCGGCGCCGTGCGAGCCTTGCGCCGCGTGCGGTGTCGACGGAAAAGAGAGCGGCGCCTGGTTACGGCGCAGCCCCTTTTTTGCGCGGTATTTCGTCGTGATGCGTTGACGCGCTTTATCGCGGCATGGGCGTATCGAACCGGTCGCCGGTGGGATAGGCGTCCACATACGCGCAGCGGCCTTGCCTCTTTTTGTGAGGCCGCGTGTGAGGCCGCGCGTCGGTTCGCTCAGCGCGCCGCCTCCTGCCATGCCCCGCGCATTGCGCGTAGGCCCACTCGCCATTTGCGAAGCGCAAGCGCCACGCCGCCGCGCTCGAATGCCAACGACAATGCGCGCAGGAACCCCGGGTCCGCGCGATCGCCGATCAGCGTCGAGTAAACGACGAAGGCCCATTTGCCGTGCGGCGTCAGGTATTCGCACATGATGAGCCGGAGATTGAATGACGCGTTATAGAAAGCCGCGTCGTTGAATGTGAAGTGTTGATCGTCATCGCTGCGCTGCGCGGGAAAATGCTCGACCAGCAGCGACGGGTCGTAGATCAGCGTCCAGCCGCGCCGCTGCACGTCCAGACTGAAGGCCATCTCGCAGTGAGCCTGCGCGCCGGTGCCGCGCAAGCGCGAGTCGAAGCGCAGCGCGCCGATCGCCTCGCGGCGAAACGCCATGTTCACGCCCTTGAGCACCTGAACCTTGCGCGCCTTGCCGTGGCCGATATGGTGATTGCCGATGGTCCGGCCATACCAGCGCACGAGGCCCACGCAGGGCTTCTGTCCCTGCGGAATGCCGTTGCGTTCATGCACGATGTCGCGTCCGCCGAGGCCGCCCAGCGCCGGATCGTTTTCGAAGGCGCGTGCGATGCGCGCGACCCAGTCGGGATGCGGTGCGGCGTCGTCGTCGGTGAAGCAGAGCACGTCGCTGCTCGCGCTTTCGATGCCGAGGTTGTACGCGGCGACCACGCCCGGGTTGCGCACCAGCACGATCCAGCGGCGCGGGTCGGGGCGCGTCGCGTCACGCGTGCGCAGCCAGTCGAGCGTCGCGTAATCGTCGTGACGCACGACCACGATCACCTCGTCGGCGCGGCGCTCCTGCGCGTCGAGCGCCGCGAGGCAGCGCGCGAGGTCGGCGGTGCGCCGGTACGTCGGCACGATCACGGAGACTTTCACCAGCGGTTCGCGTAGTGGCATGGTCGGAATGCGTTGTGGCCGGCAAAGCCGCCGCACAGGGTGGCGGGCCTCGCAATGCGCATCGTGGGAGCGAACCCGCCTCGCGCGACCACGAAGCGCGCGTCGAGGCATCGCGCGGTATTCCTGAACCTGGTCGACCCAGCGCGGGAGTCGAATGATTCAACGCTTACTCGACGGCCTCGGCCTGGCGCAAGCGCGGCAAAAGGCGGTCGAATTCGCGCTTGACGAGGCCATAGCATTCGCATGCGCGCGCTTCGAGTCCCTTGCGGTCGAGCACCTTGATATGGCCGCGGCTGTGATGGATCAGCCCTTCGTCGTGCAACTTGCCGGCCGCTTCGGTGATGCCCTCGCGGCGTACGCCGAGCATGTCGGCGATCAGTTGCTGCGTGACCGTCAGATCGTTCGACGCCACCCGGTCCACTTCGATCAGCAGCCAGCGGCACAACTGTTTGTTCAGCGCATGGTGGCGATTGCAGGCCGCGGTCTGCGCGACTTGCGTGAGCAGCGCGTGCATGTACAGCAGCATCAGGCGGCGCAGAAAATCGGAGCGGGCAAATTGCTGCTTGAGCGCCTGCGCGTTCATGCGATACGCGAAGCCGGCGCATTGCACCTGCACGCGGTTCGGCATGGTTTCGCCGCCCGTGAGCACCGGTACGCCGGTCATGCCCTCGCGGCCGACTGCGGCGATTTCCACCGAGCTGCCGTCTTCCATCGTCGAGAGCATGGAGATGATCGCGGTGGTGGGGAAGTAGACGTGATGAATGCGTTGACCGGAGTCGCACAGCAGTTGCTCCGTACGCAGATGAACCAGTTCGAGATGCGGAGCCAGCGCTTGCCATTCGTGCGACGGTAATGCACCGAGCAAATGGTTGCCGTGCAGATCTGATTGGAGTGTCAACATGATCGGTCCTCGCGTGGAAGCCGCGTGCCGCGGCTTCCTTGTTTTTTGATCCGACGCCTGCATCCTTTAAAACAGCGCTGCCCCGCGAGCAACGAAGAGGATGAACAGGATCGGCCCCGTCTTGGCCTGATACGCAGCCGCAGTTGTTGTCGTTCGCGGCATGCTGTGTTGCGCTTTGTTCTTAGCGAGGAGCGTGCCAATGATCGGAAAAGTGAGTGCTGGTGCGGCACAACGAACATAGCCTTAGCGATGCGCGAAGCCAAACGTGTCTTTTTGTTTCAATTCTGTACAGCGCCGACCTCGCGCGCCGACGCCTCGCGGGGCGGGGTTCTTCGAGCCAAGTCCTTGATCGGACTGGCTTAGATGCGCTCGGGCGCGGCTTCAAGCGAGCCGTCTCGCGGCGGCAATGGCCTCTGGATGGGCGTGGTGAAGGCGCGTCCGGGATGTGCCGGAATTGATTCAGATGTGTTCAGTACACTGCGTGCGCTGTCGTACGGATCGTCTTTTTGACGGCTCGGAAGTCGTGAAAAAACCAACAGTGACTCCGCAGTCCAGACAGGGGGCTGCGTGTGGCGCCAGGTATTAGGCAGGTCGCGACCGCATACCCGGATGCGTCGGACATTTAACCCTGAAGCGTGGCGGATAACGCATTGACCGCGCGCACTTCGCCGGGGGCGCCGCGCATGTTGCGTCCGCGTTAAACGCGCGGTCGGTTGCGTGCGCAATGAATCGTTCGGGAACGAGAGGAAATGGAGGAAACAAACGGCACGACGCAGGAGCGATTCGGCGCCGGACACTCCACGCCGCCGTCGCGTAGACAGACGGGTTCGAACCGCGCGTGAAACGTTTGCGCGCGCCTGTCGAGCAGACGAATATCGAGGGCGTTGAGGCCATCGACGGCCCGAATGGCCTGGATGGGTTGCCGCGCTCGCGCGAGGCCGTGCCGCGCGCTTCCAAGTCGGCCCTGTGGCATCGCTCAAGCCCCGAGCGCGAGACGGCGCGTCACAACACCAGCGCGGCGAGCGGCGGCAGCGTCTTTTCATACGCGCTTTCTAGTTCGTCGAAGCAGTCCTCGCACAGGTCGCGGCGTGCGCGTGCGATCGCGCGCAGGAGCCGGAACTGCATCGCCATCGACTCCGACGCGATGCTCTGCGCCGCCGCCGGAATCGATGCCGGAATGTCGAAGCCCTGTGCGGTCAGCCACAGCAGATACTTCGAGAGAAACTCGAAGTTCGCGCCGAGTTGTCGCGTCAGATTGAACGAGTACGGATGGAAGAACGCCTCGCCGCGTTCGAGCAACGTCTCGAGATGCGCGGGAAACGCGGCACGCCATTGCGAAATCGGATTGGCGAGCGGCCGGCGGCGCAGATGGGCGCACAACGATTCCGCCGACGCGTCCGCGAGCGCGGTGCCTTCCAGTGCGGGGCGCGCCTCCTTGGCGAACTCCACATAAGGAAGCAGCAGATCGGGCTGCTGCGCGAATTGCGGCAGCTTGCGGAACACGCCGTCGTAGTCGTCGCCGTCCAGCCGGTGATAGCCGGTGTTGTGAAAATAGCCGAGGCGGCGCGCGGCGGGGTCGACGAAATCGATGCCCACGATGGTTTTCGAATGCTCGCGCCGGTACGACGTGGCGCGCGTGTTCGGCAGGTAGTAGCCGTCCACGTCCACGAGCACCGTATGGCCGCGCGAGGTTTGCGCGAGCACGCGCGCCTCGAGCGAATCGTAGATGGCCAGCTCCTGTACCTGGGTGCCGTAGAGCCGGTCGAGATCATCGAGCGGAAATTTGATGAACGTGAACTGGTCGCCTTCGAAATCCTGCGTGACGGTGAAGCCGAACGCCGCGCGCGGCTCGAGTCCGAAGCCGTGCAGCAGTTCGATCCACAAATCGACGTAGCAATGGGTCTCCTGCCATACGCGCTCGCCTTGATGCAATGCGTGCGGCGCGTGCTGGCGCGGCCGGGTTTCAGGCGCGGGCGTGCCGCGTTGAGCGGGCGCCGTCGCGAGCGAGGATAAACCGGCCGGTTCGAAAAGGATGCGTCGCGATGCGTTATTCATGGCGGGTGGCCCGTGTCGTTTTCAACGGCCTCGAATCGGGCAGGCGTCTAACGAACACATCGGATCGTTTCTGACGCCTGGGCGTGCATGGGTGCTTATCGAGGCGGCTGACGCCATTACTGCGCATCGCTCGGACAAGGCGCGCCTCGTCGCCGCGTTTTGCTGTGCGTGGAGTCCGGTGCCGAGGCTGTCGCGAGGCCGCGCACGATGCCTTGTATTAGACGAAGTGTCGAAGCCGAACGTCGGTGCGATGCCGCACGGAAACACGCCTATGGCGGACGTACCGTGTAGCCATGACAACGGACCGACGCGCGAAGGCCCGTGTCGCTGAACTCATTGACCGCAAGGGAACGTGATGAACTGGAAAACGCTGGAATTCGAGCAGCTTTCGGCACGCGAGTTGTATCTCATCCTGCGGGCGCGTAGCGCGGTGTTCGTCGTCGAACAGGCGCACGTTTGTCTCGACGCCGACGCTCGTGACGAACACGCGTTGCATGTGTTCGCGGCGGACGACATGACGCGATCCATGCCGATCCTCGCCTATGCACGCCTGCAACCAGGCGACGCCGAAGATCCGGACATCACCATCGACAAAGTACTGACGAGCCCGCTGCGGCGTGGCGACGGCACCGCCGAACGGCTGATGGAGCGCGTGCTGCAGACGATCGCCGAGCGTTGGCCCGGCCACGCCGCGCGCGTGAAGGCGCCGCTCGGCTTGCGCGACTTCTATGAGCAATTCGGCTTTCGCAAGACCGAGGGGCCGTACCTCGCGCATGGCGTGCCGTTCATCGTTCTGACGCGCCAGTTGCGCGGCAACCCGCTGCGCTTCGGCACGCGGCCGCGCGAGCGCGGCGGCGCGGCGGACATCGACACCGTCGAACTGTTGTGATGGGGCGAAGGCCGATCACACCTTCCACCACACGATCTGAATCATGGGGATCGACAGAACTCAGCGCCGCGCGCTGTCCGATCCGTAAGTCTTTTTCGGCCTGCCCCTAGCCGCCATTCGCTCATGGGTCAGACAATTCATCCGATTGCGTGCGTCTTCGCACGATGCAAGTAGTTCGAAGCAGGCACGCTTGATACGCAAGCTTAAGGTCCGTCAAAAGGTCCGGCGTTACACAGAAGAAACAATTCTTCAGAGGGATAACCCTGTCAGGAAGTCCCCCAACTGGCGCAACCGTTTTGAAGCTAGCAACGTATCGAAAGAGCATAACGATGTCGATATAGAAGAAACATAAGGGCCGTTTTATCAACAGGCTACGCGGGGATCAACACCGCTTCGGGGAGAGTCGTCATGGATCAGGCAAACAAGGATCGATCGTTGGTCAGCAAGGTGATGGATGGACTCGTCACAGGGATCGTCGAGGAGAAATACGGCGCCATTCTGCCGCCGCAGGATGTGCTGTCGAAAGAGTTCGACGTCAGCCGCACCGTCATGCGCGAGGCGCTGTCGATGCTGCTCGCGCGCGACATGCTGGACGTGCGGCCGAAGATCGGCACGCGCATCCGGCCGATGAGCGACTGGCGCATGATCGACGAGGACGTCGTGAGCTGGCGTTTTCGCGCGAAGCCCGATCCGCTGTTCGTGCGCGACGTGATCGAGTTTCGCAGCCTGATCGAACCGCGTGCGTCGGCGCAGGCGGCCGCGCGCGGCAGCGCGGCGGACATCGCGGCGCTGCGCGAGGCGTTCGAGGCGTTCCGCGCGATCCGCCCGAACGAGCCCGGCTATCAGGAAGCCGACGAGCTGTTCCACACCCGCATCGTGATCGCGAGCGGCAATCAGTTCTTCAAGCAGATGGCCGCGATCATTCGCGGCGCGCTGTCGACGGTCAATCCGATCGTCAACCAGAAGGAAGGCGCATGGGAAGGCGCGGTGAGTGCGCGTCAACGCGTGGTCGAGGCGATCGAACGGCGCGATCCCAAAGCAGCGGAAGCCGCGTCGCTCGCCATGATCGACCACACCGCGGAAGAGATGGGCAGCACGCTTTCCGAACCACCGCCGGTGCGTGGCTGAACGCCGCGGCACGCCGGCTTCTTTCCTAAGAGACCTTGCATGACGGACGGTGCGCTCATGGGCGCGCGCGAAAGTGCGCGACGTGGGCGACGTGCGCGACAATAGCGCCTGTTCTGAACTGCACGGATTCGAAGGAACGATGACAAACCCACCGCAGGAAACCCTCGCGAACGACGTGATTCGCTGGGGAATCGTCGGCACGGGCCGCATTGCCCGCCGTTTTGCTCAAAGCCTCGCTCATGTGCCGCAGGCGTCGCTCACCGCGCTGTGGTCGCGCCGCGCCGAACCGGCCGCGGCCTTCGCCGCGGAATTCGGCGGCGAGGCGTGCGCGAGTTTCGACGCGCTGCTCGCGAGCGGTATCGACGCGCTCTATATCGCCACCATCCAGGACAGCCACGCCGACTACGCGGTCGCCGCGCTCGAAGCGGGCCTGCATGTGCTGTGCGAGAAACCCGCCGCCATCAATCAGCCGCAACTCGAGCGCGTGCTCGATGCCGCGCGCGCCGCGCAACGGCTCTTCATGGAAGCCATGAAGCCGCCGTTCTATCCGCTCTACCAAAAGCTGCGCGCGCAGCTCGCCGCCGAACCGATCGGCGAGGTGGGGCTCGTGCGCGCCGGCTGTTCGGTGCCGGGCGTGCCGGACGATCATCCGTCGCTGTCGTTCGAGCATGCGGGCGGCGCGCTGCTCGACATCGGCGTCTACGAAATGTTTCTCGCCGTCGACTGGCTCGGCGCGCCTCATGAGGTGCAGACGCTCGGACGGCTCGGCCCGACCGGCGTCGATACCTTCGCGAGCCTGAACAGCCGGCATGAGCGCGGCATCGCGCAACTGTTCTGCGGCCTCGATCTGCACGGCAAGGGCGATGCGCTGTTGATGGCAAAAGGCGGGCATGTGACGATTCACGAGCCCTGGTGGAATCCGTCGCGCGCGACGATCCGTTACGCCGACGCTCATGTGGTCGAACTCGACGAGCCGTTCGAAGGCGGCGGCCTGAACTATGAGACCGCGCATTTCTGCGAGCTGATTCGTGCCGGGCAACTGGAGAGTCCGGTGATGCCGCATGCCACCTCGCTGCGGATGATCGCCATGGCCGATGCCGCGCGCGCCGCGCTGGGGCTCAGGTTCGCGGGAGAGTGAGGGGCGCGTTAAGGGCAAGTGAAGGGCAAGTGAAGGTTAGCGGTGATACGATTTGCGCGCGCATGCGAGGCGCAAGAATCGTCCGCATGTCCGCAGCTTTCGAACCTCTTCCATGGGAGCCGTCCACGATGCGCATGCTCGGAAAACTTTGGCGCGACAACAAGAGTCTTGTCGCGTTTCTCTTCCTGATGGTGCTGTTTCGCAGCGCCGTGGCCGACTGGAATAGCGTGCCGAGCGGCTCGATGCTGCCGACGATCCGCGAAGGCGACCGGATCTTCGTCGACAAGATGGCCTACGATCTGCGCGTGCCGCTCACGCATATCGCGATCGCGCATCTGCACGAGCCGCAGCGCGGCGATATCGTCACGATCGATTCGTCGGCGGCGCATGACTTGATCGTCAAGCGGCTGATCGGCTTGCCCGGCGACAGCGTCGCGATGCGCGACAACGTGCTGTATGTGAACGGCGTGCGCGCCGATTATCAGCCGCTGAAACTAAAGCCGTTGCCTGGCGACACCGCTTCGCCCGGCGACTATCTGACCGAACGCTTCGAGGGCGTCGCGCATACCGTGCGGCTCGCGCCGAATGCGCCGAGTCCGCGCGACTCGTTCGGGCCGGTGATCGTGCCGCCGGGCGAATATCTGATGCTCGGCGACAATCGCGACAACAGCGCCGATTCGCGTTACTTCGGTTTCTTTCCGCGCAAGGAGTTGATGGGCCGCACGCGCCGCGTGGCGTTCTCGCTCGACCCGGATCGCTACTACGCGCCGCGCTTCGAGCGCTTCGGCGCGCCGCTGGACCCGGTGTCGCCCATGGCGAGCCGTTAGCGAAGCATGAGTGAGCCGCTAGCCGACGCGAGCCTCGCTCAGTGGCGCGAGGGCAGCGCGAGGCGCCGCTCGTACCAGCGCTGCACCCATTCGAGTAGCTGGCACAACACCCAATAAATCGCGGCGGCCGCAAGATACAGCGGCAGCGGCTGATAGGTCGACGCGATGATTTCCTGCGCGCTGCGCAGCAGTTCGGTCACGGTAATCACCGATACCAGCGAGGTGTCCTTGATCAGGCTGATCAAGCTGTTCGACAAACTCGGCACGGCAATGCGCAAGGCTTGCGGCGCGACCACATAGCGCAGCGTCTGACGGCGCGAGAGTCCGAGGCTGTAGGCGGCGAGCCACTGGCCGTTGTGAATGCCGAGGATCGCACCGCGCATGCTCTCCGACAGATACGCCGCCACGTTCGCCGACAATGCGATCACGCCGGCCGGCGTGGGGTCGAGTGAAATGCCGAAACTCGGCAAGCCGTAATAGATCACGAAAATCTGCACGAGCAGCGGCGTGCCGCGCATCACGCTCACGTAGAGGCGCGCGAGCCAGTTGAGCACGCGGTTGTGGCTCACGCCCATCAAGGCGAGCACGGCGCCGGCAAGCAGGCCGAAGAACATCGACAGAACCGCGAACTTGACCGTCAGGACAGCGCCCTGCGCGAGCACGGGAAGCGATTGGACCAGCAGGGAAGTGATGGACATGAGCGGAAGTCGGGTTGGCGCGCAAAGCGCACATCATAAACTTGGGCAGGGGGCGAAGCGCCGTTGATACGCAACGTGGACCGCAAGCAAAACCACACGACACAAAAGCGAAGGGCGGCACCATCGCCGATGCCGCCCTTCGGTTTACCTCGCGCCCGTTACTTGATCGGCTTGCTGACGTCGATGCCGAACCACTTGTCCGAGATCTTCGAGAACGTGCCGTCCGCTTCGAGCTGGATCATTGCTTCGTCGATCGCCTTGGCGAACTTCGGATTGCCCTTTTTGAACGGAATGCCCGACGGGTTGCCCGCGCCGAGGGTTGCGCCCGTGCGCAGCGGCAGTTGCGAGTTCTTCAGCAGATACGCGAGCATCAGGCGGTCGTTGAGCGCCGCGTCCAGCCGGCCGGCGGCCAGATCACGCAGGTATTCGGGCGCGCCCGGGTACGTCTTCACGTCGATGCCCGGCACCGACTTCGCCATGTCCATGTAGTTGGTGCCCAGACCGACGCCGAGCTTCTTGCCCTTCAGTTCGTCGAGCGATTTGAACTGGCGCGAGTCGTCCTTGCGCTGGATCAGTTGCGCGGCCGAGTACGTGTAGGCCGGCGAAAAGTCGAGCGCCTGCTTGCGCGGGTCGGTAATGCCGACCTGGTTGACGATCACGTCGAACTTGCCCGCCTGCAGACCGGCGATGATGCCGCTCCATTCGGTCGTGACGAATTCCGGCTTCACGCCGAGTTTCGCCGCCACCGCCCTGGCGATATCGACGTCGTAGCCGACCAGTTCGCCCGACGGCGCCTTTGAATTGAACGGCGGGAAGGTGCCCTCGAGACCGACGCGCAGCGTGCCGCGTTGCTTGACCTGATCGAACAGATCCTCCGCGTGCGCGGTGACGGAAGTGACGGCGGTGAACGACGCGCCGATCAGACCGGCGACGACAACCTTTTTCAGCAAGCCAAATTTCATCGTGTTCCTTTTTTGTTCGCCTGGCGTTTTAGCAGACGAAAGCTTAACAAAGCAGACTATCGAAACCAAAATACCGTTTGTTCATGCCTATATTACTGACGCAGCGCACGCACGCATTCGCCCACCAGCGCCGGCCCGCGATAGATGAAGCCGGTATAGAGCTGCACCAGCGAGGCTCCCGCCGCGATCTTCGCGCGCGCGTCGTCGCCCGAGAAAATTCCGCCGACGCCGATGATCGGCACGGTCTCGCCGAGTTCGGCGCGCAGCTTGCGGATCACTTCGTTCGACGCGTCGAACACCGGCTTGCCCGACAGGCCGCCGGCCTCGTCGCCGTATTGCATGCCGGCGACCGCCGTGCGCGAGAGCGTGGTGTTGGTCGCGATCACGCCTTCGAAGCGGTGGCGCAAGAGCGTGTCGGCGATCGACTTCACCTGTTCGTCGTCGAGGTCCGGCGCGATCTTCAGCGCGAGCGGCACGAGCTTGCCGTGCATGTCGGCGAGACGCTGCTGCTTGTCCTTGAGCGCCGCGAGCAGCGCGTCGAGTTCGCCCGCGCCTTGCAACTGGCGCAGGTTCTTCGTGTTCGGCGACGAGATGTTGACCGTCACGTAGCTCGCGAACGGGTACACGCGTTCGAGGCAGTACAGATAGTCGTCGGCGGCGCGCTCGATCGGCGTGTCGGCGTTCTTGCCGATGTTCAGCCCGAGAATGCCGCGATAGCGCGCGGCCTGCACGTTCTTCACGAACTGGTCGACGCCCGCGTTGTTGAAACCCATCCGGTTGATCACGGCGTTCGCCTGCGGTAGACGAAACATGCGCGGACGCGGATTGCCCGGCTGCGCGTGCGGCGTCACCGTGCCGACCTCGATGAAGCCGAAGCCGAGCGCGGCCAGGCCGTCGATGCACGCGCCGTCCTTGTCGAGCCCCGCGGCGAGCCCGACCGGATTGCGGAACGTCAGGCCCATCACGGTGCGCGGCGCATCCGGCACGTGCGGCGCGAGGACGCCGGCGAGGCCGGCGCGGCCGGCCGCGCCGAGCATACGCAAGGTGAGGTGATGAGCGTCTTCCGCGTCCATGCGAAAGAGTTGGGCGCGTACGAGCGGGTAGAGGGAACTGAACACGGGACGAAGCCGGGCGGCCGGAAAATGGGAACCCGCTATTTTACCGGCTTTGGGGTTTCAGGGAGACGCGTTGGAAAGCGGGCGCGCGCCGTTTCATTGCCTGGCCGGTGGGTGGCGAAAGTAGTGCGGTAGCCGTCGCTCGCATGGCGCAGGGGCCGGGCGGCTTGCGAACGTATTCGCGAGCCCGGCGTGCCACCAGACGGTCAAGGCCTGAGCGGTCCGCCGCGCCTGCCGTGAATCGCCAGATCGACCGGCGGCAGATCGACGCCGTTCGGGTCGAGCACTCGCCACGCGCCGTCGATCAAGCCTTCGAGCGGCCGGAAATTCGCTTTGTACGCCATCTTCGGACTCTCGCGAATCCAGTAGCCGAGGTACACGTAGGGCAGCTTCAGGCTGCGCGCCTGCTCGATCTGCCAGTAGATGTTGTAGGTGCCGAAGCTGGTGTGCGGCAGTCCCGGCTCGAAGAACGTGTACACGGACGAGAGTCCGTCGCCGAGAATGTCGATCATGCTGATCATGCGCAGGATGCCGGGCGCGTCCGGTTGATTCGGCAGCGGCCCGCGGAATTCGACCAGCCGCGAGTTGATCCGGCTTTGCAGCAGGAACTGCTCGTATTGATCGCGGCTGTCGCGATCCATGCCGCCGCCCGCATGCCGCGCCGACTGATAGCGCATATAGAGCGCGTAATGCTCTTCGTCGTAATGGAGCGGCGCGACGGTGGCGACCATCTCGCCATGCTTTTTCCAGACCCGCCGTTGCGTGCGGTTCGGCTCGAACCGGTCGACCGGCACGCGCACCGGCACGCATGCGCGGCAACCGTCGCAATAGGGGCGGTAGGTGAACACGCCCGAGCGCCGGAAGCCCGCCTTGACGAGGTCGGTGTAGACGTCGGAGTTGATCAGGTGACTGGGCGTGGCGACTTGCGAGCGCGCGATGCGCCCATCCAGATAACTGCAGGGATAAGGCGCCGTTGCATAAAATTGCAGCGCCGAAAGCGGGGAAAGAGGCAGCTCGTTGGGATGAGTCACGTTGGCAGCTCTCGAAGCGTCTCTGTGATGCAAACCCGGCGCCTTGCGGTTGACGACCCGCGGCTCGTGACCCGCGGCTCGATGGGCGGCGAATCCGGATTCGGCCTGATCTTCCTACGCCGCTCGCGCGAGCACATCGAGCAGCGCGGTCTTGTCGAAACGCCATGGAATCGGCGGTGCCTCAACAGCCGCGCGAACATGCGCGATGAACGCCTTGCGCGCTATCTCGCGACCGCCGAGCGACGCCAGATGCGACGTGTTCTGCTGGCAGTCTATCATTTCTATTTCGTGACGGCGCAAGTGCCCGACAAGCGCGGCCAGCGCCATTTTCGACGCATCGGTGACGTCCGCGAACATCGATTCGCCGAAGAACATCTTGCCGAACGACACGCCGTACAAACCACCCACGCGCTTGCCCTCGAACCACGTTTCGATGCTGTGCGCATCACCGATCCGATGCAGCGACGAATACGCCTCGACCACGTCCGCGGTGATCCAGGTGCCGCGCTGTCCGCGTCGCGGCGCCTGCGCGCACGCGCGCATGACGGCGGCGAAATCATGGTCGACGCGAATCTCCCAGGCGTCGTCGCGCAACACCCGCTTGAGCGTCTTGCGCAGCGACGGCGATACCTTGAATTCGGCGGGGACGAGCACCATGCGGGGATCGGGGCTCCACCACAACACGGGTTGACCGTCGGAGTACCAAGGGAAGATGCCGCGCCGGTAGGCGTCGATGAGGCGCGACGGCAGCAGGTCGCCGCTCGCGGCAAGCAGGCCCGGTGCGCCGCTCGACGCGCCGAGCGCGCGCTCGACGGGCGGGAACGGATCGTCAGGTCCGAGCCAGGGAACCATGCGCGCCGCTCAACCTTCGCGCAGCGAGCGGAAGATGTCGCCCGTGTGCAGGCCGAAGCTGCCGGCGGCGCGGTCGGCGAAGAAGAAACGCAGGGTCTGGCCGACGGTGGGAAAGGCGATCTCGTCCCACGGAATTTCGTGTTCCTCGAAGAGTTGCACTTCGAGACTTTCCTCGCCGGCGGCGATGTCGAGGTCGAGCAGCCGCGCCATGTAGAACAGATGCACCTGATGCACGTGCGGCACGTTCAGCAGCGAGAACAGGTTCTGCACCTCGACGCGCGCGCCGGCTTCTTCCAGCGTTTCGCGCGAGGCGGCCTCGGCCGTGGTTTCACCCATTTCCATGAAGCCTGCCGGCAGCGTCCAGTAGCCGTAGCGCGGTTCGATCGCGCGACGGCACAGCAGCACCTTGTCGTCCCACACCGGGACGGTGCCGACCACGTTGCGCGGATTCTGATAGTGCACCGTGCCGCAACTGCCGCAGACGAAGCGCTCGCGGTTGTCGCCCGGCGGAATGCTCAGGCTGACGCCCTGGCCGCAGACAGAACAGAATTTCATAGGAAGGGGACGAGAAAGGGTGATAGGAGTTTATCACCGGGACGGGGGTTTTCTGACCTCGGCGATGGCCGGGTTGGCGATGCGGTGCCGAGCGCGGCACCGTGAAGAAACATCGGGACGAAACGCGACGAAGTGGCGGGGGAAAACAAAAAAGGCCTGCCGGTTGGGCAAGCCTTCAATGTTGTTTTCGACGTTTCGAGACACTTGGTTGCGGGGGTAGGATTTGAACCTACGACCTTCGGGTTATGAGCCCGACGAGCTGCCAGACTGCTCCACCCCGCGTCCGTCGAAGAAAAGATTATAGAACAATGCGGATGGCCGTGCAATAGCTATTTAAGAGCCGGCTTCAATCGTGCGTGCGCGCCGCTGGCGGCCAGTCTGTGGCGCGCTTCGAAGTCGCGGTGCGCACGGGTGGCGTCGCATGCGGGCAGGCCGTCGCAAGGGGCTGCGCTAGAATCGGGTTCTCTTTCGCGCGGCGCCGCCCAGGCCTTCATCGCCGGCGCACGCTCCAACTCTTTCCTTGCTCGAACCTCATGGACATCGCTCACGATCTGCAGGTGATTACCGCTCAGGAACACGCGCTGGTGTTCCCACGATTCGACGCCGACCGGGCATGGCAGGTCGGCGCCTATCTGCACGAAGTCGCCAAGGCGCGCGGCATCGCGGCCGCCATCGACGTGCGCACCTTCGGTCAGCCGCTGTTCTTCAGTCTGCTCGAGGGCGCGACGCCGGACAACGTCGACTGGGCGCGCCGCAAGGGCAATACGGTTGCGCATTTCCGGCGCAGTTCGTACGCGATCGGCCTGAAGATGCAGCTGGCGGGCAGCACGCTCGCCGACAAGCACGGCTTGCCGGCCGCCGAATACGCGTCGCACGGCGGCGCGTTTCCCTTGACGGTGGCGGGCGCCGGCGTGATCGGCTCGATCACGGTGTCCGGCCTGCCGCAGCGCGCCGATCACGAACTGGTCGTGGAAGCGTTGTGCGCGCACCTCGGCGTCGACTACGGCAAGCTCGCGCTTGCAAAGGCCTGAGGCGATGCGCGTGCCTCCTTATGCGTTGCTCGGCATCGCCATCGTTGCCGAAGTGATTGCCACCTCGGCGATGCGGGCGTCGGAGGGTTTCTCGCGGTTCGTGCCGTCGGCGGTGGTCGTGCTCGGCTACGGCGTCGCGTTCTATTGCCTGTCGCTCACGCTCAAGAGCATTCCGGTCGGCATCGTCTACGCGGTGTGGTCGGGCGCCGGCATCGTGCTGATCACGCTGGTCGCGCTGCTGCTGTACCGCCAGGTGCCCGACGTGCCGGCCGTGATCGGACTCGGACTGATCATTTCGGGCGTCGCGGTGCTGAACATGTTTTCAAAGATGCAGGCGCATTGAATCGTCGCCTGCATGAACGCGCCCGGCGTTATTTGCAGCGCACGATCATCGAACGGTTCTTCACGTTGGCCGAGACGACGTTAGTGATGCTGCCGCCCGCCATGCCGCCTTCGTCGTTGTCTTTCGACACGATGTCGTAGCCGGTCGCGCCGCAGGCGTTGCCGGCTTGCACGTAGCACGAGGCCCAACTGGAAGCGGCGTCGGCGCCGCTGCAGTTCACGGCGAATCCTGTCTGGCCGTTCGGCAGGTTGATCAGCGAAGTGGTGTTCGACGATGCGCAGCCGCCAAGCCCCGTTGCCAGCAATACAGCGGCGGGCAGGGCGGCGAACCGGGACGCCCGGCGGACCCGAGCGAGCGCTACGCTGGCTCGCAGTCGCTGCAAGCGGCCGGCGCGGACAACGAGGCCCAAGTGCGTCATGAAATGCATCGTGATGTTTTCCTTTCAAAGAGAGATCGCGGCCCGCCAGGTACACAGAGAGTGCGCCTGCCCGGCTAGGGCATGTCGATCGTAATGCCCGCCGCGCCGACCAGCCGGCGGCTTTACGTGCCGTTTTCGGTGGCGGCGTCTTCGCAGATGCCGATGGCTTTCGACATGTCGATGCCGTGGCTTTCCGCATAAGCAAACCATGCGTTCGCCGCCTCCGGCTCCGGTAATTCGTAGTTCCGCGGAAAATATTTTCCCATATTGCGCTCGCTGGACTCGAAACCGGGTGACTGCTTCAGCATGGACCATGCCGACGGTCCGTTCGACCGGCGCATGCCGAACAAGTGCGAATCGGCGTCTCGCGCCGCCCGCAACGGGTCATCGGCTCGCAGACGCCGTCACCGCATGCAGGCCGCAGAACTTATCGCCTTGAGGCGCGCCTTACTGATTGACCTGCCGCGAGCGCATGCATGCAACGGCCCGTTCAGATTCACGCGGGCTCGATGCGCTACGGCGGCAGCGTCCGCTTATCACACACAAACCGATACACACAACGAGGAGAGCGAATATGGCTGAACGGGTCAGTGGCCCTTATCGCGGCTACTACATCAGCGCCGCCGCGCGTCTCGTGCCCGCGGCCGATGCGCCGGCCACGGGCGCTGGCACCGGCGTCGGCGTTGACGCAAAGGGCACCGCCAGGAGCGGCACCTACGTCGGCACGGTGAGTCTCGCCGAACTCGGTCCGGACGATCCGCATCGCATCGAAACCCTGCTCGAACTCGGCGACGCACAGCGCTTCGGCAGCGAGGAAGAAGCGCTTGCGTTCGTCGAACAGGCCGCGCGCGATTACGTCGACCGTCTGCTCGGAGGCCATTGATGGCGGCGCGTGAGGTCGAGCAGGACGCCCCGCCAGGCTGGACCGAGGTCCGGCCGCGCGAGTACCATATCGGGGTTGTCCGGAGCCGGCCGGTTCTCGCCGGCGCCGGTTTCCTGCCGGATACTTCTGATGAGGCGACCATGGAAATTCGGTTTCCCGCGGACGCACCTGCTTACCGCGACTCCAATCTGACCGTTGTGTTTCCCGCGCTGGTGGACGGCGAAACGGTGCCGTGCGCCATTTCGGTCGAAGCGCTCGAAGATCACTTCGGCGCCTACTCCGAGGATCCCGAAGGCTGGATGCGTGCGTTCGACGCCGGGCGTCGGCGCATCGAGGCAGTGGCGCGCGAGCACTTGCAGATCAGCAACGGCACGCCCGTGCTGCTCAAGAGCGGCCACTTTCCACCGGGTAACGCGGCGGGTTGAGCGGGCCCGATGCGATTTCATGCGTCGCATCGAACGCCTGGTGGGACGTTGTTGGCAGGTCGTTGGCGGCAAGCATGTCGGCCGAGCAAACGGGCGGCGCACGGGCAACAACTCCGCTGACCCAGCCGTCGATCCAAAGTCCGCGTGGAAGGCCGGCAAGAACCGACATCGGGACGGATGCAGCGCGGCATACCTGCATAACCGCGGAGCCGCCGAACCCGCCGCCAAGGTCAAATCATCGAGTGCGTGATAACGTTCAATCCCAATTCACTTCGCGCCAGCCCGCCTAGCATTCCATGTCCATTTCCACCTCGCCCGCCGTCAGCGACGAAATCGCGACTTACGTAGCCAACCGCATCGGCTTCATCGAACTGGAGAGGCCGAAGGCGCTCAACGCGCTCTCCACCGGCATGATTCGCGCGATGCACGCGGCGCTCGACCAATGGCGCGAGGATCCCGACGTGCTCGCCGTGGTGGTGCGCAGCCAGCACCCGCGCGCGTTCTGCGCGGGCGGCGACGTGCGCTTCCTGTACGAGTCGGCGCAGCGCGGCGAGCAGGACCCGCGCGACACGTTTTTCATCGAGGAATACCGCCTGAATCACGCGATTTTCACGTATCCGAAGCCGTATATCGCGTTGATGAACGGCGTCGTGATGGGCGGCGGCATGGGCATTTCGCAAGGCGCGCACCGCACGGGCGGCCTGCGCGTCGTCACCGATTCGACGAAGATGGCGATGCCCGAGACCCGCATCGGGCTCTTTCCCGATGTCGGCGCGAGCTGGTTTCTGGCCCGCACGCCGGGTGCGATCGGCCGTTATCTCGCGGTAACCGGCGAGGCGATCGGCGCGGCCGACGCGCTTTACGCGGGTCTCGCCGACACCTACATCGAGGACGCGGCGTTGCCCGCGCTAGTCGACACCTTGCGCGGCGAACTGTTCGAGCGAGGCGCGGACGTGGTGGCGTGCGTCGAGCGTGAGACGGCCGCGCATCGGGTCGTGCCGGAGCCCGACGCGTCGCCGCTCGCCAACGCGCGCGCGTTGATCGACCGGCATTTCGCGTTGCCCGAACTCGCGCGGATTCTCGCTTCGCTCGAACGGGCGCGCGACGGCGACGCCGATCCCGACGCCGCCGAATGGGCCGAGCAAACGATCGCCGTGTTGCGCGAACGCTCGCCGTTGTCGATGGCGGTATCGCTGGAAGTGGTGACGCGCGCCGAGGGCTCGATGGCCGACGTGCTGCGCGGCGATCTCGATCTGACGCGCTCATGCTTCTTGCATGGCGATACGATCGAAGGGATTCGCGCGCGCATCATCGACAAGGACAACGCGCCGCGTTGGCGTTTCGATCGCATCGAAGACGTGAGCGCCGCCGAGGTGGAGAAAATGTTCGAAAGCCCGTGGCCGGCCAACGAACATCCGCTGCGCGAATTGCGCGGTTAGGTGTCGGCGTTATTTCGGCGTTATTTCGACATTGACGTTCGGTTCGCTCGGCCCGCTCAGTCGTCGTACTCGCTTGCCATGAACGCGCGCATGAACACCAGCGCGCCCCAGCCCCACATCGCATTCGCCGCGAAACCCACCGCGAGGCGCGGCAGCATGTTGCCGCTCGGCCAGATGCCGCGCAGCGGATCGACCACGAACACGCTCGCCGCCGTCAGCGCGACGCCGCCGAACACGAAGGCCGGCACCCACGGCGCGCGCCTCTCCGGCGCGATGCGCAAGAGCCACGCCATCAGCACGGCCCAGAACGCGCTCCAGATCGCGTTGGCGATGAATTCGGGCAAACCGAGCGGCAAAAACGGCGCGGTCGAAAACCCGGTCGGATCGATTAGCCCGGCTGCGTGCAGCAGCGCCAGCGTCGATTCATGAAAGAAGAGGGATGCCAGAAAACCGGCGACGAACGGCAGGATGAGTTTTTGCATGCATTGCACCGCCAGGGTACAAGCGGTGCGGTTCGCATGGCCTGTACCGGATTATTGGAAACGTGCGCCATTATATCTATGGGTACCCGCTTTCCCGCGTGCATCGAGCGCAACATCCGTATGCTTTAGCGTCGGGCTAATCACGGAAGTGGAAAACCTAAGCTAAAAAAAATCGTTCAAAAGCCGCGGCCCGATCCATAGACTGTTTCTCCATGCAGACGGCGTTTGCCGCCGTCGCCCGTTTAATCGCGCGCATGACGCGCACGTCTCTGTCGAGGGAAGCCGTCGCGATGTCCTGTCTGATGCCGATCTTCAGCCGCGCCACGGCGCACGCGCGTTCGCGGTCGCGCCGCCGATACTAAGCCGCAATACCAAGCCGCCAAGCCGCCAAGCCGCCAAGCCGCGCCAGGCGCGGCACTTCCGTCTCCCTTGCGCCTGCTTCACCCGGCCGCGCGCCGGCGGGATGCGCGCGGCCGGCGTGTGCGCGGGCGCTTCACGCACCGTCTCCAATCAACGCAGTTTCGAACAGGCAGGAGCAGCAAATGAATGTGTTCTGGTTCATTCCGACTCACGGCGACAGTCGCTATCTCGGTACGTCCCAAGGCGCACGCGCAGCCGATTACGACTACTTCCGGCAGATCGCGATCGCCGCCGATACGCTCGGCTACGAAGGCGTGCTGCTGCCGACGGGCCGCTCGTGCGAGGACGCATGGGTCGTCGCGTCGAGCCTGATCGCCGCGACCCAACGCCTGAAGTTCCTGGTGGCGATCCGTCCGGGCCTTTCGTCGCCGGGTCTCGCCGCGCGCATGGCGGCGACCTTCGACCGGTTGTCGAACGGGCGTCTGCTGATCAACGTCGTGACCGGCGGCGATGCGGCGGAACTGGAAGGCGACGGCGTGTTCGTCGATCACGACACGCGCTATGAAATCACCGACGAATTCCTGCACATCTGGCGCAAGCTGCTCGCCGCTTCGCATACCAACGACGCGATCGCGTTCGACGGCAAGCATCTGAGTTCGAAGGGCGGCAAGGCGTTGTATCCGCCGGTGCAGAAGCCGCATCCGCCGCTGTGGTTCGGCGGTTCGTCGGCGGCGGCGCACGACATCGCGGGCGACCATATCGACACCTATCTGACGTGGGGCGAACCGCCCGCGGCCGTCGCGAGGAAAATCGCCGACATTCGCGCGCGCGCCGCGGCACGCGGCCGCACGATCCGGTTCGGGATTCGTCTGCACGTGATCGTGCGCGAGACCGAGGAAGAAGCATGGGCCGCCGCGGACCAACTGATCAGCAAGCTCGACGACGACACCATCGCACGCGCGCAGGCCTCGTTCTCGAAGATGGATTCCGAAGGACAGCGCCGCATGGCCGCGTTGCACGGCGGCAAGCGCGGCGGGCGCGCCGAGCTCGAGGTGTATCCGAATCTGTGGGCGGGCGTGGGGCTGGTGCGCGGCGGCGCGGGCACGGCGCTGGTCGGCAATCCCGAGCAGGTGGCCGCGCGCATGAAGGAATACGCGGACCTCGGCATCGAGACGTTCATTCTGTCCGGCTATCCGCATCTGGAAGAGTCGTATCGCTTCGCCGAGCTGGTGTTTCCGCTGCTGCCGAACCGGCAGAGCAAGACTTCGAATGGACCGCTGTCGGGGCCGTTCGGCGAGATCGTCGGCAACAACTATCTGCCGAAGGCGGCGAGTTCCAGTTGAGCGCGCGTGCCGCCGACGGCGGCGATGCTCATCGATAAGCAATGAGGAAAGTGATCATGGCTCAATCCAGTTTGAATGCCGATGCAGGCGGCGGCGTTGGCGCGAATGCGCGTGCCAATGCGGACCCAAGCTCGGCCGCGAATGCCCGCGGGATTCTCGACGTCTTGCGCCGCGCCGGCGCGCATCTCGCGCCCTGGCTCGCGCCGCTCGCGATTCTGCTCGCGTGGGAATTCGCCGCGCGCAGCGGGATTCTGTCGACACGCGTTCTGCCCGAACCGCTCGCGGTCGTGAAGGCCGCGTGGTCGTTGGTTCAGTCAGGTGAAATGTGGGCCGACGTGAAGGTCAGCACGTGGCGCGCGGTATCGGGCTTCGCGGTCGGCGGCGGAATCGGACTCGTGCTCGGCCTCGCAACGGGGCTCTTCAAGCCCGCCGAGATCGCGCTCGATTCGACCGTGCAGATGGTGCGCAACATCCCCGCGCTCGCGATGATTCCGCTCGTGATTCTGTGGTTCGGCATCGAGGAAGAAGCCAAGCTGTTCCTGGTTGCGCTCGGCGTGTTCTTTCCGATCTACGTGAATACCTTTCACGGCATCCGCTCGGTGGACGCCAATCTGATCGAAATGGCGCGCAGTTACGGCGTGAGAGGTTTCGCGCTGTACCGGCACGTGATTCTGCCGGGCGCGTTGCCGTCGATTCTGGTTGGCGTGCGCTTCGCGTTCGGGCTCATGTGGGTCACGCTGATCGTCGCGGAAACCATCTCCGCGCAGTCGGGCATCGGCTACATGACGATGAACGCGCGCGAATTCCTGCAAACCGATGTGGTGGTGGTCGGCATTCTGCTGTACGCGGCGCTCGGCAAGCTCGCCGACGTGCTGGCGAAGAGCCTCGAGCGCGTCTCGCTGCGCTGGCACCCGGCTTATCAACGAGGAGCGAAAGTATGAGCGCAACGACATTGTCGGCGTCGTTCGGCGGCATCGCGGGCAGTGATCTGGAAGCCGAACTGGAACAGCCGCGCACCGTCGATCACGACGCCGGCGAAGCCGCGGGCTTCGAGCGCGCGGATCAGGTGCGCGATCTCAAGCAGGGTCGCGAGCACGCGGGCCGGCTGCCCCCGGCGGGCGCGCTCGCCCGCGACGACGCGCGCCGTCGCGCCGACTATTCAGTGCAATTGCGCGGCGTCGGCAAGCAGTATGGCGAGCGCAAGGTGTTGTCCGATCTGGATCTGTCGATCGAGCGCGGCAGTTTCGTCGCGATCGTCGGCCGCAGCGGCTGCGGAAAATCGACCTTGCTGCGGCTCGTCGCCGGTCTGGAAAAGTCCACCTCGGGCGTGCTGGAAAAGCGCACTGAAGATGGCCGTCCGCTCGACACGCGCATCATGTTTCAGGACGCGCGCCTGTTGCCCTGGAAGACCGTGCTGCAAAACGTGATGCTCGGCCTCGGCCGCGGCGCGCGTGAGGATGCGCGCGCTGTGCTCGCCGAAGTCGGCTTGCTCGAACGCGCCGACGATTGGCCCGCGCGGCTTTCGGGCGGCCAGCGGCAGCGCGTGGCGTTGGCGCGGGCGCTCGTGCATCGGCCGCAATTGCTGCTGCTCGACGAGCCGCTCGGAGCGCTCGACGCGTTGACGCGCATCGAAATGCACGCGCTGATCGAACGCTTGTGGCGTGAGCATCGATTCACCGCGCTGCTGGTGACGCATGACGTGCATGAAGCGGTGGCGCTCGGCGACCGGATTTTGCTGATCGAGGACGGGCGCATCGCGCTCGATCAGCCGGTGCCGCTCGCGCGTCCGCGGGCGAGCGCATCGGCGGGCTTCGCCGCGCTCGAAGACCATGTGTTGCAACGGGTATTGAAGACCGCGCCGAACGACGACGCGCTGTCTTATCGTGCGTACGACGCAGTTAACGAAGGCCGTCTCACGCGGCCGACAGACGTCCGTTGGGCCGTCTGACCTTCCTTGATCGACCGTTTCGATCGCTTTCCTGGAGTCACTCGATATGAGCATTTCCGCTATCAACGTACGCAATCAGTTCAAAGGCAAGGTCAAGGAAATCATCCGCGGACCGGTGGTGTCCGAAGTCGATGTGGATACGCCGTTCGGTATCGTCACCTCGGTCATCACCACCCGCTCGATCGACGAACTCGAACTCAAGGTCGGCTCGGAAGTGGTCGCGCTGGTGAAGTCGACGGAGGTGTCGATCGCACGTTTGTAGAACCGCTGACGAAAGCCGCTCCCGCGCGCCGGCGCTACTTCGCGTTTGCGCCGCTGGCGGGCGGCTCGTGCATCATTTTGTCGTTGGTCGGATGGCGCGGGCGCTTGATCGGCATATTGTCCGGATTGCTCGAACCGCCCGACCCCGAGGCCGATTCAGGCGGCTTCACCATCGAGGCGGTGTCGCTCTGCGTCGGTTGCTTTGGTTGCGTCGGTTGCTTTGATTGTGTCGTTTGCGCGAACGCCGTCGTGCCGCTCGCTACGAACACCGCGAGCGCGACGCCCGCGGTCAGCGCTGTCAATCTGCTTCGCTCCATTTCGTCCTCCATTGCGATGCCGCCTGCTGGATTTGACGCGGCCACGTTCGTGCGACTCGCGCTCGCGAGGAAAATTCGCGCGGGCCGCATCGCGTTGCGGTTTTCATGCGGCCACGACTTCAAACGCGGGGCGTAACGCGGGACACACGCCGTAGAGCGCGTCGCCGGCCAAGCGATAACAGGCACGCAATGCGTATGCCCATCGCGCTGCGTCGACGCATCCGCACCTGCATACGCCCTCGAAACTTGCTAGGATGAATTGAACAAGTCGACGGAGACGGCCATGTCGAAGTCATTGAGTCCTGAAGCGGTCGAAGCGTTGCGGCGCCTGAACGACGTCGGCGTCGGACAGCACGCGCCAAAGTTCGCGCAGTCGGTCAAGGCGGAATTGCTGGCAAGCGGCCTGGTCGCCGAGGCGGGCGACGACGAGGTCGAGATCACCTGCAACGGCCGGCAGTATCTGTCAGGCGATTGCGATTGATCCGTCGGCGATAAGCGGACGCGGGCCGGTGCAAGTCGCGAGCCGTGCGCTCGCCGGCTGGACGGGCTTGGCCGCCGTCACGTCGCCTGCAATCACAAGGAGGCGGGCATGGAGCCGAAAGGCATCGACATGGGCGATTACCAGGAGCGCTATCAGGACTACGACATCGAGGTCGCGGTCGAGCAGGTGCTCACCGGTGTCAAGGCGCATTTCAGGGTGCTGCGGGGCGACGCGGTGGTGGTCGACTGGCGGCTCGTCCATATCGACAGCCTATGGTCCACCGAGCACGCCGCCGCCGAAGCGGGTTTCCAGGCCGCGCGCGAAGTGATCGACGCGGGCCTCGCGACCTGAGCACGGGTGCGTGAAATCGCGGGCGCGTTCGATTAAGCTGGCTGTCTCGTCGTCATTTGCAGGAGAGCGCTGTGCATCTCGCGCGTGCCATCCCGATCATTCGTATCTTCTCCGAGGCAAAAGCGAGAGAGTTCTATGTGGACTTTCTGGGCTTCACCGTCGAATGGGAACATCGGTTCGAAGACAATTTTCCGCTCTATGCCCAGGTGCGCCGCTCCGACCTGGTTCTGCATCTGAGCGAGCATCATGGCGACGCGACGCCGGGTTCGACGATTTTCGTTCCCGTGCAGGACATCGACGCGTTGCACGCGGAACTTCAGGGCAAGAACTACAAGTACGCGAAACCGGGCGTCGAGGCGCTGCCGTGGGGAAGGGTGCTGGAGACGGTCGATCCGTTCGGTAACCGGATCAGGTTCTGCGAGTAGCCAACACAGCCACGAGCGGAATCAGGCTGCGTAGTAACGATGCCGCTCGCCGGTATTGCGGGCGCAATGCCGCGTAAACGGAAGCGGGCGCCGGCATTCATCATGCGCGGCGCCCGCTTCAGTCACTGCCCGTGACGGGCAGTGATCGGCCAGGCGTGCTTAGTGGCCGAAGAAAACCGATTGCGGGCCCGACACCGGTTCACGCGTACCCGATTGCGACGACACGTTTTGCACGCCGCCGTAAGCATTGGATTCAGCGTTAGCGCGTTCAGCCGCAACGGTCTGCGCGTTCTGGCCTTGTTGCGAGGCCGGTGCGCCGACCGACGGACGGTAGAACGGTGCCGGGCCGTAGCCGCTCGCGAAAGCGGGGGCGGCGATCGAGGCGGAAACAGCAACCAACAGGGCGGCGATGAGCTTGGTCTTCATGGTATGACTCCGATAACGTTTCGACTTCAGTTCAGGAAGACGTCGCGACAGAGGCCGGGAGGTGTGTCTGCAACGTCGATGTGAAGCAGTGTATACCCCTACTATCGAAGATTTGTGCCGATAATCTGAAATTACTATTCTCGATACTGGAATAATCTGTCAGACGCAGAGGCGACAAGCCTGCGCGGCGTTTCGACCCCGGTTGGCAAGGCTTTTCGTAACTGAAAAACCAGATTGGGAGCGCGGTTTATCGGAGGACTTCGCGTCAACGTTACTGATGCCCAAGACATATATCGGGCTGTCGTTCCGGATCACCTAACAATAAAAATGGGTCGACGGGTTTTCACAGTGCCGTTCGCGAATTTCCGCTGTTTGCGTTTTTCGGCGCGACGGTGACAAACGATTAAACAGGTGCAACGCTCAATAAAAAACAAAAAATCACAACTCATGTGCCGCACTGCTTTTCGCCATTTTCCTGGTGGATGCCTGGGAAGTCGGAAATCGCTCATCATTTGTCGCGCGCGGTTTCGCGCAGTGAACTAGACTTGCCGCTAGAACAAAATCTAAGGGGATCGGGCATGCAGAGGCGGGAGAAACTGCTTTTTAATCTCGATGTTTCGAAATTGGTGGGCATTGAAATCGGCGCGCTCGACAAACCGTTCATCCAGCGAAATGACGGGAATATCCTCTACGTCGACTATACCGACCGTGAGGGCCTCGTCGAAAAATACAGGCAGGACCCCAACGTTAATGTCGAAAATATCGTCCGCGTTGACGCGATATGGGGCGAAAACACCCTGGCTGACGCCGTCGATCATCGAAAAGTTGATTATGTGATCGCCTCGCACGTCATTGAGCACGTGCCCGACCTCATTACGTGGCTCGCCGAACTTCGCAGCATTCTGAAAGACACCGGCGAAGTCCGTCTGATGATCCCAGACAGACGGTTCACGTTCGATTATTTGCGCGAGGAAACGCGCTTCGCGGATGTCGTGAACAGCTTCCTGTTGCGAGCCCGTGTTCCGCAGCCTCATTCCGTGCTGGACTTCCTGTTGAACGCAGTTCGGCTAGACTGCGCCGCCGCATGGGACGGGAAAATTGAAACTGGCGAACTCGTAAAATTTCAGACGTTCGAGAATGCAGTAAAGATCGCGCGGGACGTCCTCGATAACGGTACATACCATGACGTGCACTGTTGGGTCTTTACGCCAAAATCGTTCGGCGGTTTAATGGCGCAAATGGCGGATGTCGGATTGCTCGATTTTGCGTGCGACCGCTTCCACGACACGGAGAAGTACACGTTCGAGTTCTTTGTATCGCTGCGCCCGTCAAGTGACCGGCGTCTTATTGCCAGGTCATGGCGACGCATGGCTGAGATGGCGAAAGACATGCCGGATTCCGCAACGCACGCGTGCAGAGATGCCACGCCTCAAAAGCGAGATCCCACGAACTGCACTTATACGATGGACGAAATCCGCGCGATGAAAACTACCGTGGAACCATTGGATCTCGACCACGGCATCAGTGCCGAATGGGCATATAGCCGTGATCCGTTAGGGTGGGCGCATGCCACCCGCTCCTCACATATGACGCGAAACGATGTATCCGGCGACACGTGAGGGTAGGCCACTTCGCGAGCCGGGCGAAACCAGAAACACAAAAGCCCCGGAGTAGATTTCCGAAAAGAAAAAGCCGTTCCGAATATTCCGGAACGGCTTTTGAATGCCTAACTTTTGAAGCGTCTGAATTCTTTGGGGTGGCTGATGGGGCTCGAACCCACGACAACAGGAATCACAATCCTGGACTCTACCAACTGAGCTACAGCCACCACTGACATCTGCTTGGCTTGCCTAAAAAACATGGCTCGCCGACGAAGAAACGAGATTATACGAACAAGAATCCGACTTGCCTAGTCCTTTATTCAAAAATTTCGACTGGCTCGCGCAGATGCTGTCTTGCCTCGTCGAAAATCGACAGGTCGCGTGCAGCCAGCCGTTTGCTGTCGGATAACACACGACGCCATCCGCGTGCGCCCGCCTCGCCGCGATAGAGGCCGAGCGCGTGGCGCGTGATTGCACCGAGATACGTGCCGCGCGCCATTTCAGCCGCGCAATAGTCGATCAGCTTCGCTTCGACCTGCTCGCGCGTGAGCGGCGTTTGCGCCGAGCCATAAAAGCGTGCATCGACGTCGGCCAGCACATAGGGATTGTGATAAGCCTCGCGTCCAAGCATCACGCCGTCGACGTGTTGAAGATGCGTTTCTACTTCGTCGAGCGTCTTGATGCCGCCGTTGATGATGATCTCCAGCTGCGGGAAATCGCGCTTCAGTCGATACGCGTAGTCGTATTTGAGCGGCGGGATCTCGCGGTTCTCCTTCGGGCTCAAGCCCTTGAGAATCGCGTTGCGCGCATGCACGACAAAGACGTTGCAGCCGGCGTCCGCGATCGTGCCGACGAAATCGCGCACGAAGCCATACTCCTCGACCGCGTCGACGCCGATCCGGTGCTTGACCGTTACCGGCACCGACACGGCATCGCGCATTGCCTTCACGCAGTCGGCGACGAGTTGCGGCTCGTTCATCAGACACGCGCCGAACGCACCGCGCTGCACGCGCTCGGACGGACAGCCGCAGTTCAGATTGATCTCGTCGTAGCCCCATTGCTCGCCCAGCTTGGCCGAACGGGCGAGGTCGTCAGGCTCGCTGCCGCCGAGTTGCAACGCGACCGGCGCTTCTTCGGGCGCAAACGCTAGATGACGCGGCACGTCGCCGTGGAGCAGCGCACCGGTCGTGACCATCTCCGTGTAAAGCCACGTATGGCGCGAAATCATGCGATGCAGCGAGCGGCAGTGACGATCCGTCCAGTCCATCATGGGTGCGACCGAAACGCGGCGCGGACTGGGAGTTTGAACTGAAGACATGGCGGCCAGGCGGCTTGAATCAAAATGCGATTTTACCGCAAGGCACCCGATGTCCTGGCTCGCTTACCGATCCGTTTATCGCGCTGGCGGAGCGACCCAGATGCGCGACCCGGAATGCGCGACCCAGCCGCGTCAATGCCAACGACCCCCACGCCCGCCGCCGCTCCATGAACTTCCGCCGTGGGAGCCGCCATATCCACCGCCGTGCCAGCCGTTCCCACCGTGCCAGCCGCCACCACCGTGGCCGCCATGCCAGCGCCCACCGTCGCCGCGGTAATAACAGCAGGACGAGCCGCCCCAGATGCCTATCGTGCCGTACACCGGTTGGTACGGCGGCCCGTATGCGTAACCGTAGCCGGGGTAATAGGATTGACCGTAGGCGTAGTCATATCCCGGCGCGACCGCGCATCCCGCGAGACTCGCCAGGCGGCTTGAATCAAAATGCGATTTTACCGCAAGGCACCCGATGTCCTGGCTCGCTTACCGATCCGTTTATCGCGCTGGCGGAGCGACCCAGATGCGCGACCCGGAATGCGCGACCCAGCCGCGTCAATGCCAACGACCCCCACGCCCGCCGCCGCTCCATGAACTTCCGCCGTGGGAGCCGCCATATCCACCGCCGTGCCAGCCGTTCCCACCGTGCCAGCCGCCACCACCGTGGCCGCCATGCCAGCGCCCACCGTCGCCGCGGTAATAACAGCAGGACGAGCCGCCCCAGATGCCTATCGTGCCGTACACCGGTTGGTACGGCGGCCCGTATGCGTAACCGTAGCCGGGGTAATAGGATTGACCGTAGGCGTAGTCATATCCCGGCGCGACCGCGCATCCCGCGAGACTCGCCACTACAGCCAATAGAGCCGTCGATGCAATCAGCTTGCTCACGATCTTCTCCTTCGTGGATAGGGATCAGAAAGATCGCGCGTAAGAGAGTTCAGCGGCGGTTGTGTCCGCAAGTTACCGCCGTCGCGTGCCATTGGGCCTGCGCTATCGCTGCACCCCGGTTCAACGCCATGACAGCAAGGCAAGGCCGCGAACTTTTCGCGCCTCAGCGGTTCTCCGCGTCGTAACAGTTAGTTAAATTTTTCGAGCCGCAACCCTAGGCGCGCTGGCACGTTGCCATCAGACGAAAGCTTCGCCTCAGCGCTTGCGCAAAGGCTCGATGAGGGACGACAAACCGTTGTGATCGATCTCGTGCATCAAGGCGAGCAGCCGGCCGATTTCGCCCGGCGGAAAGCCCTGGCTCGCGAACCAGTTCAGATAGTGGCCGGGCAGGTCCGCGATCAGACGGCCTTTGTACTTCCCGTAAGGCATCACGCGCGTGACCAGCAGTTCGAGGTGTTCGGGATTCATCGTGGAGAGATCGACGCAAAAATTATTGAGCGCGGCTGAGTCGACAGAGCCGGTTGGCGCCGTTCGAACGGCATTTTAGCCGTGCTGCACGCATGACGCCGGCGTGGTAACGTCAGCGCTTTCCGTTCATACAAATCAACAGGACAAGTTCGATGGAATACCGCAGACTCGGCGACTCCGACGTGCAGGTCAGCCTGATCGGCCTCGGCACCATGACATGGGGCGAGCAGAACACCGAGCAGGAAGCGCATGCGCAGATCGACTATGCGCTCGACCACGGCGTCAACCTGATCGACACCGCTGAAATGTACCCGGTGCCGCCGCGCGCCGAAACGCAAGGTTCGACGGAGCGCTTCATCGGCACGTGGCTCGCGCGGCATCGCGGCGCGCGCGAGCAGATCGTGCTCGCCACCAAGATCGCCGGCCCCGCGCGTCAACCGCACAACCCGCGACATATTCGCGGCGAAGGCAATCAGTTCGACCGTAAGAATCTGACGGAAGCGCTGAACGACAGCCTCACGCGCTTGCAAACGGATTACGTCGATCTGTATCAATTGCACTGGCCGGATCGCAGCACGATGACGTTCGGCCGCACGGCGTACCCGTGGGTCGACGACGCGTACACGGTGCCGATCGAAGAGACGTTGTCGGTGCTCGCCGAGTTCGTGAAGGCGGGCAAGGTGCGGCACATCGGCGTGTCGAATGAAACGCCGTGGGGCGTCGCGCAATTTCTGCGCGCGGCCGAAAAGCTCGGCTTGCCGCGCATCGTCAGCATCCAGAATCCGTACAGCCTGCTCAATCGCACCTACGAGGTGGGGCTCTCGGAATACGCGCATCGCGACAACATCGGCTTGCTCGCGTATTCGCCGCTGGCCTTCGGCTGGCTGTCGGGCAAGTATGAAGGCGGCGCGCGGCCGGCGGGCGCCCGCATCTCGCTGTTCGAGCGCTTTCAACGCTACAGCAAGCCGCAATCGATCCAGGCGACCACGCGTTATGTGGAACTGGCGAAACGTCACGGCTTGTCGCCCGCGCAATTCGCGCTCGCGTTCGTCAACAGCCGGCCGTTTTTGACCAGCAATCTGATCGGCGCCACGTCGCTCGATCAGTTGAGGGAAAACATCGCGAGCGCGGACGTGAAGCTTCCGGTTGAGGCGCTCGCGGAAATCGATGCGCTGCATGAGTTGCAGCCGAACCCGGCGCCTTGATGGAGTGGCCTGGGCGCGTTGCCTCGTGATCGATTCGAGCGACGCGCCTGAACGTCGTCGGAACGTCGTCTGAACGTGCCCCCGGCTTCGTTGCCGGGATGGTGACCTGGCGTGGGCGGGGTTGCGCCTTGCTGCAACGCCATCGCGTTCGGCGAATCTTTCGCTTCGCGCGCCACTGCATACAGCTTCGGACAGACGGCGGCAATCAAGCCTCGCCAGCACCGTTTCAAACGATGCGAAGCACGCGGCAAACCGTCGGAATTGCTGCAAGCGCCGCGCTCGACCGGCGCTTCAAAACCAAATCTCCCAAGCCGGAACACGAATCACGACCTAAACTGTGGTGGACGGGGCGGGCTGTCGGACCGGGCCGCGCGGATCGCCATGCCGGGATGCACGCCAATGGTAGGATTCAGCCCGAAAAACGGCGAGCGGCGGCGGATCAATGCAGCGTGCCGCCTACAACAGAGCGATAGGACTCAGGACATCGAATGGCGCAACAAAAAACAAACCCAAAACTCGAGCAGGCGCTGACGCGCGGGGACCTTGCAATTCGTCAGGCGAACTCGGCGCGCGCGACCGCATTGCTGCGTGCATTGGCCAAGATGATTGTGGACGCTTCCGCGACGATCGGCGTGGAGGCGTTCACGCTGATACCCGACGGCGACAAGATTTACGATCCCGCCGACGGACTATGGCCGCAGGAATTGCTGATCTCGCTCGACGGTCCTGTCGAAGAGGCGGATCCCGATGAGCTTCGCACGGTCAGGCTGATCGCCGACGATCCGGGCACGGTGTTTCGCGTTGAATGGCAGCGCGCCGACGGCAAGATCGGCCGCCAGGATGGCGGGCCGTTCGCAACGGTCGCGTTCATCTCCGACGTGGATATTCCGTGGACGGACGACGAGGACTGAGAACAGTCCATTCGCGGCGGGCGACAGGAGCGCGCCGTCCGCCGCCGTGTTGGAAATAACCCCGCGCTACTTCATCATCCGGCGCCGGAACAGCACCGCCGAGACGACGAACCCACCCACCGCATACACCGCCAGCACCGCGACGTGCAAAACCGCGTCCTCGACGGGCCGCCCGAGCATTGCCGGGCGAATCAGATCGACGGCGTGCGCGAGGGGCAACACCTGGGTCGCGGCACGCGCGGCGGCGGGCAGTTGCGAAGCGGGAAAGAACACGCCGGAGAGCAACAGCATCGGCGTCAACACCAGCGTCTGATAAAACATAAAGAAGTCATACGATGGCGCGAGTGCCGTCACCACCATCGCGATACTGGCGAACGCGAGCCCGGTCAGCACGATGACCGGCAACGCCAGCAGCATCGACGGAAAGTTCGCGTAGCCGAGCGCGCCGGCCACCAGCATGATCGCCGTGCCGGACAGCACCGACTTACTGCCCGCCCAGATCACTTCACCGAGCACGATGTCGCCGAGCGTGAGCGGCGTGTGCATGATCGCCTCCCAGGTGCGCTGCACGTGCATGCGCGAGAAGCCCGAGTACATCGACTCGAAACTCGCGGACATCATCACGCTCGACGCGACCGTGCCGGCCGCCAGAAACGCGATATACGACACGCCGTCGACGTGTCCGACCATCAGGCCGAGCCCGAAGCCGAGCCCGAACAGATAGATCATCGGATCGGCGAGATTGCCGAACATCGAGGCGATCGCGAGCTTTCTCCACACCAGATAGTTGCGGCGCCACACCGCAATCCAGTTCACGGCATTCGCCGGCAGCGCGGCGAACGGTTCCTGCCTCGACGGTGCGTCGCCGTTGCCGTGTGTTTCGTAAGTGCGTGCGTCCATTGCGTGTCTCGTGCGGTGTCGTTGTAGCTGTAACGGATTTGCCCGGCCTCAGTCCTGCATCTCGCGGCCGGTGAGTCGCAGGAACACATCTTCCAGATTCGCCGGACGATGCAGATAGCGCAAGTCGGCGCGTTGCTTGAGCCGCGCATGCACCGGCTGCGCGTCGTTCACATAGCAGAAGAGCGTCTCACCGCTGATCTCGGTTCGCTCGACAAGCGGCGCCAGTTCGTCGCGCAACGCAACCGGGTCGGGACCGAAGATCTCGATCACGTCGCAGCCGATCTCCGAGGCGATCAACGTGCTCGGTGCGCCTTCGGCGATCTTGCGTCCTTCCTCGATCACGCACAGCCGGTTGCAGAGCCGTTCGGCTTCTTCCATGAAATGCGTGGTCAGCAGGATCGTCTTGCCGCGCGCGAGCAACGAGCGCAACCGCTCCCAGATCAGATGCCGCGCCTGGGGGTCGAGGCCGGTGGTCGGCTCGTCCATGATCAGCACGTCGGGGTCGTTGACGAGCGCCCGCGCGAGCGTCAGGCGCCGCTTCATGCCGCCCGATAGCTCGCTCACGCGCGCATCTGCCTTGCTTTCGAGGCGCGCGAATTCGAGCAGCGACGGCACCATCGCGCGGCATTGCGCGGCGCTCAGCCCGAAGTAACGGCCGAACACCAGCAGGTTCTCGCGCACCGTGAAGTCGGGATCGAGATTGTCGAACTGCGGCACCACGCCGACGCGCGCCCGCGCCATCCGCGCGCGGCGCGGAATCGGCTCGCCGCACAGGCGGATCACGCCGGCATCGGGTGCGGCGATGCCGAGCAGCATGCGCAGCGTGGTGGTCTTGCCCGCGCCGTTGGGGCCGAGCAAGCCGAAGCATTCGCCGGCATCGACGTGAAACGAGAGCCCGTCGACGACTGTTTTGTCGCCGTAGCTTTTCTTGACCTGCTGGAATTCAATGGGGGCTTCAGGCATGGGATCGATGGAGGTTCCGGGAAAAACTCGCCGATGGTGCTAAGGGCCGGGAAGGCCGTCTATTCTAGGGCATCGGCGAGTTGCCGTCGGCGAGCCCGCAGCCGTTCCGAGCGCGTTTCTTGCACTGCCGCAAACCTCGCAAGACAGCCTCGATCCCGATCAAAACCCCGCACGCTCCGGATCGGTGCGCACTTAGCGTTTTCCATCCCTTGCAAGCTGAATTGCGGCGCACCATGATTCATGAAGACCGCGCTTTTCGCGGGTAGGGAGAAAATCATGGCGAGCTACAAGAAAATCCTGCTGTGCTACGACGGCTCGCGCGAAGGCCGCAAGGCGTTGCGTTGCGGCGCCGACCTGGCGTTGGATCTGAAGGCGGAAACGCATCTGTTGTCCGTGGTCGACATGCGTTCGAGCATTGCGCAAAGCGCGGGCCTGCTGACCGATGTGGCCTGCGGCAGTTTCGAGAAGACCGCCCGCGACATTCTGCAGGAAGGGGTGGACTGGCTCACCGAGCGTGGCGTGACCGCGCAAGGGCACTTTGCGTTCGGCCATCCAATCGACGAGATCGCGAATCTCGCCAACGAGTTGAACGTGGACCTCGTGGTGGTCGGTCACCGTTGCCGCACCGGTTTGTCGCGATGGTGGATGGGCGCGGGCAATACGCCGTTGCTCGACCGCGTATCGTGCAGCATCCTGGTGGCGTGTTCCTCCGCGCAGGAGCAGCAGCAAGCGGCGGCTTGATGCGCGGGAAGTGTGGCAAGTGCGGCGCGTGGCCGAGTGCGGTCCTGACAGGAAAACGGTTGCTCTTCCAGCTCCGTTCATGCGAACAGACAATCACTCATTCAAATTGACAGCGCTCAGCTTCCAGGTGAGCAGGCCTTCACGCTGGAAGATCGCCGAATAACGTGCGTCGCCGGCGCCATGCCGGTAAGTAACGACGAACTGGTTGAGGCCGCGATAGCCCGCCGTGGTTTCCGGCGGCTGCGGCGGCGCGGCGTTCTTGTTTGCCGCGCTGTTGGCCGAGCCTCCCGCGGTGGGCGATGCAGGCACGGGCGCCGGCGCGGGTGTTGCGGGCGGATTGTTGGCCGCGGGCGGAGCAGGCGGCCGCTCGCCAGGATTGCCGCGCGGCGGCATGCCGTTCAGCAATGCCGCCACGCCGTCCGGCGTCGCATAAGCGTTCACCAGCGGACCGATCAATGCCACGCCGATCATCGCGCCGATCGCGGCTAATGGATTGCCGTTGCCCTGCGCGTCGAGCCGGCGTGTCAGCAAGCCTGTGACCTCCTGCTTCAGGCTCTCGCGCAACGCGGGAAAGTCGACGTATTGATTGACGGTTTGCGCGTCGCGCGCGTCCGCCGCGCGCTTGAGATTATTCAGCGCGATATACGGCGACGCGTAGACGAACCCCAGCGCGGCGATCACCACAATCACAACCAGAGTGACGATCAAGGGCCGGTTGGCGCCGCGCTTCGTGCGTGTCGAAACTGCCATCGGGTGGGACTCTCCATCGCGTTTGATCTAGCGTGGACCGTGGCCACGCAAAAACGATCCCACGCGACAACGGTATCTGAAAGCCGATCAGGACTCGAATACGGCGCCGTGCACGTTGGCCTCGTCAGCGATGCAGCGATCGATCATGCGGCATACGGCCTCCATGGTGCCGACCATGATGAGCCGCGACGGCCCGTGATAAACCCGAACCGGTGCGCGCCGCTCCGGCTCCGCCATATTCAACCCGGCATTCAACGACACGCGGGCAAAGGCGGGCAACGACGACGGCAAGCTCGATACCCCGTCGGGCGAGTCGAACAGCGATGGCGTGCTGACCGCGGGCGCTCCGCTCACTGAGCAGGGCACCAGCTTGCGCAGACGGCGCAGACGACCGAACTGGCGAAAGGGCAGCAGGCGGGCAAGGCGTTCCATGAGTCTCTCCAGGCGATTCAACGTTGGGGCGGCTGCGATCCGGCGAACCGGCGAGCGGGCGGGTTAAAACTCTCCGGGGCGGATCAGCCCCACGGCGATACCCTCCAGCGCGAAATCCGCGCTGCCGGTTTCAACGAAGATGTTGTCGTAATCGGGGTTCTCGGCGATCAGCTCGATACCGTTTGGCCGGCGCTTCAGGCGCTTGACCGTGACGTCGTCGCCGAGCCGGGCGATGATGATCTGGCCGTCTTTCGCCTCGCTGCGCTTTTGCACCGCGAGCAGGTCGCCGTCGAAGATGCCGGCGTCGCGCATGGACAGCCCGCGCACTTTCAGCAGGTAATCGGGCTTGCTCGAGAAGAGCGCCGGGTCGCATGCGTAATGCTGCGAGATATGTTCCTGCGCGAGTATCGGGCTACCCGCGGCGACCCGGCCGATCAGCGGCAACGACAGTTGCATGATGCTCGCGTGCGGCAGCGTGAACTGGTGCGGCGAGTCTTCGGGGCTGGTGAGAAGGCGTATGCCGCGCGATGCGCCGGCCGCCAGTTCGATGACACCCTTGCGAGCGAGCGCGCGCAGATGTTCTTCTGCCGAGTTGGCCGAGCTGAAGCCCAGTTCGGCGGCGATCTCCGCGCGGGTGGGCGGAAAACCGGTGCGTTCGATGGCCCGGCGGATCAGATCGAAAACCTGCTGCTGTCGTGCGGTGAGTTTTGTCATGGCGCCACTGTATGTATGAACAGGTGGCTGTATTTTTATACAGTATCCGGCGCAATTCAAGCTTTACTTTAAGTTCGTGCGGGCAGGCGACGAAGTGGAGTCGTGGAAACGTCCGAACCGGACGCTCCAACACCCGTTTTCGTGCCGCAACGCCTTATCTGGCTGTCATTACCACTTTTGCGTATTAAAGAATGAAGAAACATTATTTTTAATGATGAAAGCCCTTCGATAGACTGGCCTCCAGTTGGCGCCACGCACGCGTGGCCGCACGCAGACGACGCAAAACAACATCACACGCCGTTTCAACGGACCACAACGCGGAGAAAGTTGGCATGAACCATCGACACACGGGGCTGGCAGGCAAGACGAAGAAACTGATCGCGGCGCTCGCCTTCGGCGCGGCAGCCGCGCTCGGCGTCGCGGGGCAGGCGCACGCCGCCGACACGACGCTGCTGAACGTGTCCTACGACCCGACGCGCGAGCTCTACCAGGACGTCAACCAGGCGTTCGGCAAGGAGTGGAAGGCAAAAACCGGCGAAACGATCACCTTCAAGCAGTCGCACGGCGGCTCGGGCGCGCAGGCGCGCTCCGTGCTCGACGGCCTGCAGGCGGACGTCGTGACTCTCGCGCTCGCCTACGACATCGACGCCCTCGCTAACAAGGGCCTGCTCGACAAGGGCTGGCAAAAGCGTCTGCCCGACAACGCATCGCCGTACACGTCGACGATCGTGTTTCTGGTGCGCAAGGGCAACCCGAAGCACATCAAGGACTGGGACGATCTGATCAAACCGGGCGTGTCGATCGTCACGCCGAACCCGAAAACCTCGGGCGGCGCGCGCTGGAACTACCTCGCGGCGTGGTCGTATGCCGCGCATCAGCCGGGCGGCAACGACCAGAAGGCGAAGGAGTTCGTCGGCAAGCTCTATAAGAATGCCGGCGTGCTCGATTCGGGCGCGCGCGGCGCGACCACCAGCTTCGTGCAACGCGGCATCGGCGACGTGCTGATCGCGTGGGAAAACGAAGCGTTCCTGTCGCTGAAGGAGTTCGGCACGGACAAGTTCGAAATCGTCGTGCCGTCCGTGAGCATCCTGGCCGAGCCGCCGGTTGCCGTGGTCGACAAAGTCGTCGACAAGCGCGGCACGCGCAAGCTGGCCGAGGCGTATCTGAACTTCCTGTACAGCGAGCAGGGCCAGGAGATCGCCGCGAAGAACTTCTACCGGCCGCGTTCGAACAAGGTGCCGGCGGAGTTGACCTCGAAGTTTCCGAAGCTGAAGCTGTACACGGTGGACGACTCGTTCGGCGGCTGGACGAACGCGCAGAAAACGCACTTCGCGGACGGCGGCGTATTCGATTCGATCTATCAGCCGCAGTAAGACCGCCGGTGCCGGCAACGGCATCGACCGAGCGACGCGGCAACGCGTCCAATCCGGGCGCGCCCCAGTGGCGCGCTTTGGCCAGCCAGGGCCCGGCGGCCAGAACACGCAGGCGTGAACCCTGAAAGAGCATTGAGCATGACGACGTTGACCTTCCGAAAACCGAGCGCCTTGCCCGGTTTTGGCCTGACACTCGGCATCACGGTGGCTTATCTGAGCCTCGTGGTGCTGATTCCGCTTGCCGCAACCTTCCTCAAGACCGCGACGCTCGACTGGGCGCAGTTCGTGCGCGCGGTGAGTTCGCCGCGCGTGCTCGCGTCGTATCGCCTGACGTTCTTCTCGGCGTTGGGCGGCGCGCTGATCAACGCGGTGTTCGGCTTTCTGGTGGCGTGGGTGCTGGTGCGCTACACGTTTCCGTTCAAGCGCATCGTCGATGCGGTGGTCGATCTGCCGTTCGCTTTGCCGACCTCCGTGGCCGGCATTTCGCTCGCGGCCGTGTACGCGGGCAACGGCTGGATCGGGCAGTTTCTCGAACCGCTCGGCATCAAGATCGCATTCACGCCGGCGGGTGTGCTGGTTGCGCTGACGTTCATCGGCTTGCCGTTCGTCGTGCGGACCGTGCAGCCAGTGCTCGAGGAGTTCGAGCGCGAACAGGAGGAGGCGGCCGCGTGCCTCGGTGCGTCGCGCTGGCTGACGTTTCGCCGCGTGGTGTTGCCGTCGGTGTTTCCGGCCCTGCTGACGGGCTTCGCGCTGGCGTTCGCGCGCGCGCTCGGCGAATACGGCTCGGTGATTTTCATCGCCGGCAATGTGCCGATGAAGTCTGAAATCACCTCGCTGCTGATCATCACCAAGCTCGAGCAATACGACTACGCGGGCGCCACGGCATTGGCCGTGGTGATGCTGGTCGTGTCCTTCCTGATGCTGCTGTTCATCAATACCTTGCAGTGGTACTTGCAGCGCCGCACCGGGCGCGGCGGCGCGGGCCCGGCGCCGGCCCCGGCAAGCGTCGCGGCGATCGGCGGAGGTGTGCGATGAGCCGCCATTCCGCCGACGGCGCGCATCGTGTGAATCGCGCGGATGGGACGGATCGGGCCGCCGTCGCCGTCGCGCCGCGCGCGCCGCTCAACGTCGCGCGCCGGCCCGATCCGGTGACCGAACCGCCGGTGGTGCGCTGGATCCTGACCGGGGTCGCGTTGCTGTTTCTCGCGCTGTTTCTCGTCGTGCCGCTCGTCGCCGTGTTCTATCAGGCGTTGAACAAGGGGCTCGGCTTCTATCTGGAATCGCTCGCCGATCCCGATGCGCTGTCGGCGATCAAGCTCACCGTGATCACCGCGGCGATTGCCGTGCCGCTGAACCTCGTGTTCGGTCTCGCGGCTTCCTGGTGCATCGCCAAGTTCGAATTCCGCGGCAAGGCGCTGTTGACCACGCTGATCGATCTGCCGTTCTCGGTTTCGCCGGTGATCTCGGGCTTGATCTACGTGCTGCTGTTCGGCGCGCAAGGCTGGTTCGGCCCGTGGCTGCAAGCCCATGACGTGCAGATCATCTTCGCGGTGCCGGGCATCGTGCTGGCGACGATCTTCGTCACGTTCCCGTTCGTCGCGCGCGAACTGATTCCGCTGATGCAGGCGCAAGGCAACGACGAGGAAGAAGCCGCTCACGTGCTCGGCGCCTCGGGCTGGCAGATTTTCCGCCGCGTCACGCTGCCGAACGTCAAGTGGGGCCTGCTGTACGGCGTGATCCTGTGCAACGCGCGGGCGATGGGCGAGTTCGGCGCGGTGTCGGTGGTGTCGGGCCATATTCGCGGCCAGACCGACACGATGCCGCTGCACGTCGAAATTCTCTACAACGAGTACAACTTCTCGGCGGCGTTCGCGGTGGCGTCGGTGCTCGCGTTGCTCGCGCTCGTCACGCTGGCGCTCAAGCTGCTCGCCGAGCGGCATATGTCGGCGGAACTGTCGGCGGCGCGCGACGTGCCCGCGTATGCCGGGCCCGTCACGCCGGCGCCGGCTTCACAGCCTGGTTCACAGCCTGGTTCACAGCCTGGTTCGCAGCCTGGTTCTGAGCCTGGCTCGCGGACCGCTTCACAGACCACCTCGCAATCCGTCAATGCATCGCAGCCACACCCGCTCAAGCAAGGAGAGCTGTAATGGGTATCACCGTTCGTAACCTGCAGAAGCGCTTCGGCGATTTCGTCGCGCTCGATAACGTCTCGCTCGATTTCCCGCCGGGCGAACTGGTTGCGCTGCTCGGGCCCTCGGGTTGCGGCAAGACGACCTTGTTGCGGGTGATCGCCGGGCTCGAATACGCGGACGGCGGCCAGGTCGTGCTGCAAGGCCAGGACGTCGCGACGGTCGGCGCGCGCGAACGCGAAATCGGCTTCGTATTCCAGCATTACGCGCTGTTCCGTCACATGACGGTGTTCGAGAACGTCGCGTTCGGTCTGCGTGTGAAACCGCGCAAGGAGCGTCCCTCGGAAGCGGTGATTCGCGAGAAGGTGCACGAACTGCTGAAGCTCGTGCAACTCGACTGGCTCGCGCAACGGTATCCGTCGGAGCTGTCGGGCGGCCAGCGGCAGCGGATCGCGCTGGCGCGCGCGTTGGCCGTCGAGCCGAAGGTGCTGCTGCTGGACGAACCGTTCGGCGCGCTCGACGCGAAGGTGCGCAAGGAATTGCGTAGCTGGCTGCGGCGTCTGCATGACGATCTGCATATCTCGACGATCTTCGTCACGCACGATCAGGAAGAGGCGCTCGAAGTGGCCGACCGCATCGTCGTGCTCAATCGCGGGCACGTGGAGCAGGTGGGCAGTCCGCAGGACGTGTACGACCATCCGCAAACCTCGTTCGTCTACGAGTTTCTCGGCGCGGCGAACCGCCTGCACGGCAACGTCGATTCGAGCGGCTTCGTGGTCGACGGCGCGGCGCTGCCGGTCGCGATCACCGCGGGATTCAGCGGGCCGGCCTTCGCTTATGTGCGTCCGCACGATCTGCAGTTGTACCCGCAGGCGGCCGGTCATCGCGAAGGCATCGTCGTCGACGTGCGGCGCGTGGTGACGCTGGGCGGCTCGGTGCGGGTCGAACTCGCGGGCCGCGAAGGCAACCTGCTCGAAGCCGAACTCGATCGCGAAGCGTGGCGCGATCTGCAACTGGCGGTCGGCGATGGCGTGACCGCCGTGCCGCGCGCATTGCGCGTGTTTCCGGCGCAATGAATGACGTCGTGAAGCCCGCAGTGAAGCGGGCAACGACCCCCGGCGTTTCGATCGAACTCAAATAACTCACTCTGGCTGAACCGGAGACATACAGATGAACTTCCAGCAATTGCGCTTCGTGCGCGAGGCCGTGCGCCAGAACATGAATCTGACCGAGGTGGCGAACGTGTTGTACACGTCGCAGTCGGGCGTATCGAAACAGATCAAGGATCTCGAGGACGAACTCGGCGTCGACATTTTCATTCGGCGCGGCAAGCGTCTGACGGGGCTCACGGAGCCGGGCAAGGCTGTGCATCAACTGATCGAGCGGATGTTGCTCGACGCGGAGAATCTGCGCCGCGTCGCGCGCCAGTTCGCCGATCAGGACAGCGGCCACCTGGTGGTGGCGACCACGCACACGCAGGCGCGCTATGCGTTGCCGAAGGTGATCCGTCAATTCACCGAGGTGTTCCCGAAAGTGCACCTGGCGCTGCGCCAGGGCAGCCCGCAGCAGATCGCGCAGATGATCATCAACGGCGAGGCGGATATCGGCATCTCGACCGAGGCGCTCGACCGCTTTCCGGACATCGTCACGTTTCCGTGCTACTCGTGGCATCACGTGGTGGTCGTGCCGAAGGATCATCCGCTCGTGGGCCGTGAAAATCTGACGCTCGACGAAATCGCCGAATTCCCGATCGTCACGTATGACCAGGACTTCACGGGCCGCTCGCACATCGACCAGGCGTTCGCCAAGGCAGGCGCGTTGCCCGACGTCGTGCTGACCGCGATCGACGCGGACGTGATCAAGACCTACGTCGAACTCGGCATGGGCATCGGCGTGGTGGCGGCGATGGCCTACGATCCCAGGCGCGATACCGAACTGGTGGCGCTGGATACGCAGCATCTGTTCGAGGCGAGCACGACGCGGGTCGGTCTGCGCAAGGGCGCGTTCCTGCGCGCGTATGCGTATCGGCTGATCGAGATGTTCGCGCCGCAGTTGAACGAAGCGGAGATCGCCGCGCAATTGCGCGAGGCGGTGTGAGGTTGGCGCCGGATCCTTGAGGTCCGGCGCGAAGTGGCGCTGAATCGTTCGCGGGCGATGCGCGAGCGTTGGCGCCCAGCATCGCTAATCCAAAACGAACGGCCATCCGTTTTTTCACGCATCGCGGCGCGCGGCGCATCGCTTACAATCGCCGCCATGAATACTCCGACTTCCTCTTCCGCGACGCCTTCAAACCAGGGCGTCACACCGACGCTGCCGCGCATCGCCGTGCTCGCCACCGGCGGCACGATCGCCGGGACCGCGGCGGACGCCGCCAACACCTCCGGCTACCAGGCGGGCGTGGTCGGCGTCGATCAATTGCTGGCGGCGGTGCCGGCTTTGTCCACGGTGGCGCGCATCGCGCCCGAGCAGATTGCCAGCATCGACAGCAAGGACATGGCGCTGCCGCTCTGGACCACGCTCGCGCAACGCATCAACGCGCTCCTCGCCGAAGACGACATCGACGGCGTAGTCGTCACGCACGGCACCGACACACTCGAGGAAACCGCCTATCTGCTGCATCTGACCGTCAAGTCGGACAAGCCGGTCGTGCTGAGCGCGGCGATGCGTCCGGCGTCCGCGCTCTCCGCCGATGGTCCGCTGAATCTGCTGAACGCCGTGACGGTCGCGGCGCACGCGGGCTCGCGCGGGCAGGGTGTGCTGGTGGCCTTCAACAACAAGATTCACAGCGCGCGCGACGTGGTGAAGACGAGCACGTATGCCGTCGACGCATTCCACTCGCCGGAGATCGGCGCGCTCGGCTGGGTGCAGGACGGGCGGGTCGAATTCCAGCGCGGCGTGGTGCGTCCGCATACGCTCGCGACCGAGTTCGTGATCGGCGCGAAGTGGCCGCATGTGGAGGTCGTCGCGAGCTATGCCGGCGTCTCACGGATTGCCGTGGATGCGCTCGTTGCCGCCGGCGTGCGCGGCATCGTGGTGGCCGGCACGGGCAACGGCTCGATCCACGCGTCGCTGCAACAGGCGTTGGCCGATGCGGTCTCGCAAGGCGTCGCGGTGGTGCGCTCCTCGCGCGTGGGTTCGGGGCACGTGATGCGCAACGGCGCCGCCGCCGATGACGCGCTTGGTTTCGTCAGCGCGGGCTCGCTGAATCCGTACAAGGCCCGTGTGCTGCTGATGCTGGCATTGGCCGCGGGTGGCACGGGGCCGGTTGCGCTGCAAAAGGTCTTCGATACGTATTGATGCGGTAACGGTCACGGCCACACGCATGATCGCGCAATGAAAACGCGGCGCTCGAGTTGATGACTCGAGCGCCGCGTTTTTCGTTTTTACCGCTGCTTTTACCGCTGTTATTACCGCTTGCTGCAATGCTTACCGCAACCGCGGGTTACTGCGGCGGAATCACCAATACCTGACCCGGATAAATCTTGTCCGGGCTCTTCAGCATCGGCGTGTTGGCCTGGAAGATCACGTCGTTCTTCGCGCCGCTGCCGTAGTACTTCTCCGCGATCTTCCACAGATTGTCGCCGGGCACGACGGTATGAAACTGAGTGGGCGCAGCCGCGGGCGTGGTGACGGTCAGTTGATCGTCCACCTTGTCGACGTTCTGCACGTTGCCGGCCGCGACGAGAATCTTGTCCTTGGTCGGCTGATCGGCCGCCTCGCCGGACACGGTGACGGTGTGGCTCGTGCCGTCGTATGCGACTTGCAGATTGGTGGCGTCCAGACCCTGGGTGCGGATATATGCGGCGATCGCGTCGCCCGCTGTTTTATTCAACGCGGCAAGGTCGGGCGCGGCAGGCGCGGCTTGTGCCGAGGTCGAGGCGGCGCCGAACAGTTTTTCGCCGGCTTCCTTGATGAAACTGAGAATACCCATGGATCACACTCCTAACGTGGCGGCGCAAGAATACTTTGCGCACGGGTTGTGCACTGGTTGCGAATCGGGCGAATGAAGCGAAAGACGCGCGCTGCGAAGAGCGGCACGGGATGCCTGAAACGCAAGCAGGCGGACTCAAGGAGTGTAGGAGAAAAGCGCGAAGCGATGTGTCAAAAAAGGTGCGCCGGGGTGCTTGCAGTTGCAAGCAAATGCAAGCAAGCGTGCAAGCGAATGCCCAAGCGAACGCGCAAGCGGAGGTGCAGCAAGCGGCGTGCATGATGCACCCCGCCGCGAGACATTGGCGGAAAAAGCATGACGATGATCCGACAGCCGGACACCCGACGACGACGTCTGACCGACCAAGGCTTCCCCGGCGCCGCCGGGTGCCGCTGCGGACCCCACTGTGCCGCTCTCAGCCCAGAGCGACACGCTTTGTCCGCTGCGCCGCGCATGTCGCGCGACGCAACGGACGCCCCACCTGCGATTGCCGTGACGACGAAGACCGAGCCGACGAAGCCGCGGTCAAGGCAACCCGCATGACGACTCAAGCAGCCTTCGCCGCGCTATCCGGCGCTTGCGCGACTTCGTAGTTCGCCATGATTTCCAGAGCGCGCACCATCGCCGAGTGATCCCATGCCTTGCCGCCGTTCGCCGCGCACACGCTGAAGAGTTGCTGCGCGCTCGCCGTATGCGGCAAGGCGATGCCGAGCTTGCGCGCGCCGTCGAGCGCGAGGTTCAAGTCCTTCTGATGCAGTTCGATACGAAAGCCGGGATTGAACGTGCGTTTGGTCATGCGCTCGCCATGCACTTCGAGAATGCGCGACGAAGCGAAGCCGCCCATCAACGCCTTGCGCACGCGTTCGGGATCGGCGCCCGAGCGCGATGCGAACAGCAGCGCTTCGGCCACCGCTTCGATGTTCAGCGCGACGATGATCTGATTGGCGACCTTGCAGGTTTGACCCGCGCCGTTCTCGCCGATCAGCGAAATGTTCTTGCCCATCAGTTCGAACAAGGGCTTGGCCTGCGCGAACGCTTGTTCCGGACCGCCGACCATGATCGTCAGCGTTGCTTCGCGCGCGCCGACTTCGCCGCCGGACACCGGCGCGTCGAGGTAATCGACGCCGAGCGCATTGATCTTCTTCGCGAATGCCTGCGTATCGAGCGGGGAGATCGAACTCATGTCGATCACCAGCTTGCCCTTCGTGAGACCGGCGGCGACGCCGTCGTCGGCGAATAGCACGTTGGCGACGTCAGGCGTGTCCGGCACCATGATGATGACGATGTCGGCGGCTTGCGCGACAGCGGTCGAATCGGCGACCACGGTGGTCGTTTTGCCCAGATCTTCCGGCACCGGGTACGCGCCGTTCACGAACAGCGAATGACCGCCCTTGATGAGGTTGCGCGCCATGTGCGCGCCCATGATGCCGAGGCCGATGAAACCGATCTTTGCCATGTGTCTGAATCTCCAGTGTTGTTGGGGCGCCCGAGGGACTTCCTTCCGGGCGCGACGCGCCTGATCGTTCGATCAGACAGCGGCGTGGGCCGCGCCGCGCGCCTGCCCGGCCATGCTGCGCAACCAGCCGAGGCCGGCCGTCGTGGTGGTGCGCGGCTTGTACTCGCAACCGACGTAGCCGTCGTAGCCGAGCGAATCGAGCAGTTCGAACAGGAACGGGTAGTTGATTTCGCCGGTGCCCGGTTCGTTGCGCCCCGGGTTGTCGGCGAGCTGGATGTGCGCGATGCGCGCCAGGTTCTTCGTGATCGTCGCCGCGAGTTCGCCTTCCATCCGTTGCATGTGATAGATGTCGTATTGCAGGAACAGATTGTCCGAAGCCACGGCGTGGATCACATCGAGGCCTTCGGCCGAACGGTTCAACGCGAAGCCGGGGATGTCGTAGGAATTGCACGGCTCGACCAGCAGCCTGATGCCGGCCTTCTTCAATTCACCCGCGGCAAAGCGCAGGTTCTCGACGATGGTCGAGCGCGCCTTGTCCGCGTCCACGCCGGCGCTCGGAATGCCGACGAGGCAGTTCAGTTGCGGCACCTTCAAGGCACGTGCGTATTCGATCGCGCGGCCGACGCCTTCCTGGAACTCGCTCACCCGATCCGGCAGACACGCAATGCCGCGTTCGCCGGCTTCCCAGTTGCCCGCGGGCAGGTTGTGCAAGACGAGTTTCAGGCGGTTCTGCTGCAGACGCTCGCTCAGCTCAGCGATCTGATACGGATAGGGGAACAGGAATTCGACGGCGTCGAAGCCCGCGTCCGCGGCGGCCGCGAAGCGGTCGAGGAACGGTACTTCGTTGAAGAGCATGGTTAGATTCGCTGCGAATTTCGGCATGATGCGGGGGTCTCGCTGGTCGGTCAGTGGAATGACTTCGTGAGGCGCTTTCACAGCGTCGGGTCGCTACGCTGCGAAAGCCCTCATGTGATGCAAAGTCGGGAAACTCAGTCGGCGATGCTGATCGCGGTCGGTGCGTCCTCGCGCGTCGCGGCCAGTTCCTCGAACTCGTTGATCGCGTCGATCTCGGTGCCCATCGAAATGTTGGTCACGCGTTCCAGAATCACTTCGACGATCACCGGCACGTTGAACTCGGAGAGCATCGCCTGGGCCCTTTGCAAGGCGGGCTTCAGTTCTTCGGGCTTGAACACGCGGATCGCCTTGCAACCCAGGCCTTCGGCCACCGCGACGTGGTCCACGCCGTAGCCGTTGGTCTCCGGCGAATTGATGTTCTCGAAACCGAGCTGCACGCAGAAATCCATGTCGAATGCGCGCTGCGCCTGGCGGATCAGGCCGAGGTAGGAGTTGTTCACCACCACGTGTACATAGGGCAGATTGAATTGCGCGCCGGCGGCCAGTTCCTCGATCATGAACTGGAAGTCGTAGTCGCCCGAGAGCGCGACGATCGGACGTTGCGGGTCCGCCGCGCGCACGCCGAGCGCGGCCGGAATCGTCCAGCCGAGCGGGCCGGCCTGGCCGCAGTTGATCCAGTTGCGCGCCTTGTAGACGTGCAGGAATTGCGCGCCCGCAATCTGCGACAAACCGATCGTGCTCACGTAGCAGGTGTCGCGGCCGAACACCTGGTTCATCTCTTCGTACACGCGCTGTGGTTTCATCGGCACGTTGTCGAAGTGGGTCTTGCGATGCATCGTGCGCTTGCGTTGCTGGCAATCGGCAACCCATGCGCCGCGGTCCTTCAGTTTGCCGGCCGCCTTCCATTCCTTCGCGACTTCGACGAACAGTTCGAGCGCGGCCTTCGCGTCCGACACGATGCCGAGGTCCGGGCCGAATACGCGGCCGATCTGCGTCGGCTCGATATCCACGTGCACGAACTTGCGGCCTTTCGTATAGACCTCGATGCTGCCGGTGTGACGATTCGCCCAGCGGTTGCCGATGCCGAGCACGAAGTCGGAGGCGAGCATGGTCGCGTTGCCGTAGCGGTGCGAGGTTTGCAGGCCGACCATGCCGGCCATCAGCGGATGATCGTCGGGTATCGCGCCCCACGACATCAGCGTGGGGATCACCGGCACGCCGATGGTTTCGGCGAACTCGACCAGCAGATCCTCGGCGGCCGCGTTCAGCACGCCGCCGCCCGAGACGATCAGCGGCTTGTCCGAATCGTTCAGCAAGGTGAGGGCGGCTTCGATCTGCTTGCGCGTCGCCTTGGGCTTGTAGACGGGCAGCGGCTCGTAGGTGTCGATGTCGAATTCGATTTCGGCGAGCTGCACGTCGATCGGCAGATCGACCAGCACCGGGCCGGGACGGCCCGAGCGCATCAGGTGAAACGCCTGCTGGAACACGCGGGGCACCAGCGCGGGCTCGCGCACGGTGACGGCCCATTTGGTGACGGGCTTGGCGATTGATTCGATGTCGACGGCCTGAAAATCTTCCTTGTACAGACGCGCGCGCGGCGCCTGGCCGGTGATGGCCAGGATAGGAATGGAGTCGGCCTGAGCGGAGTACAAACCGGTGATCATGTCGGTGCCGGCGGGGCCCGACGTGCCGATGCACACGCCGATGTTGCCGGGCTGGGCGCGCGTATAGCCCTCGGCCATGTGCGACGCGCCTTCGACGTGACGCGCCAGCACGTGGCTGATATTGCCTGCCTTGCGCATGGCCGAGTAGAACGGGTTGATCGCAGCGCCCGGAACGCCGAATGCGGTGTCGATGCCTTCTTTTTCGAGCACCAGCACGGCTGCGTCGACGGCTCTCATCTTGGCCATGAATGTCTCCTGAATGTCTGTGGTCTGTGGCGGGCGCAATCCGCGGATGAAGCTGCAACGAATTTGCGAATCAAGCGTTGTCGAATGCACTTTAGGCCTGACCTAAAGGTTTGATAAGATCAGTTCGGGTCGCTTATTTCGAAACAAAAAGTATGGAATGGCACGAGGCCGGCAGGAGACAGACATGGACCGCTTCAAGCAGATCGAAACCTTCGTGCGCGTGGCAGATGCGGGCAGCCTGGCCGCCGCCGCGCTGGAAGAGGGCGTGTCGCCGGTGATTCTCGGCCGCCGGATCGATGCGCTGGAAAAGCGCCTCGGCGTGAAGCTGATGTACCGCTCGACGCGCCGTCTGGTGGTCAGCGAGGAAGGCGCCGCGTTTCTGGAGCGCTGCCGCGGCCTTCTCACCGAATGGGACCAGGCGGAAAACGAGCTGAGCGCCGGACGGCGCGCGGTGAACGGCCATCTGATCGTGTCGGCGCCGGCCGCGTTCGGGCGCAAGCACGTCGCGCCGCTCGCCCCGGCCTTTATCGTCGACAAGCCGGAATTGCAGGTGTCGTTCAATCTGACCGACCGTGTCGTGGATCTGGTGCGCGAGGGCTACGACCTGTCGATCCGGATCGGCGGGGCGGTGGATCCGAACTTCGTCGCGGTGAAGCTGGCGTCGAACCGGCGCGTGGTGTGCGGCACGCCGGAATATTTCCGCCAGCACGGCAAGCCGAAAACGCTCGAGGATCTGCCGCGCCACAATTGCCTCGCCTTCAATCTGCAAGGGGGACAAAACCGCGGCTGGTACTTTCGCCGCAACGGCAAGCTGGTGACCGTGCGGGTAGGCGGCTCGCTCGACTGCAACGACGGCGAGCTGCTGCATCGCTGGGTCTCGGAAGGGCTCGGGCTCGGCTGGCGCTCGACGTGGGAGATCCAGCAGCAACTCGCGCGCGGCGAACTGGAAACCGTGCTGGACGAATTCGCGCTGCCCGATTACGACATCCTCGCGGTGTATCCGCAGCAGCGTTACGTGCCGGCGAGGGTGCGCTATTTCATCGATTATCTGAAAGAGGTGTACGCGAGCGAGGATTACTGGAACCGTCCGGCCTATTGACGGATGGCTCCAGCCTCGGGTTTGCGGCGCTAAACCGTTGAAAACACACCTGATTCGCGCGCCGCAATAACGGGATATCTTGCAGCCCGGCCCCATTCGGGTTACACTCTTCGGCTTCTCACTTGCCACACCGGTTCCGACGCCCGGGTGGCTTTAATCCACAAGTCCACAGGAGTGTGTATGCGTCATTATGAAATCGTCTTTATCGTGCACCCCGATCAGAGCGAGCAAGTGCCCGCCATGATCGAGCGCTACAAGACCACGATCACCTCGCACGGTGGCCAGATCCACCGTATCGAAGACTGGGGCCGTCGCCAACTGGCCTACATGATCGAGAAACTCGCGAAGGCTCACTACGTCTGCATGAACATCGAATGCGACCAAACCACGCTCGACGAGCTGGAGCACGCATTCAAGTTCAACGACGCCGTTCTGCGTCACCTGATCGTCAAGATGAAGAAGGCCGAAACCGGCCCGTCGCCGATGATGAAGGAAGTGCAGCGCGAAGAAGCCAAGAAGTCGGCTGCCACGCAACCGTCCGAAGCGCAGGCTTAAGACACACTATTTAAGCTACCAGAACAAGCGTCGCTCTCGTCAAAGGGCTCATGAACCGGCTGCAACTCACGGCCAGCGTCGTCGAACGCGAACCGGTGCGGTACACCCCCGCCGGCGTTCCGATTGCAGGCTGCACGTTGCACCACCGCGCGGAAGTCGTCGAAGCCGGCATCACCCGGCAAGTCGAACTGACCATGCAGGCGGTAGCCGCGGGTGAGGCGAGCGGTAAGCTGGAAAGCTGCCAGATGGGCGTGGAAACGCTCTTCACAGGCTTTCTGGCGAAAAAGCACCGCAACGCAAGAACTCTGGTATTTCACATCACAGCATTGCAGGACATTGGAAAGGACTGAACATGGCCCGCCCGACTGGTAAGAAATTCGACAAACGTCGTCAGCAACAAAATCCGCTCTTCAAGCGCAAGAAGTTCTGCCGTTTCACGGCAGCCGGTGTCGATCACATCGACTACAAGGACCTCGAAACGCTGAAGGACTTCATCGGCGAAAACGGCAAGATCACGCCGGCGCGTCTCACGGGTACGAAGTCGCACTATCAACGCCAGCTGGACACGGCAATCAAGCGCGCACGTTTTCTCGCGCTGGTGCCGTACACCGACCAGCACAAGGCCTAACCCGACGACGCGATAAGGAGCATCCGCATGCAAATCATTCTTCTGGAAAAAGTCGTCAATCTGGGCAACCTGGGCGATATCGTGAAGGTCAAGGACGGTTACGCACGTAACTTCCTGATCCCGAACAAGCAAGCTCGCCGTGCAACGAAGGAAGCTTTGGCCGAATTCGAAGTGCGCCGCGCCGAACTCGAAAAGACCGCCGCTGAAAAGCTGGCTGCCGCTCAGGCTCAAGGCGAAAAGCTGGCAGGCTCGACGATCCAGATCGGCCAGAAAGCCGGCGTGGACGGCCGTCTGTTCGGCTCGGTGACGAACGCGGACATCGCCGAGGCGCTCGGCAAGCAAGGCTTCGCGGTGGAAAAGGCGCAAGTGCGTCTGCCGGAAGGCCCGCTGAAGATGGTCGGCGACCATCCGGTCCAGATCTCGCTGCACACCGACGTTGTCGTCGATGTGACGGTGTCGGTTCTGGGCGAGCACGTCTAAGCATCGTCTGACATCTGCCAGGACCTTGTGCTGGCAAATGGGATAGGAGGCAGGGGCCGGGTGACCGGCCCCTGCCTTTTTTATGCCCGTTTTCGATGTCTCGAAGTATCGGTTTTTAGATTTCCCTCGGCACGCATTTACCCGATAATTCCTCTCCATGAACGCACCGTCCAAAGATCCCCAACTCGAGTCGCTGAAAGTCCCGCCGCATTCGATCGAGGCCGAGCAATCGGTGCTGGGCGGCCTGCTGCTCGACAACGCGGCTTGGGACCGCATCGCCGATTTCTTGTCGCAGAGTGATTTTTACCGCTACGACCACCGCCTCATTTTCGAGCACATCGGCAAGCTGATCGCAGCGACGCGGCCGGCCGACGTGATTACCGTCTATGAAGCGCTCGGCACCGCGGGTAAAGCCGAGGAGGTCGGCGGTCTCGCGTACCTGAACGCGTTGGCGCAGAACACGCCGAGCGCGGCCAATATTCGCCGTTACGCGGAAATCGTGCGCGATCGCGCCGTGCTGCGCCGGCTCGTATCGGTGGCCGACGAAATCTCGGCCGACGCATTCAACCCCCAGGGTAAGGAAGTCCGGCAATTGCTGGACGAGGCCGAATCGAAGGTGTTTTCGATCGCCGAGGACGGCGCGCGCGGCACGCAGGGTTTCCTCGAAATCGGGCCGCTGCTGACGCAGGTGGTCGAGCGGATCGACACGCTCTATCACACCGCCAATCCGAGCGACGTGACCGGCACGCCAACCGGCTTCGTCGACCTGGACCGCATGACCTCGGGCATGCACGGCGGTGAGCTGATCATCGTCGCGGGTCGTCCGTCGATGGGTAAAACGGCGTTTTCGATGAATATCGGCGAATACGTGGCGGTCGAATACGGCTTGCCGGTCGCGGTGTTCTCGATGGAAATGCCGGGCTCGCAACTCACCATGCGGATGCTGGGTTCGGTCGGCCGGCTGGATCAGCACCGCATGCGAACCGGGCGCCTGACCGACGAGGATTGGCCGAAGCTCACGCACGCCGTGCAGAAAATGAGCGAGGCGCAGATTTTCATCGACGAAACCGGCGGCCTGAACCCGATGGAACTGCGTTCGCGCGCGCGCCGGCTGTCGCGCCAATGCGGCAAACTCGGCCTGATCATCATCGACTATTTGCAACTGATGAGCGGCTCTTCGACCGGCGAAAACCGCGCGACCGAGATTTCCGAAATCTCGCGTTCGCTCAAGAGTCTCGCCAAGGAACTCGACGTGCCCGTGATCGCACTGTCGCAGCTCAACCGCGGTCTCGAGCAGCGCCCGAACAAGCGGCCGATCATGTCGGACCTGCGCGAATCCGGCGCTATCGAGCAGGACGCGGACGTGATCCTGTTCATTTACCGGGACGAGGTTTACAACCCCGACAGTCCCGACAAAGGCACGGCCGAGATCATCATCGGCAAGCAGCGGAACGGTCCGATCGGTCCGGTGCGCCTCACGTTCCACGGCCAATATACGAAGTTCGATAACTTTGCGGGTGCGCAAAATTTCTACGGCGAGTGACGCCCAGGAAGTAAAGCGACAACTCACGCGCCTGTTGTAACGGCGCTTTCACAAGTGCGGCATCCACCCCGGAACGGTACAATATGGCGGTTTTATGTCAGCCATTACGTGACCAATTTCCGGGATCCCAATGTTCGGTCGATTCATGCCCACCGAGGGCAAGTTCTTTGAAATTTTCAATGCGCACGCAAAGTGCATCGTCTCGGCGAGCCACGAACTCGAGCTGCTGATCGACAATCTGCAAGACGCCGAAACCCATAAGCAAAACGTGCAGAAAGCCGAGAAGGCTGCCGACAAGCTCACGCACGAAACCATCGACCTGCTGCACAAGACCTTCATCACGCCGCTCGACCGCGACGAGATCCACAAGCTGATCACCACGATGGACGACATCCTCGATCTGATGGAGGACGTCGCCACCGCCATTTCGCTGTACGACGTGCAGGCGGTGACCTCGGAAGCGAGCCAGCTGGCGCACATTTGCACGGCGACCTCCGAGCGCGTGCAGTTCGCCGTCAGCCTGCTGTCGGACATGAAGCAGGCGAGCCAGATCCTGAAGGCGTGCGAGGAAATCGACCGTCTGGAATCGGAAGCCGACCGCGTGCTGCGCTCGGCCATGTCGAAACTCTTCCGCGAAGAAGACAACGTCAAGACCCTGATCAAGCTGAAAGCGATTTACGAATTGCTCGAAACGATCACGGACAAGTGTGAGGACGTAGCGAACATCATCGAAGGCATCGTGCTGGAAAACGCATAATGCAATCGATACAACTCGCTATCTGGGTCGTCACCGGCCTGGTCGCCGTCGCACTGATTTTCGACTTCATGAACGGCTTTCACGACGCGGCGAATTCGATCGCCACGGTCGTCTCCACCGGCGTGCTGAAGCCGCAGCAGGCGGTGGCCTTCGCGGCGGCATTCAACGTCGTCGCGTATTTCGTGTTCCATCTCAAAGTGGCGGCGACCGTCGGCAAGGGCACGATCGATCCGAATATCGTCGACCATTACGTGATTTTCGGCGCGCTGGTCGGCGCGATCGGCTGGAACGTCATCACCTGGCATTACGGCATTCCGTCGAGTTCCTCGCATGCGCTGATCGGCGGGCTGGTGGGCGCGGCGCTCGCCAAGTCGGGCTGGGACTCGCTCAATTTCGACGGCCTGATGAAGACGGTGACTTTCATCTTTATCTCGCCGCTGCTCGGTTTCGTGCTGGGATCGTTCTTCATGCTGGCGGTGTCGTGGCTGTATTTCCGCACGCCGCCGAGCAAGGTCGACCGGCGTTTCAGGCGTCTGCAACTGCTGTCCGCGGGCTTATACAGCCTCGGCCACGGCGGCAACGACGCGCAGAAAACCATCGGCATCATCTGGATGCTGCTGATTGCAACCGGCTATGCGTCGTCGATCGCGGAAGCGCCGCCGCTATGGGTGATCGGCGGCTGTTATCTGTCGATGGGCCTCGGCACGCTGTTCGGCGGCTGGCGGATCGTCCGCACAATGGGCCAGAAGATCACCAAGCTCAAGCCGGTCGGCGGGTTTTGCGCGGAGGCGGGTGGGGCGATCACGCTGTTTACCGCCTCGGCACTCGGCATTCCGGTGTCCACCACGCATACGATCACCGGCGCGATCGTCGGTGTCGGCGCCACGCAGAAGCTGAGCGCGGTGCGTTGGGGCGTGGCCGGCAACATCGTCTGGGCGTGGATCTTGACGATTCCGGCTTCCGCTGCCCTTGCCGCAGCCGGCTGGTGGCTCGGCCACCACTTTCTGTAAGCGCGGGGCGGTCTCGCCGCCTTCCGCGCAATTCACATACAGCGCTTTGAAGCGCGCCGTTCAGATCAGCGGCGCGCTGGCTCCGTCCATCGGGACGATCGCGCCTGTCACATAGCTCGCGCGGCGGCTCGCCAGAAACAGCGCGACGTCGGCGATTTCTTCCGGCTTCGCAAAGCGTCCGAGCGGCACTTTCGCCTGGCCGCGCGCGAGCGCCTCCGTGTTCTCGATGCCCTGCTGCGTCGCCTCCAGGTTGACCGCTTCCTCGACGCGTTCGGTCAGCGTGGAGCCGGGGTTGATCGCGTTGATGCGGATGCCGTAGCGCGCGTAATAGTGAGCGAGGCCGACAGTCGCGAGCATCAGCGCGGCATTCGCGGCGCCGCCGGCGATATGGATATCGCTGGGAACCTTGCCGCCCATGCCGATGATGTTGACGATCGTGCCGGGCGCCGCGCCGCTGCCGGTTTTCACGCGCTCGGCCATGCGGCGCAACACTTCCTGCTGCGGATAGATGTAGGGGAAATACTTCGCTTCCATGGTGGCGCGGAACGCGTCGGCGTCGAGCGTTTCCGGGTCATAGCGGCGGGCGGCGCCCGCGCTGTTGATCAGTACGTCGATCGGGCCAACCGCGGCGCTGACTTCCTCGACGATATCGGCGGCGCTGTGCGGCTCGTGCAGATCGGCGCGGGTGCGGTGCACGTGCAGACCCTCCTGTTTCAACTGCTCGTAAGCGCGCGCCAGATTGGCGGGGTCGCGCGAGACGATCGCGACTCTGGCGCCCTCCAGCGCGAATGCACGGGCGCAGGCAAGCCCGATTCCCTTGCTGCCGCCCGTGATCAACACCACCTTGTCTTTGAGCCCGAGGTCCATTGTTACCACCCGCTGTCGGAAGAAATATCGGTGACGATAGCAGATCGGCGCGCGGGGCGTGATGCGTTGGCTCGTGGTGCGGCGCGCTGTGCATGGTGCTCGGCTCTCCTCCGATTGCGGGACGCACAGCCGAACTGAGCAGCCCCTTAGAAGTTGCCGTTAGCGAAACGGGCGATGGGGTCGTCGTTGGTTTGCGAAGGAGCGGGGGTGCCGCGCGAGGCCGTCGAGGCGCGCATGATCTGTACGTCGCCGCCATCGGCACCCGCTTGCTGGGCCTGGCGGGCGGCCACCGAAGCGGGCGGCGGCGGTTCGAACGCATCGGCGGCGGCGTCGATCGGGTCAGGCGTCCGGCTGCCCGATGTCTGCTGGCCAGTGCTTGCGGTGGTCGCCGATTGAGTCGCGGAGCCCCCGGCGGCGTCGTAGACACCGGCTTGAGCCGCGGGAACAGCCGCCGGGGATACCGCGCCTGCCGCTCGCGCCTGGATCTGCGCGGCGCTCATGCCGGGCGGCGGCGGTTCGAACGCGTCAGCTTGCGGCGCTGGCGCTGCTGTCACGACTGCGGCGGCCGATTGAGCGCCCGCGCTCGATGGAGCACGAGACGCCGTCGCGATGCGGCTCGCCTGTTGCGGCGCGGTGGCGCCGGCCGCGTAAGCCGGTGAAGTCTGCGTTGCCTTCGCCGGCGCGGCCGCCGGGCCCGTCGACGCCATCGACTCGCCCGGCACGACGCGCTCGGGCTGCGGCGCCGAGGCTTGATAGTTCGGCGTATCGAACGGGGTCGGTTTCGCGGCCGGCGCGGCCACGCGACGAATACCGTCGAAGCGCTTGGCCCAATACGGATTGGTCAGGTAATCGAGCCGCACGGTGCCGCCCGTCGACGGCGCATTGACGAAGCGCAGCTTGCCGACGTAGATGCCGACGTGCGAGTGCGCGCGCCCCGTCGTATTGAAGAAAATCAGGTCCCCCGGCGCGATTCCGTCCGGCTCGATCGATTCGCCGCGCCCGCTCATGTCGGCGGTGGTCCGCGGCAGATTCACCGATGCGGCGCGCGCGACCACGTAGCGAACCAGGCCGCTGCAATCGAAGCCGCTATCCGGCGTATTGCCGCCCCAACGGTAGGGGATGCCGACGAGACTCATCGCCTGGATCGAGATTTCCTCGCGGCCCACGCTGTGATCGACGAAATTCGGAAAGCCCGGGGGCGGCGCGCGGTAAGCGCCATTCGCGACCGCCACCGACGAACCCGACCCGCGCGACGTCTTCTGCGGCGCGCCGGCACAGGCGGCGAGCAGCACAACGGTCAGCAGCGAAAAGGCGAGTCGGCGCATGAGGACGACCGAGCGGTAAACGCTCGTTTAATGGCAAACGATGTCGGGATGGTAGCCCGCACTGCATGGCTGCGGCAAGAATTCCTGATAAATTACTTGAAGTTCGTGCGCTAAGTGTGGCCAGAACCGAACGCGCGGCGCATGAAAAAGCCGCGTCCGGAATGCTCCGGACGCGGCTTGGATGTAACGCCAATGCGCTGAAACTTAAAGAATTTCCGACGCGTAGTCGGCGAGACGGGAGCGTTCGCCGCGCGCCAGCGTCACGTGGCCGCTGTGCGCCCAACCCTTGAAGCGGTCCACCACGTAGGTCAACCCCGAACTGCCTTCCGTCAGGTAAGGCGTGTCGATCTGCGCGATATTGCCGAGACAGATGATCTTGGTGCCCGGACCCGCGCGCGTGACCAGCGTCTTCATCTGCTTCGGCGTCAGGTTCTGCGCCTCGTCGATGATCAGATACTTGTCCACGAACGTGCGGCCGCGCATGAAATTCATGCTCTTGACCTTCAGGCGCGAGCGGATCAGTTCCTGAGTCGCGGCGCGGCCCCATTCGCCGGCGGCATCGTCGGTTTTCTGCAGGACTTCGAGGTTGTCGTCGAATGCGCCCATCCACGGCTGCATCTTTTCCTCTTCCGTACCCGGCAGAAAGCCGATGTCTTCACCGACCGGCACCGTCGCGCGCGTCACGATGATCTCGTTGTAGCGCTTGTCGTCGAGCACCTGCGCGAGACCGGCCGCGAGCGCGACCAGCGTCTTGCCGGTGCCTGCCTGACCCAGCAGTGTGACGAAGTCGATTTCCGGATTCATCAACAGGTTGAGTGCGAAGTTCTGCTCGCGGTTGCGCGCGGTGATGCCCCACACGTTGTTCTTATGATGACCGTAATCGCGCAGGGTCTGCAGCAGCGCCGTCTTGCCGTTCAGTTCGCGCACCAGCGCATGAAACGTCGGCTCGCCGTTCTGCGGTTCCAGATAAACGAACTCGTTGACCAGCATCGAGGCGCACAGCGGCCCCGTCACACGGTAATAGGTGGTGCCGGTTTTCGTGTCCTGCCAGCTCTCCATGCCCTTCGCGTGCCTGGTCCAGAAATCCTGCGGCAGCGCACGGATGCCGGAGTACAGCAGGTCGCTGTCCTCGAGCACCTGGTCGTTGAAGTAATCCTCGGCGGGCAGGCCGAGCGCATGCGCCTTGATGCGCATGTTGATGTCTTTCGACACCAGCACGACCTGACGGTCCATCCGGTCGCGCTGCAATGCGCGCACGACGCCGAGAATCTGATTGTCGGCCTTGCCTTCCGGCAGGCCTTCGACCGGCTCGATGGCGGTGAGCTTGGTCTGGAAATACAGACGCCCGGACGCCTCGCGGCTGCCCAGACGCGCCAGCGAAATGCCGTCGGACATATTGCCGGCGTTCGCCACCAGCGCGTCCAGCGTGCGGCTCACCTGGCGAGCGTTGCGCGCGACTTCCGACATGCCTTTCTTGTGGTTGTCGAGCTCTTCCAACGTCATCATCGGCAGATAGACGTCGTGTTCCTCGAAACGGAACAGGCAGCTTGGATCGTGCATCAGCACGTTCGTGTCGAGCACGAAGAGCTTCTGCATTTCGAGCGTGCCGGTGGCGGCGCCGCGCTTCTTGCCGGTGCCGCGCGTGCCTGGCGCCGTGACGGCGGGCGCGCTCGCGGCAGGCTGTTTCGCGCTCGGCGCGCGCGCGACGACCGGCTGTGCTTCGGCCGCGGGCGCAGCCGGCTCCGCCTGCGGACGAGCGGCGGGAACCGGTTGCAGCAACGCGGCTTTCTGCCGCGATTTCCGGCCGGGCGCCGGCGCGGCTTGCGCGGCTGCGGCGGACGAAGCAGGGGAAGCCGACGACGCCGGCACGGGCCGCAAGGTGGTCGCGGCATTGGCGGCATGCGCCATCGGCGTGGCGACATTGGCGCGGCCGTAATCGGCCGGCTCCGCGTTGTCCCCGTCGCCAGCCTGTTTCTTCGCGGCGGAGCGCGCCGGCGTGGCGGCCTTGGCCTTGTATTCGTCAGGCGGCAGGAGATTGCCGAGCTTGCTGGGGGGGGTAGGCAAAGGCATGGTTTCCCTCGAAAAAGTCGGGTCACATATCGTGCGCCGCCTGTCGCATTCTGCCGGTGCGCGTGAGTGCGCACGCAGTTTGCGCCCGGAGGCGCGCATTCGGTCTAGAGATGCCGGTTCGCCTGGTCTTCGATCGGCTCCTTAACGGAAACGCGCGGCCGAGTGAACGAACGGCTGCGCGCAATTAAAAAAGCCGCCGCCCCGGCGTACGGGGCAAGCGGCTCGCCTACGGTCATCGCGTTGCGCCTCACGACTTCGACAAGACCACTGTCAAGTCCGGCACAGCCGCGGAAGGAATGGGGTGGACAGGCACTCATTGCGGCCCAATATAACGCGCCTCACAGCGCTTGTACAGCTTCCAGAATGTCGTCGACATGCCCTGGCACCTTCACGCCGCGCCACTCCTGGCGGAGCACGCCTTCAGCGTCGATCAGGAACGTCGAGCGCTCGATTCCCCGTACTTCCTTGCCATACATTTTCTTCATTTTGATGACGTTGAAGAGCGCGCACAGCGTTTCTTCAGGGTCCGAGATCAGCGGGAAGGGCAGTTCGAGCTTGGCCTTGAAGTTGTCATGCGAGCGCAGGCTGTCGCGCGACACGCCGAGAATTTCGGCGCCGGCCTTCTTGAACTTCGGATACAGATCGCGGAATTGCAGACCTTCGGTCGTGCAGCCCGGCGTGTTGTCCTTCGGATAAAAATACAGCACCACCTTCTTGCCCCGCAGCTTGGACAGCGTGATCTCGCCGCCGGTAGCGGGGGCGGTGAAGTCGGGGATGGGTTGGTCGACTGCGATGGGCACGAGGTTCTCCGGTTGTTATGGCCGGCGCCGAATGGATGAGTGCTGGCGGCGTCGGCCTGGCATCGATGCTTGTGGGGGAAAGTGAACCGCGGCGCGGGCAGGTTTTCGCGCGGCGCTCAGGATCGTCGGAGCCGGCTGTCGGACGGCCAGTCAGGAAGGCTGGACGATCAACTCGCCGGAGCGGCCTGGAATTTCGCCCCACGTGACAGGGTACGTGGGCAGCGTGCCGCGGTCTAGCGTGGCGTGGTAATCACCCATGGTCGCAAAGGTATGGCCTTGCGCGCGCCAGCCGTCCAGCAACTGTTCGAAAATCGGGGCGAGCTTTTGCCCTTCGAGTTCCGCGTGCAGCGTGAACACCTGATCGTGCGGATTGTTCTCGGTGTGCTTCAACATCCATGCGGCGACGTTGTGCTCGTCGACGCCGTCCACGCCGAGCACTTCGTCGAGCGTGGGCAGCGTGGTGGGCATCTGCACGTGCGCAAGCGTCTTGCCGCCCACCACCGGCAGATACGGCGAATGGCCGCGACCGTCGGACGCGTAGCGCATGCCCCAGGCGTCGATCTGTTCGAACGCGTGGCCGTTCATCTGCCAGCCGGCCGCGCCGTGCGTGACGGGCGGCGTGCCGAACACCTCGATGAAACGGTCGTGGCTTTTCTGCATTTGCGCCGCGGTCCACGCGCGGTCTTTCGAACGCACGTTGTCCTGCCAGTACACGTGATCCCACGTATGAATGCCGCATTCGAAGCCGGCTTCATGAATCGCGCGCATTTCCGCCGACGCCCGCGCGCCGATGTCGGGACCGGGCAGCAGCACCCCGTACATCAGTTGCCGGATGCCGTAGTGCTCGACCACCGAGGTGCGCGACACCTTCTTCAGAAAGCCCGGCCGCAACACGCGGCGCATCGCCCAACCGGTGTGATCGGGCCCGAGGCTGAAGAGGAACGTGGCGCGCGCCTTGAAGCGGTCGAAGATGCGCGCGAGATTCGGCACGCCTTCGCGAGTGCCGCGCAGCGTGTCGACGTCGATCTTCAGGACGATACGAGCCAAGGATCGGCCTTATTGCTGTTCGACGAGCGCGCGCGCTTCCGCGACGTGACCGCGATACGCTTCGAAAATCTTGCGCAGCGCTTCGTCGAAGGTCGACTTGGGCGCCCAGTTGAGTTCCTGCATCGTGTTGTCGATCTTCGGCACGCGGTTCTGCACGTCCTGGTAGCCCGCGCCGTAGTACGCGCCCGACGACGTCTCGACCAGTTGCACTTTCTTCGCGGTCTCGGCGTACTCCGGGAATTCGGCGGCCAGCGTCAGCATCTTGTGCGCGAGCTCGCGCACGGAGAAGTTGTTGGTCGGGTTGCCGATGTTGTAGATCTTGCCCGTCGCCACCCGGTTCTTGTTCTCGATGATCTTCATCAGCGCGCCGATGCCGTCGTCGATATCCGTGAACGCGCGCTTTTGCGCGCCGCCGTCCACGAGACTGATGTTCTCGCCGCGCACGATATGGCCGAGGAACTGCGTGACCACGCGCGAGCTGCCTTCCTTCGGCGTGTAGATCGAGTCGAGGCCCGGGCCGATCCAGTTGAACGGACGGAACAGCGTGAAGTTGAGGCCCTCCATGCCGTAGCCCCAGATCACGCGGTCCATCAACTGCTTCGAGCACGCGTAGATCCAGCGCGGCTTGTTGATCGGGCCATACGACAGTTGCGATTCTTCGGGATCGAACTGCTCGTCCGCGCACATGCCGTAGACCTCGGACGTGGACGGAAACACGAGGTGCTTGCCGTACTTGACGGCCGAACGCACGATCGGCAGGTTCGCCTCGAAATCGAGTTCGAACACGCGCAGCGGCTGCTTCACGTAGGTGGCGGGCGTGGCGATCGCGACCAGCGGCAGGATCACATCGCACTTCTTGATGTGATACTCGACCCACTCCTTGTTGATCGTGATGTCGCCTTCGAAGAAGTGCATCCGCTCATGATTGAGGAGGTCGCCCAGACGCTCGGTTTGCATGTCCATCCCGAAGACTTCCCAATCGGTGGTTTCGAGAATGCGTTTGGACAGGTGATGGCCGATGAAGCCGTTCACACCCAGAATCAGGACTTTTTTGGCGAAACCTTCGGTTTTCATGAGTGACGGGGAGTTTGGATGAGCTGGGCGAATTCGGCTGGCGTGAGAACGGTTTCGTGGCCGTCGTGCTGGTGCCGCAATTCGTGGATGGCGATTGCGCGACCGTCGCCGCATATCGCGAAAACGGCATTATCGCTTACGTGCAGGCCAGGGGGCAAATCCGAGCGGAGCGCGCCCGGCACGGCCAGACGCGCGCGAGCGATGATGAAACGCCGCCCGCCGAGATCGGCGAAAGCGCCGGGATAGGGCGGCGCGACCGCGCGGATCAGGTTGTAGACCTGCTGCGCGGGCTGCGTCCAGTCGATGCGGCCGTCTTCCGGCTTGCGTCCGCCGTAATAACTGCCTTGCGACAGATCGTTCGGCAGATGCGGCGCTTCCCCCGCCAGCAGCGCCGGCAGCACACGCCACAGCGTTTGCTCGGCGGCGACCGTGACCTTGTCGAACACTTGCGCGGCGGTGTCGTCGGGCAGGATCGGCACCGGCGTTTGCGCAATGATCGCGCCGGCGTCGGGCTTCGCGGCCATTTCATGCAGCGTCGCGCCGGTCTCGGTTTCACCGTGGATCACCGCCCAGTTGGTCGGCACGCGGCCGCGGTATTTCGGCAACAGCGAGCCGTGCATGTTGTAGGCGCCGCGCGCGGCGAGCGCGAGCAGGTCGACCGGCAACATGTGGCGATAGTAGAACGAGAAGATGAAGTCCGGCCGCGCGGCGCTCACCGCGGCGCGCAGTTCCGGGCTCTTCGGATCCGCCGGCGTCACGACCGGAATGCCGTGCTCGGCCGCCACCGTTGCGACGCTGCCGAACCAGATGTTTTCGCTCGGGCTGTCTTCGTGCGTGACGACCAGCGCCACCTCGACGCCGCGCGCGAGCAGCACCTGCAGGCAGCGCACGCCGACGTTGTGATACGCGAATACGACGGCGCGCGGTTTCATGGATTGGGTCCCTGATTGACTGGCGCCGATTGCACGGCCTGCACGACCGTTTGACGCGGCGCCTCGCTCACGGCGGCGCCGTCGCGTTGCTCGAGAATGGTCTGCACCAGATAGCGCGGACGCGCGCGCACCTGCTGATAGATCCGGCCGATGTATTCGCCGAGCAGCCCCAGCGCGAAGATGATCACGCCGAGCAGGAAGAAGGTGATGGCGAACAGCGTGAACACACCTTGCACTTCCGCGCCGATGATGAAGCGGCGAATCAGCAGCAGCACGAAGAGCGCCGCGGACCCGAGCGACAGAATCACGCCGATGAACGACAGCCACTGCAGCGGCACCACCGAAAAGCCGGTGACGAGGTCGAAATTCAGGCGGATCAGCGAATACAGCGAGTACTTCGATTCGCCGGCGAAACGCTCTTCGTGCGCGACTTCGATTTCCACCGGATTCTGCGCGAAGGTATACGCGAGCGCCGGAATGAACGTGTTGATCTCGCCGCAGCGATTGATCGTGTCGATGATGTGACGGCTGTACGCGCGCAGCATGCAGCCCTGGTCGGTCATCTTGATGCGCGTGATGCGCTCGCGCAGGCGATTCATCGCGCGCGAGGCCTTGCGGCGCCACAAGCTGTCCTGGCGTTGCAGGCGAATCGTGCCGACGTAGTCGAAGCCTTCGCGCATCTTGTTGACCAGCTTGCCGATTTCCTCGGGCGGGTTTTGCAAGTCGGCGTCGAGCGTGATGACGATCTCGCCGCGCGACTGCTCGAAGCCCGCCAGAATCGCCATGTGCTGACCGTAGTTGCCGTTCAGCAGGATCACGCGGCTCGTGTCGGGCCGCGCGCGGAACTGCTCGGCGAGGAGAGCAGCGGATTTGTCGCGGCTGCCGTCGTTGATGAAGATCACTTCATACGACGTGCCGAGCGCATCGAGCGCCGGGTAGAGGCGCGCGAACAGCGCGGCCAGCCCGGCTTCCTCGTTGTACACCGGAATGATGATCGACACTTCCGGCGTGACGGCGCGTTGTTCCGTATAAATCATTTCCGCTTATTTTCCGTATTGTTCGCAAATTTCATTGACCGCGCGGCAGACCCGCGCCACGTCGCCTTCGTTCATCAGCGTGAAGAGCGGCAGCGTGACGTTGGTGGCGCCGAAGCGCTCCGCGTGCGGGAACATCCCTTCCTTGAAGCCGCGCGCCCGGTACAGCGAGAACAGGTGGATCGCCGGATAGTGCACGCCCGAGCCGATGCCGCGCTCCTTCAACTGTCCCATGAAACCGGCGCGGTCGATCGAGAGCTGGTCGAGCGGCAGCGTGATCTGGAACATGTGCCAGTTGCTGTTCTCGAAGTCCGCGAACGGCAGGCCGACGCCGAGCTTGACCGCCGCGCCGCCTTCGAACCCGGCGAAATACGCGCGGACGAGTTTGCGGCGCTGCGCGAGGAAGCGCTCCAGATGCGGCAACTGCCCGAGGCCGACGCGCGCGGCGACGTCGGTCAGGTTGTACTTGCCGCCCAGCACGTCGCAATCCATGCCGTCGAAGCCGGTGCGGGTGATGCCTTGCAGACGGTACTTTTGCGCGAGGACCGCTTCTTCCTCGTTGTTCAGCACGAGCGCGCCGCCTTCGATGGTGGTCAGGTTCTTGTTCGCGTGAAAGCTGAACGAGACCATGTCGCCGAGCTTGCCGATGCGCTCGCCTTTCCACGTCGAGCCGAACGCCTGGGCGGCGTCCTCGACCACGCGCAGCTTGTGGGCGCGCGCGATGCCGTAGAGGCGGTCCATGTCGACCGGCAGGCCCGACAGATACACCGGAATGATCGCCTTGGTGCGCGGCGTGATGGCCTTTTCCAGCAGATCGAGGTCGATGTTGCGCGTGATCGGATCGATGTCGGCGAACACCGGCGTCGCGCCGGTTTCGTAGATGACGTTGCTGGTCGAGACCCACGAGGCGGGCGTGGTGATGACTTCGTCGCCTTCGCCCACGCCGGCGATGCGCAGCCCGATTTCGAGCGTCGCCGTGCCCGAATTGAACGTGCGCACCGGACGGCCGCCGCAAAATTCCGAAAGCGCCGCCTCGAACTTCTGATTCTGCGGACCGGTGGTGATCCAGCCGGAGCGGAGCACGTCGGCGACGCCCTGGATCGTTTCTTCATCGATCTCGGGTTTGACGAACGGCAGGAACGGGAGTGTTGACTGGGTCATGAATGCATCGCTCGATGAAAGGGCGCAGCCTGAAAACGCGAAAAGCACGACTGCGCAAATCTAGGGTGGCGGCTAAAAGGGCGGTAACCGCACAGCATAACGCGGTCAACCTTACATTTTTCTTGGCCGGCGTGACGCCCGGCTTACGGTATTTTGTGCCACGCATTCCCGCCACGGCAGCGCCGCGAGTTCGCGGAGCCCGGCCGGGCCGCGTTGCCGGCAACCTAGCTGCGCGCCAGCACCACCACACCGATCAGAATGATGCCGATGCCCACCAGCTTTTGCACCGACATCACCTCGCCGAACAGATACCACGCCGCGAACGCGTTGACGACGTAGCCGAGCGACAGCATCGGATAGGCGATCGACACGTCCACCCGCGACAGTCCCACCACCCACACGACCACGCTGATCACATAGCAGGCGAGCCCGCCGATGATCGGCGGCTGGGTCGCGAGACGAAAGGCGATGGGCAGGATGTTCGCACGGCTGAATTCGAAGTGTCCAACGGCATTGGTTCCGGCTTTGAGCAGCAATTGCGCGCCGGCGTTCAACGTCACGCCGGCAAGGATGCAAAAGAGGGAAATCGGGTTCATCGAACGGTCTGATCCTGATATGGGGTCATTGTTGCGGTTTTTCCACCGGCGCCGCGGCATTCGGCGCCGGGGTGGGCGCCGCTCCAGCGGACGCCGCCGGCGGCTTCGCCACCACCACCCGGCGCGAATCGCGGGCGATCACCTGCATCGGCAGGCCTTGCTTCAGAAGCCGGTCGTAGATCGGCGGCGGGATCAGCGCGAGCGCGTAGCGCTCGGCCTTCCAGCGCTCGACCCAGGCGTCGATCGACGGCAGCCACTTGTGCGGCTCGACGGATATCCCGAACGCCAGTTCGTCGGGATGCTCGACCATGATCGTGGTGTGCCCGATGTAGAACGGCAACGTGTGATCGAGCACGCCGACCGAATAGAACGGCGTATCCGCCGGCAACTTCGCCATCTCGGCCTTGATCGCGGGCGTGAGCTGCGCGCCGGAACTCAGCCGGCCGAACACGTCGTGACCGGTGCCGGCGATCGTGCCGAGCAACAGCCACGCCGTGGCAAAGGTCACGATCGTGCCAAGGCTGCCGGCCCGGCTGCGGCGGTTCAGCCACAGCGCGGCGAGCGTCAGCACGAACGCGACGGCGAGCGCCGCCAGCACCCAGCCGCGGTATTCGGCGTACAGCTCGGCCGGATTGCGCTCGCTGCCGAAGCGCGACAAAAACAGCGCGGCAAACGCGGCCGCCACAAGAAAGAGCGCATAGCCGGCCAGATGGCGGCGCAACTGGTCACGCGTGACGAGCGGCAGGTACATGCCGATCACCAGCGCGATCGGCGGGGCGATCGGCAGCGTGTAGGACAGCAGTTTGGAATGCGACGCGCTGAAAAACAGGAAGATGAACGCTGTCCACACCAGCATCATCGTCACCGGGGCGAAGCCGTTCGGCTGGCGCGGCAGGCGCCATGCGTGGCGCACGCTCTGCACCGTGATCGAAAGCCACGGCAGGAAGCCCACCAGCAGCACCGGCACGAAGTAGTAGAAGGCTCCGGGGCGGTTCTGTTCGGGCGTCAGGTAGCGCCTGAACTGCTGAACGATGAAAAAGAAGTTGAGGAATTCCGGATTGCGCTGCTGCACCAGCACGAACCACGGCGCGACGATCGCGAAGAACACGATCAGGCCGCCGATCAGGTGCAGGCGCTTCCACATCGCCCAGTCGCGGGCGATCAGCGTATACAGCACGAGCACCGCGCCCGGCAGGATCACGCCGACAAGACCCTTGGAGAGCACGGCGAGCGCCATCGCGCCCCAGCAGACCCACATCCATGCCCGCGTGTGGGCGGTCGGCAGATTGGGGCGCTGCGCGAGCAGCAGCGCGCACAGCGTCAGCTCCATCCAGAACGACAGGCCCATGTCGAGCGTGTTGAAGTGGCCCATCAGGTTCCAGTACGGCGAAGTCGCCAGCACGATCGCCGCGAACACGCCGGTCGCCGCGTTGAACACCCGCGCGCCGGTGAAGCCGATCAGCAGCACGCCGGCGAAGCCGGTCAGCGCGGTATAGAGCCGCGCCTGCCATTCGCCGACGCCGAACCACGCGAACGTGAGCGCGTTCATCCAGGTTTGCAGCGGCGGCTTCTCGAAGTATTTGTAGCCGTTGTAGCGCGGCGTGATCCAGTCGCCGGTGACGAACATCTCGCGCGCCATTTCGGCGTAGCGGCCTTCGTCGCTCGGCAGCAGATGGCGCCAGCCGAGCGGCACGAACCAGATCACGGCGAGGGTCAGCACCAGCAGCAGGATCGTGGTGCGATTGAGCGCTAGCCTCGACGGCGTATCGTTCATGGAATCTCAACCTTTTTGGCGACGCCGCATGCGCGGCGACGCGATGTTGTTTGGAAATGGCGATCGGCGATGCCGGGGCCGACTGTCCGCGAGACGGCTGCGGGAGCGGCTGCATGAAGCGCCGCGGGCCGCCTGGGCGGCTCGCCGGCTACCGGAGAAGCGCTGGGTTCCCGCGGCGGTCAGCGCCTCATCGGCTGTGCCAGTGCACGGCGCTCACGCGGGTCAGGGCCCTGCTCTGGGCGCCGGCACGCCACCGATGGCGCAGCAGTGTACGTTATCGGCCGTGACGCGGCCAGGGCGACGAGGCCGTTCGGCCGCCCGGAACGCGTTGGATATCGCGCATGGCGGCGCGTGCCGGCATCACGATGCCACGAACGACGAGGCGCTGACGCAGGCGTCGCTAAGCTTCGATCAGCAACGCCGCCGCGACTTTGCGGCCTTCGGCCATCAGGATGTTGTAGGTGCGGCAGGCGGCCTTGAAGTCCATCGTTTCCACGCCGATGCGTTTGGCGGTCAGCGCGGCGGTCAGGCGCGGATGCGGGAAGCGCAGCCGCTCGCCGCTGCCGAACACCACCACTTCGGGCGCGGAATCCACCAGCATGGCGAAGTGCTCGGCGCTCAACTGGTCGAACGAGGACACGGGCCAGGGGATGACAGGCGCCTCCGGCAGCACGAGAAGGCTGCCCGAATGGCGCACCAGATTGATTTCGACATAGTCGGCGCCGTAACCGGTGACGGTGTTGAGGGCGCCGCTTGCGTCCTGATGTAATTTCAAATCGGTTTTCCGAAGTCGTCGTGAGACATCATGCGTGTTAGCGGCCTGACCGGACGCAGCCGGGCGAGGGCGAGTCGACGCGAATGGAAGATGCGAACGTGACAGAAGCGGCCGAAAAGCCTTGCCGTTGCGCCTGGCGCATTGCGGAAGTCGGCCCAAATCCGCTAAATTATAACTTTTTAGCCGCCTGGCGGCGCCCCCGCTCAAGTGCCGTCTCAGGCGCCGTCACAAGCTGCGCTGAGCACACGGGCGCGGCCAACCGGCTACCTGCCTCGGTTTTTGCTCCGCTGTTCGTCCGTATTTCGTCGGGTTCTCGTCTGTTTGCCGGTGTTTTGCCGGTGTTTTGCCGGCGCATCGGCGCAACCCCCGCGGGCGCCACCCGGCCGAAAAGGCGGCCGATCCGCGTCTGACGGTCGTCGCCGGGCGCGCCGCGCCCGACGTCCCATATCGGCGAACTTGCCCGGCCCGGCGTCGCCGCCTCCGCTTGTTCGCCCCCAGGCTCATTAACCAGGATGAAGTGCCCGCCGTGAAACCGATTCTCAAATCCAACAAGTTGTTGAATGTCTGCTACGACATTCGCGGGCCCGTCCTCGAACATGCGAAGCGGCTCGAAGAAGAGGGCCACCGCATCATCAAGCTGAACATCGGCAATCTCGCGCCGTTCGGCTTCGAGGCGCCCGATGAAATCATTCAGGACATGATCCTGAACCTGCCGGGCTCGTCCGGCTATTCGGACTCCAAGGGTGTGTTCGCCGCGCGCAAGGCGATCATGCATTACACGCAGCAAAAGGGCGTGCACGGCGTCGAGCTGGACGACATCTACATCGGCAACGGCGCCTCCGAACTGATCGTGATGGCGCTGCAGGGGCTGCTGAACGACGGCGACGAAGTGCTGCTGCCCGCGCCCGACTATCCGCTGTGGACCGCCGGCGTGAGCCTGTCGGGCGGCACGCCGGTGCATTACATCTGCGACGAGTCGAACGGCTGGATGCCCGACCTCGACGACATCCGCGCGAAGATCACGCCGAACACGCGCGCGCTCGTCGTCATCAACCCGAACAACCCCACCGGCGCGCTGTATTCGGACGAACTGCTGCTCGGCCTGATCGAGATCGCCCGCCAGCACGGCCTCGTCATCTTCGCCGACGAGGTCTACGACAAGATCGTCTACGACGGCAAGGTGCATACGTCGGTCGCGGCGCTCTCCGAAGACGTGCTCACCGTCACGTTCAACAGCCTCTCGAAGAGCTACCGCTCCTGCGGCTACCGCGCCGGCTGGATGTTCATCTCGGGCCTGACCGGCGAGAACCGCCGCCACGCGAAAGACTACTTCGAAGGGCTCGGCATTCTCGCGTCCATGCGCCTGTGCCCGAACGTGCCCGGCCAGTACGCGATCCAGACCGCGCTCGGCGGCTATCAGAGCATCAACGACCTGATCGTGCCGAGCGGGCGCCTGTACAAACAGCGCCAACTCGCGTATGACATGTTGACGGCGATTCCCGGCGTGAGCTGCGTAAAGCCCGAAGCCGCGCTGTACATGTTCCCGCGCCTCGACCCGAAGATCTATCCGATCCAGGACGACCAGCAATTCATCCTCGATCTTCTGCTGGAAGAGCGCGTGCTGCTCGTGCAGGGCACCGGCTTCAACTGGAAAACGCCGGATCACTTCCGCGTCGTGTTCCTGCCGAACGTCGACGATCTCGCGGACTCGATCAACCGGATCGCGCGCTTTCTCGACGGTTACCGCAAACGTCACACGGCCTAGCGCACAATAATGCGCATGGCGCGCCGCGCCGGCACCCGTTTCCTTTTAATCACCTACTCGAAAACACACGCTGCATGGAACCGATCAAAGTTGGACTGCTGGGCTTCGGCACGGTAGGCAGCGGCACCTTCACGGTACTGCGCCGCAATCAGGAAGAAATCAAACGCCGCGCGGGCCGCGGCATCGAGATCGCGCGCATTGCCGTGCGCAATCCCGCCAAGGCGAGCGCGGCGCTCGGCGGCGCGGCCGGCACGGTGGCGTTGACCGACGACTTCAACGCGGTGGTGGACGATCCCTCGATCGCCATCGTGGCGGAAATGATCGGCGGCACGGGCGTCGCGCGCGACCTCGTGCTGCGCGCGATCAACAACGGCAAGCACGTGGTCACGGCCAACAAGGCGCTGCTCGCGGTGCACGGCACGGAGATTTTCGAGGCGGCGCGCGCCAACGGCGTGATGGTGGCGTTCGAGGCGGCGGTGGCGGGCGGCATTCCGATCATCAAGGCGCTGCGCGAAGGGCTCACGGCCAATCGCATCCAATACATCGCGGGCATCATCAACGGCACGACGAATTACATCCTCTCGGAAATGCGCGACCGCGGCCTCGACTTCGCGACCGCGCTGAAGGCCGCGCAGGAACTGGGCTATGCCGAAGCCGATCCGACCTTCGACATCGAAGGCGTGGACGCCGCGCACAAGGCGACGATCATGAGCGCGATCGCGTTCGGCGTGCCCGTGCAGTTCGACAAGGCTTATGTGGAAGGCATCAGCAAGCTCGCCGCGATCGACATCAAATACGCCGAGGAACTCGGCTACCGCATCAAGCTGCTCGGCATCGCGCGCCGCACGGATAAAGGCATCGAATTGCGCGTGCATCCCACGCTGATTCCCGAGAAGCGTCTGCTGGCGAATGTGGAGGGCGCGATGAACGCGGTCGTCGTGCATGGCGATGCGGTCGGCGCGACGCTCTATTACGGCAAGGGCGCGGGCGCGGAGCCGACGGCGTCCGCGGTGGTTGCCGATCTGGTCGACGTGACGCGCCTGCACACGGCGGACCCCGAGCATCGCGTGCCGCATCTGGCGTTCCAGCCGGACAGCCTGTCGAGCACCCCGATCCTGCCGATCGACGAAGTGACGAGCGGCTACTACCTGCGCCTGCGGGTCGCGGACGTGACCGGCGTGCTGGCCGACATCACGCGCATTCTCGCCGACACGGGCATTTCGATCGACGCGCTGCTGCAGAAGGAATCGGAGCAGGTCGACGCGAACGGCAAGGGCGAAACCGACATCATCCTGATCACGCACGAGACGGTCGAAAAGAACGTCAACGCCGCGATCAAGACCATCGAAGCGTTGAAGACCGTCGTCTCCCAAGTCACGAAGCTGCGCATGGAAGCGCTGAACTAGGCCGAACTATGAACTACCTCTCTACGCGCGGCGCCGGAGCCGGCGAGCGCCATACCTTTTCCGACATCCTGCTGGGCGGTCTCGCGAAAGACGGCGGCCTGTACCTGCCCGCCGAATACCCGCGCGTGACCGGCGACGAACTCACGCGCTGGCGTACGCTGCCGTATGCCGATCTCGCGTTCGAGATCCTGTCGAAATTCAGCGACGACATTCCCGCCGAAGACCTGCGCGCGCTCACGCGCAAGACGTACACGGGCGAAACGTACTGCCACGTGCGTGACGACGAAAGCGCCGCGCAGATCACGCCGTTGAAGACGCTCGGCGTTGAGAACGGTGCGCCGCTGTCGCTGCTGGAACTGTCGAACGGTCCGACGCTCGCGTTCAAGGACATGGCGATGCAGTTGATCGGCAACCTGTTCGAGTACGCGTTGGCGAAGCACGGCGAGACGCTGAACATTCTCGGCGCGACCTCGGGCGACACCGGCAGCGCCGCTGAATACGCGATGCGCGGCAAGCAGGGCATTCGCGTGTTCATGCTGTCGCCGCATAAGAAAATGAGCGCGTTCCAGACCGCGCAGATGTACAGCCTGCAAGACCCGAACATCTTCAACCTCGCGGTCGAAGGCGTGTTCGACGATTGCCAGGACATCGTGAAAGCGGTCTCGAACGATCATGCGTTCAAGGCGAAGTACAAGATCGGCACGGTCAACTCGATCAACTGGGCGCGCGTCGTCGCGCAAGTCGTGTACTACTTCAAGGGCTACTTTGCCGCGACGAAGTCGAACGACGAACGCGTGTCGTTCACGGTGCCGTCGGGCAATTTCGGCAACGTCTGCGCGGGTCACATCGCGCGCATGATGGGTTTGCCGATCGAAAAGCTGGTGGTCGCCACGAACGAAAACGACGTGCTCGACGAATTCTTCCGCACCGGTATCTACCGCGTGCGCAAGGCGGTGGAGACGTATCACACCAGCAGTCCGAGCATGGATATTTCGAAGGCGTCGAACTTCGAGCGCTTCGTGTTCGATCTGCTGGGCCGCGATCCGGCGCGCGTGCTGCAACTATTCCGCGACGTCGAGGAGAAGGGTGGTTTCGACCTCGCGGCGAGCGGCGACTTCGCGCGCGTGAAGGAATTCGGGTTCGTCTCCGGCCGCAGCAGCCACGACGATCGCGTGGAAGCGATCCGCGACGTGTTCGAGCGTTACGACACGATGATCGACACCCACACGGCCGACGGCCTGAAGGTGGCGCGCGAGCATTTGCAGCCGGGCATTCCGATGATCGTGCTGGAAACCGCGCAGCCGATCAAGTTCGGCGAGACGATCCGCGAAGCGCTGCTGCGCGAGCCGGAGCGTCCGGCCGCGTTCTCGGGTCTGGAGGCGCTGCCGCAGCGTTTCGAGGTGTTGCCGGCGGACGCGCAGCGCGTGAAGGACTACATCGTGGCGAACACGGGCGAGTAAGCACCGGCGAGCGTGAGCTTCGCGGCTCACGCAGCTTCGTCCGATGCAGGCACGGCGCTCGTCGCGAATCGTCGCGGCGGACGCCGACCACCGAACAACCCCGCCATCGCGCCAAGGCGCCCATGCCGCCGCCATCGACCGCTACAATATTCTTTTCACCCGCGGCTTCGAAACCACCGATGTCCACCACCACGCCCCGCGCGCCGATGCTCGCCACCGCCGAAGCGTTGGCGACCTTGCTTGGCGCCGCCAGCCCGATCGCGGGCACCGAGACGATCCCCACGCTCGAAGCGCTCAACCGCGTGCTGTCCGCCGACGTCACCTCGCCGCTGGACGTGCCGCCGATGAACACCAGCGCAATGGACGGCTACGCGGTCCATGCCGCGGATCTGACGGCGCACGGCAACCGCCGCTTGCCGGTGTCCCAACGCATCCCGGCCGGGCACGCGCCACAGCCGTTAAAACAGGGCACGGCGGCGCGCATCTTCACGGGCGCAACGGTGCCGCCGGGCGCCGACGCCATCGTGATGCAGGAACAGGCTGAAGCCGCCGGCGAGGAAGTCACGCTCCTGCACAGCCCCCAACCCGGCGAATGGATCACGGCTCAAGGCGCGGACATCCGCAGCGGTTCCATCATTCTCCCGGCAGGCACGCGGCTCACGCCGCAGGCCTTGGGGCTCGCGGCGTCGGTAGGCTGCGCCGAACTCCAGGTGCGCCGCCGCGTGAAGGTCGCTGTTTTTTTCACCGGCGACGAGCTCACCATGCCGGGCGAGCCGCTCAAGCCGGGCGCGATCTACAACTCGAATCGCTTCACGCTGCGCGCGTTGCTGGAAAAGCTAGGCTGTGAAGTGACCGACTACGGCATCGTCGCGGATCGGCTCGACGCCACGCGGGCCACGCTGCGCGAAGCCGCGCAGGCGCACGACCTCATTCTGACCTGCGGCGGCGTGTCGGTCGGCGAGGAAGATCACGTGAAGCCGGCTGTCGAGGCGGAAGGGCGCCTTGCGATGTGGCAGATCGCGATGAAGCCGGGCAAGCCGCTCGCGTTCGGCGCGGTGCGCCGGGTGGCGGGACAGGCGCCGGAGAATGCGGGCGGGTTGGCTCGGACTCAGGCTTCGGTTTCCGCTTCGGCTTCAGCTTCGGCTTCGGCGCAAACGCCGGCATCGGCTTCAGCGGAAACCTTTTTCATCGGCTTGCCCGGCAACCCGGTCTCCAGCTTCGTCACGTTCCTGCTGTTCGTGCGGCCGTTCATCCTGCATCTGGCCGGCGTGCGGACGGTCACGCCACGAGCGCTGACATTGCGCGCCGATTTCACGCAGAGCAAGGCCGACCGCCGCAACGAGTTCCTGCGGGCCCGCATCAATCAGGCCGGCGGCCTCGATCTGTTTCCGAATCAAAGCTCGGCCGTGCTGACTTCGACCGTCTGGGGCGACGGCCTGATCGACAATCCGCCGAACCACGCGATCAGCGCCGGCGAGACCGTGCGCTTCATCCCCTTTTCCGAATTGCTGAACTGAGGCCGGCAAAAAGCCGGCGGTATCCGATGAAGATTCAACTCCGCTATTTTGCGAGCGTGCGCGAAGCGCTCGACACGGCCGACGAAACGGTCGATGTGCCCGACGGCATCGCGACCGTCGGCGACGTGCGCGCGTGGTTGCGCGCGCGCGGCGGCATCTGGGCCGACACGCTCGCCGAAGGCCGCGCGCTGCGAATGGCCTGCAACCACGTGATGACCGGCGCCGCCACGCGTATCACCGAGGGCTGCGAAGTCGCGTTCTTTCCGCCCGTCACCGGCGGCTGACGCGCCGGAACGCCGCTCACCGCATAGGAGCCAGAGATGCCCGTTCGAGTCCAAACGGAAGATTTCGACCTCAGCGCCGAGGTCGCCGCGTTGCGCGCGCGCAATCCGAAGGTCGGCGCGGTCGCATGTTTCGTCGGCACGGTGCGCGATCTGAACGACGGCAGCGCGGTCGAAACGATGGAACTGGAGCATTACCCCGGCATGACGGAGAAGTCGCTGGAAGCGATCGTCGTGAGCGCACGCGAGCGTTGGCCGGGCATCGAGGTGCTGATCGTGCATCGCGTCGGCAAGCTTTATCCGCTCGATCAGATCGTGCTGGTGGCGACCACCGCCGCGCATCGCGGGGACGCCTTCGCGTCGTGCGAATTCGTGATGGACTATCTGAAGACCCAGGCGCCGTTCTGGAAGAAAGAGAAGACCGAGGCCGGCGAGCGCTGGGTCGACGCCCGCGTGACCGACGACGCCGCGCTGGCCCGCTGGGGCCTCGAATCGGGCAATCAGGCCGAGGATTGAACCCTTAGCCCGCGCGCGTCATTCGTCGCGCCCCTCGTCGGGCCCCTCGTCGCGCCCCCGGCCAATGATCCGCGTGGGAAATGGCTCGCCGCGCGGGCGGGCGGCGTGGTCGTCGCCATCGTCGCGAGGACGCTTCGGCGCCACTCGGTCCAGCAACGCCTGTTGTTCCGCCGGAATCTGGTAGTCCCAGCCGAAGCGGCTCAGTTGCAGGCTCTGCGCGATGCGCAGCGCCGGTTCCATGAAGCGGACCGCCGCGGCCGGCTGGTAGCGCGACTCGACCGTATCCAGAAACAGATACAGCCAGCGGCTGAAGTGCTCGGGCCCGACGCCCTCGAGCGGCTGATGCGCCTGCTGCACGTTGCCGCGGTACTGCTTCGCGCCCAGCACGAGGCTCGCCCAGAACGTGCACATTTTCGGCAGATGGTCGTCCCAGCGGCCCGCCAGCGTCGCTTCGAACACCGGACCCAGCAGCGGATCGGCGCGCACGCGGTCGTAAAAGCCGTAGACGAGTTCGCCAATATTCGCGTCAGTGGGTTCGGCGGCGCGCTCGACAACCGGCGCGGCGGGGAAAGACGGGTTCATGCTGGTTTCCAGAAAATGCGGTGCTTCGTCGCGGCCCGCCATACGCGCCGTCGAATGGCGGAGAATCGCTCGCGGCGTAGTCAGACGAAACAAAGTAAATCGGCAATTTCCGCTTATCGGGCGAACGGCTTATGCGGAAAACGCTACCATTACTGCCGAACGACAAACTCCGCGCCGTCAGCGCAGAATAACAAACTATGCGTAGCGCCTGCATGTTATGACCAGGCGACGGCACCGGCAACCCTTGCATCCACGCGGTTATCCCCGGATCGCGGCTTGCGCTCACCGCGGCACCTGCACTTATGAGACTCACCGACTATACGGATTACTCCCTGCGCGTCCTGCTGTATCTCGCCGTCCGTCGCGAGGGACTATCGACGATTCAGGACATTTCGAATGCGTACGGAATCTCCAAGAACCATTTGATGAAGGTCGTGCAGCAACTCGGCGAGCTCGGCTGGGTCGAGACCGTGCGCGGACGCAACGGCGGCCTGCGGCTCGCCGAGCGCTCCATCGGGCTGAGCGTGGGCGAGGTCGTGCGCGCCACCGAAAGCGACTTCGCGCTGGTCGGCTGCCTGCCGGATCAGCACGGCGAGCGCCGCGACTGTGTCATTACAGCGCAGTGCCGGCTGCGAGGCGCGCTCGAAGCGGCGCGCAACGCCTTCCTCGCGGAACTCGACCGCCATACCATCGGCGACATGGCGCAGCCGCACGGCGCGCTCGCCGCGCTGCTCGGCCTGAGCAACATCATTCCGATCGTGCCCGCCGCGCCGACGGAAGAGAGCCCCACGCCGCTGACGTGAAGCCGGCGGGGCGATTTTCCGTCGCATCGAGCGTTAAATAGTTGCCGCTGAATGCAGAAACCCGCTTGAAACCTGCCTAAAACGCCTCATTTTGGTGGTAATCGAAATTGGAGGTCTCTTGATGAGAATCGACAAACTCACCACTAAATTCCAGGAAGCGCTGGCGGATGCGCAGAGCCTGGCCGTCGGCCACGACAATCAATACATCGAACCGGTTCACGTTCTGGCGGCGCTCGTCGCGCAGCAGGACGGTTCGGCGCGCTCGCTGCTCTCGCGTGCCGGCGTGCACGTACAGGCGCTGCAAACGGCGCTCGCCGATGCCATCACGCGGCTGCCGCAAGTGCAGGGCACCGACGGCAACGTGCAGATCGGCCGCGAACTCACCGGTCTGCTGAACCAGGCCGACAAGGAAGCGCAAAAGCTCAACGACACGTTCATCGCGAGCGAGATGTTCCTGCTCGCGATCGCCGACGACAAGGGCGAGGCCGGCCGCCTCGCGCGTCAGCACGGTTTGTCGCGCAAGTCGCTGGAAAGCGCGATCGCCGCGGTGCGCGGCGGCTCGCAAGTGCACAGCCAGGACGCCGAAAGCCAGCGTGAAGCGCTGAAGAAATACACCATCGACCTGACCGAGCGCGCGCGGGCCGGCAAGCTCGATCCGGTGATCGGCCGCGACGATGAAATTCGTCGTTCGATCCAGATCCTGCAGCGCCGCACCAAGAACAATCCGGTGCTGATCGGCGAGCCGGGCGTGGGCAAGACCGCGATCGTCGAAGGTCTCGCGCAGCGTATCGTCAACGGCGAAGTGCCCGAGACGCTCAAGGGCAAGCGCGTGCTGTCGCTCGATATGGCCGCGTTGCTGGCGGGCGCCAAATATCGCGGCGAGTTCGAGGAGCGGCTGAAGGCCGTGCTGAACGACATCGCGAAAGACGAAGGGCAGACCATCGTCTTCATCGACGAAATCCACACGATGGTCGGCGCGGGCAAGGCCGAGGGCGCGATGGACGCGGGCAACATGCTCAAGCCGGCGCTCTCGCGCGGCGAACTGCATTGCGTGGGCGCCACCACGCTCGACGAGTATCGCAAGTACATCGAGAAGGACGCCGCGCTGGAGCGCCGCTTCCAGAAGGTGCTCGTCGACGAGCCGACGGTGGAAGCCACCATCGCGATCCTGCGCGGTTTGCAGGAGAAGTACGAGCTGCATCACGGCGTCGATATCACCGATCCGGCGATCGTCGCGGCGGCCGAACTGTCGCATCGCTACATCACGGACCGTTTCCTGCCCGACAAGGCGATCGATCTGATCGACGAAGCCGCGTCGAAGATCAAGATGGAAATCGACTCGAAGCCGGAAGAGATGGACCGGCTCGACCGTCGCTTGATCCAGTTGAAGATCGAACGCGAAGCCGTCAAGAAGGAAAAGGACGAAGCGTCGCAAAAGCGTCTGCAACTGATCGAGGAAGAAATCGAGCGGCTCGATCGCGAATATTCCGATCTCGAGGAAATCTGGACGGCGGAAAAGGCCGCGGTGCAGGGCAGCGCGCAACTGAAGGAAGAGATCGACCGCACGCGTGCGGAAATCACGCGCCTGCAACGTGAAGGCAAGCTGGAGAAGGTCGCTGAATTGCAGTACGGCAAGCTGCCGGGTCTCGAGGCGCAATTGAAGGAAGTAACCCAGGCCGAAGCGAAGGAGCAGAACAACCCGACCCGTCCGCGGTTGTTGCGCACGCAGGTCGGCGCGGAGGAAATCGCCGAAGTCGTGTCGCGCTCAACCGGCATTCCGGTGTCGCGCATGATGCAGGGTGAGCGCGAAAAGCTGCTGCAGATCGAGGAAAAACTGCACGACCGCGTGGTCGGTCAGGATGAGGCGATCAGCGCGGTGGCCGATGCGATCCGCCGCTCGCGCGCGGGTCTCGCGGACCCGAACCGGCCGTATGGTTCATTCCTGTTCCTCGGGCCGACCGGTGTGGGCAAGACCGAGCTGTGCAAGGCGCTGGCGGCGTTCCTGTTCGATTCGGAAGATCATCTGATCCGCATCGACATGAGCGAGTTCATGGAGAAGCACAGTGTCGCTCGCCTGATCGGCGCGCCGCCGGGCTACGTCGGCTACGAGGAGGGCGGTTATCTGACCGAAGCGGTGCGCCGCAAGCCGTACAGCGTGATCCTGCTCGACGAGATCGAGAAGGCGCATCCCGACGTGTTCAACGTGCTGCTGCAAGTGCTCGACGACGGCCGCATGACCGACGGCCAGGGCCGCACCGTGGACTTCAAGAACACGGTGATCGTGATGACCTCGAACCTCGGTTCGCAGGTGATCCAGTCGATGGTCGGCGAATCGCAGGAAGCGGTGAAGGACGCGGTCTGGGAAGAAGTGAAGCTGCACTTCCGGCCCGAGTTCCTGAACCGGATCGACGACGTCGTGGTGTTCCATGCGCTCGACCGCTCGAACATCCAGTCGATCGCGCGGATTCAACTGCAGCGTCTGCATGAACGGCTTGCCAAGCTCGACATGCAACTGGTGGTGTCGGACGCGGCGCTCGAACACGTCGGCAAGGTCGGCTACGATCCGCTGTTCGGTGCGCGGCCGTTGAAGCGCGCGATCCAGCAGGAGATCGAGAACCCGGTCGCGAAGCTGATTCTCGCCGGCAAGTTCGGTCCGAAGGACGTGATTCCGGTCGAACTGGAAAACGGCGAGCTGGTGTTCGAACGCGTCGTGCATTGAGCGACGCGAGTGCGCGGGGGAACGGCTGCGAAACGGCGGCAAATCGGCGCCGATTCGAGCCGTTTCCAGCCGGCGCGACATTAAAAAAAACGGCAACGAAGGTGACTTCGTTGCCGTTTTTTTATATTTGCCACGCGTTTGCTGCTCAGACAGCGCGAGTCGTGAGGCGAACAGCAGGGTAAAGCGCTTAGGCGGTGCCCTTGCCGAACAGCGCCGTCAGCCCGCCAAGCGCGCCGAGCACGGTGGTGGCGTTCAGCTTGCCCTCGGCCGGCACTTCGCCGTCAGGCGTGGCCGCATTGACGACATGCGGCAGGATCTGCGAGAGCAGGCCGCTGACCTGATCGGGCTGCACGCCGGCTTTCGCCGCGAGGTTGGTGACGGTTTCAGAGCCGAGCACGCCTTGCAGCGCCTCGGCGGCGATCGGCTGGTTCTCGCCGTTGCTGACCCACGACGACACGATGTCGCCGAGGCCCTTCTCCCGGAATCGCTCGATCAGGCCGTTCAGGCCGCCCGGCTGGTTGTTGACGAATTCGAGTGCGGCTGCGACCAGCGCTTGCTGGCCGCCGCCTTCGGGCGATTTACCCATCAGGGAACCGATGGTGTCGAGTAGGCTCATGACGGTCTCTCTTGAATGCCGACGCGTGCTCGACGGGTCGGCGGGTGAAAACGCCGCGCGGTTGCGCGGCGCCGTTGGGGGCGTTACGCGCCGCCGGAGGCTGCCGCGGCCGATGCAGCCTTGCTCTTCCTCGCCTTCTTTTTGGAGGTCTTGGCGCCGGATGCGTCGTCCGGCGCGCTAGCCGCGGCTGCCGGCGCGGAAGCGGCCGCGGCTTCGGACGCCGCGGCCTTGCTCTTCTTCTTCGACTTCGACGGTTTCGCGCCGGATGCCTCGGCAGGCGTAGCCGGCGCGGTGCTCGCGGCCGTGGCCGGCGCGGCGGTAGTGGCTGCCGGCGTTGCCTTGGTGCTCGCGGCGCCGCTCGACTTCGTGGCGGGCTTCGCGCCGGTAGGCGGCGCGGACGAGCCGTTGATGGTCAGACCGGCCCCTTCGAGATTGACCACCGATTTGCTGCCGATGCCCTTGACGCGCGCGGCGAGATCGTCGGCGTCCTTGAACGGACCGTTTTTGGAGCGTTCCTCGATGATCGCCTTCGCATGCGCCGGGCCAATACCCTTGACCGATTCGAGCGCCGCCTGGTCGGCGGAATTTACCTCGACGGCCGCCGCGAATCCGGCCGATAGCGACAACGCCAACGCAACGCAAAGCATCAAAAGCTTCTTCAGCATGGCAAGCACTCCATTGAGGGCAGAAAAGTCAACCGGGGAACGGGCGGCGCATGCTGTTAGCGGGCGCCGCGCTTAAGCATAGGACAAATGCGCGCCCTTATTTGCGAACGCCGACGAGTTATACCGATCGATTCGTGACAAGTAAATCAGTGCGGACAATCTTTAAACCTTTTGCCCACCGATTAGGCTCTTGTGAGCTTATCGATCAAATACATCGAAAAGAAAATATGCCGGCGCCGACAAATGACAGCGTCGCGCGCTTGACTTAAAGTGCACTCGAAGTCCTAACCTGAGTACCGTCATGTCAAAAGCACTCACCATCGGGCAGGTCGCACAGACCATCGGCGTCTCCACCCATACGCTGCGCTACTACGAACAGGCCGGCCTGATACGGGCGGTTGGGCGAACGCAGGCGGGGCATCGCCTGTATTCGCCGGCCGATCTCGACTGGCTGAAGTTCGTGATGCGTCTGAAGGCGACCGGCATGCCGATCGCCGGGATGCAGGCCTTCGCGGCGTTGCGCGCGGAAGGCCAGCCTACGATGGACGCCCGCCGCCAGATGCTGGCGGCGCACCGGGACGCGGTTTTGGCGCGGATCGACGAGTTGCAGAGCAACCTCGGCGCGATCATCGACAAGATCGCCTACTACGAGGCCGCGATCGATGCCGCCGCGCAGGCGTCCACCGGGTGCGATCCGACACGACAGACCGACGCAACTCGATCGCCTTCACATTCGGAAAAGGACTCGCCATGGAACACGCAGAAAACGACCGCTACACCCGAGGCTGGAACAAACTCAAGGAAATCGACGGCTCGGCCGGCGAACAGGTGATCGCCGCGCTCGCGCCGATCGCGCCGGATTTCGGACGTCTGCTGCTGGAGTTCGGCTTCGGCGATATTTACAGCCGGCCGCAACTCGATCTGCGCGCGCGGGAAATTGCAACGATCGCGTCGCTGGCCACGCTCGGCTGTGCGCAACCGCAGTTGAAGGTGCATATCGAGGCGGCGCTGAACGTCGGCTGCACGCGCGAGGAGATCGTCGAGGTGTTCATGCAGATGGCGCTGTATGCGGGCTTTCCGGCGGCGCTCAATGCGCTGTTCGCGGCGCGCGAGATTTTCGAGCGTCACGATCGGACGAACGGGGCGGAATTGCCGGAAGGAACGCGAGTGGCGGAGGAGGCGCGCGCCGCTTGAGATTGCCGCGTGGGCGGGCGCGTGGCCGAGGCAGCGCGCCGCTTTGGATTGCCGGATGAGCGGGCGGCTGCTTCATGTAGCCGCTTCAGATAGCCGCTTCAGGTAGCCGCTTCATGTAGCCGCTTCATGTAGCCGCTTCAGACCGCCGCTTTTTATCGCCGGCTCACCGCTCGCCAGTACATCAGCAGGCCGATGCCCGCAATCGCCAGGCTCGCCGTATTCGCCACCCAGAAACCGCGCGCGCCGGTCAGCCATGACGGCGTGAAGCCGCCCACGTTGAAGCCGAGCAGATAGCCGCCGCCGAGTCCCACGCCCCACAACGCGAGCGCATAGATGACGGTCGGCACGACCGCCACCTGATAGGCGCGCAGCACGAACGCGGTGGTGATCTGCAAGGCGTCGAACAGGTGATAGCCCACGACGATCAACACCAGCGGCAACGCCGCCGCCGCGACCTGCTTATTCGTCGTATAGCCTTCGATGATGTACGGCCGCAACACCAGCACGATCGCGCCGTAACAACTGGCGATCGCGACGGCCATGATGATGCCGTGCCGCGACAGCGTGCGCGCCGCTTCCGGGCGATGCGCGCCAAGCGCCTGGGCGACCAGCGTCGACGAAGCAATGCCGATCGCGAGCGGCGTCATGTACAGCACCGCGCCGATGTTGCCGGCGATCTGATGGCCCGCGAGCGTCGTCGTGCCGAAACGCGCGATGAAGAGCGCCATGAAGGTGTACGAGGTGACTTCGATCAGATACGACAGGCCCATCGGAATGCCGAGACGCAACTGCGCCGCCTGGCGCCGCCACACCGGCCAGCAGAAGCGCTCGAAGATCCCGAATGGCGTGAACACGTCGACGCGCGTCAACACCAGCATGCCGACGGCGGCAAGTCCCCAGTTGATCGCGGTGCTGGCGAGCGCGCAGCCGGGACCGCCCATCGCCGGCACGCCGAGCCCGCCGAAGATGAACCACGTATTGAGCGGAACCTTGAGCAGCAGCGCGCCGATTTGCAGGATCATCACGAGCCGCGGCTTGCCGACGCTATTGGTCAGCGAACTGTAGACGCGAAACGCAAGGCTCGCCGGCAAGCCGAACGACAGGATCCGCAGGTACGCGATCGTGCGCTCGTGCAGCGCTTCGGGCACCCGCGCGAGACGCAGCATCGGCCCCGGAAAATAGAGAATCAGAAAACCGAGCACGGTCAACGCAAGCGCGAGCCACAGCGCCTGGCGCACTTCCTCGCCGATTTCCGCGTAGCGGCGCGCGCCGTACAACTGCGCGGCAATCGGCTGGAGCGCGGTCAGAATGCCGGTCAAGCCGATATAGACGGAAATGTAGATCGACGAGCCGAGGCCGAGCGCGGCCAGATCGACGGCCGAATAACGGCCGACCATCGCCGTGTCGATCACGCCGAACGCGATGATCGCCAGTTGGCCGATCAGCACGGGCCATGCGAGCTCGGCGATTTTCCGTACGTCGGCGAACATGCTCAGCCGGGATTCTTGCGCCAGCCGCGGCGTTTGACGACCGGCGGTTTCGGGCGGTCGATACGCACGTAAAGGCGAAAGCGTTCGTCGCGGTCGGCCACGCGGCGGCCTTGCCACACCAGCTTCCAGACGAAGTTCGACATCGCGCTCGGCTCGCCGAAGTCCTGCGTGTCCTGGCGCAGGATCACGTCACAGTCCTGGTCGAACGAGAAGTGCATGTCGCCGAAGTAGGCGAAGGTCGCAATCTGCGCATTGCCCAGACGCACCGGCGAGATGCAGGTGTAGTCCTCGGGCAGATGGCTCGCGATCTGCTGGGCGACATCCTTATAGGTCCGGCTGTAGTTGACGACCGGCAGCCACAGCGTCATCAGCAGGACCCACATCAGCGTCGTGCCGGCGCTCGAGAGCACCACGCTGCGCCACAAGACTTTCGGATGACGTGCGAGGCGCCATTGCACCAGCACGAACCAGCAGACCGTCACGGCGACGGCGCACACGAACGACAGGATCTTGAACTGCGGCGCGAAACCCGGCGCGAGGCGCGCGAGGTTGCGCGCGAGCGGATACGGAAAGCCGGTCAGCCCGGCGATGTACACCAGCCACACGAAGCTGCCGAGGATCGTGAAGCTCAGAAGCGCGAACCAGTCGATCGCGTTGATCGCGCCGCGTTTGAGCGTGGGCAATGCGAAGGTGGCGAGAACCGCCAGCGCCGGCAGCAGCAGCATGTAGAGCCGGTTCGACTGATGGCTTTGCAGCACGACCAGCACCAGCAGCGGTCCGATGACCGAGAGCGGAATGGCCACGTGCGGCGCGCGCCGCAGGCCGGACCAGCTGAACCATGCCCACAGCGCCAGCGGCCAGGCGGGCCACGTGAAGAGCGGCAGGTTCTTCAGCGCGTACGCGGTCACCGAGCCGGGCGGCCCGGCGAACGCGTTCAGGCTGACGTGCAACCATTGATGCAGATACCAGACGGCGTCCTCGGGAAACGCGGCGAGCGCGGCGATCGGCCACGCGATCGACAAGGCGAGCGCCACCGGCAAGCCGGCCAGCAGCAGCCAGCGCGAGCGCGCCTCGCGCACGATCAAGGTCATCGAGAGCGTGCCGAGCAGCAGCGCGCCGACCAGCACCGGGCTGCTCGCCAACGTGACGAGACCGAGCGCGAGGCCCCAGATCAGCGCGCCTTGAATCGGCTTGTCGATCATGCGCACCAGTCCGTACACGAGCATCGCGATGCCGACGAACTGCGCCAGTTGGGGCGTGGTTTCGTGGCCGCGTTCGGCGAGGCCGAAGCAGGCGAGCAGGATCAGCAGCGCGCCGTCGGCGAGCGTGCGGCCGTAGTCGCGCGGTTCCGGCTCGCCGCCGAACGCATATTTGAATGGCTGCACCTCGGCGCGCCGGCCGAGCAGATAGGCGGCATACCAGACGAACGCGCAGCCCGCGCAAAACAGCAGACCCGTGAACACACGCGACGCGTTGCTCGCGTCGACCCACGGCGCGAGCGCGCGGATCGCGCTGGCGCCGAGCCAGTAACCGAGCGGACCGTCTTCCGTCAGGTACTTGCCGACCAGATTCGGCAGCAGCCAGTCGTGGACACCGCCGTTGGCCATCGTCCACATGACGCCGAAGCCGGCTGCGTCCTCGTTCTTCCACGGATCGCGGCCGAACAGACCGAACGACGCATAGACGATACAGATGGTGAGCAGCAGCCAGCGCGGCAACGCACTGGTCGCGGAGGCAGTGAGGCGAACGACAGGTCTCATGCGGTGTGTGGGTAACGGGTAAGCGGTGCAGCCGGGACCGGACGGAATGTCCGGCTGGAATGGCCAATTTGGAGCATCCGGCATTGTAGTCGTGCCGTGCGATGCGCGTCACGGCCGGTAACGGCTCGCAACGTGGGTGGGTAAGCTGTAACAACACCGGCACGGAAGAGCCGGGACGTGACGAACATGCACCCTGGGTAGAGCAACAGCTCCGGCGACAAAAAAGGGCAGCTCGCGCTGCCCTTTTTTGCTGCTGCGTGGCCGGCAAACAGCCGGCGACGAGGCGGTATTACTTTGCTGCTGCCTTGCCGGTAGCGCGCGTGCCGAACTTCTTGTTGAACTTCTCGACGCGGCCTGCCGTGTCCATGATCTTTTGCTGGCCGGTGTAGAACGGATGCGATTCCGACGACACTTCGATCTTGGCGAGCGGGTAGGTCTTGCCGTTGAACTCGGCGGTTTCACGCGTCTGGATGGTGGAGCGCGTCACAAACTTGAAGTCGTTCGACATGTCGATGAACAGGACTTCGCGGTAATCGGGGTGAATGCCTTCTTTCATGGTCTTTCCTTTGATCTGGCGGTAGCCAACCCGCGTGCAGCCGCTATGAGCGCGGACCGCATCTAGGCGCGAGCCACTTGCCTATGGTCGAAAAACGGCGATTATGCCAGAAAATCAGTCGCTTGACGACTTTCCCGCAGCTTTTCGCCGGCAGTGAGAAGCGCTCAGGCGGGACCGAACGTCACGCCGACGCGCGCCGGATCCTGCCGGTAATAGCGCGCGAGCAGCCGGTAGAGTTCCGGATATTCCGCCTCGAAGGCCTGCGGCTTCACGAACAGCGCCTCGCTGCAAACGGCGAAGAATTCCGATGGATGATCCGCCGCATACGGATCGATCAGGCAATCGCGCTCGAAACGCGCCCATCGGCGCTCCGGCACCGCGTCGACTTTGGCGCAGAACTGGTCGTAAGCATGGTCGAACACGTCCGCCCATGCCTCCGAATCGAGCGGCGCGTGCCAACGGCGCATGAGCGGCGGGTGGCCGTCCGCCTCGCCGGTCAGCATGTCGATCTTGTGCGCGAATTCGTGGATCACGACGTTATAGGCCTCCGCGCCGTCCGTCATCTGCGCGTCTTCCCACGACAGCACCACCGGTCCGCCTTCCCATGCTTCCCCGCTGGCGTCCTGTTCGACTTCGTGCACCACGCCGTCTTCGTCCTCGACGGTCTTGCGGATCACGAACTCGCCTGGATAGACGATCACGCCGACCCAGCCGCGGTACAGATCGAGGCTCAGGTTCAGCACCGGCAAACAGGCTTGCGCGGCGATCGAGACGGTCATCGCGTCGGTGAGTTCGAGCTCGTGCGCGGTCGAAAACTCCTTTTGCGCGATGAAGAGGCTCGTGAGCTCACGCAGACGCGCGAGGTCGGGCGCCTCCAGGTGTGCGAGAAACGGCAAGCCGTCGAGCGTGGCTTGCCACAGCGCGTCGTCGATCGCGTAGTCGCGCAGCGCGCGGTGGCGGCGGCGCGCGCCCAGCCATTGAGTGAGTTTCGAAAGCATGGCCTGATGAACCTTTAGTCGATCTGTCTTTGCCATGCGGCAAAGAGGCCGCCGCATATCGCCACGCCGATCAGGAAGTAGAAGCCGTCCAGCGAGGCCAGGAAGCTGGCCTGCCGCGCGACGCTCCGGCTGATCTCAACCAATGCAAGCGAGTGCGCCTCGGACGCCGGGCGGCCGGCGGCGGCGAAACTTCTCGTCAACGCGGCAAGCGAATTCTGGAACACCGGATTGTACGGATTCACGAACTCCGCGAGGCGAGCTTGATGCAGCGCCTGCCGATGCTGTTCGACGATGATCGCCGAGGCCGTCGCGAACGAGATCGTCAACTGGCGGACGATGTTTTTCAACCGGTAGCCGTGCGTGAATTCTTCGATAGCGAAGATTCTAAACGTCAGATTGGCGACCGGCAGCACGATGAACAGCAACAGCAGGCCGCGTAGCAGGAGCGGTGCGAACAGCGCCGACTCGCCGACGGCCGGCGACATGCGCGTCATCCATGCCGCGGTCAGCGCGGCTACCGCGAACCCCGACACGATGATCCACTTCTTATGCGGCAACAGCTTCGCATAACGCAGATAGACGAACAGCGCGCTCGCGGAAATCAGCGAGGTCACGCCGACGAGTTGACCGGTGTTGTCGACGGGATAGCCGAGTCCGCCCTCGAGGAAGCGCGAGATCAGATAGCCGAGCACCGTCGAGATGTAGTAATAGAACATGTACAGCACGAGTCCGGCCTGGAACACCTTTTCGCGCAGCGCGTGCAGTCGCACGAGCGGCGAGGGGTGGTGCCACTGGTGATACGCGAACCAGCCGAGTGCGACCAGGCCCGCGACCGTCAGCAGGATCAGTTCGGGCGACGCGCTGAACAACTGGAAGCGCACTTGCTGCATCACGATCTGCAGCGCGCCCTGCGCGAATGCGAATACGATGTACGGCCAGAAATGCGCTGAACCGCGTTCGTCCGGCAGGCGGTTGCCGGAGTCGGGCAGCGCGAGCAAAGCCAGCACGGCGAACAGCAGGCCCACCGGCGCGGTGCATGCAAAGAGCGCGCGCCAGCCGAAATGCGCGATCAACTGGCCGCCGATCAGCGGCGCGAGCGCGCTGCTCAGGACGATCAATATAAGAAACGCGCGGGTGGCCGCGGGCCGCTGCCGCGGCGTGAAGCTCATCTGGATGAGGATGCGGCACGTGCCCATCATCGGGCCGATGAAGTAGCCCTGAACACCGCGCACCAATGCGAGTTCGATCGACGATTCGCACAGCGTCGCGGCGAGTGCTCCGGCGGCATAGAGCAGCATGCAACCGGCCACGTAGCGACGATAGCCGAAGCGCTCGACCCACCATTGCAGCTGGAGGATGCCGAGCACGGCCGCGATCGCATAGGCGCTCGACGCCCACACGAGCTCGTCGGGCGAGGCGTTGATGCCGCCCGCGATATAGCTCGTGAAAAACGAAAAGATCGCATTGTCGAAGTAGTCGAGGCCGGTGACGACGGCCAGCACCCAAGGAAAGAAATCGCCGCGCAGCTTGTCGACGCTGAACAGCGGCGCGCGGGGCGATGCCGAACTCACGATTGTCCGCCGGACTTGCGCGCGCCCTTGGGCTTCGCAAGCAGCGCATCCGAGGATTTGGCGCGGGCGCTGCGGCGTTGTTCGAGGAGCGCGTCCGCATTTTCGCCGGCGAGGCGCCGTTCCAGATAGTCGAGGTCAGGGCTCAGTTCGGCGCGCAGCTTCTGCGCTTCCTTGAGGTCGCGGCGCATGGTTTCGATGCGCGCGTCGAGCGCCGCGACCTGCTGTGCGATGGCGTCGCGAATCTGCTGGAGCGATTCGGTCGAAAAACGGTGGCCGCCCTCGACGGGTTCGAGCGGGCGCTTCAGCATTTCAGTGATGCCGTGCAGCGAGAAGCCGAGGGAGCGCAGACGCAGAATGCGGCCGAAGCGCTTCAGGTCTTCGTCGTCGTACAGCCGGTAGCGGCCCCCGCTGCGGGTGGGCGAGACGAGGCCGCGTTCCTCGTAGTATTTCAGCGTGCGCGGCGTGACGCCGAGGCGTTCGGCGGCTTCGCGCACGGTGAGCAGGGCGGATGAATCCTTCGGCATACGCTTGAATGAACGTAACGGGGTGCTCGTATTGTACTGCAACGTGTACGTTCACGTGCAGGTTGCCGGGCTGCACGTCCTTTTGAGCGCGGACGAAAAAAAAGCCGCTCGTTTTTCGACGAGCGGCTTTCTGAAGGAGGCGGCATGTCTGCCGCGACTGTTGCTGCGCGAGGCTTTAGCTGCCGCCGCCGCGCCGCATCATGTCGAAGAATTCGGAGTTGCTCTTGGTCTGGCGAATCTTGTCGAGCAGGAATTCCATCGACTCGACTTCGTCCATGTCGTGAATGAACTTGCGCAGCACCCAGATCTTTTGCAGAACCTCGGGCTTGATCAGCAGTTCCTCGCGGCGCGTGCCGGACTTGTTCAGGTTGATCGACGGGTAGACGCGCTTTTCAGCAAGACGGCGCTCGAGGTGCACTTCCATGTTGCCGGTGCCCTTGAACTCTTCGTAGATCACGTCGTCCATGCGGCTGCCGGTTTCGATCAGCGCGGTGCCGATGATGGTGAGCGAGCCGCCTTCCTCGATATTGCGCGCGGCGCCGAAGAAGCGCTTCGGACGCTGCAGCGCATTCGCGTCGACACCGCCTGTCAGCACCTTGCCCGAGGCCGGCACGACCGTGTTGTATGCACGCGCGAGACGCGTGATCGAGTCGAGCAGAATCACCACGTCGTTCTTCATTTCGACGAGGCGCTTGGCTTTTTCGATCACCATTTCGGCGACCTGCACGTGACGCGCGGCGGGCTCGTCGAACGTGGAGGCGATCACTTCGCCGGCCACCGAACGCTGCATTTCCGTCACTTCTTCGGGGCGTTCGTCGATCAAAAGCACGAACAGCACGACGTCAGGATGATTCTGTTTGATCGCATGCGCGATGTGCTGCAGCATCACGGTCTTGCCGGACTTCGGCGAAGCTACCAGCAGGCCGCGTTGGCCCTTGCCGATCGGCGCGATCATGTCGATGATGCGGCCCGTGACGTTTTCCTCGCCACGCATTTCACGTTCGAGCAGCAGCACCTTGTTCGGATGCAGCGGCGTGAGGTTCTCGAACATGATCTTGTGCTTCGAGGCTTCCGGCGGCTGGCCGTTGACCTTGTCCACCTTCACCAGCGCGAAATAGCGCTCGCCGTCTTTCGGCGTGCGCACTTCACCTTCGATCGTGTCGCCCGTATGCAGGTTGAAGCGGCGGATTTGCGACGGGCTGATATAGATATCGTCCGTGCTGGCGAGATACGAGGTTTCCGGTGAACGCAGGAAGCCGAAGCCGTCCGGCAGCACTTCGAGCGTGCCGTCGCCGAAGATCGTGTCGCCCGTTTTGGCTCGTTTTTTTAGAATGGCAAACATCAATTCCTGTTTGCGCAGGCGGTTCGCACTTTCGATCTCGAGGCCATTGGCCATCTCGATCAATTCGGACACGTGCAGAGTCTTAAGCTCGGATAAATGCATACGGAGAACCCGCAGGAGAAGGTGCGACGAAATGAAATCTGGGAGGAGAGTGAGCGGAACCGCTCAAGGACTTACACGTCTTCACGACGTTTTGCGGATTCTAGCATAGCACACGCCAACTGCCGTCAGCGCGACGACATGGCATCTTTCTCGTTGAGCGTGTTGTCGGTAGACAACACGCTCAATACCGGCGCGGGGCGGTCTGGAGAGACTTGCCGCGTGCCGATGCGCGCCGCTTTACAGGTTGCCGTCGAGGAACGCGGTGAGCTGCGACTTCGACAATGCGCCGACCTTCTGCGCGGCGACTGCGCCATTCTTAAAGAGGATCAGCGTGGGAATGCCGCGCACGCCGAACTTGACCGGCGTCGATTGATGTTCGTCGACGTTGATCTTGGCGATTTGCAGGCGATCGGCGTAATCCTTCGCGACTTCGTCGAGGATCGGCGCGATCATCTTGCACGGACCGCACCATTCAGCCCAGAAATCGAGCAGCACGGGTTTATCGGATTTCACGACGTCCTGTTCGAACGATGCGTCGCTAATATGCTTGATTTGTTCGCTCATTGTATGAATACCTCTATCGGTTCGAGGCCCGCCTGAATTGCTCGCCACGATACGTCAAAACCCAAGGAAACTTCTGTTCGCTTTGCCGCAATCGGAGCCTTGCCGACACAGCCCGGAAAACGCGAAGACCCGGTTCCCGAATGTGCGGAAGGCGCGCGGTTGCGGGTCATCCGAATAGCAGTTTAGCTTAATTCGCTATGCGTTGCCGGGGGCGATAGTACTCGTCAGGGGCAGTGGGGCCGACGACGGCTGCCGATGAAGTGCCACCCTCTTTCACTAGCCACGACATCCCCCATCTGGTGACGCTTGCGGCAAACATCAAGTGGCGTCGACGCCCGTCGTGGGCAGAGCGATACGTGATGCAAAGCTCGCGATTCGACGTGCCAATGCGGCTTTGGCCGTATTAACAGTCGCGCGACGATCCAAGCGGTGATAGAATGTTTCGTGACGGGCCTCCTCGCATGGAGGGATGGTCAACCTGGTCAGGTCGGGAACGAAGCAGCCACAGCCGTTTTCCACCAGTGCCGAGGGTCGGGCTCGTCACCTTCCTTTTTCTGTCTTCCTCTGCCTTACCCCCAACTCCGGTTTTGTCCCAGCGTTTCCGCTGTGCGAATTGCATGCCGTCATGCCGTGGTAGCGTCGTCCGCGCACTTCATCTATTTTTTTCTATCGGTCCGTTAGCCACTTTCAATGCGGCGGCAACGTGCGTTCGCATGCCGTCTGATTCGGTTTTGCACGGCATCGTTACTGATACAATTTCCAGATGACCTATCAAGTTCTCGCACGCAAATGGCGGCCGAAGGATTTCGCTTCGCTCGTCGGACAGGAGCACGTGGTGCGCGCGCTCACGCACGCGCTCGACGGTGGCCGTTTGCACCATGCCTATCTGTTTACCGGTACGCGCGGCGTCGGCAAAACCACGCTGTCGCGCATCTTCGCCAAGGCGCTGAATTGCGAAACCGGCGTGACCTCCACACCGTGCGGCGTGTGCCGCGCGTGCCGCGAGATCGACGAAGGGCGCTTTGTCGATTACGTGGAAATGGACGCGGCGAGCAATCGCGGCGTCGACGAAATGGCGGCGTTGCTGGAGCGCGCGGTGTACGCGCCGGTCGATGCGCGCTTCAAGGTCTATATGATCGACGAAGTGCACATGCTGACCAACCACGCGTTCAACGCGATGCTGAAGACGCTGGAAGAACCGCCGTCGCACGTCAAGTTCATTCTCGCCACAACCGATCCGCAGAAGATTCCCGTTACCGTGCTGTCGCGCTGCTTGCAGTTCAATCTGAAGCAGATGCCGGCCGGCCATATCGTCTCGCATCTCGAGCGCATTCTCGGCGAAGAGAAGGTGCCGTACGACGCCCAGGCGCTGCGCCTGCTCGCGCGCGCGGCCGACGGTTCCATGCGCGACGCGCTCTCGCTGACCGATCAGGCGATTGCCTACTCAGCCAATCAGGTCAATGAAGAAGCCGTGCGCGGCATGCTCGGCGCGCTCGATCAAAGCTATCTGATACGCCTGCTCGACGCGCTGGCGGACGGCGACGGCGCCGCGGTATTGTCGGTGGCCGACGAGATGGCGCTGCGCAGCCTGTCGTTTTCGACGGCGCTGCAGGATCTGGCGAGCCTGCTGCACCGTATCGCGTGGGCGCAGTTCGCGCCGGCGTCGGTGCTGGACGAATGGCCTGAAGCAGGCGATTTGCGCCGTTTCGCCGAAGCGTTGAGCGCGGAGCGGGTGCAATTGTTCTATCAGATCGCGACGATCGGCCGAAGCGAACTGGGGCTCGCGCCCGACGAATACGCCGGCTTCACGATGACGCTGCTGCGCATGCTGGCGTTCGAGCCGGCGCCTACGGGCGGCGGTGGCGGCGTGGGCGGCGTGGGCGGTGCCGCGCGTCAGGCGGGTCAGGCGGGCGGCGCGCAGCGCGCCGGCACGCCGGCAGTGGCCGCGCAGCGCGGCGCGGCAGGTTTGCCGGCAACGGCTGCCGCAGCGGTCGCGCAGCCGGACGCGCGGGAAACGGCCAGCGCTGACGCGGCGGTCCGTGACTCGCAGGTTTCGGGTGCGATGACGGAGAAGGGCGCCGTCTCTGGCGTGTCCACTAAAAGTGCGGCGCCTGCCGAGGAAACCACCGGTGCCGTTCAGGCGCAAGCTGCGGTGGGCGGCGCGCGACCCGTGCATGCGAATTCCGCCGAAGGCACTGTAACGGCGCCAGAACCGAAAAATATTGCCGAAGCGACTGACGTCGATGAGTCGGCGCCGGTTTGTGATCCAGTGAACTCAGCGCCAGCGCCTATAGCGGACGGCGCGAATGCCGAGTCAGCGGCAGCGGCGGCCGACGTAACACCCGCGGCGTCGGCACCGATGGCAACCGGCGCCAGTTCGGCGGCAGTTGCGCCGTTGCCCGAGGGGATACCCACCGCATCGACACCGACGGCAAATGACGCCAGTTCGGTGGCAAACGTTGTGCCGGTGCCCGAGGTGACGCCAACGGCATCGACCCCCATGCCAACCGATGCGCCGGTGTCCGAAATCGCGCCTGCTGCGCCCGCACCCATGGCAACCGGCGCCAGAGCGGCGCCAGCGGCTGACGCGACACCCGCGGCCCAGGCATCCACGCCCACTCAGCCCACCGCAGCGCGAGTGTTGGCTCCGTGGGAAGACGCGCCTGCCGAGCCGGCAGTCAACCAACCGCCTCGAGCAGCCGGCCCCGATAACACGACGCCCGCGTCCGCGCTCACCGCACCGGCCGCAGCCGCCGCCGGAGGCACGGAGCAAGTCGCGGCGGCAGCGGCGTCGCAAGAACAGGAACCACAAAGCGCAGCCGATACGCCACCGCGCCGCGCGGGCGGTGCGAGCGCCGCACTCGATGTCTTGCGCAGCGCGGGTCTGAAAGTATCGTCGGACCGTGGCCGCGCCACCCCCGCAGCGTCCGCGAAGCCCGCCGCTTCAGCCGCGCCCAAACCCGCCGTGCCGCGCGTCGTCGTTCCCGTGCCGACGCCCGGCGCCGCGCGTCGCGCGCCGCAAGATGCCGCGCCGGCTGCACGCGCGCCGTCGTCAGCGGTGCCGGCCCAGCGCAACGGCACCGGACAGAACGGCGTCGAGCGGAACGGCTCGCCGATGCCGCCGTGGGACGACATGCCTCCCGACGATTACCTGCCGCTCACGGCAGCGGACGAAGGCTATTACGGATTGCCTGACGACGATTACATGCCGGTATTCGACAGCGGCCCCGACGACGTCCGCGTGAACGCCGCACCCGCACCGGCGCCGGAGGTCGATGAACGTCCGCTGCCGCCCGCCGTGCCGCTCGATCCGCTGGGCTTCAAGGGCGACTGGCCGGCGCTCGCCGTCGACCTGCCGCTCAAGGGCATTTCGTATCAGCTCGCGTTCAATAGCGAACTGATGGCGCTCGAAGGCAACACGCTCAAACTCAACGTGCCGGTGCCGCAGTACGCGGAAGCCTCGCAGGTCGCTAAACTGAAAGCGGCGCTCGCCGAAAAGCTCGGCCACAATGTCGACGTGCTGGTCGAGGTCGGCGCGGCGCGCCGCACAGCGGCCGCGCACGACGCCGCCATGCGCGCGCAGCGTCAGCGGGAAGCGGAGCGCGAGATCGGCGCCGATCCGTTCGTGCAGTCGCTGATCCGCGAGTTCGGCGCGAGCATCGTGCCCGGCTCGATCCGTCCGATTACGCCGGACGCGGGTCAGAACGGCGCGCCGCCGGCCCACTGATTCGCCTCGCCCAATAACACCGAAGCGCCCGAGCGCGCCCGATTCACCGAATTTCACGCTATCACGAAGGAGCACGTCCATGATGAAAGGCCAACTCGCCGGGCTGATGAAACAAGCCCAGCAGATGCAGGAAAACATGAAGAAGATGCAGGAGCAACTCGCGCAGATCGAAGTCGAGGGGCAGTCGGGCGCCGGTCTCGTGAAGGTGACGATGACCTGCAAGAACGACGTGCGCCGCGTGTCGATCGACCCGAGCCTGCTCGCCGACGACAAGGACATGCTGGAAGACCTCGTCGCCGCTGCATTCAACGACGCCGTGCGCAAGGCCGAAGCCACTGCCCAGGAAAAAATGGGCGGCATGACCTCGGGCCTGCCGCTCCCGCCGGGCTTCAAGCTGCCGTTCTGAACCGCGGCGCTCGACGCGGCGCGCGTGGCTGCGGTCATGCCGCGCCGCTGCGTAAGCTGAACGCGAGCCGCGCGCGCTTGCCATGCGCGCCGGCGCGCTTGGGGCGATGCGGCGCGCCTGTCGGGCACGCAGTCAGGAATCTCGACGCAGCGGACGCAGAAACGAAAGCAGTAGAAGCAACCCAGGCAGCTTAGGCAACGCAAGCAAACCAGACCCTCACCGAGTCAACCGCATACCGCGTAACACCCACTTCGACGCCGATTCCGCATGAAACAACCTTCCGCCTTGTCGGCGCTCGTCGAAGCGCTGCGCGCGCTGCCCGGTGTCGGGCCGAAGTCCGCGCAACGCATGGCGTACCACCTGATGCAGCACGACCGCGAGGGCGCCGAAAAGCTCGGCCGCTCGCTGCTGTTCGCGACCGAGCATCTGCAGCACTGCGAGAAGTGCAACACGTTCACCGAGGCGCAAATCTGCGAGGTCTGCCTCGATGCCGAACGCGATCCCACACTGCTGTGCGTCGTCGAAACACCCGCCGACCAGATCATGCTCGAACAGACGATGACCTATCGCGGTCTCTATTTCGTGCTGATGGGACGCTTGAGCCCGCTCGACGGCATCGGCCCGAAGGAGATCCATTTCGACCGGCTGGTCAAACGCGCGTCCGACGGCGTGGTCAAGGAAGTCGTGCTCGCGACCAATTTCACGAACGAAGGCGAAGCCACCGCGCACTACCTCGGGCAGACGCTCAAGGCGCGCGGTCTTGCCGTCACGCGCCTCGCGCGCGGCGTGCCGGTGGGCGGTGAACTCGAATATGTGGACGCCGGCACGATCGCCCGCGCGATGCTCGACCGTCGTTCGATGTAGCACGAGGCTTCCGCCGCCGCACGCAGCTTCAGCGAGGCGAGGCATCGCCGCCTGATGCGCTCCACCACTGCACACCTCGAAGACAGAAGAAAGGAGACACATGAGCGTCACCCCTGAATCAGACACGAGCGCCGCGCATGAAGGTCAACCCGATCAAGCCACCCGACCCGGCCCGCTTGCCGGCGTCAAGGTGCTGGAACTCGGCACGCTGATCGCCGGCCCGTTCGCCGCGCGCTTTCTCGGCGAATTTGGCGCGGACGTCATCAAGATCGAGGATCCCAAAGGCGGCGATCCGCTGCGCAAGTGGCGCAAGCTCTATCCCGAGGTGGGCGGTACGTCGCTGTGGTGGGCGGTGCAGGCGCGCAACAAGAAATCCGTCACGATCAATCTGAAGGCCGAAGAGGGCAAGGAGATCGTGCGGCGCCTCGCGAAAGAAGCGGATATCGTTGTCGAGAATTTCCGGCCGAGCTTGCTGGAGAAACTCGGGCTCGGTTACGACGTGCTATCCGCGGAAAATCCCGGCCTCGTGATGGTGCGTCTATCCGGCTACGGCCAGACCGGGCCGTATCGCGACCGGCCCGGCTTCGGCGCGATCGCCGAATCGATGGGCGGCTTGCGTCACATTACCGGCTATCCGGATTTGCCGCCGCCGCGCATCGGCATTTCGATCGGCGATTCGATCGCCGCGCTGCACGGCGTGATCGGCGCGCTAATGGCGCTGCATCACAAGCAGGTGAACGGCGGCAAGGGGCAAGTGGTCGACGTCGCGTTGTACGAGGCCGTCTTCAACATGATGGAAAGCGTGGTGCCCGAGTACGGCGTGTACGGCATGGTGCGCGAGCGCACCGGCGCATCGTTGCCCGGTATCGTGCCGTCGAATACGTATCCGTGCCGCGACGGCAGCATCGTGATCGGCGGCAACAGCGATCCGATCTTCAAGCGGCTGATGGTGGCGATCGAGCGCGACGATCTCGCGAATGATCCGGCGCTCGCGCACAACGACGGCCGCGTGCCGCGCACCCAGGAGATCGACGGCGCGATTGCCGCATGGCTCGCGACGCGCACCATCGACGAAGCGCTCGCGGTGCTGAATGCGGCCGACGTGCCGGCCGGCCGCATCTACAGTGTCGCGGACATGTTCACCGATCCGCAGTACATGGCGCGCCAGATGATCCAGCGCTTCAAATGGCAGGACGGCCAGGACATCACGCTGCCGTCGGTCACGCCGAAGCTCTCGGAAACCCCCGGCGAAACGCGCTGGCTCGGTCCCGAACTGGGTGAACATACCGATGAAGTCCTACAGTCGCTAGGTTATGATGCTGACCACATTGCAAGCTTGCACGCGCAACAGATCGTTTGAATGAGCGCGTGCCCGGCAAGGCCCGCCGCGCGTGACCAGCGACGGCGTGCGCAACTTGCCGCACGCGGTGACGCGAACCCGAACGCGGGCATGGCGCCCACGAACGCCGCGACAAGAAGAGAAAAAAGCTGAACAACGAAAGCTGGAGACTACTCGACATGCAACGCAGAACCTTCCTCGCCGGAACCGCCGCGCTCGCTGGCGCCACGCTCGCCACCACCGCGCCGCTCGCTTTCGCGCAGGGCAAACCTGAAACCACCAAGGTGGCGATCGCCGTCGGCGGCAAGAACCTGTTCTATTACTTGCCGCTCACCATTGCGGAGCGCCGCAACTACTTCAAGGAAGCAGGGCTCGACGTCGAAATCTCCGATTTCGCCGGCGGGTCACAAGCGTTGAAGGCAGCGGTCGGCGGCAGCGCGGACGTGGTGTCCGGCGCGTTCGAGCACACCTTGCTGCTGCAGGCGCAAAAGCAGTCGTTCCGCGAATTCGTGCTGCAAGGGCGCGCGCCGCAGATCGTGCTCGCGGTGTCGAAGAAGACGATGCCGAACTACAAATCGATCGCTGATCTGAAGGGCAAGAAAATCGGCGTGACCGCGCCGGGTTCGTCGACTTCGATCATGGCGAGCTTCGTGCTCGGTAAGGCGGGGCTCACCGCGAAAGACGTCGCGTTCATTGGCGTCGGTGCGGGCGCCGGCGCGATCGCCGCGTTGCAGTCCGGCCAGATCGACGCACTCGCCAATCTCGATCCGGTGATGACCAAGCTCGAGCGCACCGGCGAGATTCGCGTCGTGTCGGACACGCGCACGCTCGCCGACACGCGCAGCGTATTCGGCGGCGACATGCCGGCAGGGTGCCTGTACGCGTCGCAAAGCTTCATCACGAAGAACCCGAACACCACGCAGGCGCTCACCAATGCGATGGTGTGCGCGCTCAAATGGCTGCAAACGGCAACCGGCACCGAGTTGATCAACACGGTGCCGGAAGGCTACCTGCTCGGCGACCGCGCGGTGTATCTGGACGCGTGGCAGCACGTGAAGGAAGCCATGTCGCCGGACGGGCTGATGCCCACGGACGGCCCGGCGACCGCGCTGAAAACCTTGCAGGCGTTCGACCCGAACGTGCAAGGCAAGCCCATCGATCTGTCGAGAACCTGGACCAACGACTTCGTCAAGAAGGCGTTGGCCACCGTCAAGGCATAAACCAGGGGCAGGGAGGGACGAGCGCGACACGCGCCGCGTTCGTCCCGAGCAAGCGGCCCCTGACTGTCGACGTCACAAACCGAAACCGATCCTCGAAGCGAGCCGAACGATGACCGTTGCCGCCCTGGCGCTCGAAAACATCACCTGCACGTTCGCCGCGCGCGACAACCGCGCGCAGCGCTATACGGCCGTGAAGGACACCACGCTGCGCATCGCGCCGGGCGAGTTCGTCTCCGTGGTGGGCCCGACCGGCTGCGGCAAGTCCACGCTGCTGAACGTCGGCGCGGGCTTGCTGGGGCCGTCGTCGGGCACGGTCAGCGTGTTCGGCGAGCCGCTCAAGGGCATCAACCGGCGCGCCGGCTACATGTTCCAGGCGGACGCGCTGATGCCGTGGCGCTCCGCTATCGACAACGTCATGGCGGGCCTCGCGTTCCAGGGCGTGCCGCCGGCCGAAGCGCGCGGCAAGGCGGACGAGTGGCTCAAGCGCGTCGGCCTCGGCGGTTTCGGCGACCGCTATCCGCATCAACTGTCGGGCGGCATGCGCAAGCGCGTGGCGATGGCGCAGACGCTGATTCTCGATCCCGACATCATCCTGATGGACGAGCCGTTTTCGGCGCTCGATATCCAGACGCGCCAGCTAATGGAAAACGAGCTGCTCGATCTGTGGGCGGCCAAACGCAAAGCCGTGCTGTTCATCACGCACGATCTCGACGAGGCAATCTCGATGTCGGACCGCGTGGTGGTGCTCTCGGCCGGGCCGGGCACGCATCCGATCGGCGAATTCACGATCGATCTGCCGCGTCCGCGCGACGTTGCCGAGATTCGCGCGCATCCGCGCTTCGTCGAATTGCACGCGCAGATCTGGAGCGTGCTGCGCGATGAGGTCCTCAAGGGTTACCAGCAGCAACTGACCGCGGTTTAACCGCGCGTTCAGCGCTTCGCGCCGTTGCGTTCGGTCGTCGCGTTCGGCATTTGCGCTTATCGCTAATCAATCGTCCAAGGCAAATCGAGACATGTGGAAGACGTTGCGCCCGAACCGGGCGAATCTGGTGATCTGGCAATGGCTGCTGCTCGTGCTGTGCTTCGCGCTCTGGTACGTGCTGACCAGCCCGACGCTGCTGCCGGCGTTCTATTTCGACGACCCGAACAAGGCCGCGTTCTTCTTCGGCGAGCCGCAAAAGGTGTTGCAGCGGATCTGGGAATGGTTCACGGGGGGTGAGATCTATCTGCATCTGTGGATCACGCTCGTCGAGACGGTGCTCGCGTTCGCGCTCGGCACCGCGTTCGGGCTCGGCGTCGGCTTGTGGCTCGCGCTCTCGCCGCTCGCGAGCGCGCTGTTCGATCCGTACATCAAAGCCGCCAATTCGATGCCGCGCGTGATTCTCGCGCCGATCTTCGGGGTGTGGTTCGGCCTCGGCATCTGGTCGAAGGTGGCGCTCGGCGTCACGCTGGTGTTCTTCATCGTGTTCTTCAACGTCTATCAAGGCGTGAAGGAAGTGAGCCCGGTCGTGCTCGCCAACGCGCGCATGCTCGGCGCGAACCGCAAGCAGTTGCTGCGCTTCGTCTATCTGCCGAGCGCGATGAGCTGGGTGTTTTCCAGCTTGCACACCTCGGTGGGACTGGCGTTCGTCGGTTCGGTGGTGGGCGAGTATCTCGGCTCGGCGCGCGGCGTCGGCTACCTGATTCTGCAGGCCGAAGGCACCTTCGATATCAATACCGTGTTCGCGGGGATTCTCGTGTTGACCGCGTTCGCGCTGATTCTCGATGCGCTTGTCGGCATCGGCGAGCGGCGCCTGATGAAGTGGCAACCGAAGACGGGCGATACGGAGAAGTTGTAAGCGTTCGAGGGCGGGGCGCTGACAGGCGCGCCGGCCTCGACGAGCATCGCATTCAACCAGCGCGCGGCTGAACAAGTGCAAGCCACAAAAAACGGCGCGCGGTTCGCGAGCCGCACGCCGTTTTCCTTTGCCGCCTGGACGGCCGCCGAACGAAACACCGCTCAACCACCCGACACCTACGGCGTAATCACCACCTTGCCGATCACGCGACGCTCGGCCATATCGCGCAATGCACGGCCGGTATCCTCGAGCGAATAGCGCGCCGACACGTACGGCTTGAGCTTGCCCTCGCGGATCCAGCCGGTCATCTGCTCGAACGCGGCGTGATTGCGCTGCGGCTCGCGCCTCGCGAAGTCGCCCCAGAATACGCCGACCACGCTCGCGCCCTTGAGCAGCGTCAGGTTGAGCGGCAGCTTCGGAATCTCGCCGTTCGCAAAGCCGACCACGAGATAACGCCCGCGCCAGCCGATGCTGCGAAATGCCGGCTCCGCATAGACACCGCCGACCGGGTCGTAGATCACGTCCGGGCCTTTGCCGTCGGTGAGCGCCTTGATGCACTCGCGCAGGTCCTCGGTGCCGTAATTGATGGCGGCGTCCGCGCCATGCTTCACGCAGACGGCGAGTTTCTCGTCGCTCGACGCCGCCGCGATCACGCGCGCGCCGAGCGCCTTGCCGATCTCGACCGCCGCCAGCCCGACGCCACCGGCCGCGCCCAGCACCAGCATCGTTTCACCCGCCTGCAACGCGCCACGATCGACCACCGCGTGATGCGACGTGCCGTAGGCCAGCGTGAACGCGGCGGCCAGTTCCAGATCGACATCGTCCGCGAGCGGCACGCACGCGTCGACCGGCGCCAGCGCCTGCTCGGCGAAGCCGCCCGAACCGGTGAACGCCACCACGCGCGAGCCCGGCTTGAACCGCGTGACATCGGCGCCGACCGCCCGCACGATTCCCGCGACTTCCGAGCCGGGCGTAAAGGGCAGAGGTGGTTTGAACTGGTATTTGTTTTCGATGATCAGCACATCGGGAAAATTGACGGCCGCGGCTTTGACGTCGATCACGACGTGGCCGGGCGGCGGCTGGAGGTCCGGCAGATCTTCGACCACCAGGCTTTCCGGTGGCCCGTATTGCTTACAGCGAATCGCGCGCATCGTGTCTCCGTATCGATCAGCGTCCCGCACGGGGACTTGCTTCGGGGCGTTGCAATCCTATCGAGTGTAAAACAATCCGCACGACCGTACGGTTGTGGCGCCGCGCACGCGCTCGCAACGCGATCCGAGCCGGCTCAAACCTGGTTTAAACCCGACCCGAGACCGCCCACCCCGGACAATCCGCCCGTGCATTGCAGACCGGGCGCGGTGTCGTTCGCGCGTCTTCTTTCCTCGGTTACAATCGCCGCATGCGAATCCTACTCAGCAATGACGACGGTTATCTGGCGCCTGGTCTTGCCGCGCTTCATGAAGCGCTCAAGCCGATCGCGGATGTCACCGTGATGGCCCCCGAACAGAACTGCAGCGGCGCGTCGAATTCCTTGACGCTGTCACGCCCGCTCTCGGTGCTGCGTTCGGCGAACGGTTTTTACTACGTGAACGGCACGCCTACGGACTCGGTGCATATTGCGCTCACGGGCATGCTCGACCATACGCCGGACCTCGTCGTTTCGGGCATCAACAACGGCCAGAACATGGGCGAGGACACGCTTTATTCGGGCACCGTCGCCGCCGCCACCGAGGGCATCATGTTCGGCGTGCCGGCCATCGCGTTCTCGCTGGTCGACAAGGACTGGGTGCATCTCGAAGACGCGGTGCGCGTCGCCGCCGAGATCGTCGCGCATTACCTCGCGCAGCCGCTGCCGGGGCATCCGCTGTTGAACGTCAACATTCCGAATCTGCCGTATGAGCAAATGCGTGACTGGCAGATCACGCGTCTGGGCAAGCGGCATCCGTCGCAGCCGGTGATCCGCCAGACCAATCCGCGCGGCGAGCCGATCTACTGGATCGGGCCGTCGGGCAGCGCGCGCGACGCGAGCGAAGGCACGGATTTTCATGCGGTCGCCAACGGCCATGTGTCGATCACGCCGTTGCAGCTCGATCTGACCCATACGCAAATGCTGCCCGCGGCGCGCGACTGGGCGCGCGCGGGCAGCGGCGCTTCATGACGAACGAGCGCGCGAAGCGCTTTCCGCTCGGCCTCGAGGACCTGGTGCGCGAACCGCGCCGGCCCGAAGGCCGTCCGGGAGAAATCCGCGCGGCGGCATTCGCCGCGAGCGCGGCGCTCAACGCTCGCAAGCCGTCGGCGAAAAACGCGTCATCCGCTTCGTCGGTGAAAGGCGCTCACACCAAGCCGGTTCAGGCCAAGCCAGTTCAAGCCAGGACGCCCGAGGCGCAAGCTCCGGCCCAGGCGAAGTCGGCGGTCAAGGCGCAGGCCAGGCCGCCAGCTCAGCCTCAAGCAAGGGGGGCGGCCCACACCGCGGTCAAACCTCAGTCCAAGCCGCAGCTTCAATCGCAACCCAAACCCCTGGCGAAAGCCGCCGCGCAAATCCTCGCGCCGCGCACCGCGCCCAACGGCGCGCCGTCGAGTAAGCCCGCCGCCAAACTCAGCGACCGCGCCGCCGCGCCGAGCGTCGCCTTGAACGGCGCCCTGGCGCTGACTTCGGAACGGGTTCGCGAACGGATGGTCGAACGCCTGCGAGCGAACGGGGTCACCCATCCGCGCGTGTTGAACGCGATGTCGGTGGTGCCGCGCCACATGTTCGTCGATCCGGGGCTCGCGGCCCAGGCGTATGAAGATGCCGCGCTGCCGATCGGCCACCACCAGACCATCTCGAAGCCCTCGGTCGTCGCGCGCATGATCGAACTCGCGGCAGCCGGCCGCGCGTTGAACAACGTGCTGGAAATCGGCACCGGTTGCGGCTATCAGGCGGCGGTGCTGAGCCAGGTCGCGCGCGAGGTGTATTCGATCGAGCGCATCAAGCCGTTGTCCGAGCGCGCGAAGATAAACTTGCGTCCGCTGCGCATTCCGAACATTCGGCTGCACTACGGCGACGGACGATTGGGCTTGCCGTCGGCGGCGCCGTTCGACGCGATCGTGATCGCGGCGGCGGGACTCGACGTACCGCAGGCCTTGCTTGAACAACTCGCGATCGGCGGCCGTCTGGTCGCGCCGGTCGGCTCGCAGGAGGGGCACAGCCAGGTGCTGACTCTCGTCGAGCGCCTCGGACCCGCGCAGTGGCGCGAGTCGCGGCTTGATCGCGTTTTCTTTGTACCCTTAAAATCCGGAGTGATTTGACACCGATGAGTATGTTGCGCGCGATGCAAAGAACCACACTGAATGTCCCCATGACCGTAACCCAGCGTAGCGTGTGCGTGCTCGCCTTGTCCCTGTTGATGACGGCCTGTGCATCCCGGCTCGATCAGGCGCCGGTCGTCGACCGCTCCGGTGGCGGCGTGCTCGGCACGCAGGCAGCGCAGCCGGCCGTGCCGCTCGGTCCGCCGCCTCCGGGTTACTACCGCGTGAAGCCTGGCGATACGCTGTACCGGATCGCGCTGGAGAACGGTCAGAACTACCGCGATATTTCGGCGTGGAACAATCTCACCAACCCCAATCAGATCGAAGTCGATCAGTTGCTGCGCGTGGTGCCGCCTGGTGCGAATACCGCGGCCTTGACGCCGGGCGTTGCCACCGCGCCGATCGGCAACAGCGGCGCCGTGCAGACCGCGCCGCTCAGCAGCACGCCACCGTCGAGCGCCGCCGCGGCGCCGCCGATCTATAGTTCCAGCGCGAACAACGCGGCGCTCACGCCGCCGGCCACGCCCGGCGCGGCCAGCGACTCGACGGCCGGCTCAAGCGGCAACGTCGCATTCTCCTGGCCGGTGCGCGGGCCGCTCCTCGGCACGTTCAACGATTCGACCAACAAGGGCGTCAACATCGGCGGCGCTGCCGGCGACGCTGTCAAGGCATCGGCGGACGGACGTGTGGTTTATGCAGGAAATGGGCTGCGTGGTTACGGCAATCTCATTATCATCAAGCATGACGCAACTTATCTCACCGCATATGCACACAACCGCTCTTTGATGGTAAAAGAGGGGGACGCGGTGACGAAGGGGCAGAAGATCGCTGAGATGGGGAATAGCGATTCCGACCGTGTGATGTTGCATTTCGAAGTTCGCCGGCAGGGTAAGCCGGTCGACCCACTGAAGTATTTGCCGCCGCAATAGAGCGATACGACCATGCCGAAATCGAAGCGCCGCCTGCCGCAAGCCGAATCTGAGACGATCAGCCGTGCCACGTCCGCTTCGGTGGAGGAAAGCAGCGCTTCGGAAGCGGAAGACGAGATCGCGGAAGAGCGCGAACTCGACGATCGCCAGGGCGGCGCGGAGGAAGCCGTCGACGCCCGCGAAGGTGCGAGCGAGGTCGTGCCGGACGCCGACGATTTCCGCGCGCTCCTGCAAGCCGAGTTGACGGCCGACACGATCCAGCATTACCTGAACCGGATCAGCGTCAAGCCGCTCCTCACCGTCGAGGAAGAGCAGAAGTATTCGCGGCTCGCGAAGGCGGGCGAGTTCGACGCCCGGCAAGTAATGATCGAGCGCAATTTGCGGCTCGTCGTCAGCATTGCGAAGGGTTATCTGAACCGCGGCGTGCCGCTGCTCGATCTGATCGAAGAGGGCAACCTCGGCTTGATGCACGCCATCGAGAAATTCGACCCCACGCGCGGCTTCCGATTTTCCACTTACGCCACGTGGTGGATCCGTCAGAGCATCGAGCGCGCGATCATGAACCAGGCGCGCACCGTGCGTTTGCCGGTTCACGTGATTCGTGAACTCAATCAGGTGCTGCGCGCCAAGCGCCATCTCGAAAAGAATTCGATGAATTCGGGCGAGGCGGCCGAGCGCCGCGACGCCAGCATCGACGACATTGCCTATCTGACCGGCAAAACCACCGACGAAGTCACCGACATTCTCGCGCTCAACGAGCACACCGCGTCGCTGGATGCGCCGCTCGACCTCGATCCGGCGAGCAGCCTGCTCGATCTGCTGTCCGACGACCAAAGCCAGTCGCCGGACGCCGAAGTGCAGCATCGCGAACTGGAAACCCTCACGCGCGCATGGCTCGCGCGCTTGTCGGACAAGCATCGTCATGTGATCGAGCGCCGCTTCGGGCTCAATCACATCGAACCCGCCACGCTCGAGGAACTGGCCGACGAAATGGGCCTCACGCGCGAACGTGTGCGCCAGATCCAACAGGAAGCGCTCGTGCGGTTAAAGCGCTTCTTCGCCTCCAACGGCGTTCGCAAGGACGCCGTTCTCTAACCTGATGACACCGATTCTTGTTTTCGACATCGAGACGATTCCCGATGTCGCCGGCATCCGCCGCCTCGAAGATCTGCCCGCCACGATGAGCGACGCCGAAGTCGCCGAGCACGCGTTCGCCGCGCGCCGCGAAAAGACCGGCAGCGATTTCCTGCCGCATCATCTGCAAAGGATCGCGGCGATTTCCTGCGTGTTCCGCGACAACAACGGTTTCCGGGTGCGCTCGCTCGGTACGCTCGCGGACGGCGAGGCGGCGCTGGTGCAGTCGTTTTATCGCGTGATCGAGAAGTACACGCCGCAACTCGTGTCGTGGAACGGCGGCGGGTTCGACTTGCCGGTGCTGAATTACCGGGCGCTCGTGAACGGTATTCCCGCCTACCGTTTCTGGGATCTCGGCGAGGACGACCGCGAGTTCAAGTGGAACAACTACATCAGCCGCTACCACGCGCGCCACACGGATCTGATGGACGTGCTCGCGATGTATCAGGCGCGCGCCAACGCACCGCTCGACGCGCTCGCCAAGATGTGCGGCTTCCCCGGCAAGATGGGCATGGACGGCAGCCAGGTGTGGCATGCGTACCAGCAAGGCCGCATCGAGGAAATCCGTAATTATTGCGAGACCGACGTCGTCAATACGTACTTGCTCTATTGCCGCTTCCAGTTGATTCGCGGCGCGTTTTCGGCTGAAGAGTATGCTGACGAAATCAATCTGGTCAAAAATGCGCTGGCGCTGGAAACGGCGCCGCAATGGGCCGAGTATCTGGCGGCATTCGAACAGTAATCCGCTTTCGGGCAGGTGACGAAGCGGTTCGGCGCACGCTAATCACAATAGAAGCGCCTGGCGCGCGTCATGCCCGTCCTTGCCGTGCCGGGCCGCCGCAACCGCGGTTGGCAACCGCGGCGCTTCGTCTACAATCTCGCCTTTCCCCAAAGTTTGTCAGGAAGTCGCAGGTGTCCCGAACTGCCCCCCATCGTCGCTCGCCCAAGCGCCCGTCCAAGTACCACAAGGCCTCCGCTCCGGCGTCGGCGCCCGTCATTACCGGTCACGAGCCGATCATCGAAATCGTCTCGCTCGATATGGAAGCGCGCGGCGTCGGCCGCGTCGAAAGCGAGGACGGCACGCCCGGCAAGGTGATTTTCGTCGAAGGTGCGTTGCCCGGCGAACGCGTCAGCTATGCAACGCATCGCAGCAAGCCGAAGTTCGAGCAGGCGGAAGTGGTGCAGGTGTTCCGCGAAAGCGTGATCCGCACGACGCCGAAGTGCCGCTACTTCGATATCTGTGGCGGCTGTTCGATGCAGCATCTGGATATTCGCGCCCAGATCGCCGTCAAGCAGCGCGTGCTCGAGGACAATCTTCAACATCTCGCGAAGGTGCGCCCGGAAACGGTGTTCCGGCCGATTCACGGACCGTCCTGGGGTTATCGCTATCGCGCGCGTCTGGCCGTGCGTTATCTGCCGGAAAAAGGCGGCATGCGCATCGGCTTTCACGAGAAGAAGAGCAGCTACATCGCCGACATGAAGACCTGCGAGGTGCTGCCGCCGCACGTCTCCGCCATGCTCATGCCGCTGCGCTTCATGGTCCGCAAGCTGTCCATCTACGACCGCATGCCGCAGATCGAGGTCGCGGTCGGCTCATCGGTCACCGCGCTGGTACTGCGCAATCTCGAGCCGCTCACCGCCGCGGACGAACAGGTGCTGCGCGATTTCGCCGACGAGCACAAGGTGCAGTGGTGGCTGCAGCCGAAGGGGCCGGACACGGTCACGCCGTTTTATCCGCTCGACGCGCAGCTCGACTACACGCTGCCGGAATATGGCATCCGCATGCCGTTCAAGCCGACCGACTTCACTCAGGTGAATCACGCGATCAACCGCGTGCTGGTGAGCCGGGCGCTGCGGCTGTTGGCGCCGGCGCGTACCGACCGCGTGCTCGATCTGTTCTGCGGAATCGGCAACTTCACGCTGCCGCTCGCGCGGATTTCGAAGGAAGTCGTGGGTATCGAAGGCAGCGAGGTGCTGACTTCGCGTGCGCTCGCCAATGCGGAATTGAACGGCGTGGCGGGGCATACGTCGTTCGCCTGCCGCAATCTGTTCGAAGTCACCGCCGACGACATGCGCGCGCTCGGCCACTTCGACAAATTCCTCGTCGATCCGCCGCGCGAAGGCGCGCTGGCGGTCGCCAAGGCGCTCGCGGAAATCGCGCAGAGCGGCAATGGGCCGCTGCCGGGTCGCATCGTCTATGTATCGTGCAATCCGGCGACGCTCGCGCGCGACGCCGGCCTGCTCGTGCATGAAGCCGGCTATCGGCTGGTGGGCGCGGGCGTGGTGAACATGTTCCCGCACACGTCGCATGTGGAGTCGATTGCGTTGTTCGAGCGGAATTGAGCGAGTTCGTTGCCGGCCCGCGCTGGATGCAAGCCGGGCGGCGGTCTTTGCGCCAGCACAAACAAAAACGCCACGACCGAAGTCGTGGCGTTTTTGTTTCCCGCTAAATTCCGGGTGTCGTGCGGCTTAGAACTGCCACCACGATTTTTCCTTACCCGGTCTTGCATGGCCCGTGATGTACGGGCTGTCCGGGAAGGTGCCGGCGAGAATGCGTTTGGTGTCGTCGGCCAGTTGCGGCTGGTTCAGCCTCTGGTACGAGAGCATCATGATGTGCAGCGCGTCTTCGATAGCCGGTGCGTTCTTGTATTCCGTCAACGCCAGTTGCGCGCGGTTGATCGCGGCGACATAAGCGCCGCGGCGGTAGTAGTAATCCGCCGCGTGAACTTCGTGCGACGCGAGCGCGTTCACGATATAGCGCATGCGTTGCGCGGCGTCCGGCGCATACTTGCTGTTCGGATAATGGTCCACGACGACCTTGAACGCGTCATACGACTGACGCAGCGACTTGGGATCGCGCTCGCTCATGTCCTGGCCGGAGAAGCGGCCGAACAGACCCAGGTCGTCGTTGAAGTGGATCATGCCCTTCAGGTAGTACGCGTAAGCGATGTCCGGATGATCCGGGTGCAACTGGATGAAGCGGTCGATCGCCTGGTCGGCGGCGGCGTTTTCGTTGTCTTTCCAGTTGCAATACGCAACGTTGATCTGTGCTTGCTGTGCGAAGTGGCCGAACGGATCGCGGCCCTGGAGCATTTCGAAGTACTTCGCGCACTTGCCGTAGTCACCACCGGTCAAGGCGTCGTTCGCCTCCGTATATAATTTGTTGTTGTTCCACGTTGCCGTTTCGTCGGTCTTTTCCGGCAGGCCGTGACAAGCCGCGACAACGACGACCGCCGCGGCACACGCAATGTATCCGGCCACTTTCCGGGCCGCCTTCTTGATGGCCGCCAAATTGGTCGCCGCTTTAGTGATGGTGTTCAAGGCTCGCATTTTCCAGTCTAGCTTTACGTCCAGGTGACCCAGACTCAATGACCCGCTCAAATACTCCAGGCGCCGCAACCGGCGCCGGGAATAGCAACGAAGATTATAGCGTAAGCGCTGACCCCTCCGACGCGTTGGGCGTCGATTCCCTCGACGACGATCTGGGCACCGATGCGCTTGCCGCCGCCGGCGCGCAAAGCCTGGTGCCGACCGTGGCGAGCCCCGTGGCGGACGAGTCGCCGCGCAGCGTCGTGGTGCCGGACGAACTGGCCGGCGAACGTCTCGACAAGGTGCTGGCGCGGGTATTTCCCGAGTTTTCCCGCAACCGCCTGCAAAGCTGGATCGAAGCCGAGCGGGTGCGTATCGACGGCAAGCCGGCGAAGATCCGCCAGCCGGTGCCGCTCGGCGCCACCATCGAACTGGTGCCGGACCTGCTGCCCGAGCAACTCGCGTTCACGCCCGAGCCGGTGCCGCTCGACATCGTGTACGAGGACGACACGCTCGTGGTCATCAACAAGCCCGCCGGCATGGTGGTGCACCCGGCGGCCGGCAACTGGGGCGGCACGCTGCTGAATGGTCTTTTGTACCGCTATGGCGACGCGGCCGCGGGCTTGCCGCGCGCGGGCATCGTGCATCGTCTCGACAAGGAAACCTCGGGGTTGATGGTGGTCGCGCGCACGCTGGAGGCGCAGACCGACCTCGTGCGCCAGTTGCAGGCGCGCACGGTGAAGCGCCGTTACCTCGCGCTGGTGTGGGGCAACATGCCGGAAGAGGGCACGATCGACGCGCCGATCGGCCGCGACCCGCGCGAACGCACGCGCATGGCGGTCGTGACGGGCGCATCCGGCAAACCGGCGCGCACGCATTTCCGGCGCGTCGATACGGCGATCTGGCAGCGGCAGCCGGTTACCGCGATTCACTGCGACCTCGAAACCGGCCGCACTCATCAGATTCGCGTGCATTGCGCGCATATCGGCCATCCGCTGCTCGGCGATCCGGTGTATGGGCGCGCACGCGGCAAGCGTTCGGTCACGCCGCTGCCGGACGGCTTCGCGCGCCAGGCGCTGCATGCATGGCGGCTCGGTCTGGTTCATCCGCGAACCGGCCGCACGATGCAGTGGCGCGCCGACGTGCCGGAAGACATGGCGGCGCTGTCGGCGGCGCTCGGTCTCGGCCGCGACGATGCAGGCGAATTCGACGGGACGTACTATGAGGAAGAGGGCTATGAAGCGTCGCTCGACGAGGATGCCGAAGAAAACGGCGAACTCGATCACGACGCCGACGAACACGACGAGGACGGTCACGCATGAGCTTGCCGGCGCTGAGCTTTGACGATGTTGTGCAACCCGCATGGAATGTGTCGCCGCGCGTGCGCGCGCTCGTCACCACGCGCGACGGCGGCGTGAGTCGACCGCCGTTCGGCCGCTGGCGCAACGGCGCCGACCAGCCAGGCGGCCTGAATCTGGGCCTGAAATCCGGTGACGATCCGGCCGCGGTCGCCGCCAATCGCGAGCGGCTGCTGCGCCTCGTTGGCGTCAGCGAGGCCGCGTGGCTCCAGCAGATTCACGGCGCCGACATCGTGCGCGCGGAAGACGCGCTCGCGCAGGCTCATGCGAGCGGCACGCCGACGCGGGCCGACGCCAGCGTCACCGATCGCGCGGGCACGGTCTGCGTAGTCATGGTCGCCGATTGCATGCCGGTGCTGTTGTGCGACGAAGCGGGGCGCGCGGTGGGCGCGGCGCACGCGGGTTGGCGCGGGCTGGCGGCGGGCATCGTCGAACAGACCGCGCGGCGCGTGGCCGAACTGGCCGGCGTGCAGGCCGGTGCATTGCACGCATACCTCGGTCCGGCGATCGGACCCGATGCGTTCGAGGTCGGCCCTGATGTGCGTGACGCCTTCATGAACGGCGTCGACGGCACGCAACGCGAGGCCACCGCGAACGCGTTCGTCGAGCATCCGCAAAACGCGGGCAAATATCTGGCCGATCTCGCGGCGCTCGCGCGCTTGCGGCTGCAGCGGCTCGGGGTGACGCGGATCGTCGGCGGTGACCTTTGCACGGTCACGCAACGCGAACGTTTCTACTCGTATCGCCGCGATCGCGAGACGGGCCGCATGGCGGCGCTCATCTGGCTCGACGGTGAGGCGCAGACGATCGCCGACTAGCCCTGCGCGTGAGCGCGACTGGCACGCTCGCTGCCAGTGCAACGTGACCGAAGTCCCGCGTCCACGCGTGGCATGCGAGGCGCCTCGGTTATTCAACTGCTGAGGCGCGAACCGTGGCATCGAATGGCGTTTCGCACGTTGAGCACGATCATGAAGCCGTGCCGCCAGCGACCTCTGCGCGGCTCTCCCACCGTCCCTGGCAGCATGCGTATGCGGGTTTGTTCCGACGCGCGGCGCGCTTTTTTGCTGCGCTGCCGGAATTCGCCGCACTGCGCAAATCCGCCGCTGAAAGTTGGTTCGGGCGAATGGATAAATGCCCATAAACTCATGCGGCATAGGAGGTTTTTTCGCTTGCGGCCATGCTCGTTGATTCATGACGCAAAAGCGCGATCTGCTACACAGGGAAAACGATAATTAAAAAACTATCGCACTGCGGCAAAATCGGGAACAAGCATTGACATGCCTTGCGATGGGGAGCAAGAATGTTCCTCACGAGCTCCTCGTACATAGGACAGGGCGTGACGAGGTCGCGAGCAATCGCCCACGTGCGCATGAACCTGCCTCTCAACCCGTCCGCAAGGACTTACCGGTCAAAAGCAGGTATGGCAGCATCACATTCCTCAGCTTCCCCCAGCACGGACTCCCCGAAGGAGAAAACGCAGCAGGCCGGTACGAGCGGCGCTGCGCCGGCCGCCGGCATGCAGCAATTATTCAACGCGTGGATGAACGCATGGCGTTCGCTCGGCGCGGCCCCCGGCGCGAACGGCACGCCTTTCGCGGTGCCGCAAATGCCGTCCATGCCGCAGATGCCGTCCTTTCCGGGCATGCCCGACTTCAGCAAGCTGGCGGCGGGAACGATGCCGTCAATGCCTTCATTCGCCGGTCTCAACATACCGAGCGCCGCAATTCCCTCGGAGCGTCTGCAGAAACTGCAAGCCGACTATTCGCGTGAAGCGATGGAACTGCTTCAGCAGGCCGCCACTTCCACCAGCAAGGCTCCGGAACTCAAGGACCGCCGTTTCAGTTCCGACGCATGGAGTTCCACGCCGGCCTATGCGTTCACGGCCGCCTGGTATCTGTTGAACGCGCGTTATCTGCAGGAAATGGTCGACGCGCTCGAAGCCGATCCGAAGGTGCGCGAGCGCATCCGTTTCGCCGTTCAGCAATGGACCGCCGCGGCGTCGCCGAGCAACTTCTTCGCACTCAATCCCGAGGCGCAGAAAACCCTGCTGGAAAGCCAGGGCGAGAGCTTGCGGCAGGGCGTGATGAATCTGCTCAACGACATGCAGCGCGGCAAGATCTCGCAGACCGACGAATCGCGTTTCGTGGTCGGCGAAAATCTCGCGAACACCGAAGGTTCCGTGGTGTTCGAAAACGAGCTGATGCAGTTGATCCAGTACAAGCCGCGCACGGCCACCGTGCGCGAGCGGCCGCTTCTGATCGTGCCGCCTTGCATCAACAAGTTCTACATTCTCGATCTGCAGCCGGAAAATTCGCTGGTCGCTCACGCGCTGGATTCGGGGCACCAGGTGTTTCTGATTTCGTGGCGCAATGCGGACGCATCCATCGCGCATAAGACGTGGGACGACTATATCGGCGAGGGCGTGCTCACCGCGATCGGCACGGTCAGCCAGATCAGCGGCCGCGAGCAGATCAACACGCTCGGTTTCTGCGTGGGCGGCACGATGCTCGCCGCGGCACTGGCGGTCGCCGCGGCACGCGGCGAACATCCGGCCGCGTCCATGACGCTGCTCACCGCCATGCTCGATTTCTCCGACACGGGCGTGCTCGACGTATTCGTCGACGAGGCGCACGTGCAGATGCGCGAGCAAACCATCGGCGGCAAGAACGGCGCGCCGCCGGGGCTGATGCGCGGCATCGAATTCGCCAATACGTTTTCGTTCCTGCGCCCGAACGATCTGGTGTGGAACTACGTGGTCGACAATTACCTCAAGGGGCGCACGCCGGTGCCGTTCGACCTGCTCTACTGGAACAGCGATTCGACCAGCTTGCCGGGTCCGATGTACGTCTGGTATCTGCGCAATACGTATCACGAGAATCGTCTGCGCGAGCCGGGTGCGTTGACCACCTGCGGCGAGCCGATCGACCTCTCGAAGATCGACGTGCCCACCTTCATCTACGGTTCACGCGACGACCACATCGTGCCGTGGCAAACCGCCTATGCATCGGTGCCGCTCCTGAGCGGGCCGATGAAATTCGTGCTCGGCGCGTCCGGTCACATCGCGGGCGTCATCAATCCGCCGGCGAAGAAAAAGCGCAATTACTGGACGCTGGAAGGCGACCTCAAGACCCTTCCCGAAAGCCCGGACGAATGGTTCGACGCGGCTACCGAGGTCCCCGGCAGCTGGTGGCCCGAATGGACCACCTGGCTCGATCAGTATGGCGGCAAGAAGGTGAAGCCGCGCGCCAGCCTCGGCTCGGCTGAGTTTCCGGTAATCGAGCCGGCGCCTGGGCGTTATGTGCGGCAGCGGGAGTAGGGCTTTTGCGCGGGCTTGGCGCGCCCGCCCGGCGCTTTCGCGGTGCGAGGAGCGTCGGTTCGACTCGGCAAGGGCGTGGGAACAACCAGATTTTTAACTTGACGGGCTGCGGCGCATTCGGCCGACGTGCCCGGAGGACATGGAAATGACTGATGTTGTGATCGTATCGGCCGCTCGTACGGCAGTAGGCAAATTCGGTGGGTCGCTGGCGAAGATCGCCGCGCCCGATCTGGGCGCCGCGGTGATCCGCGCCGTGCTCGAGCGGGCTGGTCTGAAGCCCGAGCAGGTCAGCGAGGTCATCCTCGGTCAGGTGTTGACGGCGGGCTCGGGCCAGAACCCGGCGCGTCAGTCGCTGATCAAGGCGGGGCTGCCCTCGGCCGTGCCCGGCATGACGATCAACAAGGTGTGCGGCTCGGGCCTGAAGGCCGTGATGCTCGCAGCCAACGCGATCATCGCGGGCGACGCGGACATCGTGATCGCCGGCGGTCAGGAAAACATGAGCGCGGCGCCGCACGTGCTGCCGGGCTCGCGCGACGGTTTCCGCATGGGCGACGCGAAGCTGGTCGACTCGATGATCGTCGACGGCTTGTGGGACGTCTACAACCAGTATCACATGGGCGTGACGGCGGAAAACGTCGCCAAGGAACACGGCATCACGCGCGAGCAGCAGGACGCGTTCGCGGCGCTGTCGCAGAACAAGGCGGAGGCCGCGCAAAAGTCCGGCCGTTTCAACGACGAAATCGTGCCGATCGAGATCCCGCAACGCAAGGGCGAGCCGCTGCGTTTCGCGACGGACGAGTTCGTGCGTCACGGCGTGACGGCCGAGTCGCTGGCGAGCCTGAAGCCGGCCTTCTCGAAGGAAGGCACGGTCACGGCGGCCAATGCGTCGGGTCTGAACGACGGCGCGGCAGCGGTGCTCGTCATGTCGGCGAAGAAGGCGGAAGCACTGGGCCTCACGCCGCTCGCGCGCATCAAGGCTTATGCCAACGCGGGCGTCGATCCGAAGGTGATGGGCATGGGCCCGGTGCCGGCGTCGCGCCGTTGCCTCGAGCGCGCGGGCTGGTCGCCGGCCGATCTCGACCTGATGGAAATCAACGAGGCGTTTGCCGCGCAGGCGCTCGCCGTGCATCAGCAGATGGGCTGGGACACGTCGAAGGTCAATGTGAACGGCGGCGCGATTGCGATCGGTCATCCGATCGGCGCGTCCGGCTGCCGGATTCTCGTCACGCTGCTGCACGAAATGCAGAAGCGCGACGCGAAGAAGGGTCTCGCGTCGCTGTGCATCGGCGGCGGCATGGGCGTGGCGCTGGCGGTCGAGCGCGCCTGAGAGGCACGTCCATAGATGCCGGATATGGCGCGGTAAGCGCCGTAAGCCGGCATCGAGCATGAGCGTTGCCGCGCGTCACATTGCAGCAGGTGGCATTGCAGCAGGTGGCGCGCGTTCAGCAGTGGCCTCGTCGGCCGGTCGCCCGGCGGCAGCGGAGATGAAGCAAGGACGAGGGAAGAGGCAGCCGGTCGGCGCCTCGAAAACGATAATGGAGTGTAGGTTATGACACAGCGAATTGCGTACGTAACGGGCGGGATGGGCGGCATCGGCACGAGCATTTGCCAACGGCTGCACAAAGAGGGCTTCAAGGTCGTCGCGGGTTGCGGCCCGAACTCGCCGCGCCGCGTGAAGTGGCTCGAGGAGCAGAAGGCGCTGGGCTACGATTTCATCGCGTCCGAAGGCAATGTCGGCGACTGGGAGTCCACCAAGGCCGCGTTCGACAAGGTCAAGGCCGAGGTCGGCGAGATCGACGTGCTGGTGAACAACGCCGGCATCACGCGCGACGTGGTGTTCCGCAAGATGACGCATGAAGACTGGACGGCGGTGATCGACACCAACCTCACGAGCCTCTTCAACGTCACCAAGCAGGTGATCGACGGCATGGTGGAGCGCGGCTGGGGCCGCGTCATCAACATTTCGTCGGTGAACGGGCAGAAGGGCCAGTTCGGCCAGACCAACTACTCGACCGCGAAAGCCGGCATTCACGGCTTCACGATGTCGTTGGCGCAGGAAGTGGCCACCAAGGGCGTGACGGTCAACACCGTGTCGCCCGGCTACATCGGCACCGACATGGTCAAGTCGATCCGCCCGGACGTGCTGGAAAAGATCGTCGCGACGATTCCGGTACGCCGTCTCGGTCAGCCGGACGAAATCGGCTCCATCGTTGCGTGGCTCGCCTCGGACGAATCGGGTTTCTCCACGGGCGCGGATTTTTCGCTGAACGGCGGTTTGCATATGGGCTGAGTCACGGCGCGCCGCTCACAAGGCAGCGCGCTTCGGCTCGGATGGTTCCGGCGGCGTCTCGCCTGCGCAATGACCCGATTGCGCAGCCGGCAAGACGCCGTTTTCGCGCGCAACTCGCGCTCAAAGGCGTTACATGACTACTACTACAAAGAAAACAGCCGAACGACTGATCAAGAAATATCCGAATCGTCGGCTCTACGATACCGAGACAAGCACGTACATCACGCTGACGGACGTCAAACAGCTCGTGCTCGATCAGGAGGATTTCAAGGTCATCGATGCCAAGAGCAACGAGGACCTGACGCGCGCCATCCTGTTGCAGATCATTCTGGAAGAGGAGAGCGGCGGCTTGCCGATGTTCTCATCGTCGATGCTCTCGCAAATCATCCGTTTCTACGGTCATGCGATGCAGGGCATGATGGGCACCTATCTGGAGAAGAACATCCAGGCCTTCATCGACATTCAGGCGAAGCTCGCCGACCAGTCGAAGAATCTGTACGAAGGCAAGGCGATGAATCCCGAGGTCTGGTCGCAGTTCATGAACATGCAGGCGCCGATGATGCAGGGCATGATGACCAGCTACATCGAGCAGTCGAAGAATATGTTCGTGCAGATGCAGGAGCAGATGCAGAACCAGGCGAAGACGATGTTCGCCACGTTCCCGTTTCCGCCGGGTGGGCCGGGCAATGCGGCTGCCGCGCCGGGCGCGCCGGCCAATCCGCAAAACAATCCGGAGCCGGAGAACAAGTAAGGGCGTGAGCCGGACCAATCGGCGGCCGGCGGGCGTCGATTGCGCGCAGCGCGCCCAGCCGCGCCGCGCGATTGCGCGGCCATCGGCACGGTACAATAGCGGGTTGATTGCGCGGGGCGTCGCGGAGTGTTTCTCGCAGGTGGGTCGCTCGTGACCCTTGAACCTCGCTTGCCTCGACGCGCCGTCCCCATTGTCGCCATCGCCACCGCTATACGCCGGACCCCACCTATGTCGCAAACCCGTTCCCCCGCCACGCCGACGCCTTCCGTTCCGAAGGTCGGATTTGTCAGCCTCGGCTGTCCTAAAGCTTTGGTCGACTCCGAGCAGATCATCACGCAGTTGCGCGCCGAAGGTTACGAAATTTCCGGCACTTACGACGGTGCCGACCTCGTGGTCGTCAACACGTGTGGCTTCATCGACGAAGCAGTCCAGGAAAGCCTCGACGCGATCGGCGAGGCGCTCAGCGAAAACGGCAAGGTGATCGTCACCGGCTGCCTGGGCGCGAAGAAAAGCGCGAGCGGCTCGGGCCTGATCGAGGAAGTGCATCCGAAGGTGCTGGCCGTGACCGGCCCGCACGCGGTGGGCGAGGTGATGCAGGCGGTGCACAACCATTTGCCGAAGCCGCACGATCCGTTCGTCGATCTGGTGCCGGCCGCGGGCGTGAAGCTCACGCCGCGCCACTACGCGTACCTGAAAATTTCCGAAGGCTGCAACCACCGCTGCACGTTCTGCATCATCCCGTCGATGCGCGGCGACCTCGTGTCGCGCCCGGTCGCCGAGGTCATGCTCGAAGCGGAGAATCTGTTCAAGTCGGGCGTGAAGGAACTGCTGGTGATTTCGCAGGACACGAGCGCCTATGGCGTCGACGTGAAATACCGCACCGGTTTCTGGAACGGCAAGCCGATCAAGACGCGCATGACCGATCTGGTCGGCGCGCTCGGCGAACTCGCCGCGCAATACGGCGCGTGGGTGCGCCTGCATTATGTGTATCCGTATCCGAGCGTCGATGAAGTCATTCCGATGATGGCCGAAGGCCCGTATAAGGGCCACGTCCTGCCGTATCTTGACGTGCCGTTCCAGCACGCGCATCCCGAAGTGCTCAAGCGCATGAAGCGTCCGGCCAATGCCGAAAAAGTGATGGAGCGCGTGAAGGCCTGGCGCGCGGCATGTCCCGACCTGACGATCCGCAGCACGTTCATCGCCGGCTTTCCGGGCGAGACCGAGGAGCAGTTCGAAACGCTGCTCGATTTCATCCGCGAGGCGGAACTGGATCGGGTCGGCTGCTTCGCCTATTCGCCGGTCGAAGGCGCCACCGCCAACGAACTCGACGGCGCGTTGCCCGACGAAGTGCGTGAAGCGCGCCGCGCGCGCTTCATGGAAGTCGCCGAGGAAGTGTCGGCGAAGCGCATCGCAAGGAAGGTCGGCAAGACGCTGAAGGTGCTGGTCGACGAGATCAACGCCGACGGCGGCATTGGCCGCACCGCGGCGGATGCGCCGGAGATCGACGGCGTCGTGTATATCGCGCCGACCACGAAGGCGTCGAAGCGCTACAAGGTGGGCGATTTCGTCTCGGTGAAGATCACCGGCGCCGACGGCCACGATCTGTGGGGCGAGGTGTAAGCGATGACGGCAAGCCTTCGTATGCCGGGAACCCATACCCCGGACATCCTCGCGCTCGGCGAGGCGATGATCGAATTCAACCAGTCGGCGAAAGACCAGCCGAACTATCTGCAAGGCTTCGGCGGCGATACGTCGAACTTCTGTATCGCGGCCGCACGGCAGGGCGCGCGGACCGGCTTCGTGTCCGCGGTCGGCAGCGATCATTTCGGGCGTTTGCTGATCGATCTGTGGGAGCGCGAGCAGGTGGACACATCGCTCGTGCGCGTCGATGAACGCGCGTCGACCGGCGTGTATTTCGTCTCGCACGGTCCCAACGGCCATGCGTTCGACTATCTGCGCGCCGGCTCCGCCGCGAGCCGCTACGCGCCGCACGATCTGCCGCTCGAGGCGATCGCCGCGGCCAAGGTCGTCCATCTTTCCGGCATCAGCCTTGCGATCAGCCTGAGCGCTTGCGACGCGGCGCTGGAAGCGATCGCGCATGCGCGCGCGAACGGCGTGCGTGTGAGTTTCGATACGAACCTGCGTCTGAAGCTGTGGCCGCTCGCGAGAGCACGCGCGGTGATGCTCGAAGCGATCCGTCAGACCGACATCTGCCTGCCGAGCTGGGACGACGTCACCGAACTCACCGGCTTGACCGGGCGCGACGAGATCGTCGATTACCTGCTGTCGCACGGTCCGCGCGTGGTCGCGCTCAAGCTCGGCAAGGACGGCTCGTACATCGCGACACCCGACGAACGGCGTGTCGTGCCGGGCCACCTCGTCAACGCGGTCGACGCAACCGGCGCGGGCGACTGCTTCGGCGGCGCGTTCATCGCGCGCCTCATCGCGGGCGACGATCCCTTTGAAGCGGCGCGTTACGCGAACGTCGCCGCCGCGCTGTCGACGCAAGGTTATGGCGCGGTCGCGCCGATTCCTTCGCGGGCCACGGTCGAACACATCCTGGCGGGCTGATCGCAACGTACCGCGACGTGCGGCCCGCCAAGGCACATTCATCTCGAGAGACTGAAGAGGAGCGAGCGATGCAACGGGACGTAGTGGTGGTGAGCGGTGTGCGTACCGCAATCGGCGGTTTTGGCGGCAGCCTGAAGGATTTTCCGCCGACCGATCTCGGCGCACGCGTCGTGCGTGAAGCGCTGGCGCGCGCGAACGTTTCGGGCGACGAAGTCGGTCACGTGGTGTTCGGCAACGTCGTGCATACCGAAGCGAAAGACATGTATCTGGCGCGCGTGGCCGCGATCAACGGCGGTGTCGCGCAGCATGCGCCCGCGTTGACGGTGAACCGCCTGTGCGGTTCGGGCTTGCAGGCGATCGTGTCGGCCGCGCAAAGCGTGCTGCTCGGCGACGCCGACATCGCGATCGGCGGCGGCGCGGAAAACATGAGCCGCGCGCCTTATTCGATGCCCGCCGCGCGCTTCGGTCAGCGCATGGGCGACGCGCGCCTCGTCGACATGATGGTCGGCGCGCTGAACGATCCGTTCCAGTCGATCCATATGGGCGTGACCGCCGAAAACGTCGCGCGCAAGTACGACATTTCGCGCGAGGCGCAAGACGCGCTCGCGCTCGAATCGCATCGCCGCGCGGCCAATGCGATCACGAGCGGCTACTTCAAGGAACAGATCCTGCCGATCACGATTGCGTCGAGGAAGGGCGACGTCGTGTTCGACACGGACGAGCACGCGCGCATGAACGCCACGCCCGAAGACTTCTCGAAGCTCAAGCCGGTGTTCGCGAAGGAAAACGGCACGGTCACGGCCGGCAACGCATCCGGCATCAACGACGCCGCGGCCGCCGTCGTGCTGATGGAACGCGGCGTGGCCGAGCAGCGCGGCATCAAGCCGTTGGCGCGCCTGGTGTCGTATGCGCATGCCGGCGTCGATCCGGCTTATATGGGCATCGGCCCGGTGCCGGCCACCCGCAAGGCGCTGGAGCGAGCCGGGCTGACGGTCGCCGACCTCGACGTGATCGAGGCGAACGAAGCGTTTGCCGCTCAGGCGTGCGCGGTCAGCAAGGAACTCGGCTTCGATCCGGCCAAGGTCAATCCGAACGGCTCGGGCATTTCGCTCGGCCATCCGATCGGCGCGACCGGTGCGCTGATCACCGTCAAGGCGCTCTACGAATTGCAACGGGTGGGCGGCCGTTACGCGCTCGTCACGATGTGCATCGGCGGCGGGCAGGGCATCGCGGCGATCTTCGAAAGAATCTGAGGTTCGGCGGGAATGCGCGGCACGCATGCCGTCACAGGTATCGGGCAGTATCAGCAATAAGGAAGAAACGGATGCGGGAATTGGAAGCGATGTCGGGCGCGGTGCGTCGGCGCGGTTGGACGGCCCCACAAGGGCACTTACTTCGGCGCGTGCTCGGTGCCGCCGCCTTGCTGTGTGCGGGCGCGGCGGCTTGGGTGCCCGCGCAGGCATGGGCGGAAAGCGACGCCGTCAAGGAACTGGCGGCGCCTGCGCCGATTCAGTTGCCGCTCAAGCCGAGCCCTGAATTCGCCAGATTTCCGCGCTACGCCGGCATGCTGGGCGCGCGTCAGATCGTGCTGCGGCTCGGCGCGAAAACCGACGATCCGTCCGGCGTGCACGGCGAGTATCAGTACACCGATAGCGGCGAAGTGATCCTGATCGCGGGCGATCGCGACGGCGACACCCTCGAAGTCGAGGAGTCGAACGACGGCACGCATATCACCGGCAATTGGGTCGGCAGGTTCGCCGCCGACGGCTCGGTGGCGGGCGAGCGGATGAACGTCGACGATTCCGATCCGCAGCCGTTCGATCTGAAGCGGCTGGCGGCGGGGCAGGCGGTGCCGGCTGCCGGCGCGCCGGCGATCGCGGCGAAGAAGGCCGCCGCGGCGCCGCGAGACCCGGTCGGCGGCGCTGCGGCTCCCCCCCATGGCGCTTCGGCGGCTGCAGCCGGCGGTCACCCCGTGGGCGGCGTCAGCAACCTGCAAACCGGCGAGTGAAGCCACTGCCGCGCGAGCCGGACGGCTCGCGCGCTCAAGCTCAGGCGACATGCCGCCGGCTCGTCTACTCTTGCGGGTACGGCGCGCGCGGCCCGACGCGGCGCGCCTCCATCATTTTTGTCAGCTTCTAATTCGATCTCACCATGACGCAATCCAAACTCAAACGCGCTCTGCAAACCCGCATCGTGCATGCCGAGGACCAGCTCACGCCGGGCTTCGAGTCGTTCTCGATGCCAGTTACGCGGGCCTCGACGGTCGTGTTCCCCGACCTCGCCACCATGCGCGCGCTCGACTGGAAAAACGACGCGCAGTGGCGCTACGGCCTGCACGCCACGCCGACCTCGCTCGCGCTGGCGCAGCGTCTCGCCACGATCGAAGGCGGCAATCACGCGCTGCTGCAGCCCTCGGGTCTGTCGGCGATTTCGAATGTGTATTTCGGTCTCTGCAAGGCCGGCGACGACGTGCTGATTCCCGATAACGTCTACTCGCCGAACCGCGACCACGGCGATTGGCTGGCGCGCGATTTCGGCGTGACGGTGCGCTACTACGACCCGATGATAGGAGCGGGCATCGCCGCTCTGATCCAGCCGAACACGCGCCTGATCTGGCTCGAAGCCCCCGGCTCGGTGACGATGGAAGTGGCCGACGTGCCCGCCATCACCGCCGTGGCACGTGCGCGCAACGTCGTCACCGCCATCGACAATACGTGGTCGGCCGGGCTCGGCTTCAAGCCGTTCGAGCACGGCGTCGATATTTCGGTGCAGGCGCTCACCAAGTATCAATCGGGCGGCGGCGACGTGCTGATGGGCGCGACGATCACCGTCGAGCGCGACCTGCACCTGAAGCTGAAGGCGGCCCGCATGCGCATGGGCATCGGCGTGTCGTCGGACGATTGCTCGCTGATTCTGCGCAGCCTGCCGACCATGCAACTGCGCTTTGCCCAGCACGACCGCGCGGCGCTCGGCCTCGCCAACTGGCTGAAGACTCGGCCCGAGATCGCCGCCGTGTTGCATCCGGCGCTCTCCGACTGTCCGGGCCACGAGTTTTTCAGGCGCGATTTCACGGGCGCGGGCGGCTTGTTCTCCGTGGTGTTCGACGGCCGGTATAGCGCGGCGCAAATCGATACGTTCTGCGAGTCGCTCGAACTCTTTTCGCTCGGCTGGAGCTGGGGCGGCGCGCACAGTCTCGCGATGCCTTACGAGGTCGCGTCGATGCGCGCCGAAGGGCAGTGGCCGCACCGCGGCACGCTGGTGCGTTTCTACATCGGCCTGGAGGAAGAAGCGGATTTGCGCGCGGATATCGAACGTTGTCTGACGGCGCTTGGATAGACTTCCGACGCTGTCGGCCGGTCGTCGAGCAACCCCATCGAGACGTGTTCCCGATGGGGTTTTTACTTTGTCGATATAGCCATTGAGCCTGGCCGTTCGGCTGAATGTTCAACCTTCCATCACGCCGCTACGATGGCGCGCATCCTGACTAACGGTTGCGGCACGATCGTGAGCTTCGATGAATCTTTTCTTCTGGATGCGCTTCTGATGCTGGCCGTCATCGCCACGGCCAGCGCAGCACATCGGCATTAGAACAGGCGCAGCAGCCCGTCCAGTCCCACGAAATTGAAGGCCACGCTGGCCGCTTCGCGCACCACGGGCTTCGCGCGGAATGCAACGGAAAGTCCCGCTGCGGCCATCATCTTCAGATCGTTCGAGCCGTCGCCCATCGCGATCGCGCGGGTCGGCTCGATGCCCAGTTGAGCACAGGTCTCGCGCAACATCGCTGCTTTCACGTCTGCATTGACGATCTCGCCGATTACCTTGCCGGTCAGCTTGCCGTCCACGATTTCGAGCGTGTTCGCACGCGTGAAGTCGAGGCCGAGACGGGCCTTCAGCTTTTCGGTGAAGAACGTGAACCCGCCCGACACCAGCAGCGTTTTCAAACCGGCGGCCTTCGCGCCTGCAAGCATCTGCAGCGCACCCGGCGAGAGTTGCAGCCGTTCTTCGTAAACGCGCTCGAGCGCGCTTGCGTCGAGGCCCTTGAGCAGCGCCACGCGGCGCGTCAGGCTTTCGTTGAAGTCCTTGATCTCGCCGCGCATCGCGGCCTCGGTGATCGCGGACACTTCCGCTTTCAGTCCGCAGAAATCGGCGATTTCGTCGACGCATTCGATCGTGATCAGCGTCGAATCCATGTCCATCGCGACCAGCCCGAAGTCTTGCAACTTGCGGCCCGCTTCGACGAACGCGTAGTCCAGTTGATGCGTGCCGCAATACACGTCGAGGTCGGCGCGCTGCGCTTCGCTTGCGCCGGCGATGCGGATCGCGTTCGAGTCGATGGCGGCGGCATGCGAACCGCGCGCGAGCGCGACGAGCGTTTTGTGATGATCGGCGGAAAGAGGCGCGGGACTTTGGATGACGAGGTTCATTGGCGACGCGAGTGACGCAGGAAAGGACGGGCGCGCGGCGCGCGCGGAAAATCCCGCTATTGTAACGGTTCGACGAGGTGCGCCACGGCGGCCCGCCTATGCAATCCCTCGGCAGCCGGTTCATACTGACGAGCCAACGCAGCCAACGCAGCCAACGCAGCCAACGCAGCCAACGCAGCCAACGCAGCCAACGCAGCCAACGCAGCCAACGCAGCCAACGCAGCCAACCATGCCCGCAGCGCTTGCACGCGTCGAGCCTGTCTGTCGCCGCGCATCGCGCGCGGTAGGTTGCGCACGGCAGACAGCGGCGCGAGTAGCGTTGCGCAAACCAGGCGCAAAATCAAAACCACGACAAGCACCGGAGACAACGCATGCCCCCCGCGACCACCAGCGACGCAGCCGCCCTCGCGCGCGACTTCGACTTGCGCCGGCTCAGTCCCGAGTTTTACGCAAACCCCTATCCGGTCTACCACGCGCTGCGCACGCACGAACCGGTCAAGCGCATGCCCGACGGTTCGCTGTTTCTGACGCGCTTTCGCGACGTTCAAGCGGTCTACCGCGATCCGAAAACCTTCAGTTCCGACAAGACCGTCGAATTCAGGCCGAAGTACGGCGACTCGCCGCTTTACGCGCATCACACGACGAGTCTGGTGTTCAACGATCCGCCGCGTCATACGCGGGTGCGCAAGCTGATCGCCGGCGCGTTGACGGCGCGCGCGATTGCCGCGATGGAGCCGGGGCTCGTGCGTCTCGTCGACGGCTTGCTCGACGCCGCCGCCGAACGCGGCCGCATCGATCTGATCGGCGAATTCGCGTCGGCGATTCCGGTGGAAATCATCGGCAATCTGCTCGACGTGCCGCATGCCGAGCGCGCGCCGTTGCGCGACTGGTCGCTGGCGATTCTCGGCGCGCTCGAACCGTCGCTCAGCGACGCGCAACTCGAACGCGGCAATCGCGCGGTGAGCGAATTCGTCGACTATCTGCGCGGCCTCGTGGCGCAACGCCGGCGCGAGCCGGGCGACCCGCTGCACGACGTGCTCACGCGTCTGATCCAGGGCGAGGAGGGCGGCGAGCAGTTGTCCGAAGCCGAATTGCTGCAAAACTGCATCTTCATTCTGAACGCGGGGCATGAGACGACGACCAATCTGATCGGCAACGGCCTCGTCACGCTCGCCGAGTGGCCCGAACAGCGCGCCGCGTTGCTGCGCGAGCCGTCGCTGATCGAATCGGCGGTCGAGGAATGTTTGCGTTTCGAGAGTTCGAACCAGCTCGGCAACCGCATCGCGACGCTCGACGCCGAAATCGGCGGCGTTCCCGTGGCGCGCGGCACGCCCGTCACGCTGTGCATCGGCGCCGCCAATCGCGACCCGGAGCAATTCGCGGAGCCGGACCGCTTCGATATCCGCCGCGCTCCGAACCGGCATCTGGCGTTCGGCTTCGGCATTCATCAGTGCGCCGGGCTGTCGCTCGCGCGGCTCGAGGCGCGCATTGCCATCGGACGCTTCGTGCAGCGCTTTCCGGCCTATCGGCTGCACGGCGAGCCGACGCGCGGCGGTCGCGTGCGGTTTCGCGGCTTCGCCGAAGTGCCGGTGGAACTCGACCCGGCGGCACGCCGAACGCCGTAGCTTTTGCCGACGCGGCGCAAGACTTACAGCCGATGCGCGGCGCGCCCGGCCTCGCGGCGTCCCGCGTCAGCGCAAAACCCGTGGCACGCTTGCTGCTTCGCGTAAAGACCTGGGCCTTGGGGAGCGCACGATGGCACACATGATCTGGAAGGGCGCAATCAGCTTCGGCCTCGTTCACGTGCCGGTGCAGTTGTACCCGGCAACGCAGTCGGAGAAGGTCGGCTTCAATCTGCTGGATAAGCGCACGATCGACCCGGTCGGCTACAAGCAGATCAACAAGCGCACCGGCAAGGATGTGACGCGCGATAACATCGTGCGCGGCTTCGAGTACGAAAAGGACAAGTACGTCGTGCTCTCGGACGAGGAGATTCGCGCGGCGAATCCCGAGTCGACGCAGACGGTGGACATCCTTGCGTTCGTCGACGCCGCCGACATCTCGTTCCTCTTTCTCGACACGCCGTACTTCCTCACGCCCGATCGCAAAGGCGAAAAGGTCTACGCGTTGCTGCGCGAAGCGATGAAGGCGTCGGGCAAGGTCGGCGTGGCGAGCGTCGTGCTGCACAACAAGCAGCATCTCGCCGCGCTGATTCCGCTCGGTCCGGTCCTCGCGTTGAACACGCTGCGCTGGGCCGCCGAAGTGCGCGACTTCGACCAGTTCAAGCTGCCGGCCGAAGGCGTGAAGGCGGCGGGCGTCAGCGCGCGCGAACTCGACATGGCGAAAAAATTGATCGACGACATGAGCGACAAGTGGGATCCGTCGCAGTACCACGACACCTTCCGCGACGACATCATGGCGCTCGTCGATCGCAAGATTCGCGCGGGCAAGACCGAGGAAATCACGGAGGTCGAAACGCCGCGCGAGTCGCGTCAGTCGGCGGACATTCTCGATCTGTCCGATCTGCTCAAGCGCAGCCTGGGGCGCGGCAAGGGCAAGCCGGCGTCCGGTGGACGCAAGCGTGCCGCGGACGATGAGGAAGCTGAGGCCAACGACGAAGAGGCCGACGAGGATACCGATGCCAGCGCCACGCCCGCTCGCAAGAAGCCGAAGACGACGCGCGCGACGCGCGGCGGCGGCACTCGTGCCAGCGGCCGTTCCGGCAGCAAGACCGCGCCGGCCGCCCGCAAACGCCGCGCGGCCGCGTGAGCGCGGAGCGCCCGATCCTGGAGGTTAGAAAGAGGAACCGCGAGAGGAACAGTGAGATGAACCGCGCCACCCAACCCGCGATGACGTCATCCCCATGAACGACAGGCTCGATCTCTACAACCGCAAGCGCCGCTTCGACGAAACGCCGGAGCCCGCGGGCACGAGCGCGCGCAAGCGCGCCGGCCGCAAGACGAGTGCGCGCGAGTCGAACGAGGCGCTGTCCTACGTGATTCAGGAGCATCACGCGCGGCGGCTTCACTACGACTTCCGGCTCGAACTGAACGGCACGCTGCTGTCGTGGGCGGTGCCGAAGGGGCCGTGTCTGGACCCGTCGGTGAAGCGGCTCGCCGTGCATGTCGAGGATCATCCGGTCGAGTATGGCTCGTTCGAAGGCGAGATTCCGCCTGGCAACTACGGGGCGGGCACCGTGATCGTGTGGGACCGCGGCACCTGGGAGCCGGTCGGCGGCGCGGCGCAGGCGGCCAAAACCTACGCGGCCGGCAAGCTCAAATTCATCCTGCACGGCGACAAGCTGCACGGCGGCTGGACGCTGGTGCGCAGCCACATGCGCGGCAGCGGCGACAAGGAGCAGTGGCTGCTGATCAAGGAGCGCGACGACGAAGCGCGCGATGAAAGCGAGTACGACATTCTGAAGGAGCGACCCGGCAGCGTGCTCGATGGAAGCGCGCCGGCGCAGAAGGGCGCGAAGACGGCGAAACGCGCGTCCGCGGCGAAGGAAGCGACGAGCACGAGCCGGACCGGCAGGAGCGCCGCCGCCAGGACCGCTTCATCGAACCGCGCGAGCCGCGGCGATCCGAAACGACCCGACATCGTGGCGACGCGCAGCGCGCAGTCGCTGCGTGAGCTCGCCGTGTCGCCGTCGATCGAAGGCGCGGTCGAGGCGAAGCTGCCCGCCACCTTCAAGCCTCAACTGGCGACGCTGGTCGACAGCGCGCCGCCCGGCGATCAATGGTCGTATGAGATCAAGTTCGACGGCTACCGCGTGCTGGCGCGCATCGACCACGGCACGAAGGGCGGCGCGGTGAAGGTATTCACGCGCGCGGGCAACGATTGGACCACGAAGTTCAGCAAGCAGGTCAAGGCGCTCGAACAGCTCGACCTCGAAACCGCATGGCTCGACGGCGAGGCGGTGGTGCTGGACGAGAACGGCGTGCCGAGTTTTCAGGCGCTGCAGAACGCGTTCGATTCGAACCGTCCGCAGGACATCGCCATCTATCTGTTCGACGTGCCTTTTCTGAACGGTTACGACTTGCGCGGCGTGCCGCTGCAACAGCGCCGCGCGATCCTGCGCGCGTTGCTGGAAGGCGTCGACGACAACGTGCTGCGCTTCTCGAACGATTTCGAATTCAGCGCCGAGGACCTGCTCAAGAGCGCATGCGACATGGCGCTCGAAGGCATCATCGGCAAGCGGCGCGACAGCGGTTATATGTCGGGACGCTCGTCCGCGTGGATCAAGCTGAAGTGCCGGCGCCGCCAGGAGTTCGTGATCGGCGGCTATTCGGAACCGTCCGGCAGCCGCGCGGCGTTCGGCGCGCTGCTGCTCGGCGTTCACGACAGCAAGGGCAAGCTGCAATACGCCGGGCGCGTCGGCACGGGCTTCGATGCCGCGTTGCTGCGCTCGGTGAAGAAGGAGCTGGACGCGCACGAAACCCAACGCATGCCGTTCGCGGCCCCGCCGCGCGAGCGCAGTCGCACGCCGGTGCATTGGGTCGAACCCGTACTCGTCGCCGAATGCAACTTCGCCGAGTGGACGAGCGACGGCATCGTGCGCCAGGCGTCGTTCGTGAGTCTGCGCAACGACAAGCCGGCGAGCCAGATCGTCAAGGAAGCACCCCGCAAAGGAGCCGACGTGCAACAGCAAACCGATACCGCGTCCGCCGCCGCGCCGAAGAAACGCGCGGCGCGACGGGCCGAAGCAAACGCCGTGTCCGAGCCGGATGACACGCGTGCGAAGCAGGCAGGAAAAACGTCCGGCGCCAAAACCACGGCCGCGAAAACGTCCGGCGCCAAAACCTCAGCCGCCAAAACCTCGGCCGCCAAAACCGCCACGGCGAAATCGAAAGCCGCCTCGACTGCCTCCGAAGTCGCCGGCGTGCGCGTCTCTCATCCCGATCGCGTGATCGACAAAAGCACCGGCACGCGCAAGATCGACCTCGTGCGGTACTACGAATCGGTGGCCGACTGGATGCTGCCGTATCTGCGGGACAGGCCGGTATCGCTGGTGCGCGCGCCCGAGGACATCGGCGGCGAGCTGTTTTTCCAGAAGCACAGCCAGAAGCTGTCGATCCCGAACATCACGCAGCATCCCGGGCTCGACCCCGGCCATCCGCCGCTGATCACCGTCGAAACCATCGGGGCGCTGGTGGGCGCCGCGCAAATGGGCACCGTCGAGTTTCATACCTGGAATGCGGTGGCGTCGAACATCGAGAAGCCCGATCGCATGGTGTTCGATCTCGACCCCGACGCGTCGCTCGGCTGGGAGCGGATGATCGAGGCCGCGCAGCTCACGCGCTCGCTGCTGGAGGAGCTCGGTCTCACGTCGTTCTGCAAGACGAGCGGCGGCAAGGGACTGCATGTGGTGGTGCCGCTCGCCAGGCAGGCCGGCTGGGACGAAGTGAAGGGCTTTTCGCAAGCCGTCGCGCAGCATATGGCGGCCACGCTGCCGAAGTACTTCAGCGCGAAGATGGGCGCGCAGAATCGCAAGCAGAAAATTTTCGTCGACTATCTGCGCAACAACCGCGGGTCGAGCACGATCGTCGCGTTCTCGGCGCGCGCGCGGCCGGGCATGGGCGTCTCGGTGCCGCTGTCGTGGGACGAAGTCGCCAGCACCACGGCCGGCGATCAATGGAATATCGAGAACCTGCACGAGCGGCTCGCCGACCTCGCAGGCGACCCCTGGGCGGACTACCCGACGACGCGTCAGCGGATTACCGCGGCGATGAAAAAACGTCTGGACGGCGCGAAGTGAGCGCGCTGCCGCCGTTCTCATTCCGTCCTGATTCCATACGCAAAGGAGCAAGCCATGAAGACCGCACCGCAATCGTCGGACGGCGACAAGCAAGCCGATCCGCATGCCCGAAAGCATCCGCGTTCGTTGGAGGACGTGGCCGCGCCGCTACCGCATGAAACCGATCAGAGCCCGGAATCGCAGCACGAGGACGATCCGCGGCGTGTCGGCAAGCAGGCGCATCGCGACATCGAACGGGGACTGCAGGATACCGACCGCCGCGGCGGCGGCGACTATCAGCAAAAGACGCAGAACGACGCGCACGCCGATGTGAATTCCGAGGGCAAGGCGGGAGGCGGCGGGCGCGGCAAGCGGTGATCCCTTCAGCGAATCCCGCCGCTCGGCTCGGCATCCCAATACGGCGGATCGCCGAAATGCGCCGCGAGGAATTCGATGAATGCGAGCGTCTTCGGCGGCACGAACGCGCGGCTCGGATACACCGCCCAGATCGCCACTTCCTCGGCGAGCGGATACGCGTCGAGCACGCGCACCAGTTCGCCGCTGCGAAGATAGGGCGCCACGTCCCAGGTCGATTTGAGCGCGATGCCGAAACCGGCCAATAGCGCGTCGCGAATCACCTCGCCGTTATCAGTGACGAGCCGACCGCTCACGCGCACGTCGAGCGGGCCGGCGGGGGTCATGAACGCCCAGTCGCGCTGGTCCGACAGGATCATGCATTCGTGCCGCGCGAGATCCGACGGATGATGCGGCGTGCCGCGCGCGGCCAGATAAGCGGGCGCCGCGCACAGCACCCGGCGGTTGACCGCCAGGCGCCGCGCCACCAGCGACGAATCCTTGAGCACGCCGACGCGGATCGCCACGTCGATTCCCGCGTCGACCAGATCGACCAGGTGATCGGTCAGCCGCAAATCGACGCTCACGCCGGGATAGCGGCGCAGAAATTCGCTGATTACCGGCGACACGTGCTGCCGCCCGAACGAGGACGGCATCGACACTCGCACGCGCCCCTGCGGTTCGGCCTGCGCGCGGCCCACCGAGGCGCGCGCGGCGGCGGCCGCGTCGAGCAGCGCCTCGGCGCGCGTCATGAACACTTCGCCGTCCTGCGTGAGACTGATGCGGCGGGTGGTCCGGTGCAAAAGCCGCGCGCCCAGCAGCTTTTCCAGTTGCGCGATGCGCGAACTCGCGACCGCCGCCGACAACCCGAACTCACGCCCCGCCGCCGACACATTGGCGAGCAGGGCGGCGCGCACGAACAACGCGACGTCGAGCAGATCGAGCCGTTCGCGTTCAGTGGAAGGTGCGTGGGCGGATGGAGCAGGACGATTCATTCTTCTGAAATTCAAAAAGATGTTTCAGTCATTATGACGGTTTTATAAAAATAAGAAGGCGCCTAGGATGACGCCGATGGGATCGGTTGCCGTCGCCGTCCCGGATTCTCAAGCGCATCTTCATCCGAACCAACAGGAGCTTCTTATGAAAGCCGTAGGTCTCTATCGCTACTTGCCGATCGATCAAGCCGAAGCGCTGATCGACGTCGAGATCCCGCAACCTCAAGCCACCGGCCGCGACTTGCTCGTGAAGGTCGAGGCGATCTCCGTCAATCCGGTCGACACCAAGGTGCGCGCGCCGAAAGACACGGTCGAAACGGCGCCGCGCATTCTCGGCTGGGACGCCGCCGGCACCGTGGTCGCGGTCGGACCGGAAGTCACGCTGTTCAAGGTCGGCGATCCCGTGTTCTACGCCGGCAGCATCACGCGGCCGGGCGCGAACAGCGAGTTCCATCTGGTCGACGAGCGCATCGTCGGGCGCAAGCCGGCGTCGCTCGATTTCACGCACGCGGCGGCGCTGCCCCTGACCGCGATCACCGCATGGGAAGCGCTGTTCGATCGCCTCGGCGTGTCGCCGCAAGGCGCGGATGAAGGCCGCACGGTGTTGATCGTCGGCGGCGCGGGGGGAGTCGGCTCGATCGGCATTCAATTGGCCAAACAACTGGCGAAGCTGAAGGTGATCGCGACGGCCTCGCGTCCCGAGTCGGCGAAGTGGGCGACGGAGCTGGGCGCGGATCACATCGTCGATCACTTCGGCGACATGCCCGCGCAGTTGAAACAGCTCGGCATCGGGCAGGTCGATTACGTGCTGATATTCAACGACACCGACCGCCATTTCCCCGCCGCGGCCGAGGTCGTCGCGCCGCAGGGCGGCATTTGCACGATCGTCGAAAACAGCCGGCCGGTGCCGGTCGAACTGTTGAAGGCGAAGAGCGCCGCATTCCATTGGGAGTTCATGTTCACGCGTTCGATGTTCGGCACGCCCGACATGATCGAGCAGCACAAGCTGCTGACGGAAGTGGCGCGTCTCGTCGACGCCGGGACGTTGCGCACCACCGTCGGCCAGCAGCTCGGCAAGATCGACGCGCAGAATCTGCGCCGCGCGCATCGACTGCTGGAAGAAGGCCGCGCGATCGGCAAGCTGGTGCTGACGGGCTTCTGAAGCGTCGCGATCGGCCGGCAAAAAACGGCTTACCGCAAGGGGGTTAACACCCGATCCGCGCGCAGCGCGCGCGGCGTCGCTTGGCGTTAGACTGGTGGCGCATCATGCAAAAACAGTTGCGTGTCTCGCGGCCCGGCTGGTGAATGCGCAAGCACCATCGACCCGGCATGAACCTGCGCAGCCACGATGCTTCGCTCAGGCGGTAGCACCCACGCAGCACTCACGCGAGCGCGCAGCGGCACAACAACGAGGTGACAGTATGAGCTACCGCTTCAAACTCTCCGCCGTTTCAGTTGTCGCTTCTCTCGCTTGCGCGTTCGTGCCGGCGGCCCATGCGGCCACGCCGATCACGGTGACGTCGCAGTCCGCGCCCGACGGTCCGATCCGCTACACGGTTCGCGTCACGTCGAAACAGTTCGGCAATTCACAGGAAACCCGCACGATCCGCTCCGGCGAATCGGACGACTTCACGTGGAAAACCGTACCGCCGGGCGGGCCGGTTCCGGTGAGCGATGCGTGCCCGAGTTATTCGTCGCTGCCACTCGACACCAACGGCGCGATGATCCGTCAGACGCAGATCCGCTTCGCGCCGGTGGTGGCGAGCGACGGCACCGCAACCGTGCAACTGAGCTTCCAGGCGCGCACGCCGCGCGGCGTGAAGTCGGTGACGAGCGGCGGCAAGACGCTCCAATGTCCGAACGACGTGGCCGTCAGCCAGATTCTGCGCTTTACGATGCCGACCAACGGCAGCACGAAGAAGCTCACGCTGGCCGACGGCACCGAAGTGACGGTCAGCGCGAAGCGTTGAGGCCCCGTCCGCGGCGAGCCGCATTCAGCGCCGCGCCGCGGCGCGCTCCACCAGCCGCGACGACAGAAACCGGTGCTCCGCCGAAAAGAGCCGCCGGTACGTGAGCAGCACCGCGCCGACCGTCCCGAGCGCCGACGCGGCGGCGATCAGAAACATGATCACGATCTGATAACGCACCGCCTGCAACGGCGACTGGCCGGCCAGCACCTGGCCCGTCATCATGCCGGGCAGGCTCACCACGCCGACCACGGCCATCTGGTTCAGCGTCGGCATCATGCCCGCGCGCACCGCCTGGCTCGCCGGCGCCCGCGCCGCTTCCCAGCGCGTCGCGCCGAGCGCGAGCGCCATCTCGACGCGGTCGCGCCGCGCGGTCAGTTCCTCGGTCATCCGTTCGATGCCGAGCGAGACCCCGGTCAGCGTATTGCCGAGGATCATGCCGAGAATCGGAATCGCATACTGCGGCTCGTACCACGGATGAATGCGGATCACGACGAAGAGGCCGATCGCGGCGACGAGCCACGAACTGAACCCGATCGACAGCACGCTATCCGCGCGCTGTCCGGCATAGGAGCGGCTGCCGCGCTGCGCGCCCGCGAAGCCGGCGATCAGCGTCATCACGATCATCAGCGGCAACACCACGAACCAGTGGCTGTAGCGGAACACCCAGCCGAGCACGTAGCCGATCGCGAGCAACTGCACGACGGTGCGCAGCGCCGCCCACGCGAGCTTGCGTTCGAGATCGAGCTTGAGCGCCACCGACACCGCGCCGTTCACGACGATCAGCAGCGCCGCGATCGCGAGGTCCCAGAGACTCAGGGTTTGCAAGGTCATTGGCGGAACGCCTCCTGCGCGGGCGTGACCGTGGGTTCGTCGAGCATGCCGGCGCGCATTGTCAGACGCCGCTCGCTCATGCGCGCGGCCTGGGCCGGATCGTGCGATACCCAGATCGACGCATGCCGGCCGGGATCGGCATCGAACCAGGCGCGCACCAAACCCTCGATCGCATGCGACGACTCCGGGTCGAGCGACGCGGTGGGCTCGTCGAGCAGCAGCACTTCCGGTGCAAGCTGCAACACGCGAATCAGCGCGACGATCTGCGCCTCGCCGCCGGACAGTTCGCTCGCGCGCTTGTCGAGAAAATCGTCGCCGCGGCCGGCCGCTGCCACGAGACTTGCCGCTCGCGCGCGATCGAAGCGCACGTCGCGATAGGTGCGCAACTCGAACGGGTAGCGCAGATTGTCTTCAACGCTGCCGTCGAGCAGCGCGGGCCGCTGGCGAATATAGGCGACGTTGCGCCGGTAACGCGGAATCGCCGCGCGTTCGACTGGCCTGCCATGCCACACGATGCGCCCCGCATCGAGCGGATCGAGCAGGGCGAGGGCGCGCAGCAACACGCTCTTGCCGGAGCCCGACGGCCCCGTGATCGCGACGCGGTCGCCCGCATGCAACGCGAAGGTGGTGGGCTGCAGCAGCGTCTGGCCGCGCAAGGCGTCGCGCCGGACGATGCCGTCGGCGAGCACGAACGGAACATCGGTCATGAGTCGTAGGGTGGAGAGTGGGCGTCATGTCGAAGGCCATCGTTCGGGCACACTACGTGCTGGGCGAAGGGCAACGCAGAAAAAATAGCGGAGCCCCCTCGATGGCAGCGTGGAGCACGACCGGAAGACGGATCGGGAAAATCATCGCATGGCTGCTGGCGATCATCGTCATTCTGATTGTCGCGCTGACAGTTTTTCTCCTGACGTTCGACTGGAACCACGCGCGGCCTTACGTCAACGACAAGGTCACGCAGGCGATCGGCCGGCCGTTCGTCATCAACGGCGATCTGAAAGTGGGCTGGCGGCATCCGGTCGGCGAGACCGGCTGGCGCGGCTGGGTGCCCTGGCCGCGCTTCTCGGCGACGAACATCACGGTGGCCAACCCCGACTGGGCGAAACAGCCGCATTTCGCCACGCTCGACGAGATCGACTTCCAGGTCAAGGTGCTGCCGCTGCTCACCCGCGACATCGTGATTCCGGCGATCAATCTGGTGAATCCTTCCGTCGATCTGGAACGGCTGCTCGACGGGCGCAACAACTGGACCTTCAAACTGAAGCCGCGCGAGCCTTCCGAGTGGAAGCTCGATCTGCACGATATCGCGTTTGAGAAGGGCAACATCGCACTGTCCGACCAGCAGAAGAAGATCGACGTGCAGACGGTCGTCGATACGCTCGGTCAGCCGATTCCGCTCGGCGAGGCGATCCGGCAGCAGGAAGCGGCGTCGCGCCGTGCGTCGGCCGAGGCGGTCGGCAAGTCGGGCGCGAACAAGCTCTCCGCGCAGGCCAATGCCCAGGCGGCGTCCGAGGCTTCGGCGGCCGCGTCGGCGGCCGCGTCGGGGGCTGCGTCGACCGACATCAAGGCGTCGGGTGCGACGGCGGCCACGGGCGCTTCGGGCGCGTTGATCGCGGGCGGTTCGAAGGGCGCGAGCCAGGCGGCGAGCGCGGGCGTCGGCGCAAGCGCTAACGCGGAAACCAGCGCCGCCGCGGCGGCCTCCGCGCCGGCCTCGAGCGCCAGTGAAGCCGGCGACGCGGGCGGCGCGAAACCGCAGATGCCGTCGTATGCGATCGGCTGGACCGTCAAGGGCACCTACAACAAGACGCCGGTGGCGGGCAGCGGCAAGGTGGGCGGCGTGCTCGCGTTGCAGGACGCGAACCGGCCGTTCCCGGTGCAGGCCGACGTGAAGGCGGGCGATCTGCATATCGGTCTGGTGGGCACGGTCACCGATCCGGCGCATCTCGCCGCGGTCGATCTGCGCCTCTGGCTGCAAGGCAACAGCATGTCGCGGCTCTATTCGCTGACCGGCGTGACCTTGCCCGACACGCCGCCTTATGCGACCGAGGGGCGTCTCATCGGGCAGTTCAAGCAAAGCGGTAACGTCTTCAAGTATGAAAACTTTACAGGCCGGGTGGGCGGCAGCGATCTGAACGGGTCGCTGATCTATACGGCGCGCGAGCCGCGTCCGCTGTTGCAGGGCGAAGTGGTGTCGCATCTGCTGCAATTCTCGGATCTTGCGCCGGTGATCGGCGCGGACTCGAACGCGAGCAAGGCCAGGCGCGGCGATGCGAAGATGCAGCCGGCAAACAAGGCGCTGCCGGTCGAGGAATTCCACACCGACCGCTGGAAGGCGATCGACGCCGACGTGAAGTTCACGGGCCGGCGCATTATCAAGAACGTGGACCTGCCGATCACGGACCTGTACACCCATATCGTGATGACCAACGGCGTGCTCTCGCTCGAACCGCTCAAGTTCGGCGTGGCGGGCGGCTCGCTGGCCTCCGACATTCATCTGGACGGCAGCGCGATGCCGCTCAAGGGCCGCGTGTCGACGTCGGCGCGGCATCTGAAGCTCAAGCAGTTGCTGCCGAACTTCAAGACGATGCAGAACGCGCTCGGCGAAATCAACGGCGACGCCGCCTTGACCGCAACCGGCAATTCGCCGGCCGCGCTAGCGGCGACCTCGAACGGCGAGGTGAAGGCGCTCGTCACCGACGGCACCGTGAGCCGCCTCCTGATGGAAGCGGCGGGGCTGAACGTGGCGAACGTCGTGTATGAAAAGCTGTTCGGCAATCGCGACGTGAAGATCAATTGCGCGGCCGCCGATTTCGTCGCCACCAACGGCGTGCTCGATTCGCGCGTGTTCGCGCTCGATACGGGCGACGCGGTGATCGACATCGACGGCAAGGTGAATCTGCGCGACGAGTCGATGGACCTTGGCGTGCATCCGCATACCAAGGGGTTCCGGGTGTTTTCGTTGCGCTCGCCGCTCTATGTGAAGGGGACCTTCAAGGACCCGCACGTGGGCGTGAATCCGGCCGCGCTGGCGCTGCGCGGCGGCGCGGCGGTCGGGCTCGGTCTCGTCAATCCGTTCGCGGCGCTGATTCCGCTGCTGGCGCCCAGCAACAACAAGCCGCTGCCTTGTGCGCGCTTGCTCGCGCAGGTGCGTCAGGCGCCGACGGCGCCGCCGCCCGGGGTCAAGCAGAAGCCCAAGGCCGCCATTTCGCTCGAGGGCGCGCCGGTGAATAAATCATCAGGGGAAGCTTCGTCGCCTGCCGCGACCGGCAAGAAGCAGCCGGCGGTCACGGCGCCGGCGAGCGCGGTTGAATACAAGGGAAGCTGAGACCCACGCCGCTTGCGAACCGACAGCGGCGTTGCCAAGGACGAGCGGGTCGATGTGAAAAAGGCCTCGGGAACAGGCCTGTAAGAGGCCTGTAAGAGGCCTGTATGAAGAACCTGCCTCGGCTACCTCAGCGAGCGCGGAGCGGCGTCTCCAGCGGCATCTTGCCGACGAACCCCGCGACGGGCACCGATGCGGGTAGCGCCGAACTCCGTCAGGATCTTGCCGCGAGCCCGGCTGGCAAACACCAGGAAGCCGAAGCCGTCGGCCTCGTACCAGTAGCCGCCGTTCTCCAGTCCGTCGAGCGGTTGTTCCAACGCGTTGGTGATGGATTCGATACAGCGCCGCCGCAACTCGGCCGGCGCGGGATAAGGCGGTTGCGCACCGCGCACGCTGCACAGGAGCACATCGAGTCCGGGCAGTACGTGTGCATAGAGCACCGGTTCGTCTTGCGCGCGAGCACGCGCAATCTTGGTGTCGAGCTGGCCGAACGGCTTGAAATGCCGTAGTACCGCGAGGAACGACTCATCGCCGTCCACCTTCGCGCGTCTACGCTTTTTCGGGAAGGACATAAAAATTCGCCTGAAAAAGAATTGCAAGAAACGCAGCGTCCTCATGCGACAACTCCCGGCTTCGCGCGCCGCACGTCGATCTTTTATAGCATACGACAAGGCTGGATTCACGATGATTCGACGTCTGCGCCGTATCACCTTCTCCCGCACGAATCATGCCGAACCGCCTCGCCGCGCGCTTTCGCTTCCTAGCACATCTGTTTCCATCATAGACGCACGAGGCGCCGAAAAAACATCTCACACCAATAAAAAAGTCGTTTTTGTGTGGGCCGGGCGCCTCTTGCGGCTACGTTGAAATATCTCTAAATCACGCCGATAATGGCCCGTCCGGCCGCGTCGCACTCGCCGCTCTGGCGGGCGCGACGGGTCCTCCTGAGTTGCCGCGGCTTGAATGACCCTTCGCGACCCTTCGGGCGAACATGAAACTATTCACCAAGGGGCTGCTGCTGATTGCGGTGCCGAGCGTGGTCGAACTGGCGCTTCTCGGCTTCGTCTTCGATACCCAGGAAGAGACGGCGCAGGCCGCGCGATGGGTCGCCAACAGCAAGCAGATCCTTTATCAGTCGTCGGCCCTCGTCGATCCGTTGCTGCGTCAGGCCGCGCGCGTGCGCACCGGCATGGCGGTCGGCGATCCGTCGTTCATCGACCGGCATACGGTATGGATCGATCTCGGCGACCGTCTTCAGAAACTCGACGCGCTGGTCGGCGGCACGCCGCAGCAGGTCGAGCGAGTACGCAAGATGCGGCAGGCGGTCGACGCCTATCGCGCCCAGGCCGTGATGATCTCGCAGGCGCTGCACGAAGGGCGCGGCGTGGCTTCGTTCGCTGCGTTCGAAACCGGCGCGCTGCCGCGCCAGGTCGCGGTGTTTCGCGACGAGCTTGCCGCGTTCGGCAACGAGGCGTCGCGGCTCGACGCCGAACGCGGCGCGGCCCTCGCGCGGCGCCGCGAGCGCCAGCAATACGCGCTGATCGCGGCGGTGCTGGGTTCGATGCTGATCTGGGCGGCCACGGCGGTGGTGTTCGCGCGCAACATCGGCCGGCGGCTGGAAGTGTTGACCGATAACGCCGAGCGGCTGGGCAACGGGCGGCCGCTCGCCGCGCCGCTGTCGGGCAACGACGAAATCGCCGCGCTCGACACGGTGCTGCACGAGACCGGCGCGCGTCTCGCCGAGGCCGACGTGCAACAGGCCACGCTGAAGGCGCGGCTCGAGGCGCGCGCGAAGGAACTTGCGGTGGTCAACGAGGAATTGCGCCAGGAGACGCAAGACAACGAAATGTTCATCTACAGCGTGTCGCACGATCTGCGCTCGCCGCTGGTGAATCTGCAAGGCTTTTCGAAGGAACTTCAGGTGTCGTGCGACGAGCTGGACAGCATCGTCGATGCCGCCGGCTTGCCGGAAGCCGAGCATCGGCGCATGGCGCATATTCTGAAAGGGGACGTGCGCGAGTCCTTGCAATATCTGCGCACCGCGGTGACGCGGGCCGCGGCGATCATCGACGCGCTGTTGCGGATTTCGCGCGCCGGCCGGCTCGAATACCATTGGCAGCGGGTGAGCGTCGGCCGCGTGGTGGGCCGGGTGGTGGATGCGCTGGAAGGCGCGATCGGTCAGCGCGCGGCGTCGGTCACCGTGCGCGAGTTGCCGCCCGTGTGGGGCGACCCGACGGCGATCGAACAGATATTCAGCAACCTGATCGGCAACGCGCTTAACTACCTCGATCCGGCGCGTACTGGGCGCATCGAGATCGGCGCGCTGGAGCCCGATCCGGTCGATGCGACCGACCCGCGCGCGGTGCGCATGCGCACTTACTACGTGCGCGATAACGGCCTCGGCATTCCGGCCGCGTATATGTCGAAGGTGTTCCGCGCGTTTCAGCGTCTGCACGGCGACGTCGCGAACGGCGACGGCATCGGTCTCGCGGTGGTGCGGCGCATGGTGGAGCGGCACGGCGGGCGCGTGTGGGTGGAGTCGGCGGAAGGCGCGGGGTCGACCTTCTTCGTCGTGTTGCCCGAGCAGCCCGCGCGCGCCTGATGCGAGACGGGTCGCGGCAACGGGACACACCGCGGAAACGCCATGAACATAGATACGGATCGTTAGCACGGAGGGCGTATGAGTCACGGGGAAACGGTCGGCATCGTGCTGATCGAGGATGACGACGGCCATGCCACGCTCGTCGAGCGCAATCTGCGCCGTGCCGGCGTTTCGAACGGATTCCTGCGCTTTCGCGACGGCCAGCAGGCACTCGATTACTTTTTCGGCCCCGCGCCGGCCGAGGCCGCCGCCAGCGGCGCGGGCGGCGGCGCCTCCGAGCCCGCGGCGAGCGCTTATCCGTCGCGCGACGATCTGACGAATTTCGTCGTGCTGCTCGACCTGAAGATGCCGCGAGTGGACGGCTTCGAAGTCTTGCGGCGTCTGAAAGAGTCGCCGCGGACCGCCGCGGTGCCGGTGATCGTTCTGACCACCACCGACGACCCGCGCGAAATCGCCAGGTGCTACGAGCTCGGCTGCAACGTGTACATCACCAAGCCGGTCGAATATGACGCGTTCATCGAAGCCGTGCGCCGGCTCGGCTTCTTCCTGCAGGTCGTCAAGCTGCCGCCGGGCCATCGTTTCGCGGCGCCTTGAGGTAACGTTCATGTGAGCCGCACAGCCGCCGCTGGAAGTCACCTGAAAGTCACCCGAAAGTCGCTCGTGACAACATAACCACCAGACCTAGCCTAAAAGAAGATTCGCATGATCGAAGACGTGTCCACGCTGCCCGCCGCCTATGTGCTGGTCGTCGATGACGACGAAGGCATTTTGCGGCTCGCGCGCAAGTCGCTGGAGCGCGCCGGCTGCCGGGTAGCGATCTGCGCCAGCGTCGAGGCGGCCCACGAGCGGCTCGGCGCGGGCGGCCCCGATTTGCTGGTGCTCGACTATCAGCTCAGCGGACCGGAAACCGGACTCGACTTCTTTCGCCGCTTGCGCGCCGAAGGCGTGCGGATTCCCGCCATTCTCGTGACCGGCTTCACCGACGAATCGCGCGTGATCGAAGCGCTGCGCGCGGGCGTCTCCGACGTCGTGCCCAAATCCGGCGAATACCTCAATTACCTGCCCGAGGCGGTCGAGCGTGTGCTGTCGCAAGTGCGTTTGCAAAAAGCGTCGGACGAAGCCTTGCTGTTGCGCGACCGCGAACAGCATTACCGCACCTTGTCGGAGACGCTGCCGCATCTGGTGCTGACCTGCAACGCCGCGGGCGACTGCGACTTTCTCTCGAAGCAGTGGTTCGACTACACCGGCCTGCCCGACAACAGCTCACACGGCCTCGCGTGGCTAGATGCCGTGCATCCGGACGACCGCGAGGAAATCCGCCGCACGTGGCTCAACACGGTGGCGAACAACGCGGGCGACTACCGGCACGAACTGCGGATCCGTCGCCACGACGGCGAATACCGCTGGTTCGACGCGCGCGTGGTGGCGATGCGCGACGCCGAAGGCAAGGTCAGCAAATGGTTCGGCAGTTGCACGGACATTCATTCGCAGCGCGAGGCGATCGAGGAGCGCGAACGCCTGCTTGCCTCGGAGCAGGCCGCCCGTCAGATCGCCGAGGAAGCGAACCGCGCCAAGGACCGTTTTCTGGCGATGCTCTCGCATGAGTTGCGCACGCCGCTCACGCCGGTATTGGCGGGCGCGAGCGTGCTGGAGATGATTCCCGATCTGCCCGATCAGGCGCGTGCGAGCGTGCGCATGATTCGCCGCAACGTCGAGCTGGAGGCGCGGCTGATCGACGACCTGCTCGATCTCACGCGCGTGGCGAACGGCAAGCTGCGTCTGTCGCTGGAAACCGTCGACGTGCACGACGTGATGGACAGCGTGCTCGAACTTTTCCGCAGCGAGATCCAGGTCAAGCAGCAGGACGTGCACGTGCACAAGAACGCGAAGCACCATTACGTGCTGGCCGATCGCGCGCGCTTGCAGCAGATGCTATGGAACCTGATCCGCAACGCCGCCAAGTTCACGCCCGATGGCGGCCACATTTACGTGCGCACGCGCGACGAACGCATGCAGGTGCAGATATCGGTCGAAGACACGGGCATCGGCATCGAGCCGGAACAGATCGGCAAGCTCTTCAACGCGTTCGAGCAGGGCGACCAGAACATGACGCGGCAATTCGGCGGCCTGGGCCTCGGTCTCGCGATCACGAAGGCGTTGACCGATGTGCACGGCGGCACCGTCACCGCGCAGAGCCCCGGCGCGCATTGCGGCGCGACCTTCACGATCACGCTGCCGACCGCCGCTGCGCCGGCCGGCACGCCGTCCGTCGCCGTGCCTGACGAAGTGCATGCGGCCGGCCTGCTGAACATCTTGCTGATCGAGGACCACGTGGATACCGCCGAGGTGATGGCGCAACTGATTCGCAGCCTCGGCCACGAAGTCACGACGGTCGGCCGCGTGGACGATGCGTTGGCCGCCACGCAGTTGCAACGCTTCGATCTGGTTGTCAGCGACGTGGGCTTGCCCGACGGCACCGGCCTCGATTTCATCAAGGCGTTCCGCGAGCATTCGGATGCGCCGGCGGTCGCGTTGACCGGCTTCGGCACGGATGAAGACGTGCGTCGCTGCTTGAGCGCCGGCTTCACTTCGCATCTAACGAAGCCCGTTAATTTCGGCCAGTTGGAGACGATGATCGAGGGCGCGGTGAACCGAAAGGCGCAGCAAGGCGCTTAGGAGTTGCGCGTAGCGCCCGGTATGAAAGCGGACAGCGTGAAAAAAGGCCTGTTGCGACAAATCGCAACAGGCCTTTTTATTGGCGCCGCCCAATCGCGGGTTCGCGGCCTAGCGCGGCGAGTTCTTCAGCGAATCGCGGATTTCACGCAGCAGCAGCACGTCTTCAGGCGGGGGCGGCGGCTCTGCCGCTGCGTCCTCGGCCGGCCTGCGCAGATTGTTGATGAACTTGACCATCAGGAAAATGATGAACGCGAGAATGACGAAGTTGATGGCCACGGTAATGAACGAGCCGTAGCCGAACACCGCGACGCCTGCCGTCTGCAGATCTTTATACGACTCGGGGCTGCCCTTGAAGCTGGGCGGAATATCGCCGAGGCGAATGAACTTGTTGGAGAAATCGAGGCCGCCGGTGGCGACGCCGACAACCGGCATGATCAGGTCTTTAACAACGGAATTGACGATGGTGGAAAACGCGCCGCCGATAATCACGCCGACTGCCAGATCCACCACGTTGCCCTTGAGGGCGAATTCTTTGAATTCCTTGACCATGCTCATTGAGGTTCCTCCCGAGAATCGATAAACGAATCATACCAACGTCGGACGGATAGGCGAGTGCTTCGGGCAGGGAAAACGAGGCGCCGTTCTTTAGCCCGGAAACTGTGACTCGCCGTGGCGGGCGCGTTCGATATGCGCGGCAAAACTGACCGGATCGGTATTGGTGCCGCACAGCAGCACGCCCACCCGTTTGCCTTGCAGCTTTTCGCGTAGCGGTCCGAGCAAGCCCGCCGTGGCGGCGGCGCAGGCGGGCTCCACAGCCAGCTTGAGTTGACCGAACAAGGTCAGCATGGCCGCGCGCAACTGGTCGTCGGAAACGGTGACGAGATCGTCGATATGACGGCGGCACAACTCGTAGCTGTATTCCTCGGTATGCGGCGACATCAGCGAATCGGCGATGCCGTGCATCTGGCCCATCTTGACCGTGTGATTGGCCGCAAAACTCCTGCCCATCACGTCCGCGCCCTCGGGTTCGACGCCGTACACGTGCACGCGCGGATTCGCGAGCCGCATGGCCGTGGCGACGCCCGCGGCGAGACCGCCGCCGCCGATCGGCAGGATCACGGCTTCGAGGTCGGGCGTTTGCGTGACCCATTCATAGCCGAGCGTGGCCGAGCCCAGCACGGTGCGATAACCGTTGAACGGATGCACGAAATAGCGGCCTTCCTCGGCCTCGATACGGCGCACCAGTTCGAACGCCTCGGCGATGTTTTCCGCGAACACGATCTCGGCGCGATACTGCCGGCACAATGCCACGCGCGCCGGGTTGGCCGCGCGAAACAGCACGACCTTCGCGCCGATGCCAAGACGCATGGCCGCATACGCCACCGCCACCGCGTGATTGCCGCCCGACACGCAGGTCACGCCCGCGCTGCGTTGCGCTTCGTCGAGTGCCAGCAGGTTGGTGAACGCGCCGCGCGCCTTGAAGCTGCCGCCCGCTTGCAGCAGCTCGAACTTGAAGTTCACCACCGTGCCTTCCATCGACGGAAAGTCGAGCCTGTCGAACACCGGCGTTCGCGCGACCCACGGCGTCAACGCGAAGTGTTGCGTCGCGATGTCGTCGAGCGTGGGGATCGGCTCGCCGTCGATCGTGTGGTCGGTATGCAGTGGCGTGGCGGTGGACATGGCGGGGGCGCTCGTTCGTTTGGTATGGGTGAGACGGTGCGTGGCGGCGGACGGTTTCAGTGTGCGTGCGCCTCGACCGACATGCTGTGAATGAACTTGTGCAGGAAGCGCTCGCATGCCACGAGTTGATCGAGCGCGACGAATTCGTTGGCCTTGTGCGCCTGCTGGATGTCGCCGGGGCCGCACACGATGCTCGGAATGCCCGCCAGCGAAAACAGACCGGCTTCGGTGCCGTACGCGACCTTGCGTTTGTCCTGATCGGCGGTCAGGGCGCGCACGAGTTGCGTGATCGCCGCCTGTTCCGATGAATCGAGCCCCGGCGCCGCGGCGATCCTGGTGATCTCGATGGCCGCCGACGGATGCTCGCGCAGCATCTTCGGCAGCAGCGTTTCACGCGCGTACTGATCGATGCGCGCGAAGATCGGTTCGGGATCGAGCGTGGGCAGGTTGCGGAATTCGAACTGGAATTTGCATTCGGCCGGCACGGTGTTGATCGCATTGCCGCCGACGATCGTGCTGGTCTGCGCGGTGGTGAAGGGCACGTCGTACAGTTCGTCGAACGGACCTTGCTCGCGGAACTGATCGGCCATGTCGCGGATGTAGCAGATCAGGCGCGCGGCGTACTCGATCGCGTTCAAGCCCTTCGGCGTGAGCGACGAATGCGCGGCCTGGCCGCGCACGCAGCACTGGTAAGCGTTGATGCCCTTGTGCGCGACGATCGGGCGCATGCTGGTCGGTTCGCCGACGATGCAGCCGTCCGGCTTCACGCCGCGCTTCATCAGGTCCTGAATCATGAGCGGCGCGCCGGCGCAGCCCACTTCCTCATCGAACGAGAGGGCGAGGTGGATCGGCCTTGCGAGCTTCGCGCGCTGCATGTCGGGCACGAGCGCCAGCGCCGCGCCGATGAAACCCTTCATGTCGCACGTGCCGCGGCCATACAGTTTGTCGCCGCGAATTTCCGGCTTGAACGGATCGCTGTCCCATTGCTGGCCGTCCACCGGCACCACGTCCGTATGGCCCGAGAGCACCACGCCGCCGTTGGTTTCGCCGTCGTGCGCGGGGATCGTCGCGAACAGGTTGGCCCATTTGCCGCTCGCGTCGTGCGTGAGCGTGGCTTCGATGCCGGCCGCGCGCAGTTCGTCGCGCACGGTTTCGATCAGGCCGAGATTCGGGTTGCGGCTGACCGTGTCCATCGACACGAGACGGGTGACCCAGGGAAGCGAAACCGGCGACGAAGCGTTCTGTGCGGAAGCGGATAGGGAAGAGGGCTGCGCTGATTCAGCGACATGGGACATGACGGACTCCGGCATTTGAGTCTTTCGATCATATCCCAAAATATGCCCCTTTCGTGCGCCGCGGCGCGCGTTTGCGCGTTGCAACATGAGCAAAAACGCGGGACGTGGCGCGTATTCCCGAACTTCGCGCGATCGGCGCCGAAAGCGGACGTCAGCGCGCGGCGACCGGGGCCGCGGTGCCGCGGCTCGGCGCGCCGAGTGCGCGCAGCGTCTCCTTCACCGTCGCGACGCGTACCGCGAGATCGGGGCTGCGCGTTTCGATACGCAGCTTGTCCTGGCCCGCGAGCTTGATGTGCTTGTGTTTCTGCACCATCTCGATGATCCGCATCGCGTCGACCGGCGGGTTGGGGATGAACTGCAAACCAATCACGGCTTCGCCCGCGTCGATCTTCGAAATGCCCAACGGCTTCGCCGCGAGCCGCAGACGATGCGTCTCCACCAGCGCGTGCGCTTGCGGCGGCAACTTGCCGAAGCGGTCGATCAGCTCTTCCTGAATGCCGTCGATCGAATCGTTGTGTTCGCAGTTGGCGAGGCGCTTGTACAGCGACAGACGCTCCTGCACGTCGCCGCAATAGTCCGCGGGCAGAATCGCCGGCGCGTGCAGATTGATCTCGGTGGTCGCGGCGAGCGGCGCGGTGAGGTCCGGCTCCTTGCCTTCCTTGAGCGCCTTCACGGCGTCGTTCAGCATGTCGGTGTAAAGCTGGAAACCGATCTCGTGAATCTCGCCCGACTGCTTGTCGCCGAGCACTTCGCCGGTGCCGCGAATCTCCAGGTCGTGCATGGCGAGATAGAAGCCCGAGCCGAGTTCCTCCATCTGCTGGATTGCTTCGAGCCGGCGTTGCGCCTGCTTGGTCAGACCTTGCGGATCGTGCACCAGCAGATACGAATACGCCTGGTGATGCGAGCGGCCCACCCGGCCACGCAACTGATGCAACTGCGCGAGACCGAACTTGTCGGCGCGGTGAATCAGGATGGTGTTGGCGGTGGGCACGTCGATGCCGGTTTCGATGATCGTCGTGCACAGCAGCACGTTGGCGCGCTGCGCGACGAAGTCGCGCATCACGCGCTCCAGCTCGCGTTCGTGCATCTGCCCGTGCGCGACCGCGAGGCGCGCTTCGGGCACCAGGGCTTCGAGCATTTGCCGGCGATTCTCGATCGTCTCGACTTCGTTGTGCAGGAAGTAGACCTGGCCGCCGCGCTTCAACTCGCGCAACATGGCCTCGCGGATCACGCTGTCTTCCTCGCGGCGCACGAAGGTTTTGATCGCGAGGCGCTTTTGCGGCGCGGTGGCGATCACCGAGAAATCGCGCAGACCTTCGAGCGCCATGCCGAGCGTGCGGGGGATCGGCGTTGCGGTGAGCGTGAGCACGTCGACTTCCGCTCTGAGCGCCTTCAACGCTTCTTTCTGACGCACGCCGAAACGGTGCTCCTCGTCGATGATCACGAGCCCGAGCCGCTTGAACTGCACATCGGAGGAGAGCAGCTTGTGCGTGCCGATCACGATGTCGACGCTGCCTTCGTTGATCTGCTGGATGGCCGCGTTGACTTCCTTGGTCGACTTGAAACGCGACAGTTCGGCGATGCGCACCGGCCAGTCGGAGAAACGGTCGGAGAAGGTTTGCGTGTGCTGTTCGGCGAGCAGCGTGGTGGGCGAGAGCAGCGCCACCTGCTTGCCGCCCATCACCGCGATGAAGGCCGCGCGCAACGCCACCTCGGTCTTGCCGAAGCCGACGTCGCCGCACACGAGCCGGTCCATCGGCTTGCCGCTCGTCATGTCGCCGATCACGGCGGCAATCGCCGCGGCCTGATCGGGCGTTTCCTCGAAGCCGAAGCTCTCGGCGAACTTCACGTAATCCTTCGGTTCGAGCGCGAATGCATGGCCCTCGCGGGCGGCGCGGCGCGCGTACAGGTTCAGCAGTTCGGCCGCGGTGTCGCGAATCTGTTGCGCCGCCTTGCGCTTGGCCTTTTCCCACTGGCCGGAGCCGAGCGAGTGCAGCGGCGCGCTTTCCGGATCGGCGCCGCTGTAGCGCGAGATCACATGGAGTTGCGCGACCGGCACGTAGAGCTTGCTGTCGCCCGCGTATTCGAGGTGCAGGAACTCGGTTTCGCCTTCGCCGAGATCCATCGTGACGAGACCCATATAGCGGCCGATGCCGTGCTGCGAATGCACGACGGGATCGCCCACCTTCAACTCGGACAGATCGCGCACCATCGAATCGACGTTGCTCGCCTGTTCCTGGCGGCGGCGTCCCGCGCGGCGCGCGAGCGGGCCGTATAGCTCCGTCTCGGTGATGATCGCGATGCCGTCGACCGGCACGGCAAAACCGTTCGCGAGCGGCGCGACGCCCAGCGAGAAACGCTCGTCGCCGGTGAGCCAGTCCTGGAAGCTGTCGCTCGAAACGGGTTTCAGATGATTGTCGACCAGCAGTTGCAGCAGCGTTTCGCGACGGCCCGCCGATTCCGCGGCGAACAGCACGCGGTTCGGCGTGGTCTCCAGGTAGGCGCGCAAGGCCGCGACCGGATCGTCGGCGTGACGGTCGATCGCCAGATTCGGCAGCGGCAGCGACCAGCCGCCGCCGGCGTTGCCGGGCAGCGCGAGCCGCGCGAACGGCTTGGCGAACGTGAAGAAGTCCTCATCCGACAGAAAGAGACGCTGCGGCTCCAGAATCGGCCGGTCGCGATCGTGCGAGAGGAAGTTGTAGCGCTGCTTCGTGTCGTTGGTGAAGCGCCGGATCGCGGCGTCCAGATCGCCGACGAACGCCAGTTGCGCGCCTTCGGGCAGGTAGTGGAACAGCGTCGCGGTTTCGTCGAAGAAAAGCGGCAGATAGTATTCGATGCCCGCGGACGGCACGCCGTTGCCGATGTCCTTGTAGATCGACGCGCGGCTCGGATCGCCCTCGAAGGTTTCGCGCCAGCGGCTGCGGAATGCGGTGCGCGCGGCTTCGTCGAAGGGGAATTCGCGGCCGGGCAGGAGGCGCACGTCCTTCACCGGATAGAGGCTGCGCTGCGTGTCGGGGTCGAAGGCGCGGATCGAGTCGACCTGATCGTCGAACAGGTCGATGCGGTACGGCAAGGGCGAGCCCATCGGGAACAGATCGAGCAGCGAGCCGCGCACGCAGTACTCGCCCGGGCGCACCACCTGGCTCACGTGCTCGTAGCCGGCGAGCGTCAATTGCGCCTTCAGCCTCGCTTCGTCGAGACGCTCGCCTTGCGAGAACGCGAACGTGTAGCCCGCCATGAACGACGCCGGCGGCATCCGGTAGAGCGCCGTGGTGGCGGGCACGAGCAGGATGTCGCAGCGGCCCTCGCCGAGATCGTGCAGCGTGGCGAGGCGCTCGGAGACCAGATCCTGGTGCGGCGAAAAGCTGTCGTAAGGCAGCGTTTCCCAGTCGGGCAGCAAGCGCACGCGGGCCTCGGGCGCGAAAAAGCCGATTTCCTGCGACAGACGCTGCGCGTCGACCGCGCTTTCGCACACCACCGCCAGTAGCGGCACCTTCTCGCGATAGGCGAGATGGTAGCGGGCGATCAGCAGCGCGTCGGACGAGCCGTGCGTGCCGTCGAAGACGAAACGCTGGCCGGCCTTGACGAGCGCGACGGGCGGGGAGTATTGCGATGATGCGGCGATGTCTGGCATAGAAGAGAAAAGGCGGCCTTGGGCTCACACGTGACCGGCAAGTTTACGCGTGTCGGGGCGTGGATGCGAAGGACCTATTATAAAATCCGTCCTTTACTTTCACTTCGCGGCATCCGCACTCGTGACTTCCCGCCTATTTGCCCTGATTCCATGCGCCGGCACCGGCAGCCGTTCCGGCGCCGCGATGCCCAAGCAATACCGCACCGTCGCCGGCCGCGACATGCTGCATTTTTCGCTGGCGGCGTTCGACGCGTGCAGCGAGTTTGCACAAACGCTGGTCGTGATCGCCGCCGACGACCAGCACTTCGACGCCCGCCGCTTCGGCGGCTTGCGCTTCGCGGTGCGCCGGTGCGGCGGGGCGTCGCGCCAGGCGTCGGTGCTGAACGGGCTGCATGCGCTCGCGGAATTCGGCGCGCGCGACGACGACTGGGTGCTGGTGCACGACGCCGCGCGGCCGGGCATCACGCCCTCGCTGATCCGCACGCTGATCGGCGCGCTGAAGGACGATGCGGTCGGCGGCATCATGGCCTTGCCGGTGGCGGACACCCTGAAGCGGATCGACGCCGCCTCGACCGACGGGCGGATCGCCCGCACCGAGGCGCGTGACGGCTTGTGGCAGGCGCAGACGCCGCAAATGTTCCGCATCGGCATGTTGCGCGAGGCGATTTTGCGCGCGCACGCTGACGGTCACGATCTGACCGACGAAGCAAGCGCGATCGAATGGCTGGGCCATGCGCCGAAACTCGTGCAGGGCAGCTTGCGCAACTTCAAGGTGACTTATCCGGAAGACTTCGATCTGGCCGAGGCGATTCTCTGCCGGCCCGCATCGGCTTCCTGATTCGACGACTTCAAATTTCAATTACCGGACTCGACGCAGATGGATTTCAGAATTGGGCAGGGCTATGACGTGCATGCGCTGGTGCCGGGGCGTCCGCTGATAATCGGCGGCGTGACGATTCCTTATGAGCGCGGATTGCTCGGGCATTCCGATGCGGATGTGCTGTTGCATGCGATTACCGACGCTATTTTCGGCGCGGCCGCTATGGGCGATATCGGCCGGCATTTCTCCGACACCGACGCGAAGTTTGCCGGCGCGGACAGCCGGGTTTTGCTGCGCGAGTGTTTTGCCCGCGTGACGGCCGCCGGATTTTCCATTGCCAACGTGGACAGCAGCGTGGTGGCTCAGGCGCCGAAGCTCGCGCCTCATATCGAAGGCATGCGGGCCAATATCGCGGCTGACCTTGGCTTGCCTGTCGAGCGGGTCAACGTCAAGGCCAAGACCAATGAGAAGCTGGGTTATCTCGGGCGAGGCGAGGGGATCGAGGCGCAGGCCGTGGTTCTGTTGCTCAAGAATTGAGCCGCCGGGCAGGCCTTCAAACGAAGGGCGCGCGGCGGCGAAAGTAATCGCCGCGCCGCGCGTCGTCAACGCGTTTTTATTCCGCGGCAATGCACTGCGCCGCGGCATTGATCACCGCCGCAATACGCCCCACGTCGCGCAATTGAGTGGTGCTCATGCCTTCGGCCACCAGTGTGTCGAAATGCGATTTCACGCAGAAATGGCATTTACCGATAATCGACGCGGCCAGCGCATACATTTCAAACCGCCGCTTATCGACCCCGCCATGCGACGCATAGGCATTCATCCGTAATTGCGCCGGCTGCGATTTCAAATCCGCGTTATCCGTCATTTCCACATACGGATACCAGACGTTATTCATTCCCATCAACGCCGCGGCGGTCAGCGCGCCATTCGTTTCTTCCGGAGATAAAACCCCGGCGTTGCGAATCGCATTCACGATGACCGTGCTCTTCGCGGCGAACGCCGCCGCGAGCGCCACGCCGACCGCGTCGTTGCCTTCCAGCGAAGAGCGCGCAATCGTCCCGTCAAGATTCAGCCGAATGTCCTTGGCGTAGTCGGGCACGAGCGCCTTAATCGAAGATAAGAATTCCATTGGCATCTCCTATCAAGTTGTCGATAAAAAAGCCCGCGGCTTTTCCAAGCCTGGCGGGCTTCCGGCGCCACGGCTTACAGCGTTGCGCCGCCGACCGCGCGGTTGCACGGGCAGAGTTCGTCCGTTTGCAGGCCGTCGAGAATCCGCAGCACTTCTTCCGGGTTGCGGCCGACGTTCAGGTTGTTGACCGAAACGTGCTGGATCGTGTTGTCCGGATCGACGATGAACGTGGCGCGCAGCGCGACACCGGCTTCCTTGTCGCGCACGCCGAGCTGGTCGATCAGTTCGCCCTTGACGTCGCCGAACGAATAGTGGTTCAGCTTGCTCAGGTCTTTGTGCTCGCGGCGCCATGCCAGCTTCACGAACTCGTTGTCGACGCTGCCGCCCAGCAACACCGCGTCGCGCTCCTCGAAGTCCTTGGCCAGCTTGCCGAACTCGACGATTTCCGTGGGACAGACGAACGTGAAATCCTTCGGATAGAAATAGAGGATCTTCCACTTGCCCGGAAACGACTGCTCCGTGATCTCTTCGAACGCCGAGATGCCGTTTTCTTCGTGGTTGTTGAAGCCCGGCTTGGCAGCCGTGACGGTGAACGCTTCGAGTTTGTCGCCAACAGTTTTCATGCGAATGCTCCTTCGTGTGTTGGAAAAAACAGCATGTTTGAGGCTATCAGCTCGTCATCGCGAGCGCGTTGCAAGGTTTTCAACTATAGCTCTATTGAACTATCCGTTCAGTAGTTTTTCGCTAACAACCCGGATAGTTATTATTCAACGCGGATGACCGGCGGTTCCGGCAGCGCGCTTGGCTTGACGCGGTCAAACGCCTTTCGCGAGCGGGAACTCGATCGTCACCTCGAGCCCCGGTCCTGGCGTGCGATTGCGCAGCCGCAGCGCGCCGCGGTAGCGGCCCACCAGGCGTTGCACAATTGCCATGCCAAGGCCGGTGCCGTTCGCCTGGGTGCGCGCGGAATTCACACGATAGAACGGCCGTGTGACAAGCGCTAGCTGGTCCTCCGGAATACCTGGACCTTCGTCGACCACCGAAAGTTCGACCCGCGAGTGCGACACCCGCGTTTCCAGAATCACGTGCGGAATGCCGTCGCCGTCGCTCAAACCGTACTTGCGCGCGTTCTCCAGCAGATTGCCGACCACGCGCCGCATATCGGTTTCGTCGGCTTCGATCACCGCCGAGGGCGCGAGGCGCGTGATCAGCCGCATGCTGTCCTCGCTTTGCATCCGCGCGGCCAGCTCTCCCGCGATCACGGACAGGTCGACCGGTTCGGGCACCCGCTGCACCGGGCGCGCGTAATCGAGGAAGCGGCCGATGATCATGTCCATCTGCTCGATGTCGTCGACCATCGCGTCCTTGGTCGCCTGGTCGGACGGGCTCATTTCGGTTTCCAGCCGCAGCCGCGCGAGCGGGGTGCGCAGATCGTGCGAGATGCCGGCGAGCATCAGCGCGCGGTCGGCCTCGAGCTGTTCGAGGTCCTGCACCATCTGGTTGAAACTGCGATTGGTTTCGGCGGCGACGCCCATGCCGCGCTCCGGCAACGGCTCGGGCGACTGGCCGGAGCCGACCTTGCGTGCGGCCATGGCCAGCCTGGCGAACGGCCGGTTCACGAGACTCGTGATGAACGCCGCGCCGAACAGCGACAGCGCGAGCGCGAACACGCCCCAGCCGGCCCATTGCAGGCCCGTTGCGTTGTCGAGCTGGTCGCGGTCGAGCGCGACCCAGTAATCGTCGTCGTCGATCTTGAAGCTGATCCACACGCCCGGGATGTCGTTCACGCTCTGGGCAATGATGGTGTCGTCGCCGAGGCGCCCGCGAATGTCGTGTTCGATCAGCCGGTTTAGCGACTCGTCGGGCTGGAGCTTGTACTTGTCCGTGGTTTCGCGCGGATACACGCGGACCCCTTCGTTGCTTTCCAGATCCTGCAGCAACGCGCGCCGCAGGTCGGGATCGGAATAGAGGAGCGCGGTGCGCGTGAGCTTGACGATGGCGACCAGTTGCAACGCCACGCGCTGCGCGCGCGGCTCGCGTTCGATCACGCGAAAGCTCTGGAACCAGGCGGCGAGACTGACCGCGATCAACAGCGCGATCAACAGAAAGGTCCGCCAGAAAAGGCCGCCGAACGCGAGCGTCAGGAGGCGCCGGTCGATCCGCATGGGCCCTTCTTATCTGGAACTATCTTGCATGGGACCAGAGTAAGCGCTAAAGCGCCAACTCCAGTCGACACGGGAGGCGAGAACAAACTCAGGCTGCACCGTCGGGAATGAACACGTAGCCGAGACCCCAGACGGTCTGGATGAAACGCGGGCTCCCCGGATCGGGTTCGATCAGCTTGCGCAGACGCGAAATCTGCACGTCGAGGCTGCGGTCGAACACTTCATATTCGCGGCCGCGCGCGAGTTCCATCAACTTCTCACGCGACAGCGGCTGACGCGGGTGGCGCGCAAACACTTTCAGCACGGAGAACTCGCCGGTGGTAAGCGGAATTTCTTGGCCGGCCTTGGTGAGCGTACGGGTGGCGAGATTCAGCGCGAACTCGCCGAATTCGAACACTTCGGTGGTTTCGGACGGCGCGCCCGGCAACTCCGACGGCGACTGGCGGCGCAGCACCGCATGAATCCGTGCGACCAGTTCGCGCGGATTGAAGGGCTTGGGGAGATAGTCGTCGGCGCCCATCTCGAGACCGACGATACGATCGACGTCTTCACCCTTGGCCGTCAGCATGATGATCGGCGTGCGGTCGTTGCTGCCGCGCAGGCGGCGGCAGATCGACAGGCCGTCCTCGCCGGGCAGCATCAGATCCAGCACCAGCAGATCGAAGCGCTCACGCACCCACAGCTTGTTCATGGATGGCGCGTTCTCGGCAACATAGACGTTGAAGCCCTGTTCACCGAGGTAACGGCGCAGCAGATCGCGCAGGCGTGGATCGTCGTCGACGACGAGGATTTTCGAAGGGTTTTTGGTTTCCATGGTCGGCATCTTAGCGCGATTAGAAAGTGGTGCGCGGTTGCATCATTTATCGGGTTACAGTCAGTTACAAAATTTACCCGCCATGTGGCACGACGTAAAGCATCGACAGTTAGACTCCTTTACTGAATGCGGCTGTTCGGTGGATACTTCACTCGACTAAAACTCACGCGCCCGGCTCGTTACCGGGTTGTATACGCATTGAGGTAGCCGGTTGCCGCGCCACGAAGGGAACAACATGAAGGGAGGGGTTTGGCCGAATGTGCGTCTACGGGTGATTGCACTGGCGGTAGCCGGTACGATTGCAGGCTCACTGGCACCAACGCTCGCCCATGCCCAGCCTTCCGCCGACAGAGCTGCGAGTGAGCACGCGTCCAGACCCGCCAATCCGCGGGCAAACCGCCGCAACGCGAGTAACGCCGAACGCCCCGCCTCAGACGCGATGTTGCGCACCGCGATTCCTTCCGATCTCGATCAACATCGCCGCGACGGCCATATGACGCCCGACGAGCGGCGCCTCCTACGGCAGCATATCGAAGACGCCGTGCGCGAACTGTATAAGCGTTAGTCAGTTTATGTGACGGTCGCCGCCTGGCTGCCGCGCGGCTTTCACGTCAGGGTTCTCCAGCCCTTGGCCCGCGCGAAAAATTTCGTTGCACTTCTCTCGTCAACTTTGCCATCCGTTCTACCGTTGAGTGGCGAGGACGCGGCACCTGATCGCCTGCGCGATTGCTGTTACTTGACATTCCGCCAACCCGGATGACCGATGACCCAATTTCTCACAGGTGGAAATCGCCGCGGATGGTTTGCCATCGCCGTCATCACGTTGGCGGCGACGTACGGTTTGCAGACGGTGGCCGTCGCGCAGCAGAGCCCGCCTCGTGTCTCGCACGTCAAACATCGCACGCCGGCCCAGGCCTCCGCTGCGTCCGGCATTGAACAAAACATCCTTGCTGTGGACGACGCGCGCTTCTTCCTGACGCGCGTCGGCTTTGCGCCGGACAGCGCCGAGCTCGCGCAATACGTCGGACTCACGCGGGCCCAGGCCGTCGACAAGGTGCTCGCAACAGCACGAACCGAAGCTGTCACGCCGTTGCCTGAGTGGGTCTTCGAACCGGTCCCGACACGTGAAGCGCGCAAGGCGTGGACCGCCGAGCAGCGTCGCGACGAGCAGCGCTTGCGTCGGCAGCGTTACGAAACATTGCGGGCATGGTGGGTGCGCGAGATGCTGGTCACGCCGTCGCCGCTGACCGAACGCATGACGCTCTTCTGGCACAACCATTTCACGTCGGGCCAGGACAAGGTTCAGTTTCCACAACTGATGGCGCGGCAGAACCTGCTGCTGCGCCGGGAGGCGCTCGGCAACTTCGGCACGCTGCTGCACGAGGTCGCGAAAGACCCGGCGATGCTGCAGTATCTGGACGGCGCCAGCAATCGCAAGGGCAAGCCCAACGAAAATTTCGCCCGCGAAGTGATGGAGCTATTCACGCTCGGCGAAGGGCATTACACGCAGCGCGACGTTTCGGAAGCGGCGCGCGCCTACACGGGATGGAGCCTCGATCCCGACACGCAGGCGTATCTGTGGCGCGCCAGCCAGCACGACGACGGCGAGAAGACCGTGCTCGGCCAAACCGGTTCTTTCGACGGCGATCAGGTGCTCGACATTCTGCTCGCACGGCCGGAAACCGCCACGTTCGTCACGACCGGGCTGTGGCGTGAATTCGTCTCCGATACGCCGGATCCGGCGCTTATTGCGCCGATCGCGGCGCAGTTCCGCGCGAATCATTACGAGGTTAAGGTGGCGTTGCGCGGTCTCTTCATGAGCGACGCTTTCTGGGACGAGGGCGATCGCGGCGTGCTCGTGAAGTCGCCGGCGGAATTCGTGGTCGGCACGCTGCGCGCGTTCGACATCGGTTACGACAACACCGCGCCGTTCGCCGCCCAGATCCGCACGCTCGGCGAAAACCTGTTATACCCGCCGAACGTCAAGGGATGGCCCGGCGGTACGACATGGATCAACAGTTCGACGCTGCTCGCGCGCAAGCAATTCGTCGAGCAACTGTTTCGCGCCACTGAAACCGCCGGTCCGCGGCGCATGAGCGATTCGATGAACGCAAACGGCGAGGCGAGCGGCAGCGCCGCGCCGCGCGACATGCGGACGAATCCGCCGATGCAGCGCGCGACGGCGCGAGGCGCTCGGGATGCCAGGGGCGGCGTGCGCTTCGACATCGATAGGTGGCTCGCACAGTACAACACCGCGCCGACGGCGAAACCGGGGCTATCGGCCGAGCTACAACTTCAGCACGCGGTCTTGCCGCTTGCGCCGGTGAACGCGATCGACACCGATTCCACCGCGAGCGCTTATCTGGAAGCGCTGCTGATGGATCCGACGTATCAGCTCAAGTGAGCGCGAACCGCTGAAATGAACGGTCCGGCGGCGAGAGTGTGACGCGCCGTGACAATCGAACGAGGTGCAGTATGAAACGACGCAGCTTTCTCTCGATGGCCGCAACCGCCGGCGCGTCGCTCTGGCTGCCGAGCGCATTCGGCGCGCAAATGGCCGCGCCGGACGCGTCGCCCTATCGCGGCTACGGCAACCTGTTGATTCTTGTCGAGCTGAAGGGCGGCAACGATGGTTTGAACACCGTGATTCCGTTCGCCGATTCCACTTACTATCAGCTGCGCAAGAACATCGGCATCAAACGCGAGCAGGCGATTCAACTCGACGAGCGCACCGCGCTGCACCCGTCGTTGCAACCGCTGATGCCGCTTTGGCAGAGCCGGCAACTGGCGATCGTGCAAGGCGTCAGCTATGCGCAGCCGAATCTCTCGCATTTCCGCTCGATCGAGATCTGGGACACCGCGTCGCGTTCCGACCAATATCTGCGCGAGGGCTGGCTCACGCGTGCATTCGCGCGGACGCCGGTGCCCGCGGGTTTTGCCGCCGACGGCGTGGTCATCGGCAGCGCCGAAATGGGGCCGCTCGCGAATGGCGCGCGCGCCATCGCGCTCGTCAATCCGGCGCAGTTCGTGAAGGCCTCGCGCCTCGCCACGCCGGTATCGCTGCATGAGCGCAATCCCGAACTGGCGCACATTCTCGAGGTCGAGAACGACATCGTGAAAGCCGCCGACCGCCTGCGTCCCACTCAAGGCCTGGCGTCCATGAAGACCGCGTTCCCAGGCGGCGCGTTCGGCAGTTCGATCAAAGCGGCGATGCAGGTGCTCGCCGCCGCGGGCGCCCCGAAGGAAGCCGCCTTTGGCCGCACGCAGCAAGGACAGCCCGGCAACGGGCAGGGCGTCGCGGTGATCCGCCTGACGCTCAACGGTTTCGATACGCATCAGAACCAGCCGGCTCAACAGGCGGCGCTGCTCAAACAACTCGCGGAGGGATTCGCTTCGATGAAGTCGGCGCTCGTCGAACTCGGCCGTTGGGACGATACGCTGGTGATGACCTATGCCGAGTTCGGCCGCCGTCCGCGCGAGAACCACAGCAACGGCACGGACCACGGCACCGTGGCGCCGCATTTCGTCACGGGCGGACGAGTGCGGGGCGGTCTATACGGTGTACCGCCGGAACTCGGGCGGCTCGACGGCAATGGCAATTTGCCGGTCGGCGTCGATTTTCGACAGCTTTACGCGACCGTGCTCGGGTCGTGGTGGGGGCTCGACGCGTCGGCGATTCTGCAGCAGCGTTTCGAGCCGCTGCCCTTGCTGCGCGTCTGACGATGACGGGCCGCGCTTCATCGGATTCAACCCGCGGCCGTTGCAAGGTTCAAGCTATCTGGCGCGCCACGCGATCCATAGCTTGCGAATCGGCGTCAGCGCGATACGTTGATGCAGCACGTGATAGCCGTCGCGTTCGATTTCATCCAGCAGCGCCAACGCGAGCGCCGCTTGCGCGAGCAGCGTGCGCTGCGAGCGGCGCTCGCCGGTGGGCACCGCGGCGAGTGCGGCATGCAACGCATCGCCGGCGCGCTTCGTCTGGAAGCGCATCAACCCGGTGAACGCGTCGGAATACTTTCGGTTGATCAGATCGGCGGCGGTGACGTTAAAGCGCTGCATTTCGTCGATCGGAATGTAGATGCGGCCGTGGCGTGCGTCATTGCCCGTTTCGACCACCAACTGCGCGAGCAGTAGCGCCTCGCCGAGCGGAGCCGACCACGTCGACGCATGCGCGGCGTCTTTCGCCGTGGCCCGCGCCACCAGCGACGCGAAGGTGCCGCCGACGCCTTGTACATAGCGTCGCAGGTTCGGGTAGTCGAGGTAGCGCGCCTGGTCGAGGTCCATTTCGAAACCGGCAAGCAGCGCCTGCAACGCGCGGGACTCGTTCTCCACGTCCGGCAGATAGGCCGCGAGCGCCTTGGACACCGGATGCGACGGCGCGCCCGAAGCCAGCGCGGCGATTTCGTTTTGCCACCATGCGAGCTTGGTGCGGCCGATGGCGGGATCGCTTACCTCTTTCACCGTTTCCTCGAACTCGCGGCGCAGCGCGAACAGCGCGGTCAAAAGCGGCTGGCTTGTGGCGGGCCCCTGCCGAAGCGCATAGTAAGTGCTCGATCCGGGCGGTGCCGCTTTTTGCTGGCAATATTCGTCGAAATTCACTGGATTGGAATGTGGGGAAGAGCGGGCGAAGGGGGAGGCGACTGGAGCACGGCGTGCGCGCGCCAAGCCAAAAATTGTAGCATCGGCGCCCTTCATGCGGACGGCCGGCCAGATGCAGACAAGCGCGAATCAATCGGTTAGAATCTCGCGCTTACGCTTTTGGGCGCGTGTTTTTATGCGCACAGAGCATGCAGGACATCGGGCAGGGCGCACAGCGGCTTGTCCGGCTGCGAGGGTGGCGAAATTGGTAGACGCACCAGGTTTAGGTCCTGACGCCCGCAAGGGTGTAGGGGTTCGAGTCCCCTCCCTCGCACCAGGTATGTGAAGCGGATGTAGCGGAGAACCCCGTCGAGTCTTTGGACCGGCGGGGTTTTTTGTTTTTATGTGCGCTTTGCGCGACGCTCAGACGCCCGGCGGCTGTGCTTGCGTGCCCGGCAACTCAGCCTGCGCCGCGCCTTCGAGAAAACGGCGCGTCGATTCGAACGCCTGCAGCATCGGCTCCGGCCACGGCGTTTGCAGCATGACCGCCTGATGGTTTTCGAACGCCGACGACAGTAGTTTCGCCAGTTCGGGCGAGCGCAAATGACGCAGCAGCACGCTCACGGCAATCGCCGTGGCCTGGCTCGCGCCCGCGGTCTGGAGTTCCGAAGCGGTGAGGGCGGCGACCTGTTTGTTGATGTCCACTGAAAACTTCCTTGGATGAAGATGGGAGATTGAAGGGCTCGGGGGCCGGTTCCGGAATTTTGACATGCCTGGCCGGTTGCCGCGAACGTGGCAGGTTCCCGTGCTTGCGGCGTTCGAGATGGTGGCGAGGGTTTTCCGGCTGCTCGATCCGGCGAGCGATAGATGGCTGGCTATCAAGTAAGCGCAGCTGCCGTACCGATCCGATGTCATGTCGAACGCGACGCTCACGCAAGCTTCGGTATCGATACTGTCAACAGCCTGCGCACCCGGCATAATGATCCGGGCGACGCGCTGCTTACGGCGGTCGCCGTCAAACTGTTTCTGTTCGAATTGTCGCCTCTGGCGGGGAGTCGAGCGGATCGTATCGTTTATCGGCATTGGCCTGACGTGGCTGCCGATCGGCTGTCTCTCGCCGATGCCGCCCAATGCCGTGGTTCTGGAAACCGAGCAATGAAGCGTGTTTTGATCCTGACGGGCTGGTGTCTTGCGATCGCGTGCGTGTACGCGCCCGCGCAAGCGAACGCGGCCGAGCATTTTGCGCGGCATTTCGCGCTCGATCTCGAAGAGGGCGCCGCGTATTACAGCGTGACCCTGCCGGCCGCCGTCTACGCGGCCAGCCAGCGCAATGATCTCGGCGACCTGCGCGTGCTCGACGGAGCGGGCGAATCCGTGCCGTATGCGCTCGACGCGCCGCGCGAGCCTGCCCGCAAACCGCCCGCGTTGCGTCCGGCGCGCTGGTTTCCGTTGCGGACAGCCGCTCGAGGCAGCACCGGCGCGCCGCTCGGCGTCACGATCGCGTCCGACGGCTCACTGCGCGCGACCGCGGCGCCGCCCGGCCGCGCGCAACACGACACGGACCTGATCGATGCCGGACACGCGCCTCGCACAGGGCGGGTCGACGCGTTGGTCGTGCGTGTGCGGGACGACAATTACCAGGGGCGCGTCACCGTCGAATCGAGCGAGGACTTGCGCAACTGGCAACCGGCCGGCGATGCGCAACTTCTCAAGGTCAGCTACAACGGCGGCACGCTGAGCCAGGACCGTATCGAACTGGACGGCGAGCATGCGCGCTATCTGCGTTTGCACTGGCTCGACGGCTCGCCTTACGTCGAATCGATCGACATCGAAGTGCAGGCGGCCGGCGCCGCCGAGGCGCGGCGCGCGGACGCGCAGCGCATGTGGCGCGAAGGCATCGTCGCCCACGCGGGCCCGAAAGCCGGCGAGTATTTCTTCGACACGGGCGGCCCTTATCCCATCGACCGTTTGCGCCTGAATCTGCCGCAGCCTAATACGGTGGCGCCGGTCGTCGTCTATTCGCGCGCGGGTTTGGGGTCGGCCTGGCGCCAGGTTTCCAGCGCGACGCTGTATCGCCTGCATAACGAGGCGGTCGAGCAAAGCAATCCGCCGTTGGAGCTGGCGTCCGACACGGATCGTCAATGGCGCGTGGTGGTCGATACGCGCGGCGGCGGCTTGGGTAGCGGCGCGTTGACGGTCGCCGCGGGCTGGCGTCCCGCGACGCTGACCTTCGCCGCGCGCGGGGGCGCGCCGTACACGCTGGCGGTGGGCAGCGCGGCGGAGGTGTCGTCGGCGGTGAGCACGGAAGCGCTGGGAATGGGCGCCTCCTCGGTTACCGCGACAGCGCGGGTGGGCAGCGCGTTGTCCGCTGAGCAACGCGATGCGCAATCCGCGGGCAGGCATCCAGAAGCGTCGCGCCGCTATTTGTTGTGGGCGGCGTTGTTGCTGGCTGTCGGGTCGCTCGGTGCGATTGCATGGCGGCTTGCGCGCGGAGCGCGGGCTCAGGCTCAGGTGGGCGCGGCAGCCGGTAGGGGCAGTGAAGCGGCGCCCGGCGGGTCCGGCGCGGCGAGCGTTGCGCCTGGCGAGCCGAGCGCGAGCGACGCCACCGGTCACCTTGACGGCAAGGCATGAGCGCACGCCCACGAATCAGGACGAAGAGTCGCGCGGACCGCGAAGTCGCCCGACTTCGGCGCGCGCAGTGCCAGGCGGTACGCGCGGCGTTGTGCACACCGCGCCACACCTAGAGGCGCGGTGTGCGCAACGGAAGATGAGCGCCTCGCACAGCAAATGGATCGCACAGTACGGATAGCGCATAACCATTACAGCATTGCGCTACCAGGAATCAGTGCGTGCGACCGGCACCGCGCGCTCACCCGTCGTTCGCCGTCATCGTATGGATGACCTTATCCAGCGCGTAACCGAATGCGATCTTTTCCTGCTCGTCGAGACAGTCGAACAGGTCGTCGTTCCATTTACGCGCGATCGGCATCACCTTCCGATACAGCGCACGCCCCTCCGCGGTCAACGACACCAGCACGACGCGGCCGTCGTCCGCGCTCGGCTCGCGCTTCACGAGCCCCTGCCTGATCAGCGCCTCGGCTGCGCGGCTCGCCTGACTTTTGTCGAGATTGGCGTGCCGCGCCAGTTCCATGATCGAAAACGGTCCAAACGAGCCCACCGACGCAATCACGCGCGCTTCCGGCAAAGTCACGCCGAGCTTCTGCTGGTAGCGCTCGCTGATGCCGCGCTCGGCGAGCTTGTTCAGCACATGCAGACGGTACGTGAGGAACTGTTCGAGCCCGGCTTTGGCGGTGTCCTTCATGGTCTTCCCGTAATGTGTGGCGCGAGTGCTTCGGCTGACGAGAGTCGTTCGATCAGAGTGCCTTGATCGTTGCGGCGACCGTGCCCGACGGCCACTGCGGACCGTACTCAGCGCGCGCCGTACTTCAGGCGCGTCAACTGTTCGGCTTCGTCGGCGAGCAAACGCGCCGCGTCGTTGATCGCGGCCTCGAGCGTGATGGGGCCGGGCGCCGGCGAGAAGCAGCCGCTGAAGTACTCGGCAAGCCGGGGCAGTGCCGCCGAGTCGACCGCGCCGGAGAGCAGCGTGGCCGGCACGCCCGCCGCCCTTGCATGACGGCAGGCGATGAAGGGCGCCTTGCCGTGCAGCGTCTGGACGTCGGAGCGGCCCTCGCCGGTGATCAGCCAGTTCGCGCCTTCAAGCGCTGCGTCCAGGCCGATTTGCCGCGCGACGGTTTCCGCGCCGGGCTCGAACCGCGCGCCGAGCATATGCAGCGCGAAGCCGAGGCCGCCGGCCGCGCCCGCGCCTGGCTGATCGCGCGCCGATCGCCCGAGCGCCCCTTCCAGCAGATCGGCAAAATGGGCGAGGGCGGCGTCGATCGGCGCAATCTGCTCCGGCTTCACGCCCTTTTGCGGACCGAACACAGCCGTCGCGCCGTGCGCACCGGTCAGCGGATTGTCCACGTCCGACATGGCCACGAACTCGGTGTCCGCGAGTCGTGCGTCCAGTTGCGAGACATCCAGGCGCGCGACGCGCGCCAACTGTTCGGGTGAGGCGTCGAGTTCCTTGTCCTGGGCGTCGAACAGTTTCAGGCCGAGGCCGGCTAGCAAGCCCGCGCCGCCGTCGTTCGTGCTGCTGCCGCCGAGCGCGACGAAAAAGCGCCGCACGCCCGCGTCCAGCAGCGTGCGAATCGCTTCGCCCATGCCGCGCGTGCTGCGCGCCTCGACCGGCACGCCCATGCCCACGGGATCGGTAATGCCGACGACCTCGGCCGTTTCGACGATCGCGCTGCCGTCAGTCAGCAGGCCGACAAGCGCTTCGCGCACCGGACCGGCCGCGCCACGCACGCTCAGCTTGCGGCGTTCGCCGCCGCTCGTGAGCATGGCGTCGAGCGTGCCTTCGCCGCCATCGGCCATCGGACAGATGCGCACGTCGGCGTCGAGACGCGCGCGCAGGATGCCTGACGCGATCGCTTGCGCGACCTGCTCCGCGCCAAGCGAGCCTTTGAAGGAATCGGGAGCGATGACGACGACAGGCGAGGACGGCGAATTCGGCATGGTGTCTCTGAATGGTTGGAATCGTTGCGAAGGCGGGGAACAGGCGGAAACCGGAGGTGAACCCCGAGTGCGTCCGTAAGCTTATCAGCATGGGCGCGCCGACTGAATATGTCGAAAGGCATAGGCGGAATCGCCGCGGCAAGCGGTTGTCATGGCGTCTGTCGGGCTTGTTTTCGCATGGCCGCGTGGTGCCGGCGGCAAGTTGGAGCCGAAATAAAAACTGGCTCGAAACAGCGTGGAAAGCGGCCCGAACACCGAGAAAAGGGCGCGCAATCATCGAATCCCGGTTGATCGCACAAATAGTTTGCTAAAATATTCGGCTCTTTGGACCCAACCGTGCTGCCGGCGGCCTGCAAGCCCGCGGCGCAGGCGCGCAATCGACGCGAAGCGACGTCGAAAAGCGGCACGGAGAAGATAACTGATTCGCTCGAATAATTTTAGGACGATTGAAGCCATGGCTAACGTTGTTGAAAACCTCGGCAAGCTCGAACGCCGCGTAACGATTTCCCTGCCGAAGGATGCCGTGCAGAAGGAAGTGGACTCGCGTATCCGTCAACTCGCGAAGAACGTGCGCATGCCGGGTTTTCGCCCGGGCAAGGTGCCGCTCAAGATGGTGACGCAACAGTACTCGGGCCAGGTGGAAGCCGAAGTGCTGAGCGACAAGGTCGGCAAGGAATTCTTCGACATCAGCCGCGCCGAGAACCTGCGTGTGGCCGGCCAGCCGAGCTTTGCGCCGAAGTCCGACGTCGCCGAAGGCGACTACGCGTTCGACGCGACCTTCGAGGTGTACCCGGAAGTGAAGCTGGGCGACGTCGCCACGGCTGAAATCGAGCGCACCACCACCACCATCAGCGAAGCGGAAATCGACCGCACGCTGGAAATCCTGCGCAAGCAGCGCGTGCATTTCCACGCTCGCGGCGAAGCCGGCGAGCATGGCGACGGCGGCGCGGATACGGCGGCCAAGGAAGGCGATCGCGTGACGGTCGACTTCGTCGGCAAGATCGACGGTGAAGTGTTCCAGGGCGGCAGCGCGGAAGACTTCGCGTTCGTGCTGGGCGAGGGCCGCATGCTGCCGGAATTCGAAAAGGCGGCGCTGGGCTTGACCGTCGGCGCATCGAACGAATTCGACCTGAAGTTCCCAGACGACTACCACGGCAAGGAAGTGGCGGGCAAAACGGCGCAATTCACGATCACGATGAAGAAGATCGAATGGCCGCATCTGCCGGAAATCGACGCGGACTTCGCGAAGTCGCTCGGTATTGAAGACGGCGATCTGACCAAGATGCGCGCGGAGATCAAGGACAATCTGGAGCGTGAAGCCAAGCGCCGCATGCAAGCGATCGTCAAGAACCAGGTGATGGACGCGCTGCTGAAGATTTCGGAACTCGAGGTGCCGAACGCGCTGATCGAACAGGATCAGGAACGCCTCGTCGCGATGGCGCGTCAGGATCTGGAGCAACGCGGCGTGCCGAACGCCAAAGATGCGCCGATCCCGGCTGCCATGTTCAAGGAGCAGGCGGAGCGCCGCGTCAAGCTGGGCCTCGTGCTGGCCGAACTGGTCAAGGCCAACGATCTGCAAGCCAAGCCGGAGCAGATTCGTGCCGAAGTGGACGAGTTCGCGAAAAGCTATGAAGACCCGAAGGAAGTCGTCCGCTGGTATTATTCCAACCAGCAACGTCTTGCCGAAATGGAAGCGTACGTCGTTGAAGCCAACGTCGTCGATTTCGTTCTCAGCAAGGCCAAGGTGACGGACAAGGAAGTGAGCTTCGAAGAACTGGCAAGCGCAACGGCGCAAGCGTAAGCGTCGCTGCAACGGCGTGCCGGCTGTCGGAGCGACGGCCCGCACGCCGTTTTTTCGTGCTGTGAACGTGCGTTGCGTCCTGCATGATGTCTGTACTGGCGTGCGCTTCGCCTTGCACTGACCGCATGCTTGAATACGGGCTGACTCACCACAACCTGCCTAGCATCCATAGTTAGAATATTTCCAGACAAGGATCCATTGCATGACCTTTCGCGCCCAAATGCTGGACACGTTGACCTCCCAGTCGTCCCGGGATCTCGAAGCGCAGGCGCTCGGACTGGTGCCGATCGTGGTGGAAACGAGCGGCCGGGGCGAGCGCTCGTATGACATCTATTCGCGTCTGCTCAAGGAACGCATCGTGTTTCTGGTCGGTGAAGTGAACGACCAGACGGCGAACCTTGTGGTTGCCCAAATGCTGTTTCTCGAAAGCGAGAATCCGGACAAGGACATCAGCTTCTACATCAACAGTCCGGGCGGCTCGGTTTCGGCCGGCATGGCGATTTACGATACGATGCAGTTCATCAAGCCGGACGTGTCTACGTTGTGCATGGGACTCGCGGCTAGCATGGGCGCGTTCCTGCTGGCGGCGGGTGCGAAGGGCAAGCGCTTCGCGCTGCCGAATTCGCGGGTGATGATTCACCAGCCGCTGGGCGGCGCGCGTGGTCAGGCGTCGGACATCGAAATCCAGGCGCGCGAAATTCTGTATTTGAAGGAGCGGCTGAATCATCTGCTCGCGCACCACACCGGCCAGCCGGTCGAGCGTATCGCGCGCGACACCGACCGTGACAATTTCATGTCCGGCGATGACGCGCAAGCTTACGGTCTGGTCGATCAGGTGGCGCATAAGCGTCCTTGAACCGGTGCGATTTTGCTCCGAAATGGGGCAAAATCGTCATCGGACCGGTTGTGAAATAATCAAGACTCGTCCGAGCGCCTGCGGCAAACGCCGTCATCTGGCTCATTAGCCCTGCCGCGCCCAACTGCGAGGCGGGGGCAAACGGCGTATCATGTAATCGAGTGTCCGGAGGCTCACACATCTATGGCGGACAAGAAAGGTTCTAACAGCGAGAAGCTGTTGTATTGCTCGTTCTGCGGCAAGAGCCAGCATGAAGTCAAAAAACTGATTGCAGGCCCGTCGGTGTTCATCTGCGATGAATGTATCGACCTGTGCAACGAAATCATCCGCGATGAAGCTGCAGGCGCCGGCATCGAAGCGGGCTTGTCCAAGTCCGATCTGCCGAGTCCGCAGGAAATCCGTGAAATCCTCGATCAGTACGTGATCGGTCAGGAGCGCGCGAAGAAGATCCTCGCGGTGGCGGTGTACAACCACTACAAGCGCCTCAAGCATCTCGACAAGAAGGATGAGATCGAGCTGTCCAAGAGCAACATCCTGCTGATCGGCCCGACCGGTTCCGGCAAGACCCTGCTCGCGCAGACGCTCGCGCGCCTTCTGAATGTCCCGTTCGTCATTGCCGATGCCACGACGCTGACGGAAGCCGGCTACGTCGGCGAAGACGTCGAGAACATCATCCAGAAGCTGCTGCAAAACTGCAATTACGAAGTGGACAAGGCTCAGCGTGGCATTGTCTACATCGACGAAATCGACAAGATCAGCCGCAAGTCGGACAACCCGTCCATCACCCGCGACGTTTCGGGCGAAGGCGTGCAGCAGGCTTTGCTCAAACTGGTCGAGGGCACGATGGCGTCGGTGCCGCCGCAGGGCGGACGTAAGCATCCGAATCAGGACTTCATCCAGGTCGACACCACCAACATTCTGTTTATTTGCGGTGGCGCATTTGACGGACTCGAGAAGGTCATCGTCGATCGTACCGAGAAGACCGGCATCGGCTTCGGCGCAAGCGTGAAGAGCAAGCAGGACCGTGACGCGGGCGAAGTGCTGCGCGAAGTGGAGCCGGAAGATCTGATCAAGTTCGGTCTGATTCCGGAGCTGATTGGCCGCCTGCCGGTGGTCGCCACGCTCGGCAAGCTCGATGAAACGGCGCTGATGAAAATTCTGGTCGAACCCAAGAACGCACTGGTGAAGCAGTATCACAAGCTGTTCAATATGGAGCGCGTCGAGCTGGAAATTCGTCCGGCCGCGTTGCAGGCTGTCGCGCGCAAAGCGATCCGTCGCAAAACGGGCGCGCGGGGTCTTCGCTCCATCCTGGAACAGGCGTTGCTTGACGTCATGTACGATCTACCGCAGATGAAAGGTGTTAGCAAGGTTATCATCGACGACAATGTTATTGACGGTGACGGCAAACCGCTGCTGATCTACGAAGACGCGCCAAAAGTGGCGGGTTCGAACTGATCGGCTTCGGGTTCTGCAAAAAGCCGTTCATGGCGACGTGAACGGCTTTTTCGTTTATCGTGTGGTCAGGATGCTAGTTTTCACTATGGAGTCACTGAACCTTCGGAGTCACTGAACTTTTCCCACACGCGGAGGCTTGCAATATTTTCTGCCGGCCTCACCTATCGAACGAACTGATTCCACTCATGGGGAAATGAAATGTCAGGAACCCAACTCCTTCCGCCGGAACGCATTACGCTCCCGCTGCTCCCGCTGCGTGACGTAGTCGTCTTCCCGCACATGGTGATTCCGCTCTTCGTAGGCCGCCCGAAGTCGATCAAGGCTCTCGAAGCAGCGATGGAAGGCGGCAAGCACATCATGCTCGTCGCCCAAAAAACGGCTGCGAAAGATGAGCCGACCGAAAAGGACATGTACGAAGTAGGGTGTGTTGCCAACATCCTCCAAATGCTCAAGCTGCCCGACGGCACCGTCAAGGTGCTGGTCGAGGGCTTGCAGCGCGCGAAGACGCTTTCCATCGAAGAACAGGAAACGCAGTTTTCGTGCGAAGTCATGCCGCTCGAACCCGACCACGCCGACAGCGCTGAAACCGAAGCGCTGCGCCGCGCGATCGTGTCGCAGTTCGACCAGTATGTGAAGCTGAACAAGAAAATCCCGCCCGAGATCCTGACGTCGCTGTCGGGTATCGACGAGGCGGGGCGTCTGGCCGACACCATCGCGGCGCATTTGCCGCTCAAGCTCGACCAGAAGCAGCACATCCTCGAAATGTTCCCGGTGATCGAGCGCCTCGAGCATCTGCTCGCGCAACTCGAAGCCGAGATCGACATCCTGCAGGTGGAAAAGCGCATCCGTGGGCGTGTGAAGCGCCAGATGGAAAAAAGCCAGCGCGAGTACTACCTGAATGAACAGGTCAAGGCGATCCAGAAGGAACTCGGCGAAGGCGAGGAAGGTGCGGATCTCGAGGAACTCGAGAAGCGCATCACGGCTGCTCGCATGCCGAAGGAAGCCAAGAAGAAGGCCGACGCCGAACTGAAGAAGCTCAAGCTGATGTCGCCGATGTCGGCTGAGGCGACCGTCGTGCGCAACTACATCGATACGCTGATCGGCTTGCCGTGGCGCAAGAAGAGCAAGGTCAACAATGACCTCTCGAATGCGGAGCGCGTGCTCGACGAAGACCACTTCGGTCTCGAGAAAGTGAAGGAACGCATTCTCGAGTATCTCGCGGTCCAGCAACGTGTCGACAAGGTGAAAGCGCCGATCCTGTGCCTCGTTGGGCCTCCGGGTGTCGGTAAGACGTCGCTGGGTCAGTCGATCGCTCGCGCCACGAATCGCAAGTTCGTGCGTATGGCGCTCGGCGGCGTGCGCGACGAAGCCGAGATTCGCGGTCACCGTCGCACGTACATCGGTTCGATGCCCGGCAAGATTTTGCAAAGCCTGACCAAGGTCGGCGTGCGCAATCCGCTCTTCCTGCTCGACGAAGTCGACAAGATGGGCCAGGATTTCCGCGGCGATCCGTCGTCGGCCTTGCTGGAAGTGCTCGATCCGGAACAGAACCACACGTTCGCCGATCACTACGTCGAAGTCGACTTCGATCTGTCGGACGTGATGTTCGTGGCGACATCGAACTCGCTGAACATTCCGCCGCCGTTGCTTGACCGGATGGAAGTGATCCGTCTGTCGGGTTACACGGAAGACGAGAAGGTCAGCATCGCGCAACGTTATCTTTTGCCCAAGCAGAAGAAGAACAACGGCCTCAAGGAAGGCGAGGTCGATGTAACGGAAACCGCGATCCGCGACATCATTCGTTACTACACGCGTGAAGCGGGCGTGCGTTCGCTCGAGCGTGAAATTTCGAAGATCTGCCGCAAGGTCGTGAAGATGCTTCTGCTGAAGAAGGCGGAAGGCGCGGTGAAGGTCGACGGCAGCAACCTCGACACTTTCCTCGGCGTGCGCAAGTACGACTTCGGTCTGGCCGCCAAGGAAAACCAGGTTGGCCAAGTCACGGGTCTCGCGTGGACGGAAGTGGGCGGCGATCTGCTGACCATCGAAGCCGCGGTGATGCCGGGCAAGGGCAATGTGATCCGCACGGGTTCGCTCGGCGACGTGATGAAGGAATCCGTCGAAGCCGCGCGCTCGGTGGTGCGCTCGCGCTCGCGTCGTCTGGGTGTCAAGGACGAGGCGTTCGAGAAGCGGGACATTCACATCCACGTGCCGGAAGGCGCGACGCCGAAGGACGGTCCGTCCGCCGGTATCGCGATGACAACCGCGCTGGTGTCGGTGTTGACCGGTATTCCGGTGCGCGCCAACGTCGCGATGACGGGCGAAATCACGTTGCGCGGCGAAGTCCTGCCAATCGGCGGCTTGAAGGAAAAACTGCTGGCGGCGCATCGCGGCGGCATCAAGCTGGTGCTGATTCCGGAAGAAAACGTCAAGGACTTGACTGAGATTCCGGACAACGTGAAGAACGCGATCGAGATCGTGCCGGTCCGCTGGATCGACAAGGTGCTCGAGTTGGCGCTCGAACGTGTGCCGGAGGCATTGCCGGAAGAAGAGGCGAAGCCCGCTACGCCGGTTGCGGCGGAGCCCGGCAAAGACGCCGGCGCGACGGAAGTCGTGAAGCACTAAGGCAAAAGCCAGCAGCGAAAGGCTGGTTGGTGGAGCAGAAACCCGCGGACTTGTCCGCGGGTTTTTTATTGCCCAAACAGGCTGCGGCTCGGCTCATGAACGCACGCTTTCCCATCTTTTGGGCAAACGATATGTTGCGCCTGCCGACGGTTGCGTATGCATCGGTCGAACGCAAAATCCGCTTATTCGGTGAGCTTCGAGAACCGCCCGGATCAGGCTCAACCCCGCTTGACACAAGGCTTTCGGCCAATTCTAATGAGTCCGCCCGGCGTTGCCCGCCGGCCCGCGTGATGTCAGGCGCTGTAGAGCGCCGTCACGATTGCCATGAACATTCTCGGGGGTTGGAATGAATAAAACGGAATTGATCGATCACATTGCACAGCAGGCCGATATTTCGAAGGCTGCGGCAGGCCGTGCGCTCGATGCGGTGATCGGTGGGGTCAAAGGTACGTTGAAGAAGGGCGGTTCAGTGACGTTGGTCGGTTTCGGCACCTTCGCGGTCGGTAAGCGTACGGCGCGCACAGGGCGCAATCCGCGCACCGGTGACGCCATCAAGATAAAGGCAGCCAAGGTTCCCAAATTTAGGCCTGGCAAAGCCCTGAAGGATGCGCTAAACTAGCGGGCTCGCTGCTTGAGGTTTTGTAAAATCAGGCAGCCTACGGAAGTAATGAATAGCGAAGCGGGTGCTTAGCTCAGTTGGTAGAGCGGCGCCCTTACAAGGCGTAGGTCGGGAGTTCGAGCCTCTCAGCACCCACCATACCGTTTCGCGATTCGCGCCGACCAAGTCGCGATCTATCCGCTGCAGTACTCTAAAACCCGCGTGGCTATTGGCTCCGCGGGTTTTTTGTCGTCGCTGGATCTCGCGATGGTCCGTTGAATGCCGGCGCGGACCACGCCGATAGCGGAGTCGATTCCCGTCACGATGAATGATCCCGATGATGATCGTTGCATCGACCATATCGAATACTTACGGCCGCGGGCTCGACGATATGCGATCAGATCCGGCATCAGCGGGTGTGACCGGGCGTCTCCAGTCCGCAGCATCGCGCGACGTATGCTACTGCAATACGCGTGGCAAACGCCATGCATCACGCCAATCTGGAAATGACGTGGCCGCACAATGAACAAAGACTCGTGTTCCTCGCTCGATTCGCTTCTGGCTGACGTGCGTGCCTGCCGGGCATGTGCGCCGCACCTGCCGCTCGGTCCTCGCCCGATCGTGCGAGCCGGGGCCGACGCGCGCATTCTGATCGTCGGACAGGCGCCGGGCGCGCGCGTGCACGCATCGGGCATTCCGTGGGATGACGCGAGCGGCGACCGCCTTCGAAACTGGCTCGGAATCGACGCCGCCACATTTCACGACGAGTCGCGCTTCGCGATCATTCCGATGGGATTCTGTTATCCGGGACGGGGCAACGGCGGTGACAAGCCGCCGCGTCGCGAGTGTGCGCAACTCTGGCTGGACAGTCTGCTGGGAAAACTGCCGGACATTCAATTGACCTTGCTCATCGGCCAGTATGCGCAACGGCATTTTCTCGGCGCCCGCCGCAAGGCTTCGCTGACTGAAACGGTCAGGGCATGGCGCGAATACGCGCCGGCCTTCGTTCCGCTACCGCACCCGTCGCCACGCAACCAGCCGTGGTTTCAACGGCATGCGTGGTTCGAAAGCGAAGTGCTTCCGATGTTGCACGAGAGGATCGCGCAACTCATACGAACATGATCTGAGACGAGCCGGGTAATCTGTATGGACACACCTATTCGAACGGAGCAAGGAATGCCGCATTCGAACCGCGAAGGGTTGAGGATTTTCATCAAGAGGGCGTATGAGGAGGCGACGCAGGATGATGGCTATCGCGTCCTCGTGGATCGGCTCTGGCCTCGCGGCCGCAGCAAGGAGAGATTGGCGCTCGACCAATGGGCGCGCGACATCGCGCCAAGCGCCGCCTTGTGCGAATGGTTCGGACACAAGCCGGAGCGATGGGAAGTCTTCCAGCAACGCTATCGGCACGAACTCGATGCTGAAGAACTTCGAGAACGCATGCGGTCGCTCCTGGCTGATGCGAAGGGACAACCCATTACGCTCGTGTACGGCGCGAAGGACGAGGAGCATAACCAGGCCATCGTGCTGCGAGACGTCCTCGCGCATTTCGCGGCGGAATCAAACCGCTAAACCTTTCGGATCCACCACGTACGCGCGGGCGGCACGCTTGCACGCAAGCTGTAGAAAAATTCTATATCTTCGTCCGCCTCGCGCTTCCACACGACAGCGGCGACGACGAGTAGAGCAGCAGCGTTGCCGGAACCGCCCTTCGCTGACATAAATCAAGGCTGTCCAGATTCCAGACCGGACAATCAGGCAACGATTGCCGCACATGCCGTATGTGCGGATATGTTCCCGTCAACAGGAATCGATATGCCACAACCTCCAGAGAGGGGAATGCTCCCGTGAACGCGCCGCTGCCCCATGCCGGCTCCGCCCTCGACATCGAGATCTCCGAAACGCTGATTCGCCGGTTTGACAATCTGGGTCCGCGTTACACGTCCTACCCGACGGCTGACCGGTTCACGAGCGATTTCGACGAACGGTCCTACCGAACGTACCTGGGCGAACGAGCCGAGGCCGCCAGCAATCCGCCGCTGTCGATCTACGTGCACCTGCCGTTTTGCGAGTCGCTGTGTTACTTCTGCGCCTGCAACAAGATCATCACCCGCGACCACGGCAGGGCGGCGGAATATCTGCGCTATCTCGGCCGGGAGATGGATCTGGTCGTGCCGCATCTGGGCCGCGACCGCCGCACGCAGCAATTGCATCTAGGTGGAGGTACACCGACGTTTTTCAGTCTCGCGGAACTCGCGCAGCTAATGGATATGCTGCGAGGCCATTTCGATTTCGCACCGGAGGCCGAACTCGGTGTGGAAATCGACCCCCGCACCGTGGATGGCGCCACGCTGTCCGCATTGGCCGCTCTGGGATTCAACCGCACGAGCTTCGGCGTGCAGGATTTCGATCCTGCGGTCCAGCAGGCGGTGAATCGCATCCAGCCGCTCGGCATGGTGGAGAAGGCGCTGGCCGCAAGCCGCGATGCGGGCTTCCAGTCGGTGAATGTCGATCTCATCTATGGCCTGCCGCGACAGTCGCTTGCGAGTTTCAATAGCACGCTCGACCACATCATTCGTTTGTCGCCGGACCGTATCGCGCTGTACAACTATGCGCACCTGCCACAACGGTTCAAGGCGCAACGGCTGATAGTCGATAGCGAGTTGCCCTCGGCGGAAGAGCGTTTGGGCATATTCGCCCTGTCCACGCGACGGCTCCTCGAGGCCGGATATGTTTACATCGGCCTCGATCATTTTGCAAAGCCGGAAGACGAACTGAGTCGCGCGCTACAAAACAAAAGCTTGCATCGCAATTTCCAGGGCTATACCACCAGGGCGGAATGCGATCTGATTGGTTTTGGCGTATCCGCTATCGGGAAGGTCGGCAGTTCCTACAGCCAGTCGACGCGCTCCCTGCAAACGTACTATCAGCATCTGGAAGAAGGGCGATTGCCCGTTGAAAAAGGACGAGCGCTGAGCGCCGACGATCTTCTGCGCCGGGAAGTCATCATGACGCTGATGTGCAGCATGCCGCTAGACTTCGACCGGATCAATCGGGTTCACGGAATCGATTTTGCCCAGTATTTTTCGCATGAACTGGCGAGGCTGCAACCCTACGAGGAAGCCGGACTGTTGAAAACGGATGCGCATGGAATCTCGGTTACGGCAAAAGGACGTCTGTTCGTGCGCGCCATTGGAATGGTGTTTGACCGGTATCTCGGCCAGCCGACCGCGTCATCCTATTCGAAGCTGATCTAGAGAACCAGCATCGAGCGACATTGTCAGGATCGATCTCCGTAGGGAGCCAAACCATCAAGATCAATGGAGTCCATACCGCGCCACCGCTTGCAGGATCGCTTGCCCATGTTCGGTCAAGTGAACGCGCCGCGTGTTCGGCGCGATCTGTTCGAACGTGGCGAGCCGGCGTTCGAGTAGTACTTCGAGGTCGGCGTGACTCAGGTCATGGTGATCGGTTGCGCTCCCGACCAGAATGAGCGCGGCAACTTCATGCGGACTGAGCATGGGCTTCTCCTCGAAGACAAGGAATCTCATTGAAGCCGAACGTGGCAGTGTTCGACCGCGCGCATCGGCACGCCGTCGACGAGCGCCACTGGAACCCGGCCGAAACCGGAATCATCGGCTTCAATAAACGTATATTCATAGTAGTTGTTTCGATCCGATGATCGACGTGCATTTTGTCGCATGCCAATGGCCGGAGGACGCATGTCAACCGGGCTTTCCATCCACACGTGGTGAAGTCAGATAAGGCACGTATTTGAGCAGGTAAACGACCAGCGCCGCGGCCCAGCACACGCCTGCTGCGTCGACCCACGCGGCGGTTGCACTATTGGCTAACCACGGCCCAAAGACACGCAGAAGGGCGGCCGCGATCATCAGCCAGTAGCTCGCGATCTCCGCGCGGCCCGCGACGAGCATGCGCCCTGTATGACCGAGCGCCGTGCGCGTGATCATCGCGATGATCGCGCATCCCATGGCCCCGACCGTTAGCGCATGAGTCGCAAGAGAGTGCGGCACGATGCCCATTGCCGCCAGGGCGAGCATCACGAGGCCGACGGGAATCCATGCATAGGCTGCGTGAAGAATCCAGAGAATCGGCCGTGAAAGGACCCGCCACGAATGCCAGCCCGCGATTCTCGCCGCGTGGACCGCGGCTGCGATTCCGGCGCTGGCGACAATCAACGCGGAGGGCGCGGCGAGGGCATCCGCGAGCAACGCCACGATGACGGTGGGCGTGGCGAGCATTTCAACGAACTTCCAGCGTTTCGCCGAGAATCCAGGCATCGCGTTCATCGTGAACATCGGAATCACGCGTCCGGCGATGACCGTCACGAACATGATCGCGAGTCCGGTTGCCGCATACGCGGCGCGCAACGCGAGGTCCGCGCGGCCGTGCCCCAGCCACCAGTGGAAAAGTCCATTCAGCAAGCCGAGCGCGGCCAGCGCCACGGGCAGAAACAGATTGCGGCGATTGCGGGCGACGAGCAGCACGCGCAGCAGCACGACGGCGGTAACAGGCAAGAAAGCGGTGTCGATTAGCGCGGCGAGCGGCTGCGGGCCGAACCACATCAGCACGCGGCCGCCGGCCCACAGCAGCCAAAGCCATCCGAGCGACGGCCCCCGCAGCGTATCGAGCGAGGTCCACGCGCGTACCGCCGTGAGCAGAAAGCCGACGACGATCGCGGCGACGAAGCCGAAGATCATTTCGTGGACATGCCACATCATCCCGTTCATCACGGTCGAGCGGCCCGCGACGGGATAGCCGTGCAGCGCGAGCAGCCACAGCACGACGGCGATGACGCCAAAGCCGGCGCCGCCCAGATAGAACGGCCGAAAGCCGAGCCGCAGAACCGGCAGAACGTCGGCATCGCGCGACGCATTCAATGAAGCGGGTTCACCGATCTTCATCATGCTTCTCCAAAGATAGACCTTGCGCACATCTTAAAGCGCGTTCCGTTCGGATTTCGTGTTCCCACGCTGAGATTGTTGACATGACTCAGGTGGACACGTCGAAGCGTCGTAGACGCTGATTTCCGCATGGCCCGGAGGCCGTCAGGAAGTGATGAGATCGCCGCGAATTCCCGAGGAACGCGCGCGTGTCTGCATGTCCCACACGCGCCGCGATCAGGCTGCCCGGGCGACCGCATAGGCTGCCGCTTGCACGCGCGAACTGAGCTTTAACTTTCGCAGGATGTGCTGCACATGGATCTTCACCGTCGCTTCGGCAATGTTCAGCGCTCGCGCGATTTCCTTATTGGTCTTGCCCCGCGTGATATAGCCAAGAATTTCGTCCTCGCGCGCGGACAGGCTATGAATCGGATCCTGCTCGGCCGATGCTTCATCCACCTTTGCTGCGCTTTGCAGCGACTGAAACGCGGTCACCAGCTTGCCGGTCATCTCGGGGCTGATCGCCGATCCGCCCGCCATCGTTCTGACGATCGCGGCGGCCATGCCGTCGCTGTCCACCGTCTTGAGCAGATAGCCGCGCGCGCCGCCGCGCAGCGCGGCAGCCAGATCGCGTTCGTCCTCGCTGACAGTCAGCATCAGCACCTGAGCCCGCGGCGCCGCTTCCCTCAATCCCGCGATTGCGTCCACGCCATTCACGCCCGGCAGATGATTGTCGAGAAGAATGACATCCGGTTGCGTCTCGGCGGCGCGTCGATAGGCTTCACCGGCATCGCCGGCCTGGGCCACCACGACGAATCGCGAATCGATCGTCAGCAGCGCAATCACGCCACGCCGGAAAAGCGAGTGGTCGTCGACCACGAGAACGCGAATCTGTTTATGTTCGGTCATGCTGCCAGTCTCCTGCGTTCGGGTAGCGTCAGCACGATGCAGGTGCCCGAGCCCGGCACCGACGCAATGTCGACGTCGGCGCCGATGCGCTCGGCCCGTTCATGCATGATGCGCAAGCCCACATGTGTTTCGTCCTGGGCGGTGGCCTCCGTCGCGAAGCCGCAGCCGTCGTCCCGGACTTCCACCCGCCACTGCGGCGTCTGCTGGACGTCCAGCCATACCTCGCGCGCGTGCGCATGCTTGCGCACGTTGGACAGCGCTTCCTGCACGACATGCAACACCTGCACTTGCACGTCGGCGGGCAACGGAACACCCGTACCTTCGATTGACAGATGCGTGATCAGCCCCGTCTGGTGCTCGAACTTTTTCAGGGTGGTTTGCAGCGCGGGAACGATGTCCTCGGCGTTGGTGCGGGTACGGAAGTGCATCAGCAATTCCCGCACGTCGGAGAGGCTTTCGTGAATGCCGGCCTCGAGCTCACCGATCGTGCGTTCCGTGCGCGATGCGTCGGCGTCCTTGAGCGCGCCGCGCAGCAGGGCGGTCTGGATTTTCATGAAGGCGAGGCTTTGCGCGATGGAGTCGTGCATTTCCCGCGCGAGCAGGCTTCGCTCCGCGGCGACGGCGGCTTCACGTTCGAGCGCGCCGGCCCTGAGCCCTTCGATCGCGACAGCGAGATGGCTCGCCATCGTCTCCAGCAACGTGCGGTCTTCGCCACTGAGCGCGGTGGGGGCGCGGTAGAACAGATCCATCTCGCCGATCATGCGGTCCTGCAGTTGCACGGGAACGCTGATGACGGTCGTGAAGCCCGCTTGTCCGCAGTCGCGCAGCAGTCCCGCACCGTCCAGCCGGATCGGGATCACGCGCGTGTCCGCGTGGGCCACGGCCTGGCCGCAATGGCAATCGCCCGTCGGAATACAGTGTTCGCGGTCGATCACGTGACGGGGCAGGCCGTCCGACGCCACCAGCAGATAGCGCAGGTTCGCTTCGTCGGACCAGCGAATCGCCGATGCATCCGCCTTCGCGGCGTGTCTCACCTGCCTCGCGAAACCATCGGCCAGTTCATCGAGCGTCGAAGCGTGCGCCGCGAACGCGCTCGCTTCGTACAGCGCGGTCAATCGCGCATGCTGTGCGGCGAGCCGCACCGTCTTCTCTTCGACCTTGACTTCGAGATTCTGGTAGAGCTCCTGCAAGGTTTCCGTCATCTGGTTGAAGCCTTCCGAGACGGCGCCGAACTCGTCGCTCGACTCCACCGCGATCCGCGCCGACAGATCGCCTTCGCGCACGCGCGTGAGGCCGGATCTGAGCCGCTCAAGCGGATTGAAGACGAACAGATACGCCGAGTAGAGCAGCGTTACCGCACTGGCGATGGTCAGGCCGACCATGAGAACCTGCAGCAGGTTCAGGATGGTGGTCAGATAGGCGAGGCGCACTTCGATCGCGGAGACGAGCACGTCGATGTGTCCGACAAAGGCCTCGGCCTGCTTCGCGGCCTGCTTCGCGGCCTCGCTCGGGTCCGGCGCGGGCGAGGCGGTCCATGCCGCCCGTACTATTTGCCAGGTGCGCTGCACGTCGGCGAAGGCGGCCGTCGAGCCCGCATCGCGCGGCACGAGCAAGGGCCGCGATGGATCGCCGTCGCGCAACAGGGCGACGCTTTGCTCGAACTGGTCGACCTGCGTCTTCGCCAACAGCGTGTCGCCACGCGCAAGCGTCTGCGCGAGCCGCCACGTTTGCATGCGCATGCGTCCCGCTTCGTTGACGGCGGCCGCGCCGCCCTCCAGTTGCCAGCTTGCCCAGAGCGTGTAGCCGATGGAAGCGAACGCCACCAGCAGCAGCGTGCCGCCGATGATGCCGAGCTTGGCGGCGAGTGTCCGGAATCTGCTCATGTGGGTTCCTGGATCGCTCCAGACGGTTGAAACGGGCTCGCCCAGCGCCCGAAAGCTTAGGCGATATAGTCACCGGCGGTGCACCTGAAAGAACTGATCCAGATCAATTCGAAGCGTGTTCCACGGTTCCGGCATGGCGAGACGTCGCGCCGCCTTCGTCGATGCTTTTGCGAAACCCCGCGCCGGGCGATGCGCGGAGAACCGGAAAGGAAATCACGACTACCAGCGCCCCAGCAAACCGAGCGGATCGTGCGTGAGCGCAATCGACGCGATCAGCAGGTACAGGCTGATCGCGCCTCCGTAGAAGGCGCCGCGCACGACCATCGTGTGTCCGCGCTTGACGGCGAGCGAACCGGCCACGATGTATAGCAGGAGCAGCAGAAGCTTCGCGCCGAGCCACACGTCGCGCGCGGGGTTCAGGCGCAGCATGAGCCACAGCGTGACGCCGGCGGCCAGCAACAGCGAGTCGATGACATAGCTGAGGATTCGCCAGTGACTGCGCATCGGCCAGCCCCGGCCCGTCAGCACGGCCGCGCCGCGCACCGCGAAAAACGCGCCGCTGCAACCCACCAGCGAGACATGGCTGAATTTAAGCAGCGGATAGAAGTCGATCAACGGCATGCCGCTCCTCCGGCGAAATGCAGAGCCGGCACAACCGCCATAACCGCGACAGTCCGACGAATACTGAAAAGACTACTGGACGAGGGGCGTGGCCGCGGCATCGAGGTCCACGCCCGCGATAGCGGCCCGGCCCGCGAGCACGCTGACGTACTGGCGCAGCGCCGTGGCGAAGGTCTGCTGGCGCAGCGCCTGCGCGACCGCCTCGCGCACCGCCTCGAAGGCGGGCACGGCGCCGGCGTCCCGCTCCATGACCTCGACCACGTGCAGGCCGAAGCGGCTGTGCACGAGTTGCGGCAATACGCCGATGTCCGGTCGGCCGAACAGTGCTTTGGCGAGCTCGGGCGCGCATTCGTCGGCGCGCAGCCATCCGAGGTCTCCGCCCGCGCCGCCGCTCGGACAGTTCGACAGATCCCGCGCCACGCGGGCGAAGCGGTCGTCGGCTGCCGCATCGTCGCAGCGCAGATCCAGCAGGCACGCTTCGGCGCGCTTGCGCAGCGCGCCGATATCGACGCCGGGCGTGACGGCGAACAACACATGACGCGCACGCACCCGCTCGCCGACGGCGTAGCGGTTTCGATGCGCGGCATGGTAGCGGCGGCAGGCGTCCCCGGTCGGTTCAGGCAATTGCAATGCGCGCTCCAGCAAGGCGTCGATCGCCTCGGAGGCGGCGACGCTGATGGCGCCGTCGGTGGGCAGCGGGTCGTCCGCGGCGAGCAGACCTGCCTCGATGGCGGACTGGCGCAGCAGTTCGATGCACGCACGCTGGCGTAAATCCTCGGCGGACAGCATGTCGCCACCGCCATGCAGCGCAATCCCATTGACGGTTGCGACGGCGGACAGATTCTCTTGCATGTTTCGATCCTCCTGCGAGTCAGATTCGGCGACGCGGCTGTTGATGACCGGCCGGCACGTTCAGGCGCCGCGAGCGCACCAGTTGATAAGGGCGCACCAGGTACGCGACCGATGCGAAGCCGCTCCACACATGGACCAGCCGGCTGAACGGGAACAGCAGGAAGATCGTCATGCCGAGCACGATATGCACCTTGAACGGCCACTCGACCGCGAGCAGGCCGCTTGCGTCGGGGCGGAACGTCACGATGCGCTGCGCCCAGTCGGCGAGCGCCAGCATGGTATGCGCATCGCCCCGGTCGGCGAACGAGTAGGGCAGCGTGAGCAGGCCGAGGCAGAGTTGCACCCAGAGAATCACGAGAATCGCCAGATCGGTCCGCCGGCTCGTGAGACGGATGCGCGGATCGAAGATGCGCCGGTGCAGCAGCACGCTCAGACCGGCGAAGCAGATGAGGCCGGCCGTCCCGCCCGAAATGATCGCCAGCAGTTGCTTGTGCTGCGCGCTGATGAACGGCTCGTAGAGGAAATGCGGCGTCAGCAGGCCCACCGTGTGCCCGAACAGCAGGAACAGGATGCCGATGTGAAACAGGTTGCTTCCCCAGCGCAATTGGCCCGCGCGCAGAAGCTGCGACGAATCGCTCTTCCACGTGTACTGATCGCGGTCGAAGCGCGCGAGACTGCCCAGCAGGAACACGGCGAGGCAAATGTACGGATAGACGCTGAAGAAGAAGGTGTGCGCGGCGATATTCATGTGGACGCTCCATGCGCGGATTGACCGGGTTGACCGGGTTGACCATGTTCCGGCTGGCGTGGCGTTCTGACGATACGCACGGGTTGCGATTCGCCGGGACTGCGTTGCCCCTCGGATGAACAGCCGCCAAAGGCGGCGGGCTCGCTCCACGTCTCATCGAGCAAGGGCTCGGCGGCCACCTCGACGAGCTTCGTCGGTTCGCCGGCCAGATCGAGCAGCGCGGCCAGCACGCAGGCGTAGGCGCTCTCGCGCCTCGTCAACGCGCTGAAGATGCTGCGCAGGATGTGCGCGATCTCCCGCAGAAAATCGGCGGCCGCTAGCGGCGGTTGCGTCGACGCGTATTCCAGCACCACGGTCAGGTGGTCCGGCAGTTCGCCGGAGGCGAGATAGAGTCCCGCTTCCTCATAGGTCTTGAGCAGATCGATCATCGCCGGGCCGCGGTCGCGCGAATCGCCGTGAACGTGCTCGAACAGGTGCAGCGCGGTGCCGCGTCCCCGATCGAAGAGGTCGACGTAGGCGGCCTCGGCGTCGAAGCCCGTGGCGTGCAGAAGCTGATCGATCAACGCATCGAGTTCGGCGAGCCGCGCGGCACTCAGCGTGCGCTGTCCGTGCAAGGCCGCGCGCAGGTCGGGTAGATGTTCACGCAGCGCCGCGTCGGGATAGTCGAGCAGATGCGCGAGCACGCGTAGCGTCGTGGCATGCGCGGCGGAATGAAGGGCTTGAGTGGACATCGTTCAGACCTCGGCCTTGATGGGAATGGTGCGCTTCTTCTCGCTGCCGAACAGGCTCGTTTCCGTCACCCCATCGGAGCAGCCGTTGCCGAAGCTGAACCCGCAACCGCCGCGCACGTTGAAGGCGTTCTCCGCATACTCGCGGTGCGTGGTCGGAATCACGAAACGGTCTTCGTAATTGGCGATCGCCATCGTGCGGTACATGTCTTCCACTTCCTGGGTGCTGAGACCTACCTGTTGCAGCGCGGCGTGGTTTTCCCAGCCGTCCACCTGTTTGCCGCGCTGATAGGCGCGCATGGCGAGCATCCGTTCGAGCGCGCGCACCACGGGTTTCGTGTCGCCCGCGGTAAACAGGTTCGCGAGATATTTGACCGGAATGCGCAACTGGTTCACGTCGGGGATTTCGCCGTTGGCGCTCACGTGGCCCGCGTTCGCGGCAGCGGTGATCGGCGAGAGCGGCGGCACATACCAGACCATCGGCAGCGTGCGGTATTCGGGGTGCAACGGCAACGCCACTTTCCAGTCGACCGCCATCTTGTAGACCGGGCTCGCGCGCGCGGCGTCGAGCCAGTTCTCCGGTATGCCGTCCTTGCGGGCCTGTTCGATCACTTCAGGATCGTGCGGGTCGAGAAAGATGCCGAGCTGCGCCTCGTACAAGTCCTTGTCGTGCTCGACGCTCGCGGCCTGTTCGATGCGGTCCGCGTCGTACAGCAGCACGCCGAGATAGCGGATGCGTCCGACGCAGGTTTCGGAGCACACCGTCGGCTGTCCGGCCTCGATACGCGGATAGCAGAAGATGCATTTCTCGGCCTTGCCGCTCTTCCAGTTGTAGTAGATTTTCTTGTACGGACAGCCGCTCACGCACATGCGCCAGCCGCGGCACTTGTCCTGGTCGATCAGCACGATGCCGTCTTCCTCGCGCTTGTAGATCGAGCCGGACGGGCACGATGCGACGCATGCCGGGTTCAGGCAGTGCTCGCACAGGCGCGGCAGATACATCATGAAGGTGTTTTCGAACTGGCCGTAGATGTCCTTCTGGATGTCGTCGAAATTGCGGTCCTTGCTGCGCTTGCTGAACTCGCCGCCGAGAATTTCTTCCCAGTTCGGCCCCCAGACGATCTTCTCCATGCGCTGACCGGTAATCAGGCTGCGCGGCCTGGCGGTCGGCGCCGCTTTCATTTCCGGCGCGCTCTGCAAATGGTCGTAGTCGAACGTGAAGGGCTCGTAGTAGTCGTCGATCTGCGGCAGGTTCGGATTGGCGAAGATGCGCATCAGCAGTTTCCACTTCGCGCCCTGGCGCGGCGCGATCGAACCATCGGCGTGGCGCACCCAGCCGCCGTTCCATTTGTCCTGGTTCTCCCATTCTTTCGGGTAGCCGATGCCCGGCTTCGTTTCGACATTGTTGAACCAGGCGTATTCCACGCCCGGCCGGCTCGTCCACACGTTCTTGCAGGTCACGCTGCAGGTATGACAGCCGATGCATTTGTCCAGGTTCAGCACCATGCCGATCTGTGCGCGTATTTTCATGATTTGGCTCCTTGGGACCGGCGATCGATCAGGGGTTCTCGCCCTGGGACTGATAGGCGCGCGCGAGTTTGTCGCCGCGTGGGGTATCCAGCCAGTCGACGTCTTTCATCTTGCGGACCACGACGAATTCGTCGCGGTTGGTGCCGATCGTCCCGTAGTAGTTGAACCCGTAGCTCAGTTGCGCATAGCCGCCGATCATGTGGGTGGGCTTGAGCACGATCCGGGTGACCGAGTTGTGAATGCCGCCGCGTATCCCTGTAATCTCCGAACCCGGCGTATTGATGATCTTTTCCTGTGCGTGATACATCAGCACCATGCCGGAATTGACCCGTTGGCTGACCACCGCGCGCGCCGCAATCGCGCCGTTGATGTTGAACAGCTCGACCCAGTCGTTGTCCTCGACACCGGCGCGCTTCGCGTCGTCTTCGCTGAGCCAGATCACGGGGCCGCCGCGATTCAGCGTGAGCATCAGCAGGTTGTCGCTGTAGGTGCTGTGAATGCCCCACTTCTGGTGCGGCGTGATGAAGTTCAGGACGATCTCCGGGTGACCGTTGGGCTTGACGTGATGCATGCCGCCCGTCGCCTTCAGATCCACCGGCGGACGGTAGCTCGAGAAGGCCTCGCCGAACGCGATCATCCACGGATGATCCTGGTAGAACTGCTGGCGTCCGGTCAGCGTGCGCCATGGAATCAGTTCGTGAACGTTGGTGTAGCCGGCGTTATAGCTGACCGTTTCGCTTTCGATGCCGCTCCAGGTCGGCGAACTGATGATCTTGCGGGGCTGCGCCTGCACGTCGCGATAGCGGATCTTCTCGTCCTCGCGATAGAGCGCGAGATGCTTGTGCTCGCGGCCGGTGGCTTTCGACAGCGCTTCCCAGGCTTTTACCGCCACATGACCATTCGTTTCAGGCGCAAGCTGCAGGATCACTTCGCAGGCGTCGATATCGGTGACGATGCGCGGCATGCCTTTGGTCGGGCCGTCGTCCTGGGTGAGGCCATTCAACTGGCCGAGTTGCGTCACCTCGGTTTCGGTTTTCCACGCAATACCCTTGCCGCCGTTGCCGATCTGGTTCATCAACGGACCGAGCGCGGTGAAGCGCTTGAAGACGTTCGGGTAGTCGCGCTCCACCACGGCGATCTGCGGCGCCGTCTTGCCGGGGATGAGATCGCATTCGCCTTTCTTCCACTCCTTCACCTCGAAGGGTTGCGCGAGTTCCGCCGGCGAATCGTGCATCAACGGCGTCAGTACGACATCGCGCTCGACGCCGAGATGACCCACGCAGACCTCGCTGAAAGCCTTCGCGAAACCCTTGTAGATTTCCCAGTCGGAACGGGCCTGCCAAACCGGATCGACCGCCGCCGAAAGCGGGTGAATGAACGGGTGCATGTCGCTCGTATTGAGGTCGTTTTTCTCGTACCAGCTGGCGGTCGGCAGGACGATGTCCGAATACAGGCAGGTCGTGCTCATGCGGAAGTCCAGCGTCACCAGAAGATCGAGCTTGCCCTCCGGCGCCTCGTCGTGCCATTCGACCTCGACAGGGCGCGCGTCGTCGCGGCCCAGGTCCTTGCCCTGCACGCCGTTTTCCGTCCCGAGCAGATGCTTGCAAAAATACTCATGGCCCTTGCCCGACGAGCCGAGCAGGTTCGAGCGCCACACGAACATGTTGCGCGGCCAGTTTTGCGGCGCATCGGGATCTTCGCAGCTCATCTGCAAGCTGCCGTCGCGCAGCCCCTGCACGACATAGTCGTTCGCTTCCATGCCGTGCTCGGCCGCCTGCTTCGCCACCTGCAAGGGATTGGTTTTCAACTGCGGTGCGCTGGGCAGCCAGCCCATGCGCTCCGCACGCACGTTGTAGTCGATCATGCTGCCGCCATAGAGACGCTTGTCCGCGAGCGGCGAAGCGATTTCCTCCATGTTCAGCTTTTCGTAGCGCCACTGGTCGGTGTGCGCGTAGAAAAAGCTCGTGCCGTTCATCTGCCTCGGCGGACGGATCCAGTCCAGCGCGAAGGCGAGCGCGGTCCAGCCGGTTTGCGGGCGCAGCTTTTCCTGGCCGACGTAGTGCGCCCAGCCGCCGCCGCTCTGGCCGATGCAGCCGCACATCATCAACAGGTTGATTACGCCGCGATAGTTCATGTCGGCGTGATACCAGTGATTCATGGCCGCGCCGATGATCACCATCGAGCGGCCGTGCGTCTTGTCCGCGTTGGCGGCGAATTCGCGCGCCACGGTGACGATCTGATCGCGCGGCACGCCGGTGATCGACTCCGCCCAGGCCGGGGTGTACGCGGCATTGTCGTCGTAACTGGCCGCGCCGCTGCCGAGGCCGCGGTCGATCCCGTACTGCGCCGCTTGCAGATCGAACACGGTGGCGACCAGCGCTTCGCGCGTGTCGCCTTCCTTGCCGAGACGCAGGCGCACCGCCGGCGCCTTGACGTGATTGATCTGTCCGTTCAGTTCATTGGCGGTGAAATGCGGTGACGCAACGCCGCCGAAGTAGGGCAGGGCGATATCGACGATCTCATACGGTTGCGAGCCGTCTTCCAGCACCGAGAGCTTGAGCGTGGCCGCCTCGCCGTGACGCGCTTCCTTGTCCTCCAGATTCCACTTGCCGGCGTCCTCGCCGCCTTCCGCGCCCCAGCGAAAACCGATCGAACCGTTGGGCAGCACGGCACGCCCGTTCGTGTCGAACGCGATGGTTTTCCATTCGGGATTGTTCGATTGCCCGAGCTTGCCGTTGAAGTCGCTCGCGCGCAGATAGCGGTCCGGCACCAGGGTCTCGCGCCCGTCCGGCAGCGTGTGCGCCTTGAGCATCACGAGCATGGGCAGGTCGGTGTAGCGCCGCGCGTAGCCGTCGAAGTATTCGCTGCGCGTCTTGAAGTAGAACTCGTTGAGCGCGACGTGACCCATCGCCATCGCGAGCGCCGCATCGGTTCCCTGCCGCGGATGCAGCCAGAGGTCGGAGAGCTTCGCCACTTCGCTGTAGTCGGGCGTCACCGCGACGGTTTTCGTGCCCTTGTAGCGGACCTCGGTGAAGAAGTGCGCATCGGGCGTGCGCGTTTGCGGAACATTGCTGCCCCACGCGATGATGTAGGACGAGTTGTACCAGTCCGCCGATTCCGGCACGTCGGTCTGCTCGCCCCAGATTTGCGGACTGGCCGGCGGCAGATCGCAGTACCAGTCGTAGAAGCTCATGCAGACGCCGCCGATCAGGCTCAGGTAGCGGCTGCCTGCCGCATAGCTGACCATGCTCATCGCGGGAATCGGCGAGAAGCCGATGATGCGATCGGGGCCGTGCTTCCTGATCGTATAGACATTGGCGGCGGCGACGATCCGGTTCACCTCGTCCCAACTGCTGCGCACGAAGCCGCCCATGCCGCGCACCTTTTGATAATCGCGCCGCGCCTCGGCGTTCTCGACGATCGAGGCCCACGCCGCGACCGGATCGCCCTGCGCCTTCAAGGCGGCGCGCCAGCGTTCGAGCAGGCGTCCGCGCACCATCGGGTATTTCACGCGGTTCGCGCTGTACAGATACCACGAGTACGACGCGCCGCGCGCGCAGCCGCGCGGTTCATGATTGGGCATGTCCCAGCGGGTGCGCGGGTAATCGGTCTGCTGCGTTTCCCACGTGACGATGCCGCCCTTCACATAGATCTTCCATGAACAGGAGCCCGTGCAGTTCACGCCGTGCGTGCTGCGCACGATCTTGTCGTGGGCCCAGCGATTACGGTAAGTGTCTTCCCACGTGCGGTCTTCGCCCGTGGTGACGCCGTGACCGTCCGCGAACTGCTCTTTGGGGAGCGCGAAGTGGGTCAGTCGGTCGAGAAAATGGCTCATGGAACAGGCTCCGGTTTCAGCAGGGCATCGGCGCGTTGCGGCGGGCGTAGTGCCACCACGTCACGGCGATGCACACGAGATAGAAGGCGATGAACACGTACAGCGCCGCTTGAGGGCCGCCGGTGAGGGCGATGGCGCTGCCATAGCTCTTGGGGATGAAGAAGCCGCCGTAGGCCGCCATCGCCGCGGAAAATCCCAGCGTGGCCGCGGCCTCGGTGTTGCCTTCCCGCGTCGCGCGCTGCACCGCTTCGCGGTTCGCCGGGTCGACCTCGCGCAGCTTCGAGGTGAGAAAGATCACCGGGATCATGCGGAACGTCGAGCCGTTGCCGATGCCCGTGGTCAGGAACAGCACGAGAAAGCTGCCGAAGAAACCCGCGAAGCTGCCCGCCGAGGCACCGCTGGGCAGGAACATCAGCACGCCGCCCACCGCGCATGCCATCACGACGAAGTTCCACAGCGTGACGCGCGCACCGCCCAGCTTGTCGGCGAGCCAGCCGCCGAAGGGGCGCACCGCGGCGCCGACTAGCGGTCCCAGCCACGCGTAGGCGAGCGGATTCACACCGGGGAACTGGCTCTTGATCAGCAGCGGAAAGCCCGCCGCATAGCCGATAAACGAGCCGAAGGTGCCGAGGTACAGCACGCACATCAGCCAGTTGTGCTTGCGCCGGAAGATCACCGCCTGTTCGGCGAACGACGCCTTTGCTTCCGCGAGATCGTTCATGCCGAACCATGCGGCGAGCGACGCCAGGGCGATCCACGGCACCCACACGAAGGCGGCGTTCTGCGTCCACACGAGCGTGGTCTGTCCGGCCTTGACGACGCTTTGCGGGTCGCCGGCAAAGATGCCGAAGATGCCGGCGGTGACCACCAGCGGACTCAGGAACTGCACGACCGACACCCCCAGGTTGCCGAGTCCCGCGTTGACGCCGAGCGCCGAGCCCTTGCGCTCCTTCGGAAAGAAGAAGCTGATGTTCGCCATGCTCGAACTGAAGTTGCCGCCGCCCAGGCCGCACAGCAACGCGAGCCCGAGCATGGTCGGATAGGTGGTGGTGTTGTCCTGCACCGCGAAACCGATACCGATGGCGGGGATCAACAGCGAGGCCGTCGAGATCGCCGTCCAGCGACGGCCGCCGACGAGCGGCACCATGAACGAATAGAAGATGCGCAGCGTCGCGCCGCTCAGCGCGGGCGCCGCCGCGAGCCAGAACAACTGGTTGGTCGAGTAGCGGAAGCCGAGCGTCGGCAGGTTCACCGCGACGACGCTCCACACCTGCCAGATGGCGAACGCGAGGAACAACGCGGGGACCGAGATCCACAGGTTGAGCCTCGCGATCGCTTCGCCTTCACGTTCCCAGAACGCCTTGTCTTCGGGGGACCAGATCGCGAGCGTGCGGCCTGGCCGCGATGCTATCGGCCGGGAGTTCATTGCAATTCTCCTGTTGGACGGTCGGCCCGCCCGGGGGTGTCCGGGCGCGGCCGTGTTGCGTGCTGTCGCAGGTCCATCACGAAGCACGCGAGCCAGATCGCCACCGACAGGCAGAACATCAGCACGGCGGCATCCTGCAGTGGCCAGCTCTGGTCGAAAATCGGGTTAGGCAAGGGATTCATGATGTGACGCCGCTCGAATGGTTGAGCACGATTGTGGGCGGCGGGGGTGCGGATGAATATCCGTCGAATGGGGGTCACGCGCGAGGCATTGGAACTATGCCGTCACGGCTGGCCGTAGTTCGAAAGAACTAGTGGGCTTCGCAATTGTCATCGGATTGAGATGGATCAACCGGCAACGCCGCGATCCGGTGTTCGCGTGAGCGCGCGAATGCGGGGTTAACGCTATTTGTGCAGCGCTGGCGCGAGCCGATAATGGCCTGTTTCCACCTGCCGAAGCATCGAGATGCGCGACCGAATCGACGAGGAGATCACTTTTCGCAAGCTGGAAGTCCTGCTCGCTTTCATGGAGACGGGGAACCTGTCGAAGGCGGCCGAGGCGTTGAACGTCAGTACCGTCAGTGTTCATCGCGCGCTGCATTCGCTCGAACAGGGTGTGCGATGCGCGCTCTTTCGGCACGAAGGCCGTAATCTGAAATCGACCGAAGCGGCGCAGATGCTGGCCGATGTCGCGCAAGAAGTGCTCACCACCATGTCCGACGGCATTCGCGCGACGCGCGAGGCGGCGGGCTATTCGTCGGACCGTCTGAAGATCGGCTCGCTTTACTCGCTGACCATCCGGGCCGTGCCTGGCATCGTCATCGACATCAAGGTGCGGCGGCCGACACTCCAGGTCGAACTCGCGCTCGGCTCGAACGCGGAACTGCTCGACAAGCTCAAGCGGGGTGCGATCGATGCGGCGTTGATGGCCTTGCCCGACGCCGATCCGGAAATCGAGTCCATTCCGCTTTTCGAGGACGACATCTTTTTCGCGGCGCCGGCCGGTTCACCGTATGCGAATCAGGAGGCCGTCGATCTGTGCGACTGCCGCGACGAGACCTTTGTTTCGCTGGGCGAGGGCTTCGTCACGTATCGCGGTTTTCTGGAGGCGTTTCGCGTCGCGGGCTTCACGCCGAACGTGACCATGCGAGTCGGCGATATCTTTTCGTTGATGAACCTGGTGAGCGGCGGAGTCGGCTATACGCTGTTGCCGGGCCGCGTGCGCGGCGTGTTCGGCGACCAGGTGCAGTTCATTCCGCTCAAGCCGCAATTTTTGATGCGTCAGACCATCGGCGTGAGCTTTCTGCGCGCGCGCGAACGCGATCCGAACCTGCTCGCGCTGATGGCCGTTTGCCGGCTTCGCACGAGAAGCGTCATCTGAGGTTAGAAAACTGAGGCGGCAACCGAGGCGTCGCCCGACGCTTCACGTCATTCGCGCGCCCGTTCCCGCTCGATCAGCGCTTCAACGTCACGCAGCGCCGTCTCGCTGCAACTCACCGCAATGCCTTCGCCGAAGATCGCGCAACTGAGCCGCGTCAGCACGTTGGCGGGCGGCATCTCGACCGCGAGCCGCGCGCCTCGCTCCCACGCGAGCCTGATCGTGTCGTGCCAGCGCACCGGCCGCGCCATGTTGCCGGCAAGATCGGCCGCGAGGCGCGGGCCGTCGAACAGCGGCCGCGCGACGCTGCTGCTCAGATACACGACGCGAGGCGCTTGCACGGCTACCCTGGCGAACGCATCGGCGAGTTCGGCCGCGGGTTCGTCGAGCAACGCGCAATGGGAGGGTACCGCCACGTCGAGACGCTCGCAGCGTTGCGCGCCGTGTTCGCCCGCCAGCGTTGCGAGTTCGTGCATGGCGGCGTGACTGCCCGCCACCACCATCTGCGTCTGCGCGTTGATGTTCGCCAGAAACACCGGCATGGCCGCGCTGTTGACTCGCGCGATCAAAGGTTCGAGCGCGCGTTGCGTCATGCCGACGATCGCGGTCATGCCGTAGCCGCCCGGATAGGCGCGCTCCATCAACTGTCCGCGCAAGGCGACGAGCCTCACGGCGTCGGCATAGTGAAGCGCGCCGGCGCTGACGGCGGCGGGATAGGCGCCGATCGAAAGGCCCGTCACGAGGTCGGGCTCGTGACCGCGGGCACCCAGAACGCGCGCCTGCGCGACGCCCGCGATCAGCAGGCAAAGCTGCACCGCGGTGGTGGAGCGCAGCGCATCGGCGGTGTCGAGCGCGCGGACGTCGTAGCCCAGCGTGTCGCTGGCCTCCTCGATCGCGCGAGCGGCCGCGACGTGATCCGGCAGCGCGTGCAGCATGCCGCTTCGCTGCGAGCCCTGGCCGGGGAAGGTGAACAGCACGCTCATGAGGCTTCTCCGTGGCGCATCATGCACGCCGCACTCTGCACGCCGCGCTCGCTCGCGCGTTTCACGCGGCCATCAGCGCTCGGGTCGCGAAGAACAGCAGCGAAGGTCCGAGCAGGCAGCCGATGCCCGTGTGAAACGTCGCGATCAGCGCGCCATACGGCACCAGCCGCCGATCGGTCGCGGCGAGTCCGGCGCTCACGCCGCTGACGGTGCCGGCGAGGCCGCCGAAGATCATCGCGGAGCGGGGCGTCTTCAGTCCCATGAAACCCGCCGCGATCGGCGTGCCGACCATCACGATGATCGCCTTGATGAGGCCCGTCGCGATGCTGAGCGCGATCACGTCGGAGCTTGCGCCGATGGCCGCGCCGGTGACGGGGCCGACGATATAGGTGACCGCGCCCGCGCCGATGGTCGTCATGCTGACCGCGTCGGTGTAGCCGAACGCGTGGGCGATGCTCGCGCCGACGATGAACGGCAGCACGGTGCCGAGCAGCAGCGACACCACGCCGATGAGCCCGGCCTTGCGCGCCTCGGTGGCCTGCACCTCGAAGGCGGTCGCGACGATGGCGAAGTCGCGCAGCATCGCGCCGCCCATCAGGCCGACGCCGGTGAAGAGCGGCAGGTCCGCGAGGCCTTTTTGTCCGCCGGTGAAGACGCCGCCGAAATAGGCCAGCACGAGGCCGATCACGATCGCGATGGCCGAGCCGTGCACGCGCCCGAAGGTCAGCTTGCGCGAGATCAGCGACGACACCCACATGATGAGGCCGACCAGCGCGAACGAAGTCACGAGGCCGTTCTGGATCAGAACTTTATCGAGCATATGCAACATGATGGTCTCCTGCCTCAGATTTCTTCGAGTTTCGGCGCGCTGACGAGCGACGTGCTGTCGCTCCCGGTGCGGGAAAGAACGGCAATGCAGCACGCGCAGACGGCCACCGCGCCCAATGCCGACAGCAGCGCGACCGGACCGCCCTTGAGCGCGGCCACCACGTTCTGATTGGCGGCCATCGCCACCACCACGGGGATGTACATCGCGCCCCAGAAGCCCACGCCCGCCTCGGTTTCCTTCGGCAACAGTCCGCGTCCGTGCAGATAAAGGCGCAGGAAAATCAGCAGCAGCATCGCAATGCCGACGCCGCCGACATTCGTCTTGACGCCGATCGCGAGCCCCAGCAGGTCGCCGAGGAAGAGTCCCGCCAGATGGCAGAACGCAAGCAGCGCGGTTCCATAGATGATCATTTCGTGTCTCCTGTCATACGTTTAATGGCTTCTTACGAGCCGGTGCGTGAAGCGGGATGGGCGGGGATGGGGTCGGCGCGGTTCAGCGCCACTGCTCGCGCAGCTTGCGGCGCACGGTCACCGAGCTTGCGCGATGCGCGCTGCCGAGCCGGCTGCCGAGGCCGCGCGACGGGTCGGCGCGAATCTCGTCGAAAGCTTCCTGCAACGCCTTTTCGACAGCGGATTGATCGGCGCCGTTGGGCGCATCGGCGTTCCTCACGCTCAGGAGCTTCCACAGCAGCCCGAGCGACGCATAGTTGTCGATGTCGTAGGCCATCGGCGGCACGCGTGCCGTGAACGCCTCCAGATCGGCTACCGAGCGTAGCGTAACCCGCGCGGCGGATTCCTTGCCCATCGCGTGAACCATGACCTGCGAATCGGCGAGCGCGATCAGGCGGTTGGCCTGATAGCCGTGCGCGAGAAACGCGCCCGACATCGCCCGTCCGACGATCAGCCCGATCACCGGATGACCGGCGAGGCGCGCGCTCGCATACGCATCGGCGGCGCCGGCGAGCGCCTGGTGGATGCCGTAGGCTTCCTCGCGCCGTCCGTAGGCCTGGCTCGCGACGTCGATCACGGCGACGATTGCGCGCTTCTCGTGGTCCTCGCGGCCGGCATCGGCGTCGATCACCTCGCGCACCGCTCGCGCGATCTCCCAACCCTCGATCAGTCCGACTTCGCCGCTGCGTGCGCGCGGGAACGCGTTATCCGGGTCGGGCACCACCGCGATGAAGCGCGCGGGATGCTCGCCGAGCCGCGCATCGACGACCCGCACCGAAGGCGGATAGCCCGCCTGCAACGGCGCGCTGTAAGTGAGCGCGTCGAGCCATACCGCGCCGCGCTTCGAAAGCTCCTGTGTGCTCATGACCTGAACCCCTTGCTGTAGATGGCGGCCGCCTGTTGCGGGGTGGCTTGCGCTTCGGGATCGACCTCGGCAAGCCGTTGCAGAAAGCCGGCCACGCATTCGCTGCGGCACGCCTCGGGACGTCCCGCGCGAAACCGTTCGATGACGGCGGCGCGGATCGCGCCGGCGTCGTCGGCGGCGTACACGTCGACCAGCCCCGTGCGATGGCGTTGCTCGCCGCCCGTGAAGCTCCAGATCATCGGACGGTCGCGCGAATCGAATTCGGCGATGCCGGCCTCCTGCTCGATGACCGTGGGTCCGTTGAGTCCGAGGCGCGCTTCGCGGGTGGCGATCAGGTAGCTGCACAGGCCCGCCGCGATCGACATGCCGCCGTAGCAGCCGATCGGCCCCGCCGTGATGCCGATCACCGGCTGATAGCGCCGCAAGTCGACGATGGCGGCGTGAATCTCCGCGATCGCCGCGAGCCCGAGATTCGCTTCCTGCAAGCGCACGCCGCCCGTTTCGAAGAGAATCACGGCGCGCATCGGAATGCCGTTGCGGTTGTCCTCGGCGGCGAGTTCGAGGCTGCCCGCGATTTTCGCCGCGGACACTTCGCCCATGCTGCCGCCCTGAAAGCCGGCGTCGATGGCGAGCACGACTGCGGGCTGCCCGTCGAGCTCGCCTCGCGCGACCACCGTGCCGTCGTCGGCCTGCGTCACGATGCCTTGCCGCGCGAGCCACGGCGAACGCACGCGCTCGAACGGATCGAGCAGTTCGCTGAAGGTGCCGGCGTCGAGCAGGTGTTTCGCGCGGCTGCGCGCGTCGAGTTCGATGAAGCTCTGGCGTTCCAGCAATGCCTGTGTGTCCATGATCGTCATGCTCCGCCGGTTGTCGCCAGTTGTTCCAGCACCTGGCCGATGCGCATGCGCACGACGGCCGGCGTCGCGCCGGAATCGTTGATCTCGATCTTCGCGGCGGGCAGCGTGCCGTCGCCGAAGATGCGTTCGAGCACGGCTTCCCAGACGCGGCCCATGCCATCGACGGAAGTCGTGATGTTCACCACGGTGCGCGGCGAGCCGTTCGCCTCGAGCAGCACTTCGAGGTCGCCCGACGCGACCACGCCCGCCAGCGCGCGGCCTGGCGCGGGTTGCCCCGCCGGGAATTCGAGGACGATGGTTTCCATATGCGTTCCTAAGCCTGCGTCGTAGGAGCGGCTTCGCGGTGAAGCCGGTTGAGAAAGAGGGCGGCGGCGAGCAGATCGGCCGCGCCGCCGGGCGACACGTGCAGTTCGACGAGCCGTCGGTCCAGCAGCTTCAAATGACGGCGGCCGGCAAGCGACGCGGCGCCGCCGAGCGCCAGCACGCGCCGCGCGCCGTCCTGCAGTTCGGCGAGCGCGCCGGGGCCGCCGCGTGCGAGCACGCAGGTATCGTCGAGACTCGCCATGATCGCGAGCAGCGCGTTCAGGCGTGCGGCCGTCTCGCTGTCGCCGCGCCGGCGCGAGCGTGAGAGTTCCGGCAGCGCCACCTCCACGACATGCGGAAAGCCGGCTTGCGCCTGGCCGCGCGCGCCGCCCACGTTGTAGTCGAGGCATGCCCGCTCGCCCTTGTTGCCGGTCAGCGCGGGCGCGTGGCGGTCGGGCACACGCGCGAGCGCTCCGGCGCGCGCGGCGATGGCGTGTGGTGTTCGGTCGGCGGGGTCGACGGGGTCGGCGGGGCCGGCCGCCGCGGCGGTCACGAGCAGCCCGAGCGCCCAGATCGCACCGCGATGGGTGTTCACGCCATGCGTCGCGTCGAGCATGCGGGCTTCGCCGTCGCGCCCGATCGCGCCGATGCGCTCGCGCAGCGACTGCATACGTTGCAGCGACTGCGTCGGCTGCATCTCCTGGCCCGCGCGCGCCAGTTGGGTGAAGGTCGGCTGCAATGCAAGCGCCGACACGCACATCAGTTCCCAGTCGAGATCGTGATGCGCGCCGCGGCCGCGGATGTCGACGAGTCCCGGCTTCGGCGCGAGCGTGGCTTCCTCGATCAGCGCCGCCACCACGTGTTCGCCCAAACGCCCGGCGAGATCCGGTGTCGCGCGTCGCGCTCGCGCTACTGGCATGGCGAGGGTCTCGCGCATCACCAGCTCCTGAACCGCGCGGGCGGCTCATACAAACCGTCCGACCAGTCGACCAGATCGGCCATGCTCTTCGCGGCCAGCAGCGAACGGGTGGCTTCGCCGCGCTGAATGCCGAGGTCCTCCGGCAACGCGACGAAGCCGTCGCGGCGCAGCGTCGCGAGTTTGTCGGCGCTGCTCGTGAGGCCGATGGGCGTCACGCCCGCGACCGCCGCGATCATCTCCTTGCGATGTTCGAGCGAGCGCGCCTTGTACAGATAGGCGATGCCTTCCTCGGTGAGCACGTGCGTGACGTCGTCGCCGTAGATCATGACCGGCGCGAGCGGCATGCCGGACTCGCGGCCGACGTCGACCGCATCGATCGATTCGACGATGGTGGGCTGCCCGCCCGCCTGGAACGTCTCGACCATCTGCACGACGAGCTTGCGGCCGCGCTCCAGCGGACTGTCCGTTTGCAGCAGATCGAGCCACGCCGGGGTGGCGTGGCGCCGGCCATGCGGATCGTGGCCCATGTTGGGCGCGCCGCCGAAGCCGGTGAGGCGGCCATGCGTGACCGTCGACGAGTTGCCGGCGCCGTCCATCTGCAAGGTCGAGCCGATGAACATGTCGACCGCGTATTGCCCGGCAAGCTGGCACATCGCGCGATTGGAGCGCATCGAACCGTCGCGGCCGGTGAAGAAGATGTCCGGCCGTTGCGCGACGTAGGCTTCCATGCCCAGTTCGCCGCCGAAGCAGTGCACGCTCTCGACCCAGCCGGTTTCGATCGCGGGGATCAGCGTCGGATGCGGGTTCAGGGTCCAGTGCTTGCAGATCTTGCCCTTCAGGCCGAGCTTCTCGCCGTAGGTCGGCAGGAGCAGTTCGATCGCGGCCGTGTTGAAGCCGATGCCGTGATTGAGCGACTGCACCTGGTGCCGCTCGTAGATGCCGCGAATCGCCATCATCCCCATCAGCACCTGAACCGGCGTGATGAGGCGCGGATCGCGCGTGAACAGCGGCTCGATGAAGAACGGCTTGTCCGACTGCACCACGAAGTCGATCCACGAGCCGGGGATGTCGACGCGCGGCAGGTCCTTCGGGTCGTCGACGATCTCGTTGACCTGCGCGATCACGATGCCGTCGCGAAACGCGGCGGCTTCGACGAGGGCGGGCGTGTCCTCGGTGCTCGGACCCGTGTAGAGATTGCCTTGCCGATCCGCCTTGTAGCCGGCGACCAGCACGACGTTCGGCGTCAGATCGACGTACAGCCGCCCATACAGTTCGATGTAGGTATGGATCGCGCCGATTTCGAGGATGCCGTCCTGCAGGAACTGCGAGATGCGCAGGCTTTGCGCGCCGGCGAAGGCGAAATCGAGTTTCCTCGCGATGCCGCGCTCGAACAGGTCCAGATGCTCGGCGCGGCTCACGCTCGGAATGATCAGATGCAGATCGTGGACGATTTCGGGGTCCACTTTCGCCAGCGAGCGCGACAGGAAATCGGCCTGCTTCTGGTTGTTGCCCTCGACGACCACGCGGTCGCCGGGGGCGATCAGGGCTTGCAGGACGTCGACGATACGCTCGGCGGGGAGAACCGCGCCGTCCGCGATCGCTGCGACGCGCGCGAGCCGGCGATGCTTTTCCGCGCGGCGGGTGGCCCAACGGGATGAGGACTGACTTTGACCGGACATGTGCGCTCTCGCTCAGGACATGAGGCGAGTCTAGGGAGCGGGGTATCCCGGTTCAATCACGTTCGGGACGCGTCTGTTATCCCAAGGGTAACGATCTGGCGAGCCGGGCGCTGAAACCGCGCCGGGACGGGGCCGGCGGGGTCCCGATCGTTGTCCTGGGGTTTTCCCAGACGGCCGCGCGTATGGGAGCGCAACGAACCCGCATTGCCAGATCGCACCCCGTCGCGCGGGGTGGCGCCGGGTAAGCCCCATCGCTCCTGAACCCTGACGCAAACGATTGGCGGGCGCATCGGCATTCAAGGACCGTCGTGATGCAGCCGACATAGCAACAAGCACCAGGGCAGCAGGTGATGGCCGCGCAGGGCGGCGAATATGACGAAACCGGCGAACGGTGGAGGTATGAAGCATGAATTCCAGACAGATGACCGTACGGGCGAAGCTCACGACGGCGTTCAGCGTGTTAGCGGCGATGGTGCTGGGGGTATCGGTGCTCGCGCTCGTTGCATTGAACGATGCGAACGAGCGCTTCTCGGATTACGTGAGCGGCATTAGCGCCCGCGCGGAGGTGGCCGCGAAGGTGCGCACCGCGGTCGACCGGCGTGCGATCGCCGCGCGCAATCTGGTGCTCGTGACGAAGCCGGCGGATCTGGAAATCGAAAAGGCCGCCGTGACCCAGGCGCACGCGGACGTGCAGGCGCGGCTCAAGCACCTGAAGGAGATGATCGCGAACGCTGGCGATGCGAACGAGGCGGCGCGCGCCCTGGTGGCCGACATCGACCGGGTCGAGGCCCAGTACGGGCCGGTCGCGCTCGCGATCGTCGACGCCGCGTTGAACAAGCGGCACGAGGAGGCGATCGCCATGATGAACGAGCAATGCCGTCCGCTGCTCGCGGCGCTCGTCAAGGCGACCAATACGTATAGCGAATTCACCCGCAACCGGGCCCAGGCCCTGATGCAGGAGTCGGCCCAACACTACGCGACGCAGCGCATGCTGCTGATCGGCATCTGCCTCGCGGCAATCGGCGCGGCGCTCGTCGCGGCATTCCTGATTACCCGCAGCGTGACGCGCGCACTGGGCGCGGAGCCGGCTGCGCTGGGCGAGGTGACCCGGCGCGTGGCCGGCGGCGATCTCGGCTCCGTGCCGGGCGCGCAGGCCGCGCCGCGCGGCAGCGTGCTCGCCTCGATGGGCGAGATGCAGGCGAGCCTCGTGAAGCTGATCGCCCAGGTGCGGACCTCGGCGGACAATATCGCCACCGGGTCCAGCCAGATCGCCTCGGGCAACCAGGACCTGTCGTCGCGCACCGAACAGCAGGCGTCGTCGCTGCAGGAAACCGCGTCGAGCATGGAAGAGCTCACGTCCACGGTGAAGCAGAACGCGGAGAACGCGCAGCAGGCGAGCACGCTCGCCGCCAATGCCTCGGAAGTCGCCCTGAAAGGCAGCGCCGTGGTCGGACAGGTCGTGGAGACGATGACCGACATCAGCGAGAGTTCGACCAAGGTCGCGGATATCACCGGGATCATCGAAGGCATCGCGTTCCAGACCAACATCCTCGCGCTCAACGCGGCGGTGGAAGCCGCGCGTGCCGGCGAGCAGGGCCGCGGCTTCGCGGTGGTGGCGAGCGAGGTCAGAAGTCTCGCGCAGCGTTCGTCGAGCGCGGCCAAGGAGATCAAGGATCTGATCAACGCCTCGGTGCAGAAGATTCACAACGGCTCGACGCTCGCGGGCGAGGCGGGCAAGACGATGGCCGAAGTCACGCAGGCGGTGGCGCGCGTGACCGACATCATGGGCGAGATCGCCGCGGCCTCGGGCGAGCAAAGCCGCGGCATCGAGCAGGTCAACGTGGCGATCACGCAGATGGACACGGTCACGCAGCAGAACGCCGCGCTCGTCGAGGAAGCGGCGGCCGCGTCGACCTCGCTGGAGGACCAGGGCCGCCAGTTGACCGAGGCGGTGGCGTTCTTCCGTCTCGACGGCGCGCGCGCGTGAGGCCCGGCGTGTAAGTCGCGAGGGGGGCGGCGAACCGCGCCGTGGTTCGCTCGCGCCCGTCATGGACAGCGGAGCGAGACCCCCGTCGCGATTCGCTCGCTCAGGCCAGCCACGTTTTGATCGTGGCGGCCATCGTGCCGGTCGAGATGCCATAGCGGTCGTGCAGCGTGGGCAGCGCGCCGGCGGCGAGGAACGCGTCCGGCAGCGCGATCTGCCGGAACGCGGGCGTGACGCCCGCGCCGAGCAGCGTGCCCGCCACGGCTTCGCCGAGCCCGCCGATCACCGTATGGTTTTCGGCCACGACCACCATGCGGCCCGTGCGTTTCGCTTCGCGCAGGATCGTCGCCGTATCGAGCGGCTTGATGGTCGGCACGTGCAGCACGCCCACGCCGACGTTGTCCGCTTCGAGCGCTTTCGCGACTTCCAGCGAGCGCATCGTCATGATCCCGGACGAGATCAGCAGCACGTCGTTGCCGTCGCGCAGCAGCTTCGCCTTGCCGAGTTCGAAACGATAGTCGTATTCGTCGAGCACGGCGGGCACGTTGCCGCGCAACAGGCGCGCATAGACGGGGCCGTCGTGCGCGGCGATCGCCGGCACCATCTGCTCGATGTCGAGCGCGTCGCACGGATCGATCACGGTCATGTTCGGCATCGCGCGCATCAGCGCGAGGTCCTCGGCGGCCTGGTGGCTCGGGCCGTAGCCCGTGGTGAGCCCCGGCAGCGCGCAGACGATCTTCACGTCGAGGTTGTCCTCGGCGATCGCCTGATGGATGAAGTCATACGCGCGGCGCGTCGCGAACACCGCATACGTCGTGACGAACGGTTGCGCGCCTTCATGCGCGAAGCCGGCCGCCGCGCCCATCAGCAACTGCTCGGCCATGCCCATCTGGTAGTAGCGCGCCGGAAATTCCTTCGCGAAGATGTGCAGGTCGGTGTACTTGCCGAGGTCGGCCGTCATGCCGATCACGTTCGTTTTGGTGCGCGCCAGTTCGGCGAGCGCGTGGCCGAACGGGGCGGAGCGCGTGAGCTGGCCTTCGCCCGCGATCGACGCGATCATCGCGGAGGTTTTCAGGCGCGGCTTGTTCTGGATCGTGCTCATGCTTGTCTCCCGGCTTCGAGTGCGTCGAGCGCGAGTTGCCACTCGTGCGCATCGACGCGGATGAAATGGTTCTTCTCGCGTTCCTCGAGGAACGGCACGCCGCAGCCCATCTTCGTATCGCAGACGATGATGCGCGGTTGCGGCTTGTCGTGACGGCGGGCGCTATCGAACGCGCGCTTCACTGCGTCGATGTCGTTGCCGTTCACGCGCTGCGTGTACCAGCCGAACGCTTCGAGCTTGTCGACCAGCGGCTCGAACGCCATGACCTGCGTCGAGGGACCGTCGGCCTGCTGGTTGTTCACGTCGACGATGGCGATGAGGTTGTCGAGCTTCCAGTGCGCGGCGGACATCAGCCCTTCCCAGATCGCGCCTTCGTCGAGTTCGCCGTCGGAGAAAAGCGTGTAGACGAACGCATCCGAGCCCCTGTGTTTCAGACCGAGGCAGCGGCCCACCGCGATCGTCAGGCCCTGGCCGAGCGAGCCGCCGGACATTTCCATGCCGGGCGTGTAGCTCGCCATGCCCGACATCGGCAGACGGCTGTCGTCGCTGCCGTAGGTTTCGAGTTCGTCGGCGGGCAGAATGCCGGCTTCGAAGAGCGCGGCGTACAGCGCAATCGCGTAATGCCCGTTCGACAGCAGGAAGCGGTCGCGTTCGTCCCATGCGGGATCGTCGGGGCGGTAGCGCATGGCGCCGAAATAGGCGACGGCCAGCACGTCCGCGATGTCGAGTGCCTGGCCGATATAGCCCTGGCCCTGTACTTCACCCATCAGCAGCGCGTTTCTGCGGATGCGGTACGCGCGCTCGGCGAGCGTGGCGTCCTCTGTAAGGGTTGCGTTGTCCATGTACGACTCCTTTGGTATCGAGAGATGTCCGGTCTTTCAGCGGTTGACGGACCTGGCCGGCACGAGGAACACGAGCAGGGCGCCCAGCGTCACCGCGATCGAGATGAAGATGAGGCCCGCGGTGGATTTGCCGGTGAGATCGTTGAGCCAGCCGACGATCGCGGGCGAGAAGAACCCGGCCAGATTGGCGAAGCAGTTCACGGCCGCAATGCCCGCCGCGGCGGAGATGCCGCCGAGGAGCGCGGTCGGCAGGGACCAGAACTGCGATGACGACGCGAGGATGCCGGCCGCGGCGATGCTCAGGCAGACGATCGACGCCGCGACACTGCCGAGCAGCGGCAGCGTGGCGAAACCCGCGGCGGCGATCAGCATCGGAATCGCCAGATGCAGGCGGCGCTCATGAAAGCGGTCCGCGCTCATGCCGACCAGCGGCAGCGCGACGATCGCGCACAGATACGGAATCGCGGTGAAGATGCCGACCCACAGCGGGTCCGCGACGCCGGACTTGCGAATGATGGTGGGCAGCCAGAATGTCAGTCCGTACTGACCGAGCACGACGCAGAAGTAGATTGCCGCCATCAGCCACAAACGGCGGTCGCCGATGAAGGCCTTGATCGACAGATGCGCGGTCTTGTGCGCGTTGTCGCCGGCGACGTTGCGCGCGAGCAGCGCCTTCTCGGTATCGGTGAGCCATTTCGCGTGGGCGATGCCGTCGTCGAGATACAGCAGGATCGCCACGCCGAGTACCAGCGACGGCAGTGCTTCGAGCAGGAACAGCCACTTCCAGCCGGCCATCGAATAGACGCCTTGCAGCGAGTGCATGATGAGGCCCGACAGCGGGCCGCCGATGATGCCCGCGAGCGGAATCGCCATGAAGAACAGCGACAGTGCTTTCGCGCGGCGCGCGGAGGGAAACCAGTACGTCATATAGAGGATGACGCCGGGCGCGAAGCCCGCTTCCGCGACGCCGAGAAGAAAGCGCAGCACGTAGAAGACGGTTGGCGATTTGACGAACACGAAGCTCGCTGAAATCACCGCCCACGTGAGCATGATGCGGGCGAGCCAGCGGCGCGCGCCGACCTTGTGAAGAATCAGATTGCTCGGCACCTCGAAGAGGAAGTACCCGAGAAAGAAGATGCCGGCGCCCATGCCGTACACCGTTTCGCTGAAGCGCAGGTCGCTCAGCATTTGCAGCTTTGCGAAGCCGACGTTGACGCGATCGAGATAGGCGCCGAGATAGCACAGCATCAGAAACGGAATGAGCCGGCGGCTGACCTTGGCGTAGGTTTTGGCTTCGAACGTCGGCGAGTCGCTACGGGGAATCGCATCGCCCGTGACGGGCGGCGCGCTGTATCTGGATTTCATGGTTGTCTCCTGTCGATCGGAGTTGGCGCTTTAGCGCCTTACTCCGATCCCATGCTTCGCGGTCGACGAGAGTTAGCGCTTTAGCGCTTACTCCGATCCCATGCCAAGCTGCCACGGCCCCGGGTTGTCCCAGGTGCACGCGAACCCAAGCCGCGCAAAAACGCGGCGCTATTTAGTGATTTAGTGAATCAGCATGCCGCCGTTCACATCGAGTGTGACACCCGTCAGGTAACTCGACAGGTCGCTCACCAGAAACAGGCAAGCGTTCGCGACATCGGCGGCGTCGCCGAGGCGTCCGAGCGGAATGCCCTTGATGATCTCGACGCGCATCTCCGGCGTGAGCTTGTCGCCCGTGATGTCGGTCTGAATCAGACCCGGCGTGATGGAATTGACGCGAATGCGGTTCGGGCCGAACTCGCGCGCCATCGCCTTGGCGAGTCCGAGGACGCCGGCCTTCGCGGCGCTGTAGTGCGGGCCGCCGAAGATGCCGCCGCCGCGCTGCGCCGACACCGACGACATGCAGACGATGCTGCCGCCGTTCTGCTCCTTCATCGCGGGAATCACGGCTTGCGACATATAGAGCGTGCCGCGCAGATTGACGTCGACGATCGCGTCGAAGTCCTTGCCGCCGATCTCCAGCGTGCGAACCGGCTGCGTGATGCCGGCATTGTTGACGAGCCCGTCGATCCGGCCATAGCGCTCCAGCGTGGCGCGCGCGGCCGCGACGCAGGCGGCCTTGTCGGTCACGTCGCACGCGAGTCCGAGGTGTTGCGCGCCGAGGTCGGCGGCCGCCGCCTGCGCGTCCTCCTCGCGCAGATCGAGGATCACCACCTGCGCCCCCTGGGCGGCAAGCGCTTTCGCGGTTGCCTTGCCGATACCGCGGGGCGATGCCGCGCCCGTCACCATGATGATTTTGTTCTCCAGCAACATCGCTTGTCTCCTGAGTGTTGATTTGATGCCTGAAGTGTCGGCTCGCGGGCCGGCGGCATCAACGCGGAAACGCTCAACAATGGCTGAGAAAAATTCAGGTATTCAGGTGTGTCGACTGTGGCGGGCGCGAAGCGCTCCGACTATCGCCGAGCCGCGGAAGAGGCGGCGGCCTCGCGCTCCATCCACGCAAGAAACCGCTCGACGCGCGGCAGTTCCGCGTTTTGCTTCGGGTAAACCAGGTGGTGCGCGCCGACCTCGACCGCGCAGCTATCGTCGAACACTGGGACGAGCAGGCCGTCCCTGATTTTCACCGATGCGAGCATGAGGCTTTCGAGCGCGATGCCGAGGCCGAGCGCCGCCGTTTCGATCGACATGTACGAGCGGTCGAAAGAAAAATCGAACGTCTTTTGAGGCGCGGACACGCCTGTTCTGCCGAACCATTGCTTCCACTGGACGAGCGGCGTTTCCGAATAGATCAGACGATGCGCCAGCAGATCCGCCGGCGCGTTCACGGGATGCCGTTCGAGATACTTCGGCGCGGCCAGCGGGGCAATGAACTCGCCCCGGATGGTTTTCACTTCCAGATTGCTCCAGTTGCCATAGCCGTGACGGATGTCGATGTCGTAGTAGCCGTTCGAGAAAGACACGTTCTCGTACGAGCAGGCCAGATTGAGCTGGATGTCGCCGTTCGCCTCCTGAAAGGACGACAGCCGCGGAAGCAGCCACATGAGGCCGAAGCTCGGGCTCGAATGCACGCGCAGGATGTCCACTTCCTTGCGGCTGGACGCGCGTTCGGTCGCGCGGCTGAGATCGGCCAGCGATCCGGTTACATCGGAGAGATAGCGCTCGCCGGTCGGCGTGAGCACGAGGCCGCGCCCGGACCGCTGAAACAGCGGCTGGCCGATGATCGACTCCAGATTGCTGAGTTGATGGCTCACCGCCGAAGCGGTCAGGCCCAGTTCCTCGGCCGCGCGATTCACGCTTTTGGTTCGGGCCACGCTTTCGAACGCGATGATCGCCTTGAGCGGTGGGATACGCATGGGGAATTTTTCGGTTGCGGGTGAAGGGCAGGCGAATGAAAGCGGCTTGACATGCATTATCCGTTTTTCGCTCCCGAAGCGCGATCGATGCGGGGCGAGTTTGCCCGAGGCGCGAGCCGCTAGCAGGCTGCTGAAATACAGTCCGACAGAAGCAGCCTTTCTGCACTTACGCGGCTCTCGCCACAAGGTTTATCGCATTGTGCAATTTCAACGTGAATTCCACGCTTGTTCGGCAGTTTGAGGCCAATTTCTGGCTTCATTGCCGCGTTTTTCGCTGCTACAGACGGACTTGTGTCAGTGAGCGCATGCGCACGAGGTTGTAGGCAGCCATGTTCAACACGAACATCTGGTCCACTTTCTTCAACCCGCGCACCACCACCTGGCGCATGCGCCCCACGGTCTTGGCCCACCCGAAGCCTTGTTCGATCAACTTGCGCTTTTGCTGCGAAATGGCGTAGCCCACGCTCGAGGCAATGGTATCGGGCACGGATGAACGCCGCCCCGAGGTGTTTTGCGCAACGTGCGGTGTGACCTTCATCTGCTGGCACGCCTCGATGAATTCCTGTGCGTCGTAACCCTTGTCTGCGCCCAGCGTGATTTCTGCGCTCGCATCTTCTGCCGCTTGCCGCGCGTCGTTGATCATGACCTTGGCCGCTTCGCGCTCGGCGTGCCCGTCAGCGCGCGTCACGCACGCGTTGACCACCAGACCATGTCGATTGTCGGTCAGCGTGTGGCCCATGTAACGCAATTCGCTGGCCGTATTGCCTTTGCGATAGAGCCGTGCATCGGGATCGGTCCGGGACTCATGCGTCTCGTTGCTGCGCTTCTCGCCTTTAAAGTCGCCTGCGTTGCCGCCGTCGCTGTCCTGATCGTCACTGTCCTTGGGCACGAAGCTCTTGTGCCCCGCCCACGCCTGGATCAGCGTGCCGTCCACGCTGAAGTGCTCTCCCGAGAGCAGGCACTTCTTCTCAGCGATCGCCACCACTTCGTTGAAGAATTCGATCACCGCATCATGCTTGATCAGGCGTTCGCGGTTCTTCGTGAAGACCGTCGGTACCCAAACCTCGTCATCCATCGCCAGGCCGATGAACCAGCGAAACAGCAGGTTGTATTGCACCTGATCCATCAATTGGCGCTCCGAGCGGATGCTGTAGAGCACCTGGATCAGCATGGCTCGCAGCAACTTCTCCGGCGCGATGCTCGGCCGCCCACCCTTGAGGTCGGCCTCGTACATCCCGGCAAACAACCGATCCATCTTCACCAGTGCTTCGTTCGCCATCACCCGGATCGAACGCAACGGATGCGACTTCGGAACGAAGTCGTCCAGCTTGCGCATGGAAAACAAACTCTCGGTGAATGTGTCGGCGCCGCGCATGATCTCCAAGGGGCAAGTGGGGGTCTTCCATCAACGCTTCAGGGGCCTTCAGCGATGACATTACCGCCGATACTTCAGCAGCCTGCTAGTGCCGCTCGCTTGGTCCGATTGGATGACGATGGGCTGGCTTTGGAATCCCGCAAACGTTTTGCGGGTTTTTTATTATGTTTGGCCGGTCGGCCGAGGAGCGGCGAAAATCCCGCCAAAATTTAACGTTTATCCCTCTAATCATGTTTTTTGGGCTTTATCGCGTCATTCGAAAAACACCAGAATTTGCGAAGTCCAAGGGCAGAGCGAAGCGATCCGGCGCAGTGCGCGAAAACAAAATTAATTTATGAAGCGGAAAGCTTTTAGAAGGAGCGCGGATCAGAAAGTATTGGGGCGATCGGCCCGCGCCATGTCTCATTAGAGCCTACGGAAAATCGCGCTTTATTGCCCAGGTTTCAGGCAATTATTGCCTGAAAACGATTCAGCTCGATAGCGGGAGGTAAGAATAGCCGAGCCACGGCCCACCGCGCTTCGCTCTTGCTAGGCGACGGAAAGTCCCGTCAACGGCCCACCCAGGCGGCGGGAGTTTCGCTTTTATGCACGTTTTTTCGCCGATCCGCGAACCTTGCAATTGGATTGCGCACCGCACGCTTTGCACGACCGCCCGCCAAAAATTTCAAATGCTTTCAGCTCCGTTAACTTTTGTCAAATCCATGGCTTGCTTAAACATTGCCGCTCGCAACGGTAAAACGTTTGCGAGGTTCTGTTTGCTGGAAATAGTCAGCAGGTTATTAAAGTTTGCCTGGTTTTGACGATCTCAACGCCATGCTTTCAACCACAGAATAGTGGTGCGCTTGAAAAAAAGAGCTATTAGAATGCGCTGCCTGGACGAAAGGCGCTCATTAACGGGTAGATGGGCGATGGCGGCCGTGTTCGACGCGGATCGGTAAAAGCAATAAAACCGAAGAAGAAATCACATGACCTTGGGGATTCAAACGATATTCGAAGCACGGCCGGCGCTTTGCGATGCACCTCGGAACATGTCGGGGCCGTCGCGGCAAGAGCGGAAAACGGCCCGTCCACGCTTCGTCATGCGCGCCTTGAGCCGCGCGGTTGTCGCGGTGCTCGCTTTGGGCGGCGCGAATGCGATCGCTCAGCCGGCACAAGCGCAGCCGCAACCGCAACCCGCGCCGTTGTCCGCGCAACCGCAACCGCAACCGCAACCGCAACCGCAACCGCAACCGCAACCGCAAGCCAAAGCGCAAGCGACCGAACCGCATCGCGCGCCATCAGTCAACCTCGCATTCTTCGACGGCGCCAACGTGCCGGTCGATCTGTTGCAGGCCTTCGACGCCGTCGTCGTCGATCCCGCGCAGGGTTTCGATCCGTCCGCGCATCCGTTGCGCCATACCGCATGGCTCGCGCGCACGCATGCGGATGCCGCCGCAGGCACGCCGGCCGCCTTCGTCGCGAGCCAGATCGAGCCGCTGTGGCAGCGCGGTTTTCGCGGCTTCCTGCTCGACACGCCGAACGCCATTGCCGCCATCGACGCGATACACGCGGCGCATCCCGACGCGCGCCTCGTGATCGGCGGCGCCGACGCGCTGCAACTCGCGATGCCGCATGCCAACGCGGTGTACGCGGTGGCCGGTCCGTCGCTCGTCAGCGGCGTGAGCGCGAACGGCGCGTTGCAGACCGTCGTGTCCGCGGACGAGCGCGCGGCGCGCGTCGCCGGCGCGCAAGCATTTATGCAGCAGACCGGCGTGCCGGTGGTGTCGATCGAATACTGCCCCGCGGACGATCGCGCCTGCGCCCGCAACACGGCCACGCAGGTGGCGGCGACCGGCGTCACGCCCTACGTGACCGACGTGGCGCGCGGCGTGGTCGGCATCGGCGCGATCGAGGTGCTGCCGCGCAAGGTGCTCGTCGTGCAGGACACGGGCGACGATCTGCTGCTCGACGAAACCCCTGGCGTGCGCGATCTGGCGACCCCGCTGAACTATCTCGGCTACGACGTCGAGTACGCGAACGTCAACGACACGCTCCCCGGCGACATCACGCCCGACCGCTATGCCGGCGTCGTCGCGTGGTTGCAGGGCAGCGGCACGCAGGACAGCGCGGTATGGCGCGCATGGGTGGATGCGCGGATCGCGTCGCACGTGCCCGTCGCGTTTCTCGGCCAGTTCGGTTTCGACGCGGCCGAGGACGAAGGACGCGCGCTCGATCTGCAAGCGGTGCCGGGTCCGTTCAGCGACAAGGTGGAGGTGGTCTCGCGCGATCCGATGGTCGGCTTCGAGATCGATCCGAAGCTCGGCCCACGCGATCTGACGGGCGTGCGGGTCGGCGCGGCGAGCCGGCCGCTGCTGCGCGTGACGAGCGGCCAGGCGACCCTCGACCCGATCGCGATCACGCCGTGGGGCGGCTTCGCGATGAGCCCGTACACGGTCGTCTCGCTCAACGGCATCGACCAGGAACGCTGGGCGATTCAACCGATCTCGTTCCTCACCGCCGCGTTGCGCCTGCAGCGCATGCCGTCGCCGAGCGTGACGACGGAGAACGGGCGGCGTCTTTTCATGTCGCACGTCGACGGCGACGGGTTCGCGTCGCGCGCCGAATTTCCCGGCGCGGACTACTCGGGCGAAGCGCTGTACCAGCAGATTTTCACGCGCTACAAGGTGCCGATGACGCTTTCGGTGATCGAGGGCGAAGTCGGGCCGACCGGCCTCTATCCGAAAATCTCGCCGCGTCTGGAAGAGATCGCGCGCAAGATGTTCGCGCTGCCGTATGTGGCGATCGGCACGCACACGTACTCGCATCCGTTCGACTGGGGCAGCGTGGACGCGAAGACCGGCGAGCGCGTGGACCGCGGCGGCGGCGACACCGCGTTTTCGCTGGTCATTCCGAACTACACGTTCGACATCGACCGCGAAGTGACGGGCTCGATCGATTACATCAACACGCGTCTCGCGCCGCCGGGCAAGAAGACGGCCATCCTGCAATGGCCGGGCAACTGCAAGCCGCCCGCGCTCGTCGTGCGCAAGGTGTATGCGGCGGGCGTCGCGAACGTGAACGGCGGCGACACCGTCATCACGAAGAGCGCGAGCAGTTGGACCAACATCGCGCCGATCGGCGTCGACAAGGGGCCGGGCGCGTACCAGGTGTATGCGCCGAATCAGGACGAGAACGTCTACACGAACGACTGGCTCGGCCCGTTCTACGGCTTCACGCGCGTGCTCGAAACCTTCGACATGACGGACAAGCCGTTGCGCTTCAAGCCGATCGATCTGTATTACCACATGTACAGCGGCACGAAAGTCGCGTCGCTGCGCGCGCTCGATCAGATTTTCACGGCGGTGCTCAAGCAAGCCGTGCTGCCCGTGCAGATGACCGACTACACGCAGAAGGTGCTCGACTGGCGTTCGTTCGCGGTCGCGCGCGCGGTGCGTGGCGAGACCGATGCGGATGCAGATGCAAATGCAAACGCAGATGCCGGAAAGCCTGCGGGCGGCGACTGGATCGTGCGCGGCAACGGCGAGGTGCGCGAGTTGCACTGGCCGCTGTCGAGCGCGCCGGATCTGCGCGCGTCGGCCGGCGTCACCGGCTATTCGGCGGGTCCGGACGGCACCTATATCCACATCGCGGACGGCGCGGCGCGCGTGTCGTTCAAGCCGGCCGATGCGAAGGCGGGCGCGTTGCCCTACATCGCCGAAGCCAACGGTTTCGTGCGCAATTTCAGGCGCAACGCCAACGGCATGTCGTTCGAATTCGGCGGCTACTACCAGCCGTTCGTCAGGCTCGCCAACGCGCGCGGTTGCAGCGCGAGCGTCGCGGGACGCGCGGTCGCCACCCCGCGCGACGGCGCGGGCGTGCGCTTCGATACGCCGGCCTCCGCCGGTTTGCAGGTGAACTATCAGCCCGTCGAGATTGCCTGTGAGCGCTAAACGTCCCCGTATCGCACCGACCTGGCTCGTCTGTTTGCTGGCGGGCGTCGTGCTGCTGACGATCTACGGCGTGTCGCCGCGCGGCGGCTTGCGCCAGCGCGTGGCGTCGGTCGGCGCGCCCAGCGAATTGAGCGTCGCGTATCTGGAAGCCTGGTCGAAAGTGCGGCCCGACAACGAAGAGTTCCTGTCCCTGCTCGGCGCGCAGTATTCGTATCTGGGCCGCACCGCGGATACCGAGCGGATCGCCGCGCGCATGGATGCGCTCGGCACCGACGACATGCGCCGCGGCGCGACCATGCTGCGTCTTTCCGTGGCCGAGCAGCGCACCTTTGCGATTGCCGAGGACGATCCGCGGCGCGCCCGCGAGTTGAACGATCTGCGCGCGCATCTGCAAGAGGCGGCCAGGCTGCAATGGGCGCCGAAGGATCTCGAATGGCTCGCGCAGCGCGCGGCCGGCGTCGGCTTGCCCGATCTCGCGATGCAGCTTTACGCGCGGCTGTCGGCGCACGATCCCGATGGCCGCGCGAAGTGGGACACGCAGATCACGCGTTACGCGCTGCAAGTGGGCGACTATCGCGCGGCCGCGGACGCGTGGTTTCGTCAGCAAGCGGCGGCGCGCACGCGCGACGAGCAGCGCCGTTGTTTCGTGGCCGGCGTGCGCGCATTGCAGTCGGGCAATCTGCTGGACGAAGCGCTCGCGGCGGCGGACGCGCATGGCGCCACGCTCGCCGACGACCCGGCCACGCTGGTGGTGTTGCTGAATCTGGCGCGCGCGGCGAATCGTCCGCAAGCCGTCGATCGCTACGCGAAGATGCTGGCGCGTTATGCGTCGCTCGGGCCGCGCGATGGGGCGAGGGATTTCGCGCCGCGGCAGCAGCTTGCGCAGTACGCGTATCGGGATGGTCCTGTGGCGCAGGGTGGTGGCTTCGCGCTCGCGAGTTTGCGCGCGGCGATGCGCGGTGATGTGCGGGGGCGGGGTGCGGCGGGTGTGGTTCGCGTCGCGGCTATGGCGGAGGTGGCGGGTGTAGGCAGCGCAGCTAGCGGAGCCAGCTTAACTAACGCGGCCAGCCTGGCCGACCAAGCAAGCGGAGCCAGGGCAGGCGGCGTGGCTAACAAAGCAAGCGCAGCTAGCACATCCAGCGCGGCGATCCCCCAAACCCTCGCCATCGCCGACACCGTATTCCAGGCGTTCGTCGAATCCGGCGACCTGCCGAATGCGCAGAAAATCGCCGCGCAACAGGTGCAGCGCGATCCGCGTTCCGCGCTGTGGGTCAAGCGTCTCGCGCAGGTGGCCGAATGGAACCGCGAGCCCGCGCTGGCGCTGAAGTCGTGGCTCGAATACGCGCAGGTGTCGAACGATCCGGTCGGCTGGCGCAACGTGCTGCGCATCGCGCCGATGCTCAACGACGACGAAGCGTATCTGGTCGCGCTGGTTCATCAGGCGCGCGCCACGCCCGGCGATATGAAACTGGTCGATAGCGTCACCGCGACGTATGAACGCCTCGGCCGTCCCGATGATGGTCTCGCCTTCCTGCGCTCGCTTCCGCGCGGCGTGAATGGCACGAACGGCGTGAATGACACGAACGGCGACGCGATCGATCAGCGCATAGGCGGCCTCGCCGAACGCGCGGGGCATGACGACCAGGCGCTCGCGATCTACCGCGCGGTGCAGGCGCGTCATCCGAACGACGCGACCGCCGCATTGCGCACCGCGAGCGTGCTGTATCGCCAGGGCGACTATCGCGCATCGCTGGCCGCGTTGAGCGCCGCGCGCGCCGGCGCGAAAGACAGCGAGCCGATCTTCTGGCGCAACTACGCGGAACTCGCGCGCCTGCTGCAACGCGACGGCGACGCCAACGAAGCGTATCGTCACCTGCTCGCGAGCGGCGCGGCCACGCGCGAGGACCTCGGCGAAATGACGGACTTCTACGATCCGTATCCGATCGACGCGGGCCGCATCGCCGAATTGCGTTTTCACCGCGAGCACAGCGCGCGTGCGTTGCGCGACGCGATCTATTACTACCTCGACGCCCAGGCGCTGGACCGCATCGCCACACTGCTCGCGAACCTCACGCCCGACGAGCGCAAAACCGCCGAAGCGTCGCCGGCCTTGCTCGGCGTGCGCGCCGAATACTATCGCCTGATCGGCCAGCCCCAAAACGCGCTCGCCGATCTGAAGCGCGCGGTCGATCTGCCGGGCGCGGGCGCCGACGTGAACGCCGCCTATCTGTGGACGCTCGTCGACTACGGCAGCGATGCCGACCTGCGCGCGGCGCTCAAGCGCTGGCGCGGCGGCGCCGCGCAAAGCTCGGCGTTGTGGGGACCGTTCGCCGCGGCCGAAATGCGCTTGAACCGGCCGGTCGCCGCGCTCGAATATCTGCGCCGCCAGGTGGGCATGATGTCGCGCGATCCGCTGTGGCTGCTGACCTATGCCGACGCCCAGGAACAGTCGGGTCACGCGGGGCTCGCGTGGACGATCCGCAAGAAGGTGTGGCTGCAATTGCAGAGCGAACAGGCGAGGCTGGTGGAAGAGCGCGGCGTGTCCGGTGTGTCGGGCGCAGCGAACGCAACGAGCGCGTCGAAAGTGTCGGGCGTGTCGAACGCGTCAAGCGCGCTGGGCGTGTCGAGCACATGGAGCGTGTCGAACGCAACGAGCGCATCAAGCACATCGAGCGTGTCGAACGCATCGAACGCATCGAACGCATCGAACGCATCGAACGCGTCGAGCACACCGAGCACACCGAGCACACCGAGCACACCGAGCACATCAACGCGCGGCCGCCTCGCGCGGGACGCCGAAGCGGCGGCCGATCTGCGCGGCCGGCGCGTCACGCTGTCGACGGAATTCGCCACCGGCGACGTCTCCGCCGCGTTGCTCGACGACCTCATGTCGGCGCACGCGACGCCCGCCGACCTCGCGCAAACGCGCCGCACGCTGATCGGCAACGTGAAGGGTCTGCCGGGCGGCGCGCCGATGCAAGGCGCCGATCTGCCGCAAAACGCACGCTTGCGCGGCGCGGTCGCGAAGGACGTGGCGATCGCATGGGCGCTGTCGCACGAAAGCAATCCGCTGGCGAAGCGCTGGCTCGCGCAGCAGTATGCCGAGCGCCTGTCGCGTCCCGCCGACGCGCGCCTGACCATCGCGCTGGCCGAGAACGATGTCGGTGAAATGGAGCGCCTGCTCGACCAGGAGCGCTCGCGCTTGCCGATCTACGACCGCATCGACGCGACGATCGCCGTCGATCATCCCGACCGCGCGCAGCAGCTTGCCTTCGACGCGCTCGGCGGCGCGCCCGAGGACACCGAACTGCATACGCGGGTCACGGAGACCGCGCTCGACTGGCCGCAATCGCTCGACGCGAGCGTCACCAACTACGTCGAGCATCCGCTCGATTACGTCGAGGCCACGCTCGCGGGCAGCCGCAAGATCGCCGAGCGTTATCTCGTCGGCGTGACGGCGGTCCAGCATTTCCAGCATTCGACCGACATCACGCAGCTCGTCAACGTGCCTTCGGTGGACCGCTGGCTCAACATCTACGGCGAGCGGCGCACGCGCGATACGTCGTTCACGATCACGGGCGGCCGGCGCGTCGCCTCCGCCTCGTTCTATACGCTCGACCTGGCGGGCGAGGTGGGCCGCAACTCGGCGCTCACGCTCGGCCTGCGCGCGGGCCGCAACCAGGTCGCCGACGAAACCCAGGCGCTGCTGGTCGGCGGCATGAAGGACAACCTGATCGGCGACCTCACGTATCGGATGACGCAGCGCCTCACGTTCAGGGGCAGCGTGGAGGCGGATCGTTTCTACAGCCAGGCGCGCACGTATCTGGGCAGCGGCGTGCTGTCGACGGGCGAGGTGAGTTACCGGATCCGCACGCAGTACCCGGATTACACGCTGCGCGCGCTCATCACGCACGGCGGCTACGGCGCGAGCGGCCAGGCCGACGCGCTGATCACGCGGCTGTTGCCCGTCGCCTTGCAACCGGCGACGCCGCGCGACTTCATGCCCGATACCTACACGCAATACGGCTTCTTCCTCGGCGCGGGCAACGATCTGCTCGAACAGTACACGCACCGCTGGCGGCCTTTCTTCGACGTCGGCCTGCTGCACGACTCGATACAGGGCTGGGGGCCGCAGTTCAACGTGGGTATCGCGGGCACCGTGTTCGGCGGCGATCACCTGGCCGTGTTCCTGCAACACCAGCGCGTGTCGAAGATCGGCACGCCGGTCACGGTGCTGGGCGCGCGCTATAGCTGGTACTACTGATTCCGTTCGATTTTCCGTTCTATTGGCGACGCAGGCGGACCACGCCTGCGATGAATAACGACGTTACTGAGGAGTGGTTCGATGAACAACATGAAAAGATGGCGCGGCCTCGTCAAATGGTCCGCGGTGGTGGCGGCGTCCGCGCTCGTGCTCGGCGCCTGCGGTTCGATTCGTCAAACGGGTTCGCCGGCGCTCGGCGTGAAAGACTCGGTGGCGATCGTGTCGATGGCGAACTTCACCGAAACGCCGGCCGCGGGCAGCAGCGCCGCCGCGATCGCGGCGAACACGCTGCGCGCGAACGGCTTGACGGACGTGCGGATCGCGCCCGTCGATGCGTCGGCGAACGCGATGTTCGACACCGCGCAGCGCGAGCTCGGCGAGAAGAAACTCGCCTGGGCGCGCGAGCAGCACGTCAAATACGTGCTGACCGGCGCGGTGGAAGAGTGGCGCTACAAGGTCGGCGTGGACGGCGAGCCGGTGGCGGGCGTCACCTTCGAACTGATCGACGTCGCCTCGGGCCAGGTCGTGTGGAGCGCCACGGGCTCGAAGAGCGGCTGGACGCGTTCGAGTCTCGCGAGCGTCGCTTCGTCGCTGATCGGCAGCCTGTTGTCGCCGCTGCGCTCGCGCGGTTGATGCGCGGGTTGCTTCAGGTTTTGCTTCACATCTTGCGTCACGTCCCGCGTCGCGCAAGCACGCTGTCATCCGTATCTCGACACGTCATGAGGAGTCGGCTGTGAATACCGTCACCGCGCAATCCGCCGCCAGTGCGGCGAAGCCGCGCCATTCGAATCCGCTCGGCAATCTGAGCGCGTTGCGGCGTTTCGTTGCGCCCGCGGTGGCGCGGCCGTTTTCCATCGTCGAGACGATCGCGTTCGTCGCGGCCATCGGCGTGTTGAGCTGGGCGCTCGACCGCAACGATCCGTTCCTGCTGCACGCGGGTTTTCCGTGGCTGTGGTTCGCGCCGCTGATCGTCGCGCTGCGCTACGGCACGCTGCTCGGTCTGCTGGCGTGCGCGATGCTGATCGGCGCATGGCAGGTGCTGATGCGCGGCAGCGCCGACGCATGGCCGACGCTGTTCTTCACCGGCGGCCTGTTGCAGACCATCGTCGCGGGGCATTTCGGCGATACGTGGGGCAACCGCGCGCAGCGCGCGAACGCGTTGAACGATTACCTGAACGACCGGCTCGTCGCGATCACGAACAGCCATTACCTGATGCGCCTGTCGCATGAGCGGCTCGAAAAGGATCTGTTGTCGAAGCCGACCACGCTGCGCGATTCGATCACCGAGTTGCGCCGCCTGTCGGTCGCGCACGGGCTCGACACCGTGCCGATGACGCCGGCGCGGACGCTGCCGGGCGCGCAGGCGTTGCTCGAATTCGTCGCCCAGGCGTGTCAGATCGAAGTAGCCGCGCTGTATGCGGTGCACGAGGGCAAGCTCGCGCATGAAGCGCTCGCGCGCATCGGCGATGCGTTCGACCTTGAGCCGCGCGACGAACTCGTCGCCCGCGCGCTCGAAACGCAGGCGGTCGCGCATATCAGGAGCGGCGGGCATCCGGCCACGCACACGAGCCTGCTGGTGTGCGCGCCGGTGATCTCGGCGGACGGGCGCCTGCTCGCCGTGCTGGCGATCAGGCGCATGCCGTTCCTGTCGCTGAACTTCGACAACCTGCAATTGCTGCTGGTCCTGCTCGGCTACTACGCCGACGGCGTCGAACACTCGCGGCAGGTGCGCACGATCCTGCATGCGGTGCCCGACTGCCCGTATGAATTCGCGCTCGACGTGAGCCGCCTCACGCGTCTCGAAGGCACGGCGGGCATTACCTCGTCGCTGGTCGCGCTGGTGTTTCCGCACGACGACGAGGGCGATTCCTTCTTCGAGCATGTGATGCGCCGCCGCCGCGCGCTCGATCTGATGTGGCCGGTGAAGGCGGCGGGGCGCTCGGTGCTGATCAACCTGATGCCCGCCACCGATGCGACCGGCGTGGACGGCTATCTCGCGCGGATCGAAGCGAGCCTGCGCGCGCAGTTCAATCTCGATCTGGAAGGCGCGCGCATCGGCGTGCACACGCTGCATCTCGGCGGCGGCGAGCCGGGCGCGGCGCTGAAGCGCCTTCTCGTGCGCAGCGGTCTCGAGGTCTGACGCCATGCGCTCCGAATCCACCCGCCGCGCGTCGAGCGTGCTCCGCGCCAGCGCCGCTTTCGCCGGCATCGTGCTCATCGCGCTCGTGCAGTTTGCGCTGATCTGGCGCATCGCGAACCGGCACACCGCGTTCGATCCGCTGCTGCCCGTCGTCGCGATCGACGGGCTCGGCGGCGCGCTCCAGGCGCTGCTGGTGCGTGCGCTGCTGCCGGTGCGCTATCGCGAGCCGCGCGGCTGGAGCGTGCTGCTGCTGTGGCTCGGCTGCGCGTTCGTGCCGCTGTTCGGCGGGCTCGTGGTGCTTGCGAGCTGCCTGTGGGCCGCCTGCTATCCGCGCTCGCACAGCGGCGAGGAACTGGACGACGTGCCGGCGCCCGAGTTCGTCACGCATCTGATGTCGCGCGTCTCGCACGGCGGCGGCGCGCGCTTGCAGGCGCGCATCGTGAATACGCAGGTGAATGCGTCGGATCGTCTGTCGGCGCTCGTCGCGATTCAAACCATGCCGACGCGCACCACCGGCACGCTGCTGCGCGAATTGCTTGCCGACCCGGTCGAGGACGTGCGCCTGATCGCCTACGGCACGCTGGATCAGGCGGAAAACGAGGTGACGCAGCGCATCTTCCAGACCGCGCAAAGCCTGGAAACGGCGAGCACCGATACGCGGCGTCACGCGATCAATCGTCAGCTTGCCGAGTTGTATTTCGAGCTGATCTATCAGAACCTGGTGCAAGGCGCGGTCTACCGGCACACGCTGGAGCAGGCCGATCGCCACGCCCGCGCGGCGCTCGATATCGACGACGGCGACGCCGCGCTGTGGATGATCCGCGGCCGCCTCGCGCTCGCGAACGGCGCCGCCGACGAAGCCGCCACCTACATGGCGCGTGCCCAGGCGCTCGGCTTTCCGCGCGAGCGCCTCGTGCCCTGGCTGGCCGAAGTCGAATTCCTGCGCGGCGATTTTCCGCGCGTGTCCGAACTGCTGGCGTCGCTCGGCAATGCCGCGACGCTGCCGATGCTCAAACCTGTCGCGCGTTACTGGTCAACATGAAACCATCACTGCTGCGCCGCGCCGCGGACGCCGATGTCTGCCTGCTGCTCGAAGGCACGTTCCCCTATGTGCGCGGCGGCGTGTCGAGCTGGGTCAACGACATGATCCGCTCGTATCCCGAACTGCGCTTTTCGATCGTGTTCGTCGGCAGCCGCCAGGAGGACTACGAAGGCGCCGCCTACGCGCTGCCGGATAACGTCGTGCATTTCGAGGCGCACTACCTGTACGAAGCGGCGCTCGCCGACAAGGAGGCGTCGCGTGAAATTCCCGGCGATGCGCAAGCGTTTGCACGCTCGGCCGCCTTGCACGACGCGTGGCGCAACGGCGGCTCGAATCCTGGCGCGAACCTGGCCCCAAGCCCCGGCGCGCTGATGGCCGACATGGTGCAACTGATCGGCGACCACGGCCCGCTCAACGAGGAACAGTTTCTCTCCAGCCGCGCGGCGTGGGACTTCATCGTCGACCAGTACCATCGCTATTGCACGGACCCTTCGTTTACCGACTACTTCTGGACCGTGCGGATCATGCACAAGCCGCTGTGGCAGCTTGCGCGCGTGGCCGAACAGTTGCCGCCGGCGAAGATGTATCACACGGTGTCGACGGGCTATGCGGGCTTTCTCGGCGCGCTGCTGCATTATCGGAGCGGACGGCCGCTGCTCGTCTCCGAGCACGGCATCTACACGAAGGAACGCAAGATCGACCTGCTGCAAAGCCAGTGGATCCGCGACAACCGCGGCGCGTTCGAGCGCGACATCTCCAGGATCAGCTATTTCCGCGAACTGTGGGTGCGTTTCTTCGAAGCGCTCGGCAAGCTCGCCTACGACGCCGCCGACGACATCGTCGCGCTCTACGAGACCAATCGCCAGCGGCAGATCGCCGACGGCGCGCAGGCCTCGCGCACGCGCAACATTCCGAACGGCGTGGACGTGGACGCGCTCGCGCCGCTCGTCGCGCAACGCGTGGCGCGTGCGCGCAAGGTGGTCGCGCTGATCGGCCGCGTGGTGCCGATCAAGGACATCAAGACCTTCATTCGCGCGCTTTTTATCGCGTCGCGGACGATGCCCGATATCGAAGGCTGGATCGTCGGCCCGCAAGAAGAAGATCCGGCCTATGCGCTGGAGTGCCGCGCGCTGGTGCAAAGTCTCGGGCTCGCGGCGAACGTGAAGTTCCTCGGCTTTCAGCGCATCGACGAGATCCTGCCGCAGGTGGACGTGATCGCGCTGACCTCGATCAGCGAGGCCTTGCCGCTCGTCGTGCTGGAAGGCTTCGCGGCCGGCGTGCCGGCGATCACGACCGACGTGGGCTCATGCCGCCAGTTGATCGAAGGCTACGGCGACGACGACCGCGCGTTGGGCTCGGCCGGCAGCGTCGTGCCGATCGCGAATCCGGCCGCGTTCGCGCAAGCCGTGCTCGACCTGCTCGGCGACGAACCGCGCTGGCTCGCGGCGCAACAGGCCGGCCTCGCGCGCGTGCGGCGTTTCTATACGAAGAAGCAGATGATCGATCAATACCGTGTGCTGTATGAACGTTTGACGGCCGCGCCCACGCTGGCCGATCGCGCGAGCGGCCAGGCCGCCGCCGCGCGCGGCGGCTGTCCGATGCATCATGGCGCGCCGGACGGCGGCGCGCGGCTTCAACCGCAAGAGGTGCGCTGATGGCCGGCATCGGTTTCGAACTCCGCAAGATACTCAAGCACCAGACGCTGTTCGGCGTCGCGCGCGCCTACGCGTACGCGGGGCTGATCAGCTCGGGGCCGCTGATTCTGTCGATCTTCGGCATTCTGATCATCGGCCTGTTGAGCCTCGCGTTCGTGATACCGAAGTACGCGATCGTGCAGTTCCAGGTGTCGGTGACGTATCTGATTGCCTGCAGCCTGATCCTGACCGGTCCGCTGCAACTGTCGTTTACGCGCTTCATCTCCGACCGCCTGTTCGAAAAGCGCGACGATCTGGTGCTGTCCAACTACAACGGCGTCGTGCTGATCTCGACGGCGGCCTCGGGCGTACTCGGCGTGCTCGCGGTGGCGTTCGGCTTTCGCGGCGAGCCGCTCGTCTATCGGCTGCTGATGGTGGCGGGCTTCGTCGTCGTCAGCAATATCTGGATCGCGGTGATCTTTCTGTCGAGCGTCAAACAATATCGGCAGATTCTCTATGTATTCGCGCTCGGCTACGGTTGCACCGTCGCGTTCGCATTGATGCTGAATCGTCATGGATTGCCGGGCCTGCTCGGCGGCTTCGTGGCGGGCCATATCGTGCTGCTCGCGGGGCTGTCGGGGCTGATCTACCGCAACTACCAAAGCGAGCGCTTCATCTCGTTCGAGGTGCTGGAAAAGCGCTTCGCGTATCCGAGCCTCGCGCTCGTCGGGCTGCTATTCAACCTCGGCGTGTGGATCGACAAGTTCATGTTCTGGTACGCGCCGCAAACGGGCGCGCGCGTGATCGGACCGCTGCATGCATCGGTGATCTACGACCTTCCCGTGTTCATCGCCTACGTGTGCGTGATGCCCGGCATGGCGACCTTCCTCGTGCGGATCGAGGCGGATTTCGTCGAGTATTACGACCGCTTCTACGACGCCGTGCGCAGCGGCGCGACGCTGCGCCACATCAACGACATGCGCGACATGATGGTCGGCAGCGTGCGCGCGGGGCTCTTCGAGATCGTGAAAATCCAGGCTGTCGTGCTGCTGCTGATTCTCGCGTTCGGCCACCTCGTGCTCGAAGCGCTGGGCATTTCCACCTTGTATCTGCCGCTGCTCATCGTGGATGTGATCTCGGCCAGTCTGCAAGTGTTGCTGCTCGGTTTGCTGAACGTGTTCTTCTATCTCGACGGACGCCGCGCCGTGCTCAGGCTCACGGCGGCCTTCGTCGTGCTGAACGGGCTGTTCACCGGCATGACGCTGTGGCTCGGGCCGGACTGGTACGGCTATGGTTTCGCGCTCGCGCTGCTCGTCGTCGTGATGGCCGCGGTGATGATGCTGGATCGCAAATTCGCGTCGCTCGAGTACGAGACGTACATGCTGCGCAACTAGGCGGGAGAATTTCAGATGAGCAATGCGCTGCGCGGGCGTGCTTCGATGCGCGGGTTTTATCGGCGTGTCGTGGGCGCGGCGCGTCTCGTGATCGTCGGCTTGCTGTCGTCGGTCGCGCATGAACGCGCGTCGGCCGACGCGGGCGTCGCGCCGTCCATTGCGCTCTTTTACGGCGCGCAGCCGCCGGTCAGCCGGCTGCGCGAATTCGATGTCGCGGTGATCGAACCGGATAGCGGCTTCGAGCCGCTCAGGCACAAAAGCGCGCGTACCGCGTGGTTCGCCTATGTGAGCGTGGGGGAGGTGACGCCGCAGCGTTCGTATTACGCGGCGATTCCAAAGGCGTGGCTAGCCGGCGACAACGCGGTGTGGGGCGCGACGGTGATCGATCAGGACGCGGCGGACTGGCCCGCGTTCTACGTCGAGCATGTGATCGCGCCGCTGTGGAAGAAGGGCTACCGCGGCTTCTTTCTCGACACGCTCGATTCCTACCAGCTCGTCGCCAAAACGGATGCAACGAGGGCGCGGCAGGAACGCGGTCTGGTCGCGGTCGTTCGCGCGATCAAGGCGCGCTTTCCGCGTGCGCGGCTGATTTTCAATCGCGGCTTCGAGATCCTGCCGCAGGTTCATTCGCTGGTGTCCGCGGTGGCATTCGAATCGCTGTATCGCGGCTGGGACCAGGCGGGGCAGCGCTACACGGAGATCGCGCCGGCCGATCGCGAATGGCTGCTGGGGCAGGCGAAAACGATTCGCGAGCAATACCGGCTGCCGGTACTCGCAATCGACTATTGCGCGCCCGCGGACGACGCCTGCGCGACCCAGACCGCGAGCCGGATCAGCGCGGCGGGCATCGTTCCGTATGTGACGGATGGCGGTCTGCAAACGGTCGGCACGGGGCCGGCTCGCGCGATGAAACAGTAGCCGTGGCGCAGGCACGCGACGAACGCAGGGCCGGGCCGTCGCGGGCCGTAGCGGGCCATGGCGGGCCGAAGCGGCGGCGTGACCCGCACCTTGCCGCGTCGAGCGGCCTTGAATACGGCCTCGAAAGACCCAATCCCAAACACGGACCTGAGCGCCTATGAGCGAACCGGCCATGCCCGCGGGGCGTCCGGTTCACTGACCTGGAGCGTACAATCGTGCGGCCGTACCGGGCGCCACGTCCATTTCTGGCAGAGTCGTCAATGGCGGCTGGCGACGATACACGCTCTGTCGAAACCGCCGCCCACAGGCCCGATTGCCCGATTGTTCCGGGCCGGCAGCGCAGCGGAGAACGAGCCACATGCCTGCTCATATAACGCCCAATCAACTGATTCAACTCATCATCCCAGGCATTACCGCCGTCTTTGCGCTCAGCTTCGCCTGGGCGTGGGTCTACGACAAACGGCTGCGCTATCTGCGCTTTCTGGCCGCTTCCTTTGGTGCTTTCGCACTCGGCTCGGCGGTGCAGATCTGCCATCTGCCGGATGAATGGCGATCGAACGCGCTGCTATCGGCCGCGTTTTACGTGCTCAGCATTCAACTGCTGGCCGAAGGCGTCTTGCGCAGGGCCGGGCTTCGGTTGCGGTTCGCCGCGCATGCGTCGATGTTCATGCTGGTGATGGGCGGCATGTACTACTTCTCCTACGTCGCCTCGAACCTGCTGGTGCGGATCTACATTCTGAATCTCAGCGCCGGGCTGTTGATGGTGTTCACCGCGCTCCGTTTCAGGAAACGCTGCCGTGGCCGCACCATCAATCACATTCTTCTCTGGGTGCTGCTGATTTTCGGCGCGAGTTTTTTCATCAGGACGCCGCTCACCGTCATTCAACCCTTGCCGCATAGCACCGCGCCCTTCGCGCAGAGCATGTTCTGGGTTCTGCTGCAACTGTCGCTCGCATTGATGGGCGCCGTGTTGGGACTCGTGCTGCTGGCCGCGGCGATGTCGGACGTGATCGACCGGCTCGTTCTCGAACGCGATCTCGACTCGCTCACCGAAACCCTGAACCGGCGCGCGTTCGAACGCCTCGCGGGCCGCCGCGTCGCGGACAAGCGAAGCCAGCCGCTCGCGCTGATCGCGTTCGATATCGACAACTTCAAGTCCATCAACGACCGTTACGGCCATGCGGCCGGCGACGCGGTGCTGCGCCAGTTCGGCGCGATCCTGCGCGGCGCGGTGCGCGAGAAAGACGTGGTGGGGCGGATCGGCGGCGAGGAGTTCGTGCTTCTGCTGCCGGGCGCCGACGGTAAGTTCGCGTACCGGATCGCCGAGCGCTTGCGCACCGTGCTGGAGTCGTCGCGCTTCGACGAAATCGACGCAACGCTGCGCGTCACGACGAGTGCCGGCATTGCCCGCTATCGCCCTGGCGAGGCGGTCGCGGCGTTGCTGGCGCGCGCCGATCAGTTGCTCTACGCCGCGAAACGTGCCGGACGCAATCGGGTTCTCACCGAGTTGTCGGATCAGACGCTGGACGCGTCGACGCTCGACATGGCTTGAGCGCGCGCGAAGCTGGCAGCGGTGTTCAGCCGGAATTAAAGGTCGGCGCATCCCGGTCGTTAACGAGTCATACGATAACCAACGGACTCTGGCTCGATGCGCAATTTGACAATAAGACATAGCCTCCTCGCGGTGCTGGTGGTTTTTGCAGGGATGATCCTGTTCGGCGGCGTAGTGGGCGTGCTCACGCTCGGCCGGTCCAATGACAACGCCCGGCTTCTGCACGAGATCGCGAGCCAGGAAGTGCTCGTCAACGACGCCTATAAAGACACGACCCGCACCCGCGCGGCGCTCACGCGCGCCTACTCGGCATTGAAGGAGCGCAATGACGAACAGACGCGCGACTCCGCGCTCAAAAGCGCGCAGACCACGTTGGACCGAGCGGATCGCGAAACGAAGGCGTTCCGCGCGGCAGCGCTCTTTCCCGGCCAGGACGAAGCGTTGAAGCAACAGCTTCTCGATTCGTCGACCTCGTTGGCCGCGCTCCTGAACACCGCATTCGACGCGCTGCGGCGCGGCGACACCAACGCCTACGTCGCGATCAACGACAAGGACATCACGGCCTCGGGCGCGGCGTATTCGGCCAACGTCGAGAAGTTTCAGAAGCTCGCCGATGCGCTCTCCACGGAATCCGCCGCCCAGGGCGACCGCGAATACGCGTGGGTCGTCGGCATGGTGGTGACGGGCGTGGCGCTCGCGCTCGCCTTGATCGTGGCGACGCATTTCGCGCTGCGCGGGATCGTGATCCGTCCGTTGCAGCAGGCCTCCGCGCTGCTCGACCGGATAGCGGGTAACGATCTGACCACGTCGATCCCGGAAGGCGGGAAGAACGAGGTCGGCCAGCTATTCAACGCCATGTCGAGGATGCAGTCGGGACTCGCGCGGACCGTCTCGAACGTGCGCGTGAATTGCGAGGCGATCCACGGCGGCGCGCGCGAGATCGCCGCCGGCAACGTCGATCTGTCGAGCCGGACCGAGCAGCAGTCGGCTTCGCTGGAGGAAACCGCGGCAAGCATGGAGGAGCTGACCTCGACGGTGAAGCAGAACGCCGACAACGCGCGTCAGGCCAGCACGCTGGCCGCCAACGCGGCCGACGTCGCGCAACGCGGCGGCGACGTGGTGCAGCGCGCGGTGCAGACGATGACGGCCATCACGGCCAGTTCGCACAAGATCGCCGAGATCACCGGCATGATCAACAGCATCGCGTTTCAGACCAACATCCTCGCGTTGAACGCGGCCGTGGAGTCGGCGCGCGCGGGCGAGCAGGGCCGCGGCTTCGCGGTGGTGGCGGGCGAAGTGCGCACGCTCGCGCAGCGCAGCGCGAACGCCGCCGAGGAAATCAAGGCGCTGATCGCCGCGTCGGTCGACGATATCCGCAGCGGCAACGAACTCGTCGTGCAGGCGGGGCAGACCATGAACGAGATCGTCGGCGCGGTGCAGGGCGTCGCGACGATCATGGCCGAGATCACCTCGGCGACCGTCGAGCAGAGCGCCGGCATCGAGCAGGTGGGGCAGGCGGTCAGCCAGATGGACCAGGTGACCCAGCAGAACGCCGCGCTGGTCGAACAGGCGGCCGCCGCCGCGAGCGCGCTCGAACAGCAGGCGCAGTCGATGACGTATGCCGTGTCCGCATTCCGACTCGCCGCGCATTAGCCACGAATTGACCGCGCATTAGCCGTGCATTAATCGCGACGCGCGGCCGTGCCGGATCAGGCACGCGCCGCGCGATGAGATAAGCTGCGAGCCGGGTCGGTTGTCCGGTGAGTCTTCACCCGCCGGCGCGGGTCGTTCCGATCATTCCAACGATTCCAATCTTTCCAACGGGAGTATGAGCATGAGCGTTAAACGCGCCCTGGGTGTAGCCGCCATCGTGCTGGGCACCGCTGTCGTGTCCGGCGTCTCGCAGGCCGCGACCTATGCGTATGTATCGAATGCCGACAGCCAGGATATCTCGGTGTTCAGCCTCGACGAATCGAACGGCGCGCTCGCGCCGGTGCAGACCGTCGCGGTCGCGGGCACGGTCATGCCCCTCGCGTTGTCGCCCGATCATCTTCGGCTGTACGCGGGGCTGCGTTCCAAGCCGTATCGCGTGGTGAGCTTCGCGGTCAATCCGCTCGACGGCCGGCTGATCGAACTCGCGCGAGCGCCGCTCGCGGACAGCATGGCCTACGTCTCGACGGACGCGACGGGCCGCTACCTGCTCTCGGCCTCTTATGGCGGCAACCTGCTGGCGGTGAACCCGATCGGCCGCGACGGCGTGGCCGGCGACGTGCAGCAGACCGTCAAGACCGGACCGATGGCGCATGCGATCCGCACTACGTCCGACAACCGCTTCGCGTTCGCCTCGGTGCTCGGCGCGGATGCGTGGCTGCGTCTGAAGTTCGACGCCGCCAACGGCCGCCTCGCCGACGACCCCGCGCCCGCCTATTCGCTGCCGCCGAAATCGGGCCCGCGCCACTTCGTGTTTTCGCCGGATCAGCGCTTCACGTATCTGATCGATGAACTCGACGGCAAGCTGCACGTGCTCGCGTTCAATCGCGCCGGCGACAACGTCAAGCCGATCCAGACCATCTCGATCCTGCCGCCCGACTTTTCGGGCGACAAGCCCTGGGGCGCCGATATCCACCTGACGCCCGACGGACGCTTTCTGTACGCGTCGGAGCGCACCTCCAGCACGCTGGCGGCCTACAAGGTGGACACGGCCTCGGGCAAGCTGACGCGCATCGGCACGTATCCGACCGAGAAGCAGCCGCGCGGATTCAACATCGATCCATCGGGCCATTACCTGCTGGCGGCCGGGCAGTTGTCGACGAGCCTGAGCGCTTACCGCATCGACCGCAAGAGCGGCGCGTTGAGCGCAATCGGTCAGTATCCGGTCGGCAAGGGTGCGAACTGGATCGAGATCGTCCGGTTCGACGGCACGAATGGCAATTGAGTGCTGGCGCGGCGCCCGCGGGCGCCGCGCATGAAGCTGCAAACGTGCGTGCCGTGACACGCGGCACGCACACCGCCTTTGCTCGATTCATTCACGACATCGACGACATCGACGACATCAAGGATCGAGCAGCGCCGCGTTACGGCGCGACGCGAATCACCACCTTGCCGAAGTGCTGGCCCGACTCGAGATGCCGATACGCGGCCGGCGCATCCTCGAAACCGAACACGCGATCCACGACCGGCCTGATTCGATGCGCGTCGACGAGCTTGACGACGTCGTCGAGCATCGAGCGGCTGCCCACCATGATGCCGTGCAGCCGCTTGATGCCGCCGATCACGGCGAGCAGTCCGAGCTCCGGTCCCGCGAAGCCGCTCACGCCGCCGATGATTGACACGAGCCCGCCCATTTTCGTGGCGGCCACCGAGCGCGGCAGCGTGTCCCGGCCGCCCACCTCCACGACGATGTCCGCGCCCACGCCATCGGTCAGCCTCGACACTTCGTCCTGCCATTCGGGCGTGCGCCGGTAGTTGATGGTTTCATTCGCGCCGAGCTTGCGCGCGCGCTCCAGTTTCTCGTCGCTCGACGACGTGATGATCGTGCGCAGACCCGCCGCGTGCGCCAGTTGCAACGCGCAGATCGACATGCCGCCCGTGCCGAGCAGCACGACCGTCGCGCCGGGTTTGGCGTCGCCGTCCGCGAACAGCGCGTTCCATGCGGTCACGCCGACACACGACAGCGTCGCGGCTTCCTCATAGCCGAGATGCGCCGGGATCGGCGCGAGGCTCGTTTCACCGGCGACGTGCTCGCGGCCCTTCGATCCAGCGAGGCGGCCTGTTCCTCGGGCCGCCGCGAGAGGTCCAGATTGCCTTGGGCGAGTTCGCCTGCGGCCACCGGGATCGATTCGGCAAAGCTCCTGAGATCATGTCGACATGCTGAAGGCGGGATTCGACGTCGCCATGCGGCTGCCGCATGGCGAGCCTCATTGCGGCGTGCCGGCCTGATAGCAGGCCTGCGTGCCCGTGGTCTGATAGACGAGCCGGTAGCCGCTGGCGGCCGTCGCGTTGGCCTGTTTCGACGCGAGCGTGAGCCAGCCCTTGCGCGTCGGCGGCAGCGGCCGGATCACGAGCGCGGCGAGTTGCGGATCGGCCGCGGCCGCGTCCGCGCCGATGATGCGCCGCACGTGCGAGAGGCTGCCCGCGTACCAGCCGAGGAACGGACGGTAGGCGGGGCCGGCATAGTGGCTGTCGATGATCATCCACGGATCGTGTCCGGGCTGGCCGAGATTCGCGAGCGTATCGGTCGGACCGAGCAGCGCCTGAAAGTCGCCGCCCAGCCGCGAGTCCGGTTGGCCGATGCGGTTCACGTCGTATTTCGCGCGATCGGCGCCGGCCTGCAAATCGCTGAAGCGCTTGCCGGTCCACGTAATCACGTGCGCGAGCTTGTAGTCGTCGGCGAAGGTGCCGCTGCCGACCTTGTCTTTCTGCGTGATGTACAGCAGGTCGCCGGGCAACAGGTATTGCTCCATCGCGCCGATGTTGCCGCGGTTGATGTCGAGCAGCACGCCCGTCAACGGATCGACTCCGCTGGCGGGCGTCGCGCACGCCTGCGCGCCGATGGCGCCCGACAACTGATTGCTGGCGAGCCCCGCGAAGTTATAGACCCACGACGTGAAATTCGAGCAGTCCGCGCCGTTCCACATCAGCGCTTGCGACGTGATCGGAGCGGGCGTTTGCGACGCCGCGGTCTGAATGGTCTGCGCGCCGTCGGCGCCGCGCTGCGCGGTGCAGGTCATGCTGGCCGAATGGGCGTCGGCCGAACCGCCGCTGGTGCTGCCGGCCGACGAATCGCGATAGTCGATCGACCCGGTGTTCTCGGGCGGCGTCCAGCCCGGAATGTGATGGTGGCAGTAGTTCAGGTTCTGATCGACCCAGTAGTTCTCGATCGCCATCACGAGTTCGCGCCTGAACGTGTCGACGTCGGCGCACGACGCGGGCGGCGCGATCCTGCCGTAGCTCGCGGCGTGCGGGCCCCATGTGCTGGCGGTCGGATAGGTCGACCAGTTGCTGCTCGTCATGCCCGGCGCGAGCGACGCCTGCACGTCGTTCTTGCGGCCCTGGAACAGCCACAGGTTTTCAGCGAGCAAGGCGACGCGGTCGCCGCACGCGGCGCCCGACGCCGTGGCGGTCTGATTGTCCGATGCCTGGGTGGCGTTCAGCATCGCCAACGACGTGATACCCGAGCGGTTCAGCGGATTCACGCTGAAGTTCGCCGCGCCGGTCGTGACCGGGCAGGCCTCGTCGGCGGGCGCGGCGAGCGTGCCGTCCGCGGCGAGGTTGCCCGCGCCCGCGTGGCAAGCGGCCAGCGTGTCGCCCCTGGCCGACTGCGCGACGATGTTTTGCACGCTAGCCGCGAGCGTCGCGCCGGTGTCGCCGCGGCTTTGCGATTCCGCGCCGAGCGCGAGCGCCATGCGGTTGCCGTCCGTGATCGTGCCGGTCGGCGTGTCCGCGGCGACGAACGCGGGCGGGGTTTGCTGCGGGTCGATGCCGCCGAGAAACGCGGCGACGCGCGCGGTGGCTGCCGCGATATTCGCGGGCGTCAAGCCGCCCGCGGCCTGCGCATCGGCGACCACCGCGCTCGAAAACGCGGACACCAGCATCGCCGAGGGCCGCGCCACATACACGGCAGACAATGTGCCGCCGTCGACCGACGCGCTCGTGCCGGTGGCTTCCTCCAGATACGACCCGCCGCTCGCGCGCAGCAGCAGCGGCCAATGCAGATCGGCGGGCAAGGCGAAGCGGCCGTTTTCATCGCTGATGGTGTGCGCGACCGGCGTCGCGCCGATCTTGCCGTCGCTGTCGATCGCATATGCGCTGACGGTCGCGCCCGCGACCGGGCCGAGATACACGCTGCCGTCCACCATGCGCGGCGACGCGGCGCTGCCGCCGCAAGCGGCGAGCAACACGGACATGAAGGGGAGGCAGGCGAGCAGGGCGGTGGAGACGATCAATCGGCGCATGGGTAATTCCAGGTCGAGGAGGAATGGCATTGACGCGATTAACGGCACCCTACTGTACAACTTGATTGGAAGTTTTACGTAAGCCTCGCCGCCGCGGGCTTGCCACTATGCGCGACGAATCGAGGTCTTTCGTCATGGCGTTTTCGGGCGCTCAAAAGCGAACCGGCCCGCGACATGCGGGCCGGCTGTTTTACGGCATCGGCGTTCGATCAAGCCATCACCACGTTCGCGAGCCGGAACTGATACGGCACCGCCGTCGTGCCGCCGCCGCCGCCCGTCATCACGATGTCGCAGCGCGCGATGCCGAGCAGCGAGAGTTCGGTGTTGATATCGGAGAGCACCGCCGAATTCATCACCGCGCCTTGCTCGATCTGCGACGCCGTGCCGATCCACAGCGTCGGCTTGAATTCGAACACGGCCTTCTGTCCCGGCACGATGCCCGTCTTGTGCGCGAGCAGCCGGTTGTCCTTGAACACGCCGGCGGTGATCGCGCCGCTGCGCAAGTCGTTGCGCAACTGGATCTCCCGCGAGCTCGACGCTGCGCCCGCCACGCCCAGCACATTGCCGGAGGCCGCGCGCGTGACGCTGAACATCTGGCCGTTTTTCGCGGGCCGCCGCGGCATGTAGTTGCCGTCGGCGTCGCTGGCGGTGAGGGTGGTTTGCATCGGAAACACGAACGGATGATTGTCTCCCCGCCCGCAGTTGCTGATCACCTTCCACGCAATCGCGAGTTCGTCGAAATCCGTCGAGACGTTCTTCTGGAACATCACGACCTGACTGTTGTTGACGTCGTTGGAGAGGTTGATGAAGTTGAGCTGGATGTCCATGACTGACCTTTTCCGAATGGAGTGAGACGGTGCTGGACCATGCGAGGTCCCGCGCCGCCTGGGTGTTGCCTGGATGTTGCCGCGTGTGGAAACGCCGCGACCTCGTCAAGCCATGACGACGTGTTCGAGCCGGAACGTGAACGGCAGCGAACGCGGGCCGGGACCGCCGCCCGTCATGACGATGTCGGCGCTGGCAATGCCGAGCAGCGAGAGCTCGGTATTGATGTCGGAGATCACCGCCGAATTGAGCAACGCGCCCTGTTCGATCTGCGACGCCACGCCGATCCACAGCGTCGGCTTGAACTGGAACACGGCTTTTTGCCCCGGCGCGATCGACGTCTTGGTCGCGAGCGGACTGCCGTCCTTGTAGATGGTCGCGTTCGCCGCGCCGTTCGGCAGATCGTTGCGGACCTGCACCTCGGAGCTGTTGCCCGGCTCGGTGCCGAGCGTGAGCACGTCGCCCGAGGTGGAGCGCACGATCTGGAACACCTGGCCGTTGCTCGCGGGCTGCTGCGGCATGTAATTGCCGTAGCTGTCGCTCGCGCTCACGTTCATCGTCATCGGAAACTTGAACGGATGATTGTCGCCCTGGCCGCAGTTGCGGATGACCTTCCACGCGATCGCCAGTTCGTCGAAGTCGGTCGCGACGTTTTTCTGGAAGATCACGATGCTCGAATTGTTAGCGTCATTCGAACGGTTGACGAAGTTAAGCTGAATGTCCACTTGCCTGCTCCTTGAAGTTTGAAATACGGCAATCGGTTTGCCGCGCACCTTCCCACCGGCCGGCCCGGCGGGCCGGCCGTCAAACGAAACCGGAGGGGAGCCCGCCGGGCGGCGGGCGTCGTCGCGTGAAAGGCGCTACACGTGCACGACGTTTTCGAGCGCGAAGCCGAAGGGCTGCGCGTCGGCGCCGCCGCCGCCGCCCGTCATCACGATGTCGGCCGCGGCGATGCCCGCGAGCGGCAGCATGGTGTTGTCGCTCGACAGCACGGCGGAACTCAGCGCGCGGCCTTCCTGCACTTGCGACGCGGCGCCGATCCACAGCACGGGCGTGAAGCGGAACACGGCCTTCTGGGCCGGCGCGACGGCCCATTTGGCGGCGATCAGCTTGCCCGCGCTGAACGCGTTGACGTTGACCGCGCCGCGCGTCATGCGGTTGACCACCTCGATCCCCGCGCCGGCGCCGACGCCGCCCGCCGGCGCCGGCTCGGCGACCAGCCGGGCGCGGCCGGTCGGATGGACGCCGACCATGAATCGTTCGCCATCCTGCGCGGTGGCGCGCGGCGAGTAGTTGCCGTGCTCGTCGCCCAGCGCGATTTCGATCGCGGTCGAGTAGACGAACGGATGGATACAGTCGCGGCCGCAGAAGCGGATCACTTTCCACGCGATCGCCAGCTCGTCGAAATCGGGCACCACGTTGCGCTGGAACAGCACCACTTCGCTGTTGCCGCGATCGTTGGACCGGTTGATGAAGCGCAGTTGGATGTTCATTGCGCTGGCTCCGTGGAATCGGTTGTGTCCGTGGTGCCGTCCGCGAGGTGCTTTTCGACCCACTGGGTGAGCGCCGGCGACACGCTGCCGGCAACCGACGCGGCATGCAGCGCTTGCGCGCGGCTCTGCGCCTGCAGGTCGGTCGCGAAGCGGCCGAAGGCCATCGCGGCGTCGGTGGCATTGCGGCTGCGCGAGAGGTCGTCGAGGTATTGCGCGGCGGCGTCGCTGAGCGCGCCGCTGTGTTGCGCGTGGCCTTGCGCGATGCGCGTCGCGAGGTCGGCGTGAATCGCGGCCAGTTCCTTGATCGCGGCCGCCGCGCCGGTCAGCGCGAAGCGCTCGCGCTGCTCGCGCCAGCCGGCGTCCAATGCCGACTGCGATGCGGCGCTGTACTGCTGGGCGCTTTGCAACGCGGTGCGCGTGAGCGCGCGCCACGCGCCGGGATCGGTCGCGGCGCCCGCGAGTCCAGCGGGATGAGCCGACTGCGCGACGAGCTGGCTGAACAAACGGAAGGCGGCGAGATTGGCGGTTTCCCACTGCGTGATAAAGGTCGAGAGCATGACGGCTCCTGGTTCGGATCGGGTTCGGGTTGAGTTCGGGTTGAGTTCAGAGCGAGTGCGAGCAAGCAAGGACGCTGTTCACTGACGCGCGCCGCCGAGGCGCTCGATCATCTTCATTACCGCGGCCATTTGCGGCGCCTCGCGGGAATAGAAGTTGGGATGGATCGGATCGGGACTCGTGTAGCCCCAGAAATCCCAGCAGCCGAGCGGATTGACCGCCGATTTTTCGGTTTGCGGATAGAGCACGATCAGGCGGTTCGTATCGGCGATTTCGTTGTAGCCGGCGCCGCGCACGAAGCGTTGACCGACCGCGGCGGCGTTTTGCACGCAGCCGTGAAACGCGACGTGCACGCCGCACGCGACGCGTTGGCAATCGGCCGGTACATAGACGTAGGCGAGATCGGCCAATGACGCGCGGCGCTCGGGATCGAACGCGCGCTGGTCGAAGCTCTGCAACTGGCCGCCGGCCTGGGCGGCGGGCGCGTTCAACGGCGCATTCGGCCGTGCGTAAATCCAGCGCAGAATCTCGTGCGCTTGCTCGAAGCCGCAGTTGTTGATGTAAGGGCCTTGATTCGCGCTGCACGGCGAGTCTTCGGGATTGTTCGTGATCAACGCGTGGCCCGCTTCGGGGTGGCGCTGATACTGGATGTTCGGCTTCGGCACCTGAGCCAGTTCATAGAAGCGTTCGGCCTGATCGACCACGCGCGTGGCGACCACCGTGTCCTTCGCGCCGCTGAACAGGTAGAAGCGCTGCTCGCGCAGGTTGGCCGGGTCGTCGATCTGTTTTGCCTTGGCGTAACGCTGCGCGGCGCGCCATGCGCCTTCCGCCGACGGCGCGGCGCCGGCCGGCTGCATGCACAACGTCACGGCCGCCACGGCGGGCGCGATGAAGTCGGACTCACCGGCGCAATCGAAGGCGCCCCCGGCGACGATCCCCGCGCCGACCAGGCGGCTCGACCACGCCACGTCGAATTGCGCGGCCATGAAGGCGCCCGACGATAGCCCGGAGACGGACGTCTGTTGCAGATTCGCGCCGAGCGCGGGCAGCGCGGCGAGGTCCGCGGCGTTCGCGCTCGTGAGCGTCGCGGCCAGCACGAGTGCGCCGAGCCGCGAACGCAGAGCGAGGCGCTGACGCATGCCGCGTTGCCTGAAAGTTCTGAATAACGATTCATCGATGACGGCTGCCGCATTCATACCGTTGCTCCTGTAGGTTCTGGTGTTCGCCGGATGCACGGCGAGCGCATGGGTGTTCGCGTTTCTGTTCGCGTTTCGGCCGGGTAGGGCTTGCGTTGCGTGAATCTCACTACGCTTGCAGAGTACGTGGGCCGCGCATCGGCATGAATGGGGCGGAAGGCCGGTATGCGACATAGAACGGATGGCCCATGAACCGATAGCGCACGCAATGGGCCGCGCTGCTTGCGGTCAGTGCGCGGCCTCGCGTGTGCAGAACGACACCGGTATCGACACGCCGCGGTCCACCGTCGTGACGGCGATGGGGCGGTTCGCCTGCGTGTAGCGCAAACGGTGGATGCCGCGCGGCCCGAAGCCGCTGTCGATGTCCGCGGCGAGGTCCGTGCCGTCGGGTAGTCGCGCGAGGCTCCGGCCGCTCATCATCGCGGGGCGGCGCTGCGGGTCGTCCCAGTCGGCGTGGTCGGCCGACGTATAGAAGTTCGGCAGGACGCCGCGGGTGTAGAGACTGTCGAGCGTTTGCGCGAGCCGCTCGGCACACCTCGCGCACAGCGCCGGCTGATGCGCGAGCTGCAACGCCTGGTTGATGCGCGCGGCTTCGGCGTCGCAGGTGAGCGGCGGCGGCTGCTGCGCGTGAGCAAAACTCGCGAAGCCCGCGAGGCAAACCGCGATGGCGGCCGTGACGATGCCGGCTGCGGCACGATGGTTCGAGATCATCGGAAAGACCCCTTTGAATGCGCTACGAGAGAAACAGCTTGCGTTCGGCCTGGCGGCGGCGCGTGAGTCCGGCAAGCGGCTTGCCGCCCGCCTTGTTCCACACGAGGAATTGATCGGCGGCATGAGCGGGCGAGCCGGCGTTCAGATAGCGCAACAGGGTCGACGAACGCAGCCGTCCCGCGCCGAGGTTGAAGACGAACGACATCAGCGCGTCGAACTGCTGCTGCGTGATGGGCACGCGCACCAGCTTGCACAGTTGCAATTCGGCGCCGCGCAGGTCGCGCCTGAGCAGCGCTTGCGCTTGCGCTTCGCTGAGCGGGCGATCGAAATGCTCGTGCGGCAGGATCAGATGTCCATAGCCGATGGTCGGCTTGCCGACCGCGTCGAGATAGCGCTGAAGGCGCAGGCCCTCGAAGTGTTTGATCAGGTCGATGCCTTGCGCGCCGGTGCGCGTGGGTTGGTCAGTCATGAGGTTTCTCCGGTTCGTCGTGACGTTTGCGCGGCACGAGTCGATGGGTGTACTCGTCGATCACGCGCATGATCGCCTCGGGCGGCGCGAGCGCCGTGAACTGCATTTCGATGTCGATGTGCTGGGTGTCGCGTTGCGCCTGCCGGCCCTCGGCATCCTTGCGCGCCGATGGCGGAGCGAGCGTGACGAAGAAGCGCCCGCGTTGATCGCCGCCGGCCAGTCCGCCCGCGGGCAGCGCTTCGGTGAAGTCGGCGCGCACGGTCAGATGCACGACCATCCTGTCGAGCGCGAGTCCGCGCGGCGTGGCGAGCGCGACGAGCGGCACCGGCATGGTGTGCTCCGCGTCGAGCGCGAGTTCGACGACGCGCGGCGACAGCAAACCGTCCTCGTCCTGATCGAAGAACTGATCGAGCACGGCGGTGTACTGATGCGCGAGCAACTGGTTCGCGGCGGCCGCGGCGTGCTGCATGCCGCGGGTGATTTCGTCGAGCGCGAGGCCGCGCGGCGGGGGTGGGTTGGCGTTGGGCGGCGGCGGGGTGTCGCCGGGTGGGGGAGCGCCGGGCGGCGCGCCGCCGTCGTCGTGCGCGGCGGCGGCCTCGCCGTCGACGGCATCGGCCGGAACCGCGTTCGCGGCGTCGTCATGCGAAGGGGGATGGGCCGGCGAACGTTGCGCGCCGCGCCTGAAAAAATTGAACATGATGTCCGTCCGCCGTCAGTGGCCGTCGCGCTTACTGATGAGCGGGCTGCGGCTGGCCGCCCGCCGCCTGCGTCGCGCCGCCGGCCGCCGTCTCGCCGATCAGCTTGCCGTCGGTCGGCGTCGCGGGCAGCGCCTTCACGTCCTTCGACTTGTCCTCCGTCACGACCGGCTTGGTGGCCGCATCCGTCAGAAAGTCGATGACGCGCATCAGCGCCTCGGGCGGCGGCTGCCGCTTGACCTGCGTGTGGATCGAGTACTTGGCGCGCGTATCGGTGCTGCGGGTCTGCTCGGCCTTGTGCGACACGCGGCCCGACATGCTCACGCTGACCGGTCCCCAGCCGAGCTTGACCTGCAACTCGCCGCCCGCTTCGGTCGACGACGACGACTTCTCCGACTGCGTGATTTCCAGTTCGAAGTCGATCGTGCCTTCCTCGATCGCGATGATCGGATGGACGATCGCGGCCAGCAGCGGAATGCGCATGGTCTTCTGCACCACGCCTTTCGATACGCCGCTTTCGTCGACGAGGGTTTCGTCGTAGTCGAACTGGACGGCCACCGCCTTGCCGTCCTGAATGCAAACCTGCATCAGAAAGTCGGCGTAACTTTTTGCCGCCTGGGTTTGCGCGGTAATCATTGCTTTCAATGGGCCTGCGATCATTTGGTCCATTGGCAACGCGTTAATGACGGAACCGATGAAATTAGCATCCATACAAACCTCCAGTGGTGAAAACCGGGCAGTGCGAATACACTGCCTTTATTCAAGTTACATAATCTGAAGGCCCATTTGGAGAGGCCGGCCGTCATGGATGTAGACAGGGGTGACGGTCATGGAAAATCGTAAAGAATTAATGTGCCTTTTGCATTAGAACGTTTGTCACGGATCAACGGACCTAGTGCGTCGTTTTGAAAAGAGCGGTAAAAGCGAGCCGAAGAGACGCGAATAACGTGAACCCGAGCGTCTCGCTACCGAGGGGAACCGCGCAAAATGAACGTTCTAATGATCGATAGTCCGCCGTTGTTCGTGGCGGGAGTGGCCGATGTCTTATGGCGGCGCGATAGCACTTGCCAGGTGTGGTCGGCTCAGTGCGCTGACGACATTTACCGCATCCGTGAGGAATTCCCGCCGGGCACGGTCGGCGCGGTGACGCTCGAATGGGACGAGCGGGCGGCGCGCATGGGCTGGCCGAAGCTGCTGCAGGACACGCTCGGCACGGTGCCGTGGCTGTTCGTCGTGCGCACGGTGTACCGCCAGGCGATTGCCGACGCGCTGATGGCGGGCGCCGCGGGCATCGTCGAGCGTCATGCGAGCGCCGACGAGTTCGCCGATGCGCTATGCCGCGTCGCCTCGGGCGCGATTTACGTGCCGCCGAGTTATGGTCTCGCCGCCGGCGTCGCGTCCGGGGAATCGCCTTCGGGCGACCGCGCGTTCGAGCGCCTCACGCCGCGGCAGCGCCAGGTGTTGCGGCTGCTCGCCGAAGGCAAGTCGAACAAGCAGATCTGCCGCGTGCTGAACGTCGCCGAGGGAACCATCAAGAACCACCTGTATGCGCTATTCCGGCAGATCGGCGTGAGCAACCGCACCGAGGCCGCGCTGTGGCTGTCGCGTCATATCACGCCGGAAAGCGCGTACCTGCAAGCGACGGTATGCGCGGTACATGAATAAAAGCCGCGCCCGTTCGCGGCCCGGATGAATGACCGCACGCATGCGCGCGCGGCGGAAGGGGACTCGATCGGGCGGCGGCGCGTCGGCTGTATCGGCACCCTATCGGCGTGAAGCGCGCCGCCCTCGGCGGCGGCGTCGCGCTCAGGCCGGCGCGCCCGGACGCCCCTCGTCCTCGGCGGCAAGCGTTTCGATCGCATGCCGCAACGGCGCGGGACTCACGCTGACCTCGCCGGCGAACGGCCGGTCCACGGCCAGGACGAAAAAGAACGCGAGCCCGAGCGTGGTCGCCCAGATGGTGACGAGGCCGAAGTGAAAGCGCGTCGCCGGCAACACGTACAGCAGCACGAGCGAGAGCGCGCTCGCGATCAGCATCACACCCCATAGCGTCGCGGGCATCGCGACGTCGAGCGCTTGCAGGCGATGCTCGCGGAGCTTGGTCATTTCATTCACGCGGGCGAGCACTTCGGTGAGCAGCGCCCGTTCGCGGTCGCCCGTCGGCGTGATGCGGTTGGTGGTCGCGAACATGCGGCTGAACGCGGCTTCGGTGGCGGCATCCGCGCGGGCGTGCTGCTGCATTTGCGGCCATTCATCGCGCACGACGTGCTCCATGTAGACGATGAGTTCGCGCCGCGCCGCTCGCGCGTCGGGCTTGCCGAACGACGCGAGATCGCGCGCCAGTTCGGTCGCGCATGCGGCTTCGGCGGCGACCGTGCCGGCCGCCGCATCGTAGGTGCCCCATACGGTGACGGCGGCGAACGCGACCAGCAGCGAGTTGATGGTGGTGACCGCGGACATCATCGCGACCGTCATGCCGCGCTGCTCGGCGTCGAGCCGGATCGGAAAGCAGCGGCGAAACAGCAGGTAGCCGGCGAGCGCCGCAACGAGCGTGGCGCCGACGACCAGCATGCCCATCACGGCGGCCGGCAGGTTGTAGAGGAAGAGCATGGTTACTCCGTGTCGTTTGAGAATGTCGTGGAGGAGGGGCTGAATGAAGGGCTGAACGGATCGCCGGCGAGCATCGCGCGCGTGAGTTCGGCAAGGCGCCGGCGAGCGGTGTCGGCGGAATCGGGCTTGTCGAACGACTGCTGCAGATCGAGCAGACTGGCGGCGAGTTCGCTCTGCCATTGCGTGCGTTCGCTGGCGGCTTGCGCGCGGCGCGTGTGCAGCGCGGCGTCGACATCGGCGGAACGATCGCCGCGCACGAGCGTGTCGAGCGTATCGACGAGGCGTTGCAGCAGCCGATGCACGGCGGTCGCCGAGAAACCGCCGAGCATCGCGAGCGCGGGTTTGCCGAAGCTGTGCATGCCGCCCTGATCGAAGAGCCGCGGCGGCAGCAGCTCGACCAGAATCAGCCCCGCGATCACGCCGAGGATCAGCCGCGCGCCGTAAGACGCGTCGTACTTCGGGTCGTAGGTCGACGCCGCGATATAGCGATGCGCCTGAAACAGCGTGGCGAACGACGCGCCGAGTCCCGCGCAGAACAGCAGAAAGAGCGCGTTCCACAGCAACTGCGTGCCGTGCGAATCGAGAAAGCCGCGCTCGACGTTGTCCGCGGACACCTCGGGCGAGAGTCCGGTTGCGATGACGGCGATCAGAAACGAAATCGCCGCGACGGTCAGCAGACGGATCAACGGAACCGGACCGAGCCACGGGAGCGGGCGGGCGAGGCGATGCTGTTCATCCAGCAACGTGACGGCTTGCGGCGTGGCGGGCGCGATCAGCGCCGCGAGTTTGCGATGGATCGACGCGAGCGCGTGTTGTGCCGAGGTGGAGTGACGCGGTGTGGCATTCGCGGTTTCGTTGGACGGTGCCGTGGACGATGAAGCGCCCGACAAGACAGCCGGTCGCGTATCGGACGGCATGCCGTCGATCAGCGCGCTCAACAGCGCAATCGTTTCGGGCGCGACCGGCAGGCCGTGGTGCAACGCATAACGCGCCATCGCCTCGCATTCGTCGCGCAGTTGCGCGAGCAGCGCGCCGGGCGATGCGCCATCGGCTGATGCGTGACGCCGTGAGGCGCGCGATGCGTCATGAAAGCGAAGACGCTTCGCAAAGCGATAGATGTCCATTCGAATGACCTGTCCGGTGTCGGGTGGCGTCGTGCGCGAGATGCGCTCAACGGCAGCGACCACTTTGCGTGGCTAACGGATCGCGGACAATCGGGCAGAAGTCATGGACGAAGGCATGACGAAGCGCCCATGAAGGGCGTTGGGCCAACTACTTATATAAAGAGGGAGCGGGGCGAAGCATGCGTGATGCAGCGTTTCGCGCGACACGTGTGCCGCTTTTCGTGCTGATCGATCCGTCCTCATAGGGCGCGACTGCCGCGCTGCACAACGAGATCGCGTTCGATTTCGCGAGCGGGCCGGGCGCGCGTCATGTGCCGGCCGGCTTCGATTCACAGGGCAGCGGGCGCGTGAATGTCATATATGCGGGGCGTGCCTGGGTGCTTGCTCGCGTCGGCCGCTCGGCAGATTTCTGTTGCGGTGTGCCGACAGATGAGGCAAAATCACGGGCTCTTGTAGAGCAGTATCAGGAGTGGTAGTTCAGTCGGTTAGAATACCGGCCTGTCACGCCGGGGGTCGCGGGTTCGAGTCCCGTCCACTCCGCCAGTATCCTCGAAAGGCGAACTCCGGTTCGCCTTTTTTATTGCCCGCTGTTGTAATATCGGGCGTTCTGTTTTTGGCACTCACGCATGCTCGATTTTTTCCGCAATCACAAACGCCTGATGATGTTCATGCTCATCCTCGTCATTGTGCCGGGGTTGGGTTTTGTGGGCATTCAAGGCTTCCGCGGCTTTTTTGACGAAAGTGCAAACGTTGCGAGCGTCAACGGTCACAAGATCACGCGCGCGGAATACGACAGCGCGATGCGTCAGCAACTCGACCGCGCGCGGCAGATGCTCGGCGCGCAGTTCGACATGAAGTCGTTCGATACGCCGGAGCGCCGCAGTCAGATGCTCGACGGCCTGATCGAGCAGCGCGTGCTGGTCGACGAAACGCAGCGCCTGCACCTCACCGCGTCCGACGACGCCGTGCGCCGCGTATTGCTCAACGATCCGGTGATCTCGTCGCTGAAGAAACCCGACGGCACGATCGACGTGGACCGTTACAAGCAGTTGCTCGCCATGCAGGGCATGACGCCCGACCAGTACGACGAACGCGTGCGCTACGACATCTCCACGCAGCAGTTGCCGGCCAGCATCCAGAGCAGCGCCTTCACGTCGAAAACCCTCGCGCAGCATCTGACCGAACTCGCCGAACAGCAGCGCGAAGTGCAGGGCATCGCGTTCCATCCGCGCGACTACGCGGCGAAGGTGCAGCCCACCGACGCGCAACTGCAAGCCTATTACGACGCGCATCGCAACGACTTCGCCACGCCGGCCACCGCCACGATCCAGTACCTCGTGATGTCGCCGGCAAATCTCGCGGCCTCGGTGCAGCCGAGCGACGCCGATCTGAAGAAGTACTACGAGGACAACATCGCGCATTACCGCACGGAAGGCCAGGTGCGCGCGAGCCACATCCTGATCGCCGCGCCGAAGGATGCGAGCGCGGCCGACAAGGCCAAGGCGAAACAGAAAGCCGAGGCGTTGCTCGCGCAGATCAAGGCGCACCCGGATCAATTCGCGCAGATCGCGCAGCAGGATTCGCAGGATCCGGGTTCGGCCTCGAAGGGCGGCGACCTGGGTTACTTCAGCCGCGGCATGATCGCGGGCGGCCAGGCATTCGACGACGCCGTGTTCGCGCTGAAGAAAGACGAAGTCAGCGGCATCGTGCAGACCGACTTCGGCTATCACATCGTCAAGGCGACGGACGTGAAGCCGGCCGTCACGAAGCCGTTCGACGAAGTGAAAGAGCAGATCGCGAAAGAGGTGAAGACGCAGCAGGCGGCCAAGGCGTTCAGCGACGACTCGGAAGGCTTCACGTCGATCGTCTATGAAAAAGCGAAGAGCCTGCAACCGGCCGCGGACAAATACAAGCTGCCATTGCAGACGGCCACCGTCACGCCGCAGCCGAACCCGAAGCTGCCGCCTGACAGTCCGCTGAACAACGCGAAGTTTCTCGCCGCGGTGTTCGCGAACGACGCGGTGACCGCGCGCAACAACACGCAGGCCATCGACGTCGGCGGCAACACGCTGATCGCGGCGCGCGTCACCGACTACAAGGCCGCAGCCGTGCCCGCGCTCGACGCGGTCAAGGACACCGTGCGTCAGAAGGTGATCGCGGCTCAATCGAACGAGGCCGCTCACAAGGAGGGCATCGCGAAGCTCGCCGAGTTCGAAAAGTCGAAGGCCACCACGGGCTTCTCGTCGCCGCTGAAGGTTTCGCGCAATGACGCGCAGGGCATGCCGCCGGTCGCATTGAGTGCAATCTACAAGGCGGATGCGCAAAAGTTGCCGGCCTACGTGGGCGTCGATCTCGGCGACGACGGTTATGCGATCTATCGCGTGAACTCGGTCGTCGCGGGCGCACCGATCGATCCGCAACGCCTCGCCGCCGCACAGCAGCAGATCGCGCAAGTCGACGCGCAGTCTGAAGCAGAGGCTTATCTGGAAGCGTTGCGCGCGCGCTCGAAGGTGAAGTTCTACGGTTCGCTGGAGAGCGGCAACGCGCAGGCGAGCAGCGAATGAGCCGGCCGCAACGCGTGAAATAAGAAAAGCCCCGCAAATGCGGGGCTTTCTTTTTGCCGAGCATGAAAGCTCATCAAACGGTTTGCTTCAAACGCCTCGACGCGCGATGCGTTACAGGCAGGCGCTGATCGCGCTGGTGGCATCGCTGCCCGCCGCGCCACTCGCGCGGAAGCCGACCCACGAACCCTTGCCGGAATACGAAGGACGCACCACCGCGGCTGCGCCATTCGGCGGCTGTTGACCGGGAACATAGACGTCGACGGCTTGATCGTTGGCGAGCGTGTCTTGCGACACGACCTGCTGTTGCGAGCCGTCAGCCCATTTCTGCGCGATGCAGGTGGCGACGGCCTTCGGTGCCTGCTGGCTTTGGCCCACTGACTGGACGCCCGCCGGCGGTTGAGCGGCGCAGGCGGAAATTGCCACGGTCAAAGCGATTAACGGTAAGTATTTCACGTTATCTCCTCAGGAATTCGCTCAAAAAACGAGCCGGGTTACATGGAGTTGAAGGTGTCAGATAGACCTTACCGATCCATGTTCCCGAAGTTCTGGAAACAAGTTGTTAGCGGACTGTTCAGTGCGGCGAACTTGTGCGAAGGAGTGGCTTGACGGCGGGCCACACGTTATCGAGTAGCACTGGTTGTGCCTGCACGGTGGGATGCAGTTGATCCGCCTGGAACATCTCGGGCTTGTCGGCGATGCCCGCGAGCATGAACGGCACGAGCGGCACCCGAAGCTGTTTCGATAACTGCCCGTAGAGGCCGTGGAACTTCTGCGTGTAGTCGGGGCCGTAATTGGGCGGCACATACATGCCGACCAGCACGACCTTCGCGTGACCTTGTTGAGCCTGCTCGATGATCGTGCGCAGGTTGTCTTCGGTGGTGGCGAGCGGTACGCCGCGCAAGGCGTCGTTCGCGCCGAGTTCGACGATCACGATGCTCGGCTTCAGGCGCTGCATGAGCGCCGGCAAGCGGGCCCTGCCGCCGCTGGTGGTGTCGCCGCTGATGCTTGCATTGGCGACGCTATAATCGATTCGCTCCTCGCTCAGGCGTTTGCGCATCAACGCGACCCAGCCGGTGTCGCGGGGCAAGCCGTATTCGGCGGAGATGCTGTCGCCGAGTACGACGATCACCGGCCTGGCGGGCTCGGGCGTGTTGGCGCCATGAGCCGCGAAGGGCAGCGAACACAGGGCGGCGGCCATGACGGCCGAGCCGAATGCCGTAGTCAGCGCTATGGCGCGCACTTTCAACCTACGCTTCACCATGCTAAACAAAACTGATCCAGTCATTGAAGTGCGGGGTTTGTGCAAGAAGGTTAAGGATGCAACAGGCGAACTGACGATTCTCGACAACATCGATCTTGCTATCGATGCCGGCAGCAGTGTGGCGATCGTCGGTGCATCCGGGTCGGGCAAGTCTACGCTGCTCGGCTTGCTCGCAGGATTGGACAGCGCAAGCTCGGGCTCGGTTCGGCTGCTCGGGCGCGAGCTCGCCGAATTGAACGAAGACCAGCGCGCGGCGTTGCGCAGCGGCTCGGTCGGTTTCGTCTTCCAGTCGTTTCAATTGATGCCGCATTTGACCGCGCTCGAAAACGTCACCTTGCCGCTCGAACTGCAAGGCGGCATCAGCACGCGCGAGGCCGCGGCGCGTGCGCGCGGCTTGCTGGAGCAGGTCGGGCTCGGGCAGCGCACCGGCCATTATCCGAAGCTGCTCTCGGGCGGCGAACAGCAACGCGTCGCGCTGGCGCGCGCGTTCGTCACGCATCCGGCGATCCTGTTCGCGGACGAGCCCACCGGCAGTCTCGACGCGGCCACCGGCCATGCGGTGATCGACCTGATGTTCGAGATGAACCGCGCGAACGGCGCCACGCTGATTCTCGTCACGCACGACGTCGAACTGGCGCGCCGCTGCGATACCACGGTGACGATCGAGGCGGGGCGGCTCGCCTGACAGGGCGGCGCGTCGTTGAAGATCTAAAACGTTCGATACAGCAAAGCGAGCAAAGCGCAAAAAAAGCGGGCCGCGAAGGCCCGCTTTGTCATTCCGGCTTGCTCGACCGCGGCAACGCGCAATCGAACAAGCCGCACGCATCGGCGGCGCCACGCAAGCGCGCCGCCCGCGCTCATTGCTTCGATGTCACCGCTTCAACGCGGCGCGCGCCCGCGCGATCAACGCCGAAGTCGACGAGTCGTGCTTCTTCTCATCGACGCTTGCCGCGGTCAGATCGGCCTCGACCACCTTGCCGAGAATCTTGCCCAACTCGACGCCCCATTGATCGAACGGATTGATGTTCCAGACCGACGCCTGCACCAGCACCTTATGTTCATACAACGCGATCAACGCGCCGAGCGAACGCGCGGTGAGCGCCTCGACGAGCAGCGTGCTGGTCGGCCGGTTGCCCGGAAACACCAGGTGCGGCGCGAGTTCCGGTTGATCGGCGCCGGCCACCTTTGTCGCTTCCTCGAGCGTGCGGCCGAGCATCAATGCTTCGCTTTGCGCGAAGCAGTTCGCCAGCAGCTTCGGATGATGGCTCGCGAGCGGATGCTCCGGCGTCAGCACCGCGATGAAGTCGATCGGCACGATCGTCGGGCCTTGATGCAGCATCTGGAAGAACGCATGCTGGCCGTTCGTGCCGGGCTCGCCCCACGTCACCGCGGAGGTCGGATAGTCGACGGTTGCGCCATCGAGACGCGCCGACTTGCCGTTGCTCTCCATTTCGAGCTGTTGCAGATACGAGGGCAGGTAATGCAGCGCTTCCGAATACGGCGCGACCAGATAGCTTTGCGAGCCGAAGAAGTTGCGATACCAGATGCCGAGCATGCCGAGCAGCACCGGCAGGTTTTTTTCGAGCGGCGCGTCGCGGAAATGCTGGTCCATTTCATTAGCGCCGGCGAGCAGTTCGCCGAACTGTTGCGGGCCGACCGCGATCATGATCGACAAACCCACCGCCGACCACAGCGAATAACGGCCGCCGACCCAGTCCCACATCTCGAACACGTTTTCTTTCGCGATGCCGAACTTGACCACTTCCGCGGGATTGGTCGACACGCCGACGAAGTGCTTCGCCAGCGCATTTTCCGGGCAACCCTTCTGGACGAACCAGTCGCGCAGCGAGCGCGCGTTGGTCATGGTTTCGAGCGTGGTGAACGTCTTGGAGACGATGATCGCGAGCGTTTCCTCGGGATCGATCTTCTGCATCACGTTGTAGAGATCCGCGCCGTCGACGTTCGATACGAAGTGCGTGGTGATGTCGGGCGTGGCCAGATGCTGCAGCGCGTGCACGACCATCTTCGGCCCGAGGTCCGAGCCGCCGATGCCGATGTTCACCACGTAGCGGATCCGCTTGCCGGTATAGCCGGTCCATGCGCCGCTGCGCACCTGGTCGGCGAACGCGGCCATCTTCGCGCGCTCGGCCTGTACCTGCGCGTGGAACGGCGCGTTCGGGTCGCTGGCGCGCAAGGCCGTGTGCAGCGCGGCGCGGCCTTCGGTGGGATTGACGACTTCACCCGCGAACATCGCGTCGCGGCGCTTCTCGACGCCCGCTTCGCGCGCGAGCTGCACGAGTAGGTTCAGGGTTTCGTCGGTGATGCGGTTCTTCGAGAAATCGGCTGCGAGACCGCCGCCCGCGAACGCGAAGCGCTCGGCGCGAGTGGGGGCGGGGTCGTTCTCGGGGGCGAACCAGTCGCGCAGGTGCGCATCGCGAATGCTTTCGTAATGCGTTTGCAGCGAGGACCAGGAGGGGAGCGAGTTCTGCGTCATAGCGTCCGTCTAACGAAGGGGCACGAAGAAAGGCGTGCGCGTGAAGCGCTGCCGAGGATGATGCAACGATGCTGTTAGAGCGATGCCGCGCGGCCGGTTCGCCGCGGCTTGCGCTGAAACTTCGGGCCGGCAGCCTCGCGATGAAGCCGCCCGTTGAAGTTTCGCCGCAACCCGCGAAGGACCCAACCCGCGGCGCAGTCGGTCAGTATAACGGCGTTGCGTGACAGGTGGCAGCGGGGTGGCAGCGGGGCGGCAGCGGTTTGGCCGGGCCGCGCAAGCGACGGGATCGACGTGGTCAGCTCGTAGCCGGATAGAACAGCCGGTTCAGCAAGGTCCGCACCATCGGCGCCAGTTCGCCCGCCGTCAAACCGGCCGGGCCGTGGCCTTGCGCGCTCAGCGTATCGGCGGCGAGGCCGTGCAGATAGACGCCCGCGAGGGCCGCTTCGTAGCGCGGCAGATGCTGCGCGAGCAGCGCCCCGATGATGCCGCCCAGCACGTCGCCGGTGCCGCCCGTCGCCAGCGCCGCGTTGCCGGTGGGATTGATCGTGAGGCGGCCGTCCGGCGCCGCGATCACGGTGCCGCTGCCCTTCAGCACGACGACGCTGGCGAAGCGCGCGGCCAGCGCGCGCGCCGCGGCGAGGCGGTCGCGCTGCACGCCCGGCGCGTCGGTGCCGAGCAGGCGCGCGGCTTCGAGCGGATGCGGCGTGAGGATGCACGGATCGCCTTGCACGCCGCGCGCGGTGAGTTCGGCGGCGAGCGAGGGGGCTTTGGCAAGCAGATTCAGCGCGTCGGCATCGAACAGCTTGGGCACGTCGAGCGGCAGCACGTCGTGCATGACGCGCGTGGCGCGCTCGCCGTGCCCCATGCCGCAACCGACGGCGAGCGCGTCCATCTTGTCGAGCGGCAGCGCGTCGACGGCATGCAGCATCAGTTCGGGATGCGGCGGATCGTAGGGCGGCGCGCCTTCGCCCAGGATGGCGACGTGCACCTTGCCCGCGCCGGTGTAGAGCGCCGCGCGCGCGGCGAGGATCGGCGCGCCGCACATGCCGGTGTCGCCGCCGACCACCGCGAGGCTGCCGAAGCTGCCCTTGTTGGTCGCGAAGTCGCGCGGCGGCAGAAAGGCGGCGAAGAGTTCCGGCGCGTTCAATTGCACGGCCGTGCGGGCGCTGCAATCGACGCCGATCGGCGCCACGGTCACCGCGCCGGCGAGGTCGCGCCCTTGCGCGGTGAAGAGGCCGGGTTTCGCGCCGATGAACGTGATGGTGTGCGTGGCGTGGACCGCGGCGCCGTCGCCATTGCCGACGATCGTACCGGTGTCGCTGTCGAGGCCGCTCGGCACGTCGAGCGCGAGCACGCCGCCTCTTCTCGGCCTGGCCTTCGCGCGTTGCGAGAGTTGCCGCGCGAGGCTCGCGAACACGCCTTCGAGTTCACGCGTGAGGCCGATGCCGAACATGCCGTCCACGAGCCAGGTGTAGCTGTCGAGCGAGGCGGGCGGCGCCGCGCTGATCGGCACGCCCGCGGCGCGGGCCGTGTCGAGCGCCCAGCGGGCGTCGGCCGGCTTGACCTCGACCGGCATGCACAGATCGACGGCGATGCCGGCCTGGTGCAGCTCGGTCGCGAGAACGAGGGCGTCGCCGCCGTTGTTGCCCGGCCCCGCGACGAGCCAGACCTTCTGCTTCGATTTGCCGATCGACGTGTCGCGGGTGATCTGCTCCTTCAGAAAGCTCGCGGCGGATTTGCCCGCGCGCGACATCAGCGTATGAGGCGGCAGGGACGCCGACGCCTGGGCCTCGGCGATCCGCAGATCGGTCAGCGTGAGGAGAGGAAGCGCCCGGTTGTGCGGACTGGTGAGCGTGGGCGGCGCGAGGTCGGCTTCTGTCATGGCGGAGGCGGGCGGGCACCTGTTGCGAGGTGAGGAGGCTGTGGGAATCACTATGGTAGTGCCTATGGGGTGCCGATGCGTGATGGGGTTGCCTGGCGTTGTGCTGCCTCGTGCACGCATCCCGATGCCCGATGCCCGATGCCCGACCCGCGACCCGCGACGCCCGATGCCCGCCGCCTCACCGCACCTAGGCGCCCCTCTTTCCGCCGCGCGTGAACTCAGCGGCGCCCACCGTCTCCTACTTGAACCGATCCGCGCGCAGCGCGGCGAGGGTGTCGACGGGTAGCTCCGGCGTCCCGCCCGTGATCAGGTCGGCGATCAGCTTGCCCGACCCGCACGCGAGGCCCCAGCCGGCGGGGCCGTGGCCGGCGTTCACATAGAGCCGCGGATGCAGCGCGTTGCCGATCACCGGCAAGCCGTCCGGCGACAGCAGCTTGACGCCTTCCCACGGCAAGGCCGCCGAGATGCGGGCGGCGCCCGGAATCCAGTCGTGGGTCGCCTGGCCGAGCAGCGCGAGCGCTTCCTTCGTCACCGCTTCGCCGAGCGGCTTGTCGAGCAGGGCGGGGCTCTGCAAGACCGCGCCGCCCGCGATCCGCAGGCGGTGATTCATGCGGCTGATCACGATCCGCTTGACCGCGTCCACGATCGTCACGTGCGGCGCGCATTCCTCATGCGCGATCGGCGCGACCAGCGTGTGCAGGCGCAGCGGATAGAGCGGCAGCCGCAGCCCCAGGCGTTCGAGCAGCGGCAAGCTGCCATGCCCGGCGGCGACGACGACCGCGTCGGCGTTGATCACGTCGACTTCGCGTGAACGCGACGCCACGCCGGGACCCGGCGCCAGTTCCACGCCGGCGCGCTGGCCTTCCAGACGGATCGCCGAGACTTCGCAGCCCAGCATGAATTGCACGCCGCCCTGGGTGTCGAGGACCTGCTTGACGAGTTTCGTGAAAAGCGGGCAGTTCGCCGTGCGCTCATGCTCGAACAGCACGCCGCCGGCGAATTCCGGCTCGGTTCGCACGGAATGCTCGAAGGTCGCGCATTCGGCGGGCGTGAGTTCGTGGTACGGCATTTCGTGCAGGCGCAGCAGACCGAGCGCGGGCCGCAGTTGCTCCCACTCCTGCGCCGAACGCACCAGATGAAGCAGGCCGCTCGCCTGCTCGAACTCGAGCCCGAAGCGCGCTTCCATGTCGGCCAGCGTCTCGCGCGACATCTCGATCAGCGGGCGCAGCAATCCGTATTGATGGCCGTACGGGTTCGGATCCTGGAGCCGCGCGAGCTGCTTGACGAACTGGCGCGCCGGTCCGTTGAAGCCAGCCTTGTTGACCACGCCGTTCCTGGCGTTCTGACGGCTCGCCATGAAGGTCGGGCCGAACCATACGTCGAGCGGAGTGGGCAGCACGATGCCGCTGTGCCCATAGGTGGCGCCCTGCGCGACGGTGGCATGGCGCTCCACGACGCAGACCCGATGACCGGCCGCGCGCAGTTGGTAAGCGGTGGCGACGCCTGCTATCCCGCCGCCAATGACGATGACATCCATGTTCTGATTCGAGTTGCCGGCGGGACGCCAAACTGCGCGTGCCGCTCGAGCGTGGCATGCGGCGCGCGGCCCGGCATGACTCACGCCGCTCGCGCCGATCTGATGAAAGGGCGAATGATAGCAGCCAAACGCGCCGACCGGCCACGCCGCCGGCCGCGCCGCCATGCCGTCAGGCCCGCTGGAAGCGCGTTCCCGGGGTATAATCCCGGACTTCCTTTCCGCCTCACGTCGCCTGCACGCGCGACTCATCGGCATCACTCATCGGCATCATTAGCGACGCAACGTCAAGTCCATGGCCCACTTCTCGTGTTTCCCCGGCGCTTCGGCCCTTTCCGATTTCCGTCAAACCCGCCTGCTCGAAACGCTCACGCGCATCGACGCCAACATTACCGGCGTGCGCGGGCAATATCTGCACTTCGTCAACGCGCAAACGCCGCTGTCCGCCGAAGACCACGCGAAGATCGAAGCGCTGATGCACTACGGCGATCCGTTCGAGGAAGGCAAGGAGCGCGGCACGGTCGAAACCTTCCTCGTGGTGCCGCGCTTCGGCACGGTGTCGCCGTGGGCCAGCAAGGCAACGGACATCGCGCATCTGTGCGGTCTCACGCAGGTGCGCCGCATCGAGCGCGGCGTCGAGTACACGGTCACGCTGAAAAGCGGCCTGCTGGGCAAGAAAACGCTCTCCGACGAAGCCCGCGCGGCAGTCGCCGCGGCGCTGCACGACCGCATGACCGAAAGCGTGTCGCCTTCGCGCGACCACGCGCTGCATCTGTTCGACGAACTGCCGGCCAAGCCGTTGCAAACCGTCGACGTGCTGGGCCACGGCCGCGGCGCGCTGGAAGCGGCGAACACGGAACTGGGCCTCGCGCTCGCCGACGACGAAATCGATTACCTGGTGGACGCGTTCACGAGGCTCGGCCGCAACCCGACCGACGTCGAACTGATGATGTTCGCGCAGGCCAACAGCGAGCACTGCCGCCACAAGATTTTCAACGCGGAATGGACGATCGACGGCGAGAAGCAGGACATCTCGCTGTTCAACATGATCCGCAACACCGAGAAGCTCAATCCGCAAGGCACGATCGTCGCGTATTCGGACAACTCGGCGATCATGGCGGGCGGCATGGCCGAACGCTGGTTCCCGCGCACGCCGGCTGAGTTGGGCGAGCACGAGTTGCCGGAGCACTATCGCCGCAACGTCGAACTCACGCACACGCTGATGAAGGTGGAAACGCACAACCACCCGACCGCGATCTCGCCGTTCCCCGGCGCCGCGACGGGCGCGGGCGGCGAAATCCGCGACGAAGGCGCGACCGGCCGCGGCGCGCGTCCGAAGGCGGGCCTCGCGGGCTTCACGGTGTCGAACCTCGAATTGCCGGACGGCGTCGAGGCGTGGGAAAACGCGCGTGACGCCGCCCAGCCGCTCGCGCACCGCAATCCGCACGACAGGTACGAAGCGTATGGCCGTCCCGACCGCATCGCCTCGCCGCTGCAAATCATGATCGACGGGCCGCTCGGCGGCGCCGCGTTCAACAACGAATTCGGCCGGCCGAATCTGGGCGGTTATTTCCGCGCTTACGAACAGAACGTGGCGGGTCTCGTGCGCGGTTATCACAAGCCGATCATGATCGCGGGCGGCATCGGCAATATCTCCGATCAGCACACGCACAAGCACGATCTGCCGGAAGGCTCGCTGCTGATCCAGATCGGCGGGCCGGGCATGCGCATCGGCATGGGCGGCGGCGCGGCCAGTTCGATGGCGACCGGCACCAACACCGCGGAACTCGACTTCGACTCGGTCCAGCGCGGCAATCCGGAGATTGAGCGGCGCGCGCAGGAAGTCATCAATGCGTGCTGGCAGCTCGGCGAGAAGAACCCCATTCTGAGCATTCACGACGTGGGCGCGGGCGGTTTGTCGAACGCGTTTCCGGAAGTCGTGGACGGCGCGGGCAAGGGCGCGGTGTTCAATCTGCGCAATATCCAGTTGGAAGAGAGCGGCTTGTCGCCGCGCGAAATCTGGTCGAACGAAGCCCAGGAGCGCTATGTGCTGGCGATCGCGCCGGCCGATCTGCCGGCCTTCGAGGCGATGTGCGAGCGCGAGCGCTGCCCGTTCGCGGTGGTCGGCACGGCTACGGCCGAGCGTCAGTTGAAGGTGATCGACTCCGAACTCAAGGACGCCGCCGCGCATCAGCCGGTCGACATGCCGATGGAAGTGCTGCTCGGCAAGGCGCCGCGCATGCATCGCGACGTCAGGCGCGTCGAGCGGAAACTCGAACCGGTGGACGTGACGGGCATCGCGTTGCCGGAGGTCGCGACGAGCGTGCTGCGTCACCCCACGGTGGCGAGCAAGTCGTTTCTCATCACGATCGGCGACCGCTCGGTGGGCGGCACGACCGCGCGCGATCAGATGGTCGGCCCGTGGCAAGTCCCGGTCGCCGACGTCGCGATCACCACGATGGACTACGCGGGCTTCCGCGGCGAAGCGATGACGATGGCCGAACGCACGCCGCTCGCCGTGATCGACGCGCCGGCCTCGGGCCGCATGGCGGTGGGCGAGGCGGTGACCAACATCGCGGCGGCGCCGATCGCGTCGCTCGACAAGCTCAAGCTGTCGGCGAACTGGATGGCCGCGTGCGGCGCGCCGGGCGAAGACGCCGCGTTGTACGAGACGGTCAAGGCAATCGGCATGGAACTGTGCCCGGCTCTCGGCATCAGCATTCCGGTGGGCAAGGATTCGCTCTCCATGCGCACCAAGTGGGAAGACCGGGGCGTGGCGAAGGAAGTGGTCGCGCCGGTCTCGCTGATCATCTCGGCGTTCGCGCCGGTCGAGGACGTGCGTCGCCACCTCACGCCGCAACTGCGCCGCGCGAACGATGCTGGCGACTCCGTGCTGATCGCGATCGATCTCGGCCGCGGCAAGCATCGGCTGGGCGGCAGTATCCTCGCGCAAGTCACGCAGCAGGTTGGCGACACGGTGCCGGACGTCGACGATCCCGAAGACCTGAAGCGCTTTTTCAACGCGATCCAGTCGCTCAACAGCGACGGCAAGCTGCTCGCGTATCACGACCGCTCGGACGGCGGCCTGTGGGCGACGGTCTGCGAAATGGCGTTCGCGGGGCATGTCGGCGTGTCGCTGAACGTGGACATGCTGGTGCTCGATCCGCACCACGAATCCGATTACGGCGACGCCAAAGACTGGGCGAAGCAGACGAGCGGCCGCCGTGAAGACCGCACGATCCGCGCGCTCTTCAACGAGGAACTGGGCGCCGTCATTCAGGTGCGCGCGGCCGACCGCGACGCGGTGCTGGTCGCCTTGCGCGAACACGGGCTGTCGGCCTGCTCGCACGTGATCGGCAAGATCAACGAGCGCGACACGATCGAAATCTATCGTGACGCGAAGAAGATTTACGAAGCGCCGCGCACCGAACTGCATCGCACGTGGAGTGAAGTGAGCTGGCGTATTGCGCGTCTGCGCGACAACCCGGCTTGCGCCGATGCCGAATACGACGCGCTTCTGGACGCCGCCGATCCGGGCATTACGCCGGTTCTCACGTTCGATCCGGCTGAAGACGTCGCCGCGCCGTTCCTTGGCAAGGGCGCGCGTCCGCGCGTCGCGATCCTGCGCGAGCAGGGCGTGAACTCGCACCTGGAGACGGCGTATGCATTCGACCGCGCCGGCTTCGACGCGCACGACGTGCACATGAGCGATCTGCTATCGGGCCGCGCGAACCTGGCGGATTTCGCCGGTGCGGTGGCATGCGGCGGCTTCTCATACGGCGACACGCTCGGCGCTGGCGAGGGCTGGGCGAAAGCGATCCGCTTCAACTCGCAACTGGCCGACATGTTCGCCGCATTCTTCGGCCGCGAGGACACCTTCGCGCTGGGCATCTGCAACGGCTGCCAGATGATGAGCAGTCTCGCGTCGATGATTCCGGGCGCCGAAGCCTGGCCGAAGTTCACGCGCAACAAGTCGGAGAAATTCGAAGCGCGCTTCTCGCTGGTCGAGGTCGAGGCTTCGCCGTCGATCTTCTTCGCCGGCATGGAAGGCTCGCGCATTCCGGTGGCGATCGCGCACGGCGAAGGCTATGCGGACTTCTCGCAGCAAGGCGATGTGTCGAAGGTGGCGGTGGCGATGCGTTATGTCGATCACCGCGGTCAGGCGACCGAGCAGTATCCGTTCAACCCGAATGGTTCGCCGAACGGCATCACGTCGGTCACCACGCCGGATGGCCGCTTCACGGTGCTGATGCCGCACACCGAGCGCGTGCATCGCGCGGTGCAGATGAGCTGGCATCCCGAAGGTTGGGGCGAGGGCGGCACGGACGCGAGTCCGTGGATGCGCGTATTCCAGAACGCGCGCCGCTGGCTGGGTTAATCATGTAGCGAAGGCCGTCGCCGCTGTGCGCGCGACGGCCTTGCCGGCAGCGTGCACCAGACGGCGTTGCGATGCCGCGGCGCAGATTGGGGCCGCGCAGGCTTGATCTGTGGTGTTTCTTGCCGCTAATGAGCAAAATTGCCGCCGGTCCGATCCGTACCTGCTCGGGTACATAACGCGACGCGCGCGCCTTCGCAGGTTCTCTTCGTATCCGTTCGGGTACGAAACGGCTCGATGGATCACCCAACATCCCATTTCGTACCCGATCGGATACGAAACTGAGCCGACGCGCATTCCCCGTGGCATAATGTTACCGAGCGGGTACGAACATACACAGGAGAGCGGAGTGCGCGCATCCGACGTTTTGATCGGCAGCATGTCGGCGTTAGGCGATCTCGTGCGCGCTTCGCGGCTTGCGCAAGGGCTCACGCGCGATGACGTCGCCAATGCCACCGGCCTGTCCCCCAAGTTCATCACGCATATCGAGGCGGGCAAGCCGACAGCCCAGATAGGCAAGGTGCTGCATCTTCTCGGCGAATTGGGCATCACTCTCCACGCGGAGGTCTCCGTGGACATTCCCCCTGTGTTAGCCACCAAGGCGCTCCATCGCCGACGGACTTCTCATGGCAGCTAGAACGCTCGCGGCATTCGCGAATGGCCAGCGCGTGGGTGTCGTCAGCGACGAAGGCGGAATCTGGTCATTCGCCTACGACAAGGACTGGCTGGGCGACCGAACATGAAAAAGCCCCGATCAGTCGTTGGCTAACCGGGGCCTGGGCACAATCGAGGAGCGCTGCCGAACGGAAGAACCAACAGCCTTATTCGAGGCTAACGCTGCTCAGTTCTTCACCGTCACCCGACGCGCTTACTGAATCTTCGCGTTCTTACGCAAACCTTCTTCAAACGCCTGCAGCTTTTCCTGCTGGATCTGCTGCACGATCTGCGGACGCACCTGTTCGAGCGGCGGCGGCGTAATGTCGCGCGTGTCGTCGACACGAATGATGTGCCAGCCGAATTGCGTATGCACCGGCGTGTCGGTCATCTGGCCTTTCTGCAGATGCGTGGCCGCGTCTGCGAATTCAGGCACGTAAGCTTTCGGATCCGACCAGTCGAGGTCGCCGCCGTTCTTGCCCGATCCCGGATCTTTCGAGAATTGTTTTGCGAGGTCTTCGAAGCTCGCGCCGCCCTTGATCTTCGCGATCAGATCCTTCGCCTGCTGCTCGTTCTCCACGAGGATGTGGTGCAGGTGATATTCCTTGCCGCCCGCGTCCTTGATCAGCGTGTTGTAACGCGCGGTGACTTCGGCGTCCGTCGGCGTGTTCTTCTTCACGAAGTCTTCGATCAGCGAGCGCAGCACAACGGTTTGTTGCGCGACGGCGATTTGCGCCTTGATGTCCGGCCGATTCGGCAGGCCGCGGCGCAGCGCTTCCTGCATCAGGATTTCGCGGTTCACCAGCTCTTCGCGCACGGCCATTTGCAGTTGCGGCGTGTCCTGCTGGCCTTGATGAACCAGTTGAGCGATCAGCGCGTCGGCGCGTGCTTTGGGAATCGGTGTGCCGTTCACCACGGCGATGTTCTGTGCGAATGCAGGTGCGGCCGCACATGCGGCCAGCAATACCCAAAGGCGGGTTTTCTTCAAGGTCATCGGAAGTTTTCCTAGCGGGACAACAAAGCGAATTCTTCGGGCGTATAAGCCGTGATTGTAAGGGCATGAATGCCGCGCTGCATGGCATCGGCCAGCGCATCATACACCATGCGATGCCGCGCCACGCGGGCCTTGCCGGCGAATGCGGCAGCCACGATCGTGACGCTGAAATGACCGCCGGCGGAGGCGCCGGCGTGGCCCGCATGCTGCGCGCTGTCGTCGGTAATCTGGATCGAGGCGACCGGCGCGAGCGCGGCGCTGAGGCGTGCTTCGATCAGTGCGGCGCGCTCGGCGGTGGTGGCGTGCATGAAAACATCGCTGGTCATTATCACTCTTCCTTCATGTATTTCGCGAGCCACAAACTCTGCCCGACGATGAACACGACGAGGCAGCCAGTCGCGCCGAACAGCTTGAAATTGACCCATTGGTCGGTGGTGTAGTTGTACGCGACGAACAGGTTCACCAGGCCCAGCAGCACGAAAAAGATGGCCCAGACGATGTTCAGCTTGCCCCAGATCGCGTGCGGCAAGCTGATCTGCTTGCCCATCATCGCTTCGATCAGGTTCTTGTTGAACGCGAGTTGCGACACGATCAGCACGACGGAAAACGCCCAGTACAACACGGTCGGCTTCCATTTGATGAAGGTATCGTTGTGCAGCACGAGCGTCGCGCCGCCGAACACCGTGACGACGCCGAGACTCACCCACAGCATCGGATCGACCTTGCGGTGACGGAAGGCCACCCACGCGATCTGCACCAGCGTGGCGGCGATCGCCACTGCCGTCGCCGTGAAAATGCCCCATACCTTGAAGGCGACGAAGAACAGGATGATCGGGAACAGGTCGAACAGGAATTTCATGTCTGGCCGGGAATTCGGAGAGTGGGTCGGAGAACGAGGGACGCGGTGCGAAGCGCCCGATGGCAAGTGAGGCAGCGGCCCGCGATAGCCACCCGCCACAGCGGCCGGCGAACGGCGTTCATTGCCGTTCATCGTGGGATGGCCGCGCCGGGTCGACCCGATTGACCGGTTCGCGAGACGCGACGCACGCACGAAGCACACGCGAAGCACACGCGAAGGTCTCGCAACCGGCGCCCGTTCGATCACGGACGCCGTCCGGCCATGCGCCGAACTCCGCGCTGCGTTACTTGGATTCGAATTGTAGCGCAGCCGAATTGATGCAGTAGCGCAGACCGGTGGGCGCGGGCCCGTCTTCGAACACGTGGCCCAGATGCGCGCCGCAGTTCTTGCATTGCACTTCGATACGCAGCATGCCGTGCGAGCGGTCGGTTTTCTCGGCGATCACTTCGCCGTTGATCGGCTTGAAGTAGCTGGGCCAGCCGCAGCCGGCGTCGAACTTGGTGTCGGATTCGAACAGCGGCGTGCCGCAACAGACGCAGTCGTAGACGCCGCGCTCCCAGTGGTCGTGATAGCGGCCCGTGAAGGGACGCTCGGTGGCGGCGTGGCGCGTCACCTGATATTCGATGTCGGAGAGTTGCTTGCGCCACTCGGCGTCGTCTTTCTGCACGGCCGGGGCGTCGGTCTTGAGGTCGTCGGGATTGTTCATGATCGGGTTCCTGTCTCGGGCTTGTTTTGGGTGCGGCTCGCTTCGCGCATCACGACGAGCAACTGACTTCCAGCGAACTCGCCCAGTCGGGCGGCAACCCCGCATACGCTTCATGCTCGGGCTGTTCGTCGAACGGCCGGCGCAGTACCGCTGCAAGGCGCTCCACTTCGGAAAAGTCCTTCTCTTTCGCGCGGCGGATCGCCGTTTCCGCCAGGTGATTGCGAAGTACGAATTTGGGGTTCACACGGTTCATTGCAATGGCGCGCGTCGCGTCGTCGCGCGTTTCCTCGGACAGCCGCGCGCGGTAGTCGTTCGCCCAGACGTCGAAGGCCGCGCGGTCGAGGAACAGATCGCGCGCCGGGGCGTCGCCGCTCGCGTCGTGCTTCGACAGGCGCGCCAGATTGCGGAACGTCAGCGTGAAATCCGCGCGGTTCGCGTGCATGAGTTCGAACAGGCGATTGATCAACGTGTCGTCTCCCTCGCGCTCCACTTCGAGGCCGAGCTTGGCGCGCATACGGCGCTCCAGCGCCGGCGCGAAACGTTCCTTGAAACCGGCGAGCACACGCTGCGCGTCTTCGATCGCCTTGTCGCCGCGCACGCTTTCCTCATGCTGGGCGCCCAGCAGCGGCAACAGGCCCTGGGCGAGACAGAACAGATTCCAGTACGCGATCTGCGGCTGCATCCGGTACGCGTAACGGCCTTGCGAATCCGAGTGATTGCAGATGTAGCCGGCATCGAAGCCGTCCATGAAACCGAACGGACCGTAGTCGATCGTGAGGCCGAGGATCGACATGTTGTCGGTATTCATCACGCCGTGGCAGAAGCCCACGGCCTGCCATTCGACCATCAGGTCGGCGCTCGACAGCACCGCTTCATTGAGCAGCGCGAGGTATGGATCGTCGGCTTCGCGGCAAAGCGGATAGAAGCGCTCGATCACGTGATCGGCGAGCGCGCGCAGCGCGTCGGTGCGGTCGTTCGAATAGAAATGCTCGAAGTGGCCGAAGCGCACGAAACTCGGCGACACCCGCGTGACCACCGCCGCGGTTTCCACTTCCTCGCGCCGCACCGGCTGATCGGAGCCGATCACGCACAGCGCGCGCGTGGTCGGAATGCCGAGGTGATGCATCGCTTCCGAGCACAGAAATTCGCGGATCGACGAACGCAGCACCGCGCGGCCGTCGCCCATGCGCGAATACGGCGTGCGGCCCGCGCCCTTGAGTTGCAACTCGAAGCGTTGGCCGTCGTGTTCGACTTCGCCCAGACCGAGCGCGCGGCCGTCGCCGAGTTGGCCGGCCCACACGCCGAACTGATGCCCCGAATACACCGACGCATACGGCAACGCTTCGGCGGGCCACTCGCGCGTGGCGTTGCCGGAGAACAGTTCCGCGAAGCCGGGGTCGTTCTGGAGCCCCGGTTCCAAACCGAGCAGCGCGGCGGTTTCCTCGGAGAATCCGACCACGTAGGGCGCGCTGAGCGGCGCGGCGGGCAGGCGCGTCAGAAACGTGCTGCCGAGCCGCGCGAAGGCGTTTTCAGCGGTGCTGGTGAGCGCGTCGGAAAGGGCCGACAACGGCCCGGATAACCCTGCAATGCTTGGGGAAAACGACATGTTGAGCGCCTCTGGATTAACCGATATTGTAAGTCCGCGCCCGCGGGGCTGCTGGCTGGCGTGCTATCGGGCCGCTATCGGCCGCATGGCTCTTTAACCTGCATGGCGGATTTCGCCAACGGCGCTTGCCGCATGCGCTCCCCGAGCTGCCATCCCATTGAAGCAAACAAGGCGAGGAGACTTCTCTATATGACGACGCCGCTGCCTGGCCAGATGATGGACGTGCCGCTCACCGTATCCTCGTTGCTCGCGCATGCCGCGCGGCATTTCGGCGGCACGGAAATCGTGTCGCGGCGCATCGAGGGCGACCTGCATCGCTACACCTACCGCGATTGCGAAAAGCGCGCGAAGCAACTGGCGCAGGCGTTGATCGCACTCGGCGTCGAGCCCGGCGAACGAGTCGCGACACTCGCCTGGAACGGCTACCGGCATCTGGAAGCGTATTACGGCACGACCGGCTTCGGCGCCGTGTGCCACACGATCAACCCGCGGCTCTTTCCCGATCAGATCGCCTACATCGTCAATCACGCCGACGACGCCTACGTGCTGTTCGACACCACCTTCGCGCCGCTCGTCGACACGCTCGCGCCGCAGTGTCCGAAAGTGCGCGGCTGGATCGCGCTCGCCGACGAAGCGCATCTGCCGGTCATGCAAACGCCCGCGCTCAGCTATGAAACGCTGGTCACCGCGCAGGACGGCAACTTCGAATGGCCGCCTCTCGACGAGCGTCAGGCGTCGTACCTTTGCTATACGTCCGGCACCACCGGCAATCCGAAGGGCGCGCTGTATTCGCATCGCTCGACGGTGCTGCATGCGTTCGGCGCGTCCTTGCCCGATGCGATGAGCCTGTCCGCGCGCGACGCCGTGCTGCCGGTCGTGCCGATGTTCCATGTGAACGCATGGGGCATTCCGCACGCCGCGCCCTTGACCGGCGCGAAGCTCGTGTTTCCCGGCAAGGATCTCGACGGCAAGTCGCTGTATGAATTGATGGAAAGCGAGCGCGTCACCTATTCGGCCGGCGTGCCGACCGTGTGGCTCGGCTTGCTGAACTACATGCGCGAGGCGGGCGTGCGGTTTTCGTCGCTCAATCGCACGGTGATCGGCGGCTCCGCGTGCCCGCCGGCCATGCTGCGCACGTTCGAGGACGACTACGGCGTGCAGGTGATCCATGCATGGGGCATGACCGAAATGTCGCCGCTCGGCACCTTGTCGAAACTGACGTGGGAGCAGAGCCAGCGGCCGCTCGCCGAGCAGCGAAAATTGCTCGAAAAGCAGGGGCACGTGCTTTACGGCGTCGATATGAAGATCGTCGGCGAAGACGGGCAGGAACTGCCGTGGGACGGCGTCGCGTTCGGCGATCTGTACGTGCGCGGGCCGTGGGTGATCGACCGGTATTTCCGCCGCGACGACTCGCCGCTGGTGGACGGCTGGTTTCCGACCGGCGACGTCGCCACCATCGACCGCGATAGCTTCCTGAACATCACGGACCGCTCGAAGGACGTCATCAAGTCCGGCGGCGAGTGGATCAGTTCGATCGATGTCGAGAACGTCGCGATCGCGCATCCGGCGGTGGCGGAGGCGGCCTGCATTGCCTGCGCGCATCCGAAGTGGACCGAGCGGCCGTTGCTCGTGGTGGTCAAGCGGCCGGGCTTCGACGTGACACGCGAGGAACTGATCGCGTTCTACGAGGGCAAGGTCGCGAAGTGGTGGATACCGGACGACGTCGTGTTCGTCGACGAACTGCCGCATACGGCCACCGGCAAATTGCAGAAGCTCAAGCTGCGCGACCTCTTCCGCGACCACGTGCTGCCGTCCGCGCTGGCGGACGAGAAGGATTGTCCGCTCGCCAGGGAAACCCCTTCCAATTGAACGGGCGTGCTTTTCTGTGTACTCTGCGTGCTGACGCCGGGAGACTTGCACACTGGGTTTGACCGCTTGTTCGACAATGAGCGTCGAGCAACGGCTCAGTGAACCGGACGGGCGGCGCCCCATGCGTCGCTCATCGAATGGATCGCATGGAGGCAGGCAGATGGCAGTGGACTACACAACCCGTGACGGCGTGGCCGTCATCACGCTGAACAATCCGCCGGTGAACGGCCTCGGTCTTTCGACGCGAGCCGGCATTGTCGAGGGAATCGAGCGCGCGCAGAACGACCCGGCCATCACGGCGATCGTGCTGACGGGCGCGGGCAAGGCCTTCTCGGGCGGCGCCGACATCACCGAATTCAATACGCCGAAAGCGACCCGGGAGCCGACGCTCGCCACGGTCATCAAGGCCGTCGAGGGCAGCGCGAAGCCGGTGGTCGCGGCGATTCACAGCGTCGCGATGGGCGGCGGCCTGGAACTGGCGCTCGGCGCGCATTACCGCATCGCCGCGCGCGGCGCGCAGATCGCGCTGCCCGAGGTGAAGCTCGGCATCCTGCCGGGCGCGGGCGGCACGCAGCGTCTGCCGCGCGCCATCGGCCTGGAGGCCGCGCTCAACATGATCGTCTCCGGCGCAACGGTGATGTCGGAGACGCTGGCCGGCTCGGGCCTGTTCGACGAACTCGTTGAAGGCGATCTGGCCGAGGCGGCGTGCGCGTTTGCCCGCAAGGTCGGCGCGAAGGAAGGTCCGCATCCGAAGGTGCGCGAACGCGAGATCACGCATCCGAACGCAGCCGGTTTCATCCAGTTCGCGCGCAATAGCGTCGCGGCGGTGGCCAAGCCCTTCCCGGCGCCGCACAAGTGCATCGACGCGATCGAGGCCGGCGTGCTGAACGGCTTCGACAAGGGCCTCGCGTTCGAGCGTGAATGCTTTGTCGCACTCGTGCAGACGCCGGAAAGCCGCGCGTTGCGGCATGCGTTCTTCGGCGAACGCGCGGCGAGCAAGATTCCCGATGTGCCAGCGGATACGCCGGTGCGTGACATCGAACAGGTGGCCGTGATCGGCGCCGGCACGATGGGCGGCGGCATCGCGATGAACTTCGTCAACGCGGGCTTTCCGGTCACGCTGCTGGAAACGCGGCAGGAAGCGCTCGACCGCGGACTCGCGACGATCCGCAAGAACTACGAAGCCAGCGTCAGCAAGGGCAAGCTCGAACCGGAGGCGCTCGAGGCGCGCATGGCGTTGATCACGCCCACGCTGTCCTACGACGACCTGAAACACGCCGACCTGATCGTCGAAGCCGTGTTCGAGGAACTCGGCGTGAAGGAACAGGTGTTCAGTCGGCTCGATGAAGTCGCCAAGGCCGGCGCGATCCTCGCGTCGAATACGTCCACGCTGGACCTCGACAAGATCGCGGCCTTTACGAAGCGTCCGCAAGACGTGGTCGGCATGCACTTCTTCAGCCCGGCCAACGTGATGAAGCTGCTCGAAGTCGTGCGCGGCAGGCAGACGGCGAAGGACGTGCTCGCCACCGTCATGAAGCTCGCCAAAAAAATCAAAAAGACCGCGGTGGTCTCGGGCGTGTGCGACGGCTTCATCGGCAACCGGATGATCGAGCAGTACATCCGCCAGGCGCTCTTCATGCTCGAGGAAGGCGCGCTGCCCGCGCAGGTGGACAAGGCCATCGAGAAGTTCGGCTTCGCGATGGGCCCGTTCCGCATGAGCGACCTGGCCGGCAACGACATCGGCTGGGCGATCCGCAAGCGCCGCTATCAGGAACATCCCGACATGCATTACTCGCGAATCGCCGATCGTCTGTGCGAGACCGGGCGCTTCGGGCAGAAGACCGGCGGCGGCTGGTACGACTACAAGGCGGGCGAGCGCACCGCGTATCCGTCGAAGGTGGTCGACGAGATGATCGTCGCGTATTCGAAGGAAACCGGCGTCGCGCGCCGCAAGATCGGCGACGAGGAAATCGTCGAGCGCCTCGTGCTCGCGCTCGTGAACGAAGGCGCGAAGATTCTCGATGAAGGCATCGCGTCGAAGGCGTCGGATATCGACATGGTCTATCTGACCGGCTACGGTTTTCCGATCTATCGCGGCGGCCCGATGCTCCATGCGGATACGCTCGGCCTCTACAACGTCGAGCGCGCGATTCGCCGCTATGCGGCGCAGCCGAACGGCGATGCCTGGCAACTGGCGCCGGGCATCGCCAGGCTCGCGGCCGAGGGCCGTGCGTTCAATGGCTGAAAAGCGTGGCCGAAAAATGCGGCTGAAACACGGCCGAACAAGCCGCTTGAGCGAATGAATGAGGTGGGGCGTTTCAGCGCTTCAGCGATGCGCGAGCGCGCCACCCTCGACACCAGAAAGCAGGAGACTTGCATGACTGACGCCGTAATCGTATCGACCGCCCGCACGGGTCTCGCCAAATCATGGCGCGGCGGTTTCAACATGACGCACGGCGCGACGCTCGGCGGCCACGTCACGCGGGCCGCCGTCGAGCGCGCGAAGCTGGACCCGGCGCGCGTCGAGGACGTGATCATGGGCTGCGCGAACCCCGAGGGCGCGACGGGCATGAACATCGCGCGGCAGATCGCCTTGCGCGCGGGTTTGCCGGTCAGCGTGCCGGGCATGACGGTGAACCGTTTCTGCTCGTCCGGTTTGCAAACGATCGCGCTGGCCGCGCAACGCGTGATCGCCGGTGAAGGCGAGGTGTTCGTGGCGGGCGGCGTGGAGTCGATCTCCTGCGTGCAGAACGAGATGAATCAGCACATGCTTACCGAAGGCTGGCTCAGCGAGAACAAGCCGGAAATCTACTGGTCGATGTTGCAGACCGCCGAGAACGTCGCGAAGCGCTATTCGATTTCGAAGGAGCGCCAGGACGAGTACGGCGTGCGCTCGCAACAGCGCGCCGCGGCCGCGCTCGAAGCCGGCCGGTTCAAGGAGGAGATCGTGCCGTTGACGGTGCTCGCCGGCGTCGCGGACAAGGCAACGGGCCGTCTTTACACGAAGGAAGTGACCGTCAGCGGCGACGAAGGCATTCGTGCCGACACCACGCTCGAAGGCGTCTCGAAGATTCGCACCGCGCTGCCGGGCGGCGTGATCACCGCGGGCAATGCGAGCCAGTTCTCGGATGGCGCATCGGCTTGCGTCGTGATGAACGCGAAGGTCGCGGAACGCGAGGGCTTGCAGCCGCTCGGCATTTTCCGCGGCTTCGCGGTGGCCGGTTGCGAGCCGGACGAGATGGGCATCGGCCCGGTGTTCGCGGTGCCGAAGCTGCTCCGGCAAGCGGGCTTGAAGGTCGAGGATATCGATCTGTGGGAATTGAACGAAGCGTTCGCGGTGCAAGTGCTGTATTGCGCCGACAAGCTCGGCATTCCGCATGAGCGTCTGAACGTGAACGGCGGCGCGATCGCGGTTGGGCATCCGTATGGCGTGTCGGGCGCGCGGCTGACCGGTCATGCGCTGATCGAAGGCAAGCGGCGCGGTGCGAAGCTCGTTGTCGTGACGATGTGTATCGGCGGCGGGCAGGGCGCGGCGGGTTTGTTCGAAGTGGTTTGATGCGGCGCGGGTGGCGGCAGGCGGACGCCGCGTTGTCGTTGTCCGGCATTCGCCGCTTGCGCGGCTTGCCGGCAATCAGGGCAACGCCATTCCCGTAGTCGGCAGACTCAGCGTTCCTCGATCGACGAAGCGCGTCGTGCCCGTCAAGCCGCCCGCCAGCTTGCCGCGCAGAACGTATGGAATCTGCCCCGACTGCGCGGCCCCGGCGAACGCGAAGGCCTGGCGAACCGCGGCGAAAGCCGGCACCGTGAGCGGCACGTCGACGACGGTTTCGCCGAAGCGCGGCACGGTGCCGATCTGATCGCTGACACCGCTCGCGAACGGCTTGCCGTTCAGTTCGAGATCGAGCGACACGCCGTTGAAGCTCACCGCGGATTCGTTCGGATTCTGCACCCGCAGCTTGACGTTGAAGCGCATCTCGAAGCCTTGGCCGTCGAGCGGCTCGATGCCGGCGACGTTCACGCGCAACGGATCGCCGAACAGGCTCGCGCAACCGTTGAGCGTCAGCGTGATGAAAACCGCGAGCATGGCCAGCAGAACAGGACGGCCGCGCAGCAGCGCGCGATGGAAGGACATGACCGGCACCTCGAAGCAAGCGGGTTAAGCATGCATTGTACCGGGCGGCATTGCTCGCCACGAGGCGTTTCAGGCCGCGCGCCGCAGGCTTGTTTCGACGAGGCTCGCCAGATGCCGCACGGCTTGACGCATCGAACCGTGACGTGGGTTTTCAGCGTGCCAAGGCTCACGAAGAACGCGTCGGTACGCGCATGCGTTGCGCTGATCGACACGATGCCGCGCGGCGGCGTGACATGGCGTTCTTCAACGCCGGACGCTTCGATCATTTCATTCGACTGAGTTCACCGAGCACGGACTTCGATCTGGCCGACGAAGCACTGCGCAGGTTAGGGCGCCTGGCGGCGCGGATGGCGACGCATGCGCCGTGATCCGGGCTATATACCCACACGCGACAATGGTGCTCGCGCGTGGGCAACGCCATCGCGGTTATCATTTCTCACTGCCGCGCGCCTGTCGGCGCATGCAAAATTCAAACACTTCGCAGCCCAACGCAGCGAATCGAACAAGGTGATGCCGTGATCCGTCATATCGTGATGTGGAAGCTCAAAGAACACGCAGAGGGCGCCTCGCGCGCTGAAAACGCACTGAAGCTGAAGGAAAAGCTGGAAAGCTGCCGCGACATCGTCCCTGGCATTCTGAAGCTGGAGGTCGGCATCGCGGCGCCGGGCCTCGAATCGAGCTACGACATCGTGCTGGTTTCCGATTTCGCCGACAAAACCGCGCTCGACGCCTATCAGGTCCACCCCACGCACGAAGCGATCAAGGGCTTCGTCGGCGCGGTGCGCGAAGCGCGTCAAGCTGTCGATTACGAAATCTGAACGCGGCGATGTCCGATTCGCCCTCATCCAAAGCGAGCAGCGCGTCCTTGCCCGAGAGCCCGTTCGTCGACCGGCTCGGGGTGCGGTTGTTGTCGGCGGCCGACGGCGTCAGCGAACTCGCGCTGCCGTTGCAGCCGGATCATATGAATACGTGGGACGTCGCGCACGGCGGCGTCACGATGACGCTGGCCGACGTCGCGCTCGCCATGGCCGCGCGCAGCCTGGCCGGCGATGGCGTCGGCGTGGTCACGGTCGAGATGAAGGTCAATTTCATGCAGCCGGGCCGCGGTGAACTGCGCGCCACCGGCCGCGTGCTGCACCGCTCGACCACGATGGCCTATTGCGAAGGCGAGATCCGCGACAGCGAAGGCCACTTCGTCGCCAAGGCGCTCGGCACCTTCAAATACATGCGGCGCCTCGCCGTGGGCCGCGACGTGACGCGGCAGCGTCTGCGCAGCGACCCGTCGGCGAAACCCGGTCCAAGCGACGGCTGACCGGCGGATGCCGGGCGTGCGCGTGCCGGCATCGAGCCCGGCGCTTGCTCGCCGCCGCGCTTGTCCGTCGCGGTCCGTCGCCGGGTCCGTCGCCGGGTCCGTCGCGGGTCGCCGCAAGTCCGCCGCGGTCCGTCGTCTAGCCGTTCCGGGTCCGCGCTTCGGCGGACGCCGTTCGAATCATTCGCCGATCACATCGGCAACTTAGGAGACGATCGTCATGCCACAGATCAACCGTCAATTCGTACTGGCTTCGCGTCCGCAAGGCGCCGTCACGCCCGATAACTTCAAGCTCGTCGAAACGCCGCTCGCTCCGCTCGCCGATGGCGAGATTCGCGTGCGCAATCATTTCCTGTCGCTCGATCCGTACATGCGCGGCCGCATGAACGACAGCAAGTCGTACGCGCCGCCGCAGCCGTTGAACGAAGTGATGATCGGCGGCACGGTGGGCGAGGTGGTGGAATCGAAGAATCCGAAGTTCGCGGTCGGCGACAAGGTCGTCGCGATGTTCGGCTGGCAGGAATACGGCACCTCGAACGGCGAAGGCGTGCAAAAGGTCGACGACACGCACGTGCCGCTGTCCGCGTACCTCGGCCCGGTCGGCATGCCGGGCGTCACCGCGTGGTACGGCCTGAACCGCATCCTCGCGCCGCAAGCGGGGCAGACGGTGGTGGTCAGCGCGGCGAGCGGGGCGGTCGGCAGCGTGGTCGGCCAACTGGCGAAGCTGGCCGGTGCGCGCGCGGTCGGCATCGCGGGCGGCGCGGACAAATGCCGCTACGTGGTCGAGACGCTCGGCTTCGATGCGTGCGTCGACTACAAGGCCGGCAATCTGTATCAGGACCTGAAGGCCGCGACGCCCGGCGGCGTGGATGGCTGCTTCGAGAACGTCGGCGGCGAAGTGCTCGACGCGACGATCGCGCGCATGAACCCGTCCGGCCGCATCGCGCTGTGCGGTTATATCGCGGGCTACGACGGCCAGCCGGTACCGCTCAGGCATCCGTCGCTGATCCTCACGCAGCGGCTGCTGGTGCAAGGCTTCATCGTCACCGAGCATCTGGATGTGTGGCCCGAGGCGCTCAAGCAACTCGGCACGCTGGTCGCGCAGAAGAAGCTGCAATACCGCGAGACCATCGCGCAAGGGCTCGACGCCGCGCCCGAGGCGTTCATCGGTCTGCTGAAGGGCAGGAACTTCGGCAAGCAGTTGGTCAAGCTGATCTGATCGCGGCTCATGCACTGGATGCAAGCACCGCCGATCACACCAGGAGTCTCATGATGTTCGAATTCGCAGGCAAGGTGGCGGTGATCACCGGCGCGGCAAGCGGTTTCGGCCGCGCGTTCGCGCAGAAGGGCGCGGCGCTCGGCATGAAGCTGGTGCTCGCCGACGTGAACCCCGAAGCACTTCGGCAAACCGTCGATGCACTGCATGCCGCCGGCGCGCAGGCGCTCGGCGTGCCGACCGACGTCTCCAGCGCGGCACAGGTCGAAGCGCTTGCGCAAGCTGCGCTCGACGCCTTCGGCAAGGTCCATCTGCTGTTCAATAACGCCGGGGTCGGCTCCGGCGGCTTTGTGTGGGAAAGCTCGCCGAACGACTGGGCCTGGGTGTTCGGCGTCAACGTGATGGGTGTCGCGCACGGCGTGCGGGTCTTCACGCCGATCATGCTCGCGCAGAACGAGCCCGCGCATATCGTCAACACGGCGTCCGTCGCGGGCTTGCTGTCGCCGCCCGCGATGGGCGCCTACAACGCGTCGAAGCACGCTGTCGTGTCGCTGACGGAGACGCTCTATCACGATCTGCAACTGGTGCAAGGGGCGCAAGGGGCGCAAGGGGTGCAGGCGTCGAACGGTCTGGTCGGCTGTTCGCTGCTGTGCCCGGCCTTCGTGCCGACCGGCATCGCCGATGCCGAACGCGCGCGGCCCGCGGAGCTGCGCAACGACAGCCGCCCGACGCGCTCGCAGATCGCCGCCGGCAAGCAACTGCATCGCGCGGTGCAGGCGGGCAAACTGAGCGCGGCCGACGTCGCCGACATCACGTTCGACGCGATCGCCGCGCGGCGTTTCTACATCGTCACGCACCCCGGCATCATGGCGACCGTGAAGCTGCGTCACGAGGACATCGAGCAATTACGCGCTCCCACCGATCCGATGTCGTTGAAGCCGGAAGTGAAGAGCGCGGGCTAGGCGTTCATGGCATCATCGGCGCTCTTTTCAACCCTCGGCGTTCACGCGCCAGTTAACGCACCATGCCGTTGAATCCAACGATCGAGCGGGTGCTCGACATGATCGTGCGCGCGAAGCGCCCGCAACTGCACGAACTGACCGCGCAACAGGCGCGCGCCTCGTATGAGAAAAGCGCGTCGATTCTGGACATCGCGAGCGCGCCGATGTTCTCCGTGGAAGACCTGCACGTGCCGACGCGCGACGGCGCCGCGATTCGCGCGCGTCTCTATCACGCGGACGAGCCGAGCTGGGCCGAGCCCGCGCCGGCGCTGGTGTATTACCACGGCGGCGGCTTCACGATCGGCAGCGTCGATACGCACGACGCGCTGTGCCGGATGTTCGCGCGCGACGGCCGGTGCGCGGTGCTGTCGGTGGATTACCGGCTCGCGCCGGAGCACAAGTTTCCGACCGCCGTCGAGGATGCTTTCGACGCCTTGACGTGGCTGCACGCGCATGCCGCGGAACATGGCGTGGATGCGAAGCGCCTCGCGGTGGGCGGCGATAGCGCGGGCGGCACGCTCGCGACGGTCTGCGCGGTGCTCGCGCGCGACGCCGGCATCGCGCTCGCGCTGCAATTGCTGATCTATCCCGGCGTGACCGGCTATCAGCAAACCGATTCGCACTCGCGCCTCGCCAGCGGCTTTCTGCTGTCGGGCGAGACGATTCAATGGTTCTTCAACCAGTACGTGCGCGACACGAGCGATCGCGACGACTGGCGTTTCGCGCCGCTCGACGGCACGCGCGGCGCGCCCGCTTTCGGCGGCCTCGCGCCGGCCTGGATCGCGACCGCCGAATACGATCCGCTCAGCGATGAAGGCGATGAGTACGCGGAAAAATTGCTGGCGGCGGGCAACCGCGTCACGCTGCGGCGCTACGCGGGCATGATCCACGAGTTCTTCAAGATGGGCGGCTTCGTGCCCGAAGTCGCGCACGCGCATGCGGATGCCGCGGCGGCATTGCGCGGGGCGTTTGGTGACGAGTAATCGTTGCCGCGCCTAAACCGTCTCGTCGGCGCGAATCTCGCGTTCCACGTTGAACGCGAAACTGCGCTCGAAGTCGCCGGGGCGCACGATCCGGTGCGAGCCGTTGTCGTCGCTGCGCTCGGCGACGGCGACGCCGATCACGTCGCCATGCGCGACCACGCGCAACGCGGTGGTGCCGCGCGTGCCGTATTCCGGCGTTTCGATGAACGCCGCCGACAACGCCCGTTCACGTTCGAGCGGAATGCCGGTGGACGGCAATTCGTCGTCGCGGGCAAGGCGCGGATCGCGCATCAGATCGATCAGACGTTCGAGCAGCGGCATCGAGTCGCGGGCGAGCAGCGCGCCCAGTTCGGCGCGCTTGTTGACCAGCTTCGGCCACGGCGTATCGAGCACCGCGTTCGAAATGCCGTGCGTGCCGGGCGCAAGCAAGGTGGGCGCGATGTTCGAGCGGTTGCAATACCAGCCGAGTTCGCGGCGCGTCCAGTCGCCGACCAGCAGATTGAAGCCGTTGTAAATGTCGCCCGTGCGGGCGACGTGGTGCAGATACTCGAGCGGCGTTGCATGGGTCGAGTTGACGGAGCCAGGCGGCGAGCCGTTGAGCCAATCGCTAACCAGCGTGCCGCGCGTGGGCGCGTCGGCGCGCATTTCATGCGGCGCGCGGTAATTGGTCAGCGCGGCGAAACGGCCGTCGCGCGACATGCCGAGCCACGTGCCGCCGCCCAGCAGATCGCGGCCGGCCAGCACGCCTGGCGCATCGCGCCACCAGCCGATCGGCTCAGCCGTGCGGCGAAAGAATTCGTCGCGATTCGCGGCGAGCGTGAGGAGCGGGCCGTCGAGCGCGTCGGGCCGCCAGTCGAAAACGATCAGGCACATCGGGGGGCGTCTCCCGGTGGGGCGATGGCGTCGAAGAGGCCAGAAAAAAGCGGCGCCTGACCGCGCCGCTCACTCTCGTTCCTCTGCTTTAAACCTCGGTTGGCAACCCGTACGGCAGCGCCAGGAACCGCAGCGCGGAGCCCTGGGCCGCGCCCAGATGCACGGAGCCGCTTGCCAGCGCCGCAAGTTTGATCTCGACCAGCAGATCGACTCCGCCGTCCTGCGCCGACGCCGCATTCACGACCATGCCGCACGGCTGGCCCGGATCGTCCGAGTGAAACAGTTCGGCGCCGGCCTGCACCGTTTCCAGTTCGCCGGCCACGTTGGCGAGCGACGTGCGCCGCTTGATCGTGCCGCGATACTGGCTGCGCGCGACCACTTCCTGGCCGGGATAGCAGCCCTTGCGGAAATTCACCGCGCCGAGCACGTCGAAGTTGACCATTTGCGGCACGAACTGCTCGACCACCGGCTGGGTGATGCGCGGTTCGCCCGCGCGAATGTCGAGCCAGTCCCAGACGGCCGGCGACACGCGCTTGAGCTTGTCGTCGAGCGAGGGCAGGTGCGCCTCGACTTCCGCCTTCGGCCCGACCCACAGATAACGCAAGCGGCCGAGCGCGTCCGGCACGCGGATCAGCGAACCGGCGGCGCCGTCCACCTTGACGTGCACGCCGTCGGGCAGCGCGTCGAAGACGCCGGAGAGCGCGCGGCGCACGTCGCCCGCGAGGCCGATCACCGCCAGTTCGCCGCTTGCGTCCACGAGTTTGGCCTTCGCGCGCAGCACGAACATCGACAGCCGTTTCTGCGCCGCGGCCTGCACGTCTTTCGACACCAGCAGGCGGATCGTGTCGCCGCTGCGCCACGTGAGGAACGACGCCAGCAGACGCCCCTTGGCCGAGCAGTAGCCGGCGAGCCGCGCATTGGCGGCATCGAGATGCTGGGTGTCGTTGGTCAACTGGCCGTGCAGGAAGCTCGCCGCGTCGTCGCCGGTGGCGTCGATCACGCCGAACTGCGTGAGCGGCATGTAGGCGCCGTGCTCGACCACGGCCTCGAATTCATCGGACGCCGGGCGCGGCAGCGTGGGAAGTCCGGCGGACGCGGCCGAAGGGGCTGCGGCGGCGGGAGCCGAAGTCGTGCCTGAAGCAGTCGTGCCTGAAGCGCCTGAAGCAGCATTAGCGAGCGGTGTGTTCATGGATTCCCGGAACAGTCAATTCTGACTTTGGCTAAGGCAAACAAGTATTATATGAGGTCCAACCCAGCCATGTTTCGCATGTCCCTCCTGAAGAAATGTCTCGTCGCCGGCTCGATCGTCGTCGTGCTGGCCGGCGCCGCCGTTGCCGGCGGGTATTACTGGGCCAACCGCCCGCTCGAGTTGACCCCCGCGCAGCTCGACGTCACCGTCAAACCGCACAGCAGCCTGCGCAGCGTCACGTTGCAGCTCAATCGCGGCGGCGTGCCGGTCGAGCCCGAACTGTTCATTATTATGACGCGGCTGCTCGGGTTGCAAAGCGCGCTGAAATCGGGCAACTACGAGTTCAAGACGGGTGTGACGCCGTATGAGGTGCTGCAGAAAATCGCGCGCGGCGACGTCAACGAATACGTGGCGACCATTATCGAAGGCTGGACCTTCAAGCGCATGCGCGCCGAGCTGGACGCCAATCCGGCGCTCAGGCACGACACGCTCGGCATGAGCGACGCCGCGCTGATGAACGCGATCAACGCGCCGGAAGCGCCGATCGGCAACGGCGAGGGGCTGTTTTTTCCGGACACGTATCTGTTCGACAAGAACACGAGCGACCTCGACGTGTACCGCCGCGCATACCGGCTGATGCGCCTGCGTCTGGACGAAGCGTGGGTCGCGCGCGCGGCGGACCTGCCGTACAAGACGCCGTACGACGCGCTGACCATGGCCTCGATCATCGAAAAGGAAACCGGCAGGAAGTCCGACCGCCCGATGGTGGCGGCCGTGTTCGCGAACCGGCTGCGCGTGGGCATGCCGCTGCAAACCGATCCGACCGTGATTTACGGCATGGGCGAAAACTACGCCGGCCGCATCAGGAAGAAAGACCTGCAGACTGACACTCCCTACAATACCTACACCCGGATGGGTTTGCCGCCTACGCCCATCTCGTTGCCCGGTGTCGCGTCGCTGCAAGCGGCGATGAACCCGGCGCAAACCACCGCGCTGTACTTCGTGTCGCGCGGCGACGGCAGCAGCATCTTTTCTGACACCCTCGGCGATCACAACAAGGCCGTGGACAAATACATTCGAGGGCAATGATGGCGCGGGGCAAATTCATCACATTCGAGGGCATCGACGGGGCCGGCAAGACCACCCATCTCGGCTGGTTCCGCGAGCGCCTCGAAACGAAGGTCGCGAGCACCGGCCGTTCGGTCGTCATGACGCGCGAGCCGGGCGGCACGCCGCTCGGCGAGCAGATCCGCGAGATTGTGCTGCATCAGAAAATGGACCTCGAAACCGAGGCCTTGCTGATGTTCGCGCTGCGCCGCCAGCATCTGGCCGAGATCATCGAGCCGGCGCTTGCGCGCGGCGACTGGGTGCTGTCGGACCGTTTCACCGACGCGACTTTCGCCTATCAGGGCGGCGGGCGCGGACTGCCGCGCGACAAGCTGGAAACGCTGGAGCGCTGGGTGCAGGGCGGGTTTCAGCCGGACCTGACGGTGCTGTTCGACCTCGCGCCCGAAGTCGCCAGCGAACGGCGCAGCGCGGTGCGCGACCCGGACCGCTTCGAGAGCGAGTCGGTGGCGTTTTTCAACCGCACGCGCGCCGAGTATTTGCGCCGCGCGGAAGAAGCGCCGTCCCGGTTCGCTATCATCGACTCGTCGCAAAGCATCACGCGAATTCAGAAGCAACTCGAAGAACTGATTGCAAGCCTTTGATTTTTAAAAAATATAAGCCGCCATTATAGCGAGCTGCAAAGTTCTTGTGACCTCTCGTGAAATGCCGTCAACTGATTGAATTCAAAGAGAAACGATGATTTATCCGTGGCAAGCCGATGACTGGAACCGCCTGCAGCAGTTGCGCGGCCACTGGCCGCATGCGTTGCTGCTTCATGGGCAGGCCGGCATCGGCAAACTGCGCTTTGCGCAGCATCTCGCGCAGGGCTTGCTATGCGAGTCGCAGCAGGCCAACGGCGAGCCGTGCGGCGCGTGCGTCGCCTGCAACTGGTTCGCGCAAGGCAATCATCCCGACTACCGGATCGTCGTGCCCGAGGCGCTGGCCGCTGAAGCCGGCGCCGGCAACGCCGCCGAGGAAAAAGCCGACAAGGCCGACGCCGACGAGGGCAAGAAGACTCGCGCGCCCAGCAAGGAAATCAAGATCGAGCAGGTTCGCGGTCTGCTGGACTTCGTCGGCGTCGGCTCGCATCGCGGCGGCGCGCGCGTGGTCGTGCTGTATCCGGCCGAAGCGCTGAATATCGCGGCGGCCAACGCGCTCCTGAAAACGCTCGAGGAGCCGCCCGCGGGCGTCATGTTCCTGATGGTGTCGGCGCGCGTCGACCGGCTGCTGCCCACCATCATCAGCCGTTGCCGCCAATGGCCGATGAGCCTGCCGGCGCAGCAAGCGGCAACGCAGTGGCTGACCGCGCAAGGCATCGCCGAGGCGCCCGCGCTGCTGGCTGAAGCCGGCGGCGCGCCGCTCACGGCGCTGGCGCTCGCGAGCGACGAAAACCGCGCGCTGCGCGACTGGACCCTGAAGCAATTGGCCGCCGGTTCGGAGTGCGACGCCTTCGCCTGTGGCGAGGCGTTGCAGAAGCTGCCGGTGCCGCTGGTGCTCGGCTGGCTGCAACGCTGGATGTACGATTTGCTGGCGCAGCGCACCGCCGGCGCGCCGCGTTATTTTCCGCAAGCCTCGGCGGCGCTGACGCGCTGCGCATCGCAGGCCGACGCTGGAGCGTTCGCGCGCTTCATGCGCACGGTGACGCGCCAGCGCGCCGTCGAGAACCATCCGTTGAATGCGCGGCTGGTGTTCGAGGAACTGTTCCTCGGTTATCGCGAGTTGTTCGCTTAGGTTGCTCACTTAGGTTGGTCACTGCCGCGCTCTTTGGCCGGCAGCTCGCACGGCGTTTCCACGCTGTTCCAATTCGATCTCACTCAAAACACCATGAGCCTTGTCTACCGCGATGCGACGCTCGACGATCTGCCCGCGATCGTTGCCATTTACAACTCGACCGTGCCGTCGCGGCAAGTCACCGCCGACCTGGAACCGGTCAGCGTGGCAAGCCGGCATGCGTGGTTCCACGCGCACGGTCCGCAAAAGCGTCCGCTGTGGGTCGTCGACGATCCGCGGCAGCCGGGCCGCGTGATCGGGTGGCTGAGCTTTTCGGACTTTTATGGCCGTCCGGCATACCAGCGCACGGCCGAGGTCAGCATCTATCTCGACGAGTGCGCGCGCGGCAAGGGCCTCGGCAAGCAACTGCTGGCGGCCTCGCTCGCGGTGGCGCCGGCGCTCGGCATCGATACGGTGCTGGGTTTTATCTTCGGCCACAATGAAGCGAGCCTGCGCCTGTTTCGCGGCTTCGGTTTCGACACCTGGGGCTCGCTGCCGCGCGTCGCGGTGCTCGACGGCGTGGAGCGCGATCTGGTGATTCTCGGCAAGCGCCTCGACACGGGGTTTGCCACCTGATTCGCCACCTGATTCGCCGCCTGATTCGCGCCGGCGCATTTTGATCATTAGCTAGCAGGACATCATCCCCATGTTTGTCGACTCGCACTGCCATATCAACTTCGAAGGACTCGCCGACCGCCTGCCGCAGGTGCTCGAGAACATGCGCAGCCATTCGGTCACGCATGCGCTGTGCGTGTCGGTCGATCTGGAAACGCTGCCGTCCGTGCTGGACATCGCCAGCCGGTATGAGAACGTCTACGCGTCGGTCGGCGTGCATCCCGATCACGAGGACATGCGCGAGCCGAGCCTCGCCGAACTGGTCGAGCTGGCCGACCATCCGAAGGTGGTGGCGATCGGCGAGACCGGCCTCGATTACTACCGTCTGGAAGGCCGCACCATCGCCGACATGGAATGGCAGCGCGAGCGTTTTCGCACGCATATCCGCGCGGCGCATGCCACGCAAAAGCCGCTGATCATCCACACGCGTTCGTCGGCGGAAGACACGCTGCGCATCATGGCCGAGGAGCGCGCGGGCGAGCCGGGCGGCGTGATGCATTGCTTCACCGAACCGTGGGCGGTCGCGGAGCAGGCGCTGGCGCAGAATTTTTATATCTCGCTGTCGGGCATCGTCACGTTCAAGAGCGCGACCGACGTGCAGGACGTCGCGCGCCGCGTGCCGCTCGAGCGCTTGCTGATCGAAACCGATTCGCCGTACCTCGCGCCGGTGCCGTATCGCGGCAAGCCGAATGAACCTGCGTACGTCAGTTATGTCGGACGCTTCATCGCGCAACAGCGCGAGATGCCGGATACCGCGCTTGCCGTCGCGACCACGCAGAATTTCTTCCGGCTCTTCAAGATCCCGGCACCCGCCGGGGTTTGAGTCTAAAAATCATAAATATCAAGTGGATAGGAAAGTTTCCTAAAGCAAAATATGAGAACTAATCCGATGTCGAACGCAGCGTTTCCCCTGATTCCCGTCACGCAAACCGCTCCCACCTTGGCGCGGCGCGGTGCGGCCCGCATGGCGCTCGCGGCCACGCTGGCCTGCGCGGCGCTCACTGGGCTCTTTGCCGCGCCGGTTCAGGCCGCGCCGATCGACTCGCTGATCAAGTCGGTCAAATTCGACGACGTCGACGGCGTCAACAAGCTGCTCGCCAAGGGCATGGACCCGAACAGCGTCGACAACCAGGGCTATCCGCTGCTGGTGTTGGCCGCTCGCGAGAAGTCGGACAAGGTGGGCGCCGCCTTGCTCGCGAATCCTAAAACCGATGTCGAGATCCAGGACAAGGCCGGCGAAAACGCGATGATGATGGCCGCGCTGAACGGCGACATCGAGTTCGTCAAACAGTTGATCGCGAAGGATGCCGAAGTCAACAAGAAGGGCTGGGCGCCGCTGCACTACGCAGCCGCGAACGGCCACGACGACGTCGTCAAGCTGCTGCTCGACCATTCGGCCTACGTGGACGCCGGTTCGCCCAACGGCACGACGCCGCTGATGATGGCCGCGCGCGGCGGTCATGTGTCGACGGTGAAACTGCTGCTCGACAATGGCGCGGACCTCACGGTGAAGAACCAGATCGGCCTGACAGCGCTCGATTTCGCGAAGACCTATAAAGAGCCGGACGTCGTCGAAGGACTGACGGCGCGCCTGCAGCAAATGCAACAGAAGTGAAGGGTGCGGCGAGGCGGTGTCCGCGCCGCCGCGCTCCGGCGCGCCGGATTGCATGCCGGCAAGCCGCGAACACCGCGCACGTAAAAGCGCCTGAAGCTAGCCGCTGTTGCCTGCTGCCGCTTCGCAAAACAGTGCAGAATGACGACTTTGGCGCGCCGCGTGGCGCGCCCTCGGGACGCGGCAGCAGACCGCGTGATAAACGACTGGAAAGGAACACCATGCTGCGGGCTTTGATTTTCGCCAGCGCGCTTGCCGCACCGCTATCGGCATTCGCGTTTACGGGAGGCGACCTCAACAAGCTGTGCACCAAGACGGACGTGGCGTCGCGTAGCGCGTGCGCCGCTTATATCGAAGGCGCCGCCGACGGCATCTTCAATACCATCGACGCGATCGGCGGCACCACTGGGCCGCGCGTCGGCCAGTACTTCTGCCTGCCGCAAGACGCGCGCTCGGCGCAACTGACCGACGCGGTGCGCAAGTACATCGCGGAAAATCCAATCGTCGCGGGCTACAACGCCAGCACGGCGATTTCGTTGGGACTCGGCAAGGCGTTTCCTTGCAAGAGCGGAAGCTGATCCGAACGACGGCTGACGCCCCGCACGCCGGGGTTAACGGGCCGCCAGGCGCGGCCCGGGCAATCGAAACATAGACGGCGCGCCGCGTTTATTTCAGGCGTGTCAGTATCATCAGCGGGACGGGGCTTTCGGGCTCGCGCCCGCGTCGCGGGCGCCTTGCCGCCTCTTTCGCCATGCGCGGCGTGCCGCACGCGCCGCGTTCTCGCGTCGCGGTCCGGCGATTCCGTGGTCCGATATTCCAAGTCAGGAGGAACATGCGCTACCTGCCTACTCTCGACGAACTCAGCCGTATCGCCGAAGCGCCGCTGCATACGTGGCTCGGCGCGTTGATCGTCTCGGGCGTCGCGGTGCTGCTGGGCATCGGCATTCATCGGGTCGGCGCGCGCATCGTGACGCGCATCGCGCGGCCTTATCCGCTCACCAGCGTGGTGCTGCGCTACATCGACAAGCCGTCGCTGTTCGTCCTCGTGATCCTCGCGCTGGAGGCGGTGTGGTGGGAAGCGCCCGATACGCTGCGCTTCATCGCACCGTTGCGCGACGCCGCCGCGATGGCGCTGATCGGCGCGCTCACGTGGCTGTCCGTGCGCTCGGCGGCGGCCATCGGCGAGGCGATCATCCAGGCGCATCCGCTCGACACCGCCGACAATCTGCACGCGCGCCGCATCCATACGCAGGCGAGGGTGCTGGCGCGCACGGTGATGCTGGTGATCGTGATCGTCGGGGTGGGCGGCGCGCTGATGACGTTTCCGAATGTCCGGCAGATCGGCGCGAGCCTGCTGGCGTCGGCGGGCGTGGCCGGTCTGGTCGCCGGTATTGCCGCCCGGCCGGTGCTCGGCAATCTGATCGCCGGTTTGCAGATTGCGTTGTCGCAGCCGATCCGTCTGGACGACGTCGTCGTGATCGAGGGCGAGTGGGGGCGCATCGAGGAAATCACCGGTACGTATGTGTCGGTGCGTCTGTGGGATCAGCGGCGGTTGATCGTGCCGCTGCAATGGTTCATCGAAAATCCGTTTTCGAACTGGACGCGCAGCAGTTCGCAGATCATCGGCACCGTATTTCTTTACGTCGATTACCGGATGCCGCTCGCGCCGCTGCGCGAGGAACTCGCGCGCATCGTCGAGAGCGCGCCCGAGTGGGACCGCCGCGTGCAGGTGCTGCAAGTCACCGACGGCACGGAGCGCTCGATGCAATTGCGCGCGCTCGTCAGTTCGCTCGATTCCGGCCTGAACTGGGACCTGCGCTGCCGGGTTCGCGAGGGGCTCCTCGACTTCATTCAGAAGCACTATCCGCAGTACTTGCCGCGCGCGCGTGCCGAAGTGTCGGCGGAGCTCGAAAACGGCAAGGGCGAGCCGCTCGACTGGGTGCCGCGCGGTGCGCGCACGCCGGCCGGCAGCACCGCCGCGCACACCGAAGCCGATCCGGTCGCAAGTCGTGGCAGCCGTCCGGCGGTGCCCGAGCCGTCGCGCAAGGTGAAGGAGAACGCCTAGCGCGGCCGGGCGGCGCGTGCGTGAAACTGCGTGCAACCGATCGGGCACCACGTGGTCGAACCGCCCACTGATTGACGAACCTGACGCGGCATGGCGCGCCTCGCTTCACTCGCTTCGCTTCCTGCCGTCGAAGCGAGGCCGCGCTCAAAGCCGTGCGAACCAAGGAGGACAACCAACATGGGCCGACTGATCGTCGTGTCGAATCGCGTCGCAACGCCGACGGAAACCAAGGGGTCGGCGGGCGGCCTCGCGGTCGGCGTATTCGGCGCGCTGAAGGACGCGGGAGGCGTGTGGTTCGGCTGGAGCGGTGACGTGGTCAGCGAAACCGTCGCCAACGCCGGTCCCACGCTCGAACAGGACGGCGCGGTGACGTTCGCGACCGTCGGCCTCACGCGCAAGGACTACGACCAGTACTACCGCGGCTTTTCGAACGCGACGCTGTGGCCGGTGTTCCACTACCGCAACGACCTCGCGCGCTACGAGCGCGAGGAATACGCGGGCTACCGGCGCGTCAACGCATGGCTTGCGCACAAGCTGATCAAGCTGCTCGAACCGGACGACGTCATCTGGGTTCACGACTACCATCTGATCCCGTTCGCCGAAGCGCTGCGTTCCGAAGGCATCACGAACCGCATCGGTTTCTTCCTGCACATTCCGTTTCCCGCGCCGCAGATCCTGCTCAACATTCCGCCGCACGAAGAGCTGGTGAAGTCGCTGTCGTGCTACGACCTGCTCGGTTTTCAGACCGCGACCGATGAACTCGCCTTTCACGATTACGTGACGCGTCATGCGCGCGGCACGGTCAGCGCGGACGGCCTCGTCGAAGCATTCGGCCGCAAGCTGCGCACGGGCGTCTACCGGATCGGCGTGTTTCCCGACGAAATCGCCGAACAGGCCAAGCGCTACGAAAGCCGCCAGCACGTGCTCGATTTGAAGCAGAGTCTGGAGGGCCGCAAGCTGATCATGAGCGTGGACCGGCTCGATTATTCGAAGGGACTGGTCGAGCGGTTCCGCGCGTTCGAGCATCTGCTGGAGCGCTCGCCCGAGTGGCGCGGCAACGTCACGCTGGTGCAGATCGCGCCGCCCACGCGCTCGGACGTCGCCACCTATCAGAAGATCCGCCAGGACCTGGAGTACGAGGCAGGGCGCATCAACGGGCGCTATTCGGGCCTCGACTACACGCCGATCCGCTATCTGAATCAGCAGTACGACCGCTGGAAACTGATGTCGCTGTTTCGCGAGTCGCAGATCGGCTTCGTCACGCCCTTGCATGACGGCATGAACCTCGTCGCCAAGGAGTATGTGGCCGCGCAGAATCCCGACGACCCCGGCGTGCTGGTGCTGTCGATTTTCGCGGGCGCGGCGGCCGAGTTGAGCGGCGCGCTGCTCGTCAATCCGCACGATGCGATCGGCATGTGCGAAGCCTTGCAGCGCGCGCTGCAAATGCCGCTCGATGCACGTCAGCGGCGTCACGAGATCAACATGGCGGCGCTGCGCAAGAACGATCTCGGCGTGTGGCGCGATACGTTCCTGCGCGATTTACGCAGTGTGCCGGTGCAGACGCCGGGCAAGGGCGGCGGGCATGGATGATGACGCATGGATACGGGGTGCGTGTCGCGGGCACGTCGCGGCTCGCGTTTGACCGAAGGCGGCGCGTATGCTGACGACCCTGGCCATCGCCGGTTACCGGTCGCTGCGCGAATTGATCGTGCCGCTCGGCCGGCTGAACGTGATCACGGGCGCGAACGGCAGCGGCAAGTCGAGCGTGTACCGCTCGCTGCGTCTGCTCGCCGAGACCGCGCGCGGCGGAGTGATCACGTCGCTCGCGCGTGAGGGCGGTTTGCAGTCCACCTTGTGGGCTGGGCCCGAGCGTTTTTCGCGTGCGGTGCTGGATGGGGAATTTGCGGTTGAAGGCACGCGCCGCAAAGAGCCGGTGAGTCTGCGGCTCGGCTTTTCCGGCGACAGTTTCGGTTATGCGATCGACCTGGGGCTGCCGCAGCCCGGAAACAGCCGCTTCCAGCTCGACCCGATCATCAAACGCGAATGCATCTGGAGCGGTCCGGTGCTGCGCCCGGCCGCAATGCTGGTCGATCGGCGCGGCCCCGCGATCCACACGCGCGACGGTCGCGACTGGCAAGCCGTTCCGCAACCCGTCGCCAGCTTCGACAGCATGATGACGGAGTTCTCCGACCCGCGCACCGCGCCGGAGATGATCACGGTTCGCGAACAGATCCGCTCGTGGCGCTTCTACGACCACTTCCGCACCGACGCCGAAGCCGCCGCGCGTCTGCCGCAACTCGGCACGCATACGCCGGTGCTTTCCAACGACGGCGCCGACCTCGCCGCCGCGTTGCAAACCATCCGTGAAATCGGCGACCCGCTCGCGCTCGATGCGGCAATCGACGACGCCTTTCCCGGCTCGCGCCTCGACATCGCGACGCAGGACGGCCGCTTCGAAGTGACGATGCAGCAACACGGCCTGCTGCGACCGTTAAAGGGCGCGGAGCTATCGGACGGCACCTTGCGCTATCTGCTGCTGGTGGCCGCGTTATTGACGCCGCGTCCGCCGGCGCTGCTGGTGTTGAACGAACCGGAGACGAGCTTGCATCCGGATCTGTTGCCGGCGCTCGCGCGCCTGATCGCGCGCGCTTCAACGCATTCGCAGGTGCTGGTGGTGTCGCACGCGGCGCGGCTGATCGCGGCGCTCGAGCGCGAGAACGACAGCCGCTCGATCGTGCTGGAGAAGCACTTCGGCGCGACGCGTATCGCGGACGCGGACGATCGCGATTTACCGGCGTGGAAATGGCCGGCTCGCTAGCAGCGTCGCCGTTCGGTGCCTGGGCGGATGTAAGCTGAATGTAACAGCACCGAGGAAATGCAAGACGAGCGGCTTTTTGTTGCGCCTTGATGAATAATGCTTCGATGCCGGTGGTGCACGCGCTCGCGCGGCGGGCGATCGCATTGATCGGCATTGATCGGGAAGCACCTGGCGCCGGCATCCCGGCGCCGCTGACGCGCACCGCCGCACGCGCAAGCCGTCAGTTCACGGAGACACAATATGAAGATTGCGCAGATCGCCCCCTTGACCGAATCGGTGCCGCCCAAGTTATATGGCGGCACGGAGCGCGTCGTGTCGTACATTACCGAGGCGCTCGTCGATCTCGGCCATGACGTGACGCTGTTCGCGAGCGGCGACTCCGTCACGAACGCAAAACTCGAAGCGGTCTGGCCTCGCGCCTTGCGTCTGGACCCCGGCATCCGCGACCGCGTGGCGCCCCATATGCTGTTGATGGAACTGGTGCGCCGCCAGGCCGAGAACTTCGACGTTCTGCACTTTCACCTCGACTACTACTCGTTTTCGGTGTTCAAGCGCCAGGAGACGCCCTTCGTCACGACGATGCATGGCCGCCTCGACTTGCCCGAGCAGCAGCCGGTGTTCGACACGTTCAACACCGCGCCGGTGATTTCGATTTCGAATGCGCAGCGTCATCCGCTGCCGCAGGCCAGGTGGCTCACGACCGTCTATCACGGTTTGCCCGAGCAGCTCTACACGCCGCAACCCGTCGAGCAGAAGTACCTCGCGTTTCTCGGCCGCATCTCGCCGGAAAAACGTGTCGACACGGCGATTCGCATTGCCGGACGTTGCGGCATGCCGATTCGCATCGCCGCGAAAGTGGACGCCGCCGATCGCGAGTACTTCGAACGCGATATCCGGCCGTTGCTGGACTTGCCCTATGTCGAGTTCATCGGCGAGATCGCGGATCACCAGAAGGCCGAGTTCCTTTCCGGCGCGCATGCGCTGCTGTTCCCGATCGACTGGCCGGAGCCGTTCGGCCTCGTCATGATCGAGGCGATGGCGTGCGGCACGCCGGTGATCGCGTTCAATCGCGGCTCGGTGCCCGAAGTGCTGGAAGACGGCGTGACCGGCTTTATCGTCGAGGACGAGATCGGCGCGGTCGCGGCGGTCAATCGCCTGCATAAGATGCCGCGCGCGGGCGTGCGGCAACGCTTCGAGGAGCGCTTCACGTCGCACCGGATGGCGCAGCAGTATGTGGACGCGTATCAGTCGGTGATTCGCGCGCAGAAGCGTTCGCGCTTCAAGGTGATCGATACGTCGGGAAGTTGAGGCGAGCGGACATGGCGCAGGGGTGAGCCCGGTTGATAAAGCGGCCACCGCCTCGCGCGGCACGATAAAAAGAACGGCGATGTGCAAGGCGCATCGCCGTTTTTATTGCCGCTTCGCTGGGGATAGTCGCATCGCCGGCACGAGGGCATGCATCGGGAGCCGAACACAAAGCTCCATGACCCGCAGGCACCGCGTGCGCGGGATGCAACGTGCAATGGTCGCGTCCGCGGGCTGCGTCTGAACCGCTGCCGCCGCTAACGGAACCGGCGGATCCGCCGCAGCCCGCGGACCGGCAAATTCACCGCGCGCTCAGATCTTCAGGCGCGACACCTTGGTGCCCTGGAGCGACAGGTCGGCCATCAGGCCGGCATTGGTCATCACGAATACCTCGACCGGCGCCGTGGCCGTGTTCGTGTCGATCGCGCCGTTCGCGCCCATCTTCACCAGTGCGACGGAAGCGTCGCCGCCCACGGACCAGCCGTCGGCGTTGCGGAATTTGTCGAGCGCGTCTTGCGTCATGAACAGGAAGACGATGGCCTTCGATTGCGCGCCTGCCTGCAGACCGAACGATCCCGTGGCCGTGCTGTAGTAGCCGACCGTGCTGCCGCCCACGCGCAACGCGCCTTCGCCGTATTGGCCGCCGACGATGAAGCCCGCTTGCAGGACCGACGGGAACACGAGAACGCCGCGCGCCTTGGCGACGAGTTCGCGCGAACCCTTCACCGTCGTATAGAGGCGCGACATGGTGCCGTCGACGCTGGCGTCGATCGACTGGCGTTTGGAGGTATCGGTGGAGGACGTGCCCTGCTTGCCGCCGCCGGTGGTCGTACAGCCGGCGAGTGCAAGGCCTCCGAAAGCGAGCGCAGCGGTAGTCTTCAACATGAAGTTTCGTCTTTGCATCGTTTTTCTCCGTCATGGTTCCGGGGCGCAACCTCGTTGGATGTTGCCGGGGTTGCCCTTTGAGTTATATCACATGCGGACCTGGAGGGACGCCTCGCCGGCAGGCGGAGAGCCTTGTGTGGCGGGGCTTTGCGGCTAATCGCAAGGCATCGTGATGTAAATTTGACCTGCATCGAAAACACCGTTCGAAGCGCTCCGGCAGCGAGTTCGAATGGGCTTTCCGGGGCGGCTGTCGAGACTCGATCCGCGCCACGCTCGAAAGGACGCGAACCAACCGAATGCCCGTTTTTACCGATTTTTCGCGCCGGCGATTCCCGTTGCAATTCAATTGAAAGTGTTGCTTCTGCGCCGCGAACCGGTGTTTCGTGATGCTGATCCGGCGCCCGCGCGAATGCAACGACGCCAGCGCGCAGCGACTATCGACGCAGTCGCCGTCATCCGTGATTCGCTGGGCTTTTCACCGCCGGCGGCCGCCGCAGCGCGCGGCGAATCATGCCGATCAGCACGCCGAGCAGGAACAGTGCGATAGCCGGCACGACCCAGTAGCCGACGAACGCATGCCAGAGATAAGCCATCAGGGTAGTGCGGCGCACGCCGTATTCATTGCGCGCGTCCTGCTGACGCGGCGCATTGGCGGCCAGCACCTCGGCCGGGCAGCCGGCGGCTTGCGCTTCGTCGGGCTTGCCGTGGCAGCGCGCGGCTACGCCTGCGGCGCGTTGCGCGTCGGTGAGATTCCAGGTGGTGAGCGCGCGATCGAGGTCGACGGCGTTGTACGCCATTTCCTCCCTGATCTCGTTCACCGCAACGATCGCCACGGGCACCGCCCAGAAGATGATGACGACCAGCCACCGCCTTAACCAGCGGTTTTTATGCTTCGATACCATCCTTGCCTCCGATCGATGCCCTGCAGCACCAACGACAAGATGGCGGCCCGTCTGATGTTGTATTGAGGGTGGGCCGTCTCCGCAGCCATCATAGAAGAAAAACGGCACGTTCGTGCGTGCGTTGATGCGTGCGTTGATGCGCACGGAGCGTTGCAAGAAGGGCGCACAAAGCAAAGGGCCGCGCCGGAGAAAGGCGCGGCCCTTATCGATCGATGAGCGACTCAATGCCGGACGTTCGCGCCGGATTCATTCCGTCGCATTCATTGCGCATCGCTCATTGCACGGCTTGGTTGGCCGGCGCGGACGACAGGCAACTCTTCATGAACGCCTTGCGGTCGTCGCCTTTCTTGCCGGTGGCTTGCGTGTTGCACACTTTCATCTTTTCCTGCTGGGTCATCGGCGCGGCCGCGGGCTTGGCGGACAGGCAACTCTTCATGAAGGCCTTGCGTTCGTCGCCTTTCTTGTCGGCTGCCTGCTTGTTACAGTCGGCCATTTTGGTCTGCTGGCTGTTCTGTGCGAACACCGGCGAAACGAGCACCGCGCCCAGCACCAGCGTAGCGATAGCGGATTGGATCTTCATGTGACACTCCATGGGTGGTGAGACATTTTGTGGTTGTTCAGGCGAGCGGGCACAAACGCAACAGCCCGCAACAGAGCCGCTCGGCACGTTCATTATGGCAAATACTGTCTGCCACAACGGCGGACGGCGCGTTCTGGTTGACACGCGCGCGCCGTGGTATTCCCTTACGCCTGCCATGGCGGAGGCCGCGTGCGTCCCATGATTTGAGCAAGCGCGACAGCGCCGAATCATGTCATGCGACGCAGAGGAATTGTCGCGGCGAATTCGCGTGAATTACATCAACGGCATTCACGCCGAATGATGAAAGGCGTAAGTATGCATTTCGGATTGCTGCGGGCGCACGTGAATAGTAAATCGGAAGAAAATCAATTGGTGATCATTGGCGTCTATTAGACTCGACATGTGCCCGGTGCGTCACTGATCCATTCTTGCAAGCAAGCCTTGGGAGACTCTCATGCACTACCTCTTGATGTATGACCTCGTGCCCGACTATCTCGAACGGCGTGGCACGTATCGCGACGAACATCTGAAGCTCGCATGGGCGGCAGTCGAACGCGGCGAGCTGCTGTTGGGCGGTGCGTTGACCGAACCCGCGGACACCGCCTTGCTGCTCTTCCAGGGCGACTCGCCCGCTGCCGCGAGAGCCTTTGCCGAGGCCGATCCGTATGTTCGCGCGGGTCTGGTCGCGCAATGGCGCGTGCGCGAATGGACGACCGTGGTGGGCGAGGGCGCCGCCAAGCCAGTGCGCTGAAACTTGCGCCGGCCCGCGCGGGTGTCGTCGAACGCGAAGCCGGCGCTTTGCGTGGGCGTGGCTCGCGCGTGCGGCGGCGTACAGGCGGCTGTTCGAGCGCTGTCGAAAAGATGCGCCCGAGGTGTTGCGCGCCTCTTCGACATTCACTCAAAATGTATTGAAATCGCGTGCCGCCCGGGCAACAGATTTACCAAGGCAACTCGTTTAGATAGTCGTAACGTTGTGCTGCGCAGCAACCTTTTCCGTCGCCGGAATGGACAGTAGTTCTGTTACGGCAATGCGTGGAATGACGCAGCAAAAAGGACAAGTTTGTTTCCATCCGTAACACTTGTCTCAGTCATATTCACGCAAACCCTGGGGATGGTATGCTTCGTGCACAATTCTCCCATGCACGAGTGAGACCACGTTTTGTGCTTCGCAATAGGGACAAACCGCACTAAGACAGGGCGGTATTGACCAGCCAGCAAAACGTCCAAGACATATTTGTGCAACCGAGGGTCGCACATGGATCGTGAAAGTTGAATCCGTGGCTGACCCAAAGCCGCGGCCTGGCCAGGCTGCGTGGAGAAAATCCAAATGTTTTTTGATGAGCTAAGCAATGACGAATGGGCGCTGCTGGCAGCGCTCGTCTCCGATGAGCCGGCCGTCCGTCTAAACCGACGCGGCCGGCCCCGCGCCGAACCACGCATCGTGGCGAATGCCGTCCTGTGGATTTTGACAACCGGTGAGCCCTGGTCGAAGCTGCCAGGCCGCTATCCGTCGGGTCCTACCTGCCGGCGCCGTTTCGAAGAATGGCAATTGAACGGCACGCTGCTCGAGATGGTTCGGCTGTTATCCCAAACCGGGCGCACTTTCGCGTACGTCCCCCAACCGGCGCCGCCCGTCGCGGCCAAACCCGCGGCACCGGTCACGGAAACCCCCAGCACGCGTGACGAAAACATGCGTGGCGTGTCCTGGAAGAGTCCCGAGTCGTGGCAAGCGCCGGGCTCGTCCAATGGCACGTCGCATCATGCGGGTAACTGGCGTTCGGCCGATCCGATCGCGGACATCACGCGCCAACTGGCGGGGCTCGATACCGCGCCAGCCGTGGTGCCGCCGGCCGCGCCGTCGCGCATGCAGGCGGCGTCCAACGGCGCGTCGGCTGCGGCGGCGCGGCCCGTGTGGCGAGCCGGTCTGCCGCGCATGGACGAAGCGGGCGCGGTCGGCGCGGCCATGAACGGTTTGAATTCGGCCGTTGTGTCGGCACGCCACGCGCATGAACAGGCGGATCAACGCACGCCGCTGTCGATGAGTCTCGCGCCACGCGGCACCGAGATCGCCGACCGGCGCGGCTATCAGATCTACATCGCGGCCGAGCGGGTGCCCAATGAGATGTATCGCGCATGGGCGGAAATCATGAAGGACGGCAAGCGCATCGAGCGCTCCGGTCTCGTGGGCCCACGCTTCGCGCATGCCGAAGAAGCGGAGCAGTACGCGTTCGAATGGGCGCGTCAGTGGATCGACCGTGAATGCGGCACGCTCGCGGCGGCCCAGACACAAGCGACCCAAGCGGCACCGGAGCCGGCATCGACGGTGAATGTGCCCGCGCCTGCGGTGAGTTCGACGGCGCCGGCGCCCGCGCGTCCCTTGCCGCCCATGCGTCATGTGCCGGAGCCTGTCGCGGTGAATCACGGCGCGCCTTTGCACGGTCCGCTCAATGCATTCCGCGGACCCTTGCGCCGCTATCCCGGCGAACCGGCCAGCACGAACGCAAGCAGCGAGAACAGTGCGTCAGATCGTTTTTCGTCGTACCCAGAACTCATCTCCCACGCGGGATGAGCGCAGCACCCCGCGGCCGGTAGGAGCAACCGCCGCAGGTTCCCGTTTCATCCGTTGTGACTCGTCACTGGCATTGATTCATCGACGTCCCTGACCGGCGTCCCTCATTGACGTCCATAAGTGTCGTCAAAGCGCACGATATCGTCTTCGCCGAGATACGAACCGGACTGCACCTCGATCATTTCGAGCGGCATCTTGCCGGGGTTCTCGAGACGATGCGTGACGCCCAGCGGAATATAAGCCGATTCGTTTTCGGAGACGATGAAGCGCTCTTCGCCGCGCGTGACGAGCGCCGTGCCGCGCACGACGATCCAATGTTCGGCGCGGTGATGATGCATTTGCAGCGAAAGCCGCGCACCCGGTTTCACGACGATGCGCTTGACCTGGAAACGCTCGCCCGTGTCGACGGAATCGTAGTTGCCCCACGGGCGATGCACCTTGCGATGGTTGGCCGCTTCGAGCCCGCCGTCCTCGCGAATCCGGCCGACGATTTTCTTGACGTCCTGCACGCGCGATTTATCGGCGACCAGAATCGCGTCGGCCGTTTCGACCACCACCAGATCCTGCGTGCCCACGCAGGCAATCAGCCGTCCCTCGGAATGCGCGAACGTGGAGTTCGCGCCTTCGAACATCACGCGCCCGCGGCCTACGTTCTGACTCGCGTCCTTGTCGGAGATGTCCCAGATCGCGTCCCACGAACCCACGTCCGACCAGCCCGCCTGCAACGGCACGACCACGCCCGAGGCGGCGGTCTGATCGTTGCCGAGCTGCTCCATCACCGCGTAGTCGATCGAATTCGACGGCGACGCGCTGAACGCATCGCGTTGCAGACGGAAGAAGTCGCCGTCCGCCTTGCCGCCCGCGAAGGCCGCTTCGCATGCTTCGAAAATCGCCGGCTGGAAGTGGCGGATCGCCTTCAGCCACGTCGACGCGCGCATGATGAAAATGCCGCTGTTCCACCAGTATTCCTGCGATTCGATGTAGCGCTGCGCGAGTTCCAGATGCGGCTTCTCGACGAAGCGATCGAGCTGGTGCACCTCGATCTTGCCGGTGCTTTCTTCCTGAGCTTCGTCGGCTGCACCGGCAAGCGCCGCGCCGATGCGAATGTAGCCATAGCCGGTTTCCGCGCGGGTCGGCACGATGCCCATCGTTACGATATGACCGGCCGCCGCGTGCTTCACGCCGACGGCCACCGCCGCATGAAAGCCGTCGAGGTCGGTGACCGCGTGATCGGCGGGCATCACGACCATGATGCCGTCCTCGTCCTGCGCGGCGACCGACAGCGCGGCCACCGTGAGCGCCGGCGCCGTGTCGCGCCCGACGGGTTCGAGAATCAGCCGGGCCGGCTTGCCGCTCGTGCGCAATTGCTCGGCGGTGGTGAAGCGCTGCTCTTCGTTGGCCACCACGACGAGTTGTCCGGTGACGGGATAGCCGGCCTCGAGTCCGTCGAGGCGGCGCGTGGTGGATTGCAGCAATGAATCCTCGCCGAGCAGGCCGATCAACTGCTTCGGATGCTGTTCGCGCGACATCGGCCACAAGCGCGTGCCGGAGCCGCCCGCCAGAATCACGGGATGAACCTTGAGCTTGACGTTCAGGGGCGTAGCTTGCGTGGACCGGGTGTCGGCGGGGATGGCCGTGACCGGAGCTGTCATGATGGACTCCTCGAGGCTGGGGTGAATGCGTCGAGTTTTATCATGAACTCTGGAATCAATAAAAGCGCGTTAAATAGAAACTATATAAATCCGCTAATAAAAATCGTCTGTTTCGTGAAGAAAAAATGTCGGCTTAACTTTTAAAAAAGAAAAATTACCCGAAAAAAATTATGGGCCATTTTTTTACGCCCGACAATGCGGCAGAATAACCACGAAAGGCGCCGCTGTAAGCTTCGTAGGAAACGCCCGGCAGCCACCGCATAGGCCGACGGAAAGGCGCGCAATACGCCGTTCCAACGCTAAATCCGGTAACAATTGCCGAACAAAAGTCGGAAAAAATACCGAAACTTTGACCGATACAATTTGAGATTTTTTGCAGGCTTGCGGCGCGAATTTTAATACCGCTTTATCTATACCTGTACAAGGGTATTCACTCATTCCGACACGCATTTTCCAGCCGGCCGTTCCAGTCATTTTCTGGAAAGGAAAACGGCGGAGCAATTAGCACCGGTTCAATTCATTTCGCGTCGCGCATTTATCTGGCCGGACGCGGATACCGGCGTTGTGCGTCGCGCGGCGGACCGAAGTGCATGACGGAATTAATCAACCACAACGGATGGCACTTGACTGACGAACTGAGGGGCCACGCATGCTGAGCGTTCTATCGAGAATCATCGACATCGCCATGGTCGCGCTGGGCGCCGCCCTCGCGGCGGCCGCGCACAGCGGGAAGTTCGTGTGGCTGGACGATATGCAAAGCGTGTCGCTCGCGTTCGATTGCCTGCTGGTGGTGGTGTTTTTCCCCGCGCTCGGCATCTATCAGTCATGGCGCGGCAAGCCGCTGTACGACCTGCTGTGCCGCGTCGCCGGCGGCTGGGTGCTGGTGGAGGTCACCGGCATTCTGATCAGCTTCAGCCTGCACCGCTCGGACAGCCTGTCGCGGCTGTGGCTCGCGTATTGGGCGCTGGCCACCATCGTGCTGCTGATCGTCACCAAGGTGATCGTGTATTCGATCCTGCGCGGTCTGCGCCGCGAGGGCTTCAATCAGCGCGCGGTGGCGATCGTCGGCGGCGCGCCGTATGGGCGGTTTCTGATCGAGCAGATGCGCAGCCGCCCCGATGCGGGCTTTAGCCCCGTGGTGGTGTTCGACGAGGACGGCACGATCAACCATTACGAAGACCCCGACGCGGGCGACGCGATCGACGGCGTGCCGGTCGAGCGCGACTATCAGCGCATGCTCGAACTGGTGCGCCGGCGCGCGATTCGCGAGTTGTGGCTCGCGCTGCCGATTTCGAAGGAGAAGGCGATTCACCGCTTCGTGATGGACCTGCGCAACGACTTCGTGAATATCCGCTTCATTCCCGACGTGCGCAGCCTCACGCTGTTCAACCAGCCGATGGTCGATCTGCTCGGCGTGCCGGCGATCAACCTGGCCGCCTCGCCGATCACCGATTTGCGCGTGCTGCCCAAGCGCATTTTCGATCGCCTGTTCGCGCTCGCCGCGTTGACCGCGCTGTCGCCGCTGATGATCGTGATCGCGGTGATGGTGAAGCTCAGTTCGCCGGGCCCGGTGTTTTTCCGCCAGAAGAGAAAAGGCATCGACGGCCATCAGTTCGAGATCTACAAGTTCCGCTCGATGCGCATCCATCAGGAAGAGGCCGGCAAGATCACCCAGGCCACGCGCCGCGACCCGCGCATCACCGCGGTCGGCGCGTTCCTGCGGCGCACGAGCCTCGACGAGCTGCCGCAATTCATCAACGTGCTGCGCGGCGAGATGTCGGTGGTCGGCCCGCGTCCGCATGCGCTCGAACACGACGACATCTACAAGGATCTGGTGAAGGGCTACATGCACCGCTACCGGATCAAGCCGGGCATCACCGGGTGGGCGCAGATCAACGGCTATCGCGGCGAAACCGACCGCATCGAAAAGATGATGGGCCGCGTCAAGCTCGATCTGTACTACATGCAGCACTGGACCTTCTGGCTCGACATCAAGATCGTCGTGCTGACGCTGTGGAAGGGCTTCGTGGGCAGCAATGCGTACTGATGTCGGCCCCCAACTGTCGCTGCGCGCCAGCCCCCCGAGGGGGTGCGAGAAAACCTGGGGCGGCCCGGCGTTTTCTTGCGGTGGCCCCGAACTTTATTTGTGAACCAACCCAACCTCCGAGGTAACACATGAACCTGACGATCATCGGTAGCGGCTACGTAGGCCTCGTGACGGGCGCCTGTCTGGCCGACATCGGCCACGACGTGTTCTGTCTCGACGTCGATCAGCGCAAGATCGACGTGCTCAACAACGGCGGCGTGCCGATCCATGAACCGGGTCTGCAGGAGGTCATCGCACGTAATCGCAAGGCCGGGCGTCTGAAGTTCTCGACCAACGTCGAAGCCGCGGTCGCGCACGGCGACATTCAGTTCATCGCGGTGGGCACGCCGTCGGACGAGGACGGTTCGGCCGACCTGCAATACGTGCTGGCCGCCGCGCGCAACATCGGCCGCCACATGACCGGCTTCAAGGTGATCGTCGACAAATCGACGGTGCCGGTCGGCACCGCCTCGCGCGTGCGCGAAGCGATCGCGGAAGAACTGGCCGCGCGCAATGCGAGCCACATGTTCTCGGTGGTCTCCAATCCCGAGTTCCTGAAGGAAGGCGCGGCGGTGGAGGACTTCACGCGGCCCGATCGCATCGTGCTCGGCTGCGACGAGGACGTGCCCGGCGAAAAAGCGCGCGAACTGATGAAGCGCCTCTACGCGCCGTTCAACCGCAATCGCGAACGCACGCTGTACATGGACGTGCGCTCCGCCGAATTCACCAAGTACGCGGCCAACGCGATGCTCGCCACGCGCATTTCGTACATGAACGAACTCGCCAATCTGGCCGACCGCGTCGGCGCCGACATCGAGGCGGTGCGCCGCGGCATCGGCTCCGATCCGCGCATCGGCTACGACTTCCTGTATGCCGGCTGCGGCTACGGCGGCTCGTGCTTCCCGAAGGACGTGCAGGCGCTGATCCGCACGGCCGCCGATCACAAGGCGAACCTGCGCATTCTCGAAGCGGTGGAAGCCGTCAACGACACGCAGAAGAAAGTGCTCGCGCACAAGATCGTCGCGCGTCTGGGCGAGGACCTGTCGGATCGCACGTTCGCGATCTGGGGTCTCGCGTTCAAGCCGAACACCGACGACATGCGCGAAGCGCCGAGCCGTCCGCTGATCGCCGAACTGCTGCGCCGCGGCGCGCGCGTGAAGGCCTACGACCCGGTCGCGATCGACGAATCGAAGCGCGTGTTCGCGCTCGACCTGAAGGACGTGCCGCAGCAGCACGCGCGCCTCACGTTCACGACGGAAGAGATGGAGGCGGCCGAGGGCGCCGACGCGCTGGTGATCCTCACCGAATGGAAGGTCTTCAAGAGCCCGGATTTCGACGCGCTCAAGCAGATCCTCAAGACGCCGCTGATTTTCGACGGCCGCAATCTGTACGAACCGGACGCGCTGCTGGAACTCGGTATCGAGTATCACGCGATCGGCCGTCAGCATGCGCTGCGCAACGCACCGGCGAAGGTCGGCGCGAACGGCTTGCCGCTCGTCGCCGAGGCCGCCACGGCCGAGACCGGCCGCTAGGCCGTCCACGCCAACGCGCCGTCACGAAGCGTCTCACCCGAAGGGAGTCCGCTATGTTCGCCAACGTTCTGATCGTCTGCCACGCCAACGTGTGCCGTTCGCCTGCCGCCGAAATGCTGTTCAAGGCCCGGCAGCGATTGACGTCGCGCACGTCGGCAGCGCCGATCGCGTTTCATTCGGCGGGCATCCGTGCCGTGAACGGCCACGGCATGGACCCGGTGATGCAGCGCCTGCTCGCGGAGCGGGGCGTCGCCTCCGGGATCCACTACTCGAGACGTCTCGACCGGCAGCTCGTGCGCGCCGCCGATCTGGTGCTGGTCAGCGAGCGCGCGCAGGTGAGCGCGGTCGAGGCGCTCGATCCGGCCTCGCGCGGCAAGGTTTATCCGCTCGGCAAGTGGGAGGCCGATTCCGACGTCGCCGATCCGCATGGCGGCGCGGAAACCACTTATAGGGAGAGTCTCGTGCTCATCGAACATCTGGTCATGGGATGGCTGAAGAAAATATGCTGATGAAAAAAACCGCTGCAAGCTCGCTTGCGAACTTCACATCGACGGGCTTCGACTCGACGCGCTTCAAGTCGAGAGTCGCCGCCTCGCTTTTGCTGACGTCCTTTCTGTCGGCCTGCGCCACCGCACCTGGCAATTATCTCGACACCTCCCGTCTCAAAGACGACGGCCAGCACCAGAGCCAGGCTGCGGAAACCTATCCGGTCCATCTGATCGACGGCCCGCTGGTCGCCGCGCAGGCGCAAGCCGCCGCCGCCGCGACCCAGGTGCTGCCGACCTCGCGTTTCAGCGATCCGTCGCAGTACGTGTACCGTCTGTCGCCGCAAGACATTCTCGGCATCACCGTGTGGGATCACCCCGAATTGACCACCCCGCAGGGCAGCACGCTGTCCTCCGGCGGCAACACCACGCAAAGCGTCGCCGGCGCGTTGCAGCAGCCCTATACGGCCGCGCTGCCGGGCCAGGCCGATCCGTACGGCCAGACCATCGCCGCCGACGGCACGATCTTTTTCCCGTTCGTCGGCCGCATCAAGGCCGCCGGCAAGACGCCGGGCGAACTGCGCGATCAGCTCGCATCGGGCCTCGTGCGCTATATCCGCAATCCGCAGGTCGACGTGCGCGTGCTGTCGTACCGCGGGCAGAAAGTGCAGGTCACCGGCGAGGTGAAGACGCCGGGGCCGCTCGCCGTCAGCGACGTGCCGCTCACGCTGGTCGACGCGATCACGCGCTCGGGCGGCTCGACCGGCGACGCGGACATCCAGCGCGTGCGTCTCACGCGCAACAACAAGCTCTATGTGCTCGACGCCAACCGCATGCTCGACAAGGGCGACACCACGCAGAACGTGATGCTGCAAGGCGGCGACGTGATCAACGTGCCGGACCGCAGCGACAGCCGCATCTTCGTGATGGGTGAAGTGAAGACGCCGATCCAGGTGCCGATGCTGAAGGGCCGTCTGACGATCGCCGACGCGCTCACGCAGGCGGGCGGCATTCTCGACACCGACGCCAATCCGCGGCAGATCTTCGTGATGCGCGGCATGCGCGAGAAGCCGACCACGCCGGACGTGTACCGCCTCGACATGACGCAGCCGGACGCGATCATGCTGTCGTCGCAGTTCCAGTTGCAGCCGATGGATGTCGTGTATGTGGGCACCGCCGCCTCGACCACCTTCAACCGTGTGTTGCAGCAGGTCTTGCCGAGCGTGCAGACGTTGTTCTACCTGAAGCAGTTGACGCGCTAAGCCGCGACGGCGTCGACGGGTCCGCGCCGCCTTCACGGGGCGCGGGCCCTCGACACGGAAAGACAGGCAAGCCAGCCGGGAAGCAGGATGAAAGAAGCAAGAAGCCCAGACACACGCCGCAGCAACCGATACGGGATCGAATTGTGAGCAATCAAATCTCTCCATACATGGCCGGTCCGGTTCGGACCGAAGAAGAGGACGTCGTCCTCGGGCAACTGGTGCAGGTGATCCTCGACGACATCTGGTGGCTGATCGCCATTGCCGCGGTGATCGTCGGCATGGCGGGCGCGTACTGCTACCTTGCCAAGCCGGTGTATTCGGCCGACGCGCACGTGCGCGTCGAGCAGTCCGACAACACCTCGCAGGCGCTCACGCAGACGCAGACGGGCGCGGCGATCACCACCGGCTCCACCTCGCTGCCGACCGACGCCGAAATCGAGATCATCAAGAGCCGCGGCGTGGTCGCGCCCGTGGTGCAGCAGTTGAAGCTGAACTTCAGCGTCACGCCGAAGATGTTCCCCTTGCTCGGCAGCATCGCCGCGCGCATGGCGAGCCCCGGCCAGCCGGCGCGGCCGTGGCTCGGTCTGTCGTCGTATGCATGGGGCGGCGAGGTGGGCGACGTCGATTCGATCGACGTGGTGCCCGCGCTGGAAGGCCAGAAGCTCACGATGAAGGCCATCGACGACCAGCACTACGAGCTCTACGCGCCGAACGGCACGCTGCTGCTGCGCGGCCAGGTCGGCCAGCAGGAGCAGGGCGGCGGCGTGACGATGCTCGTGAACAAACTGGTGGCGCGTCCGGGCGAGCAGTTCACCGTGATGCGCGCGAACGATCTCGACGCGATCACCGCGTTCCAGTCGGCGATCAGCGTGCAGGAGCAGGGCAAGCAGACCGGCGTGATCCAGATCTCGCTGGAGGACAAGGACCCGGCGCACGCGGCCGAGGTCGCCAACGCGCTCGCGCAGTCGTATGTGCGCCAGCACGTGCTGAACAAGCAGGCCGACGCGAGCAAGATGCTCGACTTCCTGAAGAGCGAGGAGCCGCGCCTGAAGTCCGATCTCGAACGCGCCGAGGCCGCGCTGACCGCGTATCAGCGTCAATCCGGCTCGATCAACGCGAGCGAGGAAGCCAAGGTCTACCTGGAAGGCAGCGTGCAGTACGAGCAGCAGATCGCCGGCTTGCGTCTGCAGATGGCGCAGCTCACCGAGCGTTACGGCGACGACCACCCGACGCTCAAGGCCGCGCGCGAACAGATGGCCGAATTGCAGGCGCAGCGCGCCAAGTACGCCGACCGCTTCCGCGATCTGCCGGCCACCGAAGTAAAGGCCGTGCAGTTGCAGCGCGACGCGAAGGTCGCCGAGGACATCTACGTGCTGCTGCTCAACCGCGTGCAGGAGCTCTCGGTGCAGAAGGCCGGCACCGGCGGCAACGTGCATATCGTCGACGCCGCGTTGCGCCCCGGCGTGCCGGTCAAGCCGAAGAAGGTGCTGATCCTGTCGGCGGCGGTGATTCTCGGCCTGATCGCGGGCACGGGTTTCGTGTTCCTGCGCCGCAATATGTTCAAGGGCATCGACGACCCCGACCACATCGAGCGCGCATTCCATCTGCCGGTGTTCGGCCTCGTGCCGTTGAGCCCCGAGCAGGCGCTGCTCGAAAGCAGTTTCGAGCGCGGCGGCGAACGCCTGCGCTCGGTGCTGGCGAACGCGCGGCCGAAGGACGTCACGATCGAAAGCCTGCGCAGCCTGCGCACCTCCATGCAGTTCACGATGCTCGACGCGAAGAATCGCATCGTCATGCTGACGGGCCCGATGGCCGGCGTCGGCAAGAGCTTCCTGACGGTCAATCTCGCGGTGCTGCTGGCGAATTCGGGCAAGCGCGTGCTGTTGATCGACGGCGACATGCGCCGCGGCGTGCTCGAACGCTATCTGGGCGGCGCCCAGGACAATGGCCTGTCCGAATTGCTGAGCGGCCAGATCTCGCTGGAGGAAGCGATCCGCAACGCGCCCGTGGAAGGCTTGAGCTTCATTTCGTGCGGCCGCCGTCCGCCGAATCCGTCGGAGCTGCTGATGTCGCCGCGTCTGCCGCAATACCTCGACGGCCTCGCCAAGCGCTACGACGTGATCCTGATCGACACGCCGCCGGTGCTGGCGGTGACCGATGCGTCGATCATCGGCGCGTATGCCGGCTCGACCTTCTTCGTGATGCGCTCGGGCGTGCACAGCGAGGGCGAGATCGCCGACGCGCTCAAGCGTTTGCGGGCCGCCGGCGTGCACGTGCAGGGCGGCATCTTCAACGGCATGCCGGCGCGCGCGCGCGGCGGCTACGACCGCAGCTATGCGGCGGTTCAGGAATATCTGAGCACCTGAGGTGAGGCGCGTTGACGAGCCCCTGAACTTCGCGCGCATTCGAAAGCTGTCGCAATGACGATAACAAAGGACATCACGATGAAAGTGACGGTACTGGTTCCGACTTACCGCCGCCCGGCCGATCTGGCGCGCTGCCTCGCGGCGCTGCAACGGCAATCGCGCGCGCCGGACGAAGTGGTGGTGGTGGCGCGCGCCGACGACGAAGCGACCCATGCCTGTCTGCGCGATCCGGCGGTGCCGGGCAAGCTGCCGCTCGCCGTGGCGCTGGTCGACGTGCCGGGCCAGGTCGCGGCGCTCAATCGCGGACTGGACGCCGCCACGGGCGACGTGATCGCGATCACCGACGACGACGCCGCGCCGCACGCCGACTGGGTCGAACGCATCGCGGCCGCGTTCGAAAACGATGCGCGCCTCGGCGCGCTCGGCGGACGCGACTGGGTGCATGAAAAAGGCCGCGTGCTCGACGGCCAGCGGCCGCTGGTGGGCAAGGTCACCGCGCACGGCAAGATCATCGGCAATCATCATCTCGGCGTGGGCGGCGCGCGCGAAGTCGACATCCTGAAGGGCGCCAACATGAGCTACCGGCGCGATGCGGTGCGCGCCATCCGCTTCGACGCGCGTTTGCGCGGCGCGGGCGCGCAGGTCCACAACGACATGGCCTTCAGCCTCGCCGTGAAGAACGCCGGCTGGAAGCTGATGTACGACCCGCGCGTGGCGGTCGATCACTTCCCCGCCGAACGTTTCGACGACGACCGGCGCGACGCGCAGACCATGACCGCGTTGCGCAACGCCGCCTTCAACTTCCATCTGATCCTGCGCGACCAGTTGCCGCCGCTGCGCCGCGAAACCGCGTGGTGGTGGTGGACGCTGGTCGGCACGCGGGTCTATCCGGGACTCACGCACGCGGCGCTCGCGCTCGTGTCGAGGCAGGCGGCCCTGAAGCTGTCGCGCTGGCGGGCGGTGCGCACCGGCGCGCACGAGGCGCGCCGCGCGCTGTCACGCGCCGCGTGAGCGAAACCAGCGACATGTCCGGCACGTTCGTGCATCGGCCGGCGCGCGGGCACGCGCGCGGCGATGCCCCTTTCCACCGGCAGACCGGAGTGACTGCATGAGTACGAAAGTTCACGTTCACCTGTTTTATGGCGCCGACCCGCGTTTTTATCGACCGGGCGACAACATCGGCTGCCTGTATGGCTATCACCACGCGGAATCCGACGCGTTCGCGCTGACCTATTCGCAGGACGCGCGCGAAGGCAAGGCCGCGCGCCTCTTGCGCCGCGCGCTGAAGGCGGCGCTCGGCTTCGACTTCATCCACACGTGGCGCAACCGCGCCGACATGCTGCGCGCCGACGTGATCTGGACGCACACCGAACAGGAATGGCTCTCCGCCGCGCTGATGCTGCTGCTCTCCGGCCGCAAGGCGGGCGCCGACTCCTCTCCCTTGCTGCTCGCGCAAAGCGTGTGGCTGCTCGACAAGTGGCCTTCGTACGGGATGCTGCGTAGCTGGCTGTATCGCAAGCTGATGACGCGCGCCGATCAGTTGACCACGCTCGCCAGCGAAAACGCCGAGCTGTGCCGGCGCTATTTCGACCGCGATGCGAAGCCGCTGCTCTACGGCCTGAATACGCAGGACTTTCCGGTGCGCGCGCCGAGCGAGTGGAAGCCGCACACGCCGCTGCGCATCGCCGCGATCGGCAACGACCGCGACCGCGATTGGGAGACGCTCATCAAGGCGCTCGGCAACGACGACCGCTACACGGTGAAACTCGCGACGCGCCGCCGGATTCCCGCCTCGTTGCGCGCGCCGAACGTCGAGATCGCGCTGTTCTCGGGCATCAAAAAGCAACACGAACTGTACGACTGGGCCGACGTGATCGTCGTGCCGCTGCGGCCCAATACGCACGCTTCGGGCATCACCGTGATGCTGGAGGCGGCCGCCGTCGGCAAGCCGATGGTGGTGACCAACGTCGGCGCGTTGCAGGATTATTTCCCGGCGGGCGAGGCCGCGTATATCCCGCCGTTCAATCCGCAGGCGCTGCGCGAAGCGGTGGACCGGCTCGTCGCGTCGCCGGCCGAAGCCTTGCAGCAGGCCCAGGCGGCGGCGGCCGGTTTGCTGTCGCGCGATCTGACCACCCAAAGCTACGCGATGCAGCACGTGCGGATCACGCAGGACATGCTGCGGGCGCGCGCGGCGTTGCGCGGGCGCATGGCGGGTGCGGGTGCGGGTGCAGGCGCGGGTGCAGGCACAAGCGGTTCCGCCGGACAGCGCGCGCGCGAATCGCGCGGAGGCTTCTAAACGATGTCGACGATCACGCGAGCCGGCGCCGACGGCGCACCGCGAGCCGTCTCCAACGGCCGCAAGGAGTGGATGCCGGAGGCGCTGCTGTGGCTGATCACGGCGCTCATGATCGGCGCGCGTCAGGGCACGGTGCTCACGCTCGCGTTTCCGCTGCTCGCGATCCTCACGGGCCTGTGGCTGTATTTCAGGAATCCGGCGCGCTACATCGGTTTCATGTGGTGGCTGTGGTTCCTGAGCCCGGAAGTGCGGCGTCTCGCCGACTGGTCCAAGGGCTCGTTCACGCCCACCAGCCTGATCCAGGTCGCGCCGCTCGCGGTGACGATGATCAGCGCGTTCTCGTTGCTGCGCTACTACCGGCTGCTGTCGCAGCGGCGCGGCTTGCCGGTGCTGCTGGTGCTGCTCGGGCTCGCCTACGCGTTCATGATCGGCGTGATGTCGAGCGGGCCGCTCGCCGCCACCTACGACCTCGCGAACTGGCTCTATCCGATCCTGATCGGCTTTCACATCATGGCGCACACGCGCCAGTATCCGCAGTACCGCGACACCATCGTCAACACCTTCATCTGGGGCATGCTGGTGATGGGCGGCTACGGGCTGATCCAGTTCTTCATCATGCCGCAGTGGGACGCGCTGTGGATGCTCGGCTCGCAGATGAACTCGCAAGGCGACGCCGTGCCGATGGGTGTGCGCGTGTTCAGCACGATGAATTCGTCGGGCCCGTTCGCGTTCGCGATGATGGGCGCGATGGTCTTCGTGATGGCGGCCACGCACCGCGTGCGCTGGATCGCCGCGGCGCTCGGCTTCTTCTCGTTCGCGCTGAGCCTCGTGCGTTCGACGTGGGGCGGCTGGATCGTCGCGCTCCTGATTCAACTGGTCAAATCGAACAACAAGGTGCGCGTGCGCATCATCGCGAGCGCGGTGCTGCTCGCGGGCCTGTGCGTGCCGTTGCTCGCGGTCGGCCCGGTGGCCGAGCGGATGCAGGCGCGGCTCTCCACCATCGTCAACCTGAACGACGACCAGAGCTACGCCGCGCGTAACGAGTTCTACGCGACCTTCGCGAAAACCGCCTTTACCGACGTGGCCGGCGAGGGCATGGGCGCGACCGGCACCTCCACCAAGCTCTCGAACGACGGCGGCCAGCTCGGCCAGTACGGCAACTTCGACAGCGGCGTGATGAACATTCCGTTCGTGCTCGGCTGGCCCGGCACGCTGCTGTACATGTCCGGCATCGTCTGGCTGGTGGTGCGCGCGGTGCTCGCGTCGTTCAGGATGCGCAACGACAAGTTCGTGTCCGCCTGCCTGAGCCTGAGTCTCGCGACCTTCGCGATGCTGGTGTTCACCAATTCGCTGGTCGGCACAGGCGGACTGCTGCTTTTCATGAGTGTTTTTTCGATCCTTTCTGCGGTGCACTACGAAAAAATGAACCGCAGACGCACGCTATTTGTCCACGGAGGCACTGAGTGAGAGTCGCCATTGTCACGCACGTCGTGCGCCATAACGACGGCCAGGGGCGCGTCAACCACGAGATCGCGCGCGCCGCGCTCGACGAGAACATCGGCGTCACGCTGGTCGCCTCGCACGTCGCGCCCGATCTGCTCGCCCACCCCAACGTCCGCTGGGTGCCGATGAAAATCGGCCGCTGGTGGCCCACCAATCTGCTGCGCCAGCAGGTGTTCGCGTTCAAGAGCGCGATGTGGCTGCGCGCGCATCGCAGCGAATACGACGTGCTGCACGTGAACGGCTTCATCACGTGGATGCCCGCCGACGTCAACACCTCGCACTTCGTGCATAGCGGCTGGTTCGGCAGCAAGTACTATCCGTTCGGGCTTACCAAGGGCGTGTGGTCCGCGTATCAGTCGATCTATACGCGCTGCAACGCGCTGCTCGAACGCTGGGCCTACCGCCGCTCGAAGGTCATCACGGCGGTGTCGCAGAAGGTCGCCGACGAGATTCGCGCGATCGGCCTCACGCCGGATAACCGCGTCGATGTGATCTACAACGGCGTCGACACGCAAGGCTTCGCCGCAGCCACCGGCGACCGCGAGAAATTCGGCTTGCCGAAGGACGCGTTCCTGCTGCTGTTCGTCGGCGACTTGCGCACGCCGCGCAAGAACCTCGGCACGGTGCTCGCCGCGCTCAAGCATCTGCCCGGGCATGTGCAGATGGCGGTGGCCGGTTTTCTGCCGGGCAGTCCCTATCCTGAAGAAGCGAAGGCGCTCGGCATCGCGCATCGCGTGCATTTTCTGGGGCTCGTGAAGGAGATGCCGGTGCTGATGCATTCGGTCGACGCCTTCGTGTTTCCCTCGCGCTATGAAGCGATGAGCCTGTCGCTGCTCGAGGCGATGGCGGCGGGTCTGCCCGTCGTCACCGCGCGCACGGCGGGCGGCGCCGAGATCATCACGCCGGAATGCGGCATCGTGCTCGACGACCCGGACGATCCCAAGGCGCTGGCCGGCGCGGTCGCGCGTCTCGCCGACAACGACGGCGCGCGGCGCGCGATGGGTGTCGCCGCCAACGAACTCGCCACCGGCTTCGGCTGGGCCCGGATGGCCGCGCAATACATCGCGCTGTACCGGCAACTGGAAGGGCAGCAGAAAAACCGCCGGCGCAGCGACGCGGAAGCGGCGGTGGTCGCCAAGACCGACGCGTTGACGCTGAACACGCTGGCCGGACAGAAGAGCGCCGAATGATCGCGCGGACCTCGCTTGCACGATCGCGCGCCGCATCGCTTGACTCACACAACTCACAGAACGCACAGGGGCAACAACCATGACGACGAGCTCAATCAAATCGCTGCAGATCGGGATGCACTGGTTCCCCGAGCGCGCGGGCGGCCTCGACCGCATGTACTACTCGCTGGTCGGCGCGCTGCCGGGCGCGGGCGTCGCGGTGCGCGGCGTGGTGGCCGGCTCGCCCAAGGTGGCCGCGGACACCGGCGGCGCGATCAACGGCTTCGGCTCCGCCGCGCAATCGCTGCCGCTGCGGCTGATGGCCGCGCGCCGCGCGCTGCGTCAGGAAATCAGCCGGTCGCGCCCCGACGTGATCTCGTCGCACTTCGCGCTGTACACGTTTCCGGGGCTCGACGTGACGCGCGGCATTCCGCAGGTCTCGCATTTTCAGGGACCGTGGGCCGACGAGAGTCATGTGGAAGGCGCCGACTCGCTCGGCCAGCGCGCCAAGCGCTATCTGGAGCAATCGGTGTATGCGCGCTCGTCGCGGCTGATCGTGCTGTCCGAGGCGTTCGGCAAGATTCTGACTTCGCGCTATCGCATCGCGCCGGAGCGGGTGCGCGTGGTGCCCGGCTGCGTGGACGTCGAGCAGTTCAATCTGCCGATCACGCCGGCCGAGGCGCGCCTCAAACTGCAATTGCCGCAAGACCGGCCGATCGTGCTGGCGGTGCGGCGTCTGGTGCGCCGCATGGGTCTGGAGGATCTGATCGACGCGGTGAAGCTGCTCAAGCGCAGCGAGCCCGACGTGCTGCTGTTGATCGCGGGCAAGGGGCGGCTCGAAGGCGAGTTGCAGGCGCGCATCAGCGAGGCCGGGCTGGAGAACAACGTCAAGTTGCTGGGCTTCGTGCCCGATCAGCATCTGGCGGCGTTGTACCGCGCGGCGAATATCAGCGTGGTGCCGACGGTGGCGCTGGAAGGCTTTGGGCTGATCACCGTCGAATCGCTGGCGTCGGGCACGCCGGTATTGGTGACCCCGGTGGGCGGTTTGCCGGAAGCGGTGGCGGGTTTGTCGCCGAACCTGGTGCTGCCGGAGACGGGCGCGAAGGCAATCGCCGAAGGCCTGGCGGGCGCGTTGAACGGCTCGCTGAAGATGCCGGATTCGGATGCGTGCCGCCGCTACGCGCGTGAGAACTTCGATAACTCGGTGATCGCGAAGCGGGTCGCCGCGGTGTATGGCGAGGCGATCGCGGCGGGTGGGGTGCATTGAAGCAAGGCCACGCGCTGCTCCGCGCGGAGGGTGCATGGATGGGGCGGCTTCGGCCGCTCATTATCGTGGCCGTTGAAGCGTGGTCGTTGAAGCGTTGTGGTTAAAGCGCTGTCGCTAAAGCGCTAAGTTAGCGGTCGGCAAGCGCTGCGTTTGTCGTTTTCCAGCTAAGCAATAGACCGGTTTGTCGCTATCCAGCTTTTCCCCGGAAAGCAATCCCACTCCGCGAAATCATTCACGGCCTCCGGACACTACGGTATAGACCGTCGAGTCCGGAGGCCGTGACGCGGCAAACGCGCTCAGATCAAAACGTCTCGTGATGCTCGTTGCGCCCGATATCCGCATGAACCATCATGTGGCATAGCTGTTCGAGCGTGGTTTCCGGCTTCCAGCCGAGCTTCTCATGCGCCTTGTCGGCGCAGCCGATCAGCAGATCCACTTCGGCCGGACGGTAGAACTTCGGATTCACGCGCACCAGGGTCTTGCCGGTGGCGACGTCGATACCGATCTCGCGTTCCTCCTTGCCCGACCACTCGATCTGATAACCCGCCGCGGCAAACGCCATGAGCACGAAGTCGCGGACCGTTTCGGTGCGGCCGGTGGCGAGCACGAAGGTATCCGGTTCATCGGCTTGCAGCATGCGCCACATGCCTTCCACGTATTCGAGCGCGAAACCCCAGTCGCGCTTCGCGCTCAGGTTGCCGAGTTCCAGCACGTCCTGCTTGCCGAGCTTGATCTTGGCGACGGTGTCGGTGATCTTGCGCGTGACGAATTCGCGGCCACGTAGCGGCGATTCGTGATTGAACAGAATCCCGCTGCTCGCGAAGAGGCCATACGATTCGCGGTAGTTGATGGTCGACCAGTGCGCGAACAGCTTGGCCACGCCATACGGGCTGCGCGGATAGAAGGGCGTGTCCTCGCGTTGCGGCACCGCTTGCACGAGGCCGAACATTTCCGAGGTCGACGCCTGGTAGTAACGGGTCTTCGGATTCAGAATGCGGATGCCTTCCAGCAGATTCAGCGCGCCGATGCCGGTCACTTCGGCGGTGGTCACAGGCTGGTCGAACGAGACGCCCACGAAGCTTTGCGCGGCGAGGTTATAGAGCTCGTCGGCCTGCGCGCCTTCGAGCAGGCGCAGCGTGGAGCCGAGGTCGGTCAGATCGTGTTCGACCAGACGCAGATTCGGATGATCGAGCACGCCGAGCTCACGCATGCGCCAGAAGTTGACGGAACTGGTGCGCCGGTACGTGCCGGTCACGTGATAGCCCTTGTCGAGCAGCAGTTTGGTCAGATAGGCGCCGTCCTGTCCGGATACGCCGGTGATGATCGCTTTGCGTGGTTGGCTCATAGCTTGCCTTCGATATTGGTAAAAGAGAAAGAGAAGAAGCATTCGCGCCGGCTACGGCGCATGTCATTGGCACACTTTTGTCGACGAACACAGCGGCACGGTCATTGGCACATCAAGCGGCACACCCCGCGGCAACACTCGAAAAGCGCCTGTCGGAAGCACGCTTCTTCGCGAGCCACTCACAAGGCGCACCCCAGGCGCACCCCAGGCGCACCCGAAAAAAGCTTCAAAGCGCGCCGTCCAGCAGTCGCCGCACCAGCGGATCGACGATTTGAAAATCTTCCTCGGCCTTGAGCCGGTACAAGCCCGGCTTCGGATGCGCGCCGTCGGACATCAGCGTCTTCCAGTCGGGCAAATTGCTGATGTAGGCGAACTGGTCGACGAGCGGCACCTGCTGTTCGGCGGCCACGCGGCGCGTCATCGCCACCATCGCGGCGAGCCGCGCGTTGAGCCGGCCGTCGGGCATCGGATTCGAGGTCTGCAGAACCGGCTCCTTGCCGAGCGCGCGGGCGGTTTTCACGAGCGCCGTTTCGGCCGCGTAGAACGCCTCGGGCGTCTGGTTCTGCATGACTTCGTTGATGCCGTAATTGATCAGCACGATCTCCGCGGGCGACGCGGCGAGCCGCTCCTGCCACGGCAGCCCGGCGCTCGGGCCGGCGCGGCGGTTGCCGGTGCCGTCGCGCAGTTGCGTCGCCATCGTGCCGCCCACGCCGTAGTTCGTGACGCGCACGCGTTCGCCGTGCCGCGCCTGCAATTCATCCTGCAAAAAAGCCACGGCGTTTTGCGCCTGCGGGCCGCAATGACCGTCGCTGCATGTGATGCCGAGCGTGGTCGAATCGCCATAGGCGTCGATCAGCACCTGGGCCGGTTTTGCACGCGCCTGCGTCGGCTGAATTTGCGTGGCCCGGATTTGCGTCGCCTGGGTTTGCGTCAAATTCGTCGGCTTCGCCGGGCTTGCGTCCACGCTGGCCGCATGCGCGCCGGCCGGCAACGAAAGCAGCGCAAACGACAGCAGCGCGAGCGAAGCCAGCGCCGCGGTAGTCCTCAAGCTCGCTCTGCGCCATCCGCCGCGCCTCATGCACGGCTGCGCGGCGCTTGCGACGCGGCCCCGCCACGGCCCGTGGCCGGCGCTTGCGGCGCCGCCCACGTGACGCCCGCGCCCGGCACCGGCGCTTGCGCCGCTTTGCCGCCCGCGCCGAAAATCAGCCGCTTCTCGAACGCGAACCACGTGATGCTCGCGTAGGCGAGCGTGATCGCGAGCGCGAGCGCCGCGGTCATGTAGCGGTTCAGATGCAGCGGCCACAGCGCGTACAGCACGCTCAGGTGAATCAGATAAACCGTGTAGCTGATGGTGCCGATATAGACCAGCACCGGATTGCACAGCAGCCGCTTGACGATGCCCTTGCTTTGCAGGGCGATGACCACGACGGACGTGCAAAGCACCAACGAAACGCTGTAGAGCCCCGCGTTGGAGAGCGGCGTATTGGCCGCGCGAAAACGCGGGTAATGCAGATGCAGCCACGCCAGCACGGCGAGCGCGGCGAATACGCCGAGCACCGCGACGCCCTTGAACGGTTCGAGCGCGTCGCGATCGCGCCGCACGGCGACCGCGAGCAGCGCGCCGGCCGCGAGCAGGTCCATGCGAAACGGCGTCAGGTAATAGATCGGCCAGAACGAATCGAACCAGGGCGTGGCGACCGCGCGCAGCACCGGCACGAGCAGGATCAACGCGGCCGCGACGTAGCCGAGCACGCGCTCGGGCACGAGCAGGATCACGAACGGCCAGAAAATATAAAACTGCTCCTCGACGGCGAGCGACCACAGCACGTTCAGGCTGTCGTGGCCGCTCTGGTTGAGCGCGTCGCCGATATTCGTCGCGAAGAACGCGTACCACTGCCAGTGTTGCGCCCAGCCGAGACCGAACAGCAGCGACGACACCACCATCAGCAGCAGATACGGCGGCAGGATGCGCCGCGCGCGGCGCGCGTAGAAGTAAGCGAAATACGACTGCTCGCGCGACTTGCGTTCGAGCAGGATGCCGGTAATCAGAAAGCCGCTCAGCACGAAGAACAGATCGACGCCCATCCACAGCGGCGCCTTCAGCGCGTGCTGCGCGAACACCGCGAGCACGGCGATCGCGCGCAAGCCATCGAGCTGCACGATGCGGCGGGAGTGGGAAGGCGCTAAGGGCAGGGCGCTGGCAGTCATGAACCGTCCATGGTGTGAAGCGGATGGGCCGGGCGAAGCAACGCGCGTTCGGCAACCACAGGCGCGCTCGCTTCGCGTCGCAACGGAAGTGCAATCGATTCTAGGCAAAAGAAAATCGTGAAAAAACGGGAATGAATTGGATAAATGAATCAGATTGCAACAGGGTGTTTCGTTATTCATTTCCAATGAGTTTTCATGCTTGTGCCGAAGGCGTGACGCGACGCGTAAGAACTGCGCCGTGAGCCTGGCCGCGTCGGTAAGCTTGGCTGCAACGGCCTGGCGCCGGCCAGCCCGGCGTCCATTCCGTTTTAATCGATTTTTAAATCAGTTTCTTTCATTGCGCTTAAAGCGGCGAATATTTTTGAATTATTTTCGATTTTCGTCGCGGTGTTTTTTCCGCGTAATGTGAGCCGTGTGAATTGGGTGGCCAAGGACGGCGCGTGGGCCGCACCCGGTTGTCCCGCTCGCGAGCCCGCGGCGCTGCCGCTTCCCGTTGCCTGCATGCCGCCTCGCCGTCGTTACCCGACCTCGTGTCCTGCGCGAACCGGTCTGATGTTCTTGTGTTGCTTCTGGCTTTTTTGTACCCGTTCGTATTCGTTCGCAAGCGTTCTTACCGTGACCTCACCGGATTTTTTTATCCGCGCGGGTCGTTTGCCTGAGCGCGGCGCGCCGCTGATTGGAGAAAATACTTTGCCCCGTTTCGCGTTCAAAAGCTGGTGTGCCGTGCTGGCATGTGCGGCGGGACTGGTCGCGGGATCGGTCGGCGTCACGGCTCGCGCGGAAACCGCGTTGAACGCGAAAACCTCATGGATCGGCAACACGTTCGGTTTCGGCGACGGCGCGTGGGCGCAAATCAATATCACCGCGATCGCGGTCGCGCCCGATGGCAAGGTCTATACGAACGCGCCGTGGGACGAGAGCGGCGCGGAAGCCAGCGTCTACCAGGACGGCAAGATGCTCGGCTTCGCGGGCGGCACGCACGGCTGGGGCAATAGCGGCGGCAACGCGATCGCGCTGAATCGCCAATACGCGTTCGTGGCGATCGCGGTCGGCAACGAGAAGGGGCGGCTCGTCGAGCAGGGCGTATGGCCGCAGAAGGGCAAGCAATGGTTCGGCATCTCGCGCCGGCTGATCGCCGATCCGAAGCGCGCCGCGCCGTTTCAGCCGGCCGCCAAAAGCGGCGACCCGCATGCGCAGCTCGCCGCGGGCTTCCTGATGATGAACGAAGTGCCCACCGGCACGAGCGCCGAAATCGGCGGCCTCGCGGCGAACGACACCACGCTGTTCGCGGCCAACACGGCGCGCGATCGCATCGAGGTCTACGACGCCGAATCGATGCAACAGAAAACCACCTGGACCGTGCACGAGCCGGGCCGTCTCGCGCTGGCGCCCGACGGCACGCTGTGGGTGCTGGCCGGCACGCGCAACGACCCGGCGCCGCACGTCGAGCACTACACGATCGCGGGCAAGCGCATCGACGAAAACTTCACGCTGCCCGCGGACACGCTCGCCGTCGATATCGCGGTGGACGCGCAAGGACGCATCCTGATCGCCGACAACGGTCCGCGTCAGCAGGTGCTGTTCTTCAGCAGGAGCAATGGCCGCTATGCGGAGTCGGGCTCGCTCGGCGAGCGCGGCGGCATTTTCAGCGGCGTGGCGGGCAGGCCGGGACCCCGGCGTTTCAACGGGCTGACCGGCGTGGGCGTGGATGCGCGCGGCAACGTGTATGTGTCGACCAACGGCATCGGTCCGCGCTATGAGCCGATCGGCGCGGGCCTCGGCGCCACGCTCGAAAGCTATGCGCCGGACGGCCGGCAGAACTGGCAGGTGCAAGGGCTGCTGTTCGTCGACGGCGCATGGATCGATCCGGCTCGGCCCGACAGCGTCTACACCGGCAACAAGCGCTTCGAACTCGATCTGTCGAAGCCCGCGGGGCAGGACTGGAAATACGTGGGCTTCCTGTCGAACCGCTTCAAGTATCCCGACGACCCGGTGTTTCACACCGACCAATATCCGGGGCTGCCGATCGCCCGCAAGCTCAAGGGCAAGACCTTCCTGTATCTCACCGACATGTACGCGGATCACCTGAAGATCTACCGCTTCGATCCGCAGCGCGACGGCGAGGTGGCCGCGCCCTCGGGCTTCATCGCCGGGCGCGAGCGCGCGGTGGCGAAGGTGCCGAACGCGCCGCCGGGCGGCGACTGGATCTGGCGCGACGCGAACGGCGACGGCAAATTCAATACCGACGAATTCACGCCGAACACGAGCGGCACCAAGCTCGCGGGCGGCTGGGGCTGGTGGGTCGATAGCGCGGGCGACATCTGGCGCACGCGCGACACCAAGGGCATCTACCGCTTCCGCTTCGGCGGACTCGATGCGAAGGGCAACCCCGTCTACTCGTATTCGGACCTGACGCAATACCCGGTGCCCAAGCCCTTCACCGAACTGCACCGCGCGATCTACGAACCCGACACCGACACGATGTACGTGGCCGGCTATACGGCCGACACGCCGACCGATCGCGGCTTCTGGAAGGAAGTGGGCCGCGTGCTGGTGCGCTACGACAAATGGTCGAGCGGCAACCCCGTGCAGCGCTATTCGATCACGCTGCCGTGGACCACGCAGAGCAAGCCGATCGCCACGATCATCGGGCTCACCGTCGAAGGGCAATACGTGTTCGGCGTCGAGCCGGTCGGCGCGGTGCACGTGTGGGACAAGGACAGCGGCAAGGAACTCGGCGTGATCCGGCCGGGCCCGGAAGTGGGCCGCGCGTCGGGCTGGGTCGACGTGCCCAACGGCATCAGCGCCGCGAAGCGAAGCAACGGCGAATACCTCGTGTTCGTCGAGGAAGACGCGCGCGGCAAAGTGATGATGTACCGCTGGAAACCTTGATGAAGCGCACAGAACAACAGGCAGTCAACCGTATTCAAACCCAGGGCATCCGATGGACAAAGGCATTCTCAAGAACGTAGCGATCAATTTTTTCGGGTTGGTGCTGCCCACCTTCGTCTCGCTCGTGACCGTGCCGTCGTATATCAGGCTGCTCGGCGTCGAACGCTACGGCGTGATCAGTCTCGTGTGGACCCTGATCGGCTACTTCGGGATTCTGGATCTCGGCATGAGCATGGCCGCGCAGAACCACATCTCGAAGGCGCGCGCCTCCGGCGACAAGACCGAGAGCGCGCGCGTGTTCTGGAGCGCGACGTGGCTCAATCTCGCGACCGGCGTGATCGGCGGGCTGATGATTTACTTCGGCGCGTTTCTGTACACCGCGTATTTCACCAAGGTGTCGCCGGAGTTGCAGCACGAGGTGTACATGGCGCTGCCGTGGCTCGCGGTGGCGATTCCGATCGCCAACGTGTCGTGGGTGTTCGCGGGCGCGATCAACGGCGCCGAGCGTTTCGGCGTCTACAACACCAATCAGACCATCGGCACGTTTCTGTTCCAGTTGCTGCCGCTCGGCGCCGCGCTCTGGCTGGGCGCGACCTTGCAGAACGTGCTGGCCGCCGCGGTGTTCGCGCGCATTCTCGCGGCGCTCCTGCTGGGCCGTTCCGCGCTGAAGGTGCTGGAAATCCGCAGCATCCTGCCGCCGCAACTGGGCGTCGCGAAGGGGCTCTTCAACTTCGGCGGCTGGATGCTGATCGCGAGCGTCACCAACATGATCGCCGAATCGCTCGACCGCGTGATGCTCGGCACGAGTCTGGGCGCGCGCTTCGTCACGTACTACACGGTGCCGCAAAACCTCGTCACGCGTTTGAACATCGTGCCGACGGCGATGGTGCGCACGCTGTTTCCGCGCCTCTCGGCGGTGAGCCGCGCCGATGCCGACACCATCACGCGGCAGTCGCTCGAATTTCTCAACGGCGTGTTCACGCCGGTCGCGCTGGTCGCGATGCTGGTGCTCGAACCGTTCCTGCATCTGTGGGTCGGCAATGAAATCGCCACCGTCGCCGCGCCGGTGGGCCGCGTGATGATCGTCGCGGTGTGGCTCGTCGGCCAGGCGAACGTCACGCGCATTCTGATCCAGTCGCAGGTCCATCCGGCCACCGCCGCGCGCGTCGGCTTGTTCGAATTGCCCTTGTTTGCAGGGGCATTGTGGTTCGGCATCACGCATTTCGGTTTGACCGGCGCGGCGTTCGCCGTGGCCGGCCGGGCGCTGTTCGACTACGCGGTGCTGCTGCGTCTGTCCGCGATTCACGCGCGGCAGATCGCGCTCGACATGCTCGCCCACCTCGCTTTCCTGCTGGCGAGCCTCTGGCTTGCCGGCTTCCTGCCGGGTCTCGCAATGGCGATCGTCGCCGGTGCATTGATGGTGGCGGCCAACGTCGCCTGGTCGATCACGATGACACCCGCCTTGCGCGATCTTGCGCGTTCACTGCTGTTGCGACTGAATTTGAGGAAAAGCGCATGAACCAGGACATCCTTGAAGAAGCCGTGCTGCAACCCGCGACGCGCAGCGCACTGGCCGAACTCACCACCGTTCCCGGCGCTGAGACACAGTCGCGCCGCGCCGCGTTGCGCGGCGACAAGATGGTGCGCGTCGCGATCGTGCATGACTGGCTCGTCACGTATGCGGGCGCGGAGAAGGTGCTGGAGCAGATCGTCGCGTGCTTTCCCGACGCGGACCTGTTCAGCCTCGTCGATTTTCTCGACGACCGCAGCTTTCTGCGCGGCAAGCCGGTGACGACTTCGTTCATCCAGACGCTGCCGCTCGCGCGCACCAAGTACCGCACGTATTTGCCGCTGATGCCGCTCGCGATCGAACAGCTCGACGTGTCGGCCTACGACGTGGTGATTTCGAGCAGCCACGCGGTCGCCAAGGGCATTCTCACCGGCCCCGACCAGGTGCATATCAGCTACGTGCATTCGCCGATCCGCTACGCGTGGGATTTGCAGCACCAGTACCTGCAGCAGTCGAAGCTCACCAACGGCCCCAAGTCGGCGATGGCGCGGCTGATTCTGCACTACATCCGCAACTGGGATATCCGCACCTCGAATTCGGTGGATGGATTCGTGGCGAACTCGGAGTTCATCGCGCGGCGCATCAAGAAGGTCTATCAGCGCGAGGCGCAGGTGATCTTTCCGCCGGTCGACGTCGAGGCGTTTTCGCTGTGCACCTTCAAGGACGATTTTTATCTCACGGCCTCGCGGATGGTGCCGTACAAGAAGATCGATCTGATCGTCGAGGCGTTCGCGCGGATGCCCGAGCGCAAGCTCGTGGTGATCGGCGACGGCCCCGACATGCAGAAGATCCGCGCGAAGGCGGGGCCGAACGTCGAGATCCTGGGCTATCAGCCGTTCAAGGTGTTGAAGGAGAAGATGAGCCGCGCGAAGGCTTTCGTCTTCGCCGCCGAGGAGGACTTCGGCATTTCGGTGGTCGAAGCGCAGGCATGCGGCACGCCGGTGATCGCCTACGGCAAGGGCGGCGCGCTCGAAACCGTGCGCGATCTGTCCGAGCCGCGGCCGACCGGCATGTTCTTCGACGACCAGAACGCCGAGTCGATCATCGCCGCGGTCGAGCGTTTCGACGAGCACGTGAAGCGTTTTTCGCCGGTGGATTGCCGCGCGAACGCGGAGCAGTTTTCCGCCGCGAATTTTCGCGAGCGCTTCTTCGCGCATGTGCGCGCTTCGGTGCCGGCGTTGCGTTCGGCCACGCTGCCGCCTTACGTGCCCTACAAGGCCGAAGCAGGCGCCGACGCGCCGCGCATTCTCGCCGTCGATCAGAGCGGCGTGCTGGGCGGCGCCGAGCTGTCGCTGCTGGAAATCGTCAAGGCGCTGCGCTCGCGCATCGAGGTCGTGCTGTTCGACGACGGCCCGTTTCACACCGCATTGGCCCGGGCCGGCGTGAGCGTCGACGTGCTGGATGCCGGCGCCTTGCGCCACGTTCGCAAGCAAGGCGGCTCGCTGCCGAAGGGCCAGGCGCTCAAGGGCCTGCTCTCGCTCGTGCGCGCCACCGCGAAACGCGCGCGCAATGCCGACGTGATCTACGCGAACACGCAGCGCGCGATGGTGATCGGCGCGATCGCCGGCAAGCTGGCGAGGCGGCCGGTGGTCTGGCATCTGCGCGATATCGTGAGCCCCGAGCATTTCGGCGGCAAGCAGTTGGCGATCATCAAGTGGTGCGCGCGCCTCGGTCTCACGCACGTGATCGCCAATTCCGCCGCTTCGGCGCGAGCGTTCACCGAACTGACGCGATTCGACGAAAAACGTGTCGACGTGGTGTTCAACGGCATTTCCGCCGCGCCGTTCGACGCGCTGCGCACGGTGCCGCAGGCGGCGCTGCGCGAGCGCCTGAACCTGCCGCGCGACGCCTTCCTGGTGGGCTCGTTCAGCCGCCTCGCGCGCTGGAAAGGCCAGCACGTGCTGCTCGAGGCGATGGTCCTCAATCCGCGCATGCACGCGGTGCTGGTGGGGGCGCCGCTGTTCGGCGAGGACCAGTACGAGATCGAACTGCATGCGTTCGTCGCCGCGCACAAGCTAGGCGACCGCGTGCATTTCCTCGGCTTCCAGCACGACATTCCGGCCTGCATGTGCGCGGTCGACGCGGTCGTTCACACGTCGATCACGCCGGAGCCGTTCGGCCGCGTGATCGTCGAAGGCATGCTGGCGCAGCGGCCGGTGGTGGCGGCTCGCGCGGGCGGCGTGCTGGAGATCATCGACGACCACGAAAACGGCGTGCTGTGCACGCCCGGCGATGCGCAAGGACTCGCCGACGCGCTGAGCGAATTGCAATCGAACGACGCGTTGCGCAACAAGCTCGTCAGCAACGGCTATCAAACGGCGCTGCGCCGGTTCGGCACCGCCACTTATGTCGAGGGCGTCGAGCGGATTCTGAAGCGCGTGGTGGCGGGCTGAGCGCGTTGCGAGTGAATGGCTTTGTGCGGGGTAGGGGCGGGGACTTGGCCAGTCCCCGCGGTTAGCGCAACGGAGCGAAAGTCCCAGGGACTTCGCTCCGTTTTTTTATCGCGTGGGTTTCAAGCCTGGATTTGACGCCTGGATTTGAAGCCCGCGTTTCAAGCTTGTTTCAGCGCGGCTTTCGGTTTGAAACTGGCGGACCACTTCATGGCCGGCAGTTCGACCAGCCGGTAGAACACATAGGCGACCGGCACGGCCACCAGCATGTAGCCGAACGACGGCCAGATCGACATCTGCAGCGACGAGCGGAACAGCAGCGACGACAGCAGCACGAAGATCGGCAGATGGATCAGATACAGCGAGAAGCTGAAGTCGCCGAAGCGCGACAACACACGCAGACCCGGCGTGTCGGCGTTGCGGCGTTCCAGCGCCTTGTACAGATAGAACGCGAAGCCGATCGCCCACAACTGGAAGGCGCCGTACTGGCCGAAACGGAACGCCGCGCAGCCGAGCGCGATGAACCCCGCGGCCAGCACATAGAGCCAGATCGACGAGCGCGCCTGCGGCGCGGTGCGGGCCTTGGCGTCCGCGATCCACGCGCCGAGCGTCCACGAAAACCAGTACGACGTGAAAAACTGCAGGTCGTTACGCTCCAGCAGATAGGCGGACGCCACGTTGACCACCGCGACGATCGCCAGCACGGAGGTCATGCCGATGCGCCGGCGCAGCGCGAACAGCAGCGGATAGACCGCATAGAACTGCACTTCGAGCGAGAGCGTCCAGAGCGCGCCGTTCGAGCCGAACGTCTTGCCGGCCACGCCTTGCAGCGAAAACAGATTGACGAGGAAAGCCTGCAGGCCGATCTCGCGGATCTTGTGGCTGACGGGCGGCAGTTGCAGGCTGAACCAGTCGAGCGCGAAGGTCAGCACGAGCGCCGCCAGCAGCACCGGATAGATACGCGCGAAGCGGCGCACCCAGAAATTGCCGGTATCGAGCCGGTAAGCGGGATTTTTCGCGAGCCGCAGCGCGGCGCTGCGATGAATGCAGTATCCGCTGATGACGAAGAAAATCGGCACGCCCGCCGAGCCCCATGCAATCGGGAAGGTCAAATACGCGGCAATCGCATTCAGATTGAATGAATGACCGGCGCTTTGATGAAACGCCTGCATGCCGACCCATTCGATCTGCCGGCAATGGAAATAGGCGACCAGCAGCGCGGCGAAGCCCCGCAGCGCGTCGATGACATGCTCCTTGCCGGCGCTGTCGGCGCGCGCCTCGCTCTGCGCGCGCGGCGCGGCGCCGGAGCGGGCGGGGGAAAGGGGCAGGGATGAGCCGGCGGCATCCAGTGCTGAGTCGCTCATGCGCGGTCCTTATTCTGGAGAAGGGAAAAGCTGATTCCCGGGCGCATGCGCGCCCGCGATGCATGACATCCTAGTGCAACGAGGCAGGCAAAAAATCGGATAAAAAATGACATGGCGAATCGCATGACGAATGCCATAAGCGCGCAATTTTGTGACGAATTGTAATTAAGTCTTATCAAATGCGGCGGCGAATTATTTACCGCTTTTGTCGTGTTAATTTTTGACTTGGGGATTCTACTGACCAGAGGTGAAGTCATGAACCTGCATCTACTCGCCGGCATCGCCGTGCTGCTGATCCTCGTCGCCGCCTCCGCTTACCGGGAGGCGCTGCGCAATGAGCCGATCCGCCGTTTCCGGATGAATTCGGGCAAGCTCCCGCAGATCGACGAGAACGAATAACGCGCCGCATAACGCGCGCGGCAAGCCGCGGCAAAGCAATGACGCGCCCGCGACCTCCGTTCGTCGGGGCGCGTACCGTCCACCGCAACTCCGTTTGGCCGGATACGTAAAATTTTCGGCATTTCCGAAAACAATTCGCTTTCGCCACGTAATTGTTTCCTGTTCCTTGTCACGATGCGATATAGCGAAAGCGAATTGAATTAAATATTCCGGATGGAAAAATTCACGCGTGAACTGAGTTAATTTTTTTGTTAGTCTTTTCGACGACATCGATTGGCCGAAAGGTCCGCGAACACACTAATCTCTAACCGATGTGGGAATGCCTACCATGCTGAAAGTCACCAAAGCCGTGTTTCCCGTAGCGGGCCTCGGGACACGATTCCTGCCGGCTACCAAAGCAAGTCCCAAGGAAATGCTGCCGATCGTCGACAAGCCGCTGATTCAATACGCGGTCGAGGAAGCGATCGCCGCCGGCATCACCGAAATGATCTTCGTGACGGGCCGCAGCAAGCGCGCCATCGAAGACCACTTCGATAAATCGTATGAAATCGAGGCCGAGCTCGAAGCGCGCAACAAGCAGAAGCTGCTCGACCTCGTGCGCAGCATCAAACCGGCCAACGTCGACTGCTTTTACGTGCGCCAGGCCGAGGCGCTCGGTCTGGGCCATGCGGTGCTGTGCGCCGAGAAACTGGTGGGCGACAGCCCGTTCGCCGTGATACTCGCCGACGACTTGCTGCATAGCTCGAAGCCGGTGATGAGCCAACTGGTGGACACCTTCAATCACTATCACAGCTCGGTGATCGGCGTTGAAACCATCGACCGTGAAGACAGCCGCTCGTATGGCGTGGTGGACGGCCGCGAGTGGGAAGACAACGTGATCAAGCTGTCGGGCATCGTCGAAAAGCCGGCCCCGGACAAGGCGCCGTCGAATCTCGGCGTGGTCGGCCGCTATGTGCTGATGCCGACCATCTTCAAGCATATTCGCTCGATCAAGCCCGGCGCGGGCGGCGAACTGCAATTGACCGACGCGGTGCAGTCGCTGCTGACGGAAGAGCAGGTGCTCGCGTATCGCTACTTCGGCACGCGCTTCGATTGCGGCAGCAAGCTCGGCTATCTGAAGGCGACGGTGGAATTCGCGCTGCGCCATCCGGAAGTGAAGGCGGAATTCGAGGCGTATCTGCAAACGTTCATGCAGGCCAACATGCCGGCGCAATACACGGCTGAAGCGGCTTAAAGTTCAAGGGCCGTCCCTAACGTCCCTAACGTCCATAACGCCGTCCTTTAGGGCCGAGCCCGCAACGCATCACGCAGAAGCAACGCGCAGCAGCACCGCGCACATTAAAACGGGCGCCGCATCACGCGGCGCCCGTCCTTTTTTTCAGCCGCGCTCAAAGCGTATTCGAGCCTCGGCGTATCACCCTCAGCCTTGCTTCATTTCCAGCCGGAACTTGTGCAGCAGCGGTTCGGTGTAGCCGCTCGGCTGCTCGCGCCCTTCGAACACCAGCGCCTGCGCGGCCTTGAACGCCACCGTGTCGAAGCCCGGCGCCATCGGCTTGTAGAACGGGTCGCCCGCGTTCTGTTCGTCCACCACCTTCGCCATGCGCTTGAACGTCTCTTCGACCAGTTCGCGCGTCACCACGCCATGATGCAGCCAGTTGGCGATGTGCTGGCTGGAGATGCGCAGCGTCGCGCGGTCTTCCATCAGGCCGACGTTATGAATGTCGGGCACCTTCGAGCAGCCGACGCCTTGGTCGATCCAGCGCACCACGTAGCCGAGAATGCCCTGCACGTTGTTGTCGATTTCGCTGCGAATCTCGTCCGCGCTCCACTGCGCCGATTCGACGACCGGAATCGTCAACAGACCGTCGAGCAGTTCGTCACGCACCTTCGCAAAGTCGGTGCGCTCCAGTTCCTGCTGAACCGCTTGCACGTCGATCTGGTGATAGTGCAGCGCGTGCAGCGTCGCGGCGGTGGGCGAGGGCACCCAGGCGGTATTCGCGCCGGCCTTCGGATGCGCGATCTTCTGTTCGAGCATCGCGTGCATCAGATCGGGCATCGCCCACATGCCCTTGCCGATCTGCGAGCGGCCGCGCAGGCCCGCGCTCAGACCGACCAGCACGTTGCTGCGCTCGTAGGCGGCAATCCACGTGCTCGACTTCATGTCGCCCTTGCGCATCATCGGGCCGGCTTCCATCGCCGTGTGCATTTCGTCGCCGGTGCGGTCGAGAAAGCCCGTGTTGATGAACGCGACGCGCTCCGACGCCTCGCCGATGCAGGCGAGCAGGTTGACGCTGGTGCGGCGCTCCTCGTCCATGATGCCCATCTTGATCGTGTTGCGCGGCAGCTTCAGCAAGACTTCGACGCGCGCGAACAGTTCGCTCGCGAACGCGACTTCGGCCGGGCCGTGCATTTTCGGCTTCACGATATAGATCGAGCCGGTGCGCGAATTCAGCTTGTGCTTGCGGTCGTGCAGCGCGCACAGCGAGGTGATCACCGCGTCGAGAATGCCTTCGGGAATCTCGTGGCCGTCTTGAGTCAGCACCGCCGGGTTGGTCATCAAATGGCCGACGTTGCGGATGAAAAGCAGCGAGCGGCCGTGCAGCTTCACCGGCGTCTTGCCGTCCGCGCCGGTGTAGTCGCGATCGGCATTCAGACGGCGCGTAAAGGTCTTGCCGCCCTTCGTGACCTGTTCGGTCAGATCGCCGTTCATCAGGCCGAGCCAGTTGCGATAGAGCTGGACCTTGTCGTCGGCGTCGACGGCGGCCACCGAGTCCTCGCAGTCGATGATCGTGCTCACCGCCGCCTCGACCACCACGTCCTTCACGTGAGCCGCGTCGGTCTTGCCGATCGGATCGTTCGCGTCGATCTGGATCTCGAGGTGCAGGCCGTTGTGCTTGAGCAGCACCGCCGACGGCGCGCCCGCTTCGCCCTGATAGCCGATGAACTGCGCGGGCGTCTTGAGTTCGCTCGCGCCGCTCTTCAGCGTGACGAGCAGCTTGCCGCCTTCCACCTTATAAGCCGTCGCGTCCGCGTGCGAGCCGTTCGCGAGCGGCGCGGCCTGATCGAGAAACTTGCGCGCATACGCGATCACCGCCGCCCCGCGCACCGGGTTGAAGGTCTTCTGCCGGTCGGCGCCGTTGCTCTCGGGAATCGCGTCGGTGCCGTACAGCGCGTCGTACAGGCTGCCCCAGCGCGCGTTCGCCGCGTTCAGCGCATAGCGCTGATTCGACAGCGGCACGACCAGTTGCGGGCCGGCCTGTTCGGCGATTTCGGTGTCCACGTGGTCGGTCGTGGCCTTGACGGCGGCTGGCGCCGGCACGATGTAGCCGATGCCTTCGAGAAACGCGCGAAAGGCGCGCGGATCGCGCACCGGCCCCGGATTGGCGCGATGCCAGTTGTCCAGTTCGGTTTGCAGACGGTCGCGCTCGGCGAGCAGCGCGCGGTTTTTGGGCGCCAGCTCGTGCACGAGGGCGTCGAAGCCGGACCAGAACGCGGCGCTGTCGATTCCGGTGCCGGGCAGGGCTTCGGTTTCGACGAACTGGTCGAGGTTGGCGGCGACTTGCAGTCCGCCGCGCGGGTTCATCTGAGTCATCGACTGCTCCATCTATCTGAATGAATGGGGCCGATGTGGGGGCATCGGCCCGCGTTGTGCTGCGTTCTTCCGCTTGCCGCGACTCAGGCGGCGAGCGCCGCAATGCCCGCGCGGGCGATCTGCGCGTCCTGGTCCGACTTCACGCCCGACACGCCGACCGCGCCGACCACCTGGCCCTCGACGATCACCGGCACGCCGCCTTCCAGCGTGCCTTGCAGCGGCGCGCTCAGGAATGCGGTGCGGCCGTTGTTGATCATGTCTTCGTATACCTTGGTTTCACGGCGGCCGATCGCCGAAGTACGGGCCTTTTCCGTCGCGATGTACGCGCTGGACGGCGCGCTGCCGTCCAGACGCAGCATTCCGAGCGGGTGGCCGCCGTCGTCGACCACCACGATCGCGACGGCCCACTTGTTCTTCTCGGCTTCCGCGCGCGCGGCTTCGAGGATCTGGGTCGTTTCGGCGACGGTCAACACGGGTTTGCTCAGCATGATCGATGTCCTGTTTCGTTTAAGGTAAGGAGGCTTCTACAAGTTCTATCCAATGACGCGCCGGCGTGCGCCCCGCGCCGTCCAGATGCGCCTGGCAGCCGATGTTGGCCGTGACGATCAGCGCCGGCCGGCCGCTTTCCAGCGCGTCGAGCCGGTTGTCGCGCAAGCGCTCGGCCAGCTCGGGCTGGGTGATCGAATACGTGCCCGCCGAACCGCAGCACAGATGCGCGTCGGGCACCGCGGCGAGATCGAAGCCGAGCCGTTGCAGGACCGACTCCACCGCGCCGCCCAGCTTTTGCGCATGCTGCAACGTGCAGGGGCAGTGAAACGCGATCTTCCGCTGCGCGTGCCCGGGCGACGTTGCCGGCAACGCCGCTTGCAGCGTCGCCTGCGACGGTTCCGCCTGCAAGCGCTCGAGCGGTTCCTCCGCCAGGATCTCGACGAGGTCCCGCGCCAGTTCGCTGACCCGCTGCGCTTTTGACGCATAGCGCGGGTCGTCGCGCAGCAGCTTCCCGTATTCCTTGACGAACGCGCCGCAGCCGCTCGCGGTTTGCACGATCGCCTCGGCGCCGGCTTCGATGGCGGGCCACCACGCGTCGATATTGCGCCGCGCCCGCGCAAGCCCGGGCTCTTGCGCATTCAGATGATAATCGGTCGCCCCGCAGCAGCCGGCCCGCCCGGCATTCACGATGCCGATGCCGAGCCGGTCGAGCACGCGGGCGGCGGCCGCGTTGGTGTTCGGCGACAGCGCGGGTTGCACGCAGCCTTCCAGCATCAGCATGTTGCGCGGATGCCGCGGCGCGGGCCTCGTCTTGGCCCGCGCGCCACGCCTGGGGATTTTACGTCCAAGCGCAGCGGGAAGAAATGGCCGCAGCGTGCGGCCGGTCCTGAGCAGCGCGTCGAACACCGCCGGATGCGGGATCACGCGGCGCAAACCCTCGCGCAGCAGGCGTTCGGACGCGGGCCGGCGAATCCGCCGTTCCAGTTCCGCGCGGCCGATATCGAGCAGCGCGTGATAGGTGACTCCCGACGGGCAGGTGGTTTCGCAGTTGCGGCAAGTCAGGCAGCGGTCGAGGTGCAACTGGGTTTTGCGCGTGACCGGCTCGCCTTCGAGCATCTGTTTGATCAGATAGATGCGTCCGCGCGGGCCGTCGAGTTCGTTGCCGAGTAGCTGATAGGTCGGGCAGGTCGCGTTGCAGAAGCCGCAATGCACGCAGGAGCGCAGAATCTGTTCGGCTTCGTCCGCGCGCGCCAGGGTTTGGGCGGCGTCGCTGAGATTGGTTTGCATGGTGTGGGTTCGCCTTCGGTATTCACAGAGCCGCGCTCATCGAGCGGCGCGCATGGTCACAGGCCGGCATACAGACGGCCCGGATTGAACAGGCCGCGCGGGTCGAGTTGCTGTTTGAGTTGCCGATGAAAACGCAGCAGCGCCGCGGGCAGCGGCGTGAACGGTTCGGCGTGCGCATGGGGTGTGAAGCAGGTGGCATGACCGCCGGCGGCATGCGCGATCTGGCGGATCGTTGCGGCCGGCGCATCGCTTTTCAGCCAGCGTTGCGCGCCGGCCCAATCGAGCAATGTGTCGCCCGGCAGCGGCACGAGCGGCGAGGCGTTCGGCAATGAGAGGCGCCACAGCGCACGCGGATCGTCGAAAAAACCCAGACGGTGCTCGCGCAATGCGTCCCAGAAGCGTGGGTCGAGTTCGTCGCCGCCGATGCGATCTCTTGCCGACGCCACCGACCCCGCACCGCCTTCGAGCCGCACTTGCAAGCGGCCGTCGACGTGACATGCGCCGCTCACCGGCAACGCCGCGCGGCGCCATGCCGACAGTTCGCGCAGCGCTTCGCCCGCGTCGAGATCGAGCGTGAGGCTGCCGGATGCGCGCGGTTTCGGCAGCACCTTCAGCGAGACTTCGGTGATGAGGCCAAGACAGCCGAAGCTGCCGGCCAGCAGCCGCGACACGTCATAGCCCGCCACGTTCTTCATGACTTCGCCGCCGAAGCGCAGATGCTTCGCGTGACCGGTGATCACGCGGCAGCCCAGCACGAAATCGCGCACCGAGCCCGACCACGGACGGCGCGGCCCGGCAAGACCCGCGGCCACCATCCCGCCGACGGTGGCTGCGCCGAACGCGGGCGGCTCGCACGGCAGCATCTGGCCGGCGGCGTCGAGCGCGGCGTTCAGCTCCGCGAGCGGCGTGCCGGCGCGCGCGGTGATGACGAGTTCGGTCGGGTCGTAGCCGATTACGCCGCGATGCGAGCGCGTGTCGATCGGCATGCCTTCGACGGACCGGCCGAGCAACGCCTTGCTGTTGCCGCCGCGGATCGCAAGCGGCGTGCCGCGTTCGAACGCGTGCGCGACTTCGGCGACGAGCCGTTCGCTATCGTCCATCGAGACTGCTTCGATCAGCATCAGAAACGCTCCAGTTCGGGAAAGGGCAGTGCGCCGTGATGCACGTGCATCGAGCCGAATTCGGCGCAGCGGTGCAGCGTCGGCACGTTCTTGCCGGGGTTCAGCAGGCCGCGCGGGTCGAACGCGGCTTTCAGCGCGTGGAAGAACGACAGTTCGTCGCTGTTGAACTGCGCGCACATCTGGTTGATTTTTTCGCGGCCCACGCCATGCTCGCCGGTGATGCTGCCGCCCACCGCCACGCACAGTTCGAGGATTCTCGCGCCGAGCGCTTCGGCGCGTTCGGTTTCGCCGGGCGCGTTCGCATCGAACAGGATCAGCGGATGCATGTTGCCGTCGCCGGCATGGAACACGTTGGCGACGCGCAGACCGTATTGCGTCGACAGATCCTCGATGCCCTTGAGCACGCGCGGCAATTCGCGGCGCGGGATCGTGCCGTCCATGCAGTAGTAGTCGGGCGAGATGCGGCCCACGGCGGGGAACGCATTCTTGCGGCCGGCCCAGAAACGCTGGCGCTCGGCTTCGTCTTTCGCGACGCGGATATCCGTCGCGCCCGCCGCGCGCAGCAGCGCTTCGACGCATGCCACGTCTTCCTGCACGTCGCTTTCCACGCCGTCGACTTCGCACAGCAGGATCGCTTCGGCATCGACTGGATAGCCCGCGTGGATGAAATCTTCCGCCGCGCGGATCGCGAGGTTGTCCATCATTTCGAGGCCGCCCGGAATCACGCCCGCGCCGATGATCCGCGCGACCGCCGCGCCGGCCTTTTCCACGTCGTCGAAACTCGCGAGCAGCACTTTCGCGCTTTGCGGCCTGGTGAGCAGCTTCACGGTCACTTCGGTGACGATGCCGAGCATGCCTTCCGAGCCGGTGAAGAGCGCGAGGTAGTCGAAGCCGGGGGCGTCGAGCGCTTCGGAGCCGAGCGTGATGCGCTCGCCGTCGATGGTGAGAATCTCCAGCTTGAGGATGTTGTTCACCGTCAGCCCGTACTTCAGGCAGTGCACGCCGCCCGCGTTCTCCGCGACATTGCCGCCGATCGAACAGGCGATCTGCGACGACGGGTCCGGCGCGTAGTAGAGGCCATGCGGCGCGGCGGCCTGCGAGATCGCGAGATTGCGCACGCCGGGTTGCACGCGGGCCACGCATGCGTCGGGATCGACTTCGAGAATGCGGTTAAAGCGCGCCATCACCAGCAGAATGCCTTTGTCCAGCGGCAATGCGCCGCCCGACAAGCCGGTGCCGGCGCCGCGCGCGACCACCGGAATCTCTTGCTCGCTGGCGAATTTCAGCAGCGCCTCGACGTGTTCCACCTTGTCGGGCAACGCGACCAGCATCGGCGTCGCGCGATAGGCGGCGAGGCCGTCGCATTCGAATGGCCGCAGGTCTTCCTGCTCGTGCAGCAGTTCCATGCCGGGAATCAGCGCGTGCAGCCGCGCGACGACGGTGGCTTTGTCGTGCGTCGCGAGCGGGCCGTCGACGCGCTCGTCGTAGTGATAGCTCATGTGGGGGGCTCCTGGCGCGGCGCTTCAAGCTGGCGGAATGCCCGTGGGCAACGGCGCGCGAACGTGTCTCCGACGGGATTGTTGCGGCTATGCCGGCCTGTGTCGATGGGGCGGCGAAGTGGTCGTACCAGTTTTTGATTGGGCGTTTGGCGGGCATTTCTTCGTAAAGTGCCTGAATTGTGGCGCTTTCGAGAGGATATGCACACATCGCGTGCTAGCATTTGAAATTGGTCGTACCAGTGAGATTGAACCATGCAGACAGCGGATCTTGAGAGCGCAAGGCAAGTGGCGGACGTGGTGGCCGAGCGTATCGAACGCCTGATCGTCGACGGCGTGCTGAAAACCGGGCAGGCGCTGCCCTCCGAACGGCGCTTGACCGACAAGCTGGGCGTCTCGCGCACGGCGCTGCGCGAAGGGCTCAAGCTGCTGCGGGCGCGCGGCATCATCGAGACTTCGCACGGCAGGGGTTCGTTCGTCGCGAGTCTCACCGCGCAGCCCGCGCTCACGCCGATGATGCATCTGCTCGGCTCGCAGCCGCGCACGCTCTACGATCTGTTCGAGGTGCGCGGCATGCTCGAGGCGGAGTCCGCGCGGCTCGCGGCGCTGCGCGGCACGCCCGCCGATTTCGTGCTGATCACGCGCCGCTATGAGGAAATGCTCGCGGCGCACGGCAAGGAGACGAGCGCCTCCACGCACGCGCGGCTCGATCACGCGTTTCATCTCGCGATCTGCGAGGCCTCGCATAACCCGGTGCTGGTGCATACCTTGAGTTCGCTGACCGACTTGCTGCTGAGTTCGGTGTTCGCATCGGTGAACAATCTCTATCATCGCGAGCCGCACAAGCGCGTGATCGACCGGCAGCACGCGCGGCTCTATAACGCCGTGACCGGCAAGCTGCCCGAGCAGGCGCGCCGGGCCGCGGCCGATCACATCAAGAGCGTGTGCGCGAATCTGCGTGAAATCGAGCAGGAGGAGCAGCGGCTCGTGCGCGCGACGTTGCGGCTGGAAGGGTGGGAGTGAGCGGCGCGAACGTGGCGCAAGCGCGGCGCGAAGATGGCGCGTTAGCGGCACGGGGGCAGCACAGGCGCGGCGCGAACGCGGCACGAAGATGGCACGTTCGCGGCACAAGGGCAGCGCAAGCACGGCACAAGCACGGCACGAATGCGGCGCAAGCATGGCACGAAGAGCACGTTCGCGGCGCAAGGGCAGCGCAAGCGCGGCGCGAATGCAGCGCAAGCGCCGCACGACGAGGCACGAATGTGGCACAGGCGCGGCAGGATCGAAGCGCAGGCGGCGTCACATTCGCTTCGACTCGAATCCGGGCGCCCCAGCCGCTCGCGTCCGCGAGGCGCTACGACAAAGCGCGTAGGCGCTTTACAATCGAGCCTCGACAGAAAAATCGCGTGTTCCCCACGCCCCCCACATCATGCCGACCATCAGCGAGCTTTTCGTCTATCCGATCAAATCCTGCGCGGGCATTGCGTTGAATGAAGCGCGCCTTCACGCCACCGGCCTCGAATACGACCGCGGCTGGATGGTGGTCGACGCGAGCGGCGCAATGCTCACGCAGCGCGCGTATCCGCGCATGGCGCTGATCAAGGTGGAGTTCGGCGAACGGGAACTGGTGATCCGCGCGCCCGGCATGAGCGAACTGCGCACGCCGCTCGACGCCGCGCAGCTGCACGCGCCGCAAAAAGTGCAAACCGTGGTGTGGCGCGACGCGGCCTACGGACTCGACACAGGCGCCGCGAGCGCCGCGTGGTTCTCGAACTTTCTCGGCTTGCCGGCGCGGCTGTTGCGCTTCGATCCCGAGCGCGAACGCACCGTCGATCCCGAGTACACCGGCAGCACCGGCGGCGCGACCACGCATTTCGCCGACGGCTTTCCGCTGCTGGTGATCGGTCAGTCTTCGCTCGACGATCTGAACGTGCGTCTGAACAGCAAGGGCGCGCCGTCGATTCCGATGAGCCGGTTCCGTCCCAACATCGTGCTGACCGGACTGGATGCGTACGAGGAGGATTACGTCGAAAGCCTGAGCATCGAAAATCTCGAAGGGCAGCAGGGGCAGGATGTGCAATTGCAACTGGTCAAGCTGTGCGCGCGCTGTCCGATGCCGACCATCGACCAGGCGAAGGGCGCGCCCGATCCCGATTGGCCGAACGAGCCGACCGACACGCTGAGCGTCTACCGGGCGAACCCGCAGCGCGGCGGCAAGGTGACGTTCGGCAACAATGCGCTCGTCGCGCGCGGCGCCGGCGCGTGGCTGCGGGTCGGCCAGGCGGTGGAAGCGGAAATCGGTTTCGGCGATTAGCCGATCAGGCGACAGATCGGGCGTGGGGACCGGGAGTCGAAGCAGGCCGCCGGATCAGCCGGCGGCGTCATGCGCCAATCATGTGCCGCTTATGTGCCCGTCAGCGCGGCGAGGATGACCGGCATCGGCGTCGGCTTGACGAAATGGTGATCGAAGCCCGAGCGCAGCGAGTCGTTCCTGTCGTCGGGACAAGCGAGGCCGGTCACGGCCACCAGCGTCGGCGGGGGCGTGTCGCCCACGTTGCGGATGCACCGCGCCACCGAGCGTCCGTCGAGGCGCGGCATCTCGACGTCGAGCAGGGCGGCGGCCGGGTGCCACGCGCAATACTGCGCGAGCGCGTCGAGCCCGTTCTCCGCGGTCCGAACGTCGAAACCATGAGCGACGAAGAAAAGGGCGTAGGCGGCCAGCAGGTTCGCATCGTCGTCCGCGATCAGCAGCCGCGCAGCCAGGGGACTCGAAGCTAAGTGACTCGACATCGGGCTTCCTCGGATTGCATTCCCTGTGTAGAACAACAGAGCGAGCAATTTGAAGTCCCGATTCAGGCGTCGCCGGGGCCGCGCATTGACGCGGCTTTCGCGAGGCAGCGGCCACCGCCCGGTGAAGAAATTGCCATCGGCGATGAAAGACGGCCATATGGTTGCACCGTGCGGCTCTCGTGCCTCATGCGGCTTGTGCTGCTTGTGCTGCTTGTGCGGCTCGTGTGGCTCGTGCGGCTCGTGCGCCTCATGTGGCTCATGTGGCTCATGTGGCTCATGTGGCTCATGTGGCTCGTGTGGCTCGTGTGGCTCATGTGGCTCATGTGGCTCATGTGGCTCATGTGGCTCGTGCCGCTCGTGCGCCTGGCGGGGTTCGTCCCGCTTCAGGCGGCCCTGGCGGTCGCCTCCCGCCCACGCGACTCGCCCGCATCCGCGGCGGTGACGCCATCGCGCGACGCGTCGGTGTCCTGCGCCCTCGGTTCGACGCTCTCGCCGATCGCATCCCCCACCAGAATCACCGCCGGACTGCCGAAGCCCGCGCTCGCGGCGTCGGCGGCCAGCCGGTCGAGGCGCGTGAGCAGACGCCGCTCGTCGGCCCCGCCCGCCCACTGCACGACGGCGGCCGGCGTGTCGGCCGGCAGGCTCGCGAGCAGCGCGCCGGCGAGGCTCTCGATGCGCCGCATCCCCATGTAGATCGCCAGCGTGGTGCGGGTCGCGGCGAGCGCGGCCCAGTCCGGCTCGCCGTGGTCCTCGGTGTGGGCGGTGACGAAGCTCACGCCGTGGCAATGGCGCCGGTGCGTCAGCGAGACGCCGAGGCCTGCCGCGGCAGCGAAGCCCGACGAGATGCCGTTGACGATCTCCACCGTGATGCCCGCGCCGCGCAACGCCGCGAGTTCCTCGCCGGCGCGTCCGAACAGCAGCGCCTCGCCGCCTTTCACGCGAACCACGTGCAAGCCCTTGAGCGCATAACGCTGCATCAGCCGTTCGATGAACGCTTGCGGCGTGGAGCGGCAGCCGCCGCGCTTGCCGACGCGAATCACGCGCGCTTGCGGCGCGAGCGTCACGATCTCGGGATTGGCGAGGTCGTCGAGCAGCACGACGTCGGCGGCCGCCAGCGCTTTCGCGGCCTTGAGGGTGAGAAGGTCGAGATCGCCTGGGCCGGCGCTCAATAACGTGACCTTGCCGGGTTGGGTGTTCATCGCGGTGTCCTTAGCCTGTGTGTCTGTCCTTGCCGACGGCAGCCGTCGCGTCGGCGTCGAATAAAAAACGGCGTCCGCCCGTGACTGGTCACGAGGGGACGCCGTTGTCCGTGTTCCTGCTGCTTGCGGTATTCCTGTGGAGCGGGGCGAGGCACTGTGCTGTGTCTCGCCTTTCGACCGCGTGGGCCGCGTTCGCTCCGTCATCGGCTGCGTTGCCGGTGACCCGGCATTCGCTCATGCAAATACCACGCCACCCGCGGCCTGGCTTGCCGCGCCGTTCGGCGAGCGCTTGCCGGGCGCTTGCCGAGCGCTTGCCGCGCCGTGGCCGCAGGGCCGGAAAACACGCCGTCCACCCACGCGCCGCGGCCCCCATGCATGCCCGCTTCCCGCACGCGCCGGGTGCTGCGTCGCACCAAGCGTGTGCTTGCCTGCCTCAAAACCAATCGTCAGACCGCTGCGCCGCACGTCTGTGCGATTCGCCGCCAAGTCCCGTCGCACAGCGCTCGCGCGGCCTTTCCGCGCAATTGGCACAGCCTTTGCATTAAGCCCTGCCATCGGATCAACGAGGGTCCGGCGCGAGCGCAACAACAAGGCGCTCGCCGCAGTACAGGTCAGGACAACGGCGTCCCCCGAATTCAGTCATCGACTGGGTTCGCGGGACGCTTTTTTATTTTCCGAATCACTTTCGCCATCTGCCACGCGGCGGCGAACCCAGCCCAGCACATTGAGGAAAGCGCGGTCATGAAAATCATCGTTATCGGTCACGGGATGGTCGGTCACAAACTGGTCGAATGCCTCGCGCAGGACGCGGCGCACGGCCTCGACATCACGGTGCTGTGCGAGGAACCGCGTCCCGCCTACGACCGCGTGCATCTGTCCGAATTCTTCTCGGGCAAGAGCGCGGACGACCTGTCGCTGGTCGAGCCCGGTTTCTTCGAACGCCAGAACGTGCTGCTGAAGCTGAACGCGAAGGCCGTCTCGATCGACCGCGCCGCGCGCGCGGTGACGGTATCGACCGGCGAGACGCTGCCGTACGACAGGCTGGTGTTCGCCACCGGTTCCTATCCGTTCGTGCCGCCCGTGCCGGGCCGCGAGCGCGCCGACTGCTTCGTCTACCGCACCATCGACGATCTGGAAGCGATGCAGGAATGCGGCGCGCGCTCGAGGACCGGCACGGTGGTCGGCGGCGGGCTGCTCGGTCTCGAATGCGCGAAGGCGTTGCGCGACATGGGCCTGCAGACGCACGTGGTGGAATTCGCGCCGCGCCTGATGGCCGTGCAGGTCGACGAAGGCGGCGGCCGCGTGCTGCGCACGAAGATCGAGGAACTCGGCGTGACGGTGCACACGCAGAAGAACACCACGGCGATCGTCGATGGCGAAAACGGCACGCACCGCATGCAGTTCGCCGACGGCACGCACCTCGACACGGACATGATCGTGTTCTCCGCCGGCATCCGGCCGCGCGACGACCTCGCGCGCGACAGCGGCCTGACGCTCGGCGCGCGCGGCGGCATCGTGATCGACAACGCCTGCCGCACGAGCGATCCGCACATCTATGCGATCGGCGAATGCGCGCTGTGGAACGGTCAACTGTTCGGCCTCGTCGCGCCGGGGTACGACATGGCGCGCACGGTGGCGAAACAGTTGCTCGGCGAGCCGGCCGAATTCGCCGGCGCCGACATGAGCACCAAGCTCAAGCTGATGGGCGTGGACGTCGCGAGCATCGGCGACGCGCACGGCACGACGCCGGGCAGCCGCGCCTACCAGTTCAGCGACGAGCGCAAGCAGGTCTACAAGAAGCTGGTGGTGTCGGAATGCGGCAAGTATCTGCTGGGCGGCGTGATGGTCGGCGACGCGAGCGAATACGGCACGCTGCTGCAGATGATGCTGAACCGCATCGAACTGCCGGAAGCGCCCGAATTCCTGATCCTGCCGCAAAGCGACGGCAAGGCGAAGCCGGGACTCGGCGTCGACGCGCTGCCCGCGGCCGCGCAGATCTGCTCGTGCAACAACGTCTCGAAGGGCGATCTGTGCGCGGCCGTCTGCGCGGGCGCGACCGACATCGGCGCGCTCAAAGGCGCGACCAGCGCCGGCACCTCGTGCGGCGGCTGCGTGCCGCTCGTCACCCAGGTGATGAAGGCCGAGATGAAGAAGCAGGGTCTCGCGGTCAACAACCACGTCTGCGAGCACTTCCCGTTCTCGCGCCAGGAGCTGTATCACATCGTGCGCGTCGAGGGCGTGCGCAGCTTCGGCGAGCTGCTCGCGAAGCACGGCCGCGGCCTCGGCTGCGACATCTGCAAGCCGACGGTGGCGAGCATTCTCGCGTCGTGCTGGAACGAGTTCGTGCTGAAGAAGGAGCACGCCTCGCTGCAGGACACCAACGACTACTACCTCGCCAATATCCAGCGCGACGGCACCTACTCGGTCGTGCCGCGCATGGCGGGCGGCGAGGTGACGCCGGACGGCCTGATCGCGGTCGGCCAGGTGGCGAAGAAATACGGCCTCTACACGAAGATCACCGGCGGCCAGCGGGTCGATCTGTTCGGCGCGCGCGTCGAGCAGTTGCCGTTCATCTGGGAAGAACTGATCGCCGCCGGCTTCGAATCGGGCCATGCGTACGGCAAGGCGCTGCGCACCGTGAAGTCGTGCGTGGGCTCGACGTGGTGCCGTTATGGCGTCGGCGATTCGGTGGGCCTCGCGGTCGAACTGGAGAACCGCTACAAGGGCCTGCGCACGCCGCACAAGATCAAGTTCGGCGTGTCGGGCTGCACCCGCGAGTGCGCGGAAGCGCAGGGCAAGGACGTCGGCGTGATCGCCACCGAGAAGGGCTGGAACCTTTACGTGTGCGGCAACGGCGGGATGAAGCCGCGCCACGCGGAACTGCTCGCGTCGGACCTCGATCGCGAAACGCTGGTGCGCTACATCGACCGCTTCCTGATGTTCTACGTGCGCACCGCCGACCGTCTGCAACGCACCAGCGTGTGGCGCGAGAGCCTCGAAGGCGGCCTCGATTATCTGATCGACGTGGTGGTCAACGATCACCTGGGCGTGGCGGCGGAACTGGAATCGGACATGCGGCACGTGGTCGAGACCTACGAATGCGAATGGAAGAAGGCGGTGACCGATCCTGAAACGCGCAAGCGCTTCCGCCATTTCGTCAACAGCGACCAGGCCGACAACACCGTGACGTTCGTCGAGGAGCGCGGGCAGATCCGTCCGGCGACGCCGGTCGAACGGCAAGCGAAGCTGGTGTCGATTCCCGTGGTTGTCGAGACGGTCTGATTTTTTATCCCCACTCATTTTGCTCATTCACTGAGGAGTTCTGCGATGAACAACGACCGCCTGCCGCGCGCCTGGACACCGATCTGCACCCTCGACGACATCGTTCCGAACACGGGCGTCTGCGCGCTCGTCAACGGCGAACAGGTGGCGGTATTTCACGTGAACAGGCATGAGGAGGATGCGGAGGACACCGCCGTGTACGCGATCGAAAACTTCGATCCGGGCTCGCAGGCGGCGGTGCTCTCGCGCGGCCTGATCGGCAGCCTCGGCGAACGCATCGTGGTCGCCTCGCCGATCTACAAGCATCACTTCGATCTGCGCACCGGCGAATGCCTCGAATCACCGGAGTATTCCGTCAGCGCGTTCGCGACGCGGGTGGAAGACGGCCAGGTGTGGGTCGCGGTTTGAGCGTGCCGATTTCCTGTTTCCTGTTTCCTCTTTCTTTCGAACGACGCCATTTGCCATGTCCTCCACTAGCGTAAAAACCGTGTGCCCTTACTGCGGCGTTGGCTGCGGCATGGTGCTGCACGTCGAGGACGGCCAGGTCGTGAAGATCTCCGGCGACAAGGAGCATCCGGCCAACTTCGGGCGTCTGTGCACGAAGGGCCAGTCGGCGCACGTCGCGTTGCGCAAGTCGGGGCGTCTCGAAGACGCGTTCGTGCGTCATGCGCGCGACCAGGACCCCGCGCCGCTGCCGATGGCGCAGGCGATCAGCACCACGGCGGCGCGCTTGCGCGGCCTGCTCGACGAGCATGGACCGGACGCGCTGTCGTTCTACGTGTCCGGCCAGATGTCGATCGAAGCGCAGTACCTCGTCAACAAGCTCGCCAAGGGCTTCATCCGCACCAACAACATCGAGTCGAATTCGCGCCTTTGCATGGCGAGCGCGGGCAGCGGCTACAAGCTCTCGCTGGGCGCGGACGGTCCGCCGGGATCGTACGAGGACATCGACCACGCCGACCTGTTCTTCGTGATCGGCGCGAATATGGCCGACTGTCACCCGATTCTGTTCCTGCGCATGATGGATCGCGTGAAGGCGGGCGCGAAGCTGATCGTGGTCGATCCGCGCCGCAATGCGACCGCCGAGAAAGCCGACCTGTTCCTGCGGATCAAGCCGGGCACCGATCTCGCGTTGCTCAACGGCCTGCTGCATCTGCTGCACGAGAACGGCCACGCGGATGCGGCTTTCATCGCCGAACACACCGAAGGCTGGGACGCGATGCCCGCGTTTCTCTCCGACTACACGCCGGAGAAAGTCGCGGACCTCACGGGTCTCGCCGCCGAGGACATTCGCCGCGCGGCGCAGATGATCGGCGCCTCGCGCGAGTGGATGAGCTGCTGGACCATGGGTCTGAATCAAAGCACGCATGGCACGTGGCACACCAACGCGATCTGCAACCTGCATTTCGCGACCGGCAAGATCTGCCGCCGCGGTAGCGGGCCGTTTTCGCTGACGGGCCAGCCGAACGCGATGGGCGGCCGCGAAATGGGCTACATGGGGCCGGGCTTGCCGGGTCAGCGCTCGGTGCTGGTCGAAGAAGACCGCGCGTTTATCGAGAACCTGTGGGGCATCGCGCCCGGCACGCTCAGGACCGAAGTCGGCAACGGCACGATCGACATGTTCACGCGCATGGCCGCGGGCGACATCAAGGCGTGCTGGATCATCTGCACGAATCCGGTGGCGAGCGTGGCGAACCGGCAGAACGCGATCGCCGGCTTGCGCGCCGCCGAACTGGTGATCGCGCAGGACGCATTCCTCGACACCGAGACCAACCGCTATGCCGACGTGCTGTTGCCCGGCGCGCTGTGGGCCGAGGCGGAAGGCGTGATGATCAACTCCGAACGCAACCTCACGCTGATGCAAAAGGGCATCGAGCCGCCGGGCGCCGCGTTGCCGGACTGGCAGATCATCGCGCGCGTCGCGTGCGAAATGGGTTTCGCCGATGCGTTCACCTATGCGAGCGCCGAGGAAGTGTTCGCGGAAATCACCCGCGCGTCGAATCCGACAACCGGCTACGACCTGCGCGGCGCGAGCCATCGCCGTCTGAAGGAAACGCCGCTGCAATGGCCGCTCGCCGACGACGCGGCCGAGCGCAATCCGCTTCGCTATATCAACGACGGCGTGAGCCAGCCGTTGAAGCAATGGCCCGACGGCAGCCGTCCGCGGCTCGTGTTTCCGACCGCGAGCGGCAAGGCCAGGTTTTTCGCGCGCGCCCATGCGGCGCCCGCCGAATTGCCCGATCGCGAATTCCCGATCGTGTTGAACACGGGCCGCTTGCAGCATCAATGGCACACCATGACCAAGACCGGCAAGGTCGCGATGCTCAACAAGCTGAACCCCGGCCCGTTCGTCGAGATTCATCCCGAAGACGCGGCCGCGCTCGGCATCAAGCCGAAAGATCCGGTCGAGATTCGTTCGCGCCGTGACCGCGCGGTGTTGCCCGCGGTCGTCAGCGAACGCGTGAGCGCGGGCAACTGCTTTGCGCCGATGCACTGGAACGACGTGTTCGGCGACGACCTGTGCATCAACGCGGTGACGAGCGACGCGATCGACCCGGTTTCGCAGCAGCCCGAACTCAAGTTCTGCGCGGTCGCGCTGAGCCCAGTGGCGCTCGATCGCGCCGAGCCGATGTCGACCAGCGACGACGAGGCGCTTGCCGAAACGTCCGCCGTCGCGATGAGCGTTGCCGGTGACATGAGCGCCGCGAGTGCCGCGCCCGCGAACGCCGTGACGGCCCGCGCCGAGGATCTGGATATGCCCCGTATCAATGCCATCACCAGCCTGCTGCAGTTGCCGCAAGTGAGCGCGCCGTCGTTCACCGAAACAGAGCGCGCCTACCTCTCGGGCTTCGTCAGCGGACTGCGTTCGGCGGAAGCGCAAGGCATCGACCAGGTGCCGGTTCTGCCGGGCAGCGCGCCGTTCGGCGCGACGAGCCGCCTCTATGTGGACGGCTTGCTCGCGGGACTCTATAGCCGTGGCGCGACGGCTGTCGCGAAGCCGGCCGCCGCACGCGCCGAGGCTCACGCGGACGCCGCGCATTCGTCGGGCGTGCGCATCGTGCGCGCGCGTCCGAAGGTGACGCTGCTGTGGGCCTCGCAAACCGGCAACACCGAATCGCTCACGGAGCGCTACGCCACGCGTTTGATGGAATCGCGCTTCGAGATTCGCACCTCGCGCATGGCCGACTATCCGGTCGCGTCGCTCGCCAAGGCGCAATACGTGCTGCTGATGACGAGCACGTTCGGCGACGGCGATCCGCCCGACAACGCGCAAAGCTTGTGGACGCAATTGAGCGCCGCGAACGCGCCGCGTCTCGACGGCGTGCGCTTCGCCGTGCTCGCGCTCGGCGACCGCAACTACGATCAATTCTGCGGCCACGGCCGCCGCCTCGACGAACGTCTCGCGGAACAGGGCGCGCTGCGTCTGATGGAGCGCGTCGATTGCGACAGCGAGTATCAGGAGAGCGCCGACGCGTGGCTCGAACGCATCATCGTGCGCATCAACGAAGAAGATGCCGCGCTGCATGCGGTGCCGCCGGGCGGCATGATCAATGCGGTGGTGCCGGGCGCGGTGCCGACCAAGACGCGCCCGGCCGCATCGCGGCTCGTCACGAATCTGCGCCTGAACAAGCCGGGCACCGCGAAGGACACGCGCTACTTCTCGCTGAGCACCGAGGGCTCCGGCCTCGAATACGAAGCGGGCGACGCGCTCGGCGTATGGCCGAGCAATTGTCCCGAACTCGTCGACGAATTGATCGCGCTGAGCGGCCTGAGCGCGGAGGCTTCGGTGCACGTGCCGGGCGCAGGCGACCTGCGTCTTGCCGACGCGCTCGGCAAGCACTATGAGATCGCGCGCCCGAATCCCGATGCGCTCGCCTTCATCGCCTCGCGCACCAGCAACGGCGCGCTGCGCGATCTGCTGACGCCCGAGCGCAAGGCCGACCTCAAGCAATGGCTATGGGGACAGCAACTCGCCGACGTGCTGCACGAGTTTCCCGTGAGCCTCACGGCCGCCGAATTGACCGGCATGCTCAAGCGTTTGCAGCCGCGTCTGTACTCGATCGCGTCGAGCCCGAAGGCCCATCCGGGCGAGGTGCATCTCACCGTTTCCGCGGTGCGCTACAGCAACGGCCGCCGTCATCGCAAGGGCGTGTCGTCGACCTTTCTCGCCGACCGTGCGGGCGACGTGAACGTGCCGGTGTTCGTGCAGAAGTCCGCGCATTTTCGTCCTCCGCACCACGCCGACACGCCGATGATCATGGTCGGCCCCGGCACCGGCGTTGCACCGTTTCGCGGCTTTCTGCACGAGCGCCGTGCACGCGGCGACAAGGGGCGCAACTGGCTGTTCTTCGGCGAGCAACATGCGGCGAGCGACTTCTACTATCGCGACGAACTCGAAGCGCTGCGCGACAGCGGCGTGCTCACCCGGCTCGATGTCGCGTTCTCGCGCGATCAGGCGGAAAAGATCTACGTGCAGGACCGCATGCGCGAGCAGGGCGCGCAACTGTGGGCGTGGCTCGAGGAGGGCGCGCACTTCTACGTATGCGGCGACGCGAGCCGCATGGCCAAGGATGTCGACGCGGCGCTCAAGCAAGTGGTCGCGCGGCACGGCGGCATGAGCGACGAGAAGGCGCTCGACTACGTGAATCGTCTCGCGCAGGAAAAGCGCTACATGCGCGACGTTTATTGACGGTTCATCGGGCCGGCGGACTCGCGGTTAAGCGGCTTGAAGACGCTTCCGAAGCGAGTTCAAAACGATTTCAAAGAGCACGCAATACAGCATCAAAAGAGGGACCCTGATGGCATGGACGTTGCATGTTCAGGCGGGTTTTCAACATCGTGATCGCTCCGGTGCGTGGCGCTCGAAACCCAATCAGTGCAATGAGCGCAACGAGCCGGATAGTGAACAATCAGTTTGACGAGGATGTCTGATGAAAAACGTGATGAGCTCCCTAAAGAGCGGAGATTGGCGCGCACTGGTAGCGTGTTTCCTCTATTTCGACACCGGCTTTACCGTGTGGGTTCTGTATGGACCGCTCGCGCCGTTCATCAGCAAGAGCATTTCGATGTCGCCCGCGCAACAGGGTTTGCTGGTTGCCGTGCCGGTATTGTCCGCGGCGATCCTGCGCGTGACGCTGGGTAATCTGTATCAATCGGCGCACGGCAAGCGCATTGCGTTGATGGGCGTGCTGCTGTCGGCGGTGCCGACCATCGTGTTGCCGCTGTTGCCGTTCGTGCCGTCGTACACGTTGCTGCTGGTGCTCGGCGTGTTCCTCGGCGTGGGCGGCGCGAGCTTCGCGGTGGCGTTGCCGATGGCCGGCAGCAACTATCCGCCGAAGGTGCAGGGCCTGGTGCTGGGTCTCGCCGCGGCCGGCAACATCGGCGCGGTGCTCGACGGCTTCATGTTCCCGCAACTGGCCACGCACTACGGCTGGCAAATGGCGACCGTCGGCGCGTTGCCGCTGCTCGCGATCTCCGGCATCACGCTGTACTTCTGGGCCAACGATGCGGGCGTGAAGTCGGGCAGCGTGCTGCGCGCGTTCGGCAGCTTCGCGATCACGCTGGTCGGTTTGATCGCGCTGGTGCTGCTCGTCGAAGCCGGCTTGTTCGGCTCGGGCAAGACCGGTGTGCTGCTGTTGCCGGTGATCGGCTCGCTGCTCGCCATCGCCGTGTTGCCCAAGCGCTATCGCGCGGTGCTGACCGAGCGCGACACGTGGGCGATCATGCTGGTGTACAGCATCACGTTCGGCGGTTTCGTCGGCATGTCGTCGTATGTGTCGCTGCTGCTGACCAACCTCTATCAACTCTCGAAGATCGACGCGGGCCTGTTCATGGCGCTGCTCGCCGCGACCGGCGCGATCGTGCGTCCGCTCGGCGGCCTGATCGCCGACCGCGTCTCCGGCGTGCGCGCGCTGACCGTGCTGCTCGCGATCATCTCGCTGTGCGACTTCGTGTTCGCCGCGGCGATGCCTTCGATGGCGGGCGGCATCACGCTGCTGGTGTGCCTGTACGTGGCATTCGGTCTCGGCAACGGCGCGACCTTCCAACTGGTCCCGCATCGTTGGGCGGGCCGCACGGGTCTGATGTCGGGCATCGTCGGCGCGGCGGGCGGCATCGGCGGCTTCTATCTGCCGGTGGTGATGGGCATCGCGAAGGAAAGCACCGGCAGCTATCAGATGGGCTTTGCGACGTTCGGCGCGCTGGCCGCTTGCGCGTTCCTCGCGATCGTCGCGCTGCGCCGTCCGTGGATGGCGTGGTCGATGCAAACCAGCGGGATTCACGCGCACGCCACCGAGTAATACAACCGGGCATCCGCGCCGGCGCGTGCATGTTGAACGCTCGCGCGGTGCGGATGCCGATGGCGCGACGGGCCGATCGATAAAATAAAAAACCGATATGAGCATCACGAAAGAACGGCTTCATGCGCCGCCGTCCGACACGGACGTTTCCGGCGAGGTCCTGGGCTCGTTGATCAACATGGCGGGGCGTCAACGAATGCTGTCGCAACGCATCGCGCTCAAGGCGATGCTGGCGTTCCAGCAGTTCGACGGCGCGCTCGCGATTGCACGCGATACGTTGCGCACTTTTGCCGACACCCACACGGTGCTGGTGCAAGGCCGCGACGGCTTGCCCGGACTGTTTTCTCCCGCGCTGCGCGAGGCCTTTCACGGCGGCGAGCACGTCGCGAGAAAGATCACCGACTTCATCGCGCTGGCCTCGACGGCGATCGACGCGATCGGGCGCGCGTCGCCCGCTGCCGAAGACGCGTTGAAAGCGTTGATCGGATCGGTGGACCCGCTGCTGATGCATCTGCACGCGGTGACCGCGGTCTACGAGCAGGAAAGCCGGCGCATTGCGCGGGCGCAGAAAAAAGAGCAGCGCGACCTGATCGAACGGATCAGCTCGATCGCGAAGGAAGCGCATATCGTCTCGTTCAACGGCCAGATCGTCGCGAGCCGGTCCGATGTGACCGGCCGCGAGTTCGCCGTGGTGGCCGGCGTGATGACCGGCATCACGAAGGAACTGGAAGCCGTGGTCAATGCCTTCGTGAAGAAAACCTCGGCCGCATGAGCGGTGGTCTTCCGTTCGCGTTTCCTTCCAGCGTTTCCCTGCGGAAACGGCACAGGGAATAGGCAGGCAAGCACTTGCATATTGCGCGTCGCGCTCCTAGTATGCAGGCAGGAGGCTGCCTATGACCACATCAACCGATCGCATCGAAAAGCAGATTCTGCTGAAGGCGCCGCGCTCGCGCGTCTGGGGCGCGTTGTCCAACGCCGAGGAATTCGGCGCATGGTTCGGCGTGAATTTCAGCGGCAAGCAGTTCGTCGCCGGCCAGTCCGTGCAAGGCAATATCACCTATCCGGGCTACGAGCATCTCGTCATGGACGTGACGGTGGAACGGATCGAGCCGGAATATCACCTGTCGTGGCGCTGGCATCCGGCCGCGGTCGACGTGTCGGTCGACTATTCGGTCGAGCCCACCACGCTGGTGGTGTTCGAACTGACCGAGGTCGACTCGGGCACCTTGCTGCGCGTCGTCGAATCGGGCTTCGATCAGATTCCCGCCGCGCGCCGCGACGAGGCGTTTCGTATGAATAGCGGCGGCTGGGAGCAACAGCTAGTCAATATCGAAAAGCATGTCGCCGCGGGTTAAGACGGCCGCCGCCAGGGCGGCCATGACGAAGACGAACGCGAACGCGAATGCCAAGGCGAACGCCAAGGCGGTGAAGTCGAAAACGGCGAGCCTGAAGGCCGCCATGCTGAAAAGCGCCGCGCCCATTTTCGCGGCGCTCGGCGACGAGACGCGCCTGCGCCTGATCGCCGTGTTGTGCGCGGGCAGCGCGATGTCGATCGCGCAACTCACCGCCGGAACCGACATCACCCGGCAGTCCGTCACGCAGCACTTGCAGGTGCTCGCCAACGCGGGCCTCGTGCGCGACGTCAAGGTCGGCCGTGAACGCCTGTGGGCGTTCGAGCCGGCTCATCTCGACGAAGCGCGGCGCGCGCTCGAAGCGATCTCGCGGCAATGGGATCATGCGTTGCTGAGCCTGAAGGCGGCAGTGGAAGAGTAGAGGCGTCCTCGCCGCCCCGCGCCTCGCGCCACGCCATTGCGTGCCGTTGGTGCGATGTCGAACAGAGCTATCAGGGTGCAGTCATTAGCCTTCAGAAGTAGTAGACGAAGGCTCCTCAAGAGCTTGCCCAGGCAGCGCCGGGCAGGACTCGTCCGATTGGGGTTTTCCGTCGACGCAACGAATCATGCGAGGCGTGTCCCGGCGAGGATGGCGCGCGCTTGAAGGGGGAGCTTCTGATGGATCGCATGGATCTGGTCGGCGCCTCGTCGGGCGTCGCATCGCGCCTATCGTTCCATGAGATCCAGCCCGATCGCGCCGCGACCTCGCAGATGACGGCATTCACGCGCGCGCTCGAACGCCACACCGGGCGCAGCTTCGCGGACTATCAGGCGCTGCACGATTTCTCGGTGCGCGACTATCGGACCTTCTGGTCATTCCTGCTGCGGTGGTCGGAAGATATCGACTGGTCGGGCAGCGCCGAGCCGGCCTGCATCGGCGACGAATGCGAGCACGCGCGTTTCTTTCCACACGTGCGTGTCAATTATGCGGACGCCTTGCTGAACCTGGCGGTCGCGCCGGCGCACATGCCCGCGCTCACCGTCTGTCACGCGAACGGCCCCACGCTGCACCTGAGTCGCGGCGAATTGCGCGAGCGCGTGGCGCGGCTGGCCGACGCGCTGTCGGCGCTGGGCCTGGGCGAGGGCGACCGGGTGATCGGCGTGCTGCGCAACGACGCCGACGCGGTCGTGACCGCGCTGGCCGTCACCGCGCTGGGCGCGACGCTGTCCACCGTCGCGCCGGAAATGAGCGCCGAGACCATGCTCGAACGTTTCCAGCCGCTCGAACCGCGTTTCATGTTCGCGCACACCGCTGCGCAGCCGTTCGACATCGGCGTGCCGGTGGAGGCGAACGTCGCCGTGCTGGCCGCAGCCTTGCCGTCGCTGCAACATATCGTCGTGCTGGACGGCGGCAGCTTGCCGGACAGGGTTAAGCCCACCGTGCATGCGATGGCCGACCTGATCGCGAACGGCGACGCCGCGCGCTTCGTGTGGCGGCAGTTCCCGTTCAATGAGCCGCTTTTCATCATGTTTTCGTCGGGTACCACCGGCAAGCCCAAATGCATCGTGCACGGCGCCGGCGGCACGCTGCTGCAGCATCTGAAGGAACACCGCCTGCATAGCGATCTGCGGCCCGGCGAGCGGCTCTTCTTTCACACCAGTTGCGCGTGGATGATGTGGAACTGGCAGTTGTCGGCGCTCGCGTCGGGCGTGGAGATCGTGACTTACGACGGTCCGATTTCCACGGTCGACACGCTGTGGCGGCTCGTCGCCGACGAGCGCGCCACCGTGTTCGGCACGAGCCCGGCGTACCTGAAAATGAGCGAGGAGGCCGGGCTCGTCCCCGGCAAGCAGTTCGATCTGGGCGCGTTGCGGGCGATGCTGTCGACGGGCGCGGTGCTGTACGACGCGCAATTCGCGTGGGTGCGCGATCACGTCAAGCCCCTGCCGCTGCAATCGATCTCGGGCGGCACGGACATTCTCGGCTGCTTCGTGCTGGGCAATCCGACGCTGCCCGTGTACGCGGGCGAGGCGCAATGCCGGAGCCTCGGGCTCGACGTTCAGGCATGGGAGCAGGGCAAGCGCACGGACGGCGTCGGCCAGTTGGTCTGCGCGAACCCGTTCCCGTCCCGTCCGCTCGGTTTCTTCGGCGACACCGACGGCGCGCGCTTTCACGCGGCCTATTTCGCCGACAACCCCGGCGTGTGGACGCACGGCGACCTGATCGAGGTATCGCGCGAAGGCTCCGTGCGCCTGCACGGCCGCTCGGATGGCTTGCTGAACGTGCGCGGCATCAACGTCGGTCCCGGTGAGATTTATCGCATCCTCAACGACATTCCCGAGATTCACGAGTCGATGGTCGTGCAGCAGCATGCGCGCGTCGCGCTGGCGGACGGTTCGAGCGCCGTGGCGAGCGAACCACGCGTGGTGTTGTTGCTGGTGTTGCGCGACGGTTGCGTGCTGAACGGCGCCCTGGCCGCGCGGGTGCGGCACGACCTCGCGCGGCGCGCGTCGCCCGCGCACGTGCCGGACCGCATCCTCGCCGTGGCCGAGTTGCCGGTCACGCACAACGGCAAGCTGTCCGAGGCGTCGGTGCGCAATGCGGTCAACGGCTTGCCCGCCGGCAATGCGGCCGCGCTGCGCAACCCGGCCTGCCTCGACGCGATTCGCCATCATCCCGCGTTGCACCTCGCCACGCGCGAGATTCCGCCGCCGGGCGAGACGCTCGAATCGCTGGAAAAGCATGTGCAGGCGCATTGGGAGCGGCTGTTCGAGTTCGCGCCGATCGGCCGCGACGACAACTTCTTCGAGCTTGGCGGCCATTCGTTGCTCGCCGCGCGAATGCTCGCGGAGATCCATCAGACCACGGGCCGCGCGATGCCGCTGGCGACGCTGATGATCGCCCCGACGATCGCGCGCCTCGCCGCCGCCCTCGACGAAAGCGCGCGGCAACCCGCGTCGTCGCCGATCCTGCTGCAAGTGCGCGCCGGCGAGGGCACGCCGATTTTTCTGGCGCACAGCGTGAGCGGTTCGGTGATGGAGTGTTTGACGCTGGTGAATGCGCTGCACAGCCGGCGTCCGGTGTATGGCTTGCAGGCGCACGGTCTGGACGGGGAACAGCCGATGCACCGACGCGTCGAGGACATGGCCGCGAGCTACGTCGAGCAGATGCGCCGCGTGCAGCCGAGCGGACCCTACGCGATCGCGGGTTTCTCATTCGGCGGACTGGTGGCGTTCGAGATTGCGCAGCAGCTATCGCGCGCGGGCGAGCGGATCGAACTGCTGTGCTTGCTGGATACCTACGTGCACGAGCATTTTCTGCCGCTGCACGTGCGCTTGCGGCACCACTGGCGCATGGCCGGCGGGCAGTTGCGCGAACTGCGCGCGGTGCCGGCCGCCCGGCTGCCCGGTTATCTGGCCGGCAAGCTGGTGCACGCGACCGACCGGATACGCCGCCGCACCGGGCGCAGCGCGCGCCGCCCGGACCCCTTCATCGCGAGCTTGCCGCCGACGTTGCGGCGCATCCGCGAAACGATGGGCACGGCGATGCGGACGTATCGCCCTCGTCCCTATGAGGCCGGGCCGATTCTTTATCTGCGCGCGGCGATTGCGGAGCGGGAGCGGGGCGACCCGATGCCGTTATGGCGCAGCATCGCGCGCGGCGGTCTGGTGGTCGCCGAGGTGTCGGGCGGACACGGCGACATGATCGTGGAGCCGAACGTGCAGCGAGCCGCGGCCGTTCTGGATGAACGGCTGGCGAGCGCGTGAAGAGGGATCAATCGGCGATGCGCTTGTCCGCGAGGGCGCTCTGGCAGTCCGCCAACACCTGGCGGACCAGCCGGGCTTGCGGATCGAGTTCGTCGGTGTCGAGAATTTCCTCGACCGCGTCGCGCGCCCACTCCGCGTCCACGAACCTTGCGTGGCGCCGCGCGATTTCGAGCGCCAGCGCCGACAGCCTCGCGATGCTCAGCCAGTCCGCCTCCCGCGAGCGGCGGTCGAGCCACTTGTGGGCGGCCTGCACGTGGAACGCCGCGTCGGGCCAGTCTTCATTCAGGTAGTAGGCGCCGAGGCTCCCGCATGTGAGCCAGCACAACAGCTCCAAACGGTCACGTGGACTCAGATGATGGCGTACATCACTCATGGCGACGCTCGCTGCTGTAATTTGCATTCCGGTGAGGGCGGCGGGCGCCGTCCTGCGCTTGTATCCAACAATATCACGCAGAATTCACGCCCGGCAATTCGTGACGTACCCTGGCTGTTGCGCTGCGGAAAACTCGAAACGACGAGGGCAAGGCGCGCTCACGAGAAATCGGTCGAGCGTGACAGCGCTTCCCACGTCCCGATCTCCGCGCTCAGCGCCGCCAGCTTCGCCGTGACCAACTCGACGGCGTCGTTGCCGAGCAGCAGATGCACGGGTGGATTGGGCGCCGCCACGATCTCCAGCAGCGCTTGCGCGGCTTTGCGCGGATTGCCCGCCTGCTTGCCGCTTTTCGCCTCGCGCGCCGCGCGGACCGGGTCGAAGAGGGCGTCGTAATCGGCGATACTCCGGCCCGCGCGGACCATCGAGCGTCCGGCCCAATCCGTGCGGAACGAGCCGGGTGCAACCGCCGTGACCTTGACGCCGAAGCTCGCGACCTCTTTCGCCAGCGTCTCGGAGATGCCTTCGAGCGCGAACTTGCTGCCGCAGTAGTACGCGATGCCCGGCATCGTGATGAAGCCGCCCATCGACGTGATATTGACGATATGGCCCGAGCGGCGCTCGCGCATGCCGGGCAGCACGGCCTTGATCATCGCCACCGCGCCGAACACGTTGACGTCGAATTGACGGCGCAAATCGTCGAGCGGCGACTCTTCCAAGGTGCCTTCGTGCCCGTATCCCGCGTTGTTGACGAGCACGTCGAGCGCGCCGACGGTTTCGGCGAGCGTCGCGACGGCGGGGGCGATCGCGTCGAAATCCGTCACGTCGAGAACGATCGCGTGCGCGCGCCCGGGCGCGAGCGCCTCGAACGCGTCCCGCGCCGCGCGATTCCGTACCGTGCCGGCGACCGTATGACCCGCATCGAGCGCCGCTTGCGCGAACGCGTGGCCGAAACCGGAACTGACGCCGGTGATCAGAAACGTTTTGCTCATGGTGTTGCACTCCTTTATTTCAGGTGGTGTGAAGGCGCTTTCGGGCGAAAACGCATGGCGTCGGCGGAACCCGGGCCGAGGCTGAATGGTAGGCGCGCCGGCGGCGCACGCGAATGCCGGTTCGTCTGCGGTGCTTGCCTGATCGTATGAGTGCATGGATTTTTCGGCGCGCCGGTGGCACGCTAGCGGCACGTTCCAATCCGGCTCGCAATCAGGCGCAATCAGGCGCACTCCTCGCGCTCCTCAGACGTGATGCTCAAACACAATGATCCGGCGCGGCAACGCATGGTGGCGTTGCTCGAAAGGCTCGCGCCGCTCGAAGGCTACAACCTCACGGCGCTGCCCGACGTGCGCTTTCTGCGCTCGAACCGGCCGCTTCGCCGCACGCCCGTTCTCTACGACCCCGGCATCGTGATCGTCTGCCAGGGGCGCAAGCGGGGCTTTCTGGGCGACACGGTCTATGTGTACGACGCACAGCACTACCTGGCCGTCTCGGTGCCGGTGCCGTTTTCGATGGAAACCGAGGCGAGCGAGGCCGAGCCCTTGCTCGCCATCTATTTCCGGCTCGATTTCCAGGTCGCGGCCGAGTTGATGCTGCAACTCGGCGACAGGGCAGCCGGCGCGCCGGCCAAGCCGCGCGGCATGATGTCGACGCCGCTCGATGCGAGGCTGAGCGCCTCGGTGCTGCGTTTTCTCGAAGCGATGAGCGTGCCGCTGGAAGCCGAATTGCTCGGCCCCGCGCTGGTGCGCGAAATCTACTTTCATGTGCTGACCGGCGAGCAGGGCGGATCGATGCGCGCCGCGCTCACCGCGCAGGGGCAATTCGCGAGAATCGCCAAGGTCATCCGCAAGATTCACGCGTGCTATCGCGAACCGCTCGACGTGGAGCAACTGGCGCTGGCGGCGAACATGAGCGTGCCCACGTTTCATTCGCACTTCAAGGCGGTGACGCGCACTTCGCCGATGCAATATCTGAAGTCGACGCGGCTTCATCAGGCGCGTCTTCTGATGGTGAGGAACGAGATGACAGCGGCGCTCGCATGCGTCCAGGTGGGATACGAAAGCGCCTCGCAGTTCAGCCGCGAGTTCAAGCGTTTGTTCGGGCGCAGTCCGGTGGAAGAGGCGCAGCGGATGCGCAGGAGCTTCGCCGTTCCGCCGCCCGCGCCGGGCACGATCTTCGTGGCGTCGCATTGATGCGTCGCTGCCTGGGCGCGACGGGGCGAGGTGGCGCGTCGTTTCGTTCGCTGTTTCGTTCGCTGTTTCGTCATTCCGTTGTTTGGCTCGGCCGGGAATGCGGGTTGCTGCTCGATGTCGTTGTCCGCTTAAACGCGAGCGAAGGAGAATCGCCATGCAGGAAGTCCACACTCATCGCGGCTTCGTCGTCACGGTGCTGGCCGAGGACGATCCGGCCGGCGGCTCGTCGGTCACCACGCGCATCGAACCCGGCAAGGAGCATCCACTTCCCGACGACGGCACCGACTGGAGCGCGCCGCACCTTGCGCGCTCGCCGTATCGCGGCGCCGCCGCGATCGGCGCCGCGTTCGACGAGGCGCGCCGGCAAATCGACGCGGCGCTCGGCGACCCGGACCCGATCGAGGACTAGCTCATCGTTCGACGTTATCGTTCGACGCCGCCGCGCGCGAAACCCGCGCGGCGAACTGGCCTGGTGCGCAGCCAACCCACTGCCCCTGTGCGTTTTCGCAGGCAGGCGCTACGCTACGAGTCCCATGCTGCAAATACTCGGCAAGACCTCATCCATCAATGTCCGCAAAATCCTGTGGACCTGCGCGGAGCTCGGGCTTCCATTCGAACAGGAAGACTGGGGCTCGGGCTTTCGTGCGACCCATGTTTCCGAATTTCTCGCGCTCAATCCCAACGGCATGGTTCCCGTCATCAAGGACGGCGAGTTCGTGCTGTGGGAATCCAATTCGATCATCCGTTATCTGGCGGGCCGCTATCACGGCGAGGCGCTTTATCCGGCCGATCCTTGTGAGCGCGCGAAGTGCGATCAATGGATCGACTGGCAGGCAAGCGAACTGAACCGCTCATGGAGCTACGCGTTTCTCGCGATGGTGCGGCGTTCTCCGGCTCATCAGGATTCGCGGGAAATCGATGTGTCGTGGGCCAACTGGACGCGTCATATGGCGATCGTCGAGCGGCAACTCGAATTCACCGGCGCGTTCATCGCGGGGCCGTCGTTCTCGCTCGCCGATATTCCGATTGCGCTGTCGGTTAACCGCTGGCTCGAAACGCCATTGCGGCACGACGATTTTCGCGCTGTCGCGGCGTACATGGAGCGGCTCGCCACGCGCGAGGGTTTTCGCGAGTATTGCCGGAACGGCACGCCCTGAGCCGCGGATTCGAACCTGCAAACGGTATAAGGGCCGCACGCACAGCGCGCGGCGCGGCGGGCTGCGGCTTTGTCCCGCGTCCATTCGTATTCGCGGCAAGCCACCGATCATCGTTAAGGTTGCGCGCGCGCCGGACCCGCGCTCGGCTTTTAGAATACGAGCCATCGTTCACATTGACGCCTCGTTTTGCTCATGCCCAAATCACCCGCCGCGCAGCGGCTGAAGCCCCGCAAGTCTCCGGTTCAACAGCGTTCGGCGCGCACCGTCGAAGCCGTGCTCGAAGCGGCGGCCCGCATTCTCGAAACGCGCGGGCTGGCCGCCTGCACGACGAACGCGATCGCGGAGCGTGCCGGCGTCAGCATCGGTTCGCTCTATCAATACTTTCCGAATCGCGATGCGCTGACGGTCGCGCTGATCGAGCGCGAAACCGCGCAACTGGTGGCGGATATCGAGGCGGCGTCGCGGGTGGAGCATTCGCGCGACAGCGTGCTGGCGATGGTGCGCGCGTCGGTCGCGCACCAGATGCGCCGGCCGGTGCTCGCGCGTCTGATCGATTTCGAGGAGCGCCGCTTGCCGCTCGGGGAGCGCGAAGCGCGGCTGGCCGACCTGATTCAGGCGGCGCTCGTCGGCGCGCTCACGGTGAAGCCCGGTGCGCCCGAACTGGACGATGCGAGCCTGGTGGCGCGCGATCTGCTGGCGATCGTGCGCGGCATGATCGACGCCGCGGGCGAGCGTGACGAACGCGACGCCGCGGCGCTGGAAGCACGCGTGATGCGCGCGGTGGACGGCTACGTGGCGCAGTCGCGCAGGGTGAACTAGCGCGCCGCGTGTGCCTGGGTGCGCCGCGCATCACCTTACATTTGCACGAGCTTTGGAATCGGCACGTCGGGATTCACATCGGCGTCATAGTCCACGCCCGCGATCTCGAATCCGAACAGACGCAGAAAATCGGTCTTGTAGCCGCTGAAGTCGGTGAGCTGGTAGATGTTGTCGCTCGTCACCTGGCCCCACAGTTCCTGAACGCGCGCTTGCACCTCGGGATCGAGCTCCTTGTCATCCGCGCGCAGACGGCCTTCTTCATCGATGCGCGGCGCGTCGCCGTACATGCTGTCCCTGTACAGACCGTAGACCTGCTCGATGCAGCCTTCGTGCGTGCCTTTCTCCTTCATCACCTTGAAGAGCAGCGACAGATACAGCGGCATCATCGGAATCGCGGAGCTGGCCTGCGTGACCACCGCCTTGAGCACCGAGACGCGCGCGTCGCCGCCGCTGGCCGCCAGTTTCTCGCGGATGCCGAGCACCTTCTGGTCGAGATCCTTCTTGGCGGCGCCGATCGAGCCGTTCCAGTAGATGTCGTGCGTGATCTTTTCGCCGAGATAGGTGAACGCGGTGGTCTGCGCGCCGTCGGCGAGCACGCCGGCCTCGAGCAGCGCGTCGATCCACATCTGCCAGTCCTCGCCGCCCATCACCGCGACGGTGTTGTCGATCTCGGCTTGCGTGGCGGGTTCGAGAACCGTTTCCTTGACGACTTCCTTGTCGGTGTCGATGCCGCGCAGCGCGACCGCCTTGCCGACCGGCTTCAGCGTGGAGCTGAACACCTCGCCGGTTTTCGGATGCGTGCGCTTGGGCGCGGCGAGGCTGTAGACGACCAGATCGACCTGGCCGAGATCGCGCTTGATGATTTCGATGGTGCGCGCCTTGACCGCGTCGGAGAACGCGTCGCCGTTGATGCTCGTCGCGTACAGGCCTTGCGCGTGGGCGAATTTCTCGAAGGCGGCGGTGTTGTACCAGCCCGCCGTGCCCGGTTTGGTTTCGCTGCCGGCGCGCTCGAAGAACACGCCGAGGGTGGCGGCGTCCGAACCGAACGCGGCGCTGATGCGCGCGGCGAGGCCGTAGCCGGTGGACGCGCCGATCACGAGCACCTTCTTCGGCCCGTTGACGATGGCGCCGCGTGCCTTGACGTAGTCGATCTGCTCCTTGACGTTGGCTTCGCAGCCGGCCGGATGAGTAGATACGCAAATGAAGCCACGCACGCGCGGTTTGATGATCATGAAGCACCTCTTGTCGGAATTGGCGACATTATAGTGGGCCTCGATTTTTGCCGGCGCGGCGCTTGGGCGGGCACGCCAGGGGTCACAGGGATCGACGCAAGAATCGGCGCAAAAATCGGCTGGCGGCTCGCATCTTGGTAGGATTCAGCCTTTCCAAGCAGACGGTAAGCCAGTGTGACGCGCCTGATCAACCGATTCCTACAGACCCTCGACAAAGGGCTGACCCTCGCGAACCCGCTGGTCGCCGGGGCCTGGTGGCATATGCGGCATCCCACCCGCCGCGGCGTGGCAAGGGCTTGCGCCGCGCTTCCGGTGCTGCTGCTTCTCTACGTGCTGATCCTGATTCCGTTCACGCCGGGCATCGGCGACATCCGCAAGGCGAAGAGCGAGCAGCCCGCGCAAATCCTGTCGGCGGACGGCAAGCTGCTGGCCGAATTCAAGCCGTCGAACCGCGAGTGGGTCAAGCTCAAGGACATCTCGCCGAATGTGGTGAACGCGCTGATCGCGACCGAAGACCATCGCTTCTACCAGCATTTCGGGCTCGACTGGCGGCGCACGGCCTCGGCCGCGCTGCATACGTTTTCCGGCGACCGCCAGGGCGGCTCGACCATCACGCAGCAACTCGCGCGCAATCTCTATCCCGACGAAATCGGCCGCGCGCCGACGCTGACCCGCAAGCTCAAGGAAGCGATCACGGCGTTCAAGATCGAGGCGCTCTACACCAAGGACGAAATCCTCGAAACCTACCTGAATACCGTGCCGTTTCTCTACAACGCCTACGGCATCGAGATGGCCGCGCGGACTTACTTCGACAAATCGGCCTCGGAACTGAACGTGCTGGAAAGCGCGACGCTTGCCGGCATGCTCAAGGGCAACAGCTACTACAACCCGGTGCTGAACCCCGAGCGCGCCTTGCAGCGGCGCAACACGGTGCTCGCGCAAATGGTCAAGTACGGCAAGCTCACGCCCGCCGCCTACGAGACGCTCAAGCGCCGCGCGCTGCGCATCGATTTCGAGCGGCAGACCGAGCCGCCCGGACCCGCGCCGCATTTCGCGCAGCAATTGCGCAAGTGGCTCGCGGCCTGGGCCGATCGCAACGACTACAACATCTATTCCGATGGGCTGGTGGTGCGCACCACCATCGATTCGCGCTTGCAGACCATGGCGACCCAGGCGGTGATTCTGCAGGGCAACCAGTTGCAGGGCATCGCGAACTCGGCGTGGGGCACGCGCGCCGGTTGCGCGAACGGCCGGGACCTGTTGCCAACGTTCCTGCGCGAAACGCCCGAGTATCGCGCCGCGAAAGACGCGGGCATGACCGACGAGGACGCGCTGAAGCGCCTTTCGTCCGACCATCACCTCGTGCAGGCGCTGTGCGAGAGCAAAACCCGCGTGCAGGCCGACTTTCTCGCGATGGACCCGCGCAACGGCCAGATCAAGGCGTGGGTCGGCAGCCGCGACTTCAGCCAGGATCCGTTCGATCACGTTCAGCAGGCGCGGCGTCAGCCGGGATCGACCTTCAAGCCGTTCGTCTACGCCGCGGCCTTCGAAAGCGGCGCGAAGCCGACCGACACGCTGCCCGACAAGCCCGTCGAAATCGCGCTGGCCGGCGGCGAAATCTGGCGTCCGAGCGACGAGGACGAACCGAGCGAACGCGCCATCAGCCTGCGCGACGGCCTCGCTTTTTCGCGCAACCGCATCACCGCGCAACTGATGGAGACGGTCGGTCCGACCAAGGTCGCGAGACTGGCGCGCGCGATGGGCGTGCGCGACAGCACGCTCGATCCGGTGCCGTCGCTCGCGCTCGGCACGAGCCCCGTCACGCTGAAGGAAATGGTGTCGGCCTACGGCACGATCGCCAATTTGGGCGGCTACGTGGAGCCGGTGATGGTCACGCGCATCGAGGATCGCAACGGCGAGGTGCTGGCCGAGTTCGCGCCCGCGCCGCCCAGACAGGAACTGTCCGGCGACGCCGCGCGCACGCTCGTCGACGTGATGCGCGACGTCGTGAGCCGCGGCACGGGGTCGAGCATTCGCAGCCGCTTCGGCGTGCGCGGCGACGTCGCGGGCAAGACGGGCACGACCCAGGGCAATGCGGACGGCTGGTTCATCCTGATTCATCCGCAACTCGTGGCGGGCGCGTGGGTCGGGTTCAACGACAGCCGCGTGACCTTGCGCAGCGACTACTGGGGGCAGGGGGCGCATAGCGCGCTGCCGATCGTCGGCGATTTCTTCCAGCGCGCGCAGCGCTCGAAGCTGGTCGATACCCGCGTGAAGTTCGAGACCGAGCAGGAGCCAGGCTGGTTTGCCGAGCGCACCGACCGGCTGCGGGCGTGGTTCGAGCATCTGTTCGCGGCGTCGCCGGGTCAGAGCGAGGCGCCGCTGGTGCGGCGCGAGCCGGCGCGCCGTGCGCCTGGCGGGTCTGCGGCGAGTGCTGCGTTGGGTGTGTCCGGTGCTTCGGCGGCGTCCGGCGCGTTGGGTGCATCCGGTGCATCCGGTACATTGGCTGAGCCGCGCGAAGTGCCGCAACCGCCGCTGCTTTCCGCGCCGGCATCCGCGCCGAGGTTCGCGAGCGGGGCGGTCGATGGCGAGGTGCGTGGCGGCGGCGAACCGGCATTGGCGCCGACGCCCACGCCGGACGACGTGACCCCGCCCGATGCGGGCAGCCCGGCCAATGCGCTGCCGGCTGCGCCGGCAAGCGCCGGTGGTGCGCCGTGAGGTGAGACGACGCCTCGGACCGTTGCCGCAGTTGCCGATGAACGTAGCTCATGCGGCTCCGCGTCTTCGACTCGATCTACGGCATTGAAGGGCGACAGATGATGGGTCTGTCGCCCCCCATACCTTCATACCCGGCTTCTGACAGCGAGCGCCTTAAAGGCCGCGGCGTTCTTCCATTCAGGGTGCATGGCCGGCTCCGCGCGCAACGCGGGTGGCGCGGGCGCGGCATCGACCGTGGTTTTCGGGGTGACGTTCGAGCCGGGCGCCTTGCAACCCGCGGCGCCCAGTGCGACGAGTGCGACGACTGCAACGCACAGCGCACTCGCCGCAACCGGACTCGCGGCGTATTTCAAACGGTTCAACGGGTAGTTCGCTCGCATGGCGACCTCCACTTTGATCATTCGATTCTATACCCGCGTGTCCCACACGACAGGCGACGCGCGCGCGATCCGACAGCGCTACGCCGACGATTGTTCAGTCGAGCGCAACAGTGTTTTCGGAGGGCGGGGCTGATCTCTCGCGCACGATTGGCGATAATTTCGAAACGAAAATCGGCTAATAGCGCAGGTGATACATGTTCAACGTTTTCTCAGCCCGCATGCCCGACAAGGACGGTGCAGCGGGCGGGCTCCGAGGGCGAAACCCGTTCTCCGACCGCTTGCGCAACCTCATGATGGCTGTGGCACTGGGCGCTTCGCTCGCGGGATGCGCGTCCGCCACCGACGTGGTCGCCACCGACAAACCCGGCACCTATACGGTGGCCGCGAGCGCGACGGGCGGGCGGATGGCCTGGGCCCGCGCGCACGAGCACGCAGTGAGCGAGGCGCGCGACTACTGCGAGCGTCGCGGCATGCAGAGCCGTGTCATGAACGAAACGGTGAGCGGCGTGGAAGTAATGACCACGCACGCGTCCTCAGTGAATTTCGAATGTCATCCGAAGTTCTAGCGCTGTCGCCCGGCGCTCGTCGTTGGGCGTTCACTTCTTGTCGAACGTGACGAGGTTCTTGTCCTTCGTGTCGGCCACGAAGATCGCCAGCAGCTTCGCCGGTTCCGTATCGCTCGCGTTCTCGCTGACCGTGTGATGCGCGCCGGGCTTCTCGGTCCACGATTCGCCCGCGTGAAAGACGCGCTCCTCGCCGTTATCGATGCGGCTGCGAATCGCGCCCGAGAGCACATAAGCAACCACGAAAGCCTGTCCATGCCGATGCGGCGCGGACTTGCCGCCCGGCACATATTCGACCACCAGCGCCGTCATCGTCTTGCCGGGGACGTTCGCAATCGCCTCGGCGAAAGCGGGCGTGACCGTTTCCCGCGTGGCGGGCGCATCGGCGGCGAAGGCGGGCTGCACGCTCGCCGCGAGCGAAAGAGCGGCAAGCGCGGCAGCCGCGATCAGTGTGGGTCGTTTCATCGTGTGACTCCTGGACAAGCTTGGGCGAGCGTCGTGATTTCCTGTCGGTGCGCCGGCGCTCACTCGGGCAGCTTGCGGAAGCCGATCGCGAAACGGTTCCACGCGTTGATCGCCGAAATCAGCAGCGTCAGGTCGACCAGTTCCTCGTCGCTGAAATGCGGGCGCACGGCTTGCCATACCGCATCGGGCACGTGCTCATGCGAAACCAGCGTGAGCGCTTCGGTCCATTCGAGCGCCGCGCGTTCGCGATCCGTGAAGAACGGCGTTTCGCGCCACACCACGACGGTCGCGAGACGCCGTTCGCTTTCGCCGCCCTTGCGGGCGTCCGTGGTGTGCATGTCGACGCAATAGGCGCAGCCGTTGATCTGCGACGCGCGCAGACGGACCAGTTCGGTCAGCGATTTTTCGAGCGCCGATTTGCCCACCTGCTGTTCGACGCCCATCAGCGCCTTGATCGCGGCGGGGTTGGCTTTGTAGAAGTCGAGGCGTTGTTCCATGATTCACTCCTTGGGTCGGTTGGACGCATTCAGTGATGCGGTGAGTGAAGATTAGGCCCGCAGGTGGATTTATGAAATGACCGATTCCGGCGATTTTCAGGTAACCACTTGCCCTGAATTTCACGCCTGGCAGGAAGCGCGAACGATCGTGCGCGTCGCGGCTCGTCTCTCCTTTTTCGGTCAATTGCCTTTGCCTAATCGCAATGCATGCATTAACCGCATGCATCCCGCGAACTACGTTCTATAGTTGCTTAGCGAGCGTTGCCTGGCGAGAACCGAGCGCGGCACAGCGGCCAGATCGCCGGCTTCGACGCTTCGTGCGAGCTTTTCGAACGACAAAGACAAAACCAAATCTGGAGACCTGAAATGAACGCGTCTATCGACCGGCAGCGCAAACGCTGCGCCGTGATTGCAAGCGCATTTCTGCTGGCCTCGTGCGGCGATTCGCTCGACTCGAACACGAGTGTTCCCGATCCGATCACGCAGGTGATGCAAAAATCCGCGTACAAGAATGCAACGTGGTCGATGCAGGCGGTCGATCTCGATTCCGGGCGCGTGATCTACGATCTCAACTCCAGTTCGCAGATGTTCATCGCGTCGGTGCGCAAGGTCTTTTCGACCGGCAACGCGCTCAACGCGCTCGGCGCACAGCACCAGTTCGTGACGCCGGTCTATCGGCAGGGCACGGTCGCCGCGGACGGCACGCTCAACGGCAATCTGATTCTGGTGGCAAGCGGCGATCTGACGATGGGCGGCCGCGCAAACGCCGACGGCACGATCGCGCTGACCAGTTTCGACCACAACGAAGCCAACGCGCTGGGCAATGCGGTGCTGTCCGCGCCCGATCCGCTCGCCGGGTACAACTCGCTGGCGGCACAGGTGGCCGCCGCGGGCATCAAGACGATCAACGGCGATGTCGTGATCGACGACCGGCTCTTCCAGCCGTTCAACTTTCGCGACGAGTTCGAGGTGCGGCCGATCTTCGTCAACGACGACGTCGTCGATGTCTCGTTCAATCAGAGTGCGGAAGGCGCGGTCCTGCCGTTCGACTACCGTCCGAAATCGGCGGCGTTCACCGTGCAATCGACGCTGAAGACCGGCGGTGCGGCGTCGGCGCTCGACATCGAACTCGCTCCTGAGCTGCCGCCGTGCATCGGCTCGGCGAATTGCGTGGGCACGGTGAGCGGAACGGTGCCGGCGGACTTCGTGCCGCCTCTGACGGACGCGTATCCGTTGATCCGCACATTCCGCGTGACCCAGCCGTCCAACTACGCGCGCACGATTTTCATCGAGGCGCTGACGCGCGCGGGCGTGACGGTGACGGCCGCGCCCGTCGCGGCCAACCCCGCGCAGTTGCTGCCCGCGCAAGCGTCGTATGCGAGCGCGCAGCAGGTCGCGCGACTGGTGTCCGCGCCGTTCGTGCAGGACGTCCGGTACGTGAATAAAGTCAGCTACAACATCGGCGCCGACGTGAGCCTGATGCTGTTCGGCCTCGCGAAGAACGGCTCGACGACGATGGCCGCTTCGCTCGCGGCGGAGCAGAGCGAGCTGTCGTCGACATTCGGCATTTCGCCGAGCCAGTATCACTTCATCGACGGAAGCGGCGGCGGCGACACGACCGCGAACGGCATCGCCGTCGTCGCGATGCTGCGCGGCATGCGCTCGAAGCCCGACTTCGCGGCCTATGTGGATTCGATGCCCGCGCTGGGCGTCGACGGATCGCTCACGACGATCACGAACTTCGAAGCCGACGCGACGCTGGCCGGCGCGAAAGGCCAGGTGCACGCGAAGACGGGCACCTACGTCGGCGTGAACGCGTCCGCGCCGACGACGCCGATCCTGAAAGGCCAGTCGCTCGCCGGTTATATCGACGCGAAGAGCGGCCGTCGGATCGTGTTCTTTCTGACGGTGAACAATGTGCCGATCACGGGCATCCCGGACATTCTGACCGTCTTCCAGGACCAGGGCACGATCGCGGCGCTGCTGTGGAAGCTGCAATGACGCTTTACGTTGCTTGCCCGTTCAGTATTTCGCATAGACGATGCCGAGAATCCGCGCTTCGTCGTCGAACACCTCCAACGTGTCGGTGAGCGCGGCGACGGGACCGGCGTTGTTGACGAAGAGCGCATAGGCGAGGCGGCGTCCGCTTTTCGCGTCGATGTAGCCCGCCATGTTCATCGCGATCATCTGGCCGTTGGAGACGGTCGCGCCGCTCTTCACGAGAATATGCTGCTTGCCTTCCACATCGTTGCCGATGGCCGCGAGGGAACCGTCGACGCCGAGAATCGGCAGGGCGTTCCGATACGCCGCCTGGATCGGCCGGCGGCTCATCGTGGTCAGCAGCGTCGCCGTCGTGCGGGCCGTCGCGCGGCTGTCGGGCGTGCCGCTGCCATTGCTCGGAAAGTCGAAGCCCGCACCGTCGAGGCCGAGCGTGCCCGTCAGATACTTGCGCTCGGTGGAGAGCGCGTCACCCACGGTTCTGACGCCTTGCGCAAGACCCTGATACATCAGGCTCAGGTTCGCGCCCGTGTTCAGGCTCACCTTCAGAATCAGTTTCGATAACTCCGAATAGGGTAGGGACGTGAAGCTCGCGACCTGTGTGGCGGCCGAGTAGGTTTGCGCCGACGGCAAACGGGCCGACGCGTTGCGCTGCACGGCGGGCGCCGACACCGTCACGCCGGCCCGCGCCAATGCATCGATGAATGCGGTGCGGGCAAAGGAAGGCGGGTCCTCGACGCGCAGATTGCTCACGCACAGAGGGTTGCCGACGAGCGGCGACACGTAGCCGAGAGAAATCGACGCCGGCGAGCCGAGGCCGGCCTCGCCCGACACGGTTGCCGTGCAGCCGGGCGCAGCCAGACAACTGAGCGGCCCTGCATCGAACGCGTCGCCGGATACGACGATGTCCGCCGCGCCCATTGCGCCGCCCCCGCTTTGCGCCGCCGTCGTGATGGTGGTGCCCTGCAGGGTCATCGCGCTGGTGCGTGGCCGCCAGTCCAGCGCGCCGGGCTGTCCCGCGCTCGCGCCCGGAGCCAGCGTCACGTCGATCAGATTTTCGTTGACGAGTATCGGCGAGATCAGCACGTTGCCGTTCGGCACGCGAAACGCATCGAACAGACGGTCATCGACGATGACATCGCCGCTGACGGCCGTGATGCCGGACGCTCGAACCTGCGCGGCCAAATCGTTCAGCGCGGTCAGCGGATCTTCGGGCGTCAGGATTGCGCCGTTAAAGCCGCGCGCCTCGTTGTGGTCGAAGTCGGTGAAATCGATGGTGCCGTCGGGTTTTTGCCGTCCGCCGAACGTCAGGTCGCCGGACGCTTTGAGGATCAGGTCGCCGGTCAGCTTGCCGGACGCGTCGAGCGTGCCGTTCCGGTAGACGGGCGTTTGAAAGCGATGGTCCGCGCCGAGCAGGTCTAGCGCCGTGCCCACCGAGTACAGCTTGCGCACCGAGCCCGTCAGGAACAGGGTGTCCGGTTGCAACGAGTCGAGCACCTGGCCCGTGCTCGCGTCCATGACCACCATCGACCATTGTGATTTCGCGCTCGTGTAGCGCGGCTTGTTCATGATCTGCGCGATGGGATCGACCGGAGGAACGACCGAAAGGTCGCTGCCGCAACCGGCGACGAGCGCGCAGGCGACCACCAACGCCAGAATTGGCGGGAACTGTGCGCGCATGGGTATTCCTGTCGATCGTGATGGGGAAGCTTCAGCTTAGGATGGTGGTGGGGGAATGGAAAGCGTGGGGCGTGGGGGTGGGTGCGGTGGGGCACGGAGGGGGGCGGGTTCTTCGACCAAGGTCGATTTTCGAGTGCAGCAACGTGCGTTATTCGAAAATTAGAAATAACTTAAAAATAGCGAGTTTTACACTGACCTTATGCGGGATGCATGCTTAGTCGCGAGAAAATAAATGCCATTTAAAACGCAAACAATATCAACTCTATAGTCGATCCATCTGAAGTTTTGTAGAATCGCGCGATCGCGGCATGGCTTGGTCAGCTAAAAAAGACGAGGTGATATGGGTGCGCAGGACATAATCGGGGCAATCACTGGCGGACTCATCCAGAGTGATCGCCTGCTGAAGCTGGATACTGCATTGGGAAATAATGTCCTCGTGCCCCAGCGGGTTGCCGGTCATTCGCGAATCGGCCGCCATTTCGAATTCACCGTTGACGTCGTTTCCACATCAGACACTGTTGAACTCAAAACGCTGATCGCCCAGCCTGTCACGCTCTGGGTCCAGCAGACTGACAGGTCCTATCTGCCTCGGCACGGCTATGTTCACACCGTCCGCCGTCTCGGGTCGGATACCGGCCTCACGAGCTATCAGATCGGCTTTGCATCGTGGATGCACTTTCTGCGCTTTCGCAAGGATGCGCGGATCTGGCAGGACAGGCCGGCCGATGAAATCCTGACTGATGTATTCAACATGCACCCGCAGGCGCAGGGGGCATTCCGGTTTGCCCTGAGCAGGCTCCTGCCGTCGCGCTCCTTCTGCGTGCAATACGAGGACGACTGGAATTTCGTCCACCGGCTGATGGAGAGCGAAGGGCTGTTCGGCTACTTCGACCACGCCGGCGACGGCAAATCGCATACCGTTGTCGTCACAGACAACCTCGATACATTCCAGCCGCTTTCGCCCCGGACCGTCAGGTTCTATCGCGCGGGCACGAATAGCGAAACCGATGCACTGGTTCAATGGTCGGGCACACGAACACTTCAAAGCACAACACTTACGACGCGCACGTTTGATTACAAGGCACCGGCTTCGTCAGCCAACCCGAAAGGCACAAACATCCCGACACTTCCCACGCAGGGAAACCTGCCCCAGCAAGCCGAGGTCTATGAGTACACGGGCGCTTACACCTACGGTAGCCAGGACCGGGGCGATACCCTTTCAAAAATCCGCATGGAAGAATGGGAATCGCGGGCGAAGCGTTTTTACGGTTCCGGCGGTGTGCGAGGTACGGATGCCGGTCGCTGGTTTGAACTGGATGACCACCCCGATCACGCCACGGATAGCGGGCAGAACCGGCAATTCGCCGTTATCGAGGCCGCATGGTTCATTGAAAACAATCTGCCGGTGTCCAGTCGGGCCGCCGATTTCCCGCATAGCCTGAAGGGCGACCTTGCGACGGTCAGAGCGAGTCACGCCACTGACGAGTCATTGAAGGTCAGACACGCCGATGGCAGCGAAGGCTTCTTCCTCGTTGAAATCGAGGCGCAACGCAAGATCGTGCCGTACCGTAGTCCGTTTGAACATCACAAGCAGAAGATGCACTTGCAGTCGGCAATTGTCGTCGGTCCGGCTAACGAAGAGGTCTATACCGACCAGCTCAATCGCATCAAGGTGCGCTTTCACTGGGACCGGCTCAATGACGGCGACGAAACAGCATCCTGCTGGGTGCGGGTTGCCATGTCCGATACCGGTGGCGGATACGGTGGCGTGCATGTGCCACGTATCGGCGAAGAAGTGTTAATCAGCTGGGTTGACGGCGATTGCGACAGGCCGCTGGTCACGGGCCGCGTCTATAACGGCGCGACACAACCGCACTGGCATTCCAATGGGCTGCTCTCTGGCTACAAGTCCAGGGAATATCAGGGCAGCGGCTACAACCAGATGGTGATGGATGACTCGACGGGCCAGAACCGCGTTCATCTATATTCGACGAGCACCAATGCACATTTGCATCTGGGTTACCTGATCGACCAGAGCGGCAACTCACGTGGACCATACCTCGGCAGCGGCTTCGATCTGAAGTCCGACGCTTACGGTGCAGTGCGTGCCGGTCAGGGTCTGTATGTCACGACCTATCCGGCAACCAGCCAGCCGCTCGATGCACGGCAAACCACCTCGCAACTGGTGAATGCCGAAAGCGTGCTGGAATCGATGTCCGACGCCAGCACCGCGCACCAGGCGGAAAGTCTCAGGGACGGCTACGACTCGCTGAAGTCTTTCACCGACGCGACACGGAACAACGTGTCGGGTTCATCGTCAGGCGGGAACACCGCGGGCGGTGGAACAGGAAGCGCAAATGCGTTCGGAGAACCGCTCATGCTGTTCGGCAGCCCTTCGGGCATCGCCCTGTCCACGCAGCAGTCCGTGCACATCGCCAGCAACGCACAGACCAACCTCGTGAGCGGACAGAGCACGCACATTGCAACCGGCAAGTCGCTAGTTGCAAGCGTTGCGGAAAAGCTCAGCTTGTTCGTGCAGAACGGTGGGATGAAGCTGTTTGCGGCTAAGGGCAAGGTCGAAGTGCAGGCGCACTCGGACAACATTGAGATTACTGCGCGGAAGACGTTGAAAATTTTGTCTTCGACCGAGCGGATCGAAATTGCGTCGGCAACGGGCATCCTGTTGACGAGCGGTGGCGGCTATATCCGCCTCAAGGACGGCAACATCGAGATTCATTCCCCCGGTGTGGTCGACATCAAGGGGGCCGCGCATATGTTTGCGGGTCCGGCGCAGATGCGCACCAACCTGGGCGCGTTCAAACAATCAGACGGACCGTACGACGAGAAGTTTGTGTTCAAGGATGAGCTCGGGCGTCCCATGCCCAGCATGGCCCATCTGCTCGAAATGCGCAGCGATCAGTTGGAGAACGTCACCGATCAGGACGGCGCGGTTTCGCGCATGTTCACGAGCAATCCGGAGAAGATCTCCGCGTTTCTGCATTTTCCCAATATCACGAGCGGTACTGACTCGCTCAGCTAAACGGTGCAAGAGGGGATTCATGGCTAATGATTCGGTCGTCAACGACGGCGAAGGTACGGCCTATCTGAAGGGCAGGCAGGTTGGCCAGGGCACCACCAATCAGATGCCGGACTCATGCGTCGATTGCACGATAAAGTGCGAGGATCTCTGGTCTGTCGCGCAAATGAAAAACATCAGCTTCGAAGCGGAGAGTGGCCGTTTCATCGAAGACGCAATGCGTCGCGCGAAGCGCACTGCCGGTAACTATGCGCAACTTTTCCTCGCCGACGAAGGCACGGACAAGGCAGGACGTTTCTACTGGCCCGGTCTCGCCGCGTTTGCCGCGAAAGAGGTCGTGGCGGGGATGGATCTTGCGATGCAGTTCATGTCGGTGCAGAAACCTCAGGCGGCGCTCGGTATGGCGCGCGATTCGGCACGCGTGACGTTCTACTATCTTGCGAAGGGCAATCTCTGGGTCTTTCTCGAAGTGACCACGTGGCACCTCTTCTACCGGGACTACGGCAAGGAACTGTTCGAACACTGCAAGGAAAAGCGCGACGTCGGCACATATGATCCGGCGGTCAAGAAAATTATTCAGGGCCTGCCTTGGGCGAGCGGCCCGAACAATGGATTGATCGAAGCGCTGCGCAAGAAAATCGTCGTTTTCGGTGCGGCCGAAATCATGGACGGATCGGCGCTCACAGAAATGAATCAATGCAAGCTTACCCCGTATCTGAACAATGGCTTTGGCCTGCTGGCGCAATATGAAGCATCGAGTGCCAAGGGCCGGCCCCCGCTTGCCCGCTCCGCAGCATGGCAATTTCTGCTACACGAGCAGACGCTTCATTTGCAGAAGATGGTGTATGACCACAAGGAGTTCCGCGATGCCATCGATATGAACGATTTCGGTCGGTTGCCCGTGTTACGTTCGTTGTCGGGAGCGAAGGACCCCACGGTGTTTTTCAATGCCTCGGCAGACGTTACGCCAAGCATCGAAGAAACGGAATTGAAGCCGTATGGCCTGCAAACGGATGACATCAGGGTGACAATGGACACTGGCAAGCTTTATGACACGACCGACCGGATGGGCTACGTCACGAAGATCCTGAACAAATACCATTACCTGATGACGTCACCGCGATATCGACCGTACATGATCGAGCAGATTCGAACAATCGGCGGGTGGGAGGATGCTTAAGCGACGGATCGCGACGATAGCCGCATGCGCCGTTATTGCATTGGGTTCGACCCACACGTGGTCTGCAAAAGGCGAAGCAACGAACGTTCAGCAAGGAAAACATGTGATGCAGGCAAACCTCTCCTTCGGATTAGGCGAGAACAGCGACGAGATCATGCGCAAGTCCGCCGTGCCGATCAGGAAATCAACGGTGTCCACGGCTTTGATGTACGACGCGAGCCGTATCGCGACTGGCGTCGAACCGGTCTTTGAGTTCAAGGATGACCGGTATGGCGTGCTCTTTCCGCAGGCAACTAGCATCGAATTCATGTCGGACTCGGAGGAAGGCGCGCGCGTGCGCAATATCGAGGTGACCTTCAAGGTTCCTGCACCACCGCACGACATCAAGCATCAGGCGGCGCTGAGTGCGTACGACGACGCGATCTATCGCTATGTCATGGATGTCATCGCGCGTATCAACCGGGCCGGCTGGAAGCGCTTCATCGCAGCGGATTCGCCGCGGCTCGGCGGACTGGACACGTATGTTTTCGACACACCCGTGAGCGGCCAGAAATATTCCCCGCCGCCTGGCATCGACTATGCGGACCCGACCTACCCGCTGACGCTCGAGCAATGGACACATCTAAGGGCAGGAGGCACGGTCATTTGGAGCTGGCACGTCGACAATATGTTTATCGATCTGCAATATACGAAAGACTTCCGTGCGGCAGACGCGCCACTGGTGGTTGGCGATCAGCTGAGCGCAACGATCAGGACCGACGAAACGTGGCTCGACGCGTTCGGCAAGGATGGCGATGTCACGCCCGACGCCTTGCGTGCTCGCTACCGCAGTGCGCTACCGGAAATGCTGGCGACCCGCAGAAAGGCGGAGACGATGGCACGTGCTCAGGGCGCCACGATTCTCGATCATTGGAATGAGGCCGTTATCTCCGGCGTTCCTGTTCACCAATGACCGGCGATCCGTTACCCGATATTGCCCGATGGTAAGCCGATTGATTTTTCGCATGCCTGCAACATCGGCAGAGGTATTTGAGGCGTTCCACAATCACGACACGCGTCTGCGCTGGGACACCTTGCTGAAGCAGGCAACGCTGGACGGTGGCCATCGTTATCCGCACGTTGGCGCCGTTTCTATCAACGTCGGACGTGGATGGAGGGGGGTGTTCTGTTTGCGTACGCGTTTTATTGCCTACGATCCACCACAACTCGCCGCGGCGACGATCGACCAACCTGTAGGCATTTTCAATGAGTGGAGTGCGTCGATACGCCATCGCGATCGCGACGACGGTACATCGGATCTCATTTACACCTTTAAACTGGGCTTACGCCCGCGATGGTTCCATCGGCTTTGCGTGGACGCAGTGACTGCGATCTTCGAGGAAGAAACACGACGACGTTTCGAGTCGCTAGCCGCCTTTCTCCGGCAATAGGTCTCATCATCTTGATGAGCCTATCGGATTTTTGAATTGGTCGCGAAATGCTCACGGGTCGCAGGCGGCGGTGTTCATGTCGATGAGGCTCCTGCATGTTTGCGAGCGTGGGTTTTTTCAGAGACCTAGATCGCTGAGTCCGGGGTAATCGTCCGGCCGGCGTCCGAGCGGCCAGAAAAACTTGCGGTCGCTCTCCCTGATCGGCAGATCGTTGATGCACGCATAGCGGTGATGCATGAGTCCATCGGCGCCGAACTCCCAGTTCTCGTTGCCGTACGAGCGATACCAGTTCTGCGCGTCGTCGTGCCATTCGTAGGCGAAGCGCACTGCGATGCGCTCGCCGCCATACGCCCACAATTCCTTGATGAGCCGATAGTCGAGTTTGCGTTGCCATTTGCGGGTCAAGAGGGCGACGATCGCCGGGCGCCCCGTTGCGAATTCGGCGCGGTTGCGCCATACGCTGTCCACGCTGTAGGCGAGCGACACTGTCTCGGGATTGCGCGAGTTATAGCCATCCTCGGCGAGACGCACTTTCTCGATGGCGGTTTCGAGCGAAAACGGCGGAAAGGGCGGTCGCGCCGCGTTGACGCGCCTTTCGACGCTGATCGAATGCCGGACGCTGCTCGTCATGCAGCCGGGGCGCTCGCTGTCCGAGAACTGCAAGGAGTTTCTCAAGTTCCTGCGGCTGCAACTGCAGCAGGAAAGCACGCAGATAGAAGCCGTTCTGGATCTGCGGCACGATGGGCAGCCGGGACAACCTGCGCGGTCGGGCAAGGCGACGAATGCGCCGGCGTCGGCCGTTCGCTGACGCTCACGCCGCGTTTCAGCGTGAAGGTTTATCGTGCGCTTCCGTGTGCGAACGGGTCTGCGGCGCGCGCACATCTGAACTTGGCTGGAACACGACATTCTCATATTGCTGCTACATTGTTTGTCGAGGCCATTTCAAGATGTCGTGGCGGCGGCTAAATACAAATGTCGTGTTTTCAGGGTTAAAAGGTCGGTCTTTCATCGGTTACTGATCACCCAGTGTCGAAGGATCCGCCGTGAATGGGCAGGGCGCCGACGTCTGTTTCGACTGACCCTGCAGACCACCGGCCAGGTTTACGGGTTGCGGGTTATCTGTCTTTGCTGGGCAAGATCCACGATCACATGCTCGATGTCAGTCTGCGTGAATTCGCGTTCTTTCTTCTTGCCCGGCGAGCTGCCCTCAGCCCTGGTTGCAACTCCCAGATGCGTTCGTGAAGGCGCCTTGCCGATCCGGCTGTTATCGCGTTGAGCCTGAATCACCTGCGCGACCTGCAGCACGTGGCTCAAACGTTTATGCTCGACGATCGCGCCCTGATCGATTTCTGTCAGCCGGTCATACTGCCTGCACGACAATGCACCGCCATCTGCCCGAAGTTCGATTCGCCCATCCGGATACTCCCAGACCTCGATATACCGGTCGATCAGCTTGCGATGCGCCGGCGTATCGTCCAGCAGATACATGACGCGGTCGTACTGCACGGTCAGCGCCTTCGTCACCTTGCGCGGCTCGCGCCACGTGAGCACGAGTTCAAGGTTCTCGTCAGCCCTCGGCGGACGGTGTGCGTCAAACTCGCTCTTCGGAGGCTTTGCGAAACGCGCGTTGTAGGCCGCCATGAAGGAGGGCACCCAGGCATTGGCCGCAGCGAGCGTGCGGATGTCGCGCAAGCGCATTTCCTTCACCATCCGGTCCTGCAGCGTCAGGTGCGCGCGCTCGACACGGCCCTTGGCCGCGCTACTGTTTGCACAGATCGTGTCGATGTTCAGCTCGTACATCGCGCGACCAAACTGCGTCACGCTATTGCCGGTCCTGCTTGCGGCCGTGTTCCGGAACACGCTCGCCTTGTCGCTGTAGAACGCCACCGGCTTGCCGTGACGCTCGATGTACGCACGCGTCGCCTCGAAGTAGCTGAAGGTCGATTCCGTGGCCGTGAAAAGCACGTGCATCAGCCGGCTCGTTGCGTCGTCGACGTACACCAGCAGCGTGCACTGCGGCGCCCGGTCCTCGAACCAGGGATGCTCGCTGCCGTCGATCTGGATCAGCTCGCCCAGGCACGACCGCCGCGCGCGCGGCTGGTAGACCTTCGGCGGCCGCTGCCGGCGCGGCACCCATAGGCCCGCGTCCGTCATCAGCCTGCGGACCGTTTCCTTCGCCAGACGTATGCCGTGGCATTCGTGCAGCTTCTCGCAGGCCAGCGTTGGGCCGAAATCGGCGTAGTACTCGCGGATAATCGCCAGGGCGCGCTGGGCCTCGTCGTCGTCCAGCCGCCGGTTACCCGGTCGGCTGCGTTTGCGTGAGACCAGGCCCGCTGCGCCTGATTCACGATACCGGATTACCAGCCGCTCGATCTGCCGCACCGTCAGGCCCAGCCGGTCGGCAGCACGTCCAGGTTTCAGACCGGTGTCCACCACAGCCTGGATCACCTTCAGTCGGTCGAGTTCGCGCATGTTCAATGTCACCAGTGTCGCTGGATGCATGGCCGGCTCCGTAATCCCGCGGGGAACCGGCAAGCATACCCAGAGCAGAACACGACATTTCTTATATGGTCGCCTCCCATTTGCAAGGTAATTGTTCGTAGCGAGAAGGGTGGTTGCGGACTTATATCCGGACTCGATTGCGGAACGTACCCGCCGGCCCCGATGGATTTCGCCGCAAAGGTCCTAATCTAAATAACGGACTCGAAGTCCGAGAAATGTCTCAGGCTTGCCTTCACGCGGTCCAACCTGTCTTGCCATCGTTCAATACACCTGTGCAACCGTGGATGGGTTAAAGGCTACGGTTCGTGCTTACTGCGCTGGTGCTGCCTGATACGTTCGACCATACGCGAGCAGCGCCCAGATTGTTCGCGCCATCTTGTTGGCGAGCGCAACGGCAACGACATTCGTTGGACGCCGGGTCAGCATCTGGCGCAAGCGCTCCGGCAAATACCTTGAACTTGAGATGACCGATCGCGCGCCGTGGATCAGTAGCGTTCGCAAGTACACGTCCCCGCGTTTGCTGATCCCGCCAAGCTTTACCTTGCCCCCAGAGCCGTTCTGTCGCGGCACGAGGCCCAAATAGGCAGCGAACTCCCGGCCGGAGCGAAAGGTCTTCGCCTGTCCAATTACCGATACTGCAGCAGTGGCCGTGAGTACTCCCACGCCGGGGATTTCGGAAATGCGTCTGCATGCATCGTTGTTGCGTCGCCACTCGAGAATGCGCTGTTCGATCCGGGCAATCTGCTCGTCGAGTCCACGTAGCCGCGAGATCTGGTCCTGCAGGCTGTCTGCCAGCATAGTGGGCAACTGCTCAGCCATCGACGCCAGCGCGACTTTGGCTGCCTCTATCGATGCACGGCGACCTGCCGGCAGTATCACGCCAAATTCGTAGAGCAATCCGCGAAGCTGGTTGACCTGCATGACACGGATCCTGACAAGTTGCTGGCGTATGCGGTGCATCGCAAGCATGGCCTGCTGGTCTTCCGTCTTGACAGCTACGAAACGCATGCCGGGACGTTGGGCCGCTTCCCAGATCGCCGCGGCATCCGCGGCATCGTTCTTGTTCGACTTCACGAACGGTCGGACGAACTGGGCTGCGATGAGCCGCACGTCGTGGCCAAGCCGCGCCAGGACACGGGCCCAGTGATGGGCGCTGCCGCAGGCCTCCATAACGACACAAGTCGCAGGCCGGTTGGCGAAGAACGGCACGAGCTGGGCGCGTTTGAGCACCTTGCTGCGAATCGCGCCGGTCACAGGCTCGACGTAGTGAATCTGGAAAACGCGCTTGGCCAGGTCGATGGCAATAGTCGTGGGTTCCATCAGCTTTCTCCTTAACGGGATATCCCAACGGAGACGATACTCGGGCTCGACATCGTCGCCGGGGTTGCTGCGGCGTCGGTTGGCCCGTTAAGGCGGGAGGCGACCATTCCATCTATAAAGCTACTACACTGTTTGTCGGTGATAATTTGTATTATGTCAATCAACGCATACTCCCGACGCACGTCCACTTCATAAACTCCCAACCCCAACTCAAAGCCCCGAAGGTATTCCATCCAGATCCCTCGGAGATCTCGCCACAAGCACCGGAACGTCCGCGCGCCGCAAGAACGCTTCCGCGACGCTGCCGAGCAACAACCGCCCTATGCCGTGCCGGCCTTGCGTACCCATCACCACCAGACCAGCACCCTGGCGTTGCACGCAACGGCCGAGGCAGTGAGCGACATCGTCCGCTGCGTTTTCTGTTTCCTCGATCTCCGTGTCGCCGGGCACGCCACGTTCGGTCATGGCCCGGCGCGCTTCGTCGAGAGCAATGCGGCCGTCTTCACGTAGCACGCCACGAAGCTGATCCGAATCGACATAGCCCGCATACCTGGACACGCCCCAGGGATGCACGATGTACACCGCCTGAAGCCGCGCCTGCGTAAGCTGCGCCATGTCGAGCGCTTCGTACAGCGCCCATCTGGACGACTCGCTGCCATCCAGCGCGACGACGATCTTCTGATACATGACCCGCTCCTCGTAGACGTTGCAGGAATCCCGCTCGACGGCCGGATATCTGCACATCGCTACAGCTAACTGGATCATCGGCGCGAACGCGCTACGTCAACTGACCTGCATCAAGCAAGCGCGTGACAGATCGTCCGACTCCGCGTTCTCGCAGCCCGACCGGTCCGCGGTCGTCGGGTGAATGATCCAGATCAATGGACCCATCGCCATGAAGTGACCTAATCCACTTACCAAAAAAAACGGCGAGGTCCGTCATGAAAAACCTGGCAGATTCACTCCCGGCCTCCGCTTCCGCGAAGCCGGCCGACAGCCCCGCGAGCGTGGGCGCCAAACCATTGCGCCTCGGCTTGCTCACCGCTCTGGTGATCGGTTCGATGATCGGCAGCGGCGTGTTCTCGCTACCGCAGAACATGGCCTCGGGCGCCGGCGCCGCCGCCGTGCTGATCGGCTGGCTGATCGCCGGCGCGGGCATGTTGATGCTCGCATTCGTCTATCAGACCTTGACGACGCGCAAGCCCGAACTCGACAACGGCATCTACGCCTATGCGCGGGCCAGTGCCGGCGACCTCGTCGGCTTCAATTCGGCGTGGGGCTACTGGGTCAGCGCGTGGATCGGCAATGTCGGCTATCTCGTCATCGTGTTCGGCACGCTCGGCTACTTCTTTCCCGTGTTCGGCGACGGCAATACACGTGCCGCGGTGCTCGGCGCATCCATCACGCTGTGGATCATGCACGCGGTGATCCTGCGCGGCGTGCGCGGCGCGGCGGTGCTCAACGCGATCACCACGGTCGCCAAGATCATCCCGCTGCTGTTGTTCATCGTGCTCGCGGCAGCCGCATCCAAAGGCCATGTGATCGCACAGGACTTCTGGGGCAACGTGAAGCTCGGCAGCGTGTTCACGCAAGTCAAGAGCACGATGCTCATCACCGTGTGGGTGTTCATCGGCATCGAAGGCGCCAGTGTGTTCTCGGCCCGCGCGCAGCGGCGCGAGGATATCGGGCGCGCGACCCTGCTCGGCTTCGCCGTCGTCCTGGTGCTGCTGATGGCGGTCTCCTTGTTGTCGCTCGGCATCGTCCCGCAAGGCGAACTCGCCGCGATGAAGAACCCGTCGATGGCCGGCGTGCTCGACCGCGCGGTCGGCGCCTGGGGCGCGGTGCTGATCAGTCTCGGTCTGCTGGTGTCGGTCGGCGGCGCATTGCTGGCCTGGACGCTGTTGGCGGCCGAAACGCTCTTCACACCGGCGGACGGCGGCGTCATGCCGAAGTTTCTGGCCCGGGAGAATAGTCACGGCGTGCCGGCCAACGCGCTGTGGGTCACCAACGGACTGGTGCAGTTGTTTCTCCTCATCACGCTCGTATCCAGCGCGACTTATCAGGCGCTCATCTCGCTGGCGACCTCGATGATCCTGGTCCCGTATCTGTTCTCCGCCGTCTACGCGACCCGCATCGCGATGCGCGGCGAAGGTTATGCGCCGACGGACAACACGCGCCTCCGCGACCTGCTGATCGGCGCGGCCGCGACCGTTTATTGCGGCTGGCTGCTGTACGCCGCCGGTCCCAAGTATCTGCTGCTCTCCGCCCTCCTCTACGCACCCGGCGTGCTGCTGTACGGCTGGGCGAAACGCGAACGCGGCGCGCGTCTTTTCAAGCCTTTCGAAGTGGTGATCCTCGCGGCCCTGCTCGTTCTCGCCGCCGTGGCGGCATGGCTGCTGTCCACCGGCGCGCTCGGCCTTTGATCCGTCAATCTCCAGGAGAATCACAATGACATTCGGCGTTTATTCAGAAATCGGCCCGTTGCGCAAGGTCATGGTCTGCCGCCCCGGCCTCGCCCAGGCGCGCCTGACACCGGCCAATTGCCGCGAGTTGCTGTTCGACGACGTGCTGTGGGTATCGCAGGCGAAGAACGATCATTACGCGTTCGTCAGCACGATGCAGGAGCATGGCGTCGACGTGCTCGAGATGCACGATCTGCTGACCGATATTCTGCGCGGCCGCGAGGCGCGCGAATGGGTGCTCGAGCGCAAGCTCGCGCCCGGCACGGTGGACGATGAACTGGCCGAGCAACTGCGGCCGTGGCTCGATGAAATGAGCGCTGACGAGCTGGCCGAACGCCTGATCGGCGGAATCGTTCGAGCCGAGTTGCCGTTCGAGCCCGCCGGCCTGCTCGCGCAATGCACCCCGCCCTCGGGCTTCATTCTTCCGGCGTTGCCGAACACGCTTTTCACGCGCGACAGCAGTTGCTGGATCAACGACGGCATCGTGCTCGGATCGATGTACTGGCCGGCCCGGCAACAGGAAACGCTGCTTGCCGCCGCCATCTACCGGTTTCATCCGATCTTCAGCGGCGGCACGCGCATCTGGTGGGGCGACCCGGACACGGACCACGGCGGCGCCACGCTCGAAGGCGGCGATGTGATGCCGCTATCGCGCGACGTCGTGTTGATCGGCATGGGCGAGCGGACCTCGCCGCAAGGCGTCGCGCAACTCGCGCGGTCGCTGTTCGCCCGCGAATCGGTCAAGCAGGTCATCGCCGCGCAACTGCCGCGCTCACGTGGCGCGATGCATCTCGATACCGTCTTCACCTTCTGCGACCACGACCTCGTGACGATCTTTCCCGAGGTGGTCGATGCGATCCGTTGCACGACCTTGCGCCCCGGCAGCATGCCGGGTCAGCTCGACGTGCGGCCCGAGAAAGCGCCGTTCCTCGACGTGGTCGCCAGGGCGCTGGGCATCGCGACGCTGCGCACCGTCGCCACCGGCGGCGATACGTGGGAGTCGGAGCGCGAGCAATGGGACGACGGCAATAACGTGATCGCGCTCGCGCCGGGCGTGGTCGCCGCCTACAACCGCAACGTCTACACCAACACGCTTTTGCGCAAGGCCGGCGTGGAGGTCATCACGATTCCGAGCGGCGAACTGGGACGCGGCCGCGGCGGCGGCCATTGCATGACCTGCCCCATCGAACGCGCCCCCCTCTGACGCCCGCGCGCGCGTCGCACTTCTGGAGAATTCGCTCATGGCATTCAATCTACGCAACCGCAGTTTGCTGAACATGCAGGATTTCACGCCGCGTGACATCCGCTTTCTGCTCGACCTCGCCGCCGAACTCAAGCGCGCGAAATATGCAGGCAACGAAGTGCCGCGCCTCACCGGCAAGAACGTGGCCCTGATCTTCGAAAAGACCTCGACGCGCACGCGTTGCGCCTTCGAGGTCGCCGTGCACGACCAGGGCGGCCACGTCACTTACATCGATTCCAGCAGTTCGCAACTCGGCCGCAAGGAGTCGCTCAAGGACACCGCGCGGGTGCTCGGACGCCTCTACGACGGCATCGAATACCGCGGCTTTCATCAGAGCATGGTGGAGGATCTCGCGACCTATTCGCACGTTCCGGTATGGAACGGCCTCACCGACGAATTCCACCCGACGCAAGTGCTCGCCGATCTGCTGACCATGCAGGAATTCGGCGAAAAGCCGCTCCACGAACTGTCGTTCTGCTACCTCGGCGACGCCCGCTTCAACATGGGCAATTCGCTGCTGATCGGCGGCGTGCAGATGGGCATGGACGTGCGTATCGCCGCGCCGCGCGAGTTGTGGCCGAATGACGAACTGGTGGAACAGATGCGGCATCTCGCCGAGCGCACCGGCGCGAGCGTGACGATCGTCGAGGACCCGCATGAGGCCGTGAGCAACGCCGATTTCATCTACACGGATGTGTGGGTGTCGATGGGCGAACCGGTTCAGGCGTGGGGCCCGCGCATCGATCTGCTGCTGCCCTATCAGGTCAACGCCGCGCTGATGAAAGCCACCGGCAAGGCGCGCACGCGCTTCATGCACTGCCTGCCCGCCTATCACAATCTCGATACGGAAACCGGCCGCATGATCCACGAGCATTTCGGCCTGTCCGAACTCGAAGTGAGCGACGAAGTGTTCGAATCGAATGCGTCGATCGTGTTCTCCCAGGCTGAAAACCGCATGCACACCATCAAGGCCGTGCTCGTGGCGACGCTCGCGTAAGGGACTTGAGATGCGCATTCTGATAGCACTGGGCGGCAACGCGCTGCTGCGCCGCGGTGAACCGATGACGATGGCGCACCAGATCGCCAATATCCGCCGCGCCGCGACGCAGATCGCGCGGCTCGCCGGTGAGCATCAACTGGTGGTCGCGCATGGCAACGGTCCGCAGGTCGGACTGCTGGCGTTGCAGGCCGCCAACGGCAACGCGGAGGACGCAGCGCCGCTCGATGTACTCGACGCCGAATCCGAAGGCATGATCGGCTATCTGCTCGAACAGGAACTGGCGAACGCGCTGCCGGCCGCGCGGCAGGTGGCCACCCTGCTCACGCGCGTCGAGGTCGATGCCGACGATCCGGCCTTCACGCATCCCACCAAACCGATCGGCCCGGTTTATACGCAGGTGCAGGCCGAACTGCTTGCGGCGCGCAATGGCTGGCGTATCGCGCCTGATGGAAGCGGCTTCAGGCGTGTCGTGGCGTCGCCGAAGCCTCGGCGTATCGACGCGCTGAAGCCGGTTGAGTGGCTGCTGGAGCACGACACGATCGTGATCGCGGCCGGTGGCGGCGGCATCCCGGTCACGCTCGCGGCGGACGGGCGAACGCGTACCGGCGTCGAGGCCGTGATCGACAAGGATCTGTGCAGCGCGTTACTCGCCGCGAATCTGAGCGCCGACCTGCTGCTGATCGCGACCGACGTGGATGCCGTCTATGCCGACTGGCATACGCCGAGCGAGCGGGCGCTGGGGGAGATATCGGTGGCGGCATTGCGGTCGATCGCGTTTCCCTCCGGGTCGATGGGCCCCAAGGTGGAAGCGGCGTGCGATTTCGTCGCGCGTACCGGCAAGCGCGCGGTGATCGGCTCGCTCGAGCAGATCGAGGAAATGGCGGCGGGAACGGCGGGTACGCAGGTTACGCGGTGAGTGGGAGGGTGCGGTGTGGTCGATCGGTTCTTCGCGGTTGACCACGCCCTTGTCTCATGGAAGGGATTAGGTAATCCGGCTATCGCTGTTTTATACCGGCTTCGTAATCGGTATATTCGAGGGCCTTTGGCTGGATTTACAAAATATGCCGTCGGCATATTCAGGCTCGGCAATTCATGCCGCTCGACATTCATTGACATTGAATAGCTGGCCGTTTCGTCTGAAGTTCCCTAAAATCGCGCGGAGCGCGGTCGCTCGATCCAACAAGACGAGGCGGTATGGGAGCGCAGGACATAATCGGGGCAATAAAGAGCGGACTCGCTCAAGGCGACCGGCTGCTGAAACTGGATAGTTTGCTGGGCGGTAATGTTCTTCTGCCGCAGCGGGTTATCGGCCATTCACGGATTGGCCGCCATTACGAATTCACCGTCGATGCCGTTTCCACTTCCGGCGCCATTGAACTGAAGACGCTGATCGCGCAGCCCGTCACGCTGTGGATCCAGCAGACCGACAAATCCTACCTGCCTCATCACGGCTATGTGCATACCGCGCGACGCCTCGGCTCGGATAACGGACTCACGAGCTATCAGCTCGGCTTTGCCTCATGGATGCACTTCCTGCGCTTTCGCGAGGACGCGCGGATCTGGCAGGACAAACCCGCCGACGAAATCCTCACCGATGTCTTCAACCTGCATCCACAGGCCCAGGGCGCATTCCGCTTTGCGCTGAGCCGGCCCCTGCCCCCACGTTCGTTCTGCATGCAATACGAGGACGACTGGAATTTCGTGCATCGCCTGATGGAAAGCGAAGGGCTGTTCGGCTGCTTCGAGCAGGCTGGCGACGGCCAGTCACATACGCTCGTCGTCACGGACAACCTCGACGCGTTCCGGCCGCTTTCACCCAAGACGGTCCGGTTCTATCGAGCGGGTACGAACAGCGAAACCGATGCACTGGTTCAGTGGTCGGGCACAAGAACGCTTCAGAGCACCACGCTCACGACGCGCACCTTCGACTACAAGGCACCGGGTTCGTCGGCCAGTCCGAAGGGCACGACCGTGCCGACGCTTGCCACACAGGGCGACCTGCCGCAGCAGGCCGAAGTCTACGAATACACCGGCGCCTACACCTACGGCAGCCAGGACCGGGGCGATCACCTGTCGAAGATCCGCATGGAGGAATGGGAGTCGCGGGCGAAGCGCTTCTTCGGTTCAGGCGGCATGAGGCAGGCGGATGCGGGCCGCTGGTTCGAACTGGATGATCACCCCGGGCACGCCACCGACAGTGAACAGAACCGGCAGTTCGCCCTGATCGCAACGTCATGGTTCATTGAGAACAACCTGCCGGTTGCCAGTCAGGCCGCCGATTTCCCGCATAGCCTGAAAGGCGAACTGGCGATGGTCCGGGCGAATCACGCCACATCGTCGAACGCACTGACGGTCGCCCACGCCGATGGCAGCGACGGCTTCTTCCTCGTTGAGATCGAGGCGCAACGCAAGGCCGTGCCCTACCGCAGCCCGTTCGAGCATCACAAACCGGACATGCATCTGCAGTCGGCAATCGTCGTCGGCCCCGCGAACGAGGAGGTCTACACCGACGCGCTCAACCGCATCAAGGTGCGCTTCCACTGGGACCGGCTCAACGACGGCGACGAGAAGGCGTCATGCTGGCTGCGGGTCGCGATGTCGGATACGGGCGGCGGCTATGGCGGCGTGCATGTGCCGAGGATCGGCGAGGAAGTGCTGATCAACTGGACAGATGGCGACTGCGACAGGCCGCTCGTCACGGGCCGGGTGTATAACGGCGCGACGCAACCGCCCTGGCATTCGAACGGTCTGCTGTCGGGCTACAGGTCGAAGGAATATCAGGGCAGCGGCTACAACCAGATGGTGATGGACGATGCGACCGGCCAGAACCGCGTCCATCTCTATAGCAGCAGCACGAATGCGCATCTGCATCTGGGTTATCTGATCGCGCAGACCGGCAACACACGCGGCGCGTATCTGGGCAGCGGTTTTGACCTGAAGTCCGACGCCTACGGCGCGGTGCGCGCCGGTCAGGGTCTGTACGTCTCCACGCATGCGAAACCGGCAGCGGGCCAGCAACTCGACGTGCGCGAGGCGAACTCGCAACTGGTGAATGCGGAAAGCGTGCTGGAGGCGCTGTCCGGGGCGAGCACCACGCATCAGGCTGAAAGCCTCGGGGACGGACACGCGGCACTGAAGTCGTTCACCGATGCTACGCGGAACAATGTTTCGGGTTCGTCGTCGGGTGGCAGGACGGCGGGCGGTGGAGCGGGCAATGCCAATGCGTTCAGGGAGCCCGTCATGCTGTTCGCCAGCCCGTCGGGCATCGCGTTGTCCACGCAGAAATCGGCCCATGTATCGGCGGACGAACACATCAACTTCGTAAGCGGTCAGGGCACGCACCTCGCGACCGGCAAATCGCTGATCGCGAGCGTGGCCGGAAAACTCAGCCTGTTCGTGCAGAACGCGGGGATGAAGCTGTTCGCGGCCAGGGGCAAGGTCGAAGTTCAGGCGCACTCGGACAACATCGAACTGACGGCGCAGAAGACGATGAAGCTGCTGTCGGCAACAGAGAAGATCGAGGCGGCCGCGAAACAGGAAATTCTTCTGACGTCGGGCGGTGCGTACATCCGCATCAAGGGCGGCAACATCGAGATTCATGCGCCTGGCAAGATTGATATCAAGGGCGCTCAGCATGCATTCTCCGGACCGACACACATGTCCACTGCCCTCCCCGCCATGCCCGGTTCGGAAGGTAGCTACGATCAGGCGTTTATTGCGCATTGGGCCGGCACGGATATCCCCGCGGCCAATATGAAATTCCAAATGTTCTCCGACGGCACGCTCATTTCGCAGGGTGTCACGAACGAACTGGGTGAAACAGGGCTCACCCAAAGTCACGTGCCGAAGGATGTGGTCATTAAATTTCTGGAGAACCATTGATGGCAGACAAGCAGGACTCCGTCCTGGGAACGGGGGCGGCAATGCTGACGCCCAGCGGATATCAAGTCCGCCCGAAGGTCGCGCTGAGCAGTTGCAACAGGATCGTGCCACCAGCGGCACCGTCGATTATCGGGCAGTGTCCGTACTACTACCAGCCACTGCATGGTGAATATCTTGAGACGGTGGAAAAAGTCAGCGTCTCGAGCGCATGGGAAACGGTGAAGGCTTTCGCGACCTCGTGGGATCCGTGGAAGGACAAGGAAGTCGCGCGCCGTTTGCTGCATCGTCGAGAGCAACTGATTGCGCCTGAAAGCACGGATTCCGACTGGTCGCGTCATGGCAATTTCATGATGCGCCATGTCGGGTGTGGGCATAAGCCGCCCTCGTATTACGTCAGCTATGGGTATTACTATTGCTCGAACTATGGGGCGAAGTTGTATCCGAGATTGAGTCCGGAGGGACAAGCGTGGTTGCGAAGTGCCAGAAAGCTTCTGCAGACGAACATGGAAGATGGCTTACGCCAAAACATGGAGCATGATGGTATTCAAATGGACAGTCTGAAACCAGGGAACGGCAGCATCGACTTTCCGGTGCAACGGTACATGCTTGAGCTTGACGACAATACCTTCAAATCCTTCGCATTCAAGACGCATCCCTTAGCATATCTGGATGGAGGTCTCGCAGATCTTCCGATTCTGGATTTGGTAAAGATCTCGGCGCAACCGAACATCCAGGAATGGGGCGACATACGAACGTGGGAGCAGGCCGTTGACAGCGGCAAAGTGGTTCTGCCGCATATGATTAACCATTCTGACATCGACGATCCAGTCGGCAAGGCACTTGGTCGCCTGCTGGCAAAATGACATGCAAAAATCGAAACGCTGGACGATGCTATTAGGCGGTCTTGCTTTGCTGGCCGCTTTAACCTACGGATATCAGAGCATGACAACAGGCTGGGAAACGGTCACGACATCTTTTGCAAAAGGTGACAAACCCTATGGCGGGGGCGCATTTCGTATTCGCGGCGACGACATCATCAGCCTCAAGACTGCAGGACCGGAACTGAAGTTCAAGCCGGCAAGTGAACTCAAAAATCCCGAGGTCGCGGAGTTTACCGAAGCGTGGATGGATGATTCTTCCGAACGGCTAAATCGACGCACAGTAGCTTTCCTGAAAGGAACGTTCAGTGGTGGCTTGACGCGCACGTTCCAGCAACGCGGTCAGAATGCCGTCTGGTGGTACTCAAAAGACTGGCGCACGGTATACGTCAGCACCGGGTGGATGGATTACAAGGTACCGCACGCTGCTGACGAGCAGGCCCCGCAGATCACCAAACTCTGGCGCTCCAGCGACGGCGGCCAGAACTGGACCCAACTGAACTGGCAAGAAGACCACAACATCGGCCAGTTGCTGTTTCTCGACCCGCAGCGTGGTTATGCAATCGGCTGGGGACCCCACGTATGGCGCACGGCCGACGGCGGTCAGTCATGGCGAGAAATAAAAGTGCCGCCGCTTGCCAATGCCGGCAAGCCGCGCAAAACCTTCGACGCGGTCAATCTCGGCCCCGATGGCGTGCTGCGTGTTGCCTACTACGTCGAACAATTGGGCGATGTCAAAACATCGAGTCTTATCTACCGAATGACGTGGGACCAGCAGGACTTCGAGCAGGACGTGGTGCTGCCGAACCAGACGGTAGTCGACCTGCAATCATCACCGGAGACGACCGGCGGCTATTCGCTGTACGCGTTATCCCGCTTGGGCACGCCGCGCAACTGGGACGACCCGAGCGACAAGGAGTATCGCACGGGCGCACTCTCGGTATGGGCGAACGTCCAGCGGCCCAATGTGCAGCAGTTGCATACGTTCGACGACCGCCTGATGCTCGATGGCCTCAGCGCGGGAAGACAAGGCGTGCTGCTGGTCTATGCCACTGATGCGACGGGCGACGGTGCGCCGGCCGATCTCACTTTCATCAGCAAGGATTCCGGCAAATCGTGGAACGAACTCAATGATGGCGCGGCCCAGGGCGGCTATTTCGACCCGGATACCAACACCCAATACGCACTGTTCGCCTACACGCTGAAGAAGCGGAAACTGTAGCGATTCAACCCAATGCGCAACGCGCCGTAAAACCGCCGTAAAACCCTAACCCTTCCCCCGCGACAGGCGCCCGAGCGCAGCTTTCGCTAGCTCACAACCGCTCCCACCGTCTCACAGAGACAACGACCGCCCCGCGAAACCTCGCGGGGCTCGTTTCGCACTCTTCCCACTACCCATCACTACCCATCCTCATCCCCGCAGCAGCACCCACACTCAAATCCCCGGCATCATCTGATACGGCTCCGTGTGATCCTCAACGCCTTTAACACCGGGTATGTTCTGCGCCGCCACACGAACCGCATCGACCGCTTCCGTCGATTGAAACACGCCCCACAGATGCACGACGCCGTCGCTGACGACGATATTGCGGCCCGCGAACGCCCACTTGCGGCCCGCGAGTTCGCCCATCAACATCGCGCGGATCTCGCCGTCCGGCAGCGCGACATCCGATGCCGGCTCATCCGGCACGCTCGCCAGCGCCTGCACGAGATTGGCGCGGCTCACGATGCCCACGAGTTGCCCCGCCATCATCACGGGCACGCGTTTGATGCGCCGCGTTTCCAGAATGCCGGCCACTTCGCCGAGCGGCGTGTCGGGCCGAACGCTCAGCACCTCGGCGGTCATCACGTCGCGCACCTTGGCGCCGTGAGTCTTGACGTAATCGCGTGCTTCATGGTCCGCGGACCAGAGATCGAGCCACGAGGTCCGCGTGCGCTCATCGGTGCCGATTTCGCTGCGGCGAAGCAGGTCGCCTTCGCTGATCATGCCGACGACATCGCCGCCGGAGCCCAGGACCGGTGCGCCGCTGATGCGGTTATCGACGAAAATTCTGGCGACCTCCCGCACGGTCATGTCGGGTGAAACGGATATGACATTGGTGGTCATGACATCGGATGCGCGCATGGTAAGCCTCCTCAACGGTTGGGTACTTGAATTCGCGGGACCGGCCGTCGGTATCGAACGCCGGTTAAGCCCTCTTGTGCCTTGAGATTAGGCCGATGCGGCGTCGTCCCGTTTGACGTGGATCATCCCGAACGCTGGCGCGCGCATCCACCGACAGATGACTCAGGTCAATTACGCCGCATCCGTGAAGACGATACTGGTTGCCACGCAATCTTCGTCTGGAGAAAGGTCATGGCCCAAGTTATGAAAGCTGCTGTCGTTCACGAATTCGGCGCTCCGCTGCGTATCGAGGAGGTCCCCGTTCCGAAGCCCGCGCACGGACAGATCCTCGTCAACATCAAGGCGTCGGGCGTCTGTCACACAGATCTGCACGCGGCCGACGGCGACTGGCCGGTCAGGCCCACACTGCCCTTCATTCCCGGCCACGAGGGCGTCGGCTATGTCGCCGCCGTCGGCGAGGGCGTCACGCATGTCAAGGAAGGCGACCGCGTCGGCGTGCCGTGGCTGTATACCGCCTGCGGTCATTGCGAACATTGTCTCGGCGGTTGGGAAACGCTTTGCCACGAGCAGCAGAACACGGGCTATTCGGTCAACGGCGCCTACGCCGAGTACGTGCTCGCCGATCCGAACTACGTCGGCCACTTGCCGTCGAATGTCGCCTTCGAGGATATCGCTCCGATCCTCTGCGCCGGCGTGACGGTGTACAAAGGCATCCGCATGACGGACACGCGGCCGGGTCAATGGATCGCGATTTCGGGCATCGGCGGCCTGGGCCACGTCGCGGTTCAATACGCGATCGCGATGGGCCTGCGCGTGGTCGCGGTCGACATCGCCGACGACAAGCTCGCTCTCGCCCGTGAACTCGGCGCGGCGCTCACGTTCAACGCCGCCGAATGCGACGCCGCCGCGGCGATCCAGAAGGAAATCGGCGGAACGCACGGCGTGCTCGTCACCGCCGTATCGCGCGGCGCTTTCGCTCAGGCACTGGGCATGGTGCGCCGCGGCGGCACCGTCGCGCTGAACGGCCTGCCGCCGGGCGACTTCCCGCTGCCGATCTTCTCGACCGTGCTCAACGGCATCACCGTGCGGGGTTCCATTGTCGGCACCCGCAAGGACTTGCAGGAGTCACTCGAATTCGCCGCCGAAGGCCGCGTGCGCGCGCGGATTCATCTGGACCGGCTGGACAACATCAATCATGTTTTCGCGGAACTGAAGAGCGGTCGGGTCGATGGCCGGATTGTGCTGAAGCTCGATTGATCGGTGGATTCGCAGGGGAACGACGCGGGGCACAACACGGGGCACAACGCGGGCGCGAGCGCTTGACCGGCTCGCGCCCGGCACGAAGTCATGGACTCATGGCGAAGCGGTGAATCACGAACGAGAGCCGGAAATCACGCCGCCCCGGCAGAACACTCGCGTGGCACGGCCGACAACGTGTTCGACATCTTGAGTCCCAGCCATTGCATGCCTTCGCGCAATCCTGCCAGTACGGCTTCGCGCTCCGTGGGAAAAATACTGCTGTGCTTGAACTCGTGCCTGAACACTCCCGCTGGCGTGCGATGGCTGAGTTCGATCGAGCAATCGAAGCCGCCCGCCGCGCAATGCGTGGTGGCGGCGACCGACCAGTCGCCCTCGCCCGCGTTACCCGAAATCGTCATGAGTCGTTCCTCACTGATGCGCCGCCGGCAATGCGTCGCGCACGGCGGCGGCTGCATGAGCGGCGTCGGCCATGTCGCGGCGAGTGGGCGGTGCCTACCTCACCGTCAGATTGTCGATGACCGCATGCACGCCTGGCGCCGACCATGCCGCGCCGCGCGCGGCCGAGCGCTCCGCCAGGGAGCCGACCGTGCCCTCCAGCGTGACCGTTCCCTCATGCACCTTCACGCCGATGTGCTTCGCCTCGCGTTCGGCGTGGCGTTGCAGCGCACGGCCGATCTGCTCGCCGATATCGTGCGCGGCCGCGTCGCCCCCAATCCGAATGAGATTCGAAACCCCTGTCACGCCGCGCATGTGCGAAATCGTGCGCGTGGCGACGTGGCTTTGATACGCCCAATCGACTTCGCCGCCCAGCGTCACCCAGCCCTTCTCGACCTGCACCTTCACGGCCTCTTCGCTCAACCCGACGGTCCAGTGCAGAATGGTGCGGACCGCGCTGGCGATTTCCTCGTCGGTGCGAACGTCCTTGTGCGGCAGCCGAATCGCCATCTCCACGACGACCGCCTTCACGCCGGCCACGCGCTGCGCGGCCTTCTCCGCCGCGAGCTTCTCCGCATAGCTGACCGGGTGGCCCGACAGCGTCACGACCCTGTCATGCACTTCGACACCGATGTCCGCGACGTTGACCGCCGGATCCCAGGCCAGTTCGTCTTCGACCTGCCGTTTCAATTCCATGTCCGACTTCATTGCATGCTCCTCGTTTGCGTGCAGCCATGCGCCGTCGTGCGGCGAATCACGCGTTCGCGCTCTTTCATGTCGTGGCGGGCATGCCGTATCACTGACTTTAGGCGCGGCGGCGAGACGCCGATTGACGTGCGTCAAGCACCCCGCATCGTGAAGACGCCGGCTGAGCGCGGCGCCGAATCACCCGATGCCGCCGGTGATGCAAGCAGCGCCGCCTAGCCGCCATGTCGATGGCCTTGCCGCTCGCGACCGCCGGACGACGACGGCGGCTGGATCGAATTCGCCGAATTCGCTGAATTGGCTGGCGCGGCCTGACTGGCGCCGCCGCGGTCCGCGCGCCGGTAAGGCATGCCGGCCGCCGCGCCTTGCATGTACTGCAACCACTCCTGCCACGGCTGCATGACCGGATTCATGGGGACATGCGTCGGCCATTGCTCGCTCCACGCCGACTGCCACGTTGCCAACGCTTCGCGCAGGCCCTCGCCATAGCCGCTTTGCAGCCGCACCGCGGAACCCAGGCCTTGCTGCCAGAGACTGGCGGTGGTCGTCAGGTACTCGCGCGCCACGCTCTGGCAGGACGCCGCGAATTCATTCCAGTCACGCGCCGTCGAGGCCGCATTGCGAATCGCCTGCGCCGCCGCCAGGTCGCGCCGGACGCGTTGCATGTGGAACTCGCCGGCCTGTTGCCGCGCTTCGTGGCCGAAGCTCAGCATTTGCAGCGCGAATGCAAGATTCGCGCGGTACAGATCGAACGGGGTGACGGATGGGTCTGTCATGATGAATCTCCTGACGTAATGAAGCGGTCCGCATGCGGGCAGCGCAACGCTGCGGCGAGTGCTTGCGCGGCAGCACTGCGTCCAATGTAGGCACGAGCGTCTGAAGCCCGTTGACTTGCGTCAATCGCGCAAGGGCTTGCCCTCGACGTGAGCCGTCTGCGCGTGCCGTGAGACCTCCTCCTCTCCACACGTCGGCCGGCGCGTGGCGCAAGACGCGAGGCGCATTAAGGCGGATCGGCAACGCGTGTTTCGCCGCCGCGCGCCTGCACGTCTTTTCTCAGCGCGGCAATCTCGCCGCGCAGCGCCTTGATGTCGCGATGCATTTCGCGCCGCAGGATGCGCTCTTCCCGCTCGACGAAAATCGCGGCAATGCTGGCGAAAACCAGCGACAACAGTCCGTAGCCGAGCAGCACCACGAAGGCGGCGAAAACGCGCGAGGCGGGCGTGGTCGGCGCCATGTCGCCATAACCGACAGTCGCGCTGCTTTCGAACGCGAGCCAGATGCCCTCGCCGTAGGTATGCACGCCGGGTTCGAGCCAGTAAAACCCCGCTCCCGCGCAGGCGAGCAGTATCGCCGCCGCGATGAGCAGCAGCCACAGGCGGCCGGGCGAGAAGAACCCTTGCAGCGACACCACGATGCGCACCGCCACGAGCCCCACGAACAGGATGCGCAGCACCCATTCGGCCGACGACCACGGCGCCATGCCCCACGCCACACCGCCCGCCGCGGCCAGCGCAATCAGCAGGTCGTAGCCATTGCGCGTGAGAAAGCGCCGCGGTTTGCGGCTCAGGCAGGCCATGCGGACAAGAACCGCCGCGAATCCCGCGGACATGCAGGCATAGAGCGCACGTCCCGCGAGATGAAACCCGGCTGCGGCAGCCAGTTCGAAATAGAACGCCGGAATCGCGAGCAGGCTGAGCGCGAACAGCGCCCACTGCATCCAGCGCCATGCGTGCACGGCGCGCGCGTCGTCGTGAGGATCGACCCCGGCGAGACCCGCCACGCGCAAGCTTTCGTTCATGGCGACACCGTCTCTATACGCGCGCGAGATCGCGCGCCTTCTCAAGCGCGATTTCAGTGTCGCGATGCGCTGCGATGCGGGCTTCGGTGCTGTAACCGGCAACACGGATCGTCAGTAGCGCAAGCGCCGCGCGCCATCGGTTTTTCATCACAGTCCGCCCGTTTTCAGGTGCAACGTCACGGATGCCGTTGCAACCACTCGTCTGTTTTCAAAAGTATGGGCAGGACGTGTCCAGACATTTGACGTGGATCATGATCTATCGTGAGAGGGGCCACCGTGTAGGGAAACGCTGACCTCCACGCAGGAACACCTACCGCAGTCTCAGCGAGACCTGATTTATCCGGCCTGTTCGATGACCAATACTGAATTCATCGGAGACCGCAATCGACCCATCCGCGCAGCGGTAAAAACCGCCGCGCCATTCCTGTCGAGCGCTTCAGGAGACCATCATGACGACCCACGCTTCTTTCGATGCCGGGAAGGCGCCGGCTGACGGCCAGTTGCGCGATGCGCTCGACGCCGGCGACGATTTCAGTCGCATCCTCACGCTCGCTCGCGAGGCGGGCATGCTGGTCACGCTGGAGGGTCGGATCGGCCGGGAGAAGTACCCAGGCATCGCCGGCTCGCTCAACGCGTTCCGGCGCGTCGCGCAAGCGCTCCGCAACGCCTCCCTGCAAGCCTCGGCGCGCTGAAGGAACTCCCGGCCAATGCGGCCACTCCCGACTGCGAGGTGCGCGACATGAAGCTGACCTTTCTCGGTGCGGCGGAAACCGTCACCGGTTCGAGATATCTCCTCGAAGGCGCGGGGCTGCGGATTCTGATCGACTGCGGTTTGTTTCAGGGCACGAAGAATCTGCGTCTGCACAACTGGCGCCCCCTGCCCGTCGATATCCACACGCTGGATGCGGTGGTCTTGACCCACGCGCATCTGGATCACAGCGGCTACCTGCCGGTGCTCGTGCGAGCGGGCTATCGCGGACCGATTTACTGCACGCGCGGCACCCGCGACCTGTGCCAGATCATGCTTCGCGACAGCGCGCGCTTGCAGGAGGAAGAAGCGGCCTACGCGAACCGCCACGGCTTGTCGAAGCATCATCCGGCGTTGCCGCTGTACACGCTGGACGACGCCGAACGCGCGCTGGAACTGCTCGAGCCGCGCGACTTCGACGTGCCCAAGCGCTTGAACGAGCACGCGTGTTTTCGCCTGCTGCCGTCCGGGCACATTCTCGGCGCGGCGAGCGTGGTGCTGTGCGTCGAAGGCAAGGTCATCGCGTTCTCGGGCGATCTCGGCCGGCCGGACGACCCGATCATGCGCGCGCCGATGCCGCTCGCGCACGCCGACTACCTGGTGGTCGAATCCACCTACGGCGACCGTCTGCACGACACAGCCGATCCCGCCACCGAACTGGCGGAAGTCTTCGCGAATACCTTCCGGCGCGGCGGCGTCGTCGTGATTCCGTGTTTCGCGGTGGGGCGCGCGCAATCGGTGCTTCATCACATCGCGCGACTCAAAGCCACCGGCCGGATGGCGAACGTGCCGGTCTTTCTCGACAGCCCGATGGCGACGAGCGTCACGCAGCTTTATTTGCATCATGTCGGCGAACACCGGCTGAGCTCGACCGAGGCCAACGCGATCAGCCACGCCGCGCAGAGGGTGCGCAGCGTCGACGAATCGAAGGCGATTCTGACGCGGCACGGCCCGATGGTGATCATCGCGGGCAGCGGCATGGCGACCGGCGGCCGGGTCGTGCATCACCTGAAAGCCTTTGCGCCCGATCATCGCAACACGATCGCGCTGGTCGGCTACCAGGCGGCGGGCACGCGCGGCGCGGCGCTGGCGGCCGGCGCGCCGGCGATCAGGATTCATGGCGACGACGTGCCGGTGCGCGCCTCGGTGGTGAGCCTGTCGTCGTTGTCGGCCCACGCGGACTACGCCGAAATGCTGTCCTGGCTGCATTCGATACCGGAGCCGCCGCGGCGCACCTTCGTCACCCACGGCGAGCCGGCCGCCGCCGATGCGATGCGCCGTCACATCGAAGAGACGTATCACTGGCGCTGCGACGTGCCGGTCTACCTGGAAAGCGTCGACTTGCCGGCATCCGCGGAATACGCGGGCGTCGATCCCTGCGTCGCCGTCGCGAATGCGGCGACGGTGCGCGGCATGCCGGCGCCCGATGCCGCGAGCGGCGCTCCATTGAATTCGAACTGATCCAGATCAATCCGCGCACGGCGCAGCCTGACACAGTGGGCGTATGACAGCGTGCAGGAGACCACGACATGAACGCCCGGCGGCTGCCCCACCCGTGTTCGATGAGACCGCGATGAAACACTTCTTCAGACTCGGCACGGCAACGCGCGACCCGGCTCGCCCCCGCCCGGTGACGGGCCCATCGGCGCCGCGTATCGCCCTGCCCGCGCCGATGTCGAGCGGCGGCCTGCCCATCATGGAAGCCTTCTCGAAACGGCGCACGACGCGCCGCTTCGCCGCGACGGAACTCGACGAAGCGACCCTCGGCCAGTTGCTCTGGGCCGCCAACGGCGTCAACCGCGGCGGTTCGGACGGCAACGGCGGACGCACGGCGCCGTCCGTGCTCGCCTTGCACGAGATCGACGTTTATGCGGCGCTCGCCTGCGGCTTATACCGCTACGACCCGTTGCAGCATTGCCTCGATCTGGTGAGAGCCGCCGATCTGCGCGGCTTGACGGGCTATCAGGACTTCGTCGGCGAAGCGCCGGTCGAACTGGTCTACGTAGCCGACCTCGCGCGCATGCACGACATCGCGCCGTCGCAGCGCGAGCCGTTCGCGTATGCGAGCGCGGGCGCGATCGTGGAGAACGTCTATCTTTTCTGCGCCGCCGCGGGGCTGGCGGTCGCCGCCCGAAGCTGGCTCAACCGCAGCGCGTTGGGCGTCGAGATGCATCTGTCGCGCGACAGCGTGCCGGTTCTCGCACAAACCGTCGGGCACTTCGATCGGTCCGAGCCTGGGGATGCGGACGATATCTCCTGAGGAGTGCGCGAGCCGAGCGCGCGGGCGCGTACTGGGCCGCGCTACGGTCGGTGTCTGCATGGCATGCCGTGAGACCGGGGCTGTTTACTGAGCGGTATCGTGTCGTGGTGCAAGCGGGACGCACGGCTGCCACTCGGTGCTTGAGTTGTCGCCCGGTGTTGTGAATCGCCTTGTCCAAATCGCGCGCTGACGCACGAGCGCGCCCCTCACCCGGCAGCGGCGCCGCCCCCGCATGACGCCGAGCAACGCATCCGTCGCGGCATCACCGGCCACTTCACCTGAAAGAAGCGTCAGCCCGCACCCGCGCAAACCGGAGAAATGCTCATCAAGCCGCCGCCTGCTGACCCGTATCCCCCGCCTCACGGATCAGCAGCACGGGGCACGTCGCGAAGCGGACGAACCGCTCGGCCACGCTGCCGATCACCATGCGCCGCAAGCCGCGGCGTCCGTGCGTGCCCATCACGACCAGATCCGCACCGCGCCGTTGCGCGCAGCGCAGCAACGCGCCGGCAATGTCCTCGCCGATGCCTTGCGTCTCCACGATCTCCATATCGCCCGTGACATTGAACTCACGCATCTGCGCGAGCGCGTCATGCAGCAAACTCGTGCCGACCTGCCGCGCGGCGTCCGTCAGCAGATGCGGATCGCAGGCGCCCGCGTACGTGAAAGCCGCCGACTGATCCAGCACGTACACCGCCGTCAGCTTGCCGCGCGAGAGCTTCGCGAGCTGAACCGCCTCGGCGAGCGCGCGCTTCGCGGCTGCGCTGCCGTCGATGGCCACCACGATGTTCGAATACATGACTGCCTCCGGGACTAGGAATAAAACGTTGCGACAGGCGTTGGACGATCAGACCCGCGTAACGCCGCGTTCGAGCAGGCGTTCGGCCGCATCGAAAGCCGCGCGCACGGCGGCGTCGGGGTCGGCGCTCTGCCGATGTTCGAGCGGCACCAGTTCGCCGTTGCGCAGAACCAGATCGAGTCGCGCATCGAACATGAGGTGATTCGGTGTGGCGTCGAACACGCCGCGTGAGGTGCCATCCGGCGCACGCTCGCGAATCGCCTCGATCGCGAGATGGCAACCAGAAATGGATTTGCCGAAGCGCTCGAGCCGCACGAACTGAACGGCGGCTTCGGCCTCGATTTGCGCGGACCCCGCAAACCCGAAGTACACGATCTGCATATCGATTCCCATGCCGCCTCCGAGCGTGCCTTGATACTCATCGGCCGTCGCGGCGTCAGTCGCCAGAACGGAAGCCGCGAACGACAGCGAGCCGATGAATACATGATCGGCGCTATTCGCGCCATGCGATTGACATGCGTCAACGGCGCGGCAGTGCCGCGCAGCGCCTGTGCGAACGCGAACGCGGGCGCGGAATGCCGCGGGCGGAATCCGGCGGCGTGAGCGTGGATCAAGCACGGATCACGCGCACCGCACTGGCGAGCGCGGGTCGCGCTCCGGTTGATCCAACGCAACGCGCCTTTGCGCCGCGCGCGTATGGTCCGGGTAATACGTCAACGGCCATCACCCTTCGGGGAGCATCACATGAACGACTCCAACTCTCTCCCTGCTCATCCGCTCGCGGATCAGGCTCGCGACGACGCGAGCGCCGCCGGCCATGTCTATCTGATCGGCGGCGGTATCGCGTCGCTAGCGGCCGCGGCGTTTCTGATTCGCGACGCCGATATGCCCGGCTGCCGCATCACGATTCTCGAAGCGCTCGACCAGCCGGGCGGCAGCCTCGACGGCACCGGTTCGTCGCGGGAAGGCTACGTCGTGCGCGGCGGTCGCATGCTCGAAAGCAAGTATCTGTGCACCTACGACCTGTTCGATTCGATTCCCACGCTCGACGGCCACGGCAGCGTCACCAAGGAAATCTTCGACTGGAACGAGACGCTGCGCACCTCGTCGAAAGCGCGGCTCGTGCGCGACGGCCGGCGCGAGGACGCGCCCGCCTACGGGCTCGCCGACACGCATCTGCTGACGCTCGGCCGCCTGTCGCTCGAACCGGAAATTCTGCTCGGCGACAGCCGCATTTCCGACCACTTCGAACCGGACTTTTTCGACACCAACTTCTGGACCATGTGGTGCACGACGTTCGCCTTCCAGCCGTGGCACAGCGCCGCCGAATTCCGCCGTTACCTGCTGCGCTTCGCGCATATGACCTCGGGCTTCAACCAGTTGCACGGCATCATGCGCACGGTCTACAACCAGTACGATTCGATGGTGCGGCCGCTGCGCAAATGGCTCGACGAGCATGGCGTGGCGTTTCGCGCCAACACGCGCGTCGTCGATCTGCGGTATGACGAAAGCGGCGAACTGAACCGCGTGTCGGGCATCGTCTGCGAACACGACAAGCGGCGCTTGGAGATTCCGGTCGGCGCGGCGGACAAGGTCATCGTCACGCTCGGCTCGATGACGGCGGGATCGAGCCTCGGCGGCACGCACCGCCCGGCCGTGTTCGATCATGCCGACAGCAGCGGCGCATGGGCGCTGTGGAAAACCATCGCGGCCGGACGAGCCGAATTCGGCCATCCCTCGGTGTTCGCCGATCATGTCGACGAATCCAAATGGCTGTCCTTTACAGCGACGCTGCGCGATCCGACGCTGTTCCGGCTGGTCCGCGATCTGACCGGCAACGTGCCCGGCGAAGGCGGCCTGATCACCTTCCCGCAATCGAACTGGCTCGCCTCGATCGTGCTGCCTCACCAGCCGCATTTCATCGGCCAGCCGAAGGACGTCCAGGTGTTCTGGGGTTACGGGCTCTTCATCGACCGGCCCGGCAACTTCGTCGGCAAGCCGATGGCCGAGTGCACGGGCCGCGAGATCATGACGGAGCTGCTCGGCCATCTGCACATTCAGGCGGAAGCCGCGCGCATTCTCGACGACGCGATCTGCATTCCGTGCCTGATGCCGTTCGTGACCAGCCAGTTCCTGCGGCGCAAGCGCGGCGACCGGCCGCAAGTCGTGCCCGAGGGCTGGGCGAACCTCGCGTTCATCGGACAGTTTTGCGAGCTGCCGAACGACGTCGTGTTCACCGTCGAATATTCGGTTCGGTCCGCGCAGACCGCCGTTTATACGCTGCTCGGTTTGAACCGGTCGGCGCCGCCCGTGTACAAAGGCCAGCACGATGCGCGCGTGGTGTACGGCGCGGCGTCCGCGTTGCGCGGGCACTGAGCGGGCCATGCGCGCCGCCCCTGCCGCCATTGATCTGCATCAACGGGGCCGCCGCGATCGTTGCTGGACTCAGGCTCAACGATCCGTGCGTCACCGTCTCTTTCCGGAGCGACTGTCATGAACTACAAAACCATCGTTGTTCACCTGGACACCAGCGAGCGCGCGCATCCGCGGCTCGAAATCGCCCTGCGGCTCGCCAAACAGTTCGGCGCGCATCTGACGGGCGCCTATGCCGTGTTCTCACCGGATCCGCGTTCGCTCCATGTGATAGCAGGAACCGCGGAGTATTACCGGGAGCAGGAAGCGCGGCGCACCGAGCGGCGCGCGGCGCTCGAGCGCCTCTTTCACGCCGAACTCCGGCGCGCCGAGGTGCCCGGCGAGTGGATCGCCATCGACGCGCCCGCGAGTCTCGCGATTCCGCGCGCGGGCCGCTGCGCCGACCTGATCGTGGCCGGCCAGGACAACCCCGCCGATCCCGAGTCGTATGTCGGCGACTTCTTTCCGGAAAACCTGATTCTGACGAGCGGCCGGCCGGTGTTGCTGGTGCCGTATGCGGGCAATGACAGAGCCACGGGCAACCGGGTTCTGGTCGCGTGGGACGGCAGCCGCGAAGCCACGCGCGCCGTGCACGACGCGCTGCCGTTCCTGCGCGCGGCGGCGAGCACCACGATCCTCACCGTGAACGGGATGCACGCGGGCCGGCACGATGACGAGCGCATCCGTCTTCCCGGCGCGGACATCGCCACGGTGCTCGCGCGGCATGGCGTGAAGGTCGAGGTCGCCGATACCGAAACCGGAGCGGGCGGCTCGGTCGGCGAGGTGCTGCTCTCGCAGGTCGCCGACGGCGGCGTCGATCTCTTGGTGATGGGCGCCTACGGCCATGCCCGCTGGCGTGAACTCATGATGGGCGGCGCCACGCGCACGATCCTCAAGTCGATGACGGTGCCCGTGCTGATGTCGCATTGAGCACGGCAGATTGCTTTCCCGTTCAGGAGTGTTCGCCATGTACAACAGGATTCTGGTCGCCGTCGACGGCAGCGACACCTCGTCGCGCGCGCTGGCTGCCGCCGTCGAACTGGCGCGCGAGTCGAGCGCGCAACTGCAGCCGCTCTACGTGGTCGACGTGCCGCTGATGGTCTACGACGTGCCCGCCTATGACCCGTCCTACGTGCGCAACGCGCTCGTCGAGGAAAGCGCGCGCGTGCTCGCCGACGCCGCCGCGCGAATGGCCGGCGCGGGCGTGAAAGGCTCGCCGCGCATGATCGAAACCGACCTGACGGGTGACGACATCGCGCACCGCATCCGGCTCGCCGCGGACGAGTTCGACGCCGACCTCGTGGTGATGGGCACGCACGGCCGGCGCGGCGTGCGGCGGCTGATGCTCGGCAGCGTCGCCGAACGTTTTGTGCGCATCGCCAACCGTCCGGTGCTGCTGATCTCCGCGCATTGCGCATCGCCCGCGGCGAGCGCGGCTGACGCCACCCCGCCCGCGAGCGAATCGGTCAAGGAGCCGTCATGAACCGCACAACGCTGCTGGCGCATCTCGACGACAGCGCCCATGCCGCTGCCCGGCTCGGGCTATGCGCTCGCGCTGGCATGAAGCGGGCGTTTCACGGACAATGAACGCAAACACACACTTTCCGCGCGGTGTTTCCGCGGCCTGCGGCCACATGAATCACGGAATCACCCGGAACCAGCGTGTTTGCCGCGCGCACCGCTGCACCGACCTCGTCGGGCGGCGCGCCCCATTCTTGTCCGTTGTCATTCCAAAGAGGCGCACATGCCCGTTAGCGGTAAGACGCCCCTGCCGCCCAGTGCCGTTTCACGCGAGCGTCTGGGCTCGCTGGCGGCCCGGCCCGCAGTCGCGGCCACGGCCGCGTTCGTCGTGACGCTGGCCGCGATGCTGGCGGCGCGGCGCTGGTTCGACCCGGTGTTGTTCATTTGCGTCGCCGCCGCCCTGCTTCTGGCCACGAGCGCGTTCCTGCTCGTGCGCGCGCGTCGCGACGGGTCGTCCGCACACAGCGAGGCAAGCCCCGGAAGCAGCCACGCCGGCGTGAACGAGGCTCGCATGATGGCGATCATCCGCTCCTCGATGGAAGCGGTCATCACCATCGACGAACAGCAGCGCATCGTCATCTTCAATCCGATGGCGGAACAGGTGTTCGGCTGTTCCGCCATGGACGCGATCGGCTCCTCGCTCGACCGCTTCATCCCGCAACGGTTTCGCGCGGCTCATGCGCGGCATGTCGAGCAGTTCGGCGAGACAGGCGTGTCGGACCGGCAGATGGGCAGGCAGCGGCTGTTATCGGGCTTGCGCGCCAACGGCGAGGAATTCCCGCTGGAGGCGTCGATCTCGCAGATCCGCGACGGCAACACGCGCCTTTACACGGTGATGCTGCGTGACGTCACGGAACGCGTCAGGGCGGAGCGCGCGCAGCAGCAGGCGCGCGAGGAGCTGCGCGAACTGTCGGCCAATTTGCAGAACATCCGTGAAGACGAGAAAACGCGCATCGCGCGCGAACTGCACGACGATCTCGGCCAGCAACTCACCGCGCTGAAAATGGACATCTCGTCGGTCGAACAGGCGCTGGATGCGTCGGCGAGCGCGCCGGTGCGTGAACAACTGCAAGGCATGCGCCGGCTGATCGACATGACGGTGGCCTCGGTGCGGCGCATCGCCGCCGATCTGCGGCCGGTCATGCTCGACGACCTCGGACTGATTCCCGCGATCGAATGGCTCGCGAACGACTTCACCAACCGCTACGGCATCGACGTGGAGCGCGACATCGAAACCGGCGACGCGCGCTTCACGCCGGCGGGCGCCACCGCGCTGTTCCGCATCGTGCAGGAAGCGCTCACCAATGTCGCGCGCCATGCCGACGCCACGCTGGTCACGCTGAGCCTGCGCGCGGCGGAACAGACCTTCGTGCTGCGCATCGCCGACAACGGCCAGGGCGCGCAGCAGGCAGCCGAGCCGGCCGGCAAGTCGTTCGGCTTGCTCGGCGTGCGCGAACGCGCGCACATGCTCGGCGGCGCAGTCGACATTCATACGGCGCAAGGCGAAGGCTTCGTGCTGAGCGTCACCATTCCGGCGGAAACCGTGCAAATGCAGGAGATGCAAACATGACCCGCGTCCTGATCGCCGACGACCATGCGCTGGTGCGCGACGGTCTGCGCCATATCCTGGAGGGCGCAAGCGGCTTCGAAGTGGTCGGCGAAGCGAACGACAGCCCGAGCACCGTCGCGCTGATCCGCGAGCGGGCCGCCGACGTGCTGGTGCTCGATCTGTCCATGCCCGGCCGCAACGGCGTCGAGTTGATCAAGCAGATCAAGGAAGAAAAGCCGACGCTGCGCATTCTCGTGCTGACCATGCACGCCGAGCAGCAATACGCGGTGCGCGCGTTCAAGGCGGGCGCGTCCGGTTATCTGACGAAAGAAAGCGCGAGCGCCGAGCTGGTGGCCGCCGTGACCAAGGTCGCCGCGGGCGGTGTCTACGTGAGCCTCGCGATGGCCGAGCGGTTCGCGCAGAGCCTGAACGAACCCACCGATCTGCTGCCGCATCAGCGTCTGTCCGATCGGGAATTCGACGTGTTGAAGCGCATCGCCACCGGTCAGACGATCACCGAGATCGCGGCCGAACTGTGCGTGAGCGCCAAGACCGTGAGCACCTATAAGACGCGGATCCTCGAGAAAATGCAGATGCCGCACGACGCGGCACTGGTGCGCTATGCGATGCGTCACAAGCTGGTCAGCGACGAGGACGACATCTAAACGCCCGCGTGACTCGCATCGGCTTGCGGGTCACGACGCGCACGGACCCCGCCGCCGCGCGTTTTCGCTCCTGCCGCCCATCGCGACCCACCGCGCCCACCGCGCACTCTGCCCACTTAGCCCACTCGCCGATCCCCGCTCCGCTCCACACCCGCTGTAGGAAACGCCCTACAGCGCCTCCCTCTCGCCTACTCGAAGTTCATTCGACGCCGATTTCATTTAGATATGGCGCGACCGATACTTCGAGCCATGAACTCAAGCACTGACCACCCCGCGCTGCGCGTCTTTCTCGTCGACGATGCCGCATTGGTGCGGCACCGTATCGCCGCGCTGTTCGGCGCGCTCGACGGCGTCGAGATCGTCGGCCAAGCCGAGGAGCCCGGCGCGGCATTCGCGGGCATCGCCGCCGGCGCGGTCGATCTGGTCGTGACGGAACTGCATCTGAACGGCGGCACCGGCATGGAGTTGCTCGCGTTGCTTGCCCAACGCATGCCGCATGTGATCGTCATGGTGCTGACGAACCGTTCAGGCGCCTGGTTCCGGAGCGCATGCCTCGCGAGCGGCGCTCACTACTTTTTCGACAAGACCAGCGAATTCAATCTAGCGCGCAACGCGATCCAGCGGATCGCCGGCGAACATCGCGCGCGCACCCTTCCTCAACCTGGAGCACATCATGTCTGACGTTGCCGTCTATTCCGTCACGTCGCCTTCGCTTAAGACCCGGCAAGCCTCGCCCGCTCCCGCAGCCGAGCCGGCAACCGCGCGGGCGCCGCGCAACGACGCGGTACGTTGCACGGCCTGCTCGATGCGCTCGATCTGCATGCCGCAAGGGCTGACATCCGAGGAATTGCAACGGATGGAATCGCTCATCTGCCCGTCGCGGACCATCAAACAGGGCGAGACCCTCTACCGCGCGAACGATTCGTTCCAGAGCATCTATGCGGTGCGCGCCGGCTCGTTCAAGACGGTCGTCATGCATCGCGACGGCCGCGAGCAGGTGACCGGTTTTCATCTCGCCGGCGACTCGCTGGGGCTGGACGGGGTGTGCTCCGGCCACCACAGTTGCGACGCCGTGGCGCTCGAGGACAGCAAGGTCTGCATCATCCCGTTCCATCTGCTCGAAGCCATGTGCCGCGAGGTCAAGGCCGTCCAGCAGCACCTGCACCGGATGATGGGCGGCGAGATCGTGCGCGAATCGTCACAGATGCTGCTGCTCGGCACCATGTCCGCCGATCAGCGGGTGGCGACGTTCCTGCTGAATATGTCGGACCGCCTGCGACTGCGCGGGTATTCGCCGGCGGAATTTCATCTGCGCATGACACGCGAGGAAATCGGCAGCTACCTGGGCATCAAGCTCGAAACGGTGAGCCGGATGCTCTCCAGGTTCCAGCGCGACGGACTGGTCGACATACGCGGCAAGGATATCCGGATCGTGGATCACGCGGGCCTCGTGCGGGTGTGATTCCGGGTTTGATCCGCAGTGCGGTTTTCGCCCGAACGCACCGCAAAACGCGGGGCGACGCGGACCACGCCCGAACCGCTCACGCTAGCGAATGCTGAGCACGGCCGCGCCCGTCAGTCTGCCGTCACGCAGGTCGCTCAGCGCGCGGTTGGCATCCGTCAGCGGATAAGTCGTCGTTTCGATCGCGAGGCGCGTCTCGTCCGCGATGCGCATGAAGGCGAGCCCGTCGTCGCGCGTCAGATTGGCGACCGACACCACGCGCCGCTCGCCCCATAGGAACGCGTACGGGAACGACGGAATGTCGCTCATGTGAATTCCGCCGCACACCACCACACCGCCTTTCGCCACCGCTTGCAGGGCTTGCGGAACAAGCGCGCCGACCGGCGCGAACAGCAACGCGGCATCCAGTTCGTCGGGCGGCGTCTCATCGCTGCCGCCCGCCCAGGCCGCGCCGAGACGCAGCGCGAGTTGCCGGGCCGCATCGTCGCCCGGACGCGTCAACGCGTACACCGTGCGCTGCTGATGACGCGCGACCTGCGCGACGATATGCGCCGCCGCGCCGAAACCGTAGATGCCGATCCGCCGCGCGTCGCCCGCCATGCTCAAGGTGCGATAGCCGATCAGGCCGGCGCACAGCAGCGGCGCCGCCTCGATATCCGTGTAGTGCTCCGGCAGATGAAAGCAGTAGCGGCTATCGGCGACGGTGCGCTCGGCGTAACCGCCGTCGATCGTATAACCGGTGAAGCCGGCCTCGCCGCAGAGATTTTCGCGCGCCGACAGGCAGTAGCGGCAATGCCCGCAGGTGCGGCCCACCCACGGCACCCCAACCCGGTCGCCGACGGCGAAGCCCGCCACGCCCGCGCCGAGTTCGGCCACCGTGCCGACGATTTCATGGCCCGGAATCACGGGCTGTTTTGGGTGCTCCAGCTCATGGTCGATCAGATGGAGATCGGTGCGGCACACGCCGCAGGTATGAACATCGATCAGGATCTGCCCAGGGCCCGGCGTCGGATCAGGCATATCCCGCTCATGCAGCGACGACGCGCTGCCGTCGAATACCATCGCACGCATCAAAGTCTCCTCGAACCGGGGCGGCTGCCGGCGCATCGAAACGCATCCCAACGCATTGAAACAGGCCGCGCGTCCGGCCGCCTCACGCGAAGTCAGTCGCAAAAGCGGAAATACCCGCTGTGCATGAGCACCGGCTTGGCGCCGATTTCGTTCAGCAGTTGCCTTGCCGCGTGTTCGATCGGATGCCGGTTCGAGTCGAATGCGGCGATCAGATCGTCCTCACGCAGCGACGCGGCGCCAAAATGATCCTCGAGCGCTTCCGCGGTGATCGCGCACTGCACGCGCACGCCATCCACCTCGGCCGGAAACGCGACGACGAGATCGCGCGCGCAATATTCCGGACGTTCCTCGGGAAAATGAATCTTCATCATCACCACCTGGTTCCTTGCGCAGGATGCGAGGCTTAAGCGGCGTCTCCGCCCACCCGCGCATCGCGCACCACGCGTCGAGGCGGCCCGGTCCGTGGGTCGCCCCGCACCGCCTGTCATCAGCATAGGAGCCTGGCGCGATTCGTCAAACTCAGGCCCTGCGTCCTCGTTGACCGAGGTCAATCGCACCCGGAGCGCGGCCCTTACACTGGGTTCATCCCCGTCGCCAAGGAGCGCGTGCCGTGAACGTCCTGTCCAGAAACTATCTGGTGGCACGTGCCGGGTTCGTGCTGGCCGCCGCCGCGCCGGAGCCCGCCGCGCTGGTCGATCAGCATCACTGCATGTTTTGTCACACGCGCGATGCGCCGTTCCTCGCGCCGTCGTTTCAGCAGATCGCCGAGCGCTACCGCGACGTGCCGAACGCGCAGTTCATGCTCGAACACAAGCTGCGGCTCGGCGGCAAGGCGCATTGGGGCGATACGCCGATGCCGCTGCCGGCCGATCGCGGCGGCCCGCTGTCCCCGGAGGATGCGCACACGCTGGTGCAGTGGGTGTTGAGTCAATGACCCGCTTTTGAATCATGACTTCCGCGGTCTGCTCCGCCTGAACCGGACCGCCCGTTTCGGAGAATTTTCATGCGCCTCACTGTCCACCTCGACGCCTTCGACTGCACCCACCCGATGGCATTTGCAATCCTCTGGCTGGACAAGGACACGCGGCAATGGTCGCGCGAAGGCCACCACGGGCTCGACCTGCCCGAATGGGGCACGCTGCAGGTGGATGGCGGCAATACCCTTATGTGCGGCCCGCGCGATGCGTCGCCCCTCTGCGTGCTCGAAGGCCTCGATCTGAAAGACCGCAGCGGGCCGTTCGAAGGCGAGACCGGACGCGCGCAGTGCTGCGCGGAACGCGGCCGCCTCCTGATGACCGGCCACTGGCATGTGCAGTGTGTCGACAACGAGCAGGCGCAGCCGGAACACGGCTTGTTCGCTGCCGGCGAGGAAGCGTAACGAAGCAGCGTAAAACGCCGGCTGGCGCCGGCCACCCGCTCGCGGCGCGGTGCCGACCACCGCGCTTACCCTACGTTTACGTATCGCCGTTGCGCGTCGGATTGAGCAAGAGCACAAAGCACGCGACACCGCCAATCACGGCCGCGACACCGTAGTGGAAGAACTGCGGCGCATCGAACAGCAAACCGCGGATCGACGCAGCAATGCCCGCCAACGCCACGAATACGGCAATGGCCGAAAAAACGATTCTGCTTTCTGAGCGGACCATGATGCCCTCCACGGAGCCTGGACGGAGTGATAAAGACATCATCGCTCTCGCGGGCTGATTTCGCTTGACCGATATCAACATAGTCGGCATGCGCCGGAAAGAACGCGAAACCGGCAGGCCATGGCGTCTCCCCGATGACCTCACGAAGCTCGATGCGATCGTCGCATCGCGGAGCAATTTGCCGGTTTTCCGTGTAAGGCAATCCTGATTCCCATATAGGGAATCCCTGTTTTTTTCATTGCGCCTTTGTATTAATGCAATTGAAAACCGGCGACCGGCCCGATCCAATAAAATAGCGCCCGGCTTTGCTCTTCAGAACCCCTCGTCGTGGCCGTCTACCTTGGATACGCGCTTGGGATACGCGCCTCTTATCGCTCGACAGGATTGGAGCGATATCCGAATTCCATTCATCGCAGCAGCACGAGCCGCGCATTCATGTAAGCGAATGGAAAGCGAATGCCGGCAAATCAGTTTTATACGAATTAACGCGTATGTCGCAAATCGCGAGTCACTAAACCGCAGCACGAATAAGCCACGATGATGTCGTTCGCCGGCGCATGCCGGCAACACGGATCGCGGCCGCAAGAGCAAACGTTTGCCAACCATCGGCGGCCACCGCAAGGGTTCATGAACCCACCCCGGAGCCGTCCTAATCAGGAGCGGAGAAGCGCATGAAGCGGGCGAAATCGAGCAAGGCCGTTGCACCAGAGGCACACATGAATTCAGCTTCGCCTGATCCGTGGTTTGAACCATCGGAGAGCCTCGCCAACGAGGCGGACATCGCCGAAGGCATGTCGCGCCGCACCTTCCTCTACAGCCTCGGCGCGTTGGCGCTGTCCGCCTGCGGCGGCGGCGCGGAAGGCGGCGCGTCCGCGGCGACCTCGGCGCAGTCGTCGACCCAATCATCGGCGCAATCGTCGCCGCGGTCGCTGCAAGCCGTGGCGAACAGCGCGTCATCCGGCGCGTTCGTGCATCCCGGCCTGCTGCATACCCAGGCCGACTTCGACCGGATGAGCCAGAAGGTCGCGGCGCAGGCGTCTCCGTGGGTCGACAGCTGGAACATCCTGATCGCGAACAGTCACGCGAGCCTGTCATGGACGCCGCGTCCGCAAGCGGTGGTCTACCGCGGCGACGACGGCGTTCACCCGCAGAACTACTCGCTGCTGTTCAACGACATCGCGGCGGCCTACGCGTGCGCGCTGCGCTGGAAAGTGACGGGCAACACGGCGTATGCGGACAAGTCGGTGCAGATCATGAACGCGTGGTCCTCGACGTTGACCGGCCTCGGCGGCTCCACGGACGTCGATCTCGCGGCCGGCATCTACGGCTATGAATTCGCCAACGCCGGCGAAATCATGCGCACGTATTCAGGCTGGGCCGCCGCCGACCTCGCGCGCTTCCAGGCGATGATGCGCAACATCTTCTATCCGATCAATCACGACTTCCTCAACCGGCACAACAACACCCAGGCGACCCACTATTGGGCCAACTGGGATCTGTGCAACATGGCGTCGATCATGGCGATCGGCGTGCTATGCGACGACCAGGCCCTGTTCGACGAAGCCGTGTCCTACTTCAAGAGCGGCGCGGGCAACGGCGCGATCTTCAACGCGGTGTACTACGTGCACCCCGGCTATCTCGGGCAATGGCAGGAATCGGGACGCGACCAGGGGCACAACACGCTCGGCATCGCGCTCGGCGGCGCGATCTGCGAGATGGCCTGGAACCAGGGCGTGGACCTCTACGGCTACGACAACAACCGCTTCCTGATGGGCGCGGAATACGTCGCCAAAGGCAACCTGATCGAATCGGGCACGACGTATTACACCGTGCCCTATGTGCGCTACAACAATGTCGACAACGTCAATCAGACGGTGTTCTCGACAGCCTCTCAAGGCACGATCCGGCCCTGCTGGGCGCTCGTTTATAACCACTACGTCAACCGCAAGGGCCTGGCCGCGCCGTACACGCAGAAATTCGCGGCGCTGGTTCAACCGGAAGGCGGCGGCGGCAACTACGGCCCGAACAGCGGCGGTTACGACCAGCTCGGCTACGGCACCCTCACCTGCACGCGCGATCCGATCGCGAGCGGCGCAGCGCCGAGCGGACTCACCGCGACCGTCAGCGCGGGGCAAGTCATCCTGTCGTGGTGGGGAACCGCCTATGCGACGAGCTACAACGTGAAGCGCGGCAGCACGGCGGGCGGTCCGTACACGTCGATCGCGAGCGGCGTCACGGATCTGCTCAGTTACACGGACAGCGCCGTGGCGGCCGGCACCTGGTACTACGTCGTCACGGCCACGACGCCGTCCGGCGAAACGGCCGCGTCGAACGAGGCGGTGGCGGTCACCGCGGTGCAACTGCAAACGTGGCTCGCCTTCGACGAAACGAGCGGCACGAGCGCGGCCGATTCGAGCGGCAACGGCCATGCCGGCACGCTCGTCGGCGGGGCGAGCCGGGTGCCCGGCAAGAAAGGCAATGCCGTTTCGCTCGACGGCAGCACCGGCTATGTCAGCTTGCCCGTCGATCTGGTCGCCGACGTAGCCGACTTCACGATCGCGGCCTGGGTCTACTGGAACGCGGCGCGAACCTGGGAGCGCGTGTTCGATTTCGGCGCCGGCACGGGCCGCTACATGATGCTGACGCCACGCGCCAACAACGGGCTCGCGCGCTTTGCGATCACCTTGAACGGTGGGGCCGGCGAGCAGGATATCAACGGCAATGTGGCCCTGCCCACCGGACAATGGGCGCACGTCGCGGTGACGCTGTCGGGCGGCGTCGGCACGCTGTACCTGAACGGCGCCGCGATCGGCACCAACACGGCGATGTCGTTCGCGCCGTTCCGCCTGGAAAGCACGAGCCAGAACTGGATCGGCCGTTCGCAATTCGCCGATCCGTATTTCAACGGCTCGATCGACGAGTTCCGCGTCTATCGCAACGCGCTCAGCGCCGAGCAGATCACGGCATTGATCTCCGCGTAGCGACGGGCCGGCATCTCGACGGGCACCTCATCGACGCAGCGTTAGCATTGAGCGCCCCGCCTCGGGCGCATTCAATGCGCGCTGCGTTGATTCAGGTCAATCCCTGGGTTGCGTTCAGGAACAACATGCAACGCATGGGCCGCGCATGAACCAGCATTACGCGGCCCAAAAAATCGCGAACTGGCGCGCGATTTGCTTTAAGCGATGTGCCCATACGGTTCTGGCGATCGACCAGACCTGACCAGCAGGAGGAGACAAATGCGCGATGCCGTTCATCACGCCATGACCCCAATCGCCCCGCATGAAGCGGGCTGGCTCACGCCATCCATTCAGAAGTCCCACGAGCGTTCGCAGACGTTCGGCCTCAGTTCCCTGATGCGGCCCGACTACGACGTCCTGCCGGCCGCCGAACTCGCGTTGCGGCTGGAACAGAGCCGCATTCTGTGCGCGCATGCCACGCCGGTGATGGAAACGCTGCATGAGCAGATCGTCAACACGCAAAGCATGATCGTGCTGACCGACGCAGAAGGGCTGATTCTTCATTCGATCGGCGACGACGAGTTTTTGCGCCGCGCGGAGAAAGTGGCGCTGCGCCCCGGCGCGAATTGGGCCGAGGACCGCCAGGGCACCAACGCGATCGGCACCGCGATCGCCGAATGCTCGCCGACCGTCGTGCATGGCGAGCAGCACTATCTGGCGGCCAACCGCTTTCTGACCTGTTCGAGCGTGCCGATCCTCGATCCATATGGCGATCTGATCGGCGTGCTCGACGTGAGCGGCGACCATCGCAGCTACCATCAACACACGATGGCGCTCGCCAAGATGTCCGTGCAGATGATCGAGAATCATCTGTTCACCAATACCTTCCGCGAGACCTTGCGGATCGCCTTTCACGGCCGGCCGGAGTTTCTCGGCACGCTGATGGAAGGCATCGCCGCGTTCACCTGCGATGGCCGCTTCCTGTCCGCCAACCGCAGCGCGCAATTCCAGTTGGGCCTGCCGCTCACCGCCTTGCGCGCGCATACGCTGTTCTCGTTGTTCGGCCTGACGAGTCCGCAGTTGATCGACCGTCTGCGTGCGGGCGGCGACCGGAATCTGTCGTTGAACCTGCATAACGGCGCGGTGGTTTGCGCGCGCGTCGAATTCCGCCGCGCCACGCTCGCCGAGGACGGCGTGCCGCCGCCTGCGCCGCGCGCGGAGAAGCCCGCGCCGCGCCCCGACGCGCCGCCGCCGGCGGTGGCCGCGGGCGCGCTGTCGAGACTGAGCTATCTGGACACCGGCGATCCGCAGATTGCCACGGTCATCACCAAGGTCCGCAAGGTGCTCGGCAAGGACATCCCCATTCTGATCACCGGCGAGACGGGCACCGGCAAGGAACTGCTCGCGCAGGCGATCCACAACGATTCGCCGCGCAGGTCGGGGGCGTTCGTCGCGGTGAACTGCGCTTCGATACCGGAAAGCCTGATCGAATCCGAACTGTTCGGCTATGAAGAAGGCGCCTTCACCGGCGCGCGCCGCAAGGGCGCGGCCGGCAAGCTGCTGCAGGCGAACGGCGGCACGCTGTTTCTCGACGAGATCGGCGACATGCCCTACCCGCTCCAGGTGCGGCTGCTGCGCGTGTTGCAGGAGCGTCTCGTCAATCCGCTCGGCTCGACCAAATCGATTCCCGTGGATATCGCGATCATCTGCGCGACCCATCGCGATCTGCGCGAGATGATCGCGCAGAACTGTTTCCGCGAGGACTTGTACTACCGCCTGAACGGTCTGGTGGTGAAACTGCCGCCGCTGCGCGAGCGCACGGACCTGCTAGCCGTGATCCAGAAGATGCTGCATTGCGCATCGCTCGATGAGCCCGACGGCCGGCGTCTGAGCGTCGCCGCCGACGTGATGGCGCTGTTCGAGCAGTGCGCGTGGCCGGGCAACTTTCGTCAGCTCGGCAATCTTCTGCGCACCGCGGCCGCAATGGTGGACGAGGACGGCGAGATTCGCCGCGAGCACTTGCCCGACGACTTCTTCGACGACTTGCGCAGCGCCCCGTCGCCCAGCGCGCGCCCCGCCGAAGCCGCTCCCTTGCAGGGCGAGCGCTTGCGCGACGTCACCACCAGCGCGATCGCCGCGGCCATCGCGCAGCATCGCGGCAACGTGTCGGCGGCGGCCCGCGCGCTGGGCGTGTCGCGCAATACCATCTACCGCAAATTGCCGGCGCTAGCCAGCACGGACGGCACCGCGGGCGAGGCCTGACAACGGACCGAGCGGTACGGACGTGGCGCGACGGCACGTGTTCAACGGTGTTCCATATTGCAACAGGCGTGTTCTTCGATTGAACAGCGCGCGGTTCAGCGCTGCGCTGTTCGATGCGCCAGATCCGCGCAAGCAGCAGGCAAAAGCGGTTGATGCCGCGTTGATTCCAACGGCCGCGTCATCGCTGCGCGGCTAACCGCTTCGATGCTCCGTTTCGCTCCATCCGGCATGGACATTGCGTTTAATGACGCGGCCGCTTAGCTTCAACCATGCGGTTTTTCCCATCACATGCCATACCCAAGGAGACAGCCATGCAGTGGACCACCCCCGCCTATACCGATCTGCGCTTCGGTTTTGAAGTCACGATGTACATCGCCGTTCGCTGAAGCAACGATGAAGCGCCGCGCGCACGTTGCAAGTCGTCATCGTGCGCGGCGGCGCCCTGCTCATCGTTCAGCCACACCCCGCTTCCCATGACCGCCCCGAACATCCGGCGCTACCTCAGCTTGCGGCCGCGCCTGCGCGCGATATTCCGCCTGCAATGGGAAGCCGGGCAGCATGCCTATGTGTTGCTCCATCCCGAAGGTCGGGTGACGCTCAACCCGAGCGCGGGCGAAATTCTCTCGCGCTGCGATGGCACGCGCGAACTGGACGACATCATCGGTGAACTGGAGGATCTGTTTCGGGCGTCCGATCTGGCCGCCGATATCTATCGTTTCATCGACCATGCACGGCAACGCGGCTGGCTCGATTGACTCGATTGACAGGGGCTGATGCGGGCATCGTGGGAGGGCCGAGCGGTCTTTGCTCTTGCAGGTCGTCATGGCTGTTGATAAGGCTCACCCGACCTCTCGCATCGCGTGTGTTTTCATGCGCCGCGCACGGCATCTTCTCTAACACGCAATCGCTCTTGAACCCGACCCCCGGCGCTCGCCGCACACCCACACGGCGAGCGCCGGGCCTTCGCACTATTGCGCGGCGCGCGCGTTGAGCGGCGTCGTCGACGCTTTCGCGGCGTCGTCGGTCAGCTTCGTCTTGCCGGCTCCATAGCCGTTCGAATACAGCAGGAACGCCATGATGTCGGCGTAATCCTGCGGCTTCATCTTGCCGGGACGATCCGCCGGCATATTGCTCGCCATGTAGCCGTACACCCCGCCGATCGTGAGCTTCGCATTCGCGGCCGGCGCGAACGACGGCCCGCGCAGCGCGGGCGCATTCAGCCCTTGCAGATCGGGACCGTGGCACTTCGCGCACGAACTGGAGTACAGCGTCTTGCCGTGCGCGACCTGGGCGCGGTCGAAGCCGGGCGCCTCGGCGGGTGCGCTCGCATCGACCTTGATGAAGCGGCCTTGCGGCGACTCGCGGCCGCCCGCGCGCATCATCCGCCCGACGTCGTTGCCGCGTGCGGGGCCGTCGCGATAGGCGAACGTGGCCGCCGGTCGCGCGGCGGCCAGCGCCGTTTCCGGCAGACACCATACGCGGGTCAAGGCGGCGAGCCTGCCGTCGGTCGTCATTTTCTCCAGCGCGGCGTCGATACGCGGGCGCAACGCGGCGCCGTTCGTGCCGAACGCGAAGGTCAGATGCCAGTCCGCATACGGCGAGTGCGTGCCGGCGATCTGGAAATGCCGCTCGGGATGCGCGATCGAATAAGCGACGACCGCCGGATACCAGACGATCGCGCGCCGCGCATGTCCGCGTGCCACGGCGTCGACGGTCAGTTCCGCCGTGTTCTCCAGGTCGAGTTCGACACCGGGTTGCTGCACGGCGATCAGTTGCGCGGGACTCGCGTAAGTCGCCGCGACCACCTCGGCGTCGCCGGCCTGCGCCGAGGAGCCGCGCGACGTGACGCTCACATACCCCGACTGTAGATAACCGCGCGAGAACGTGAGCTTGCCGGCGGCGCCGTCCGCGACCTCGGAGCGCGGGAAGCCCGCGATCACGTCGCATTTGCGCGCCAACGCCTTGTCGAGTTCCTTCAGCGACACGCCGTCGTCGTCGCTGCTGGCGAAGCCGCCCGGCGCGAGCGACAGCGCGATGCCCGCGGTGCGGAACGCTTCGCGCGCCACCGCCTCGTCGAGCGCCGTGGAGGGACTGCCGGGGAACGTGCAGACGCGCACGCTGGCCGTCCCGGCAAGAGCGGATTGAGGCGCGAGCGCGCCGGTCGCCAGCAACGCGCTGGCGAGAGCAAACGAATGGAGTGAAGTCTTCATGATCCTGCTTTCCGGAAAAGGCCCGGCCGCCGCGATCGAAGGGCGCACGCAAGCTGCGTGTCGCAAACCGGCGCGGCGGCCATGTGGAGTTCAACCCTTGTTGAGCGCGAACACGTACAGCGTGCCGCCGCGTGGCACCTTGTCCGCCGCCTTGGACATCGGGCCGCCCCAGATCGGATTGGCGCCGCCGTAGCCGGCGAGGATCGCGACGTACTCGCGGCCGTCGACCTCGAACACCGACGGTTGCGCGATGATCCCGCTCGCGAGTTTCGGGCTTTTCCACAGCACCTTGCCCGTCGTCACGTCGAACGCATACAGGTAGCCGTCGAGCGAGCCGCTAAATGCCAGGCCGCCCGCGGTGGTCGCCACGCCGCCGTTCCACGGCAGCTTGCTCCAGTGGCTCCAGAGCTTCTTGCCGGTATCGACGTCGATGGCCTGCAACTCGCCATAACCCTTGCTGCCGGGCTCCGGCTTGATCTCGAAGCCCTCGCCGAGATACGGCAGCCCCTCCATGTAATTGACCGACTTGCCGGACAGCGACATGCACGCATGCAGCGCGGGCACGATCGCGATGTGCTTTTGCGGATCGTATGACACCGACCACCAGTTCTTGCCGCCGAGGAAACTCGGGCAGGTTTCGATCGTCGTGCCGGCCTTCGGATACTTCGACTTGTCCTGGATCGGCGCGCCGTCCTCCGTATAGCCCGTCACCGAGGTCGCCTTGACGAAAGGCTTCGCGTAGATCAGCTTGCCGGTGCCGCGATCGATCGCATGGAAATAGCCGTTGCGGTCGGCGTGGATGATCGCGTCGTAATCCTTGTCCTGATACTTGATATTGGCGAGCACCGGTGTGTTGACGCCGTCGTAGTCCCACGTATCGTTTTTCGTGTACTGGTAGTGCCATTTGAGATCGCCGTTTTTCGGATCGAGCGCGAGCAGCGAGTCGGAGTAGAGGTTGTCGCCCGGACGCAGATCGGCGAGCCACGGCCCAGGATTGCCGACGCCCCAGTAGAGCGTTTTCGATGCGGCGTCGTAAGTGCCCGTCAGCCAGGCCGGCGCGCCGCCATGCTCCTGCATGCCCTTCGGCCACGTGTCGGCGTGCTTCTCGCCGGCTGCGGGGACGGTAAAGCGCTTCCACAGCACCTTGCCGTCGGCGGGATCGAGCGCGGCGATGAAGCCGCGCGCGCCGTATTCGCCGCCTGCGCTGCCGACCACCAGCGCGCCGTCGAGCGCGAGCGGCGCGAGGGAGAACGCGTAGCCGAGGCCCGGCTCGAACATCGACTTGCGCCAGGCGAGCGCGCCGGTTTGCGCGTCGAGCGAGACGACCTCGCCGTTGAGCATCGCGACATAGACGTTCTTGCCGTACAGCGCCACGCCGCGGTTGATCACGTCGCAGCATGCCGTCTTGAACGACTCGGCGCCGAGCTTGGGCTCGAATTTCCAGAGCTGCTTGCCGGTCGCGGCATCGAATGCGTACACGTTGTCTTTCGGCGTGGTCACGAAGAGATAGCCGCCATTGACGATCGGCGTCGCCTCGAAACCTTGCTGCAGATCGGCCGGAAACTTGTAGCTCCAGACCTGCTTGAGTCCCTTCACGTTGGACGTGTCGATCTGCTTGAGCGGCGAATGCGCCTGGCCGTTGTAGGTGCGGTAATACGTGAGCCAGCCGGGGTCGCTCTGCGCCGCCGTCAACCGCTCGTACGTGACCGGCGGATAGTCGGCCGCTCCCGCCGCTGATCCCGCTGCCGAGGCGAGCATCAGACCGATCGTCGTGGCGATGCTCATCGCGAGCGCCGTGGGCCGCGTCGCCGAAATTGGACGTGCTTTCATCCTTGTCTCCTGTGTGGACCGGCGTTCGCGCTTTGGAGCGTGACGCCGGTCCCATGCAGATTGCTGTGGAATTATTCGACGCGAGGCCATGCGGGCGGCGTCATCGTCTAGTGAACGCAGACTGGCTGCTGACCGTTCAAGGCAAGTCGCATGCCATTGGGACGCGGCGTCTCGGGAAGCCTTGACGGCGCGTGAAAAGGAACAGGGGTGCTCGTGTGGCAGCTTGCCGCGGCGTGCCTCGCGGTGTTGCACGCTGGCGCAAGCAAAAGGGGAATGTGTTGCTAAAGAGGACAGTTATCGGCCGCGAATCGGCCGCGAGAAGAAGACCGCGCTGGATCAGCGTCGGCGGGCTGGGAATCGGGGGTGTCGGGTGGAAGGGGAAGCCGCGGTTGACGCGGTTGAGCGGCGGTCCGTCGCAGCGTTAAACCCTGCGACGGACCCCACCGCCTCGCGGCTAAGACTACGCAACGAGGCGGCCTCGACGCACTAGCGCCGCCGGCTTCAATCGACGCTCACGTCGATGCGCCGCGGACGCGCTTCTTCCCTGCGCGGAATCGTCAGCTTGAGCACGCCGTCCTTCAGGCTGGCGTCGATCTGCGCGGTGTCGAAGTCGGCGCTCAGCGTGAACGCGCGCGCGAAACGCGGCTGCTGCATCTCCGTGTGATGCACGCGCAATTCGGCGGGCATGGGCACGGTGGCTTCGGCCTCGATGAAAAGGTTCGGCCCTTCCACGCGCAGGTCGAGCTTTTCTCGCGTGACGCCCGGCAAGTCGGCCCACAGCGTGATGCCGTGCTTGTCCTCCACCACGTCCACCGCGGGCACGACGGCCGGCGTCTTCGACGAGCGCTCGCCCGTGCGTTGAGCGACTGCGCTCGTGTCGCGCTCGGTCACTTGAGTTTTGTCGTTCATGGCAAGCTCCTTGATGAAAATCGCAATGCTCACTGAATCGCAATCGAGCGGGGTTTCGACGATTCGCGCTTACCCACGGTGACGATCAGGCAACCGTTCACGTAGCGCGCCCGCACGTTGTCGGGATCGGCATCGCGCGGCAACTCGACGGCGCGCCGGAAACTGCCCGTGAAACGCTCGCGCGCGTAGCTGCGGCTCTCGCCTTCCGCGTCGGGCGCCGCTTCACGTTCACCGTTGATCGTGAGCAGGCCCTTGTCGACCGTCACTTCGAGTTTCGCGGGATCGATGCCCGGCGCGAAGGCGACGATCTCCACCGAATCGTCCGTGCTGCCCAGGTTGATCGGCGGAAACGCGCCGAAGCGGCCCGCGCGAATGCTGACGGGCGCGCCGGTCAGCAGGTTGGTCATCTGGCGTTGCAGACGCTCGAAATCGTCGAACAGGGGAAGTCCAAAAAAGAAGTCACTCATGGCTTGGGTCCTCCGTAAGCTCCTTAATTAAGGCAAGGCGACGAATGGGCAAACGCGCTCCGGGTTCATCCGCCTTACCGCCGAAAAATAAGTTGAAACACGAGTTGAAACACGAGTCGAAACACGAGTTAAACACGCAGCGCGATTCACGCAACGCAGGACGCGAACGCGAGAAGCGACTGCACGGTGATGACCGGAAAATAGGTCGAGGCCAGGCGGTTTCAAGAGCTCGCCCGGCGAAATTTTTTGAGCGAAAGCGGCCCTCGCCGCCCTTGAAAATCGTTGGCCCATCCCTACACTCTCCCCCGATTCCCTTGCAACCCGATTCACCCCTGGAGGCATCATGAGTTTTGACGCGGAATGGGTCACTTTCGGCAAACACCGGACTCGCTTGCGCGCGACCCGCGGCTTTCCGACCGCCACGCTGCGCACGCTCGCCGAAGTCGCGAAGCTGGCGATCGAGAACAACATGAGCGCGCGCGCCCGGCTCGTCGAGGTTCTGCTGAGAGACGAGGACGGCAGCTTCGAGATCACGGTCGCCACCACCGTCGAGCAGGATCTGGCGAGCGCCGCGCCGATCGAAGTCGCGCTCTCCACGGTCTTCGGCCTGCCGGCGGACAAGGTCACGTTGAGCATTGAACGATTGAGCGAGCAGGAGGTGGAACTGCGCTTCGGCGTCTATGAACGCCTGCTCGCGCAGAAGACCGGCACCGTGCCGCCTATTCAGTGAGCGCGGTGGCCGGCGGCGGTGCCGCAGAGCGGGCGAGCGGCGCCACGCCGCCGGCCGTTCTGGACGCGAGCGCATCGTCGGCCAGCACGGCCAGGCCGATGGCGATCTCGCGAGCCATGCGCGCCGCGATGTCGAGCGCATCGCCTCTCGGCACATGTCCACAGGTTCCTCTCCTTTCGAGAATCGACCGGTGTTCCGGATTCCTTTCCGTGACGAACACGGCCCATAGAAAACCGCCGTCGGAATCGGGCATGGCAGTCGAGGTCACCAGCAGGTTCGCAATGGCTATCGTCTGTACTCGCATGTGAACCTCCTGCCTCGTGGGCCTTTTGACGACAAGGCCGCATTGCCCATGCCCGGTGCGCCAAGCCGCGCGCCGCGCCGCCGCAACGGCGGGCTTGATCGTTGCTCGCAGCCCAGGCACCCTCAATCTCGAAGGAGAGAATCATGGCCACGCAAGCACAAAAGCCCGCTGAACCCAATGAACCCACTGAGCCCGCTGAACCCAATGAACCCAATGAACCAGGCCGTGCATCGCCCGATGTGGAGACCGGTCAACCAGGGCGTGCATCCCCCGATGAAGAGGCCGGCGAACCGGGCACGTTCAAGACCGATGTGTCGGAGACCGACGACGAAGGCACGAGTGTGCGCGAAGCCGAAGTTCGGGACGACGATCTGTCGGAAACCGGGTCCCCGGAGTCGGACGAGGAGGCATGAAGAACCCGTAGCCGCCGTGGCCGCGCGAACATCATGCGGATGGAGGCGCATGACCGGGCCGGCCACGCGGCGGCAACGGCGACAACGGCAGCAAGCGACACGCGACGCAGTTCCTGCCTGCAAGCTTGTAGTTTCTTCCCCGCGTGCGCCGGCTGATCGAACACGCCGGCAACAAGGCCGCGACCACGCAGAGCCCACCGTTTTCGAACGCCGCCAGGCCGCGGTTTCCTCTTCACATACGACGTCTGCTCGCGCGCTCTACGCGACATCATTTCGTCGGCAACGACAGCCCCTCGTTCACCCTGTGCGCTCGCGCACGAAACCCCCGGAATTTTTCACGGCTTCAGCTATATTGATTTGTGGAGGCGGTCAACGAAGTCCGTCTGCCCGCTCGCCGCCAGTTCCCCGACCGTTTGGATAATCGCATGCACGACGATGCCGATGAATTGGCGCGGCGCCCGGCCAGGGCGGCCGACCACGCCAGGGAAAACCTTGCCCTCCTCCGTCTCGCGCGCGCTCAAACCGGCTCGCGCGATGCGCTGCTGCAAGCGATCGCGAACGAAGCGCTGGCATTGTGCAATGCGGGCAGCGCGGGCATCAGCCTGCTGGAAGGGCCGCCTCACAACCGCTCGTTCCGCTGGCTCGCCGTGGCCGGATCGTGCGCGGGCCTGCAAGGCAAAAGCACCGCGTGGAACGAGTGCCCGTGCGGCGTGACGCTCGACGCCGGCCGCCCGCGGCTCTTCGTGCGGCCCGAGGAACAGTTCGGGTGTCTGCGGTTCGCGGGCATCGACGTGCATGAAGGCATCGTCGTTCCGATTCCGTCGGACAGCGGTCAGCTCGGCGCGATCTGGGCGATGTCTCACGACGCGGCCTGCCGCTTCGACGGCGAGCACGCCCGCGTGCTGTCGAGCCTCGCCATCGTCGCAGGCGCCGCGCTGACGATGGCGAACGTGCGCGACGACGGCGCCGAGAGCGATCGCCGACACAACGAGTTCATCGCCATGCTCGGGCACGAACTGAGAAATCCGCTCGCGCCGATCGACGGTGCGATCTCGGCCGCGAAGCGCCTGTGCGCCGCGAACGAAAAAGCCGACGCCGTGTTGACCATCGCGCAACGCCAGATGAAGCATCTGCGCACGCTGGTCGACGATCTGCTGGATGCGGCGCGGCTCAAGCACGGCAAGCTCGCCATCAAGCTGAGCGATACGTCGCTCAACGAGATCACGTTCGACGCGGTCAGCGCGGTCAAGCATCATCTCGAATCGCGCAGGCATACGCTGAAACTGAGCGGCCTCGACGCGCCGGTTCACGTGCGCGCGGATCATGTGCGGCTGAGCCAGGTATTGGGCAATCTGCTGCTGAACGCCGCCAAGTACACGCCGGCGGGCGGCAAGATCGAACTGTCGGTTCGTACCGAGCATGCCGCCGGTTCCGGCGAGCCGGGGTGCGTCGTCATCGAGGTCAGGGACAACGGCATCGGCATCGATCCGTCGATCCAGCCGTACATGTTCGAGCTGTTCGCGCAGTCGACGTGCGGCAGCGCCCGCTCCGAGGGCGGCCTCGGCATCGGGCTCGCGGTGGCGAAACGTCTGGTGGAATTGCACCACGGCAGCATTGCGATTCAAAGCGGAGCGGCCGGCGCGGGCACGCTCGTCACGGTACGCCTGCCGATCCTGCGCAGCGCGCCGGCCCAGAAGCCCGCCATGACGATGCCCCAGGTGCGCCCCACCCGCCTGCTGCTCGCCGACGACAACCGCGACGCGCTGGAAGTGCTCAGCGTCCTGCTCGAACTGGAAGGCCACCACGTGAGCGCGACGGACAATGGACACGATGCGGTGCGCCTGATCGGCGAGACGCATCCCGAAGTCGCGATCATCGACGTGGGCATGCCGGACATGGACGGTTTCGACGTGGCGCGCGCGGTTCGCGCCGACCCGCGCCTCGACGACGTGACGCTCGTCGCGTTGACAGGCTACGCGTCGGAGTCCAACAAATCGCGCGCGCTGGCGGCCGGTTTCGATTACCACCTCACCAAGCCGCTGTCGCTGGAAAAGCTTCAGCACATTCTGGAGAACCGCACCGAGGGGCGGGTTCAGGGGATCGTCTAGCGGCGCGTGTTCATTGCGCGTCATTGCACGTTCATTGCGCGTTCATTACGCGTTCATTGCGCGTTCAGTGCGGATAAACCGCCGCGCCCCGGCTGGGGAACGGTAATTGCTGGCGCTCGGGCACACGATCCAGTCCCCCGCGCGATGAAAACCCGCAACGCATGCACCATCGAGCAATGGCGTCCTCTACTGCAGCGGCGGCTTGTACGCCGGGGTCGGTGGTTCGCCGCGCTCGATTGCGCGCTTGCACGGAAGCCGCGGTTCGTCCGCTCGGGTTCGTGGTTCGCCGCGCTGCTTTGCGCCATTGCCTTTCTCCCGCCCCACGCCAATGGCGAGCCGGCTCAGAATGCGCTGCGTCCCGCCGGCGTGCAGGCCTTCCACATCTTCAACTTGTGGAATCTCACGCTCGCGGTGTGCTCGCTGGTGTTCGCCGCCGTGCTGATTGCGTTATTGATCGCGATGCTGCGCGCGTCGGCCCGCAAGCGGCAGGCGGGTCTTGAACCCACGCCGTGGGAGTGGTCCGAAACGCGGCCTGAGCCGAGCCCTGAAAATAGCCCCGAGGCAGGCCATGAAGCGAGCCAGGAAGCACGCACACGCCGCGTGGTGACCGGCGCGAGCATCGCATCCGTCGTGCTGCTGTTCGGCCTGCTGCTCGCCGACGTGATGACCGACCGCGCGCTGTCGCGGCTGCCCGTCGCCAATGCGCTGCATCTGGAGATGACCGGCCATCAATGGTGGTGGGAAGCGCGCTACGGCGGCGACAGCGCCGGCGACGCCTTCGCGGTCGCCAACGAATTGCACGTGCCGGTCGGCCGGCCCGTCGTCATTTCACTGAAAGCGGACGACGTGATCCACACCTTCTGGGTGCCGAACCTGCACGGCAAGAAAGACATGATCCCCGGCCGCGACGCGACCATCGAATTTCGCGCGGACCGCGCCGGCACCTATCGCGGTCAATGCGCGGAATTCTGCGGCCTCGAACATGCGTTGATGGCGTTCTCGGTGGTGGCCGAGCCGCCCGCGCGGTACGAAGCGTGGGCCGCGCATCAGCGCGAGCCCGCGCCGCAAGCGGTGACCGACATGCACAAACGCGGCGAGCAGCTCTTCACGACCGGCGCCTGCGCCAATTGCCACACGGTGCGCGGCACGTCGGCCGCGGGCCTGCTCGGCCCGGATCTCACGCACCTGATGAGCCGGTCGATGCTCGCGGCCGGCACCTTCGACAATACGCCCGCTAATCTGGCCGCCTGGATCGCGGCGCCCGGCAGCATGAAACCCGGCACGTCGATGCCCGCAAGCCGGTTCTCGCAACAGGACATGGCCGCCCTCGTCGCGTGGCTCGGAACCCTGCAATGAACGACCCTCCATCCGCTTCGGCGACGCCCGAAACACGCCTGTTCGACGGCCCCGGCGCCACGCCCGAGGTGCGCGCCGCGCTCGCGCGCACCTGGAGCGATCGTCCCGGCTGGTTCGGCGCGCTCGCGGCGGTCAATCACAAGACGGTCGCGCGGCGCTTCGTCGTCACCACGTTCGCGTTTTTTCTGCTGGGCGGCCTGCTCGCGCTCACCATGCGGCTGCAACTCGCGCGACCCGGCAATCGCCTCGTCGGCCCCGAGTTGTACAACCAGCTTTTCACGATCCACGGCACGACGATGATGTTCCTGTTCGCCGTGCCCGTCATGCAGGCCGTCGCCATCTGGCTCGTTCCCTTGATGATCGGCGCGCGCAGCGTCGCCTTTCCGCGCATGAACGCCTACGCCTACTGGGTGTTCCTGTTCGGCGGCCTGACGCTGTACGTCGCGTTCGCGCTCGGCGCGGGCGCGAACACCGGCTGGTTCAGCTACGTGCCGCTCGCCGGTCCCGATTACTCGACCGGCAACGGCGTCGACATCTGGGCGCAGATGATCACCTTCACCGAACTCTCCGCGCTGCTCGAAGCCGTCGTGCTGATCGCGACCATCTTCAAGCTGCGCGCGCCGGGCATGTCGCTCAACCGCATGCCGCTGTTCGTGTGGGCGACGCTCGTCACGCAGTTCATGGTGCTGTTCGCGATGCCCGCCGTGATGCTCGGCAGCACCGCGCTGATACTCGATCGCCTCGTCGGCACGCACTTCTACAATCCGGCGCGCGGCGGCGACGTGTTGTTGTGGCAGCACCTGTTCTGGTTCTTCGGCCATCCCGAGGTTTATCTGATCTTCATTCCGCCGCTCGGCTTCATCTCGTCGATCATCGCGACCTTCGCGCGGCGTCCGGTATTCGGCTATCCGGCGATGGTGCTCGCGCTCATCGCCACCGCGTTTCTCGCCTTCGGGCTGTGGGTGCATCACATGTTCGCCACCAGCATTCCGGCGCTCGGCAAGAGCTTTTTTACCGCGGCGAGCCTGATGATCGCGATACCCTCGGGCGTGCAGATCTTCTGCTGGCTCGCCACGCTCTGGCGCGGCCGCCTGAATCTGAAAACGCCGCTGTGGTTCGTGCTCGCGTTCTTCTTCATCCTCGTGCTCGGCGGTCTGACGGGCGTGATGCTCGGTTCCGTATCGCTCGATCTGCAGGTGCACGACACGTATTTCGTGGTCGCGCATCTGCATTACGTGCTGCTGGGCGGCGCGGTGTTTCCGCTCTTCGGCGCGTTCTATTACTGGTTTCCGAAAGCGACCGGCCGGATGCTGGACGAAACGCTCGGGCGCTGGCAGTTCTGGCTGTTCTTCATCGGCTTCAATGTCGCGTTCTTTCCGATGCACGTGCTCGGGCTGCACGGCATGCCGCGCCGTGTGTGGACCTATCCGCACGGCATGGGCTGGGACGGCCTGAATCTGAGCGCGACGCTCGGCGCATCGACCATCGGCGTGAGCGTACTGGTGTTCCTCGTCAACGTGGTGCGCAGCTATCGGCGCGGCGCGCTCGCGGGCGCCGATCCGTGGGGCGCCGGCACGCTCGAATGGAGTACGGCGAGCCCGCCGCCGCCGCATAACTTCGATGCGCTGCCGGTCGTGCACGGACGCGATCCGCTCTGGGAGCCGGGCGCGCAACCGGCCTATGTGAGCGGTCTCGCGGCCGACGCCCGCGAAGTGCTGTCGACCACCGCGCTCGACGCGCTCCCCGATCTGCGGCCGCTGTTTCCGTCGCCGTCGATCTGGCCGTTCGTGAGCGCAGTCGCCACCACCGTGCTGTTCATCGGCTCGGTGTTTACGCCGTGGGCGGTCGTGTGGGGCTCGGTGCCGGTCGCCGTCGCGCTGATCGGCTGGTTCTGGCCGAATCGCGGCGAAAACCGCCGCGCGCTCGAACTGGAGCGGCGGCCATGACGGAGCTTCGCAAGGTGCCAGCGAGTGCCATGAACGCCATGAACGCCGCGCACGCCAACGACACGAGGCACACCACGCGCGATGCGCCCGACACCTTGACGCTCGACGTGCGCCGCTTGCCGAGCTTCGGTTTCAGTCATCGCAGCCTGATGTGGTGGAGCACGGTCTGCCTGATGCTGATCGAAGGCACGGTCTTCGCGATCGGCGCGATGATGTACTTCTATCTGCGCAGCCTCACTGCGATCTGGCCGCTGAACGCCGCGCCGCCCGCGCTCGTGTGGGGCAGCGTCAACACGGCGGTGCTGCTCGTGAGCATGTGGCCGAACCAGCTCACCAAGCGCGCCGCCGAACGCGAGGATCGCGCGGGCGCGCGGCTGTGGCTTTCCGTCTGTCTCGCGTTCGCGGGGGTGTTTCTGGTACTGCGCGGTTTCGAGTTCGCCGCGCTGAACGTGAGCTGGAACACCAATGCGTATGGTTCGGTCGTGTGGCTGCTGCTGGGCCTGCACACCACGCATCTGATCACCGACACGGTGGACACCGCCGTGCTCGGTGTGCTGCTGTTCACCGGACCGTTCGAGGGCAAGCGCCTCGTCGACGTCAGCGAAAACGCGTTGTACTGGTATTTCGTGGTGTTGAGCTGGCTGCCCGTGTATGCGGTGATCTACCTGGCGCCGCGGCTGTGATGGAGACCGACCATGCGAACCTGGCTCGCGCTTCTGGGCACGCCCTCCGCGGTGCTGGCGGCGCTCTCGATCGACTACGCGCTGGTGCCGCCCGCCTGCGCGTGGCGCACGATGCTGCCGCTCGGCGGCGTGACCGGCGCGGCGCTGCTCTTTTCGGTCATCGCGACGCTGCTCGCCTGGCGGCGCTGGCGCGAGGCGAGCCTGATCGCGCCGGCCTCCGCGGTCGCCTTGCCGGCCCGGCCCGCGATGCTCGCGTGCACGGCGACGCTCGTCGGTCTCGTCTCGACGCTCGCACTGGTTGCGATGTGGATTCCGCAATGGCTGATTTCCGCATGCGTGTGATGGACGTCATGGCGGGTTGCGGCGGGGTTGCTGTTGGCTTTGCTGTTGGCTTTGCTGTTGGCTTTGCTGTTGGCTTTGCTGTTGGCTTTGCTGTTGGCTTTGCTGTTGGCTTTGCTGTTGGCTTTGCCGTTGCGGTCGCCTCTGCCGTTGCGGTCGCCTCTGCCGTTGCGGTTGCCTCTGCCGTTGCGGTTGCCTCTGCCGTTGCGGTTGCCTCTGCTGTTGCGGTTGCCTCTGCCGTTGCCAAAGCTGGTGCCACTGCTAAAGCCGCTTCCCCTACTGCTACCGCTACCGCCACCCTTGCGCTATTCGTAAGTCCCTACGTGCAGGCGCATGACCTAAGCGCCGCGGACCGAGCCGCACCGTCCTTCATGCCGCACTGGACCTTCGAGCCGTGGGTCGTCGCCTTGTTGCTCGCGAGCCTCGGCTTATACGGCCTCGGCTACCTGCGCTTGCGCACGCGCGGCCGGCGAGGCCGCGTCGTCCGCGCCCGGCAACTGGCGGCGTTCGGCCTGGGCTGGCTCGCCCTCGTGGTGGCCTTCGCGTCGCCGCTCGATGCGCTGAGCGCCGCGCTGTTTTCCGCGCATATGGTGCAGCACGAACTGCTGATGATCGTCGCCGCGCCGCTCCTCGTTCTCGGACGGCCGCTCGCGCTCTGGCTATGGGCCTTGCCGCCGCGCTCGCGGCATGCAATCGGCGCGGCGGTGCGCACGCGAGCGTGGCGCGGCATCTGGCGTGTGCTGTGCCGGCCGGCCGTCGCCTGGCTGCTGCATGCGGCGGCGCTGTGGGCGTGGCATATGCCGCGTCTGTTCGAGGCCGCGCTCGCCTCGCCCGGCCTGCATGCGCTGCAGCACGCCAGCTTTGTGCTGAGCGCGCTGCTGTTCTGGTGGACCGTGTTCGGCGAAGCGGCCCGGCGCGATGAAAGCGGCTACGCGATGTTGTCGCTCTTCACGACGATGGTTCATACCGGCGCGCTCGGCGCGTTGCTGACGCTCGCGCCGGGGCTCTGGTATCCGGCCTACGTCGAACCGGCCTCGGCGCTCGGCGTCGATCCACTGCTCGATCAGCAACTGGGCGGTCTCGTGATGTGGGTGCCGGGCGGCCTCGCGTATCTGCTCGCCGCACTGGTGACGGGCGCGCGCTGGCTGATGCGGGGCGCGCCCGCCGCGCTCGTTCCGAATGGCGTGGCCGCGCGCCGGGACGGCGCGTCATGAAACGGCGCGAAGCGTTGCCCCAGCGCGGCGCCGGCGACGGCGGCGCCACGCCCGAAAGCGGCACACCGGCGCGCACGCAGGTCAACCCGGCGAACCGCGCGCGACCACGACAGATGACCAAGAAGTCGACCAAGAAGTCGACCAACAAGCGGCGCATCGAATTGCTGGCTGTGTGGCACATCGCGTCGGCGTTGACGTTCGGCTCGCTCGCGGCATCGGCATCGAGCCAACCGGCCCATAGCCCCGACGCCACCCTCATCGCGCGCGGCGAATACGTCGCCAAGGCGGCCGATTGCTCCGGCTGCCACACCTCGGTCGGCGGCGCGGCCTACGCCGGCGGGCTCGGACTCGCCTCGCCGTTCGGCACGATCGTCAGCACGAACATCACGCCGGAGCGCCGCTACGGCATCGGCGCCTACAGTTACGCGGATTTCGAGCGCGCATTACGCAAGGGGGTCGCGCCAGGCAACAAGCGGCTCTATCCGGCGATGCCCTACCCGTCGTTCTCGAAACTGACCGACGACGACGTACAAGCGCTCTACGCGTACTTCATGCATGCGGTGCAGCCGGTCGCGAAGCCCAATCAGCCGACGAAAGTGCCGTTCCCGTTCAACCAGCGCTGGGCGCTCTATTTCTGGCAACTGGTCTTCCTGCCGACGCAGCCGTACCAGCCGAAGCCCGGCCGCGACGCGCAATGGAATCGCGGCGCCTACCTCGTGCAAGGCGCGGGACACTGCGGCACCTGCCACACGCCACGCGGCCTCGGCTACCAGGAAAAAGGCTATGACGAATCGTCGTCGGACTGGCTGACGGGCGGCGTCAACGATCACTGGTTCGCGCCGAATCTGACCGGCGATCCGGGCGCGGGGCTCGGCCGCATCGGCGCGCAAGAGCTGGCCGCGTTTCTCAGGACGGGCCACGGCGCGGGCCTCGCGGCTTTCGGCTCGATGGTCGAGCAGGTCGAGGACAGCACGCAATATCTGACCGACGACGACGCGCTCGCCATCGCCCATTACCTCAAATCCCTGCCGGCGCAAAAACCGGCGGGACGCTACGACCCGTACGCGCGGCCCGATCCGTCCACGCGCAACGGCAACCGCGTCGACCCGCCGCAAACGCTCGGCGCGCGCGTCTATACGTCGTTTTGCGCGCGTTGCCACGGATCGGAGGGGATGGGCGTGACGGAGGTGTTTCCGAGGCTGGCGGGCAACCCCGCCGTGATCGCCGAGGACACCACGTCGCTGATTCGTCTACTGGTGGAAGGCGGCAATAGTCCGAGCACGCTGCACGGACCGCCGCGCCAGTCGATGCCGGGCTTCGCGCACGATCTCACGAACGCGCAGATGGCCGCCGTGCTCACGTGGATTCGCACGTCCTGGGGCAACGACGCGCAGCCGGTCACGGCCAACGACGTGCGCACATTGCGGGAGAAATTGCATAAATGACACGGGCGCGAACGACGCCGCGCCCGGCGTTCGGGAGGGCCGCCGCGCACTGTCATCCCGCGCCGCGCATGCTGATTTCACGTTGATTGCCGGGCGACTGACCATCGAGCCGTTTCTCGAAGCAGCAGACGTTCGCCCTCGTGACGTAGGGTCCAAACGGCGGAATGGGATGAAAACCGTGCTTTTCATAGAACTCGATGGCCCGCCGATTGTTCGCGTGAGTGCCCAGCCACAGCGCCGCATAGCCGAGCCGCCCGGCTTCCTGTTCGAGATGCGCGAGTATCGCGCTGCCCGCGCCGTCCGCGCCGGGGCGCGCATAGAGGCGCTTGAGTTCGGCAATGTGTTCCCGCAGCGGCCTGAACGCGCCGCAGCCGAGCGGCGTGCCGAACGCGCTTCTCGCCACGACGAAACGCGCGGTGTCCACGGCGACGTCGCGCACCGAAAAGCGGCTCTGCCCGCCGTCGCCGGTGAGCACGGCCAGCGTGGCGCTCAGTTCGTCGAGCAGGATGCGCGCGTCGGTCGAGGACGGGTCCTCGCGGCTGACAACGATTGTCGGGAACAGCATCAACCTCGCCTCCTTTACGTTGCGTACCTATGAAGATGAGCAAGCGCTGTACCGATCTTCGCATTGCGGCAATTGGGAGGACGACGCGATACCGGGGCCGGAAAACGGCGCGCCGGCAGAGCGATCCGAAGCGCACCGCAACGGTAGCGCCGCGCCGCCGCAAACGCGCCTTTAGCAATCGCCAGGCACGGTGACGGTGGCGCGCAAGCGCGGGTATCGCGCTTGCTACGCGAGGAAGGAGCGCTTCATCGAGCGCCGTGGAGGACCGGAGAACAATGAACATTCCCCGCAGTGTGGTTGGCTTTCTGGCGTCGCGCGGCCTCGTGATCGCCACCGCGGAATCCTGCACGGCCGGCCTGATCGCCTCGCTGCTCGCCGACGTGCCCGGCAGCGGCGCGTGTCTCGACGTCGGTCTGGTGGTGTATTCGCCTTCGGGCAAATGCGGCTTTCTGAACGTGGAAGCGCGCACGATCGAACGCTTCGGCCTGACGAGCGAAGAAGTCGCGCGGGAAATGGCGGCGGGCCTGCTTGCGCAGCAAGCGTGCCACGCGCACATCGTCGTCGCCAACACGGGGCTCGCCGGGCCGCCGCCGGACGGCTCGGATCTCGCGCCCGGCACGCAATGCTTCGCGTGGCGCTACAAGCAGCGCGAGCGCGAGTATGCGTTCAGCGAAACGCGCGTATTCGACGGCGACCGCGTCACGATCCGCCAATGCGCCGCGCTTTACGCCCTCTCGCGGGTCGAGCATTATTTCAACCAGTTGCCGAACGTCAGGCACGGGCGATCTCTTGCGGCGCTTTGAATGCGAGAGGCCGAACGCGCGCCGATGCGCGGCGCGCTCAATCCGATGAGCCCGCATCGACCCGTCATCCGGCGCTGTCCACAGCACGCACCGCACCTGGCGCGTCCGTGTTTTCCGCCCGCAGTCCTTGAAGGTCTTCCAGAACATGAGCCGATCGTTCTTCAATCTCTACACTCACGATTTCGCCCGCGTCGCGGTGGCGGTGCCGGTGTGCCGCGTCGCCGATCCGCATTTCAACGCCGCGCAAACGCTCGAACTGGCCCGCGAGGCCGCGCAACACGGCGCGCTGCTGGTGGCGTTTCCCGAGCTCGGCGTATCCGCCTACACCTGCGACGACCTGTTCCATCAACGCGCGCTGCTCGATGCCTGCGAAGACGCGATCGGTGAAATCATCGCGGCTTCCGCGAAAATCGCCAGCGTGCTCGTGATCGGCGCGCCGCTCAAGGTCGAGCACAAGCTGTTCAACTGCGCGCTGGTGATTGCGGGCGGCAAGCTTTGCGGCGTGGTGCCCAAGAGCTATCTGCCGAATTACGGCGAGTTCTACGAGGCGCGCCAGTTCAGCGCCGCCGAGAACGCGTCGTGCACGCGAATCGCGTTGTGCGGACAGGAAGCGCCGTTCGGCGCGTCGCTGCTGTTCGACGTGCCCGCCGCGCCGCTGTTGCGCTTTCACGTCGAGATATGCGAGGACGTCTGGGTGCCGGTGCCGCCCTCGTCGTTCGCTGCGCTGGCCGGCGCGACCGTGCTCGTGAACCTCTCGGCGTCGAACATCGTGATCGGCAAGTCGGGATATCGCCATCAGCTCGTCGGCCAGCAATCGGCGCGCTGCCTCGCGGCGTATCTCTACTCGTCCGCGGGACGTGGCGAATCGAGCACCGATCTCGCGTGGGACGGCCAGGCGCTGATCTACGAGAACGGCGAATTGCTCGCTGAATCCGAACGTTTTCTGGACACGTCTCACGTGATCTACGGCGACGTCGATCTCGAACGGCTCTCGCGCGAACGCATGCGGCAAACCACCTTCGGACAGTCCACGCGCCGTCATGCCGAGGAAGTCGGCAAGTTCGAGGTGGTCACGGTTCCGGTATCGCTGCCCGACGCGGAACGCTTGCCGCTCGCGCGCGCCGTCAACCGTTTTCCCTACGTGCCGGCCGACGCGGCGAATCGCGACGAACGTTGCGCGGAGGTCTACAACATCCAGGTGCAGGCGCTGATTCAACGGCTGGGCGCCGCGAAAATTTCGAAGGTGGTGATCGGCGTGTCGGGCGGTCTCGACTCGACCCAGGCGCTGCTCGTCTGCGCGAAGGCGATGGATCGGCTCAAGCTGCCGCGCTCGAACATTCTCGCCTATACGATGCCCGGCTTCGCGACCAGCAGCCGCACCTTGCAGCAGGCGAAGGACTTGATGCAGGCCGTGGGATGCGCGATGGAGGAAATCGATATCCGCCCGAGTTGCCTGCAAATGCTCAAGGACCTGGGGCACCCGTTCGCATCCGGCAAGGAACAGTACGACGTGACCTTCGAGAACGTTCAGGCAGGCGAGCGAACCAGCCATCTGTTCCGGCTCGCCAACTTCCACCAGGCCATCGTGATCGGCACGGGCGATCTGAGCGAACTCGCGCTCGGCTGGTGCACGTATGGCGTGGGCGATCACATGTCGCATTACAGCGTCAACGCGAGCGTGCCGAAAACCCTGATCGCGCATCTGGTGCGCTGGGTGGCCGAGTCGGAGCAGATCGGCGCGGCGGGTTCGCGTGTGCTCGAACAGATCCTGAGCACGGAGATCAGCCCCGAGCTCGTGCCCGGCAAGGTCGAGAAAGTGCTCGACCAGAAAACCGAGAGCGTGATCGGCCCGTATGAATTGCAGGACTTCAATCTGTATCACATTCTGCGTTTCGGCTTTGCGCCGTCGAAGGTCGCGTTTCTCGCGCTCACCGCATGGGGCGAGCGCGAACGCGGCGTGTGGCCCGCCGGGCGGAACATGGTGCGCAACGAGTACGGCCTGGCCGACATCAAACGCAATCTCGCCATTTTCGCGGAGCGGTTTTTCCGCACCAGCCAGTTCAAGCGCTCGTGCATTCCCAACGCGCCGAAGGTCGGCAGCGGCGGCTCGCTGTCGCCACGCGGCGACTGGCGCGCGCCGAGCGACGGCGAGGCGACGGTGTGGCTGGAAGATCTCGGGCGTATTCCGGACTGAGCGTTTGAATGGTGTGTTCGGGGCGGGGTATGCCAGGTGTTCGAGCGGTCCCTTCGCTCGCTGTCCATCACTTCGCTCGCGGCGTCTCCAGATGCTCGTCCGGGTTCGTGCGTCCCGCGCGAACCCGCCGTACCGTCTCGGCCAGCGCCCGCGCGACGTTCTCCACTTCGCGCTGTACGTCGTGGTCCCGGTCGAGCGCGGCGTGGCTCGTCGCATAAGGCTCGTAATAGCCGATGAAGCGATCCAGACGCGACTTCGCGCCCGCTTCGACGAATCCCATCCAGTCGAGCCAGTCGGTCAGCGCGTGCCGCGAGTCCTCGATACCCGCCACGTCGCCATGCACGACGACGCCATACGCGCGGCCCGCCAGATGTTTCGGATAGCCCCAGCCGTCGAGTTCGAGGCGCTTGGCTTCGTCGACGCGCTTGCCGTGCGTGGAGGTCGGGTCCGGGTTGCCGCCGTCCGCGCAGACGAGCCGGTCCATCATCAGCTTCAGCGGACTGCTGACCTGATACCAGTAGACGGGCGTGACGAACAGCACGCCGTGGCAGGCGGCGAAGCGTTCGTAGATGTCGTTCATCCAGTCGTTGACCTGGCCCAGCGAATGGTTCGGATAGCAGCTACACGGCCAGTGACACAGCGGCATCGCGGTCGACACGCAGCCCTTGCACGGATGAATGTGCAGATCGCGATCCGACGCGAGGCGCGAAAGATCCAGCAGATCCACGTCGAATGACTGCTGCTCCAGCGTGGCCTGCGCAAGTTTTGCGAGCCGGAAGCTTTTCGACATTTCGCCGGGACACGTATAGTCGTTTCGCGACGATGCGTTGACCACCAGCACCCGCGCGGGCGATGCCAGATCGCGTTGACGCGCTTGTGCCGCCTTGATGCGCTCGCTGGCCGCGCGCCATTCGACCGAAAGATCGTAGCCGGGGTCCGCGAAACCGGGGCCGGCCTTGTCGGTGACCGGCGACTTGCGCGCTTGCGAGTAGGCGTCCCACGCAATGTTTTCGAGCCGCGCCAAGGCTTCGTCTTCGCCGCGAAACGCGGGGTCGTAAAAGCGCGCCATGAAGCGCGCGCGAAACGCGTCGCGCGACATTTTTTCAGTGACCTGTCCTTTTCTGACGTCGATTTTCATGTCGATCTTCTGTGCGGCAGGCTCGTTGGCGGGCGATGGCGGGGCTTGGGATGGGTCCATGAGTTGGCTGTCTGTCGTCAGAGGGCGTGTTAATCGTGTACCGCGAATCGTGCACCGCGCATCGGGTCGCGCACGGTCACGGCACAGCGAACCGTGCAGCAAAAAACATTCCGCTGCTGCCCCGGACCAACGCGGCGGTCCGCTTCGGACGTGATGGCGGTGCGCCCGGCCAATCGCCGCGAGCAGGTACAGCGCATGCGGGATTCGAGCCGCGCAGGCGAACTTCGGACCCCGGATTCTCCTGCCCATTGCTTGCCGCACGCCATCCGTCCTTGGTCACGCCGCATTGGCGTCGCCCGTCGATGCGCGCGATACCGGCGTCAATCATGGAGAAACGCCATGTCCACCGATACGTCCAGAATGTCCCCGAGCATCACCGCGATGATTCGCCTCGATCACATGCACGCGCTTGCCGCGTTCCATCGTTATCACGCGACGAGCCCCTGGTGGCGCAAGCAGGCGATCGTCAATTCGACTTGTGCGGCGCTGGAGATTCACGCGCAACTGGAGGAAGAGATTTTCTATCCGGCCTTGGCGGCCGTGATGGGCGACGACGAAACGCTCGCCAAAAGCGCTCCGGAACACAACGAAATGCGCGCGACGATCAACCGGCTGCGTGCGATGGGCCCGGAAAACGCGGCCTACGACGCGCTCTTCATGCAACTGATGCGCGAGGTCATCCACCACGCCGCGGACGAAGAAACGGTCCTTTTACCGGCCGCGGAGCGCGCCTTGCAGACGCAGCTTCATTCGCTCGGTGCCAGCATGACGCGGCGCAGGCTGCAACTGCTGGGGCAGCGTCCCGCGGAAATCGCGCTCAATACGATGGGCACGTTCCCGGTGGCGAGCTTTCTGATCGGCGCGATGCTGGTGCTCGGCGTCACGCATTGCCTGCCGAAAGCGCGCGAACCGCGGCGGGCCCGCGAGCATTGAGCGGCATTAAGCGGCACCGAGCGACATACAAGACACCGGCCGGCGGCACGCTCACGCCGTTTCGTGCTGCCGCCCTGTCTCGACGATCCGCACCGGAATGGATTTCGCGCCCGGCACCTTGCTTTCCTTCGCGCAGTGCCAAAGCGGCAGCAGCGGATTGCATTCCGGGTAGTACCCGGCGATGCAGCCCGGCGGAATCTCGTACGTCTTCACGGAAAAGCCGGTCACGCGCCGGTCGACGCCGTCGTCCGCGATGGTCTGCAACGTCACGATGTCGCCTTCCGCGAGGCCGTGCGCGGCCATGTCGGAGGCGTTCATCAGCAGCGTCATGCGGTTGCCCTTCACGCCCCTGAAGCGGTCGTCGTGATGATAGATCGTCGTATTGAACTGACTGTCGGAGCGCAAGGTCATGAGCCGCAGCGCGCCGGGTTCGCGCTCGGGCATGTCGGGGTCCTCGCCCAAGGTTTCGGGCACCGTGAATTCCGCCTTGCCGCTTTCGGTCTGCCATTTGCGCTCGCGCGCGGGCAAGGGCCGCAAGAAACCGCCCGGCGTCCACATGCGCGCGTTGAAGTCGTGAAAAATCTCGGGATAGGTCCTGGCAATTTCTTCCCGCACGATCGAGTAATCGTCTTTCCAGGCGTCCCAATCGACGCTCGAACGCTCTCCCAAGGTCGCCTTCGCCATGCCCGCCACGATGAACGGCTCCGAGCGCACGTCGTCGCCGGCCGGCTCGACCATGCCGCGCGAGCCATGCATGCAGCCGGTGCTGTCCTCCATCGAAACGGCTTGCTCGCCGCTCGCCTGCCGGTCGATTTCGATGCGGCTCAGGCACGGCAGAATGTAGGCGATCTCGCCGTGCACCAGTTGGCTGCGGTTGAGCTTGGTGGCCACGGTCACGGTCAGCCGCAGCTTGCGCCACGCGGGCTCGATCCGCGCGCGGTCGGGCACCGAACGCACCAGATTGCCGCCGAGGTTGAACACCGCGCTCACCTTGCCCGCGATCATCGCCTCGAAAGCCTCCACGGTATTCATGCCCGTTTCGCGCGGCGGCTCGAACGAAAACTGGCTCGCCAATTTGTCGAGCGGCGCCAGTTCCGGCTTCTCCGTCACGCCCACCGTGCGCTGGCCTTGCACGTTCGAATGACCGCGCACCGGCGAGGGGCCCGCGCCCGGCTTGCCGATGTTGCCGCGCAGAAACAGCAGATTGCACAGCATGCGCACGTTCTGCACGCCGAGCCGGTGCTGGGTCAGGCCCATGCCATAGTGAATCATCACGGCGTTGGCCTTCATGTATTCGCTCGCGGCGGCTTCGAGCGCGTCGCGCGGCAAACCGCTGACGGTCTCGATGTCGCGCCATGCCGCGTCGCGCGCGTAACGGGCGAATGCGTCGTAGCCCTGCGTATGTTGCTCGATGAACGGCACGTCGATGATCCGCTCGCGGCCTTGCTCGCGCGCGAGGTCGTCGGCGGCGATCACCGCCTTGCAGATGCCGAGAATCGCGGCCGAGTCGCCGCCGTTCTTCACCTGGTGATATTGCGTGCTGATGAGCGTGTCGTTCGGCGTGAGCATCTGGCGCGGCGACTGCGGGTTGGCGAAGCGGATCAAACCCGGCTCGCGCAGCGGATTGAAGGTGATGATCGGCACGCCCCGCTTGCGCGCGTCCTGCAACTGGTGAAGCATGCGCGGGCTGTTGGTGCCGACGTTCTGGCCGAAAAAGAACACCAGATCGGTCTTCTCGAAGTCGTCGAGCGTGATGGTGCCGACGCCCGCGCCGATCGCCTTTTTCAAGCCGACGCTCGTGCTCTCGTGACACATATTGGAGCTATCCGGCAGATTGTTCGTGCCGTACATGCGCGCGAAAAGCTGGTACATGTATGAGGTTTCGAGCGAGGCGCGCCCCGACGTATAGAACACGACGCTCGCGGGCCGCATGCTGTTGAGCTCGCGGCCGATTTCGTCGAACGCGTCCTGCCAGCTCACCTTGACGTAGCGGTCGGTGGCCGGGTCGTAACGCAGCGGCGCGGTGAGCCGGCCGGCCGCCTCCAGATCGTGGTCGTGCCAGGTGGAAAGCTGGGCGACCGTGTGCAATTCGAAAAAGTCCGGCGTGACCCGTTTCGATGTCGTGTCCCACGCGGTCGCCTTCGCGCCGCTTTCGCAGAACTCGAACAGGTGCGGCTCGGCGGGCTTCGCCCATGAACAACTGACGCACATGAAGCCGTCGGGCTTGTTCTGTTTCGCGAGCACGCGGCCGTCTTTCAACGCGACATGCTCCTGCGTGAGAATCCTCGTCACCGCTTTGAGCGAACCCCATCCGCCGGAGGCGTAGGGATAGGCTTCGGTATTGCGCTTGGTGGTCATCGCTCGCTCCGGTCAACACGCTATCGGCAACACAGCGCAGCAACCGCGATGCCCGCGTCGCGATGTGCGCGCCAGGGATCGCCCCGTTTCCGATGGCACAGCCGATGCTGCTGCAGCGATAACGAGGGTGAAGGCAGCGATAACGCGCACGCCTTGCATCCCTCTGACCTATCGGCCATGACGGCCGTGACCCACCACCGTGGAAAACAACCCTCGCACAGTTCGAAAGCAACGATGAAAATCGCCCAGGTCGCCCCGCTCTATGAAAGCGTCCCGCCGCTCGCCTATGGCGCGACCGAGCGCGTCGTTTCGTATCTCACCGAGGAACTCGTGCGGCGCGGCCATGACGTCACGCTTTTCGCGAGCGCCGATTCGACTACGCGCGCGCGGCTCGTGCCCGTCTGCGAACGCGGACTCTGGCGCGATGCCGGCGTGTGGGACACCCTTACGCATCACGTGAGGCAACTGGCGCGCGTCGCGCATCTCGCGCACGAGTTCGACGTCGTGCATTTTCACGGCGATCCGCTGCACTTCCCGCTGGCCGACTCGTTGCCCATCGCGTCGCTCACGACGCTGCATGGGCAGTTGCTTCCGGTCGACCACGGTCCGCTGTTTCGTGAATTCGCCGCGGCGCCGCTGGTCTCCATCTCCAACGATCAGCGCGGGCCGGTGCCGTGGGCGAACTGGCGCGGCACCGTCTATCACGGCCTGCCGCTCGACGAGTTCGAAGTGCAGCCCGAGCCGGGATCGTATCTGCTGTTTCTCGGCCGCATGATGCCCGGCAAGCGGCCGGATCTCGCGGTGGAAATCGCGCGGCGCGCAGGCTGGCCGCTCAGGATGGCCGCCAAGGTTCATCCCGGCGAGCGCGACTATTTCACTCAGCAAGTCGAACCGCTGCTGAAGCAATCGGCGCATTTCACCGACTATCTCGGCGAGGTCGGCGGCGGCCTTCGCCGGGCGTTGCTCGCGAACGCGCGCGCGTTGCTGTTTCCGGTGGAATGGCCCGAGCCGTTCGGCATGGTGATGATCGAGGCGATGGCGTGCGGCACGCCGGTCATCGCGTTTCGCCGCGGCGCGGTGCCGGAAGTGCTGGAGCACGGCGTCAACGGGTTCATCGTCGACGGCGTGGACGAAGCCGTCGACGCGGTGGCGAACATCGCGCGGATCGATCGCGTTGCGTGCCGCCGATCGTTCGAGGCGCGCTTTACGGCGGAACGCATGGCCGCGGATTATCTGAGCATCTACGAAGGCTTGCTCGAAGACCGGCGCGCGGCGGCGCAGCCTCCGGTCGCACACTATTCGATGTACGGGCGCTGAGCGCTTGCGGCGCTTGCGGCGCTTGCGGCGCTGGCAACGCTTGCCACTGCAACCGCCGCACCGATGCTTCCCTCGCGGCCGGGCCGCTGCCGGCGTTCAAACATCGCATTCGCGCAACTGCGCCGTCGCTCCGGCAGGCGCGGCATGACGAAAGTCGCCTGGGTGCGCGCGCCGCTTCGCAGCGAGCGCACCAGGGCGACGCGCTACGGCAACCTGTACGCGATCACGTAATCGCCCTGCTTCGTGCCGAGCGATCCGTGCCCGCCCGCCGTCACCAGCACGTACTGCTTGCCGTCGCCGCCGGCGTAGGTCATCGGCGTGGCCTGGCCGCCCGCGGGAAGGCGCGCTTGCCACAACTTATCGCCGGTACGCACGTCGTAGGCGCGCACATAGTAGTCGAGCGTGCCGGAGAGGAACGCGACGCCGCCCGCCGTCGTCACCATGCCGCCGAGGCTCGGCACGCCGAGCGGCATCGGAATCGGCAACGGCGCGCTGTCGCGAATCGTGCCGTTCTTGTGCTGCCACACGATCTGGTTGCTGCGCAGATCGACGCCCGCCACGTAACCCCACGGCGGCGCCTGGCAAGGAATGCCGAGCGGCGAAAGAAACGCGTTCAACTCGAAGCCGAACGGCGTGCCCCGCGCCATCTTGATGCCGCTCGTTTCGCTGCCTTTCTTCTCGCCGTTGTCCACGGGAATCTGCGCGCGCGGAATGAGCTTCGACGTGAAGGCCATGTAGCTCGGATTGGCGATCAGGATTTGCCGCACCGGATCGACCGCGACGCCGCCCCAGTCGAACACGCCGAAGTTGCCGGGGAACACCAGCGAACCCTGTTCCGACGGCGGCGTGAACGCGCCGTCGTAGCGCAGCGAACGAAACTTCACGCGGCACCACAGTTGATCGAACGGCGTGGTGCCCCACATGTCGCGCTCGCGCACCTTGGGCGGATTGAAATTGAGCGCGGAAACCGGCTGCGTGGGCGACGTGTGGTCGCCGGTTGCCGCGCCCTGGGGAACCGGGGTTTCCGTGATCGGCACGATCGGCTTGCCGGTTTCGCGATTGAGTACGTACAGACTGCCTTGCTTGGTCGACGCGATCAGCGCCGGCTGCACGCCGCTCGCGGTTTGCAGATCGATCAGGCTCGGCTGGCCGCCTACGTCCATGTCCCACAGATCGTGATGGGTGAACTGGTAATTCCAGCGCATCTTGCCGGTCGCCAGATCGAGCGCGACGACGCCCGCCGCGACTTTCTCGGAAGCCGGCGTGCGCAGGCCGCCCCACTGGTCCGGCGTCTGGTTGCCGAGCGGCAGATACACCATGCCGAGTTTCTCGTCGACGCTGAACACCGACCACATGTTCGGCGAGTTGCGCACGTAGGTCTGGTTCGGCGCGAGCGGTTCGGTGGCGTCGGGCTTGCCGGCGTCCCAGTTCCACACGAGGTGGCCGTCGCGCACGTCGAACGCGCGCGTGACGCCGGACGGCTCGTTGGTCGATTCGTTATCCGTCACATGGCCGCTGATGATGACCAGGTCGCGCGTGACCGCCGGCGGCGACGTCGAATAGTAGCCGCCCGGCGTGAACGGTCCGATGCTGGTGCGCAGATCGATCTGACCGTTGCTGCCGAAGTGCGCGCAGGGCCGGCCGGTGTCGGCGTCGAGCGCGATGAGGCGCGCGTCGGCGGTGGGCAGGAAAATCCGCCGCGGGCATTCGGCGGCGAGGCTCGGCGCGGGCGCGGCGGCGGACGGCGCGGCGGGTTCCGATGAAGCAGCCGGCGCGGCGGATTCCGAGGCGGGCCTGGTCGCGAACGTAGCGGAAGCCTTGGGACCAGGCGCGGCGGCAAGCGCGGAAGACGCCTCGACGCCGGAAGCGGCGGCAGGCGTGGCGGAAGCCGCCGCCGAAGTCTCGGCGCCCGACGCAGCCGCAGCCGTTGGAGGCGCCGAGGCTTCGGAACCGGCAGCCGCTGAAGGCGCCGAAGAAGCCGAACCTTCAGACGCCGAAACCGCCTCCGACGCACCGCCCTGTGCCCCCGCGACAGCAGCCTCGGAAGCCCCCACGTCCGCCTTCGCCGGATAAAGACTGTCGTCGTGATAGGACACGCCGCGGCAGGTCATGTGCTCCCAATGCTTGAAACCCGCCGGACTCTGAATATGCGGATCGAAGCGCCAGATTTCCTTGCCCGCGACCGGATCGAGCGCGATGACGATGCCATGCGGCGTGCACAGAAACAGCTTGTCGCCGACCTTGATCGGCGTGTTCTCGGCCGTGGTCTCGGCGGGGTCGTCCGGGCCGGGCTTGTCGCCGGTCTGGAATTGCCAGGCCACCTTCAATTGACCCGCGTTGGCCGGCGTGATCTGCGCGAGCGGCGAATAGCGCTGACCGAGCGGCGAGCCGCCGTAATCGGTCCAGTCGCCGGCCTGCCGGTTCGCGTCGCCGGCCAGCGGCGCGGCGGGCGGAGCCGAGCCGACCTCGATCGAACCGGCATGGTCGTATGGATGATTGAACGCCGTGCCGATACCCAGCAACACCGTCAGCACGACGGCGGCCGCGAGCGGCAACGCGCCTTGACGATGCGCGCCCGGCGGCCCGAACACCAGCCTGCGGGTCACGGGCGGCAACAGCAGCCATAGGCCCAGCACGAGCCACACCCACAGACGCGGCAGCAACTGCCAGAAGTCGAAGCGCGCCTCCGTCACCGCCCACACGGTCGAGCCGAACAGCACCAGCGCGAACAGCAGCAGCGCCGAACGCCGCCGGATCGCCACCAGCAGCCCCGTCAGCGCGATGCCGATGCCGGTGAGGAGGTAGTACCACGAGCCGCCGAGCGAGATCAGCCAAACGCCCCCGACGGCCACCACCAGGCCGATGAGCATGAACACGATGGCGGGAAGCGCGAGAGCGACGGGAAAGCGGCGCGGCGTCGACATAACGGTGACCTCGGCAAAAGGCATTCGAAGAAAAACTCCGGGCAAGCCGGAGACGTTCGAAAACTCAGGCGGCGCGAACGACGCGCAGCGTCAGACAAATTGCCTTGGAAGTAGCACATGCGGTTCCTGCTCACGGCACGCCGCATGCTTCGGTGCGAGCAAACCCGGCCAGCAAACTCGCTAAACCCTGCCTGCAAACCACGCCATCGCCGCCATGAAACACAGAGCCACCGTTCTCTGCGTCCGCGCCAACCGGATTCTCCTCGTCGCCCGGCCCAACGGACGATGGGCGTTGCCCGGCGGACGCTGCAAGACCGGCGAGCCCGCGCACGCGGCCGCCCTGCGCGAGTTGGCCGAGGAAACGCGCCTGAGCGGGATCGCGCTCGATTATGTGTTCGAGTTCTGGGGCGCGCGGACTCGCCATTACGTGTTCGCCGCGCATCTGCCGCCCACGGCGGTCGCCCTGCCCGACCATGAAATCAGCCGGTGCCGCTGGATTCGCGCAAAGGACGTGGGCGTGACGTGGGTGAGCATCTCGACGCGCGGCATCGTGCAGGTGCTGCTCGGCGAGAACAGTCCGGTCGGTCCGGGGCGCCGTTCGAGCCCGCTGCACGCGTTGCCGGCGCAACGCGGCCGATGAGCGGGCGGAGCGGTTCGATCGCCCGCGTCCCGCTTTGGGTCCCGCTTTTCGTCACGCTTTTCGTCACGCTTTTCGTCACGCTTTTCGTCCCGCTTTTCGTCCCGCTTTTGGTCCCGCTTCCCGCCACGCCTCCGCCCGCTTCACGGTCAGGTGCGTTGCTGCCCCGAGCCCAGGTCCGCGCCGGTAACGGGGTCGGCCGTGACGTCGGATGCGGTGCGCCCCGCCATCGCCCGCAAGGTTTCGGCATCCGGCGCGCTGACGTTCACCGAGGCGAGTCCGTCGCCACCGTCCACCGCGGGTTGCGGCGACTCCACGTAGTCCCAGTTCGGGCCTTCGTTCCACGGCCCGCGCGGCGCGTCGTCGCCCGACGACATGTTGTAGTAGACGCTGGCGTACTCGGCCACGCCCGGCAGCTTGCCTTGCGGGAAATTCGGCTGGATCGAATGGAGCGCTTTTTCAAACGACTTCTGATGCGCGATCTCGCGGGTCATCAGAAAGCCGAGCGCGTCGCGTATGCCGGCGTCGTCCGTGACGTTGATGAGGCGCTCGTAGATGATCTTCGCGCGCGCTTCCGCCGCGATGTTCGAGCGCAGATCGGCGGTGGGCTCGCCGATCGTGTCGATGTACGCCGAGGTCCACGGCACGCCGGCCGAATTGGTCAGCGCGGGGCCGCCGCCGTAGAGCAGCGCCGTGATGTGCGAGTCGTTGCCGCCGCCCGTCAGCGAGCGGTACAACTCGGCCTGCTCGTCGACGCCTTCGGCCAGTTTGCCCTTCCCGCCCTTGTTGAGCATCGCCACGATCGAGCCGATGACCTCCAGGTGGCTGAGCTCTTCGGTTGCGATGTCGAAGAGCATGTCCCTGCGCCCCGGATCGTCCTCGCCGACGGCCTGCGTGAAATACCGGCATGCCGCGGCGAGTTCTCCCTGCGGTCCGCCGAACTGTTCGAGAAGCAGATTCGCGAGGCCCGGATCGGGCTCCGCCACGCGTACTGTGTATTGAAGGCGCTTGTTGTGAACGAACATGATCTCTCCATTGAAAAGTAGAACAATCGCCATTGCCTCGGCGTCGATGGTGGACGTGCCGCAAGCGGGTCAGGCCGGCGGGACATCGCCTGCGGCTATGCGCGTGAGCGGCGCAACGCCCCCGGCTTCGTGCGCTTGCGGCGACCGCTCACGGCCGCCTCGCTTGCCGCATGCGGCATACCTGGCGGTGAGATCACGAGGCGACTTCGTTCGACGGCGACGCCTTTCTCATGCCGATCGAATCGCCCTCGAATCGACCCGCAAACTCGACCGCGCGGACCGTGCACGATCATTGCGAGCCACTTAAGGCATACGCCCGAAAAGCCCGCTCGACGCGCTCCACGGCGCATACGTCTGTTAAAAGTTCAAGCCGTGCATCCACAAATACAATCGCCAGAAGCCGTGGGGAACGCCGTTCGATAGCAAGACCTGGTTCACGAAACTCAGAGGAGGTGCGTCCATGTCCAGTCGACATCCGATCATTGCGTTTCTCGCGGGATTGCCGCAGTTCGAGGCGCTTTTGCATGAGGACGCGGTGCTCGACCTGAGATCCGGCTGCATCGTGTCGCGATGCGAACCCGCGACGACCGAGGCCGGCTTGCGGTTCCGGCTGAACGTGCGCTGGCCGGGCCACGCCGCGCCGAATCCTCATCCGGTCGATGCCTATAAATACGTGGCCTTGCAGGTTCAGGAGGCGTCGCATGTCGGCTTCGATCTGAAGCTGACCGCCGAGAGCGCGGAACTGGCGATGATCGCCGCGAGCGATTGGCCGCACGAGGAGGCGTGAACTCCGATGGGCAAACCCGAGCTGTCCGCGTCGGATTCCTTCGATACGTCCGTGCCCCACGCGCCCGACGCGCCCGACACGCGGAAGGCGCTGCGACGCCCGAAGCAATACGATGCGCACGATGAAGCGCACGAGCCCGCGCCCGCCGACGCCAACGATGAACTGCTGCGGCCTCGCGAGACCTGCGAGTGGCTGGTTCGCGCGCGGCGCGCGGCCGTGCTCATCGACGCGGCGCGCTATTACGCCGTGTTGCGCGAGGTGATTCCGCGTGCGCGCCATTCGATCTTCATCGTCGGCTGGGACATCGACAGCCGCATCGAACTGGTGCCCGGCGGCGCGGGCGACGGACTGCCCGACGGTCTCGCCGACTTCCTGTGCGCGGCGGTCGACGCCAATCCGCACTTGCGCATTCACGTGCTCGGCTGGGACTTCGCGATGCTCTACGCGTTCGAGCGCGAATGGCTGCCCTCGTATCAGCCGAGCTGGCACACGCACCGGCGGCTGTCGTTCAGGCTCGACGGCCGCCATCCGCTGGGCGCATCGCATCATCAGAAGATCGTCGTCATCGACGACTGCCTCGCGTTCACGGGCGGCATCGATCTCACGAGCGCGCGCTGGGACACGCCCGCGCACGCGCCCGACGACCCCGCGCGGCGCAATCCAGGCAAGACCCGCTATCAGCCGATCCACGACGTGCAGATGATGTTCGACGGACCCGCCGCGAGCGCGATGGCGCGGCTCGTGCACGAGCGCTGGCAGCGTTCGCGCCGCTCCCGCACGGCGCCGCGGCCGTTCCAGCCCGGGCCCGTGAACCCGCACCTGTGGCCTTCCAGCGTGACGCCGGACTTCGTCGACATCGACCTCGGCATCGCCCTCACGGAGCCCGCCTACGAGGGACGCGAGGCCGTGCATCAGGTGCGGGCGCTGCACGTCGCGGCGGTGGCCGCGGCGCGCCGCAACATCTACATCGAGAACCAGTATTTCACCGCCGGGGCGATCGGCGCCGCGCTGTGCGAGCGGATCGGCCGCACGCCCGGCCCGGACGTCGCGGTGGTCTGTCCGTTCAAGCAGAGCGGCTGGCTCCAGGAGGCGACCATGGGCGTGCTGCGGGCGCGCCTGCACCGGCTCATCCAGGACGCCGATCCGAACGGCCGCTATGCGATGTACGCCCCGGCGATCGACGCCGGGCGCGGCGTCTTCGTCAACGTGCATAGCAAGGTGATGATCGTCGACGAGCGCGTGCTGCTGATCGGCACGGCGAACCTGAACAACCGCTCGATGGTGCTCGACACCGAGTGCTGCGTGGCGATCGACGCGCGCGGCGATCCCCAGGCGCAGGCGACGATCGCGCGCATCCGCAACGCGTTGCTCGCCGAACATCTCGACACGAGCGAAGCCGAGGTCGCGCAGGCGCTCGAACGGCACGGCCGGCTGAACCCCGCGATCGCGAGCCTGAAGCACGGCGCGCGCACGCTCGTCCCGCTCACCCCCGAGGTCGCCGAGGAGTTTCGCGATTTCGCGGACAAGGTCCACGTTCTGGATGCCGAAGCGCCGATCGCGCCGGACGAACTGATCCGCCAGTTCCTGCCCGAGCCGACCCACCGGTCGCTCACCGCCAGGCTGCTCGTACTGGGCGCGCTCGCGCTCGCGGTGGTCGCGCTGACGATCATCTGGCGCTTCACGCCGGCCGGCCATCCGCTGAGCTTCACGTCGCTCACGCACGGTGTGGAGCAACTCGCGGCCACCCGTCTCGGACCGGCGGCGGTCGTGGCGGGCTATGCGTTGGCGGCGCTGTTGTCGGTGCCCGTGACGCTGCTGATCGCCGTGACCGGCTTCGTGTTCGGCGCGCTCACGGGCGCGGCCTACGCGATGGCGGGCACGCTGATCGCCGCCGCCGCGGGCTGGGCCGTCGGCGCGTGGCTCGGACGCGACGCGGTGCGCGAACTCGCCGGACCGAAACTGAACCGGCTGAGCGAACGCCTGCATCAAAAGGGATTGCTCGCGGTGATCGTGTTGCGGCTCGTGCCGGCCGCGCCGTTTTCGATCGTGAATCTGGCGGCCGGCGCGTCGCGCATCCGCTTTCGCGACTTCTTCGCCGGCACGGCGATCGGCATGGCGCCGGGCGTCGTGCTGGCCACGTCGTTCGCGCATCAACTGGTGTCGGCGGTGCGTCACCCGACGCCGTTCTCGCTGATGGTGGTGGCCGCGATCGGCGTCGCGCTGGTCGGCCTGTCGCTGCTGCTGCGGCGCATTCTGGCGGGGCGGCGATGAGCCGGCGCGAAGCGGACGCGATCGCCCTGGAGCGCCCGCAAGCGCGGTCCGCGCCGGCGCACCAACATGCGAGCGACGTGTTGCGCATCGCCACCTACAACATTCATGCCGCCGTGGGCACGGACGGGCGGCGCTCGGCCGAACGCATCGGCGAAGTGATCGCCGCCCTGAACGCGGACATCGTCGCGTTGCAGGAAGTGCCGCTCGGCGGCACGGGCAGCCTCGACGTGCTGCCTGTGCTGAGCGACATCACCGGCTTGCATGGCGTGCCGGGGCCGACGCTCGACACGCCGCAACGGCGCTACGGCAACGCGGTGCTGACCAATCTGCCGGTGCGCGCGGTGCGCACGCTCGACCTTTCGTTCGGCAGCCGCGAGGCGCGCGGCGCGCTGGACGTCGACGTGGAAACCGGCAGCGGCGTGCTGCGTGTGGTCGCGACCCATCTGGGCCTGTCGTCGCGCGAACGCCGCGCCCAGGTCGATCTGCTGCTCGATACGTTCGACACGCCCGAACTGCCGGTCATCCTGCTCGGCGATCTGAACGAATGGTTCGTCTGGGGCCGTCCGTTGCGCGCGCTGCTGGCGCACTTCCGGCCGGCCGCCGCGCCGCGCACGTTTCCGTCGCGCTTTCCCGCCTTCGCGCTGGATCGCGTGTGGGTGCATCCGGTGCAGCGTCTGGTCGACGTGCAGGTGTTTCGCAGCGATCTGGCGCGGGTCGCGTCGGATCATCTGCCTGTCATCGCGCGCGTGCTGCGCTGAGGTTCATAGGCTCGCCGGGCCGCCGCCGCGCGGCGCGAGTGAACGAACCTCCGGCGAAGATAGCGAAAGCCGTTCCGCGCGTGCGATTTCAGCGGACGAACCGTCTCACGCAAGCGTTTTATCGATTTCGGCGATCCATTTGTGAACCGTTTCCAGCGTCTTCTGAACGTGACGCCGTTGCCGCAACGTTTCCGCGATGTCCCGATCCACGGCGCGAAGCTGGCTGACCGGTATCTCGGGATGAGTTTCACGGCCGAGCTGGCGAACTGTTTTTTCGTCGACGGCGGCCGAGCCGCTTTCGTTCAGTAAACGGCCGAGCGCGGCGGCATGTTGCTGCAACTCGCCGCGCTTGCCTTCGAGGATGGCCCGTTTCTTTTTCGTGCTTGCGAAAAGCGGGATTCTAGGTTGCGTCAATGCGTTTTGCGCCTGCGTGTTCGCGCTCCGAAGCTGCCGCATGATGCCGTCGTAATGCGCCCCGAGGGAGCTGAGCGGGCCGCTGCTATGTTTTTCCTCGTGAATCGTGGCGAGGTCCGGTTTCCAACTGCTGCGGGCGCGCCGCGGTCCGAGCGGTCCATGGCCTGACTGACGGTGCGCGGCGCTTGAAGTGCTGCCCGGTGGCGTTTGCGTCACGGCGGACCGCGGCGCGGGGGCGACCTTGCCGCTTGCCGTATCCAGTTCCATCAGATCGTCGTCATCGTCGAGGTGGATGGAAGACGCCGCGTTGCCGGCTCGCGGAGGCGGCGGCGGTGCGCGCGTCGGCACGGGCTTGCCTGCTGCCAGGGCTTGCTCGCGCGTCAACGCGAGGTGGATGCGAGACGCCGCGCTGCCGGCCCGTTCCGGGCGCGGCGCGGTGATGACCTTGCCGCTTGCCGTGTGCAGTTCCATCAGATCGTCGTCATCGTCGAGAGGCATGGGAGACGCCGCGTTGCCGGCTCGCGGAGGCGGCGGCGGTGCGCGCGTCGGCACGGGCTTGCCTGCTGCCACGGCCTGCTCGCGCGTCAACTCGAGGTGGATGGGAGACGCCGCGTTGCCGGCCCGTTCCGGGCGCGGCGCGGTGATGACCTTGCCGCTTGCCGTGTGCAGTTCCATCAGATCGTCGTCATCGTCGAGTTGGATGGAAGACGCCGCGTTGCCGGCTCGCGGAGGCGGCGGCGGCGCGCGCCTCGGCACGGGCTTGCCTCCTGCCAGCGCTTGCTCGCGCGTCAACTTCGGCGTGCCTTGCGGCCGGGCGGCGGCGCTACGGTTGATCCACTTGACGGTATCGCCGACGAGATCTTCCTGCACGGTCGAGGAAGCCGGCGGCAGGCTGGCGAACGGTGGCCGTTGCGGTTTCACCGATGAAGAGCGCGACCAGCCGGTCATCTGCTTCAGACCTTGCAGCACCGCGCCACTCGCCGAAAGACGCTTCGACCGGCCACGCGCGCCGCTGGTCCCGCGGGTCGCATCCGGTGAATCGGAGCGCCCCTGCACGGCATCGGGCGGCGCGTTGCGACGAATCTGGACGGCCATGGTAGCGACTCCCTCAAAAGGTTTTCCCATTCTGCATACGCGCCACGGCCGGACCGGTGCGTTGCGCCGAACCAACGCGTCTCCAGGCGAAATGAAGAAGCGCGGGCGCCATCGACGGATGAGCCCGGCAAACCGCATCCCGCATGCCGCCGCTAAATGTGAACACCGCACGTGAGCACCGCATGGGAACGGGATTTGCGTCCGCAGAGATGCTCATTCGCGTATTCGCCAAGGAGAGACATTCATGGCTCAAACCGTCAGCGACTTCATCGTCGAGCGACTGCACGCCTGGGGCGTGCGCCGGATTTACGGCTATCCGGGCGACGGCATCAACGGCATGTTCGGCGCGCTCAACCGGTTTCAATCGAAACAGAAGCACGACAGGAACGACAGGACCGGTGATTCGGATCAGGGCATCCAATTCATCCAGGTCCGCCACGAGGAAATGGCCGCGTTCATGGCGGCCGCGCACGCCAAATTCACCGGCGAACTCGGGGTCTGCATCGCCACCTCCGGCCCCGGCGCGTCTCATCTGATCACCGGTCTCTACGACGCCAGAATGGACCACATGCCCGTGCTCGCGATAGCCGGACAGCAGGCGCGCGCCGCGCTCGGCGGCCACTATCAGCAGGAACTGGACCTCGTCTCGATGTTCAAGGACGTCGCGGGCGCTTTCGTCGAGCAGGCCAGCGTCCCCGCGCAGGTCCGCCATCTGGTCGATCGCGCGGTGCGGACCGCGCTCGCCGAACGCAAGGTCACCGCGATCGTGCTGCCCAACGATCTGCAGGACCTGCCGTATGAAGCGCCGGGCCGCAAGCACGGCACGCTGCATTCGGGCGTGGGCTTTCGCGCGCCGCGGCTCGTGCCCTATCCCGACGATCTTCAGCAGGCCGCCGACGTGCTCAACGCCGGCAAGAAAGTGGCGATTCTCGTCGGCGCGGGCGCTTTGCATGCGACCGACGAAGTCATCGCCGTCGCCGAAAAACTCGGCGCGGGCGTCGCCAAGGCGTTGCTCGGCAAGGCCGCGCTGCCGGACGATTTGCCGTGGGTCACCGGCGCGATCGGCCTGCTCGGCACCAAGCCGAGCTACGACCTGATGACGGAATGCGACACCCTGCTGATGATCGGCTCCGGCTTCCCCTATTCGGAGTTTCTGCCGAAGGAAGGCGCCGCCCGCGGCGTGCAGATCGACATCAAGGCGGACATGCTGAGCCTGCGTTATCCGATGGAAGTGAATCTGGTGGGCGATAGCGTGGAGACCTTGCGCGCACTGCTGCCGCTGCTCGAACACAAGCAGGACCGCGCGTGGCGCAGGACCATCGAGGGCTGGACCGAGGACTGGTGGCGAACGCTCGAGCGGCGCGCGCACGAAGCCGGCAACAACGCGGTGAATCCGCAGCGCACCGTGTGGGAGCTGTCGAAGCGCATTCCCGCCGACTCGATCGTGACGAGCGATTCCGGTTCCTGCGCGAACTGGTATGCACGCGATCTGAAGGTGCGGCGCGGCATGATGTGCTCGCTCTCGGGCGGGCTCGCGTCGATGGGCGCGGCCGTGCCGTATGCGATCGCCGGCAAGTTCGCGTTTCCCGAGCGGCCCGTGATCGCGTTGGTGGGCGACGGCGCGATGCAGATGAACAACATGGCCGAACTGATCACCGTCTCGAAGTACTGGCAAGACTGGGCCGATCCGCGCTGGGTCTGCATGGTGCTGAACAACGAGGATCTGAACCAGGTGACGTGGGAGCAGCGCGTGATGAATGGCGATCCGAAGTTCGAGGCGTCGCAGAACATTCCTTCCGTGCCGTATCACCGGTTCGCGGAATTGATCGGCCTGAAAGGCATTTACGTCGACGACGCCGAACAGATGGGCGCGGCCTGGGACGAGGCGCTCGCGGCGGACCGACCGGTCGTCATCGAGGTGAAGGCCGATCCCAACATTGCGCCGTTGCCGCCGCATGTCACGCTCGCCCAGGCCAAGGCATTCGCCACGACGCTGATGAAGGGCGACCCGGAGCAAGGCAACGTGATCGTCGAGACCGCCAGGCAGGTGCTCGGCGCGGTGCTGCCGGGGCATCGCGACAAGTGATGCGGGTTGCCTTACCGCTTGAAGTCGATGACGCTAACGCATGCTCACGTATGCTGACGTGAGCCGACGCGAGACAGGGACTCGCCCGGCCCCGGCGCCGTTGCCGGCGCGAGACTCGCGGTCATCGCGCCGGGCAGATTGTTCAGCATGATGACGAGTCGGTGCAGTTGTTCCATCGGCACCTCGTCGAAATACAGCGTGATCGACTCCGTGCGGTCCTGGAGCTTGACGTGCATGCTCGAACCGCACGCCGGCGTTTCGCACGCGCGCAGACACTTCCAGATTGCGATGACGTGCAAGGCGCCGAGCGCGGCGGACACCGTAATGCGTTGCGTCGTGATCATGGCCGTCGAGAAATGGGGTTGCCGTTGCGGCGGGTCCAATCCAACAGAAGCGCCCGATTACAAGCTTAGTCCACTCCGGCGGAATCGAAACCCCTTCACGTCATACATAACCCTGGCATGGCCCTGGAATATTCGACATTCGAGCCGCCTTGCACGCCAACCCGGCCAATCCGGCCGATCGGCCAAGCGCGCAGCAATCGTGCCCGCTAGTGCTGAACGCCCCATTTGCGCACGGTCACGCGCTCCAGCGTGTCGAACACCAGATGCTCGATCAGCAGGCCGATCACGATCACCGCCGCGAGCCCCGCGAAAACGCGGTCCGTGTAGAGCTCGTTGCGATTCTGGAAGATGTACCAGCCCAGGCCGCCGCTGCCCGAACTCGCTCCGAATACCAGTTCGGCCGCGATCAGCGTGCGCCATGCGAACGCCCAACCGACCCGCAGTCCCGCGAGAATCGACGGCAACGCGGCGGGCACCAGAATCAGCAGGACGTGGCGCATGCCGGTCAAGCCATAGTTGCGCCCCGTCATGCGCAGCGTCGCCGGCACCGATTGAAACCCCGAGTACGTGTTGAGCGCGAGCGGCCACAGCACCGCATGCACCAGCACGAACAGCAGGCTGCCGGTGCCGAGGCCGAACCACAGCAACGCGAGCGGCAGCAGCGCGATCGAGGGCAAGGGGTTGAACATCGCCGTGAGCATCGACAGAAAATCGCGGCCCACGCGCGTCGACACCGCCAGCGACGTCAGCACGAAGGCGAGCGCGGCGCCGAGCAGATAGCCGCGCAGCAGCACCGACATCGACACCGCGGTCTTGCGCAGCAGTTCGCCGGACCACACACCTTGCACGAACGCGCTGAAGGTCGCGCCGAAGGTCGGCAGCAGCAGATCGTTGTCGACCGCGCGCGCGGCGATTTCCCAGATGCCGATCAGCACCAGCGCGATCAGCGTCTTGCGCAGCCAGGCTTGCGCGAGAAGGCGCTTGCCGAACGGCAACGGCGCTTCGAAAACAAGCTCGCCGAGCGGTTCGAGCGGACGTTCGTACTCGTCGCGAATGGGGGGCAAAGCGGGCGGCAACGAGGTGGCGGGAGAACTCATTGCGCGGCCTCCGTCTCTTCGAACAGCAGGTGATGAATGCGCGCGACGCTGCGCTGAAAATCGCCGCGCCCGAAACTGTCCTGCGAATACTGGTGGCTGTTGAGCTCGGCGCGCACGCGGCCCGGATGCGGCGACAGCAGCAGAATGCGGTTGCCGACCACCAGCGCTTCCTCGATCGAATGCGTGACGAACAGCAGCGTGAAGTTCACCTCGTCCCACAGGCGCAGCAGTTCCTCCTGCATCTTGCGGCGCGTGAGCGCGTCGAGCGCGGCGAACGGTTCGTCCATCAGCAGCACGCGCGGCTGCATCGCGAGCGCGCGCGCAATCGCGACCCGCTGCTTCATGCCGCCCGACAAGGTATGCGGATACGCATGAGCGAACGAAGCCAGCCCCACCTTCTCCAGATAATGCAGCGCGCGTTCGTTGGCTTCGGCACGCGAGAGCTTCTTCGCGACACGCAGTGGAAAGGCGACGTTTTGCAGCACCGTCTTCCACGGCGGCAACTGATCGAATTCCTGGAACACGACGATGCGATCGGCGCCGGGCCCGCGCACGCTTTGACCGTCGAGCGAAATGCGGCCCGAGGTCGGTTCGATGAAGCCCGCCACCGCCTTGAGCAAGGTCGACTTGCCGCAGCCCGACGGTCCGAGCAGCACGAAGCGGTCGCCGCCGTAGACGTCGAAACTCACGTCATGGGTCGCGCGAACGATGCGCTCGCGAGTGCGGTATTCGAGGTTGACGTTTTCGACCGCGAGCAAGCGCTCGCTGGTCGCGCCGCGGGTTTGTCCGCTGCGTTCCGGAAATAGAAGCGTGGGATTGGCCACCATCAGAGCGCTCCTTCGAAGCCGGCCACGCGGGCCGATGCATATTCAGCGAGATGAAAAATCAGATGCGTCATGCTCAACTGCCCGCCGCGGTCGCCGGGTCGTCGAAGAAATAATCCTTCCACGACTTCGGCTCGTTTTTGATCACGCCGACGCGATACATGAATTGCGCGAGCCCGAGCGTGTTCTGCGGCGCGACCTTGAATTGCACCTGCGGATTCTTGATTACCTTCAGCAGCAGATCGCGGTCGATCTTCGACTGATTCGTGCGGATGTAGATGTCGGCGGCGGCCTCGGGATTCGCCGCGACGAAGCGCGCGGCGTCGGCGAGCGCGTCGACGAACGCGCGGTACGTCTTGGGATTGTTGTCGCGGAATTTCTCGGTGGCGTAGAGAACCGTGGCCGAACTGGGGCCGCCCAGCACGTCGTAGGAATTCAACACGATGTGCGCTTTCGGATTGCCCGCGAGTTCCTGCTCCTGAAACGGCGGATTGCCGAAATGCCCGGTGATTTCCGTGCCGCCCGCGATGATCGCCGCGGCCGCGTCGGGATGCGGCAACGCCTGGGTGAATTTGTCGAGGCGGTTGTACGCCTTGTCGCCCCAACGTTTCGCGGCGGCATACTGCAACACGCGCGATTGCACCGACACGTTCACGGCCGGCAAGGCGATGCGGTCCTTCTCCGTGAAGTCGGCGATCGTCTTCACGTCGGGATTGTTGCTCACGAGGTAGTACGGCAGATTGCCGAGCGAGGCGACGCCCTTCACGTTCTGCTTGCCGCGCGTGCGGTCCCAGATCGTCAGCAAGGGGCCGACGCCCGCGCCGGCCACGTCCACCGCGCCGGACAGCAGCGCGTCGTTGATGGCCGCGCCGCCCGAGAGCTTCACCCAGTCGACCTTGATGTCGAGCCCCTGCTTGCGGCCTTCCTTCTCGACGAATTGCTGATCGCGCGCCACGTTCAGCAGCAGATAGACGATGCCGAACTGTTCGGCGACGCGGATCTGTCCTTCGGCGTGGGCGGGCATGGCCGTGGTCAATCCCGCGCTGGCGATCGACAAGCCCAGCAGTGTCGTGGCGGTCGCGGCGGCCGTGGTGAAGCGTCGGGCAAAAAACGACCGCGCGGCGGTCGGGCGAAACCTGGCAAGCATCGGAACTCCGGTCAGCGTGTGATTGAGGTCAAGGCGGGCGGCGTTGCCGTCAGAACGGCACGTCGCCTTCGATCGTCGTGCGATAAAGCTTGCGGCGCAGATGGTCGGGCGTGCCGGCCGCGAGATGCATCAGCGAGCGGTTGTCCCAGAACACCATGTCGTGCGCGGACCAGCGATGCCGGTACAGATGCTCGGGGCGCACGCTATGCGCGAAGATCGCTGCGAGCAATGCCGCACTCTCGTCCTCGGGCAAGCCGATGATGCGAGTCGTGAAATGCTCGCTGACGAAGAGCGCGCGGCGCCCGGTCTCGGGATGCGTGCGCACGATCGGCTGCACCACCGGCTTGACCTGCGCGATCTGCTCGGCGGAGAGATTGGGCCGCCACGGGCTGCGTTTTTGCAGTTCCGCGTATTTCGCGAGATACGTGTGTTCGGCGAAGCGCCCTTCCACCGCGCTGCGCAAATGCGCGGGCAACGTGTCCCACGCGAGGTGCATGTTGGCGAACAGCGTGTCGCCGCCTTCCGCGGGCAACTCCTGCGCGTGCAGCAGCGAACCGAGGCTCGGCTTGTCCTTGTACGACAGATCGGAATGCCAGTAATGGCCGGCGTCGCCGAGACCGATCGGCTTGCCGTTCTCGACGATGTTCGACACCACCAGCACCTCGGGATAGCCCGGCAACTGGAATTGATGCAGCACATGAATCTGCAGCGGACCGAAGCGCCGGCTGAAGGCGATCTGCTGATCCGGCGTGATGCGCTGATCGCGAAACACCAGCACGTGATGATCGAGATGCGCGCGATGGATGCGGGCGAAGTCGTCGTCGCTCAGCGGCTCGTCGAGGTCGAGGCCGAGTACTTCAGCGCCGAGCGGGCCGTCGAAGGCGCGAATCTCGATGCGCCGGGAGGGATGGAGCGTGTTGGCGGCGCTGGCCGCGTCGAGGTCGGGTGCAAAGGCAGTCGTCACAGGAAACTCTTCGTCGAATCTGTTCGGAGGACGCCGTCGAAGGCGTAGTCAGAAGAATTTACTGGCGCGAAGGCCGGGGCACAACGAAGGAAATCCGATACGGTTATCTGCTGAAGTGATAAACCCGTTGCTTTAACGCGAGGCGGACCGCGATAGCACGTTCGATGCCTCCGCGGCCGCGGCCCCAATGCGCGGGTCCGTGGGTCCGCCGTCACGCGTCACAGTCGCCCAGGCCGCGGATCGGGCACGAAGCCGTCGCGATTGGGCATGACCACGCGCGGCAGCGACGCCGCATCGAGCCGCGTGTTCGCCGGCACGATGCCGTTCTGATTCAGCAGGAACGCGCTCACCGCATACACCTCGTCGGCGGACAGCGATTCGGGCGCGTTATACGGCATCGCGCGGCGGATATAGTCGAACAGCGTGGTCGCGTAGGGCCAGTAGCTGCCGACCGTGCGCTTCGGCTTCGCGCTCGCGAGCGTGCCGTGGCCGCCCACCAGCGGGTCGCCGAGACCGCCCTCGCCTCGCGCGCCGTGGCATGCCGCGCATTGGGCGGCGAAGACCCGTGCGCCCGTCGCGACGTCGCCGCTGCCGGCCGGCAAGCCGCGACCATCCGGCGCGACGTCGATGTTCCACGCGGCGAGCTGCGAGTCGGTGAGCGGCGTGCCGATGTCGTGGGTCGGGGTTGAATTGCGCGCGTCGGGCGTGATCGACGCACAGGACGCAAGCGCCAAAAGCGCTAGCGATGCGGCGAGCGGAACGCGCGCCCTCGTTCGCAAGCCCGTTCGCACCCGCATCCGCAACACACCGTTCGCGCCGAACCGCTTCTCAGGCATTGCGCACCTCGCCGTTTTCGCCGACGCGCCATTGCTGGATCGCGTTGTAGTGGTACTGCGAATTCAGGCCGCGCGCGGCGACGAGTTCGGCGCGCGTGGGCTGCACGTAGCCGGTCGAATCGGTGGCGCGCGAAAGCAGCGCGGCGGGGCCGCCGTTCCAGCGCCAGTCGGCCTGAAAGCGCGTGAGCGCGCGATCGGCTACGGGGCCCTGCAGACGCGCCAACTGCCAGGTCGCGCCGCCGTCGGTGGAGACCTCGACCTTGCGGATCGTGCCGCGCCCGGACCACGCGAGCCCCGTGATCGGGTAATAGCCGTGCGTGCTGAGCCGATGTCCCGGCGAAGGCCGCGTGATGACCGACTTCGCATCCATCTCGAACGCGAACTGACGCGCGCTGCCGTTCGCGAGCAGGCTCGTGTACTTCGACGTTTCCTCGCGCGTTTGCAACGGCGCGTCGACCACCTTCAGCCGGCGCAGCCACTTCACATTCGTGTTGCCCTCGAAGCCGGGAACGATCAGGCGCAACGGATAACCGTTTTCCGGGCGCAAGCGCTCGCCGTTTTGCGCATACACCACCAATGCGCTATCGAGTATCCGTTCGAGCGGCAAACTGCGTGTCATCGCGGCGGCGTCCGCGCCTTCCGCCAGGAGCCAGCCGCTTTCGGGCTTGAGCGGGTTCGAGAGGCCGCCCGCTTCTTCGAGCAGCGTCGACAAACGCACGCCGGTCCATTCGCAGCACGACAGCAAGCCATGCGTGAGTTGCACGGGCAAACCGCTCGGCCCATTCCACTCGCTGCCGGTATTGCCCGAACATTCGAGAAAGTGAATCCGCGATTCGGACGGCAGGCGCAGCAGGTCGTCCATCGTGAACAGCTTCGGTGCGCGCACGAAGCCGTGAAGCGCCAGCCGATGCTGCTCGGGATCGATGTCGGGCACGCCGCCGTGATGCCGCTCGTAGACGAGTCCGTTGGGCGTGAGCGTGCCGTGCAGGTCGGCGAGCGGCGTCATCGACGACGCCGCGCCCGGCAGCGGCCATGCGCGCGCGCTGCGCCGCACGACGTTCGCCTCGCGCGGCGACGGCACGCCATACGGATGTTCGAGTGTCGGCGCGCCGGGCGTGCGGCTCCACGGCGCGACGTCGAGCGGCCGCAGCAGTTCAGCGGCCGCCGTCGCCTGCGAAGCGGCGAGACCGCCGACCGCGAGACCGCCGAGCAGGCGACGACGGCCGCGCGACGGCGGCGGATCCGGCTGGGGCTTGCGCGAGTTCATCATGGCGGCGGCGCGTGGTGGGCAAGCGGGCTATCGTAGCGATGCGCGAAGCGCGGGCCAAACGATGAATTTTCATATCGATTGGAGTAAAGCTATTGAAGTAAAGCGGGCTGAAAGCGGGGCTGGCCGTGCGCGCGCCGGCGCGCGAAAAGCGCTTCACGTCATGGGTAATCGCTGAAGCGCGACACCGGCTCGGTCACGGTCGTGGCGGGCGTATAACCCGGTACATTCGCGCGGAACTGATTGAGCAAGCCGTTATCGACCTGCGACAAGCCCTTGAGCTGAAGCTGCATCATCACGCGCGTGCCGGTGCTGGGCGATGCGCCCGAACCGGTCGCATTCGTGTACTTCTCGAACGCCACGCCTAGCGACCAGCAGTCCGCGTCGTACTGAAGCCCCAGCAGGCCCGCGATCAGCCGATGCGCGCTCATGTCGTAATTCACCCGCGCCACGCTCACCACGTTGCGCGCGAGCGGCCATTGCCCCGAGACGATGAACTGATTGACCGGCTGATAATCGAGCGTGCTGTTGGCGCGCGTATAGCGATACGCGACGTTCAGCACCTGGCGCGCGCCCGGCGCCCAGCCGAACCCGGCTTCCGCGTGGGTGAGGTAGTGATTGGCCTGGCTGTACTCCACCGCCTGTTCCGCCGAGAAGCCCGGACCCAGCTTGTACGACGCGCCGGCAATCACGCTCGTGCGCGCGACGGTGGCGATCCGGTCGCCGGTGCCGAGCGTCACGTGCGGCGTGGTGAAATCGTACTGCTGCGCGAGGATGAAGCGCGCGCGCTCGTCGCCGCTCGCGGGGTCGATGAAACGCGTGGTCAATGCCGCCGTGGCGCGGTTCGCGTCGGACACGCGGTCATTGCCGACGAAACTGTTGGGCATGAACAGTTCCGCGAGCCCGAAATCGGCTGTGGCGGTATCGAACAGCGGCACGAACGACTGATCGCGGTAAGGCGTATAGACGTAGAAAAGCCGCGGTTCGAGCGTCTGGATATACGACTGCCCGAACAGCCGCACGCTTCGTTCAAAGCGCATGCCCGAGTCGAGGCTGAAGGTCGGCACGTTCACGCTGAACGACTTCGGCTCGCCCGCGGGCACGTCCGATCCGATCGACGTCACGTCGTAGGCGGCGAAATGCCAGGCGAGTTTCGGCGTGAGGAACCAGCCCGGACGCTCGATCGGATAGCTCACGTAAGGGTTGAAAACGAAACGGTTGCCTTGCGTCATGTCGGACGACGCGATCGTGAAGCGCGTGGCGTCCGCTTCGGCGCCGAAGTCGAAACCGCCGACGTCGTAGCGCGCATAACGGACATTGACCTGCGGCTCGCGGTTATAGGTGGAATCGTTCGAGAAAGCCTGCCAGCGCTGCTCGCGCGCGAGCACGCTCCACGGCCCGTTCGAGTAGGTGAGCCCCGCTTCCTGCTGATACAGCGTGGTGGAACTGGTCGGAAACGCCACGCCCGAGGCGAGATCGGTCGCCACCGTCGAATCCGACACGCGGTTGTAGTTCACGTAGGCGCCCCACCCCGAGTCCAGCTTCCAGTTCTGATTCACCGCGATCGAGTAACGATCCGTTCCGGTGATCGCATCGTGCGGCAGCCACGCGAGCGAGATCGAACCCAAAGCGTTCGGCTGGAGATAACGATAGTCCGCCGTCAACATCGCGCCCCGGTTCGACATGACGCGAGGCGTCAGCGTCAGATCGTAGTTCGGCGCGAGGTTGAAGTAATACGGCAATGCGACGTCGACACCGTTGGTCGAGCTGACCGAAAACGTCGGCGGCAGAAAACCGCTGCGCCGCGCGCCGGACAACGGAAACGACAGCCACGGACTCGCCAGCAGCGGCACGCCCTGGAAAAACAGCACGCCGTTGTGGGCGATGCCTTCGTCGTTGCCGCTGTCGACGTCGAACTCGGATGCCTTCAGATACCAGGCCGGAACCGATTCGCACGGACAGGTGCTATAGGTGCCGTGATGAACGACGGTGCGCTCGCGATCGAGCAGATCGATGCGTTGCGCGCTGCCCCAGCCGCCCGTCAGGTGAAACCGGTACTTCGGCACGCTGATGTAGCCTTCGTTCGCTTCGACGTAAAAGTGCGCGTCCGGCCCGTCGAAGACGTTGCCGTTGTTGACCAGCCGCGCGTGGCCGTAGGCGTCGGCCTTGTCGCTATCGAGGTCGTAATGCAGCGCATCGCCCGCGACGCTGGAGCCGTAACGCCGCAACTGTGCCTGCCCTTTCAGCGAGAGGTCCGTGCCGGTGGTGGCGGTCGCCGAATCGGCCATCGCCGAGATGGCGGGTTCGTCGCCCGGCCGCAGCGGCTGCTCGCTCAATTGCGGCGCGAGCCGCAGACCCCAGACGCCGTCGAGCGATTCGGCAAGCGCGGCGCCGCCCGTCAGTTGCGCGTGGCTGGCAAGCGGCGCGTATCCCGCCGCGCACAGCATGAATGAAACGAGCGGCCTCAACCGCGGACGTTGACGCTGAAAAACACGGCGTAATATCAAAACAGGCAAGTATCGGAAAGAATGATGGACGCAACGCCGCGGGAAGAAGCCGGGACCGAAGCCTGGCCGGAAGTCGGGGTGCGCGCACGATTTACTGCAACGTGGCGTCGTTGGAACGAAACTCGCCCACGCCCGCCGCGCCGCCGAGCGCTTGCAATAAATAAGGAATCTGCTCGGACGGCAACGAAAACGACAGCCCCGCGTTGCCCGATAGCCGGAAGCGGATCACCACCATTTCCATGCCGTTGAGCCGGCCGACTTCCCAGCCCTGGCAGTGCAGCGCGAAGCCCATCTCCTGATTGTTGTGAATCACGCGGTCGGCGTGCTCGATCGCATTGGGCAGCGCCACCAGCAGATCGTTGAGGACCGATCGGTGCAACGCCGCCGTGGGTTGATTGCCGTGAATCAGCAGGTATTGACCGTCCGCCGTCAACTGCATGTCGCTGATCGAATTCAGCATGAAGGTCGGCGTATCAGACACGGCCCGTGCCCTCGTGCGCGGCGCGGGGCCGGCTCGCGCGGCTTGAGCGGCGACGCCGTGGCGAGGCGTACCGAAAAGATCGGCGACGAACTGACGCGCAAGACCGCCGCCAGCACGGCGGGTGAAAAGAATTCAATCATGACCGTTTCTCCAGATCGCGTTACGCGGGTAGCGGAATCGACGATTTGACGATAGCAGTGCAAGCACGCCGCTGGGTTACGCGCGCCCTACGCTTCATTAGCTTCTGTAACGCAGTATTTCGATGGCTAGCGCCGCCACGCGCGGCCACGTGGTCATCGACGGATTACCCACCTCGTTACCGCTAAGGCGCCGAAAGTTTTGAGTAACGCCGCGCGGCAGGCACGTCCCTATACTTCGCGGTTTCCAGAGGCATGGACCCTCGTTCGAATGCATCGCTTGCGTTCGTGCGTTCTCATCCGCGCTGCGCGCGCTGCATCAGGACTGAAAGCCCAAGATGAATCTTCAAGCTTTAACGAGCCGTATCGCGGGCGCGCTGTCGCTCGCCGGCATTTCGCTTTCGAGCGCGCCGGCCCATGCCGTGCAGCCGCTCGTGGTGCAGGACATCCGCATCGAGGGACTGAAGCGCGTCGAACCCGGCACCCTGTTCGCGTACCTGCCGATCAAGAAAGGCGAGATGTTCAATGACGACAAGGCTTCCGAAGCCATTCGCGCACTGTATGCCACGGGCTTCTTCAACGACGTGCGGATCTCGACCGAGGGCGGCGTCGTCATCGTTTATGTTCAGGAGCGTCCGGCGTTCGGCACGATCGACTTCGCCGGCATTCACGAGTTCGACAAGGAAAATCTGACCAAGGCGCTGGGCGCGGTCGGTTTGTCGCAAGGCCGCTATTACGACAAGGCGCTGGTCGAGAAGGCCGAACAGGAACTGAAGCGCCAGTACCTGACGCGCGGCTTCTACGCCGCCGAAGTCGTCACCACCATCACGCCGATCGACCGCAACCGGGTCGCGGTGCTGTTCTCGGTAGCCGAGGGCCCGAGCGCGAAGATCCGCCAGATCAACTTCATCGGCAATACGGTATTCAGCACCGATGCGCTGCGCGACGAGATGCAGCTCTCCACGCCGAACTGGTTCTCGTGGTACACGAAGAACGACCTGTACGCGAAAGACAAACTCACAGGCGACCTGGAGCACGTTCGCTCGTATTACCTGAATCGCGGCTACCTGGAATTCAATATCGAGTCGACCCAGGTGTCGCTCACGCCGGACAAGAAGGACATGTATCTCACGGTGACGCTGCACGAGGGCGAGCCGTATACGATTTCCTCGATCAAGCTGGCGGGCAACCTGCTCGATCGCGAAGCCGAACTGATGAAACTGGTGAACATCAAGGCGGGCGAGCGTTTTTCGGCGGAAAAACTTCAGGCCGCCACCAAGGCCGTGGTCGACAGACTGGGCGAATACGGCTACGCGTTTGCCACCGTCAATGCGCTGCCGAAGATCGACCAGCAGCATCACACGGTCGACCTGACGCTGCAGGTGGACCCGAGCCGCCGCGTGTACGTGCGCCATGTCAACGTGGTCGGCAACACGCGTACCCGCGACGAAGTGGTGCGCCGCGAGATGCGGCAATTCGAAAGCTCATGGTTCGATTCCAACCGTCTCACGCTCTCGAAGGAACGCGTCAACCGCCTGGGCTATTTCACCGACGTCGACGTGACCACCATTCCGGTGGAAGGCTCGCCCGATCAGGTGGACGTGGACGTCAAGGTGAGCGAGAAGCCGACCGGCTCGATCACGCTCGGCGCGGGCTTCTCGTCGTCGGACAAGGTGGTGCTCTCGGCGGGCGTCTCGCAGGAGAACGTGTTCGGTTCGGGCACGAGTCTCGGCGTGAGCATCAACACCGCGAAGACCTACCGCACCTTGTCCGTCACGCAAACTGATCCGTACTTCACGGTGGACGGCATCAAGCGGATCTCCGACATCTATTACCGCACCAGCTATCCGCTCTACAACTACTCCGACACGAGTTTCCGCATCATCTCGGTGGGCACGGACCTCAAGTTCGGCATTCCTTTTTCGGAAGCCGACACCGTCTATTTCGGCGTCGGTTTCGAGCAGGACCGCTTCAACATCGATTCGGATACGCCCCAGAGCTACAAGGATTACGTCAACGAATTCGGCCGCGTGGTCAACAACGTGCCCGTCACGGTGGGCTGGGCGCGCGACAATCGCGACAGCGCGCTGGTGCCGAGCCGCGGGTACTTCGTGCAGAGCAACGGCGAGGTCGGCACACCGGCGGGCGGCACGCAGTACTACAAGGCGGACGTGCAGGCGCAGTATTACTACTCGTTCTCGCGCGGCTTCATTTTCGGGCTCAATTTGCAGGGCGGCTACGGCAACGGCTTCGCCGGCAAGGCGTATCCGATCTTCAAGAATTACTACTCGGGCGGCATCGGCTCGGTGCGCGGTTACGAATCAGGCTCGCTGGGTCCGCGAGACAAGACGACCGACGACCCGATCGGCGGCTCGCGCATGGTGGTGGCCAACGTCGAGATGACGTTCCCGTTGCCGGGCAGCGGATGGGACCGGACACTGCGTGTCTTCACGTTCCTCGATGCGGGCAACGTGTGGGGCAACGAAGGCAACAGCACCGGCGCCAACGGCTTGCGCTACAGCTACGGCGCCGGCCTCGAATGGATCTCGCCGATCGGCCCGCTCAAGCTGTCGATGGGGTTCCCGATCGTCAAGCATGCGAACGACAAGTATCAGCGGTTCCAGTTCCAGATCGGCACGTCGTTCTGAGCGGGACAGCCGGGCGCCTGTGCTTCGATCAATGCCGCCACGACCCATGCGGCAACTCCACCTCCCGCTGCGCCGCCGCCAGCCCTTCGAGCAGCCCCGCGCGGTCCAGCGCGATGCAGTACACCGGCTTCGCGCGCTCCAAGCGCCAACTGTCCGCGAGCGCTCCGGCATCCACCGGATCGAAGCCGAACTGATCGACTAGCGCGCTCACCGCGCGCTTCGAAGGAAACAGCGGTGAGTCTCGCTGAACGGTACCCGCAATGCGACGCATGGCCCGTTGATAACAGGCCATGCGGGCTTTACCGCGTCGAAGCCTATACCCGATTCGACAATTTCCATTTCCAAGTTAAAGGCAATGCAATACGCATTGTTAGTGCCCTTTTTCGTACTTCGCTGATATACGGCCAGGCATGCCTCCACCCAGGATTTTGGAACAGCGGAGGACCGGGACTTACGAGGTTCGCGACGTGATGCAACGGGCGGCCCGTGTCGGCGATCTTATCGACTACGCAGACGGCACGCGCGCGCGAATCATTAGGCATCGATATGCCGGGCCGTCCCGATATGGCATATGCGATCGCCGGCAGTCTGCTGGATAACAGCGATGTGATTAACGATAGCTCGCACCGCGACGTGCGCACGTCAACCTCGTTGGTCCCCGTGGACGAACGAGGAGTCGAACTTTCGCGCCCGTAAGGGACAGGCCTGCGCGTCGTTATCTATTCGCCGATATGAACGTGGGCCGGCCCCCGCGAAAACCGGACACGAGGTAACGCTTAAACTTTGAGGTAGTCTTACGCCTATGTTTAAGCCCAGCTCCAACGTGGAACCGATTGAAATTCTGACCCAGCCCGAACAGCGCCGCCGGCGCTCTGTCGAGGAGAAGCTCGCGATAGTGCGCGAGACCTTCGAACCCGGAGCGAGCGTTTCCGGAGTTGCCCGTCGTCATCAGGTGAATGCAAACCAGGTGTTCGCCTGGCGCAAGCTCTATCAGGACGGAAGCCTGTCAGCAGTCAGTGCTGGCGAGCAGGTGGTGCCGGCGTCCGACCTGGCCGAAGCGATGAAGCAGATTCGTGAACTCCAGCGACTGCTGGGCAAGAAGACGATGGAAGTGGAAATCCTCCGCGAAGCAGTGGAGTACGGCCGGGCAAAAAAATTGATTGCGCGCTCACCATTGCTGCCGGGGGACGACCGATGAAGACGGTCTGCGAAGTCCTGGGTGTGTCGCGCTCGAATCTCGCGGTGAAATCAAAGCGCGACGCTGAATGGGTCGACAGGCGTAAGACGCCCGCCCGTGACGACATGCCGCTCGTCGCGGAGCTCCAGGAGTTGGTCGCTGATTTGCCAACTTACGGCTACCGGCGCGCCTGGGCCCTGCTACGGCGAAACCGGGACGCACAGGGACAGCCTCGCGTTAATGCAAAACGGGTTTATCGGGTTATGCATACCCACGGTCTGCTGCTCGAACGCCGCCCGCGCCATACCCAGTCAACGCGCCGACACGACGGCAGGGTCGCGGTGGACCGGAGCAATGCGCGCTGGTGCTCGGACGGCTTCGAATTCCGTTGTGATGACGGCTCGCCGCTGCGCGTCATCTTTGCACTCGACTGCTGCGACCGGGAGGCCATGAGCTGGGCTGCGACCACTGGAGGCTACACCGGAGACATGGTGCGTGATGTGATGCTTCAGGCTGTAGAAAACCGTTTCGATGGTGCGCTGAAAGCCGACAACGAAATCGAATGGCTCAGCGACAACGGTTCCTGCTACATTGCCGAGGACACGCTGACGTTCTCGAAAAAAGTGGGCCTGAAACCCATCACGACGCCGGTCAGAAGTCCGCAGAGCAACGGCATGGCCGAGAGCTTCGTCAAAACGATGAAGAGAGACTACGTCTCGTGGATGCCCAAGCCGGACGCGAGAACCGCGTTGCAGAACCTGGCCATCGCGTTTGACCACTACAACGAGTCGCATCCGCACAGCGCCCTGAAATACTGCTCGCCACGCGAGTTTCGCCAGCGAGCAAATTCACCAACCTAAGCGTGACCGCATGTCCGGTCATGCGGGGGCAAGTCCAGAACGGGAGAACGGAACGTATCAGGACGGGTGGGGTTAGCAGTTAAGACTAAAAGTAGCGGACTGAACAGGAGGCAGCATGTTTGATCGACTTGTAGCGGACGGTGATCGCACCACAACGGGAGGATATGTGATTGCGCGTAGCCGGAGCTATAACGAGCAAGGCAAGGCATACGCGCGGAAAGAAAATCATGCTACGTGCGGAAACTGCAAGGGCGGATATCCAATCTATGGCACGGCGAATGACTGGATGGATGATGACTTTCCGCTAGTGAAAGACCTGGACCGCGTTCTATGCCCATGCGGCAAGAACTTTGTTCTCGCGGCCAGTTCATCTTCTGCGTTCTATTCCGATAGCAAAGGCGAAGCAATGGCTGCTGAGCCGCCGCTGAAAGCGCTCACTAATACTAGCACTAGCACTAGCACTAGCACTAGCACTAGCAACGCCGCTTCGCAAACCGTTCGGAGCTACGATGAACAAATTCGCATCGTAGATGATTCGGGTTGTCCTGCTGCGAATTGTCCATTCCATATAACAGACAGTGCGGGCAAAACCTATCAGGGACTGACGGACGAAAACGGTCTGTGCCCGCGCGTGTATACGAACGGCCAAAAAACTCTTGATATAGCTGTTGGACTTAAAGCTCTGGAGCGCTGGGAACAATGACCAACTTCGTCTATCGGACCAACACCAACCAGACCCCTGACTCCAAGTATGATGTTCTCGGTCATCACATGCCTGCACGAATTTTCTTCTTTGTGACCGTCGAAGAAGTCGGCAAAGATGGCATGCTGGTTCGCAACACCTACACGTCGATATCAGATCCCCGACTAGTGGAATTGAAACTCTCGCCGTTGGGCAATATGCGTGAGGCCTACCCCGAAAAATATGGTCTGTGGGGCAAGGGCGGTCCTGAAACTCCAGCGAGTGTTGTTGATCACGTGCTGGAATACAACAAGATCACGTCTTACGCCTCAACCAGTAGCATCTATCCCGGTGGGGCAGACCGGATGGCTGGCAAGACAATCTACGTCGATATTGCCAAGGCAAAGCGCGCCGGTGCGAAGCTAGTGACAACCGATGAGATCGTTCAGGCCATCGATGAGTATGCTGCCAAGGCCCGCTCGCAAGACAGACGATGGGCAAACCATATCAAGCAAAACGTCATCAATCTCGATAAGGAAGTGCTGATTCAACCACGTCCGGTGGTGCCGGGTGAAGGTGTATTCTCGCAGCGCGGATTGGCGATCAGCCTTGGCATCGTCAAGTATGCTCGCGTCGTTCGGGTTGCTGGTTTAGCCTTCACGGGATACGACTTATCGGTTGCAACGGGTCAATCCATCCATCTGAAATCCATTCGTCCCTTGGAAAAAGAAGTCATTCGTCAGACTGGTGGATGGGCGGGCAGTTGGGCCGGCGCCGCCGCGAGCGCCAGAGTCGGTGCTTCGGTGGGTGCAATGGTCGGAATCGAGCTTGGACCCGGCGCAGTGATAACAGGTGCGCTTGGTGGCATCATCTTTGGTGCTATCGGCTACTTCGGCGGCTCGATGATCGCAAATGAGATTCCAGATCAATGATGAGGGGGGAGTGTGTCTTTCTTCAGGCGCAAGGTTGAAGAGTTGCAAACGAAGCGTGCAGAGCGGGAAAGTCTGAAGAGTCTCGAAGAGACCTTTAAAAAGCCGCTCAATGACCTACAAGTCATCTTCGGAAGTGGCCCTCTCGATCTGAGAAGGCGGCAGCTTCCTGCCTATCCTAAGCCGATATACCAGGGCGATGCAGGAATCAATGCCTTCGGGCTCGTCCATCATGTTCAGCTCACTCAGTTTCTGGCTTTACTCAACCTGGTTCGGCAGGGCCGACAAGAGGTCGCATATTTTCACTTCGCGCGTGAGGTCGATGGGCAGTCGTTGAGTACCATCATCTCCCCCACGTGGCGGTTTTCAGAGCGAGATGTGCGATTGCTCTCCAATGATTTTGAATTGATTACCACGCTCTCGGAGCAAGGTTTCCACCCGCCTCCTCCGTGGATTACGTTGTATGAGTTCGGGCCGGTGCTGCATATCAGTCAGGGTGATCCTCACTACTGGCTGAACTATGTTTGGGACCCGTTTTGGGAAAGCCTGAGTCTGGATAAGCAGACCGAATTCCTGGAGGAAGGCCGGAAAGAGACGGTTGCCCACATCTCGGATGAAGATTGGGAACTGTGGGTTGAGAGTATCAGGATGCGCGATGTTCGCTTTCGCAAGCTTGAAGACTGAACATGACGGTTAAACGAAAACTCAGCACATCGTTCCGGTTGCGCCGCTGCTTCGCAATCCGCTATCGGTATGAAGGCGGTTATGAGTGACAAACTCGGCGAAAGGGGTATCTATGATACGAATTGCGATTACGTCTATCTCAAGTGTGTTGGAACGGAATAGATTCAATACTGGATCGGCAAGGCCGGGGACAGTTGATGGAGCGTACAAATTCTATCGAGGTTTGTCTAAGATCTGGTCTTTCCGGCGAGCCGCGCCACGCCGAGACTGCGCACGTTCATCGATCAGGTGGTCGCGGAGTTCGGGCCGCACGGCGCGTGAATCATGTGTGCGTGGGAACGGTGAACGTTGAAGCGGGCGAAAGCGAGGCAAAGCCGGTGAAAAGCCGGTGAAAAGCGCGCAAACACCCAACCGACGCGGTCTGAAAACCGGCCCTTTCGACCCGCCAATCCCTGCGCATTGAAGGCTCGATTCGCGGGCTTTGCCCGCGTTCGGCGCGTCACAAGGCAAAATACGGGTTTCGCGCGCGCGAAGCGCGCCGCGATTCTGGATGAAGCAACCGCAAACCCACACCCCGGCGGCCGCCGTGCCGCCGACCTTCGCCAACGCGCATGACGACTGCCCGTCCGTATTTCAGGCCCGTGGCGTGCGGCGCAGCCAGGACAGCTCGTCCTCGAACAGAGCCACTCAGGAGCATTGATGACCGACTCGAACCCATCCTTCCTCGGCAGGATTTCACTTGCCGTCAGCACGTTCTTCCGCATTCTCGGCGACGGCGAATTCGCCGCCGGCGTGCTGCGTCTGCGTAACGGAGAGGCGGCCGCGAGCACGCCGCCCGCCGCCGCTGCGTCCATGCCCACGCCCGCTCCCACGCCCGCGCCGCAACCCGCGCCCACGCTGAAAGAAGCCAGCCCCGACGCCGCGCTGCAATTGCTCGGCCTGCTGCAACGCGACGCGCGCTTCATCGATTTCGTCGAGGAAGACATCAAGCACTACAGCGACGCCGACATCGGCGTGGCCGCGCGCCTCGTGCACGAAGGCTGCCGCGCGACGCTGCGCGAGCACTTCACGATCCGTCCGATCCGCGACGAAGCCGAAGGCAGCCGCGTCACGCTGGCCGAAGGTTTCGACGCGAGCGCGATCCGCCTGACCGGCAATGTGGTGGGCCGCGCGCCGTTTAGCGGCAGCATCAGCCACCGCGGCTGGCGGGTCGACGAAGTGCGTCTGCCGAAGCTCACGGACAGCCACAACGCGAAGGTCATCGCCCCGGCCGAGGTGGAGCTATGAGCGACGCACGCGAATCACGCTACGCGATCGGCATCGACCTGGGCACCACGCACTGCGCGCTGTCGTATGTGGACACCGCCGCGAGCGACGGCGAGCAAACCAGCGAGGGCGTGCTGCCGATCGCGCAGCTCACCGGACCCGGCGCGATCGACAATCTCGACCTGCTGCCCTCGTTCCTCTATCTGCCGCATCCCGACGAACTGAGTTCGGGCGACCTCCATCTCCCGTGGACCGGCGAGCGCGAGTTCGCGGTCGGCGAGTTCGCCCGCGGCCGCGGCGCGGCCACGCCGATCCGACTCGTGTCGAGCGCCAAAAGCTGGCTGTGCCATCCGGGCGTCGACCGGCGCGCGGCGATTCTGCCCAACGACGCGCCGCCCGAAGTCGCGCGCGTCTCGCCGCTCGAAAGCTCCGTGCGCTATCTGACGCACTTGCGCGAAGCCTGGGACCACGCGCACCCCGACGCGCCCTTCGCGCAGCAGGACATCACGGTGACGATTCCCGCGTCGTTCGATCCGGCCGCGCGCGAGCTCACCGCCGAGGCCGCCGAGGCCGCCGGCTACGGCCGCATGACGCTGCTGGAAGAACCGCAAGCCGCGCTCTATAGCTGGATCCAGAAGAGCGGCGGCCAGTGGCGCAAGCAGGTCGAGGTGGGCGACATCATCCTCGTGGTGGATGTGGGCGGCGGCACCACCGACCTCTCGCTGATCGCGGTAATCGAGCGCGAGGGCAATCTCGAACTGCATCGCGTGGCGGTCGGCGAGCACATTCTGCTGGGCGGCGACAACATGGACCTCGCGCTCGCGCACGGCGTCGCGCGCAAGCTCGCGGCGCAAGGCACTCAGGCCGACGCGTGGCAACTGCGCGCCCTCACCTATGCATGCCGCTCGGCCAAGGAAACGCTGCTCAGCGATCCGGCGACCGACACGGTGCCGCTCGTGGTGCCGAGCCGCGGCTCGAAGCTGATCGGCGGATCGATCCGCACCGAACTCACGCGCGCCGAGTTGACGCAAACCATCCTCGAAGGCTTTTTCCCGCAGGTGGACAGCGCGGCGCGGCCGGTGAGCCGCGCGCGCGCCGGTCTCACGCAACTCGGCCTGCCGTATGCGCAGGACGCGGGCATCACGCGGCATCTGGCGGCGTTCCTCGGCCGTCAGGTGGGCGCGCTGGCGGAACTCGAAGGACTACGCGACGCCGCCGCCAATCCGAACGCAAGCGTAACCACAAACCCGGGCGCGCAAGACGCGAGCTTCCTGCATCCCACCGCCGTGCTGTTCAACGGCGGCGTGTTCAAGTCGCCGCTGCTGGTCGAGCGGATCATGGGCACGCTCAACAACTGGCTCGCGGCCGAAGGCGCGGCGCCCGCGCGGCTTCTGGAAGGCGCCGACCTCGATCTCGCCGTCGCGCGCGGCGCGGCCTATTACGGCTATGTGCGGCGCGGCCGGGGCGTGCGGATTCGCGGCGGCACGGCGCGCGCGTATTACATCGCGATCGAATCGGCGATGCCCGCCGTGCCGGGGCTCGAACCGCCTGTGCAGGCGCTGTGCGTGGCGCCCTTCGGCATGGAGGAAGGCACCGAGGCCGAGTTGCCCGCGCAAGAATTCGGCCTCGTGGTCGGCGAGCCGGTGCACTTCCGCTTCTTCGGTTCGTCGGTGCGTCGTCAGGATCAGGTGGGCACGCTGCTCGATTTCTGGGGCCCGGAGGAATTGCAGGAACTCGAGGAAATCCAGGCGACGCTGCCGGCCGCGGGCCGCACCGCCGGTGAAGTCGTGCCGGTGAAGCTGCATGCGCGCGTCACCGAGGCGGGCACGCTCGAACTGGAAGCGATGCCGCGCGGCACCGACGAGCGCTGGAAAGTCGAATTCGACGTGCGCGGCAACGCCAATGCATGACTGAGATGAAGCGGTACAAGGTCGGCATCGATCTCGGCACTAGCAACACGGTGCTCGCCTACGCGGAGGCCGGCAACGCGTCGGAGCCGATTCGCGTGTTCGAGATCGAGCAACTGGTGAGTCCGGGTGAAGTGGCCGCGCGGCCGCTTCTGCCCTCGGTGCGCTATCACGCGGCGCCGGGCGAACTGGACGCGGGCGATTTGCAATTGCCCTGGACGGCGACGGTGACGGCGACAGCGACAGCGACGGCAAAGCGCGCGGCGAGCGGCGGGCACGGCGCGGACCGCGGCGACGGTAAGGCGGCGCAATCGCCGGTCGTGATCGGCCGGCTCGCGCGCACGCTCGGCGGCCAGGTGCCGGGGCGGCTGGTGGCGAGCGCCAAAAGTTGGCTGTCGCATGCGTCGGTGGACCGCGTCGCTCCCATCCTGCCGTGGGGCGCCGCCGACGACGTCCTCAAGGTCTCGCCGGTCGAGGCCAGCGCGAGCTATCTCGCGCACGTGCGCGCGGCCTGGAACCAGCGCTTTGCGCAGGCGCCGCTCGAACATCAGGACGTGGTGCTAACGGTGCCGGCTTCCTTCGACGAAGGCGCGCGGGCGCTCACCGTGGAAGCGGCGCGCATGGCGGGTCTGCCAGGCTTGCGGCTGCTGGAGGAACCGCAAGCCGCGTTCTACGACTGGCTGTTTCATCACCGCGAGCGGCTTGCGGCCGAACTCGCCGACACGCGGCTCGTGCTGATTTGCGACGTGGGCGGCGGCACCACCGATCTCACGCTGATCGAAGTGAACCTGCCTGAGAACGCCGAGCCCGAACTCACGCGCATCGGCGTGGGCAATCATCTGATGCTCGGCGGCGACAACATGGATCTGGCGCTCGCGCATCGCGTCGAGATGCGGCTATCTGGCGGCGACGGTGGAAGTCGTGGCGATGGCGACGGCAGCAACCGCGGCAATGCCGGCGACCGCAGCGGCGATAGCGTGAATCGCGGCAATGCCGGCAACGGCGATGGCGAAAATCGCGGCAACGCCGTCGGCAGCGGCGGCAGCAACGCGATCGAGAGCAGCGGCAGCAGCGCCAGCGTCAACAGCGAACGCAAGCGCCTGTCGGCAGCCAGCCTCTCGCAACTAGTCGAGCGTTGCCGCGCCGCGAAGGAACAACTGCTCGGCCCGCAAGCGCCCGATTCCGCCTCCATCACGCTGCTCGGCGCGGGCTCGAAACTGATCGGCGGCGCGCGCACCGCGCAGCTTACGCGTGACGAAGTCGAGCAGATCATCGTCGACGGCTTTTTCCCGGCGGTGGCGTCGAGCGAACGGCCAGGCAGGCCGCGCGGCGCGATCGTCGAGTTCGGTCTGCCTTACGCCACCGATGCCGCCGTCACGCGTCATATCGCGGCATTCCTGAGCCGCTTCGCGGCGCAGTCGCGCAAGGCGTTAGGTCGCGCCGCTTCCACCGACCCGGACGCGTCCGTGCCGGTGCCCGACACGCTGTTGCTGAACGGCGGCGTATTCCGCGCCGAGGCGCTGACGCGACGCCTCGCCGACACACTAGGCGCGTGGCGCGGCGAGCCGCTCAACGTGCTGCACAACGACAACCCGGACGTCGCCGTGGCGCGCGGCGCGGTCGCCTATGCGCTGGCCCGCGTGGGCGGCGCGCCGAAGATCGGCGGCGGTTCGCCGCGCAGCTACTTCCTCGTGCTCGACGAAACGGGCGACGGCAAGCGCGACGCCGACGCTACGCCACGCGGCATCTGCCTGCTGCCGCGCGGCACCGAGGAAGGCCACGAAATCCTGATCGAGCAGCGTACCTTCGCGCTGCGTCTCGGGCATCCGGTGCGTTTTCACCTGGTTTCGTCGAGCGCGGACACGGTCTATCAAGCCGGCCAACTGATCGATCTGGCGGACGGCGATTTCGTTCGCCTGCCGCCCATCGCGACGATCGTGCAGCCGCGCGATCAAGCCCGCGATGGCACCAGCACCAGCACCAGCACCGGCACCCGCACCGCGCGCGAAACCGCGGTGCGCATCGCGACCTCGCTCACCGAAGTCGGCACGCTCGAAGTCCACTGCATCGAACTCGACGATCCCGCGCAGCGCTGGCTGCTCGAATTCCAGTTGCGCCGCGAGGACGCGCAGGTGAATCTGGCCGGCGATGCGAGCGAGGCCCGGCATCCCGCGTTCGATGAAGCGATCGACCATATCGACCGCAGCTTCGGCTCACGCTCGCAAAACGTCGGCCCGAAGGAAATCAAGCGGCTGCGCGCGCAGCTCGAACAACTGCTCGGCCCGCGCGAGAGCTGGAACAGCGCGCTGCTGCGTGAACTGTTCGGCGCGCTGTGGGAGCGCGCGCGGCGTCGGCGGCGCTCGGCGGATCACGAGCGGCTATGGCTGAATCTCGCCGGCTATTGCGTGCGGCCGGGCTTCGGCTATCCGCTCGACGCATGGCGCGTCGAACAACTGTGGTCGCTGTTCGACGACGGCATTCAGTACGTCAACGAGAGCCAGGTGTGGTCGGAATGGTGGACGCTGTGGCGCCGCGCCGCGGGCGGTCTCGACGAAAGCGCGCAACTACGCGTGCTCGACGCGATGGCGTATCTGCAAACGGCCGCGCAGTCGCGCCACAAGCTGCCGTTCGACGTGTCCAGAACCGGCTTTCCCGACATGCTCCGGCTGAGCGCGTCGCTCGAACGCATTCCCGTCGAACGCAAGATCGAACTCGGCGAATCGGTGCTGACGCGGCTGAAGAAGCCCGCCGAAAATCATCAAGGCTGGTGGGCGGTGGGCCGTATCGGCGCACGGCGGCCGTTCTATGGCAGCGCGCATGGCGTGGTGCCGCCGAAGGTCGCCGGGCGCTGGCTCGACGCGATACTCGCGCTCGACTGGAAGAAGGTCGATCCCGCCGCGTTCGCCGCCGTGCAGATCGCCCGCATGACCGGCGACCGTTCGCGCGACTTGCCCGACGCCGCGCGCGAGGCGGTGGTGCGCCGGCTCGAGGCGGCCAATGCGCCGCGCGCGTGGATCACGATGGTGAGCGAGACCGTGGAACTCGATAACGCCGACGAAGGCCGCGTATTCGGCGAGTCGCTGCCGGCGGGCTTGAAGCTGATCGCCGGTTGAGCGTTACCCGCCGCGCCGGGCCGCTCAGCCAAACGCCCCGCTCACCTGGCGGCTCATCAACATCGCTCGGCCCCTAGCTCGTCACCGCGTCCTCCTGAGCCCGCTTTCTCGTCAGCATCGCGCTGATGTCCTGCGCCCGGATCGGGCGCGCGAGCAGATAGCCCTGCACCAGATCGCAGCCGGCCCGTTGCAGCCAGTCGAGTTGCGCGCGGTTCTCGACGCCCTCGGCCACGACGCACAGGTTGAAGCCGTGCGCGAGCGAGATGATCGCGCCGGCGATGGTCGTGCCGGCATCCGGCAAAAGCTGGATGAAGCTGCGGTCGATCTTCAACTGGTTGATCGGAAACGACTGCAGATACGACAGCGACGAATAGCCGGTGCCGAAGTCGTCGATGGCGAGCCGCACGCCCAGGTGCCGCACCGCGTGCATGAATTCCATCGCGGAATCCATGTCCTCCATCAGCAGGCTTTCGGTCAGTTCGAGTTCGAGCTGCGTCGCGGCCAGTCCGGTATCGTGCAGCGCGTGCCTGACCGCGTCGATGAAATCGCCGTCGCGCAACTGCCGCGCCGACACGTTGACCGCGACGTTCAACGCGACGCCCGTCGTGCGCAACCACGAAGCCGCATCGGAACACGCGCGCAGCAGCACCCAGCGGCCCAGTTCGCCGATCAAGCCGCACTCCTCCGCCACCGGAATGAACTCCGATGGCGCGATGAAGCCGTTCTCGGGATGCGGCCAGCGCAGCAGCGCCTCCACCCCCACCATGCGCTCCGAATCGCAACGGAATTGCGGCTGGTAATACACGTCGAGCTCGCCGCGCTCCATCGCCTTGCGCAGATCGCGTTCGAGCCGCACGCGCCGCTGCGTGCGCAAGGTCATCTCCGGCCTGAACTCGGCCAGCCGGTTCTTGCCCGATACCTTCGCCTGGTAGAGCGCGATATCGGCGTTGCTGACGAGTTCGGTCAACGCGGTGGCGTCGTCGGGAAACATGCTGATGCCGACGCTCGCGGTGGCCAGCATGTCGATGCCGTCGACGTGAAACGGCCGCCGCAGCGCTTCGGTGATTCGCTCGGCGATCGCCAGCGCTTCGGCGTTGTCGCGCACCGGCGCGGCGATCACCGCGAATTCGTCGCCGCCGATCCGGCCCACGACGTCGTGTTTGCGGACCACGGAAACCAGCGTGGCGCCGACCTGCCGCAGCAGCCGGTCGCCGGCGCCATGCCCCGCCGTGTCGTTGACGCCCTTGAAGTTGTCGAGGTCGATCAGCAGCAGCGCCAGTCTGCGGTCGGCGCGCGCGTGCACTTCCATCGCGCGTTCGAGGGTTTCGTAGGTGGCGCGCCGGTTGGCGAGGTCGGTCACGGGATCGGTGTGCGCGAGGTAGTCGAGCTCGCGCTCCGCCTTGTCCATGCGCGCACGCGCGCGCCGCATGACGAGCGCCGCCACCAGCATCGCGCCGAGCGACGCGATTCCGAGCAAGCCGGCGAAGCGCAGAATGCCGGTTCGCACGTCCGCCGTGCTGGCGACGAACTCCACGACGCCGAGCTGATGACCGCGATAGCGGATCTCCTGATGCACCGTGATGGTCGACGACAGCCACTGAAACGCCGCGGCGGACGGCTCCGGAGGCGGCGCGGCGTTGCGCGTCAGATACTGCGCATAGAGAAAGCCGGCACGGTCGTACACGGTGACCGAGAGCAGCGACGGGTCGGGGCGAAACGCGCGCAGGGTTTCCATCGACGCGTCATGGTCCTCGAACATCACGGAAGCCGAAATATTGTCGGCGACGATCGCCGCTTCGATCTCGACGTCCTTGACGAGCGCCTGGCGCAGCGAGACGAACTCGTAAGCCAGCATCACGCAGCCGACGATCACGAAGGCCGCGATGGCCGCGATGAGTTGGCCGGTCTCGAACGTTTTGGAGAGCCGCGAAGGTTCCGGTCGTATCTGGCTTTTCATTGAACGTTCCTTGCGAGGCGCAGCAGCTTCGAACTGAATTTCAGGCCGCAATGGGCCGCCTCTTGCGTATCGATGTCGAAGCGCACGTGTTCGTCCTCGGTGACGAGCGTGATGGCCGCACTGCTTCTGCCGGGCAGGCCGCCGTCGCTCACGAGCAGCGCGCTCGCCTGGCCGCAGGACGGCGGCGCGGGCGCGCCTTCCGGCAGCACCGTGATGTCGCATTTGCCCGGCCTGGGCGACGCGGCGCTGTCGACCGTCGTCCACGGCCGGCCGTCGATGATCTTGCCGTCGAGCTTCTGCAAGCTGTTCCACAACGGCTTGCCGCGCGTCGCGCAGACATTGAACGAGGCTGCGGGCGCGGCGCTCGCGGGCCACGTCGTGAAGAGCGCGAAGTTGTAGATGTAGGCAGCCTTCAGCGCGACGTCCTGCACCTGGCCCACGCACCACAGCGGCATGAGCAGCCACCACGGCAACACGGCCATCGCGAGACATACGTTTCGGGTCGGTCCCATGTCAGAACCCGTACACCATCTTCGCGTACACGGTGCGGCTCTGCTGCTCGATCGTCTGCTGGACGAACGCCGGCCCGGCGGGATCCGCGTAGCGTTTGTTGAACGCGTTGTAGACGCTCAGCGAGACCTCGGCATGACTGATGAGCCGCGACGAACCGAGCGTGAGATTGGCGATGCAGAAGCCGCCCGTCGTGGACGTTCCGGTCGAACGCGACGAGGTGCATTGCACCTCGGTGCCGAGGCGCGCGGCGTGATGGAACAACGGCACCAGCAGGTTCATCTTCGCCAGATGACGCGGTGAATTGGCCAGCACCGCCGACTGACCGTCGCGCGCGAGTTGCCACGAATAGCTCGCGCGCACACGGACGCCGCCGAAGAAATCGCGCTCGACGGCCAGTTCCGCGCCTTTCACGTCCGCGCGATCGATGTTCTGAAACACCAGCAGACCGTTGTCGGGATCCACCGTCTGCGAGATCAGGTCGCGCACCGCGTACTGGAACAGCGACAGCGTCACGCGGCCGCTCGATTCGAACAGATGCTCGAGCACGATTTCGCGCGTGGAGATATGTTCCGGTTTGAGCTTCGGATTCGCCTCCTGCCCGCCCTCGCCGGGCACGTTGTAATACAGCTCGTAAGCGTTGGGCGCGCGATACGCGGTGCCGTAAATGAGCTTGGCGGTGTCGCGCGCGGTGATCTTGTAGATCAGCGCGAGCCGTGGGTTGAGGTTGCCCGCCGTCACGCTGTCCCAGTCGTAGCGCAAGCCCGCGCTCAGCGTGAAGTTCGCCGGCAGCCGGATTTCGTCCTCGACATACGCGCCGGTCTGATTGCTGGAGCGCTTGTCGTTCAGTTGCGACGAGTACGGCTCGACGATGTAGTTGTACTGGTCGCGATGCGCGTCGCGGCGAAAATCCGCGCCCACCACGATTTTCTGCCGCGGCAGGCTCGTGATCGTGGCGTGCGTGTCGGCGCCGTACCAGAGCGCATGATCGCCATCGACACTCGCCACGGCGGTGCCGGTGTCGTACGGATACGTGCCGAGCCCGCGGTAGTCGGCGCGGCCCCAATAGGCCTGAGCGGAGACCGCGAGTCCCGCGGTCAGTTGACGCGAGAACGTGCCGTTGATGAAGCCCTGCGAATCGTTGGTCGAGTTGGGCGCGTTGAACACCGCGCCGAACGATCCGGTCGGTACGCCCTTGGTGCGATTCACATAGGCGGCGGAAAAAGAGAAATCGCCATACGCGGCCTTGGCGAACAGGCGCTGCGCGCGATCGTAGTCGAGGTTGCGTGCGATGCCGTGGTTCTGGTCCGGCGTATCGAAGTCGGGGAAATACAGGTCCTGTCCGTTGCGCACATACGAACTCGCCGACAACACCAGGTCCGCGCCGTTCTGGCCGTGCCAGCCGTAGGTGGCGCGCGCCCTCTTTTCGCCGAAGCTGCCGACGGCCACGGCGGTCTGCGCGCCATCGATCGCGCTGCCCTTCTTCGTGATGACGTTGATCACGCCGAACAGCGCGTTCGATCCATAGACGGCGGAGCCGGGACCGGGCACGTATTCGATCCGCTCGACGAGGTCCATGTCGACCAGCGCCTCGGTGCCGATCACCGCCTGACCGTAGACGGAATCGTTGGTGCGCACGCCGTCGATCAGCAGCAGGAAGCGGCTGTCGTAATCGCCCGGACGCAGGAAGCCGCGCGCGCCCACATAGGCGTAGTTGCGGTCGTAGCTGACGTAGAGTCCGGGCAGCGACGCGAGCGCGTCGGAGAGCGTGCGCCAGCCGAAATCGCGGATGTCCGCCGCGCTCAGCACCACCACGGCGGAAGGCGCGTCGCTCACCGACTGCGTGAATTTCGACGCGGACGTCACCACCTGAACGCTCATCAGCTTCTCGAGCGGCAGCGTGGCGAGCGTGTCGGCATCGGCGTCCGGCGCGATGTCGGCGGCTTCGCTCGCGGGTAGGTCACCGGCGGGTAAGTGGCGGGCGTTACGTGCGTTACGCGCGTCGAGCGGATCGACGGCCGCGGCTGCGTCGGTTTGCACCGACAACGAGACGAAAATAACGGCGGCGGCAAAATGTACCGCCAGGTGTCTGGAATGGGCGCGGGTCATAGTGTGAATGCGGTGAGCGCCTTTGCGCCTTTCCTTCACACTAACGACAATTTCAGCAGCAACTTAAGCGGGGGCGGACGGGGTTCAGGACAAACCCTATGCAACGCACATACGGTTGCAGTGCTTCATACGCGGCGGTAAAACATGCCGCATGTGAAGCAAGCGCCGCGCGCTGCGATACCACACAGCGACGCGGCAAATGCCTCTACTTGAACGCCTTAACGCGCGCCGCCGCTGGCAATCAGGGTTTCGCCCGTCATCCAGCGCGAGTCGTCCGACGCGAGGAACACGGCAACGTCGGCGACCTCGTCAGGCTGGCCGATGCGGCCGAGCGGTGTCGTGCTGATCGCCCACTGCTCCAGATCGGAGCCGACGATGCCCGCGCTATGCGTGCCTTCGGTCGCGATCATGCCCGGGTTCACCGAGTTCACGCGAATCTTGCGCGGACCGAGTTCGCGTGCCAGCACGCCGGTGATGCCGTCCACCGCGCCCTTGGTGCCCGTATAAACCGCGCTGCCCGGAGGCGTGAGGCGCGTCACCACCGAACTGACGTTGACGATGCTGCCGCCTTCTCCCAGATGCTTGACGGCCGCCTGCGTGGTCAGCAGCAGACCCAGCACGTTGACGTTGAAGTGCTTATGGAAATGTTCTTCGGTGATCTCCTCGATCTGCGCGAACTCGTACACGCCCGAGTTGTTGACGAGGATGTCGAGGCGGCCATACGTTTCGACCGCGGCGTCGATGATGCCTTGCGCGTCCGCCGCCTTGGAGACGTCGCCGCCGACGGCCACCGCCTTGCCGCCCGCCGCGGTGATCGCGGCGACCACGCTGTCCGCGCCCGCCTTGCTGGACGCATAGTTCACCACCACCGAGGCGCCTTGCGCGGCCAGCGCCTTCGCAATCGCTGCGCCAATGCCTTTCGATGCGCCCGTTACAACCGCGACTTTGCCTGTGAGCTTGCTCATGATCGTTTCCTTTCGATTGGGTTGCGCCGACGTAGTGCGGCGATGATTCGCGAGTTGGCGCCCATGAAGCCGATGCAGCTTCCGATGCAGCGACGCCGCCACTGCATGCAATGTAGGGATTCAGGCGACGGGGATAAAGCGGCTGAAGGCGAACAGATACGTCGGGAGGCGCGAACAATCGAAGCGCGGCGCGCGCGAGCCACGCGGCGCCGATGGAATACATGCCGCGCGCATGCCATGCACGCCGCGCGAGAAGCCGATCTCAGCGCCTGCGCCACAGCATGATCTGCACGGACAAGCTGGCCAGTACGGCTATTGCACCGAGCGTATCCACAATGGTGGCCCACACGATTCTTGCCCTCCTCGCTTTGCCTGTCGCCAATGCCTGATCAAACGAATGCGCGCGCCATCAATTGAATGCCGAGGCCGAGCAGGCAAACAAAGAACCAGCGGCGGAAGGTGTCGGCGCTGATGCGCCCTCGCACACGCTGTCCAATCCACATACCAATCAGCGCCGGCGCCACCGCGAACAGCGAGTGGCCGAGGTCGTCGACGGCAAACGCACGCTCTTTGGCGAGCCCGATCGCGAGCGCGATGGTGGAGACCGTGAACGACAGACCGAGCGCTTGCACCAGGTCCTCTTTCTTCAACGCGAGGCCCTGAAGATAAGGTACCGCAGGCACGACGAACACGCCGGTGCCGCCGGTGATCACGCCCGTGACCGCGCCGATTGCCGGCGACAGCCAGCGCTCATGCCGCCTGGGCACGTCGAGACGCCACGCCGTCAGGCCCGCGCCGGCGTACAGCGTCAACGCGGCGCCCAAACCGACGACCGCCCATTCGCCGCCCCCGCCCGCGATGAACGACGCGGCGGCAATCGTGCCGCCGACGATGCCCGCCATCATCGGCCACAAGCGCCCGAGCAGCGCCCGCACGCTCGGTCCCGCGAACAATTGCCAGAGGTTCGTGACGAACGAGGGCAACAGCAGCATCGCGGCCGCGTGAGCCGGCAGCATCAGCGTGCCGAGCACGCCCATCGCGACGGTGGGCAGACCCATGCCGGTCACGCCCTTGACGAAGCCGGCGACGACGAAGGTTGCCGCGACCAGACCTGCGTGCATCGCAAGGGAAGAACTCATCGGGAGCCTGTTCATGGTTGTGATATTGACGATTTTCGATTGCCGCAAGCCCGGCCACAATGCGTAAGATACTTACCGTGACTTAGGCTATGGCTTAGGCTGGCAACCCGAACCGAGACAACGCAAACGCCCCTCCATGCGCTTCGATCTGATCGACCTGCGGCTCTTTCTGTATATCCTCGAAACCGGCAGCATCACGCACGGCGCCGCGCGCGCGAACATGTCGTTGCCGTCGGCGAGCGCGCGGCTGCGCGGCATGGAAGACGCCCTGGGCATGCCCTTGCTCGAACGCGGCCGGCGCGGCGTCGAATCCACGCCCACGGGCGACACGCTCGCGCATCACGCGCGGCTCGTGCTGGGCCAGATCGAACGGATGCAAGGTGAACTGGGCGAGCATCAGGAAGGACGCAAAGCCTGCATCCGCCTGTGGACCAACACCGCCGCGATCACCGAATTCCTGCCCGCGGCGATCGGCCTTTTTCTGCGCGATCATCCGAATGTGCAGATCGATCTGAAGGAGCGCCAAAGCAGCGAGACGGTCAAGGCGGTGCTCACCGGCGCGGCGGAGATCGGCATCATCTCGGATGCGGTCGAGCATGGCGCGTTGCAAACGCTGCCCTTCGCCGTCGACAAGCTGGTGCTGATCGCGAGCCGCGACGACGCGCTCGCCACGCGTCGCCGCGTCACGCTGGCGGAAGTGGCCGACCGCGAATTCATCGGGCTGAGCGCGGACAGCGCGTTGCAAGCGTATCTGGGCGAGCGCGCGCTACTGGCTGGCGGAACGCTCAGCTTCCGCACCCATGTACGAACCTTCGACGGCATCTGCCGCATGGTCGAGCAAGGCGCGGGCGTCGGCATCGTGCCGGCCACGGCGGCGAAGCGTTATCGCGGGCGGCCGGGCATCCGCATGATCGAGTTGACCGATAGTTGGGCGACGCGCCAGTTGCTGATCTGCATGCGCGACATGAACGCGATGCCGCGGCCGGAGAAGGCGTTGGTGCGGCATCTGGCGGGCGGTTCTGGTCAGTCGTCGGGCAGTTCGCGGGTTCGTTGAGTTACAAAGCGCTGCCGACGTGGGCGCGCGTCGCGGGACACAATCACATCTCCGTGGTCCACTCGTTCAACACCATCGACGATGAAGTCGGCGCGGCATTGCTCGCATTCATGCAAGCGAAGCGGTAGCGGTTTAGTTGTGGCCGGCCCTGGATGAAGGTGTGTATCGCGTCATTGCGCGCTGCAGAAGATGACCGTGAGCACAAGGGGAATGACCTGCCGCACGACAGCGTCGCTGCCGGCCTTCCGTACGCGCGTTTCCACGTCCTCGGTCGAGCCCACTACCACCGCGCCATAGGCGGAATCTGTAATGGGCTGGCCGCTTCCCTGTTTGAATATCGTGTCGCCGTGTTCATACCCGAGAACGGCGTAGACGCGAAAACCGAAAGCCGTCAGGTTGCCGTCGTGTGCCGGTTTGAATGCATTGACCGAGTTCGCTTCGACACGCATCGGCTTCGGATCGATATATCGATCGGTCACGAGCGGAGCGATGAACGCGTGCGCGTTCGATTTGCAGTCGAGTTGAGCGTCGAGCGCGTAGGCGCGGCACAGGACTGGGGTAAACCCAGCGCCTATTGCAATAATCAATGTGAGCGCGTTGAGGACGGACTTGGTCATGATGGTGGCGCAGGGGGTCTGTCTCGGTCCACCTTGTCATGGTCGACCGGAGAGGTCTGTACGGTAGCAGCCAATGTTTTTTATTCAGTTCCGCGTGAAGGGCTTGCAGCGATGGGCGGGTGTCTTTGCTCCCCCGATGCGGGACTCTGCCGTTGTTTTCAAATGGGGCGTATAGCGTATAGATGAGCGCTCGGCGCTAGTTGGATTTGCTCGACATGGCCTCTGTCGAGAAGAGGTCGATTTCGGCTGGTAAGCGGGCGTTCGCGGATGGCAGATATCCGGTGGCCTGGTGTAGCCTGCATCTCTCTCGCAGCTAATCGCGCGGATAGCCCTGAGCTTGAGCGGTAGCTCAGGTCGGCAGCGTTACCATCGGCGCTTCAGCCAGGCGCCAGGGAGCCATCATGACGGTGAAGCGTATGGACAACGTCGGCATCGTGGTTGAAAACATCGATGCCGCCATCGAATTTTTTGCCGAACTCGGACTTGAGCTCGAGGGGCGTGCCCCCATCGAAGGAGACTGGGCAGATGGCGTCACTGGATTGCGCGGCATGCGCGTCGAAATTGCCATGATGCGTACGCCGGACGGTCTCAGCCGGCTCGAGATATCCCGATTCCTTGCGCCACCTGTGGTCGCCGATCACCGTCGCACCCCGGCGAACGCCCTTGGTTATCTACGCGTCATGTTTACCGTGGAGGACATCGACGATACGCTCGCCCGTCTCGGTAAACGCGGCGCGGAACTCGTCGGCAAAGTGTCCCAGTACGAAAACGCGTATCGGCTCTGCTACATCCGGGGCCCCGAAGGGATCCTGATCGGGCTCGCTCAGGAGCTCGGGCATGGGGCTTAAGCTCTCTATCGAGCGGACGTCGAACGTTAGAGATCGGTCTCTCGGGCTGCGCGCGGCCAAGAGCCGTCACTTGCATCCAGTTCGCAACTGTCGATTTAGGGAAGACGATCAGCCAATCGCTGCACCCGCAGCGAGTGAAAGCTCATCAGCCGTGTCGACACCGTTGCAGCTTGTGAGAAGATGGGCTCAAAAACATGGGGACAACGGTATGGCCGCGACAGCAGATCAAATTACAAGGCTATGCGATGACTGGCTTGCGGCTGTTATGCAACCGGGCGGTGCTATCGCTATCGGCACAAACTCCGAACGGTTTCGCCTGCGGGCAAACGAAGTCAATTTTCATGAAATCGACTTCGACGCGCTTTGTGCGTCAATAGTCGGGTTGACGAAGGTCGTGTTATTGCTCGGACTCAATACAGTCGTCGACGCTGACCATCAGCTACTGTGGTCGTGGTGCGCGGAGGCCCTTCTTTGCCATCGGGCGGAAGTGTTTCAGGCCGAACAGCGAGAGCTTCGGCAACTGCTGGCGACGGCGATCCATTGCGCATTGGCTGGAAGCCGGAATCCGAACTTGCGTCCGAGTGATTGGCAGCGAGAAAACCTCATCAGTCAGCTTCAAAGCATACATACGCAGGAATTGGCCGCTAACTCCTTTTTGTCGCTCGTGTATCTTGCGTTTCCGCTGTTGGAGGGTCTCCTCAAATTGCGGTGCGCGGCATTCGTCGATATGAGCGGGAAGGTTTTGGCGCATTTTGATGTGCCGAAGCGTGGCGGAGAGCCAAGGCGGGTGAAGGAGTACGGCCTCGAACGCCCCCGAGACAGGCAATGCAACAGCATCCGAGATCTGCTGGTGCTCTATCGAGCGGAAGTTGCCGGGGACGCAGTTGCGCGATGTTTGGATGACATATTTGCGCGCTTGGAGCAGTTGGAGGAAAAGCCGGGGCCCGATGCCTTGGCCGACTGGAGGAACAGTTCGTTGCACGGAGCCCGGTCGTTTCCCACAATCGCCGGAACTGTCATGGGTTGCGCCCTGCTGGTCGCCATCGACGGTATCGCGGGACGTTATGATGATCTGAGACAAGTGGCGTTGGAGGGTGTTATTAGGCGTCAGCAAATGCCGCGGCGATTTGGCGATAGCTTCTACCCGCCGTGGTGACGCATCTATCCCCTACTCGCCCGAAGTGCCCGACCTGGTGACATCACGAGCGCGGCATGCGTGTGTCCGTTTCAGGACATAAAGACGACGCGTAGGTTCGCGGGTTAAATGGCGGTTCGGGTCCGATCAGCGACAGCCACAGACAGCCAAGCCATCGTTGCAAACCGTCAGCCGCCTCGATCATTTCGCTAACCGTGTCATCGGTTTTCGACTTACCTAGCGCGGATTTTCACCTTGCGTGGCATCGCCCACCAAAGCAGCCGCCCCTGGGCGGGGCGGCGGTCGTTCACGCTTCGGGAGTACCCGGCGGTATGCTCACCGGCGAAGTGGCAGACGCGACGTCGGCTTCATCGCTGGCCGATGCGTCCGTTGAACCGACTTGCGGCTTGCCATCCGCATCATGCTGCGAGCCGGCCTGCGAAGCCACCTCGGCATCCCCGGACGAAGGCACCGCGTCGGCAGCCGCATTCACCGCGCCGCCCGCCGCTTTCGACGCGCCGCGCGCCGCGCGATGCGCCTGCAGACGCTGCGCACCCGCGGCTTCCTGCGCCGTGACCTTGCCCGCCTCGGCGCCCGTCAGATCGACACGCGCCGCACCTTCGACCAGACACTTCCAGTAGCGGCTGCCACGGCACCACGTCTTGATCGCGTCGCGCAACTCCGCTTCGTTCAGCGAAAGTTCCTTCGCGTGCGCGACGAGGTCCTCGAAGATGCCGACCTTCAGCGGCAACTTGGGCGCCGGATTCTTCGGGAAGGCATTCGGAAAATGTTTTTGCAGTCTGCCGATCGACTTCACCACCGGGTCCACCGGCTTCGCGTCCGCGGGCCTCGGCTGCGCCGCGGGATTGGCGGCGGCTTCGGGCGCGCCACGGCGCGCATGCGCCGGCTTGCGCGCAGGCCTCGCGTCCGGCCGCGCATCGGGCTTCGCGCCGGACTTGGCAGCGGGCTTGGAACCGGGCCGGGCACCCGACCTAGCGCCCTCGGACTTGGCACCCGGCTTCGCGGCGGGTGCCGCTTCCGCGCGGGCCGCGGCCAGTTGCTTCTTCAGTTCAGCGAGTTGTTCGAAACCCATGGCGCACAATCAATCGGAGGAAACCGAGATTGTAGCAGCGTGTGGCGACACGCTCATGACGCCGCTTGCGCGGCGCGGGCCTGCGGGAGCGGCGCGATCCTCCCGCGCGGCGTCTGAAACCGATTTTTGGGCGTATTCCTGTAGCGCCGCGCGCGTTTCAGCGGATCGGCGACACAGGGGACGCCATGCCCTCCGTTGGCAACGGCGCGCCCTCATACGTTTTCAGTCCAGAGACGCAAACGCACAAGCCTGGTCGACCCTCGTTGTTGCGCAGCGAAAGCCCGAGCCGATGCCGCTCGGCGATCCGCGACACGATCGCAAGACCTAGCCCGCTGCCCTCCCCCTGCGCCTCCTCGCCTCGATAGAAACGGTCGAAAACACGTTCGAGCTCCGCCTCGGGTATGCCTGAGCCGCTATCCACCACATCGAATCCCACGCGCTCCGCCGAGCGCCTCAGGATCACGTCGACTCGACCGCCGCGCGGCGTATGGCGGATCGCGTTGTTGATCAGATTGCCCAACAGCACGCTCATTCCGTGCGGATCGGCGAGCACGGTGTAAGCATCGTCGGCCGTGCGGGCGTGCTCGCATTCGAGCCCGAGGTCGATCTCCTTGGCCTCGGCCAGCAACGAACAGTCGCCCACCACCTGCTCACCGATCCGGCGCAAGCTCACGGGCGTCATCGAGGTGACCGGATGCGCGTCCTCACGCGCCAGCGTCAACAATTGCTGGACCAGGTGAATCATCCGGTTCACGCGCCCCTCGACGCGTTCCAGCGTCTGCCCCTCGCCCTTCAACGAGCCGTCGCGCGAGGCCGCCTGCAATTGCAGCTTCAAGGCGGCGAGCGGCGAGCGCAACTCATGCGCGGCATCGGCGATGAAGGTGCGCTGCGCCTGCGATGCGGCGTTCAGGCGCTGCAGGAGATCGTTGAGCGCGACCACCAGCGGCGTGATTTCGACCGGCAGGGTGCCGTCGAGACGCAGCGGTTCGAGCGAATCGATCGAACGCGTCGACAGCGCGCGCGACAGTCCGCCGATCGGCGCGAGCCCGCGCGCCACCACCAACAGCACCAGCGCGACCGTCACCGGCACCAGCACGGCGAGCGGCCACAGCGTATGCAGCGCCAGTTGCATCGCCAGGTCGTCGCGCACGGACACCGGCTGCGCCACCTGAACGTAGCGGTCGGCCTGCTGCAATCCGAACGCGCGCCAGTGGTACTCGCCGGTCTCCACGGTATTGAAGCCCACGGGCAGACGCGCGAACACCGGCTCCTGCATCGAGTGATAGACGAGCGTGCCGGAACGGTCCCAGATCTCGATGACGAGCCGGTCGTCGGCCAGGTCGCCCAGGTCGGGCTGGCGATCGCCCTCGCCCGCGCCGGCCAGATTCGCGGGCAGCGACAGCGCCACCGTGCGCAGTTCATAGTCGAACAGTTCGCCGGCTTCGACGCGCGCCGTGTGAAAGATGCCGTAGGCGGCCACGCCCGACGCCGCGGCGAGGCCGAAGATGAGCCAGCCGAGCAGCCAGCGGCGGATCGATCTCACCCGCATCGCTTCAGACGGTAGCCCACGCCGCGCACGGTCACCACCTGGTCCGCGCCGATCTTGCGCCGCAGGCTGTGCACGTGCACCTCGATCGTATTGCTGCCGACTTCCTCGCCCCAGCCGTACAGCTTCTCTTCCAGTTCGGTCTTGGTGAACACGCGCGTGGGCTCCTCGATCAGCGCTTGCAGGAGCGCGAATTCGCGCGGCACGAGCGGCAACGGTTCGCCGGCCTTGGTGACTTCGTGCGCCGCCGGGTCGAGCGTGAGTTCGCCGTGCGTATAGACGGGCTGCTTGTGACCGGTGCGCCGCCGCAATAGCGCACGCACGCGCGCGCCGAGTTCGTCGAGGTCGAAGGGTTTGATCAGGTAATCGTCGGCGCCCGCATCGAGGCCGCGGATGCGTTCTTCCACCGCGTCGCGCGCGGTCAGGATGATCACCGGCGCGGCGCCGCCGTTCTTGCGATAGGCGCCGAGCAGGTCGATGCCGTCCTTCTTCGGCAAGCCGAGATCGAGCAGCACGAGGTCGTACACGCCGTTGCCCAGCGACAATTCCGCCGCGCGGCCGTCACTGGCCCAATCGATCGCGTAACCGGCGCGGCGCATCGCGCCCAGCACCGTCTCCGCGATCATGTCGTCGTCTTCGACCAATAGCAGACGCATCGCCTCTCTTCCCCCGTTTTGCCCGCACTGCAGTCCGCTAGCTTAACGCGTCCTAGTGCTTGCAGAGGGGCGATTCAGCGCCCGGTGCGCCTTCATGTTCTTCGTCAGCGTTCTTCTTCATCGCTCCGGTTCATGGAGCGATATACCGACATACGCGGGCGCGGCCGCATCGCGCGACGCGCTTGCCCGCGGCCGGCTCGCCTGGGAGCGCGAGCCGGCCCTCACCCTCACACCGGCTTGATGTCCGCCGCCTGCTTGCCTTTCGGCCCTTGCTTGATTTCGAAGCTGACCTTCTGGTTTTCCTGCAACGATTTGAAGCCCTCGCTGCGGATTTCGGAGAAATGCGCGAACAGGTCTTCGCCACCGTCATCGGGTGTGATGAAGCCAAAGCCCTTCGCGTCGTTGAACCACTTCACTGTACCGGTTGGCATGTCGATTCCTATGTGTATCCAGGTTGATGGGGCTGCATGTCGCCGTCTTTCGTCCGCTGATTCGACCAGCGCCGGCGCCCCGGGCACTACCGCAGCAGCGCTTCGTGCGCGGTCGATGACGCGGACATTCGCCGGCTCATGCCACTGCGGCTCGACTCTACGCCTCTTTACATGACGTTGCCGTGATGGCTGCCGTGATGGCTGCCGTGACCGCCGCCGTGGCTGCTGCTGTGACTACCTTCGTGAGATTTTCGCCGTGACCTCCGCATGACTTTCGCTATCGCGTCTACTCGCGTCGCAAGACGCGTGCCTCGCGCGAGCCGTGGCAGGCGCCGATGCGATTTCGCGCAATCAGATAAGATAATCGGAATCGGCAATCCACTCTGGTCGCGCAGGTTCATCCGACCGCCACACGGTCGCGCGGCTATCGTTTTCGCCTATCCAGGCTTTCCCACATACAGGAACTCAGCATGGCCATTTCGAGCTATACCGATACCCGACTTCTGATCAACGGCGAGTGGTGCGATGCCGCAAGCGGCAAGACGCTCGACGTCATCAACCCGGCCACGGGCCAGCCCATCGGCAAGGTGGCGCACGCCGGCATCGCCGATCTGGACCGCGCGCTCGCCGCCGCGCAACGCGGCTTCGAAGCCTGGCGCAAGATTCCGGCCAACGAACGCGCGACCACCATGCGCAAGGCCGCGGGCTTCGTGCGCGAGCGCGCCGCCGACATCGCCCGCCTGATGACGCAGGAACAGGGCAAGCCGTTCGCCGAAGCGCGCGTCGAAGTGCTCGCCGCGGCGGACATCATCGAATGGTTTGCCGACGAAGGGCGCCGTGTGTACGGCCGCATCGTGCCGTCGCGCAATCTGTCCGCGCAGCAACTGGTGCTCAAGGAGCCGATCGGTCCGGTGGCCGCGTTCACGCCGTGGAATTTCCCGGTCAACCAGATCGTGCGCAAGCTGAGCGCGGCGCTCGCGAGCGGCTGTTCGTTCCTCGTCAAGGCGCCGGAGGAAACCCCGGCGTCGCCGGCGGGTCTGTTGCAGGCGTTCGTCGACGCCGGCGTGCCGCCGGGCACGGTCGGCCTCGTGTTCGGCGATCCGGCCGAGATTTCGAGCTACCTGATTCCGCATCCGGTCATCCGCAAGGTGACGTTCACCGGCTCCACGCCGGTCGGCAAGCAATTGGCCGCACTCGCCGGCGCGCACATGAAACGCGCCACGATGGAACTGGGCGGTCATGCGCCGGTGATCGTCGCCGAAGATGCCGACGTGGCGCTCGCCGTGAAAGCGGCCGGCGGCGCGAAATTCCGCAATGCGGGCCAGGTGTGCATCTCGCCCACCCGCTTCCTGGTGCACAACAGCATCCGCGAGGAGTTCGCCGCGGCGCTCGTCAAGCACGCTGAAGGTCTCAAGCTCGGCGACGGTCTCGCGGAAGGCACGACGCTCGGGCCGCTCGCCAACGCGCGCCGTCTCAGCGCGATGAGCAAGGTACTCGATGACGCTCGCAAGACCGGCGCCACGGTCGCGACCGGTGGCGAACGCGTGGGCTCGGAAGGCAACTTCTTCGCGCCGACCGTGCTCACCAACGTGTCGCTCGAAGCCGACGTGTTCAACAACGAGCCGTTCGGCCCGATCGCGGCGATCCGCGGCTTCGACAAGCTCGAAGAGGCGATCGCCGAAGCGAACCGGCTGCCGTTCGGCCTCGCCGGCTATGCGTTCACGAAGTCGTTCAGCAACGTGCATCTGCTGTCGCAGCAACTGGAAGTCGGCATGCTGTGGATCAACCAGCCGGCCACGCCTTCGCCGGAAATGCCGTTTGGCGGCGTGAAGGATTCGGGCTACGGTTCGGAAGGCGGCCCGGAAGCGATGGAAGCGTACCTGGTCACCAAGGCGGTTTCGGTGATGGCGGCTTAAGCGGCCTAAGGCTGGTTTTTCAGGCCTCTTCGCTTGCCATGAGGGTCCGCGGGCGTTTGCCCGCGGACCTTTTTTCTTGTGCTCGACCACCAACACGCTTGAACTCATGCAACCCACGCTGACTGGAACCATCGTCGAACTCAGGCCGCTTCGGCGGGAACATGCAAGCGCGCTGCTCGACGCCGCCGCGGACGGTGAACTCTGGAACATGACGCTGACCGTGGTGCCGGGACCGGACACCATCGGCGGCTATCTGGCAACCGCACTCGAAGGATGCGCGGCCGGCACCGTGATGCCGTTCGTGATCGTGAAGCGCGATACGGGCGCGATTGTCGGCAGCACGCGGTTCTGGAAAATCGATCGCGTGAATCGCAAGCTCGAAATCGGCCACACGTGGTTGAGCGCGTCGGTGCAGCGCTCGGCGGTGAACACCGAGGCGAAATATCTGTTGCTGTGTCACGCGTTCGAAGCGATGCAATGCGTGCGCGTGCAGTTCACCACCGACGAACTCAACGAGAAATCACGCGCGGCGATTCTGCGCATCGGCGCGAAGCAGGAAGGTGTGGTCCGGCATGAGCGCATCATGCCGGACGGACGCAAGCGCAACTCGGTGCGCTTCAGCATCATCGATGACGAGTGGCCTGAGGTGAAGGCCGTGCTCGAAGGGAAACTGGGGCGGTGATACGGCCCAGCCACTCCCCGCCAGCACAAAGCTTCACGTTCAAACGTGCGCGTCGCGCTCGCTGAGCGGCTGCGCTTTCGCCACCGTGAACTCCTCGCGCAACGCGTCGCGCGCGTGATGCCGGCGCACCCATAGCGCGGTGAGGATCGGCACGAGAATCGCCGTGACGAGGCAGGCCGTCGCGACCATCGCGGTCGCGGCCGGCACGAGCGGCTTGAAGCTCGGAATCATCTCGCCGATGATCGCGGGGTTCGCCACCGCGGCGCCCGCCGTCGACGAGGCCGCGAGGCCCGCCGCGCCATTGCCGCCCGCGATCCAGCGGTCGGCGAGAATCAGCGGAATGCCGGTCACGACGATCACCGCGAGACCGAGCAGGACGCCCGGCAGACCGCTCTTCGCGATCACGTTCAGGTCGATGCCGTTACCGAGCGCGAAGCCGAAGAACGGAATCAGCGGATGCACGCAGCGGCCGAAGAATTCCCGCAACTCGCTATCGAGGTTGCCCAGCACGAACCCCACGAGAAACGGCAGCACCGCGCCGACGAAAAGCCGCGGCTCGAAGAACGCGACGCCGGCCGCGCCGAGAATGATCATGCTGACGAGCGGCCCCGATTCGACCGACATCAGCACGAACGCGCCCGCCTCTTCCTTGGTGCCGTATTGCTGCATCACTGCGGCATAGAGGCCGCCGTTGGTCATGTCCATCGACGTGGTGATCGCCAGCACCGACAGGCCGGCGAAGAGGCCCGCCTTGATGCCGTCGACGGGAATGAAATGCGAGGCGACGAGCGTCGCGATCCACGCCACCACCATCTTGGTGACGAGCAGCGTGCCCGATTTGCGCAGCACCGTGCCGGTCGCCCGCAGGTCGATCGTCGCGCCCATGCAGAAGAACCACACCGCCAGAATCGGCACGGTGCCGCTGATCAAACCATTGGTAAACGAGCCGAAGTATTTCCCCGCGCCCGGCGCAAACGTGTGGACACAAGCGCCGAGCAGCAACGGCACCAGCATCAGACCGCCTGGAATGCGGTCGATGGCCTTCTTGATCTTCATGCCTCCTCCGTGGACTTCGCGTCCAGTTATCGGGTGGGTTACCCGGGGTAATGTCCCGGTCTTACGCCGGGCTGCTCCCTTTCGGCGCAATATAACATCGTGAAAGGAACACTGTTCCGATTCTCTTTGAATTTCGGATCATCGTTTACCCGAGTGATCCTGAAACACCGCGCCATTACTCGACAGACTCCGCAATATTTTTTGGACCATCGTTCCGAAATGCGAATTCTGCGTTAAAGTCGAGCCCACACACGCGCCTCGATGCGGCATGGCGAGGCGCCCAATCAGACCGGAGACAGAACAATGGAAGTGAGACAGGCCATCAACAGCGAGTACGCAAAGACGCTCGATACCGCGGGGCTGCGCAAGGAATTTCTCGTCGACCAGGTGTTCGAGCGCGACGCGCTGCGGCTCACGTATAGCCACATCGACCGCATCATCGTCGGCGGCGTGTGGCCGGCCACGCGCGCGGTCGAAGTGCCCGCTTCGCTCGGCAAGGCGATCGGCGTCGGCTATCTGCTGGAGCGCCGCGAACTCGGCGCGATCAACATCGGCGGCGACGGCTGGGTCGACGTGGACGGCACGCGTCATATCGTGCGCAACGAAGAGGCGATCTACATCGGCAAGGGCGCGCAAGCCGTCGCGTTCGGCAGCGACGACGTCGCCCATCCCGCGAAGTTTTATCTGAACTGCGCGCCCGCGCACGAGACGCATCCGACCCGCACGATCTCGCTCGCGCAAGCTTCGCCGCAAACGCTCGGCGACCCGGCCACGAGCAACCGCCGCACGATCTACAAGTTCATCGTCCCTGAAGTGCTGCCCACCTGCCAGCTTTCGATGGGCATGACCAAGCTCGAACCCGGCAGCCTCTGGAACACGATGCCGTGCCACACGCACGAGCGTCGCATGGAGGTGTATTTCTATTTCAACGTCGCCGACGACGCCGCCGTCTTCCACATGATGGGCGAGCCGAACGAGACGCGCCATATCGTCGTGCACAACGAGCAGGCCGTGATCTCGCCGAGCTGGTCGATTCACTCGGGCGTCGGCACGCGCGCGTACACGTTCATCTGGGGCATGGTCGGCGAAAACCAGGTGTTCGGCGATATGGACCACATCGCCGTGCGCGATCTGCGGTGATCGACATGACGCTCTCTCTTCACGACAATCCGCGCACGATATGAGCCAGAAAACAGTGAACCCCTTCGACCTGACCGGCAAGGTCGCCATCGTCACCGGCAGCAATACGGGCCTTGGCGCGGGCATGGCGGTGGCGCTCGCGTCGGCCGGCTGCGACATCGTCGGCGTGAGCCGCGGCGACGCCGGCGACACACCCGCGCGCGTGCAGGCGGCAGGCCGCCGTTTCGCGGACGTGCGCGCCGATCTGGCCTCGATCGCGCCTATCGAGGACATCGTGCGCGCGGCCGTCGAGGCATTCGGCCGCGTCGACGTGCTCGTGAACAACGCGGGCATCATCCGCCGCGAAGACGCGCTCGCGTTCGGCGAGGACGACTGGGACGCGGTCATGGACGTCAATCTGAAGAGCGTCTTCTTTCTTTCGCAAGCCGTCGCGCGGCAGTTCGTCAAGCAGCAAGGCGGCGGCAAGATCGTCAACATCGCGTCGATGCTGTCGTTCCAGGGCGGCATACGGGTCGCCTCCTACACGGCGTCGAAAAGCGGCGTGCTCGGTCTCACGCGCCTGCTCGCGAACGAGTGGGCCGTGCGCGGCGTCAACGTGAACGCGATCGCGCCGGGCTACATGGCGACCGCGAACACCGCGGCGTTGCGCGACGACGCGCAGCGCAACGACGAGATTCTCGGCCGCATTCCGGCCGGCCGCTGGGGCACGCCCGACGACCTCGCGGGACCGGTCGTGTTTCTCGCGTCGTCCGCCTCGGACTACGTGCATGGCCATACGCTCGCGGTGGACGGCGGCTGGCTCGCGCGCTAGCTCGGCAGACGGCATCGGAAGCGGTATGCTTCTGATGCGGCGCGCGCGTTGACACGTGGACACGCCGACGCGGCTGACGTAGGCAGGCATCGACAGGGAATGACGGAAATGGCAGCAATGGGCAAGCAGCGCAAGGACGCCGCCACGCACGACGCGGAAAGCGCGGATTGTGTCGGCATGAGCGGTGAATCGGCTTCGTCGGTCGGCCGGGTGTTCGCGATTCTCGGGGCGATCGGCGACAGCGGAGAAATCGGCATCAGCGAACTGTCGCAACGGCTCGGCATGTCGAAAACCACGGTGCACCGCGTGATCCAGACGCTGAAGGCGCTCGGCTACGTGACGCAGGAAATCGAAACCGAGCGCTACCGGCTCACCATTCGTCTGTTCGAACTCGGCGCGAAGGCGCTGGAGAGCGTCGATCTCGTGCGCGAGGCCGACGTCGAGATGCGCCGCATCGGTCAGATCACGCGCGAGGCGGTCCACCTCGGTGCATTCGACGAAGACGCGATCATCTACATTCACAAGATCGACGCCGACTACGGGCTGCGCATGCAGTCGCGCATCGGCCGCCGCAATCCGCTGCACACCACGGCGATCGGCAAGGTGCTGCTCGCGTGGATGGACCCGGCCGAGGCGCGCGAAGTGCTCTCGCACGTGGAATTTCGCAAGTCGACGCAAAAGACGCTCGCTTCCGCCGAAGCCGTGCTGAGCATTCTGCCGCACGTGCGCGAGCAAGGTTACGGCGAGGACAACGAGGAACAAGAAGAAGGGCTTCGGTGTCTCGCGGTGCCGGTATTCGACCGCTTCGGCCGCGTGATCGCCGGCCTGTCGATTTCGTTTCCGACGATGCGCTGCGGCGCCGACACCAAATCGCACTACGTCGCGCTGCTCAAGCAGTCGGGTCTTGCGATCTCCACACGGCTCGGCTATCGGGAAGCGACCGCCGCCGCCGAGCATGCGGCCGCCGAGCCGGGCTGAGCGGCCAGGCCCAACGCGCGGCAGGCATCGAGCGGCGCGAGAGTCGACGCGCCCGCCGCGCGAACATTCAAGGCAGCATCCGCTGCATAACCCGATCCTTCAGCACGAAGCGATGAAAGAGCGCCCCGCCGACGTGCAAGACAATCAGCGCGAACAGCACCCAGGCCAGCACGCCATGAATGTCGCCCATTTCATGAGCGACAGGCGAGCCGACTGGTGCGATCGCCGGATAAGGCAGCACGCCGAATAGCCTGATCAACCAGTCGCGCGAGGATGCATTGGCCCAGCCCAGCACCGGCACGATCACCAGCGCGAGATACAGCAACCCATGCGTGACGTTCGACACGATCCGCAGAGAAGGTGAAACGTCCGCGGGCGCGGGCGAATGCGTGAGACGCCAGACGATTCGCAACGCCACCGCTGCAATCAGCGTGGCGCCCACGCCGAGGTGCCATGCGATCAGGCCGTCCGGCCGCGTGTCCTTGTGAATCTCCGGCATGGTCCAGCCGATCACGAACTGGGCCGAGATCAGCAGGACCACCAGCCAGTGCAAGAACTTCGCTACGCCGTCGTAACCCGCCGTATAAGGGCGAAAAAGATCGGCTTGGTCGGATTGCATTTTCATGAGCGTTTGTCGCCGTCGTTTAGCGGTTGGTTGGGGATGCAGGTCACGCCGGCATAAAGAATCGCGGGCGCATGCGCCGGGTATGCTACACGCGCAACCTTAAGAATTGCTGATGCGCCATCTGTCGGCGCGCTGCACGCGCGAGGCCGCCTGGTCCACTGATAATCGGCTAAAGACGATCTTGCGTCGTTGCGCGAGCGCAAGATCATCCACGCAGTCTGCAACCGAATGTATCCACTGAGCAAAGTCGTCGGCCCCTGAACGCGCCCGGCGGCGCCGGATGCCGCAGCCGTCCTCTTTTCCATAACGCGCTCAACGGGTTGCCGGCAACTGCTTGCCGGCGCATCGCTCCGCCGCGCGCCTTTCCAACGCCCTCCTGCCCACGTCCGCGCTCCGGCGACAGCGGATCGAATCGACACGTCCTGTTACACACGAACACATCGGTAATGCGACGGCTCAGTAGAGTTCGGATCAACAAGGAAAGGGAGCAAGGTCATGAAACGAATTCTCGCGCTGGTCATATTGGCGGTAACGCTCGGCAGCGCCTTGAGCGCTTGCATCGTGGTGCCGGCAGGCGGCGGCTATCACGACCATTACCGCTATCGCGACCGTTACTAAGCCCGCTACTAAGCCGGTTACTAAGCCCGTTACCAAGCTCGATCCGCGCAGTCCCGCATCCCGCGGTGCCAACTCAATCGTAAAACCCGAGAATAAAACATGAGTCATTCACGAAACCGCTGGCTGTCCATGGCGATCGTTGCAGGTCTGGGGATCGGCGCATCGTCGGTCGCGCTCGCGCACGTCGATGTGGGCGTCGGTGTGAACATCGGCGTTCCGGGCGTCGCTTACGCGCCCGAGCCGGTCTATGCGCCACCCCCGCCGGTGTATGCGCCTCCTCCCGTGGTGGTCATCAGCCCCGGCTGGTACGGCGAGCGCTATTACGACGGTCATCGCTATTGGGAGCGGCGCGACTGGGAAGCGCGTCACCGTGGCGGGCGCGAATGGCATGAAGCCCGCGGACCGCGCGGCGACTGGCACGACGGCGGGCGCGGCTACGGCTACGGCGGCCCGCGTGGCGATTGGCGCGGCGATGGTCATGGTCACGGCGAGGGTCGCGGCCACGGCGACCATTGATACGCGGCACCCGGCGGCATCATCGGCCACGCCGGGCCGCACACGCATGAGCGTCACCCACTTTGCAGGAGCGATGATTTGCTAACCAGCGATCCCCGGCGTGTCACCGCGCAAGTCGACGGCGTGCTCATGTGCGCCGAATACAGTGAACTGACCGGCCAATTGTGCTTGCGTCAGGATGGCGCGTTGCTGCGCGAATGGTTTCCGCCTCATTCGTGGATCGCGATTGCATCCGCGGCGGGGGCGCGGCATTGGGGCACGCGGCCGACCGATGAAGATCTGCTCGCGCTGTTGCGCAATGAAGTGACGTTGTTGCGTGGAGCTTAGGTTGGAACTTAGGTTAAAACTTGGGTGCGAGACGGACGAAGCACGCGGCGAGGTGCTCGCCGCGTGCTTCGCTGAATGCTTCGTTGACTGCTTCAACGCGCGTTATAAATCGGCGGCGAATACGAACTGACCGTGGTATCGCGGCCATGTCCGGCTTGCCACGTGCCGTGGCTGCGCGAACCATATCCGCTGGTGTCGGCTTGAGCCGCGTTTTGCGGGTCGGAGGTCCGCGCTTGCGTGGCTTGAACGTCTTGCGAAACCGGCTGAGCGGACGGCTGCGCAAACGAAGCAAGCGGCGCGGCAAGAACGACAGCGATAGCAACAGCTTGAATGAGCGATTTCATGTAACCACCTCCAGGGATTGTCTTTGTACGCGCTGCCGATGCGGCTTGTGTTGCAGCGATGAAGGCAGTGTAGGTGGCCGGCCTTACGGGATAAATCCGCTAATCATGAATTCACTGTTGCTTCGCGCACGACAATGAACAACGTGCTGATCGGGCGTTCCTTCGCACGCACTCGGCGCCGGACACATTCAATCGCCGACGCCCTCCCCGTTTGCTCTAAACGGCGGCAACCCCCACGTAGTTTTCCGCCATGACCGTGGCTGCCGCGCGTGACGTGGTCACGTATTCGAGTTCGGCCACCTGAAGCTGCTGCTCGAACGGCGACGCGCCTTCGATACGATGCATCATGCTCGTCATCCAGTACGAGAAGTGCTCGGCGCGCCAGATGCGCTTGAGCGCGGTTTCGCTATAGCTGTCGAGCAGATCGGTGCGGTTTTCCACGTAGAACGCCTTCAACGCGCGGGTGAGCACGCGCACATCGGCGACGGCGAGATTCATTCCTTTCGCGCCGGTGGGCGGCACGATATGCGCGGCGTCCCCGGCAAGAAAGAGCCGGCCGTGCTGCATCGTGGCCGACACGAAACTACGCATGCCGACAATGTTCTTTTGAAAGATCTTGCCGTCGACAAGCTTCTGGCCGTCGTGCGAATCGACCCGCGCGTGCAGTTCCGCCCAGATTCTGTCGTCGGACCAATGGTCGACGGAGTCTTTCGGATCGCACTGGAAATACATGCGCTGCACGTTGCGCGAGCGCGTGCTGATCAGCGCAAAACCGCGTTCGTGCCGCGCATAGATCAATTCTTCCGAAGAAGGCGGTCCTTCGCACAAGATCCCGAACCAGCCGAACGGATAAACGCGTTCGAAGTCCTTGCGCAGCGCCTGCGGAATCGACGCGCGCGAGACGCCTTGCGAACCGTCGCAGCCGATCACGAAGTCGCATTGCAGTTCGCATGCTTCACCTTCGTGGCGATAGCGGATCGAAGGCGAGTCGGTCTCGATGTCGTGCAGCGAGGTCTCCGACACGCCGAAACGCAGCGCCCCGCCCGCGGCGATACGCGCCGCGACCAGATCCTTGATGACTTCGTGCTGCGCGTAAACGGTGATCGAATGGCCGGTGAGTCCGGTCAGATCGATGCGCCGCCGCTTGCCCTCGAAAGCGAGTTCGAAACCGTGATGCAGCGCGCCCTCCGCTTTCATGCGCGCGCCGACGCCGGCTTCGGTCAGCAGGTCCATCGTGCCCTGTTCGAGCACGCCGGCGCGAATGGTGGATTCGATCTGTTCGCGCGTGCGCGATTCGAGCACGACGGAGTCGATACCGCGCAAATGAAGAAGATGGGAAAGCAGCAGGCCCGCGGGCCCGGCACCGATGATGCCAATCTGGGTGCGCATGAGTTGTCTCCTGAATGCGGCGATTGATTTGCGCCCAGTTTGACGATCATGCGCGGTATCGCGCAACGCGATATGGCGGATATGCCGTATGCCGATTCAAGATAGCAAGTCGACGTGCGAGCGTGGCGCCGAGGTGCACGTATGCACTCGAACGCCCTGCCGACAGAGCTTGCGGTCTCCTGCAACGATCACTGCTGTTCCACATCGCTTTAGCCGATCTCAAGGTAAACCCCGAACGGCAACCGGCTCCACCATTACGCAAGAAACAGGCGATACACGGGGTTTTGCGTCTCTTCCCAGTACGGATACCCCAGCGTCGCGAGAAAGCGTCCGAACTCGCTGTTCTCGCTGTCGGGCACCTGAATGCCGACGAGAATCGAGCTGTAGTCCGCGCCCTGGTTGCGATAGTGAAAGAGGCTGATATTCCAGTTCGGCGCCATCGACGACAGGAACTTCATCAGCGCGCCCGGCCGCTCGGGAAACTCGAAGCGGAACAGCCGTTCGTCATGCGCGAGCGGCGAGCGGCCGCCGACCATGTAGCGGATGTGCTGCTTCGAGAGTTCATCGAAGGTCAGGTCGACGGTCGCGAAGCCGTGCGCTTCAAAGGCGCCCGCGATCTGCGCGGACTCGCTGCGGTTCCTGATCTGCACGCCGACGAAGATATGCGCCGAGCTCGCGTCCGCGATCCGGTAGTTGAACTCGGTGACGCTGCGCGTGCCGACCAGTTCGCAGAAGCGCCGGAAGCTGCCGCGCTCCTCGGGAATCGTCACGGCGAACACCGCCTCGCGCGCTTCCCCCACTTCGGCGCGTTCGGCCACGAAGCGCATGCGGTCGAAATTCATGTTCGCGCCCGACGTGATCGCGACCAGCGTCTGGTTCTCGATGCCTTCGCGCTCGGCATACTGTTTCGCGCCGGCCACCGCGAGCGAGCCGGCGGGCTCGAGCACGCTGCGGGTGTCCTGGAACACGTCCTTGATCGCCGCGCACAGCGCATCGGTGTTCACGAGCAGCACGTCGTCGAGATACTCGCGGCACAGGCGGAAGGTTTCCTCGCCGACCAGCTTCACCGCGGTGCCGTCCGAGAACAGGCCGACCTCGTTCAGCGTGACCCGCTCGCCGGCTTTCAGCGACGCGGCCATCGCGCACGAATCGTCGGTCTGCACGCCGATCACCTTGATCTCCGGGCGCACCGATTTCACGTACGCGGCGACGCCCGCCGCGAGTCCGCCGCCGCCGATCGGCACGAAGATCGCGTGAATCGGTCCCTGATGCTGGCTGAGAATTTCCATCGCGACGGTGCCCTGGCCGGCGATCACATACGGATCGTCGAACGGATGCACGAAGGTCAGGCCGCGCGCTTCCTGCAACGTCAGCGCATGCGCGTACGCATCGCTATACGACTCGCCGGACTGCACCACCTCGACGGTCGGCCCGCCATGCGCGCGCACCGCATCGACCTTCACCTGTGGCGTCGTCACCGGCACGACGATGATCGCCTTCACGCCCAGCCGTGTCGCCGACAGCGCCACGCCTTGCGCATGATTGCCCGCCGACGCGGTGATTACCCCGCGCTCCAGCGCCTCGGCCGGAATGTGCGCCATCTTGTTGTACGCGCCGCGCACCTTGAACGAGAACACCGGCTGGTTGTCCTCGCGCTTCAGGTAGACCGGATTGCGCAGGCGCGCCGACAGATTCGGCGCGCGTTCCAGTTCGGTCTCGCGTGCCACGTCGTAGACGCGCGCGGTCAGGGTTTTCTTCAGGTAGTCGTGGCGCAGCGCCACGCTGTCGGCGGCTTCGGCAACCTGGTCGAGTTCGAATAGCGGCAAGGCAAGCTCCTGTGCGGCAAAAACGGATCAGCAGAGAGAGAGAACCAGGAGGCAGGCACGCGGACATAAAAAAACCCGCCTCGTGGGGCGGGTTAATGTGTCACTGCAAGCCGACGCGCGCTAACCCACCATTCGATGAATGATGCTAATAATCAGCGCAATACGGATGTCGAGGCAGTTCATGCGCCGGATCATCGTTGAGCTCGCGATGTTTGTCAAGGACGGTGCGCCGCCTGGGCGGCGCGCAAAACCGTATCGGACACAGCCGGCCCGATATGAAAGTTCAGTTGGTCCAGTCGTTCGTCGAGCGGACCGCTGCAGCAGCGGCAGTTGGGACCGTCCCGCAACGCGCGCTGCGTTAGCGCGGGGAAAATCGCCGGGCCGTCCCATGAGCGATAGCCCTCCCGACATACGCTTGAGCGCGCGCGAAGACCGGCTCCAGGCCGCACACCGCACGCCGCACGCCGGTCAGTTGCCCACGCCGCTGCGCTTCTTGAAGGCGCTCAGAATGTGCCGCTCGAGCGCGTTGTAGTCGCCGCCGAAGTGATGGCTGCCCGAGGTGCGAATCACCTCGATGCCGGTTTTGCCGAGTACCGGACACAAGGTGTCTTTCTCGCTCTCGCCGTAGAAGCACTGCACGATCGCGGGCGGCACACGCGCCACTTCGGGCAGCACCTTCAAGGCCCTATCGCTTGCCGGCATGCCGAGCCAGCCGCCCACGCGAATCTGGAAATCGGCGTCGGGCGCGAAGCCGAGCAGCGCGATCAACGACACTTTCGCGCGCTGCGCTTCGGGCAGCCGGTTGTACGCGAACGGCATCACGTCCGCGCCGAACGAATAGCCGATCAGCGCGATGTGCTGAGCATGCCAGCGTGAGCCGTAGGTTTGCATCACGCGCGCGAGGTCGCGGCTCGTCTGCGCGGGCGGCTTCTCGCTCCAGAAATAACGCAGGCTGTCCCAGCCGATCACGGAAACGCCGTCTTTCTGCAACCCTTGAGCGATGGTCTTGTCGAGATCGCGCCAACCGCCGTCGCCGGAAATCACGATCGCCATGAGCCCGTTTGGCTGCGCCGCCGGCAACTCGATGAGCGGCAAGTCGGAGACGTCCTCGTCGCTCGTCGACATCGCTTGCAGATGCGGCGTGAGCAATGCGACGAGGCGCGCGCGATCCGCGTTGCCCGTCGTGGCCTTTTCGACGAAGCCCGGCACCTTGTCGCGGATCACGGTCGGGTCGGGCGGGCATGGCCGAAAGCGCGCATCGAGCGTGCGTTCCGCATCCACGGTCACCGCGCCGGCGATCGTGTTCGACGGCGCCTGCTCCAGCACGTGCATCGCGAGCGTCGCGCCCTGCCCCGTACCCGCGACGATCGGCGCGAAATAATGGCTCGATTGCGATTGCCGTTCCAACTGATGGCTCAAGGCCTCGGCATCGCCCACCAGTTGATGGCAGGCCTCCTTCCGCGCGCGCAAATTGGCCGCATAACGCGCCGTATCCACGCCGACGGTCAACGCGCCGGCCTTGGCGAGCTCATCGGCAGCCTGCTGGTCCGCGGCGCTCCAGCCGCTCGCTTGCGAGTACAGCACGACGAAACCCCGCAACGGTCCCGCCGGCTGCGTGACCCTGACCTCGCCATAACGGCCGCCCGGCACGATGCTGGTCGCGGCGTGGGCGCCGCTGCCGCCAATCAGGCAGCTCGCCGCCACGGCGAGCCTGAAGAAACGATGCAATGTCATGAGCGCCGGCCTCCCGCCAGCAATGACAGGTCCGCGAGCGTGAAGAACACGCCCACCGAACCCGACGCCGCGAGATAGCGCGGCTCCCAATGCGGCTGGAACTTGCTCTTGAAAGCGCGCAGTCCGCGGAAGTTGTAGAAGCGGCCGCCGAAGCGCCACACGATGCCGGCGAGGCGATGCCAGCGCGACGCCAGCGGCGTGGGCTGCATGCCGGAGAGCGGCGCGATGCCGAGACTCAGCGAGCGGAAGCCCGCCTGCTTCAAATGCAGCGCCAGTTGCGTGAACAGATATTCCATCGCGTAAGGCGAGGCGCTCGCCACATGCCGCATCACGCCGACCGTGGCTTCGGTATGCATGTCGGTCGTCATGAAGGTGACGAACGCCACCGGCTCGCCGTGCTGGCGCACCAGCATCACCGATTGCGCGGCGAGGTAGTCGTCGGTAAACGCGGCGACCGAAAAGCTCTTTTCACGCGCGTCGCGGCTGCCGAGCCAGCCGTCGGAAATCTGCCGCAGCGTTTCGAGCGACGCCGGCACATCGGCCCGATGAATCACGTCGACGGTGAAGCCGTCACGCTCGCCACGCTTGAGCGCATAGCGCAGATGCGCGCGATGCGAGCCCTTCAGGTCGAAATCGTCGAGCACGACGTGGGCTTCCTCGCCGAGCTTCATCAGCGTGAGGCCGGCGTCGAGGTAAAGCGGCAACGCGTTGGCGCGCACCTGATAGAACGCCGCGCGCCCGCCGTGCGCATGCGCGAGCGCGACGAACTTGCCGATCAGGCCGGCCCATTCCTCGCGCGGCCCCACCGGATCGTGCAGCGCGGCCCACGTGCGGCCGTTTTTCGCGTACATCAGGAAGGCTTCGCGCGACTCGGAAAAGAGGAAGCTCTTGTCGCCCATCAACGCGAGACCGGCGTCGCTGCGCTCCTGCGCGCGCACGATGCGCGCCGCGTCCTGAAGATCCTCCGGCGCCGGCTTGACGAAATGGCCGGGCGCCGGGCGCAGCAGTTGCCAGAAACAGAACGTCGCGGCGAACAGGCTCGCGGCCAGCGTGGCGCGCAATGCACGCGGCGCGCGTTCGTCGAAGGCGAATTGCCACCACAGGTCGCCAGTGTACGGCACGTCGCGGAAGGCGAACAGCATCACCCAGACGGCCAGCATCAGCACCATCGCAACGGAGACCAGCCAGCCCGCCGTAAAGCGTTCGGCGAACAGCGACGAGTGACGGTTGAAGCGCTTGCGCGTGGCCAGCAGCAGCACGATCAGCATGCCGAGCACGGCCGCCTCCACGAACGCGAGACCCTTGGTGAGCGACAGCGCGAGGCTCAACACCGCCAGCAGCAAGGTCATCCACCAGGCGGCGTCCAGCCGGCGCAACAGCCCGCGCGCGACGAACAGCAGCAATACGCCCAGCACGCTGCATAGCAGCTGCGAGCTTTCGAGCACCCACAGCGGCAGCACGTCGCGCAGAATGCGAATGCGTTGCCAGAACGCAGGCGTCGCGCTGGAAATCACCAGCATGCCGCCGACCACGAACGTGACGAGACTCAGAAACAGCGGCGCGAGCTTCGATACGGCCGCCGCATGGTGCAGCGGCAAACGCCCTTTCAGCGCGCGGCCCTCGAAGCCGGCGAGCAGCGCGGCCGAGACGACCAGCGGCGCGCCGAAGTAAATCGCGCGATAGGCGAGCAGCGCCGCGACCATCTGCTGGGTGGGCACGCTGCCGTTCAGCGTGAACACCATGGCGGCTTCGAATACGCCGACGCCGCCGGGCGTATGGCCGATCATGCCGAGCAGCATGGCCGCGGCATAGACGGTGATGAAGGTGACGAAGCTCACGTCCGCATGCGGCAGCAGCGCCCACAGCGCAAGGCCCGCGGCCACCACGTCGACCACGGCGAGCGCCACTTGCTCGAGCAGATCGCGGCGCGCCGGAATGTCGAACGACAGCCACGCCCAGCGCGTGCGGACCGCGCGCGTGTCGCGACGGCAGGCAGCGGCCGCGAGCGCAAGCGCGATGAGCAGCGCCGCGCCGCTCCAGCGGAGCGCCATCGGCGTGAGATGGAGCATCGGCGCGAGCAGGCCGGCGGCGCAGACCATGCCGAGCGCCGTCATCAGCACCAGCGCGAGCGCCAGCGACACGCTCGTGAACACCGTCATGCGGCCGATCTGCGCGGGCGTGACGCTCGCCACGCCGTAGACCCGCGCGCGCACGGCGCCGCCCGTCAACGCGCCGAACCCGGTGGCATTGCCGAGCGCCGAGCCCGCGGTGGCGCCGATCCACAGCGCGGCGCGCGGCACGGCGACGCCCAGGTATCGCAAGCCGACGAGATCGCGGCCGACCAGCGCCACATAACTGAGCGTGGTCGCGGCGAGCGCGGCGGTCCACTCGCCGGCGCTCAGGTGACGCAATTCGCGCATCACCGAGCGGTAGTCGACCGCTTGTGAAAGATGCTGCAAGACGATCAGCAGCAGCCCGCCGATGACGAGCGCGAGCAAGGGCGAGAGGATTCCGCGGTGGCCAAGCGTTTTCGATGCACGGTCGAACATCGCGACTAGCCGGTCGAACTTATTGTTATGTCGATGGAACATGGTCAATGCGGGCCTTGCGTGGAGCTGTCACGACGACGGGTCGTCTGCCGCGACATCGCCTTGCCTCGGCGATTACAACGAGATAACGGCAAAACATTGAAAAGGTTGACAGCAGCGGCCGTTCAACCCGGGATTAACCTGGGGCTCGTGATCGAGGCTGAATGCGCGTTGCGCGTTTGCCATGGCGGTGCGCAAGATGATTGGGTCGAGATGTCGACGAGGATCGCGCCGCGCTCGACAGGGGCAGGAGTGTAAACGCGAATCGCGTCGTGCGGGATGAAGATTCGGCGTCGCGCCGATGATCCGAAACAGCCATGAGCGATCCGTAAGCCGCTCTGCTCTATCAAGCTTTGCGCTTCATGTGCCGTAAATGGAAGTAACGGCCCGGCAACCTGTCGCGAACGTGCCGCGTGAAGCGAAGTTCGACCCAAGGAGAACGATGATGGCGAATCAGGAATGGATGATGGCGGGAATCTGTCTGCTGGGGCTGGTGTCGACCGCGCTTTTGATGAGTTCGTTTTCCGCGCGAGCGATGAAGATGCGAAACGTCGTGGCGAGGGTGTCGAAGCGCACTCGCGACTGAATACGCAAGCAAAGCAGTAGGTAACCGGACGGGCGCGCGTGAATCGCGAGCGTGCTGCCGCGAGCGCGGCAGACGGCGCACTCGCGCGCCCGCCAGGTCTTGCAGCCAATGCCGGCTGCGGTACTGCCCTTACTGCGTGCGCTTACTGCGGACGGCGGTGCGCTTCAGCGATCACGGCGCAGGTTTGCAGATGCAGGTTCAACGCGTGCAGCGCCAGGGCGCGCAGTTTGCCCAGCAAGGTGATGTTCTTGGCGGTGGTGGCGCGAGCGGCTGCGGTATGAGTAGCGGTGTTCATGGTGGGCTCCTTTATAGGGTTTATACCTAGGGAATAACCCGATTATAGACCTATCCTGTCGCACTGCAACAACTATTAAAAACCCGCTGTGGACTTGTTGCGCGACGGTCACGGCCGCTCGCAGCGTCTTTCGCCAGAGGGATAGCCGGCTATTAGCAAACCGCACCGTACAGGTGCAATAATGGCCCTTTGCCTGCGACAGCACGCCGCAGACCCGCCTTCATGCCCGTCGTCCAGAAAGCCCTGATCGCGCCGCTTATCGTAGCCTGCGCGATGTTCATGGAAAGCGTCGACGCCAATGTGATCGTCACCGCATTGCCGGCCATGGCACGCGACTTCGGGCGCGATCCGGTCACGCTGAAAATCGCGGTGACGAGCTACGTGCTCGGTCTCGGCGTGTTCATCCCCGTGTGCGGCTGGCTCGCCGACCGTTTCGGCGCGCGCACCATCTTTCGCACCGCGATCGGCATCTTCGTGACCGGCTCGCTGTTGTGCGCCGCGTCGAATTCGCTGGCGACCTTCACGCTCGCGCGTTTCGTGCAAGGCGTGGGCGGCGCGATGATGGTGCCGGTCGGCCGCATCATCATTTTCCGGGTGGTCCACAAATCCGATTTCATCCGCGCGATGAACTACCTGAGCGTGCCCGCGATGCTCGGCCCGGCCGCCGGGCCGCTGCTCGGCGGCTTCATCACGACCTATCTGCACTGGCGCCTGATCTTCTTCATCAACGTGCCGATCGGCATGCTCGGCATCTATCTGACCAACCGGCACATCGCCAATACGCGTGAACCCCACCCCGGCCCGCTCGACTGGGTCGGTTTCTTTCTCTCGGCGGCGGGCGCGGTGCTGCTTCTGCTGGGGCTCTCGCTGGTGGGCGGCGAACTGATTTCGAATCGGGACGCGTTCGGCATGTGCGCAAGCGGCGCCGTGCTGCTCGCAGGCTATGTGGTGTACGCGCGGCGCGTCGAGTTGCCCTTGCTCGACCTGCGCTTTTTCAAGGTGCCGACCTTCCAGGCGAGCGTGCTCGGCGGCTCGCTGTTTCGCATCGGGCTCGGCGCCTTGCCGTTTCTGCTGCCGCTGATGCTGCAGGAGGGCCACGGCATGAGCGCGTTCGAATCCGGCCTGATCACCTGTGCTTCCGCGTTCGGCGGCATGTTCATGCGCACGGTCGCCTCGAGCGTGCTGCATCGCTATGGTTTTCGCTCGGTGCTGGTGGTCAACGCGGCATTGTCGGGGTTGTCGATCGCGGCGTGCGGACTGTTTTTCCCCGGCACGCCGGTCTGGATCATCTGGGCGGTCGTGCTGCTCGGCGGCTTCTTTCCCGCGCTGCAATTCACGAGTCTGAACTCGCTCACTTACGCGGAAATCGCGAGCCGCGACGTGGGCCGCGCCACCAGTCTCGGCAGCGTGGTGCAGCAGATGTCGCTCGGTCTGGGCGTGACGATCGGCGGTATCGTGCTGCAGATTTCGCGCGCGCTGCACGGGCATCCGAGCATGATGTGGTCGGACTTCTGGCCGGCGTTCCTGGTGGTGGGTTTGTGCTCGTTCGCCTCGATTCCGGTTACGCGGCGTCTGCCGCACGGCGCCGGCGACGAGATTGCGCGCGGCGGCCGCGGCTGACCCGGCGCCCTTAACCGGGCTGCTTCTTGCGAATCACGCTCACCTCGCCGTTGCGTTCGAGAATCGCGGCGGCCACGTTGTCGAACGAGCACGCGCCGGTTTTCTGCCGCACGCTCTCGCGAATATCGGTTGCCGTAATCAGCGCGGCGTTCATTTCGTCCTCGTTGAATTTGCCGTTGCTGAACACCTCGCGTTCGCCGCCGCCGACCAGCCGCTCCAGCCCATGCGAGTGCACGCAAGCCCACGCCAGCAGCCGATGGCACACGACGATCACGAACGCGGCCGCGATCGTCGCGAGAAACGGCGACGCGCCGACGATCGCCCGGCTCAGCGTCGCGCCGAGCAGGATCACCACCACCAGATCGAACGGCGAGCGCTGCCCGAACGAGCGCCGGCCCGAGATGCGGATCAACACCAACGTGATCACGAACACGATCACGGCGCGCAGCCCCATCTGCAGCGGATCGAGATTCCTGCCGTCGCCAAACAGCGTGAAAATCACGTCGTTCATATCGCCCTCCTCGCGACAGGCGGCCGCCCTGGTTTTCTCTGTCGCGAGCGGCGGCCGCAGCGTTCATAGGGCGCGCAGCAAACGATGTGCCTCGGGTATTCAATGCCCGCAAGGCAGCGCGATGCCCGGAACGTGAAGCGATGAAAACGGGCGTGAGCGCGGCTAGCCGCCACCGCCCCCGCTGCGCCGCTGTTCGACCTGCGTCAGCAATGCATCGAAGCGGGCAAGCTCGACCGGCTTCACGAGATGAACATGGAAGCCGGCCTTTGCAGTGCTCTCGCGATCGCTCTCATGGCCGAAGCCGGTCATCGCGGCGAACATCGTGTCGGCGAGTTCCGGCATGGCCCGCAGCGCCGCGAGCGTCGCGTAGCCGTCCATCTTCGGCATCGCCAGGTCGATCACGGCGAGATGCGGCGCAAAGCGCGGCGCGACGTGCAGCGCCGCCTCGCCCTCGTAGGCGATGCGCACTTCGTGGCCTTTGAGTTCGAGCAGCATCGCGAGACTGTCGGCGGAGTCGCGGTTGTCGTCGACCAGCAGGATGCGCAGCGGCGCAACCTCGCCCGAGGCCTCGCCCGGCTGAGCGGCGGCGGCCTCGGAGGGCGCCGCGGCGAGCGGCAGACTCAGCGTGAACGTGCTGCCGCGCCCCGGCCCCGCGCTGCTCGCGACAATGCTGCCGCCATGCATTTCGATCAGCGACTTGCACAACGTGAGGCCGATGCCGAGGCCGCCTTCGCCGACACTTTGCCCTTCCTTTTCCTGCACGAACAACTCGAAGATCGTATCGAGCGAACGCAGCGGAATGCCGCAACCCGGGTCGCGCACTTCCATCACGGCCATCTGATAATCGAGGCGGACCACGATCTCGATGCGGCCGCCCACCGGCGAGAACTTCGACGCGTTGTGCAGCAGGTTCTGCAACACCTGCACGAGACGCGTCATGTCGCCGCGCACGACCACCGGTTCGCGCGGCAGGTTCGTTACAACGGTCTGCGAATGCGCATCGGTAAACGGCCGCGCCGCTTCCATGCCGCGCGCCACCACCTCGCCGAGATCGACGCGGCCAATGCGCAACTCGACCTTGTCCGACATGATCCGGCCAATGTCGAGCAGATCGTCGACGAGCCGCGTGAGATGCGTGACCTGGCGATCGATCAGATCGCGCGAGCGCGCCAGCGTGGGACTCACTCCCGCCTCGATCTGCATCACGCCGATCGCGTTGCGCACGGGCGCGAGCGGATTGCGCAACTCGTGCGCGAGGGTCGCGAGAAACTTGCGCATGCGTTCGCCCGAGCGCTCCAGTTCTTCACGCTGACGCCGCTCGGTCAGATCGCGCGTGATTTTGGCGAAGCCGCGCAGCCGCTTCGATTCGTCATACACCGCCGTGATGTTGACGTTGGCCCAGAAACTCGAGCCGTCCTTGCGTACACGCCAGCCTTCGTCCTCCACGTGGCCGAGCTGCCGGGCAATGGCGAGTTCGCGCGCGGGCTTGCCCGCCGCCGCGTCTTCCGGCAGATAGAACACCGAGAAATGCCGGCCGACGATTTCGTCGCGCGCATAGCCTTTGATGCGCGCGGCGCCCTCGTTCCAGCTCGCCACATGACCTTGCGGATCGAGCATGAATATCGCGTAATCCTTGACGTTGTCGACCAGCAGACGAAAACGCTCCTCGCTTTGCCGCAGCGCTTCCAGATATTCGCGTTTCGCGGTCAGGTCGCGCGTGATCTTGGCGAAACCGCTGAGCACGCCCGCCTCGTTGCGGATCGCCGTGATGACGACGTTGGCCCAGAAGGTCGAGCCGTCCTTGCGCACGCGCCAGCCTTCGTCCTCGAAGCGGCCGGTCAGCGCCGCCTGTTGCAGTTCGTAGGCGGGCCAGTCGCGCGCCAACGCTTCCGCGGTGTAGAAGCGCGAGAAGTGCTGGCCGATGATCTCGTGTTCGGTGTAGCCCTTCAGTTTCTGCGCGCCGACGCTCCAACTGACGACATGCCCGGTCGCGTCGAGCAGGAAGATCGCGTAGTCCTCGATCGCCTGCACCAGCGTCCCGTAATCGACGTTGACGAGCGCGCTCGCGCGGACGGCGGCGGGATTCTGGGCGGGACCGCCGTTCTCGCCGGCGGAAGGGAGATCGAACTCTTTCATGGGGGTCGGGAAGAATAGAGGTTCATTCAAAAGCATACACCGCCGACAGCCGGCCGCCTCGCTCATCAGGCCGTGCGCGCCGTTGCGACGGACCCGGGCCGCGCTATTTGTGTAAAGCGCCGCGCACGCTCGACACGTCGCGCGTCGTCACCGGCGCTGCCGCATTGCCCCACGTATTGCGAATGAACGTTAGCACGTGGGCCATTTCGCTGTCGCTCAGCTGATCGGCGAACGACGGCATCTTGCGCGGCTCGGGACCGTGTTCCGTGCGCGGGCTCCGGCCGCCCTCGACGAGCAAACGCACGAGCGACGTGCTGGACGCCGACAACACCGCCGGATTGCCCGCGAGGCGCGGATACTTTTGCGGCACGCCCGCGCCGTCCGTCTGATGGCAACGCGCGCAATAAGCGGCGTAGAGGCCGGCGCCGGGCCGTTCGACATCGCCGGTTTTCAGCGCCTGCACGCTCTGCCGCGCGGCGCGCGAACGCTCGTTGAAGTGCCCGCTCGGCGCGCGCGGCGGCAAGCTCTTCAGATAGGCGGCGAGCGCCGCGAGGTCGGCGTCGCTCAGATATTGCGTGCTGTCTTCGACCACCTGCACCATGCTGCCGAACGCGATCAGTCCGCCGCCGTGGCCGTGCTTCAGGAACGCGGCGATGTCCGCGGCCGAATGCCTGCCGAGACCCGAGCCGGGGTCGCCCGTCAGATTCGGCGCGAACCAGTGGTCGTTGGTGCCGCCCGTCAGAAAGAGCGGATCGGCCTCGCTATAGCCGCGCTCCTGGTACGCGGCTCCGCGCGGCGTGTGGCACGCGCCGCAATGTCCGAGCGACTGCGCGAGATACGCGCCGCGATTCCATTGCGCGTCGCGGGTCGGTTCGGGCTTGAACGGGCCGCTCGGCGCGAAGGCCCAGTTCCAGACCGCGAGCGCCCAGCGCTGGTTGAACGGAAACGGCAGGCGGGTCGCGGGCGCGGGTGCCGCCACCGGCTGCACGCCGTGCATGAAGTACGCGTAGAGCGCGTGCAGGTCGGCGTCGTCGATCTTCGCAAACGAGGGGTACGGCATCGCCGGGTACAGCCGTTTGCCGCCGGGCGCCACGCCCTCGCGCACGGCGCGCGCGAAATCGTCGTAGCTATAGCGGCCGATGCCCGAGCGCGGGTCCGGCGTGATGTTCGACGAGTAGATGGTGCCGAACGGCGAAACCATGCCGAGACCGCCGGCAAATACAGGCGTTGCGGTGGGCGCGGCGCCGGGGTGCGTCACGCGTGGCGGGGCGGTGTGGCAGCCGGCGCAGTCGGCGGCTTTCGCGAGGTAGGCGCCGCGGGAGATCTGGGCGGTGGTGGTGTCGGTGGTGGGCGCGGTGCTGGTCGTGACGCCGTTTGCGGTGCTGTTCGCGGTGCTGTTCATGACGCCGTTCACGGTGCGATTCGCCGTGCTGTTCGTGGTGCTGCTCATGACGCCGTTCGCGGTGCTATTCGCCGTGCTGTTCTCGGTGCCGCTCGTGCCGCCGTTCGCGGTGCGATTTGCCGTGCTGTTCTCGCCGCCGCTCGCTGTGCCGCCCGTGCCGCCCGCGCTCGACACCAACGCCAGCGTCACGACGCCGCCGAGCACGGCATGCCAAAGCCGCCGCCATGCCGGCCGGCCGCCGTGCCACGCAACGTGATCGCTGAACCCGCGCATCGTCACCACCCCCTGCATGGCGACACGATCGCCAACGCCACGTCGGTCGCGATCAGCGCGAACAGGAACAGCGCGCTGCACATCGCGGCGATGCGGCTCAGGAACCAGTCCAGTTCGGCGCGCGTGCGGCGCTCGCCGCTCAACGCGCCCCACTGCATCGGCCCGATTCGGCGCATCGTGCGCCACGCGGTCAAGGTGCCGAACACGCCGGCCGCGAGACACAGAGCGCTCACCGTGAAAAGCGCCGGACGCATCCACACGACGAGCGGCGCCGACAGCGGCCGGTCGAACGGATAGCAGCTCTGCGCGGCCAGCGCCTCCGTCGTCACCATCTGCGCGAGCCATGCAAACGGCGCGAGCAGCAGGCCGATCAGCATGTCGCGCATGGCCGGATGCGGCGGCTCGCGGCTCAGGCGCGGCGTCATGTCATCGGTCATGACCACTCCCGAAACAGGTAAGGCGTCAGATACAGCGTGCTGAAAATAAACAGCCACACGACATCGACGAAATGCCAATACAGCCCGCCGATCGTCAACGCGGCGCAGCGTTGTTCGTCGAAATAACCGAGCGCGGTCCACAGCAGCAGAAACAGCAGCACGACGATGCCCACCGCCACGTGCGCCATATGAAAACCGGTGATCGTGAAATACAGCGAACCATAGAGATGCGTGCTCAAGCCATACGGATGCGCGCGCCACTCGATCAACTGAATGCCCATGAACGCGCAGCCGAGCACCACGCCTAGCGCCATCGACGCCACCGCCCAGCGCAGACGGGCGCGCCGCACGCAGCGCTCGCACAGCCACACGAACACGCTGCTCGACAGCAGAATCGCCGTGTTGGCGATGCCGAGCCCGAGCTTCGGCAGCCCTTCAGGCGGCCAATGCTGCGGCGTCTGCGAGACCAGGTACAGATACGAAAAGATCAGATAACCGAACAGCGAACCTTCGGTGGCGATCAGCGTGAGGCACCCCCACCAGCCGCCCGAGCGCTCGCCGGCGCTGCCCACCGGCAAGGGGCGCGGCTGCGCCGGCTCGCGTGAAGGCTGATTCAGGTCGACGGCGTCGCTCACGTCAGCCTCCCGCGTCGCGCACGGCGACCGGCTCGCGCTGGATCAACGCGCGCTCGGGCCACAACCACACCACGATCGACACCGCGCAGCCCGCCAGCATCGCGCCCGCGAAAATCCACGCGCCCAACGCGAGCCCGGCGAACACCAGCGTCGCGAACACCGCGAGCCAGAACGGCGCATACGAATCGCCGGGCATCTTCAGAATCACATCGGGGGTGGCTTCGAGCGCGGTCGTGCCGAGCGCCTCGCGGCCCTGCGCGAGCAGATAGCCTTCGTCGAGTTGCGAGCGCATGGGGACCGTGATGCCCGGCTCGTCGATGCGGCCTTCCCACAACGGATGACGGCTCGCGAGCCACGGCACGACCGCGAAGTTGTACGGCGGCGGCGGCGAACTCATCGACCATTCGAGCGTGGGCGCGTCCCACGGATTGTCGCCGGCCGGCTTGCCGCGTTTCAGGCTCACGAGCACGTCGATCAGAAAGATCAGCACGCCCGCCGCGAACAGAAACGAACCCAGCGAGGTGATCAGATTCGCCGTGTTCCAGCCCATCTCGGCGGGATACGTATAGATGCGTCGCGGCATGCCGAGCAGCCCCGCGATATGCATCGGAAAGAACGCGACGTTAAAGCCGACGAACAGCACCCAGAAACCGAGCTTGCCGAGGCGCTCGCTCATCATCTTGCCGGTGAACTTCGGAAACCAGAAATAGATGCCGCCGATCACCGGGAACACGTTGATGCCGAGCAGCACGTAATGCAGATGCGCGACCACGAAGTACGTGTCGGTGAGTTGCCAGTCGAGCGGCACCGCTGCCGTCATCACGCCGGAGACGCCACCCACCACGAACAGCAGCACAAAGCCCGCGAAGAACAGGAACGGCACACGAAACACCGGCCGGCCCGTCCAGATCGTCGCGATCCATGCGAAGGTGGCGACCGCGCTCGGAATCGCGATCACCATGCTGGCCGCGCCGAAAAACGACAGCGCCAGCGCCGGAATGCCGGTCGCGAACATATGGTGAATCCACACGACGAAGCCGATCACCATCGTCGCGACGGTGGCGAGCGCGACCGGTCCATAGCCGACCAACGGCCGCCGGCAAAACACCGGCAACGCATCGGAGACGATGCCCATTGCCGGCAGCACGACCGCATAGACCCACGGATGCGCGAAGATCCAGAACAGGTGCTGCCAGAGCAGCGGACGGCCGCCGTTGAGCGCGTCGAAAAAATGCGTGCCGATGCGCCGATCCATCCACAGCAGCAGGAACGCGAGACTCACCGAGGGCACCACCAGCAGATTGCCGCCCGACGCGGTGAGCGTGCCCCACACCAGCACGGGCATCCGGTCGAGCGACATGCCCGGCGCGCGCATGCGCAGCAACGTGACGACGAAGTTCATCGCGCCGACCGTCGTCGAGATGCCGAGCAGCACCATGCCGAGCGCGTACACGTCGATATTCGGCCCGCTGCTGTACTCGAGGCCGGAGAGCGGCGCGTAGTTGAACCAGCCGGCGTTCGGCGCCTGGCCGCTCGGAAAGCTCGCATACAGAAAGATGCCCGCGAACAGAAACACCCAGTACGACAGCGCGTTCAGCCGCGGAAACGCCATGTCGCGCGAGCCGAGCACGAGCGGCCACAGGTAGTTCGAAAAGCCGGACAGCACGGGCAACGCGTACAGAAAGATCATCGTCACGCCGTGCATCGTGAAGAGCTGGTTGTATTGCTCGGGACTGAGCACCGTCGCGTTGGGGCGCGCGAGCTGGATGCGCATGATCAGCGCTTCGATGCCGCCCATCAGCAGAAAAACGAACGCGGTGACGAGGTAGCGCAGGCCGATGGTCTTGTGATCGACCGTGGAGAGCCAGCCGCGCCAGCCCGGCGGGGCTTCCCAGATTTCGCGCAGGCGCTTTTCCTCGGCGCTGCCCGGCAGCACGCGGCCGCGCCGTGGCGTGCGCGCAAGTGGCGAGGCGGCGGGCGGCGTGCTCGTTGAAGCGGTGTTCGTAGCGCCCGGTGTGGCGGCGGACGCGGCGTGATCGGACATCGAAAGGCGCTCCGTAATGTGTCGGGAGGGTCGGCGGGATTTCAACGCAGCGTCGCCAGATAGGCGGACAGCGCGGCGGCGTCGCCCGTTGTCAGCGCGATATTCGGCATCAACGCCTCCGGCTTGATCCGCTGCGCGTGCTGAATCCAGTCGAGCAGATGATCCGGCGTATTGGTCAGCGCGCCCGCGGCGATCGTGCGACGCGAGCCGAGATGCGTGAGATCGGGCGCTTGCAGGCCGGCTGCGTCGGTGCCGCGAATCATGTGGCAGCCGGCGCAGCGCTCGGCGAACAGATGCCGGCCGGCGGCGAGCGCAGGATCGCCACGATCGCTGACGGGCGCGGCCGGTCGTCCTTGCGCGTCGCGCCAGGCATTGAAGTCCGCGGCGTTTTGCGCAACCACCTCGAAGGCCATGTGCGCGTGCTGCGCGCCGCAAAACTGTGAGCACTGTCCGCGATAGACGCCGGCATGATCGGCCTGAATCCACTGCTCGTTGGTTTGTCCGGGGATGGTCTGCGTCTTGCCCGCGAGTTGCGGCACCCAGAACGCGTGCACGACGTCGGCGCTTTTGAGCTGAACCTTGACGGGCTCGCCGACCGGAATATGAATCTCGTTGGCCGTGCTGAAGTTGCGGGCCGGGTCGGGGTCGTCGGCGTAGTCGACTTTCCACCACCAGTCGTATGCCGTGACGGTGATGGTCAATTGCGGATGCGCGGCGGGCGAAGCGACCGACTCGAGCGTCACCAGCACATAGACGAGCATCGCGAACAGGACGAGCGACGATACGCCGGTGCCGACATAAATCCAGCGCATGCCGCCCGCCTCCGCATCGAGCGAGTCGCTGGGCACGGCCGGACGCTTGCGCGCGATCGCGCCGATCAGCAACCCGGCGACGATCAGCGTCACGCAGACGGCAATGGCGGTGAGCGCCCAGCCGAGCCGCATCGTCGGCGCGGCGGCGGGGCCGGCCGCGTGCAGGAAGTAATTGAGCGGCGCCGTGAGCGATGCATGAGCCGTGGACGCCACCCAGGCGAGCGCCGCGAGCGTGGCGCGCGCGCATGCGTCTCGTGACGCACGAATGCCGTTGCTTCGCGTGGGCAGCGCTCGTTGCATGCCGCTTCTGCTCCATGGGTTCGCCGTTCAGGGTCGTCACCCGGAAGGTTTTCCGACCTCGCGCGGGTGAGCATCAACCTGGTGAACCAGCAAGAAACGAACCTTTCAGGCGTAAGCAGAACGGCATCGGCACATCGCGGAGCCTAAGCGCAAAAAAACCCGATAACGACCTCTCGATCATGACCGGGCTCGATCAACGCTTCGTCCAGCGGCAACCGCGCCTCACAGCGGGAACTCACCCCGCCGCGCTCACTTTTTCCGCCAGCTTCGCGTCGTAACTGGAATGCACGTGCACCCGCTTTTTCTCGGGATAAGCGTACGAATACGCCTTGCGCAGCGCCAGCGAGGCCTCGTGGAAACCGGACAGAATCAGCTTCTGCTTGTTCGGATAGTTGGCGATGTCGCCGACCGCGAAGATGCCGGGCCGCGAACTCTCGTAGTTCGACGTATCCACGTCCACGCGGCCGCCGTGAATCGTCAGCCCCCATTGCGCGATCGGCCCGAGGTCGGCGACCAGTCCATACAGCACGACGAGTTCTTCCGCTTCGAGCCGGCTCTCGCCTTCGATATGCCGCAACGTGATCGCCTGCAACGCATCGTCTTCCACGACGAGCCCCGCGATCGCGCCGACGACGAAGTCCATTTCCCCGGCCGCGACCGCGTCGCGCATCAACTCCACGCTCGAATCGGCCGCGCTGAAACCGTTGCGCCGGTGCACCAGCGTCAGGCGCCGCGCGACCTTGCGCAGCGCCAGCGCCCAGTCGAGCGCGGAATCGCCGCCGCCCGCCACCACCACCGTCTTGTCGGCGAAATCGGCGAGACGCTGCACGCTGTAGTGCACGTGACGCGACTCCAGCGCCGCGGCTTCGGGCAGCAACAGCTTCTGCGGCACGAATGCGCCGTTGCCGGCGGCGAGCAGGATCGCCGCGACGTCGAACACGAGGCCGCGATCGGTGCGCACGGTCCAGCGTCCGTCGCCGCCCTGCTCGACCGACTGGACGCGCTGCTCCAGATGAATCGGCACGTCGAACGGCTTGCATTGCGCCATCAATCGCTCGACGAGTTCACGCGCGGTGCACGACGGAATCGCCGGAATATCGTAGATCGGCTTGTCGGGATAAAGCTCGGTGCATTGGCCGCCGATCTTGTCGAGCGCATCGACGATCTGGCACGACAGGCCGATCACGCCCGCCTCGAAAGCGGCGAACAACCCCACGGGGCCGGCGCCGACAATCAGAACGTCGGAGCGGATCGGTTGCGTTTGCGGGTCGGCGGCGGGCGTCATTCGGCGTCTCTTCGGATGGGTGGATAACCCACCATACAGAATCACCCCCAGCCCGGCAACGATGTCATTACACGCGGTAAGGACGCTCGGCGAGGGAACAGCGGGGACCGGACGCGCGGGGTTCCGATCGACCGGGATGTCCAATATGATGACGCCATCCCACTGAATCGCCGCGGGCTCGCGCGCTCGCCGCCTCGTTGAACATGACCCGCGATTCCTCCCAGACCGCGCTATTGCGGATCGTCGCCGCCGGCTTTTTCATGCAGGCGCTCGACACGACGATCGTCAACACCGCGTTGCCGTCGATGGCGCACAGCCTGCAGGTCGCGCCGCTCGCGATGCAGCCGGTCGTGGTCGCCTACACGCTGACGATGGCGATGCTCACGCCCGCCTCCGGCTGGCTCGCCGACCGCTTCGGCACGCGGCGCGTGTACTTCGCGGCGATTCTCGTGTTCGTGCTCGGCTCGATAGGCTGCGCGAGCGCGCATACGCTCGGTCAACTGGTGGTCGCGCGAATCCTGCAAGGCGTCGGCGGCTCGATGCTGCTGCCGATCGGACGGCTCGCCGTGCTGCGCAGCGTCTCGGGCGAGCAGTACGTATCGGCGCTCGCGTTCATTTCGGTCGCCGGCCAGTTGGGACCGATCGTCGGACCGACGTTCGGCGGCTGGTTCGTGCAAACGATCAGTTGGCATTGGATCTTTCTGATCAACGTGCCAATCGGCGCGCTGGGTCTTTACGCGGTGCAGCGGTTTCTTCCGGCGCATGGCGAAACCCGGGCGCCGCCGTTCGACTTCCTCGGTTGCGGGCTGCTGTCGCTTTGCATGATCGCGTTTTCGCTGGCGATCGACGCGCCCGTCGAGACGCATCGCGCGGCATGGTCCGTCGGCCTCTTCGCGCTCGCCGCCGTGAGCGCGCTCGCCTATATTCCCTACGCGAGACGCCGGCGCGATCCGCTCTTCAAACTGTCGCTCTTCAGCGAGCCGAACTTCAGCGTCGGCCTGATCGGCAATCTGTTATGCCGGATCGGTTCGAGCGCCGTGCCGTTTCTCGTGCCCTTGCTGCTGCAATTGCAGTTGGGCTACTCGCCGCTGCATTCCGGCCTGATGATGCTGCCCGCGGCGCTCGCCGGCACCGTCGCCAAACGCTGGATCGCGCCGCTCATACGACGCTACGGTTATGACCTGTTCCTGCTCGTCAATACCGTGATCGTCGGCTTGTCGATCGTTGCGTTCGCGCTGATTTCGCGCGGCACGCCGCTCGTCGTCGAGGCCGCGATTCTCGCGGTGTTCGGCGCGGCCAACTCCATGCAATTCGCGGCGATGAACAGCGTCACGCTCAAGGGCCTGTCGCATGAAGACGCCGGCAGCGGCAACAGCCTGTTTTCGATGGTGCAGATGCTCGCGATCGGGCTCGGCGTGTCGATCGGCGGCGGTCTGGTGAATCTGTTTTCGGCGCAATGGGGCTCGGCCACGCTCGGCTTTCGCCTGAGCTTCGTGTGCGTCGGCGCGATCACGCTGGTGTCGGCCTGGGTGTTCCGCCATCTCGACGAAGCGCCCGCCGCGCGCGCGGTGCGTGCGCGGGCGACACAGGGCGCGGGGCGCTGAACGAGCGCGGCGTCGGCCCCGGCTTTTCAATTCGTCAGTCCGGAAAGCGGATGCCGGAGAAGCTCGCGCAAGCTTCGATCAAACGCTCCTGCACGGCGACCTCGCGCACGGCCCGATGCGTCTCGCGCGGCTTCATGTGATAGAAGTACTCGCCGCTGACGGTTGCCGCGGGTTCGTCGCTGACCGCGAGCCAGGCCTGGGTTTTGGGCGCGGCTCGCAGATCATCCGGTGCGCCCGCCCCGCCCATTTTCGTCGCGACCCAGCCCGGCTCCAGCGCATTCGACAACACCCGCGGCCAGCGGCGCGCAATCGCGAACGCCAGCAGCGCGTCATGCAGCTTCGAGTCCGAGTACGCCGCCGTGCCCTGCCACTGGCGCCGCTCCCACGCGAGGTCGTCGAGGCTCGCGTCGCCGCTGCGATGCAAACCCGAACTCAGGTAGACGAGCCACTTCGGCTTCTCGATCAGCGCCGTCAAGATGTAAGGCGCCAGCGCGTTGATCGCGAACACATGCGGCAGACCGTCGACGGTGGCGATCCGGCGCGGCTCCTGATAGCCGACCGCCGCGTTATGGATCACCGCGTCGAAGCGGCCGAGCCGATTCGCCTGCCCGGCCAGCGCGACGGTGGCCGCGATACTCGAGAGGTCGCCGGTGAGTATCGTTTGCGCTTCCGGTATCGCTTTTAACGCGTCCTTGGCGCGCGCCGCGTTGCGCGCATGCAAAACCACCTGATGCCCGGCGTCGACCAGAAGGCGGGCGGCCATCTGACCGAGGCCATCGGCGGAACCGGTTATGAAAACACGCGACATGAGGAAGTTCTCCGTTGATCGGTTCAAATATGCCCGATGCATGACGAGAATCTGGTTTCATCGTGCATCGGACGAACGCACCTAGCTTAGCGCGCGCTCCGCGATTGACGCGATAGCGTGGCTGTCATTCGATTCATGACGCCGCATCATCTATTCGCCGTGACGTGCGGCATGACGACGAACCGACGCATGATTTAAAACGGACTTTCGCGTTAGCATGTCGTGCAACGAATACATAACAAAAGGACTATCACATGCCATTTGACGAGCGCATGCTGAACGGCATGGGCGTGTTGACGGCGATCGTCGATTGCGGCAGTTTCGCGGCGGCGGGCGAAGCGCTCGATATGTCGCAATCGGGGGTCAGCCGTTCGGTGGCGCGACTCGAAGCGCGCCTCGGCATCCGGCTATTCGACCGCACCACGCGCTCGGTCGCGCTGACCGACGAGGGCCGGCGTTTCTACGAACAGATCGTGCCGCTGCTGGGCGGGCTCGAGGAAGCGGCGGCCTCCGCGGCCCAGGGCGCGAGCGCCGTTCGCGGACGCCTGCGCGTGAACATGGACCCGTTCTTTTCGCGCCTCGTGCTCGGCCCGCGACTGGGCGGATTCATCGACAAGCATCCCGATCTGCAGCTCGAACTGGTCACGCGCGACCAGTTGGGCGATATGGTCGCGGACGGCTTCGATCTCGCGGTCCGTTTCGGCGAGCCGCCCGTGTCGACGCTGATCGCGCGCAAGCTGCTGGATACGCGCATTCTGACCGTGGCCGCGCCGTCGTATCTGAGGAAGCATGGACATCCGGCCACGCCGGCCGAACTCGAAAGCGGCAAGCACGTGTGCATCAAGTTTCGCGACCCACTCACGGGCTATCCGTTCAGTTGGGAATTTCATCGCGGGCGCAAGAAGATGGTGATCGCGCCGCAAGGCCGCCTGACCGTGAACGACGTGGGCACCTTGCATAGCGTCTGCAAGGCCGGCCAGGGCGTCGCGCAGATTCTCGCGCTCGGGGCCGAGCCGCTGCTCGCCAACGGCAAGCTCGTCGAACTGTTTCCCGACTGGGGCGACGAGGTTTATCCGCTGTATGCGCTCTACCCTTCGCGGCATCATCCACCGGCGAAGGTGCGGGCGTTCTTCGACTTCATCGTTTCCCTGACCGGCGGCGCGCCGCGCGAACCGGCCGGTTGATTCGGCGGCCGGCTTCACGCACGCCCGCCCGCGGCGAAGCGACGAGGCGCGAGTGCGCCGCGTCGATAAGCCCGCGCCGGGAAAACCGTCTCAGGAAATCGTGTAGCGGTTTTGCGTGCCGCTCGTGTACACGTTGCGCGCAAGCGTGAGAATCTGCTCGCGATGCCGGTCGAAGGCGGCCAGCACGGCCGGTTCATCGGCGCCCACGCTCGGGCTCAGCGTCGAAATCACCGATTGATTGACGGCGAAAGCGATTTCACGCGCGTTGTCGTAGCCCCAGAAATTGACGCAATGGTGGAAGGCGTCGTAACTGCGGCTTGGGTTCGGAAAGTTGAGAGACATATCGGGCCCCCGCGAGATGTGTTTCCGCTTCACGGTGCGCTGAAAGGCCCACCCGGTCAAGCCCTCGTTTATCAGGAAGGGGCGCTACCAGGTCCGTTGCGCTCGGCCGGGCAAGGCATGAACCGCGCCGCGGGAGTCGCGCGCGGGTCCGAGCCTTGCTGACGTGTAAGCGTCTTCGACACCAGGAGCCAGATGATGAGCGACACCAAGGAACCCGCCAAAAACAAGCCGGCCGACATCGAGCATCCGCAACCGGCCGTGCACAGCGACAACGAGAAGAGCAAGCTGCCGGAACGCGACGATGAAGGGCGCAATCAGTCGCCGGCGGACAGTCCCGGCAAGAAACCGGGTGAAGGCGAACCGTCGGTTGGTTGAAATATCAAGCGCCAAACGGGAGGCGGCTTTGCTGCGTTTCAGCGACGAAGCCGCACAAATTTTTCTTTTGAAACCCTTTCAGAAGCCGGACAATTTTTTCCTATTTATTACCGATTATTTTTTTGACGTGATGAACTATTTTTCTGCTTGCAGCGATGTGTGCGTCAAGCAAACCGGCTGCCGCCCCTCAACTGATAACAAAGGCGACGCCCATGTCCATCCCTTCAACCTCCTTCAAGGGCCCTAAAGTTTCGATTTGCCTGCCCACCTGCGAGCGTCCCGAACTGCTCGTGCAGTGTATCGATTCGTGTCTTGCGCAGACCTACGGCAATCTGGAGATTCTGATCGGCGACGATTCGAGGAACGCGCAGACGCAGCAGATGATCGCCGCGCGCTATGGGAAGGAACCGCGCGTGCGCTACACGCTCAATCAGCCGCCGCTCGGCCAGGCGCGCAATGTGGCGAGCCTGTTCGAGCGCGCGAGCGGCGACAAGATCGCGCTGATTCACGACGACGACCTGCTCACCACGGACGGCATCGAGAAACTGGTGTCGCTGTGGAAGCGCCATCCGCGACTGGACGCGGCATTCGGCGATCAGTACGAGGCCGATCACACCGGCTCGATCGACTTGCGGGCCAGCACGCGCCTGAACACCGCGTTTCGACGGACGAAAGAAGCCGAAGGGCTGCAGCCGCTGCCCGGCCGAACCGGTCTGATCCAGATGTTCCCCAACAACGGCTGGATGGCCGACGCCAAACTCGTCAAACGGATCGGCTACAAGGAAGAATACGCGGTGTGCTGCGATTTCGTGTTCGGCACCGAACTCTGTCTCGCGGCGCGTGAGGTGTTTTATCTGCACGATTACGTGTCGGTGTATCGCAAGACGGCAACCTCGATCTCGCACCGCACGCGCGGCACCACGGCCGCCGCGGCGGTGAGCGCCTATGCGTTCGTCAAGGCGTTGAAGCTGCCGCCGCAACTGGAGCCGTCGCGCAAGCTCAGCTTGCGCCGTCTCGCGCCCATCGTCGTCTCGGTCCATGCGAAGAATCGGCTGGCGCCCGGCGGCTTGAAGATCGCGCTCTCCCATCTGTCCGCGTACAGGTATGGGCTCAGTATCCGGCTTTACTACCATCTGCTGATGCTCTCGCGCGCGGCGCTGCGCATACGGCCGCAGGCCGCCGCCGCGGCCACCGTCGCGGCGGTGGCCGCGGTGCCCGGTGTGGCCGCCGGGCAGGCCGCGGCGGTGACGGAGCTCGTCAAGGAACTCGCCGCGGAGCAATCGGAGCCGGTGTGACGCTTCATGGCGCGTGTGCGTATGCGTCTGCATGAGCGGCGGGTTGATTTCATCATTTGCGGAAGCTGGCTAGCGCGTGCGATATGCGCGTTTTCTGCTAAGCATCCGCTGCTTAGCAAACGCGTATTTGTTGCTTGGTCCGGCGCGCCATGCTGATTACGATGAAGTCGAACATCATCCGCCTCAAGGTGAGCCGCCATGTCCGACAGTGCCTGTTTCAAGCCCCGCGTGATCGAACCGGTCGTCGATAATCAGCCCGAGGGACTCGGGCTCGCGGTGGAGTTGTGGCTCGCCCATCCGGTCGACGGCATCGCCGGGCGCGCGGTGCAGATTCACTTGCGCAGCGGCGCGAAGATGGCGCAGGCCGAGGCGCTGCGCGATCTGCTGCATGCGTTCGGCACGGACATCGTGGTGGCTTGAAGCGCGTCCCTGCCCGGCTGCCGCATCGCGCGTTGCGGGCTTCGATAAAAAACGGCGGCCGGGTTGCCCCTGACCGCCGTTGTCAATCAGCGCTCAACCGCGCTGTCCGGGCGTCTTGCACGCTCACGGCTCGTGACGCAAATACCCTTCTTTCGACGGATCGCGCATGCGCAGCGCGACGAGGCCGGCGATCGCGCACAGCGCGGTGACGTACCAGTAGAACATCGACTCGTTGCCCACCGACTTCAGCCACAGCGCGACGTATTCCGCCGAGCCGCCGAAGATCGCGTTGGCCACCGCATACGACAAGCCCACGCCGAGCGCGCGCACTTCCGGCGGGAACATCTCCGCCTTGATCAGACCGCTGATCGACGTGTAGAAGCTGACGATCGCCAGCGCCAGCACGACCAGGCCGAAGGCCGCATACGGGCTCGTCACGTCTTTCAGCGCGTGCAGCAGCGGCACCGTGCCGATGGTCGCGAAGAAGCCGAAGAACAGCATCGAACGGCGCCGGCCGATACGGTCCGACAACGCGCCGAACGCCGGCTGCATGATCATGTAGACGAACAGCGCCGCGGTCATCACGTTGCTGGCCGTCTTGGCGTGCATGCCGGCCGTGTTGACCAGGTACTTCTGCATGTAAGTCGTGAACGTGTAGAAGATCAGCGAGCCGCCCGCCGTGAAGCCGAGCACCGTCATGAACGCGACCCGGTGGATCCACAGGCCGCGCAGCGTGCCGGCTTCCTTGCGTTGACGCGTCGCGGCGCTGGTGGTTTCGTCGAGCGATTTACGCAGGTACAGCGCGACCAACGCCGCCAACGCGCCGATCACGAACGGCACGCGCCAGCCCCACGCCTTCAGTTCCTCGGTGGAGAGCGTCTGTTGCAGGATCACCAGCACCAGCAGCGCGCACAACTGGCCGCCGATCAGCGTGACGTACTGGAACGACGCGAAGAAACCGCGCCGGCCCTTGAGCGCGACTTCACTCATGTAGGTTGCGCTGGTGCCGTATTCGCCGCCCACCGACAAGCCCTGGAACAGCCGCGCGACCAGCAGCAGCGCCGGCGCGAGCGCGCCGATCTGCGCATAGGTGGGCAGCACCGCGATGACGAGCGAGCCGCCGCACATCATGAAGACCGACACCATCATCGCCATGCGGCGGCCGTGCTTGTCGGCGAGTCGGCCGAAGAACCAGCCGCCGATCGGACGCATCAGAAAGCCCGCGGCGAACACGCCGGCCGTATTGAGCAACTGGGTGGTGGTGTTGCCGCTCGGGAAGAACGCGGGCGCGAAATACAGCGCGCAAAACGAATACACGTAAAAGTCGAACCACTCGACGAGATTGCCCGATGAAGCGCCAACAATCGCGAAGATACGGCGTCGTGTGTCGTGAGCCGAGGCCACGGTTTGGTCGGTTAGGTCGGTCATGCTTGTGTCTTTCCTTGTCTTTTGAACGGAGGTCGCGGTCTTGCTGCCGCCTTCACAACGCGCGCTGTGGCATAGCGTGGGTGCCGCGGTGGCACCGGAGCGTCACGGCCGGCACGCGTGCGCGAATTTTACAGAATCGCAAGACAAAGATGGGAGGTTTATGCGCGGGCCGTCAGGGTCGAGACGGCGAGCGAGCCGCCAACCCCTTACGGCGCGAAAGGTTCCAGCGAGAAAAAGCCCCTCTGGGCCTTCACGGACCCAGAGGGGCTTTTTTGACGAGTCAGACGGCTCATCCGGCCGGCGCTTTATGGGCGCACCAAGCGACGCACCAAGCGCCGCATCAAGCCCTCACCGCCGGCGGCACATAGCGGCACTCATAGCGCTTGCGCACCGTGCCGTTTTCATCGACGCTTTCCAGGTACACGTCGAACTGCCACAAGCGCGCCATGTGCTTGAGCACCTCGTCGCTATCCGACGACAGATGCCGGTTGTCGCTCATGAAATGCCGCAGCGTCAGGCTCCGGTCGCCACGCGTATTCACCGCCCACACCTGAATGTTCGGCTCGCGATGATGCATGTCGTACTGCCGCGACAACGCCTGACGCACGTACTGATAGCCGCTTTCGTCATGAATCGCGGAGACTTCGAGCGCGTCGCGCATGTCGTCGTCGAGCACGGAGAAGAGGCGCATTTCGCGGATCAGATGCGGCGACAGATACTGCGCGACGAAACTCTCGTCCTTGAAGTTGCGCATCGCGTAGTGCATGGCGGGCAGCCACGGACTGCCGGCGAGTTCCGGGAACCACTTGCGGTCCTCGTCGGTTGGCGCCTCGCAGATCCGGCGAATGTCGCTCATCATCGAAAAACCGAGCGCATACGGATTGATGCCGCTGTAGTAAGGCTTCGTGACCGGCGGCTGATAGACCACGTTGCTGTGCGAATGGAGAAACTCCATCATGAAGCCGTCTTCCAGCTTGCCCTGGTTGTACATCGTGTTGAGCAGCGTGTAGTGCCAGAACGTCGCCCAGCCTTCGTTCATCACCTGGGTTTGCCGCTGCGGATAGAAATACTGGCCGACCTTGCGCACGATGCGGATCACTTCCCGCTCCCACGGCTCGAGCAGCGGCGCATTCTTCTCCGCGAAATACAGCAGGTTTTCCTGCGGCTCCGGCGGATAGCGCTCCTCGATTTCCTCGGGCAACGGCGTGTGCCGGGTCGGCAAGGTGCGCCAGAGTTCGTTCACCTGCGATTGCAGATACGCCTCGCGCTCGCGGCGCGCGGCGAATTCCTTTTCGAGCGAGAGCTTCTGCGGACGCTTGTAACGGTCCACGCCATAATTCATCAACGCATGGCAGGAATCGAGCAGTTCTTCCACCCGGTCGAGCCCGAAACGCTCCTCGCACTCCGCGATGTAGTTCTTCGCGTAGACGAGGTAATCGATGATCGCGTGCGCGTCCGTCCAGAGCCGGAACAGGTAGTTGCCCTTGAAGAACGAGTTGTGCCCGTAAGCCGCGTGCGCGATGACGAGCGCCTGCATCGTCATCGTGTTCTCTTCCATCAGATACGCGATGCAGGGATTCGAATTGATGACGATCTCGTACGCGAGCCCCATCTGCCCGCGACGGTAGCTTTTTTCGGTGGAGAGAAAGTGTTTGCCGAACGACCAGTGACGGTAGTTCACCGGCATGCCGACGGACGCGTAGGCGTCCATCATCTGTTCGGCGCTGATGAGTTCGAGCTGGATCGGATAGACGTCGAGTTCATATTGCTCGGCGACGCGGGCAATATGCGAGTCGTACTCTTCGATCAATTCGAAGGTCCAATCGGACGGGCACGGCAGAGGCCTTCTATCGGCTACGTTCATACGGACTTCCCTTTGCCCCTCAGTGGGCGTTCCGGTGTGTCCCCGTGCTGCAGCGGTGTCGACTGCTCCGGTGGCGGCGCCTGCCTGATCCGCCCCACCCTCGGCATGCCCCGACTGACGCTGCGGCACGCCTTTTCCACGCTCCGGCTGATAGCCGCGCGCTTCGTTATGCAAATGCTTGGTCGTCATGAGGACGCCACCTGCTTTTCAAACAACTCACGAAAGACCGGATAAATGTCCGCCGCGGTTTCGACCTTCTTCATCGCCATGTGCGGCTGGCTCAGGGCCAGTTGCGCATATTCGAGCCACAGGTTCTGCTCTTCGGGCGTCACCTGAATATACGCAAAATAGCGCACCTTCTCCAGGATGTCATCCGCGAGTATCTTGCGGCACTTCGGCGAGTCGTCGGTCCAGTTGTCGCCGTCCGACGCCTGCGCGCCGTAAATGTTCCATTCGGTGGGCGAATAACGCTCCTCCATCACCTTCTGCATCAGCTCCAGTGCGCTCGACACCACCGTGCCGCCGCTTTCGGTCGAATGGAAGAAGGTGTCTTCGTCGACTTCCTCGGCGCGCGTATGGTGGCGGATGAACACGACCTCGATGCGCTCGTAATTACGCTTGAGGAACAGATACAGCAGGATGAAAAAGCGCTTGGCGAGATCCTTGCGCTGCTCGTCCATGGAACCCGACACATCCATCAGACAAAACATCACGGCCTGGCTGGACGGCGTGGGCTGCTTCACCCGGTTCACATAGCGCAGATCGAACGGGTCGATAAACGGAATGCGCCAGATGCGTCCCTTCAGGTGGTGAATTTCTTCCTCGAGCAGCTTGATCTCGTCGCGGCGGTCGTCGGGGTCGGCCTTCATGACCTCCAGTTGCCGCTCCATCTCGTGCAACTGATTGACGAGCGGCGCACCGAGCGCGATGCGGCGGCCCAGTGCGCTGCGCAGCGAGCGGACGACGTCGATGTTGTTCGGCGTGCCTTCGGCGGCCCAGCCCGCGCGGATGCTTTTCCACGTGGGCACGGCCATCAGATGGGTTTTGACGAGACGCGGCAGTTCGAGGTCGTCGAAGAAGTACTGCATGAATTCTTCGCGGCTCAGTTCGAACACGAAGTCGTCTTGACCCTCGCCTTCGTTGCTGGCCTGATTGCCCCCGCCACCGCCGCCGCCCCCTTGCGGGCGCTGGATCTTGTCGCCGCGGATGTAGTCGGAATTGCCCGGATGCACCATTTCCCGCTTGCCGCCGGGGCCATGCCGGAACGACGGCTCCGCGATGTCCTTGCGGGGAATCGTGATGCTCTGGGTGTTCTGGATGTCCTTGATGCTCCGGTCGCGAACCGCTTCCGAGACGGCGCGACGAATGTAGTTCTTAACGCGACGCAAAAAGCGTTCGCGATTGGCGATGCTTTTGTTCTTGCCTGCTAACCTGCGGTCGATGATTTGATGAAGCACACCGCTCTCCCGTGTCGATCGGAGTTAGCGCTTTAGCGCTTACTCCGATCCCATACACTCGTACGTCGATCGGAGTTAGCGCTTTAGCGCTTACTCCGATCCCATACACTCGTATGTCGATCGGAGTTGGCGCTTCAGCGCTCACCCGGACCCCATGCAACTGTACTAACTTCGGGCGAGGCGCAAGCCGCATGCGCAGCACAGCTATGTCCATGCGGCTCGCGCCTCGCAAGGTGCCCGCGCGGCGGAACCGCGCGGGCGGCACGCAATGCGCATCATGACGACTTGCGCACGCGCAGATACCAGTCACACAGCAAGCGCACCTGCTTCGGCGTATAGCCCTTCGTCACCATGCGATTCACGAAGTCTTCGTGCTTGCGTTGTTCCTCCGCCGAGCCCTTGGCGTTGAACGAGATCACCGGCAACAGTTCCTCCGTGTTCGAGAACATCTTCTTTTCGATCACGACGCGCAGCTTCTCGTAGCTGATCCACGCGGGATTCTTGCCCGCATTGGCAGCACGCGCGCGCAGCACGAAGTTCACGATCTCGTTGCGGAAGTCCTTCGGGTTGCTGATGCCCGCGGGTTTCTCGATCTTCTCCAGTTCGGCGTTCAGCGCCGCACGGTCGAAACTCTCGCCGGTGTCGTGGTCGCGGAACTCCTGATCCTGAATCCAGAAGTCGGCGTACGTCACGTAGCGATCGAAAATATTCTGACCATACTCGGAATACGACTCCAGATACGCGGTCTGAATCTCCTTGCCGATGAATTCGGCGTAGCGCGAGGCCAGCACGTCTTTAATGAACGACAGATACTTCTGCTCGGTTTCCGGCGGGAATTGCTCGCGCTCGATCTGCTGTTCGAGCACGTACATCAAATGCACCGGATTCGCCGCGACTTCGGTGGAATCGAAGTTGAACACCCGCGACAGGATCTTGAACGCGAAGCGGGTCGACACGCCGGTCATCCCTTCGTCCACGCCCGCGAAATCGCGGTACTCCTGATACGACTTGGCCTTCGGATCGGTATCCTTCAGATTCTCGCCGTCGTAGACCTGCATCTTCGAGAAGAGGCTGGAATTCTCCGGCTCCTGCAAACGCGTGAGCACCGACATCTGCGCCATCATCTTCAACGTGCCGGGCGCGCATACCGCACTCGCCAGCGACGAGTTGCGCAGCAGCTTCTCGTAGATCTTCACTTCCTCGCTGTAGCGCAGGCAGTACGGCACCTTCACCACGAAGATCCGGTCGAGCAGTGCTTCGTTGTTGCGGTTGTTGCGGAACGCCTTCCATTCGGACTCGTTCGAGTGGGCCAGGATCACGCCGTCGAAAGGAATCGCGCCGAAGCCTTCCGTGCCCTTGAAGTTGCCTTCCTGGGTCGCGGTGAGCAGCGGATGCAACACCTTGATCGGCGCCTTGAACATTTCGACGAATTCGAGCAGGCCCTGATTCGCGAGACACAGGCCGCCCGAGTAGCTGTATGCGTCGGCGTCGTCTTGCGCGTACTGTTCGAGCTTGCGGATGTCGACCTTGCCGACCAGCGACGAGATGTCCTGATTGTTCTCGTCACCCGGCTCGGTCTTGGCGATGCCGATCTGGCGAAGGATCGACGGATAGCGGCGCACCACGCGGAACTTGCGGATGTCGCCGTTATATTCGTGCAGGCGCTTGACCGCCCACGGGCTCAGAATGCTTTTGAGGTAGCGGCGTGGAATGCCATATTGCTCTTCGAGGATCGGACCGTCCTCGTCGTAATCGAACAGGCCGAGCGGCGACTCGTTGACCGGCGAGCCCTTGATCGCATAGAACGGCACGCGTTCCATGAGCTGCTTCAAACGCTCCGCGATCGACGATTTGCCGCCGCCGACCGGGCCCAGCAGATAGAGAATCTGTTTCTTTTCCTCGAGACCCTGGGCCGAATGCCGGAAGTACGCGACCACCTGCTCGATCACCTCTTCCATCCCGTAGAACTCACGGAACGCTGGGTATACCTTGATCACCTTGTTCGCGAAGATGCGCGACAGGCGCGGATCGTTGCGAGTATCGATCTGTTCCGGTTCCCCGATTGCCGTCAACATGCGTTCGCCAGCCGTGGCGTACGCGGCGGGATTGTCTTTGCAGAGCGCGAGATACTCCTCGAGCGAGAGTTCATCCTCTCGCGTTTTCTCGAAGCGGGTCGCGAAACTGCTGTAGATATCCATGCTACCTCCTCGCCGAAGTCTAGACCGATGTCGTGCGCGGCGCGCTATTCGGAAACGACATCGCTCGAATTCATCCTAAACCCTTTTAAATTTTTTTTCACGAACTACGTTGCGAAAATCGCGCCGTACCCGGCTACCGATATTCATCACTTGGAAACGGTGTATCGACAACCTACAATCTTGCGCGCAGGCCGCAGCAATCGCGAACCGCCGCTGTCGTGACAGCGCTGCCGCCATCTCGCCGCGACACACTCTGTTGCACCGCTGGCCCATGTCACGGCCATGCCCCCATTACACAGGTCACAGGTCGTATCGTTCATCGAACAAACCGGCTGCTGCACCGGACGATCTGTCCGCTCGCACCCGCATCGTCGTGAAAGCACGCACGTCCTACGCGTTTTTCGTGCCCGGCCATTCTCTTCATCAACGCGCGGCGCGGGCATCGGGTCTACACGAAAAAGCGCCTGTTACATGTTCGTGGCGTTGCGCGCATGGCGTGCCTTGCATCGGTGCGCCTTCAAGCGGTTCGTCAAGGCGCGAGCGGTTTTGTTCCGCGTCGTCCGCACCGACGCGAGGTGAATCGCACAGAGCCGCCCACTGATGCTTCAGCCCTCGTAGTAACCGCGTCCGCGATATGGTTAGCCGCCCGTATAACTGGATGACGGCGCAGCGGCAGTCCGCTTCAATAGGTGTATACGCAAGACGCGCGCAAGACGCACACAAGACGGCGGCAAGTCGCACCTTGGAGACGCCGTAAATGTAAAACGGCCACCCCGTGGGCAGCCGTTTGCATGAAGCTTCGTAATGAGCCGTTACAAGACAGTCGTGACAAGCGGGTTGTCACAAGCGCGCTGTAACCCGCGCTGTAACCGGCGGGTGTCGCATGCTCAGGTCAGATCGACCTCGACTTCGCCAAGGCCGTCGATATGGCCGCGCACGATGCCGGGCTTGTCCACATTGTGAGCGTCGACATAGGAACCCGTGGTGAGCGTCCAATCCGGTTCGATGGTGATGCCCATCGCCGCGCAATGGTTGACGAACCACACCAGCAGTTCGCGCGGGTCGCCCGCCGGATTGCCGGTCACTTCCGGCACGAGCGAGCGGCCGTTGAGACTCAGTTCGAGTTCGGGCGACACGAAATCGAAGCCGCGCGCGAGACCCGCGTAAGCCACCGGATGACCGGTGATCAGCGCGCCGTTGTTCTGCGCGTCGGCCAGTTGCGCGAGCGGCGCGACGTTCGGCCATTCGGCAAAGCGGCTATCGACGATTTCGATGGCCGGCAGCACGACGCCGACCTTCGCCAGCACCTCGTCGCGCGCATAGGCCCGCCCGCGCGGCTCGATCGCCTCGGCGAAGCGAAAGGCGATCTCCAGTTCCACCAGCACGCGGAAGAAACCGGCATGCGCGACCCGCGCCGGCGAGGGCAGCACCAGCGACGCCGGAATCGGCGCGCCCGCGGCGGCCCCGCCCGGCGCCTTGGCGCCGATCTTCCACGCACCGGTCGCATCACCGAGGCCCGCGATGACCGCCTGCTGGATCGCGTAGGCGGTGGCCGCGTCGGGCGGCAGGCTGTCGGGCGCGGGCACGTCGATCGGATGATGCTGCCGGCGTGCTTCGACGAGGCGGAGCGCGAGGTCGTGTGGCGTCATGTCGGTCCTTTATGGCTGGCGCGTTGAGCGGTTGGTTGCCGCGTGCCGGTTGGCGTGGACAGGCGTTACAGCGATTAAAGGCAGCGGGCTCGCACGCTTCAGGCAGACGATCCGCGCTGGCCGCGCAGCCGCGAGGAGCAGCAGCCGCGCCCGTCAATGTACCGGATCATGGCGCCCGCCAGGGCGTGAAGTGCGCCGTCGGCCCTACTTAATGCGCAAGCCATGAAAAAAGACCGCCGATGCCTGCGCGATCGCGGTCTTTTCGGGCGATGCGGTCATCCGCCGGGACGCGTTTCGAGTCGTCCCGGCGCCGCGAACGGATGCTCCGACAGAGGGCAAGGGATTAGAAAGTCTCCCAGTCCTGGTCGCCGCCGGCGCTGACGGGCGCCGCGGCTTTGGCCGGCGCTCTCGCGGGCGCTGCTGCGGGCGCCCTCGCAGGTGCCCTCGTGGCGGCGCTTGCGGCCGGAGCCTGCGGCGCGGGCCGCGCCGTGACGTGAGACATCTTGCGGGCCGCGACCGGACGCGCCGGCTTGGCCGCACTTCTCGCCGCCGCGCTCAGGGGCGCCTGGCCGCTTTCGTCCAACTGGAACACCGCGACCGCGGCGCGCAGCTTGCCCGCCTGGTCTTCGAGCGAAGACGCCGCCGCGGCCGCTTCCTCGACCAGCGCGGCATTTTGCTGCGTGACCTCGTCCATCTGCGTGACGGCGCGCGCCACCTGGTCGATGCCGCTGCTCTGCTCTTCCGAGGCCGCCGCGATCTCGCCCATGATGTCGGTCACGCGCTGCACCGCGCCGATGATTTCCGTCATCGTGCGGCCGGCCTGGTCGACCAGCGCCGAGCCGGACTGCACCCGCTCGACCGAAGTGTCGATCAGTTCCTTGATTTCCTTGGCCGCCGCCGACGAGCGCTGCGCGAGGCTGCGCACCTCGCCCGCCACGACCGCGAAACCGCGCCCGTCCTCGCCGGCCCGCGCCGCTTCCACGGCCGCGTTCAGGGCCAGGATGTTGGTCTGGAACGCAATGCCTTCGATGATCGAAATGATGTCCGCGATCTTCGCCGAACTCTGATTGATGTCGCCCATCGTGCCGACCACCTGCCCGACCACCGTGCTGCCGCGATTGGCGATCTCCGACGCATTGGCCGCGAGCGAGCTCGCCTGGCGGGCGTTGTCGGCGTTCTGCTTGACGGTGCCGGTCAGCTCTTCCATGCTCGACGCGGTTTCCTGCAACGCGGACGCCTGCTCCTCGGTGCGCGACGAGAGGTCGAGATTGCCGGCCGCGATCTGACGCGTGGCCGTCGCGATGGACTCGCTGCCGCTGCGCACCGTGCGCACCGTTTCGGTGAGACTGCGCTGCATCTTCGCGATCCCTTCGAGCAGCCGGCCCATTTCATCGCGCGACGTGACGACGACCGGGCGGCGCAGATCGCCGGCGGCGATCGCGTCGAAGTGACCGAGGGCTTCGTCGAGCGGACGGGCGATCGCGCGGCTCAGCACGAGATACGACAAGGCCGCGGCCAGCACGCCGACCAGCAGCGCGCCGGCGCTCACCAGCCGAAACAGGTCGAATTGGCTCTGCGCGGAGTCGTAACCCGCCTTCGCCGATTCGAACTGGAATTTGCGCAAGGCCTCGTCGGCGTTGGCGAGTTCGTTGTACGCCACCTGCAGACGCTTGGCGCTGTCGATCAGCTTGCTCTGATCGCTTGCCGCGACGATCGCGGCAAAGGCGTCCGCCTGCTGATGCAGCGCGTCGCGCTTGCCGACGACGACCTGTGCGAGACGGTCTTCCTCGGCGTCGCGCGGCAGGTCCATGTACTTTTTCCACCACGTGTCGGAGGTGGTGCGCATCAGGCGCGCGCGCTCGAGCGTGGGCGCCGATTCCGGCGTGCCGATCATGAACGCGGCGCGGTCGAGCGCCAGCCGTTCGCGCGCCGCGTACAGCTCCGCATTGCCGATGTCGACCGCGCTCGGCATGGCGTTGGTGAACGTGTCCTTATAGGCGTCGTTCGAACGGCTCATGCCGAACAGACCGAACACGCCGATGGCCACCAGCAGCGCGGCAAGGAATGCCATCGTCAGGCCAATGCGCGCCTTGATCGTGATGCCTTTGTTCAACATGCTTGTTCCTGTGCTTAGCAAATAAGAGAGCGCGTACGCGTGGGGCGTCTGCGTCGAGGCGTCCCTTTTTGGGTGCGGCGCTCTAAGTTTGTTTACGGCACGGAAAACGCATACTTGAAGTATTTATATGGTGTGAAGAAAGACGTTGTAACAAATTCGGCTCAACTTCAACGGCCCGGCAAGCGACGGCGCCGCGCGGATTACACGGCGTTTCGGGCAATGACGGGGTGTGAAAAAGGGGCGCTGAACGAACGCGCCACGGAATGAGCCGGGTTCTGGCGTGAGCCGAGCAGACGAGCCTGATGTGAAGGTCGAGCCCGGGCACCACGGCAGACGCTTTTGCGCGCCGCGCATCGTTGGCCTCGATGCGCGGCGGGCTCGCGGCCAATCAGGCCGAAGCGTCCAGTTCGGCGCGAGTGGGAATCGACGGCTGCGCGCCGGCGCGCGTCACCGAGAGCGCCGCCGCGCGCTGCGCGAAGCGGATCGCCGCATCGACGCTCGCGCCTTGCGCGAGTTGCGCCGCGAAGCCGCCGATGAAGGTATCGCCCGCCGCGGTCGTATCGACGGCTGCCACCCGCGGCGCGTCGTACAGCGTCGCGGCCCCGCCGTCGAGCGTCGCGTGCACGCCGCGCGGACCGAGCGTGACCAGCACGTTGCGCGCGCCGGCCGCGCGCAGCGCGGCGGCGGCCCGCGCCGCGTCCTCGGGCGAGGCGACCGGCAGACCGGTCAGCGTGGCGGCCTCGAGTTCGTTCGGGATCAGGTAGTCGATCAGCGGCAGCCAGTCGGCCGGCAACGGACCGGTGGCGGGCGCCGGATTCAGAATCACCGTCTTGCCCAGCCGCCGCGCCGCGGCAAGCGCCGCGCGCACGGTCGCGGGCGGTGTTTCGAGCTGGCAGATCACCACGTCGGCGGCGGCCAGCACGGCCTCGTGGCGGGCAATCGTTTCAGGCGTGACTTCGCCGTTGCTGCCCGCGACGATCACGATCGCGTTCTGGCTCGCATCGTCGACGACGATCAGCGCCACGCCGGTCGCCTGCGTCCCGGTTTCCAGCGCCGCGCAGTCGATGCCTTCCGCTTCGAGTCCGGCGCGCAGTTGCGCGCCATTGGCGTCCGCGCCGACGCAACCCAGCATCGACACCCGCGCGCCCAGCCGGGCGGCCGCGACCGCCTGGTTGCCGCCCTTGCCACCCGCCACCTGCGCGAACGTGCGGCCCGCGAGCGTCTCGCCGGGATGCGGCAGACGCGGCGCGCGCGCCACCAGATCCATGTTCAGACTACCGACCACCGTCACGCGTGAGCGCGTTTGCTGACTTGCCACTCCCTTCTCCCATAGTGCGGCGAGCTTTCGTGCGCTTCGCCGCCGTTGCGCTCATGCCGCCAGATTGCGTTTGCCCGCGCCCGCCCAGGTCGCGGTGGATTCGCGCACGATCAGCCGCGGCGACACGACGCGCCGGCGGCCGGATGCGCGCGCGGTGCCCGACGGGGTCCCGGCGATGCGTTCGATCAGCGTTTGCGCGGCCATGTCGCCGAGCGCGCGCACCGATTGCCCGACCGTCGACAGCGACGGGTAGGTGAAGCGTCCCAGTTCGATGTCGTCGAAACCGATGATCGAGCAATCGCGCGGCACGCTGATGTTGCGTTCCGCCGCCGCGCGCAGCGCGCCGATGCCCATCATGTCGTTGCCGGCGAAAATCGCCGACGGCTTCACCGTGTCGAACAGTTGCGCCGCCGCGCGATGGCCGCCCATGCCGGAAAAGTCGCTTTCGACGATCGCATCCGGCGGAATCTCGATGCCGCGCTCGGTCATCGCGCGGATGAAGCCGTGTACCCGCATCGCGCTCACCGCGGTCTCGACCGGCCCGGTAATGCAGCCGATCCGCACATGCCCCAGTTCGAGCAGATGGCGGGTGGCGAGATAGCCGCCCTTCTCATGGTCGATCTGCACCAGGTCCGCGTTCAGCCCCTCGATGTTGCGGTCGACGATCACGAGCGGCTCGCGCGCGTCGGCGAGCGCTTGCGCGAGCACCGCGTCGTCGCCGGCGGAGGCCACGATCAGCCCGTCGATGCGCTTTTCCTGCAACACGCGCAGATAGTTGCGCTGCTTGGCCGGGTCGTCGTCGGAATTGCAGAAGAACACGCAGTAGCCGTTGCGCGAGCAGCCGTCCTCGATGCCGCGCGCCAGTTCGGCGAAATACGGGTTCGTGCTGTTCGGCACCACCAGGCCGATCGTCGCCGTCGCCCGCGCCTTGAGCGAGCGGGCCACCGCCGACGGCACGTAGTGAAGCTGACGGATCGCGTGCTCGACCTTCGCGCGCACGTCGGCGGACACGGGCCGCGAGTTGTTCACCACGTGCGATACCGTCGTGAACGACACGCCTGCCACGGCCGCTACATCCTTGATCGTCGCCATAACTGTTGCTCTCCTGCCTGTTTTTTCCGCCGGTCGCGCCATCTGGCGACCCACCGGACGTCTTCATCGAAGACAGACCAAACCCATGAATTCTTACGCTTTACCGCTAACGACACCGTGACTGCTCATGCCGCGTCAATCTGCCGGGCCGCTGCGCGCCGCGAGCGGCTCAGGCGCGCTTGCGGCGGCTGCGATAGGTGTCGAGCACCACCGCCACCACGATCACCGCGCCGGTGATCATCCGCTTGGTCGGCTCGTTCGCGCCGATCTGCGCGAGGCCGGCCGCCAGCACCGAAATGATCAACACGCCAAAAAACGTACTGATGACCGAGCCGCGCCCGCCCATCAGGCTGGTGCCGCCGATCACCACCGCCGCGATCACCTGGAGTTCCACGCCGGCGCCCGCGTTCGGATCGGCCGCTTCCAGACGCGAAATCTGGAACAGCGCGGCCAGGCCCGCGAGCGCGCCCATCAACGCGAACACGATGACCTTGTACGGCCGCGGATCGACTCCGGCGAGCCGCACCGCTTCCTCGTTGGTGCCGATGCCGACCAGATAACGGCCGAATACCGTGCGCGTGAGCACCAGTTGCGCGATCACCATCACGGCCACCGCGATCAGGAACGCCGGCGAGATGCCGAAGGCGATCGGGTTCGACAGAAAATCGAAGGCGTCGCCGATATAGGCGGTGCGCGAATTCGTCATCTGATAGGCCATGCCGCGCGCCGCTTCCAGCACGCCGAGCGAGACGATGAACGACGGAATCCGCCAGCCCACCGTCACCGAACCGGTGATCGTGCCGGTCAGCGCCGCCGCCGCGACGCCTAGCAGCGCCGACGGCAACGGCCCCCAGCCCCACTTCAGCGCGGCCACGCTCACCACCGACCCGCCCAGCGCCAGCACCGAGCCCACCGACAGATCGATCCCGGCGATGATCAGCACGAAGGTCATGCCCACCGACATCACCACCAGATCCGGAATCTGGTTGGCGATCGTGCTGAATGTGTCGTAGGTGAGAAAGTGCGAACTGAGCAGCGAGAACAGCACGATCATCGCCAGCAGCGCGCCGGCCAGACCCAGGTAATTCGAAAAGCCGAGGCGCGTGCCCGCCGGCTTGCCGCTCGCGAGCGGCGCGGACGGGTCGGCCGGCGGCATGGCGTTGTTCGTGCTGTTCGCGTTGGCCGCGCCCTGCTTGCCATTCGGTGCTTCACGCAACGATTGATCGGTCATGACAGACTCCCTGCTTCGTTGGTGTCGGGGACGGCGTGGAGCAACGCTTCGCGGCTGCGGTAGCCGGCGAACGCCGCGGCCAGCAACGCATCCTGCGACCAGCCGTCGCGTTCGAACACACCCGTCATGCTTCCCGCGGACATCACGCCGATCCGGTCGCAGATCAGCATCAGCTCGCGCAGGTCGCTCGACACCACGACGAGCGCGCGCCCTTCCCGAGCCAGCGCGCCCATCAAGCCATAAATATCGAACTTCGCGCCGACGTCGATGCCGCGCGTGGGTTCGTCGAATAACAGCACGCGGCAATCGCGCGCGAGCCAGCGGCCGATCACGACCTTCTGCTGGTTGCCGCCCGACAGTTCGCCGACGATCTGCCCCGGCCCCGAACTGCGAATCCGCATGGCGTCGATCTGCTTTTGCGCGAGCGCGTTCTCACGCCGCGCGTCGACGATGCCATGCCGCGCCACGCTGCCGATATTGCCGAGCGACACGTTGGCCGCGATCGGCTGCGGCAGCAAAAGGCCTTCGCCTTTGCGGTCCTCGGTGATCAGCGCGATGCCGGCGCGCACCGCGTCCGTGGGCGAGGCGATGTGCACGGGCGTGGGCGGCGCGCCCGGTTTCGACGCCAGCGCGACCGTGCCGCCGTCCTTCTGATCGGCGCCGTAAATCAGCCGCATCAGTTCGGTGCGGCCCGCGCCGATCAGCCCGCTAATGCCGAAAATCTCGCCCGCGCGCACCTCGAACGAGACCTCGCGCACCACCTTGCCGCGCGTGAGCTTGTCCACCTTCAGAAGCGGCGCGCCGATATCGCGCACGCCCAGATCGATCCGCTCGCCGAGTTCACGGCCCACCATCCACGTGACGATGTCGTCGCTCGTCAGGTTGGCCATCGCGTCGACATGCACCAGCCGGCCGTCGCGCAGCACCGCGACCCGCTCGGCGACGCGCGCGAGTTCCTCCAGCCGATGCGAGATGTAGACCAGCGCGACGCCGCGCGCCTTCAGGCAGTCGATCTGCTCGAACAGCAGATCGACTTCGCGCGCGGTCAGCATCGCGGTGGGTTCGTCGAGAATCAGCACGCGGCAGTCGTCGATCAGATTGCGGGCGATCTCCACCATCTGCTGATGGCCGATGCCGAGTTCGCCGACGAGCGTATCGGGATCGATCGCGTCGAGGCCGACTTGCGCCATGGCATGGCGCGCGTCCTCGCGCAGCTTGCGGCGGTCGATCCAGCCGAAGCGGAACGCGCCCGCCTGCGGCAAGCGGTTGAGGAACAGGTTTTCGGCCACCGACAGCGTCGGCAGCAGATTGAGTTCCTGCATCACCATGCGCACGCCGAGCGCTTCGGCTTCGGTGCGGCTCGCCGGCGCATACGGCTCGCCGCCGAGGCGCATCGCGCCGGTGGTCGGGTCGACGAGCCCGCCGATGATCTTGGACAGCGTACTCTTGCCCGCGCCGTTCTCGCCGGTCAGCGCCAATACCTCGCCGGCGCGCAACGACAGCGAAACGTCGGCGAGCACCGGTTCGGCATAGGTCTTGCCGATGCCGCTAACGGACAGTACGGCAGGCACGGCGTCGTGGTCGGTTGAATCCATCGCGATCCTGGTTCGGGGCGGCCGGCGCGGTCTCATGCGATTCACTCGAATGAGGCCGCGGCCGATCGCCACGTGTCATGCCGGCCCAATGCGCGGAATGCGCAGGCGCTCACGGCCACGCACCCTCCCGCCGCGCGGCCACCGTCATGACGCTTACCTCTGGCATTAACGGCGGCGCGGCAGGTTTCTTGAGCGTTTATTGAATTGCCGCGGGTTCGTGTCTCGCCCGCATGCATAGGGCATGCGACGGCGTGAGCGCGAACCCCGGAGCCGGGCTCGTTGCGGTGCTTATTGCTGTGCTTATTGCGGTGCTTACTGCGGTGCTTATTGCTGTGCTTATCGCGGTGTTTTCCCGGCGACGCTTACTTCGTCACCAGGTCGCACGGCGTTTCCACCACGCCGGACAACTGCGACTGCTTCTTGTGCTCGGCGATCGCCTTCAACGCCGTATCGATGCCGAACACGGCCTGCTTGGCGGCGTATTGATCGGCGGTGGCGAGCACGCGGCCGTCCTTCAGCATCGGCTTGATCGCGCCGATGTTGTCGTAGCCGACCACCATCACCTTGCCCTGCTTGCCCGCCGCGCGCACCGCCGAGACCGCGCCGATCGCCATGTTGTCGTTGCCGGCGAGCAGCGCCTTCAGGTTCGGGTACTCGTTGAGCATGGCCGAGGCCACCGCATTGCCCTTGTCGATTTCCCATTCGCCCGATTGCACCGAGACGACCTTCGCGCCGACGCTCTGCATCGCGTCCTTGAAACCGGCGGTGCGCTGCTGCGCGTTGGTGGTGGTCGACACGCCTTCGAGAATCCCGACCTCGTCGCCCGCCTTCAGCTTTTTGGCCAGATAGTCGCCGACCTTCTGCGCGCCCTTGCGGTTGTCCGGTCCGACGAACGGCACGTTCAGATCCTTTGACTTGAGCACGTCCGGGTCGAGCCGGTTGTCGATGTTCACGACGATGATGCCCGCGTCGACCGCCTTCTTGACGACCGGCACCAGCGCCTTCGAATCGGCCGGCGCGAGCACGATCGCGTCGACCTTGGACACGATCATCTGCTCGACGATGCGAATCTGGTTCGCCGTATCGGTCTCGTCCTTGATGCCGTTGGTGATCAGGTCGAACTGGCCGGGATTGTGTTTCTGGTAATCCTTCGCACCGTTTTCCATGGTGAGGAAGAACTCGTTGGCGAGCGACTTCATCACCAGCGCCACCTTCGGCTTATGAGCGGGCGCGGTTTGCGCGTAAGCGGCGGAAAACGGCAGCGCGGCGGTAGCGGTGGCGAGAACGGCGGCCGCCAGCAGGCGGCGGCGAATGCGATGGCTCATGCATATCTCCAAGGTTTGTCGGACTCGCGGGCGAGCCGTATTTTTAGTGACGCGCAAACGTTTGCGGGGCCTATTCTCAGCGCAGCCTGGTCGCATTGTCAACGATTCGCGGTGTTGCAGTGCACCGGGGCGCAGAATATGCGGCGGTGCGTGGCGGTCGATCGATTCGACCCGGCGCGTGTGTCGAGCGCGCCGGCAGGCGGCGTGTTGGCAAGGGTCCTCGCGGGGTGCGTACGTGGCTGAATTGCCGCCGGCTGCAAGGTCAGCGGCCAACGGGCCGCCTATGCTGGACTTTTATTGCGCGCGGTGCAAGCGTGAACATGCGCGGCGTCCCGGATGACCCGCGCGTTGCACAGCGGCGCGCTGGACGCCGGATCAGAGCCAGCCGGCTTTGCGGAAACGCCAGTACAGCACGAAATCGACCGTCGCCATGACGGTTAGACAGATGGGATAGCCGTACCGGTAGTGCAATTCGGGCAGATTCTGGAAGTTCATTCCGTAGATGCCGGCGATCATGGTCGGCACCGCGAACAGCGCCGCGAACGAGCCGAGCCGCTTGGTCACCTCGCTCTCCGCGAGCGAAATCATGCCGAGATTGACCTGCACGGCCGTGACGATCATTTCGCGCCGGCCGTCGATGGTGCGCACGATCCGTTCGAGGTGGTCGTAGACATCGCGGAAGTACGCCTGCATGCCTTCGCAAACACTGGGAATACGCCCGCCCGTCAGCTTGCTGATGGCTTCCTGAAGCGGCGCGATATGGTGCTGCAACGTGACGAGGCGCCGCTTCAGCGAGTACAGATCCTGGATGATCGCGCGCGATGCCGCCGAATTGTTGCGATCGAAAATGCGGTCTTCCAGTTGCTCGATCTCGGCGTTCATCGCCTGGACGATCGGGAAATAGCGATCGACGATGTCGTCGACGAGCGCGTACAGCACGAACGCCGAGCCCTTCTTGAGCAGCTTCGGCTCGCGCTCGCAGCGCGCGCGCACGTTCTGAAAGCCGGCGCGCGTGCCGCGGCGCACCGAGAGCACGTAGTTGCGCCCCACGAACACGTCGACCTCGCCGATCACCAGCTCGCCGTCTTCGTCCATTTCGACCGTGTGCATCACCGCGAACAGCGACTCGCCGTACTCCTCGATCTTGGGGAGCTGATGGCCCTTCTGCGCATCCTCGATCGCGAGCTCGTGCAGGCCGAACTCGTGTTTCATCACGGCCAGCTCGCCCGGCCCGGGGTCTTTCAGCGCGACCCAGACGAAGCACTCGGGCCGCGCCACGTAGTCGCTGATGCTATCGATGTCGATGTCAGCCAGCTTCCGGCCGTCCTGATAGGCGGCGCAATTGATCAGCATGTTGGATTACCTTGAAAACGAAACCGGCAGGCGCCGCGGCGCGGTGTAAGCCGAACGTCGGATTCGCATGAACGAATGCGATAGCCGTCATGTTAACGGGCTAACGGGGCGCCGCATCGACCTCATGTATCGAATTGTTATACCCCGGGCGCGATGAATGCGCGCCCCTTGCGTGACGCCGTGTTCTTCTTCATGATCGCTGCAAAGCCCGGTGCCGTGGACGCGAGCGTCACGGCTTCGCCCGCCGCGAACATGATTTGCCCGCACTTCCGCTTCGCTGCACCGGCCATGCGCGACACTCGCCGCCCGCCTCGCCGGATAGACATAACGACCAAGGAGACTGCAATGTGGTACTTCACCTGGATTCTCGGCATCGGCGTGGCATTGGGCTTCGGCATTATCAACGTCATGTGGCTGGAAGCCAACGGCAAGTTCGCGCGCGACCCGCAATCCGCCGGCAGCGCGTCCGGCACCGCCGAGGACACGCCTTGACCCGTCTGGTTTTTTTCTGCGGTCACGCGGGCACCGGCAAGACCACGCTTGCGAAGAAGCTGATCGGTCCGCTGATGAAGGCCACCGCATCGCCCTTCTGCCTGCTCGACAAGGACACGCTCTACGGCAGCTATAGTGCGGCCGCCATGGGCATGCTCACAGGCGATCCGAACGATCGCGACAGTCCGCTGTTTCTGGAGCATCTGCGCGAACCCGAGTATCGCGGCCTGCTCGATACCGCCCGCGACAATCTCGCGCTCGGCATCAGTGCGCTGGTGGTCGGGCCGTTGTCGCGCGAGGTGCGCGAACGGCGCCTGTTCGATCGCGCCTGGCTGGGGGTCGATGCGAACGTCGCGCTGCGGGTCGTATGGGTCCATACGTCGGAAGAGACCGCGCATCAGCGTATCGTCGCGCGCGGCAATCCGAACGACGCCTACAAGCTCGCGCACTGGGACGAGTACCGGCAGCGCCGCTTCGTGCCGAGCGGCGACCTTTGCGAGGACCTGTTGATGTTCGACAATACCGCGCCCGCCGCGGCGGATTACGAGGCGCTGCTGGCGCGGATCGTCGGTGAGCCGCTTGCGGTGTCGGGGATGCCGCCGGTGCCTGTGTAGCGCGGGCCCTGGTCGTAGTGACGGTGTGGATGCGGGTGTCGCGCCGGGCTTGCGCCCGACTTGTTTCCCTACTCGTCCGATATAAAAAACGCCCCGCATGGCGGGGCGTTCGAGTGGTCCTCTGCGGGACCTTTCTGCTTGCTCGTGGCGGACGGTTCGACAACAACCGCGTCGACAACCACGTCGCCGCCCAATCGCACGGCCCCTAGCATCGAGCCTTTCGCAACCGCGCCGCCTTACACCGTCGCCATCGCATCCAGCGAGCGGCCTTCATACAACTGGCCGAAGCGGTTCGCGAGGAACTCGCGCAGCGATACCTGCTCCTGGCGCACAAAGCCGCTTTGCGGCAGCTTCTTCTCGCGAAACAGATCGAGCACCGCGCACATCGCGCCGGCCGTGGTGATCTGAATCGCGCTCATCGGCACGCCGCACACCGTCTTCGCGAAGATCTTGCGCGTGAACACCTCCTGCACCAGTTGACCGTCGCGCATGCCGCTCACGGTGATGAACACCAGCACCACGTCCTGCGCGGTGGCCGGCACCGAACGGCGCAGGATGGTCTTGAGCGTGTCGCGGTCGCTCGACAAACGCAGGTCTTCCAGCAGGAACTGCATCAGGTTGCGGTGGCCCGGATAGCGCACCGACTTGTAGTCGAGCGATTCGACGCGGCCCGACAACGTCTCACACAGCGTGCCCAGGCCGCCGGAGGTGTTGAAGGCTTCGTATTCGGTGCCGTCGAGCGAGAAATGCTCGAGGCCTTCGAGCGGCTGCACCCATTGCGTGCGGCTGTCGCGGATCGCTTCGCACGGCTGGCAGTATTCGTTGATCAGACCGTCGACGCTCCACGTCAGGTTGTACTTCAGCGCATTGGTCGGAAATTCCGGCAGCGCGCCCACGCGCATCTTGACGTCGCGGATTTCCGTGAAGCGGTTCGCCAGTTCATGCGCGGCGATGCCGATGAAGCCCGGCGCGAGACCGCATTGCGGCATGAAGGCGTGCTCGGCGCCGTCGGCGATCGCGCGGATCGCGTGGGTGGCGCGCACGTCCTCGGTCAGGTCGAAGTAATGCACGCCCGCGCCCTTGGCCGCCGAGGCCACGTTCACGGCCAGGTAATAAGGCAGCGCGTTGACGAGCGCATCGAAGCCTTGCATCGCGGCGCGCAGCGCGGCGGCATCGGCGGAATCGACGCGGCGGGTCGGAATGCCCTGGGCGGAAAGCTTGTCGAGCGCGTGCTGGTCGCGGTCGAACGCGACGACATCGTAGTCGCCGGTGTCGCGCAACAGGTGGGCAATGGTGTGACCGATCAAACCTGCGCCAACGATGGCTACTTTCATGCGCTTCTCCAATTTTTTGTGTGCGCTGTCTCAAGCGTGGAAGTGCGCTGCGCGCTACGCGCCGCGCCCGGCGGGCCGAACCCTTGAGACACAGTTTAGGGAGAATCAAAAACAGTTCATACACGCAAAATGCTGCGTTATGACCATAGACTTCGACGTTATGACGACACGGCCAGTCTAAATGTCGAAAACGTATAAAAATGGCGTAAGCGGCGCGCGCTGCGCTCACACCATGCCGCGGTCGATCTTGCGCGCGAGAATGATCGAGGTCGTGGTCCGCACGACGCCTTCCAGCCCGCCGATCTGATCGAGCAGATCGTTGAGGCGATCGGGCGAATCCGCGCGCAGCCACGCGACGTAATCGAACTCGCCGCTCACCGCGCACAGCAACTGCACCTCCGGCATCTTGCCGAGCCGCTTCTGCACCGCCGGCCCGTGCCGCGGCGCGATGATGATGCCGACGTACGCATAGATGCTCGAGTCGAGCACGTCCTGGCCGAGCCGCACGCTATAGCCCGCGATCACGTTGCTGCGTTCGAGCCGCGCGATGCGCGCGATCACGGTGGTGCGTGCCACGCCCAGTTGGCGCGCGAGATTGGCGACGCTCTCGCGCGCATTGGCTTGCAGCAGCGCAACGAGGTTGCGGTCGAGGTCGTCGAGTTGATCGAGGCGCGGAGGTCTCATCGGGAAGAAGGAAGTGGTTGATCGGTGGCCGGATGGATTATCGCGCGTCTTCAATCGCGAGAGGGGCGATGCGGTGACCCGGCACACCTGGTCCCCCGACAGAATTCATACGTCAAGGCCGGTGGTGCGTTTCCGCTGATCTTTGGTCTTACGCCCCACCGCCCCCACCTCAGTCTGGAAAGAAGCAGGCCGGAAGCAAGCGCCATTTCCATAGCCCAGCCCCGCGCGGGGCTTTTTCATGTCAGCCGTTGGCAACCAGTGAGTCCACGAGATCGCGCCCCTCGCGATAGGCCGCATCGAGCGCCTCTGCTTCGGTCGCAAAGACGTCGCCGAGTTCATAAAACTGCTTGCGTTGCCCGGCATGACGCAGATCAGCGCCTGGTCGGCATACATACCCGTTGTAATGGTAGGGGGTGTTTGGCGTCGGGGGCCCGTATGCAAGGATCGGCAGCACCCAGATTTCAAATCCCTTGTAGTCGATTTTTTCCCACATAGACACCTCGAACGTTAGTGTCGCGGTACCGCCGCGCGCGGTTCTTTTCTTCGTATGGCTGCGGCTTTCTGAGTCTAGATCGACTAGATCGTCGACATACGCGAAGGCGGCCGCGTTTATTTGTGGTTGATCTTTGCCAAGCGCTCCATACACTTTACGCATGTCATCGCGTAAAGGAAATGTCATGAAGCCGATCAGGTTGCGCGTGCCGCGGGAGGAAGCAGGGAACCTCCCGGACGATCTCACCGCATGGGCGAGCACCAGTGGAGTCGATCCAGGTCTCACGATATTCAACGAACCGGGGAAGACCACGAACACCAGCTCGACCACGCTGTATCTCGTCCATGTGAACGAAAGCTTCTTCGATCAGTTTCCGGAGTGGCGCATGTACATTGAGCAGTAGCGTGGCAGCGCTTGCGGAGCGCGTTGGATGTAAGCCTCGCAGCTTGGCATGTGCGACGCGTTGGCTCGAACTTGACCGGTGGGCGTTTGCGGTAAACATCGCTGGAGTTCCGATGGTCATGCGCGAATATTACGAAGCGGAATCGTCTGTTGCGTCTGCGACTTCAAAAACGCACTCGCGTGCAGCGCTTTCGCTCACGCGCCGAACCGCTCGATCACGAAATCGATGAAGCTGGTGAGCTTGGGCGTGGCGCGGCGATCGCGCGGATAAAGCAGATGAACCGGCGCGCCTTCAGGCAGATAGTCCTCGAGCACCGACACCAGTTCGCCGCTGGCGATCTCCTTGGCGAGCAACGCCTCCGGCTGCAACACGAGGCCGAAGCCGCGCAACGCGGCAACCTTGAGCGCCTGGCCGTTGTTGGCGCGAAACCGGCCCGCACGCAGCGGCTTGTCGCCGGCGGTTTCGCCGTCTAGCCGCCACGTTCCTTCGCGGCCCCAATGCAGAAAACCGAGGCATTCGTGATGCGCGAGATCGGCCGGCGTGCGCGGCGTGCCGGCGCGCGCCAGATACGCGGGCGACGCGCACGCGCGCATCCGGTAGGGCTTCAACGGTCGCGCGACGAAGCTCGAATCCGGCAGATGACCGATCCGCACCGACGCGTCGAAGCCCTCTTCCACCAGGTCGATCACACGGTTCGACAGATCGAGTTCGAGCGTGACGTCCGGCCACGCGCTCAGATAGTCGGTCATGGCGGGCGCGAAAACCTCGGCGCCGTAAGTGAGCGGCACCGTCACCTTGAGCACGCCGCGCGGCGCGGCCGCCATCGCCTCGGCGAGCGACTCGGCCGCCTTCACGTCGGCGAGAATCCGCCGGCATTGCTCGTAATACTGCCGGCCTATCTCCGTCAGACTTTGCCGGCGCGTGGTGCGCGTGAGCAGCCGCGTCGCCAATCGGGTTTCGAGCGAACGGATGTGCTTGCCCACCATCGCCGACGAAATGTCGAAGCGCTCGGCCGCCGCAGTCAAGCTGCCCGCCTCGACCACGGCGACGAAAATCTCCATGCTGACGAATTTATCCACCCGCTATTTCCTGTTCGTTTCGGTTGTAAGCGTTTGTCGCGCACGAGCCGCATTGTAGGGATATCGTGATACTAATAGCGCCGACGGCGAACCAGGCAGCCGGTCGCCATGCGTCGCCACGGCTCACGCATGCATGGCGGGCCGCTCGCCCTGTACGCCTTGTCCCAATTCGAATAGACATCAGGAGTTTCGATGAAAAAAACACTGGTACTGCTGGCCTCCGCCGTCGCGATGAGCGGCGCATTCGCCCAGGCTTCCGCGCCGGTTCCGGCTTCCCCCGCGGCGAGCGCCGCCGCTTCCTCGCCCGCCGCCAAGGCCGGACACGAGCGCAACGTCGAGGACCGCATCGCCTACCTGCACTCGCAATTGAAGATCACGGCGGCGCAGGAGCCGCAGTGGAACGCCTTCGCCGACGTGATGCGCGGCAACGGCCAGACGATGGGCCAACTGTTCCAGCAGCGCAAGGCGGCCACCAACGTGACGGCGGTCGACGACATGAAGCAATATGCCGCGATCTCGCAAGCGCACGCGGACGGCATGAAGAAGCTGGTCGACGCATTCGACCCGCTGTACAACAGCCTCTCGCCGGAACAGAAGAAGCTGGCCGACGTGACGTTCCATCAGCCGGGCGGCGTCGAGGGTGGTCGGCGTCATCATGGCAAGGGCAAGGTCGGCAAGGTCGCGCCGGCGCCCGCGAGCGACGCGGCGGTCAAGCCGTAAGACTTTGATCGCGCGCAGCGCGGCGTTTGCGCGCTGCGCCGCGATTCATTCACGCCGCCGTCAGCGGCAAAAGAAGCGGGTCTCGAGACGCATCTGGCATGATGCGGGCATGCGCGGCGCCACGTCACGGCGCCGCGGTCAACATCTCTCCACCCATTCGCTTCATGACCGAACTCAAAAACCTCGACCTCAGTCAAGATGCCAACGCTCGCCGTGTCGTCAAGAACGAAACGGTGAGCGTCGAATTCGCCGCCGCCGAAGGCCAATTGATGAGCCTCGAAGGCCCGAACCGCTATGCTCGCGGCGACGCGCTGATCACCGGATCGACCGGCGACCGCTGGGTCGTCTCGCGCGAGCGCTTCGATGCCAAATACCTCCCTGCCGACGCCGCCGTCTCGCATGGCCAACCGGGCCCGTACCGCAACCGCCCCGCCGTCGTCCTCGCCAAACAGATGAACGAAGCGTTCTCGCTCGCCCGCTCGGCGGACGGCGGCGACGTGCTGCACGGCGCGGCCGGCGACTGGATCATGCAGTACGCGCCGGGCGACTACGGCGTCGTCCAGGCCGCGCGCTTCGCGAAGGTCTATCGGCTCGCGGATTGATTCGCTTCAGGCAAAACTGTCAGGCAAACTCGTCGCCCAGATCGACGGTGACGTCGCGCGGCACCGCCTCGCCGTTCGCATACTGCTCTTCGAGCGAGCCGATGCTCGCTTCGACATACGCGCGCAGCACCGCGAAACTGCGGCCGCGCAGCCGCGCCGGCAACGCGCGATAACGCGCCCACGCGGCCGGCGCGATCACCACGCTCATCACGATGCGGCGCGCGGCCGCGCCGAAACGCATCGCCACCCAGTGAATCGCCAGCGTCGGCGTGCCGTCCTCAGCCGCGCGCTGGATGAACTGCGTCTGCTCGGGGAACAGATCGCTGATGACGCGCGCCAATTCCTCGAACTCGGAATTCGCGCAGTCGTATTGGTAAGCTTCCATGAGATGTGCCGAAAGTGGTCTGGAGAGTCCGCGGATATCGCCAAGATGGGCCGACGGTTCAACGCGCCGGCATGGCTCATGCGGGCACCGGCGCACGCCGGAACGTCCTGAACAACAGACCCGCGACGAGCAGCGCCGCGAGCGCATAAATACCGTCCACCGCCGCGAGCGGCACGAGCTGCGCCTGGAACAGCGCGGCGGGCACGTCAACCAGCGCGTGCAGCACGATGGCGAGCGGCAGGATGCCGCGCCAGCCCGCCCGCAAGCCGCGCCACATCAGCACCGACAAGCCGATCTGGAACACCAGCGCGGCCACGCGTTCGAGCGCGAAGATGCCGGCCGTCTGCGGCGTCAGGCTTGCGAGAATCACGTGGATGCGCATCAACGAATCGGCCGGCAGGTTGCTTAGATAGCCGTCCAGTTCGCCACGGTTTTCGAGCACCGCGAACAGAATCCATTGAATCTGCACCAGCACGCCGACGAGCCACGCTTCGGCGCCGCCGTGGCCGAGGCCGTAGGTGAGCGCGGTGCCGTCGCCGGCGGCCGCCGTGGAGGCCGGCTTCGCCGCGGCGCGCTTAAGCAGCAGGCGCATGCCGATGAAGCGTCCCACCTCCTCGCAGATTCCGGCAACGAGCGCGGCGTACACCACGAAGGCGAGCGGATTCGACAGGAAAGTGGCCGTCGCCTCGTTCCGATGCAGCACGTAATCGTTCAGCGCGCGCTCGATCACCATCGCGAAGAGCGCGAACACGGCGATGCCGATGATCGCATCGCGCGGCTTGAGCGCGAGCGGCCGGCGCAGACGACGGTAGATCAGGAACGGTAAAGCGGCGACCAGCAGCGTCGCGACGGCGAGGCTCGACAGGGTAAGCGGTGCAACAACCATGAGTTTCCTTGCGATGACCGGCGCGCACCCGCTGCGCGCCGCAGCCCGAATGATCGCAGATCAGCGCGAAGTCAGCGCGGAGTCAGCGGGAAGTCAGCGGGAAGTCAGCGGGAAGTCAGTGGGAAATCAGCAGGAAATCAGCGCAAGGTCGAGGCGCGGACGATCAATTCGCCCTGCAAAAGGCAGTCGCGCGCACTGGTTTGAACGCCTTCGATGCGCTCGTGCAGGAACTCGACCGCGCGGTAGCCGATCTCGTAGGTGGGCTGGCGGATGGTCGTGACGCCGGTCAATTCGGCCCAATCGGGGTCGTCGATGCAGAGGAGCGCGACGCGTGATTGCCAGGCGGCGCCGTAACGCGCCTTCAGGTGCAATGCGAGGCAGAGCGCGACCGGCGCGTTCGCGGCGAACAGGGCGATGCGTGCGGCGTTGGTTGGGGCGTTGGTTGGGGCGTTGGTTGGGGCGTTGGTTGGGGCGTTGGTTGGGGCGTTGGTTGGGGCGTTGGTTGGGGCGTTGGTTGGGGCGTTGGTCGAGGCATTGCTTGCATCGCCAGCCGCATCGATCGCGCGGTCGAGTTCGGCGAGGCCGCGTTGCACCGCGGCGCTGTCGGCAAGATCGAGCACCAGCGTATGCCCGCGCACGCGACCATTGGCGCCTGCACGACTTACTCCGCTTACTCCGCTTACTCCGCTTACTCCACTTACTCCCGACGCCCCCCAACCGCCCTCCCCTCGACCACCCACCGCACTCGCACTCCACTCCCCCTGCGCGCGCATCACCTCGCGAAACGCCGCCTCGCGCAACTGCCGCGAACTGACCTGCTCGAACGGCTGCACGACGAACCAGATCTCGTCGAAGCCGTTATCCAGCAGATGCCGCGTGCCGAGTTCGGCCGCCGCCCGGTTGTCCAGGCCGACCATATCGGCGACGAGCCCTTCCACCGAACGGTCCACCAGCACCGCCGGAATCCCGCCGCCGCCCACCGGCCGCAGCGTTTCCTCGCGCACGCCGAGCGCGTTGACGATCACGCCTTCCACCCGATAGGTGGTGAGCAGTTGCAGATAGCGCCGCTCCATCTCCACTTCGTTCGCCGCGTGGCAGATCAGCGGCATCAGGCCGAGTGCGTGACAGGCCGCTTCCGCGCCTTGCAGCACCTCGACGGTGTACGGATTGGTCAGGTCGGCGAGCAGCATGCCGATCAACCGGTTGCGGCCACGCTTGAGCCCACGCGCCATCTGGTTCGGCTGATAGTCGAGCCGTTCGATCGCCGCCTCGATGCGCGCGCGCAACTCGGGCGACAACGCGCTCATCTCGCCGTTCAGATAGCGCGAGATGCTGGTCTTGCCGGTGCCGGCTTCGCGCGCGACGTCGGTGATCGTCGCGCGGCGCGGCGTGGCGGGCGGCATCGGGTTCATTGGCGCATGGCTCACCGACGCAAGACTCCGCGATTGACGATGTTGGCGGTGAGCGTGCCGTCGAGCGCAGCGACCAGGTTTTCCGCCGCGTTGCGCGCCATCGCGTGACGCGTCTCGTGAGTCGCCGAGCCGATGTGCGGCAACGCGACCACGTTCGGCATCGTCAGCAAAGGCGAATCGGCCGGCAGCGGTTCGGTCTCGAACACGTCGAGACCCGCGCCGTGAATCGTGGCGTTGCGCAGCGCCTCGATCAGCGCGTTTTCGTCGACGGTCGCGCCGCGCGAAGCGTTGATCAGAATCGCGCTGCGCTTCATCGACCCGAGTTCGGCCGCGCCGATCAGGTGCTTCGTCTCGGGCGTCAAGGGCACTTGCAGGCAGACGAAATCGGCGCTGGCAAGCAGCTCCGCCAACTCGACGCGCCGCGCGCCGTACGCCTGTTCCGCCTGCGGATTCGCGCTGCGGTTCGTGTACAGCACCTTCATGCCGAAGCCGAGCGCCGCGCGCCGCGCGACCGCGCCGCCGATGCGCCCCAGCCCGACGATGCCGAGCGTCTTGCCCTGCACGTCCACGCCGAAATGCGCCGGCCCGATGCTTTGCCGCCACTGCCCGGCCTTGACCCAGTTCGCGAGTTCGACCACCCGGCGCGCCGACGCCAGAATCAGCGAGAACACGGTGTCGGCGGTCGATTCGGTCAGCACGTCCGGCGTGTGCGCGAGCACGATGCCGCGCCGCGTGAGATCGGCGACATCGAACTGGTCGAAGCCCACCGAGATGGTCGACAAGGCCTTCAGCCGGCTCGCGCCTTCGAGCATCGCCGGCGTGATCCTCACGCTGGCGCCGATGCCGCCGTCCGCGTCGCACAACGCGGCAACCAGCGCGTCGTGCCGCGCGGGATCGACCTGCACGACTTGCGCATGCTGTTGCAGATAGGCGAGCACGTCCTCGGGCAACGATTTCCAGGCGACGATCTTCTTCATCAGCTTATTTTCCTTGCAACGGTGTGGCGAGCGTGGGGGCCTTGCTGAGCGGCTGCGGCTTGACGGCCAGCGTCAGGATCACCGCGGCGATCAACGCCACGCTCATGAACGCATACGATGCCGCGGGCGAGCCGGTCGCGCCGTTCAGATAGCCGACCACGTACGAGCCGACGAACGAACCCAGCGCGCCCATGCTGTTGATCAGCGCCATCGCGCCGCCCGCGACGTTCTTCGGCAGCAGTTCCGGCACGATCGCGAAGAACGGGCCGTAAGGCGCGTACATCGCGGCGCCGGCGATCACCAGCAGCGCGTACGACAGCCAGAAGTGCGTGGAGCCGATCGCATACGACGCCGCGAAGGCCACCGCGCCGATCAGCAAAAACGGCCACACGAACACCTTGCGGCGGTTGAGTTTATCGGATGCCCACGAAGCCGCAAGCATCGCGATCGTCGCGGCCAGATACGGCAGCGCGGACAGCCAGCCGGTTTCCACCATGCCGAGCGTCGAGCCGTTCTTCAGGATCGACGGCAGCCACAGCACGAAACCGTACACGCCGATGCTCCAGCAGAAATATTGCGCGCACAGCTTGATCACCGCCGGCGAGCGGAACGCCTCGCCGTAATTGCGCACGGGTTTGATCGCGGCCTGCTCGGCGCGCAGCGTTTCGGCGAGATCGGCCTTCTGTTGCGCCGTGAGCCACGAGACCTGCTGCGGCTTGTCCTGCACGATGAACCACCAGCACACGGCCCATAGAATCGCCGGCACGCCTTCGGCGACGAACATGTGACGCCAGCCGAATGAATGCACCAGATAGCCGGACACCACCGACATCCACAGCACCGTGACCGGATTGCCGAGAATCAGGAAGGTGTTGGCGCGCGAGCGCTCGCGCTTCGTGAACCAGTTGCTGATGAAGATCAGCATCGCCGGCATCACGGCGGCTTCGACCACGCCGAGCATGAAGCGGATCACCATCAGCGAGGGAATGTTGCTGACCATGCCGGTCAGCGCCGCGCAGCCGCCCCACAAAATGAGGCTCCAGAACACGAGCTTCTTGACGCTGCGGCGTTCCGCGTAGATCGCGCCCGGAATCTGGAAGAAGAAATAGCCGAGGAAGAACAGCGCGCCGATCAGCGACGACAGTCCCTTGCTGATGCCCAGGTCCTGGTTGATGCCGGCGGCGGCGGCGAAACCGTAGTTCGCGCGGTCGAGATAAGCGAGGCTGTAGGTGATGAAAACGATCGGCATGATCGTCCACCAACGGCGGATCGCAAGCGATGAAGTCATGGGTGTCTCCTTTGACGGCTTTCCGAAACAATGATGAACGGTTGTCATGCGGCGCCGTGCGGGCGCTCTTGTTGTTATCGAACGGCGTTCACGCGGCGTTGGCGATGCGCGGTGCGGCAGTGAGTTCGAGCGTATCGAGTTCGAGCGCGTCGAGTTCGGCGCGCGTCGGCAGACCCTCGGAATCGCCGATCACCTGGATCGCCAGCGCGCCGATGCGATTGCCGCGCGCCACCGCTTGCGGCAGCGGCTTGCCTTCGAGCAACGCGCTGATCACGCCGACCGCGAAGCCGTCGCCCGCGCCGACCGTGTCCACCACGTTCGCGACGGGTTCACAGGCGATCACGGCGGCATCGTCGGCGCTGCGGAAATACGCGCCTTGCGCGCCGAGCTTGACGATCACGGCGCGCGCGCCGCGGTCGAGATAGAACTTCGCGATGTCCTCGGGCTGCGTGTAGCCGGTCAGGATCTCGCCCTCGCCGATGCCGGGCAGCACCCAGTCGGCCAGGGCCGCGAGCGCGTTCAAGCCTTCGACCATCGCCGCGCGCGAGGGCCACAGCGTCGGACGCAGGTTCGGGTCGAAGGAAATCGTCTTGCCGGCCGCACGCATTTCATGCGCCAGATGGAAGGCGAGTTCGCGCGAACTCGCGGAGATCGCCGGGGCCACGCCCGTCAGATGCAGATGACGGGCGGAGAGTACGTATTGCGCCGCGTAGTCGTCCAGCGACAGGTGGCTCGCCGCCGATCCCTTGCGGAAGTATTCGATCGCGGGATCGCTGCCGTCGTCGGCTTTCGACTTCAGCTGGAAGCCGGTGGGGTAGCGCTCGTCGGTGGTGACGCGGCGTTGGTCGATGCCTTCCTTCGTCAGCGTGTCGCGCACGTACTGGCCGAATGAATCGTGGCCGACGCGGCTCATCCAGCCGACCCTGAAGCCGAGCCGGGCAAGACCGATCGCCACGTTCAGATCGGCGCCCGCGACGCGCTTGGTGAACCGTCCGACGCCCGCGAGCGGGCCGGTTTCGGCGGCCACGAACATGGCCATTGCTTCGCCGTAGGTGATGACGTCGAGTGCTGCGCCTGGGTTGCTCATGCTTCGCTCCTGCGGGTCCTTTGGGTGGTGGGTCGGGGTGGTGCCGGTTTACGGGTTGCGTGTCCTGGTGCGCTTTTTTGCGTGGCCTCTTTGCGTGGCCTCTTTGCGTGGGCCTCTTTGCGTGGGCCTCTTTGCGTGTGCTTCTTTGCGTGTGCTTCTTTGCGTGTGCTTCTTTACGGCGTTGCTTCTTTACGGCGTGTGCTTCTTTACGGCGTTGCTTCTTTACGGCGTGTGCTTCTTTACGGCGTGTGCTTCTTTACGGCGTGTGCTTCTTTACGGCGTGTGCTTCTTTACGGCGTGTGCTTCTTTACGGCGTGTGCTTCTTTACGGCGTGTGCTTCTTTACGGCGTGTGCTTCTTTACGGCGTTTGCTTCTTTACGGCGTTTGCTTCTTTACGGCGTTTGCTTCTTTACGGCGTTTGCTTCTTTACGGCGTTTGCTTCTTTACGGCGTTTGCTTCTTTACGGCGTTTGCCTCTTCACGGCGTGCGCTTCCCCGCACGCGCCTCTTTGACTCCGCTAACACTGCTCACGCCTCGCCGCCTACTTTCCGCCGCGCGTCTTTTTACCTACCGCTGCTCTCTCAGGTCCTGCCTGCCGCTTACGCGGCGGCCAGCCATGCGACGTAGTGCGCCGCGTCCGTATCGATACGGCTCGCATCGAACGGAAATTCGATGCCGCGCGGCACGTGGCGCGGCAGGTTGTCGAGCACCGCGGCGAACTGCGCGTCGCCGGCGGCCGGAGCGGCGGGAAAGCGCCGCGCGCCTTCGCCCACCGCCGTCTTGCAATGGATGTATTCGACGTGCGCCGCGAGCGGCCCGGCCGCGTCGAGCGGCGCGACACCGCGCCATGCCCAGTTGCCGATGTCGAAGGTCATGCCCAGCACGTCCGCATGCCCTTCACGCGCCAACGCGTCGAACAGCCCGACGAATTGCGCGAGCGATCCGCCTTCGGCCAATTGCCCGTTTTCGACGACGAGCCGCACATCCGCACAACGCATATGCTCGGCGATCACCGCGGCATTGGCCTCGGCGGCGAAACCGCCGAGTTGCAACTTGACGAAGCGCGCGCCGAGCGCAATCGCTTCTTCGACGGAGACGCGCAGCGCGTCGGCGTTCAGCTTGCCGTCCGTCGTGTAAAGCGAAGCCGGCGTCGAGTAGACCGACCACAGGCCCAGCTCGGCAATCCGCTTGCCGAGCGCGCGCAACGCGGGCGGCGCCGCGTCGGCCTCGTCGGAAAACAGTTCGCGGCGCACCTCGAAGCCGGCCGCGCCGGCTCGCCCCGTCGCCTCGGCCCATTTCAGATGGCCGCCCGCGCGGACCGCCTCCATGCCGAAAGCGCTTGCCACGATCACCACGTCAACTGCTTCTGTCATGTCGAATCCGCTCGAATTTTGCGTCGTATCAGCGTTTGGAACCGGTTCCAACACCGTTTCGAAAAAAAGCGCCGAGGCGCTTGGACGACCGAATAGTGCGCCGTGGCCGGGGTGACGCACCATAGAGGAAATCCCCAGGGGAAGCGTGGCATGGCAAGTGTGTCGAGCGTGTCTGCTGGCGGCGAGGATGCCCGGAGCCGCCCGCCGGGATCCCACGGTCCGCAGCCTTGGCGCCGGCAACCGGTCCGCCAGTTTCGCGCTGATTCGCGTCACATCGCGCGTCACATCGCGCTTCACATCGCGCGTCACATTGCACGCCACTTCACGCGCCATCCGCGAGACACAGGGCGAGAAACTGTTCGACCACCCGCGACGGCGCGCTCGCATGCGGCACGAGGATCGACAGCCGCCGCGTCAGCGGCTCCGGGCTTAGCGAGAACAGACGCAACGCGCCGTTCTCATGGCGCATCGACATGGCCGAGACAAAGCCGATGCCCATGCCGGCCCGCACCGCCTCCTTCACGCCCTCGACGCCGGCGATTTCCAGGGCGACTCGCATCGGCACGCCCGCGCGCGCGAACGCCCGCTCGACGACCTGCCGCACGCCCGATCCGGCCTCGCGCAAAACCAGCGGATGCGCGCCGAAATCCGCCAGTTCCGCCCGCCTGCTTTCGAGACCCGCGCCGCCCGCCTGCGCCAACGGATGCGAGCGCGGCATGATCGCGACGATCTCATCCTCACGCCAGGCGTGCACCGCGGTGTCGGGCGGCAGATCCGCGCCGACCGGCCCCTCGACCAACGCGATGTCCACCGAGCCGAGCGCGCCGACGATCTCCGTGGTATTGCCGTCCGCGGTATGCAGCGTGACGTCCGGATGGCGGCGATGGAAGTCGGCGATCAGATACGGCAGCAGATAACTCGCCGGCGTGGTGCTCGCGCCGATCCGCAACGTGCCTTGCTCCAGGCCGCGCAAGGCGTCGCGGTACGCGTGCGCTTGCCGCCAGGTATCGCGCAGCCGCGCGGCATAGCTCGCCAGTTGCTCGCCGGCGGGCGTAAGGCGCACCCCGCGGCCGTCGCGCTGGTAAAGCGGTTCGCCGAATTCGTCCTGCAACTGCCGCAATTGCCCGGACACCGCCGGCTGCGACAAATGCAATGCGACAGCCGCGCGACTGATGTTGCGATGCTCGGCGACGACGGCGAAAGTTATAAGCTGGTCGGGGGTCATGAGGATACAAATATCGATTTAGCCGATACTTTACATCCCAAATCACGATTTTTCATATCGTTATATTCAATTTAGGATTAGGGCCATTGAATCAGCCAGCCAATAAGGACTGCGCCATGACCACTGCCCATCTCACCGCTGCAACCACACCGGCCGGATCGTCCACTCGCGGCCTGCTCAACGGCATTCTTTTCGTCGCGCTTTTCGCGGCTGCCGTGACCCACATCGCGTCGATTCCGGCCATCGCCGGATTGGGGCTGAGCCCGCTGATCGTCGGCATCGTGGCGGGCGCCGTTTACGGCAACGCGCTGCGCGACGGCATGCCGGAAAGCTGGGCGGCCGGCATCAACTTTTCGGCGCGCAAGCTTCTGCGCATCGCGGTGGCGTTCTTCGGGCTGCGCGTGAGTCTGCAGGAAATCGCTCAGGTCGGCTTGCCGGGGCTCGCGGAATCGGTGCTGATCGTCGTGAGCACGCTCGTGCTCGGCACGTGGGCCGGCATGAAAATCATGAAACTCGACCGCGACACGGCGTTGCTGACGGCCGCGGGCAGCGCGATCTGCGGCGCGGCCGCCGTGCTCGCCTTCGAGTCGACGCTGCAATCGAAGCCGCACAAGAGCGCGATGGCGGTGGGCAGCGTCGTGCTGTTCGGCACGCTTTCGATGTTCCTCTATCCGGCGCTGTTCAAGGCGGGCTGGCTGCATCTGGACACGGTCGGCGCGGGGCTTTTCTTCGGCGGCACGATTCACGAGGTGGCGCAAGTGGTCGGCGCGGCCAGCAACGTGAGCCCGGAAGCGACGCACATCGCCACCATCGTCAAGATGACTCGCGTGATGCTGCTGGTGCCGGTGCTGCTGATGGTCGGCATGTGGGTGAACCGCACGGCGCGCGGCCCGGCGGCGCACGACGGCAAGCACCATGCCCCGCGCAAGCTGGCGATTCCGTGGTTCGCGCTCGGCTTTCTCGCCTTCGTCGTGATCAACTCGCTGCATGTGCTGCCGGAAACCGCGACCAGCGCGCTCAACACGCTCGACACCTTCGCACTGACGATGGCCATGACCGCGCTCGGCATCGAGACGCGCATCTCGCAGATCCGTCAGGCCGGCCCGCGCGCGCTGACCACCGGTTTCATCCTGTACGTGTGGCTGACCTTGGGCGGACTCGGAATCACATGGACTGTCCAGCACCTGCTCGGCTAAGCCGCCCTCGCCTTCGAACCCACCCCGCCGCGCGCGGGGTTTCGCGCATTCTGGAGAACATCCGGCGCGCTCGCACGGCATACTGGTTGCTCACGTTACCTACTCATGCAACCCGTTCACCGCAACCCGAATGAGGATCGATCGATGAGCCTGGAACTTTACTATTGGGACGGCCTGCAAGGCCGCGGCGAATTCGTGCGGCTCGCGCTGGAAGAAGCCGGCGCCGACTACGTGGAAGTGGCGCGCGGCGAGCCCGCCGAGGGCCTCGGCACGAGCGCGATGATGGCCGTCATGAAGAGCAGGGACGAACCGTATCCGCCCTTCGCGCCGCCGTTTCTGAAGGACGGCGATCTGGTGATTTCGCAGACCGCCAACATCCTGTTCTACCTGGGCCCGCGGCTCAACCTCGCGCCTTCGGTGGAGAGCCTGCGCTACGTCGCCAACGGCCTGCAACTGACGATCGCCGACGTGGTCACCGAGGCGCACGACACGCATCATCCGCTCGCCAGCGCGCTCTATTACGAGGATCAGAAAGACGCGGCCAAGGCGCGCGCGCACGACTTCATCGACAACCGCATTCCGAAGTTCATGAATTATTTCGAGCGCGTGCTGAAGCAGAATCCGGCCGGCGACACCTTCATGGTGGGCGATGCGCTCACCTACGTCGACCTGTCGATGTTCCAGTTGATCGACGGTCTGCTATACGCGTTTCCGCGCGCGCTCAAGCGTTTCGGCGAACACTATCCGCGGCTCGCCGCGCTGCACGACGCCGTGATCGAGCGGCCGAACATCGCCGCGTATCTGCAGTCGGAACGGCGCATCGAGCATAACGAAGCGTGCATCTTCCGGCACTATCCCGAACTCGACAAGGCGGCGGCTTGACCCGCGCCGCTCTTCCCCGCTCACCCGCCGCCGCGCGCCCGCTTTCGAGAGCGGGCGCGCTGCTGTTGCCGTGCGCGTTTTTCCACTCCCTCTCACGCCCTGTCCCGCCGACGTGCTTTCGTTCCTGCTGAAGCTGCGCACCCGCGCCCAAAATCTCTTCCGTCTCTCGGAAGCCCATACGATGCTGGTCTGGTCGGTGGTGGTCGGCGTCGCCGGCGCCTTCGCGACGATCGCTTTTCGCGAGGGCATCGCGCTGCTGCAATTCGCGGTGGCCGGCAAGTCCGGCAGTTTCGTCGAAATGGCGCGCAGCCTGCCGTGGACGGTGCGGATCTGGCTGCCCGCCGCAGGCGGTCTGATCGCCGGTTTCTTTCTGCTGATCGCGCAGCGTCACGCGGACAAATGCAACCACATCGACTACATGGAAGCGGTCGCGATCGGCGACGGCGTGGTGCCGGTGAAGCTGAGCCTGTGGCGCAGCGTGTCGTCGCTGTTCACGATTTCGAGCGGCGGCTCGATCGGCCGCGAAGGACCGATGGTGCAACTGGCGGCGCTCGCCGCATCGCTGATCGGACGCTGGGTGCATTTCGACCCGGCGCGGCTGCGTCTGCTGGTGGCCTGCGGCGCGGCGGCGGGGATCACGTCCGCGTATAACGCGCCGATCGCCGGCGCGTTTTTCGTCACCGAGATCGTGCTCGGCTCGATCGCGATGGAAAGCTTCGGGCCCGTGGTGGTCGCCGCCGTGGTCGCCAACATCACGATGCGCGAATTCGCCGGCTACAAGCCGCCGTACGAGATGCCGGTGTTTCCGCCGGTGACGGGCGTCGAGGTGATGCTGTTCGTCGCGCTCGGCGTGCTGTGCGGCGCGGCCGCGCCGCAGTTTCTGCGGCTGCTCGACGCGTCGAAGGCGGGCTTTCGCAAGCTGCCCTTGCCGCTGCCCGCGCGGCTCGCGCTCGGCGGCCTGGTGGTCGGCATTCTGTCGGTGTGGACGCCCGAGGTCTGGGGCAACGGCTACAGCGTGGTCAACTCGATCCTGCATTCGTCGTGGACGTGGGGCGCACTCGTCGTCGTGCTGCTGTTCAAGCTGATCGCGACGGCGGCCACCGCCGGCTCGGGCGCGATCGGCGGGGTCTTCACGCCGACGCTTTTCGTCGGCGCGGTGGTCGGCTCGCTGTTCGGCCAGGGCATGCACGCGCTGTGGCCGCACGGCACGTCGGCGCCGTTCGCCTACGCGATGGTCGGCATGGGCGCGTTTCTGGCGGGCGCGACCCAGGCGCCGCTGATGGCGATCCTGATGATCTTCGAGATGACGCTCAGCTATCAGGTGGTGTTGCCGCTGATGCTGTCATGCGTGGTCGCGTATTTCGTGTCGCGCGCGATCGGCAAGACCTCGATGTACGAAATCACGCTGCGCCGCAATCAGCAGGAACAGGAACGCATCCGCCTGCGCGCCACGCAGATGCGTGAGCTGATCCGCCCGGCCGAAACCGTCGTGCCGCCGAACGCGACCGTGCACGACATGACGCGCGTGTTCCTCGAATATCCGGTGAAGTATCTGTACGTCGCCAATGAGTCGGGGGCGTTTCTCGGCGTGGTCGCGTTGAAGGACATCACCTCGGATCTGCTCGACAAGCGCGATACCTCCACCAAGACGGCCGCGGATTATCTGCAACCGCATTTCGACGTGCTCACGCCCGACATGCCGCTCGGCGTCGCGTTGCAGCACTTCCTCGCGTTCCAGGGCGAACGGCTGCCGGTGATCGAAAGCGCCGCGCATCCGACGCTCGCGGGCGTGGTCTACAAGACCTCGCTGCTCGACGCTTATTTCCGCATGAATCCGGCTCGCTAGGCAGGCGCCCGCCGTGCAAAGCCCGGCGGATTCCCTACAATAAGAAAGACGCCGCGCCGAAATGCGAGCCGCGCGCGTGACGCCACGACGGGCGCATCGAGACGCCCGACCTTCGATCGGAGCGAAGATGAGCGAACCGTCCCTCGATGCCGTGCGCCGCGACCAGGCGGGCTGGATTTTCCTGCATATCGAAGGCGAGCCCTACGACCGCGGCGAGCAGCACGGCCAGTTGCTCGCCGCCGAAATCCGCAACGCGATCCACACCGCCCGCTATCTCGCGAAGTGGGACACCGGCGAAGACTTCGACACCTTCGTCGACGCGGCGACCTCGCAGTTCGCCAACCAGCTCGACACCGAATTCAGCGACGAAATCCAGGGCATCGCCGACGGCGCGCAGTTGCCGTTCGCCGAAGTGCTGGCGTGGAATGGCTATATGGATCTGCTGCAAAGCTGGTGGCCGACGCACGCGGCGCAGCGGGAGCCGCGCCTTGGCCTCAAGCCGTGGCGCGGACGGCGCGGCCACCACTGCAGCGCGTTCATCGCGACCGGCAAGGCCACCCGCGACGGCCGCATCGTGATGGCGCACAACTCATGGGACCGCTATGCCGCGGGCGACGCGTTCAATGTGGTGTTCGACATCGTGCCGGATCGAGGCAACCGCATTCTGATGCAGGGCTTGCCCGGCTGCATCTCCAGCCTCACCGATTTCTGGATCACCGCCGCCGGGCTGATGGTGACCGAAACCACCATCTCCAACTTCGTCGGCTACAACGCGGCGGGCGCGCCGGAGTTCTATCGCTCGCGGCGCGCATCGCAGTACGCGAACAGCATCGGCGAATGGTGCGAGATGTTCGCGGTCGCCAACAACGGCGGCTACGCGAATAGCTGGTTGCTCGGCGACGTCAAGACCGGCGAGATCGCGCGCTACGAACTGGGGCTGCACTATTCCGGTTTCGAGAGCACGAAGGACGGCTTCTACAGCGGCTATAACACCGCCACCGATCTGAAGATCCGCAATCAGGAATGTCTCGGGGAAGGCGAGGACTATACCGACGTACGCAAGAACGGCGCGCGGCGGCTGCGCTTCATGCAACTCGAGGACATGCATCGCGGCAAGATCGACGTCGAGCTGGCCAAGCAAATGATCGCCGACCATCACGACGTCTATCTCGACCGCAACGACAACCCCTGCTCGCGCACCATCTGCGGGCATCTGGAACTGGACGACGCGCGCTTCGGCGGCAGCGATCACGGACCGTTCAATCCGTGGGGCGCCAACGACGGCAAGGTCGCCGACAGCGAAATGGCGCGCGAGATGGCGTTCAGCGCGCGCTGGGGGCATCCCTGCGGGCGGCCGTTCGACGCCCAGGCGTTCATGAAACGGCATCCGCAATGGAACTGGCTGAACGGCTATATGCGCGACCGGCCGTCGTGGCCGTGGACGCGATTCGAGGTATTGCGTGAGGGAAACTGAACGCGGAACGACCGTCCGCGACAGCCCGGTCCCTTCCTGCCATCATCCGCGCTACGCGACGGCGTTTTTATTGGCGTTCGGGGCGCGTTGCGGAATTTGACCAACTAAGATGGTAAGTACGCGTGGCCGCGAATCGCGGCGTCGCGTGCGGCTGGCGCCCTCCTTTCGACGCGGGGACGGCACAGCGCTTGCTGACTCGTTAGCGCCGCATGAGCTTAGGAGGTCGGGTGATGAAAACCTCGACGCTGTTGATCATGGTGACGCTGTCAGCCTCGTGTTTCGCCGCGCCGGTGCATACCGCGACGGACACCAGCAACGCCGGCATCCTTGCCGAACGCGCCAATGCGGCACCTGTCGCGCCGCCGGCGCCGGATGTCGCCGCCACGGACGACAATCGTCCGGACCGATGGAAACACATCGCCTTGCCCAGGTCACGGCACCTCGGGCGCGGCTTCATCGGACGAAACGAGCGTTTGCAGACTTGATAGGGCTGGTCTGGTTGGCCGAGTTCGGTTCGCGCGTTCAGTCGGCGCTTTCGTTCGGCGCTTTCGTTCGGCCCTGAACCGGTGCGCGCCGACGAGCGCAGGTTCGCGCGACAATGGAGTCCGATGGCGTGATCAAGATGGCTCGGCGAATCGCGGTGACGTCTGAAGAATCGGCGGCCGGACTTGTCCATTGCTTAGCGGCGGCATCATTCCCGTCCAGCAGCACGGCAACAACAACCAGGAGCGCTTGCATGACCGCATCGGCTATTCCCGGCGAATCGATCGATCTTCAGATCGCCGATCTTTTGAGCGAAGTCCAGTTTCCGACCAATAAGGACGCGCTGGTCGACGCCGCGCGCGAAGCCGGCGCGAGCAACGAGGTGCTGTCGATGCTCGACGGCATGCCGGAACAGGATTACGTCGACATTGCGTCGGTCACGCGGCTCCTCGGCAGCAACTACGGACCAGGGCTCGCCGGATAAGCGACGTTGGGCGGGAGCGGCTGCGGGCGCTGACGGCACGGCGCTTGGAGGGGCTTGTATGGCTGCAAGCGCGGTGACTAGCAGCACCGGACTGACCGGCACGGCTAAACGCGCGTTGGCGCACGGCGCACGGCGGACCGGCACGGCCGTAAGCGCTCTGACGAGCGGCTACCGGACTGACTGGCACAGCTAAACGCGCACTGGCGAACGACGCCCGGCGGACCGGCACGGCCGTAAGCGCTCTGACGAGCGGCTACCCGACTGACCGGCACAGCTAAACGCGCACTGACGAACGACGCCCGGCGGACCGCACGGCTAACGCGCCGACGAGCCGCGCCGACTCACACCAACGCCCCGCCATCCCCCCGCCCCCATCAAACCGTCGACGGCGCCGCCACGCCTCGCGCGCGCGAAGCCTTGAGCAACGGCCGCGGCCGCGCCTCTTCTCCCCGCAACGCAGACGCCGGCAGGCCGTCGTCATAATCCGGCGAACCCGCAACCGCACGCCGCGGCGCCAGCATCCGCGAACCGCGCGTGTGCTGCCCTTCCTGCTGGAAATGCTCGACGAGGTGATCGATGAAGGTCCGCACCTTCGCCGGCAAGTGAAAGCGGCTCGGATACGCAATCGCGATTTCGACCGGCGGCAGACGATACTCGCCCAGCAGCGGCACGAGCCGCCCGGACGCCAGATCCCGGCCGATCAGATAGCTCGGCAGAATCGCCACGCCCATGCCCAGCAGCGCGAACTGCCGCAGCATCTCCGTATTGTTCGCGGCGATCGCGTTGGTGGGCCGCACGCGGATTTCGCCGTCCGGCCCGCTGAACACGCGCTCGTCGCCGCCCTGCTCCTGCGGCCGGCTCAAACAGGGATGTTCCAGCAGATGCTCCGGGCGCGTGGGCGTGCCGTGCCGCGCCAGATAGGCCGGCGTCGCGCAGACCGTCATGTGGCCCGTGGTCAGCCGCCGCGTGACGATGCTCGCGCTGCGCATGGGCCGCGCGACCAGAATGCCGACGTCGAAACCCTCTTCGACCAGATCGACGTGACGATCCGCGAGCGTGACGTCCGGCACCACGTCGGGATAGCGCGCCGCGTAGGACTGGACCACCGGCGCGAGACTATGCAGCCCGAACACCACCGGCGCGACGATGCGCAAGGTGCCGACCGGTTCGTGATTGCGCGCCACCACCATCTGCTCGACGCCGTCGAGGTCGTCGAGAATGGAACGCACGCGCTCCAGATAAGCCGCGCCGGACTCGGTCAGCGCGAGCCGCCGCGTGGTGCGATTGATCAGGCGCGTGGCGAGACGCGCTTCCAGGTCGGCGACATGACGGGTGACGACGGCGGTGGAAAGCTCCAGCGCGCCGGCCGCGCGGACGAAACTGCCCAGGTCGGCGACCTTGACGAACACGCGCATCGATTGCAGTTGATTCATGGGACGACTCCTGCCTCGGTAACGCCGGGCCGGCGCGACGCTGCCGCCTCTATCGACCCGTGCGGCAAGGCGCGCGCGGGTTTGCCCAACGAATCGATTGTATCGATCGAGCCTGTCCCAACCCTGACCCGTACATGACAATCCGGTCAGATTTCCGACGCGCTTGCAGCCGCGCTGCGAGGCTCGTCGCGAACCTTGAGATAGGTATAAACCCTTAGATGCTGGTAACATAGCGCCCGAAAGGAAACTAACCGCTATGCCACATCGTTTTCAGCTTTTCGAAAAAATCGCGTTTTCGCTGGTCTGCTGGTCCGCCGCGGCCTGTTCGGCCTTCATCGCCTATGAGCGCTGCCCGGACATCCGGGTCGTCCTGCACGCGAGCAAGGAAGTGCTGCGCTACAGCGGTGAGTATTCGTTCATTTGCGCCACGCCGGTCGCGGACGCTTGCGCGCAATTGCCGACCAACTGATCCGCCTGATCCGCCCGGATTCGTCGCTCATCCCACCACGCGGGCCGCGCGGATCACGCGTCGCGCCCGAACACCACGCGCGCGAAAAATTGCGCCAGCACCGTCTCGGCCATCTCCGCCGACACGTTTTGCGGATCGACCGTGTAGAAGAACTGCACGCCGTCGCATAAGCCCATCAAGCCCACCGCCAACCCCTCCGCGGGCAGCAGGAGCGGCGTACCCACGCGTGCCGAAAACTCGCGGATGTACGCGCCCAGTTGTTCGAGCTTCTCGTGCATGAACGCGTTGAAGCGCAGCCGGAAGCGGCCGTCGCGCACGGCCAGCAGCTTGGCCTCCACCCACAGCAGGAAGCACTTGTTCTCGCGATGCAGATTGCTGTAGTAGCGCAGCACGCGCGCTTCCATTTCCTCGCGCGAGGCCGAGTTTTCGAAGATCGCCTGCAAGCCGGCCTGCATCGTCTCGTGATCGCGCCGCAGTAGTTCGAGAAACAATTCGCTCTTGCTGCGGAAGTTCGAATAGAACGCACCGCGCGTATAGCCCGCTGCCGCCGCAATGTCCTCGACGCTTGCCGCGACGAAGCCTTTCTTCATGAAAATCGCCTGCGCAGCGTCGAGCAGACGCTGACGCGTCTGGTCCTTGCTCTGTTCCCGTGTGAGTCGTTGCCGTTTCATGAGCGCAAGTCTAGCACCGAAAAGAATTTAAATTCATCCTCGCATTCAAATACAGGTGTGTATTAGAATGCGATTCACCATTCGAAGTCCGATGCGCATGCTGTCTGCATAAAACGACCTGCGTGTCCCCGCTGGCGGGCCCCCTGCGGCTTGCCGTGTTCGTTCGCCGTCACCAGTTGGGGTAATTGTGAAGCGTCCCGGTCCTCCCGCATCGTCAGCGATGCGCCAGCAGTCACAGCGGCTTGCCCGTTCCGCGCGTTTGCGCCGCGCAACCTTCGCGCTTGCGCTCACCGGCCTGGTCACGCTGGCCGCGTGCTCGAAAAAAGAAGCGGCCGCGCCCGTGCCGCGCCCGGTGGTCGCCGTGGCCGTGCATGCCGACGGCAAGGCCGCGCCGGCGGCGTCGTTGCCCGGCGAAGTGCAGGCGCGCTATTCGACGCCGCTGTCGTTTCGCGTCGGCGGGAAGATCATCGAGCGGCGCGTGCGCCTCGGCGACGTGGTCAAGACCGGCCAGATCGTCGCCCGGCTCGATCCGGCGGACGCGCAAAAGAGCGCGGCCAGCGCACAGGCGCAGCTCACCGCCGCGCAGCACGCTTTCACGTACGCGAAGCAGCAGCTCGAGCGCGACCAGGCGCAGGCGAAAGAAAACCTGATCGCGCCCGCGCAGCTCGAACAGACCACCAATGCCTACGCGTCCGCCGCCGCGCAGCGCGACCAGGCGGCGCAGCAGGCGGCGTTGTCGAAAGACCAGCTGCAGTACACCGCGCTCGTCGCCGATCACGCCGGCGTCATCACCGCCGAACAGGCCGACACCGGCCAGAACGTGTCCGCGGGTCAGGCCGTCTACAACCTCGCGTGGAGCGGCGACGTCGACGTGGTGTGCGACGTGCCGGAAAGCGCGCTGGCCGCGCTGGCGGTCGGGCAAACCGCCAGGGTCACGCTGGCCGCGCTGCCGGGACGCAGCTTCACCGCGCGGGTGCGCGAACTGTCGCCCGCCGCCGATCCGCAAAGCCGCACTTATCGCGCGAGGCTCACGCTCGAGAACCCCGGCGCCGACGTGCGCCTCGGCATGACCGCCGATATCGCGATCTCCACCTCGCCGGCGAACAGCGCGGCGAATCAAGGCAGTTCCTTCGTCGTGCCGGCTACCGCGCTGTTCCACGACGGCGCCGAACCCGCGGTATGGGTCGTGCGAGCCGCGGACAACGCATTGGAACTGCGCCGCGTCACCGTCACGCGCTACAACGAGCGCACCATCGTGATCGGCGGCGGGCTCAAGGAAGGCGAACGTGTCGTGCTGCAAGGCGTGCATACGGTGAGCGCCGGCGAGAAAGTCCGGCCGATCGCGCCGCTGCATCCCGAGGACTTCGCTTCATGAGCACCACGCAAGAAGAAGGACGCTTCAATCTGTCCGCATGGGCGCTGCGCCACCAGGCGCTGGTGGTCTTCCTGATCGCGCTCTCCACCGCGTTCGGCATCCTCGCCTACACCCGGCTCGCGCAATCCGAAGACCCGCCCTTCACGTTCCGCGTGATGGTGATCCGCACCTTCTGGCCGGGCGCCACCGCGCGCCAGGTGCAGGAGCAGGTGACCGACCGCATCGGCCGCAAGTTGCAGGAAACGCCCGCGATCGATTTCGTGCGCAGCTACTCGCGCCCCGGCGAATCGCTGACGTTCTTTTCGATGAAAGACTCGGCGCCGGTCAAGGACGTGCCCGAAACCTGGTATCAGGTGCGCAAGAAGGTGGGCGATATCGCGGCGACCTTGCCGCAAGGCATTCAAGGGCCGTTTTTCAACGACGAATTCGGCGACGTCTACACCAACATCTACACGCTCGAGGGCGACGGCTTTTCCGCCGCGCAACTGCACGATTACGCGGACCAGTTGCGCACCGTGCTGCTGCGCGTGCCGGGTGTCGCCAAGGTCGATTATTTCGGCGACCCGGATCAGCACATCTACATCGAAATCGCCAACACGCAACTCACGCGTCTCGGCATTTCGCCGCAGCAGCTAGGCCAGGCGATCAACGCGCAGAACAGCGTCTCGCAAGCCGGCACGCTGACCACCGCCGACGACCGCGTGTTCGTGCGCCCCACCGGCCAGTTCAAGGACGTCGCCGCGCTCGCCGACACGCTGATCCGCATCAACAACCGCTCGTTCCGTCTCGGCGACATCGCCACGATCAAGCGCGGCTACGACGATCCCGTCGCCACGCAAATGCGTTCCGGCGGCAAGGCCGTGCTCGGCATCGGCGTGACGATGCAGCCGGGCGGCGACGTGATTCGCCTCGGCAAGGCGCTCGACCAGGAAACGGTCCGGCTGCGCCAGCACCTGCCTGCCGGCTTGCAACTGGCCGAAGTGTCGAGCATGCCGGAGGCGGTCGCGCGCTCCGTCGACGACTTTCTCGAAGCGGTGGCCGAGGCGATCGCGATCGTGCTGGTGGTGAGCCTCATTTCATTGGGCGTGCGCACCGGCATGGTGGTCGTGATCTCGATACCGGTGGTGCTCGCCGTCACCGCGCTGTGCATGTACCTGTTCGACATCGGCCTGCACAAGGTCTCGCTCGGCACGCTGGTGCTGGCGCTGGGCCTGCTCGTGGACGACGCGATCATCGCGGTCGAAATGATGGCGGTGAAGCTCGAACAAGGCTGGAACCGCACGCGCGCGGCGGCTTACGCGTACACCAGCACCGCGTTTCCGATGCTCACCGGCACGCTTGTCACGGTGGCCGGCTTTCTGCCGATCGCATTGGCCAAGTCGAGCACCGGCGAATATACGCGCTCGATTTTCGAGGTGTCGGCGATCGCGCTGATCGCATCGTGGCTCGCGGCGGTCGTGCTGATTCCGCTGCTCGGCTATCACCTGCTGCCCGAGCGCAAGCGCCACGAACACGAAGCGGACGATCACGAGCACGACATCTACGACACGCGCTTCTATACGCGGCTGCGCGGCTGGGTCGGCTGGTGCATCGAGCGGCGCTTCATCGTGCTGACGATCACCGTCGTGCTGTTCATCGTCGCGATGGCGGGCTTCACGCTCGTGCCGCAGCAGTTCTTCCCGAGTTCGGACCGTTCCGAGTTGCTGGTGGACGTGCGCTTGCCCGAGGGCGCGTCGTTCGATGCGACGCTGCGCCAGGCCGAGCGGCTCGAAAAAACGCTCGCGGGCCGGCCGGAAATCGACCATACGGTGAACTTCGTCGGCAGCGGCGCGCCGCGTTTCTATCTGCCGCTCGATCAGCAATTGCAGCAGCCGAACTTCGCGCAGTTCGTGATCACCGCGAAGTCGGTGAAGGATCGCGAGAAGCTCGCGCAGTGGCTCGAACCCGAATTGCGCGACAAATTCCCCGCGATCCGCACGCGCCTGTCGCGGCTCGAGAACGGGCCGCCGGTCGGCTATCCGGTGCAGTTCCGCGTGAGCGGCGACGACATCGCCACGGTGCGCTCGATCGCCGAGCGCGTCGCCGCGACGCTGCGCGCCAATCCCGGCACGCGCGGCGTGCAGTTCGACTGGGACGAACCCGCCGAGCGCTCGGTGCGCTTCGAGGTCGATCAGAAGAAAGCGCGCGAACTCGGCGTGAGCTCGGAGGACATCTCCAGCTTCCTCGCGATGACGCTTTCCGGCTACACGGTCACGCAGTACCGTGAACGCGACAAGCTGATCAGCGTCGATCTGCGCGCACCGAAAGCCGAACGCGTCGATCCCGCGCCACTCGTCACGCTGGCGATGCCGACGCCGAACGGCCCCGTGCCGCTCGGCACGCTCGGCCATCTGCGCAACGATCTCGAATACGGCGTGATCTGGGAACGCGACCGTCAACCGACGATCACCGTGCAGTCCGACGTCGGACCTGGCGCGCAAGGCATCGACGTCACGAACGCCGTCAACAAGGCGCTCGGCCCGATTCGCGCGACGCTGCCGGTCGGCTACCGGATCGAGGTGGGCGGCTCGGTGGAGGAAAGCGCCAAGGGCCAGACGTCGATCAACGCGCAGATGCCGATCATGATCATCGCCGTGCTCACGTTGCTGATGATCCAGTTGCAGAGTTTCTCGCGCGTGCTGATGGTGGTGCTGACCGCGCCGCTCGGTCTGATCGGCGTCGTGTTGACGCTGCTGCTGTTCGGCCAGCCGTTCGGTTTCGTCGCGACGCTCGGCGTGATCGCCATGTTCGGCATCATCATGCGCAACTCGGTGATCCTGGTCGATCAGATCGAGCAGGACATCGCCGCGGGGCATAAGCGCTTCGATGCGATCGTCGGGGCGACGGTACGGCGTTTCCGGCCGATCACGCTGACCGCGGCCGCCGCCGTGCTCGCGCTGATTCCGCTGTTGCGCTCGAACTTCTTCGGTCCGATGGCCACCGCGCTGATGGGCGGCATCACCAGCGCGACCGTCCTTACGCTGTTCTATCTGCCCGCGCTGTACGCCGCCTGGTTCCGAGTGCGCGGCGACGAACGCGAGCCGCAGGCGCCGTCCGCGTCCGGTTCGGCGCATACGGGGAATTGATCATGGCAACTTTCGCAATCTCCCGATACCCGCGCATCGCCGCGCTCGCGGGCGCCGCATGCGCGCTCGCCGCCTGCTCGTTCGGACCGAGCGGCGAGCCGCCCGCGATGCCGCAACCGGCGCATTACGGCGCGCAGGCGCAGCCGACGCAAACGGCGTCCGCGCAAGGCGTCACGCAACAGTTCGTGGTCGGCGCGAAGCCGGTGCCCGAATGGTGGAAGCTGTATCGCTCGGATGCGCTGAACGCGCTGGTCGACGAGGGCTTGCGCAACAGCCCCACGCTCGCCGCCACCGACAAGAGCCTCGCCGCGGCGCGCGAGCAACTGCGCGCGCAGATCGGCAGTTCGATGCTGCCGACCATCGACGCGGGCGGCCAGGTGACCCGCAATCGCGCGCTGGCGATCCCCGAGATCGGCTCGAACACGTTTCTGTACAACATCTTCGTCGGGCAATTGCAGGCGCACTACACGCTCGATCTGTTCGGCGCCGCGCGACTCGCCGACACCGCGCTCGCCGCTCGCGTGAACGTGCAGGCGTACCAGTTCGATGCGGCGCGCCGGGCGCTCGCCGCCAACATCGTCAGCGCCGCGATCACCAGCGCCGCGCTGCGCGCGCAGATCGACACGACCGAACGGCTCGTCACGCTCGCCAACGATCAGGCACGCGATACGCAGCGCCGCTACGTGCTGGGCGCCGTGTCCCACGCGGACCAGTTGAGCGCGCAACAGAGCGCGGCGAGTTTGTCCGCGAGCTTGCCGGGCCTCAAGCAGCAATGGCTGACCACGCGCCATGCGTTGGCGGTGCTGCTCGGCCGCACGCCGGATGCCGCGCCGGACGATCTCGATCTCGCGCAACTGAGCGTGCCCGAACAGGTGCCGGTGGTGGTGCCGTCAGAGTTGTTGCGCACTCGGCCCGACATCCAGGCCGCCGACGCCGCCTTGAAGGCCGCGGCTGCCGAGGTCGGCGTGGCGACGGCGCAGATGTTCCCGAGCATTTCGCTGAGCGCGTCGATGGGACAAGGCGGGTTTAGCTGGCCGGTGGCGCTGTCCGGCGCGGGAGCGATATGGAGCATCGGCGCGTCGCTGTCGCAGCCGCTGTTCCACGGCGGCGCATTGTTTGCGCAGCGCCGCGCCGCGATGGATACCTATGACGCGACGGTCTCGCAATACAAGCAGACCGTGCTGGCCGCGTTCCAGAACGTCGCCGATACGCTCGCCGCGCTCGAGCACGACGCGCAGGCGCTGGAGGCGGCCAATAGCGCCGCGCGTTCGGCCCAGGGCGTGTTCGAGGAGACGTCGGGGCGCTATCGGCTGGGCGCGGTGCCGGTCGCGTCGACACGTTCGAGCGAGCAGCCGTTTCGTAACGCGCAACTCGATGAGATCCGCTACACGAGCGCGCGTTTGACGGATACGGCGGCCTTGTTTCAGGCGATGGGAAATCCGCCGGTCGAGGGCGGAACGGGGACTGCCGCGGCTGCGGCGCCGAATGCCGGCACAGCCACCCGCAACGCTCAGTAAACCCCCGCCTCCCCCGCCGGCCGATTCTTGAATCGCTTATGCACCCAATAATATTGGGCAGGAATCCGCCGGACCTGCGTCTCGAGAAATTCGGTGATCCGCCGTGCGTCGAGTGCGACGTCGTCCGACGGAAAATCGCTTAGCGCATCGAAAATCGTCAGCTTGTAGCCGCGATAGTCCGGCAACACCTCCGTCACGAACGGCACCACGCGCGCATTGCTCGCGCGCGCCATCCGCGAGACGGACGTCAGCGTGCAAGCCGGCACGCCGAAAAACGGCACGAACACGGAGTCGCGCAAACCGAAATCCATGTCGGCCGCCAGCATCACCGGCTTGCCCTCGCGCAACACGCGCAACGCCCGCCGCACGCTATCGCTGCGCGGAATCATCTCCGTGCCGAAGCGGGCGCGCTGGCGCTTCGCCATGGCGTCGAGCAGCAGGTTCGACATCGGCGTGTACAGCGACGCAACCGGATGCCGCGTCGAATACATCATGCAACCCGCTTCGATGCCGACGAAATGGAAGCCGACGAAGATCGTCGGGTGCGCCTGCATATCGGAGAGATCGATCGCGCTTTCCACTTCGACAAGACGCGCGAGCGCGCGCGCATTGCCGAACCATTGCGGCCCGCGCTCGACATAGCTGCGGATCACATGGCAGAAGTGCGCGCGCGCAAGACGTTCGCGCGCCTCGTCGCTCATGTCGGGAAAACATAATTTCAGATTGGTATGCACGACGCGCCGGCGTGTGCTCGGAATCCGGTACAGCAACGCGCCGATACCGGTGCCGATCCGCGCGACGACGCCGTAGGGCAGAAAGGCAAAGGCGCGCAGCAGACCTGTCATCAGACCGATGAGGATTCGACTTTTCACTAGGCGGAGACCCGGTGGATGCTGGATGGCAAACAAGCCGGCCGCAGCAACCTGCTTGTGCTAACGGACGGAGCGGCATGCGCCGCGCGTCAAAACCGGGTCTCGCGCGGCGCGTTCTGAAGATGGACGTCTCGTTCGCGGCGAGACGCAGCGGTGTTGGCGGCCGAAACCGGGCAGGAATCGGCCCAGGAATCGGGCCAGGAATCGGGCGTCCCGATGGGACCCAATGGAAGCACCGCAGGCGTGATTAAAACACACCGCGCAGTGCGGGCACAAAAGCCGCTCGCCGCGCCATCATCGAGGCGCGGGAAAAGCGTTGGCGAAGGGCGGCATTTTCGCAAACGCCCACCCGTTTTCCGACCAGCCCACGCGCGGGGCGGTGCGGGACCGTGCGGCCCGCGCACGCCCGCCACGACCTCAAGGTTTGTTCGTCTCGAACAGATCCATGATCTGCTTCTTCTCGTTCGACGAGACGCTCGGCGGCGGCACCGCCGGCGGCGTCATGCCGGCCGGTCCCACGCCGCCCAGCGCATCGCTCACGCCGGCGGTCGGATTCGCCGAATCGAGGCCGATGCTGGCGACGAAGCCGTTGCCCGGCGTCATATCCGCATAGAACAGCTCACCGTCGACGGTGGTCACGCCGGGCGGCTGCGGCGGCTCGGCTTGCGGCACGCCCCGCAGCGCGCGCTGCATGTACTCGACCCAGATCGGCAGCGCGAGTTGCGCGCCGAATTCGCGGCTGCCGAGCGTCTTCGGCTGGTCGTAACCCATCCACGCCACCGCCACCAGCGATTGCTGATACCCGGCGAACCAGCCGTCCTTGGCGTCGTTGGTCGTGCCCGTCTTGCCCTGCAAGTCCGAACGATGCAGCGCGTTGGTGCCCGCGCCGGTGCCGGCGGTGGCCACCGAATGCAGCAGGCTGTTCATGATGTACGCGTTGCGCGGTTCCAGCGTGCGCGGCGCGTCACGGCCGGCGGTCAGCGGCTGCGCTTTCGAAAGCGGCTCGCCGCGCGCATCGGTCACCTCGTTGATCAGATACGGATTGATCCGGTAGCCGCCGTTCGCGAACACCGAGTACGCGCCCGCCGACTGCAACGGCGTGACGAGGCCCGCGCCGAGCGCCATCGGCAAATACGGCGGCGTCTTGTCGGCGTCGAAACCGAAACGCTGCGTGACGAAGTCTTGCGCGTACTTCGTGCCGATGAACGACAGGATGCGGATCGACACGAGGTTCTTCGACTTCTGCAACGCGAGGCGCAAGGGCATCGGGCCGTCCGGCTGATCGTCGTCCTTCGGCTCCCACGCGTCGCCGCCCGGCGTGCTCGACGGGAAGTACAACGGCGCGTCGTTGATGATCGTGGCCGGTCCCAGCCCCTTGTCGAGCGCCGCCGAATAGATGAACGGCTTGAAGCTCGAACCCGGCTGACGCCACGCCTGCGTGACGTGATTGAACTTGTTCTTGTTGAAGTCGAAGCCGCCCACCAGCGCGCGAATCGCGCCGTCCTGCGGCGTGAGCGAGACCAGCGCGCCTTCCACTTGCGGAAGCTGCGTGATCTGCCAGTTGCCTTTGTCGTCGGCAAGCACGCGCACGATCGAGCCCGGCTTGATCTTCGTGGCCGCGGCCGCGCGCGCGCTCAGCGCGCCGGCTGCGAAGCGCAGACCGTCGCCGCTGATCGTCACCTGGGTGCCGTCCACCAGTTGCGCCTTCACCTGCTTCGGACCCGCGTCCGTCACCACAGCGGCGATGAGCTCGCCGTTGTCGGGGTGATCGGTGAGCGCGTCGTCGATCGTCTGGTCGCGGTCGTCGCCGGGCGCGGGCAGTTGCACGAAGCCTTCGGGTCCGCGATAGCCGTGGCGCCGCTCGTAATCCATCACGCCCTTGCGCACCGCGCGGTAAGCGGCGTCCTGATCGGCGGAATCGATCGTGGTGGTGACGTTCAGGCCGCGCGTATAGGTTTCGTCCTTGTACTGCGCGTACATCATCTGCCGGACCATTTCGGCGATGTACTCGGCGTGCACGCTGTATTCGTTGCCGGGGTTGCGGGTGCGAAGCTCTTCCTTCACGGCCTGGTCGTACTGCTCCCGGCTGATGTACCGCAGTTCGAGCATGCGCCGCAGAATGTATTCCTGACGGATCTTCGCGCGCTTCGGATTGACCACCGGGTTGTACGCGGACGGCGCCTTCGGCAAGCCGGCCAGCATCGCCGCCTCGGCGAGTGTGATGTCTTTCAGATCCTTGCCGAAGTACACGCGCGCGGCCGCCGCGAAACCGTAGGCGCGCTCGCCCAGATAAATCTGGTTCATGTACAGCTCGAGAATCTGATCCTTCGTGAGCGCGCGCTCGATCTTGTAGGCGAGCAGCATTTCGTAAATCTTGCGCGTGTAGGTCTTTTCGCTCGACAGGAAGAAGTTGCGCGCCACCTGCATGGTGATCGTGCTCGCGCCTTGCGAGGCGCCGCCATGCGCGAGGTCGGCGAAACCGGCGCGCAGAATGCCGAGGAAGTCGACGCCGCCGTGCTCGTAGAAGCGATAGTCCTCGATCGCGAGCACCGCCTTCTTCATCTGGTCGGGAATATCCTGGAAGCGCACGAGGCTGCGCCGTTCCTCGCCGAATTCGCCGATCAGCACGTGGTCCGCGGTATAGACGCGCAGCGGCACTTTCGGACGATAGTCGGTCAGCACGTCGAGCGACGGCAGTTGCGGGCCCATCACCACCAGCGCATAGCCGACGATCAACGCGCCCACCACGGCGACGGTCGCGGCCAGACTCGCGAACCAGATCGCGATCGTCGCGCCGACGGAACGGCGGCCCGCCTCGGCGTCGCGCGAGGCGGCGTTGCGTCCTGGAGTGCGATGGTAGGAATCCCGGTCTTCACCAGCCGGAGAGTGGGAGGAATGCGGTCGTTTGATGATTGGCATGACTGGAATAGTGGACGCATGACTGCGCGCCTGACTGCACGCGCTCCTGGCGCATGCATGGATCGTGATCGAGCGACGTGGCTAAAGGCGCATCAATGAGCACAGAGGCGCATCGAGGCCCGAACCCGGCGCGAACCGCCGCGCGGCCTGATACCCCCGGTCGGCCACACGGCGCGCCTGGGACAGTGTCCGGCGCAACGTAACAGCGCATTTTAAAGAAAGCAAGCGGAGTCGAAGCCAGTTTTTTTGTAAGAATTCCCGTCGCGTGACGAGGCGTCTGTAGATTACGGCATTCATACAAATGCCTTGCGTGCCGTGTCGAAGTTATCAACAGAAAATGTTGAAAGGCCTGTGGACAAGCCCGCCCGAAACGCTACAAGCCGTTGATGTCATGGGATTTTCATGTCGCGCCCGTTACGCGTCGGTGCAACTCGTCATATGATGGACCCGGCGCATGCGAACGGCTTATGCCGAATGCACGTCTGTGCCGACCATGCCAACAAGTATGCGAGCCGACCATGAACAAGCCCAGCGAACGCATCGTCGTATTCGTCACTACCGCACAGAAACGCGCGATCAGCGCCACCGCCGCCGAACTCGGCATCAGCGTGAGCGAACTGATGCGGCGCGCGGTACTGAGCTTCGGCGCGACCAGCGAGCAGGTGAAAGCGGCCAGCATCGTCGACCGGCTCAATGCGCCACGCGCGCCGGACGCGCTCGACGCCGCGTTGCAGCGCGTCGCGCACGGCACGCGGCAAGCACGCGCGGCGCTGCCGGCGGCCTTGCAAACGCATGGCGACAGCGAAGCGGGCGCCTCGGCGGAAAACACGGCGGCAAAGCAAACAGGTGCCGCGTCGGCTCGCGATCCGTTGGCGGACAGCCCGTCGGCGGCGGAGCCCACACCGTTGTTGCCGGCGGACGTTTCCGCCGCGCTCGCCGCCGGCGTCGACGAGGAAGCCGCGGCAACCGCCGAAGCGGTGGCGCGTGTCGCCGCGGCAAAAGCGGCGTCCGCGAAACGCTCCGCAACGCCGCAAACGCCGCAGACCGACCCGCAAGCACAGGCCCGCAGCGTGCTCAAGCGTCCACGCATCGACGGCGCTCAGAACGAGGACGATCCACTGAGCGACCCGAGTACGGAAGGCGGACGCTTCGCGTGACGCATAGGCGCGATGCAATCGGCAACGCCTGTTGCGCGAACATCCCGCCCCACGCATGACGACTCGCTATGGACGCCTTGGCGCCACACGTGATGCCCAGGCGAAACCTTCGCGACACCTCGACGACACGTTACCGACACACTTCGCGCGCAAGGTTTGCGCGCCCCTCTCATCGCACCCTTTAAGTCCGTTTTAAGAGACCCCGTGGTGTAATATCCGCGAGCGGCTGGATGACCGGCCGCGCGTTTTAGCGCTGCCCCGGTTCACACGTTCGATCGCTCGATCGAACAATTTACGGCGCCGCTATTGCAATCGGCAAGCGCGCCCCGACCTCCGGTCGGAACGCTGCGCAGCTTCACGCGCGGCGGCGTAAAGTAGCAGAGGCAAGCCGTTGAGCGCGCGGAATTATTCGGCGCTGACATCATTCTTTGGAGGTTTTCATGTCGCTTTTTGACAGCATTTCGCGCACGCTCAAAGGTCTTCTGAACGACGCGGCCGATTCCGTGCAAGACCCGTCGCGCGACTCGCGCCAGATCGTGCGCGAGCTCGACGAGAGCATCGCCAAAGCCGAGAACTCGTTGATCGAGATTCAGGCGCAAGTGGCCACGCAGCAAAGCAAGCGCGACGTTGCCGGCGACAAGGCGAAGAAGTACGAAGACGGCGCGAAGCGCGCGCTGCAATCCGGCGACGAAGCGCTCGCCCGCGAAGCGCTCGGCGCGCAAGCCACGGCCGAAGCCGAACGCGATGCGCTGGCGAAGGAACTGGCCACGCTGGAGCCGTCGGTCGAGCAGTTGAAGAGCCAGATCGACGACATGCGCACCCGCCGTAACGATCTGAACGCGCGCTCGAACATTCTCCAGGCCAAGCAGCAGATCGCTCAGGCCAAGGACGTGGCGGCCACCGCGCTGGGCGGCATCGGCGGCAAGAATCTTTCCGAGGATTTTCAGAAGCTGGAAGACAAGGTCGCGTTGTCGAACGCGCGTTCCGACGCTCGCCTGAATTCGGCCGACGTGAAAAGCGGCAAGGCGCTCGACGACAAGCTCGCCGATCTGAACCGCGGTCCGTCCGTCGAGGACCGCCTCGAAGCGTTGAAGAAGCAGTTGAACACGCCGGCCCAGTAATTGCGTCGGCACTACCGTGTCGAGGTAGTCGTCAAGGAGACGGGCGCATCGCGCCCGGTCCGTCAATGAAAAAATTTCTCGCAACCGCGTTCGCCTCATTGCTGTTCGTGTCGGCCGCGGCGTTTGCCGTGCCGACGGTTCAGCAGATCGAATCCGCCATGGCGCAAGGCAACTGGCAGCAAGCCGATGCCGGCTTGAGCGAAGTGCTGCAGGCGCATCCGAACAATGCCCGCGCGCATTATCTCTACAGCCAGGTGCTCGATCGCGAAGGCCGTCATGCCGACGCGCTCGCCCAGGTTCAGCAGGCAAAAACGCTCGATCCGCAAATCCGCTTTACCGACCCGAGCCGCTTCGCGCAAACCGAAGCGCGCATTCGCAAGAATGCCGAGCGTGCCGGCGGCAACACCACCAGCCGCGCGGCGAACCCGTTCGTGCAGCAGAATGCGCCGGCCGTGCAGCAGCAGCCGGCGATGATCCCGCAAGCGCCGCAACAGCATGGTCCGGGCATCGGCATGTGGATCGGCATCGCCCTGCTGATCGGCGCAATCGCGCTGGTGCTGCGCTGGACGCTGCGGCGCGCCCGCAAACAGGACGACACGCGCGCCGACGACGATCGTCGCGTGCAACTCAAGCGCGCCACGGAAATGCTCAACACCGTGCGCTCGCTCAAGCTCGACGTGAAGCTTTCCACGGTGCAAGGTCACGAGGCGCTCGAGAAGGAAGTCGAAGCGACCGAGGATCAACTGCGCGGCCTGGTCGAAACGCTGTCGAACAGCAAGAACCCGGTGCCGCCGTATCAGCTCGACGAACTCGAGCAGCGCATCGGCAGCATGCGCGCGCGTGCCGACGGCCGGCCCGATCCGTATGCCGCATCGGCATCGGCCCCGGCCGCGCAGCAGTCGCCGTATGCGCAGGAAGCCGAACGCTTCGGCAATCCCCCGCAAGCGCCGTATCCGCAGCAAGGACCGTATCAGCAACAGCCGCCGGTCGTCGTGCAGCAAGGCGGCGGTTTCGGCGGCGGCATGGGCGGTCTGCTGACCGGCGTGCTGCTTGGCGAAGCGCTGAACTCCGGGCGTGAGCGCGTGGTGGAACGCGAGGTGGTCGTCGACGACGAAGCGCGCCGGCGCGGCAACGACGGCGGCAATGGCGGCGGCCTCGATTTCGGCCAGGGGTCGAACGACTGGAACGATAACAGCGGCGGCGGCGTCGATCTGGGCAGCAACGACGATTCCGGCGGGTGGAACGACAACAACACCTAAGCATCGGCCATGCGGCCGTCGCGCCGACCAGGCGTTCATGAAAAACAGGCTCCTTCGCGGAGCCTGTTTTTTTGCGTGAGGTTTTTATCCGCGCATCGGCGCCGCCGCCCTGCCCGGCTCCTGCGCGAGCAGCACCGACCCCGCGAACAGCCTGACAATGAAACGCTCCGCATACGCGATCAGCGCTTGCTGGCGCGCCGCATTCGCGTCGAGGTATTCCGCCGACAGGTGAAACAGTTGCAGCACGATCTGCGTGCAGACTTCGTCGACAGTCTCGCGCGCGAGCGTCGGCATCCATTCCAGTTGCACGACGTCGTCCGCCATTTCCGCCGACACGTCGTGAAGGTTCGCGCGCACCGCTTCACGTAACACCGGCGACGTGCCGTGGTACTCCGCCAGCGCGCTCACGAAGGCCGCGCGGTTTTCCAGCGCGAACGCAAAGAACGCCGCGCATGCGCGGCGCGGCACGCTATGGGCGTCGTCGTGCGCGGCGAGCCAGCGTTCGCGCCGCAGCATGGGCCGCAAGCGGCGACTCACGGATTCGACCGCCTCGCGCGCCAGCTCGTCGAGCGTGTCGAAATGGCGATAGAACGTGTTGGGATTGAGCCCGGCCTCACGCGCCAGTTCGCGCAAGCCCAGACTCGCGAAGCTGCGGCCGCCCGCGGTCAGACGCAAGGCCGCGTCGATCAGCTTGCGCTTGCCGGCAGGCAGTTCATGGTTGGCGGACATCGCTTCAGGCGCGGATTTCATGAGCGTTCAATCAAAGGGCACGGCGCGCGTTAATACGCCGTACTCTAAACGATCTTGACGCGAAGTGTACAGTTGTCTACCCTGCGCGGTATGTCGAAGTAGACAGATGTAGACGCCTGAATTTCGCCTCGCCGGAGACCCGCCTTGACACCTGTTTCATCCGCCTCGCCGGCTTCGCCGCGCATTGCCATTGTCGGAAGCGGCTTTGCGGGCATCGGCATGGCGATCCGTTTGCTGAAGATGGGCATCACGTCGTTCACGATCTACGAGGCCGCGAGCGACATCGGCGGCACCTGGCGCGACAACACCTATCCCGGCGCGGCCTGCGATGTGCCGTCGCATCTGTATTCGTTTTCGTTCGAGCCGAATCCGGCGTGGTCGCATGCGTTCGGCGACCAGGCGGAAATTCTCGCGTACCTGAAGCATTGCGTGCGCAAGTACGGCGTCGCGCATTACGTGCGCTGCAATGCGCGAGTGGCCGCGGCGCGCTTCGATGAAGTGCGTCGGACCTGGCAAGTCGAGATCGACGCGAACGGCGCGCTCGAAAGCATCGAGGCCGATGTGGTGATCGCCGCGAGCGGCCCGCTGTCGCGCCCCGCCCTGCCGCACATCGCCGGACTCGAACGCTTCGAAGGCAAGCTGTTTCATTCGGCGCGCTGGGACCACGCGTATCCGCTCGAAGGCAAACGCGTCGCGGTGATCGGCACCGGCGCGAGCGCGATTCAGTTCGTGCCGCAAATTCAGCCGCGAGTCGCACGGCTCGAATTGTTCCAACGCACCGCGCCGTGGGTCATGCCGAAGCCCAACAAGCCGATCAGTCCGCTCGCGCAGTGGCTGTTCCGGCATCTGCCGTTCACGCAGCGCTTCGTGCGCGGCGCGATTTACTGGCAACTCGAATCGCGCGCGGTCGCCTTCGTGGTCAATCCAAAGTTGATGAAGCTGCCGATGAAATTCGGCCTGAGCTATCTGGAACGACGCGTGAAGGACCCGGCGTTGCGCGCCAGGCTGACGCCGAACTACCGGCTCGGCTGCAAGCGCGTGCTGCTGTCGAGCGATTACTATCGCGCCGTTATTCAGCCGAATGTCGATGTGGTGACGACCGGCATCCGCGAAATCGTCGCGGACGGCATCGTCACGCATGACGGCACGCATCATCGCGCCGATGCGATCATTTGCGGCACCGGCTTTCAGGTCAACGATGTGGGTGCGCCGTTCGACGTCATCGGCATCGAGGGCGCCGACCTCGGCGCGATGTGGCTGCGCGACGGTCCCGAGGCTTACCTCGGCACCAGCATCGCGAACTTCCCGAACTTCTTCATGATCGTCGGCCCGAATACGGGGCTCGGCCATAACTCGATGATCTACATGATCGAGTCGCAAGTGCAATACATCGCCGATTGCCTGCGCGTGCTGCGCCGGCGCAAAGCCCGCACGATGAATTTGCGCCCTGACGTGCAGCGCGATTTCAATGCGCGCCTGCAACGGGAGATGCAGCACTCCGTGTGGGCCAGCGGCTGCCATAGCTGGTATCAGACGAAAACCGGCAAGGTCACCGCGGTGTGGCCGGGGTTCACGTTCAGCTTTCGCAAGCGCACGCGGCGCGTGCGGACGCGCGATTATCGTTTTGCGCCTTGAATGTTGCGCCTGCTAGTTGCTAGTTGCGATGCTGTCGGCCGCTGATAGCTGATCGGCCGCGCGCGTCCGCCTGCTCCACTCTTTGTTGCCGAGTCCGCTTAAATCGTTTGTTCGCGCGCATGACCGCGCGAGATCTCGCACGTCCCTCGCCTGCGTTAGCCCGCCCGCTCAACCGCCCCCGAGCAGGCGCAGCAGCGCCCAGAGAAACTGGCAGAGCATCACGATCAACTGCCAGAGATGATAGAGCTGTTGCCAGCCCGACACGCGCGCGAAGGACTCGATCATGTTCGCCTGCGAAGAAAGGGAGGGAAAGAATGCGTTGCGGGCGGTTCCGCTTGAGCGCACATGATAGCGACTGCGGGATAGGCCGTATCAAGTCTTCCGAAAGCGGGCCGTAAACGCACTGAGAAGGCGCTGCATCCGCGCTGGGTGCGCACGCCAATCGACTGCGCCAACCGCGCCATCAAGGAGACGTACATGACGCGCTTCAGCTTTCGCCGGGCCGCCCGTTCGCAATCGGTCGTCGGCGATATTGCCGCGCAAGCCGGCAAACTGGGCATTGAAATCTGCGACGTATCGGGGCACGTCGAGGAAGTGGCCGCGCGCGTGCAGCACCAGGCGCAGGTGTGCCGCGCGCTGCGCGAGTCCGCTGCGCAGACGCTCGCGGGCAACCATCGCATCGCCGCGGCCGCGCGCGAAATGCGCAACGTATCCACCGAAGCCGCCACCGGCGTGCAGGAGTCGCAGCAGACGCTGGAGGCGTCGCTGGCCGATATCCACGGGCTGGTTGAAGGCGTGACGGTGATCGAAAGCCAGATCGGCGCGCTGCGCAGCGCTCTCGCGCATGTGAGCCGCGTCTCCGAGGAGATTTCTCTGATCGCGCGCCAAACTCATCTGCTGGCGCTGAACGCCGCGATCGAAGCTGCGCGCGCGGGCGAGTCCGGCAAGAGTTTCGCGGTGGTGGCCGCCGAGGTGAAGAACCTGTCGGCGAAAACCGCGCAGGCAACCGGTCAGATCGAGACGACGCTGGCGCAACTCACGCAGCAGACCGAGCAGTTGATCAGCGAAGGTTCGGTGAACACCGCGCGGGCGCACCGGGTGCGCGAAGGCACGCGCAAGATCGGCGAGGTCGTGCACGCGACGGGCGACGCCATCGCGCATCTCAACAACGAAGCCGGACAGATTGCCGCGTTGACCGGCGAGATCGAAACTCAATGCGACGGACTCGAGGCGCAGGTACTCGAAATGGCGAGCGGCGTCGAGGATTCGAGCGAGAACTTCGTGCAGGCGAAGGACCGGCTGGGCAATCTGCTCGGCGTGTCGGAAACGTTGATCGAACTGACCGCCGCAACGGGCGTCGAGACCGCGGATACGCGTTTCATCGAAGCGGTGCAGCAGGCGGCGGCGAAGGTGAGCAAGGTGTTCGAAGCGGCTGTCGCGCGCGGCGAGATATCGATCGAGGATCTGTTCGATCAGCATTACGTGCCCATTGCGGGGAGTAATCCGGCTCAGGTCATGACGCGGTTTACCGCGTTTACCGACCGGGTTTTGCCGGCTATTCAGGAGCCCTTGCTCGAACTGGACCCGCGTGTTGCGTTTTGTGCCGCTATCGACGTGCGTGGTTATCTGCCGACTCACAACCTGAAATTTTCACAGCCGCAGCGCGACGATGTGGTCTGGAATATGGCGAACTGCCGGAACCGGCGCATGTTCAATGACCGCACTGGTCTTGCTGCTGGGTCGCATACCAAGAAGTTTCTGTTGCAGACTTATCGGCGCGATATGGGGGGCGGGGAGTTTGTTTTGATGAAGGATGCTTCCGCGCCCGTTTTTGTGGATGGGCGGCATTGGGGTGGGGTTCGGGTTGGGTATCGGGTTTGAGGTTTTTTTTTGCCTTTGCGGCGGTTGGTTGGGTTGCTTGTGGTGGTGGGCTTTCCTTGCTTTGTTAGTGGTCTATTGGCGTTGCCCCTGTGCGGGGCGGCACCTACTTTTCTTTGCCGGCCGTGTACAGACCGGAGACATGGTTGACGAACGTGCGAGGACATCGTTGACACTTTATGGTCAGCGGTTTTCGCTCCTCAGGTCAAGGGTGAGGATGCGGTGATGGGCAAACCAGAATTCAAATACGCCGTCTTCGCCGTCCTTTGCGCGTGCTGCAACCGGCAGCCGGTAAAGTGCTTTCGAGACCTTCAGGCGCCGTCCTTCAAAGCGTAGCTCGCCATTTGCCTTGACCCGCAGCACCACGTCATCCGGGCCGTACTCCGGCTCGCGCAGGACCGATGGAAACGCCCGCGGGCTCGGCTGGTAACGGCTCATCGGAGTGTCCATGCCGATCGCCTCATGCGGGCGCTCGCAGTTATAGATGGTGCGCCAGCGGTCCAGTTCGCGTTGCACGTGCTGCTGGGTGGCGAAGCTCCGTTCGTTCAGCACTTCGGCCTTCAGCGTGCGGTGAAACCGCTCGTCCTTGCCGTTGGTCTGCGGATGGTAAGGCCGGCTGTAGCTGATGCGGATCCCCAGCCGGATCAGCCAGACGGCCAGTTCGGTGAGCTGCCCCGGGCTGCCCGGTGAACCCCATGGCGAACCGTTATCGGTGTTGATGCGCAACGGCAGGCCGTAGTGGCCGAATGCCTCGCGCAGGCCCGCCTGCACCGTGGCCGTATCGGTTGGCCCACAGGCGCGCAGCAGGATGCTGAAGCGCGAATGGTCGTCGAGCACCGTCAGGGGGCTACAACGCCCCTGCTCGAGGGTATCGAAGTGTCCCTTGAAGTCCATCTGCCAGAGGACGTTGGGCTGCTCGTGCTCAAAGCGCTTCCAGGGTTCACTCATCGCTGAACCGGCCGGCAGGATCAGATTGTGCCGGTGCAGGATGGCTGTCACGGTGCTGGGCTGCGGCACCGCTTCAAAGCCCAGATCCCGCAGGCGCCGGCTGATCTTGCGGCCGCCCCAGCGCGGGTGTGCCTGACGCAGGCGCACCACCTCCTGCTCCATCTCAACGGTGGTCTTTGAGGGACTGCTGGCAGGGCGCCGCGACTGATCCGCCAGCGCGTCCTCGCCACGTCTGAGCCATTTGTAGCCGGTCTGCCGGCTGATGTTAAAGCGCTCGCACAGTTCGGTGACCGTGAGCGTGCGCTGACTGGCCAGATGAACAAATTCCTGTCTGAGGCTCATGGTGTCTCTTGCGTTCCAGGGCATGGTCGGGACCGGGCGTTTTCGTACCCGGAAGTGTCAACCATGTCCTCGCACACCTGTCAGCTATGTCTCCGGTCTGTACACCGGCCGCAAAGAAAAGTAGGCAAAAGAAAGCGGCTCACACCGCTAATTCTTAAGTGGGTTCCCTGGCTTGGAGGGGATCGTGGTGCATCTGGAATCCGTGCTCTCGCGCATTCCGCGCTGGTGACACAGCAGTCATTCTTCCGGCGGCGCTGCGCGCGCCGTCGCAGTGCTTCATTTGAACCGCGGGTAGGTTTCGCGGGAGCCGTACTTTTTCAAACCGTCTGCGCTGCATGCCAGCCGTCGCTTTACGGAACGGGCGAGTTGCTCCGTTCCTCGGTGCGCCATCAGATTACTGGCACCGTCGCGGTGCTTCATGGGAATGGTCCGCTGCGATGGACGCTCGTTGCTGCGCAAAGCCCATTTCGGTAACAACGCGACATTCCCATTTGCGTGCATCGATGCGACCGGCCGTTGGTCATATTTCGCGTAAGTGACCAAGCCGTCATTAGCTCCCCGCACTGCGTGCGTCGAGAATGGGTCTGCCCCGGAAAACAATGGAAATTCTCCCGCCGTGGGAGCCGTCGGCTTCGCCTGGCCCACACGCCGAAACGGAGGGAAGAAGCACCGCGACGGCGCGCGCAGCGCCGCCGGAAAAATGACTGCTGTGTCACCAGTGCGGAATGCGCGAGAGCACCGATTCCAGATGCACCACTGCCCCCTCCAAGCCAGGAGACCCACTTAAGAATTAGCGGTGTGAGCCGCTTTCTTTTGCCTACTTTTCTTTGCGGCCGGCAAAGAAAAGTAGGTGCCGCCCCGCACAGCAATGCTCTCAACTTAAGCCTCAAAGAGCTTGTAAACGAGGCATTGCCCCTGTAAACTTCATCGCATAACTCACTGATAAATCAACGATATGAACTCAAATACCAGCGTCCTCGCGGCTTCTGGCTGAGTTCTCCGATTTCCTGCTCGATCCGGCGCTCGCCGATCGCGTGCGTCGTTCTCCCACTGCCTTTACCCGCAATCGCACACTGACCTTGCCGCGCATGGCCGCGCTGATGATGTCCGGCATGTGCGCCAGTGTGCAGGCCGAACTTGACGCGCTATTCGGCGCACTGGGAAGCAGCGGCGGGCGCACCCGCGCTGTCAGCGCACAGGCCTTCAGCAAGGCGCGACGGGGAGTGTCTGCCGAACTGTTCGAACTGGCCCGCGCCCGCCTGATCTCGCTGGCCCAACCCCATATCGATTCGATGCGCTGGCACGGCCTGAGGCTGGTCGCCGCTGACGGTAGCCGCCTGCGTGTGGGCACGCGTCGCGGCCATGAACTGCGCGCCGATCACTACGCGTTTGCGCTGTTCCTGCCGGGTTCCGAACTGACCCTGCACGCTGCACTTCATCCCGCCGACGGCGGCGAGCGGCAGATGCTGTTCGAAGCCCTCGATGTACTGCAACCGCATACCGACCTGCTGCTGCTCGATCGCGGCTATATCGGCAACGCGATGGTGGCGGCGCTCGCACAGCGCGAAATCCCGTTCTGCATGCGCGTCGATGCGCGTAACTGGAAATGCGTCAGCGCCTTTACCCGCAGCGGTAAAGCCGAGCATGTGGTGACACTGGAAGCGCCCAGCGAACCGGATGCCCGCGCCTATGAACTGGCGCGTACGCCCACGACTGTGCGCCTGATCCGCGACGTCACGCCGGGCGGTCGCGTGCGTGTGCTGATGACCTCGCTGCTCGATGGCGGGCGTTATCCGGCGGCATCGTTCGGCGCGCTCTATCACCAGCGCTGGCGGGTCGAGGAAGCATTCAAACGACTCAAGCACCGGCTGCGGCTGGAAGCCGTCACAGGCCTCGATTACCTGGCGTTACAGCAGGACTTCGGCGCAAAAATCCTCGCCGACAACCTGTGCACACTGCTCAGCGATCTCGATGCGCCGCACGACGACAGACATGCCAGCCGTCCTAACCGGGTGTATGCACTGGGCGCACTCAAGCCCATCCTCGGCGCGTGTCTTCTGCGCATCCAGCGCTGTCTGGACGGCCTCGCCGGTGTGCTGGAAATGATCCACCAGACCCGATGCCGGATACAGCCCTCACGCTCCTATCCAAGACCACCCAGAAAAGCCAAGCCCCACTTCCATCTCGCGTACAAACTCGCTTGATGCAGCGGGGCTTAAGTTGAGAGCATTGCCCCGCACAGGGGCAACGCCAATAGACCACTAACAAAGCAAGGAAAGCCCACCACCACAAGCAACCCAACCAACCGCCGAAAAAGGCAAAAAAAAACCGGCTACCCCACTACAACCCTCTTCCTCTCCGCCCGCTGCATAAAATAATTAACCGCCACAACCCCAACAGTAACCACAGCAATAAACAAAGTAGCCAGCGCATTCATCTCAGGATTCAACCCCAGCCGAACGCGAGAAAAAACCACCAGCGGCAGCGTAGTCGACCCAGGCCCGGACAGGAATGCCGACAAAACCAGATCATCGATCGATAAGGTAAACGACAACAACCACCCCGAAACAAGCGCCTGCGAAATCAGCGGCAACGTAATGGAGAAAAACACCCGCAGCGGCGTCGCCCCGAGATCCAGCGCGGCCTCTTCGAGAGAAGGATGCAACTCCCTCACACGCGACTGCACGATGATCGCCACATACGAAATGCACAGCATCACATGCCCGATCCAGATCGTGAAGATGCCACGCCCCGCCGGCCACCCGAACCACTTCGCCATTTCGATGAACAGCAGCAGCAGCGAAATCCCCTGAATCACCTCGGGAATCACCAGCGGCGCATTGATCATCCCCGTGTACAGCGTAAAACCGCGGAACCGTCCCATTCGCGCCAGCACGAAGCCCGCCCACGTGCCGATGATCACCGACGCAAACGCCGTCAGCAGCGCCACCCGCAACGACAGCCACGCCGCCGCGATCAGTTCTTCATCCTGCAGCAACGCCGCATACCAGCGCGTGGAAAAGCGCGTCCAGACCGTCACGAGTTGCGATTCGTTGAACGAATACACGATCAGACTCACGATCGGCACATACAGAAACAGAAAGCCCAGCCCCAACGCAATGAACTGCAAAACCCGGTTTGGCTTCATCAGCGCCTTTCCTCCATCGCCTTCGCCTGCGCGTACTGGAAAAACGCCATCGGCACCAATAACAGCAACACCATCGCGCACGTCACCGCGGAGGCCATCGGCCAATCGGCATTGTCGAAGAACTCATTCCACATCACGCGGCCGATCATCAGCGTATTCGCGCCGCCGAGCAATTCGGGAATCACGTACTCACCCACCGCCGGAATGAACACCAGCAGACAACCGGCGATGATGCCGTTCTTCGACAGCGGCAAGGTGATCTGCCAGAACGCTTTCCACGGCCTCGCGCCGAGGTCGTAAGCGGCTTCCAGCAAGGTCATGTCCATCTTCACCAGATGCGCGTACAGCGGCATGACGAGAAACGGCAGGTAGGAATACACCATGCCGATATACACCGCGGTATTCGTGTGATACAGCTCGATCGGCGTATGAATCACGCCGATCGACATCAGGAAGTTATTCAGCAAGCCGTTGTTCTTCAGAATGCCGATCCACGCATACACGCGAATCAGAAACGACGTCCAGAACGGCAGCATCACGGCCATCATCAGCAGATTCCGGCTCGCCGGATTCGAGCGCGCGATGTAATACGCCATCGGATAGCCGATCAGCAAACACAGCACCGTCGAAATCGCGGCGACCACCACCGAATTCACATAGGTCGCGAAATAGAGGCTGTCGGTGAGCAGAAACGCGTAATGCGAGAAGTCGAGCGTGATGCGAAGCGCGCCTTCCGCGAAGTTCGTCAACTCCGTGTAGGGCGGAATGCCAAGCTGCAAATCGGCGAAGCTGATCTTCACGACCAGCAGGAACGGCACGAGGAAAAACAGCAGCAGCCAGATGAACGGGCCGGCCACCACCGCGGTGCGGCCGGTCAGATTGAAGCGGCGCACCGGCCAGCTTGCGAAGGCATTGAGCGAGCGCTTCATGACGTCAGCACCACGCCGGCCGATGCGCTCCAGCGCACATACACTTCGTCGCCCCAGGTAGGCGGATCGATTTCCGTCAACGCAAGGCTCGTCACGTTCGCGATCACCGTTTTGCCGGCTTCGAGCTTCACGTGATACAGCGAATAGCCGCCCATGTAAGCGATATTCGTGACGACGCCCTTGCCCCAGTTGTACGCGCCCTCGGGCGGCTTGCGCGTGAGCGCGATGCGCTCGGGCCGCACCGAGATCGTCACCGGCATGCCGAGCGGACCGGTGATGCCGTGATTCACGTACAGCCGGCACGACAGGTCGGGCGTTTCGATGAACACGTGATCGGGCTCGTCCTCGACGGTATGGCCGTCGAACAGATTGGTCGAGCCGATGAACTCCGCCGAAAAACGGCTGTTCGGATACTCGTACACCTCATGCGGCGTGCCGAGCTGCACGATCTCGCCTTCGCTCATCACGGCGAGGCGGCTCGCCATCGTCATCGCCTCTTCCTGATCGTGCGTGACCATGATGCAGGTCACGCCCACCTTGTCGAGAATGTTGACCAGTTCGATCTGCGTGCGCTGACGGATCTGCTTGTCGAGCGCGGACATCGGCTCGTCGAGCAGCAGCAGCTTCGGCCGCTTGACGAGCGATCGCGCGAGCGCCACGCGCTGCTGTTGACCGCCGGAAAGCTGATGCGGCTTGCGCTTCGCGAAGCGGCTCATCTGCACGAGATCGAGCGCGGCCTGCACGCGATCCTTGAGCTCCGCCTTCGGCACGCCTTCCTGCTTCAGACCGAAGGCGACGTTCGTCTCCACGGTCATGTGCGGAAACAGCGCGTACGACTGGAACATCATGTTGACCGGCCGACGGTACGGCGGCAATTGCGCGAGATCCTCGCCGTCGATCAGGATCTTGCCCGAGGTCACGCTTTCGAGGCCGGCCAGCATCCGCAGCAAGGTCGACTTGCCGCACCCGGAACTGCCGAGCAGCGCGAACAGCTCGCCCTTCTTCACCGACAGGTTGACCCCCTTGACCGCCACGGTCTCGCCGAACTTCTTCACGACATCGACGATCTGGACGAAGTTATCGGCTGCGTCGCCCGTAGCCGCGTTAAGGCCCGGCGACGGCGCGGCCGACCCTGCCAGCGCGCCCGACTGGTCACTACTCATCACAATGCTTTACTCCGGCGTTTGACGAACAAAGCCCCCGGTGAACACCGAGGGCTTCATGATGATGCTTACCCGTTCATGGAAGCCGCGGGTCAGCGGCCGGACTTGAATTCAGTCCACAGCCGCGTTTGCAGCCGCTGGACTTCCGGCGGCAGCGGCTTCAGCAGGAACAGCGTCTTGATGACGTCGGGCGGCGGATACACGGCCGGGTCGCTCGCCACGTCCTTGTCCACGTACTTGCGCGCCTCGAGGTTCGCGCTCGGGTAGTAGACGGCGTTGGTGATCGCGGCGTGAACCTGCGGCGTTTCGATGTAGTTGATCCACTCGTGCGCGGCTTCCTTGTTCTTCGCATCCTTGGGAATCGCCATCACGTCGAACCACACCGGGGCGCCGCCCTTCGGAATGTAGTACTCGATCTTGTAGGCCTTCTTCGCTTCGGCCGCGCGGTGCTTCGCGATCACCACGTCGCCCGACCAGCCGTATGCGAAGCAGACGTCGCCGCCGACCAGGTCGTTGATGTAGCCCGACGAGTTGAACTGCGTGATGTACGGACGGATCTTCTTCAACATCGCGAGCGCGGCGCGGTAGTCGGCCGGGTTCGTGCTCATCGGATCCTTGCCGATGTAGTGCAGCGCGGCGGCGAACATCTGGTCCGGCGCGTCGAGCACGGACACGCCGCAGGCCTTCAGCTTCGAGATGTTTTCCGGCTTGAAGAGCACGTCCCAGTTATCGAGCGGCACGTTCTTGCCGAGAATCTGCTGGACCTTGGTGACGTTGTAGCCGAGGCCGGTCGTGCCGTAAGCCCAGGGCACCGTGTACTTGTTGCCCGGATCGGCGCCGGCGACGAGCGCCATCAGCGAGGGGTCGAGGTACTTGAGGTTCGGCAGCTTCGATTTGTCGAGCGGTGAAAAGATGCCCGCGGCGATCTGCTTGCCGGCGTAATTGCTGGTCGGCACGACGATGTCGTAGCCGGAATTGCCGGTGAGGAGCTTGGCTTGCAGCGTGTCGTCGCTGTCGTAGTTGTCGTATTTGACCTGAACGCCGCTCTGCTTGGTGAAGTTCGGAATGGTGTCCTTGGCAATGTAATCGGACCAGTTATACACGTTCAGCTGCGTATCCTTCGCAACGGCCGTCAACCACGGCGCCGCGCACACGACCAGCGCCGCCACTTGCCCCACTACCCGTCTTTTCATTCCGTTCTCCGATCGTGGCCGGCGCGAGCCGACCGTCGCCACCCATGCCGCGGCACAGCGCACACGGCTCCCCTGAAAAATCCGAAAACTACCATCAATTATTGCGCGGTCCAAAAAAAATGCCCGCCTGTCGCGCAAACGGTACAGCGTAAGCCGCGCGCTGGAAAATTGCGCGCAATTTTAGCGGGTTATCGGCGCGTGTCCACCCGAAAAAAAGATCGACGGCGGCGGCGCGGCCTTCTCTTGCTTCGGTCGCGGCCTTCTCTTGCTTCGGTCGCGGCGTTCGGGGCTTGCGTCGCGCTCGTTGGAAGCGGCGGCGGAGAGACGGGTTGTGCGCCGTTTGCGCGTCGGTTGGTGCCCTGTTGCTGCGTCGGTTTGTGCGCCGTGGTGCGTCGGTTGGTGCGCCGTTCCCGCGTCGGTTCGTGCCCCGTTCCTACATCGTTCCAGCGTCGGTTCGTGCGTCGATTCCCGCGCCGTTTGTGCATCTTTATGCGAACCGGCTAGCGTCTCGGCAAGCGCGAGCCGCCTCGCGTTCGTCGGCGCACAATAGCGGCCAGAGATCCGAACGACAACGCGCCGGCAATCCCGCGGCCGCGCCGGACCTCTCGCCGCCCCCGCGTGCCCGACCCGCCGCGGGCACGTGGCTTGCGAAGCCATGCAGTCTTTACGCTCAGGGCATCGATGAACACCAATCCATTCGCGTTGCGCCCCAATCGCCGCCCTCGTCTGCCGGATGGCGGGCCGGCACGTCCGGCGCATTGGTTTTCGTTCGTCGGCGCGGGCGCGCTGATCGCGGTCGGCTATGTCGATCCGGGCAACTGGGCGACCGCGCTCGGCGCCGGTGCGGGCTACGGCTATCGGCTGCTCGGCATGGTGCTGCTGTCGAGCCTGATGGCGATGCTGCTGCAATGGCTGTCGTCGCGCCTCGGCGTCGTGACCGGGCGCGATCTCGCGCAGGTCTGCCGCGAGCGGACCGGCCGGCGCGGCACGCTGTTCCTGTGGCTGACGAGCGAGGTCGCGATCATCGCGTGCGACGTCGCGGAGGTGGTCGGCAGCGCCGTCGCGTTGCAATTGCTGCTGGGCGTCTCGCTGACGGTCGGGATGCTGATGTCGGCGGTCTGCACGTTCGCGCTCCTCGCACTCCAGCAGAAAGGCGGCCGCAAGCTCGAAGCGGTGATCGCGACGCTGATCGGTTTCGTCGGCCTGTGTTTCGTGGTGGAACTGGCGCTGGCCGATCCCGACTGGCACGCCGCGCTGGCCGGCACGGTGCCGAGCGCCGAGTTGCTGCGCAATGCGGGCATGGTGTGGCTGGCGGCGGGCATCGTCGGCGCGACGGTGATGCCGCACAACCTCTATCTGCACTCCGCGCTCGTCAAGCAGCACGCACCGGGCGGCAGCGACGCCGAGATCAAGGCCGCGTTGCACGTCGTCAATATCGATACCTTCGCTTCCCTTTCGTTTGCCTTCGTGATCAACGCCGCGCTGCTGATCGTGTCGGCTGCGGTGTTCCATGCGAACGGCCATCGCGACATCACCGATCTCGCCGACGCCCACCGGCTGATCGCGCCGCTGGTCGGCACGCCCTGGGCCAGCATCCTGTTCGCGGCGGCGCTGCTCGCGTGCGGCTTGAGCGCGACCGTCACCGGCACCTTGGCCGGTCAGGCGGTGATGGAAGGCTTTTTGCGCATCCGCCTGCCGCGCTGGAAGCGCGCGCTGCTCACCCGCGCGCTGGCGATCGGACCGGCGCTCTTCGCGGTCGCGCTGTTCGGCCAGCACGGGTCGAATCAATTGCTGGTGGCAAGCCAGGTGGTGCTGAGCCTGCAGTTGCCGCTCGCGGTGGTGCCGCTGATCCGCTACACGTCGAACGCCGGGCTGATGGGCGACTGGCGCGTGCGCGGCGTGCCGCTCGTGCTGGCGTGGCTGTGCGCCACGCTGATCCTCGTGATCAACGGCACGCTGCTGTGGCAGTTGGCGTTCGGAGAATGAAGCGGGTTGATGGTGTGGGTGATGAAGCTTGGCTGGAAAGCTTGGCTTTGAAGCAGGGCTGTGAAGCAGGCTATGAAGCCGGGCCATGAAGTCGGCTGTGAAGCAGGCTATGAAGCCGGGCCATGAAGTCGGCTGTGAAGTCGGCTGTGAAGTCGGCTGTGAAGTCGGGCTGTGAAGTCGGGTTGCGAAGCCCGGCCATGAAGCCGGCTAAGAAGTCGCGCTATGAAGTCGGGTTGTGAAGCCAAGCTACGAAGCCGCGCTATGAAACCGGCCTCTGAAGCCGCGCTACGAAGCCACGCCCCAAGGCTCGACCATCAGCCAACCCACGCGACCTTTTCGCGCCCCCGGCTCCGGATGAAGTAAATTGGCGAGCATCGCCTGAGTATTTCGCCATAATCGGCGACGCCGCCCTCGGCCCGCGCCCCGCCGGCCAGGGCCTCAAGCTCGCGGCAGCGGCCGCGCATCGCGCCGCTGCCTTTTTGTGCCACGTTCGCGCCCTCGCGCTTCCGCGCGTGCGTTCCGGCGTGCCGGTGCCCTGTCGCGATTCGACACCCGCCGCGCCGTTTCGCCCGCTGCCCTTGCTCCCTGGACGACAGCCCATGCGTTTCGCCGTTTCGCTCAATCGCCTCGCCCGTCTCAAGTCACCTCGAACTCGCCGTGCCAGCGCGCGCACGTCAAGCCGCACATCAAGCCGCACGTCACCCTTCGCGCCGCTGTTTCCGTTCCTCGCCATCGTCGTCATTGCCGCAACCGCGGTCACGCCGCGCGAGGCCCGGGCGACCGTCGCCATGCTGCAGCCGGCGCGCGTGGCCGCCGCCAACGAACCGTTGCAGATCACGCTGCTCTATTCCGCCGACGACGCCAAACCCCTCACCGTCACCGTGCCGCCGACGATCCGCGTGAGACTGAACGGCGCCGAACGATCGCCGCAACCGCTCGACTTGCAGCGCGAAGCGGGCGTGCCCGACACGCTGCGCCTGAGGCCCGGCCAGTTCCGCAAGGTCCGCTTCTCCGCGCCGTGGCCCGAGTGGGCGCGCGGCGAAGTGCGGATCGATCCGGTCGGCTTCGACGCCTCGCCGGCGCTCGTCGCAATCAACCGCGGGCCGCAACAGATCGCGATCGCCCAGGCCGAACGCACGGAAAGCCAGGCGAGCACCCCGGCGCAAGCCGCGGCCACCGCGGCGGCGGTCGACGGCCCGACCGGCGACGCGATGTCGCCGCCCGGCGACTCGCTCGCCACGCCCGGACGCGGCGTGCTCGCCCACGTCTCCTATTACGACCCGATGTACATCGCCGCCGGCCACAACGGCGATACGAACGCGCGGCTGCAATTCAGCTTCAAATACCGCCTCATGATGCCGGACGATCTGCGCTCGAAAGCCTTTCTCGACAACGTCTATTTCGCCTATACGCAGACCTCGATCTGGAACCTGTCCGCCGACTCGCGGCCGTTTCGCGATACGACTTATAGTCCGCAATTCTTCTACTACGTGCCGGACACGGGCTGGCGCAGTTCGTGGTTCACGCGCATGGGGTTCGCCGCGGGGCTGAGCCACGAATCGAACGGCAAAGGCGGCGCGGACTCGCGCAGCATCAACATGCCTTTTATCCGGCCGACGTGGGAATTCGGCGATCTGACGGGCAATCATCTGAGCGTCTCGCCGAAAATCTATTACTACCTCGGCAAGAGCAGCAACCCCGACATCGCCGACTATCGCGGCTACGTCGACCTGTTGGTCAAATACGGCAGCCCGGACGGCTGGCAACTCGCGACCACCCTGCGCAAGGGCACCAGGCACTGGTACGGCAGCATCGACACGCAATTCACCTATCCGCTCGCCAAACTGCTGGGCAGCGCGTGGGGCGGCTATCTGTGGGTCGGCTATTTCAACGGTTATGGCGAGGATCTGCTGGATTACAACAACCGCCAGCACTGGATGGCGCGCATCGGCTACAGCATCGCGCGCTGAAAGCGGGGCAAGGGGCGCGCGCCGCATCGTTTAACATAGCGGAACTTCGCTTCTTCGCCCCAAGGTTTCCGATGGCTTCGAATCTCCATGACCTACCCGACAGCCCCTGCATCGGCGTCTGCTCCACGCTCTTCGACGAGGTGTGCAAAGGCTGCGGCCGCACCGCCACCGAGGTCTCCAACTGGGTGTTTCTGAGCGACGAGGAAAAGCGCGCGGTGTGGGTGCGGATCGAGCAGGACGGCACCGCCATGCGCTTTCAGAACGACAAGCTGTAGTCCCTCTCCCTCTTCCTCGCGGCGGCGCTCAGAACCGCATGCCGACACCCAACCCCACGATCACCGGATCGATGCTCAAGCGGCCAAGCGACTGACCGCCGAGCGACGCATCCGTATGCATCCAGATCTTCTTGATGTCCGCATTGACGAACAGCGACCTGGTCACCTGCACGTCCACGCCCGCCTGCAACGCGGGGCCGAAGCTGTGATTGGTGACCGAGATCGGCTGGCCGCCCACGTTCGCGCCATTGTTATAGAACAGCGTGTAGTTGATGCCCGCGCCGACATAGGGGCGAATGCGCCCGGCATGGTTGAAGTGATATTGCAGCAGCAGCGTGGGCGGCAACACGTTCACGCCGCCGAGATTGCCGAGGCTCGACGTCAGTTGATGGCGCGACGTGGCGAGAATCAGCTCGACGCCGAGATAGTCGCGGATCATGTAAGTCAGATCCAGTTCCGGCACGATCGCGTTGTTCACGCCCACGTTGAGCGCCGACAGCGATTGCATGGTGTCCACGTTCGGCATGATGCTGATCGCGCGCAAACGCACCAGCACGTCGCCGGCGTGAATGCCGCTGATCGGATCGTCGCCCGCGGCCTGCGCCTGCGGCGCGAGAAGGCCCGCGCATAACAGGCTCGCCGCGACGGCGGCGGCCTTGATCCTCAGCCCGAGAACGTTTCTGTACGAGTGCTTCATGTGATTCCCCTCTTGTTGGTGTGGATATGGGGATTGTCGAAGCTCTCGTCAGGCCCTACGTTGACCGGTATCAACCCAGGAAAAACGCCCAGCGCCCTGCGACCGACGGTCGCGTTGCGCCGGTCAGCAGCAGTTCGATCAGATCGTGCACGCTGCGAATGGCCGAGCCGAACGGCAAAGCCTCGCGGCCGCGGAAGAACAGGCCGTTGGCGACGTCGCCGCGCAATGCCGCGGCGAGCCGCGTGTCGATGCAGAAGTGGCCGAACTTCTCGATACCGTCGCGCCAGCCGCACACGCTCAGGCATTCGAGCGCGGTCGGACAGGCATGTTTGAGCGCGCCGACCTTCTCGCGGATCTTCGTTTCCTGGCGCAGATAGCGCACCAGCCACGGCGTCTTCACGGCACGCGCGGGCAGCCCCGTCACGCTGACGAATTCGACGATGTCCTCGGGCGCGGCTTCGGCCAGCACGCGCTTGAAGTTCGGATGCGCGTCGCCTTCCTCTGTGACGGCGAACGGCGTGCCGAGTTGCACGCCGTTCGCCCCGGCGTCGAGCAGTTCGCGCACCGCTTCATGACTATTGATGCCGCCCGCGACGATCAGCGGTACGTCGTCACGCTTCAGGCCGAGCGAGGTAAAGACCGTCTCGAGTTCCTCGAGAACGCGCGCGAAGTCGAAGCGTCGATCGTGCATGTCGGCAAGATGGGTGACGCCGAGATGGCCGCCTGCGTGCGCCGGATGTTCGATCACCACGGCGTCGGGCAAGCGGCCTTTTTTCATCCACTTCTTCAGCACGAGCGCGACGCCACGGCTATCCGAGAGAATCGGAATCAGCGCGATGTCGTGGCCCTGGGTCATATCCGGCAAATCGAGCGGCAGACCCGCGCCCATGACGATCGCGTGCGCGCCGCTCTCGCACGCGACGCGCACGTAGTCCGCTTGCGCGCTGACTGCCTTCATCACGTTCACGGCGATCATGCCGCGGCCTTCGCTGAGTGCCTTCGCGGCATGAATCTCGCGGGCCAGCGCGGTCAGATTCGCCTGCTCCAGAGTCGCTCGGTCCGGCGACTGAGCGCAGCGTTCGAGCAAGTCGGGATGGTGATGGCGCAAGTCGATGCTGGCGATGGTGCCGAGCGCGCCCTCGCGGGCAACGCTGCCGGCAAGGCGATGGGCGGAGATACCGACGCCCATGCCGCCCTGCACGATAGGCAGTAACGAGCGGCCGCGGATGACGAGCGGTGGAAAGGAATGAGAAGTGAGCATGGCGCCCCGAGCGGTGACTATCGAAACGCAGATAATCGACCGCCGGGTGCGGCTTGCGTTGCGCTGGATCAACGAGCCTGTTCGCGACTTCAGCGCTTGTGATGCCTAGTTGACGCCGGTCATGCGGATCACAGCTTGAATTGCATGGATTTGAACTCGAGGTATTCGTCGAGTCCATAGACGCCGTTCTCGCGCCCAAACCCCGACTGCTTGAAACCGCCGAACGGCGCGGCCATATTCCACGCTCCGCCGTTGATGTCGACCTGGCCTGTGCGAATGCGCCGCGCGACGCCGGCCGCGCGCTCGTCGCTGCCGGCCCATACCGCGCCGCCGAGTCCATAGGGTGAATCATTGGCGATTCGCACGGCTTCTTCCTCGTCCTTGTACGTGAGGATCGAGAGCACCGGGCCGAAGATTTCCTCTTGCGCGATCGTCGCCTTCGGATGCACGCGGCCGAATACCGTCGGCTTCACGAAAAAGCCTCTGGATAAACCATCCGGCAGACCCGTCCCGCCGGTCACGAGTTCAGCGCCCTCCTCGACGCCCTTCGCGATGTATTGCTGCACACGCGACTGCTGGAGCGCCGAAGCCAACGGTCCGAGCCGGGTCGTCTCGTTGCGCGGATCGCCGGCCACGTACGCCTCGGCGGCCTGCTTCGCGAGCGCGCGCGCTTCGTCGTAGCGCGCCTCGGGCACCAGCATGCGCGTGTGGGCGGAGCAGGTTTGCCCGGAGTTCAGGAAGCATGCGTCGACGGTGCCCTTCACCGCTGCCGCGAAATTCGCATCGTCGAGGATGACCGAGGCCGATTTGCCGCCGAGTTCGAGCGCAACGCGCTTGACCGTCGCCGACGCCAGCTCGGACACCCGCTTGCCGGCGCGCGTCGAACCGGTGAACGACACCATGTCGACCGACGGATGGCTCGCGAGCACCTCGCCCACCACCGGTCCGTAACCGCTCACCAGATTGAACACGCCGGCCGGCAAGCCGGCTTCGTGGATCGCCTCGGCGAGCACGAACGCATTCAACGGCGCGACCTCCGACGGCTTGAGCACCACCGTACAGCCCGCGGCGAGCGCCGCGGCGACCTTCAGCGTGATCTGGTTGAGCGGATAGTTCCACGGCGTGATCGCCGCCACCACGCCGACCGGCTCGCGCACCACCAGCGAATTGCCGACGCGCTCCTCGAACTGGAACTCCGCTGCGAGCTTCGCGTAGGCACCCCAGTTGTAGATCGGGCTACCCACCTGAATCGCGCGCGCGAGTTTCAACGGCATGCCGACTTCGCCGGCGATCAGCGCGGCCAGTTCGTCGGTGCGCGCCTTCAGGTTCGCTGCGATCTTGCGCAGATAGTCGCCGCGTTCGGCGGGCGGCGTCGCGGCCCAGGCGTCGAAGGCGACGCGCGCGGCGGCAATCGCGTTTTCCGCATCGGCTTCGATGCCTTCCGGGATGCGGCCCATGACCTCCTCGGTGCCCGAGTCGATCACGTCGATCGTGCCGGTGCCGCACGGCGCGATCCATTTGCCGTCGATATAGAGCTTGTCGTAGGTCTTCATGATGGTCCGTCCGTGGCTCGGGATTGGTCTTTCCATTCTAGTCAGCGCCACGATGCCTGACTGTGCGCAATCTTCGGGCCATGAAAAAAGCCCGCTTCGAGGAAGCGGGCCTGGCTGTGTCACATGACGCCTGGGCGAGAGGCTTGAAAACCTTACTGCACGCCCTGGCTCAACAGGAAATCTTCATAGTTGCCGCCAAAGTCGTTCAGCGTGCCGTTGGTCTTCACTTCGATGATGCGATTCGCCAGTCCGCTCACGAACTCCCGGTCGTGGGAGACGAAAATCAGCGTGCCTTCGAACTTGTCGAGCGCGATTTGCAGCGATTCGATCGACTCCATGTCCATGTGGTTGGTCGGCTCGTCCATCAGCAGCACGTTGTGGCGGCCCAGCATCAGCTTGCCCCAGATCATGCGGCCCTTCTCGCCGCCCGACAGCACCTTCACCGACTTGCGGATATCGTCCGCATTGAACAGCAGCCGGCCGAGCGTGCCGCGCACCATCTGCTCGTCGTCGCCTTCCTTGCGGTATGTGTCGATCCAGTCCATCAGCGTGACGTCGTCGGGAAATTCCTCGTAGGTATCCTGCGGCATGTAGCCGACGTTCGCGTTCTCGGCCCACTTCACGGTGCCGTGGTCGAGTTGCAGCTTGCCGAGCAACGCGCGCAGCAGCGTGGTCTTGCCGGCGCCGTTCTCGCCGATGATCGCGATCCGCTCGCCCGGCTGCACGCTGATGCTGAAGTCGTTGAAGATGGTGCGCTCGTACTTCTTCGTGATGCGCTCGGCGACCACCGCGATGTTGTGCAGCTTCTTCTCGTACTCGAAGCGGATGAACGGGTTCTGCCGCGACGACGGCTTGAATTCCTCGATCTTGATCTTGTCGATCATCTTCAGACGGCTGGTGGCCTGGCGCGCCTTCGACTTGTTGGCCGAGAAGCGGCGCACGAAGTCCTGCAGATCGGCCACGCGTTCCTTCGCCTTCGCGTTGGCGTTCTGCTGACGCTCGCGCGCCTGCGTGCTCGCCAGCATGTAGTCGTCGTAATTGCCCGGATAGACCTTCAGCGTGCCGTAATCCATGTCCGCCATGTGCGTGCAGACCTGGTTCAGGAAGTGGCGATCGTGCGAGATGATGATCATCGTCGAGTTGTACTGGTTCAGCACGTCTTCCAGCCAACGGATCGAGTTGATGTCCAGGTTGTTGGTCGGCTCGTCGAGCAGCAGCACGTCCGGCTTCGAGAACAGCGCCTGCGCGAGCAGCACGCGCAGTTTCCAGCCCGGCGCCACGTTGCTCATCGGGCCGTTGTGGTCTTCGATCGCGATGCCGATGCCGAGCAGCAGCTCACCCGCGCGCGCCTCGGCCGTATAGCCGTCGTACTCGGCGAACTTCGCTTCGAGTTCGGCGGCGTGCATGTAGTCGTCGTCGGTGGCGTCGGGGTTCGCGTAGATCGCGTCGCGCTCGGTCATCGCGGCCCACATTTCGGTGTGGCCCATCATCACGACGTCGAGCACGCGCACGTCTTCATAAGCGAACTGGTCCTGGCGCAATTTACCGAGGCGCACGTTCGGCTCGAGCATCACGTTGCCCGAGCTCGGCTCCAGATCGCCACCGAGAATCTTCATGAAGGTGGATTTACCGCAGCCGTTCGCACCGATCAGGCCATAGCGGTTCCCTTCCCCGAATTTGACCGAGATGTTCTCGAAGAGGGGCTTTGGCCCGAATTGCATGGTGATATTGGCGGTAGACAGCACGGCGCGTCCCTTTGAATGTGATATCGGCGAAAAACCGCATATTTTAGCAGGTTATCGCGAATTTAACCTGCGCGCGCGGCCTGCGGCCGGGCCTCAGCGCCGCGCGGCGCGGGCCGCGCGTCCACGAAGGCGTGGCGAATGGCCCGCCTGGCCTCGCGTTCGCCACCCGCCCCATTTATCGGGTACGCGACGTGCGACAACGCTCGTTCGAACGGCGAACGGTGCCGGCGGCGCGCGCGATCCGTTGCCTATACTTTTTGGACACCCACGAAGAGGAAAGGAGGAAGTTCATGTCAGACCACGTCTACAAGCAGATCGAACTCACGGGTTCGTCGACCAAATCGATCGACGACGCCATCAGCACCGCGATCGCCAGAGCGTCGAAAACCTTGCGCAACCTGCACTGGTTCGAAGTCACGGAAACGCGGGGCCAGATCGAGGACGACAAAGTCGCTTACTGGCAGGTGACCATCAAGGTCGGCTTGCGTATCGAGTAACGCGGCGTTGCGCCTACCCGCAACGCAAAACTCGAAGCGCCGAAACGAAAAAAGCTGCGTCCGCATTGGACGCAGCTCCTTGCACAGCGTGCTAAAAGCGCTTGCCCGCCGATCACCACGCGCGTCGGTCGCGAGCCCCTGGCTTATTTATTTCGGCAGCGAGCCGTCCACGCCTTCCACATACCAGTTCAGACGTTGCAGTTCGGGATCGGTCAGCGTCTTGCCGGCCGGCACCTTCACCGCGCCCGCCTGATCCTTGATCGGGCCCGCGAACACGTCCCACTTGCCGCCCGCCAGTTCGTCGCGCTTCGCGGCGACCTTCTTCTGCGCGTCGGCCGGCAGCGCCGACGTGTTCAGGTCTTCGAGATCCACGGCCTTGTGCGGAATCCCCCACCACACCGGATCGTTCTTCCACTTGCCGTCCAGCACCTGCTGGATCGCCGCGTTGTAATACACGCCCCAGTGCGCGACCACCGAACCGAGGTGCGCGTCGGGCCCGAACTTCTTCATGTTCGAATCCCAGCCGAACGCGTGCACGTGCTTGGCCGATGCGGTCGCGAGCGTGGCGCTCGAATCGGTGTTTTGCAGCAGCACGTCGGCGCCCTGGCCGATCAGCGTTTCAGCGGCCTGCTTCTCCTTGCCCGGATCGAACCAGCTATTGATCCAGATGACCTTGGTATGCACCTTCGGATTCACCGAGCGCGCGCCGAGCGTGTACGCGTTGATGTTGCGGATCACCTCGGGAATCGGCACCGAGGCGACGAAGCCGAGCGTGTTGGTCTTCGTCACGTAGCCCGCGGCGACGCCGGCCAGATACGCGCCCTGATACATGCGCACGTCGTAGGTGCCGAAGTTCGGCGCCTTCTTGTAGCCGGTTGCGTGCAGGAACACGGTGTCGGGAAAATCTTTCGCGACTTTCAGTTCGAAATCCTGGTAGCCGAAGCTCGAACCGATGATGATCTTGTTGCCCTTGTTCGCCAGATCGCGGAACACGCGCTCGGAGTCGGCCGATTCGGGCACGTTCTCGATGCGGGTGATCTTGACCTTGCCGCCGAACTTCGCTTCGGCTTCCTTCGAGCCCTGATCGTGCGCGAAGGTCCAGCCGGCATCGCCCGGATTGCCCAGGTAGACGAACGCGACGCCCGGCGCCTCCGCGGCCTGCGCGCTTTGCGCGAGCGGCGCGCTCAACGCCGCCCCCAGCGCCAGCGACGCCGCGCCCCCTGCGAAAGCGGTCAGCAGATTGCTTCTCTTCATGTTTTCTCCTGTCGTGTCTGTCGAATGTGAGTGTGTCGAATCAATGAAACGTGCGCCTCGCTGCGCAATCAGCCCGCCGAGAAAAACGGCCTGCCGAGCGATGCTGGCGCATTCAGGCGAATGGTGTTCGGGTTGCGCGAAATCAGCACCAGCACGACGACCGTCGCGACGTACGGCAGCATCGCGAGGAATTGCGTCGGCACGGGCACGCCGATCGCCTGCGCGTAAAACTGCAGGCCCGTCACGGCGCCGAACAGCAGCGCGCCGATCAGCAGACGACCCGGCCGCCACGTCGCGAACACCACCAGCGCGAGCGCGATCCAGCCGCGGCCCGAGGTGAGCTGTTCCTGCCACAAATGCAGATTGACGATCGAGTAATAGCCGCCCGCGAGTCCTGCCATGCCGCCGCCGAAGGCCACCGCGCCGTAGCGCACGCCGACCACCGGAAAGCCGACCGAATGCGCGACTTGCGGCGATTCGCCGACCGAGCGCAACACGAGGCCCGCGCGCGTGCGATAGAGGAACCAGCCGATCACGGCGAACATCAGGAACGCGAGATAGTCGAGCGGCGTGAGGCTGAAGAACGCGGGACCGATGACCGGAATCTTCGAGAGGCCGGGAATGGTCCATGTTCCGATCGTCTCGCGCACGGCGGCCGACGTGTACGGCTTGCCGACATAGGCGGACAGGCCGATGCCGAAGATCGTCAGCGACAAGCCGGTGGCGACCTGGTTGGCAAGCATCGTGAGCGTGAGGAACGCGAACAGCAGCGACATCGCGAGACCCGCGCCGATCGCGGCGAGCACGCCGAGCCACGGGTTGCCGGTGATCGCGGTGACCGCGTAGCCGGTCACCGCGCCCATCAGCATCATGCCTTCGACACCGAGGTTCAGAACGCCCGACTTCTCGGCGACGAGTTCGCCCGCGCCCGCGAACATCAGCGGAATCGCGGCGGTGACGGCGCTCGAGGTGAGCGCGCTGGCTTGTTGAATATCCATGAGATCCGGCGTGAAAAATCAGTGAGCCAATGAGTCAGCCGATCAGCGAGCCAATCGGCGAATGAGCGAGTGAGCCGATCAGTGAACCTGCGGCGCCAGCGAACGGCGGCGCACGCGGTAGTTCACGAACAGGTCGGCGCCCAGCAGGCAGAACAGCAGAAGCCCCTGGAACACGCCGGAGAGCGCCTGCGGCAACTGCATCGAGGTCTGCACCGCTTCGCCGCCGAGGTACAGCAGCGCCATCAGCAGGCTCGCGAGCACGATGCCGAGCGGATGCAGCCGTCCGACGAACACGACGATGATCGCGGTGAAGCCATAGCCCGGCGACCACGTGGCCTGCAACTGGCCGATCGGGCCGGAAATCTCGCCCATGCCGGCGAGGCCCGCGAGGCCGCCGCTGATGAGCAGCGACGTCCAGATGGTTTTCTTGTCGGAGAAACCGGCGTAGCGCGCGGCGAGCGGCGCGAGACCGCCGACGTTCATCCGGTAGCCCGCGAAGCTCTTGCGCATGAACAACCACACGAGCGGAATCGCGATCAGCGTGACGAACAGCGACGCGTTCAGACGCGTGCCGCGCAGCCATTTCCAGTGCCAGTCGCCGGAAAAAGTCGGATACAGCGCGTCGTCGCTGAACATTTCGGAGAGCGGGAAATTCATGCCTTGCGGATCGCGCCACGGGCCGCTCACCAGATAGATCAGCAGTTGCGTCGCCACATACGTGAGCATCAGGCTGACCAGAATCTCGTTGGTGTTGAAGCGGCTTTTCAGCAGCGCGGGAATCGCGGCCCACGCCATGCCGCCGAGCACGCCGGCCGCCATCATGGTCGGCAGAATCCACCAGCCGGTGGCCTGATCGAAATAGATCGCGACGCCGCTCGCGGCGATGCCGCCCAGCAGCATCTGCCCTTCCGCGCCGATGTTCCAGACGTTGGCGCGATAGCCGATCGCGAGGCCGAGGCCGATCAGGCACAGCGGCGACGCTTTCAGCAGCAGTTCGGACCAGCCGTTCACGCTGGCAAGCGGCTCGATGAAAAACGCGTGCATTGCCTGCAGCGGATCACGGCCGACGAGGCCGAAGATCAGAAAGCCGATCGCGAGCGTGAGCAACGCGGCGATCAGCGGCACGGCAAGCTGCATCGCGCGCGAGGGCGTGGTGCGCGCTTCGAGTCGATACGGAAGAATCATGGGTAGCGTGTCGTTATGTTGGGTTCTGGCCGTGCCGATTCGCTTCAGGCGTGCGCCGGCTGTTCCGCCGAAGGCGCCGCGCCCTCGCGGTCGCCGAACAGGCCCGCCATCCAGCGGCCGATTTCCTCGGCGTTGGTCGCGCCGGTGGCGCGCACCGGCGAGAGCTTGCCGCGCGCGAGCACCGCGATCCGGTCGCAGATGTCGAACAGTTCCTCCAGTTCCTCGGAGATCACCAGGATCGCCACGCCGCGCGCCGACAAATCCAGCAACTGCTGACGAATGAACGCCGCCGCGCCGACGTCCACGCCCCAGGTCGGCTGCGCGACCACCAGCACCTTGGGAAACTGCAATATCTCGCGGCCCATGATGTATTTCTGCAGATTGCCGCCGGAGAGACTTTGCGCCAACGCTTCCGAGCCGCCGCAGCGCACGTCGAAGGCTTGGATGCAGCGCCTCGCGAACGCGCGCATCGCGCCCGCCTTGATCCAGCCGGAGTTCACCATCTGCTGCCGATGCGCGGTGAGCAGCGCGTTCTCCGACAGCGTCATCGCCGGCACCGCGCCGCGGCCCAGCCGCTCTTCCGGCACGAAGCCGAAGCCGAGCGCGCGCCGCGCGCCCGCGCCGAGCCGCCCCGCCGCCTTGCCGCAAATCGTGACCGCATCGGCGCGCACACCGCGCTTTTCGCCCGAGAGCGCCGACAGCAATTCGGCCTGCCCGTTGCCCGATACGCCCGCGATGCCGAAAATCTCGCCGGCGTGCACGCCGAACGACACGTTATCGAGCGAGGTGCCGAACGGATCGTCGCTCGTCACCGACAACCGCTGCACGTCGAGCAGCACCGCGCCCGGCTTGTGTTCACGACGCGTGTAATCCGGCAGCGAATGACCGACCATCAACTGCGCGAGCGACGCATGCGTTTCCTCTTTCGGCTTCACGTGACCGGTCACGCGGCCGCCGCGCATCACGGTGGCGGTGTCGCACAGTTCCTGGATCTCGTCGAGCTTATGGCTGATGTAGAGAATGCTGCAGCCTTCGGCGGCGAGCCGCCGCAGCGTCTCGAACAGCTTGCGCACCGCTTGCGGCGTGAGTACCGAAGTCGGTTCGTCCATGATCAGCAGGCGCGGGTTCTGCAACAGACAGCGCACGATCTCCACGCGTTGCCGCTCGCCCACCGTCAGGCTATGCACGTGACGCTGCGGGTCGATGTCGAGGCCGTAATCGGCGGAGACTTCGCGAATACGCTTGGACAGCGTCTTCAGGTCGAAGGGCTCGTCGAGCGCAAGCGCGATGTTTTCGCCGACCGTGAGCGTCTCGAACAGCGAAAAGTGCTGGAACACCATGCCGATGCCGAGCTTGCGCGCGGCCGCCGGGCTCGCGATCTCGACCGCCTCGCCTTCCCAGCGGATCTCGCCGGCGTCGGGCCGCACCGCGCCGTAGATGATCTTCATCAGCGTGCTCTTGCCGGCGCCGTTTTCGCCGAGCACGGCATGGATTTCACCCGGCGCGACGATCAACGTGACGTCGTCGTTGGCGCGCACGGCCGGGTACTGTTTGGTGATGCCCTCGAGCACCAGCCGGGGCGCCGCCTGTTCCGGCGTCGTTGCCGGCTGCGCGGCGGCGCCGTCGCTATAAGAAGAGTCGCTCATGTGTTTCCGTAGTACGTCGGTGACTGCCGGTTACAACGCGTCCGCCCGCCTTGCCGGCAGACGATCCGTCACCACAACCGGATGACGATACCTAATTCGACCCACTCAGTCGAGCCTTCAAAATTCCCGCAAACCCGCGCCACTGCTTGCTTTGCGGGTATGCCACCCTTGACGCGGTTTTTCGTCCATATTAAAACGCATATACCCACACGCCCATTCGATCAGCCAGAACATATATTTCGGAGAAGTCATGAGCCAGCAACGCGAGGCGATCGATACCTATCTACTACGCGTCTTGCACACCCTCTTGATGGAGCGCAGCGTGACGCGCGCCGCCGTCAAGCTGAATCAATCGCAACCCGCCATCAGCGCCGCGCTGCGCCGTTTGCGCGACATCACCGGCGACCCGCTGCTGGTGCGCGGCAAATCCGGCATGGTGCCGACCGAATACGGCCTGCGCCTGCTCGAACCGGTGCAGAACGCGCTGCGCGAAATCGAGCGCATCAAGTTCCAGCAGCACAACTTCGATCCGGCGACCTCGATCCGCTGCTATCGCATCGGCTGCCCGGACTACCTGAACGTGCTGTTCGTGCCGACAGTGGTCGAACGCTTTCGCCAGGCCGCGCCGAACGCGACGCTCGAATTCCATTCGCTCGGCCCCGCCTTCGACTATGAACTCGCGCTCGAAGACGGCAAGCTCGACATCGTGGTCGGCAACTGGCCCGAGCCGCCGGAGCAATTGCATCTGTCGAATCTGTTCGTCGATCAGATCGTCTGCCTGATGAGCAACGCGCATCCGTTCGCCAAACGCGGCGGGCTCACGCTCGACCAGTACCTCAATGCACCGCATCTCGCGCCGACTCCGTATTCGGTGGGCCAGCGCGGCGCGATCGACGTGCACCTCGCGCGTGAGCGCCTGAAGCGTCACGTGGTCGTCACGTTGCCGTACTTCAACCTGGCGCCGTATGTGCTCATCAAGTCCGATCTGATCTTCACGACAACGCGTCTCTTTGCCGACTACTACGCGAAGTTCCTGCCGCTCACCGTGGTGCCCGCCCCGCTCGATTTCCCGCCGATGCAGTACTACCAGTTGTGGCACGAACGCGTGCACTACTCCGACGAAGTACGCTGGCTGCGCGGTCTGGTCGCCGAGGCGACCCGGACGTTGATCGACAAGCCCTGAAACCCTGGCGCTCCGTTATCGGCATCCAGGCTGCATGCATGCCGATAACATCGCTTGCCGTTCTTGCGGTTTTACGCCGCTGCTTCGTAAAGCGTCCGCGCCAACCGGTTGTGCCGCTCGATGACCGGTCCGAGTTCCAGCGTCGTCAACCGTCCGTCCTTCACGACTACCCTGCCCCCGATCACGCTGTAGCTCACCTGCGACGGCGCGCAGAACACCAGCGCCGCGACCGGGTCGTGCAACGCGCCCGCGAAGAGCGGCTGACGCAGATCGAACGACACGAAGTCCGCCGCCATGCCCGGCGCCAAGGCGCCGATGTCGTCGCGACCGAGCACCTGCGCGCCGCCGAGCGTCGCGATTTCCAGGGCTTCGCGCGCGGTCATCGCATCCGGGCCGAAACCGACTCGCTGCAACAGCAGCGCCTGACGCACTTCCGCGATCATCTGCGCGCCGTCGTTCGATGCCGAACCGTCGACGCCCAATCCCACCGGCACGCCCGCAAGACGCATCCGCTTGACCGGCGCGATGCCCGACGCGAGCCGCATGTTCGAGCACGGACAGTGCGCGACGCCCGTGCCGGTGCGCGCGAACAGTTCGATGCCGGCTTCGTCGAGTTGCACGCAGTGCGCGTGCCAAACGTCATGGCCGATCCAGCCGAGGTCTTCCGCATATTCGGCCGGCGTCATGCCGAACTTCTCGCGGCTGTACGCGACATCGTTGACGTTTTCCGCGAGATGCGTGTGCAGCGACACGCCGTATTGCCTTGCCATGACCGCCGATTCGCGCATCAGATCGCGGCTCACCGAAAACGGCGAGCATGGCGCGACCACGATACGCAGCATCGCGTAACGCCCTTCGTCGTGATACGTCTCGATCAGTCGCTGCGTGTCCCGCAAGATGTCCGCTTCACGTTCCACCACCGAATCCGGCGGCAAGCCGCCGTCTTTGCGGCCCACGCTCATGCTGCCGCGGGCCGCGTGAAAACGCATGCCGATCCGGCGCGCGGCCGCGATGCTGTCGTCGAGCCGGCTGCCGTTCGGGTAGATATACAAGTGATCGCTCGAGGTCGTGCAGCCGGAGAGCAACAGCTCGGCCATCGCGGTCAACGTCGAGACTTCGATCATTTCCGGCGTGAGGTTTGCCCACACCTTGTAGAGACTCGTCAGCCAGCCGAACAGCTCGGCGTTCTGCGCGGCGGGCAGCGCGCGCGTCAGGCTCTGATACATGTGGTGATGCGTGTTGACGAGCCCCGGAATCACCAGTTGACCGCGCATGTCCAGCACCTCGTCGGCGCTTGGCGGCAACTCCGCCGTCGGGCCGACCGCGACGATGCGGTTGTCCTCGATATACAGGCCGCCGTCGCGCAGTTCGCGCCTCGCGCCGTCCATCGTGACCAGTACGTCCGCGTGCTTCACCAGCATCGTTCTTTTCGGCTCGTTGACCGCTTGCTCCATCGTCATTCGTTTCTCCGCTTCATGCTTGCCGTGCAAAGCCGTTCGAACGCGATGCGACGGCACGCTCGCCGTGCCGCCGCGTTCCGTCGAACGCCGTTGGCCCGGTTACCCAGCGTGTTTGCGCCGTCTTCGGGTGGCGCCGCGCGTGAGTCGGGTTAGGCTAAGGTTCGACTCGCGTTTGCTGCGGCGCACAGCCGTAACCTTCGACGGCCAAAATAACGCTGACAACTCGCGCCGGTGCGATACCCAACTTCAGGCCGGCGATATAGTGGGTCTTTTTTGGCCCCGCTACGATCGAATCCACTGCACGGGTCGAACGAAACGGCTCGTGGCGGCTTTCAGCGGAGTGTCCGTCATGCGCCAGCTATTATCTTTCCTATCTCGCGCGCACCGACACGAACAAGCTTTTTACAATGGATGCCACGGCGCTCGCTTCATTTCGCCGACGGGTATGTAGCCACTGACGTGGAGCCTCGATCCGCCGCAACCGTATCTGGATCGGGCCGCCGCCGAAACCTCGCATTCACATAAGGAAAATTGCGAATGGGAAAGCTCACTACCCATGTGCTCGACACCGCGAACGGCCGTCCCGGCGCGGGCATCAAGGTCGAACTCTTCGCGCTCTCGGGCGACACGCGCCGCGCGCTCAAATCCACTCTCACCAATAGCGACGGCCGCTGCGATCAGCCGCTGCTCGAAGGCGACGCACTCGTCGCGGGCGAATACGAACTCGTATTCGGCGCCGGCGATTACTTCGCGTCGATCGGCACGAAGGTGCCGGAGCCGCGTTTCGTCGACCGTGTGGTGCTGCGCTTCGGCGTGGCCGACCCCGCCGCGCACTATCACGTGCCGCTGCTGGTGTCGCCGTGGTCGTACAGCACGTATCGAGGCAGTTGAGGAAACACGTCATGGGGACGTGCGATCCGCGTGCCCAGAACAACGGCGCCGTGCGAACTGAGCGCACCGCGTCTTTCACCCCGCATTCCGCGCGATCACGCGTTGCATGCCGATTACCCGCGCTCGGCGGGTCCCTGAAAAGGCAATCAAGGCACTCGCGTCGTCGCGCGATAAAACGAATCAGAAGTGGAGGAGTTTCATGGAAGGCTTTATCACCGACTGGCTGAATCTGGCGATTCGCTGGTTCCACGTCGTCGCCGCGATCGCATGGATCGGCGAGTCATTCTATTTCGTCGCGCTCGACAACAGCCTCAAACCGCCGCAGGACCCGAACCAGCGCAAACGCGGCGTGTTCGGCGAACTGTGGCACGTGCACGGCGGCGGCTTCTACAACATGCAGAAGTACACCGTCGCGCCGCCGGAAATGCCGGAAGATCTGCACTGGTCGAAGTGGCCCTCGTACACCACGTGGCTGTCGGGCTTTGCACTCTTTACCGTGCTGTATCTGTTCTCGCCCACGACTTATCTGATCGACAAGAACGTGCTCGACATGGGTCCGGTGGTCGCGGTGGCCTCGGCGCTCGGCTTTCTCGCCGCGGGCTGGATCGTCTACGACTCGCTGTGCCGCATTCTCGGCAACCGGGATACGGTGCTCGGCATCTGCGTCGGCGCTTATGTGCTGATCGCGACGTGGCTCGCGTGCCATATCTTCGCGGGCCGCGCGGCTTACCTCATCATGGGCGCGATGCTGGCGACGATCATGTCGGCCAATGTGTTCTTCGTGATCATTCCGGGCCAGCGCAAGATGGTCGACGCGATGCTCAAGGGCGATACGCCGAATCCGGTCTACGGCAAGCGCGGCAAGCAGCGCTCGGTGCACAACACGTATTTCACGCTGCCGGTGGTGTTCGCGATGCTGTCGAATCACTACGCGATGACCTACACGCATCCGTACAACTGGGCGGTGCTCGTCATCATCATGCTGGCCGGCGCGCTGATCCGCCAGTTCTTCGTGATGCGTCACCGCGGCCAGGTGCTGTGGTATCTGCCGATAGTCGGCGTCGTGCTGATGTTCGGCGCGCTGTTCTGGACCATGCCCAAGCCGATGGTGCCGCAAGCGCAGGCCGCGAACGCGCCGGCGGTCAAGGTGGCCGACATTGCGCCGGTGCTGCAACAGCGCTGCGCCGCCTGCCATTCGGCGCATCCGACGATGATGGGCAGCGCGCCGGCCGGCGTGCTGCTCGATACGCCGGATGAAATCTCGCAGAACGCGCAGCGGATTTATCAGCAGGCGGTGACGTTGAAAGCGATGCCGCTCGGCAACGTCACGCACATGACCGACGACGAGCGCATGAAGATCGCCGCGTGGTTCGAAGGCGGTGCGGTGAAGTAGTCGAATGGCCGGGCGGGAGGCCCGGTTTCGGTGAGGTATGAGGCGGGTTTTTCGCGCGAGCGGGGAACCCATTTTTGTTTTGGGATTTGCGCAGCGACATTGCGTATAAATGTAGCCTTTGGGACACAAAAATCGAATTTCTCCGCTGGTTTGTAGCCCTTGAGATACAAATTCTCGACCACGATTTGTCGCTCACGGGCTACAATAAAGATGAAATGATGAAAATTGAGGCCTTGGGGCTACAAATGACCAATCTCGCTGACGTCTCCGATATGCTGCGCGCCATACGGCGCGAAACCAGGCTCTCGCAAGAAGAACTGGCGCGCCGGGCCGGTGTTGCTCGCACTACGGTCGCACGCATGGAAACGCTCGCTAAAAACGACATGAGCGTGTCCGTCCTCGTACGCCTGCTCGAAGCGGCGGGCTACGATCTCAAGGTCGTGGCGCATGGGCACGCACGCACGCTCGAAGACATCCTCGCCGAGCAACGCATGCCGGATCAGAATTCATGAGGCTCGACGTCCAGGTGCTGGGCAAGAACGTCGCCACGCTGTTTCGCGAGCGTGACGACTATGTCCTCAAATACAACCGCGACGCGACGGCCGCCGACTTCGTCAGCCTGACCATGCCGGTGCGTGAAGAAGCGTGGCGCTGGCCGCGCGACCTGCATCCGTTTTTCCGGCAGAACCTGCCGGAAGGTTATCTGCTGAACCTGATTCGCGAACAATTCGGGCCCTTGCTCGACGGCACCGATCTCTCGCTACTGGCCGTGGTGGGCGCGATGGGGATCGGACGCGTCACCGTCACACCCGAGGGCATGCCGCCAGGCACCGACCTGCAAGCGCTGGACGTGCGGGATATTCTGCACGGCGACAACACGGCCGAGCATTTCGCCGCATTGGTGCGCGACTACGCGCGCGCCGCCATTTCCGGCGCGGTGCCGAAGTTCATCGCGCCGCAAGCCCAGGCCCCCGGCACCTCCACGCCAATGCCGGTGACACTGGGCAAACCGACGATTCGCACGAGCCGCCATATCGTCAAAGGCTCCGACGACAACACGCCGTTTCTCGGCTTCAACGAGTTCCATTCGATGCGCGTACTCGAACGGCTCGGTGTGGCGCCGGTCGCGCGTACGCAGATGTCGGACGATGGCCGGGCGCTGATCGTCGAACGTTTCGACGTGGATGCGCACGGATTGCCGGCGTATGGTGTCGAGGACCTGTGCGGCCTGTTGGGCTTACCGCCGCATGAGAAATACAACTCCACCAGCGAAAAGATGCTCAATGCCGCGAAGGCCTATCTGCTCGATCGCGACAGCATGCGGCAGCAACTCGAACGGCTCGGCTGGCATCTGCTGACCAACTATGTCGTGCGCAACGCCGACTGTCATACGAAGAACATCGCGCTGCTCTACACGTCGGTGGACGACGTCACGTTCACGCCCGTCTACGACATCGTCACGACTCAGGCTTATCCGCGTTTCGCCGCCAACCCGCCGGGGCTTCCGATCGACGGCCGCAAAAGCTGGGCGGCCGGCAAAACACTGGAGCGTTTTTTCAACACCCGCATGGGGATTCCGCCGCGGCAATATGCGCAGATGGTCGAAGCATTGTGCGATTCGGCCGTCGCAGTCGGTCACGAGTTGATCGAAGCGGCACGCAACGAGCCGCCATGGCGCAACGTCGCCAAGCAGATGCTGCACGCATGGGACGACGGGATGACCTCATTGCGATCACCGAAAAAAAGCCTTCAGTTCAAGGGACTCAAACCGGCGATCGAAGCCGCCGGCTTTTCCGCACCTGAGCCGGCGGAACGCGCGCGTGAAGTAATCGGGCGCTCACCGCTACTCGCCAAGCGTGGCTGAACACGCCGATCCCATCCATCGCCTGCGCTCACAAAAGCGAAAGCCCACGGCCTGCGCCGTGGGCTTTCGCATCAGCATCGACAACCCGCTCACTGCGCCGAAGCAATGCGCTTCAAACAGTCACCGCGCTCAACGCATCCTCGGTGAGCCACAGCGATTCCGCCAGATCCTGCTCATTCAGATTGAGCCCCTCGCCGCCGCGATCCACGACGATGAAGTCGCTCACCTCGCCCAGCGCGATCAGCGGATGATGCCAAACGCCCTTCGCATAATTGACGCCCTGCCAGCCGCTCGTCACGAATGCGCGAATCCGCTGCGCGTCGAGTTCACCCGCCGGCGCCACCACCACGAGATACGGCTTGTCGTTCAGCGGCACGAACGCCTGGCTGCCTAGCGGATGACGCTCCAGCATCGTCACCTCGAACGGCAACGTGCGCGGCTGTCCGCGAAACAGGTTCACCAGCGTGCGGCCGTTCTCGTCGGTGACGTCCACTTTCGCGAGATCGTGATAGCGGATCGTCGTGCCGAGATTGATCGGAATCTGCTTCGCGCCTTCGAGTTCGATGACGTCGCCGAATGCGGCGAACGCTTCCTTGGTCAACGGTTCGATCGCCAGCGTTTTCATCATGCGAGCGTGCCCCACAGACGCAGACGCGACACGCCGCCATCCGGAATGATGTTAAAGCGCACGTGCGTGACAGGACCGAGCGCGGCGATTTCGCTTTCGAAGTCATGCTGCTTGTCCATCTCCAGCTTCTGTTCGCCCAGCAGCACCGGCCAGAACATCGCTTGCGTGACGAGCGAGCTGTCCGTGCCGCCCGTCACGTACGCGGCCTGAATCGAGCAGCGGTCGGGGTAATTGCCCTTGAAGTGGGCCGTATCCACTTCGATTTTCCTGATCACGCCCGGCTGCGCCAGCGCGACGATCGCCCAGTCGTTGCCCGGTTCGCGGCGGCGGCGCGTTTCCCAGCCGTCGCCCATGTTCACGCCACGGCCCGGCATCAGAATCGTCGAGGCCGCGCCGAAGTGCTGGTTGTTCGCCGCGACCAGATACGCGCCGTTTTCCATCGCGGCCAGATCGAACTGCTCGGTGCGGCTCGCGCCCGCCCAGTCGACTTGCGGCTGACCGTACACGCGCAGACGCGCGATGCCGCCGTCCGGATAGATGTTCACGCGCAAATGCGTGTACGCATTCGCGTCGCTGACTTCGTGATAGTGATGGCTGTTGCCTTGCAAGGTGGTGGACGGAACGATTTCGGTCCATTGTGTCGACTGGTTCGGCACGCCGTCGGTCACGCGCGCGGCTTCCACGGAAGCCGCAGGCGGAAAGTTGCCCGTGAAGTGGCTGGTATCGAGGTCGAGCCCCTTGATCACGCCAGCGCGTGCGAGCTTCACGATGCACCAGTCGTAGCCGGTGGCGCGCTTGCGGCGCGTTTCCCAACCGTCCATCCACTTGCCGTGGTCGTCGTACTTGCCCGGAATGAAGACGGCCGGCTCGGGATTCAGCATGCGTTCCTTCGGTGCGAAGAATTCGTCGCTGGCCTCGAGCGCCTGCGCGCCCAGACGCGGGTCCGCCAGGTTCACATAGCGGCGCGTGAATTCCGGTGCGTTAGGGTCGAGAATCGGGAGTGCCATCTTTATCTTCCTTGGTGTTGGTTGATGCCGGGAAAACGTTTCGGTTCGAGGATCGCGACGCGCGCTTAACGATCTACGCGTCGATCAGATCGTCGAGCCGCAAACGTGCGATGCGGTAGATCTGATCGAGGCTCGCGCGCAGTTCGTCGGCGCGGCTGTTGTTCACGCGTGCCTCGAAGTTCGCGATGATGCCGTGGCGGTCATAGCCGCGCACCGCGAGAATGAACGGAAAACCGAACTTCACGCGATACGCGCGATTGAGCGCGACCAGCTTGTCGAATTCCTCCTGGGTGCATTGAGCGAGCCCCGCGCCGCTTTGTTCGCGCGTCGACTCGGCCGTCAGTTCGCCGCGCACCGCCGCTTTCCCCGCGAGTTCCGGGTGAGCGTTGATCAACGCGAGCTGCTTCTCCTCGCCGGCCGTTTCGACGATGTGGGACATCTTGCGATGCATTTCGTCGATGCTGCTGAACGGCCGCTGCCGCGCGGCGATTTCCGCGACCCACGGCGAGTGCTCGAAAATGCCCGACAGCGCCGCGACGAACGCGTCGGCTGGAATGCGGTTGAGTTGCGCCAGGGTGTAGTGCATCGCCTTCATGCCGCCGCTCCGCGGCCGCCCGGTTGATAAGGATGATGGTCGCGCCAGTGCCGCGCGATGTCGACGCGCCGCGTCACCCAGACGCGATCGTGCTGTTCGAGATGATCGAGAAAACGTTGCAGCGCGCGAAAGCGCCCTGGGCGGCCGAGCAGGCGGCAGTGCATGCCGATCGACAGCATCTTCGGCGCTTCGTCGCCTTCTTCGTACAGCACGTCGAATGCGTCACGCAGATACGTGAAGAAATGGTCCGCGGTGTTGAAGCCTTGCGGGCTGGCGAAGCGCATGTCGTTGGTGTCGAGCGTATACGGCACGATCAGTTGCGGCACCTTCGCGCCGCCCGTTACGTCGACCTCCATCCAGAACGGCAGATCGTCGCCGTAGTAATCGGAGTCGTACAGGAAGCCGCCGTATTCCGCCACCAGACGATGCGTGTTGGGACTGTCGCGCCCGGTGTACCAGCCGAGCGGCCGCTCGCCGGTCGCGCGCTCGATCGCTTGCATGCCGAGACGCATATGCTCGGCCTCCTTCTCCGGCGACATGTCCTGATAGTGAATCCAGCGATAACCGTGGCAGGCGATCTCGTGACCGAGTTCGACGAAGGCGCGCGCCACTTCGGGATTGCGTTCGATCGCCATGCCGACGCCGAACACCGTGAGAGGCAAGCCGCGCTTTTCGAATTCGCGCAGGATGCGCCACACGCCGGCGCGCGAGCCGTATTCGTAGATCGACTCCATGCTCATGTGACGAGCCGGAAAAGACGCCGCGCCGACGATCTCCGACAGGAACTGCTCCGAGCCCGGATCGCCGTGCAGCACGCAGTTTTCACCGCCCTCTTCGTAGTTCAGGACGAATTGCACCGCGACGCGCGCTTGCCCCGGCCAGTTCGCCTGCACCGGGTGGCGGCCGTAGCCGATCAGATCGCGTGGGTAGTTCGGGTCGAGTGGCATGGTTTGACGGATGCGTGGTGACGGTACATGAAAGTCGCGCTGGATTATCGCGTGAGCCAGCGTGCGGCGAGCAGGCGGCTGACGCTGGCGCGGCGCGCAAATACCGCTGGAAAACAGCGGCAAAAGCATTTCGCGCACCCGCGACGAGTGGAACCAGTGTAGCGAAAACGCTCCGACGCGCCCATACAGCCCGGCAGATAGTGCGTGTCAGACTGAATGTATGTGCTCGCCCGGTTCGCCCGTGTTTACCCGCAGCAAACCGGCGGTCTCCGCACTCTCTTGCGCATCGACCAGAGAGACCCCGGCAGGACCGCGCGCCGGTTGCGCATTCACGTCGTCCCCGCTGGGGCTGAACGACGCCAGCGCGCCGTCGTAGCGCTTGGCCAGCGGCCGCGCATAGTCGCCGCGCTTGGCTGTCGACAGACGCAGCGCGATCAGCGCTTCGGTCCATTTGACCGCGGCCGTCACGCCCTCGATCACCGGCGCACCCAACGCATCCTCGATTTCCGCGCACAGTTCGGCCATGCCCGCGCAACCGAGCACGATCGCGTCGGACCCGTCTTCCGCAAGCGCGCGCCGGCATTCGTCGAGGATGATGCGGCGCGCCGCCGAGCCAGGCTTGTCGAGATCGAGCACGGCCACGTCGGTCGCGCGCACGTTGCGGCAAAAACGCTTCATGCCGTAGCGTTCGGCGAGATGCCACGCCATGCCGCAGGTGCGCGCAAGGGTGGTCACGACGGAAAAACCCGGCGCCAGCACGCTTGCCGCGTGCATCGCCGCCTCGGCGATGCCGATCACCGGACCGCGCGCCAACTCGCGCGCCGCGTACAAGCCGGGGTCGCCGAAGCACGCGATCACGTAACCGTCGCAGCCCTCGCGCTCGCCGGCCATGACCTCGGCGAGCAAGCCGGGCGTGGCGAGCGCCTCGTCGTAATAGCCTTCGATCGACGGCGGCCCCATCGTCGGATTCACGGCGATCACTTCGGTGCCGGGCGCCGCGACGTCACGCGCGCAGCGGCCCATTGCATCCGTCATGCGTTGGGTCGTGTTCGGGTTGATCAGTTTGATGCGCATAGCGACTCCTGTTGCGTCTGCACGCACTCAGCGTGCGAGCAAGCGATAGAACAGCGCGCCCAACCCCGCGCCGATGAACCACGAAAAATTCGCCATGCCGTCGAGCGCCGGCACCATCACGCAGATCACGGCGATGAGCGCGGCGGGCAGCAACGCGGCCACCGCCCGGTAGTTGACGCCGTTGCGATACCAGTACGAGCCCGTGGGCGCCACGGTGTACAGATCGTCGAGCACGATCTTCTGACGCTTCACGAGATAGTAGTCGACGATCAAGACGCCGTATAACGGGCCGATGAAGCTGCCGAGCACGTCGAGCGTGTAATGAATCACGGCCGGGTTGTTGAAGAGATTCCACGGCGTGATGAAGATCGACGCCACCGCCGCGAGCATGCCGCCCGCGCGCCAGCTAATCAGACGCGGCGCGACGTTCGAGAAGTCGAAAGCCGGCGAGACGAAATTGGCGACGATGTTGATGCCGATGGTAGCAATGGTGAACGTCAAGGCGCCGAGAATCACCGCGGTCGGATAGTCGATGCGGCCCACCGTTTCGACGGGGTCCGTGATCAGTTCGCCGAACACCGGCAGCGTGGCCGCGGTCGTGATCACCGTCACCAGCGAGAAGGCGAGAAAGTTGACCGGCAGTCCCCAGAAGTTGCCGCGCTGCACGCTGCGAAAGCTCTTGCCGTAGCGGGAAAAGTCGCCGAAATTGAGCATCGGTCCGGAGAAGTACGAGACCACCAGCGAGGTCGCCGTGATCATCACCGGCACCACTTGCAGGCCGTGATATTTGACGCCGCCGAGATTGATGCCGATGTTGCGCCAACCCGCGCGATACACCATGTAGCCCGCGAGAATGAACATCACCACGTAGACGGCGGGACCGGCGAAGTCGATGAACTTCTTGATGGTCTCCATGCCATGCCAGAACACCAGCGCCTGCAAGACCCACAGCAGCATGAAGCCGGCCCAGCCGAGCGTCGAAAGACCCATGAAGCCATGATGATGAACGTCGGCGTAAGGCAGCAATTGCGGCACGAACTTGAGCACCACGATCACCAGCGCGCTCGAAGCCAGATAGGTCTGAATGCCGTACCACGCTACCGCGATCAGGCCGCGAATCACCGCCGGAATATTCGCGCCGAGCACGCCGAAGGTCGCGCGGCACGCCACCGGATAAGGCACGCCGTTCGCCTGGCTCGGCCTGGCGATCAGGTTGCACAGCACGTTGACGATCGTGATGCCGATCAGCAACGCGATCAGCACCTGCCAGCTCGTCAGGCCGAGCGCGAACAGACTGCCCGCGAACACATAACCGCCGACGCTGTGCACGTCCGACATCCAGAACGCGAAGATGTTGTACGCGCCCCAGGTTTGATGACGCAACGGCGCGAGGTCTTCGTTATACAGCCGCTCGCTGTAGCCGGCCGGCATCGACGAATCGTCGGGCGCGCCGGCGTCTTCGTAAGCGGGGATTGGGGGAATTGCGGGACTTCCGGGCGCTGCGCTGAACTGAGCCATGACTCCTCCTTGAGATAGGGACCATCGATAGCGAATCGAAGGACATTGCATCGGCCATGCCAGTCGCGCCCTGCTCGGGCGCTATCCAGGCAGCCGTGCCGCGGGTGTCTCCGTACTGATGCACTTGTGCTTATCGCAGCGCCTCGGACCGCGGATTCCCGGCGATGCTTCGTTGCTCGAAAGCCGCTACCCGCTCGCGGCGCACGCGTGCGCAAGCCGGCAGCACGCGCATCGAGCCGCCTTGCAACACTGGTGTGGTTCAGTTCAATTCAGTGCGGCGCGCACCAGCAAAGCGCGCACGCCGACCGCTCGCCTCAGCCTCGCTCCGACTTCACTTTGGCTTCGTTCCTGGACGCGCCGTCGAGCGCGCCGAACACTTCATGCAGATCCGCCGCGCCGCGCGCGGGGCGCTCCAGCATCTTCAACTCGACGCTTTGCAGATGGCGCGCCATCAGCGCCGCCGCCTCCTTGGCATCGCCGGCGTCGAGCGCGGCGAGAATCGCTGCGTGGTCCTCGAACGAGCATGGGCTGCGTCCGAGCGACTCGTACAGCGCGGAAATCAGCGTGGAGCGCGCCACCAGTCCGTTCAGGCAGTCGCACAGCACGGTATTGCCGGTGAGCCCGGCCAGCTCGGTGTGAAATTCGCCCGACAGACGAATCCACGCCGGAAAATCACGCGTTTCGAACGCCTTGCGTTCGCGGCCGATCATGCCGCCGATGTTCTTCAAGCGCCGCACGCCGTGGCCGCTGCAAATCTTTTCCACCACGGCCAGTTCGATGATGCGGCGCATTTCGAACACCTCATGCACTTCCTGCAACGACGGACTCGCGACGAACGCACCGCGATTCGGTTCGAGATCGACGAGACGATCGGCGGCCAGTTGCGCGAGCGCTTGCCGGATCGGACCGCGCTTCACGCCGAAGACTTCGCATAACTGGGCTTCGGTCAGCTTGGCGCCGGGCGCAAGCCGATGCTCGAGGATCGCGGCGCGAATGCGCTCGGCGATGACTTCGGGCTTCGAATGACTCGCGGCGGCGGAATCTGTGTCGGACATGATGTGCGTCTCGGTATGTTGGTCATCATAGGATGGACATAAAGATTGTCAACAATTTTTATCTTGAATAGGGACAATCCGGAAGGTCGGGACGAGCGACAGGCCGGCGGCGCGCCACGCTTGGCCCGCGCTGCTTTGAGTAGGCGTTTAATTGAGCGAGGGAATGGCCGTCTATTGACGGCCAGTTTTGTCAACAATATCGCGGGCTTTCGCAAACGCATGCCGCCCGAATCCGCCGACTGTCACGCCAGGTGCGGATAACCCGACAGCGTCAGCTTGAATCCGTGCGCGTTTGCGACGAGATGCGCATCCGCGCCCACCGGCAGCGTCAGCATGTTGGGAACATGCCCGAATTGCAGGCCGGTCACGACCGGCACCCCGGTCACCGACCTCACCTGCTCGATCATGGCGTGCAGATCGTAGCCGTTGTCGTACTCGTAGGATTTGCCGCCGGAGAAGTCGCCCAGCACGAGCGCCTGCTGCCGCGCGAGGATGCCGGACAAATGCAGCTGATAAATCATCCGCTCGACGCGGAACGGCTGCTCGTTGATGTCCTCGAGAAACAGGATGCCGCCCTGCACGGGCGGCATATAGGGCGTGCCGATCAGCGAGGCGAGCACGGCGAGATTGCCGCCCCACAGCGTGCCCGACACGTCGACCGCCTGCGCTTGCGGCGCGTTGCTCGTCACCGTCATGGTCGGCCTGGTCAACGCCGACCAGAAGTGCCGCATGGTGAATTCGCTGGGATCTTCGGCGCCGAAATCGCTCATCAGCATCGGCCCGGCGAAAGTCTTCACGCCGGCGCGCGCCAGCAACGCGAGCTGGATCGCGGTGAAGTCGCTATGCCCGACCAGCGCGACCGGTCGGCCGCTCAGCCGCCGTTGCAAGCCGTCGTAGTCGAGGCCGTGCAGGATGCGCACCGCGCCGTAGCCGCCACGCACGGTGAGCACGATGTCGGGCAATTTGCGCGCGGGATCGGCGAGGCGGTTCAGCTCGGCCGCGCGTTCGCCGTCGGTGCCGGCAAAGCGCTGGTAGCAGCGCTGTGTCGCCTCGACGCCCAGAACCCGATGCCCCTGCGCATGGAAGCGCTGCAACGCGCGATGCACCACTTCAGGATCGTTCGGATAACCGGACGGGGCGATCAATTCGATGGTGCGATGAACGGTCATTGGCAAGACCTGTTGGACGTTGATGTTTAGAGCGGTTTAGAGCGGCTCGGCCGGGTCGGAAGCGCTGCTGGCTTCGGCGCTGCCTTCGCTACGTGCCGCGGCGCGGGCTGCCCGGCTTGCGCGGCGCCGCTCGGCAAAGAACGATTTGAGCGCCGCGCCGCATTCGTCCTCGAGCACGCCGCCGATCACCGTGGTGTGATGGTTCAGTTGCGGATTCGCGAATGCATCGACGACGCTGCCGCACGCTCCCGTTTTCGGATCGCGCGCCCCGAATACGACGCGCGCGATGCGCGCGTGCATGATCGCGCCGGCGCACATCAGACACGGTTCGAGCGTGACGTAAAGTTCGCAGCCCGGCAGGCGGTAGTTTTCGACGGTTTGCGCGGCTGCGCGCAGCGCGGCCATTTCGGCATGCGCCGACGGGTCGTGCCCGCTGATCGGATGGTTGAAGCCTTTGCCGATGACCTCGTCGCCTCGCACGAGCACCGCGCCGACCGGCACCTCACCGGCTGCGCGCGCTTCTTCGGCGGCGGCTTGGGCGAGCGCCATGAAGCGGCGGTCGCGCTCTGAGACTGGTGCGGATGTCACGTCGAGCGCGGCGACCGGGTTTGACGTGCCGGCTGCGGCGGCCGGCTCGGGATTGGGGTTGGCGGCGTTGGCGGGTTCGCCCGGTCCGACGAATGCGGACTCAGCCTGGGGAGCCGACGAATTCGGCGCGCCGTCGGATTCGGCGGAAGCGGAACCCGGCGCGGCCGAGCGGACAAACGGCTCGTTCACTGCGAACCCGCGTCAGCGGTATCGGGCTCGCCGGCGCGCTGCGACAGTCGTTCGGCAATGCGGCGGCAATATTCGCGCGGCAGAACCAGCGGGCCGCCGCGCAGCGATTCAAGCGCCATGTCGAGCGCCAGCATGCGCGCCTGGAGACGGCAACGGGTGACCCGGTCGCTCACGGCGTTCAGTTCCGCTTGCAGATCGCGCAACGCGCGCAGCTGTTCGACAGCCGGCGGCACGAAGCCCGCGTTCTTCAAGATCCGGTTGGCGACGCGCACTTCCTCGGGCACCAGTGCATCGTCTTCGAGAGGCAGCGGCGCGCCCGCGCCCGGCAAATCGTCGAACTCGCCGCGCGCGGCTGCGGCGGCAATACGCTGTTCGACTAACGCATCAAGCAATTTCATCGGCAATCCACTACGTTGCGGCCCACGCATTCTATCAGGGAGCGCACGGGCGGTTTCGCCTGTTCGACCGGAGAAATCCGCTGGACTTTCGGACTTCGCGTAGATGAGTGGCGGCACGCGTGAACTAGGCTGCGGGGTTCGCCGCCGCGCCGCTTTTCTTGCGTCAACCGGCGCGGTTCTCACTACCGCTTACCCCTGATAAGAGTCATGTACGCCATGCAATCTGGAACGTTCGAGCTACCCGCCAGCAATACCCTTAGCGCTTCCGCTGAAAGCCCGCGCCCCGCCGCATTCGCTGTCGGCCTCGGCAAGCCGGCTTTCCGGTCATGCCTGCGTGCGATGCTCGTGGCGGCGACGATGTCGGTCGCGCTGTCCGGCTGTGGCGTGTTCTGCGGCGGCGCGGGCGGAAGCGGCGGCGGCTTTGCCGGCGGTTGTGCAACCGGCGTGCGGTTCTAGCCGGGTGCGGTTCTAGGCGGGTGCGGTTCTAGGCGGGTCCGGTTCTAGCCGGGTCCGATTCTAGCCGGATGCGCCGCCGGCCAACCTCGTCAGACGGGCAGGCCGGCGCGCCGCGAAGTGGGCGTGAAGTGGGCGCGAAGTCGCCGCGCGCCATTACTCCGCGCCTTTCAACGACCAGCGCGCCAGCGCGATATGCCGCGTGCGTCCAAGCAAACTGTGTATCAACGCGAACTCGCGCACGTTCCAGCAGACCGGCTCGATCGGGCGCGCCGCGCCCCAGGGCATGCCGTAAGCCAGCGTGACATGCGGCGTATAAGGCGCGGCCGGTGAATGCGCGCGGCCGCCGAAACCGATGTTTTGCAACGCCTCCGCGAGCGCGTCGTGAAGCGCATGAAGCCCGACGACGCCCTCGCTTCCTACCAGCACCAACGGCCCCGGCCGCGGCTTCGACGCAAAGCTCGTTACCGCGTCGAATTCGACCGTGAACGGCTCCATGCTGATCGACGCGGCTGCCCGCATCGCCGCGTCGACGAGTGCTGGCGGCAAACCACCCGCGAAATTCCCCAAGTGCTGCAAGGTGACGTGCAAGCGGCCAGCCCCTAGCGGCTTGCTTCTCGCGCGCGTCTGTCCGCAAAGCTGCTGCGCGAGTTCGGAAATGCCGGCCGCCGTGCTCGTGTCGGGAAAGACGGCGAAGAAAAGCCCGTCCGTCGGCGGAGGCGGCGCCTCGAGCCCGGGCAGCCAGAGTTGTTCAGGCATGGTGCTCCTGACTGGATGAAGCGGGCATGAGGATGGATCTCCATTGAGTGCGCGAGCATGGCCGCGCGTGGTTGATTCGGCTGAGCCGATTGCGCGAGGTTCGACCAACACTGTACATACAGACAGTAGTAGCGGCAATGGGGACAGTGGAAAGCTGTCGTGTCGGCGGTTCGCGAGGATGAACATGAACCGCGGTCGGTCGGCAAAGCAGGCCTGGGCTTGCGGCGGCATGCGGCCTCGAACTGTCCCGAGCCGACAATGACGATCTATCCCGCCCGGACGCGCGCGCAGTGCGCATCGACGGTCCGCCTCGACGCGGACCAAGCGAGGCACCGTTCCCGTGAGCCACTCATACCGCGAAGGCGGCGAGCACGACTACGCCGCGCGTTCCGTCGCCAAAACCTATCGATCCCCGCACTCCGATTATTTTTCCAGACTGGCGCTCGGTTTATTGGTTTTGTTAGATGCATGTCGTCGCTCCAAAAAATGACAGCCAACTAACAAGAAGCAAGCGCCCTATGCCGCCCACTTTCGCGCAAACCGTCGAAGCACGCTTCGCCGAACTCACGCCGACCGCAAAGCGCATCGCCAGCTATCTGCTCGCGAATCTCGACCGGCTCGGCCTCGAGACCGCCGATCAGATCGCGCAGCAAGCCGGCACGAGCGGCATTTCAGTGGGTCGCTTCCTGCGCAGCGTCGGCTACCGCAATCTCGACGATTTGAAGCGCGAACTGCGCGGCACGCACCGGGACCGTCCGTGGATGATCACCGACCGGCTCGACGCGTTTCGCCGCGCATCGGGTGAACACGGCGAAGCCGCGCACGCGCGGCAGGCGCCGCAAACCGGCAGCGCCTTGACGGCCAGCGCCACGGCCAGCCCGACCGCCAGCCCCACACCCAGCCCCGCCCTCGCCCACTCGCTCGACCTCGAGATCGGCGCGATCCAGCACGTCTACCAGCTCGCGCAATCGCCGACCTTCGCGCGCGTCGCCGAGCGCATTTCCAGCGCGGATGCCGTCTACATTCTGGGCATTCAATCGACCCGCGGCATCAGCAACGCGTTTTACAGCTACCTCGAATATATTCGCCCGCGGGTCTTCTATTCCGACGGCATGTCCGGCTCGTACGTCGATTCGCTGAACTCGGAATTCGCGTCGCCGTATCTGATCGTCACCGACACGCGCGCCTACTCGATGATCGCGCGCCGCTATTGCGAGGCCGCCACGCGCCGCGGCCTGCCCTTCGCGCTCGTCACCGACATCTATTGTCCGTGGGCCAGGGATTTCGCCGCCGATCTGCTGCAGGTGAAAACCGACGTGGGCCAGTTCTGGGACTCGCTCGCGCCGCTCACGTGCCTGTTCAATCTGCTCATCACCGCCATCGTCGAACGGCTCGGGCCGACGCTGGACGAACGCGTCGCGCGCAACCGCGAACTGCAAGGCGAACTCAACCAGTTCGATCTTTGAACCTTCATTCACCGCTCATGACCGACCACCGACTCATCGAGATCACGCCCGCGACGCATGGGGTCGACATCGACCTCGTATACGCGACGCACCGCAATCTCACCGGCAAGCCGATCTACCGAGCCGCGCACTGCCTGCTGCTGGAACCGGCCGAAGCCGCATTGCGGCGCGCGGTGCAACTCGCGCGCCACATCGGGACGACGCTGCGCATTTTCGACGCCTACCGTCCGCCGCAAGCGCAACAGGTGCTGTGGGACTTCCTGCCGGACCCGACCTATATCGCCGACCTCGGCCGCGGCTCGAACCATAGCCGCGGCACGGCGCTCGATCTGACGCTGGTCGATGCGAACGGCGAGGCGCTCGACATGGGCACCGGCTTCGACGCGATGACCGTCGAATCCGAGCACTTCCACGCCGGTTTGCCGGAGCCCATCCAGCGCAATCGCATGCTGTTGCTCGGCGTGATGCATGCCGCGGGCTTCATGCACATCAAGAGCGAATGGTGGCACTACGAGTTGCCGGGCTCGCTGGCCTTGCCGCTGATCGACAACAGCGAAAGCGGCCCATTGCGCCTGATGTAGTCACATCGTATTTGCAGGTCCGCATCTTTCTTGCCGTTTAACCATTCCTCACGGAGCGAGTATGAAACTGGTTTTGCGCAATGCGCTGGCGGTGGCCGCCGTCGCGTCGGCTTTGGCGCTGTCGGTGGCGGGCGGTGCCGCCCAGGCGGCGACGCCGAAGGACATGTTCGTCATGGCGACGCTGCTCGACGAATTCACCACGCTCGATCCGGGCGAAATCTACGAACTCGTGCCGGAAGAATACGTGGCGAATACGTATGACCGGCTGGTGCGAGTCGATTTGCGCGATCCGTCGAAGTTCAACGGCGACGTCGCGCAATCGTGGACGGTCAGCCCCGACGGCCTCACCGTCACCTTCAAGATTCGCCCGGGCCTCAAGTTCCACTCGGGCAATCCGCTCACCGCCGACGACGTCGCGTGGTCGATCCAGCGCGCGGTGCTGCTCGACAAGGGACCGGCGGCCGTGCTGCAAGGCATCGGCCTCGCGAAAGACAACGTGCTGCAACGCGTGAAAAAGGTGGACGACAGCACCGTCAGCGTGACGACCGATCAGAAATACGCGCCAACTTTCGTGCTCAACGTGCTGGGCTCCTGGCCCGCCTCGGTGCTCGACCAGAAGCTCCTGGTGTCGCATCAGAAAGGCAACGACTTCGGCAACGACTGGCTGCGCACCAACGAGGCGGGTTCCGGCGCGTACAAGCTGGTCAAATGGACCGCGAACGACAGTATCGTGCTGCAACGCTTCGACGGCTACCGGGTGCCGCTCGCGATGAAACGCATCGTGTTGCGCCATGTGTCCGAAGCGGCGAGCCAGCGTCTGCTGCTCGAAAACGGCGACGTCGACGTGGCGCGCGACCTGAGCCCCGACGACCTCGCGACGCTCGCCAAAAGCGGCAAGGCGCGCGTGACGGCGGTGCCGCAAGCGACGCTGATGTACCTCGGCCTGAACGTGAAGAACCCGAACCTCGCGAAGCCCGAGGTACAGGAAGCCATGAAATGGCTGATCGACTACAACGGCATCCAGAATCACGTGGTCAGATCCACTTACAAGGTGCACGAAACCTTCTTGCCGGAAGGCTTCCTCGGCGCGCTGACTGCGAACCCGTACCAGCAGAACGTCGCGAAGGCGCGGGCCCTGCTCGCGAAAGCCGGGCTCGCCAACGGCTTCACCGTAAAGATGGACGTGCGTAACGACTATCCCTACAACGAGATCGCGCAGGCCGTGCAGGCGAATCTCGCGCAAGGCAACATCAAGGTCGAGATCATTCCGGGCGACAACAAGCAGACCCTCGCGAAATATCGCGCCCGTCAGCACGATATCTACATCGGCGAATGGTCCGCGGACTATATCGACCCGCACAGCAACGCCCAGGGCTTCACGTGGAATCCCGACAATGGCGACGGCTCCAGCTACAAGATGCTCGCGTGGCGCAACGCGTGGGACATTCCGCAACTGACGAAAGAGACCAACGCCGCACTGGCCGAACCGTCGAGCGCGAAACGCCCGCAACTGTACCAGGCGATGCAGAAGGAAGTGCTGGCGCAATCGCCCTTCGTCATCATGTTCGAGAAGGTCGCGCAGGTGGCGTACCGTCCGGGCGTGAGCGGTCTCGAAGTCGGCCCGATCAACGACCTCGTGTCGTATCGCGATCTGAAGAAGCAGTAAGCGCGACAGCCTGAAGCGCGGCTTCGCGGCATTCGCCGCCGCGCTTCGGGCAAGGAAAAATCATGTCCACTCCGATTACACCCGTTGGCGCATTCGACCGCGTGCGCGCGCTCGCCGCCGATCGCGGCAGCGTGCGCTGGACCTTGCGCCTGCTGCGCTGGGCGCTCACGCTGCTGATCACGTTTGCCGGCCTGCTCGCGGTGACCTTCGTGATCGGCCGCAAGGTGCCGATCGATCCGGTGCTGGCGGTGCTGGGCGACCGCGCCTCCGCGCAAGCGTATGCCGCGATGCGCGTCGAACTCGGCCTCGACAAGCCGCTCGCCGTGCAATTCCTGATCTACGTGCGCGACGTGCTGCACGGCAATCTCGGCATGTCGCTGCTGACGGCGAATCCAGTGATCGACGACATCAAGCGCGTCTTTCCCGCCACCCTCGAACTCGCCACGCTCTCGACGCTACTCGGCGTGCTGGTCGGCGTGCCGCTCGGCGTGATCGCCGCGGTTCGCCATAACCGCTGGATCGATCACGTCGCGCGTTTCGTCGGCCTGATCGGCAGTTCGGTGCCGGTGTTCTGGCTCGGTCTGATGGGCCTGCTGCTGTTTTACGCGAAGCTGCATTGGGTGTCCGGGCCCGGCCGCATCGACCCGGTTTTCGACGGCATGGTCGACACGCACACCGGCAGCCTGCTGATCGACGCGCTGATCGCCGGCGAATGGGACGTGTTCTTCAACGCCGTGTCGCATATCGCGCTGCCCGCCGCGATTCTCGGTTATTACTCGGTCGCCTACCTGAGCCGCATGACGCGCTCGTTCATGCTCGATCAGCTAAGCCAGGAATACATCACGACGGCGCGCGCGAAAGGTTTGCCGGAGCGCCGCGTGATCTGGCGTCATGCGTTCGGCAATATCGCCGTGCCGCTCCTCACCGTGATCGCGCTCGCCTACAGCTATCTGCTCGAAGGCTCGGTGCTCACCGAAATCGTATTCGCGTGGCCGGGCATCGGTTCCTATCTGACGGGCGCCTTGCTCAACGCCGACATGAACGCCGTGCTCGGCAGCACGCTCGTGATCGGCATCACTTTCATCGCCCTCAACCTGCTGACCGACGCGCTTTACCGTGTGTTCGATCCGCGTGCCCGCTGAGATTCAGGAGAGTCACGCCGTGCTTCCTTCCACCGACGATTCAACGCAGGACTGGCCGATGAACGCCCCGCCCCGACGCTGGAAAGCCTGGCTGCTGAGCGACACGCCAGGCTCGCGCAAACAGGCCGCGCTCGGGCTCGCGTACCGGCGCTGGCGGCGTTTCGCCGGCAATCCGCTGTCGGTGTTCGGCCTCGCGATCCTGACGCTGCTGATCGTCGTCGCGGCGCTGGGACCGCTGCTCGCGCCGCACGATCCGCTGCAACAGGTGCTGGCCGACCGTCTGCTGCCGCCGGGTTCCGCATCGCATTGGCTCGGCACCGATCAACTCGGCCGCGATATTCTCTCGCGCCTGATCGACGGCTCGCGTCTCACGCTGTCGATCGCCATTCTCGTGGTCGTGATCGTCGTGCCGGTCGGCCTGGCGGTGGGCACCACGGCGGGCTTCTTCGGCGGCTGGATCGATAACGTGCTGATGCGCGTCACCGACATCGCCCTCGCCTTTCCGAAGATCGTGCTGGCGCTCGCCTTCGCCGCCGCGCTCGGCCCCGGCGTCATCAATGCGGTGATCGCGATTTCGATTACCGCGTGGCCCGCCTATGCGCGGCTCGCGCGCGCCGAAACGCTGCGCATCGTGCAGGCGGATTTCATGCACGTCGCGCGTTTGCAGGGCGCCTCGCGCCCGCGCCTGCTGCTGCGCTACGTGGTGCCGCTGTGCTCGTCGTCGGTGATCGTGCGCGCGACGCTCGACATGGCCGGCATCATCCTGACGGTCGCCGGCCTCGGCTTTCTCGGGCTGGGCGCGCAGCCGCCCAGCCCGGAATGGGGCTTCATGGTGGCGTCGGGGCGCAACGTGCTGCTCGACGCCTGGTGGGTCGCGACGATTCCCGGCTTCGCCATTCTGCTCGTGAGCCTGTCGTTCAATCTGCTCGGCGACGGCTTGCGCGACGTGTTCGACCCGCGCCACGGAGGATGAAAATGAACGCCGATTCCAAGCGGGCTCTGTGCGAAATCGACGATCTGCGCGTCGGTTTTCGCGGCCACGACGGCAGCCTGACCGAAGCCGTGCGCGGCCTTTCGCTCACCGTCAATAAAGGCGAACGGCTCGGCATCGTCGGCGAATCGGGTTCGGGCAAATCGCTGACCGGGCGCGCGTTGCTCGGCTTGCTGCCGGCCGCCGCGCAATGCACGGCGAAAACGCTGCGCTTCGACGGCCGGGATCTGCTCGCCATGCCGCCGCGCAAACGTCGCCGCCTGTGCGGCCAGCAGATGGGCATGATCCTGCAGGACCCGAAATATTCGCTCAATCCGGTCATGACCGTGGCGCAGCAGATGCGCGAGGCGTTCGCGCTGCACGATCCCAAACTGGGCCGCAAGGCGATGCGCGAGAAGATCGTCGCCGCGCTCGCCGCCGTGCATATCCGCAACCCCGAACGGGTCGCGGATGCGTACCCGCACGAACTGTCCGGCGGCATGGGCCAACGCGTGATGATCGCGATGATGGTTTCCTCGGGACCGCGATTGCTCGTCGCCGACGAACCCACGAGTGCGCTCGACGTGCTGGTCTCCGTGCAGGTGCTCGGCATTCTCGATGAAATGATCGCGAAGCACGACACCGGCCTGATCCTGATCAGCCACGACTTGCCGCTGGTGATGTCGTTCTGCGACCGCGTCGTGGTGATGTATGCGGGACGCGTGGTCGAAACCTGCGCGGCGCGCGATCTGGCGCAGGCGCAACATCCGTATACGCGCGGCCTGCTGGCCGCCAACCCGCCCCTTATCGACCCGCCGGACGAATTGCCCGTGCTCGCGCGCGATCCGGCATGGCTCACGCAATCCACCGGAGCGCCGGCATGATCGACGTTCAGCAGGCGCAAATCCGCTTCAAGACGAAAACCGGTTATTTCGACGCCGTGAAGGACGCCAGCTTTCAGGTCGGCGAGGGCGAGGTATTCGGCCTTGTCGGTGAATCCGGCTCCGGCAAGTCGACCGTCTTGCGGGCGCTGTCGGGACTCACGCCGCTGGCCGGCGGCCGCATGCGGGTCGGCCGGCATGTCTTGGGCGAGAAGATCGACCGCTCGTTCCGGCGCGACGTGCAAATGGTGTTTCAGGACCCGTACGCGTCGCTGCACCCGCGCTTCACCGTCGATCAGACGCTGCGCGAGCCGCTGGCGATCAACGGCATCGACCGTCAGGAAGAACGGATCGCGCAAGCCTTGCTCGAAGTCGGACTCGGGCCCGCGTTCCGCTTTCGTTATCCGCATCAGCTTTCGGGCGGCCAGCGTCAGCGCGTGGCGATCGCGCGTGCGCTGATCGTCGAACCGCGCGTGCTGCTGCTCGACGAACCGACCTCCGCGCTCGACGTTTCCGTGCAGGCGGAAATTCTCAATCTGCTGCGGCGTCTGCATCGTGAACGCAGGCCGACCATGGTGCTGGTCAGCCACAACCTCGCGGTGGTCGGCTTTCTCTGTCAACGCGTCGCGGTGATGCGCAACGGCGAGATCGTCGAGGAGCGCGCGATCGAGCAGATTCGCGCGCAGCAGGTCGAGCACGACTACACGCGCAGCTTGTTGCTCGCCACTGATGGGTATCGGCGCCAGGCGGTTGAAGTCATCGGCGTGGATGCGGCTTGGTAGGTTCGCGGTTTGGGGGCATGAGGAGACCGTTCACCCGGCTGCTAGTGTCGCGACCTCACCCTGTCGTTGCAACCGCGACGCCCCAGCCAACCAGCAGCAAGCCCTCCGCAAACGGAAGCCATCGCGCTTGCGGCAGCATTTTTTCGAGCATCACGTAGATCGACAAAGCGGCAACCCAGAGCACGTTCATGACGCCGAACACGAAGAGCAACGCCATCAGTGCGCCGCAACAGCCGACGCAATACGCCCCATGACGGAACCCCATGATCCAGGCGCCGACGCTGCCGTCGCGCCATTCGTTCAGAAGAAAACCGAGCGGCGAAGCACACTTGCTAAGGCACGCGTGCTTTAAGGGTGTGAGTTGGAAGACGCCGGCAACGATCAGCAACGCGCCCGCAAGCAGCGGGGTTGCGCTCACCATCATCGGTGTAACGAGACGGGCTTCCAGCAGGCCCCACTGCGCGAGCGTCGCCAACAGGCTGAAGCCGGACCACACGGCCAGGTAGCCGAGAACAAATACGCTCGTGTGCGCATACGGCAGTCGTTGCGCACGCCGCTGACGGCTCAGGAACGCGAAACTCAAAACCATCGGCACGATCGACGGGAGCATCATGGCCGCCATCATGATGGCCCACATCGCCAGCACCAGCAGCAGATCGATGACGCCCCAGTCCATCATGCGCGGCATGATGAGCATGGCGGCACCCGCGTCCATGTGCTCCATGCCCCAGCTCATGTTGAGCAGGTAGATCCACGCGAGCGTCGCGGCGGCGGCGAGTCCCGACAGCACGATCACGCGGTCGCGCACCGGGAGCCGTCGCGTCGCGAAGCCACTGTCGAAACCTCGCTCAGCCATGGTAGGCGAACGGAGAATAGAAGCCGTTCCGATCCGAGATCTCTCTGGAAAAACCGTGGTCGGTGAAGCGAAAGCGCGTCGACTTCCCGATCACCGCCGCAAATCCGGGGACTGGGGTCAGCGGGTGATTGCTGATGGTGACGTCGCCTCCGTCCTGCCCGGACAGCGCTTCGATTTCCATGTCCGCGATATCGGGTATGCGAAGGCTGCGACGTTTTCCGTCGAGTTGATAGTCGATCGCGACCGGTTTGACGCCCATGACTTCGCCGATCATCGGGCCCAGCGCGGAAAGCGGCCCGCCCGCTTGACCGGAGAAGATCTGACCCAACGCCTCTTGCTGCTTCGGCGTCCCGCGTTCGTCGAGATAAAGCGCCACCCGCCACTTGTTTTGCAGCATGTGACCCGGCGCATACGCAAAGAGCGCGATGTTGAGTCCGTCCAGTGTCACGCCGGCGAACTCGCCTTGATCGACGTGCCAACCGATCAGCGCCGCGCAGTCTCCATCCGACGGCGGGCCGAGACAAACGCAACTGCACGGGGCGTAGCAGTTGCAGCTCTCGAAATACGTACCGGCAACCTTCCAGCTCTCGGCCATGGCGCTCACCTCCGTCGTTGGGATACGGGTACAGGGCGTTCGCGTTTACGGAATTCGGGCATGGCGCGTTTGCGCCCGTCAGTGGCGATTGCGGACGCCGAACCCGGCGAGCGAATCCATTCAAGTCTAGGTCAAAATGGCCGCGGGGCGTTCGCTTTTGCGATGGGTAGCTCGTTCTTTCGCGATGGTGACGAAGCAACAACCGGGCGCGCTCACGCGTTCGGATCGCTCGGACCGCTCACGCTGCTGTTCGGCGTCCGGGCCGACGCCCGCCGCCTCACGACAGAGCCGGCACACGCCGTCTCGCTTCACGAAAAGCGGTCCAACTCGGTTTCGTCACACAACAGCCGCGGATGCCGCGGGTCCGCGATGTCGATCTGGTGCCACGCGATCCGATGACCTCGCGAGCGGCGCCTGTGCCGCATCGCTTCACGCAGCAGCCGCGGCAGCAGCCCCACGGCGAGGCGCTCGAGCAGCGCATCCGAACCCATGTGAAATTCGCTGATCACCCATGCGTCCGCGTCACGTATGACGTGAATCGATTCGACATGTCCGAGCCGCCTGCCGTCTCGCGACAGCACGCGCCGGCCGAGCAGAAGATCGACGTTGACCCGCGTCATTGCAGCCACCTGGGAAGGCGCTCGATGACGTGCTCGCGCAGCCAGCGCTGCCAATCGTCGATGGGCGTGTCGTCCATGTCGATGTCGACCTCGATGTCGACATCCATGAGGCGGATACGGCTCCACGCAATCCGGTACGGCTCGGCATGGCGTGCGCCGCCGATCCTCGCGGCGAGCCGCGCGACCCAGCGCGCGGTGCGCTCGCCGACGCGCCGCGCGATCGCCATCGAGCCGATCTCGATCGCCATCACTTCCGGCGGCCGGCCGGGGCGCAGTTCCGCGACGATGCCGTCGACCCGGCCCATCCTGACGGAGTGGCGGTCCACCACCTGCTTGTCGAGCACGTCCCGCACGATGTCCATCATGCGCCTCCCAATACCTGTAACGGCAGCGCGACGATCGCCAGCACGAAGGCCAGCACGATGATCGCGACGACCACCGTATTGGAAATCACGCCGTTGCCGTGGCGTCCCACGTAGCGCTCGTCGTTCATCAGCACCAGAAACGGCACGACGGTGAGCGGCAGGCTTACCGCTGTGAGCGCCATCGAGAACACGGTCAGTTTGAGCGGGTCGACACCCGCGGCGATCGGGATCGCACTGATCGCGAGCGCGCATGTGTAGACGAGGCAGAACCCTGGATCGTCGCGGGGCTTGCGGTTTTCGCCCCAGTTCCAGCCGAAGCCCTGCGCAACTAAATACGCCTGCTCCAGCGCGATCTGCAAGATGGCGCCGAAGCACGCGAACGCGAGCGACGCGACGAACAGCACGAAGCCCCAGAAGCCGAAGACCGCGACCAGCAGCAGCGGCAGTTGGTGGTAGTCGTCGACGCGCGTGACGCCGTGGGCGGGAAACACATACGCCGCGGCAACCAGCACGGCCACCGAAATACAGCCGCCGAATGCCATGCCCAACGTGGCGATTGCGCGGTTCGCGCCGAGATAGCCTGAGTCCCAGTGATCTTCGACCGCGCCGGACGAATAGAACAGGAACAGCGACGGCGTGATCGACGCGCCGAGGATGCTGACGACGATGAACCAGTAGTTCGCCGGATCATGATGCGGCACGCTGGGCAGCACGCCTGCCGCCACCTGATGCCAGTCCGGTTTGAGCGTGACCGCCGCGGCGACGAAGCTCAACGTGACGAGGCCGAGCAGCGACACGCCTTTTTCGATCAGCCCGAAGGTGCCTCGCCACAGCGTGAACCACGCCAGCAGCGCGACGGGCAGCGCCCACCACGGGTGCTTCAGCCCGGTGGCCATCTCGAGCGCAACACTGACGCCACCGATTTCCGCCGACAGCACCAGCGTGTTCACGATCAGCACCGCGACGAACGGCAACAGGAAGAACTTGATGCCGAAGCGGTCGCGAATGCCCGCGGCGATCGTATGCTGGCTCACCGCGGCAAAGCGGCCCGCCATCTCGGTCAGAAAGATGATGCACAGCGTGCCGACGACAATCGGCCAGACCAGTTGCAAGCGAAACGCGGCCCCGCCCTGCGCCGCGGTCGACAGCGATCCCATCTCCAGAAAACCGCCCACGCTGGTGACGACGCCGAGGCAGATTTCGAATATTTTTTTCATCCCGTCCGGCTCCGTCTGAAGACACCCGTGCCTTAGCATCGTTCGTTCCTGCTCGCCCCGAGCGTCGATGCAAGGTGGTATCTTCCCGCGCATTTCACGTCAATGCAGCACGTCCTGGATCCGGTAGTACGCACCGACGAGCGGCAGCATCCAGCGGCGTGCGGCATGGGCCGGCACCGGCGGCCAGGGCAGCGCGCGCCACGGGTTCGCAGCGGGCGAACCGGACATCACGTCCGCCATCACCCGCCCCATATGCGTGGACATCTGCACGCCGTGCCCGCTGTAGCCCATCGAGTAGTAGAGCCCTTCGTGCTGTCCGGCGCGCGGCAGCCGGTCGACGGTCATGTCGACGAGACCGCCCCAGCAATAGTCGACCCGCGTTGCGGCCAGTTCCGGAAAGTACTTCGCCAGGTTGGCCTGCAGCACGCGGCCGCTTTTCGCATCCGAGCGCGGGTCCGACATCGCGAATCGGGCCCGCCCGCCCCACAGCAGCCGGTTATCCGGCGTCACACGAAAGTAGTTGCCGATGTTCAGCGAGGTCACATAGTTGCGCCGCCGAGGAAAGAGCGCGTCCAGTTGCCCCGTGGAAAGCGGCTCTGTCACCACGATGAAACTGCCGACGGGCGCCATCCGTTGCTGGAACCATTGCAGCGGTCCTTGCCGCGACGGTCCTGTCGCCACCAGCACCTTGTCGGCCAGAATCACGCCGCGCGCGGATGTGACCTCGAAGCGGCCGCCGTCGATGCGCTTCATTTGCGTCACGGCGGCATGCTGGAATATGCGGGCCCCATGACGCGCCGCGGCCTGGGCGAGCCCCACGCCGAACTTGCCCATGTGCATCTGCGCGCCATTGCGTTGCAGCAGTCCGCCATGGAAACTTTCTGAACCGACTTCGCTGCGCATGCGTGCCGGCTCGATCAGTTCGATATCCTGGTCGACTTCACGATGCAACACTTCATAGCTCCGCGCGAGCTTCTCGAAGTGCTTCGGCTTCGCCGCGAGTTTGAGCTTGCCGCAACGCACGAAATCGCAATCGATCCGATGCTGCGTCACGATCGATTCCACCGTTCGCACCGCGCTTTCGTACGCGCGATAAAACGCGCGAGCCTGGTCGAGCCCGACGCTCCCCGCGAGCGACGCAAAGTCCTGCGCCACGCCGGTGTTGCACTGCCCGCCGTTTCGCCCCGATGCCTGGCCCGCGATCCGCCCCGCCTCGAGCACGGTGACCGACACGCCGCGCGTGGCAAGTTCGAGCGCGGCCGACAGGCCCGTCAAGCCGCCTCCGATCACGACCACATCACTGCGCCCCTCCACGGGACCGTCGGCGCCGTCCTTGAATTCGGGAGCCGTATCCAGCCAGTACGAATCTAGCTTCATTGAATTTTCGATTGAATGCCACGACGCGGACCGCCTCGCCAGCGAGGCCTTCGCAGCGAGCCGGTCACCGGAACGATCAGCAACCTGAACGGCCTACTTCAAGCCGACCACCACGCATATTCGGCGAACGAAAAGCCCATCATCGCGCCGGTCGGAATCGAGCCAAGCCCCTTGAGGCGCTTGTCGTTCGCATCGAGCAGACTGATGAACGACGGGATGCCGATGCCGCCCTCGTCCGTCACGAGCGCCTGCATTTCGCCGTACATCTGCTTGCGCTTCGCGTCGTCGGTCTCGGCGCGCGCGCTCACGAGCAGTTGATCGAACTTCGGATCCTTCCACGCCGACTCGTTCCACGGCGCGTCGGATTTGAAGAACTGCGTGAACAGCACGTCCGCGCTCGGCCGCGGATTGATGCTGCCGAAGCCGAGCGGGTGCTTCATCCAGTGATTCGACCAGTAGCCGTCGGCGGGAACGCGGTTCACGCTCAGGTTCACGCCGATCTTCGCGGCCGTTTGCTGGATCAGTTGCGCCATTTCGACGGAGCCGTTCGCGTCCGTGGTCGCGTAGATCGGCGGCAACGTGGTTCCGACCGCGCCGGCCTTCTGCATGTAGAACTTCGCCTTGTCGAGGTCGAACTTGCGTTGCGGCAACGAAGCATTGAAGTACCGATGACCCGGCGGAATCGGCTGGTCGTTGCCGATCACCGCATAGCCGAGAAAGACTGTGGAGCGGATCTGCTCGCGATCGAACAGGTACTTCATGCCCTTCACGAAATCAGGGTTGCCCGTGAACGTGTTGTCGCGGCGCATGATCAGGTCGGTGTAAAGCCCCGACCGCGTCTCCTTCATTTCGTATCCCGGCGTCGCGGCGATACGGCGTGTCGAGCGCGGGTCGACCGAGTTGATCAGGTGAACGTCGCCGGCGAGCAGCGCGCTCACACGCGCCGCGTTGTCGCTGATGCTGATCAGCTCGATCTGATCCAGATACGGCTGCCCCGGTTTCCAGTAGTTGTCGTTGCGCACGCCGATCGTGCCCGCGCCCGGCTTGAAGCTTTTCAGCTTGTAGGGACCGGTGCCGATCGCCTGGTTGAAGTTGCTCGTGCCGTCCTTGACGATCACCAGTTGCGGGGTCGCGAGAATCACCGGCAAGTCGGCGTTCGGCACCTGCAGCGTCAACGTCACTTCGTTGGGTCCACTTGCGGTCACGCTCGTGAACTGATCGGCGAGCGTCTTCACGCGCGAGGCCGTTTGCGGGTCCTTGTGACGCGTCAGCGAATAGACCACGTCGGCCGGCGCGAGCGGCTTGCCGTCGTGAAAGGTCACGCCCTGGCGCAGCTTGATGATCCACGTTTTCGCATCGGTGCTGGAGACCGATTCAGCGAGATTCATGCGCGGCGTCAGGCTTTCGTCAAGCTGCGTGAGGCCGCTGTAAAACATGAAGAAGCGGATGTAGTCGCCGCCGGTCGAGCCCGCTGCCGGATCGAGCGTATCCGATACGGAACCCGCGTCATAGGCGACACGAATGCTGCCGCCCTTCTTCGGAACCTCGGCGGCGAGCGCGCCGGGCGCGGCCGTGAGGAGTCCGCCGCCGGCGGCCATCATGCCGGTTCCAGCCAACATGCGCATCATGTCGCGGCGGCTGATGCCGCGGCTATTCGTTTCGTCGTTCATGTTCAGGGCTCCGCGGATGTAAATGAATCAGGCAACGTTCTCTTGTGAAGTCTCGTCAGCAGCATCGTATGCCGGCACAAAACCCGTAAAGCGCCGACAAAAAAAGGCAGACGGCATAAACAAACTGTTTCGGCGCCGCCAACGCGGCACTTTGCATGGTCGCCGGTTTCGCGCCGACGACCTGCCATGAACCGGGTGCTGTCAGGCGCTCGCCGGCGCCTTGGTGTCGAGCAACTGCGGATAGCGTCGCAGCACTTCGTCATACAGTTGCGCGATCACTTGCGGCCCCGGCGCCAGGGTGCCGGCCGTCTCTCTCGCGTCGAGCGCATCGAAGATCTTGTCCTTGAGGAAGTGCCGCCATACGACCGGCGCGCGCGCGAGAATGCCGGTCAGAACGTCGTAGCGTTCGCGGGTCCATTTCGCTTCATACGCGTCGCGCTGCGCGCCATGGTCGAAGTGACATGCCGGCCGCTGCCGCGCCGCGCTTCGCGCCGCCTCGCGCAGACGCGCGGTCGCCTCCGCGTCGACGGCGCCCTCGATCAGCACCACGCCATACAGATCGCGCGCCTGAGCGACGGACAGATAGCCGCGCCGCACGTCCTCGAACACCTTCCCTGTATCCCGTTCGTAAGGATGACCATAGCCGCCGCCGCCGCACCCTTCGAGACGGATTACGTCGCCGGGACCGCACATCACGAGGTCGGTCACGCCGAGGTCTTCCTCGCTGTCAGTCCCTGGGTTACGGGTGAAGCGCGATACGGCGCCGGCCTTGCCGCCCAACACACCCCACGAGGCAAAGCGCGAACGGTCGCGATTGCGCGCCGTCACGAGCGTGCCCGGCGAGAAGACACGAAACTCCATCACGGTCCCGAGGCCGCCGCGATACTTGCCGGCGCCGGCGCTGCCCGGCACCACGCCATAGCGCGTGATGCGGATCGGCACTTCCGCTTCGTTGATCTCGACCGGCGTGTTGCGCAGGAACGCGACATTCGCGCCTGACGCGTCGGAGCCGTCGGCGCACGCCATGCCGCCCGCGCCGCCGCCCACCGGTCCAATCGACGCGATCACCGTGCGGCCGTTGCGGTCGACCGTCTTCACGTTCAGGATCGACATGCCGCCGGCCGGACAGGCCGGCAAGCGGTCCGGGCACACCATCGAGAATGCGCCGAACGTGACGTATTGCGCGACCTTCGCGGTCAGACTGCGCATGCCGACCGCGGCCGGCGGCACGCAGTTCATGATCGTGCCTTCGGGCATGATGCAGCGCGCCACTTTCAGCATGCCGGCATTGAGCAGCAAATCGGGATTCAGCGAATACAGCACGTAGTTCAGCCCGACGAGCGCGAGCACATGGCGCTCCTTGCCGCCCGTCGGCATGTTCAGCGACGAATTCAACTGCGGATCGCTGCCCGTGAAATCGAACACGAGCGAACCGTCCTTCACCGTCAGCGTCAGCGCGACGCGCAGCGGCTTGCCGTTGACCGAATCCTCGTCGGCGTATTCGGCGAAGAAGTACTCGCCGTCCGACATGCCGCGCACGATCGTGCGCGCCTGCTCCTCCGAATAGTCGAGCAGCGCGTCCATGCCGGCCCGAAACTGCTCGATGCCGAAGCGCTCGATGATTTCCAGCACACGCCGCTCGCCGGTCATGAGCATGGCGATCTGCGCCTTCAGGTCGCCGCGATTCTGCTCGGGCGCGCGCACATTGATCGCCATGTGTTCGAGCAATGCTTCGTCGAGCACGCCCGCGCGGACGATCTTGGTCGGCGCGAAACGAATGCCTTCCTGATAAATCTCGGTGAGCGTGCGCGACAGCGACGCCGGCACCGCGCCGCCCATATCGGTGTTGTGAATGTGCCCGCCGACATGGCAGACGATCTCGCCGCCGAAGAACACCGGTTTCCACATCATCACGTCGGGCGTGTGGGTGGCGACGTAGCCGCTATACGCGTCGTTCGTCATGCAGATGTCGCCCGGCTCGTAGTGATCGATCATGTCGATCACCGCGCCGAAATCGAGCCCCGGATACCAGGTCGCGCCGAGCGTTTTCGGCGATGCGAAAGTCAGGCCGCGCGTGTTCATCAGCGTGCAGGAGAAGTCTTCGGTTTCCTTCACGAACGCCGAATGCGCGGTGCGCACGAGCGTGTACGCCATGCTTTCGGCGGCCGCGACGCAATAGTTCGCGAAGATCTGAAGAACGGATTTATCGAATGTCATCGTGCGTTTCCAGGGTCGGCCAATCAGACCGCTTCGAGAAAAAGGTTGCCATATTCGTCCACGCGTGCGTCGAAACCGGGCAGCACGCAGGTCGTGGTGTCGTCCTGCGCGACGATCGCCGGCCCGGTGAACCGGTGTCCCGCGAGCAGCGCGGCGCGCCGGTAAAGCGGCACGCGGCGCCAGGCGCCGTCCAGATAGACGTCGATCTCCGATTCCACGCGCGGCGCGCCCTCGCCCATCGCGATCCGCGGCAGTTCGGGTTTCGGCGTGGGCGCGGTGATGACGAGCCGCAGCGCCACCACCTGAATCGGCGACTTCTCGTCGCTGTGCCCGAAAAGGCGCGCATGTTCGCGATGAAATGCCTGCGCGATCGCTTCGAGATCGCCGCCGGTGAGCGCTTCCATCGCGAGCGGCGTGTCGATTTCGAACGATTGCCCGCGATAGCGCATATCGGCCGATACGACGATCTCGGCGGCGGCGTCGGTGCCCGCCTCGCGAATCACCCATGCGCGGGCGTCGGCTTCGAGGTGGGCGAGGTCCTCTCTCAGCAAGGCGAGCGATGCACGGTCGAGCGGATAGTAGGTGGCTCGAACAAAATCGTTCTTCGTATCGGCGATCAGGCCGCCGAGCGCGCTCAACACGCCGGGCGTGGTCGGCACCAGCAGGTTGCGCACATTCAAGGCGCGCGCGAGAAAGCAGCCGAGCATCGGCCCCGCGCCGCCGAACGGCATCAGCGCGAAAGTGCGCGGGTCGATCCCGAAGCGCGAGCTGAGCCGGCTCACGCCCGCGTACATGCCCGAGATCGAAACCTCGATGATGGCCGCCGCGGTCTGATGGATATCGAGTCCCAGACGCCGCGCGAGCGGCTCGATTGCGCGCCGCGACGCGTGCGCATCCACCTTCACCGCGTTGTAGCCGAGCGCGGCGTTGCCGAGCACGCCGATGACGGCGAACGCGTCGGTGATGGTGGGGCGCGTGCCGCCGCGTCCGTAGCAAACCGGTCCTGGGCTCGACCCCGCGCTTTCGGGGCCGACCTTCAACACGCCGAATTCGTCGACCCAGGCAATCGAGCCGCCGCCGTCGCCGACCGACGACACGGACACCGACGGAATATGAATCTGGAATTCGCCGATGTATTCGCCGGTTGCGTACTGCGGTTTGCCGTCCACGATCAGCGCGATATCCGCGGTCGTTCCGCCGATGTCGAGACTCATGCAATCCTTCACGTTGCAGAGCCTGGCGAGATACGCCGCGCCGATCACACCCGACGCGGTGCCGGACAGGATCATCTGCACGCAGTTCTGTTTGCCGTGCTCGGCGCTCATCACGCCGCCATTCGATTTCGTGACCTTGAGGTCCGCCGCGACACCGCTTTCCGTCAGCGCCGCCTGCAACTGCGTCAAGTAGTTCGACACGCGCGGCTGCACATAGCCGCCGATGGTCGCCGTCACCGTTCGCTCGTATTCGCGGATGATCGGCCACACTTCGTGCGAGCACGACACGAAGAAGCCCGGCAGCGCAGCCCCGATAATCGCCTTGACCCGCTGTTCGTGCGCCGGGTTGCGGTATGAGTGAAGCAGCGACACGATCACGCCCTCGCAGCCCGCCGCCTGCATGCCGCGCACGGCGGCGAGCACGCTGGGTTCGTCGATGGGCGTTTCCTCCACGCCGTCCGCGCCGAGACGTCCTATCACGCCGAATACACGGTCGCGCGGAATGAGCGGCGCCGGGCGGCTCGACATCAGATGGTACATATCGGGGATCTTCAAACGCGCGATGTCGAGCACGTCCTCGAAGTGGCGCGTGGTGATGAGCCCCAGCTTCAGCCCGCGCCGCTGCACCACCGCGTTCACGCCGACCGTCGTGCCATGCGTGAAATACGTCACCTCGTGCGGCTCGATGCCGTAGCGCTCGCGCAGTCCCTCGACGCCCGCGAGCACTTCGCTGCCTGGGCTGTCGGGACGTGAAAACACCTTTAGCGTGCGAATGGTTCGCGTGGCTTCGTCCAGCACCGCGAAATCGGTGAACGACCCACCGATATCGACTCCGATTCTCAAACCCATTGTCGTGTTCCTGCCTGTGTGAAGTGATGTGCGCCGCTGCCGCTCAAGCGCGTTGCCTGCGTTTGTCGATGACGTCGCGAATCTGGTAGTAGCTGCCGAGCGCGGGCATGAACCACGGCTTGCCGCCATAGAACGGATGCGTGAGCATCGGCGTGCCGTAGGCGCTGGTTTCGGGTGCTTGTCCTTCGGCGATCAGGCGCGCGACCTTGTAGCCGAGATACGTCATCATCACCACGCCGCTGCCGTTGCAGCCGAGCGCGTAGTAGACGCCATCGGCGGTGCGGCCCAGATGCGGGAGGAAGTCGAGCGTGAGCGCCACCGTGCCGCCCCAGCTATACGCCACCTTGACGCCGGCCATCTGCGGAAAGCGCTCGACCATCTGCGCATGCAGGATCGCAGCCGACTGGCGGCGATCGAGGTTGTAAAAGCGCGCCCGGCCACCGAACAGCAGGCGCGTGCCGTCCGGCGAATAGCGGTAGTAGTTGACGACGCGGCGCGTCTCCGAGATGCCGCGACGCTTCGGTATCAGCGAGGCGCGCAAGTCGGCCGGCAATGCCTCGGTGGCGATCTGATGCGATACGACCGGCACCACGCGACGCTGCAGATCGGGCGTCGACGAACCTGTGTAGCCGTTCGTGCAGATCACCACGTGCCGGCTGGCGAGCGCGCCGCGCGGCGTCTCGACCCGGTATTGCGCGCCGACTCGCGCGATGCTGCCGACCGGGGCGCGGCTGCATACCGTGATGCCCGCGCCGCGCGCCGCGGCGAGCAGACCGGCGAACATCATCGACGGATGAAGCTGGCCCGCCCGTTCGAGCAGAACGCCGCCGGCATAGATGTCGCTCGCCAGTTCGCCGCGCAGTTCGTCGCGTGAAAGCAGCCGCGCCCCGGCGCGCGCATACGTGTTCAGATTGACGATGCGCTTGCGCCACGCGGCCAGATGCGCGTCGGTCCACATCGCGTTGATGCGCCCGGCCTTCACGTAGCTGCATTCGATCGCGTTGTCGCGCAGGATGCTTTCGAACACCTCGTAAGACGCCGACGCTTCGCTCAACAGGGTGCGCTGACGCTCCTCCGATACCGAACCATCCAGCTTTTCTCCCGACGGCGCCTTGCCGACATTCACGCCTCCCGACACCTGTCCGCCGCTGAGCGTGCTCGCGCCGATGCCCGGCACATCCGCTTCGAGCACGGCCACGCGCAAGCCCTGCTTCGCCAGTTCGAGCGCGCACGACAAGCCCGCATAGCCGGCGCCGACAATCGCGACGTCCACCTCGCGGGGCACCTCCGACATCAGTTCATCATGCGGACGCCAGTCTTGCCACCAATACGGCGTGTCGGTGAAATCAAGGGAAAAAACGTCGTTGCGCATGGACACGGTCGAGTCCCTGGTTGGATTGAATAGCCCCGCTCGCCGGACTCAGCGAGGGCGTGAAAAAACCAGCGGCTTCCGCGAGCCTTCGGTCGCGGTCTCGGGCCTCGCTGTCATGGCGCCGATAATGCGTCGCTCATGTCGTGGAGCGCATGGCGTGCGATAGCAACGATCTCGTCGATGTCGGCGCGCGTGGCGATGAGCGGCGGCGCAAAGCCGACAATGTCGTTCGTGCCCAGCGCGCGCACGATCAAACCGCGCGCGAGCGCCGCCTGCGCCACCCGTTGGCTCGCCTTCGCCGCCGCTGGAAAGGGTCGTCGTTCAGTCTTGCCGGCCATCAGTTCGAGCGCGGCGAGCATGCCCACGCCCCTCACGTTGCCGACGAACGGATGCGCGTCGAACGCCTCATGCAGACGCGCCTGAAAATAGGCGCCGACCTCCGCCGCATTGCTCACCAACTGCTCGCGCTCGATGATGTCGAGGTTCGTCAATGCCGCCGCCGCGCACACCGGGTGGCCGGAGTAGGTCCAGCCGTGATTCATCGCGCCCTGCTCGCGCGAGCCGCGCTCGATCACATCCCACACGCGCTCGCTGACGATCACGCCGGACAGCGGCAGATACCCGCTCGTCAGTCCTTTCGCCACCGACATGAGATCCGGCGCGAGGCCGTAGTGCTCGCTGCCCGTGCGCGAACCGAGGCGGCCGAAACCGCACACCACTTCATCGACCGCGAAGAGAATGTCGTGACGCTCGAGCACCGCCTGAATCGCGGGCCAATAACCCGACGGCGGCGGCACGATGCCGCCCGAGCCCATCACCGGCTCGCCGAAAAACGCGGCGATCGTGTCGGCGCCCTCGCGGGCGATCAGTTGCTCCAGGTGCTCGACGCAATCCGCGACGAACTCCGCCTCGCTCGCGCCGGGGCGTGCGTCGCGATAGAAGTCGGGGCTCGCCGTGTGCAGCACCTGCGGCATGGGCAGATCGAAACCGGCGTGAAACTTCGGCTGCCCGGTCAGGCTGCCGGTCGCGATGCCCGAGCCGTGATAACTGCGCTGCCGCGCGATGATCTTTTTCTTGCGCGGCCTTCCCAGCACGTTGTTGTAGTACCAGGCGAGCTTCACCTGCGTCTCGTTGGCGTCCGAGCCCGACATGCCGTAGAACACCTTCTTCATGCCGGGCGGCGCCCACTCTTCGATCAGACGCCGCGACAGTTCGACAGCGGGGTCGTTCGAGAAGCCCGCATACGTGTGATAGAACGACAGCCGGCGCGTCTGGGCGGCGATCGCGTCGGCCATTTCCTCGCGTCCATAGCCGATGTTCACGCAGTAAAGCCCCGCGAACGCGTCGATGTACGAGCGCCCCGCGTGATCTTCTATGCGGATGCCCTGTGCGCGCGTCATCAACCGCGCATCCAGTTCGCCCGACGCATGGTCCGACGCGTGCGTGCCGGGATGCATCAGATGCCGCCGGTCGGTTTCGAGCGTGAGTTCCCCGCGCCTGTGCATGGTTGCATTCATGTCGATGGGGATGTCGGTGTCGACGAAGTTCATGTTTTGTCCGCCGCTGAGGAATTGGCCGCAGCGTCCCACCGCGGATGCCACGCCGGCTGGCTCACGCGACCGTCGGCGCGAGCCAGCGCGCCGATGCGCGCCATCGAGCTCGCATCGAGTTCGAAATCGGATACCGCAAGGTTTTCGCCGATGCGCACCGGGTTCGACGACTTGGGAATCGCCGCCACGCCGGGCTGCTGCACGAGCCAGCGCAAGATGATCTGGGCCGGCTTGCGTCCGTGTTCGCGTGCGATCTCCGCGATGACCGGATCGGCAAGCAGCTTGCCGCTGCCGAGCGGCGTGTGCGCGATCAGCGCCATGCCATGCCGGCGGCACGCATCGAGCACCAGGGTCTGGTCGAGATACGGGTGGTATTCGCACTGATTGGCGGCCAACGGCACCGAGGCGAGCGCGACTGCGCGATCGAGCAACGCCACCGGAAAATTCGATACGCCGATATGCCGCGTCAAGCCGCTGCGCTGCGCTTCGCACAGCGCGCCGATGGTCTCTTCCAGCGGCACTTCAGGGTTGGGCCAATGCACCAGCAGCAGATCGACGTGATCGAGCCCGAGCCGCGCGACGCTTGCCTCGGCGGCACGCCTGAAATCCGCGGCGCGCAATTCGGTGTGCCACACCTTGGTCGTGACGAACACCTCGTCGCGCGGCAGACCGCTCGCGGCGAGCGCCTGGCCGACCGCCTGCTCGTTCTCGTAGCGCGCCGCCGTGTCGATATGCCGATAGCCCGCTTCGAGCGCCGCGCGCACCGCTTGCACGCCTTCCTCATGCGTGGACCGCCAGGTGCCGAGGCCGATTGCGGGTATGCGCGCGCCATGGGCCTGGATAACCGGCGAGGCGCCGAGCGGCTGAAAAGAGAGTCCCATTGCCGTAATCGTTCTCCAATGCTTTCCAACTCGATGAGGGTGTGCCACAATACGGCACGTCGTTCCACAAACAGTGAACGAAAAGTAACACGCGCTTTTTTGCGTTGCAAGCGCAGCGTGGGCGAGCGCTCGCCCGTCGCCGTCCTTCATCGGAGACCTGCATGAAAAGTTTGTTGAAGAGCCTCGAGATCCTCGAGGCTGTGTCGAAGAACCAGCCGGTCAGCGTGGGCGTGCTGGCACGTCAGCTCGATATGCCGAAGTCGAGCGTGCAGCGCGTGCTGTTGACGTTCCACGAGGCGGGCTGGCTTCGTCAGTCGAGCGGCGATCTGACGCGCTGGGAAGTGGGACCGCGAATTCTCGGCGTGCGGCCCGCCGCGCTGCGCGGCGGCGCGCTGTATGCGGCCGCGCGTGAGCCGATGCGCGAGTTGCGCGACCTGACCAACGAAACGGTTCATCTGTCGGTGCCGGACAGCACCAACTCGATGGTCCTGATCGACCGTGCGGACTGTACGCAAACGGTGCGCACGTTCAGCCCGATCGGCGATCCGAGCCCGTTCCACGCCACCGCCACGGGGTTGGCGGTACTGGCGTACATGAAGGAAGCCGAGGTCGACGAAATCCTGAGCCGCGACCTGCCGAAGTTCAGTGAAACAACGCCATGCGATCCCGCCGAAATACGGCTGGAACTCGAGCGCATCCGGCAACGCGGCTATTCGGTGAATCTCTCGCAGTACCGTCCCGCGGTGTGCGCAATCGGCGCGCCGATCATCGATTCAGACGGCGCGCCGGCGGCGAGCATCTGCATCTCGATGCCGGAATCGCGCTATGACCCGGCACGTCTTGAAGAATGGGGCAAGGCGGTGGCGAAGGCCGCGGCTGCGATTGGCGTGTAGCAATCCGGTAGCGGTGTGGCGACGCGCGATTCACGGCGCGTCATGCCGTCGCCGCTTCCCGTCAGAACTTCAGCACGCCACGAGCCGCACCAGGCGCAGCACGATTTCGTGCATGCGCGTGCCGGGCAGGAAAAATTCGGCGACACCCAGCGCTTTCAGCACCCCCGCGCTTTCCGCCTGAACATTCCCGCCGAGCACGACGGGTATCGCGGCATGCCGCGCGCGCAATTCACGCATCAATTGCGACGTCAACTCGACATGTGCGCCCGCGAGCGATGACACGCCGATCATGTCGATCTCGTTCGCCAGCGCGCGCCGCGCAACTTCCGCGGGCGAGATGAAGAGTTCGTTGGACACGACCTCGAAGCCCGCATCGATCAACGCGGCAGCCACCGCTTGCGCGCCGCGATCGTGGCCGTCCTGTCCGAGCTTCGTGATCATCACGCGGGGCTTGCGCCCCAGCGTCGATGTCAATTCATCGACCTGTTCGCAGGCGGCTTTCCACCTTGCATCCGACGAAAGCGTTTCCTCGTAGATGCCGGCGCTCGCATGCAAACCGATCGTATGACGCGGCCACACGGCTTCGAGCGCGCGCGTGCATTCGCCGACTGTCGCGCGCGCACGCATGCAGCGGATCGTCAACGCGAGCAGGTTGTCCGTGCCCGCGCGCGCGGCCGTTTCGAGCGCGTCCAACGCACGCGCCACATGCTGCGCATCGCGCCGCAGCTTGACCTCCGCGATGCGACGGAGCTGGTGGCCGCGCACTTTTTTTCCGTCCAGTTCGAAACATGCGGGCGCTTCGTCAGCGTCGCCATGAACGAACGCGTTGACGCCCACCACGACGCGTTGCCCGCTATCGATTTCGGCCTGCAGCGTCACGGCCGATTCGTGGATGCGTTGGCGAATCCATCCCGAGCGAATCGCTTGCACGATGCCGCCGCGCGCGTCGATCTCGCCGATCAGCGAACGCACGCGCGCCGCGATGTCGGCCGTCAACGCTTCCATCATGTACGAACCGGCCCACGGATCGACGACGTCGCACAGTCCCATTTCGTGCTGAAGCATAAGTTGTGTGTCGCGAGCGAGGCGCGACGACGATGCCGACGGCAAGGCCAGCGCTTCGTCAAAGGCGTTCGTATGCAGCGACTGCGTGCCGCCGAAGACGGCCGCCAGCGCTTCGACGGTGGTGCGCACGATGTTGTTCGACGGCTTCTGCGCGGTCAGCGACCAGCCGGACGTCTGGCAATGCATCCGCAGGGCGCGCGCCTTGTCGGAAGCCGCGCCGCACTGCGTCGCGAGTTCCGACCAGACGAGACGCGCCGCGCGCAGCTTCGCAACCTCGACATAGAAGTCCGTGCCGACGCCGAAGAAGAAGCTCATGCGCTCGCAGGCGTCGTCGGCATTCATGCCTCGCGCGCCAAGCGTTTCGATGTAGGTGCGCGCATGGGCCATCGTCAGCGCCAGTTCGAGCACGGGATCGGCGCCGGCCTCCTGAAAGTGATAGCCGGACACCGATAGCGCGTTGAAGCGCGGAGCATGTCGCGCGAGATAATCGACCACGTCGGCGGCGATTCGCAACGACGGTTCAGGCGCGAAGATGCAGGTGTTGCGCACGATGAACTCTTTGAGAATGTCGTTCTGAATCGTGCCGGTCAGTTGCGCCGCGGCCACGCCGCGCTCCTCGGCCGCGACGATGAAGGCGGCCAGCACCGGCAGCACCGCCCCGTTCATCGTCATCGATACCGAGGTTCGGTCGAGTGGAATGCCCGCGAAAAGACGCGCCATGTCTTCGACCGTATCGATCGCGACCCCAGACAGCCCGACCTCGGCGCTCGTGCGCGGATCGTCCGAATCATAGCCGCGCTGGGTCGGCAGATCGAACGCGACGGACAAGCCCTGTGCCCCTTCCGCCAGCGCGGTGCGAAACGCGAGGTTCGAATCGGCCGCTTCGGCGTAGCCCGCGTATTGCCGGATCGTCCACGGCTTCGCCGTGTACATCGACGCGTATGGACCGCGCACGAACGGCGCGGCGCCAGGCATGCTGTTCAGATGCGCGACGCCAGCGAGGTCGGAGGCGGTATAAAGCGTCTTCAGCGGCACGGCGCGGCGCCGGGGCCTGGGCCGGGACTGCAAGCGCAGCGGCGCCTCGCGTTTGACGGCGGACCTCATCGCTGTCTCCAGCGTTTTTCCGTGACGACGTCGGCAATCTTCAGGTTGTCGCTGCCGCGTCGCACTTCGCTCCAATGCACGATGCCCTGCCCGCTTTCGCGTTCGCCGACCACATGCACGTTCAACGCATCACCGATGTTGACGTTGCCATAAAAGTGCAGCGACCGGCTCGCGATCACGGGCGGCTCCGCAAACCGGTGCCGTTGCCATTCGGCGCGATCGACAAACGACTGGAAGCTCGCAAAGTAGAGAAAGTCCGCGCCATTGAAGTCGTTGTTCGGACAGGGAAGAAAGCGGGCGGCCTCGTGCACGCCAGGCGCGAGCCCTTCGCATGAGGCCCGGTCTCCTGCCCTCAGGCGCTTGCCCGTTTGCGTCATGGCCAGCGCTTCGTCGGGCGCCGGACTGATCGCCCCCGCCAGCGCGGCAAGCGTTGCACGCGCGACCGAACGATTGTTGCGCGCTTCGGCGCGCGTGACGAACGTCGACGACATCGACACCTCCGCGATCGACGCATCGTCACGCACGATGCGGTGTGTGCTGAAGTGCCGGACCGGGCCGGTTCTGCATAACGCGCTGTGAATGTCGAACTCGTCGTTCTCGCGCACGGCATCGAAACCGTGCGCCCGCAGGCGGATCGCGGTGAAGGCGGCATACGAGCGGCCGCCGTTGTCGTCGCTGAAATCCGGCGTGGCTCGCCCTGTGTGCACGGCCAGCGCCTCCCAATGACGATGCCCGCATTCCTTCAGCAGCCAGTTCTCCGACAGGCCGGTGAAGCTCAATTGCGGCATGCCCGCGCGATAGCGTCCCGTCGTGTTCTGCATGGGGCTTCGGTCGCTCAGGCCGCGAGACTATCGGTTGCCGGATCGGACGCATCGAGCGACGCGCGAATGGCGTCGACGACATAAGCCGCGTCGCGCGCGACGCCCGAGAAGCGCCCCGACCCCCACGTATGCAGCCACGGCAAGCCGATGAAATACAGCCCCGCTTGCGGCGTGATGCCCCGCGTGTGCGCCGGATAGCCGCGTCCATTGAACACGGGCGCATCGATCCAGCTGAAGTCCGGCGTGAAGCCGATGCACCAGATGATCGACGTGATGCCGCTCGCCGCCAGATCGAGCGAGGTGCGCTCGCCGTCCGGCCGCCATACCGGCTCATAGGCCGCTTCGCGCGGCGCGTCGATGCCGTGCCGGTCGATGAACGTATCGATGCTCGCGTTGATGCGGTTGTAGGTATCGTCCGCGCTGTCCAGGTTCTCGATCAGGTTCGGTGCGAACTGCAGGCGGCCGTCGCGCAGATCCTCGAGCCGGCCGTACAGCTCCATGCCTTCCAGCGCGAAACGCCGCAGATCGATGTCGCGTCCGCCGTCGCGGCCGGTCACGTAGTGGTTCGTGTTGTCCCGCACGCCTTCACGCAGCGGATGCTGCTCGACGGGCATGTCGTAGTAGTGCATGTCGGCGAGCCAGTCGACCACGTCGCGTCCGCGATAGAAACGCGCGCAGCGCGGCGCCTCGCCGACCGCGAGGTAGACCTTGCGCCCGGCCAGATGCAGATCCTCGGCGATCTGCGCACCCGATTGCCCCGAGCCGACGACGAGCACCGCGCCGTCCGGCATGACCTCGGGATTGCGATAGTGCGAAGACTGCATCTGCACGATCCCGGCGGGCAGGCGCTCGGCCATGCGCGGCACGATCGGCGTGTGATAGCCGCCCGACGCCACGACGACGTGATCCGCGGTGAACTCGCCATTCGAGGTCGACACGTTGTAGCATCCATCGGCGTCGCGCTTCACGCGTTTGACCTCGGTGTGCTCGAGCACCGGCGCGTCGACCATCGCGATGAAGCCGTCCAGATACGCGATGATCTGATCCTTCTTCATGAAGCCATGCGGATCGTCGCCGCGATACGGGTAGCCGGGCAGCGCGCATTGCCAGTTCGGCGTGACGAGACAGAATGCGTCCCAGCGTTGCGAACGCCAGGTGTGCGTGACCGAATGCTTTTCGAGCACGAGATGATCGATGCCGGCTTCTTTCAGGTAGTAGCTGATGGACAGGCCCGCCTGGCCGCCACCCGCGACGATGACCGGGTAGTGACGATTCGCATGGGCCGCCTGAGGGCCAGGGCTAACGGTTGTGTTCGACATGGTTCTTTCCTGCTTTTCGTATGAATGTTCCGGCGCGCGGCCATTGCTTCGTCAATGGGCGCGCCGCATTCAGGTTTCACAAAAGTTCGACGACCTTCACGACCGCCAGCGGGTCCGACGAAAAAGCCTCGGCCTGCTGCTCGATCTGCGCGAGCTGATCCATCGCGGCCGAACAGGCGAAGCCGTATTTCTCGCGCACGCGCTCGGAGCCGATCTGCAAAGCCTCGCGCGAGCGTTCGACAAACTCGCTCAATGCATAGCTCTCGCCCGCGGCAAGGAACTCGCCGACCACCGTCGACGGCGAATAGCAGTTGGCCTCGGTGCCATCGGGCCACTGGACCCTGAAGTGCATGACTGGCATGACATATCCTCGATGAGTGAAGGGTTCAGACGGGAGCGGGTTGCAGTTGCCGCCGGTACAACGCGATGTGACGGCGGGCGCTCGCGGTCCAGCTGAAGCGCTGCAACAACTCAGGGACCGCGTGGGCGAAATCGATGCCGCCGCGCGCATCGAGCGAACGGCACAACGCGCCGGCGATGCTGCGCGCGTCGTCAGGCTGCGCCCAGCAGCAGACGCGTTCATCGAGGTACTCGATGAACGGCGCGATGCGCGAGACGACAACCGGCGCGCCCGACGCGAGCGCTTCCAGCACGACCAGCCCGAAACCCTCGCGCAACGACACCATCGAGACGACATCCGCGCGGCGCAGGAGCGCGGGCATGACCTCGTCGTCGAGCGGGCCGGTGACGACGATCGGACAGCCCGCGCCAAGCGCAAGATTCAGCGCCGCCGCGCGTTCGAAAAACCGCCGGCCATAGGCGTCGTGATCCAGAAGACTCGCGCCGCCCGCCACGACGAGTTGCGCATCGGCATGCGTCTGCCTGAGCAACGCGAACGCTTCGAGCAGTTGCAGTGTGTTCTTGCGTTCCTCGATGCCGCCGACCGCCAGCACGACGGGCGCGCCGACCATGCCGAATCTTGCGAGCAAGGCCGTGTCGGTGGCGTCACGTTTTGCCGTTAAGCGCGTTAAATCGACGCCGTTCGTCACGGTCACCGCGTTCACGCCGAAGGCGCGCTGCATCCGGCGCGTCCACGCATCGCTGACGCAATAAACGGCGTCAGCATCGGCATACGCGCGCCGCTGCCATTCGGCGAGGCGCGGCACGGCGAAGTCGTCGAGATGGTGGACCGTTCGCACGAACCCGCGTATCGCGCCGTCATGCCGAAGTTCGGCGAGCGCGTTGCCGCTGATGCTGTCCTGCGCGTGGAGAACGTCGAAGCTCGCCGGATCGCTGGCCAGCAACGCGGCCTTCAACGCATCGATACGCGTCCGCACCATCGATACCGTGTCGCTCGCGTTGCCAGCGACCCGAGCGAGCACGATCCGGCACGGCGACGCCCGGAACATCGCGGCCCCGCCCACCGACGGCGCGAAGATCGTCACGCGATGCCCCGCGTCATGCAATGCGCGCGCAAGTTCGAGCGTGTGCACGACGCCGCCGCGCGGGTTCACCGAGTGCGTGAAGAGCGCGATTCGAAGGGGACGTGTCTTCATGCGCACGCTCCCGAAGGCGCGCCGATGAACGGCCCGTCGCCGAAATTCCAGAGCAGCGCCGCGTCGCCGCGCTGAGTGAGCACCACTTCGCGCGATGCGTCGACTTCGCCGATCACCGCGCACGCCAGATCGCGTGCAACGAAGCGCGCGAGCACTTCGTCGACGTGTTCCGCGCGCACCGACAGCACGAAGCCGAAGCTCGGAAACGCGCTGAGCCAGCGCTCGAAGTCGACGCCCGGCGATCGTGGAATCGCGTCGAGATCGATTCGCGCGCCCATCGCCGAACATTCGAGCAGCATCAACGACGTGCCCAGCACGCCGGCCATGCTGATGTCCTTCGCGGCATCGCACAGGCCGCTTTCCGCGAGCGCGGGCAGCAGCTCGAGATCGTCGCGCAAGCGCTGCGACGGCGCGCCGACCGAGGCGTTCCAGAACGGGTACGGGTCTTCGAAGCGGCCTCGCAGATCGACGGCCATCACGAGCCGATCGCCTGCGCGCGCCTTGAAGCTCGACAGCAACGCGCGCGCCCGGCCCACGATCGACACCGCGAGTTGCGGCTGCGCGCTGCGCGTATTGCTATGCCCGCCCACCACCGGCACGCCGTAGGCAAGCGACGCCGCCGCCATGCCGGCCAGCACTTCTTCGGCCGCGCCGAGGCCGTCGCTCCACAGCGCATCGACGACGGCAAGCGGCCGGCCGCCCATCGCATACACGTCGCTGATGTTGACCATCACGCTGCTGTAGCCCGCGAACCACGGCATGGCTTCGACGAAATCGCTCACCAGCCCTTCGATCGCGAAGAGCAGGTAGCCGTCGCCGTCACGGATCGCCGCGCAGTCGTCGCCGAGCGCGACCGCCTGCGCGAGATCGCGCACGCCGTGCGGCAGGCGCTGCGCCAACGACGCGACGACGCCCGCAATATCGGTCTTATGCCGGAAGCCGCGGCTTGCCCTTAGCCGTTCAACGAGCGAAGCGATGCTCATGAGCGGCCCCGCGACGACGTGACGAGCCCGCTCTCCGGCGTAAAGCACGGCGGATAGTGCGCGAGGTCCGCTTCCATCAGACGATGCGCACGGCCGAACAGCATCTCCTCGCCCACCGATTGCCAATGCAGACGCCGGAACAACGGCACATTCTGGCTTTGCACATGCGCAAGAAAAGTCTCGCAACCGAGCGCGTGCGCGCTGCTCACGGCGAGCCGGATCAGCGTCGAGCCGAGCTTGCCGTGCGAGCGGAACGCCGCATGCACCGCGAGCCGCGAGCCCAGCCACACATGCGGCTCGGTCTCGTGAATCCGTACGGTGCCGACGACCTGCTCCGGCACGCCCGCGATGCAACTCAGCGCGACCAGCAGCTTCGCGCGAGCGTCGATTTCATCGCGGTCGTCGCCGGCGAAGATGCCCTGCTCCACGCAAAACACCGCGCGCCGCAGCACATAAGCCTCGTTGCTTTCCCACGGCAGCGTCGCCCATTTCACGCGGTACTCCGCAGGCGTGAACGCAAGCGGCAAGGCGTCCAGTTCATCGACGGCTTCGCAGAACATGGCTACTCCTCGTACGATGCCAGCGACGAACATGCGCCGCATTTGCCGCAGCCCGCCTTGATGTCGGCGGAACGCATCCGCGCGTCGCGCAGCATCGCACCGAGCGGAACCAGCACCGACTTCATGAACGCCGGCGTCGGCGCGGGATGGTCTTCGAGCGGCGTGCCGCTGATCGGCACGAACGGCACGACGAACGGATAGACGCCGAGCGCAATCAGTTCACGCGAGATCGACAGGATCGCGTCGGCGGTGTCGCCCAGTCCGGCGAGAATGTACGTGCTCACCTGCCCGCTGCCGAACACCGCGACGGCCGCCTTGAACGCCTCCCTATAACGCGACACGGGCACGCTCGCCTTGCCGGGCATCACGCGTTCGCGCACGGCGGGCGTCACCACTTCCAGATGCATGCCGAGCGTATCGATGCCGCTCGCTTTCATCCGCTCGAACCAGCGGTCGTCGTCGGGCGGCTCGCATTGCGCCTGGATCGGCAGATCGACAGCGGCCTTGATCGCGAACGCGCTTTCGCAGAGGATCCGCGCGCCGCGATCGCTCGTCGGCGGCGTGCCCGTCGTCAGCACCATGTGCTTGACGCCGTCGAGCAGCACGGCCGCGCGCGCGACTTCGGCGAGTTGTTCAGGCGTCTTGCGCGCAATCGTGCGGCCCGCCGCGAGCGACTGGCCGATTGCGCAGAACTTGCAGGTCTTGCGGCGGCTTTCGTAACGGATGCAGGTTTGCAGCACGGTCGTCGCGAGCACGTCGGTGCCGTGCAGCGTGGCGATGTGCGAGTACGGCACGCCGTCCAGCGTTTGCAAGCGCGTGAAGCGCGGCGCCTTCGGAAAGCTGATGTCCGCGATCGGTATCGTGCCGCGCAGCAGCGCGCTCGCGCCCGCTTCATCCGGCGCACTGGCGACGAACGGCGAGTTCCACGCCGAACTCGTATGCACCGGCACCATGATCGTCACGCCGTCGACGGTGACCGCCTTGTGATCCGACGGCCCCGCGCCGCCGCGCCGGCTCGCGACGCCCGCGTTCGGATCGACCAGACGCAAACCCGCGGACTGCAACTCGGTGCGCAGTTGCGTCATCTGCCGGTGCCGTTCGGTTCCCACTTCACTCGACCGCCGGCTCATGGCCGGCGGATTCGCGCTGGTATTCATCCTGACCTCCACTCGTGGTATCGAAAGCGGCGTCGGCGCTGAATCGCTCGAACGCCGTGTTCATCGGCGCGACCGGGGTCGCGGGACGATCGTTGATCGCAAGGCTCAACAACTCGGGCCGCGCGTAATGGCCGACCGAGTCCATCATCCGTTTGCGCTTCGTGATGAGCGACATGTCGAGATCGGCGACCACCATCCCTTCGCCTTCGCGCAAGGGCTCGGCGAGATGCTGTCCTTCCGGCGACACGATCGCGGTATGACAGCCGCCGCGCAGCGCCTTTTGCAGCTTTGGATCGCTCGTCACCGAATCGATCTGCGCCTCGCTCAGCCAGCCCGTCGAGTTGACGACGAAGCAGCCCGATTCGAGCGCGTGATGACGAATCGTGACTTCGATCTGCTCGGCGAAGATCGGCCCGACGAGCGAACCGGGGAACTGGCTGCAATGGATCTCTTCGTGCTGCGTCATCAACGCATAGCGCGCGAGCGGGTTGTAGTGCTCCCAGCAGGCGAGCGCGCCGACGCGTGCTATACCCGTATGCGCGACCTTCAGTCCCGCCGCGTCCCCCTGGCCCCAGATCATCCGCTCGTGAAAAGTCGGCGTGAGCTTGCGGCGTTTGAGCACGAGGCGACCGTCGACGTCGAACACGAGTTGCGTGTTGTACAGGCTGCCGTGATCGCGCTCGTTCACGCCGAGCACCACCACCATCGCGTGACGGCGCGCCCGTTCGGCTACCGCCTGCGTGACGGGCCCCGGCACGACGACGGCCTGTTCATACAGCCGCATGTGATCGGCGCCCGACGCGACGGGCGGAAGCACGAACGAAAAGTACGGGTAGTACGGCACGAACGTCTCGGGAAAGACGATCAGCTGTACGCCTTTGGACGCGGCTTCGTCGATCGCGGCGCACACCTTGTCGAGCGTGCCGCCGGGACGATCGAACTCCGGCGCGATCTGCACCGCGGCCGCTCGGATGATTCGCTGGTCGGACATGATCGGCACCCGGCCCGCGCTCAAACGGTCCACGTGTGGATGATCAGCGCGTTCTCCTTGCGATGGAGAAGCTGGATATCGAGCACGTCGAGCGGACTGACCGGACGGATGCCTTCGATCAGCGACGCTTCGCCATGACCGTACAGCGCCTGCAATGCGAAGCGGCAGGCGTACACCTTGCCGCCCTCTTCCATGAACTTCACGAGCTGCTTGTTGAAGTTCAGATGACCCGGAAAGGCTTCGTCGCCGAGCGTCGGAAAGCCGCGTTGCAGACCGAGCGTGACGCCCGGCCCGTACAGCAGCACCGACGTATCGAAGCCCTTGCGTTGCAGGCGCGTGGCCTGCAACAGATTGACGAAACCGATCGAGCCTTCGAACGCGACGGTGTGAAACGTCACCAGCGCCTTTTCGCCGGGTTCGGCTTTGACGTCGGGGAACACCTTCTCTTCGTAATCGACCAGAAAATCGCCTTTCTGATGCAGAGGTTTATTGACGGCGGGCATATCACTCTCCAATAAGTCGCGTAATTGATCGTATTTGCCCGCCGGAAAATGGCCGGCTGGCGAATTCAATAACGCAATGGATATGCCAATATCCGGCCCGAAACGTGCAATCAACTTCCAATCATTCAAAGAGCGATTGTTCGAGCGACCCGAAAAAAATTTCGCATGCCTTGTTCGACGGGACTTTGCGCCGAATCGCGCAAGGCGGCCGCGCACCCTGTCAGCGCAGCGCAAGACCTGTTCATGCGTGCGCATGGTGCGGCAAACCCCGAAAGCGTGCATTCATCCAATCAATGCGATCAACTCTCAGGTTGAATGAAAAATGATTTATTTCTATTGCGAACCGCGTGCTACTTTCGAGCGACGCCAATAAGGAATGTTTAGCATGGACAGCCTCACGCATCACTGGCTCAAGCGATTAACCGAAAGCCGCAAACCGGCTTATCTGGTGATTCCTGATCTGATCGAGGAAGATCTCGCGAGCGGGCGTCTGCGTCCGCGTGACCGTCTGCCGGGTCTGCGCGATCTGGCGGCCGCGCTGCAACTGAACTACACGACCGTCGCGCGCGCCTATGCCGAAGCGCGCAAGCGCGGCCTGCTCGACGCGCGCGCCGGCAGCGGCACCTTCGTGCGCGGCCGAACCCAAACGTTGCCGCTCGCGGGCGGCAGCAGTGTCGAGATGTCGATGAACATGCCGCCCGAACCGCCCGAGCTCGCAGCGCGTCTGCGCGAGTCGGCAGCGAGTCTGTTCGCGCACGCCGATCCGTACCGCCTGCTGCGCTATCAGGATTTCGGCGGCACGCCCGACGATCGCGCGGCGGGCCGCGCCTGGCTGAAAGAGCGTCTGCCCGACTGCACGGACGATACCGTGCTCGTCTGCCCCGGCATTCATAGCGCGCTCGTTGCGCTCGTCTCGCAACTCGCGCGCCGCGGCGAGACGATCTGCCTCGACACGCTCGCGTATCCCGGCATCAAGGCGATCGCGTCGCAACTCGGCGTGCGCCTGCAACCGCTGCCGCGCGATGACGAAGGGCCACTGCCTCATGCATTCGAAGCGCTGTGCAAGAGCGAAAAACCCGGCGCGTTCTATTGCAATCCGACGCTGCAGAATCCGAGCACGCTCACGTTGCCGGGTCAACGCCGCGAAGCGCTCGCCGACGTCGCGTTGCGCTATAGCGTGCCCATCATCGAAGACGACGCCTACGGCTGGCTGCCGGCGAAAAAGCCCATCGCGCTTGCCGCGCTCGCGCCCGAGTTGACCTATCACGTCACCGGCTTTTCGAAGACGCTCGGCGCCGGTTTGCGCGTCGCCTATCTGCGCGCGCCGACCGCGCGGCAAACGCAACGCATTGCCGGCGCGTTACGCGCGACGACGGTCATGCCCAGTCCATTCACGGCGATGCTGGCGACGCAATGGGTCAACGACGGCACCGCGCACGAGATGCTCGACGCGATTCGCGTGGAGGCCAATGCGCGCCAGGCGATCGCCGCACAGGAACTCGCTGAATTGCGCTACGACGCGCATGTCGACGGCTTTCACCTGTGGCTGCCCATTCCGGCGCAATGCAACTGGAGCGCACCCGAGCTGGCGTTGCAACTGCGCAATCAGGGCGTCGGCGTGGTGGCGGGCGCCGCGTTCTCGACGGACGGCAATCCGCCCAACGCTATCCGCGTGTGCCTCGGCGGGCCGCAAGATCGCGACGATTGCCGCGACGCGTTGCAACGCGTCGCGGAGACGCTGAACGACCCGCATCATCTGCATATGCCGATGATGTAGGCGGTCATGTCGATCTTCGGCGCACACGGCACTACCGTGGGACGTTAAGCGCAGGGCGTGTCCGCAAGCGCTAGCCGTTGTCGCCTCCGGCGACTGGCAACACGGTCCCGGTGATGTAGCCCGCCTCGTCCGAAGCGAGGAACAGAATCGGCGCGGCCTGCTCCTCGATGCTCCCATAGCGTTTGAAGAAGGTCGATTCGATGACCTGCCTGACCGCTTCGCTCATCCAGATCCTCTCCTGCTCGCTATCGCCGGCCGTGTTGCGCGGGACGCGTCGCGGAGGCGCATCGGTCCCGCCCGGCGCGGTCGCAACCACGCGGATGTTGTGCTCCGCGTATTCCATCGCGAGCGACTGCGTAATCGCGTTGACGCCGCCCTTGGCCGCCGAATACGGTACGCGGCGGATACCCCGCGTCGCATTCGATGAGACATTGACGATCGTCCCGCCGCCACGCGCGAGCAGATGCGGCAACACGGCATGGCAGGCGTACAACGTCGGCATCAGGGAGCGGCGGATTTCCGCGTCGATCTGCGCCGGTTCGAACTCGGCGAACGGACGCATGCGAATCGCGCCGCCCACACCGTTGACCAGAATATCGATGCCGCCAAACTTGCGCACTGCAAAGGCCATCGCCGATGCCGCGCCGTCGTACGTCTCGAGGTCGGCAACGAAGCCGGCCGTGTCCGCGCCGCTCGCTTCGGCGGCGACCTCGGAGACGAAGTCGGCGCGGTCGACGAACAGCACCTTGCCGCCTTCGGCCGCGGCGCGAAGCGCGACCGCGCGACCGATGCCCTGTGCGGCGCCGGTGACCACCATCACCTTGCCGGCAAACCGTTGCGTGCTCATGCCGCCCTCGGTGCCGCGTTAGGCGTGAACTTCTCGTAGTGGAAGCTGTTGGGCTTCACGCCGTTGGCGTCGAAATGCTGACGCACCGCATCGACCATCGGCGGCGGCCCGCACAGGTACACGTCCACGTCGCCATCGTTGACGGCCTCCGCCGGCATGTGCTGCGTGACCCAACCCTTGCGGGGATGGGTCGAATCCGTGTCGGCCACGACGGTGCTGTAAGTGAAGTTCGGCAGCTTCGCCACGTACCCGTCGATTGCCTCGACCTGCACGAGATCGAGGTCTCGCGTCACGCCGTAAATCAGATGGACTTTTTGCTGCGACTTCGCACGGGCCAGCACTTCGAGCATCGACAGGAACGGTGCCAGCCCGGTGCCGCCCGCGAGGAACAGCAATGGCCGCTCCACAGCGCGCAGATAGAAGCTGCCGAGCGGTCCGGTCAGTTCCACCTTGTTGCCGGCTTGCGCGGATTCGAGCCAGGTGCTCATCACGCCACCCGAAATTTTCTTGATCAGAAAACTGACTTTCGATTCGCCCGGCGCCGACGAAAAAGAATATGAACGGTGCTGACCGCTGCCAGGAACGTCGATGTTGACGTACTGGCCCGGCAGGAACACCGGCGCGGTCGCCTCCACATCGAGTTCGAGCACGATGGCCGCGTCGTTGTGCGCTTCGACCTTCGATACGGTCGCGGCGAACCTGCCTTGCCCGGTCTTGCATGCGACGGAAGACGCCGGCACCGCAATGACACAATCGCTTTCCGGCACCATCTGGCACGTGAGTACGAGACCGCCTTCCTTCTCGTCTTCGGTCAGCGCATCTTCGATGTAATCGTCGCCCAGGTCGTAGCGTCCGCTCTCGGCTCGGCACTTGCAGGTGCCGCACACGCCATCGGAGCAATCCATCGGCAGGTTGATCTTTGCGCGAAAGGCGGCATCGAGTACCTTTTCGCCCGCCTTGCATGTCACGAAGCGGGTCACGCCGTCTTCGAAATTCAGTGCAATGTTGTAGCTGGACATCTTGCCTCCTGGTCTTCTCTTCTCATTTCCGCAGGGTTTGCGCTCAAACGTGATAGACGTCGAGTACCTGGCGGATGTAGTCGTCCTTAAGCACAATTCGCTTGCGGGAAATCAACAGTTCATCGCCGACCTTTCGCAGCGTGACGAACATCGTGCCGAAGAACTGGTCGGTGGTTTTGTAACGGTGGCTGAGCGTGTTGAAGTTGTAGCGCACGTCCACTTCGTTCTCGCGCTCGGCCAGCACTTCCACGTTGATGACGTTGTGACTGGTTCGCGGTTCAGGCATCGACGCGCCGCTGCGTTCGGTCTTGATACGGAACACCCGGTCTTCCAGGCCGCCACGGTTCGGGTAATACATCAGCGAAATCTGACTCTCGTGGTCGTCGGTAAGCTGGTCGTCGTCGTCCCACGCCGGCATCCAGTAGGTGACGTCCCCGGTATAACAGGCAAGCCAGTCGTCCCATCGACGGTCGTCGAGCAGGCGCGCTTCGCGGAACAGCGCGGCGCAAATCGTCTGGTAATCGAAGCTCATGCCAGGGCCTCCCCGTGTTCCTTTTTGAGTGCGTCGCTCATCACGCGCACCCAGTATTCGTGCTGACACACGAACAGGCCTTCGTCCTCGCTTCGCTCGCCCGAGATCAGCGGCTTCATGCCCATGCTTTTCGCGTTGGCGTCGGGACCTTCGACCCACAACGGCGCCCCGCGCGAAAGGTCGTTCCACAACGCAGTAGTGCCGGCATAGCCAGCCTGGCAGGCGCGAAACTCTTCGAGGTCGTCCGCGGTGCCCATGCCCGAGACGTTGAAGAAGTCTTCGTACTGGCGAATGCGGGTCGCCCGCTCGGCTGCGCTCTCGCCCTTCGGCGCGAAACAGAAGATGCTGACTTCGGTCTTGTCCACGCTGATCGGACGTACCACGCGAATCTGGGTGCTGAACTGGTCCATCAGGAACACGTTCGGATACAGGCAAAGATTCCGTGTCTGATTGACGATGAAGTCCGCCTTCACGTCGCCAACGCGTGCCTTGATTTCGTCGCGGTATCGATGGACCGGTCGCACTTCCGGGTTCATCGTCCTGGTCCACAGCAGGATGTGGCCGTGGTCGAACCCGTACACGCCGGCTATCGACTTGCTCCAGCCATTCGCGTCCACGGCCTTGGTGCCGTCGGCCTTGCGCCGGTCCATCGTCGCAGCGTAGTTCCAGTGCACGGTGCTGACGTGGTAGCCGTCGCAGCCGTTCTCCATCTGCATCTTCCAGTTGCCGTCGTAGACGTAGGATGAATTGCCGCGCAACACTTCCAGACCGTCCGGGGCCTGGTCAACGATCTGGTCGATGACGACCCTGGTCTCGCCGAGGTAGTTCTCCAGTGGAATCGCGTCCGCGTCGAGGCTGCCGAACAGAAAGCCGCGATAGCTCTGGAAGCGTGCGACTTTCTTCAGGTCGTGCGAGCCGTGGGTATTGAATTGAACCGGGTACTCGGTGGTCTTCACGTCTTTCACTTTCAGCAGCTTGCCGGTGTTGGCGAAGCTCCAGCCGTGGAACGGACACGTGAAGGTGCCTTTGTTGCCGTGCTTTTTACGGCACAGCATCGCGCCCTTGTGCGCGCAGGCGTTGATGACCGCGTGCAGTTCGCCGCTTTTGTCGCGCGTGATCACGACAGGCTGGCGGCCAATCCAGGTGGTGTAGTAGTCGTTGTTGTCGGGGATCTGGCTTTCATGGGCGAGATAGACCCAGTTGCTCTCGAAGATGTGCTTCATCTCAAGCTCGAACAAATCGGCGTTCGTGAAGATGTCGCGGCGGCAACGGAATACACCGTTTTGCCTGTCGTCCTGAACGGCGGTGTGCAGCAGTTCATCCAGTTGCCTGGCTTTGTCGATAATGGCGGACATGTGTGCTCTCCCTACGCGTGCTCCAGGTCGTGGAGCACGCGCATCGGTGTCGAAGGATTCTTGCGGAGCATTGAGCGGCAGCAGCGGTACGACGTAGCAGCCGCGTTGTGCGCTTACGCCGTGGCGGACGCACGCAGGCGATTGACAAGCTGGTTATCCTTGCCCTGCACTCGCGGAGTCAACGCGATGTTGAACTCGATTTCCCTGTACGCGTCGGCCTTCATGCCCAGCGCCGTGCCGCCGGTCTTTTCCACCACATGCGGAATCAGATCCTCGCGGGTGGCGTAGGCGAAGTCGTCCCAAATCAGCGGGTCGCCCTCGATGTTGATTTGAGTCGTCAGCTTGCGGTACTTGTCCGTGGTGACGAAGAAGTGCACGTGCGCCGGACGGTTGCCATGACGAGCCAGCGCATTCAACAGTTGCTGGGTCGCGCCATGCGGCGGGCAACCATAGCCGACCGGCATGAGCGTGCGGAATTCGTACTTGCCGTCGACACCCGTGCTGACCGCACCGCGCAGATTGAACTCGCTCTGCGCGCCGGTCGGGTCGAAGTGCGAATAGAAGCCTTTTGAATTGGCGTGCCAGCATTCGACCACCGCTCCCGCGACGGGCTTGCCGTCCGGGCCGGTGACGGTGCCGCGGATAACCAGCGGGCCCGCATCCTGATCCGGGTCGATGTCGATCTTCGAGATGCCGTCGCGCACAGGCGCACCGGCGACATACAGCGGACCTTCAATAGTACGCGGCGTGCCGCCGATGATTTCAGCCGCCTTATCCTCCGCGTCCATGCGAATGTCGAGATATTTTTCCAGACCGAGGCCAGCAGCAAGCAGCGCCGCTTCGCCGTCCTGGCCGAGCTTGTTGAAGTAGTGGACGCCGGCCCAGATTTCATCGGGCGTCATGTCGAGGTCGTCAATGGCCCTGAACAGGTCGCCCAGCAGGCGCTCGACAATCTGCTTTGCACGCGCATTGCCGTCCTGACTTCCGAGGTTGGCGGCGGCCTTCAGCAGGTCCTGCACTTCCTTCGTATCGAATACCTTGACGCTCATGTCTGCTCCTGAATCCCTATTTTCTGGTCGGGGTAAACCCCTTGTTCGGCGCCTGCTCGAATATGCCTGAGAGGTATAATCGGCGCTGAAACCGGGTGTAAATGCAGAATAGTGGACGTTGGAATGCCCAGTCCAACACTGATTTAGTATCGGTCTATATCCGTGAGGTATTGAAATGGAACTGCGGCATCTTCGCTATTTCGTCGCCGTGGCCGAGGAACGCAATTTCACGCGCGCGGCACAGCGGCTGAACATGGCCCAACCGCCTTTGAGCCGTCAGATCCAGCAGCTCGAAGAGATTCTCGAAGTGCAGCTATTCCAGCGCGACTCGCGTCCGCTGAAGCTCACCGAGACCGGCAAGTTCTTCTACGCTCATGCCGTGCAGTTGCTGGCCCAAACGTCCGAACTCGAATCGATGACGCGGCGCGTGGGCAACATCGAGCGCAGCCTCTCCGTCGGTTTCGTGGGTTCGACGTTGTACGGAATGCTGCCAAAAATCATCCGGCGCTTCCGCGATGAGAACACGACAGTCGAACTCAGCCTCCATGAGATGTCGACGATGGATCAGATCCGAGCGCTGAAGGACGGTCGGATCGACGTCGGGTTCGGCCGTATCCGGCACGAGGACGCACACATCCGCCGGGTGATTCTGCGCGAGGAGAAGATGATCGTTGCCCTACCCGAGGGGCACTCGCTGTCGCTAGCCAAGCCCGTCCTTGCGCTCGGCGACCTGGTCAACGAGACCTTGATTATTTTCCCCAAGGCCCCGCGCCCCAGTTATGCGGACCAGGTGCTCTCGGCATTCGAGGACCGCGGCCTCAAGCCTCGGCGGATATATGAAGTACGAGAGTTGCAGATCGCGCTGGGCCTCGTGGCAGCGGGGGAAGGAATTTCTGTCGTTCCGAGTAGCGTGTACGGTTTGAAGCGGGACGATGTGAGCTACAAGGAACTCGACGACCCGACGCTGGTTTCGCCGATCATCATGAGCATGCGTGCGCTCGACGAGTCGCGGGACATTCGGGAAATGCTTGAACTCATCTATCGGCTGTACGAGGAGGAGCAGATCGCCCACGCACCTCGCAACGATCCTGAGCGGTGATATTCGCCATACCCAGTGGGTATGGCACTAGACGTCAACGGTGTTGGACATCGGGTAATTGGGCACGCAATACTTCAGCAAGCCCTCCACTCCAACATTCCAGGTATGAACGCTCAAATCACCTCCGTCGAAGCGATTGTGGTTGATCTTCCAACCATTCGCGCGCATCAGCTAGCCATGGCGACGATGCAGCAACAAACCCTGGTGATCGTCCGTCTGCGCTCGAGCGACGGCATCGAGGGTCTTGGCGAAGCCACGACGATCGGCGGTCTGTCGTACGGCGACGAGAGTCCCGAAGGCATCAAGCTGACCATCGATACTTATCTCGCACCTGCAATCGTTGGCCAAGACGCGACCAACATCAACAGCGCCATGCTCAAGCTGAACAAGATTGCGCGCGGAAACCGGTTTGCCAAGTGCGCCATTGAAACGGCTTTGCTGGACGCTCAGGGCAAGCGCCTGGGCGTGCCGGTTTCAACGCTTCTTGGCGGCGCGGTCCGCAAGACGCTTCCGGTCCTGTGGACGCTCGCAAGCGGCGATACCCAATGCGACATCGATGAAGCGGAAACGCTGCTTGCGGAACGTCGCCACCATACTTTCAAGCTGAAGATCGGCCGGCGCAGCGTTCGTGATGACGTCGCGCACGTATCGAGAATCAAGGCCGCGCTCGGCGACCGTGCCAAGGTCACCGTCGACGTGAATCAGGCCTGGAACGAGGTTGACGCGGCGCTGGGAATCGAAGCGCTTGAAGCCGCCGGCATCGACCTCATCGAGCAACCCACGCCGCGAGAGCAACGCGCAGCGCTCGCGAGACTCGCATCGCGTTTCATCGTGCCCATCATGGCCGACGAAGCAGTAACCGGCCCGGAGGACGCCCTCGAACTCGTGCGCGGTGGATGTGCGGACGTGTTTGCATTGAAGATCGCGAAGTCCGGTGGAATTTACGGAATGATGCGTACCGCAGCCATTGCGGATGCCGCTGGCGTGTCGCTGTACGGCGGCACGATGCTCGAGGGCAGCATTGGCTCGATAGCTTCGGCGCACGGATTCAGCGCTCTTGCGCAGCTTGCGTGGGGTACTGAATTGTTCGGACCGCTGCTGTTGAAAGACGACATCGTTACTGCGCGACCGCAATATCGGGACTTCGATCTTCACATGCCAGAGGGTCCCGGCCTCGGCCTCCACATCGATGAAGACAAGCTCGCCTTCTACCGTCGCGACAAAGGAATCTGAGCACGCGCCGTTCAACTTGGAAGCCATTACTCCGACCGTCTCTTGTCAGTCCGGCTGACTGGAACGTCGCATTTCAGGAAGGGAATCATGCTTTACCTCGTCAGGATGGACGTACATCTGCCGCACGACATGCCCGCGGCTCAGGCCGATGAAATCAAGGCTCGTGAGAAGGCTTACTCGCAAGAACTGCAACGGCAAGGAAAGTGGCGGCAACTGCATCGCGTGGTGGGTGAGTATGCGAACTACAGCGTCTTCGATGTTGAATCACATGACGAACTTCACGCCATCCTTTCGGGTCTGCCGCTGTTTCCGTATATGACGATGAAGGTGACTGCGCTTGCTCATCATCCGTCGTCTATTTGTTGATACGCTGCGGTGCTGGAACTCATGTCGATGCAACATGATTTCGAACTCCGGGCCTACGAAGTCCGGCATGTTCAAAAACGCTTCATGGGTGAATCCACCTTCATTTCTCGAAAGCACGGCATCAAGCGTTTAAAAAAGCTCTCTTCCCCTCGTACCGCTCTGCACGAAGGCATTCTGGTTCTAAAAGAACGTGCAGAAGGTTCTCCAGGCCACTAACTTCTTCCGATACGCGCTGGAACCGCTTTGCTACGCCTGCGGGTCAAGGCGGGGCTCGATATAAGCAATTCCCGCACACCCAAAAAGTCCGCGATGATTATTTCTATTGCGGTTTCAAACCGAAGATTTCTGCAAAGACATTGCACAGCACCGCTTCGGCCGAAGCGGTCGGCAGTTCGTTGGGCATGGTCATGTTGAAGTAGAGGATGCCGTCCATCAACGCGATGGCGGCGAGCGCGTAGTCGGTGCAAGGACCTGGCGATTGCATATTGACGCGTTTGCGCACATGTTCGATGAAGGACGCGACCATATCGCGCTTTTCCAGGCACAGGGCGTTCATGCGTTGCCGGAATTTCGCGTCACGCATGGCGTGCAGACGCGCCTCTGCCCAGATGATGTAGTTGCCCTCGTCACGATAACGCTGTGCGTATAACAAGGTGAGCTGCTTTTGCAGCCCGTCGCTGCGCGGGTCTGCATCCAGCAGCTTGCGCAAGTTTTCCTGCACGTTCTGATGATCGCGCCGGAGCAGTTCGAGGAACAGGTCGTTCTTGCTGTCGAAGTTCGAATAGAACGCGCCGCGGGTGTAGCCGGCGTGGGCGGCGATGTCCTCCACGCTGGTCGCAGCGAGCCCTTTCCCTGCAATGCGCAGGGCCGCTGCGTCGAGCAGGCGCGAGCGAGTCTGTTCGCGGGCTTCATCCCGGCTTAATCGTTGACGTGGCATGCGGCAAGGTATCGAGTCATTGCGTTATCAGCGGTGCGGCGCGCGGCGCGGACGGAACGATGCGTTCCGTCGCGCGACGGCAAGCAACAGCAGGCACCTTTCGACAGACGGGCGAAACAGAGCCCCCGGCAACGGCCATCGAATCACGGAGACGGCGAAATCTCATGCCCTCTCCTGGCGCTACAGGCGCGTACGGTTACTACCTGATTGCGACTGCTTCCAGGTCGCCGGCTTGCCAACCTCCCCCGAGTGCCTTGAAGGCAGCGACCGCTGCACGTGCTGATTCGGTTTGCGCCTGCGCGCGCTCATCCGACGCACGGAGCAGGTTTTCGTCGGCCTGCAGGACTTCGATCAGACTGACGACACCTTTTTGATAGGCTGCAAACGAGGCCGCTCGCGCGCGGCCGAGCGAGTCCACTCCCTGGGTGAGCACGGCAGCCTGTTCCTCGCGCTTGACCAGGGCCGAGAAGGCGTTCTCCACGTCCTCGGTTGCATGTAGTGCAGCGAGCCGATACGCAGCCAGCATCTCGGCCTCCTGGCCCTTGGCCTGATCGATCTGCGCATTGATCCGGCCGAAGTCGAACAGACGCCAGCGCAGCCCCAGCACGCCGGCCGCCTGGTTGGCGCCGCTTGAAAACAGATTGCCGCTGGCCACTGATGTCGCGCTGCCGATCAGCCCACTGAGCGAGAGCTTGGGGTAGTATTCGGCGATGGCGACACCAATGCGCGCATTCGATGCGGCGAGGCGCCGCTCAGCCACGATCAGGTCGGGCCGGCGCCTGAGCAGTTCACCTGGCGATCCGGTGGCCGCCATCCGCGGGGCGGCCGGGATGTCGCCAGCTCCGACCAGCTCTGCGCGATGCGTGCCGGGCTGCGCACCCAGCATCACGTCCAATGCGTTCATCGCCGCGTCCAGGCCCGTCTCGAGGACGGGGACGGAGGCCCGGACCTGGGCAAGCGCTCCCTCGGCTTGCCTCACCTGAAGCTCGGCCGCCAGGCCCTTGCCATACAGAAGGTTGATCGTCGAGAGCAGATCCTGCTGGGTCCGCACCTGCCGCCGGGCAACGTCCAGACGGGCTTGCAAGCCACGGATGCTGATGTAGGTGTCGGCGGTCTGTGCCGCCACGGCCAGGCGCGTGGCCGCTGCGCCCGCTTCCGAAGCCTGGTACTCGCCGAGCGCCGCTTCCCGTCCACGACGCAGCCCTCCGAACACATCCAGTTCCCAGCTCGCGCCAAGATTGGCTTCGTAAGCGTTGCCGTAGCGGTCGAAGCCCGGCGTCGAGTTCAAGACCCGCCCCAGCGGCGTTTCAACGGATTGATAGGCTCGGGCGGCCTGGCCGCTGAGATTGCCGGAAGGCAGCAACGCGGCATTCGCCGCCCCGAGTCCCGCACGCGCTTGCGCGACGCGAGCGGATGCCTGCACGAGGTCGAGATTCTGCTCCAGCGCCAGCGCGACGAATCGTGTCAGTTGCGGATCGCTGAACCCCGTCCACCATGTCACGAGATCGGCGGTGGCCGTCGCCTGCCGCTGCTCGACCGCGGCCTGTCCCAGGAATCGCTCGGGCATGGGTACGTTTGGGCGGGTGTAATCCGGACCGACGGCGCAACCTGCCGAGAGGCTGGCGACGATGAGCATGGCAAGGATGCGTTTTGGCAGCATGGGTTTCTTCCGGCGAGGAGAACAAGTGATTGTGACTATAATACACATTAGTCACTTGTTGTCGATTCCTGAGAGCGGCGGTAAGCTGCGAACCATGAAAAGTGCAATCACCTATCCCGTTTCCGCCCGCGGCCCCGCCGACCACGACGTGCGCGATCAGATCGTGGCGGCGGCCACCGAGCACTTCAGCCGCTTTGGCTACGAGAAGACAACCGTCTCCGACCTTGCCAAGGCCATCGGCTTTTCGAAGGCGTACATCTACAAGTTCTTCGAGTCCAAGCAGGCGATTGGCGAAATGATCTGCGCGAACTGTCTGCGCGAGATCGAAAGCGAGGTCAAAGCGGCCGTTGACGAGGCCGACCGGCCACCGGAGAAGCTGCGGCGCATGTTCAAGTCGATCGTGGAGGCCAGCCTTCGCCTGTTCTCGCAGGACCGCAAGCTTTACGAAATTGCCGCGTCGGCAGCCACGGAGCACTGGCAGGCGACGCTCGCCTATGAAGAGCGCATCCAGAAGCTGCTTCAGGACATCCTGAAGGAAGGCCGGCAGAGCGGGGACTTCGAGCGCAAGACGCCGCTCGACGAGACCGCGATGGCAATCTACCTGGTCATGCGCCCCTACCTCAACCCGCTCATCCTGCAACACAGCTTCGATTACACGGTGGAGGCGCCGGCGCAGTTGGCAAGCCTGGTGCTCCGCAGCCTGTCACCCTGAAGCAAAGCTTTTGGTGACTGTTGACTATATTAGTCACTAGAACCATAATGAAAGCTGTCATCACTTCGTCGATGGGACTTTCATGCTCTCGCGTCGCCTCGCCACCTGCACCGTCGTGTGTTCCTTGCCATTTGCGCTAGTCGCTTGCGGCGCAAAAGCACCCTCCGATCCGCGCACCGAGGCGCCGATGGTGCGTGTCGCCATTGTCCAGAGCGCGACCCCAGCGTCGCGTTCGTTCACGGGAACCGTAGCTGCCCGGGTGCAGAGCGACCTCGGGTTTCGCGTCTCCGGCAAGGTGCTCGAGCGGCTCGTGGATACAGGGCAAGCCGTCAAGCGCGGCCAGCCGCTCATGCGCATCGACCCCGCCGATCTGAAGCTCGCTGCGCTGGCGCAGCAGGAGGCGGTTGCGGCCGCGCGAGCGCGAGCCCAGCAGACGGCGGAGGATGAAGCCCGCTATCGCGACCTGCGCGGCACCGGCGCGATCTCGGCTTCGGCCTACGACCAGGTCAAGGCGGCGGCGGACGCGGCCAAAGCCCAGCTCAGCGCAGCCGCGGCCCAGGCCGACGTCGCCCGGAATGCGAGCCGCTATGCGGAGCTCGTAGCCGATGGCGATGGCGTCGTCATGGAAACGCTGGTCGAGCCCGGCCAGGTCGTCAACGCGGGGCAGATCGTGGTGCGCCTCGCCCATGCCGGGCGCCGTGAGGCCGTTATCCAGTTGCCCGAAACCCTGCGCCCCGCGGCCGGTTCGATCGCGCAAGCCACGCTGTTCGGCAAGGAAGGCGTCAGCGTTCCGGCCACGCTGCGGCAGCTCTCGGATGTGGCGGATCGCCTGACCCGCACGTTCGAGGCGCGATATGTGCTGGACGGAGAGCTCGCCAACGCACCGTTGGGCACTACGGTCACGATCCGGATTCCGGATGGACATGCCTCCGCGCAAGGCGGCTTGCAGGTGCCGATCGGCGCCCTGTCCGACGCGGGCAAGGGACCGGGGGTGTGGGTCATCAACGGCGAGCCGGCAAAGGTTGGCTGGCGGCCGGTTGCGATCCAGCATCTCGACGACGATGGCGCACGCGTCGCCGGCCAGCTCAGCCAGGGCGACCGGGTCGTCGCGCTCGGCGCGCATCTGCTGCGCGACGGCGAGCAGGTCCGGGTGGCAGGCGATGCCGCCGCCGCTACGACCGAGGGAGCCCGTCCGTGAGCGAAGGCCGTTTCAACCTGTCGGCGCTCGCCGTACGCGAGCGCTCCATCACCCTGTTCCTCATCTGCCTGATCTCGCTCGCGGGGCTCGTCTCGTTCTTCAAGCTCGGCCGGGCGGAAGATCCCGCCTTCACGGTCAAGGTGATGACCATCATCACCGCCTGGCCTGGGGCCACCGCGCAGGAAATGCAGGATCAGGTCGCCGAAAAGATCGAAAAGCGCATGCAGGAACTGCGCTGGTATGAACGGACGGAAACCTACACGAGACCTGGCCTCGCCTTCACGACCTTGACGTTGCTCGACAGTACACCGCCTTCGGAAGTGCAGGAGCAGTTCTATCAGGCCCGCAAGAAGGTCGGCGACGAGGCGGCCAATCTTCCGCCTGGCGTCATCGGGCCGATGGTCAATGACGAATACGCGGACGTCACTTTTGCGCTGTTTGCGCTCAAGGCCAAGGGCGAACCGCAGCGCCTGCTGGTACGCGACGCCGAGACGCTGCGCCAGCGGTTGCTGCACGTGCCCGGCGTGAAGAAGGTGAACATCATTGGCGAGCAGGCGGAGCGGATCTATGTCGAGTTTTCGCATGACCGTCTCGCAACGCTGGGCGTCAGCCCGCAGGACGTATTTGCCGCGCTCAACGGTCAGAATGTGCTGACGCCGGCCGGCTCCATGGAGACCAGGGGCCCTGAGGTACTGGTTCGCGTGGACGGCGCCTTCGACGAAATGCAGAAGATCCGCGACACGCCGGTGGTGGCGCAGGGTCGCACGCTGAAGCTGTCGGACATTGCCACCGTCGAGCGGGGCTATGAAGATCCGGCGACGTTCATGATCCGTAACGGCGGGGAACCCGCGCTGCTGCTGGGCATTGTCATGCGCGACGGCTGGAACGGGCTTGATCTCGGCAAGGCGCTCGACAGCGAGGTCGGGGCGATCAACGCCGAACTGCCGCTGGGCATGGGCCTGACCAAGGTCACGGACCAGGCGGTCAACATCAGCTCGGCGGTCGATGAGTTCATGGTCAAGTTCTTCGCCGCCCTGCTGGTGGTCATGCTGGTCAGCTTCGTGAGCATGGGCTGGCGCGTGGGCCTCGTGGTCGCCGCGGCCGTGCCGCTGACACTGGCGGTGGTCTTCGTGGTGATGGCCGCGACCGGAAAGAACTTCGACCGCATCACCCTGGGGTCGTTGATCCTGGCGCTGGGCCTGCTGGTGGACGACGCCATCATCGCCATCGAAATGATGGTGATAAAGATGGAAGAGGGTTACAGCCGACTCGCTGCCTCCGCCTACGCCTGGAGCCATACCGCTGCACCCATGCTGTCGGGCACGCTGGTCACGGCGGTCGGCTTCATGCCCAATGGCTTCGCCCGATCCACCGCCGGCGAATACACCAGCAACATGTTCTGGATCGTCGGCATCGCACTGATCGCGTCGTGGGTGGTCGCGGTGGTTTTCACGCCGTACCTGGGCGTCAAGATGCTGCCCGACTTCAAGAAGGTCAAAGGCGGGCACGGCGCGATCTACGACACGCCGCGCTATAACCGCTTCCGTCGACTGCTGAGGGGCGTCATCGGGCGCAAATGGCTGGTCGCCGGTTCGGTGGTGGCGCTCTTTGTCGCCGCCATACTCGGTATGTCGGTGGTCAAGAAGCAGTTCTTCCCGATCTCCGACCGTCCCGAAGTACTGGTCGAGGTGCAGATGCCCTATGGCACGTCCATCGCCCAAACCAGCGCCGCCACGGCGAAGGTGGAAGCCTGGCTGGCCGGACAGAAGGAGGCCCGGATCGTCACCGCCTACGTCGGCCAGGGCGCGCCGCGCTTCTATCTGGCGATGGGACCGGAACTGCCCGATCCGTCGTTTGCAAAGATCGTGGTGCGCACGGACAGCCAGGATGAGCGCGACGCATTGAAGCAGCGACTACGCCAGGCGATCGCCGACGGTCTCGCGTCCGAGGCGCGCGTACGCGTCACACAACTCGTATTCGGCCCGTATTCGCCGTTCCCGGTCGCCTATCGGGTCACGGGTCCGGACCCGGACAAGCTACGCGGTATCGCGGCCAAGGTTCAACAGGTGCTGGAGGCCAGTCCGATGATGCGGACGGTCAACGCCGACTGGGGCACGCGCACGCCCACGCTGCACTTCACCTTGCAGCAGGACCGGTTGCAGGCGGTGGGACTGAGCTCCAGCGCGGTCGCGCAACAACTGCAATTCCTTCTGACCGGCGCCCCCGTCACGACCGTGCGCGAGGACATCCGAACGGTGCAGGTCATGGCGCGTTCGGCCGGCGACGTCCGTCTCGATCCGGCCAGGATCGGCGACTTTACGCTGGCTGGCGCCAACGGCCAGCGCATCCCGCTGTCACAGGTCGGCAAGGTCGAGGTCCGCATGGAGGAGCCGATCATGCGCCGGCGCGACCGGATGCCGACGATCACCGTGCGGGGCGATATCGCCGATGGCTTGCAGCCGCCGGATGTGTCGACGGCGCTCACGAAGCAGCTTCAGCCGATCATGGACAAGCTGCCGGGCGGCTACCGCATCGAGGAGGCGGGTTCCATCGAGGAATCGGGCAAGGCGACGGTCGCCATGCTGCCGCTCTTCCCCATCATGCTGGCGATCACTCTGCTTATCATCATCTTCCAGGTGCGCTCGATTTCCGCGATGGTCATGGTGTTCCTGACCAGTCCATTGGGACTGATCGGCGTGGTGCCCACCCTGATTCTTTTCCGGCAACCCTTCGGCATCAATGCGCTGGTCGGCCTCATTGCGCTATCGGGAATCCTGATGCGCAACACGTTGATACTGATCGGCCAGATCCACCAGAACGAACAGGCGGGCCTGGGTCCGTTCGACGCACTCGTTGAAGCAACCGTGCAGCGTGCCAGGCCGGTGATCCTGACCGCGCTGGCGGCGATCCTGGCATTCATCCCGCTGACCCATTCCGTGTTCTGGGGAACCCTCGCTTACACGCTGATCGGCGGCACTTTCGCAGGCACGATTCTGACCCTCGTGTTCCTGCCGGCCATGTATTCCATCTGGTTCAAGATCAGGCCCGGCAATACAGCCGGTCGGAAAGAACGGCAGGATCAGGCACAGCCTGCGGAACAGATGCTGGAGGACCCGGCCGCCGCTTCGAGATAAGAACCGCTCATGCCATGCATGCTGTGGGACAGGCAGGAGTCGACGATTTTCTGCTAGATGAACTCGAAGTCGGACGCCGGCACTCCAATTTCGGGCAGACGGTCCCTTGCTGTCCGCACTACCGCTTCGGCCAGCCGACGGACGGCGAACGAGCGACTTTTCCCGACCGGATAAAGAAATCCATAATCAAGCGGAATCTTCACCGAAAGTCGCTTCATCGCGAGGCCGCTCGCTCCACTCGAAAGCGCGACGAACGGGTCGGCCAGAGCGACGCCGAGACCTTGCGCCGCTAGTTCGCAGGCAATGAGTCCGTTGGTCGCCTCGAAGCGGATGTCGGGCTTCCTCTTTTCCTCGCGAAACATCCGGTCCAGACTCTGGCGCAACAACGACCTGGAATGCGTCGCCACCAGTGCCGTGTCGTACAGATGCTTTGGCTGAATGACCTTCAGCCTGGTCAGGGGATGCGTCGCGGCCATGACCACGACCACGGATGTCCGCAAAAATGGTTCGGACTCGACCGCCGGGCTGTCCAGGGGAAGTATCCCAACGCCAATGTCGAACTGCTCCTGCGTAATCCACGTTTCGATATCGAGCCGCACGCGAGACGCAACCTCGGCTGTCAGGTTCGGTATCTCCCGCGCCACCGACGACAACGCTGGCGCGACCAACGCTTTTGTCACGTGCGGGGCCGTGAGGATGCGCACGTGGTCAGAAGAACCGGAGCGAATCTGCTCCGCCGAGCGACTGAGCGACTGCAGTTCGCCCATGACCCGGTCCACTTCCTTGTAGAACCGCCATCCCTCCGGTGTTGCGCGCAGCCTTTTTCCGGAGCGGCTGAAAAGCGCGAAGCCGAGCGATTCCTCGAGCGACGTCAGCAGCCTGCCCACCTGGGGCTGCGTTCGACCCAGCCGGTCTGCAGCCAGCGTCACCGACCCGCACTCGATGAACGCCCTGAAGGCTTCCAGTTCCTTCACGTTGAGCACGCGGCTCTCCTTAAACTATTTTCGCATGACCACAATTGTTTTTCGCATTTGACGCATATTAGCCGACCTCGTTTAATGACATCAAGCGCGCAGGGACCAGTGCCGTGCGACACGTCGGAAGCTCTTTCTTCCTGGAGAAGGCCGGGTTTCCGCTTTGGAATTTCTTTCGGACCCGGCGCACCCGGAGATTCGAGCAGTACCTGGAGATGAGGCATGTCCAACGTCGCAGCGCGACTCGAGCGTTTACCATTCTGCGGCTTTCACAAAAAGCTGCTTTTCATGGGAGGACTCGGCTATACCTTTGATGCGATGGACTCGTCATCAATGGCGTTCGTTCTTCCTGCCATTAGCAAGGCATGGTCGCTATCGTCCTTCCAGACCGGGCTGATTGCCAGCAGTACGTACACGGGCTTCTTCTTCGGCGCGCTGCTGGCGGGGCTGTGTGGTGACCTGCTCGGCAGACGGTTTGTGATGATGACCGCGCTCGTCATCTTCTGCGTTGCGTCGCTAATAAGTTCGCAGGTGGACCACTGGCAGGCGTTCTACGCGATCCGGATTTTTGCGGGCTTCGGTGCTGGCGCCGAAAGCGCTATCGTTGCGCCGTTTCTTTCCGAATTCGTCGCCCGCAAGTATCGCGGCGCGTTCACCGGGGCGCTCGCCGGATTTTTTGCCATTGGATATGTCATTTCGGCAATTCTGGGCAACCTGATAATCCCTCACATGGAGAATGGCTGGCGCGTGGTCGTTGTCATTACCTCGCTGCCTATCTTCATTCTGCTGTGGTGGCGCCGCGCGCTTCCCGAATCGCCCCGGTGGCTCGAGAGCCGCGGTCGGCTCCAGGAAGCGAACGCCACTCTCGACAGGATTGAGGCGCAGGTGCTGAAAGAGGGGCGCTCGTTCGAGCCGGTGCCCGAATCCATCCTCAAGCCGGCAGCCCCCACGGTCCAGGCATCGTTCTTTGGCAACCTCGCAGCAATCTGGTCCAGGAAGCTTCGGCGCACGACCGCAATGTCGTGGACGATGTGGTTTGCCATCGCCTTCAGTTACTACGCTTTCTTCACCTGGATTCCCAGCCTGCTGGTCCAGCACGGCATGACGATTACCAGAAGCTTCGGATTCTCGCTGCTGATGTATATCGCCCAGATTCCAGGCTACCTGTCGGCCGCATATCTCAACGAACGCTTTGGCAGACAGGCCACGATTGCGGGGTACATGGTCCTCGGCGGCGTCTCTGCCGTTGGGATGGCATTTGCCAACGCCCCCTGGCAGATTGCCTGCGCGGGTATCTGTCTATCGTTCTTTATGAACGGCACGTTCGGCGGTATCTATGCCTACACGCCGGAGATTTTCCCGACCTATCTTCGGGCAACCGGCGTGGGTACGTCATCGTCTTTCGGGCGCATTGGCGCCATCATCTCACCCATCATGGTCGGGATGATGTATCCGGTACTCGGATTCGCTGGCGTGTTCGGTGTCACGACCTGCGTACTGCTCGTTGGAGCGCTAACCGTGCTGGTGTTCGGTGTTCCAACGCGAGGCCTGGCACTTGAAGAAATCTCCCACGGGGATGGCACTCCGGCACCGGGCGGGTCGCTCGCAGACGTGCGCCGAGGCGACGCATGACGCCGGAAAAACTACTCGCGGAACTGGCGGGTATTGCGTCGGCTCACGCATGCGTCGAACAACCGCGCGCCACCCTGCAAGCGCTTGACAGCGCGGTGAACAGCCTCGTTGGCCGGAAGCTTCTGACAGTCCTGACAGTCAACGAACGACGCGGCACGGTCACGCGGGCATTCAGCAATATGGGCGACAGATATCCGGTCGGAGGGCACAAGTCCATCGCGCAGGCGCCTCGACTGCGTGCCGTCCTTGGCACCGGTGAGCCGTTCGTTGGCAGGTCGAGGAACGACATTCTCGCGAACTATCCCGACGCGGACACCATCTTCGCCGCTGGGTGCGGAAGCATCCTGAATTTCCCGGTACGTTGGCGGCAACAGGTCGTAGCGACCGTGAACCTTCTCCATGACGAAGGATTCTACGACGACCATCACGTCGACCTGGTCCGTTGCCTGGCTCATGCCGCTCTTCCGGCGTTGCTGCTTGACACACCCAACTGTCCGGACAACGTCAATAACACTCGTACCTTCTAACAGGAAACCGACATGTCTGACCGCGACGACAAGGGCACAGCATGGGTGGTGCCGCCGAGCCAGTATCTGGCGTCACGCCCTGAGATATTCGACCTTCCGGCTGCGCCGCTGTCGCAATACATCACGATGCGTGACGGCTGCCGGCTGGCAGCGGACATCTATGTGCCACAAGGCGAACACGCTGCAGAACGATTCCCCGCCCTCCTTATCTTTACGCCTTACTACCGGCGATTCGCGACTCATGGCGATGTCGCGGAAGCTGCGCCCGCCGCAGCCCGATACCGTGACTTCTTTGTTCCGCGAGGCTATGTCGTGGTCGTGGTCGACGTCCGTGGCACAGGCGCCAGTTTTGGTACGCGCGATGCCCTGCGCTCCCCAACTGAGCGGGATGACTACAGAGAGGTCGCGGAATGGGCGATTGGACAGCAGTGGTCCGATGGGGTGCTCGGCTCGACTGGCATCTCGTACGTCGGCGCTGCTGCCTGTTTCCTGGCAAGTACCGGTCATCCGGCCGTGAAGGCGATTGCGCCGCTATTCGCTGTGTCCGACATCTATAGTGAGCAGCTCTATCCAGGTGGTCTGCTCTCGAAGGTCTGGACCGGCGCCTATGACCGCCTGATGCTTGCCATGGACCACGACCGGCGCGACCTGCTTGGCGCATTTTCGTACTACGCAGACCCCAGCCTGCGAGGGCCACATCCCGTGGACGTGGATATTGACCGGTCCCTGCTCGCTGCGGCGATTGGCGAGCATTCGAACAATTTCAGTCTGCACGATGCGGCGGCTGAATTTACGTTCCGCGACGAGGGAATGCTGCACGACCCATTATTCAATCTTGCCGTGTGCAGCCCGTATCACTACCTCGACCAGGTGCCGCAGGATGTTCCCATCTACTCGGTATCGGGATGGTTCGATGGCGCCGGATACAGCAATGGAGCGATTACCCGGTTTCTGACCAGACACAACCCGCGTGACAGGCTTCTGCTTGGAGCATGGGACCACGGTGCCCGGACGAACGTCTCCCCGTGGCGTGAGGAGGCCGCGCCTCAATACAACCTGCTGGCCGAATTGCTTCGCTTCTTCGATGAACATCTCGCCGGCAGGGATACGGGTCTCAGCCGGGAAGCGCCTGTGCACTACTTCAACATCCACGCAGAGAAGTGGGAAAGCGCTCCAACCTGGCCGCCAACTGAACACACAATCACGCTTTTCCCGACCGCGGGCAGACTTCTCACCAGCGCGCCGGCCGAAGAGAGCGTCGACACGTATCAGGTCGACTTCTCGACAACTACGGGCGCAAACACCCGCTACGAGCGCCTGGGCGCGGCGGGAATTGTTGACTACTACCCGGACTGGAGTGAGCACTGCTCCCGGATGTTGAACTACGATACCGCAGTGCTCGACGAGCCCCTTTCCATAATTGGGCACGCCGTAGCGAAGCTGAGAATGGCTATCAATGAAGGCGATGCGTCCATATTCGTGTATCTCTCCGAGGTCGCCGGGGACGGTTCGGTTTACTACATCACCGAAGGCATGCTGAGAGCGATTCACAGAAAGGTCGCTCCTGCGCCAGCGAATTACCTCACGACGTGGCCGTTCCGGACGCATCACCGTCGGGACTCCGCGCCTGTCGAAAAGAACGTGGTCGACGACTACGTCGTGCCGTTACTGCCTGTTGCGTGGACACTGGCGAAAGGTAGTCGTTTGCGCGTCTCCGTGGCGGGAGCTGACGCCGGCCATTTCGTGCAGACGCCGTACGGCCGGCCACCTCGATTCAGACTCATCACAGGCTCGGGCGGAACGTCAATCGAGGTTTCGACAAAGGCAGAGTGACTGTCCAAGATTTCGTCCGCCCCCCGCAATTCATTGCGGTAGTTGACCCTTACATCCGCGGGTATAACACCAAGAGGATCAAGGTCTCGCCTGACTCACTCGGCCAGCTCGAATACCGGGAGAGTCTCGGAATTGCGGCACAAAATCAGTTCAGGATTTTTGCCGCACCCCATCAATCGCCGCGCCCGGTGTCGGGATACGCCACAAGACTCCATATCGATAGGACAAGGATGGCGATTGGCGAAATATTCGAGAAACACAGCCGTTTGACAGGCTTGTTCACGATCTCGCCGGTTTCTGGAGCGACCCGGTGCACCCGCATTACGTTTGTTGCGATGTCCACTCACCCACGATCGTATGCGTCATGATGGATCCTCCGGCTGAGTAGGCCAATGGTCACCGATTTCTATTCGGTAGCCATCGCTGGCCACCGATGTACCGCTGACGCTGCATGTAGCGATGGTGGGGGCGTTCATATCATTCACTTTGCTCTTGGGATGTGGCCTTTAAGCGCGGCCGGCGATGGTGGTCAAGGAATATTGCGGGCGATGTATGCCGACGGCATCGGGTGGCAGGCGGCCAACTGCGGTCATTCGCCCATGGACCAATGCCGACGTTCGAGCGTCCCTTCTACCTAAACAATGGTCATTTGTGGGCTGCCTGCAGGCGTTGCCTCGTCAGCTATCTTGGCCGTTCGTAACAGAGGGTCTGTCGTGAAGAGGGTCCGCTATGCCATCCAACTTGCTTATATCGAAGGGGCACAAGGCGCGAAAAGCGCCCGATCCAGCGAAAGCCCAATGCCTCGTCGATCACCCCAATCGATCCGCCAGAGGAACTTCTTGGCCCGGTGCTAAACTCAAAAACATTGACCATCGCATATTCGCCGTCCGGCCGAACCGCAACGGTCGTGCCGACTGAGTGAAATAGCAACGATGAACAAAAATGAACTTTTCACTGCTGGAAATGACGGGTTGGTGCCGCATCGGCGATGCTGCCCGGCAGGCTGTCGATTCACTTCGCGGGTATGCCTATCAGGTAACGGCAGCGGCACTCGCTTGGCTCGACCTCGTTGAAGGTGGCCGGCTCTATCTGGAAGTAGCGGAAGATTACGCGGTCGTCGTCCACCAAGCGATCGAAGCCGTACAGGTCAAAGATACGGAAGCCTCGGGGACTGTCACGCTCAATACCGGTAGCGTTCGGGACGCGGTTTCGGATTTCGTGTCGTTGACAGCCGGCAATCCTAATGTGGATGTGCAGCTTCGGTATTTCACGACTTCTGAGATTGGGACGGAAAGAGCGGTAGACGAGCGTCCGGGTGGGATGGCCGGTCTTGCGTATTGGCGCAATGCGGCCACCGGTGCTGATGTTGGGCCGCTTCGCTCGATATTGGAAAGCGACAAGTTCTCGGCGGCGCTCCAGAAATTCGTGAAGGACCGGGAGGACGAGGCTCTTCGCAGCGATATGCTCCGCAAAATCCATTGGGATTGTGGCAAGCCCGACCTCGCTTCGCTTCGCAAGGAATTCGAGCTAAGGCTGGTTGTGGTCGGACGCGATGTCTTCGGCCTTGCTGCGCCCGAGGCGACGCGCATTGCGGACGTGCTGATCTACTGAGTGCTTGAGAAAAGCATTGCCAAAAATTCGACCGACCGCGTCCTAACGCGAGCAGACCTTTATCTCGCCGTCGACCAAGCTACTCGGATTTTTGTTCCCCGAGCAATGGCCGACATGCTGGCTTTGATTTCGTCCGGCCTAACAACTTCTGCATTGGCAGGCCTTGGCGCAAGTCTACCTGTCGCCGTCGCGGAGCCAGGTTGGCTCGTCGCCGGCAACGCGTTACCGCTGGCCAGGGACATGGTGCCGCGCACGGCAATCGAGGCTGACATTGCCGACCGGCTGCGTCGGCTCGGTACTAGCATTGTCACTGGTGCGAGCGGTCTCGGTAAGTCCTCGGTGGCACGCGCGGTTGCGAGAAAGTTGGCAAATGAGTTCGTAATAGTCGATTTTCGAAACAGCGACTCCGAGGAAACGCGTAGCCGCCTCGATGCAATGGTCTCGCGAATCGGCGGTCTCACCTCGTCGATTGTCATCTTCGAAGATCTGAATTATTTTAACGACCCACTTGTCGCGCCGTCGATGGCGCGGGTCTTGGAGGCGCTGCGCCGGCGCGATCGCGCAGCGATCGTCACGTGCTATCTTCCACCCACGGCGAGAGCGCTCTCAACCGCTGGCCTCAATGTGGGCTGCAGAGTCGAGTGTCGGTATTTCACAGAAGGTGAAGCAGCGGAACTGGTGACGGTTCACGGTGGCGATCCTAAGGTTTGGGGGCGCCTTTCTTATGTCACCGGAGCTTTCGGGCATCCGCAATTGGTGCATGCATTCATTTCGGGAATGGCCGCGCGCGGTTGGCCCCGCAGCGAGGTCATGGACATCGTCGGCGCTGGACTTTCAACCGGAGATATCGACGCGGAACGGGAAGCAGCGCGGCGCACGCTTGTTTCTGTGCTTCCCGAGAACACGCGCAATTTGCTCTATCGCCTTAGTTTGACCATCGGCCGTTTTGATCGAGCAATGGCACTGACCGTTGCCAACGCACCGCCCCCCTCGCACGCGCCGGTGAATGCATAGATGCTCTGATCGGGCCATGGTTGGAAACGGTGGGCCGCGACAGCTATCGTGTTTCTCCGCTGGCGGCTCGGTCCGGCCAAGGGATGATGTCGTCCGCCGAGCAAGCCAGTATCCATAGTGCGATCGCAACGCAGTTCATGGCGAGCGGCACGATCAACGGCGATGACGTCGATGTCATCATACTGCACGCGATGCTTGGCAAGAACGAGCGAGTCTTGTTCGTGCTCGCCCACAGCATTTTGATGTCGGACGAACGCACCATTGGGCTTCTCGCTGATAACCTCACGACGTTCAAGCTACTTCGTACCGACACGCCGATCTATCCGGACAATCTTCGTGTATCGGGAATGCTGCGGATCGCGCAATTCAAGATTCTGGTCGCAGCGGAGGAGACCGACAAGATCGCGGAATGCGTACATGCCTTGTTTAGCGAGACGGAGCAACAGCCGGATGGCGAAATGCGTCACGCCTTCCGCGCGATGTCCTTCGCGGTTGTTCTTGGCACGATGGGCATCGCCAATTATCTCGACAACTGGCTTGACCTTCTCCAGCAATTTCAAGCGATCACGGAAGCAGATGAATTTCTGAGCGGTCTTCAGAACAATTTTGAAGCAAAAGGTCAGCAATCTTCAAACCTGTTTGGACTGCTCTTTGCCATCGGCAGCGCAAGCCCGTCTACCGTCGCGAAACTTGAAAGTGTGATCAACCAGTTGGACGAGGTTGAGCCAGCCCGACGCACCCTTTATCTCAACGCCATTGGCGAAGTCGCGCCCGATTACTCCGTGTTTATTAATAGTGCCTGGACTGTGGAGTGCCGGCACGACGCTTTGAATGCTACCGACGCGGCCGAGTGCTATCGCCGTATGGCGATCAAGACCGTCCCTTGGGCCGCACGGCCGATTACGATCCAGTGCTGGGTCGCGCAATCTGTCATGCTCGACGAATATGCCAACGATCGCGAAGGTGCGTTGAAGGTGCTGGACGAAGCCGTCGAAGCATTCGGCGATGATGTCTTGCTATCCCGCGCTCGCGCTAAGGTCTACTGGCGCGCACAAGATCACGAACGGGCCTTAGCAATCTTGCGTGACATCGCAGACGAGGTTGGCCGTGACAATCATGTCGAACGCGCTTTCGCTCTGCGAGAAGCGGCGATCAGCGCCGCGAAGTGCAGCGAGTGGGCGCAAGCGGAAAAGTGGTTCTTGGAAAGTAAGGAAGCTGCAGCACAGTGTCAACTTCCCGACATGACAGTCATGTCAGTCGGTCTTGGCGCAGATGCCGCCGTGGCCGCTCTTCAAATCGAACAGATCAAGCGTGCACTAACCGGCTTGCGTGACGCGCTGACAGCGCTTGTGGGTATTGACCCTGCTTCGTCGCTTCGCGCCGCGTATTGTCACCACGTGGTTCGCCACACGGTGCTGTGGGCGCAGGCGCGCATTGACAGAAATAAGGTCAAGATCGACGGAGAGCCTATTGCGATCGCGCCAGGCTGTTGCAGCAACCATGAACCGCAAAAGGCTGTCACCGAGCGCCCGCTCGGTCCGCTTGACCTTGCTTGGTACATGCTTGCCGGATGCGAAGTGACGAGCGGCGAGAACGCGGGCATAGCCGACAATTTATATAATCGACTCACGGGTGGTCCGATCCCCGTAATGGAAGTCGATCTTCGCGCGAGGAGCGTGACGCGCGACATCACGGATTTGAACGCGGTTGGTTTTGCACGCCACCTGTGGAGTTACGTTGAGGCGATTGCGCATCTGTCCCAGCAGGCACAACGGATGAGGGCAACATTCGATATTCTAGAGCCGGCGCGAGGAGCCATTCCGCCGGTGCCTCGTACTGACCTTTCCGCTCCTCTTGTTTCCGCCATCACCAGTGATGCCGTGTTTGCATATCTCATTGCCGCTGCTTGCAAGCATTCGGCAGAGGTACTTTCGGACCTTGGTGCGACGCTAAAGGCTGAGTTCGGCGGCGATGTCGCTGGCGCCGCACTTGCTCGCGCGAATACGACGCTCCAATTGCCGGCGGCATCGTCATTCGAAGATGCTTTGATCGATTCCGTCAGATCGTTTAGGAGCGACGCGCATCCGACACCACAGGCTTACGGCTTGGCGGTAATACGATTTGTGCTGCAAGCGAGCCGATCAAACTTTAAGAGTTACCTCATTGCGGTCATTGCCTCATGGCAACGCAAAGCGTGGAAACGGATCGTCGGATCGGAGACGTTCAGGCTGTCACGGCCTCAGACGACGGTGCCTGCAATTGAGGCCGCTCTGGCCATAGCTGATGACGACGAGCGCTTCCTCTGCATTCTTTGTCCTACCGTTGCGAGTGCTATCGGGGTGACGTTGTCGCCGGAAATACATGCAGAGTTCGCTAAGCTTGCAGCGATCCCTTCAGTTGCATAACACTCGTCATCGAAACAGCAGTCATCACACGCCTTTCAGTCGCCTGCGTTTGCTCATTTCGGATCGAACGTACTGAACCGACGCTTCGTTGGAGCGCTCAACGGTTCCCATATACGGACCTTTTAAGGATCATCGATGAGTCGAATATCGCCGTCCCCAACGTTTCAACACTCGTAACTGGATCGCTGCTCACACGGTGTCTATCCGTTTCGGCCAACTACCTGCAGGACAAGTCAGAAGAAGGAACAGCCGCTGCAGCTCGCAAGCGGACATTCAAGGCGCGGGAAGACGACTGGCAGTTGTGGGTCGGCTAGCGGCTGTCACATCATACCGTCACCAGCGGCCGCGCCATGACAATCCTCGCGAATTCAGAAACAACCGTGGACGCCACAAAGAAGAATCAAACGCCTTTCAGCGCGGCGCGCACAAACGGGACGAACCGTGACGTAACAGGATTGTTTTGCGCATCCGCCCACACAAGCCCTACGCGCCATTTCGCGTGTCTTCCGCGAAGCGGTAGGACTGTAGCGTCCCGAAGCAGATGTTGCGCACGCGAGGGAACGAACGCGACGCCAACGCCAGCAGCGACAGATGCCAGGACAGACTGCACATCATCAGCCTGTTGCGTCACGTTCGGCACAAAACCCTGTTCGCGGCACCAGGCGTCGACCTGAGCCGCGAGTCCGGGCCCACGCGCACGCCGCAAGGCCAGGAAACCCATTTCATTCAGCTTGCCAAAGTCGGACGGAAGACGCACGCGCTCAAGGCCTGGGGGTAACGCCAGCGCCAATGTCTCGTCGATTACGCGAAGAGACGAGAGCCCTTCGACCGAGGGCATCCGCATAAAGCCCACATCCAGCTTCCCCGCCAAAAGGCGTCGGGTTTGCTCAGCGGAAGACAGGTCGCTCAACGCGACGGCAATGCCCGGATACTGCTGACGGAAGTCGGCAATGATCTGCGGCGCGATCATCAGCACGGACAGGCAAATGCCGATCCGCAAATGCCCGCGTCTGCCGCTGCCTGCCTCTCGCGCACGCGCGAGAATCTCGTCCGCGTCGCAGACGAGCGCTTGCGCATCGGGCAGGAAAATTTCCCCGAACCGCGTTAGCTCCGCGCCATGCCGCCCCCTTTCGAACAGTTTTGCGCCCAGGCTCGCCTCCAGCGCGCCAACCTGTTTGCTCAACGCCGGCTGACTCATATGCAGAGCCTCCGCCGCGCGTCCAAAATGACGCAACTCGACGACCGACAAAAACGTTCTCAGCAGTTTGAGTTCCATTCCGTATCGTTATCGTATCGATCAAATCATTCATTTTACTAATCGATGATCGAATCGTTCAATACGGGATTAAATCTTTCCACATGCAATGACTCATGGCCTCGACAAACCGTAAGTGTCATCTACATCGGCTGCCCCGCACAGATGTCCCAGTTGACGACCGCGCCGGCAATCCCGATCCTACGCAGGATCTTCTGGTGAGTCGGGAGCGCCGCCCTCATCGCCCTCGTTTCGCCGGCGTATTCTCGGCAGACGATGGCCACGTTCAGGCGGGCGCTATCGCCGTGAGCTTCGCCGTCGTCTCTCGCAAACGATGGCCGCGCTGAACCAGGCCGTTCCCCGAGGCCGCGATTCATGATGGCCTTCTTTTGGACACGGTGTTCATCGTGAAGGCGCTGAGGACGATCGAGTTTCTTCTTCGACACATTGGTTTCGCGGCCACGCGAGCATTGCGTGAAGGCGGTGTTGATTCCGTGCTCGATGCGATGTGCCAACGCCCAGGTCCGCGATGCTCAGTCGGCCGCCGGGATCCATGCAGCGGTGGCCGCGTCGCTGGCGCGGAATGCCGGAAACTTCTGGCCGAGTTCGGCGATCGTCCTGATGTTGTTCTTCAGCAGATCGTCGCGCGTGATCAACGCCGGCTTGACGACGATCCGGTGCTCGGGCTCCTGCCCCGCCAGCAACAGCGCGGCGGCGCGCACCGACACCGCGCCGACCACCGCCGGGTTGGTCGCCGCGGTCGCGACCCATGCGCTGTTCGGCGCGCGAATCGCCTCGATGTCGGACGTCGAAATGTCGGCGCTGTAGATGCGCAACTTCGACGCGAGGTTCGCCTCGTCCGCGGCGAGCTTCGCGCCGCGCGCGAATTCGTCGTAAGGCGCGAACACCACGCGAATCTCGGGATGCGCGCGATAAGCGGCCGCGGCCTGATTGGCGACGGACTGCGCAATCGGATTGTCGACCGTGCCCCAGCGCGCCTTTTCCTGAACCTTCGGATGCGCGGCCTTGAAGTCGCGCCACACCGCATCGCGCCGGTCGAGCGGCGCAAAACCGGCGACATACACATAGCCGGCCGAGAACGCGTCGCCGTTGTCTTTCACCGCCTGGTCGAGCAGCAGCGCGGCGAGGTCGTGATCGCTCTGCTCGATCTGGGGCACCTTCGGATTGCCGAGGTCGACGTCGAACGCGACGACCTTGATGCCCTTGTCGAGCGCACGTTGCACGACGTCCTTCAGCGATTCGGGCAAGCCGTGATTGACGATGATCGCCGACACGCCGAGGCTGATCGCCTGCTGGATCTGCTCGCGTTGCTCCGCCGCGTCCTGGCGGCCTTCGTAGATGCGCAGATCGATGCCGAGCGCCTTCGCCTGCTTCTGCGCGCCGGCCTCGTAGGCCTGGAAGAAATCGCCGGTGGACAGATAGTTGACGAGCGCGACTTTCATGCCGCCCTTGTCGAACGGCGCCGGCGCGCCCTTGAGCGGCGCGGCGTGCGCGGCGGCGCCTGCCAGCATCGTGGCGACGGCGGCGGTGGCGACGACGGCAAGCACGCGCGCCTTCAGGCTCGTCTCGAACTTGCGACGCGGAAATGATTTCATCAGCGATCTCCAGACCGGAAAGGACAGCGTTGTGATGGATAGGTTTTATCCGGCATGTGCCGGTGTGTGGGCCGGCGCATCGGCCTGCCCATTGGCACTCGCCTGATTCAGCGCTTGATTCAGCGCCTGAGTCCGATAAGCCGCGCCCGGATGCGGCTCGGCGAGCCGCGGACCGCGCCCGTGCAGCTTCTCGCGTAACGAGCCCGTCGCGTAGTCGGTTTTATAAACGCCGCGCCGTTGCAGTTCGGGCACGACGAGGTCGACGAAATCACTGAAGCTCTCGTGCGTCAGCGCATACGCGAGGTTGAAGCCGTCGACGTCGGTTTCCTCGACCCACGACTGCAACTCGTCGGCGATCTCCTCCGGGCTGCCGACCGACAGCGGCCCCAGGCCGCCAATACCGCCCCACTTCGCGATCTCGCGCACGGTCCACACGCGCGTCGGATCGGCGCTCGACAGCGCCTCCACCGCCGATTGCACCGCATTACTCTCGACATAGCGCAGCGGCTCGTCGAGGTCGTATTTCGACAGGTCGATGCCGGTCCATCCCGACATCAGCGCGAGCGCGCCCTCGTCGCTCGTATAGCGGCGATAGTCGGCGTGCTTCGCGTGCGCCTCGGCCGACGTGTTGCCGGTAATGACCGTGTGCAGATTGAAGATCAGCACGTCGTGCGGATCGCGTCCGAACGACTTCACGCGCGCGCGGATATCGGCGACGAAATGCTTCAGGATCGTGCGCGACGGCGCGGCGATAAAAATGCACTCGGCGTGCTGCGCGGCAAAATCCTTGCCGCGCTTCGAGGCCCCCGCCTGGTACAACACCGGCGTGCGCTGCGGCGACGGCTCGCAGAGGTGAATGCCCGGCACGTCGAAATAGGGGCCGCGGTGGTTGATCGGGTGGACTCTGGACGGCTCGGTGAACACGCGCCGCCCGGCGTCGCGCACCACCGCATCGTCTTCCCACGACGCTTCCCAGAGCTTGTAGCAAACCTCGAGATATTCCTCGGCGAGCGAATAGCGCTCGTCGTGATTCACCTGGGCGGGCAAGCCGACATTGCGCGCCGCGCTATCCAGATACGACGTGACGATGTTCCAGCCAACCCGGCCGTTGGTCAGATGATCGAGCGTCGACATGCGCCGCGCGAACGGATACGGATGTTCGTACGACAGCGAGCAGGTCAGGCCGAAGCCGAGATGCTCGGTCACGTTCGCCATCGCCGACACCAGCAGAATCGGATCGTTGACGGGCACCTGCGCGGCCTGGCGGATCGCGGCCTCGCCGTTGCCGTTGAAGACGTCGTAAATACCCAGCACGTCGGCGATGAACAGGCCGTCGAACTTGCCGCGCTCGAGCAGCTTCGCGAGGTCGGTCCAGTAGTCGATCTGCTTGTAACGCCACGATGCATCGCGTGGATGCGCCCATAAGCCCGGCGACTGATGCCCCACGCAGTTCATGTCGAAAGCGTTCAGGCGGATTTCTCTAGCCATGTTCGGATTCAGTGGAAGATGACGACGGCGCGCCGGCACAGCCGGCCGCGAGCGATAGTGCGAAGCACGGTCATCCCGTCAATTCCACGGATGCCGCACCGGTTTGACGCCGTTCAGATAGTAGTTGCCGACCAGGTGATATTTCCAGCGCACCGGATCGTGCAGCGTATGCACGCGCGCGTTGCGCCAGTGGCGATCGAGGTTGTGCTCGGCGAGCGTCGACTGCGTGCCGGCAAGCTCGAACAGCTTTTCGCCCGCGAGCAGCGCGATTTCCGTGGTCAGCACCTTCGCTTCGCCGACCGCGACCGACGCGCGCGCGACGTCGTCTTCGGTCGTTTCAGGCTTTGCCGCGCTCGCGTCGAGCACGCGCGCCGCCCGTTCGAGCAGCGCTTCGGCCGCATGCAACTGGATATGCAGATGACCGATTTCGCGCACCGTCAACGGATCGTCGCTCGCGCGTTCGACCCCGCTGTCGATCCAGGGCCGCGAGCGCGCGCGCACGAACGTCAGCGTGTCGGCGAGCGCGGCCTGGGCGATGCCCGCATCGATCGCGGCCTGGATGATCTGCGAGATCGGCCCGTTGAGCGTCGGAAAATCGGTCACGCGATGCGCGGGCAACACGTGCGATGCCGGCACGCGCACGTGGTCGAGCGTCACCGTGCCGCTGGCGGTCGTGCGTTGGCCGAAGCCCGACCAGTCGTCGATCACGCTCAGCCCCGGCGTGCCCTTCGGAATATAGGCGAGCCAGCCCTTGCGCTCGGCGTCGAGTCCGAGCACCGGTACGAAGTCGGCGAACAGCGCGCCGGTCGAATAGAACTTCGTGCCGTGCACCACGTAGTTTTCGCCGTCGCGCGTCACGCTCGTCTTCAGATCCAGCACGTTCTTCGTGCCCTTCTCCGAAAAGCCGTTGCCGAAGCGTTTGCCGCCCAGCACCTGCGCGAAGAAATACTGCTTCTGGGCTTCGCTGCCGGTCAGCGCGACCACGTCGACGAGACCGAAGTGGTTTTGCGGCAACTGTCCGAGCGACGGATCCGCTGCTGCAATGATCCTGATCACCTCGGTCAGCGTGACGAAGGACACGCCCGCGCCGCCGTATGCCTTCGGCACGGTGATCGCCCACAGGCCCGACTGCGAGAACCATTCGATTTCCTCGTGCGGCAGACGGCGCTCCGCATCGCGCCCGGCGGCGCCTTTCGCGAGACGTGCCGCTACTTCGTGGGCCACGGCGAGCGCTTCGGCGTCGTCGGCAATCACATGCGCCGCGGACCGGTTTGCATCGAACGTTTTCGAGGAAACCGCTTCGTCAACTTCTGCCATGGGAGTCTCCGTTTGCATGACCGTTCGCTCAATCTATCAGCGGCCATCACGCGCGCAAACTGAACGATTCCGCAATCGATATTCCTTGGCGGATGCAAAGGGTTTGCGCGCAGCGCATGCGCGGCCGTGGCCGCTCCCGCGCGGCTTACGCGCGCGAGTCCGCGCGCCGCCCGACACTGAACGTGAATGCCAGCGCGAGCACCAGCAGCACACCCTTGATGAAATCCTGCATGTAGTAAGGCGCGTTGAGCATCGTCAGCCCGTTGAGCAACACGCCGACGAACACCGCGCCCACCACCGTGCCGAACACGTTGGGCCGCTTCGCGCCCCATACCGCGTAACCCATCAGCGCCGCCGCCACCGCGTCGAGCAGCAGCGAGTGACCGGCGCTGACATCGCCACGCCCGACCCGCGCGGCGATCAGCACGCCGCCCAGCGACGCGATCGCGCCCGACGCCACGTAGGCCGCGATCCGGTAACGCGCGCTCGGCGCGCCCGCGAGTCGCGCGGCCGTCTCGTTGCCGCCGATCGCATAGATCACGCGTCCCCAGCGGGTCGTTTCCATCACGATGCACGCGAGCACGGTCAGCACCGCGAGCACCAGCACGGGCAACGGCACCACGTCGAACAGACGCAGGCGGCCGAGCGCCAGAAACGCGTCGGGGAACATCCCGCTCGCCTCGGTGCCGTCGGGCAAGATCGTGCCGGTGGCAAGAGAGCGCCCGCCGGTCGGAATCAATTGCAGCCCGGCGAGCAGGAACAGCGTGCCGAGCGTCGCCAGTTGATCCGGCACGCGCAGCCGCGTGATCAGGAGGCCGTTGAACAGGCCGGCCGCCACGCCGAGCACGAGACACGCGGCGACCGCTTCCAGCATCCCGCCATGCCAAACGATCAGCACGTAGCTCGCCGCCATCTGCGCCGACGCGGCCACGCTGCCGACCGAAAGATCGAAGCCGCCCGCGGCCAGCGTGATCGTCACGCCGATCCCGAGCAGCGCAACGATCGATACCGCCTGGAGGATGCTGAACAGGTTGTCGATGTTCAGGAACGCGGGTTCTTTCGTCGCGAACACGGCGATCAGGATCGCAAGCACCAGCAGGATGCCGGTGCGCTCCAGATGGTCGCGCAAGCCACGTAGGCCGCGCAGCGCGGGACGCGCACGGCGGTTGCCGGCCGCATCGCGCACAACGGAAGGGGTGACGGATTTCATCGATCGGAAAGAGCACTCAGGTCGTGGGTGGGATGGTGATCGAGCGTCGCGCGATCGAAGCGGACCACGCGATCGGCGATCTCGAAGGCCTCTTCGAGATCGCTGACGAACACGATCGTCGCGCGCTGTGGCGCATGGCGCCGCAACGTATCGGCGATGTCGGCGCGCGCGCCCGCATCGACGCCCTGAAACGGTTCGTCGAGCAGCAGCAGCCGCGCGGGTTCGACGTGCCAGCGAGCCAGCACGACCTTCTGCTGATTGCCGCCCGATAACCGCGTCAGGCGATCGTCGGGGCCGGTGCAGCGAATCCCGAAACTGGCGATCGCCTGCGTGGCGACTTCGCGTTCCGTCGCCCGTTTCACCGCGCCGCGCCGGAACCAGCGCGACAGGAACGGAAAGGTGAGCGTGCCCGCGATCGACGCGAACGGCACGCTGTCGGGAAACAGCGAGGACCGCCAACGGTCTTCGCCGGCGAGGAACACGCCCGCGCGAATCGCCGCGGCTGGCGAACGCGGACGCCACGGCTGTCCGTCGAGCAGCATGCGGCCGCCGCTCGCGCGCGTCGCGCCGAAGATCGCGCTCGCGAGCCGCGACTTGCCGCCGCCGACCGGACCCGCGATCGCGACGATCTCGCCGCGTCGCACGTCGAGGTCGAACGGCACGCTGTGCGGCGTCAACTGGAAATCGCGCAGGCTGAACGACGGTTCGAGCGGCAGCGTGCCGGCCGTCCGCCGATTGCGCGCATCCGGCAACGGGCGCCCGATCATCGTTTCGACGGCGGCGTCGAAATCGATCGGCGGATGAAGGTCGGCAACCAGGCGTCCATCGCGCACCACCGCGACCCGGTCTGCAATGCGCCGCAAATCGCCGATGCGATGCGAGACCAGCAGAATCGCGACGCCCTCCTCCCGCAACGGTTCGAGCTGCGCGAACAGCCGCTCGGCTTCGGCGGCGGACAGGCTCGCGGTGGGTTCGTCGAGAATCAGCAGCCTGGGGCGCGAGGCGAGCGCCCGGGCCAGCGTCACGCGTTGCTGATTCGCGAGCGACAGCGAACCCAGCGGCGCCGCCAGGTCGACCCGCAGACCGACGCGTTCCGCGAGCGGTCGGGCCGCCGCGCGCCGCGCGGCAGGCGGCACGCGCCACGGCGAACCCGGACCGCACAGGCGCTCGAGCAGCAGGTTGTCGGCGATCGACAGCGCGGGCACGACCGCATCGGCGATCGACTGGTGCACCGTCGCGACGCCGAGTTGCTTCGCGGCCTGCGCGGACGCGGGGCGGTACGGTTTGCCATCGAGCGTCAACGCGCCGCTGTCGGGTGAATAAATGCCGCTCAGGATCTTCACGAGCGTCGACTTGCCCGCTCCGTTGGCGCCCATCAACGCGACGACCTCGCCCGGATGAATCGACAGATCGAGGTTCGACAGCGCGAGCGTCGCGCCGAAGCGTTTCGTCACGGCCGTGGCGCTTAACAGCGGTGCGCGCGAAGCGCTGCCTGCCGGCTGCGCCGCGACGCCGGCAATCCGTTGGTGCGTTGCGTTTTCCGTGGCGCTCTCCTGAACGATGCGATCGACTAGCCTGTAATCACAGCAGCCTTCAAGCGAACCATGCTAGCGGCGATTCGAGCGCGGCAGAAACGATCATTTGTGATTTGAATATGGCGCCGGGCTTAGTCTCTGCCGACATATCGATACCAGAATTGATTGATGGTCCAGGATCGCCTGGCGTTCGACAATGGAAAGATTCACCAGACGCAGATGATTGCCGCTATTGCGGCCGCCGTGCTTTGGTTGTGAGCTTTTATTGGTTCGCTTGCGCCTGTGCATTGATTACATTGACCGGTCACAACGATACGGTTTCAAGGACCATTCAATGACAGTCTCCCGGGGTGCATTCGTACAGAAGCCGCGCCGTCTGCTGGCCGGACTGGCCGCTTCTCTCGCGTCTGCCGCGGTCGCTATAGCCGCTATTGCCGCCCTCGCGCCTGTTGCAGCGCAGGCTGCGCCGCCGGCCGAACTCAGACTCGACTATGCGTACTATTCGCCCGAGAGCCTCGTCATCAAGCGCAATGGCTGGCTCGAACAGGAACTCGCGCCCGATCATACGCAAGTCAAATGGGTGTTGAGTCTCGGCAGCAATCGCGCGCTCGAATATCTGAACAGCGGCGCCATCGACATCGGTTCGACCGCGGGCCTCGCCGCCGTGCTCGCCAAGGCGAACGGCAATCCGATTCGTGCCGTGTATATCTTTTCGCGGCCCGAATGGACGGCGCTCGTGGTGCGCAAGGATTCCTCGATCAGGACGCTTGCCGATCTGAAAGGCAAAAAAATCGCCGCAACCAAGGGCACCGATCCCTTCCTCTTCACGTTGCGTGCGCTGCACACTGCAGGCCTCTCGCGCGACGACGTCGAGATCGTCAACCTGCAACACCCGGACGGACGCGTCGCGCTGGCGAACGGTCAGGTGGACGCATGGGCGGGTCTCGATCCGCATATGGCGGCCGCGCAGATCGACGACGGCGCCCGCCTGCTTTACCGCAACGTGGACTTCAACACGTGGGGGTTTCTGAATGCGCGGCAAGACTTTATCAACGCGCATCCGGATACGCTGGCTCACGTGCTGAAGGCATACGAGAAAGCACGCCTGTGGATCGCCGCCCATCCGGACGAAGCGGCAAAAATCGTCGCGGAGGATTCGAAGCTGTCGCTGCCGGTTGCCCGACTGCAACTGAGCCGCAACGATTTCAGTCAACCTCAGCCCGGCGAACGGCAACTGGCTGCGCTGAAAGCCGCCGCGCCGCTCCTCGTGCGCGAGCAATTGGTCAAACCCGGCACCGATCTGAACGCCGTGATCGATGCGTTGATCGACGTAAAGGCAGCACAACCGGTCATCGCGACGAGCAGCGGCAAGTAACGACACATGAGCCGCACAGTCCGTCAGATCAGCATAGCCGCCGACGATTCGCTCGCGCTCCCCAACCGCGGCTCGGTCGAACCCGTTCGCCGCGCGCTCGCGCGCCCGCGCGATCCGCTCAGGCCTTGGCGCATCGCCGGCCTCGCCTTGCCATTCGGGTTCCTTGCCGTTGTCGAAGTGCTGGTTCGCCTGTCGGTTCTGCCGGAGCATCTGGTGCCGGCGCCGAGCGCTATCGCGCAGACACTGTGGGAGCTCGGCGGCGTCCGCCTCGGTCGTCATATCGGGGCAAGCTGCGTTCGCGTCCTGGCAGGCTTCGGCCTCGGCGCCGCACTCGCGTTGTTGCTCGGCGCGGCGATGGGTTTGAGCCGACGTCTCGACGCGTTGCTCGATCCGGCGTTTCAGGCACTGCGCGCGATTCCGTCGCTGGCGTGGGTGCCCATTCTCCTGCTGTGGATGGGGATCGACGAGGCGCCGAAAATCACGCTGATCGCGATCGGCGCGTTTTTTCCGGTGCAATTGAGCGTCGTGGCGGGGATTCGCGACGTCGACAGAAAACTGATCGAACTCGGTGAAGTCAATCGATTGGACCAGCGTGCGCTTTTCACACGCATCCTGTTGCCCGCCTCGCTCCCCCAGATCTTCACCGGACTGCGCACGGGCTTGAGCCTTGCGTGGATGTTCATGGTGGCGGCGGAACTGATCGCGGCCACCCGCGGACTCGGCTACCTACTCAGCGATGGGCGCGAGACCGGGCGCCCCGACCTCGTGTTCGGCGCGATCCTGCTGCTCGCGTTGCTGGGCAAGCTCAGCGACAGTGTTCTTAAGGCGATCGAGGCGCATACGCTGTCGTGGCGCGACACGGCAACCGATCAACGTTCTTCGCGGAGCGCGCGCTGATGCAGCCGAACGCACCAACTCTGCTCGAAGTCCGCGCAGTCAGCAAGGGCTACGACGGGCGCACCGTGCTCGAACGCGTGACGTTCGCGATCGGACGCGGCGAAATTGTGAGCCTCGTGGGGCCGAGCGGCTGCGGCAAGAGCACCCTGCTGCGCGCGATCGCGGGTCTGGACCGCGACTTCGATGGCGAGACCCTGCTCGACGGCGTGCCGCAACGCGGACCATCGGCGCGGGTTGGCGTGATTTTCCAGGAGCCTCGCCTGTTGCCATGGCTGAACGTCGGCCACAATGTCGCGTTTTCCGCCCGACCGCAACGAGGCACCGATCCGCGCGTGGCGGAATTGCTCGGCGAGGTAGGTCTCGCCGGACTCGAGGACACGTTGCCCAAGCAGCTCTCCGGCGGCATGGCGCAGCGCGTCGCACTGGCACGCGGCCTGTTCCCACGGCCCGACCTGCTGCTGCTCGACGAACCGTTCAGCGCCGTCGATGCGATCACCCGGACACGGCTGCAGGATCTATTGTTATCGCTCACGCGGGCGCACGGCACCGCGGCGCTGCTCGTCACGCACGATCTCGACGAAGCGCTGTATTTGTCGGATCGCGTGCTGTTGCTCGCGCCATCCGGCAGGAACGGCGCGGGCTGTCTCGGGCGAGACGTCGAGATTGCCGCACCCCGGCCGCGCGATCGGCGCGACGCATCGCTAGCCCGCGTGCGGGACGAATTGCTGAGCGGTATCGGCGCGGCGCTGCCCGCTGCCTGAGCCGCCAGTCATCGCTGCGCGAAGGTTAAGACCTGCTGCCCGGTATCGCAGGAAGGCTCGAACGTGATGAACCGCGCCGACGTCCAGACCTTGCTGTCATCCCGCTGCCGCCGCCCGAACAGATACACCGGCAGGAAGCCAAACGGGGCCGGCCCATGTCGAATCACTGTTCGGATCGCGGATCGGGCATGCCGACATATCGACCCTCACTCCAACGACACGCCTTCGAAGCGATGACTGCCGAGCGGCGAAAACGCGAGCCCCTTGACACGTTTCGACACCGGCAGAGAGACGATGGAATGCGCGATCGGCGTATACGGCACCTGCTGCTTGAAGATGACCTGCGCCTGCTGATAGAGCGCCGTCCGCTCGTCGACGTGCGCCGCCGCGCGCGCCTTGTCGATCAACGCGTTGAACGCCGGATCGCACCATTTCGACACGTTGCTGCCGTGTACCGCATCGCACCCGAGCAAGGTGCCAAGCCAGTTGTCGGGGTCGCCGTTGTCGCCCGACCAGCCGTACAGCATCGCGTCGTGTTCGCCGCCCTGCTTCGCGCGGCGGTTATATTCGCCCCACTCGTAACTCACGATCTTCGCGCGCACGCCGATCTTCGCCCAGTCCTGCTGGATCAGTTGCGCCATCAATTGCGCATTGGGATTGTACGGACGCTGCACCGGCATCGCCCACAGCGAAATCTCGAAACCGTTGGGAAAGCCCGCCTGCGCAAGCAGCGCCTTGGCTTTTGCGGGATCGTACGGCGCGTCCTTCAACTGCTTGTTGTACGACCATTGGGCAGGCGGCATCGGATTCGACGCAATGGTCGCATTGCCCGAAAAGACCGACTGAATGATCGCGGGTTTGTCGATGGCCATATCGAGTGCGCGGCGCACTTCCACACGGTTGAGCGGCGCATGTTGCGTGTTATAGGCGACGAAGCCCACATTGAAGCCGACGCCCGAAACGGCGGTAAGCGCGGCGTTTCGCTTCAGAACCTCGAGATCGGCGGGACGTGGAAATACCGACACCTGGCATTCGCCGCTCGCGAGCTTCTGGATACGTACCGCCGGATCAGGCGTGATCGCAAAGATCAGATGCGCGAGCTTGACGTCGTCCGGACGCCAGTAGCCGGGATTGGCGTCGTAGCGGATCAGCGCGTCCTTCTGGTACGAGCGGAACACGAAGGGCCCCGTTCCCACCGGCAATTGATTGATGTCCGCCTCGCGATGCGCCGCGCCCAGCTTCTCCGCATATTCGGCTGACAGAATCGACGCGAAGCTCATCGCAAGATTGCGCACGAAGATCACATCCGGCTCCTTGAGCCGGAAGCGCACCGTGAGAGCATCGACCTTCTCGATGCTCTCGATGTTCCTGTCGAAACCCAGATCGCTGAAATACGGAAAACTGGCCGGGTAGGCCTTGCGGAACGGATCATCGGCATGCAGCATGCGGTTGAACGTAAACAGCACGTCGTCGGCGTTGAAGTCGCGGGTCGGGCGAAACCATGCGGTCGTATGGAACTTCACGCCGCCGCGCAGATGAAACGTGTACGTGCGCTGATCCGCGGAAATGTCCCAACTCGTCGCCAGGGCGGGTTCGAGATCGAGCGTGCCGCGCCGGAACTGCACCAGTTCGTTATAGACCGTATTGGTGCTCGCGTCGAAATCGGTGCTGGTCGTATGCTGGCCCGGATCGAACCCGGCGGGGCTGCCTTCGGAGCAGAACACGAGCGTGCCTGTCGGCGCCGCGTGGACGGGCGCGCCGTTCATCAGCAGCGCGCCGATCAGCACCACTGGGACGCCGAGACGCGAGACACGCAACATGGCGCGCCGCAGCGGCGCGCCGGAAAGAATGGAACGGAAGGTCATTGGCGTTGAGTCAGAATTTTGGCAGGCCCGGCGGGTTGCTCTCGGAACGGTTCAGCGCCTCGGCCTGAATCCCCCAGCGCGCGAGCGAGCGCGCGTAAGTACCGTTGGCGATCACACCGTTGGTCGCGAGTGTCAGCCCGTCGACGAGTCCGCTGCCCTTGCGTGTTGCAATCGCAACGTCCGCTCTCGCGGGCCAGCCCGCATTCACGGTTCCCACCTGGCGAATCGCGCCGCTTCGCGCGGCGTCGTACGCAAGCGGCGCATTGGGATTGAACTCGACGTCCGCTCGACCGGAAAGCAGCGCAACGCGGCTCGCCGCGTCGTCGTCGAAATACTGAAGCTCGACGGGCTTGAGACCTTTCGCGACGTTCTGCCGGTTCCATTCGAGGATGATCTTTTCCTGAATCGTCCCCGAGCCGGTGATCACGCGCAGGCCCGCGATGTCTTTCGGCTCCGCGATGCCGCGTATCGGGCTGGCGGTTCGCACGTAGAAACCATGCAAGCCCTGACGGTAGGTGGTGAAGTCGAACTTCTCCTTGCGTTGTTCCGTGACGCCGACGTTCGAGATGACCGCGTCGTATTTCCCCGACGTCAAACCCAATGGCCAGTCGACCCATGCAATCGGCACGATGTCGAGCCTGAGCCCCAGCGCGTCGGCGATCAGTTGCGCGTAGTCCGCATCCGACCCGACGACGGTTCGCGCATCCGTCGCATAGGTCGCGGTGGGCGGGCCGTGCGGCGAGATGGCGACTGTAAAGAACCCTTCCCTCACAAACCGGTAGCGATTCGCGAGCGCCGCGATCGCCTGCTCGTTTTTGCCTGTACGTAGACGTCCCGGTTGTTGCGGACTGAGGTCGATGCCGGTCGGCGCGGCATGAGCGCCGCCGATCGTCGCCAACCCCGCCGCGATGCCCGTCATAACGAATGTTCGCCTGTTGATCATCGTGTCGCGAAGAAGGAGTGGTCAGAGCACACGCGACAAAAATTCGCGCGTGCGGGAATGTTGCGGTTCGTTCAGCACGCTCGCCGGCGGACCGACTTCGATTACCCGGCCGCGATCCATGAACACGATGGTGTCGGCCACCTCCCGCGCAAAGCCGATCTCATGCGTGACGATCACCATCGTGGTCCCGGAGCGCGCCAGCTCCTCGATGACGTCGAGCACTTCGTTCACCAGTTCGGGATCGAGAGCGGATGTCGGCTCGTCGAACAGCAGCACCTTTGGCCTCAACGCCAATGCGCGAGCAATCGCGACCCGTTGCTGCTGGCCGCCCGACAATTGCCGCGGCCACGCGTGCGCCTTATCCGCCAGCCCGACGCGCGCGAGCAAACCCTGGGCGAGCCGCTCCGCTTCCTTGCGCGGCAGGCGGCCAAGCGCGACAGGCGCCTCGACGAGGTTGTCCAGCACGCTCAGATGCGGGAAGAGATTGAAGTTCTGAAAAACCATGCCGACGTCCCCGCGACGCCGCAGCACGTCCCTCTCCTTCAGTTCGTGGAGCGTCATGCCTTCACGGCGATATCCGATCAGTTCGCCGTCGATATCGATGAAGCCGTCGTCGACGCGTTCGAGATGATTGATCGTGCGCAGCAACGTCGACTTGCCGGAGCCCGATTGACCGAGGATCACCGTCACGCTGCCGGGACGCATGGTGAGCGAAACGTTGTCGAGCACTTTCAGTGTGCCGAAGCTCTTGGAGACGTTGTGGATGACGACCTCGCCGCCTGCGCGCTGATCGATCCACTGATTCGCATCGCCGGCGATCTTCGAATCAATCGGCGCGACGGCAGGCCGCGACTCGCCGGACAACGCGGTTCCGTGCCGGCGCGGCCGCCGACGCAAAACAAACCCTGCAAGCGCCTTGATTAGATCGTCGAGGGGGGACGACGTTGTGCCGCGCGTGGCCCCGCGCGAGAAATAGCGTTCGACATACACCTGAATCGCCGAGAGCACCGTGAGGATGATCAGATACCACACGGTCGCCACCATCAGCAGCGGGATGACTTCGAGATTGCGCCGATAGATGATCTGCACCGTGTAAAACAGTTCGGGCATGGCGAGCACATAGACCATTGCCGAACCCTTCGTCAGTGAGATGAGATCGTTGAACGCGGTCGGTACGATGGCCCGCATGGCCTGCGGCAGCACGATGCGTCTCGCCTGGCGAAGCCGCGGCAACCCCAGCGCCGCAGCCGCTTCTAGCTGCCCCTGATCGACGGACAGAATCCCGCCGCGAATCACTTCCGCCGAAAAAGCGGCGTGATTGAGCGTCAGGCCGAGAACGGCCGCGCAGAAAGGACTGATGACCTCGATGGTCGGCCAGTGCGCGAACGCGATGCCGGTAAAGGGAATGCCGATGCTGATGGTCTCGTACAGATAGCCGAGGTTGTTCAGAATAAGCAGCAGCACGATGAGCGGAATCGAGCGGAACAACCACACGAAGACCCACGCGCTGCCTGCCAGAAGCGGAGAACGCGAGACTCTTGCCAGCGCGATGAGCATGCCGAGCGCGAAGCCGATCGACGCACCCAGCGCCGTGAGCAGCAGTGTTCGCCCAAGTCCCGAGAGCACCGGTTCCGACAGAAACCATTCGGCAAAAACGCCCCAGCCCCAGCGCGGATTACCCAGCACGGAGTCGAGCACGAGCGCGATCAGGATCGCCGCGACGGCCGCGCCGGCAGTGCGCGCGCGATGCTTCGCGGGCACGACGTGATATCGGTTGCGGTCCCGTTGCAATTCTCCTTGCACGGAACCCGGCGCCTGTACGGCGACTTTAGCGGCTTCGTTCATCGTTCGTACCGTGTTCGTTCTGGTGCCCGTTTGGTGCCCGTCTGGTGCGCGCTCGTGTCCGTTTATACAGTCTCGGTCAGCGTGTAGCGGCTTTCCTTGCGCGGCAAGCCAAGATGGTCGCGCAGCGTCGCGCCCGCGAGCGTCGTCTCGTAACGGCCGCGCCGCTGCAGTTCGGGTATCACGTAACGGACGAAATCGTCGAGGCCCTGCGCCTGCACCGCGAAGCCGAGAATGAATCCGTCGGCGGCGTCCGCTTCTATCCAGCGAATGAGCTCATCGGCCACGTGTTCGGCCGTTCCCAGGAAATGCGTCTTCGGCGTCGCCACTTCGAGCGCGACTTCGCGCAAGGTTTGTCCCTGGTTGCGCGCATTGGCCTTGATGCGGTCGGTCGTCGAGCGGAAGCTGTTTCTGCCGATATCGCCGAGTTCGGGGAACGGGGCATCGAGCGGGTACTGCGCAAAGTCGTGATGGTCGAAGAAGCGGCCCAGATAGGCGAGCGCTTCATCGATATTGAGCAGATCGCGAATCGCCCGGTACTTCGCTTCGGCTTCTTCATGCGTCGCGCCGACGATCGGACCGATGCCGGGGAAGATCTTCACGTGGTCGCGGCTGCGCCCCTGCGCCGCGGCGCTGTCCTTGACGCGCTGCGCGAAGAGCCGCGTCTCCTCGACCGAGACCGAATGCGTGAACACCGCATCGGCATACTTGCCCGCCAAGGCGATGCCCGCATCCGACGAGCCGGCCTGGAAGATCACCGGCTGCCCTTGCGGTGAACGCTGGATATTGAGCGGCCCCGCTACCTGAAAAAATTTTCCCTCATGATTCAGCGCGTGCAACTTGTCGCGATCGAAAAACACGCCGCGCTCGCGGTCACGCACGAATGCATCGTCATCCCAACTGTCCCACAGCCCTTGTGTCACGCTCAGGTATTCGTCCGCGATTTCATAGCGCAACGCGTGTTCCGGATGCGATCCGCCGTAGTTCCTGGCGGTGCCTTCGAGCGGCGTCGTGACGACGTTCCAGCCGGCGCGGCCGCCGCTGATCAGATCGAGCGAGGCGAACTGCCGTGCGACCGTGAACGGATCGCTATACGACGTTGAAACCGTACCCGCGAGACCGATCTTCGACGTGACCGTGGCGAGTGCCGACAGGATCGAAAGAGGCTCGAAGCGGTTCAGGAAGTGCGGGATCGATTTCTCGTTGATGTAGAGACCGTCCGCGACGAATGCGAACGCAATGCCGTGGGCTTCCGCTTTTTGCGCCGTCCCGATCATGAAATCCAGATTGACGCTGGCATCCGCGGGACCGGCGGGATGCTTCCACGCGTTCATGTGGCTGCCGGCGCCTTGCAGCATGATGCCGAATGGGATGTGCTTGCTCATGATGTCGTTCGCCACACAGAAGAAAAAGATCGAAGCGGGTGATGCGTTCGCGCTCGCAAGAGGATCGCCCCGCGCGTCACGACTTCGGCAAACCCGGCGGATTGGTCGCCGCCTTCCCGATTGCCTCGGACTCGAGATGCCAGCGCGCGAGCACCGAACGATACTGTCCGTTCTGGATGAGATCGTTCAGCGCGATGGTGAGCGGATCGGCAAGACCGCTGCCCTTGCGGGACGTCACCGCGACCTCCGCCGTGCGCGGCCAGCCGCCGCTCAACGTGCCGACCTGGCGCGTCTTGCCTTGCCTCGCCGCGTCGTAGGCAAGCACCGCGTTGACGCTGAAAATCGCGTCCGCCCGTCCCGACTGCAACGCGACGGACTTCACCGCATCGTCGTCGTAGTACTGCACGGAAACCGGCTTGAGTCCGTGCGCGACGTTCTGCCGGTCCCACTCCAGCAGAATCTTTTCCTGGTTGGTCCCGGCGTCGGTGATGATCCGCAGACCGGCAACGTCCTTCGGCTCCGCGATTTGCCTGATCGGACTGTCGGTTTTCAGATAGAAGCCGATTTGATCCTGCCGGTAGGTCGAGAAGTCGAACTTCGCCTTGCGCTCTTCCGTTACCGTGACATTGGAAATCACCACGTCGACCTTGCCCGATACAAGGGCCAGCGGCCAGTCCGGCCACGAGAGAATCACGACGTCGAGATGCTTGCCGAGACTGTCCGCAATCAGTTGCGCGAGGTCCGGGTCGAATCCGACTACCGTCCTCGCGTCGCTCGCGTAGGTGCTGATCGGCGGATGACCAACGACGATGCCCACCGTCAACGCATTCTTCGCGACGAAACCGAAGTTCGAAGGTATGGCCTTGATGGCGGCCGGGTCTCGCGTGCCGCGAATCCGGTTCTGTTGCGCCGGGCTCAGATCGAAGCCCGGCGCGGCGGCGAGGGCTGGAGCGATGCCGGCCGTCATGCCGGCCATGCTCGCCAATAGAAGCGTTGCAAGATGCGCGCGCAATCTCATCGTCATTTTCTCTATGGGAAAGCAGGTCGGTTTATCGGGTCGCGAGGTGGACTTCTTTCGCGCGAAGATCGTCGAGGGTATCGATGCGGCCCGGAGCGAGCAGATCCTTGCCGTAGCGCAGATGAACATGCACCTCAGGCGGCAAGGACGTGTCGAACAGGCTGGCATAGCCGGTATTCGTGTACAACGCCCACGCTTCGGGCTGCCGGAAGCCGGTGGTCAGATAAACGCGGGTGTAACCCTGAGCGAGCGCACGCTGTTCGAGTTCTTGCACGACGCGGCGCGCGAGACCCTGGCGGCGCACATCGTCGCGCGTCCAGACACGCTTGAGTTCCGCGGTGCGCGCGTCGTAGCGCTTGAACGCGCCACCACCGATCGCCGCGCCGTCCCGCAGCAGCAGAATGAATGCGCCCTCCGGCGGCGCAAACGCCTCGGCCGGATAACGCGCGATTTCCTGCGCGGCCGACTCGCCGTTATCCTTGTGAAACGACGCGTAGCGCGTGGCGTACTCGCGCTGTAAAGCGCTCAGCAAAGGCGCGGCGAGCGGATCGAGCGGAGTGGTATCGACAACGCTAAGGCTCATGACGATCGACCGGACGTGCCGGCTTGTCTTCGGGAGCTCACACGATAGCGCGCCGTCGTTCGACGGCTAAACAAGCAATTGGTATATGAATATGGTGCCGCTGCGGCGAATGTTTTTTGATGTCCGTTCGATTGCCCGCGCAGCGCTTTCCGTTACCGGCGCATCGTATCCGTCAATAGAACATCATCGCCGCGCGGGCGCCGCGGAGAACGACGCGTCGTCCTCGGCAAGATGAAACAGACAATCGCCTCTTCGGACCAGCGCGGGCACGCGTTTGCAGACCACTTCTCCGTCGCTGTCGAAATGGCGAATCACAGGCTCGCGCCATGGCGTATCGGGGAAATGGATTCGCGCAGCGGGTTGCCCATGACTCACTCGTTCGCCGAGTTCGACAAGCGGCTCGTAAACGCCGCTGTCGTAGGCATAAACGTAGTGCCGCGCACCGGCGACGCGTCTGAAACGCGTACTCGCCGGCGGCGATTCCGGCACGAGCGGTCCATGCAGCAGACCGACATGGCCGAGGAAATGCAGCAGCCCCTGGCGCGCCTCGCGAATCAGCGTGGGGTCGACCGTTCCCGCACCGCCCAGTTCGGTCGTGATCGATACCGCGCCTCGACGGCGCGCCGCTGCCGCCGCATGCACCGAATTCTCGCGATGAATGAATGCGTTCGGCAAGCCGAATGCATTCAGTAAATCGATCAGCCGCGCTTTCTCGGCTTCGTCGCGCGGCTCGATCGCGAGCAGGTTGCCGCCGTGATAGAGCAGTGAACTTCCGCCCGAATGGAGATCGATCAGATAGTCGGCGCGCGCCAGCAGTTCGTGCTCGATGTAATGCGCGATGATTTGCGTGGGAGAGCCTCGCGGGTCGCCGGGAAACGCGCGGTTGAGGTTGCCGTCGTCGATCGGGGAGGTCCGTAGACCCTGTTCCACCGCGGGCGCATTGGCGGCCGGCAACACGATGATTTGACCTGTTACATGCGCGGGATCGATCTCGCGCGTGAGTTGCGCGGCGAGAATCTGCCCTTCGAATTCGTCGCCATGATTGCCGGCCATCACGAGCACGACAGGCCCGCTTCCATTTCGGATCGAAACAACCGGTATGGGCAGCCAGCCGTATGCGGAACGATGCACCGAGTGCGGAAGACGGAGATAACCGGTGTGCCGGCCCGGCACGTCGAAATCGATTTCGCTGACGATCGGATTCAGGTGCATATGAAACCTCCTATGGCAGTGCGGGCAACTCGAGGTTGGAGCGAAAGTCGCCACCTGGGTAATCCGCGTCGAGCAGATCGCGCTTGCGCAGTTCCGGCAACAGGCCGTTCAGAAGCAGATCTTCCTGGTCCGGTTGCCCGAGTCCGTGCAGCGAAACGACGTCCACGAGGCCGGCGCGGTAACGTTCCTCTATGGCATCCGCGAGGCGCTCCGGTGTGCCGGCCACGAACCAGTGTCCCGTTTCCTGTGCCTCTATGATCAGTTCTCGCAGCGTCATGCCTTGCAGCGCATATCGGCGGAAGATCTCCACGCGGCCGCGCCGGCGATTGACGTTCCCCACATCTGGAAGTACCTCGGCCGGCAGCGGCCGATCGAGAGGAAAATCGCTCAGATCGAGTCCACCTCCGAGCATGTCGGAGAGTTTCAGGCGCCCCTGGTGGAAGTCGATGCGCTCATGCTTCTCGCGCAAGCGCCGTGCGACGTCCGCATCCGATTCACCGATCACCGAGTGAAACGAGTTCATGATCAACGGTCCGCCGTCCACGCGTCCCAGTTCGATTGCCTCGCGACGCAATGCGGTGACGAACGCCTCCGCGTCGGTCAGCGTGGGTTGCGATGTATAGACGACCTCGGCATAACGCGCGCCGAGCGTGACGCCCTGCTTCGACTGGCCGGCCTGAAACAGCACAGGACGGCGCTGCGGCGGTGGCGGAACATTGAGCGGCCCTTGCACCTGGAAATGCTGGCCGCGATAGTCGATACGCTTTAGCTTGCGAGGATCGACGGCAACCGCGCCGCTCGCGGTGCGCCGCGCCGCCGTCGTATCGTTGGCATCGAACAGCGCGTTCACGACCTCGATGAATTCGGTGGCGCGCGCATAACGCCTTGCGGGATCGGGTAATCCGGAATCGCCGAAGTTCTCTTCGCCGACAGAAGACGTCACCGCATTCCACGCGGCACGCCCGCCACTCAGATGATCCAATGTACCGATCATGCGCGCGATGTTGTAGGGATGATGGTACGTGGTCGAGACGGTCGCGACCAGCCCGATGTCCGAGGTCACCTGACTCAAACCCGCCAGCGCCACGATCGGCTCCTGGCTGCCCGTTCCACCCGATAATCCTTCGGCATCGGCCTGGAGAAGATCGGCGGTGAAGAGGCCCGTGATCTTCGCGGCCTCTGCCTTGCGAGCCAGATCGGCCGCACGTTTCGCGCCGCGCCGCCGCTCGGCGTCTTCGTTCGCGAACAACACGCTGCCCGCGCCGACGAGCGTCTTCAGTTTTCTCCGTTTCGCAGCGCACATCAGCCGCACCTCACTGCGTGACAAGGCATCGTCCCGTTGCCTGCGCCGCTCATTGTTTCGCACTGTCCGCGAACAAGCGAGTTCATTCGATCATGCATGCGATTGTCTTCCAAAGCCGATGAGAGTGACCCGCGTTATCAGGCGCGGCTTTCGAGTGTATCGATATTGGCTTCACTAAACATCGGTCGGCGTGGCCGCATTGAACCAATCTTTTTGCCTTTGCTTATTCTTCTTGATTGTTTGACCGTGCCGTTCACGGAGAAATACCATCGCCATACTAATCAGATCGGCTCACCAGGCCGCGCGAGCCCGACCCATGTCGCACTTCCAGAACTTCCAATGACCGCCTACGCTTTGAGCCTGCTGGACAAGAGCCCTATCGCACGAGGCGAGACAGCGACCCAGGCACTGACGCGCACGATCGACCTCGCGCGCCATGCGGAGGCGTGGGGATACCGGCGCTATTGGCTGGCCGAGCATCACAACACGAGTCAACTCGCCTGCCCTTCCCCTGAAATCCTGATCGCTCATATCCTTGCACGCACAAGTCGCATACGTGTCGGTTCGGGCGGCGTGATGCTGCAGCATTACAGTCCGTACAAGGTCGCGGAGAATTTCAATCTGCTGGCCTCGCTCGCTCCCGGCCGCGTCGATCTCGGCATCGGCAAGGCGCCCGGCGGGTTGCCGCTCTCGACGCGCGCGCTGCAATCCGCGCACGACCCCGCGCGCAAACCGGACTTCGCGGCGCTCGCATTCGAGCTGAACGGCCATCTCGTCGATCACCCCGCCGGGAATCCTGAACACAGTGCCGCGGACGGCGAGGAGCAGTTCGGTTCCGTTCTGCGAGCCACGCCGCTGCCGCCGTCGCCTGCGCGCCCTTTCCTGCTCGGAGCGAGCATCGAAAGCGCGGCGCTCGCGGCCCGGCTTGGCTGGGACTTCGTGTACGCGGCGCACATCAACGGCGCGCCGGACGAGATCGAGCGCGCTTTCGGGCGCTATCGCGCGGCATCGAACGGACGCAAGCCATTGCTGGCCATCTCCGTCATCGCAGCGCAAAGCGCTAACGAAGCAGCGCGGCTCGCATCGGACACACGGCGCTTTCGCGTGCAAGTCGGCGATCAACAGCCGGTAACGGTGGGCAGCATCGCCCAGGCCGAAGAGTTCGTTCGCCAGGCAGGCGGCGGTGCCCATCGCATCGACGAACGCGAGACGCACATCGTGCATGGCACATCCGACGCCGTCCATGACACGCTCGGCGAACTGCAAGACCGCTATGGCGTGGATGAATTCATCATCGACAACCCGGTGACGGACGCCACGCAACGTTTCGCCTCGGTGCGTTTGCTGGCGCGCGGGCCCCTGCACGGCGAAACGCCGCACGCCGCCGAAGCGGCGCGTGGCTGAAACGATTCCAGCGACTCAGCGATGAAAGACACAGTCCGCGTTGCCACTGCCGACGATGCACCGGCACTTTATCGTCTGCTTCAACAGTCGTATGCGCCGCTCGCGCAGCAGGGCATTCACTTCACGATTACTCGCACGCCGTTCGAACAGGTCCGCGAAAAGGTTCTGCGCGAATCGACATTCGTGCTCGAACGCACGCATTCGCCGCATGCGGAAACAGAGATCGTCGCCACGCTGACGGTGCGATTTCCCTGGCTGTCTCAGGACGAGCAGGCGCCGCCGTATCCCTTCATCCACTGGTTTGCCGTTTCCGAACGCTATAAGCGCCAGCGCGCGGGCAGCGCATTGCTGGATCACGTCGAAACCGCGTTCCTGCGCGCGCAGATCAAGGCGCCCGCCGTCTATCTCGCGACGGCGGTCGGGCATCCCTGGCTGCGCAACGTCTACGAGCGCCGCGGCTATGAGCCCTTTCGCCACTCCATCAACGCGCTGGGTACGCCGCTCGTGTGGCTACGCAAGATTCTGATCGCGGATATTTATCGCGATCTGCCCGAGGCGAGACGCCCCTCTCGCGACGAGCTCACCACATCCTGATTCCGTGCGCCGCGCGGCGCGGATCTCACTCCACGATTGAACATTCCTGAAGGCATTAATCGATGAATCTCTCATGGCGGGCGTCTGGATTCAACCATCGCGTTTCGCTGCGCCAAGCCGCCCTCGCGGTTGTGTTTGCATTCGCGGCACAGCACGCATTGAGCGCGCAAAGTGCGCCTGTCGCCGGCGGCACGCTCAATTGGGGCGTGGAGACCGAACCTCGCACGCTCAATCCGCAGCTCAACGGACAGGACAAGGTCGAACTGCTGCTGCGCAACGCATACGAGAACCTGCTTGCCCGCAACGCGGACGGCAGTTTCGTGCCGTGGCTCGCAACCGCATACAAGGTATCGGCGGACGGCAAGACCTATACCTTTACGTTGCGCGAAGGCGTGAAGTTCTCCGACGGCGCGACATTCGACGCCGCCGCTGTCGCCCGCAATTTCCTGAATGCGCGCGAGCCGGCCTACTCGGGAGGCAGCAGCCTCGCCACGCTGATTTCGCACGTCGCGGCCGTGACCACGCCGGACAGCCGCACGGTCGAGATCACACTGAAGGAACCGTACTCGCCGTTCCTCACGTTCGCGGCTCGCTTGCCGCTGCTATCGCCCGCTTCGTTCGACCGCCCCAATCTCAAGGCCGGCGGCATCGGCATAGCGGGCACAGGTCCCTTCATCCTGCACAAATACGATAAGGGCCAGGAGATCGAGTTCGTCAAGAATCCCGACTACAGGTGGGCTCCCGCGAATACCGGCCATCAAGGCGCGGCGTATCTGGATCGCGTCGTATATCGCTTCCTGCCCGAATCGTCGGTTCGCACAGGCGCGTTGCTTTCGGGACAGGTCGACGTGATCGAAGGCGTGTCGGGCAACGACGCCGGGTTGATCCGCAAGAATCCGGATTTCAGCTACCGGCAGGCACTCAACACGGGCACGCCCTATTCGCTGTTTCTCAACGTGACGTATGGTCCGACGCAGGACCCCAAGGTGCGTCGCGCGCTGCTCGAAGGTCTCGATGTCGGCGGCATTATCCAGTCGATCTATCGCGGGCAGCGCACCCGCGCGTGGGGCATCGTGTCGCCGATCGACCCGCTGTACGACAGGCGGATCGAACAGGCCTACGGCAACAACCCGACGCTCGCGAATTCGCTGCTGGACGGGGCCGGCTGGAGCACGCGCGACAGCGCCGGCTTCAGGACCAGGCATGCGCAGCGCCTGACCATCGACGTGATCCAGGCGCAAGCCACCGTGCGCGATCAGCGCGACGTGCTGTTGCAGGCGCTACAGGCCCAGGCGCGCCAGCGTCTGGGCGTCGACCTGAAGATCAACTATGTCGACGACGGCACTTACACCGACGTCCGCAAGAGCGGCAAGTTCGGCGCCATCGCGAACTCCAACACGCCGCCGGACGGCATCGACATCGAAGGCCACTATCTTCCTGTCGACCGCGGCGGTGCGCTGAACTACAGCCGCAGTCCGGCACCCGAACTGAGCCGGTGGCTGCAAGCCGCCGCCGGCACGCAAAACACCGCGGAACGCAAGAAGGCCTACGGCGAGCTGCAGCAGTTCGCGATCAAGGAACAGGCGCTCGCCGTGCCGCTCTACGAACCCGAGGACCAGATCGCGGCGGCAACCTACGTGCAGGGCATCCGCTTTCGCCCGTTCGCGCAGATGCCGGAGAACCCGTACGACATCTGGCTCACGCGCCATTGAACGCGACCTCCGCGCCGCTCGACGCCAGGTAATCCGACATGAATCCGCCACGCATACTGCCCGAGCTCGCCGCCGAGCGAACGTCGCACCCCGCCCTCGCCGCGCCGAAACACGGGCTGCGCCGCGTAGCGCGCGGCTTGCGGGCGTTGCCGCGCTCGCCGGGGCTCACGCGCATCGCGACTGGACTGCTGGTGCTGTGGGCAGCCGTGTCGCTGTCGTTCGCCGCCATACAACTGGCGCCCGGCGACATCGTCAGTCTCCTGATCGGCGAACAGGTCAGCACGCCGGCAATCGAAGCGGCGATCCGTCAGGAATGGGGACTCGACGAACCGCTTTACCTTCAGTATCTGCACTACCTGTGGCGCGTCCTGCACGGGAATTTCGGCCGCTCGTACATCCTCAACACGGACGTCGCCGCGCTCGTGTCGAGCCAACTATGGCCGACGCTCAAGCTCACCGGCTGCGCGCTCGTCGTGACGATAGTCTTCGCCGTCGGGCTTGCCGTGCTGACGGCGGGCCGGCGCTGGGGCGGCCGGCTGGCGTCGGGCATCGAACTCGTGCTGGCATCGACGCCGTCGTTCTGGCTCGGCATCGTGCTGCTGTTCATCTTCAGCTTCACGCTGCGGCTCTTTCCCGTTGCCGGAGACCGGGGCTTCGCGTCGCTGGTTTTGCCCGCCGTTTCGCTCGGTCTCGCGCAGGGAGCGGTCGTCGGCCAGGTGCTGCGTCATGGGCTCACCCGGGCGCTCGACGAACCCTTCGCGCTGACCGTGCGCTCGTGGGGCGTGAGCGGCAGCGCACTGCGCTTTCGTCACGCGTTGCGCCATGCCGCGCTACCCGCGGTGACGCTCGCCGGCTGGCTCTTCGGCGGGCTGCTGAGCGGCGCCGTCATCACCGAGCAGGTCTTCGGCCGTCCCGGCCTCGGCAAGATCACCGTGGATGCGGTGCTCGCGAAGGATATGCCGGTCATTCTCGCGATCGCCATTTTTTCCGCACTGATCTACGTCGTGCTGAGCACGGTCGTCGATCTGCTCTACCTGCTGATCGACCCGCGCCTGCGTGAGCGGCGCACGCGCCATTGAGGAAAGCCGCCGTGTCGACCGAATCCGTTTCATACCTTCCGTCCCTCGCGATCAGTCGTGCCTCGAGCTGGGCGTTGCGCCATTCGCCCCTCGTGCTTGCCGCGAGCTATCTGCTGTTGTGCGCGCTCGCCACGCTCGAGCCGTCGTGGCTCGCGCGCGCCGATCCGCTCGCGGCCGATCCGCTCGCCGCGCAACTCGGCAGCAGCGGCGAACACTGGCTGGGCACCGATCAGCTTGGACGCGACATTTTCTCGAGAGTCATTCACGGCGCGCGTTACTCGCTGAGCATCAGCGCCGCGGCCATCGTCATTGCGGCGCTGTTCGGCACCGTCGCGGGCCTGATCGCGGGTCTCGCGCGCGGCTGGCTCGACGAACTGATCACCCGCCTGCTCGACGTCGTCTCGTCGTTCCCGGACCTGCTGCTCGCCTTGATGCTCATTTCGTTCACCGGACCCGGCACGTTCAACCTCATCGTCGCGCTCGGCGTCGCGTCGATTCCGCGCTTCGCGCGTGTCGTACGCAGCCAGACCTTCGTGGTGATGGAGTCCGGCTATGTCGAACAGGCGCGCACCTTCGGCCTGACATTCCCGGTGCTGGTCTGGCGCCACGTCCTCCCGCATGCCGTCGCCCAGGTGCCGATTCTCGCCACCGCCGGACTCGGCGGCGCGATCATCGGCACGGCCGGTCTGAGCTTTCTCGGCATGGGCCCGCAGCCGCCCACGGCCGAATGGGGCTTGATGCTCGCCGAAGGCCGCAACTATCTCTACAACGCCTGGTGGATTGCCGTATGGCCGGGTATCGCCATCACGCTGACGGTCATGTCGGTGAGCGCGCTCGGCCGCTACTGGCAGGCCCGCTTCGAAGGACGGGAGTATTCATGAAACCCGCTTTCGAGCCGGGCATCGCGGCGGCGTCGCACGATGCGCCCATCGTGCGGGTCAGGAACCTCACTATCGGATTTCGCACGCGCAGCGAAGTCAAAACCGTCGTGTCCCATCTCGATCTGACGATACGGGCCGGCGAATGCGTCGCGCTGGTCGGCGAATCGGGCTCGGGCAAGTCCGTTACCGCGCGTGCCCTGATCGGCCTGAACGGCGCGCGCGCCGAACTGAGCGCGGAGCGCTTCGACATCGCGAGCCGCGACGCGCGCCGCCTGAGCGAGCGCGAATGGCGCCGCATCCGCGGCCGCGAGATCGGCTATGTGCTGCAGGACGCGCTGATCTCGCTGGACCCGCTTTGCCGGGTTCGAAGCCTGCTCGCCGAAGCGCTCGGCGCGCAGACCAAACTGCGGCGCAGTGAAATCGACGCGCGCAGCATCGAGATCCTGCAATCGGTGGGTATTCCCGACGCCGCGCGCCGTTTGACGCACTATCCGCATCAGCTTTCCGGCGGACTGCGCCAGCGCGTGCTGATCGGCACGGCCATCGCCGGACGCCCGGCGCTGCTGATTGCGGACGAGCCCACGACCGCGCTCGACATGACGGTTCAAAAGCAGATTCTCGAACTGCTGCATCAGCGCCGTGCAGCGGGCGACGCACTGCTGCTGATCAGCCATGATCTGGCGCTCGTCGGCCAGTTGGCCGATCGCGTGCTGGTGATGAAAGCGGGTCGCGTGGTGGAGGAAGGCCCCGCGCATGAGGTGCTTGCCGCGCCCAATCATCCCTATACGCGCCTGTTGCTGCAAGCCGTGCCCACTGTGGAATCGCGCGGTTATCGTCTCGCAGCGGCGGAGCCGGCGCGCGACGACGGCACCTTGCCGCGCGTACTCAGCCGCATACCGTTGCCTGAAAAACACATCGACGCGCGCTCGCACGTGCTGTCGGTCGAATCGGTTTCGAAGCGGTACGGCTCGCGTGCCGACGCTCCGCTCGCGGTGGATGACGTATCGTTCACGCTGGCGAAAGGCGAGACGCTCGGCATCGTCGGCGAATCGGGGTCCGGCAAGACGACCGTGGCGAAGATCGTCCTCGGCCTGGTGGCGCCCGACATCGGCCGGGTGCTGCTCGACGGCGAGCCGTGGAGCGCGGTGCCGGAAGCGAGGCGCAGGAGCCGACGTCCCGGTCTTCAGCTCATCGCGCAGGACCCGTACAGTTCGTTCGATCCGCGCTACACGGTCGGCCAGATCATCGCCGAGAGCCTCGATGCCGCCAACGTTCGCGGCGCCGAACGGCGCCGGCGGGTATTACAGGCACTCGACGAGGTGAAGCTCGGCGCCGCCTGCATCGACCGTTACCCGCGCGAGCTGTCTGGCGGACAGCGTCAACGCGTCGCGATCGCGCGTGCGTTCGCTCCGAATCCGGCGCTGCTCGTCGCCGACGAGCCCGTCAGCGCGCTCGATGTCTCGATCCAGGCGCAGGTGCTCGATCTGCTCGCCGAACTCCAGGCCGAGCACGGAACCTCGATGCTGTTCATCTCGCACGATCTGGCCGTCGTCCATCATGTGTCCGACCGCATCATCGTGATGAAGAGCGGTCGGGTCGTGGAGAGCGGCCCCGTCGCAACGGTGTTCTCCGCGCCTGCGCACCCTTATACCCGCACGTTGCTGGACGCGTTGCCCGAGTTGCCGGAATTCGATGCGTGCTATCGCCGCTATGGATCAGGCGAGCGTGACGAGCAGCGCTAACGTGCCGTATCTCTCTCTTGAACACCGCGACGGCAGACTCATTGGCGTCATGCCGTCGCGGCTTCCCGTCAGAACTTCACGCGCAAGCCCGACAACACCGCGACCTGACGGTTCGTCGACGAGGCGGTGCCGGCATCGGCAATCGCCGCGATCGTGCGGTAGCCCGAGCCGACCCGCGTCGACGCGTCGCCGACCGCAAGCTGATACACGCCGGACAGATACACGTCGGTGCGCTTCGACAGTGCATAGTCGACACCCAGCGTGAACTGATGCCAGCGCGGCTTCAGATTCGCGCCATTGGTTCCCGGCAGGTTGGTCGCGCGGCCGTCCGTATAGGTGTAGACGCCGATCAGCGTCAGCGCGGGCGTGAACAGGTAGCGCGCATTCAGATCGTAGTTGTTGAACTTGCGCGACGAGCCGTCGTTGTAGTCGAGCTGCGTATGGCTCCATGCGAAACCGACCGTTGCGCGGCCGAATGCGTAGTTGGTGCCCGCCACGGCGATCTGCTGGCGCAGCACGCCGCCGTTCAGTCCGTAGAAAAACGCGCCGCTGTAGTCGTCGCCGGTGGTGGTCGATGCGCCGCCGACCGCACCACTCGTGTTCGACGTCGTATCCGGATGATTCAGCACCACGTAGCCGCCGCCGATCGACAACGGTCCGTTCACGTAGTTCGCCGAGATGCCCCACGCGCGGTTGTTGCCGAAGCCTGTTCCGCTGCCGCCGTTCGCCTGGTTGCTGAACGCATACAGGCCGTCCACCGTGAATCCGGCAATCGTGTCGCTGCGGAACTTGACTGCGTTATTGACGCGGAAAGTCTGGTTCAGGTTGTCGTTATCGCCGACGTGTGTCGACGGCGACCAGAAACCGGAGCCCGCGTATTGCGCCGCGAGATCAGCGAGCGGTTCATACTGGCGTCCGAACGTCAGCGTGCCGATGCCCGTTTTCTGGACGCCGACAAATGCCTGCCGTCCGAACTCACGACCGCCCTGGCCCAGCGTGCCGTCGTTGGGACGGAAACCGCCCTCGATGGTGAAGACGGCTTTCCATCCGTCGCCCAGGTCCTCGCTGCCTTTGAGACCCCATCGGCTGCCGCTCAACTTGCCGCTCGTCTGCTGGAAGTTGCTCGCGCCCTTCTGGTTGTTCGTATAGGTAATGCCCGCATCCACGAGCCCGTACAACGTGACCGAGCTTTGCGCCTGAGCGGCGAGTGGTGCAATTGCAAACAGGCCTGCGGCGCTGGCGAGAGCGACTCGTTTCATCGTTACCCCTTGTTGTCGTGTTAAACGTCATCGATTGAAAGGGGTCCAATTTTAGGTTGACGAAAGACGGGGTAGAAACATCGAAATCGGGTTTGCTACGGATTGCTCCGCGCATTTGAAATTCGGCGAGGGCTGGAAATGCATTTCCTCGGCGGCGGTAGTTCGACTTGTATGTGAGTGCGGAGCAGCGGACGACACGTGGCGTATAAGGCGGAATTTCCCCGCATACTCGCAAAAGGTGTCTTACCCAATACCAGTCTTTCGGCGTCTGGCGGCACGCTTGACGAGAACATCGAAGCGCCACCCTGGCCATCTTCGCATCGCACAGAAGCCCGCGCCGGGTGCGAATCGTCACTGCCTTGATCGCTCGCGACAGCGGCGACTGCTCGATGTGCAGCCGTTCAGCGGAGCTGAGCGAAGTGGAGTTCTTCAGCCACGACAAGGAAGCAACGAAGGTCGCGCAGTTCCATCCGATTTCATCCCACCGACACGGGAAAGCCGTGATGTCTGGCAGACCACGCCACCAGAAGTGTCGCCAGCAACAACATTAGCAGCGCAGGAGAGAAAGCCCCCACACCGAGACGATCCAGCAGCACGCCACCAACGATGCCCCCACCGGCAATCGCCGTGTTCCAGGCAGTGACCAGCATGGACTGCGCGACATCAGCAGCATCGCCCGCCGTCTTGGCAAGTGCGGTCTGAAACAAGGTCGCAGCGCCGCCGAAAGCCAGTCCCCAGGCACCCACTGCCGCATAGACGGCGATGGGCTCGGTGCCTGCCATGCCCAGCACCAACGCCGAAAGTCCGAACAAGACCGTGCTCGCCAGCGTCAGTGCGCGCAGGTACTGGTCGATCAGCACGCCGATGATCCAGACACCCAGCAGCGATGTGATGCCGAAAACCAGCAGCACCAGATCCGTGCGGTCCACCATGCCGGCCATCACCAGAAACGGGGCGATGTAGGTGTAGAGGATGTTGTGTGCGAGGACGAAGGCCAGCACCACGAACAACACCGGGCGAATACCCGGCAGGGTGAACACATGCCGCAACGAAAGGCGTTTGCCCACGGCCTGCCCCGCGAAGTCCGGTACTTTCAGGCGCACCCAGACCATCAGCATCAGCGCCAGCAGGCTCACGATGCCAAAGCACATGCGCCACCCCATCAGATCGCCAAGGAAGGTGCCGGCAGGCACGCCCAGCGAAAGCGCCAGCGGCGTGCCCACCATGGCGATCGCGATGGCGCGGCCTTGCTGGTGCTCGGGCACCATGCGCGCGGCATAGCCGGCCAGCAGCGCCCACAACAAACCCGCCGAGACGCCCGCCAGGAAGCGCGCCACCATGGTCAGCGCATAGCTGGTGGAAAGCGTCGTCACTGTGTTGGCGATGGCGAAGCCGGCAATGGCGGCCAGCAGCAACGGCCGGCGACGCATCCCTTGTGTGGCGGCGATCAGCGGAATCGCGGCCACCAGGGAGCCGATGGCATAGATGGTGACGGTCTGGCCGACCCATGCCTCGGAGACGGCCAGTCCCCGCGCCATCTGGGGCAGCAAGCCGGCCGGCAGCGCTTCGGTCAGGATGGTGATGAAAGCCGCCATGGCAAGCGCCAGCAGCGATGCGAGAGGCATGCGGTCCTGAGTTGCCGAAGTCATCGCGCACCCTCCAAGGCACCGTAGACCGCATCGCGCAGATCGGTGACGAAACGACCCGACATGCCTTCGTACAACGTGTTGGTCAAGGCGACGACGCTGAGTCCCCGCACCCGATCCACGAACCAGGCATGGCCGTAGGCACCGCCCCAACGCCAAGTGCCTTCCGACTCGGGCGAAGCTGCCAACGCCTGGTCGCGCAAGACCGAGAACCCCAGCCCGAAGCCGAAGCCCGGCGCATTGGGCAGTTCCTGACCGCCCGTCTGATCGCGCGCCATCTCCGCGATCAATTCGTTGGGCAGGAGCGCACCGCAACCCTGGCGCAAGGCTTCCAGCAGGCGCAGGAAGTCTTCGGCTGTTCCCGCCATGCCCGCGCCACCCGAAGGAAATGCCTGCGGATCGAAGATGCGCGCAGGGCTGTAGGGGATGCCGACCGCCCCCTCGAAGGGCGAAACGATTTCGCCTTCCGCCAGCGGGTGCGGCTGAGGCGTGTCATTCACATAGGCGGTCGCCACGCGCTGCGCATCCAGCGCGACAAAGCCGGTATCCGCCATGCCCAGCGGGCCGGTCACGAGCTGGCGCACGGCTGCGTCCAGTGGCTCGCCATGCACCTGCTCGATCAAGGCGCCCAGCACGTCGGTTGCCAGCGAATAGCCCCAGGCCGTGCCCGGTTCGTACAGCAGCGGCACGGTGGCGATGCGGCGCAGGTTCTCTCCCAGACTGATACCGGACGCATCCATGCCATCCGACACGCCGGCCCGCGCATAAGGGCCGTCCGCATCAGCCTCGAAGAAGCGGTAGTCCAGCCCCGCCGTGTGGCTGAGCAATTGCCGGGTAGTGATCCGCGCAGGTCGGCCATCGGCCAGCCGTGGCCGGAACTCGGGCAACCAGCGGTCGATGCCGTCATCCAGATTGAGTCGACCTTGCGCCACCAGCACCAGCGCCGCCGTCGAGACGATCGGCTTGTTCACCGACGCCAGACGGAAGACCGCATCCACGGTCATCGTCCGACGGCTCTCGCGGTCGGCCCAGCCGGCGGCCTGGCGGTGAATCAGTTCGCCGTCGCGGGCTACCAGTACCACGGCACCGACCAGGCGCCGCCCGTCCAGTGCCTGTTGAACCGCGGCCTGAATCCGGGTGGACAGAGACGCGGGCGGGACGCCTGTGCGCAGCGGAAATGCGGCAATCGTCACGGGGACTTCCTTTCATCAATGAACATTCCCGTCACGATAGAAGGTCTTCGATTAAAGAAAAACTGGAGTACAGTTCCTTTCTTACCGGAACTATTTGTCCGCAATGGAGGTACGAGGTGGACAGCCTGAACGGCTTCGTGGTGTTCGTGCAGGTCGCCGAGACACGCAGCTTTGTCGCGGCCGGTCGGCTGCTGGGCGTATCGGCATCCGCCATCGGCAAGAGCGTGGCGCGGCTGGAAGAAAAGCTCGGCGTGCGCCTGTTCCACCGCAGCACGCGCAGCGTCACGCTGACAGCCGAGGGCACGCTGTTTTTGGAGCGCAGCCGCCGCATCCTTGCTGAAATCGAGGCGGCGGAACTGGAGCTGTCGCAGGCCACGGCTTTGCCGCGCGGTCGCTTGCGGGTCAGCTTGCCCCTGGTCAGTTCGCTGGTGCTGCCCGTGCTCGGCGAGTTCATGCGCGAGTACCCGGCCATCGAGCTGGACCTGGACTTCACCGACCGGCTGGTCGATGTGATCGAGGAAGGTTTCGACGCCGTGGTCAGAACCGGCGACCCGACGGACTCGCGCTTGTCCGCGCGCAGGCTGGGCGCCTTTCGTTCGATGCTGGTCGCCTCGCCCGACTACCTGGCGCGGCGAGGTACGCCCAAAGTGCCTGCGGATCTGCTGGAGCACACCTGCTTGCACTACCGCTTTCCCAACAGCGGCAAGCTGGAAACATGGGCGTTGCGCCGTGCTGCCGGCGAACCCGAGTTGCCATTGCCGACCTCGATGATCTGCAACAACATCGAGACGCGCGTGTGCTTTGCACTACAAGGCTTGGGGATCGCCTATCTGCCGGAATTCTCGATCAAGGAGCCGCTGGCGGATGGACGGTTGCGCACCGTTCTGGTCGATCACGTGGAACGCACCGGCGTCTTCCACGTGCTCTGGCCCGCCAGCAAGCATCCCTCTCCGAAAGTCCGGGCCTTGGTCGATTTCCTGTGTGCTCGGGTATTTCCGTCCGCCCGGCTGTATCCGTAGTCGCCCCGCGAGGCGTCCGACGTCTGAGCGTCCCGAAAGAACCAGGCGCCGGCTTGCAGCAGCCGGTCGTCGATGAAGCGTACGTGGCCAATCAGCCGGTCCGCTTCCGGCAACGCGTGGACACCGTCCACGACGAAGCCGACGAAGCGGTCGCGCTCGCTGCGCACGCGATCCATGGCCGCCTGGCCGTCTACCCGCACCCCTCGACGCGGACGCCAAATGCGTCGGCGTGGCTCGCGGCATGCGCGGCTTCCGCCGCCGCGATCAGCAGCTTCGACGGCATGCACCCCACTCTTGCACACGTCGTGCCGTATTCACCGCCTTCGATGATCACGGCCGTGCGGCCTTCGGCTTTGGCGCTGCGGTAGGCCGACAGCCCGGCCGTGCCTGCGCCGATAACGGCGACGTCCGTACGAATGGTGCGCATAGCGATCTCTCCTGTCGAGGCTGTGTGCGGGAACTACGGGTTAGTTGACTGCCGGGAAGTCGAGCGTCGTGTCGTTCACGCGATTCACGAGATTCGTGAACGTAATCGACGCGATGGCGAGGTTGATTTCGATGATCTGGCGGTCGGTGTAACCCGCCGCGCGCACCGCATCGATGACTGCTTCGGGCACCGTGCCGCGCGTACCGACCAGCGTACGCACATACGTCACCAGCGCGTCCCGCTTCGCGTCGCCCGTTGCAACGCCGGCACGCACCTGCTTCATGTCATCGCCCGACAGCCCGGCGAGCTTGCCCATCAACGTATGCGCGGCGACACAGTAGTCACAGCCCACGTGTTCGCTGACGGCCAGCTTGATCACTTCGATGTCCGCCTTGCCAAGCGTGCTGGCAGCCACCGCTGCGTCGAACGCGAGCGCCGCGCCGAGCGCTTCGGGGCTGTGCGTGCCGACGGTCGCGTACGCATTGGGTACCTTGCCGACGGCCTTCTTGATCTTCGCGAACACTTCAGCGGCCGCGCCGGTTGCTTCTTCAGGGCGAATGGTGGTCAGACGGGACATGATCGACTCCTTCCTTCAGGGTTGAGGGTTGAACTGCTTAGCCATGTCGTATGGCATGGGAGTCAGTGTAGGGATCTGCGGCGAGTTCTTTAATGCCATACTTCCGCAACTTCATGCTCAAACGTCTCATATGGAACTGCTGGACCGACTGCTCTCGCTGATGCCGGTCACCGGACGGCTGGATGTGCGGTGCCACTTCGGCTCGCCGTGGCGCATCGACCATCCCGAGTCGAACGAGTGGGAATTCCCCTATCACGTGCTGTTGCGCGGCGAGGCTGTCGTCGAAAGCGACACAGGAGAGAACAGCGAACCGGCGCTTCGCATGAAAGCCGGCGATATCGTGCTGTTTCCCTCCGGCAGCGCTCACAGCTTGCACGACGGCAGCGGCAAGCCCCCCCGGGCGGCACGCGAGCGGCACAAGGACGGATTGACCATTGCCACGAACGGCAACGCACGCGGAGGCGCCGATGTGTTGTGCGGGCGCTTCGTGCTGCCGGCCGTGCCGCAGCAACTGATGCGCGACCATCTGCCGGGACGTTTGCTGGTGAGCAGCGTGAGCGAGGGCGACGGACAGGCGCGCGACGCCGCGTTTGCAGCAACGCGGCTTGCCCGACTCATTGAATTGATGCGCGAGGAAGCGTTCGAGCAACGCCCGGGCAGCGCGACGGTCGTGAATCAGCTTTCGGGCGCGCTGTTTGCGCTGACCCTGCGCTGCGCTTCCGATACCGATCAAGCGCCGCGCGGCCTGCTTGCGCTTGCGCAGCGTCAGCGCCTGCAACCGGCTCTCGCCGCCATGTTCGACGAACCCGGGAAGCCGTGGACTTTGCCGAAGCTGGCTGAACTCTGTCACATGTCGCGCGCCACGTTCGCACGCCACTTCGAAGAAGCCATCAACCGCTCGGCGAGCGACGTGCTCACCGAAATTCGCATGGCGCTGGCTGGGCGCAAACTGGCGCAAACGGGGATGTCTGTCGCCGAGATTGGCGAAGCGGTGGGATATCAATCGGAAGCCGCGTTTCAGCGGGTGTTCAAACGGCAGGTAGGCATGACGCCAGCGAAGTGGCGCGCCCGTTCCTCGAAAACCCGAGCATTCGACGATGGTTTCGTTTGAGGAGCCGCCATTGCGATGGGCGAAGGCGCCTCACCCCGCCGTGTCGCCCGCGGCATCGAAAGTAGTCGTGTCTTCTTTTTGTTCGGTACACTTATTAGACTATTAGATGTTCTCAGGAGGAAAATGTGCCGCACGAGGAGGCGCCATCGTTGCACTCGGAACAGGACTTTGCCTCGCGCAAGATAGTCCCGGCGGAGCCTCGGCCGCAGGCATCCTCCGAGGGCAGCGTGCCATTGGACGGCGGCTGCGCAGACCTGCTTGACCTATCGCGTCAGCAGCGCAACCTGCTACTCCTGCGCCCCATCTTCCAACTCGAGCGCTACAAGACGATGCTTGGTGACGAAGGCGGGACGGACAGGACACTGTTCGACGGCATCGACACCCACTACCTTGCGTTGTCCGCCCTTGACCTGATGATGGAAGCGACGACAGTCTCCAGCGGTAGCACCTCGATCGAGGTTGTGATTCACCTAGGGTACGTCGCCGGTCGCATGAAGCCTGGCCTCACGTCGTCTCAAGCGCGCCGCATCGCGGAAGTGGTCCTCGACACGCTCGACAACAAGGCCAACAACCATAGGGAGTTCACAGCGGAGTTCTTCGACGCATCTACAGGCACGACCAGGTCGGCCCGATACAGACTGGTCCGCTTCGAACCAGATGCTGACGACGTCTACCGCTACCGTCCCACCGCCGAAGGCTACCTCGTCTACCTGGGGATGCTCGACCTCGCGCCGGAGGACTCGCAAGAACTGATGGAGAAGATGCTCGACCTGCTCGTGCGCCGCGGCCGGTTCGAAGCAGCGGTCGAGATTGCCCGGCGAGCCCGGAAGTACTCCATCGAGTACCGCCAGCTGATTCGTGACCGGCTTTATCAAGCCTATCGAGCGCCAGGCAGCGTCAACTGGAGCCGCGACATGGCCGGGCGGCTCGACGAGGCGCGGACGCATGTTCGTCAGCGCCAGGCAGAAGACGCCCGAATGGAGGAAGCCGTTGGCGAGGCCCTGCTTGGCGCCGATGAGCCGAGGACGCGCGAGAGCCTCGTACAGCTGAAGGAGACGATTCGTAGCGCCAGCCTCATCCGACTACAGCTTGTCACTGATATCAACGTAGCGCCCGAGCGTTTCATCGAGGCGCAGCGCGCGGTCTTCCGTGCACGCAAGCCCACCGGTCTCCCAAACCTTGAGCCGCAACTCCTTCCCCAGCTCGTCAACCTTCCGACCCGAGTACTTTCGGCAGAGGCGGACGTCTTCATCAGTGCGCTATACCCGCCGGTGTGGCCGAGGGTGTACGACCTGAACGCGGTGTTCGCCCTGCTATTAGAGCGGCGTGGGGAAGATGCGGAGGTCGAGACCGACCCAGGCTCGATTGAGAAGCTCGAACCCCTGCCCGACCAGTTTTCGAAGGAACTCGTACAGCGCGCCAACGACTGGCTGGCCGGCAAGTTCTCCACCGGCCAACGGCTGCGCATCGACCAGTTGCTGGATGCCGCCGAGGACGAAGGCCTGGACCGGACGATGCGGCGGTGCCTCGTTCTCATCCTGTTCCGCTCGTTCGCTCGGTCTGACAGCGAGTTCCGGAACGTGAGCGCCGAACTCACGGGAGACACCTTCCATCTCGACATCGCTCAGGGCAGCGCGCTCGATTTCGTTCCCCAAGGAGAGTCAGAATGAATGCAGAACCTACCGTGCGCAACGCCGCGCGACTGACCTACAAGGCGCTGCACACGACGTTGTCACCCATCAATGACTCGGAGTACCGCGAACTGCTTGCCCTGTGCAGGGCCGACCCGGCATTCAGACGATACGTCGAGGATGTCGCGGCCGGCATGGAACTGCAGATTCTCGACTTGAGCGAGCAGCGAGGGCTCATCGTAGTTCCGGCCTCCAAGGACAGCCGCTTCGCAGTGCGTCTCACGGATATCCGCAGCGGCATGACTCCGGACCAGAAGGCCGCGCTCGTACTTGCGCACATCGCCATCTCCGCGGTCTTCTTCCCAACGACCGATGGGCTGGACGACGACAACTACTCCCCGCCTCCGGCGTCGGTGGCCACCTGCCGCGACACGCTCTACGCACTGGCGTGGCGTCTGAAGGAGACATCTGACATCCCGCCGGACGTGCCACCTGAGCTCGCTCCTGGCTGGGAGGCGATTTCAGCACTGCCAGTAGCCATCCCGTCCGGTCAGCGAGCGTCGCACGCCTCGGTCGTCGGCGTCGTCAAGATTGCGCTGAACCAGATGGCGCAGAGCGGCCTTGTTCGGCTTGACCGCGACGCGGAAGACGAGACGGCTGCGACCTACACGCCCACCTTCCGGCTGCGTGTGCAGCTGCGAGAACTCGCGTTGCGGCGGCTCTACGAGATGGCGCAGCTGGCTACGACCGAGCGCAAGGCAGCGTGACCATGCAGAAGATTTCCCGCATCCATCTAGGCAACTGTGGCTACCGCACCGCATGGTACGAAGGGATGACCTTTGAGCTAACCGACCCCGACAGCGGCCAACCCATCGACACGCTCATCAACCTGGAGAATGGCGGCGGCAAGACCACGCTCATCGGGCTTGTGTTCTCGTGCTTCGAGACAGCTCAAGAAAGGTTTCTCAAGCACATTCAGAGCAAGCACAACACGTTCTCCCAGTACTTCACTCACGATGGCGCGCCTGGTTTCGTCATCGTCGAATGGCTCATGCCCTCCAGAACGGCAGGAGGCAAGCCCTACCGTCTGGTGACCGGTCAGGCGGTCGCGGTAAGGTCGCACACCGAGCCGCCGGAAGTCGACCGCATGTTCTTCTCATTCGAGGAGCACGCCGACCTTGGCCTGGTGGACATCCCCGCCCCTGGTCTGGCGCAACCCACGCCGTCGTCCATGCAGGAGTTTTCTCGCTGGCTACACGCGCAGCAGAAAAAGTACCCGGGTGACGTTTTCATCTGCCACAACCGCCAAGCGGAATGGCAGCGGCATCTGAAAGACGAGCGTCTCATTGACCTGGACATGCTGCGTATGCAGGTCAACTTCTCGGCCCAGGAAGGCGGTTTCGACACGGGCTTCCTCGACTTCAAGACGGAAGGCGAGTTTCTGCGCAAGTTCCTGCACCTGACCAGCGACACAACGAAGGCCGACGAGGCGCGCAAGCTGGTAGTTGCGGTATGCGAGAAGCATCGCCGCAAGCCTCAGTTCCAGAAGCGTCGTGACGAGCTGACCAAGTTCCGAGCGTCGCTGAACGCTTTCGCCGAGGCTGCGCATCTGTACCTTGAGACGCTTGCCGCGCAGCGCTCGATGCTGATTCGGGGCGCGCAGATGGTCCTGGCTCTGCAGGCCCGGGCCGTCTCCTTGTGCCTTGACCACGACCGCGAAGTGGAGTTTGAGCGGACCCAGCGAGGACTGGCCTCGGTTGCACTCGGGGACTCAACGTCGTGCATAAGGGAGCAGGCGACGCTCGCCTGGGCCTGGCACCAGAAGCGCAGCGCACTGGCGAAGGCGCGCAAGGAGGCGGCCGATGGCCAGGTGAAGCACCTGGAGCGGGACGAACGGTTCATTCGAGCCGCGCGGCTGCAAAAGGATATCGTCGGCGTCGACGAAGAGCTTAAGGAACTTGACGCGCTGGCCGAAGCCGAGCGCTCGAATCTCGAACCGACGAAGGATCACGTCGAGATTCAAGGGGCGCTGCTGCGCCGAGCGCTGTTCAACGAAGAGCAGCGACTGAAGGTAGCGCTCCAGGTGCTCGATGAGCGAGCTACCGCGCGGGAGGAAGAACGAACGGCCCTTCGCAAGCAACGAACTCAAGCCGAAGCTGACGAGCTCTGCCAGGTAGGGGAGCGTTCGAAGCTTCAAGCGGCCGAGGAGTCCTACACGCGACGTAGGCAAGCGCTCGAAGTGGATAGGACCTTTCTCGAACCCGACGAGACAACCGCGAAGGCGCTTGAACGACTGAATATCGAAGCTGCAACCGCGGCTTCCGAGCGCGACCTGCATCGAGCATCGCAGCAACGCTGCGCCAGGGAGGCGCGAGAGCATCGACAGGCCGCCGCGGCGGAGAACGTCCGCGCAGCCGGGTTGGCCAGCAAGGCACGGGCACTCGGCGAGTTCATCGCACGGGGGGAAGCCGAGATCGAGCGCCTGGCACAGTTACCTGCTCTTCTGAATGCCGTCGAATCCGACCGCGTCGACCCGTTGTCCGCAGCCTTGCCCGCCCGGCTGCGCGAGGTCGTCTCGGAGTCGGCAAGACAAACGTCTCTGGGAGACGTTCGCCTAGCGGAGCTGCGCGCCACCAAGCAGGCTATTGATGAGACCGGGGTTGCAGGCTACAGCATCGACGTTGCACTCGTCGTCGAGACACTTTTACAGGCAGGCGTACGCTCCGCCAAAGCCTATAACGAGTACATCTCACGCGCCCTGCCGGATGCGTCCGAGGCGCGGGCGCTCGTCGCCGGCGACCCCGCCCGCTTCCTCGGCGTCTCCGTGGCGTCCACGGAACTTGATAAGGCCAAGGCCGTCTCCTGGGAGGCGCGCCGGCCTACGCGTCCTGTGGTGGTATCAGCGGCGACCCTTGAGCCCGCAGAGCAACTGGCGCAGCGTGTGGTGGTCCCGGCTGCGGATGATTCGGCCTTTAACGTCGAGGCTGCCGCCAAGCTAGGCCTGAACCTCGAACTCCGCGTCGCCGACGAAGATAAACGGCGGTCCGCGTATCGGGAGCGCCACGACCAAACGCTGAAGGCAGTTCACGAACTGGATACCTATGTGAAGGAATTCGGTGACGGAAAACTCGGACAGGCGCGAGCCGACAAGGTAGCGCTCGAGGAAGACGTTGCCACGGCGACAGCACGCGCGGAGTCCCTCGAATCGCTGGGGCTGGAGCTGGATGAGGCGGCTCAAGGGTTGGATCTGCGAGTCCAGGCAGCCGAAGCGAGACGCCAGGCTGCACTGCTGTCTTCCGCAGCGGTCGGCACGTTTCATAGCGAACACGAAGCCGGCCACGCGGAGCGCGTCCGTCGACTGGCGGACTTAGCGCAAGGTATCACCACGGCACAGGAGAGAAAGTCCGCAGCCGACGAGGGCCTTGAGAGGCTGCAGGGCGAGCACGACCACGGCCAGGGCTTGCGTGTGAGCACTGACCATGAACTCAAGCTCGCGGGCGAAGAGCGAGCGAGCGTTGCCCACTACGACAGGGACTATCCAGCTCACGAACAGCTGCTGCAGAACCCACGGCCGTTGGACACGCTGCGTCGCATCTACCGCGATGCAGAAGCGGCCTACCTGGCCGAGGAAAAGGAACGATTGGGACTCCTGGCGCACAAGCTGGACGATGCGCGCAAACGCCGGGGGGACAAAGCCAGGGAGTTCACCCGTGAGTTCAAGGGTGTTCAAATGGCGGACCTCCGGCCTTTCCTGGACGTGGACCATGAAGAAGCGCTGGCGAGCATCGCAACTGCGCTAGAGGAGGCCAAACCAGAGCAGGTGAACGCCGCTTCGAATCTGCAGGTCGTGAACGGCGAATCGAAGAAGTGGTTCGATTTGAACAAAACGAACCTCGGCCCCGCTATACCCGCTCACGAGGCTTTGGACCTGGATGCCCTAGCCGCGCTCATGGCGGAAGCGGAGAACCGCGTGACCGCGGCGCTGGAACGGATGCGTGCGGCCAACGAAGCCGCGAACCAGGCGGCGGAACGCGCCAGTCGGAAGCACGCGGCAGCGGAGGCCGACGGAAAGCTTGAGGCGCTCCTGCGCAGCAGCGTGGGATTCGAAGACAAGCCCGACCCAATTCTCATCGCAGCGGAAATCGGCGCCCAGGTGGGAATGGCCCTTGAGGTGCCGGACCCCAACAGCCTGGTTCTCGAAGCCGACGCTAGCAACCGGGTCAACGCGCTGTTAAAGGACTATACGGGGAAGAACCAAAGCGTCGGCAAACTGCAGAGCAAGGCCCGCACTGCCTTCGACCTCGTCAAGGCAACGGCGTCGGAGCCGTCGTTCAGCGAGGTCGACCCCGATGTCGCGCAGCAGATGGTCGCCAACGAGTTCGGTGCCGCGTGTACGGACGCAAAGCGGCTCCTCGAACATCTGGACGACCGCATCGCGACGACCGAGGCAACGCTGCGGTCGATGCAAGCTGACTTCGATACCTGCGTCGAGGAGGTGCTCGCCGTCGTCCGCTCAGCCATTACGACGCTCAATCGCGCGACGAGCAAGGACAAGTCAGTGCCGGTGGGCGCCCCATACGTCGGCGGCAAGCAAGTTCTGAAGATGCGAGCAAACTTCGGCTCGGTGCCAGTCGAGACGCGACGCCAGACTCTTAGCGTCTACCTCGACACGTTGGTTGATACAAACGTGTTTCCTCCACGCGGCACAGACCTCATCGCCGACGCTGTGGCGCGCGTTTATGGGCGTCCGCTGGGACTGCAAGTCCTGAAAATGTCCATCGAAGAGACAGAACAGTACGTACCGGTTGAGCGGGTCTCGAACTCCGGCGGCGAAGGCGTCGTCATGGCGATGTTCCTGTACCTGGTCATCAATCAGTTGCGCGCCGAGAACCATGCGCAGGTACATCGCATCGCCGGTGGGCCGCTGATCCTCGACAACCCGTTCGCGAAGGCCACCAGCCCCAGCATGTGGCGCGCCCAACGGTTGCTGGCCGAGGCCATGAACGTCCAGTTGATATTCGCCACGGCGCTTCAGGACTTCAACGCGCTCGGCGAGTTCCAGCGGTTCATCCGCCTGCGCCGCGCCGGACAGAACAGCAAAACGAGACGCTGGCACCTCGAGTTCGCGAACCTGAAGCTCAACAACGTACCCGAGGAGTTGGTTTGAGCGAGTTCCTTGAAGCGCTGCTGTCATCGCCGCGCAAGCGTGTCCCACTCGACGAGCTGCGCCGGCACTACTTCTCGCTGTACCCAGACGTCCAGAACAGCCCGGAGCGTGGTGTGCTGCTGCTGAGGGCGCTGAAGGAGCTGGAAGCTGACGGCGCCATCTCGCTGCCGGCTACCGGAAGTTGGGAACAGACCGGCTCGCCCGCTCTTCCACTTTGGGTCACGTTGAAGAGCTCACCTCACTCCAAGGCTTCTGTGAACCATGCCGACGTGACCTGGGCGCCGCAGCTGGGGTTCTGGCCGGAGTTAAGGCCATCGCAGTTGTCAGCGCTACGGCCCATCAATGACTTCCTGCTCCGACGCCGAGGGCATTTCTCCCCGGTTCCAATCAAGGAGCGCTCCTTGGAAATCTTCGGCGACGAGAAGCGGCTCGACAACATGTGCGCCGGGGACTTCCTTTTTAGCGGGCGGCTTCCACTCTCCGTCATCGGTTGCTTCCGGGTGCCCCAGCCGCTACCGTATCGCAAGATTGACACGCCGGGCAAGCCCGTACTCGTTGTCGAAAACCACAACACGTATTGGAGCTTCGCGGAATGGAACGAGACCACGCGACGATACACGGCGGTCATCTATGGCGGGGGCGAAAATTTCAGGCTTACCGGGCGAGCGTTGCGCCAAGCGATGCATGAAACAGAAGCTTCTTCAGCGGAGTACTTCGGCGACCTGGACCCGAAGGGCTTGGCAATTCCCTTGGATTTCAACCGTTCCATCGAGCCAGGCGATCCGACCGTTTCTGCGGCGCTCCCGTTGTACCGCTGGTTGCTTGCGAACGGGGTGCGGCGTGAAAAGCCCGAATGTGCAACCTATGTAGCAGGACTGGCGGCTGCCTGGCTCGGCGCCGAACTGGCTGCAGAACTAGAAGCAGTGTGGTCTGCGGGGATGTGGCTGCCTCAGGAGGCGCTGGGCACCGAGCAACTCCATGCTGGGGCCATTGGCGTCAAGGTTTCATCCACCGGCGGCTTGGACGGCCAGGAGTAAAAGCGCATGGCTTTAACACATGCAGGACGGCACGAGCGACGTTGTCGCTCGCCTGCGATCGGATCGATGCTTGCCTCAAACTCATCATGGCGATCACGCAAACCTGTCCGCATTTTTGTGGGCGAGTCGGTTCAATAAACAACCGCTGTATATCGTCTAACCTGGTCGAACTTCAACGTCGAGGGCTTTGGTCTCTGCAGGCCGGCGTTCGCCCTACGAAGCAGCCGGCGCCGCGCTGTATAAGCTGATTTTTCCAGCTGATCTCCGTCGCTGCCACAGCTACGCCACGCCTCACCGCGCAACCGCTACGAGGAGCCGGCAAGGTCGACCAACACCTGGTCCTGCGATGAACCAGGCAGCGCAATCATTGCGGAGCCTCGCGTGGGTCTTTTCACTGTCTTCACGGGTCCGAATGGAGTGCTTCGACTACAGCCAGAAAACGCGGTGGTGTCGAAACGCCATTGTCTCGGTCCTGCTTTGCCTAGGCGGATAGCAGTTCAAGGCGCGTTCAGGAAATTCACTACAGCCTGGTTCAACGGGCCTGCGCATTCCTCCGGCAACCAATGGCCGCAATCGGGAAGCACTTTGCCGGTGACATGGTCCGCATAGCGGCTGACCGTCTGGTTCTCGTATTCGCCCATTCCACCGTTTCCGCCGCCGCCAATCGCCAGCATCGGAATCTCTATTTTCTGCCTGGAGAGCCGCTTGTTATCGAGTACGTCCTGATTCAGCACGCGGAAGTACTCGAACGCGGCATGCAAACTCTGCGGTTTCGCATATGACTTGCCGTACAGGTCCAGAAGCTGCGGCGTGAACACCGCCTTGTTGGCGGCATGCACCTTGACGAAGTACTCCAGGAAAAAGCGTTCCTTGCCGGTGATCAGCGTTTCCGCAAGCTGGCCATCGGCATCAAAGAAACTGAAGTGCCAGACCGGCGATTCACCTTTGGACGTAAAGGCGGGGAAACGATAGATGCTGTCATCGGGAATTGGAGCCTCCATGTAGACGGCACGCCGAATGTTGTCCTGATGCCGAACCAGCATGGGATACGTATTCCAGATGCCGATGTCGTGCGCCACCAGATCGAACTTCCGGCCACCGCTGAATTTCTCCGCCAATTGATAAAGCAACGGAGCAACGTCGGTGGCGCGATACGAGGCCGGAACGCCGGACTGCCCCAAGCCCGGCAAATCGACCGCCACCACGGTGTGGTCCTTCGCAAGCACCGGCATCAACTGATGCCACTCGTACCACGACTGGCCGAAACCATGCACCAGATACACCAGTGGCCCGCTGCCGCCTTTGACGTAGTGCAGGCGAACGCCATCGACCGTCTGATAGTCGCTGGCAAATCCCGCCGGAATGGGGAATTCGTCCGCAGCGAACGTCGGCGCCGAGAGCAAAGCCGCCGCCGAGAAGACAACGGTTGAAAATAATTTCTTTAACACGAGATGTTTCTCCAGTTGCGTGATGAAAACGAGTTCGGGACCTACAAAACAGCAACGATCTTCGCGAACGATGACTTCCGGCATACCGATGCCCTTGCGCAAGCGCATCGGGGAACGACTTGTCGAAGAATGGACGGCATCCCCCGCCGGCCGTCGCCTGGCGATGGTTGGCGAGGGAAAATCTTCGATGGGTAATTGCGGACTGCCGCCGTGTTTGCTGGACACGTAGCAAACGGACACGCCAGGCGCAGATCGCCGTCTACACGTCGACCCGTTCGATCTCGCGCCCACCCGGCAATCCGGGGCAGCACTGGAATCGCGGGCGCATCGTTTGACGGACTGGATCAGACAGCATGTGCCGTCACCGTGGAACGAAGCGTAAGAGCGGCCGTCTTGCGGCGGTAGCCCTGCGAGGGAACCCACGGTGTTGTCCCTGCGACAACAGTCAATGGCAGAAGGACGGATGCTCTTCGTGGTCGACAAGAGCCTGTGGGAAGGGACCGCACCCGCATCGCGCCGTCGTGGAACTGCGCGACCCGCCGGACGGATCGGTTTCAAGGCGAAGCTGCTGTGCGTCGAACACCGATGTGTCAAGGACGATGGCTTCGAAGCCGCCGTGCCGGATCTCATCAAGGACGAGTATTGCCCGAAGTCAGCTGGACCGGAATCTGGGATGCTCAAAGGCTCGATCACAGCCGCTGTTTCGGGTCACGGCTCGGTTGGAGCAGGCGCTGGCGTCGGTTACCGCTGGTAAGTCATTGGCTGTATCCCGCTGCTGGGAAAGAAGTGCGACAGCAGCGGGAGAAGCGGCGGGAGAATGACATCACCACCGGGAGGAACCCGTCACAAGCTATGCTGTACAGCCGCCGCAGGCGTTCTGCAGGTGACGCCAACCTGGTCCGTACTGAGCCGTTCAACGTCACTTTGCCAGGTCTTTGCGAAGCGGTAGCAGCCCATATCTGACGGGCCTTGCGCCTACCATTCGTCCCTGAGCTATCGCCGGTGCCGTAGCGCACAAAAACCCGTCATGGCATCTCAGCCGACTGTTCGCAGTCCCCGGCCCGCGGGACCATCCGGCGATAACCGGCCAGGAGCGCTCGTCGACTCCCGCTTTCATCCGGACGGTCGAACGTCGGCTGCGCGCGGACACCGGCCCTTCAGGCGCGAACTATCTCAGCTGCAGCTATTCTGAGCCGATAACTGCGCTGATTACGGGCTTGGCCGCCGTCGATTGCAAGCTGCTACAGCGATGGATAGCCAACCGCTGCTATCGTGCCACCACGCGGTTGCGGCCAGCGTGCTTGGCCTGATAGAGTCGCTCGTCGGCGACTCGCAAGAGAGTGTCGATGGTGTCGCCGTCGCGGCCGAACTCGGAGATGCCAACACTGACGGTAACGGCGACGGCCCGGCCCGTTCCAGTATGGAACTCCTCGGTAGCCACGGCACCCCGGACGCGCTCCGCGATCGAACGTGCCACGTCTAGCGCGGCTCTGGGCAGCAGCACCATAAACTCTTCGCCACCGACACGCGCCACGCCGTCATAGGGGCGAATGGCCTTCAGGCATTTCTGCACGAATCGCTGCAACACCTCGTCCCCCACCTGATGGCCGTAGTTGTCGTTGATCAATTTGAAGTGGTCGAGATCCAGCGCCAGCAGTGAGAACGGCGCACCGCCTCGCCTGGCTCGTGCGATTTCCGCCTCTACCTGTTGAATAAACTCGCGCCGGTTCGCGGCACCCGTCAGCGGATCGGTCGCGGCGAGTTGCTCGAGCTTGTGATTGGTGCGTTGGAGCTCCTGCAGCGCGTTTTCCGTGCGTGCCATCGCCTCGGCGAGGCGAGCCATCAGTTCTTCCTGGGTGTAGATCGTCGAAAAGGCCCGCGTTGTGCGAAACGCCTGAACGACGCCGTAACTCAGCAGGAAAAATCCAGCGGCGAAGATCGCGTGCGCGAGCCACCACATGTGATTCCAGGGCTTGCCGAGAATGAACGCGAGCGACGCAAGCGCGAAGGAGGTGATCGAGATGCCGTAGATCACCATTAGCGGCGAGCGAATGCGACGCAGCATCAGCGCCATGACGTTCAGTGTCGAGAAGACGAGCGCCCCGCCCTCCATCGAGAGCCGCACGGCGAGGCTGCCCGCAATGGGCGAGGTCGCAATGAGTCCGACGAGCAGGTCGATCAGGACGAACACGGCGACCCACGCCAGCCACGGGCGCGGCTTTGAGCGCCGCTCGACCGCGTCCGGCGGGCGGTGGTACGAGAGAAGCCCGATCAGCAGCAGCACCGACATCACCAGGCGCGATGCCGGTCCGTAGAGCAGGAATAGCCAGATATGATGGTGAGCCATGCCGGTGAACGCGCCGTGTAGCGCATAGACCAGCACGAAGCCCAGAAAGCCTAACGTCAGCCACCGCAACAGTGGTTCACCCGACGACAGATAACAACGCCATGTCACATAGGTGACAAACAGCCCCTCGAGCGTCGCCGCTGCGATCGCGATTTCGTGGAACGCGTGGCTTTCGAACTTCAGGCCCGGGTCTTGAAAGAACGCCAGATAAGCGATCAGGAAGGCCGGAACGAGCGCAAAACCAATGACGAGCAAACCCGAGTAGACCTTGGTCACGGTCCCGATGATGCGGGGCGGCTCTTCGAATGAGAAAGTCGTACTCATGTGCCCGTCTCCGGCAATATTGCTGTGGTTTTTCGCATCGCCGAGCGATTGACGCGTGAACGGCCGCGCCGGACACGGCACCATGCGGTCGTACAGAGACACGCACACCGCGCAGCGGATTACCCTCAGGCAATTGCAAGTATATGCGTCAGGTTACATCTGACAAGACGTCCAATGATGCAACCCGATAATCCGGATTTTGATGGCTCGCCTAATAGCAAGACGACAAGGAGTATGGCGGCAGTTGCCAGCGAGGAGCCGTTCGAAGCGCATCGCTGACCGTCTCTTTATGGCCGGCGCCCGGGTGACGGTCGCCAGCCGCCACGGCTTGCGCGACCTGCTTTCAACGCATCGCGTCCTGAGCAACTCTCCATGCGCCGTGCATGGATGTCTCTGTTGTTGCGATGCGGTGGGCGATGACGACCCAGTTGGTGCGATGGGTGTGCCGACGCGGGCTCACCGCTGCGCATGGCGATAGTCCTAGAAGGACGTCAATTCACTCCCACTCAATCGTCGCCGGCGGCTTCCCCGAAATGTCATAAACAACCCGGTTGATCCCGCGCACTTCATTGATGATCCGGTTCGACACATGCCCCAGCAGCTCATGCGGCAGATGCGCCCAATGCGCGGTCATGAAATCGAGCGTTTGCACCGCGCGCAGCGCCACCACGTACTCATAAGTCCGCCCGTCGCCCATCACACCGACACTCTTCACCGGCAGAAACACCGCGAACGCCTGGCTCGTCAGGTCGTACCAGGACTTGCCGGTTTCCTTGTCGATGAAAGTCCGCAGCGTCTCGATGAAAATCGCGTCCGCGCGACGCAACAGGTCCGCGAAATCGCGCTTCACTTCGCCGAGAATCCGCACACCCAGACCCGGGCCCGGGAACGGATGGCGATATACCATCGCGGGCGGCAAACCGAGCTTCACGCCGAGTTCGCGCACTTCGTCCTTGAACAGTTCGCGCAGCGGCTCCAGCAGCTTCAGATTCAGCGTCTCAGGCAGGCCGCCCACGTTGTGGTGGCTCTTGATGGTTTGCGTCGCCTTCTTGCCCTTGCCGGCCGATTCGATCACGTCCGGATAGATCGTGCCTTGCGCCAGCCACTTCGCGTCGGTGAGCCTGCCGGCCTCGGCCTGGAACACCTCGACGAACTCCGCGCCGATGATCTTGCGCTTCGCTTCCGGATCGCTCACGCCGGCGAGCTTCCTCAGAAACACATCGCTGGCGTCCACGTGAATCACCTTCACGCCGAGGTGATCGGCGAACGTCGCCATCACCTGCTCGGCTTCGTTCAGGCGCAACAGGCCGTGATCGACGAACACGCAGGTCAGTTGGTCGCCGATCGCGCGATGCAGCAGCGCCGCCGCCACCGACGAATCCACGCCGCCCGACAGCCCCAGGATCACGTGTTCGTTGCCGACCTGCTCGCGAATCTTCGCGACGGCTTCGTCGATGTAATGGCCCATTTCCCAATCGGGCCTGGCGCCGCAAATCCGCAGCACGAAGCGCTCGAGCATCGCGCGGCCCTGCACGGTGTGCGTGACTTCCGGATGCCACTGTAGACCGTAGAAATGGCGCTTTTCGTCGGCCATCGCCGCGATTGGGCACGATTCCGTCGACGCCATCAGCGCGAAGCCCGGCGGCATTTCCAGTACCTTGTCGCCGTGGCTCATCCACACCTTCAGCATGCCGTGACCTTCCGGCGTGGTGAAGTCGCTGATGCCCTCGAGCAGGCTCGTATGGTTGCGCGCGCGCACTTCGGCATAACCGAACTCGCGCAGGTGGCCGATGTCGACCTTGCCGCCCAGTTGCTCGGCCATTGCCTGCATGCCGTAGCAGATGCCGAGCACCGGCACGCCGAGTTCGAACACCGCTTGCGGCACGCGCGGCGTGTCCGTTTCGGTGACCGAGCTCGGGCCGCCGGACAGGATCACGCCCTTCGGCGCGAAATCGCGAATGAACGACGCGTCGACGTCGTACGGATGAATTTCCGAGTACACGTTGGCTTCGCGAACGCGACGTGCAATCAGTTGGGTGACTTGCGAACCGAAGTCGAGAATCAGGATCTTGTCATGCATGGCAGCGGACGGAGTCAAAAGTGAACGGATACGGAATGCCGCGCACGAGGCGCGGCGTTGAATTCAAAGCGGTCCACGTGGGAACGGTCGAGCATGAAACATAACGATGAAGCGCGCTGGCGTGGCCGGCCGCAGGCAGGGGCTTGCGGCACGCGCGAACGAATCCGGTAGCTTCGAAGGACGGGGCGGTCCGGCGCCTCAGCCATGAAACGGCGGGCGGGGCGCACCCGGCGCGTCGGCGGCGGCGTTGCGGGCCTCGTCGCGTGCGCTCGTAGCCTCGGAACTGGCCGCCCTCGCTGCATGTTCAGCGCGTACAGCACGCTCGGCCGCAGGCCTACCCGGTTCGTCGACCGCCGGATCGACCGGCGCACCCGTAGCCGGACTCACCGGCCGCGTAGCCGGCATGACCGGCTCGATCACCGGCTCCGCACGGTAGACCGGAAAGCCCGCCGTGACGGGAGCGGCCCCGCTCCCGGGTTCGCGTTTGTAGGCGGCGTCTTTCGCGGCATCTTTCGCCGCTTGGCGCTCGGCGCGCTCGGCAGCGGCGGCTTCAGCCAGCCGCGCCTTTTCACGCCGCCGCACCGCGCTCGATAAACGCACGCCGCCCAAGCCGATCACCACCAGCACCACACCCGTCAGCACCGCTACGATCTGCCCGAAACCGGTCAGCGACGGCGTATGCAAACCGAGCAACCAGACCAGCATCAGCACGCCGGTCAACCAGTTCACGTGCCCGACGACTCTCGCGACACTGGAAGTGAGCGCCCCGTCGATCGACGCGTGCAAGGCCAGCCAGCCGAGCCCGATCAGCGCCACGCCAAACCCCTGGCCGACCAGAGCCGGCTGGGTTTGCACCAGAAGCAGCGCGTTGTACAACGAAGTCCAGGGCGTCAGCACGAACAGCAGGCCGAACGCAAGCAACAGCAACGCATCGAGGATGAGTACAGCACGCAGCAATGGCTTCATTGGCGTTTAGTCCACGTGATAGTTGGGCGCTTCCTTGGTGATCTGCACGTCGTGCACATGCGACTCGCGCAAGCCCGCGCCCGTGATCTGCACGAACTCGGCCTTCTCGTTCATCTCCGCGATGGTGCGGCAACCGCAGTAGCCCATGCTGGCGCGCACGCCGCCGATCAACTGGAACAGGATCGCGTTGACCGAACCCTTGTAGGCGACGCGGCCCTCGATACCTTCCGGCACCAGCTTGTCGATGTTCGCGGAGTTGTCCTGGAAGTAGCGGTCCGCCGCGCCGTCCTTCATCGCGCCGACCGAGCCCATGCCGCGGTAGGACTTGTACTGGCGGCCCTGGAACAGGAAGACGTCGCCCGGCGCTTCTTCGGTGCCGGCGAACATGCTGCCCATCATCACCGCGTTCGCGCCCGCTGCCAGCGCCTTGCTGACGTCGCCCGAGAAGCGCACGCCGCCGTCGGCGATGACCGGCACGCCGGTGCCCTTCAGCGCTTCCGACACGTTGGCGATCGCCGTGACCTGCGGCACGCCCACGCCCGCCACGATGCGTGTCGTACAGATCGAACCGGGGCCGATACCGACCTTCACGCCGTCGGCGCCGTATTCGACCAGCGCCCTGGCCGCCGCCGCGGTGGCGATGTTGCCGCCGATCACCTCGACGTGCGGGAAGTTCTGCTTGACCCACTTGACGCGCTCGAGCACGCCCTTGCTGTGGCCGTGCGCCGTATCGACGACGATCACGTCGACACCCGCCTGCGCCAGCAGCGCGATGCGCTCCTCGTTGTCTTCGCCCACGCCGACCGCCGCGCCCGCGCGCAGCTTGCCGTGTTCGTCCTTACAGGCGTCCGGGTGTTCGGTTTGCTTGGTGATGTCCTTCACCGTCATCAGGCCGCGCAGTTCGAACGCTTCGTTGATGACCAGCACGCGCTCGAGGCGGTGGCTGTGCATCAGCGCCTTGGCTTCGGCGAGCGGCGTGCCTTCCTTGACGGTGACGAGGCGCTCGCGCGGCGTCATGATGCTGCGCACCGGTTCGTCCAGACGCTCCTCGAAGCGCAAGTCGCGGTTCGTGACGATACCGACCAGTTGCGCGCCCTCGACCACCGGGAAACCCGAAATGCCATGCTGGCGCGACAGCGCGATCACGTCGCGCACTTTCATCTGCGGCGGCACCGTGATCGGATCACGCACGACGCCCGATTCGAAGCGCTTGACCTTGGCGACTTCACGCGCCTGCTCGGCCGGCGTGAGATTCTTGTGGATGATGCCCACGCCACCCATTTGCGCCATCGCGATCGCAAGGCGTGCTTCGGTGACCGTGTCCATGGCGGCGGACACGAGCGGCATATTCAGGGAAATATTGCGGGTCAGCCGGGTCTTGAGGCTGGTGTCGCGCGGCAGAACATCGGAGTAGGCCGGGACGAGGAGCACGTCATCGAACGTGAGTGCTGTTTGGATCAGACGCATGGCAAATCCTATAGGCGCAAAAGCGAATTATACGCGATACCTCCCGGTTTTCACTGCACGAACAGCAGCTTAGCGAGTTTCCGCCGATTTTTTTCGTGACTTTGGGCGCGGCGATTTCGCCTCGCTGTTCGGCTCGGGTTCGATCGGGTTTCGTTTGCGCGTTCGGGCGCATCGGCGCCGAATGCAGAATCGAACAAGACGCCCCGCCGCCACCGGGCTATTCTGCCGACCATTCGAGTCTTTCCGGCAGGGGTAGTCGATGCAGCGCGGTGTGGCATATGGAGTGATGGCTGGAGCCTTATGGGGCATGGTGTTTCTGGTGCCGCGCGTGCTGCCCGACTTTTCGCCGCTGCTGCTCTCTGCCGGCCGCTACACGATGTACGGCCTCGTCTCGCTGGCCGCCGCGCTGCCGATGATGCGCTCGCTCGTCAAGCGTCTCACTCGCGAGGATCTGGGCGCGCTCGTCAAGCTCGCAGTGGTCGGCAACCTGCTCTACTACCTGCTGCTGACAGCGGCCGTCCATCTGATCGGCATCGCGCCGGCGTCGCTGATCGTCGGCGTGCTGCCCGTCACGGTCACGCTGCTCGGCCGGCGCGATCGCGGCGCGGTGCCGCTCGCCCGCCTCGCATGGCCGCTCGCGATGGTGATGGCGGGCATCGCCTGCATCAATGTCGACGTGTTCACGGTCGCGGACGGCACGCCGGCGAGCGTCGCCACCAGGCTCATCGGACTCGCCTGCGCAGTCGGCGCGCTGGGATGCTGGACGTGGTTCGCGGTCGAAAACACCCGCTACCTGCAGCGTCAGACGCATTTCAGCGGCAACGAATGGTCGGTGCTGTGGGGCGTGGTGACGGGTGCGCTCGGCGCGGCGCTGTGGCTCGTGATCGGCGTGCTGCCGTCGGACGGCCCGCAAGGCGAACTCGCGGACGGCCGCTGGCATACCTTCTGGATGCTGAATCTCGGGCTTGCCGTCGGCGCGTCGTGGCTCGGCAACGGGCTGTGGAACGCAGCGTCGAAACGGCTGCCGCTAACGCTCTCGGGTCAGATGATCGTGTTCGAGACGCTGTTCGCGCTGCTCTACGCGTTCATTTACGATCAGCGCCTGCCGCGTCCGCTGGAAATCGCGGCGATTTTGCTGCTGGTGGCGGGGGTCTGCTGGTCGGTGCGCCAGCATGCGGATGATGATTCGTCCGGGGCGGCGTCGCTTGGGGACAAGGCGCGGGACAAGGCGCGGGACGAGGCAAGGATCGCGGCGCCTTGAGGCGGGGCGCGGCAGGCGCCGCGGACCGGTCTAACGCGAATCCTTGTTCTGCCAGCGGCGGCCCTCGATCGAGCCCGCCTTGCGCGTCTTTTCGACGCGCCGTTGACGCGACACCTTCGGATCCACCAGCAGCGGCCGGTAAATCTCGACGCGATCGTGGTCGGCAAGCACCGTATCGAGCGGCTTGAGTTTGCCGAACACGCCGACTTTCTGCGTGTCGAGATCGATGCGCGGGTAGCGTTGCAGGATGCCGCTCGCCTCGATCGCCTGCCGCAGCGTCGCGCCCTGCGGCAAATCAACCGCGATCAGCGTCTGCTCAGTGGCGCTCGCGTAGCAGACTTCGATCGACAGCCGCGCGCTCATGCCTTACCGTAGCGCTGGTCGGCGCGCTTCACGAACGATTCGACGAAGGTATTGGCGATGTGGTTGAACACCGGTCCGATGATCTTCTCGAGAATGATGTTGGTGAATTCGTAGTGCAGCGCGAATTCGATCTTGCAGGCGTCGGCGCGCAACGGCGTGAAGCGCCAGAAACCGGTGAATTTGCGAAACGGGCCGTCCGCGAATTCCATATCGATGCGGGTGGGCCGCTCCATGCTGTTACGCGTGGCGAAATGCTGCTTGATGCCCTTGAAGTTGATATCGATCTTCGCCTCCATGCCGGTTTCGTCCTGGCGACGGATTTCGACGCCTCCGCACCAGGGCAGGAAGTTGGGGTAATCGGCGACGTCGGTAACGAGGTCGAACATCTGTTCCGCCGAATGGCGGATCAACACGGTTTTCTGGACATCTGCCATAAATTGAACAGCACGTGGCAAGGGTGGACAAGCGCCGCGGGCTTTCCTTGCCCCGCTTTGCTAAAATCGTGATTTTAAACGAGTTGGGCACTTTCCATTCATGAGCATCATCGACAACAGAAAAGCCTTCTACGACTACTCGGTCGAAGAACGCTATGAAGCAGGGCTCGTGCTCGAAGGATGGGAGGTCAAGGCGCTACGCGCCGGGCGCGGCCAGATCAAGGAGGGTTATGTCGTTATCCGCAATAACGAACTGTTCCTGATCGGCACGCACATCAGCCCGCTGCCCGAAGCCTCGACCCACATCCACCCGGACCCCGTACGCACGCGCAAGCTGCTTCTGCACAGCGAGGAGATCAGCAAGCTGATCGGCAAGGTCGAGCAGCGCGGCTACACGCTCGTGCCGCTGAACTTCCACTACAAGGGCGGCCGCGTCAAATGCGAAATCGGTCTCGCCAAGGGTAAGAAGCAGCACGACAAACGCGAAACCGAGAAGAAACGCGATTGGGAGCGCGAGAAGGCGCGCCTGATGCGCTCGCCGAGCTGATCCAGGCTTGACGACGGGCGCCACAAGCAGGCGCTCAATGAAAAATGGCCCGCACACCGCGCGGGCCATTCTTTTTTCTGCGGACCAAGCCGTGCACTGACAGGCTCACCCGCGACGAACTCACCGCACGTCGGTCGCGCCCTTGCCTTTGTTCACGATGGTCAGCGCCGAGGCGATCATCGAACTCATATCCGACATATTGCCCGGCACGATCAGCGTCGTGCCCTGCTTCGCCAGGTTCGCGAACGCGTTCACGTATTGTTCCGCCACCTTGAGGTTCACCGCCTCCATCCCGCCATTCGACTGGATTGCCGCCGCGATCTTCTGAATCGCCTGCGAATTGGCTTCGGCCACCGCCAGGATCGCCGCTGCCTGGCCTTGCGCCTGGTTGATCGCGGCCTGCCGTTCGCCTTCGGACTTCTGGATCGACGCTTCACGGCCGCCGGAGGCGATGTTGATCTGCTCCTGCTTGCGCCCTTCGGACGCCGCGATCAGCGCGCGCTTCTCACGCTCGGCGGTGATCTGCGCCTGCATCGCGTGAAGAATCTCCTTGGGCGGCGTGAGGTCCTTGATTTCATAGCGCAACACCTTGACGCCCCAGTTCGCCGCGGCCTGATCCAGCGACGACACGATGCTGTGGTTGATGAAGTCGCGCTCCTCGAACGTCTTGTCGAGCTCCAGCTTGCCGATCACGGAGCGCAGCGTGGTCTGCGACAACTGCGTGATCGCGAACACGAAGTTGCTCGACCCGTACGAGGCCTTCATCGGATCGGTAACCTGAAAATACAGCACGCCGTCCACCTGCAACTGCGTGTTGTCACGCGTGATGCAGACCTGGCTCGGCACTTCGAGCGGAATCTCCTTGAGGATGTGCTTGTACGCGATCCGGTCGACGAAGGGAAACGCGAAGCTCAAGCCCGGCGTCAACGTGCGGTGATAGCGGCCGAGCCGCTCCAGCACCCACGCATGCTGTTGCGGCACGATCTTGATGGTCTGCGCCGCCAGCACGATCACGATGACTAAAAACACCGCCCCGATGATGGTCGAATCCATTAATGCCCTCCGGTTCTTGTTCGAATCGTTGTGTGAATTGCAAACGTTCAGGTCGCCGTCGCCTTTTGCTTGCGCCTCGCATGCGGGCTCGCCACGACGATCAGACAACTGCCGCGCAGCTCCGTGATCTCGTAGACCTGCGCGTCTTCCGGCTCGCCCGCGGCCAGTTCGACGTCCCATGCCGCGCCGCGATAATCGACGCGCGCCCGGCGCTCGTGCCACGCCGGCACGCTCAGCGTCTGACCGATGTCCAGATTGACGTCCGGGTTCTTCGACGCCTCCTTGCGCGTTCTGCGGCCAAAACCGGAGCGCCGGAGCAACAGCACCGCGGCGAGCGCCACGCCGGCCGCCAGCGCGAACTGCGCGTCGGCGGCGGCGCCCATGAGGTGCGCGACGGCAGCCGCCACGAAGCCCAACGCGATCATTAGCAGATAGAACGTGCCGCTGATCAGTTCCAGCACGACAAGCACACCCGCCCCGACCCACCAGAACCATCCCGCTGGCGCCACGTCGACCTCCACAAAGCAAAACACCCCGGATCTACCGGGGTGTTTATAGCACGAAGCGGGTGCATTTTACCGAGCGGTGCAACAAGCTTTAACAGGCGCCTGACACGCGCTCGGCTGGGCACACCGCTCGCCATGCATGCCGCCTGAAAACGGCATGCATGGCGCGCGCTTTACTTCTTCGACGACTTCGCCAGTTGCTGCCACGTCTCGATGATCGTGTCCGGGTTCAGCGAGATCGACTTGATGCCCTCATCGGTCAGCCATTGCGCGAAGTCCGGATGATCCGACGGGCCCTGGCCGCAAATACCGACGTATTTGTCGAGGCGCAGGCAGGTGTCAATCGCGCGCTTGAGCATGAACTTGACCGCCGGATCGCGTTCGTCGAAATCGACCGCCAGCAGTTCCATGCCGGAGTCGCGGTCGAGGCCGAGCGTGAGCTGCGTGAGGTCGTTCGAACCGATCGAGAAACCGTCGAAGAATTGCAGGAATTCGTCGGCGAGAATCGCGTTCGACGGCACTTCGCACATCATGATCAGGCGCAAGCCGTTTTCGCCGCGCTTGAGGCCGTACTTCGCGAGCAGCCCCACCACGCGTTCCGCCTGCTTCAGCGTGCGCACGAACGGCACCATGATCTCGACATTGTCGAGGCCCATTTCTTCACGCACCTTCTTCAGCGCGATGCATTCCATCTGGAACGCTTCGGCGAAGTCGTCGGCGATGTAGCGCGACGCGCCGCGGAAGCCCAGCATCGGGTTTTCTTCGTCCGGCTCGTAGCGCGAACCGCCGATCAGCTTCTTGTACTCGTTCGACTTGAAGTCCGACAGACGCACGATGACGGGCTTCGGATAGAACGCCGCGGCAATCGTCGCGATGCCCTCGGTCAGCTTGTCGACGTAGAACGCGCGCGGCGATGCATGACCGCGCGCCACGCTTTCGACAGCCTTCTTCAAGTCCTGATCGATGTTCGGATACTCGAGAATCGCCTTCGGATGAACGCCGATGTTGTTGTTGATGATGAACTCGAGCCGCGCGAGCCCCACGCCGGCGTTCGGCAGTTGCGAGAAGTCGAAGGCCAGTTGCGGATTGCCGACGTTCATCATGATCTTCACCGGGATCGGCGGCAGTTCGCCGCGCTGCACTTCGGTGATTTCGGTTTCCAGCAGGCCGTCGTAGATCTTGCCTTCGTCGCCTTCCGAGCACGACACGGTGACGAGCGCGCCTTCCTTCAGCACGTCGGTGGCGTCGCCGCAGCCGACCACGGCCGGCACGCCCAGCTCACGCGCGATGATGGCCGCGTGGCAGGTCCGCCCGCCACGATTCGTGACGATCGCGGATGCGCGCTTCATCACCGGCTCCCAGTTCGGGTCGGTCATGTCGGCGACCAGCACGTCGCCCGGCTGCACGCGGTCCATTTCCGACGGATCGTGAATCACGCGCACCGGACCCGCGCCGATCTTCTGGCCGATCGCGCGGCCGGTTGCCAGCACGTTCGATTGACCCTTCAGCTTGAAGCGCTGCTCGGCCTTGCCCGTGGCCTGGCTCTTCACCGTTTCCGGACGCGCCTGCAGAATGAAGATCTTGCCGTCGCGGCCGTCCTTGCCCCACTCGATGTCCATCGGACGCTGGTAGTGCTTTTCGATGATGACAGCGTACTTCGCGAGTTCGATGACGTCTTCGTCGGTGATCGAGAAGCGGTTGCGCTGCTCGTGCGGCACGTCCACGGTCTTCACGCGGCCTTCTTCGCCGGCCTTCGTGAATTCCATCTTGATCAGCTTCGAGCCGATCGAGCGGCGGATGATCGGGTACTTGCCTTGGGCGAGCGTGGTCTTGTAGACGTAGAACTCGTCCGGATTGACCGCGCCCTGCACCACCGTTTCGCCCAGACCGTAGCTCGACGTGATGAAGACGGCGTCCTTGAAGCCCGATTCCGTATCCAGCGTGAACATCACGCCCGCTGCGCCGACGTCCGAGCGCACCATGCGCTGCACGCCCGCCGACAACGCGACTTCGGCGTGAGTAAAACCCTTGTGGACGCGATAGGAGATAGCGCGGTCGTTATATAGCGACGCGAACACGTGCTTCATGCGATCGAGCACGTCGTCGATGCCGACCACGTTGAGGTAGCTTTCCTGCTGACCCGCGAACGATGCGTCCGGCAAGTCTTCAGCCGTGGCCGACGAACGCACGGCGAACGAGAGCTCTTCGGGCGAGCTGTTTTGCAGGGTGTCGAAACCCGCGCGGATATCAGCCTCGAGCCGCGGCTGCAGCGGCGCGTCGACGATCCATTGACGGATCTCCTTGCCCGCTTCGGCGAGTGCCTTCACGTCGTCGACGTCGAGCGTTTCGAGACGTTTGGCGATGCGTTCGGTCAGATTGTTGTGATGCAGGAAGTCACGGAAAGCCAGCGCCGTGGTGGCAAAACCGGTCGGCACACGCACGCCGGCTTCAGCGAGCTGACTGATCATCTCGCCAAGCGACGCGTTCTTGCCGCCGACGATTTCCACATCGGTCATCCGCAACTGCTCGAACGGAACTACATACGCCTTGTCCTTTGCGACGGTAACTGCGTTAGTCATACAAGCCCCTAAGTGTGAAAGAAATTCACGGCTGTGCAAGTGGGCTTGAACGCGAGACGCTCATTGGAAGCGTGACCTCGCGTCTTGCACAACCTGTTGGAGAAGCAATCGCTGCAAGTTGCCGAGGGGCGCTCGAAACACCAGATGCACGACGTAGAAGACGATTGGACGAATTTACCGATCGATCCGCCCTATTCGGCGCAGGTTACGGCCGAAAGCAAGGCGTTGACCGGCTATTCGCGGTAAGTTAGGCGCCAATCGCCTGCGATTGCTTATCCAACAGGTTGCCGCTATTCTACCGTGCCGACTCTCAAAATGTGACAGTCGGCCGAGAATTGCGCCTCGAACCGCGTCCTGGACCGGCCGGCGGGCTTTGCGAGGCCCCGTTGCCATCCGGGAGCGATTGCGGTGCCCACGGCGCGCTGCATCGACGCCGCTGCAGTTTCCGGTCAGCCACCGTGCAGCGAACTCAACGCAGCGATGTTTCCTTCGAGCGCTCATTTCCGCTCACGTTCCCAGCCCCACTGATGCCGCCCACCGTATTCATCGTCTCCGACGGTACCGGGATCACTGCCGAAACTTTCGCGCATTCGATCCTCTCCCAGTTCGACCAGAAATTCCGCCTGGTTCGCGTGCCTTTCGTCGACTCGACGGAAAAGGCATATGCCACGCTCGAAAAGATCAACGAAGCAATCCAGCAGGACGGCCGCCGTCCGATCGTCTTCACGACGCTGGTGGACAGCGCGTCGAATCAGATCGTCAAAGGCTCGAACGCGCTCGTGCTCGACATGTTCCAGACCTTCGTGGAACCGCTCGAACAGGAACTGGAGCTGAAGTCGAGTCACGCGATGGGTCGCGGCCACCAGAACGCGGACACCGAGGAATACAAGAATCGCATCGAAGCGATCAATTTCTCGCTCGCCCACGACGACGGTCAATCGAATCGCAATCTCGCCGACGCCGACGTGATCCTGGTCGGCGTATCGCGCAGCGGCAAGACGCCGACGAGCCTCTATCTCGCCATGCAGTACGGCGTGAAAGCGGCGAATTATCCGTTGATTCCCGAGGATTTCGAGCGCGGCAAGCTGCCTACGCCGCTATTGGCGCATCGGCAGAAGATGTTTGGTTTGTCGATCGATCCGCAGCGGCTCTCGGAGATTCGCAACGAGCGCCGGCCGGGCAGCAAGTACGCCGCGCCGGAAAACTGCCGTTACGAGATCAATGAAGCGGAAGCGATGATGCGGCGCGAAGGCATCAAGTGGTTGTCGTCGACGCATAAGTCGATCGAGGAGATCGCGACCACGATCCTGCAGGAGATCAAGCTCGAGCGATCGGCTTATTGATCGCTCGGTTGCGCCTGAAATGCGCGCGGCGCCGGGATTCCCGGCTCACGCGCGGCCGCGCTGCTGCCGGCACTGTTCGAACACGCAGACCGCCGCCGCGGCCGCCACATTCAGCGACTCCATGCCGCCCGGCTGCGGAATCGTCACCCGCAACGAGACCGCGTCGCGCCATGCCTGCGAGACGCCCGCCCCCTCGTTGCCGAACACCCAGGCAAGCGGTCCGCTCAGATCGCAGTCGTAGATCGCCTCGGCGCCGTGCGAATCCGTGATCACGACGGGTATCGCAAGACGCTCGATCAGCGCTTGCGCTTCCACGTCTTCGTGAATCTGCAACAGGAAATGCGCGCCCATGCCCGAGCGCAGTACTTTCGACGACCACGCGTACGCCGTGCCTGGCGCACAAAATACCTGTTGAATGCCGGCGGCCGCCGCGCTGCGCAGAATCGAGCCGACGTTGCCGGCGTCCTGCACGCTGTCGAGCACGAGGCAGGTTTGCGCGACATTTTCCGGCAAAGGCGTATCGAGCTTCTCGACCAGCAGCAGAATGCCGACGCCGTGCACGACATTCGACAGTTGCCCGAACAACGCATCCGGCAGCGTGACAAGGCGATGCTCGTCGACGCGCGACACGATCGCCTGCGCTTCGTCATGGCGCAGCGCGCCATCCGTGACGATGCACAGTTCCGGCTGCCCGGCGACGTCGAGATAGGCGCTTGCGAGATGAAACCCTTCGAGCAGCGCGTGGCCGCCGCGACGCTGCTGATGCGTCGAACCGGCCAGTGCTTTCAGGCGCTTGTAGAGCGGATTGTCCCGCGAGGTGATGGCTTTCACAGGCAGCGAAGACAGTAAGGATGAGCGATTAGCGGGCGACGTGCTGGCCACGCCCACGAGTTGGTCGATTACGCGCCGCTGCGTTCGCCGAAAGCGTCGTCGTCGAGCAGGGCATCATCGTCGAGCATGGCGGGCAGGATGACGTCGCCCGCCGGCAGCGGCACACCCGTGCCGAAGCGCAGATGCGCTTCGCGCACCGGCGCGAACGAGCGCCGGTGATGCTCGCACGGCCCATGCTCGCGCAGCGCCGCGAGATGCTGCGGCGTGCTGTAGCCGACATGGGCGTTGAAGCCGTAGACCGGATACGTTTGGTGCAATTCGAGCAGCATCCGGTCGCGCGTGACCTTGGCAAGAATCGACGCCGCCGAAATGCATTTGACGAGCGCGTCGCCGCCGATCACCGCTTCGCTGCGAATGCTCAGCGTCGGACAGCGATTGCCGTCGATCTTGACGAGCGTCGGCGCGACCGACAGGCCCTCCACGGCGCGCTTCATCGCCAGCATGGTGGCGTGCAGAATGTTCAGCGTATCGATTTCCTCGACCGTTGCCGAAGCGATGCAGTAAGCGAGCGCCCGATCGACGATCTTGTCGTACAGTTCCTCGCGCTTTTTGGCGGTGAGGGCCTTGGAATCGTCGAGGCCGCGGATCATCGGTTTGGACGGGTCGAAAATCACCGCCGCCGCGACGACCGGACCGGCTAGAGGTCCACGCCCTGCTTCGTCGACGCCGCAGACGATGTCGTCCGGCGTCTCGAAGTTCAGGCCGACCTGCTCCGCCGCCGCGCCTGCAACGGTCGCAGCCTTGCGGCGCGGTGCGCGTGATTGGGTCACGGCCGCCCCTTGCGCTGTTCGATGACGCTCGCCACGACTTCCGCCGCACGCTGCGCCGTGTTCTGCTTCAGCACGTGATGCATCTCCGTGAAGATTTCCGTCAGCGCGCGCCGGTTGGACTCGTCGCGCAACTGTTTCAACGTGGCTTCGGCAAGCGCTTGCGGCGTGGCGAAGTGCTGAAGAATTTCCGGGACCACGAAACGCCCCGCCAGAATGTTCGGCAACCCGACATACGGCAGATAGCCCTGGCGGCGCATGATCTGGCCGGTCAGCCAGGGCACCTTGTACGAGATCACCATCGGTTTCTTCAGCAACGCCGCTTCGAGCGTCACTGTGCCGCTTTTCACGAGGATCGCGTCAGCCGCCGTCATTGCGAGCTGCGCCTGGCCGTCGGTGATCGTGAGCGCGAGACCGGGGTGCGCATCCACCAGTGGCCGCAGCATCTCGCGCAGTGCCGGTGTGGCCGCCGGCATCACGAAGCGCAGGCCCGGTTCCTGGTGCTGCATCATTTCCATCGCGGCGAAGAAGGTCGGGCCGATCAGATCGATTTCCGAGCGACGGCTGCCTGGCAGCACCGCAATGATCGGCCCGCTTTCCGCAAGACCCAGCGTGCGGCGCGCGCCGAGTGTATCGGGTTCGAGCGGGATTTCGTCGGCGAGCGGATGGCCCACGTACGATGCCGCGACGCCCGCCTTCTCCAGCAGCGCCGTTTCGAACGGAAACACGCACAGCATGTGATCGACCGCTTTGGCGATCTTCCTGATGCGGCCGCCCCGCCACGCCCAGATCGACGGGCAGACGAAGTGGACGGTCGGAATGCCCGCCTCGCGCAACGGATGCTCGAGGCCGAAATTGAAATCGGGCGCATCCACGCCGACGAACACCGCCGGCGGCTCGGCCAGCAGCTGGCGCTTCAGTTCGTTGCGGACGGCGAGAATGCCGGGAATATGCCGCAGCGCTTCGACATAGCCGCGCACGCTGAGTTTTTCCATCGGCCAGTGGGCGTCGAAACCCGTGGCGATCATGCGCGGTCCGCCGATCCCATAGTACTGGGTGGCGGCCGGCAGACGGCTCGCGAGGCCGTCGAGCAGCGAGGCCGCCAGCAGGTCGCCGGATGGCTCGCCCGCCACCATCGCGACGCGCAGCGGATTCGGTTGCAATGCCATCGGTTAGCGGATGATGCCGCGTTGCGACGCTTCGACGAACGCGAGCAGCGTTTGCACCGGCGCGTCGCCATCGCCACCCGCGGACGCGAGTTCGCGCAACTGCACCTTCGCCTCTTCCAGCGACAGGCCGTTCTTGTACAGCACGCGGTACGCCGTGCGCAGCGCGGAAATCGCATCCGGCGAGAAGCCGCGGCGACGCAAGCCCTCGACGTTGATGCCGTGCGGCTCAGCCTTGTTGCCGGCGGCGATCACGAACGGCGGAATGTCTTGCACCAGCGCCGAGGCGCCGCCCAGCATCGAATGCTCGCCGATTCGGACGAACTGATGTACGCCCGACATGCCGCCGACGATCGCGTGGTCGCCAATGGTGACGTGGCCCGCCATCTGCGCGTTGCTCGACAGAATGACGTTGCTGCCGACGTGGCAATCGTGGCCGATGTGCACGTAGGCCATGATCCAGTTGTCGTCGCCAAGCGTGGTGACGCCCGCGTCCTGCACCGTGCCGGTGTGGATCGTGGTGAACTCGCGGATCGTGTTGCGGTTGCCGATGACGAGCCGGGTCGGCTCGTCCTTGTACTTCATGTCTTGCGGACGGCCGCCGACCGAGGCGTAGTGACCGATCCGGTTGTCCTCGCCGAGCGTGGTGTGACCTTCGATCACGCTATGCGAACCGACCGTGGTCCGGGCGCCGATCGTCACATGTGCGCCGATCACGGCATACGGTCCGATTTCGACGGATTCGTCGAGTTGCGCGCCCGGTTCGACGATCGCAGTGGGATGAATCCTGCTCATGCGTCCTCGCTTCTGATTCTGTTGCGTTGTCTGGATGGGCCCGGCCGGAAGCGGCGAGGCTGACAGCCGCGCCAGCCGTTCACCGCCGGGACGCCGACTCAGGCGTCTTTATCCGTATGCCGCACCGCGCACATCAGGTCGGCTTCCGCCGCCACGGCGCCATCCACTTCGGCGCGCGCCTTGAACTTCCAGATGCCGCGCATATGGCGCTCGAACGTGCAGTTCAGGATCAACTGGTCGCCCGGTTCCACCACGCGCTTGAAGCGTGCATTGTCGATACCGACGAATAGATACAGTGTGTTCGCCGGATCGCTCGGTTCTTCCGAAAACGTCAGCAGCGCTGCCGTTTGCGCGAGCGCCTCGAGTATCAGCACGCCCGGCATCACCGGACGCGTGGGGAAATGCCCCTGAAAATACGGCTCATTGATCGACACGTTCTTCAACGCTTTGATGCTCCTGTGCGGCTCGAGTTCGAGCACCCGGTCGACCAGCAGGAACGGGTAACGATGCGGCAGCAGCGTGAGAATCTTGTGGATGTCGAGATTGATTTTTTCGGTGCTCATGGTGTTTCTGCTCACGCATTGACTGCGCGATGATGACTGCGGATGCTGGTGCAGGTGGGTTAGTAACGCATGCTGCCGGCGCTTGCCGTGACCCGGCGGCCATGCCACCCGGTCACGGCAACCGACGTTGCTTCCTGATGCTCGCCCGCTATTTTACGCGGTGCCGGCGGCTGCCTCTGATATCTCAGGCTTTCTCGCTCGCGGAATTGCCGGGCTCATTGCCCGCCGCGCTGTCCAGCTTATCAGCGGCGGCGTTTTCGAGTGCCTTGATGCGGTCGCGAAGTTTGTCGATATTGCGCAGCAAAGCCGCGCTCCGGTTCCAGTCCGCATGGTTCACAGCCGGGAACGCGCTGGTGTACACACCGGGCTTCAACAAGGACTTCGACACGCCCGACTTCGCCGTGACGACCACGTGATCGGCCAGCGTGACATGTCCGGCAATTCCGACCGCGCCGCCGATCATGCAATGACGGCCGATGGTGGTGCTGCCGGCGATCCCCGCGCAGCCGGCGATCACGGTGTAGGCGCCAACCTTGCAGTTGTGGCCGATCTGGACGAGGTTGTCGATCTTCACGCATTCCTCGATGATCGTGTCGGCCATTGCGCCACGGTCGATCGTGGTGTTCGCACCGATTTCGACGTCTGCCGCGATCGAGACGCCGCCGACCTGCGGAATTTTCACCCAGCTGCCGGTACGCGCATCGCCTTCACCGACAAAATCCGGCGCGAAGCCGAAACCGTCCGAGCCGATTACCGCGCCCGCGTGCACGATCACGCGCTCGCCGAGCGTGCAGCCGTGGTACACCGAGACATTCGGATACAGGTGCGAGCCCGCACCGATCCTGGTGCCGCGTCCGATCGCGACGTTGGCGTCCAGCCGCACGTGTTCGCCGATCACCGCGCCTGCTTCCACGGTGACATGCGGACCGATCACCGCGCTCGCGGCGATCTGCGCCGACGGATCGATCGTGGCACTGGGATGCACGCCCGGCACCGCCTTCGGCGAGGCGAGATCGATGAAGGTTTGCGCGACGCGCGCGAAGTAAGCGTACGGATTCGGTGTGACGATGAAGTTACGAGCGTCGCGGGAGGCGAGCTTCGCGAGGTCGTCGGCGTTGATCAACACCGCGCCCGCACGGGTCGTCTCGACCTGCGACAGGTACTTCGGATTGGCGAGGAACGCCAGCTGGTCCGGGCCTGCCTGGTCGAGCGGCGCCAGACTGCCGACGCGCTGCGAACCATCTCCGACTACTTCACCGCCGAACCGTTGGACGATGTCCTCGAGCGTAAATGCCATGCCTACTCTGTCTCCTGTGTCGGTTGGAGTTAGCGCTTTAGCGCTTACTCCAACCCCATGCAACATGCGCGTCGGTTGGAGTTAGCGCTTTAGCGCTTCAGCGCTTACTCCAATCCCATGCAACATCCTTGCTGCAGTTCGTTGCAACCTGTCTGTTTCGCGAGCCGGCCACGCGCCGGTGGCCGGGTGACCGCCTTCAGTTGCCCGAGGCCGCCAATGCCTTCAGCACCTGATCGGTGATGTCGATGCGCGGACTCACGTACACCGCTTCCTGAACGATCAGGTCGTAATGTTGCTGTTCGGCGATCTGCTTGATCACCTTGTTCGCCCGGTCGAGCACCGCAGCCAGTTCCTCGTTGCGGCGTTGGTTCAGGTCCTCGCGAAACTCGCGTTGCTTGCGCTGGAAGTCCGTGTCCAATTGCGACAGGTCGCGCTGCTTCTGCGCGCGATCGGCCGGCGACATCGACGCGCCGTTCTTGTCGAGCGAATCGGACATCGACTTGAGTTTTTGCGCCATGTCGGCAAGATCCTTGTCACGCTTGGCGAACTCGGCCTCGAGCTTGATCTGCGCGGTCTTGGCGGCAGCGGATTCACGCAGGATCCGGTCGGAATTCACTGCGGCGATCCTGGCTTCCTGCGCGTGCGCTACCCCGACGCCCAGCGTCATTGCCAGCGCCAGCGCGCATGCCACACGTTTCGAAAACATACCGGTTAGCAAAGTCATCCTCTCGATACTGTAGTTTGGCCGGCAGCCCGTCACCCGATCGCGGGCCACCGAGCGCCGGCCGCCGGATCAGAATGCCGTTCCGATCTGGAACTGGAACTTCTGATACTGGTCGCCGGTGTGCTTCGTGAGCGGGAAGCCCAGGCTCAGCTTGAGCGGGCCGATCGGCGAGATCCACGCGAGACCGACACCATAGCCGTAGCGCAGACCGTTCGCGCCATTCGACGTCGCAGCGGTGCTTGCGTCGGCCCACACGTTGCCTGCATCGAGGAACGTGAAGACGCGCAACGTGCGGTCGTAGCCGGTGCCCGGCAGCGGGAAAGTCAACTCGATGTTCCCCACCAGCAGCTTGGAGCCGCCGATCGGATCGCCCGTCGATGCGTCGCGCGGACCGAGCGAGCTCGGCTCGTAGCCTCGAACCGAACCGATACCGCCGGCGTAGTAGTTCTTGAAGATCGGATAAGGCTTGCCGCCCATGCCTTTACCATAGCCGCCCTGGAAGTTGAAGCCCAGCACGAAGCCGCGCGCAAACGAGTAATAGTACTGCGCGTTGATGTCGGCCTTGTAGTATTGCGTGCCGCCGATCGGCGTACCGTATTCGGCATTCGCCTGCGTGAAATAACCGCGGCTCGGCACGAGCGCGCTGTCACGGGCGTCGCGCGACCAGCCGACCGTGATCGGCACGTTGTTCGACACACGGCCAAAGTCCTTGACGTATTCCTTGTAGGACGCCGGCGTGTTCGAGTCCACGTCCAACTGGTTCTGTTCGAGGCCGGCACCGAAGTACACCGTGTCGACTTCGGAGAACGGGATGCCGAACTTCAGGTCGCCGCCGATCGTGACGATCTTGAAGCTCGAATCCGTGGAGTAGTACAGCGGCTGATACGTACGATAGTAGACGTCGGTAATGCGCTTGATGCCGTCCACCGTGAAGTACGGGTCGACCTGCGTGACCGTCAACGTACGGTACGTCTTTGCGGTGTTGACGTTCACCGCGAGACTCGTGCCCGAACCGAACACGTTGTCTTGCGACACGCCCGCCGAGAGCACGACCTTGTCGGTCGACGAAAAGCCCGCGCCCAGCGTGATTGCGCCGGTCGGCTTTTCGGCCACCTTGACGTCCACGTCGACCTGGTCCGGCGTGCCTTCGACCGGAATCGTGGTCACGTCGACATCGGTGAAGTAGCCCAGACGGTTGATCCGGTCCTTCGACAGCGCGAGACGATTGGAGTCGAACCACGAGCTTTCGAGTTGGCGCATTTCACGGCGCACCACTTCATCTCGCGTACGCGTGTTGCCGACCACGTTGATGCGGCGCACGTATACGCGGCGGCTCGGGTCCACCTGCAGCGTCAGGTCGACCTTGTGGTTGGTCTGATCGATCTGCGGCTGCGCATTGACGGTGGCGAACGCATAGCCGTATTCGCCGAGCTTGTCGACGATGGCCTTGGTGCTGGCTTGCAACTTCTCGGCCGAGAAGCGCTCACCCGGTTTGATCTTGATGAGCTTGTTCAGCTCGGCCTCGCGGTCGAGCAGATTGCCGGCCAGCTTGATGTTCGAAATCGTGTACGGCTCGCCTTCGTGCAGCGTGACCGTCAGATACATGTCCTTCTTGTCCGGCGTGATCGACACCTGGGTCGACTCGATGTTGAACTCGAGGTAGCCGCGATTCAGGTAATACGAGCGGACGTTTTCGAGGTCGCCGGTGAGCTTGTCTTTCGCATACAGATCGTTCTTCGTGTACCACGAGAACCAGTTCGGCGTGGACAACTGCATTTCGTCGCGCAGCGTACCGGTGCTGAACGCCTTGTTGCCGATGAAGTTGATCTGGCGGATCTTCGCGCTCGGACCTTCGGCCACCGAGAACAGCACCGACACGCGGTTGCGGTCGATCGGCGTGATGGTGGTGGTGACTTCGGCGGCGTAGTAGCCGCGCGTCAGGTACTGGCGCTTGAGTTCCTGCTCGGCCTTGTCGACCAGCGCCTTGTCGTAGTAGCGGCCTTGGGACAACCCGACGGCACGCAGCGCCTTGGTCAGGTTTTCCTTGTCGAACTCGTGAATGCCGGAGAAATCGATCGTGCCGATGGCCGGGCGTTCCAGCACCTGCACGATGACGACATTGCCTTCGGTCGCGATCTTGACGTCGTTGAAAAAACCCGTGGCGTACAGTGCGCGAATGGCTTCGGAAGCCTTGTCGTCGCTGAAGGTGTCGCCTTGCTTGATGGGCAGGTACGCGAACACGGTGCCGGGTTCGACGCGTTGCAATCCCTCGATCCGAATGTCTTGCACCACGAAGGGCGACGTTGCGTGAGCAACCAGCCCATGCGCGGCGAACGCCGCGGCTATAACCGTCTTTGGAACAAAGCGATGAGGTTTAAACAACGTGCTTCCCCAGTGTGTATAGCTGCATCAGGTCAGACGGTCGCCATCGTGAACGCCGCCGGACACTTTAAAAATGGATTAAACGAGCCAGATCGTTGAACAGCGCAATCGCCGACAACGCGACGATGCAGGCGAGCCCCGCCCTCTGAAAAACGAGTTGCCAGCGATCGGAGACAACTTTGCCGGTCACAGCTTCAACCAAATAATATAACAGATGCCCCCCGTCCAATACCGGAATCGGTAACAAGTTCAGTACGCCGAGGCTAATACTGACAAGGGCCAGGAACGACAGAAACGCAGAAGGACCTAGACGTGCGCTCTTTCCTGCGTAATCGGCGATCGTCACGGGACCCGAAAGATTTTTCAGCGAGGCTTCGCCGACGATCATCCTGCCGAACATCCGCACCGAATAAACCGCGAGATCCCAGGTACGGCGCGCGCCGAGTTGCAGGCTCTCGATAGGCCCGTAATGCACGTCGATCGACGGCACCTGGGTGGACAGTTCCGCGCCGATGCGGCCGATCTGCTGCCCCGTCGCGTCGTCACGCTGCGCTTGCGGAACGATGCGAATCTCTGCGAGCTTGCCCGCCGCCGCGCCGGCACCGCCACGCTCCACTTGCAGCGTCATCGGCTTACCGGCGTGCGATTTCACATAGGCGATGAAGGCCGTGGCATTGTCGGTCGACATGCCGTCGACGGAGCGCAGACGGTCGCCCGCCGTCAGACCAGCCTGTTGCGCCGCGCTGCCCGGCTGCACACCTGCAACCGTCAGCTTGCCGCCGCCCGGCTCGAAACCGAGATGCGACATGAAGTCGTCATCGACGTCTTTCTCGGTGATGCCGCGCAGATCGAGCTGAAACTCGGACGTGCCGTGCGCATCTTTCGCGCTCAGCACGACGCGCTTGTGATCGAACGCGGCACCTAGCAGCTTCCAGCGCAGATCAGACCATGAACGCACCGGTTCCGATTCGCCGGCGTTCTCGGTACGCGCCGCGACGATGGTTTCGCCTCCGTCGAAGCCGGCCATTGCCGCCGGTGTATTCGACGCCGGCGCCGCGACCACGGCCGCCGGCTCGGTTACGCCCGTGGCGAACACGAGCGCGAACAGTACGATGGCAAGCAGGAAATTGGCGACCGGCCCGGCCGCGACGATCGCGAAGCGACGCCCCACCGACTGCCGGTTGAACGCATGCGGCAATGCTTCCGCGGGAATCGGCGCGCCGCCGGTTTCGCGCTCGTCGAGCATCTTGACGTAGCCGCCGAGCGGCAAGGCCGCAATGGTCCACTCGGTGCCCGTCTTTGGACTTACCCATTGGAACAGCGGCTTGCCGAAACCGATCGAAAAGCGCAGCACCTTGACGCCGCACAGGCGCGCCACGCTGTAATGTCCGTACTCGTGAACCACCACGAGTACGCCAATCGCGACCGCGAAAGCCAGCAGTTCGATTAGCAGATTCATGAGCGCCTCACTGGACGGCGCGTTCCGTACGACGTGCGCCGTCGGGCAGGCGCGCGATGAGTTCGGCAGCGGCGCGACGCGCGGCGGCATCCGCTTCGATCACGTCCTCGAGCACGTGCGCGCTGCGGTTCGGCAGCGCATTGAGTACCGCCTCGACCACTTCGGCGATCTTCATGAAACCGATCTGGCGCGACAGGAACGCTTCAACGGCGATTTCGTTCGCGGCATTCAACGCCGCGCTGGCCACCCCGCCCGCAGCCAACGCCTTCATGGCGAGCGCGAGACACGGAAAGCGTGCGTAATCCGGTTTTTCGAACGACAGCGATGCGATTTCCGCGAGATCGAGTTGAGCGACGCCCGAATCCACGCGATCCGGAAACGCCAGCGCGTGCGCGATCGGCGTGCGCATGTCGGGGTTGCCGAGTTGCGCGAGCACCGAGCCGTCGGCGTAAGAAACGAGCGAGTGAATCACGCTTTGCGGATGGATCAGCACGTCGATGCGCTCGCCCGGCAAGCCGAACAGCCAGTGCGCCTCGATCACTTCGAGGCCCTTGTTCATCATCGTGGCCGAGTCGACCGAAATCTTGCGGCCCATCACCCAGTTCGGATGCTTGCAGGCCTCTTCCGGCGTAATGTTGGCGAGCGTGGCCGGTTCACGCGTGCGGAAGGGTCCGCCCGAGGCCGTCAGAATGATCTTGGAGACCCCGCCATGCAACGCGGCTTCGCGCGGCAGGCATTGGAAAATCGCGTTGTGTTCGCTGTCGACCGGCAGCAGGACGGCGCCGTTGTCGCGCACTGCGTCCATGAAGATCGCGCCGGACATCACCAGCGCTTCCTTATTGGCGAGCAGAATGCGCTTGCCGGCACGCGCGGCGGCGAGACTGGGCGCGAGGCCGGCCGCGCCGACGATCGCCGCGACCACCGTGTCGCAGCCGTCGCTCTTCGACACGTCGACGAGCGCCTGCGGTCCGTACGTCACCTCGGTCTTGCAACCCGCGGCGCGCAGTTTCGCGGCGACGCGCGCGGCCGTGTCGGCGTCGCCGACCACCGCGACTTCCGGCTGAAAGCGCAGGCATTGCTCGGCGAGCTTGTCGCCGTTGCGATGCGCGCTGAGCGCGTAAACCGAAAAGCGCTCGGGATGACGCGCGACGACGTCGAGCGTGCTGTCTCCAATCGAGCCCGTGGAACCGAGCAATGTCAGACGTTTTTGCATATCTCTTTCTCTAGCCGAGCAACAGCATGGCAAGCGGCAGCACCGGCAACAATGCGTCGATGCGATCGAGCACGCCGCCGTGCCCCGGCAACAGGCCGCTTGAATCCTTCACTCCGGCCTGGCGTTTCAACATCGATTCGAACAGGTCGCCCACCACGCTGAATGCCACCAGCAAGGTCAGTGCGAGCAGCGTGCGTACGGCGCCCAGTTGCGCCAGCAGCGCAGAATACAGCGTCGGCTCGAACGCCTGCAAAAAGACCGCCGCCGCCGCGACGATCATCACCACCAGCCAGCCGCCGATCGCGCCCTCCCAGGTCTTGCCCGGACTGATGGCTGGCGCCAGCTTGTGTTTTCCGAACGCTTTTCCCGAGAAGTATGCGCCGATATCGGCCAGCCATACCAATAGGAGCAGCGACAGCACGAACGGCACGCCCTTCATGCGCGCGGCGACGAGAGCATGCCAGCACGCGACGAATACCACAATGCCGGCAAGGAACAGGAAGGCGCGCCAGGCGCCCTGAGCGAGCGCCGGCTTGCGTAGCAGCACATAAGGCCCCGCGATCAGCCAGAAAATGGCGGCCGCCTGAAAGAGCGGCCGGGGTTTCTCGACACCAGCGCCGAGCCACGTGCTCGCCACCAGGGCCACCGCGGCGACCAGCGCGTAAATCACCGGGCCCGCGCCGCCCAGCTTCAGCAGGCGCGCCCACTCCCATGCGGCGAACACGACGACAAAGGCGATCAGCGCGCCGAACGCGCCCACCGGCGCGAACAGCGTGACTGGCAGGAACACCGCCAGCAGAATGATCGCCGTGATGACACGGGTTCTTAGCATGGGAGCGAATCGACGTTTTGCGATTGCGGCTCGAGTTGAGCACTGGTGCGGCCGAAGCGGCGCTCACGCTCGGCGTACGATGCGATGGCGTGGCCGAGCGCGTCGGCGTCGAAGTCCGGCCAGAAGGTGTCGGTGAAATAGAACTCGGTGTACGCGAGTTGCCACAGCAGGAAGTTGCTGACGCGGCGCTCGCCGCCCGTGCGGATGAACAGGTCCGGCTCGGGCGCATAAGCCATGGAGAGGTGTTCGGCGAACGATTCCTCGTTGATCTCGACCGCCTTGCCCGCCAGCGCCGATTGCTCGGCGAGCTTGCGGGTAGCCTGCATGATGTCCCAGCGCCCGCCGTAATTGGCGGCGATGGTCAGTGTGAGACGGGTATTGCGCGCGGTCTTCGATTCCGCGCGCTTGATCAGATCGCGGATGCGGGTGTCGAATTTGGACAGGTCGCCCACCACGCGCAACCGGATGCCGTTCGCGTGCAGCTTGCCGATTTCGCGCTCCAGCGCGGTGACGAACAGGCGCATCAGGAACGAGACTTCGTCGTTCGGACGGCGCCAGTTCTCGGAGCTGAAGGCGAACAGCGTCAGATATTCGACGCCCTGCCGGGCGCATGCCTCGACGGCCGCACGCACCGCGTCGACGCCGCGCGTATGGCCGGCCACGCGCGGCAGGCGCCGCTGGGTGGCCCAACGGCCATTGCCGTCCATGATGATCGCGATATGTCGCGGCACCGCGGCGACATCAGGCACGCGCACGGTTGAGCTGGTATAGGTCATGGCCGTCGGGACAGTGACTGCAAATAAAGAAGTGGAAACCGTGAAGGTACTGAGCCAGACGGCCTCAGACCGTCATGATCTCGGCTTCCTTGGTCACGACGAGCTTGTCGATTTCAGCGACGAACTTGTCCGTCAGCTTCTGAATATCGTCACCCGCTCGACGCTCGTCGTCTTCTGAAATTTCCTTGTCTTTCACGAGCTTCTTGAGTTGCTCGTTGGCGTCACGGCGCAGGTTGCGCACGGCGACCTTGGCCGTTTCGGCTTCGCTCTTGACCACTTTCGTCAGTTCGCGGCGGCGTTCCTCGGTGAGCGCGGGCATCGGGACGCGGATCACGTCGCCTTGCGTGGCGGGGTTCAGACCGAGGTCCGACTCGCGGATCGCCTTTTCGACGACCTGCACCATCTTCTTTTCCCACGGCTGCACGCCGATCGTGCGTGCGTCGATCAGCGTCAGGTTCGCGACCTGCGAGATCGGCACCGGCGAACCGTAGTAATCGCACTGGATATGATCGAGCAGGCCAGTGTGCGCACGGCCCGTGCGGATCTTCGACAGGTCGTTCTTGAACGCGTCGATGGAACGCTGCATCTTTTGCTCAGCGCCCTTGCGGATATCAGCCACAGACATTTTTAAACCTCCGAACCTTCAAAACGGTGCGAGCCGGCCAGCGCGCGCGATATGCGGCGGCCACTGCTCGCGCTAAAGCCCACGTTATGTGAACGAGAGTTTACACGTGGACGAGGGTGCCCTCGTCCTCGCCTTGTACGATACGTTTGAGCGCGCCCGGCTTGACGATCGAAAACACGCGGATCGGCAGCTTCTGGTCGCGGCACAGCGCGAATGCCGTGGCGTCCATCACCTGCAGGTTGCGGCCGATCGCCTCGTCGAAGCTGATCGTGGTGTAACGGGTGGCGCTCGGGTCTTTTTTCGGGTCGGCGGAATAGACGCCGTCCACCTTGGTGGCCTTCAGCACGACTTCCGCGCCGATTTCGGAGCCGCGCAGCGCGGCGGCCGTATCCGTCGTGAAGAACGGGTTGCCGGTGCCGGCCGCGAAAATCACGACCTTGCCTTCTTCCAGTTGGCGAATCGCGCGGGGCCGGATGTACGGCTCGACCACCTGGTCCATGCGCAGCGCGGATTGCACGCGTGCTTCGATACCGGCGTGGCGCATTGCGTCCTGCAACGCCAGCGCGTTCATCATGGTGGCCAGCATGCCCATGTAGTCAGCCGTGGCGCGATCCATGCCGGCCGCGCCGCCTGCTACGCCGCGAAAAATATTACCGCCGCCGATCACCACGGCCAGCTGCGTTCCGAGACGGACCACTTCGGCCACGTCCGCCACCATTCGTTCGATGGTCGCGCGATTGATGCCGAAGGCATCGTCGCCCATCAGAGCTTCACCGGAGAGTTTGAGCAGGACGCGTTTATAGGCAATGGGCATAGGGGTATCCAGATCGCGCAGAACAGGGCAACAACAAGGGACTAATGTAGGGGTGAAACGCTGATTCGGGCAAGCGCCGCCAAATTCACGAACCCTGGGGTTCGCCGGCGGCCGCGCGGCCGGGACCAACCCGCGCGCAGCCTTGCGGCGCCGCCGACCGCGGCAAAGTCTTGCTCCGCCGCGGGTCCAACGATACTACGATGAAGCTTCGATATAAGACTTATTGTTGCTTTGCAGCAGCGACTTGAGCAGCCACTTCGGCCGCGAAGTCGTCCTGCTTCTTCTCGATGCCTTCGCCGACCACGAACAGCGCGAACTTCTGGACGCTCGCATTGCCGGCCTTGAGCATCTGCTCGATCGTCTGCTTGTCGTTCTTAACGAACGTCTGGTTCAGCAGCGACACTTCCTTCAGGTACTTCTGCACGCTGCCGTCGACCATCTTGGCGACGATTTCAGCCGGCTTGCCCGATTCGGCGGCCTTCTGCTCGGCAATGCTGCGCTCCTTGGCGATCAGGTCCGCAGGCACGTCGTCCGACGACAGCGAAACCGGCTTCATCGCGGCGATGTGCATGGCGACGTCCTTGCCGACCTGCTCGTCCGCGCCGGTGTATTCGACCAGCACGCCGATACGCGTGCCGTGCAGGTACGCCGCCAGTTTGTTCGGGGTTTCGAAACGCACGAAACGGCGGATCGACAGGTTTTCACCGATCTTGCCGACCAGCGCGAGGCGCACTGCGTCGACCGTCTGGCCGTCCAGCGGCAGTGCCGCCAGCGCGGCGACGTCAGCCGGGTTTTGCGTGGCGACCAGCTCGGCGACCTTCTTCGAGAACGCGAGGAAGTCGTCGTTTTTCGAAACGAAGTCGGTTTCGCAGTTCAGCTCGACCAGCGAACCCGCATTGCCGCCGATGAACGACGCAACCACGCCTTCAGCCGTCACGCGCGATGCCGCCTTGCTGGCCTTGTTGCCCAGCTTCACGCGCAGCAATTCCTCGGCGCGCGCCATGTCGCCGTCGGCTTCCGTCAGCGCCTTCTTGCATTCCATCATCGGCGCGTCGGTCTTTGCGCGCAGTTCTGCAACCATGCTTGCGGTAATTGCCGCCATCATTTGCTCCTTGAGTTCCGTCTTTGACACGCCGCCCGGACTTCGATACCGGGGGCAAGAATTCGTTTCAGCGCTGTGTGTATTTTTCACAGACAACGCTTTGGGCACCGCCTCGGCCAGTTCTGGCCGCCATGAACAGCGCCCCACCACGACGTCGCGGCTTAAAAAAAGGGGGCCTGTAGAAAGCCCCCTTTTTTGCCGGACACGGGGCAGCTTTACGCTTCCGAGTTGACCTCGACGAACTCGTCGCCGTCGCCGCCACGTGCAGCCTGCACCACTTCGTTGACCGCATTCGCACGGCCTTCGAGAATCGCGTCAGCCACGCCAGCCGTGTACAGAGCGACAGCCTTGCTGGCGTCGTCGTTACCCGGGATCACGTAGTCGATGCCTTCCGGCGAGTGGTTCGTGTCGACCACGGCGATGACCGGCACGCCGAGCTTGTTGGCTTCGGTGACGGCAATCTTGTGGTAACCGACGTCGACCACGAAGATCGCGTCCGGAATACCGCCCATGTCCTTCACGCCGCCGATCGACTTTTGCAGCTTGGCCATTTCGCGTTCGAACAGCAGCGCTTCCTTCTTGCTCATGCGTTCGGTTTCGCCGGCTTCCAGCGCCGCTTCCATGTCTTTCAGGCGCTTGATCGATACCTTCAGCGTCTTGAAGTTGGTCAGCATGCCGCCGAGCCAGCGCGCGTTGACGTACGGCATGCCGGCGCGCTGCGCTTCTTCAGCGATCGTGTCGCGCGATTGACGCTTCGTGCCGACGAACAGGATCGTGCCGCGGTTTGCCGCCAGTTGACGCGCATACTTCAGCGCGTCGTTGTACATCGGCAGCGTCTTTTCGAGGTTGATGATGTGAATCTTGTTGCGATGGCCGAAAATGAAGGGGGCCATCTTCGGATTCCAGAAGCGCGTTTGGTGACCGAAGTGGACACCGGCTTCCAGCATTTGACGCATGGTAACTGCCATGAAAATCTCCGCGAGGGTTGGGTCTTAAGCCGGCTGCCGTATCGGCCGCGCCGCCTTTGTGGCTGAACGCGACGGACACCCTGGGTGCGCCGGCTTGCGAGTTGCTGCTAATCTGCTGCCTCTTTTTACTGCTGCTTCACCCCGTAGCACAGGCAACCAGCACTACGAGTAGTCCTCCCTCCTGCTCCTGCGCCCTCACTCATACCGAGAAACACAAAGCAAGACAGGGATCGACTTAGCCAAAGATTATAGCACGTGACTATCGGCCGACTCAACCTGCCCGGCGGCTCCCTTTGCCGCAACCGGGTTGCATCCGAACGCTCGTCCATGCTTGCCGCAAGCCGCTGAAAACACGCCCGCCAAGCCGCCGCGCCTATCGCAAAACCCTGCGGCAGCCGGAATATGGTGCGATAATCTCGCAATAAATCGCATTTCAGGCCCGGCTCATGGCTATTACGCTCAAAAACGAACACGATATCGCGCAAATGCGCGTCGCTTGCAAGCTTGCGAGCGAAGTGCTCGACTACATCACGCCGTTCGTCACGGCCGGCATCACCACCGGTGAACTCGACCGTCTGTGCCACGAATACATGCTGAAGGAACAGGGCACGATTCCGGCGCCCCTGAACTATCAGCCGCCCGGCTATCCGCCCTATCCGAAAGCCACCTGCATCTCCGTCAACGACGTGATCTGCCACGGCATTCCGGGCGACAAGACGCTGAAGAACGGCGACGCGCTGAATATCGACGTCACGGTCATCAAGGAAGGCTATTTCGGCGACACCAGCCGCATGTTCATTGTCGGCGAGGGCTCGATCCTGGCCAGGCGGCTCGTGCAGACCACCTTCGAATGCATGTGGCTCGGTATCGATCAGGTGCGCCCGGGCGCGCATCTGGGCGACATCGGCTATGCGATCCAGAAGCATGCCGAGGGCCACGGCTACAGCGTAGTGCGCGAATATTGCGGCCACGGCATCGGCACCGTGTTCCACGAAGACCCGCAGATCCTGCATTACGGCCGCCCCGGCACCGGGCTGGAACTGCAGGCGGGCATGATCTTCACGATCGAGCCGATGATCAACGCCGGCCGTCGCGACATCCGCACCATGCCGGACCAGTGGACCGTCAAGACCAAGGACCGCAGCCTGTCGGCGCAGTGGGAACACACGATCCTCGTCACGGAAACCGGCCATGACGTGCTCACCGTGTCCGCCGGCACGCCCGCGCGTCCGCCGGTCGTCGCGGCCACCGCCTGAACGACTTCCGACCTCGCCCTTCTGCCAATGAGTAGTGTTCCAGCCGTCGCCCCATCCCATGCCACGTCGCTCAAGGCGGACTACAAAGTGGCCAAAGCCCAGTTGCTGGAACGCTTCAAGACGGCCACCAACGTCGACGCGTTGATGGCCGCGCTCGCGCGCACCACCGACGAGTCGCTGCGCGCCGCCTGGAACACCTGCGAACTGCCGCCGGAACTGGCGTTGCTGGCCGTCGGCGGCTATGGGCGGGGCGAACTCGCGCCGCACTCGGACATCGACATCCTCGTGTTGCTGCCCGACACGCCGATCGCGCACCTGGAAGCGCGCATCGAGCGCTTTATCAGCCTCGCGTGGGATTTGGGGCTGGAACTCGGCAGCAGCGTGCGCAGCGTCTCGCAATGTCTCGAGGAAGCCGCCAACGACGTCACCGTGCGCACGTCGCTGCTGGAAGCGCGACGCATCACGGGCAGCACGGCACTGTTCAACGACTTCGGCAAGCGCTATCGCGAGGCGCTCGACCCGCGCGCGTTCTTCCAGGCGAAAGTGCTGGAAATGCGTCAGCGCCATGCCAAGTTTCAGGACACGCCTTACGCGCTCGAGCCGAACATCAAGGAAAGCCCGGGCGGTCTGCGCGATTTGCAACTGATTCTGTGGATCACCCAGGCGGCCGGGTTCGGCAGCAGCTGGCGCGAACTGGAAGCGCGCGGCCTGATCACCGAGCGCGAAGCACGCGAACTGCGCCGCAACGAAGGCTTCCTCAAATCGCTGCGCGCCCGCCTGCATGTGACCGCCGGGCGTCGTCAGGACATTCTGGTGTTCGACCTGCAAACGGCGGTGGCCGAAAGTTTCGGCTACAAGCCGACCGCCACCAAGCGCGCCAGCGAACAGCTGATGCGCCGCTATTACTGGTCCGCCAAGGCCGTCACGCAACTCGCCACGATCCTGATCCAGAACATCGAGGCGCAGCTTTTCCCCAGCACCAGCGGCATTACCCGCGTGTTGTCGGATCGTTTCGTCGAGAAGCAGGGCATGCTGGAGATCGCCAGCGACGACGTGTTCGAGCGCGAGCCGAATGCGATCCTCGAAGCCTTCCTGCTGTACGAACAGACACCTGGCGTGAAGGGCCTGTCAGCGCGTACCTTGCGCGCGCTCTACAACGCCCGCGACGCGATGGATCAGCACTGGCGGCGCGATCCGGAAAACCGGCGACTCTTCATGGAGATCCTGAAGCAGCCGGCCGGCATCACGCACGCGCTGCGCCTGATGAACCAGACCAGCGTGCTCGGGCGCTATCTGCTGAATTTCCGGCGCATCGTCGGACAGATGCAGCATGACCTGTATCACGTCTACACCGTCGATCAGCACATTCTGATGGTGCTGCGTAATCTGCGCCGTTTCGCGGTGGCCGAGCACGCGCACGAATATCCGTTCTGCAGTCAGTTGATCGCCAACCTCGACCGCCCTTGGGTACTGTACGTGGCGGCGCTGTTTCACGACATCGCCAAGGGCCGCGGCGGCGACCACTCGCAGCTAGGCATGGCCGACGCGCGACGCTTCTGCCGCAATCACGGCATCGAGGGCGAGGACGGCGAACTGGTCGTATGGCTGGTTCAGCAGCACCTGACCATGAGCCAGGTCGCGCAAAAGCAGGACACGAGCGACCCGGAAGTCATCAAGCGCTTTGCCGAACTGGTCGGCACCGAGCGCCGGCTTACCACGCTCTATCTGCTGACGGTGGCCGACATTCGCGGCACCAGCCCGAAAGTCTGGAACACCTGGAAAGGCAAGCTGCTCGAGGACCTGTACCGCGCCACCCTCGCGGTGCTCGGCGGCGCGCGGCCGGACGCGCATTCCGAACTGAAATCGCGCCAGGAAGAGGCGCTCGCGCTGCTGCGTCTCGAAACCGTGCCGGAAGGCGCACAAAAGGCGTTGTGGGATCAGTTGGACGTCGGCTATTTCCTGCGCCATGACGCCGCGGACATCGCATGGCAGACGCGCGTGCTGTATCGCCATGTCGAAACGCCTACACCGATCGTGCGGGCGCGTCCGTCGCCGATCGGCGAGGCGCTCCAGGTGCTGGTGTACGTGAAAGACCAGCCCGATCTGTTTGCCGGCATTTGCGCGTATTTCGACCGCAACGGCCTGTCGGTGCTCGATGCGCGCGTCAGCACGACCCGCCACGGATATGCGCTCGATAATTTCCTCGTCGCGCACACCGAAGAAGACGTGCATTATCGCGATATTGCCAATCTGGTCGAACAGGAACTGACCGCGCGCCTCACCGGCGACGGCACCCTGCTCCCCGGGCCGTCGAAAGGCCGTTTGTCGCGGCTGTCGCGGACCTTCCCTGTTACGCCGCGCGTCGATCTTCGGGCCGACGAGCGCGGCCAATACTACATCCTGTCCGTGTCGGCGAACGACCGGCCAGGCCTTCTTTATTCGATCGCGCGCGTGCTGGCCGAGCACCGGGTCGGCGTCGCGTCGGCGCGGATCAACACGCTCGGCGAACGCGTCGAGGACGTGTTCCTGCTGGATGGAAACGGTCTGTCGGACAACCGCCTGCAAATTCAGGTCGAGACCGAACTGCTGCGCGCGATCGCAGTGTGAGATTTCATGCGAGTCAAATTAACAGCCAAGCACCCGCGGCCGGCTTCGTCCGAACGCGCCCCTGTCCGTACCGGAAGCACGTCGGCGCGTAAGCCGACGCGTCCGGTCGGACCCAAGCCGTCACCGTCGACGGCGGGCTTTAGCGGGGCACGGGGTGAAGGCGCCGGCAAGGCGGCGGGCGGCGGCAAGCGGCCGGCGGGCGGGAAACCTGCGGGCGCCGGCGCGCGCGCGCCGCGCGCGGAAGGGTCGTTTTCGCGCGAGCGGGATGCGGGTGGGCCGCGCCGGACGACCTCGGATCGACCGCCGCGGCGTGAAGGCGCCGGCGGCGCGCCGCGACGTTTCGAAGGTAGTGGCGAGCGGGCTCCGCGACGCGCCGAGGGCGAGCGCGCGCCGCGTCGGTTTGAAGGTGCAGAGGACCGCGCCGAACGGGCTCCCCGTCGCTTTGAAGGTGCTGGAGATCGCGGCGAGCGCACACCGCGTCGATTCGAAGGTGCAGGGGACCGTGCCGAACGGGCTCCCCGCCGTTTTGAAGGTGCGGCCGATCGCACCGAACGGGCCCCACGCCGTTTTGAAGGTACAGGGGACCGCGCCGAACGGGCTCCCCGCCGTTTTGAAAGTACGGGCGATCGCACCGAACGTGCCCCACGCCGTTTTGAAGGTACAGGGGACCGCGCCGAACGGGCCCCACGCCGTTTTGAAGGTGCGGCCGATCGCACCGAACGCCTGCCCCGACGCTTTGAAGGCGCTGGCGATCGAGGCGAACGGGCTCCGCGTCGGTTTGAAGGTGCCGGAGACCGCACCGACCGCCCGCCGCGCCGTTTCGAAGGCACAGGCGATCGGGCCGAACGCGCTCCCCGCCGTTTCGAAGGCGCTGGTAACCGCACCGACCGCGCGCCCCGCAGCATCGAAGGCAACCGCGCGCCGCGCCGCGATGAAGGCGAACGCCGTTCGTTCACCGGACCGCGCCCAGGCGCAGGCCGCCCATCGGAGGGCGGACCGCGCGGCGAACGTCCGGCGCGACGCGAACACGAGGGCGCTGACCGTCCGCGCTTCGGTAGCGACCGAGGCGCCCCGCAAGAGCGCCGCTCCGGCGGCGAGCGGGCACCGCGCAGCGACAGCGCGCCGCGCCGTTTCGAGGGTGAGCGCGGCTCGTCCGAGCGTGGCGAGCGCGGCTTCGCAAAACCCGTCAAGAGCGGCTATGGCGACCGCTCCGACCGTCCGGCGCGCGCACCGCGCGACGATCGCGGCGAACGCGCGCCGGCCAAACGCGAATTCGGCGACCGCCCGGCGCGAACCGGCGAACGTGGCGAACGCGCCGAGCGCCCTGCCCGCAGTGTCGACAAAACGCTGCCGGCCGCCTCGCGCCGTTTCGGCGACGACCGCCCCGCGCGTGCGGACAAGCCGAGCGGCACGGCGCCCGCAACGCGCACCAAACGCAATCCCGAGATGGACGCAGCCCCGCGCACGCCGCGTCGCGATTACGAAGACGCGCCCGGCACCTTGCGCCTGTCCAAGCTGATGTCGGAACTCGGCCTGTGCTCACGCCGCGAAGCCGACGAGTGGATCGAGAAAGGCTGGGTGCTGGTGGACGGCGAGCGGATCGACACGCTCGGCACCAAGGTTCGTCCGGATCAGCGCATCGAGATCGACCCCGCCGCCGAAGCCGCGCAAGCGAGCCAGGTCACCGTGCTGGTCCATAAAACGGTCGGCTTCGTGTCGGGCCAGGCGGAAGACGGCTATCAGCCGGCCATCACGCTGGTCACGCCGGAAAACCGCTGGGAAGGCGACCGCTCCGCGATTCGCTTCTCGGTCGCGCATCTGCGGCAATTGGCGCCGGCCGGACGGCTGGACATCGATTCGACCGGCCTGCTGGTGCTGACGCAGGACGGCCGCATCGCCAAGCAACTGATCGGCGGCCATTCGGAGATCGACAAGGAATATCTGGTGCGCGTGTCGTACGGCGAACACACCGTCGATGTCGAAAGCCACTTCCCGCCCGAAAGCCTTGCGTTGCTGCGCCACGGCCTGTCGCTCGACGACGTGCCGCTGAAACCCGCGCAGGTCAGTTGGCAAAACGGCGAGCAGTTGCGTTTCGTGCTGCGCGAAGGCAAGAAGCGCCAGATCCGCCGCATGTGCGAGCTGGTCGGCCTCGAGGTGGTCGGACTGAAGCGCGTGCGGATGGGACGGGTGACGCTCGGCGCGCTGCCGCCGGGACAATGGCGCTATCTGTCGCCGGACGAGTCGTTTTAACGCGTTCGGCTGGCCGGTCGAGCAGCCGGAAGAGCAGCCGGAAACGACACCGCGAACGGCTTGACGCCCAACAAAAAACCCACGCAAGCGCGTGGGTTTTTTATGCCGCGATTCGGAAACACAGCCTCAATCGTCGCTATTCGGATCCATATCCGGAAACAGGATCTCGGTGAAGCCGAACTTCGCGAAATCGTTGATCCGCATCGGGTACAGCTTGCCGATCAGGTGATCGCATTCGTGTTGCACGACCCGCGCGTGAAAGCCCTCGGCGACGCGATCGATCGGCTTGCCGAATTGATCGAAGCCGTGATACTTGATCATCGAGAACCGGCTCACCGCGCCGCGCAGGCCCGGCACCGACAGGCAGCCTTCCCAGCCCTCTTCCATATCCAGCGAGACCGGCGTGATGGTCGGATTGATCAGCACCGTTTCGGGCACCGGCGGCGCGTCGGGATAGCGTTCGTTGCTCCCGAAGCCGAAGATCACCACCTGCAGGTTGACGCCGATCTGCGGCGCGGCGAGCCCCGCGCCGTTCGCATCGTGCATGGTCTCGAACATGTCCTGGACGAGTTCATGGAGTTCCGGCGTATCGAAGTGATCGACCGGATCGGCAATGCGCAAAAGACGCGGATCGCCCATCTTGAGAATTTCGCGGATCATAACTGCCCCTCCAGGAGCTTACGCATACCATCTTCGTCGAGTACCGGAATGCCGAGTTCCTCGGCCTTCGCCAACTTGCTGCCGGCTTCGGCGCCCGCCACCACATAGTCCGTTTTCTTCGACACGGACCCCGCCACTTTCGCGCCGGCCGCTTCCAGCATTTCCTTCGCCTCTTCGCGGGCCAGCGAAGGCAAGGTGCCGGTCAGCACCACCGTCTTGCCGGCCAGCACGCCTTGCGGCGCTTTCGGCGCGGGCGGCCCCTCCTGCCACGTTACCTTGCCTGGCGCGCGCAGTTGCTCGATGACCGTGCGGTTGTGTTCCTCGGCGAAAAACTGATGAATCGACTCCGCGACCACCGGCCCCACGTCGTTGACCTCCAGCAAGGCTTCGACGGATGCATCCATGATCGGATTCAACGAGCCGAAGTGCTTCGCCAGATCCTTCGCCGTCGACTCGCCCACATGACGAATGCCGAGCGCGTAAATGAAGCGCGCCAGCGTAGTGTGTTTGGCCTTGTCGAGCGAGTCGAGCAGATTCTGCGCGGACTTTTCGGCGAAGCGGTCGAGTTCGGCGAGCGTTGCGAAACCGAGGTTGAAGAGATCGGCCGGCGTGCGCACCAGGTTCTGCTCGACCAGTTGATCGATGATCTTTTCGCCCAGCCCGTCGATGTCCAGCGCGCGCCGCTGCGCGAAGTGCCACAGCGCCTGCTTGCGCTGCGCGGGGCAGAACAGTCCGCCGGTGCACCGCGCGATCGCCTCGTCCGGCAGCCGTTCGATGTTCGAGCCGCACACCGGACAATGCGTGGGCATCACGAATTCGCGGGCGTCGTCCGGGCGACGGTCGAGCAGCGCGCTCACCACCTCGGGAATCACGTCGCCCGCACGCCGCACGATTACCGTGTCGCCGATGCGGATGTCCTTGCGGCGTATTTCGTCTTCGTTGTGCAGCGTGGCGTTCGTCACCGTCGCGCCGCCGACGAACACCGGCTCCAGCCGCGCGACCGGCGTGATCGCGCCGGTCCGGCCCACCTGCACGTCGATCGCGACGAGTTTGGTCAGCGCTTCCTGCGCGGGGAATTTGTGCGCCAACGCGAAGCGCGGCGCGCGCGATACGAAGCCGAGCGCGTCCTGCTCATCGCGACGGTTGACCTTGTAGACCACGCCGTCGATGTCGTAGGGCAACTGGTCGCGCTTCTCGCCGACGCCGTGGAAGAATGCCAGCAAACCCGCGGCGCCCTTCACCACCGCCCGTTCGCCGTTCACCGGCAAACCGAGTTCCTTGTACCAGTCGAGCAGTTCGCTATGCGTGGCCGGCATCTCCATGCCGTCGAGCACGCCGATTCCATAAGCGAAAAACGACAGCGGCCGCTGCGCGGTGATCTTCGAATCGAGTTGCCGCAGACTGCCCGCCGCCGCATTGCGCGGATTGGCGAACTCCTTGTGCCCCGCCGCGCGTTGCCGTTCGTTCAGGCGCTCGAAATCGCGCTTGAACATCAGCACTTCGCCGCGCACGTCGAGAATGTGCGGCACGCGCTTGCCTTTTAGCTTGAGCGGAATGGAGCGGATCGTGCGGACGTTCTCGGTGACGTTCTCGCCGGTGGTGCCGTCGCCGCGCGTGGCCGCCTGGACGAAGGTGCCGTCGACGTAACGCAGCGAAATGGCGAGGCCGTCGAACTTCAACTCGGTCGCGTAATCGACCGGCACCGGCGGCTCTTTCGCGTTGTTGCCGAGCGTGTCGCCGACGCGCTTGTCGAACGCGACGATGTCTTCGTCGGCAAAGCCGTTGTTCAGCGACAGCATGGGCTGATCGTGCAGGACCGGCTCGAAGCCGCTCGCCGCCTCGCCGCCCACGCGCTGGGTGGGTGAATCCGGCACGATCAGGTCCGGGTGCTCCGCCTCGATCTGCTCCAACTCCTTGAAGAGCTTGTCGTATTCCGCGTCCGGCAGATCCGGCTGATCGAGCACGTAATACGCGTAGTTCGCGCGTTCGAGTTCCGCGCGCAGCCACGCGGCCCGTTCTGCCGGAGCGCTGGTTGCTGGATTGGGGACGGAGGTTCGGGCCATGCTGTCGGAAGGTCTTTTCAATGAAATTCAGACATTGGATTATCGCAGGAAGCGTGCCCCTTTACATCGGCCGAACGGCCAGTTTCTCGCGCCCGGCTTTACCGGCAAGCGGCCCGCCAAAGCGCCGCACCAAGCGTCGCATGAAGCGCCCCACCAAGCGCCGCGATGCGCGTTCCTCAAACGCGGACGGCCGCACATCGTGCGGCCGTCTGACACAACCTGCAATGCGCTGGACTTACTGGCTGAACAAGCGCCGCGTGGCCGGCGAACCGGCCGGAATGCCCGCCTGCTCGAGCTTGGCGTAAAGCGTCATCAACTGTTTTTCGATGGCGAGCAGCGCGGTTTCAGGCAACGGACGGCGGCCGTCGTCGACCACCCGCCCGCCGATACGCTCGGCCAGCGATTTCGCGTAGTCGCACATCAGACGGAACGGCAGGATGTCCTCGTCGGCCACCGGCACGTCGAGCACCAGCGTGATCATCTGCCCGCCCTTGTAGGTGAGGTCGTCGCGCAGGAAGTTGGTGTCGCCGAATTGCAGCATGAACACCGGGCTTTGCTTCGCGTCCAGCTTGACGAAGCGCGTGCCGTCGCGCGAGAGCAGCAAGCCGTCCTGCGACGCAACCGCCTGCACGTAATTCGCCGACCACGGCGCGCCATCCGAGAGTACGTTGATCGACAACTGCGCGTCGCATTGCGCGGCGAAACCGTCGAGTTCGCGCGCCATCGCCACCGTTTCGAGCATGTCGGGAAATTCCGGCGACGCATCGAGCGCGTCGGCGAAGTGCTGCACGCCGGTCACGAACTCGGAGAACTCCAGTTCGTTGAGCGCCCCGCTGCGATTGGCCAATTGCGCGGCCGCGCGCAGTTCTTCATAGCGCGCGCCGTTTTGCAGCAGTTCCCACGCGCCGCCCTCGGGTTTGCCTTCGATATGCACCGGCTTGCTGCCGGCGCGGCGCAGACGTTGCGCGAGCGGAATCACCTTGTCGCCGGCGACCGGGCCGTTCAGACGAATCGGCACGATACAGTCGATGCGGCGATCGACGATGGCGGGCGGCGCCGACGAAATGGTCGTGGCGGCGGGCATGATCGGCTCGACCGGCTCGTGCGCTTGCCGACCTGCTGGCTGGCCTGCTGGCGTTCCGGTCGCGGCCTTGCCGGCCTTGGACATCTTGCCGGCATCAGCCGCCTCGGCTCCGCTCCCGGCGTCCGGATACCCGTTCGGCGAGGTCGTCTCGGCCTGAATATCGGCCGGCGTATCGAGCGGCGCGGCGCTCGCGCCGAATGTCGGCTCGACGCGCGCAGCCGCCGTTTCCGCCGCCGCATCGGAACCCGCCACCGGCTCGCGCCGCGTGGTCGGCCGGGCCGGTTCGATGAACGGGCTTTGTTCCTGCTGATCGTCCCGCGCGAAGCTTTCAGCGGTATCGGCCGGCATCGGTCGCGGCATCTTGCGGCGCACCTTGGCGCCCTGCCACGCGTTGTACACGACCACGCCCCCGACCACCACGGCACCCGCGCCGATCAAACCGAGTGTCAACTCGTCCATGCATGCTCCATCAGCAATTCTTTTATATGCGCGGCGCTGCGCCCGCTCCACGTGTCGCGCGGCCGATGGCCGCTGCGCTGAACGCGGGCGCCCGCGATGCTCGACTCAAACGAAAACTCAAACGATATTCTGGGCGAAACCGGCAGCCGTTTCCATGTCGACGGCCACGATCCGCGAGACGCCCTGCTCCTGCATGGTCACGCCGATCAACTGCTGCGCCATTTCCATCGCGATCTTGTTGTGCGAGATGAACAGGAACTGGGTTTTGTCCGACATCGCGCGCACGAGGTTCGCGAAACGTTCCGTGTTGGCGTCGTCGAGCGGCGCGTCCACTTCGTCGAGCAGACAGAACGGCGCCGGATTCAGCTGGAACATCGCGAACACCAGCGCGGTGGCGGTCAGCGCCTTTTCGCCGCCCGACAGCAGATGAATGGTCGAATTCTTCTTGCCCGGCGGCTGCGCCATGACCTGCACGCCGGCGTCGAGAATTTCGTCGCCGGTCATGATCAGCCTGGCCTGCCCGCCGCCGAACAGACGCGGGAACAGTTCGCCGAAATGACGGTTCACTTCGTCGAAGGTGCCTTGCAGGAGCGTGCGCGTTTCGCCGTCGATCTTGCGGATCGCGTCCTCGAGCGTTTCGATCGCGCTCGTCAGATCGGCCGATTGCGAGTCGAGGAACGACTTGCGTTCGGTCGCCGCTTTCAGTTCGTCGAGCGCGGCCATGTTGACCGGCCCGAGCGCCGTGATCGCGTTGTTGATGCGCGTGACCTCGCCTTGCAGGTACGACGGCTTCATGTCCGGCGTGAGCTTGGCTTGCAGTTCGGCTTCATCGACGCCGGCCGCGGCCAGTTGCTCGATGAACTGTTCGCCATTCAGACGCGCGGCCTGTTCCTTCAACTGCAATTCGTTGATGCGGTCGCGCAGCGGCTGCAACGCGCGCTCGGCGGTGAGACGGGTTTCGTCGGCGGCGCGCAGCTTGGCGGTCAGATCGTCGAGTTCGAGACGCGCGGCGTGCAACGCTTCTTCCTTGACCGCGCGGATGTCGAGCGCGTCCTGCAGGCCGGTGTGCGCCGTTTGCTCGTTGATCGTTTCCAGTTCGGCGCGCGCGTCCTCCAGCGATGCGGCGACGCGCTCGCTCTGCTCATGCGCGACCTGAATGCTGCGCTTCAATTCGTCGATGCGATTCGCCATGTTGCGCGCGGCAAAACGCGCGTCGGTGGCGGCACGGTCGAGATCGCGCGATTGCGCGCGCGCGGCGGTGAGGGCTTCGTCGAGCGCCTCGAACGCCAGTTGATGATCCTCGAAGCGCGCCTGCAATTCGGCGAGTTCGCCGTCATGACGCTCGAAGTTCGCTTCCGACTCCGCCCGCAACGCGCGCTGCTCTTCGATCTGCGCGGTGATTTCCTCGAGCTCTTCGCGAATCTGCGTGCTGCGCTGGGTGTAGCGCTCGTGCGCCTGCGTGAGCTTGAGCACGTCCATCTGCAACGCATGCACGCGCTGCGTCGCGCGTTCCGCCTGCTGACGCACGTCGCTCAGCGCCTGCGTGGCTTGCGTATGAGCCGCTTCGGCGCGGATCGCGGCGGCCTTCGCCTCGTCGGCGAGCAAAGCCTGCGCGCGCACCTGGCGCGCGAGGTTTTCGATTTCCTGCTGACGCGCCAGCATGCCGGCCTGTTCCGAATCGGCGGCATACAGTTGCACGCCGACGCGCGTCACCACGTGACCCGCCTTCACGACGAACGAGCCGCCTTCGGGCAATTGCGCGCGCATGGCGAGCGCCTGCTGCAGATCGTCGGCCATGAAGACGAGGCCGAGCCAGTCGTTCAGCACCGCGCGGATGCCCGCGTCGTCGATACGAACCAGCGACAACAGCGGCCGCAGCGTGGCCGACGCGGCCGCCGGCTGCCCGGCCAGCGGCGGCGCGTAGAACGCGAGCTTGGCGGGCGGCGCATCGGTTGCGAACGCTTTAACCCAGTCGAGATTCGATACTTCGAGCGCGGCGAGCCGCTCGCGCAGCACCGCTTCGAGCGCGGTTTCCCAACCGGCTTCGACGTGCAGCTTCTTCCAAAGACGCGGCAAGCCGCTCAGTTCGTGCTTTTCGAGCCACGGCTGGATCTTGCCTTCGGTCTGGACGTTTTCCTGCAATTGCTTGAGTGCGGCAAGACGCGCGTCCAGTTGATGAATCTGCGCGCTTTCCGCCTGCACGCGCTCCTGCGCGGCACGCCGCTCGCCGTCGAGGCGCGGCAGTGTTTCCTGCGCGTCGGCGAGACGCGCCTGGGCGTCGTGCAGAATTTCTTCGTGCTCGGCGAGCTGCATGCGCAGGTCTTCGAGCTGCGCTTCGTCGGGTGCGTCGAGACCGCCCGCCTCGAGCTTCAGGCGCTCGTGACGCTGCTGCAACTGCTGCAATTGCTGATCGGCATTGCGCTGATGCGCGGCTTCGAGTTTCAACGCCTGTTCGGTCTGCGCGATTCCGCCGCGCTCGGCGTTCAACTCCGTCTGCGCATCGCGCCAGCGCGCTTCGAGGGCGGGCATCGCGTCGTGCTTCGCAGCGGCTTCGTCTTCGGCGAGCGCGGCTTTTTCCTCGGCGACGGCCAGCTGCTCTTCCGCTTCTTCCAGATCGCCTTGCGCCTTTTCGGCTTGCGACTGCCACTGCTCGCGTTGCGCGGTGAGCGCGGCGATCTGCGCCTGCACGCGGTTGCGCGATTCGACGATGAACTTGATCTCGGCTTCGAGCCGGCTGACTTCGGCGTTCGCCTCGTACAGCGCGCCTTGCGCGCCCTGCATCGCGTCGCTGGCCGAGTAATGCGCGACGCGCAGCGTTTCCAGTTGCGCCTCGACTTCGCGCAGTTTGGCGGTTTGCGCCTCGAGGTCGATTTGCGCCTGTTCGATCGCGCGCTGCTGGCGCTCCTGCTCGCTGCCGGCTTCGTTCTTGCGCAACAGCCACAGGAGGCGCTGCTTCTCTTCGCCGTCGGCCTGCAATTCCTTGTAGCGCGTGGCGACGACCGCCTGCGCTTCCAGCTTCTCGAGATTCGCCCCGAGTTCGCGGACGATGTCCTCGACCCGCGTCAGGTTCTCGCGCGTATCGTGCAGACGGTTCTCGGTCTCGCGGCGGCGTTCCTTGTACTTGGACACGCCCGCGGCTTCCTCGAGAAACACGCGCAGCTCTTCCGGCTTCGCCTCGATCAGGCGCGCGATCATGCCCTGCCCGATGATCGCGTAAGCGCGCGGCCCGAGGCCGGTGCCGAGGAAGATGTCCTGAATGTCGCGGCGGCGCGCCGGCAAATTGTTGATGTAGTAGCTCGAGGTGCCGTCGCGCGTGAGCACGCGCTTCACGGCGATTTCGGCATACTGGCCCCACTGGCCGGCGGCGCGGCCGTCGGCATTGTCGAACACGAGTTCGACGCTGGCGCGGCTACCCGGCTTGCGCGCGGTCGAGCCATTGAAGATCACGTCCTGCATCGACTCGCCGCGCAGCTCGGAGGCGCGCGATTCGCCGAGCACCCAGCGCACGGCGTCGATGATGTTGGACTTGCCGCACCCGTTCGGCCCGACCACGCCAACTAGCTGGCCGGGAACCTGGAAATGCGTGGGATCGACGAATGACTTGAAGCCAGCGAGTTTGATCGAGGTCAGACGCACGGCGGATTCGCTGTTGGAAAAGGGAAAATAAAAAGTGGCTCGCGAGGGCCGTGCCTGCCGCGCGCCGAAGCAGCGAAACGGCAAAGGCTCGTGACACCCCGCAACACCCTGCGATATGGGCGCTGAGCACGCGCTGTCCAACGTGCTTCAGCTAATGAGGGGCAATCATACCATCGCGCGTGGACGGTTTTTACCGTCCTTACGGTCTGTATCAGGATCGATGGCGGCGCTCACGTCCTGATTGGCGGGATCGGGCGGCAAAGCCCTCGTGCGATGCATCCAGCTCGACAGCGCGGACGCCAGCACGATGCACGCGCCGCCCGCCCATTCGCGCGGCCCCGGCGTCTCGCCAGCAAAAAGCCACGCGGAAAACGCCGTGACCACGAGTTCGAACAGCATGATGATCGAGGCCCGATTGGCCGGCACGCGCGCGAGCCCGTACTGCACCAGCATATTGTTCGACGCCAGCAGAAAGCCGAGGCCGAGCACCAGCAGCGCGACGGTGCCGAGATGCGCGCCGGCGGGCGGCGCGGGCATGGCCTCGAACAACGACGCGCACGCGCCGAAAAGCGCCGCGCCGCCGAAGATCGTCGCGGTGCGCATTTCGGGCTTCATGTCGGGCAATACGCGGCTCGTCTTGAGGATCAGCACGTTGCTCATCGCGAAGCCCATGCCGCCCGCGAGGCCCGCCCATTCGGCGAGATTGCCGGGCACGGGAAGGCCGAGCCGCGGCGACCACAGCATCGTCATCGCGCCGGCCAGCGACAGCGCGGCGAGGCCCGCGCCCGGCCAGGTCAAGCGTTCATGCAGGATGAAGTGCGCGAACAGCGCGGTCCATGCCGGGGTGAGATAGAACAGCAGCAACACGCGCATGACCTCGCCGTGGATCGAGCCCCACACGAAGCCGAGATTGGTGATGCCGGCCGCCAGCGCCAACGCCGGCAGCAGCCAATGCCAGCGCACCGTCTTGAGCGCGTGACGCCGCACCAGCAGCACGAACAGGCAGCCGGCGCCGCTCGTCAGCGCGCTCGCCGCCGTGCCGGTCACGCCGAGCGCCGCGAGCATGCGCAGTGGATACCAGATCATGCCCCACACCGAAGCGCCCAGCATGATCGCAAGCGTCGGCCAGCCGTGGCGAAGCCAGTTGGTCATGCCGCGCTCCTTGCGGAACCGCCGGCGGTGCTGCTGTTGGGGGCCGCGGGTTTATCGCGCCCGCTTCGTCCGAATGTCTCGAATGTCTTGACGACTGCTACGACCATTGCTGCTCCTGCTTCTTTCTTGCGCGAACCGTCGGCGGCTCGCGTCGTTCCCGCTGCGTCGCCTGCGCTGCGCCACCTGGCGGGCGGCGCGGCCAGCCGCTTGTCAGCGCTGCGCCGTGTCGTGAGAGGGCTGATGGGACCGCGAACGGCCACGCGCCACGCCATGCGCGCCACGCTATAATCATCCGCTCGCCGCCGTCCGTTTGGCTGCCGTCCCGCTGCTGTTTTACCGCCGTCCCGCTGCTGTCTGTCTCGCGCATTGGTCAACGCATTGGTCAACGCATTGGTCAGCGCTTTGCCGCCGGCGCGCGTGCCGGCATCTTCCTGCATCCGTCCACGCCCATCTTCGATCAGGCCCGAACCGTCCAGTGAACCCGCTCCTCGATTCCCTCCAGCCCTATCCGTTCGAAAAGCTGCGTGCGCTTTTCAAGGACATCACGCCGCCGGCCGGCCTCGCGCACATCAGCTTCGGCATCGGCGAGCCGAAACATCCCACGCCGGCGCTGATCCGCGACGCGGTGGTCGCCTCGCTCGGCGGCCTGGCCGCGTATCCGGCAACGATCGGCTCGCAGCCGCTGCGCGAGTCGATCGCGCAATGGGTCACGCAGCGCTACAACCTGCCGCCGGTCGACGCCGCCACCCAGGTGCTGCCGGTGTCGGGCTCGCGCGAGGCGCTGTTCGCCTTGGCGCAGACCGTGATCGACCCGCAACGCAATGCCGAAGGCGAGCCTGCGATCGTACTCTGTCCGAACCCGTTCTACCAAATCTACGAAGGCGCGGCGATTCTGGCCGGCGCGCAGCCGTACTTCGTGAACAGCGACCCGGCGCGCAACTTCGCCTGCGACTATTCGGCGGTGCCGGCCGACATCTGGGCGCGCACGCAACTGCTCTACGTATGCTCGCCGGGCAATCCGACCGGCGCGGTGCTCACGCTCGACGACTGGCGCGAACTGTTCGCGCTGTCGGACCGCTACGGCTTCGTGATCGCCTCCGACGAGTGCTACTCGGAAATCTATTTCGACGAAGCCCATCCCCCGCTCGGCGGCCTCGAAGCGGCGCACAAGCTCGGCCGCGGCTTCGAGCGGCTCGTGATGCTGTCGAGCCTGTCCAAGCGCTCGAACGTGCCGGGCATGCGCTCGGGCTTCGTGGCGGGCGACGCGGCGATCCTGAAAGCCTTCCTGCTCTACCGCACCTACCACGGCGCGGCCTTGTCGACGGTGTACCAGGCGGCCAGCATCGCCGCCTGGAACGACGAAGCGCACGTGCGCGAGAACCGCGCGAAATACGTGCGCAAGTTCGCCACCGTCACGCCGATGCTCGCCGAGGTGCTCGACGTGCGCCTGCCCGACGCCGCCTTTTATCTGTGGGCCGACGTCTCGCGCACGGGCCTCACGGATACCGGGTTCGCCCAGCGCCTGTACGCCGACTATAATGTGACGGTTCTGCCGGGCTCGTTTCTCGCGCGCACCGCGCACGGCGTGAACCCCGGCCGCAATTTCGTGCGCATGGCGCTCGTCGCCGACGTCGACGAATGCACTCAGGGCGCGCAACGGATCGTCGACTTTTGCCGCGCGCTCGCGGGTTGAGGTTGCTTTAACGCCCCCGCACCGCATCCCTTCTTCCGACTTCAACTCTTCAGAAAACACGCATATGTCGCAACAACTTCAGAGCATCATCGACACCGCCTGGGAAAACCGCGCCGAGCTGTCGCCGAAGGCCGCGCCGGCCGACGTGCGCGAAGCCGTCGCCCACGCCATCGAGCAACTGGACAAGGGCGCGCTGCGCGTCGCCGAGAAGAAGGACAGCGACTGGGTCGTCAATCAATGGCTGAAGAAAGCGGTGCTGCTGTCGTTCCGCCTGGAAGACAACGCGCCGATGCCGGCCGGCGGTTACTCGCAGTTCTACGACAAGGTGCCGTCGAAGTTCGCCAACTACACCGCTGAAGACTTCGCCGCCGGCGGCTTTCGCGTGGTCCCGCCGGCCATCGCGCGGCGCGGCTCGTTCATCGCGAGGAACGTCGTGCTGATGCCGTCGTACACCAACATCGGCGCCTATGTGGACGAAGGCTCGATGGTCGACACGTGGGCCACCGTCGGCTCGTGCGCGCAGATCGGCAAGAACGTTCACCTGTCGGGCGGCGTGGGCATCGGCGGCGTGCTGGAGCCGCTGCAGGCGAACCCGGTCATCATCGAGGACAACTGCTTCATCGGCGCGCGCTCGGAAGTGGTGGAAGGCGTGATCGTCGAGGAAAACTCGGTGATCTCGATGGGCGTGTACCTCGGCCAGAGCACCAAGATTTACGACCGCGAAACCGGCGAAGTGTCGTATGGCCGCATTCCGGCGGGTTCGGTGGTGGTGGCGGGCAACCTGCCGTCGAAAGACGGCTCGCATAGCCTGTACTGCGCCGTGATCGTCAAGAAGGTCGACGCCAGGACGCGCGCCAAGGTCGGCCTGAACGAGCTGCTGCGAGGCGATTGATGGCACGCGGCACCAAAACCGTCGTCTACGGCATCCCGAACTGCGACACCGTGAAGAAAGCCCGCGTGTGGCTGGAAGAGCACGGCGTCGAGTTCGAGTTCCACGACTTCAAGAAAGCCGGCGTGACCGAGCCGCTCGTGCAGGACTGGCTGAAGGACGTGAAGCTCGACGCGCTGCTGAACCGTCGCGGCACCACCTGGCGCGGCCTGGCCGACGACATGAAGGCGGCCGCCGATACCCAGTCGGGCGCGATCGCGCTGATGATCCACAAGCCCTCGGTGATCAAGCGGCCGGTGCTGGTGGTCAACGGTCGGGTCAAGTCGCTCGGTTTTTCCGCGGACGAATACGCAACGCTGTTTGCGTGAAGCCACGCCCGAACGCAACAAGAAGTCGACACGCGGCCTCGCCGCGTTGCCTGAAAGCCGTTGCCGGCTGCGGTGTTCAACCGCCAGCCGGCATTTTTTCATTTCCAAGTGGCTTGTACTGAATCCATGTCCGGCACCCTCGCCCTTACCGAACAACTCATCGCGCGCGCGTCCGTCACGCCCGACGACCAGCATTGCCAGCGCCTGCTGATCGAACGCCTGTCCGCCATCGGCTTCGAACACGAGACGATCGAATCGAACGGCGTGACCAACCTGTGGGCCGTCAAGCGCGGCGTCGACGGCACCGCGGGCAAGCTGCTCGCCTTCGCCGGCCACACCGACGTGGTGCCGACCGGCCCGCTCGAACAGTGGCGCTCGGCGCCGTTCGAGCCGACCCATCGCGACGGCAAGCTGTATGGCCGCGGCGCGGCGGACATGAAAACGTCGATCGCCGGCTTCGTGGTGGCGAGCGAGGAATTCGTCGCGGCCCACCCGTCGCATCGCGGCTCGATCGCGTTCCTGATCACGAGCGACGAGGAAGGCCCCGCCACCGACGGCACCGTCAAGGTGGTCGAGGCGCTGGAAGCGCGCGGCGAGCGCATGGACTATTGCATCGTCGGCGAACCGACTTCGAGCGAACGGTTCGGCGACACGGTGAAGAACGGCCGGCGCGGCTCGATGTCGGGCAAGCTGGTCGTCAAGGGCGTGCAAGGCCACATCGCCTATCCGCATCTGGCGAAAAACCCCGTGCATCTGCTCGCGCCCGCGCTCGCGGAACTGGTCGCCGAACGTTGGGACGACGGCAACGAATACTTCCCGCCCACCACGTGGCAGGTGTCGAACATTCACAGCGGCACCGGCGCGACCAACGTGATCGCGGGTCACGCGGACGTGATGTTCAACTTCCGCTTTTCGACGGCCAGCACCGTGGAGGGTCTGCAGGCGCGCGTGCATGCGATCCTCGACAGGCATGGGCTCGAATACGATCTGCAATGGACCGTGAGCGGCCTGCCGTTCCTCACGCCGCGCGGCGACCTGTCGAATGCGCTCGCCAAGGCGATCGCGGATGAAACCGGCGTAAGCACCGAACTGTCGACCACCGGCGGCACCTCGGACGGCCGCTTCATCGCGCGCATCTGCAAACAGGTGGTCGAATTCGGTCCGCTGAACGCCAGCATCCACAAGATCGACGAACATATCGAACTCGCGCACATCGAGCCGCTGAAAAACGTGTACCGCCGCGTGCTCGAACAACTGATCGCCTGAACAAGGACTAATTGCGATGACGCTTCCGTTTTCCACTGTCCGCGACCTGCTGCGTTTCGCGGTGTCGCGCTTCAACCAGGCCGGGCTGTCGTTCGGCCACGGTTCGGCCAATGCTTACGACGAAGCCGCCTATCTGATCCTGCATACGCTGCATTTGCCGCTCGATCTGCTGGAGCCGTTTCTCGACGCGCGTTTGAGCGCGGCCGAAATCGACGCCGTGCTGAACGTGATCGAGCGCCGCGCCGCCGAACGCGTGCCGGCCGCGTACATCACGCAGGAAGCGTGGATGCACGGCTTTCGCTTCCACGTGGACGAGCGCGTGATCGTGCCGCGTTCGTTCATCGGCGAGTTGCTGCAGGACGGCCTGCAACCGTACGTGGAAGATCCCGAGGCGGTAAGCGCGGTGCTGGAACTGTGCACCGGCTCCGGCTGCCTCGCGATTCTCGCGGCGCATGCCTTTCCGAACGCCGATATCGACGCGGTCGATCTGTCGGCGCCCGCGCTGGAAGTCGCCGCGCGCAACGTCGCGGACTATAAGCTCGACGACCGCATCGCCCTTTTCGAAGGCGATCTGTACGCGCCGCTCGCCGAACGGCGCTACGACGTCATCATCAGCAACCCGCCTTACGTGAACGCGGCGTCGATGCGGGAGCTGCCCGCCGAATACAAGCATGAGCCGGACATGGCGCTCGCGGGCGGCGCCGACGGCATGGACGTCGTGCGCCGGATCATCGCCGACGCGCGCAACTGGCTCACCGAAAACGGCGTGCTGGTGATCGAGATCGGCAACGAGCGCCAGCACGTCGAGGCGGCGTTCGGCGGCCTCGATCTGGTATGGCTCTCCACCAGCGCCGGCGACGACAACGTGTTCCTGATCCAGGCCGCCGATCTGCCGGTGTAACGGTTTATCGCGGGCCGGGCGCGGCGGTCGGCTACGCTTGTCGCTCGCCGCGCGGCGCGTCTGAGTACACTCCCGGAAGTGACTCGGAGCGCGCTTTTCAACCCTTCGCCTGCCTATGCAATTCGACCTGCTTCACGTCGGCACGCTGGTCGCCCTCGCTCACATCCTGGGCGTCGTCGCGGCGTGCCACGCGATTCTGAATACCCGCACGTCGCAAGGCGCGATTGCGTGGGCCGTGTCGCTGGTCGCGATGCCTTATCTGACGCTGGTGCCCTACCTGTTCCTCGGCCGCAGCAAGTTCGCCGGCTATGCGGACGCGCGCCGCGTCGAAAACGAACTGCTGCGCGCACGCGCCCACCCGCCGGAGTGGGACGAGCAGGCTTCGTCCACGGGACTGCCCATGCAGGCGCTCGGCGCAAGGCTCGTGCATTCGCTCACGCGGCTCGGCGGCATGCCGTTTCTGCCGGGCAACTCGGTGCGCACGCTGGTGAACGGCACGGCGACCTTCGAGGCGATCTTCGAGGCGATCGAAAACGCGCGCCACTACGTGATCGTGCAGTTCTTCATCGTGCGCGCCGATGCGCTCGGCGAAATGTTCAAGGACGTGCTGATCGCGAAGGCGAAACAAGGCGTGCGTGTCTACTTCCTGTACGACAGCATCGGCAGCTTCGATCTGCCGCACCGCTACGTGGCGGCGCTAACCGCGGGCGGCGTGGAAATGCATCCGTTCGCCACCCATCGCCGTTTCGTGAACCGGCTGCAACTGAACTTTCGCAATCACCGCAAGATCGTTTCGGTGGACGGCGAGCGCGCGTTTGTCGGCGGCCATAACATCGGCGTCGAATATCTCGGCGCGAGGCCGCCGCTCTCGCCGTGGCGCGACACGCATATCGAGCTGCGCGGCCCCGCGGTCGCGAGCATTCAGTTCGTGTTCACCGAGGACTGGCACTGGGCGACCCAGCAATTGCCCGTGTTCGACATGCCCGCCGCGCCGGCGGCCGCCGAGCGCCCGGCCGGTCACGACATGCACTGCCTCGTGGTGCCGAGCGGCCCGGCCGACAAACAGGAGACCTGCTCGCTCTTTTTCGTCGAAGCGATCAACGCGGCGCGCGAGCGGATCTGGATCACCACGCCCTATCTCGTCCCCGACGAAGCCGTATTCGCGGCCTTGCGGCTCGCCGCGCTGCGCGGCGTGGACGTGCGCATCATGATTCCGTGCCGGCGCGATCACGTGGTCGTGTTCGAAGCCTCGAAGCTATATGCGTACGACTCGCTGCGCGCGGGTATCCGGATCTTTCGCTACCAGCCGGGCTTTCTACATCAGAAGGTGGTGCTGATCGACAGCATGGCCGCCGCGATCGGCAGCGCCAATCTCGACAACCGCTCGTTCCGGCTCAACTTCGAGATCATGGTGCTGACCGTGGACCGCGGCTTCGCCGAAGAGGTTGAGGCGATGCTGCTCGAGGACTTCGCCGAATCGATCGAAATCGATCGCAACGAGTACCGGCATGCGAGCGCGCTGCGGCGCGTGTTGATGCACGTGGCGCGGCTGTTCGCGCCGATTCTCTAGCTGCGTTGCATTTGCGCGGGTTCCTTGCCTTACGCTCCGCGGCAACTCAACGCGGCAACTCAACGCGGCAACTCAAAGCAGCTACTCAAAGCAGCTTCTCGATGTCCTCGGCAATCGCCTCGGGCTTGGTCAACGGCGCATAACGCTTGACCACCTCGCCGTCGCGGCCGATCAGGAACTTGGTGAAATTCCACTTGATCGCCTCGAGCCCCAGCAGGCCCGGCGCCTCGCCCGTCAGATAGCGGAATAGCGGATGCGCGTTCGCCCCGTTCACATCGACCTTGTCGAACATCGGGAAGGTCACGCCGTAGTTCTTCTCGCAGAACGCGCCGATCTGCGCCGCGTCGCCCGGCTCCTGCTTGCCGAACTGGTTGCACGGAAAACCGAGCACCGTCAGCCCGCGCGCCGCGTAACCGTCGTACAGCTTCTGCAAGCCCGCGTATTGCGGCGTGAACCCGCATTCGCTCGCCGTATTGACGATCAGCAACACCTTGCCTTGATAGCGCTCGAGGTTCACTTCCTCGCCGCCCAGCGTGCGCGCCGAAAACGAATAGATCGATGTCATGGGCTCTCCCCTCTCTGAAAGCCGTCAGTCTATGCCAAAAGCCGTGCCGATACAGTCGGCCGAATGGCCGATGCCGCTTGAGCGCCCGGCGCCGGCCCCGGCGGTCTAAAATAGCGGTTTTCTTCAGCCGGCCTCTTCGTGATCCGCTTTAACCAGTTCAGCCTCGCGCGCGGCACCAAGCCGCTCTTCGACAACACCACGTTCACGCTCAACCCCGGCGAAAAAGCCGGCCTGGTGGGAGCGAACGGCGCGGGCAAGTCGACGCTGTTTGCCGTGCTGCTCGGCGAACTGCATGCGGACGGCGGCGATTTTTCGATCCCGCCCACCTGGCAGATCGCGCACGTCGCGCAGGAAACCCCCGCCGCGGACAAAACCGCGCTCGACTACACGCTCGACGGCGACGCCGCCTTGCGCGCGATCGAAGCGTGCATTGCCGAGGCCTCCGCCGCGCACGACGGCGCGGCCGAAGGCGAAGCGCACGCCGCGTTTGCGGACGCCGACGGCTACACCGCGCCCGCGCGCGCCGAAGCCTTGCTGCTCGGCCTCGGCTTCACGCTCGAACAGACCCGCGAGCCGGTCAGCAGCTTCTCGGGCGGCTGGCGCATGCGGCTGAACCTGGCGCAGGCGCTGATGTGCCGTTCCGACCTGCTGCTGCTCGACGAACCCACCAATCACCTGGATCTCGACGCGATCATCTGGCTCGAAGACTGGCTGCATCGCTATCCCGGCACGCTGATCGTGATCTCGCACGACCGCGAGTTTCTCGATTCGGTCTGCAACGTCACGCTGCATCTGGAAAAACAGCAGATCAGGCGCTATGGCGGCAACTACTCGCAATTCGAAGTGCTGCGCGCGCAGCAGATCGCTTTGCAGCAGAGCGCGTATGAAAAGCAGCAGCGCACGGTCGAGCATCTGCAGAGCTACATCAACCGCTTCAAGGCGCAGGCCACCAAGGCGCGCCAGGCGCAAAGCCGCGTGAAGGCGCTGGAAAAGATGGAGCTGATCGCGCCCGCGCACGCGTCCTCGCCGTTCACGTTCGAATTCCGCACGCCCGATTCGGCGCCCAATCCGATGATGGTGATGGAAGACGTGCGCTGCGGCTATCGTAGCGACGGCATTGAGATTCCGATCGTCGATCATGTGATGCTGTCGATCCAGAACGGCCAGCGCATCGGCCTGCTCGGCGCGAACGGCCAGGGCAAGTCGACGCTGATCAAGACGCTCGCCGGCACGCTCGAAGCGCTCGGCGGCCAGGTGCGCGAAGGCAAGGGGCTGCGCATCGGCTACTTCGCGCAGCATCAGCTCGAAACGCTGCGCCCGGACGACACGCCGTTGCAGCACCTCGCGCGCCTCGCGCCCGATACGCGCGAACAGGAATTGCGCGACTTCCTCGGCAGCTTCAATTTTTCCGGCGAAATGGCGACCTCGAAGATCGCGCCATTCTCCGGCGGCGAAAAAGCGCGCCTCGCGCTGGCGCTGATCATCTGGCAAAAGCCGAACCTGCTGCTGCTTGACGAGCCGACCAATCACCTCGACCTCGAAACGCGCCACGCGCTCACCATGGCGCTCGCGCAGTTCGAAGGCACGCTGATTCTCGTGTCGCACGACCGGCATTTGCTGCGCGCCACCACCGATCAATTCATGCTGGTCGCGAAACACCGCCTGCAGGAATTCGACGGCGATCTGGACGACTACCGCGACTGGCTGCTGCAACATGCCGCCGAACAGCGCGCGGCGCTCAAGGCGGGCAACGCATCCAGCGGTGCGAACGGTGCGGACAGCGCCGCCGACGGCGGCGTGAACCGCAAGGAACAGCGGCGCCTCGAAGCGGAGACGCGCCAAAAACTCGCGCACCTGAAAAAGCCGCTGCAAAGCCGCGTCACGAAGATCGAAAAGGAAATGGACGCGCTCAACGCGGAGAAGGCGGCGCTCGATGTGTTCGTCGTCGATCCGGCGAGTTATGAGCCCGAGCAGAAAAGCAGGCTGACGGAGGCAATCCGCCGTCAGGCAGACGTGAACGCACGCCTCGAAGCGCTCGAAGCCGAATGGCTCGAGATTCACGAGGAACTCGAACAGATCGGCTAGCGGCACGCCGCTTGCGGTCCGCACCGGCATCGACGGGAGGTTGGCTTTGTCATCTGCGACATCATCCGGGGCGTCGTCCAGTCCGTCACCGGTGCCGCCCGCGCTGCAAGGCTTGCGCGTGCTCGACCTGACGCGCCTGCTGCCCGGTCCGGTCGCCGCGTTGCGGCTTGCCGAACTCGGCGCGGACGTGCTGAAGATCGAGGCGCCCGGCGCCGGCGACCCCACCCGCGCGATGATGCAGTCGTCGAGCGACCGCGTAGCCGGACGGCCCGGCGCGTTTTACCGACTGGTGAATCGCGGCAAGCGCGAAACGCGCCTCGACCTCAAATCAGAGGCGGGACGCAACGTGTTGCGCGCCCTCGCCGCCGAAGCCGACGTGCTGATCGAGAGTTTTCGGCCAGGCGTGATGGAGCGCCTCGGCGTCGGCTATGAAACGCTGCGCGCGGCCAATCCCCGGCTCGTCTACTGCGCGATCAGCGGGTATGGCACGAGCGGCCCATTCGTCGACCATCCCGGCCACGACCTGAACTACATCGGCTATGCGGGCGTGCTCGATCAACTGGCGAGCCGCGACGGCACGCCGATCCTGCCGAATTTCCAGATCGCGGATCTGCTCGGCGGCGCGCTGAGCGCGGTCACGCAGATTCTCGCCGCGTTATGGCACGTGTCGCGCGGCGGCACGGGCCGCTTCATCGACGTATCGATGGCGCACGTCACGCATGCGCACAACATCGTCGCGCAAGTCGGGCTCGTCAATGACGGCGCCGCGCCGGCAGCCGGCGGCGGTCTGCTGAATGGCGGGGTGCCCTGCTACAACCTGTACCGCACGCTCGATAACCGCTGGCTCGCGGTCGGCGCGCTCGAACTGAAGTTCTGGGAAACGCTGTGCATGGCGCTCGACCGGCCCGAATGGGCGACGCGCCACTGGAGTCTCGGCCAGGCGATCGGCGGCCCGGATGCCGCCGCGCTGACGCAGGAACTCGCCGACATGATCGGCAAGCGTGCGCTGGAGGAATGGGTGCGGTTGCTGGAGCCGCTCGGCTGCTGCGTGTCGCCGGTGCTGACGCCGGCCGAAGCCGCGCGGCACCCGCTGTTCGACCCGCAAGCGCTCGCGGCGGCGAGCGGCGGCGAAAACGAAGCGGAAGGCAACGACCGGTTTATCGGTTAAACGGAGCGTTCGGCCGGCGTGAGGTGGAAGCCCGGTTGGCCGGCTCGGCAGTCACGCAGCGCTTACGACCGCGCAGTTCAGGCAAGCGCCGCTGCCCCGAACCATCAGCGCCTTGCCGGCGTCTGCCGCGGCAAGGTCTGACGCGGTGTCTTTTCATCGTCGTACAGCAGATGCTTGCGGCCTTCCACGTGACGATTGATCGTGGCGCGCACCTCGGCGGCCGTGGCGTGCTCGGCGACCACGCCCCGTGAAATCTGCCCCGCCGTATCGATCCATTCGACGATCCGGCAAGCACCGCCCCAAGGCTGGCGAATAGGCTCGGAGACGCGGCAACCGCGCACCTGCATCGGCCGCTCGGCCACGGTTTCATATGACTGTTTCAAGGCGCGATCCTTTTTCGGGCATCAGAAGGGATGCAATATCCCCGCAGCTTAGGAAAAAGGAATGTCCGATGGGTTACAACCAATATGGAGATATTTACCGCGCATTACGGGTCACGCCAGCGCGCACGGGCGCGCAAGCCCCGTCTATTCGAGCGTGCGAACCCGGTCGATAGCCTGTTCGATCCGCTCGACCGCAACGACCTGTAAGCCTTCGATCGGCTGCTTCGGCGCATTGGCCTTCGGAATGACCGCGACGGAGAAGCCCAGTTTGGCGGCTTCCTTCAGCCGCTCCTGACCGCGCGGCGACGGCCGGATCTCGCCGGCCAGCCCCACTTCCCCGAATACGACGAGTCCCTTGGGCAGCGGTTTGTTGCGCATCGACGAATGAATCGAGAACAGCACGGCCAGGTCCGCGGCGGGCTCGCTGATCTTCACGCCGCCCACCGCGTTGAGGAACACATCCTGATCGAAACAGGCAATGCCGGCGTGCCGATGCAGCACGGCCAGCAGCATCGCGAGCCGGTTCTGCTCGAGGCCCACCGCGAGCCGCCGCGGGTTCGGCGCATTCGCCGAATCCACCAGCGCCTGCACCTCGACCAGCAACGGCCGCGTGCCCTCCTGCGTGACCAGCACGCACGAACCCGGCACCGACTGCTCGTGCTGCGACAGAAACAGCGCCGACGGATTGGCGACGCCGCGCAGGCCGCGCTCGGTCATCGCGAACACGCCCAGTTCGTTGACCGCGCCGAAGCGGTTCTTGATCGCGCGCACCAGCCGGTACGACGAATGCGTGTCGCCCTCGAAGTACAGCACCGTGTCGACGATATGCTCGAGCACGCGCGGCCCCGCGAGCGCGCCTTCCTTGGTCACGTGGCCGACCATGATGATCGTGGTGCCCGTCTGCTTGGCGATCCGCGTCAATTGCGCCGCGCATTCGCGAACCTGCGCGACCGAGCCAGGCGCGGAAGTCAGCGCGTCGGAATAAACGGTCTGAATCGAATCGATCACGGCGACGTCGGGCCGTTGCTCGGCGATCGTCGCCTGGATTTTTTCGAGCTGGATTTCCGCGAGCAGTTGCAGCTCGCTCGCCTTCGAGCCGGGCTCCAGCAACGAAAGCCGCTGCGCGCGCAACGCGATCTGCGCGGCCGATTCCTCGCCGCTGATATAGAGCGCGCGTTTGTGCGCCGCGATTTCCGCGAGCGATTGGAGCAGCAGCGTCGATTTGCCGATGCCCGGATCGCCGCCGATCAACACCACGCCGCCCGGCACCAGGCCGCCGCCCAGCACGCGGTCGAATTCGCTCACGCCAGTGGAAAAGCGCGGCACATCGGACGCCTCGATGTCGGCGAGACGCCGCACGGGCGCGCTCTTCGCGAGCGACTGAAAGCGGTGGGTGGACGGCGTTTCCGCGACCGATTCCACCAGCGTGTTCCATGCGTTGCATGACGGGCACTGACCGGCCCATTTCGGCGATTGCCCGCCGCATTCACTGCAGATGTACAACGTCTTCGGTTTAGCCACGCGCGATTGCCTGTATTGCTGTTCTTGGGAGGGTGGACTCGGTGAGGAGAGTTCGGCGAGCGATTGGTCGGCAACCCATGCGGCCACCGAGCCGATATACGCGGACCGCCATTGGCGGCTCGCCCGTCGGTGTGCAAACGCCGCACGCGCTACCGGAAGAAACCGCCTACTCGGCGCGCACCTGCACGCGCGGCGCCACCGCGCACATCAGCTCGTAGCCGATCGTGCCGCATGCCTGCGCGACGTCGTCGATCGGCAGCGAGGCGCCCCACAACTCGACGCGCGAGCCGACGTTGGCGGTCGGGATCGGCGTCAGGTCGACCGTGAGCATGTCCATCGAGACGCGCCCGACGACCCGCGTGCGCACGCCGTCGACGATCACCGGCGTGCCTTCCGGGGCGATGCGCGGATAGCCGTCCGCGTAGCCGCAGGCCACCACGCCGATGCGCATCGGCGCGCGCGCCTTGAACAAGGAGCCGTAGCCGACCGTCTGGCCTTCGCCGATGGTTTGCACGGCGATCAATTCCGAACCGAGCGTCATGGCCGGCTGCAGCCCGGTGCCCGCGATCGCGGCCGTCACGCCCGAGGGCGACGCGCCGTACAGGATGATGCCCGGACGCACCCAGTCGAAGTGCGTCTCGGGATGCCACAGCGTGGCCGCCGAATTGGCGAGGCTGCGCGCGCCGGCGATGCCTTGCGCGCCGCGCTCGAAGGCGTCCATCTGATGCGCGACGCCGCGTTCGCCGTCGGCGTCCGCGAAGTGGGTCATCAACGTGATCTGGCCGACGCCCTGGCAGGCGCGCGCGCGCTCCCATGCGGCGCGGAATTTTTCAGGCGTGTAGCCGAGGCGGTTCATGCCGCTGTTCATCTTCAACTGGATGTTGACGGGCTTGGAGAGGCGCGCCATTTCGAGCATGCGCAGCTGTTCGTCCGAGTGCAGCGCCGTGGTCAGGCTGTAGCGGTCGATCACGTCGATATCGGTCGGACGAAAAAAGCCTTCGAGCAATAAAATTGGGCCGGCCCACCCTAATTCACGCAACTTCACGGCTTCTTCGAGGTCCAGCAACCCGAAGCCGTCGGTTGCGCGCAGGCCCGGAAAAGCGCGCGCGAGGCCGTGCCCGTAAGCGTTCGCCTTCACGACGGCCCAGATCTTCGACTTTGGCGCGTAGCGCCGGGCGACGGCGAGGTTATTGGCGAGTGCGGAGGTATGAATCGTGGCTGAGAGGGGGCGCGGCATGGGATATTTTCGTAAAGACGCTTGCGAATCAGCGGCTTACAGGGCGTTTTCAATGCCAGTCCGCCGCTGGGCGGTGCGATCAAGGATTCTGCTAGTCCGAATCCATCTATTTTCATGATATAAAGCCGTGCGCACAACCCATTTCGAACGGCATAAGCCCGGACGCCTTGCACGCGGCCGGGGCGGACAGGCCGCAGCGAGGACAGCATCGCATCAGATGAAAAAAGGTTTTTACACCATCATGGCCGCGCAGTTTTTCTCGTCGCTGGCCGACAATGCGCTTCTGATCGCCGCTATCGCACTGCTGAAAGATCTCCACGCTCCGAACTGGATGACGCCGCTGCTCAAGCTGTTCTTCGTGCTGTCGTACGTCGTTCTTGCCGCTTTCGTGGGCGCCTTCGCCGACTCGCGTCCCAAAGGGCACGTGATGTTCATCACCAACACCATCAAGGTGGTCGGTTGCCTCACGATGCTGGCGGGCGCGCATCCGTTGCTCGCGTATGGCATCGTCGGCTTTGGCGCGGCGGCCTATTCGCCGGCCAAGTACGGCATTCTCACCGAACTGCTGCCGCCTGACCGGCTGGTCGCCGCGAACGGCTGGATCGAAGGCACCACGGTCGGCTCGATCATTCTCGGCACCGTGCTCGGCGGCGCGCTGATCAGCCCGCACATTGCAGCACCGATCCTCAGGCACCACATTCCCACCGTCAACACGCCAGCCGAAGCGGCCATGCTGATCATCATGGGAATCTACGTGATCGCCGCGCTGTTCAATCTGCGCATTCCCGACACCGGCGCGCGTTATCCGAAACAGGAACGCGGCCCGATCAAACTGGTCACCGATTTCGCCGACTGTTTCGTCGTGCTGTGGCGTGACAAGCTCGGCCAGATTTCGCTCGCCGTGACGACGCTGTTCTGGGGCGCGGGCGCAACGCTGCAATTCATCGTGCTGAAGTGGGCCGAAGTGTCGCTCAACATGTCGCTCTCGGAAGCGGCGGTCCTGCAGGCGGTGGTCGCCGTCGGCGTGGCGGCCGGCGCGATCTTCGCGGCCTCGCGCGTGCCGTTGAAGAAGTCGCTCTCGGTGCTGCCGGTCGGCATCATCATGGGCGCCGCCGTGATGCTGATGGCGTTCTATACGCGCGATCTGTTCCCCGCGCATTGGGGGCTGTATTTCGGCCGCATGCACGTGCCGGGCTACCTGATCGTCGCGTACATCTTCCTGATGATCGTCGGCGGCCTCTCGGGCTTTTTTGTCGTGCCGATGAATGCGCTGCTGCAGCATCGCGGCCATGTGCTGTTGTCGGCGGGTCACTCCATCGCCGTGCAGAACTTCAACGAAAATCTCTCGGTGCTCGTCATGCTGTGCCTGTACGCGGTGCTGGTGTGGCTCGACGTGCCGGTCGCGGCGGTGATCGTGCTGTTCGGCACCTTCGTCTGCCTGATGATGTGGGTCGTGATGCGCCGTCACCAGGCGAATCAGAGGGCGTTCGACTCCGTCGCGCTGATCGGCGAAGTCAAGCATTGACCCGCGGCGGGGGCCCCGCTCCCGTCCTGTCCGCGCCCTCCACTTCCCCGCCTTGCCATGACTCAACCGATTCCGAATGTGCTGACGATCGCCGGTTCCGATTCCGGCGGCGGCGCCGGCATTCAGGCCGATCTGAAAACCTTCTCGGCGCTCGGCGCCTACGGCGCGAGCGTGATCACCGCGCTCACCGCGCAGAACACGCGCGGCGTCACGGCGATTCACGCGCCGGACCCCGCGTTCGTTACCGCGCAACTCGACGCGGTGTTCGACGATATCCGTATCGACGCCGTGAAGATCGGCATGCTCGCGAATGCGCCGATCGCGCGCGTGGTCGCCGATGCGCTGCGTCGGCACAAGCCGAAGCACATCGTGCTGGACACGGTGATGATCTCGAAGAGCAATCACGCGCTGCTGCTGCCCGATGCGGTCGCGGTGGTGCGCGACGAACTGCTGCCGCTCGCCGACCTGCTCACGCCCAATCTACCGGAAGCGGCCGCCTTGCTCGGCGTGCAGCCCGCGGCCGACGAAGCCGGCATGGTCGTGCAAGGCGAAGCGCTGCGCGCGCTCGGGGCGCGCGCGGTGCTGATGAAGGGCGGTCATTTGAACGCGGCGGATAGTCCCGACTGGCTCATCGAGGAGCATGGCTCGCTGCGTCTTGGCGGCCCACGCGTGCCGGTGAAGAACACGCACGGCACGGGCTGCACGCTGTCGTCGGCGATCGCGGCGCTGATTCCGCAACGCGGCGACCTGGCGAGCGCCGTGGCCGACGCCAAGCAGTATCTGACAGGCGCGTTGCAGGCGAGCGATCAGCTCGACGTCGGCAGCGGCGTCGGGCCGGTGCATCATTTTTATCGGTGGTGGTAACGCGACTGGCGACATGGCGCGCCTTGCGCGGTTGCCGTTACCGTTGCTGTCGCTATCGCTATTGCCGCGCGTAGTTCCGCGCCTGCTCCGGCCACTCGTCCGGCACGATGAATCCACGCGAGCGCTCGATCGACGCGCCCGTGCCGTCCGAGACAAACGCGGCGACCATCGTCGGTCCAGGCTGATGCGAGATTTGCGCCGCGAGTGATTCGGCGTCGACGAAAGCAGCACCCGCGGACCACGCCTCATCTCGTTCGTGATGCCGCGGCGCGAGCCATTCGAGCCGCGGCAACACACGCCAGCTTTGTCCATGCGCGGCCGCGAAAGCCGGCCAATTGCTACGCGTCACCCACCAGCCGCGTCCATGCGCCGGATCGAGCTCCACGGGATCGGACGGCGTCTCGCCATGCCGGTAAAACAGCCAGCCTTTGATGAACATGCGCGGCGCCCACGGCCCTTCGTGGCCGACCGACGCGAACTCTTCGCGCGCGCTCAGCGGCAACTGATGATTGAGCACATGCGCCAGCTTCAGATCGAAGCGGTCTTTCAGATTCGGGCCGACGTAATCCGCGAGGCGCGCGCGCCCTTCGCCGGCGTGCAGATAGCACTTCACGGCCAGTTCCCAATGCTGCCGCGCGCCCTGTTGCGTCTGCACGAGGAAATCGCATTCGCCGAGCGTGACGCCCGCGCGCCGCAGCGGCACACTCGCCGCGACCAGCCGCGCCGCCGGTCCATGCTGCAAAAACCACGCGAGCAGACGTTCGGCGTAGCGGCCCAGACGCGTGACGCGCGTCGCCGCGAGATCGCGATGCAAGGGTTCTGGCGCGGCGTCGAGCGCGCGCAGCCAGTCGACGGTGGCAGCGGCTTCGTGCGGCGTTTCGAAAGGATTCGCGAGCGCGCCCACTGGCGGCTGCGCGCGCAACAGATCGGCGCTCAGCAGCAGCCACGCGAGATCGCGCACCGCCGCATCACGCAACGAAGCGAGCAACGGATCCAGCAGCGCGGCATAAGCGCCGGGCGCGGCGGCGGGGGCCGCCGTCGGCCCGTCCGAGGCCATCACTGCGCCACGTTCGACGACGCGCCGCCGGCCGCGCGCCACGTATCGCGCGCGAGGCACAGGTCGGCCCACGCCTTCGCCTTGTCGGGCAGGCTGCGCAGCAGATACGCCGGGTGATAGGTGACGATGACCGGCACGCCCTCGTATTCGTGCACGCGACCGCGCAGCGACGAAATGCTCGCGTCGGTTTTCAGCAGACTTTGCGCGGCAAAGCGGCCCAGCGCGACGATCAGCTTCGGCTTGACCAGCGCCACCTGGCGTTGCAGATACGGCTCGCAACGCGCGACCTCGTCCGGCTCGGGATTGCGGTTGCCGGGCGGGCGGCACTTGATCACGTTCGCGATATAGACGTTGGCGTCGCGCGCGAGCGTGAGCGATCGCAGCATGTTGTCGAGCAGCTTGCCGGCCTGGCCGACGAACGGCTCACCGAGGCGGTCTTCGTTTTCACCGGGCGCTTCGCCGATCAGCATCCAGTCGGCGTTGCGATCGCCGACACCGAACACCGTGTTCGTGCGCTTCTCGCACAGCCGGCAGCGTTGACAGCCGGCGACGCGCTCGCTGAGCGCGTCCCAGTCGAGCGTGTGGATCGCGGGCGGTTCGGGGGTTTCATGGCGGGCTTCGGCGGCGACGTGCGCGTCGGTGGGCAGATCGTCGAACCACGCGAAATCGTCGTCGGGCGGCGCGTCGAATTGCGGCGGCTCGGCAGCGCCGGACCGCGATGATTGTGGCTCACGCGTGTCTGCCGACGGCGCGCGACGCTCGGCCTGCCCGCCAGCCTGCGTCGGCGGCGCCGACTCGCTCGTGCGTGCCGGAGCCTCGCGGTCGAACCGACCGCGCGGTTCGCCCGACCGCGACGACGGCTCCGCACGATTCGCCCCACGCCGCTCGACCTCCGCTTGCGCGGAGCCGACGGGCCGGGTTTCGCCCGCGCGCATCGCGGGCCGCTCGGCGTCCTCCGTGCGAGCGGACTGGCTGCCGCCCTGCTCGCGCCCAACCGAAGCCGGCTCTCGCGCCGCGAAGCGTTGATCGTCACCGCGCGCGCCCTGCTCCGCTAACGCCGCGGCATCCGGCTCGACGCCGGCCTCGGCGACCGCTTCCCGCGCCGCCGCCATTCCGCGCCGCGCCCACAGCGGCGTCAGCCCAAACTCTTCCAGTACCGATTCATGCAGCGCCATCTGCGCCCTCCGTGGCAAACGAGTAACGCATCACGATGGCGTCCTCCCGGCTGCGATGCCGCGCCGGATAATAATTCTTGCGCCGGCCGATCGACGCAAAGCCAAAACGTTCGTAAAGCCGGATCGCCCGATGATTCGACGGTCGCACTTCGAGCAGCAGGCCCTCGAGTTTCTCGGCGCGCGTGATGCGCACCGCCTCGCGCAGCAGCGCGAGCCCGGCGCCGGCGCCTTGCGCGGCGGGCGTCACACATAAGTTGAGCAGGTGCATTTCATCGACCACCGGCATCAATACGCAATAGCCGATCAGCGTACCCGTGACGTGCCGCAGACAGACGCCGAAATAGCCGTTGCGCAGCGAATCGCCGAAATTACCGCGGCTCCAGGGAAATTCATAAGCAAGCTTTTCGATGGCCGCGACCTCGTCGAGATCGCCCTCGGTCATCGGCGACATATAGCGGTCCGCCAGCAACACGCCGCTCATTGCCCGGCCTCGCCCTGCCGCGCCTCGTGCGCGAGCCTCGCGGCTTGCCCGGCCTTGGCCGCTTTATCGGCGACGCGCTCCGCCGTGGTTTGCGCGACCTTGTCGCGCACGTATTCCGGCGCGGCCTGATCCGCGGGCACCGTGCGGCCGGCGCGCAACGCGCGCAGCGCCGCGTGCGCCAGAGGCACGGCGTGCGGCAGTGCTTCGCCGTCGACGGTTCGCGCGGCGGCAACGGCGGGTAGCCGCGCGCCGAAGGCCGCCGCGGCATTGCCCGCGAGTGTGAAGGGGACATCGGGCAAGACCAGCCGGTCCGGCGTATCCAGCGAAGCCGCCTGGAGCGTGCGCCATTCGCCTTGCGCGTCGTCCCACGCGAAGTCGGCCCAATAGATTTCGTCCATGCGGGCGTCGAGCGCGGCCAGCACGCGCGTGGCCGACGGGTCGCGCAGCCTGGCGCTCTCCGCGCAGGCCAGCAGCGTGCCGATCGGCACCACCGGCAGGTTCAGGCCGAACGCGAGACCTTGAGCGACGCCGGTCGCCGTGCGCAAACCCGTGAACGAGCCGGGACCGGAGCCGAACGCAATGGCGTGGCAATCGGCCAGCTTAAGGCCCGCTTCGTCGAACAGTTCGCGGATGGCGGGCAGCAGACGCGTGCTCGAGACCGCGCCGGTCTGCTCATGGCGCAACCAGATATGAGGCTGCGCGGACGAGTGGCCCGGCGCGCCGGCGGCGGCCGATAACAGCGCCACCGAGCAGAATTCGGTCGAGGTATCGAGGGCGAGGAGCACAGTTTGATTCATGGACGGTATTGTAATCGGCACCGCGCACGCGGATGCGGTTTTGGGACGCCCACGCGCGCCTTGCATCGGCCGGTGTTTGGAGTGCGCCCTCGGGCACGCGGCGGTATCCAGTTGTTATGATCGTCAGCCCAACCTACCCCCAAACCCGCCCCGGAGGCAAAACAACAATGGCCGACATCAACGCGCAATTCACTCAAGCCCAGGAAGACGTCAAGCAATTGCCCGAGCGTCCTGGCAATCTCACTCTGCTGCGTCTCTATGCACTCTTCAAGCAGGCCACCGAAGGCGACGTGCACGGCGACAAACCGGGCTTTACCGATATCGTCGGCAAATACAAGTACGACGCCTGGGCGGCGCTCAAGGGCACCGATCAGGACGCCGCGAAGCAGCAATACGTGGAACTCGTCGAATCGCTCAAAAGCGGCGCATCGGCGTAAGCCGGCCGCATCGACATAACGGCGTCGTGTAATCGGCCTGCGCTGACGGGCCGATTCGCCAGCCAATCGGCGTCAGGCGGCAATCCGCTAGCAGCCCGAGCAAACTTTTTCAGTAAGAAACGTCCTAACAGTGGCGCGGTGCAACAAAAGTCGATATAATGCCGCCTGCGCTTCACTGCTTTGCCCGGCTTTCTCCTAGCGGCCCTTGCGGCGCAGCGCCTCGTAGCGTTTAGCTCCAATCCAGTTTAGAACCTGTCCCCTCCTGCCTAGCCCCTACGGGCGATCATGTCCCAGGCTGGCGGCACGCCGTGTTGGCATGTCGCATCCGATACAGCTTCTAACGAAAAGCTCGCCTTCATTGCTGCGAGCTGCCCCCGTTTTTCGATTTGCTCGCTGCTTCTTTGCTCGCTGAATCCGACGACTTGGGTATGCCGATTGGCGCCGACGTTTTAATTCCCTGTGTTTTAAGGATTCACATGACTTCGAGCAATACCTCCAGCAGCCCGTTGAACGCCATCGCCGATCAAGCCCTCGGTCTCGCCGACGCACCCGTGCAAGCCGCAGCCGCTGCTGCCGCTCCGGAAGCCGTCGCGGCTGTCGCGGCTGAGCCCACCGGCCCGACGTTCGCGTCGCTCGGTCTGTCCGCGGACGTCGTCTCCGCGCTGACCGCCGCTGGCTATCAGAACCCGACGCCGGTTCAGCAACGCGCCATCCCGGCCGCTATCGCCGGCCGCGACCTGATGGTCTCGAGCCCGACCGGTTCGGGCAAGACCGCCGCGTTCATGCTGCCCGCCATCGAGCGTTTCTCGCAACTGCAAAAGGCGCAAGCCAGCCAGCCGCGCGAACCGCGTCCGGCTGACGGCGCCCGCACGCGCCGTCCGCAACCGGTTGCCCGTCCGACCATGCTGGTGCTGACGCCGACTCGCGAACTGGCGATGCAGGTCACGACCGCCGCCGCCACGTACGGCAAGCACCTCAAGCGTCTGCGCACCGTCAGCATTCTGGGCGGCGTCGCTTACGGCCAACAGCTGATGCTGCTGGCGAAGAACCCGGAAATCCTGGTCGCCACGCCGGGCCGTCTGATCGACCACCTGGAGCGCGGCCGCATCGATCTGTCGCAACTGCAGATCCTCGTGCTCGACGAAGCCGACCGCATGCTCGACATGGGCTTCATCGAAGACATCGAAACGATCGTCGCGGCCACGCCGGCCACGCGTCAAACCATGTTGTTCTCGGCCACGCTCGACGGCAAGATCGGCTCGCTGACCGGCCGCCTGCTGAAAGATCCGGAGCGTATCGAGATCGTTCAGCGCCTCGAACAGCGCACCAACATCGCGCAAACCGTCCACTACGTGGATGACCGCGATCACAAGGATCGTCTGCTGGACCATCTGCTGCGCGACGCCGGCCTCGATCAGGCTATCGTCTTCACGGCAACCAAGATGGACGCCGACCAGTTGGCCGGCCGTCTGGCCGACGCCGGTTTCGAATCGGCCGCGCTGCACGGCGACCTGCCGCAAGGCGCACGCAACCGCACGATCCGCGCGCTGCGCGAGCGCCGGGTGCGCGTGCTGGTGGCCACGGACGTCGCCGCTCGCGGCATCGACATTCCGGGCATCACGCACGTGTTCAACTACGATCTGCCGAAGTTCGCTGAAGACTACGTGCACCGTATCGGCCGTACCGGTCGTGCGGGCCGCTCGGGTATCGCGGTGAGCCTCGTGCATCACGCGGAACAGGGCGCGTTGAAGCGCATCGAGCGCTTCGTGCGCACTCCGCTGGCGGTCAACGTCGTCGAGGGTTTCGAGCCGCGCAAGTCGGCTCCGTCGGGCACGGGTCGTCCTGGCTTTGGCGGCCGCGGCCGTCCGGGCGGCGGCAACGGCGGCGGCCGTCGCTTCGGTAGCGGCAGCGGCGCGGGCAAGCCGGCCGGCAACGGCGGCGGTGCACGCAGCGGTAGCGGCAACGGCGGCGGCTGGGCCGGCAAGTCGGCTGGCGGCGGTTCGCGTGAAGGCTACGGCGGTTCGCGTGACGGCGGCTTCGGCGCACGCCGCAGCGACGGCCCGCGCACGGCGCGTCGCGGCAGCTAACGGCATGAGGCCGGGCGCCTTCGGGCAACCGGCCATTGCATGGCTCGTGCGGAAAGCAGCACGAAAAAACCCGGACGGCCCCGCGCCTTCCGAGGAGTCAAAAGAAACCGGTGCTCAGGCGCCGGTTTTTTTTCGCCCGCGTTTCGGCGGTCGCCCGAATTTCACGATGTGGAAAATTTTTTTGCGTCGTAAAAAATCGTGCTGCAAAGCACAAGACAGGCTATTGCAAGATGGAAAAAGACGTTTCTTAATGCGGAACGATTCTCGCAAACCATTGATTTAAAACAAAAACAAATATTCCAAAAACACTTCACCGCGACTGTCGCGCGACCAGCGGTTTGCCTAGACTCTTATATAAGACTTCACGAAACGAAACGCCGGAAAGTCCCCGCCTCCGGCCAGCCGCTTCGAGAAGACAGAGTCACCCATCCATTACAGGCAACCAAGGAGCACACCATGTCCCGTGAAGAACAAGCCAGGCAACTTCAACAGCAATGGGCCACCGATCCGCGCTGGAAGGGCGTCAAGCGCACCTACACCGCTGAAGACGTGGTCCGCCTGCGCGGTTCGGTTCAAGTGGAGCACACGCTTGCCAAGCGCGGCGCGGAAAAGCTGTGGGAAAGCGTCAATAACGAGCCGTTCGTGAACTCGCTCGGCGCGCTGACCGGCAACCAGGCGATGCAGCAGGTCAAGGCGGGCCTGAAGGCAATTTATCTGTCGGGCTGGCAAGTGGCGGGCGACGCGAACGTCGCCGGCGAAATGTACCCGGACCAGTCGCTGTATCCGGCGAACTCGGTGCCGCTCGTCGTGAAGCGCATCAACAATACCTTGACGCGCGCCGACCAGATCCAGTGGTCGGAAGGCAAGAATCCGGGCGACGAAGGCTACATCGACTACTTCGCGCCGATCGTGGCCGACGCTGAAGCCGGTTTCGGCGGCGTGCTCAACGCCTTCGAACTGATGAAGGCGATGATCGAAGCAGGCGCCGCGGGCGTGCACTTCGAGGACCAGCTCGCGTCGGTCAAGAAATGCGGCCACATGGGCGGCAAGGTGCTCGTGCCGACCCGCGAGAACATCGCCAAGCTGACCGCCGCGCGGCTCGCCGCCGACGTCTCCGGCGTGCCGACCGTGCTGCTCGCGCGCACCGACGCGGAAGCCGCCGATCTGATCACCTCGGACGTCGATGAAAACGACAAGCCGTTCCTGACCGGCGAGCGCACGGTCGAGGGTTTCTACCGCACCAAGCCGGGTCTCGAACAGGCGATTTCGCGTGGCCTCGCCTACGCGCCGTTTGCCGACATGATCTGGTGCGAGACCGGCAAGCCCGACCTCGAATTCGCGAAGAAATTCGCCGACGCGATCCACAAGGAGTTTCCGGACCAGCTCCTGTCGTACAACTGCTCGCCGTCGTTCAACTGGAAGAAGAATCTCGACGACGCCACCATCGCCAAATTCCAGCGCGAGCTTGGCGCGATGGGCTACAAGTTCCAGTTCATCACGCTGGCCGGCTTCCACGCGCTGAATTACTCGATGTTCAACCTCGCGCACGGCTATGCCCGCAACCAGATGACCGCGTTCGTCGAAATGCAGCAGGCCGAATTCGCCGCGGCCGAAAAGGGCTTCACCGCGGTCAAGCATCAGCGCGAAGTCGGCACCGGCTACTTCGACGCCGTCACGCAAACGGTCGAACGCGATGCCTCGACCACCGCGCTGCACGGCTCGACCGAAGACGAGCAGTTCTTCGACAAGAAGGTCGCGTAATCGGACACCGCGTCTGATCGCGGCAACGGCAAGGCAAAGACGAAAAGCGGCCCCGTCAGAGGGCCGCCGTCAGGGAGAAAAAGCCACGAGGCGTGAACGGATCACGCCTCGTGACTGGAATCTGGGAACGTTGGGAAGAGCGGAGACCAAGCCGGCACGGCGCATCGTGCGGCGACCAGGGGCGCGCCGGCCTGGACGGCCGGCGCGTTTCCTTCAGGCCGCGGAAAGCGGACCTCGCCCAAGCCATTCAGCGATACACGATCACCGGAATCTTGGTATGCGTGAGCACCCGCTGTGTTTCGCTGCCGATCAGCAGACTGCCGAGTCCGCGACGCCCGTGCGACGCCATGAAAATCACGTCGCAGCGGCCCTGCTCGGCTGCCTCGATGATGCCGAGGTACGGCGCCGGGTGCACGCTGGTGCGGCTGTCGAACGCGACGCCGACCCGCCGCGCCGCCAGTTCCACCTCGCGCAAATGCGCCTGCGCTTCGCGCTCGCTGCGCTGCAGGAACTCGGACGGCGGCTCGACCACCACATCGGCGAAAGGCGAGTACGGATATTGCGGCAGACACGCGTAGGCCGTGATACGCGCGCCGACCGCCTGCGCGAGATCGATCGCGCCGTCGATCGCCTTGCGTGACAGGTCGGAACCATCGGTCGGAACCAGGATGTGCCTGAACATGATGCCCTCCGTCGCCGGCTGCGCGCAGCGCGGCGTCAGCGCCAAACGAAGCGCGGCAGACGAACCGCTTCAATCGATTGTAGTGCGCGGAAACGCACATACGCGTTGGGTTCAGGGTCTGTTCGCATATCGGAAACCCCTGCGCGGGTATGCGAGGTGCGCGACACGCCGCCCGGCGTCAGCCCCAGTAATCGGGATGGCCGTATGTATGCTTGAGAAAATCCAGAAACAGCCGGACCCGCAGCGGCAGATGGCGACGCTGCGGAAACACCGCGTGGATGCCGATCGGCGGTGCGGCGAATTCGTCGAGCACGCTCACGAGGCGCCCGGCGGCGATGTCCGTGCCGACCTCCCACCACGAACGCCACGCGAGCCCATGGCCTTCGAGGCACCAGTCGTGCAGCACCGCGCCGTCCGAGCATTCCATCGTGCCGGACACCTTGATCGACACCACCTTGTCGCCCTGCTGGAACATCCAGCCGCGCTGCTGATTGGCGCTCGCGCCGAGCGCGAGACAGTTGTGATGCGCGAGATCGGCCAGTGTGTGCGGCGCGCCGCGCCGGCTCAGATACGACGGCGAAGCCACACAGACGCGGCGGTTTTCACCCAACTTGAGCGACACCAGCGACGAATCCGGCAATTCGCCCAGACGCACCGCGCAATCGAAACCCTCGTTGACGAGATCCACCAGCCGGTCGGAGAGATCGAGCGTGATCGAGACGTCGGGATGCGCGACGGTGAAAGCCGGCACCAGCGGCGCCACGTGCTTGCGCCCGAACCCGGCCGGCGCCGACAGCCGCAAATGGCCGCTCGCCTTCACCCCGCCCGCCGACACGCTCGCCTCGGCGTTCTGCATATCGTGAATGATGCGCTGGCAGTCCTCGAGAAAGGCGGAGCCTTCGAAGGTCAGCGTGATCTTGCGGGTGGTGCGCACCAGCAATTTGACGCCGAGGCGCTCTTCGAGCGCGTCGATGCGGCGGCCGATGATCGCCGGCGCGACGCCTTCGGCCGACGCCGCGGCGGAGAGGCTGCCCTTGGCCGCGACGGCGGCGAAGGTTTCGATCTGCTTGAAACGGTCCATGAGGGCTTGGCGCAGCGGCGGAAAGTGGTCGGTGCGCGTCAGATTAGGTGGGTGAAAGTAAAAGATCAAGTGATATTCAGCCTCTTTCTTAGCGCGGAGCATCACTAATACAATCCGTCTCGACCTCTGACAGGAGTGCACGGCAATGTCGGCCACAACGACACTCTCCCCTAAAGCAGTGATGTTCGACGCCTACGGCACGCTTTTCGACGTGCATTCGGTGATCGCCGCCGCGGAGCAACTATTCCCCGGCCACGGCGACGCGCTTTCGCAGTTGTGGCGACAAAAGCAGATCGAATACACGCAGTTGCGCACGCTGGCCGCTCCGGCCGACGCACCCGGTGCGCACTACCGGCCGTTCTGGGACATCACGCTCGATGCGTTGCGCTTTTCCGCGCGCAAGCTTCAGCTCACGCTGGGGCGCGCGGCCGAAAAGCGTCTGATGGACGAATACGCGTGCCTGTCCGCCTTCCCCGATGCGATGCCCGCGTTGCGTCAGTTGCGCGAGGCTTCGGCATCCCTATCGCCGCCGACCCCGGGCGCGCAAGCCGGCTCACGCGCCGGGCTCGCGATCCTTTCGAACGGCAACCCGCAAATGCTCGACATCGCGTTGAAGAGCGCCGGCATGACGGGCTTGTTCGATCACGTTCTTTCCGTCGACGCCGTGCGCGCCTACAAACCCTCGCCCGCCGCTTATGGCCTTGCCACGCAAGCGTTCGGCGCGCAGCCGCGCGAGATCGTCTTCGTATCGTCGAACGGGTGGGACGTGGCGGGCGCGGCGTGGTTCGGCTTCACCGCTTTCTGGCTCAACCGCCAGAATGCGCCCGCTGAGGAGTTGGGCGTCACGCCGCATGGCGTCGGCGCGGGCATGAACGATCTGCTCGCTTTTCTGGCGACGCTCGCGCCGCCCGCTCGCACGAGCGGCAGTGGCAACCCCGGCAACCGCACGCGCCACGGCCCTGGCGCATGACGGGCGCCACCCGGACCCACGACACCCGCATTTCAAACGCACGCAACCGCATCTGAACATCCGCATTTTTGCAATCTGACCGACCAAGGAGAAATCATGGCGAATCCGCTGTCATCGTTGTCGCTGCCCCAGGGCATGGAAATCACGGCTGAAATCAAGCCGGGCTATGAAGCGATTCTCACGCGCGAGGCGCTCGAACTCGTCGCCGCGCTGCATCGCACGTTCGAACCGCGCCGCCAGCAGTTGTTGCAGGCGCGCGCGGAGCGCACGAAGCGGCTCGACGCCGGCGAGCGTCCCGACTTCCTCGCCGAAACCCGAAGCGTGCGCGACGGCGACTGGACCATCGCGCCGCTGCCGCAAGACCTGCAATGCCGGCGCGTGGAAATCACCGGGCCGGTGGAGCGCAAGATGATCATCAACGCGCTGAACTCGGGCGCCGATTCATACATGACCGATTTCGAGGATTCAAATGCGCCGAGCTGGGACAACCAGATCACCGGTCACATCAATCTGCGGGATGCGGTGCGCCGCACGATCTCGCTCGAACAGAACGGCAAGTCATACAGGCTGAACGACAAGGTCGCCACGTTGATCGTGCGTCCGCGCGGCTGGCATCTGGACGAGAAGCACGTGAAGGTGGACGGCAAGCGCGTATCGGGCGGCATCTTCGATTTCGCGCTGTTCATGGTGCACAACGCGAAGGAACTGATCGCGCGCGGCTCGGGCCCCTACTTCTATCTGCCGAAGATGGAAAGCCATCTGGAAGCGCGTCTGTGGAACGACATCTTCGTCGCGGCGCAGGAAGCGGTCGGCGTGCCGCGCGGCACGATCCGCGCGACCGTGCTGATCGAAACGATCCTCGCCGCGTTCGAAATGGACGAGATCCTGTATGAACTGCGTGAGCATAGCTCGGGGCTGAACGCCGGGCGCTGGGACTACATCTTCTCGGCGATCAAGAAGTTCAGAAGCGACAAGGACTTCTGCCTCGCCGACCGCTCGCGGATCACGATGACCGCGCCGTTCATGCGCGCGTATGCGCTGCTGTTGCTGAAGACCTGCCATCGCCGCAATGCGCCGGCCATCGGCGGCATGAGCGCGCTGATCCCGATCAAGAACGATCCGGCGGCGAACGACAAGGCCATGGCCGGCGTGCGCTCCGACAAGGCGCGCGATGCCGGCGACGGTTACGACGGCGGCTGGGTCGCGCATCCGGGTCTCGTGCCGATCGCGATGGAGGAATTCGTCAAGGTGCTCGGCGACAAGCCCAATCAGATCGGCAAGCAACGCGACGACGTGCTCGTCACGGCGACCGACCTGATGGACTTCCGTCCCGAAGCGCCGATCACCGAAGGCGGTCTGCGCAACAACATCAATGTCGGCATTCACTACCTGGGCTCGTGGCTCGCGGGCAATGGCTGCGTGCCGATTCACAATCTGATGGAAGATGCCGCCACCGCGGAAATCTCGCGCTCGCAGGTATGGCAATGGATTCGCTCGCCGAAGGGCAAGCTCGACGACGGCCGCAAGGTGACGGTCGAACTGGTGCGTGAGCTGTCGGCTGAGGAGCTCGACAACGTGAAGCAGGCGGTGGGCGGCGACACGAAGCCCTACGAACGCGCCGCGCAGATCTTCGAGCAGATGTCGACGTCGGAACAGTTCACCGACTTCCTGACGCTGCCGCTGTACGAGGAAATTTGAGGCGGTTCTCGAACTTCGGCAGTAAGCCCGCTTTCGCCATCGCGTACGACATGAAAGCGGCTTGAGCCGCAAGACCGACCCGCCGACGGCCCGACAGGCGCATGCCTGTCGGGCCGTTTTTTAACTTGCCATGCACGCGTCGTGCGCCCGCGCTATCGCGTGTTGCGGTACTCGACCCAATCACCCGATCTGATTTCGGGAAGCCCCTTCACGGCACCGGGCGCGACCGGGTAGAAGCGGCAGTTCACCACGTTGCCGTCCACTTTCACCATCACGTCGCGCGCGACGAAACGCTCTTCCACACCGGGATAGACCGCTTCGATTTCGTCGAGCACGGCGATGAGCTCATCGTCGATTTCGTAGACGTCGCCCTTGACCTCCACGCCCGCTTCGTCGACGACGAGGCCGGGATACAAACCAAAGTCGAACAGATGGCCGCGGACCGTGGCGCTGCCGAGCAGATTCGGCTCGGCAATGTCGTTACGCGCGGCGGCGGCGCGGATGTCGTTCACTTCACCGGCCCGCAACGTGCCGTATACGAAGACAGTCTGCATCGTCGTGTGCTCTCCTTGAATGGTGTTCGGGTGGTTTGCGTTGGGCGGCGACCCATGCAATCGGCACATTATGCAACGGCGGGCCGCGAGCAACACCTACAATGAGAAGCTCGCACGGTTCCGGGTTTTCATGCGCTCACGCTTCGATGGGTGTCGCGCTTGCTGGTTTCGCGCTTCTTGAGTTTCGTCATCTGGATCGATCTTTGTCATGACTTCGTCCGCCGACTCCGGTCCGTCGAGCCTCGTGCACTTCGCCGACATTCCGCCCGAATTCCAGCCGACGCCAACGCATCCGATCCGCGTGCGCTCGCGGCTGATGCCCGCGGGCTCGCGCTTCGCGCGTCATACGCATGCGTGGGCGCAGGTGGCCTATGCGTCGCGCGGCGTGCTGCGGGTCGCGACGACCGGCACGACATGGATGGTGCCGCCCTCGCGGGCCATCTGGGTGCCGCCGCACGTGACCCATGAAGTCGTCGCCGTCGAAGACGCCTTCTTGCGCACGCTCTACATCACCGACAGCACGGTGCCGGCCGGGCTCGACACGCCGCGCGTGGTGGAAGTGTCGAATCTGCTGCGTGAAGTGATTGCCGCGCTCGACGCGCCCGATATTTCAGCAACGCGCGAGCAGTTGCTCGGCGCCCTTGCTCTGGACGAGCTAACGCGTTCGGAGCCGCTGCCGCTTTCCGTGCCGATGCCCAACGAAAAGCGTCTGCGTGCGCTGTGCGAGGCGGTGATCGCAGACCCGACTCATGGCGAATCGCTCGAGTATTGGGCGTCCAGCGTGGGCGCGAGTACGCGCACGATTGCGCGGCTGTTTCGCCAGGAACTCGGCGTGAGCTTTTCGCAGTGGCGTCAGCAGGCGATCCTGGCGCGGGCGATTCCGCTGCTGAGCCAGGGGCGGCCGCTCTCGCATGTCGCGCTGGAGTTGGGCTACCAAAGCCAGAGCGCGTTTTCGGCGATGTTCCGGCGCGCGTTCGGCGCGAGTCCGCGCGCGTTCATCGAGCGTGGCTCGGAACATCGCTTGAAAAATGGCGAGCACGACGAAGCGGAAGAAGACGACGAGGCCGCGCAAGACCGCCCGGATGCGTCAAACGGTTTCGGCCGCTGAGCACAGGCGTCGAATCGTCTGCCTTAAACCCGCCGCGCCAGATGACGGATGGCGCCGAGTTGCGCGAGACGCGGCCCGGTCAGCTTGTAGCCCTTGCGCTGATAGAGCCGCGCAGCGGGATTGTCGACGAACACGCGCAACTGCAACTCGCGCAAGCCTCGCTCGCGCGCCCATTGATGCGACATATCGAGCAGATAGGTGCCGGCACCGAGCCGCCGATGCCCTTCGGCGATCTGCACGTCGCGGATATGCAGCGAATCGCCTTCTTGCGTGATGCGCAGCACGCCGATCGGCGTACCGTCCACTTCGAGAATGAAATTCTCCGATTCGCGCCAACTGCCCAGAAACAGATCGCCACGCCAGACAAGATGATGCCGGCGATAGTAGCCGCCCATGTTGTTGCGCGTCAGCGCCTCGGCGAACTCGAAATCGTCCATGCTGGCCTGGCGCAAATGAAACGGCGACGGAGCTTCGGTGGGATCGAACATGGCGGAACGACGAAGAGGAGTCGGGTCAACGGTAAAACAGGCCGCGCGCGCTGGCAATGGCTGTTTGTCCCGAGCATACCCAGGCCAGGCAGCGGAAATAAAAAAAGCCCACTTCTTGCGAAGTGGGCTTTCCTGAATCTGGCGGAGCGGACGGGACTCGAACCCGCGACCCCCGGCGTGACAGGCCGGTATTCTAACCAACTGAACTACCGCTCCAGATTTCCGCACCGTTCAGATTTTCAACCGAACGACGCCGATGACTTGGCGTCCCCTAGGGGATTCGAACCCCTGTACTCACCGTGAAAGGGTGATGTCCTAGGCCTCTAGACGAAGGGGACAACGTACTGCTTACACCTTTAATGAAAAAGCCCGTTCAAGTTTGCATGAACGGGCTTTGTCTGGCGGAGTGGACGGGACTCGAACCCGCGACCCCCGGCGTGACAGGCCGGTATTCTAACCGACTGAACTACCACTCCAGTCTTTACACCCTAGCTTGCGAGCGTCGGTTATTTCTCTGCAAGCCGCATTGCTTTACTGTTACTTCGAACACTAAAGCGACGCTGATGTTTGGCGTCCCCTAGGGGATTCGAACCCCTGTACTCACCGTGAAAGGGTGATGTCCTAGGCCTCTAGACGAAGGGGACATAATCTTTTCAAATCATGTCTGACTCGCTGCCAACTCACGATAACTTGCTAGTTATTCGTTTCATCAACTGCGAAGTCCGCTATTTTAACTACGTCGCAACTGTTTGTGAAGTCTTTTTTGCTACAAGTTCCAAGCTTCAGAACGACTTCACCTGGCTACCCGGCTTCAGCATATCTGGCTCATAAAACAGCTTCTTGAACCTGCGCCGAAGCGCCCAGCAGCGAAGAACGAAATTATACGCACGCCTCTTCGCAGCGCGCAAGAATTTTCTGTCACTGCGCTGCCTCGCTGCGTTGCCATTGCAACAGCGCGGCGGCGGCGCGAACGATATCGTCTATGACGGGCGCGCAGGCCCGCTGCCCTTGCGAATTCCCGCTTGCCGCGGATCCGAATCGCGTCGGCCTGGCTCATCGGCTGCGACGTTCTCGCGACGCAGTTGCGCATTGGGACTCGATGTGCGCGCCTTGCCGCGATCGGGCTCCGCCTCGGTGTTGGTGCCGGTCTTGCCGTTGCTTCTGTTGGCGACTTCGCCGGTCCGATCAAGCTCGTCGTCGAGATCGTCGCTGTCCAGATCGTCGTCGGGGTTCATCGCTCGGCCTCCGTCAGATCATGTGCCAACACATAGGTCAGCAACGCGCGGGCCCGCTAGTTTCGACTACCCCGACGCCAACATCTTTCAGTCCGGCTTGCGCGCCACGACAGTCGGAAACATGCGGGCACGATCGTCGACGAAGGTGATGTCGGTGAAGCCCGCGCGCTCGAGTTGCTCGCGCGTTTGCGCGTGGGTACGGAAAGCACTCCACTTCGCCTCGATCACCCGCACGAACAGCACATGCTGAAGCGCGAGCGCAGCCGTGGACACCGCGCTCATATCCCACGACGATTCGGGCGACAGCATCGGCGGCGGCGTCAGAAAGCTCGTCACCAATTGCCCGCCCGGTTTCAACGCATCGAGGAACTTGCGATAGAGCGCGACCACGCGCTCATCGTCGGGCTCGTAGATATTGAGGCCGTTGCTCGTCAGCACGTCCGCCTCGGCATTCAGATCCATCGCCCATGCGTCGGCCTGGCGAAGCGACAGCCGCTCAGTCAACCCACGCTCGGCCGCGAGCGCACGCGCGCCGTCCAGAGCCCGCTGATCGAGATCGACGCCGACCAGCCTGACATCGGCACACGCGGTGTAATCGAGCAGCAGCAAATCGCCCATCAATCCGCACGGCACCGATGCAAGCACGAAACCGGGCTTGAGCCGCGCCTGCACTTCGCGACGAAACAGCCCGAAGCGCTCGCGCGTGGCAAGCACGGCCGGCATCTCCTCGAAGACCCGATATTCGAGTTCGGACACCGCGCCACGCTGCAAGGCGCCCGGCTCATAGGTCACGAGGCGGTGCGTCCAGTACGCATCGAGTCCGCGATTGGCGAGCAGGAAGCGGCCAAGCTCGAACGCGGACAACTGGTCGACGAGCGCGACCTGCTGCTCGATCGTCGCGCCGGGAAGATCGGCGCCGGCGCGCAGCCGCGCTTTCGCGGTCTCGACGGTGTGTTCGTGCGAGAGGTCGGGACGGCTATCGTGCGAAACATGCGAAATCAGTCGATCGGAATCATTCATCAGGAATGTCGATGGGTTGGTGAAATGGAAGCGTGATCATAGCCCGCTTATCCAGCTCGGACCACCGCGTAACGCCACGTTCCCGATCCCAAGAAGCCTTCTCGAAGCGAGCGCGGCAGCGGCGCGCGCAAGCCACCGCCACGCCGCCGCCCCGCCCTGCCGACGAATCGCTACGTGCGCGCCAAAGCCTGCGCCACCAACCGCTGCTGCTCCTGCAAATGCGCCTGCATCGACGAATGCGCGCCCGATGCCGTCGCCTTCCTGCACACATTGCCGAGCCGGCAACGCGCCGGCATCGCTTCGTCGATCTCGTCCCGCACGAAGTGCCACGCGCCGTGGTTCTTTTCCTCTTCCTGGGCCCAGACCACTTCCGCGACGTTCGGGAATCCGGCCAGCGCATCCGCGAGTTCCCGCGTCGGGAACGGATACAACTGTTCGATGCGGATCAGCGCCGTGCGCGTATCGCCGGACGCGTCGCGCGCGGACTGCAAGTCGTAAAAGAACTTGCCGCTGCACAGTACGACGCGGCTCACCGCATCCGCCGACGCGATCCCGGCATCGCGCAGCAACGGCGCGAACGAGCCGCCGATCAATTCGTCCAGCGCGGCGTGCGAACGCGGATTGCCGTGCAGTTGCCCTTTCGGCGACATCACGACGAGCGGTTTGGGATCGTCGCTCAGCGCCTGCTCGCGCAGCATGTGAAACCACTGCGACGACGTGGAAGGCATCACGACCTTCATGTTGCCGTCGGCGCACAGTTGCAGGAAACGCCCGAGGTAGGCGCTCGAATGCTCGGGGCCGAAGCCTTCGTGACCGTGCGGCAAGAGCAGCGTCAGCGCGGACGGATAGCCCCATTTGTCATGGCCCGCCGCGATGTACTGATCGATGAAGACCTGCGCGCCGTTCACGAAGTCGCCGAACTGCGCTTCCCAGATCGTGAGCCGTGTCGTCGACTGCACGCTGTAGCCGTATTCGAAGCCGAGCACGGCTTCCTCGGTGAGCGGCGAGTTGACGATGTCGAAGTCCCCTTGATGCGCCCCGATGTTTTGCAGCGGCACGTAGCGCTCGCCCGGATCCGCCGTGTCGGTCTGCGAATGCCATACGGCATGCCGATGCATGAACGTGCCGCGGCCGACGTCCATGCCCGAAATCCGCACGCTGCCGCCGTCGTCGAGCAGGCTCGCATAGGCGAGATTCTCGGCGAAACACCAGTCGACCGTTTGGCGTTCGTCGGCCACCGCCGCCTGCCATTTCGCGATCAGGCCGCGGACGAAATCGTGCACCTGCAAGCCGGCCGGCGTGCGCGTCAGCGCCGCCGTGAGCGACTGCAAGCGCGCGAGCGACAACGGCCGGCCGGGTCTTGCCGTGACCGCGCGGTGTGGCGTCGGCGTCGGCGTCACGGCACGCGTTTGCAGATGCTTCAGCGCCTGGGCGCGCAACTCCGCAAGCGGTGTCTCGTCCGCGAGCGCCGCGTGATACATCTCAGTGACCGTCGGGTGCGAGGCGATCGTCGCTTGCTGAAACGGCTGCGTGATGGCGGGCACGTCATGCTCCGAGTGACCGAGACGCCGGTAGCCGATCAGATCGATGACGACATCCGCACCGTATTTCATCCGGTATTCGAAGGCGATTTTCGCGGCCCGCACGACCGCGTCGGGGTGGTCCGCGTTGACGCGGATCACGGGCGCGTCGATCATCCGCGCGATGTCGGTGCAGTACGCATTCGCTTCGACATCCATCCGGTTCGGCGTCGTGAAGCCGATCTGATTGTTCACGATCACGTGGATCGTGCCGCCCAGCGCATAGCCCTCCTTGCGCGTGAGGTTGAGCGTCTCCATCACGATGCCCTGGCCGGCGAACGCCGCGTCGCCGTGCATGACGAGAGGCAGGCAGCGGATGTCGGGATGCTCGTCCTGGTAAGCGCGCGCCATGCCGCTGACCACGGGATGAACGCTCTGCAGATGCGAGGGATTGTGCGCAAGCACGAGCGCCACGTCGCCGTCCGGCGTCTCCTTCACCACCGCGCCGCCGAAGTGATACGGCAGGTCGCGCTGAAGCGCCGAGAACTGCGATTGCTGGTCGAGGCAGTCCACGATTTGCGCGGGATCGAAACCCATCACGTTGACGAGCATGTTCAGCCGGCCGCGATGCGGCATGCCGGCGAAAATCTGCCGCACGCCATGCTGGCCGGCCTGCTCGACGATGGCTTCGATGAGCGGTATCAGGCTCTCGCAACCTTCCAGCGAAAAACGCTTCGCATGCTCGAAACGCGCGGCGACGTGGCGCTCCCACATTTCCGCGGCCAGCAGGCGCTGCAACACCGTGTGCCGCTGATCGTGGCCCGGCAGCGGCGCGAGTTGCGCGGACTTCAGGCGCGCGCATAGCCAGGCGCGCCGCGCCTCCTCGCGGATGCCCGTCACGTCGAGCCCGATCGCCCCGCAGTAGACGTGCCGCAGTTGCCGTTCCAGTTCGTGCACAGTGGCCGACGGCGGCAGCAATGCGTTATCGGCGGCGATCTGCTGCGTCGGCTCGAGGCCGTGAAACTGCGGCTGCAACTGCGGCACCTCGGGCAGCGGCGTCAGACGCAGCGGGTCGAGCTGCGCCTGACGATGACCATGCAGGCGGTACGCCTCGATGAAATGCTTGATCCGCAGGGAGCCCGCTGTCGTCGGCGCATGGGCCGCCGGCTCGAGAGGTGCGCTAAAGGGCTGGCGAGAAAGGGTAATCGGCTCGGAGTAGGCGTGTGACATGTTGATTAGGCATCCGGGGAGAAACCGTCGATCGGATCTCGCAGTCCGCATTCCGATGCGCGAGCGTGGCCCCTGCAACGGCAGTACGACGATGTGCCACGATCTGGCGGCAGACGGCGAGACAGGAAGCAACGCAATGCGGTACGGGCTTGCATTGCATGCCGCGTTTTGTTTCATCGAGCCGGCCTGTCGGCAGGCTCGTGTCTCCGTCCGTTTGCTGCTTCACCTCTTGTTGTCGGGTCGATAGATGCGGGGCGGCTAGGCGGCCACCCAGGCGCCTTGCGCGCTCATGTCGCCGGCGTGGCGCGCGTGCGTTTCGCGCACGCTGCCGCGCTGTTCCTGCGACACGTCGCCGTGCAGCGTGAATGCGCTGACCGTTTCCGTGAGCTGGCGCGCCTGATCCTGCAGCGCCTGGGCCGCCGCGGCGCTTTGCTCGACGAGCGCGGCGTTTTCCTGCGTGACCTTGTCCATCTGCGTGACGGCCTGGTTGATCTGCTCGATGCCTTCGCTCTGCTCCTGGCTCGACGAACTGATTTCAGCAACGATGTCGGTCACGTGCTTGATGCTCTGCACCACCTGGCCGATGATCTGCCCGGCTTCCTCGACCATCTTGCCGCCGGTGCCGACCTGATTGACGGAGTCGGCGATCAGCTCCTTGATCTCCTTCGCGGCGACCGCGCTGCGCTGCGCGAGACCGCGCACTTCGCTCGCCACCACCGCGAAGCCGCGGCCGTGCTCGCCCGCGCGCGCGGCTTCCACCGCCGCGTTCAGCGCGAGAATGTTGGTCTGGAATGCGATGCCGTCGATCACGCCGATGATGTCGACGATCTTGCGCGACGAGACATTGATCGCGTTCATCGTGCTGACGACCTGATTGACCGCCTCGCCGCCTCTCGAAGCGACCATCGACGCGTTCGACGCAAGCTGGTTGGCTTCGCGCGCGTTATCCGCGTTCTGTTTCACCGTGGAGGTCAACTGCTCCATCGCGGCCGCGGTTTCTTCGAGCGAGCTCGCCTGGTGTTCGGTGCGGCTCGACAGGTCCATGTTGCCGCTCGCCACCTCGCGCGAAGCGTGAGTGATCGTGTCCGTGCCCTGCCGTACCTGCGCGACGATGCCATGCAGGTTTTCGATCATGCGTTTCAACGCGGTCAGCAGCCGGCCGACTTCGTCGGTCGTGTCCACTTCCAGACGATGCGTGAGGTTGCCGCTCGCGACCGCTTCCGCGAGACTCACCGCGCGATTGATCGGCCGCGTGATGGTGCGGGTAATGAACAGGCCGGTGGCGATCGCGATCAATGCCGCGCAGAAGGCGAGCACGATCATCTGGATCTTCGCGTAGTGCGCTTCGCCGACGGCGTCGGCGACATCGCGCTCCATTTGCGCGGCCTGATAGTCGACCATCTTGTCGACCAGCACGTAGTAGCTGTCCTGCAAGCGCGCCATGTCGCCCTGATAGAGCGCGCGCGCCTGCTGCTGATCCGTCTTGACCAGTTCGAAGAATTTCCTGACGCTCACGCCGTACGCGGCGCGCGCATCGAACTGTTCCTTGAAGAGCGCCTTGCTCTGCTCGTTCAGCAGATGCTTTTCGAGTTGCGCGTAGGCGTCCGCGTTGAGCTTGCGGATCGCCGTGTAGTCGCTCATGTACTTCGCCGCTTCATCGGGCGACGTGGCCAGCAGCAGATTGCTGAGAATCCCGTTCGCCTTGTAGCCGTTACCCTTGATCGTGTTGCTCAGCGCGATCAGCGTATAGCGCTCGCTGACGATCTGATCCATTTTCGCGTTGCTGGAGTCGAGGTGGCGGATGCCCACCACGGCGGTGCCGATCAATAGCGCCACGACCAGGGCGAACGCGGAACCGAGACGAACCCCGATTCGCAAGTTGGAAATCTTCATGTTTTGCAATTCCTGTGTATCAACGCCGCAGTAAAAAGCTGTCGTGAAGCGGGCGACCGCGCGCTGTGCGTCAGGCAAGCACACCGCTCGGCGCGCCTGCCTTTCTCGAGGCGGCACATCGCTTCACGACCATCGCCACTTGAACCTGGCAGACGTAGAGCCCTCGCAAACCTTTGCGTACGCGGGCGCGCGCCAATCTTCATACGATATGTCGGCCACGATTTGGGAATCTTGAGTGCTCGACCGTCGAAAATTGCGAAGCGTCGCGGGAGGGGCGTTTCTGGCGGGTGCTGAGACCACGAGACAAAATGGGCGTGGCCGGGAGGAGACGAACACCGCGGGGTGCTGCGCCACCCGCGGGTTGTTTATTACGTTTTGCTTTCTTGGCGAAGACGAGTGACGCCCGCCATTTTCGATTCGCGTCTAGTCACCATCAGCATCGGAAACCGCATTGCGCGGCGCATTGAGCGGCGCATTGGGCGGTTTCCCGTTCCTCGATGCATGACGACGCCTGCTCTCGCATCAACGCTTCACGACATTGAAGATCTTCACGGCGTTGGCGAGCGTCTGCGACTGTTCCTGCAACGAGCCCGCCGCCGCGGATGCCTGCTCCACCAGCGCCGCGTTCTGCTGGGTCACGCTGTCGATCTGCGCGATAGCCTCATGAACCTGCTCGATGCCGGCGCGTTGATCGGCGCTGGCCGTGCTGATCTCGCCCATGATGTGCGTGACCTGCTCGACGCTTTTGAGAATTTCGTCCATCGTGCTGCCGGCCACGTCGACCAGCCGCACGCCGGTTTCGACTTTCGTCACCGACTGGCTGATCAGCGCCTTGATTTCCTTGGCGGCTGCCGCGCTGCGCTGCGCGAGTCCGCGCACCTCGGTCGCCACCACCGCGAAGCCTCGTCCCTGCTCGCCCGCGCGGGCGGCTTCCACCGCCGCGTTCAGCGCGAGGATGTTGGTCTGAAACGCGATGCTGTCGATCACGCCGATGATGTCGACGATCTTGCTCGCGCTGCCGTTGATCTCGCTCATCGTCGTGACGACTTCGTTCATCACCTGGCCGCCCTTGACCGCGACGTCGCTGGCCTTCGCCGCCAGGCGGTTGGCCTCGTGCGCGTGGTCGGCATTGTGCTTGACAGTGTTGGTCAGCGAGTCCATCGAATGCGACGTGCGCTGCAGGCTGATCGCCTGCTGTTCGGTGCGCACGCTGAGGTCGTTGTTGCCGGACGCGATTTCGCTCGACGCCTGCGCGACCATCTCCGCCGACTGCCGCACGTTCGAGATGGTCGTCTGCAGTTGCTTGCGCATCTGATTGAGCTCGTAGTTCAGCCACGCGATTTCGTCGCGGCCATGCGATTCGATCTTGCTCGCCAGATCACCGCCGGCAATGCGTCCGACCGACGCCACGACGCGCTCCACCGGCAATTTGATGCTGCGCCGGATCGCCCAGCCCAGCACGATGCCGATCGCCGCCGCGACCGCCGACGCGGCGCCCACGGACCACACCATCCTGTCGATCCACGCGCGCAATTCCGGCGACGCGTGAACGTCGACCGAACTGCGCATGGCCCAGATGGCGACGGCGCCCACCGCGATCACCAGCGCCACCATGACCGCGAAGCCGGCCGTGATCCGGGTCGTCAACCGGAAATTTGAAAGTTTGATCATAGTCACCACGCTTGGCCTGCTGCCTCTGGAATTCATACCGATGAACCCGCCGGCTGACTGCCGGAACGATTCATGTCGACGAGGCGTGCGCGCCCGCATGGCGAGCGGCCTGGATATCCGGTCCGATATCTGTCGCCTCTGCCGGTGTTTACGGCTTTTCGCGAGGCGCGCTTTAAGGGGGTTTACGCGATTCCAGCCATGTTTTTTAAGGGTTTTTCCGGGCCGGAAATAAACGATCCGTTAACTAACCCGGCCCGGCATCAGCCCGTCTCACGCTCGACGAGATGAAAACCCACGTCGGTCACCCTCGCCTTGTCGATGCCGGCCAGCCGGTCCAGCAGGCAGCGCGCGGCGCTCAGGCCGATGCGCGTGCCGTCGACGCGCACGGTGGTCAGTTGCGGCGTCGTTTCCGTCGCGAACTCGAGGTCGCCGAAACCGCAGATCGCCAACTGCGACGGCACGGCGAGGCCCATGCGTTTGGCCGCGCCGAGCACGCCGATCGCGAGCAGGTCGGAGCCGCAGAACACCGCGTCGAGAGCGGGCGCCTGCTCGATCAGCGTCGGCAACGCGGCCTTGCCGACGGCCACCGAACTCGGCGGCGCCACCAGCACCTCGGCGATCTCGCGGATGCCCGCCTGCGCGAGCCGCTCGCGAAAGCCGTCGCGGCGCGCGAGCGCGCGGTCGTCGTTCGCGGACACGAGACCCGGCGCGCGCACGTTGCGCCGTAGAAAATGCTCGGCCACCGCCACGCCGATCTGATGATGCGAAAAGCCCACCAGCATGTCGATCGGCGTCGCGGTCATGTCCCACGTTTCGACGATCGGCATGCCGACGTTGCGCAAGCGCTCACGCAGGGACTCCGTGTGCGCGACGCCCGTGAGTAGCACGCCTTCCGGGCGGCGGCTCAGCACCGCGTCGAGCAGCGTCTCTTCGTTCGAATCGCTGTAGCCGCTCAATGCCAGCAACACCTGATATCCGGCGCGCGACATGGTCTCGCTGAACACCTGGACCGTTTCGGAGAAAAGCGAATGCGCGATGGTCGGCACGATCGCCGCGATCAAGCGCGAGCGTGACGACGACAGGCCGCCTGCGAGACGATTGGGCACATAGCCGAGCTTCTGCACGACTTGCCGCACGCGTTCGAGCGTTTCCGGCGCGACCGTCTCGGGGCTATTGAATACGCGCGACACCGTGATCGGCGCGACGCCCGCCAGCGCGGCGACGTCGGTGATGCGCAAGCCTTTGGGGCCGCCGCGCATGCGCCTCGCGGGCGTGGCCGCTTCCGGCGCCTCGGGGCTCGCGGCGGCGCTCGGCTCGTCATTCGGCATGGTTCAGTCAGGGAAGTAACGTATCGCGCTCATTGTAGTCCGGGCCTCGTCACGAGCGCGGCCGGAACACCGGCGGTTCGCGCGCCAATGGCGCTTCATTCGGTCACCGGCACGCGGCTCGACGCGACGCGAGCGCCCCGCTCGCGACGCAGGAGCAGCAACGTGACGGTGGCGAAAATCAGCAGACAGGTCGCCGGAATCAGCATCGGCGCCTTCACGCTGCCGGAGGTTTGACGGACCCACGGCACCAGATTCTGCGCGATGAATCCGCCGATGTTGCCGAGCGAATTGATGGCCGCAATGCCCGCCGCGGCACGCGCGCCGACGAGGAACTTCGGCGGCAGCGTCCAGAAACACGGCAGCAGCAAATACATGCACGGCGCACCGAAACACAGCGCGATGAAACGCAGCGTGTTGGTCGGCAGGAAGACGGCGCTGAAAAAACACGCGACGCCGAGCAAGGCGGCCACCAGCATCGCGACGAGAGCGCGATTGCCGCCGCGCAGCTTCGAGGGCAGCCACGCCAGCACGAGCGTCGCCATCAGCCACGGAACGATGTTGAGCAAACCGTTCGTCGTATTGCTGACGCCGAAGCCTTTCACCAGCGTCGGCAGCCAGTAGCTCACGCCGTAGACGGACATCGACAGCATCATGTAGTAGAGCGCCATGCCGATCACGCGCGGCTCGGTGAGCACGCGCAGCAGCGACGAATGCGCGCCGACGCTGGACTGAATCCGCGCGCGTTCGGCGTCGAGCGTGTGCGTGAGCCAGCTTTTCTCGTCGGCGGACAGGAAGCGCGCCTGTTTCGGCGACGCGGGCAGCAGGAACAACACGACGACGGTCAGCAGAATCGACGGCAGCCCGGTCACGATGAACACCAGTTGCCAGCCCTCCAGACCGGCGAGTCCGCCCTTGTCGAGCAGCCACCCGCAGATCGGCGCGCCGAGCATGTTGCCGAGACTGCTGCCGAGCGTGAAATAGCCGAGCATGCGCACGCGGTGCCGCGACGGAAACCACAAGGTCAGGTAGTAGATCACGCCGGGATACAAGCCCGCTTCCGATGCGCCGAGCAGGAAACGCAGCACGTAGAACGTCGTCGCGTTCTGCGTGAAAGCAAGCAGCACCGTGACCACGCCCCACGTGAACATGATGCGCGCTATCCAGCGCGGCGCGCCGTACTTGTGCAGCAGCACGTTGCTCGGCACTTCGAAAATCAGATAGCCGATGAAGAACAGCGACGCGCCCAGCCCATAAGCGACCTCGGACAAACCGAGGCTGCCGAGCATCTGCAGTTTGGCGAAACTGATATTCGAGCGGTCGATGTAGGCGACCAGATAGAGCAGCCCGAGCAGCGGCATCAGGCGCAGGGCGAGACGGTTGATCAGACGCGATTCGTCGATCGCGGGGGGCGTCGCTGGTGTCGTACCTGGTGTAGTGATGGTCACGGTGTCTCCTGCGCTCGCGTCGAATGCGCGAGCTGTGGGTGTGCGATGGATCGAAACCGCTTCAGCGCATTATTGTTTTTGTGCGCGCCACTGCGCGTAAGCCGCCAGGGTTTCCTCGTTCGGCGGATAGGTGCCGCGCAACGGACGGCCTTCCTCGATACGCTGCGTGATGAACGCTTCGAGCTGTTCCTGCTCGGCGGCGTCGCGCGCGACCTCTTCCGCCATCTCGCGCGGCACGATCACGACGCCGTCGACATCGGCGACGACGATGTCGCCCGGATAGACCGGCACGCCGCCGCACCCGATCGGCACGTTCATATCGACCGCATGGTGTTTCGCCAGATTCAGCGGCGCGCTCGCGCCGGCGCACCAGATCGGCAAGCCCAGTTCCGCGATCGTGCCGCTGTCGCGCACGGGACCGTCCGACACCATGCCGGCCACGCGGCGTTTCGCGAGACGCAGCGCCAGGATCGAGCCGACCGATGCGACCGCGCGCTCGCCGCGGCAGTCCTGCACCAGCACGCTGCCAGGCGGCGCCGTCTCGACGGCTTTACGCTGCGGATGGTCCGGGTCCTGGAACACGCCCACGTGATCGAGGTCCTCGCGCGCCGGAATGTTGCGCAGCGTGAACGCCGGGCCCACGACATTGGGTGCGCCCGGCACGGGTTTGACGAGCGGCGCGACGCCTTGCAGAAAGACATTGCGCAACCCGCGCTTGAAGAGTTGCGTGGTCAGCGTCGCCGTGCTGACGTGGCGGAGTTGTTCGAGTGTCGCGTCGCTGACGCTGATTTCGGATGCGGTCATGACAGGGCTCTGGTTGAGTTAGTGGATCTCGGGCTCGCTGCGCGGCGTGAGCGGCGCGCCGTCCGGCGCTTGGCCGCCCGGCGTGACCGGCGTCGGGTTCTGCTGTTGCACGGCCTGGTTCAGCGGCTCTTCGAGGAAATCGAAGTCGCAGCCCTTGTTCGCCTGCGTGACGTGCAATTGATGCATCACGCCGAAGCCGCGCTCGAACGGAAGCTTCGGCGCTTGCCACGCGGCCTTGCGCGCGCCGAGTTCCGCGTCGCTGACCTCGAGATGCAGACGGCGCGCGGGCACGTCCAGTTCGATCATGTCGCCGTCCTTCACCAGCGCGAGCGGCCCGCCGACAAACGACTCCGGCGCGACATGCAGCACGCAGGCGCCGTAGCTGGTGCCGCTCATGCGCGCGTCGGAAATGCGCACCATGTCGCGCACGCCCTGCTTCAGCAGCTTTTGCGGAATCGGCAACTGGCCCCACTCGGGCATGCCGGGCGCGCCGACGGGACCGGCGTGCTGCAGCACGATCACCGAATCGGCGGTGACGTTCAGTGCCTCGCTGTCGATGCGCGCGGCCATGTCCGCGTAATCCTTGAAGACGACGGCCGGACCGCGATGCTTGAGCAGATGCGCTTCCATGGCGGCCGGCTTGATCACGGCGCCGTCCGGCGCGAGATTGCCGGTGAGGACCGCAAGCCCGTCGCTGGCGACGAGCGGATTAGCCCGTCTGCGGATCACGTCGTCGTTGAAGATTTCCGCGCCGGCGATGTTCTCGCCGAGGGTCGAGCCGTTGACCGTCAATTGCGAACCGTCGATCAGTTCGCCCAGTTCGAGCAGCAACGCGCGCAGGCCACCCGCGTAGAAAAAATCTTCCATCAGATATTGGCCGGCCGGACGCAGATTGCCGAGCACCGGCGTGATGCGCGCGAGTTCGTCGAAGCGCGCGGTCGTCAGATCGATGCCGGCGCGCCGCGCCACCGCCACGAGGTGGACGATCGCGTTGGTCGAGCCGGACATCGCCAGCACGGTGGTCACCGCGTTATCGAAGGACTTCGCGCTCAGGATGTCCAGCGGCTTGAGATCGGTCCACACCATCTCGACGATGCGCTGGCCGGTCAGCGACGCGAACTGCGCATGCCGCGAGTCCACGGCGGGAATCGACGAAAAGCCGGGCAACGTGAGGCCGAGCGCTTCGGCGGCGCTCGTCATCGTCGAGGCGGTGCCCATCGTCATGCAATGGCCGGGCGAGCGCGCGATGCCGCTTTCAATGCCCTTCCACTCCTCTTCCGTGATCTTGCCCGCGCGCAATTCGGCCCAGTATTTCCACGTGTCCGATCCGCTGCCGAGGGTGCGGCCGTTCCAGTTGCCGCGCAGCATCGGGCCCGCCGGCAGATAGATCGCCGGCAGATTCATGCTGATCGCGCCCATCAGCAAACCGGGCGTGGTCTTGTCGCAACCGCCCATCAGCACGCAGCCGTCGAACGGATAGGACTTGAGCAGTTCCTCCGTTTCCATCGCGAGGAAGTTGCGGTACAGCATGGTGGTCGGTTTCTGGAAAGGCTCGGCCAGCGTCATCACCGGCATCTCGACCGGAAAACCGCCGGCCTGCCAGATGCCCCGCTTCACTTCCTCCACGCGCTGCTTGAAGTGCGTATGGCACGAGTTGATCTCGCTCCACGTGTTGACAACCGCGATGACCGGCTTGCCCATGTAATCCGACGCGTGATAACCCATTTGCGCGGTGCGCGAACGATGGCCGAACGAACGCAGGTCGTTCACGCCATACCAGCGATAGCTGCGAAGCTCTTCGGGTGTTTTGCGGTTCGATGACACTGACGTCTCCGTGGTAGCGCTACCATGCCGACCCAAGCGTTTGGGCCGTCGGTAGCTTTCTCAATGGATGCGATGGTAGCGATACCATTGCGCGAGGTCAGCCAGGGTTTACCTCTCAAAGAACCTGACCGGGGATTATTGGCGGCGCAGCAGCCACATCAGATACGGCCCGCCGACGAGCGTCGCGATCACGCCGGCCGGCATCTGCTGCGGAAAGATCATGTTCCGCCCGAGCCAGTCCGACAGCACCATCAGCAAGCCGCCGATGAGCGCCGCGACGAGCATCTGCGAACGCGCGCGCGGGAACCCGACGAGCCGCGCGAGGTGCGGCGCCATCAGCCCGACGAACGACATCGGGCCGATCACGACCGTGGCGCCCGCCGTCAGGATCGCCGCCACCACGAGCAGCATGAGCCGCGCGCGTTGCGCGCCGACGCCGAGCGCATTCGCCACGTTCGCGCCGAGCGGCAGGATCTCCAGCCAGCGCGCGCCGAGACCGGCGACGAACACGGCGGCGACCGTGCAGAGTGCGACGGCGATCGCCGTCGCGGGCAGGATCATGTAGGTCGAGCCGTACAGCAGCGGGCGCAGCAAGTTGCCGTAGGCGCCGCCGCTCGACGTCGCGAGCATGACGACCGCTTGCGAGAACGCGCTGATCGCGATGCCCGCGAGCAGCACGTGGTCCGGCGCGAAACCGCTGCGGCGACCGAGCGCGACGATCATCAGCAGACACGCCAGCGCGCCCGCCGACGAGCCCGCGAGCAACACGGGCGTCGAAGGCGCGCTTGCGACGACGGCCGCGGCCAGCATGCCGAGCATCGCTCCGCCGCTCACGCCGAGCAGATCGGGGCTGGCCATCGGATTGCCCGTCACGCGTTGCAGGATCGTCCCGGCAAGCGCGACCATCACGCCGGCGCCCAGCGACGCGACGAGCCGCGGCACGCGCCAGAACCACACGTCGTTCCATTGCGCGGCGTTGGTCCATTGCCAGCCGTGCAGCGTGACAGAAAAGCGCAGCGATACGACGACGCCGACGATAAGCAAACCGCCGAGCAGCAGCGCCGGCACAGCCAGCGCGCGGCGCGGCGGCGCGCTTTCCGCCGACGCCGGACGCGGCGCCTCGATATGCATGCGGCGCAGCATCCACAGCAGCAGCGGACCGCCGCAGAGCGCCACCGCGGCGCCCGTCGGCAGAAGCTCGCCCAGCACGCCGGGCAAGCTCTGCACGGCCTGGTCCGCGATCGCGAGCAGGAGCGCGCCGACGAGCGGCGCCCACAGCAACTGATCCTTCAGCCGGCGCGCGCCCATCAGGCGCGCGAGCACCGGGCCGCCGAGCCCGATGAAGCCGATCACGCCGACCGCGCTCGCCACGAACGCGCTCAGGATCACCGCGATGCCGAGCGCGACGGGCCGCGTCCATGCGAGCGACACGCCGAGCTGGCTCGCGCTGCCGTCGTCGAGGGAAAACAGCGTGAGCGGGCGCACCAGCAGCGCCGCGGCGACGCCGCACGCGAGCACGCGCGGCAGCAGCCAGACGACGCTCGCCCAGCCGTTCTGCACCAGCGAGCCGCCGCCCCAGATGAACACGGACGTGAGCGAGCGCTCGAAGACGATCGTCAGCAGCACGGACAGCGCGCCGCAATACAGATTCACGATCATGCCGGCCAGCACAATCGAGACGGCGGCGAAGCCCTTGCGCCAAATCATCGCCAGCGTGGCGAGCATCGCCAGCGCGGCGCCGGCCAGCGCGACCGTGAAGCGCATGTCGGCGACGAGCGCGGGCGCGACCACCGCGGCGATCGTCAGCGCGAGATACGCGCCCGCCGACACGCCGAGCGTGAGCGGTTCCGCGAGCGGATTGCGCAGCACCTGCTGGAACACGACGCCGGCGAGCGACAACGCCGCGCCGGCGATCAGCGCGATCGCGACGCGCGGCAGCCAGCCATAACGCACGACCAGTTGCGGCAACGTCGCGTCGGCGCCCGACAGCACGATGCCGGGCCATTGCGCGACCGGCAGCCGCGCCGACAGCGTGTGATAAACGAGCCACGCGGCCAGCATCAGCAGCAGCGCGGGTAGCCGCCAGGCGCGCGGCGCGGCGGTGGCGGCGACGGTCGCCGTCGAGCGGTTCATGCGGTGACTCCTTGCAGCGCCTGCGCGAGATGGTCGGCGAAGCGCATCGACGCGACGACGCCGCCGAGCGGCGGCAGCGGACCGATGTGCTGCACGCGGTTCTGCCTGACGAACGGCAGCGCGCGCCACAACGGGCTTCGCGCGAGTTGCATGGCCACGGCGGGCGGCACGCCGATCGTGACGACCTGCGCGTCGGCATGTTTCGCGAGCGCGCCGAGGTCCGCCTCCGTCATGCCTTGCGGATCGGCGTAGTCCTGCCACGCGTTATCGATTCCCAGCGCGTTCAGCACGCCGCCGAACAGGCTGTTTCTGCCGAATACCGCGATGTGCCGGTCGTCGATCGGGCGAAGCAGATAGACAGGACGCCGTGTCGCGCGAAAGCCCGCGAGACGCGCGGACGCGTCGGCCAGCCGCGCGTTCGCGCGCGCGAACAGCGCATCGGCCGCGGGGCCGCGGTCGAGCGCATCGGCGAGCTTGCGGGTGGCGGCGTGAACCGCCGGATAGACGTCGATACCGGGGCCGAACAGTTGCACCGTGAGCGTCGGCGCGATCCGTTCGAGCAAGGCGCGCAGCGGCGCGTGCCACGGCGTGATGACGATGAGATCGGGCTTGAGCGCCGCCAGCACCTCGAAGTTCGGCTGGTACAGCAGGCCCGTGTCGACGACCGAAGGCGGCAGCGGCGGATCGCCGTCGAGCTTCGCATACCACGAGGGACGCGACACGCCCACGGGCGCCACGCCGAGCGACAGTACGACTTCGGTCAGCGGCCAGTCGAGCACGACGACGCGCGCGAGCGAAGCCGCGGCGCGCCCCGCCGCCGGGTCCGCGAGCGGCGCGGCGGCGAACGCCGGGCGGGCCAACGAAGCGCCCGATGCCGCGAGCGCCGCCGTGCTCAAACCGGCGAGCGCGAGACGGCGTCTGTTGCTAAACCGCGTGCCTGCCGTCATGACGACGTGTGCCGCGTGCCATCCGCCCGGCCCTTCCTCATCCGCATCACCATTGGTAGCGTGCCGTCCCGAGCACCGTACGCGTCGCGCCCCAGTAGCAAACGGCCGCCGTCGTGCAGTACGAGATGTACTCGCGGTTGAACAGGTTGTTCACGTTGAGCGACAGGCGCCAGTTCTGGATGTCGTAATGCGCGCCGAGATCGACGAGGACGCGCCCCGGCACCGTGAACGTGTTGGCCGCGTCGCCCGCCGAGCTGCTCATGTAGCGCACGCCCGAACCCATGCCGAAGTTGCGCAGCGGTCCGCGGTGGAACGTGTAATCCGCCCACAACGACGCGGAGTTGCGCGGCGCGATGGTCGGCCGCTTGCCAAGGCTGCTGGACGCCGTGTTCCGCGTCACCTCCTGGTTGACGAACGTGTACGACGCGATCAGCTTCACGTTCTCGCTCACGTTCGCATGCGCTTCCAGTTCGACGCCGCGCGAGCGGACCTGGCCGGTCTGGATCGCGTAGCCCAGGTGTTGCGGATCGGTCACGGAGACGTTGTCCTGCGTCAGGCTGAACGCGGCGAGCGAAAAGAAGCCGTCGAACCACTTGGGCTGATAGCGCACGCCGGCTTCGACCTGCTTGCCCCTGGTCGGCGAGAACGCGGCGCCCGAGTACGATGCGCCGAGCACGGGCTGGAACGAACGCGAATAGCCGATATACGGCGCGATGCCGTTGTCGAACTCATAGGCGAGACCGGCGCGCCAGGTGAACGCGTGGTCGTTCGAGTGGTAGGTCGTGCTGCTTCCCGTGGTGAGCGATCTGGTCTGCTGGTTGCCGCCCGTCCAGTCCTCGCGAACGCCGAACGTCAGCACCCAGTTGCGCCAGCGCGCCTCGTCCTGCGCATACACGCCGACCGTGCTCAACGAATAGTCGAGACGCGTGTTGGCCCGCTGCGTGGGCAGCGACGAGAAGTTCGGGTTGTAAAGATCGACCGTGCCGAGGACGGAGTTGCCTTCCGTGTCGCCGAGCATCGAGCGCTGATAGTCGAGACCGAACAGCAAGGTGTGCTGGACGGAGCCCGTCGTCACCTTGGCCTGCGCGTGGGTATCGACCTGGAACTGCGAGTAGTGCTCGTTGTCGACGTTGCCCCACATCGACACCGTGCGCTTATCGGCGCCGAGCGCGCTCGTCACCGAGGTCTGGTAGTAATGCTGGTCGATGTGCAGGTAGCGCAGGTTCTGCGAGATGCTGACCTTGTCGTTGATCGCGTGATCGAACTGATAACCGAACCAGTACTGGGTACGGTGCATGCCGTCGCGGTCCGGATCGCCGAAGTATTTGTCGGGGCCGAGCTGGCCGTTCGGATTGGCGAACAGCGTCGCGCCGGCCGGCACGGGATTGAACATGCCGCCGTTCGGATCGCGCTGGAAGCTGCCTTGCAGCGTGAAGGTCGTATCGCGGTTCGGGCGAATCGTGACCGATGGCGCGATGGCGAGCCGCTGGTCCTTGATCTCGCTGACCTGCGTCTCGGCGGTGCGGGCCACGCCCGTCAACCGGTAGAGCACGGTGCCGTTCTTGTCGACGGGGCCGCTCAGGTCGAAGCCCAGCTGATAGTTATTGTGGTTGCCGATCTGCATCATCACTTCGTGGTACGGCTGCTCCATCGGCAGCTTGCTCACGTAGTTGACGAGGCCGCCAGGGCTGCCTTGTCCGTACAGCACCGAGGCCGGACCATGCAGCACTTCCATCCGCTCCATGAAATACGGATCGATGCGCGGCGTCGCGAAGCGCGGCGACTGGTACAGATGCAGGCCGTCCAGATAGGAGTCGAGCGGGAAGCCGCGGCCGTAGAGCTGATCGAAACGGATATCGGTGCCGTCCTGCGAATAGACGCCGGACGAGTAGCGCAACGCCTGGTCGACAGTCTGCGCGCCCTGGTCGTCCATCTGCTGACGCGTGACGACGGACACACTCTGCGGATTCGTGAGCAACGCGGAATCCGTCTTGGTGCCGGTCATCGACCGTTTCGCGACGTAACCGACGCCAGGTCCCAGCGGATCTTCAGCGGCGCTGCGCACCTGGACGGCAGGCAATTCCTTCGCGGCATCAGCGCCGGAGGCGGGTGCCGGCGACTCTTGCGCGTGCGCGCCGAAGCCGGCCAAACCTAGCATCAACGCGACGTAAATCGGACGCAGGTGCGGCAAGCCGCGCTCCTGCAGAGAACTGCGCTTCCCTGCTTGCTCAACCTTCATTCTTCTTGTTCCCCTTTCTTGTATCCCCGAGTCAAGGCCGGCGATCGGGCGCCAGCCTTGGTGCCCGCTGATTCTCTCAAGACGCGATATTAATGTAAACAATAATCAATCGCATTCAATGACCGAATTGCTCGGTACACGGGACAGAAAGGTCCGCTCGGGCGCGCAGAACGCGCCCGAAACGGATATCGAAGATGAACGATGGTCACGACTTGAACAGCAACGGTTCGGCCGTGTCGACGACGGGTCGAGCGAGCAACTCCCCGAGCTGCGTAGCGAGAACCGGATGGTGGACGATGCTGGAGTGACTCGCGTCGACCTCGAACGCGTGCAGCCGCCCAAGCGTGTGATGCGCCCAGGCCATCCTGCGTCGCGGGTCGGCGATACGCAGCGCGCGCCACACGTGCAGATCGGCGACGATGCGCGGCAGCGTATGCCGCGCCATCAGCGCCGCGTGCAGCGAGTCGGCGGCGAGCGCCTGTCGAAGCAGCGACGGCTCCGCCTGCTCCAACAACGTCAACTGGGGCGCCGCGGTGTCCGCATTTTCGGCCACCGGTTCGGGGCCGTCCTCGCGATGCGTCGCCGTATCGACGATGCCGACGAACGACACGCGCTTGCCGCGCCGCTCCAAATAATCCGCGATGGCGATGGCGAGCCGGCCGCCGAACGACCAGCCGAGCAGCGCATAGTCTCCGTCCGGTTGAAGCGTCTCGATGCACTGCGCGTAGTGCGCGGCGAGCGCCTCGAAGGTGTCGCCTTGCCACGGCTCGCCCCGCACCGCGGGCGCCTGTATCGCGATCAGGCTGACGCGGCCGTTGAGCGCCTGCGCGAGCGTCCGATACTCGCCGACCATGCCGTAGCCCGGATGCAGACAGAACAGCGTGGCGGCCGTCCCAAGCGCGTTCAACGGCACGGCCGGCAACAGCGCGGCACGCGACGGCGCATCACCGGCGCAAGCGCTCGCGCCATGCGACCGGCGCCGCGCGAACCAGCTCAGGAGCGCGTCGGAAGGCGGCACCGGCAGGCTTGCCTCGTAGGCGGCGCGCGCGGTCCAGCTTGCGGCGACGGCATCGTGCCGGGCCAACGTTTCGAGCGATTCAGGCACGGACCGCAACCGCGCCGGAGCGTCGGGCAGCGGCGCGGCGGCACGCAGATGCTCGAGCAACTCGACGAGCGCGCGCTCGAACGACGCCGCGAGATTGTCGGCCAGCGCATCGGGCACGCACTGCGGCGCGTAGCCCCAGTTGAACGTCAGCGAGTCGCCGGCAATCCAGCCGTTGATGTCCAGCGCGCGATCGGGAAGCCGCGCGCGAGGCGCGATCGCGTCGCCCGACGACTCGCTCGCGAAGCCGAAGCGGCTGGCGTCGTCGAACGTCTGGTCGAAGCGGCCCAGGTAGTTGAAGCCGATCTCGGGCACCGGCAGCGCGCGCATCGTCGAGCGGCTCGCCGCGTCCGCGCAGCAGGCGAGCAGTCCCCAGCCGAGGCCGCGCAGCGGCACGTCCGCGAGCCGCTCGCGCACGCGCAGCAGCGCGTCGGCGGGCGTCGTACCGCGCGGCAGCGCGAGCGGGTATTGCGTCGTGAACCAGCCGACCGTGCGGCTCAGGTCCGCGCCGTCGATCACGTCCTCGCGGCCGTGGCCTTCGAGTTCGATCAGCACTTCGTCGCGCGAGACCGCCTCGCCGATGGCGAGCGCCAGCGCCGCAAGCAGCACTTCGTCGACACGCATCCGGTACGCGCGCGGCGCTTCGCGCAGGAGAACGGCGGTCAGTTCGGGCGAGAGTTTTTTCAGCAGCGTCTTTTGCGGCTCGGGATGCGGACTGCGTGCCGGAAAGAGCGGACCGGCGCGCAGCGCCGGGACGTCGAGCGTGGTTTGCCACCACGCCAGTTCGGCGATGCGGTCCGATGATTCCGCGTATTGATGCAGCGCGCGCACCCAGGCGCGCCAGGACATCGACGGCGCGGGCAGCGCGATGGGCTCGTCCTGCTCGGCCTGGGCGTAGGCGGTTTGCAGTTCCTCGAGCAGCACGCGCCAGGAGACGCCGTCCACCGACAGGTGGTGGATCGCGATCAGTACACGCGTTTCGTCCGGGGTCTCGAAGTGGCCGATGCGCCATAGCGGGCCGTGCCCGATGTCGAGGCTCGACTGGAGGCGCTCGCAGGCTGCGGTGAGCGCTGACAGTGAGGACAGGTGTTCGTGGTGGACGATGGCTGGGTGAGGTGGTTGTGTTGCCTGTGTTGCCTGTGTTGCCTGTGTTGCCTGTGTTGCCTGTGTTGCCTGTGTTGCCTGTGTTGCCTGTGTTGCCTGTGTTGCCTGTGTTGCCTGTGTTGCCTGTGTTGCCTGTGTTGCCTGTGTTGCCTGTGTTGCCTGTGTTGCCTGTGTTGCCTGTGTTGCCTGTGTTGCCTGCGTTGCCTGTGTTGCCTGTGATGCCTGTGATGCCTGCATTGCCTGCGTTGCCTGCGAGCCCGCCAATGCTTGCGTCACGTGTGCCGCGTCAGCCACTCCAACCGCCCCTGCCGCCTTCACCGCCACCTGCTTCCATTCCCCCGCCTCCTTCACGAACCGCAGCCGCAACGCGTCGTGCCGCGCCTCCAGCGCCCGCGCCGCGCGCTCCAGCGCCGCGGGTTCCAGACGCCCCCGCACCTTCAGCAGCACCGCCTGGTTCCAGTGCGACTCGCCCTGCGGATAGCGCTCGAAGAACAGCCGCTGGATCGGCGTCAGCGTCAGCGCCAGCGCCGCGCCATCGTCGACCTCCTGCGCACCGCCCGCTTCGAGCCGCTGCGCGCGCTGCGCCAGGCCCGCCACCGTCGGATGCTCGAACACCTGTCTCGGCGTCAGCCGCCATCCCGCCTCGCGCGCCCGCGCGATGATCTGCAGGCTCTGGATCGAGTCGCCTCCCGCCTCGAAGAAGTTGTCCGTCACGCCCAGATCGTCGCGCCCGAGCACCGCCGTCCAGATCGACAGCAACGCCGACTCCACCTCGCCCGACGCCGCCACCCGTTCGCGCGCGCCCGCCTGCGGCGCCGGCAGCGACCCGCGGTCGAGCTTGCCGTTGGGCATCCACGGCAGCCGCGCGAGCACCGTCACCGACGACGGCACCATGTAGCCCGGCAGCTTCTGCTCCAGTTCGCGCTGCAGATGCGCGGCGTCGAGCGTGGTTTGCGTGGCGCCGTGCGCCCGGCGAGGAAGGTTGCCTCGTTCGTCGCGTGACCGATCGCCCGGCACATCGCCTGGTGCCTCGCGTGATTGATCACGAGACGCCCGGCCTTTCAGCTCGCCGGATACGCCGTCGTCATTCCCCGACTCGTTGCGGGATACATTAGCCGATATGTCGCCCGATGCGTCGCCTGACACGCGACCCAGCGCATCGCCAGAAACATTCCCCGTCATTTCACCGGATACATCAGCGAGCACATCACCTGATACATACGCCGCGAGCCGCTGCTTCTGTCCCTCGCCCACCACGATCACCGCCGCCTCGCGCACGCCCCCGCACTGTCGCAGCACCGCCTCGATCTCGCCCAGCTCGATGCGCTGGCCGCGCAGCTTCACCTGCTGGTCCAGCCGGCCGAGAAACTCCACCGTGCCGTCCCCGCGCATGCGGCACAGGTCGCCGCTGCGGTAGATCCGCGCGCCCGGCGCGCCATACGGGTCCGGCACGAACCGCTCCGCCGTCAGGCCCGGTCGCCCCAGATACCCGCGCGCCACCGTCGGCCCGCCGATGCACAGCTCGCCCAGCCCGCCCACCGGCGCCTCGTCGCCGAACGCGTCGAGCACGCGCGCGGTGCGCCCCGGATACGGATGGCCGATCGGCACCGTCACCTGCCGTGCGTCATCGGCCTGCGTGCGACGGTACAGCGCCGCCACCGTCGTCTCGGTCGGCCCGTACAGGTTGTCCAGCCGGATGTCGGCGAGCGGCCCCGCGCGCCAGCGCGCGAGCGCGTCGCCCGGCAGCGCCTCGCCGCCCACCGTCACCTGACGCAGCGCGAGCCGCGCGCGCGGCGGCGCGTGATGCTGCCACTGCTGCCACAGCGCGGTCGGAATGCGCGCGAACGTCACGCGCCGGTTCACCAGCCGCTCGCTCAGGCTCTGCAGGTCCCACGGCTGCACGCCGCGCATCTCCACCGTCGCGCCGCGCAGCAGCGCCGGCAGCGTCTCGTGCAGCGCGACGTCGAAGCTGATCGTCGACGAGTGCAGCACCGTGTCGCGGCCGTCGATGGCGTAGGTCGCGAGGAAGTCCTGCAGATGGGTCCACAGCGCGCCGTGGCTCACGCCCACGCCTTTCGGGCGACCCGTCGAGCCGGAGGTGTACAGCACGTAGGCGAGCTGGTCCGGGTGCAGCGGGGCGTCGATGTGGGCGGTGAGGTTGTTGTGGTGTGCTGCGTCGCTCCGGCCTGCTGCATCGTTCTGACCTGCTGCTTCGTTCTGACCTGCCGCTTCGTTCTGACCTGCCGCTTCGTTCTGATCTGCCGCTTCGTTTCCGCCTGCTGCTTTGCTCCAGCCTGCTGCGTCGCTCCGGCCTGCCTGACCCCGATCGCTCGCACCGTTCTGCATCGCCAGGCCGATACGGCGCTGCGCATCGCTGTCGTTCGCCACATCAGCACGGCTTGTCGCACCAGGTTGGCTGGCCGCATCGATGCCGCCAGCCACCTCGCCCTGCCTGACTCCATCGGTGACAGCCTCCGGCACCGAACCCACCTCAACCACCTCGCACCCCGCGAGCACCTCCCCAACCTGCTCCGCACTCGCCCGATCCGCCACCACCTCGGTGATCCCCGCATCCCCGATCATCTGCGCGAGACGCGCCACCGGATACCCGGGGTCCAGCGGCACGAACGCCCCGCCCGAGCGGATGACACCCAGCAGCGCGGCGACCAGCGCCGGCCCGCGCGTCACGCACAAGCCCACGCGCCGCTCCGCGCCCACGCCACGCGCGACCAGCTTCGCGGCCAGCGCCGCCGACCACGCATCCAGTTGCGCATAGGTGAGCGACGCGTCCTCGCAGCGCAGCGCCACCGCCTCCGGCGTGCGCCGCGCCTGCGCCGCCAGCGCCGCGCCGAGCGACTCGAACGGATACCGCCGCAACGTCACCTCAGGACACCCCGCCGGCAAGGTCAGCGACCCAACCCGCCGCTCGACTCCCTCCGCGATCTGCGCGAGCACCGCTTCATACTGCGACGCGATCCGCTCCACCGTCCCGGCATCGAACACATCGGCCGCATAGTTGAACATCAGCCGCAACCCGCGCCCATCGTCGACCACGTTCAGCACCAGGTCGAAGCGCGCCGTATCCGTGCCGCCCGCCTCCGGCTCCACGACGAGACCCGGCATCGCCACCGCCGCCTCGCTCGTCGCCTGCTCCAGATTGAACATCACCTGGAACAGCGGCGAGCGGCCGAGATCGCGCTCGATACGCAACGCGTCGAGGACACGCCCGAACGGCGCCGCCTGATGCGCATGCGCTTCGAGCACGCGCGCATGCAGCCCGGCCAGCAGCGCGCCGCACGGCATGCCGCCGTCGACGTCCACATCGATCACGAGCGTATTGACGAAAAAGCCGATCAGCCCTTCCGTCTCGCCGCGCTGCCGTCCCGCCGACGGCACGCCGATGCGCACGCCCGGCTGTCCGCCGTAGCGGTACAGCAACGCGGCATAGGCGCCGAGCAGCACCGTGAACAGCGTCGTGCGCCGCGCGCGCGCGAGTTCGCGCAAGCGGCCGGCGAGTTGCGCGTCGACATCGCGCCGGCAGCGTCCGCCCTCGATGCCGCGCACCGCCGCGCGTGGCCGGTCCAACGGTAATTCCAGCGCGGGACGCTCGACACCGAGTCGCTGGGTCCAGTACGCGAGATCGTCGGCGAGCGCGCCGTCCCGCCATTCGTTCTGCCATGCGGCGACATCGCCGAAATGAACCGTCAAAGGCGGCAATGCGCGCGACAACGCCGCGCCTTCGCTCGCGAGCGCCGCGCGATACAGCGCCGCGAGTTCGCGAACGAGCAGCGACTGCGACCAGCCGTCCGACACGATGTGATGCACGACGATCGACAACGCGTGACGCTCCGCATCGAGCGCGATCAGATCGACGCGCAACAGCGGCCCTTGCGTGAGATCGAACGGCTCGCGCGCGGCGGCACGCAGCGTGTCGCGCAATTGCGCGGGATCGTCGAGCGTGCGTTCACGCCAGAGATAGCCCGCCTCGTCCGCGATATGTTGAACCGCGATGCCGCGCGTCTCGACGAAACGCACACGCAATGCGCCATGCCGGGCGACGAGCGCATCGAACGCGCGGCGCAGCGCGTGAACGTCGAGGCGGCCCGTCAGACGGATCGCGCGCGACAGGTTGTACGCGGGGTTCCGCGGATCGAGTTTCCATAGGAACCACAACCGCTCCTGCGCGGGCGCGAGCGGATAACACGCCGACGCATCGACCAAGCCGCCGGCTTCATCCGCCTCTGCCGCATCACGCGACAACGGCACGATCGGCAAACGCGCGGGATCGACGCCCTGCTCGCGCGCCTTCTCGCGAAAGCGCTTGCGGCGTTCCGGCGACAGGGCGGCGTATTTGCGCGAGATCGCGAGCGCCTGGTTCGCCGCATCGGTGGAGGCATTGGTATTGCCACCGGCGTTGGCATCGACATTGGCATCGACATTGGCACCGACATTGGCACCGGCATTGGCACCGGCATTGGCACCGGCATTGGCACCGGTATTGGCACCGACATTCACACCGGTATTGGCACTGGCATTCACACCGGTATTGGCACCGGTATTGGCACCGGCACCGGCATTGGCACCGATATTCGCACCGGTATTCGCACCGGCATTGGCACCTGCACCGGCACCGATATTCGCACCGGCATTGGCACCGGTATTGGCACCTGCACCGGTAGCGGCATTCGCACCGGCACCGGCACCGGCATCGACATCAGCACCGGCTACTGATGAACCCGGCACGGCGGCCGGTCCGTTAGAGGTCGTAGTCAGCATGTTTTCGATTTGCATAGGTAAGCATAGGCGTGCGGTTCAATCCAGCGCATCGAACAAGCCATCGAGCGCTTGCAGTTCATCGTTCGCGGCCGCGCGCGGCGACGCGTCGCCATCCGCGCCGGACGTAAGCAGCGCGGCCAGCAGCGCCGGCGTCGGGCTATCGAACAGCGCGCCGAGCGCGACCTTCCGGCCAAGCCGCTCCGACAGCCGCGCGATCAACCGCACCGCCGCTAGCGAATGTCCGCCGAGCGCGAAGAAGTCATCGTTCGCGCCGACCCGCGCGAGTCCGAGCACGTCGCCGAACAGCCGCGCGATCAACGTTTCGGTCTCGCCCGACGGCTCGACCCACGCCGCGTCGCTTTCCGGCGCCGCCTCGAAGCGCGCGAGCGCGTTGCGGTCCAGCTTGCCGTTCGCGGTGCGCGGCAACGCCTCAAGCTCATAAAGCGCCGCCGGAATCATGTAGCCGGGCAGGCGCGCGGCGAGCGTCTGCCGCCAGCCGGCCGGCACCGCACGCGACGCGCCGACCACATACGCCACGAGCCGCGCCTCGGCATCGCCCGCGCCGGGCACGAGCGCGACGGCCGCGTCGAGCACGCCGTCGCAGGCGCGCAGCGCCGCCTCGATTTCGCCGAGTTCGATCCGGTAGCCGCGCAGCTTCACCTGCTGGTCGATCCGGCCGAGGCATTCGAATTCGCCGTCGGGCCGCTCGCGGCACAGGTCGCCGGTGCGGTACATCCGCGCGCCGGGCGGCCCGTACGGATCCGGCACGAAGCGCTCGGCGGTGAGGCCGGCGCGGCCGAGATAACCGCGCGCGAGGTTGTCGCCGCCGATGCACAACTCGCCGACGCCGCCTTGCGGCGTCAACTGCCCGCTCGCGTCGACGATGCGCAGCGCGTTCGCATGCAATGCGCGGCCCACGGTGACAGGGCCGCCCTCGGCCACGCGCGCGCAGCTCGACCAGATCGTCGTCTCGGTCGGGCCGTACAGGTTCCACAAATCGACGCCGCGTTGCGCGAGTTGCGTCGCCAGGTCCGCAGGCAACGGCTCGCCGCCCGCGATGCCGACGAGCCGTCCGCGCGACGGACCTTGCCAGCCCGATTCGATCAGCAGACGCCAGCCGCTCGGCGTGGCCTGCATGAAGCTCGCGCCGCTGTCGTCGATCAGACGCGCCAGCGCGGCGCCGTCCGCGACCGTCGACGCATCGGCCATCTCGACGCAAGCGCCCTGCGTGAGCGGCAGACAGAACTCGAGCAGCGAGATGTCGAACGACGGCGTCGTGACCGACAACAGCACGTCATCGCGATGCAGTCCCGGCGCGATGCCCACGCTTGCGAGCAGCCGCGCGAGCGCACCGTGCGAGACCGCGACGCCCTTCGGCCGGCCGGTCGAGCCGGAGGTGTAGATCACGTAGGCGAGTTGCGCGTCGCTGCACGGCAACGCGGGCGGCAGGATTGCTGGTGCGTCGCTGGCGTCGGCGGCATCGCGTGTGGCGGCGAGCCGCGCGTCGCGTCCGACGTCGCGCGTGGCGTCGGGTCGCGCGTCGCGTCCGACGTCGTTTGTGGTGGCGAGCCGCACGTCACGTTCGACGTCACGCGTGGCGTCGAGTCGCGCGTTGCGTCCGACGTCGTTTGTGGTGGCGAGCCGCACGTCACGTTCGACATCACGCGTGGCGTCGGGTCGCGCGTCGCGTCCGACGTCGCCTGTAGCGTCGAGCCGCGCGTCACCTCCAACGTCGCCTGTGGCGTCGAGCCTTGCGTCGATCGCGATACGGCCGTCCAGCCAGTTGCCGAGTCGCGCGCGACCCTCCGCATCGGCGATGACCCGCGTGATGCCCGCGTCGTCCAGCATGTCGCGCAGGCGTTCGGCCGGGAACGACGGATCGAGCGGCACATACGCCGCGCCGCTGCGCCACACGCCGAGCATGCTCGCGATCAGTGCCGGCGAGCGGCGCATGCAGACCGCCACGCGCTCCTCGCGCGCGACGCCGCTCGCGCGCAACCGTGCGTCGATCACGGCGGACCAGCGCGCGAGCGTCGCGTAATCGAAGGCTTCACCGTTTTGCCGGACCGCGATGCGTTGCGGCGCGCGCGCGGCCTCTGCTGCAAAGCGCTCGTGACACGCGCGCAACACGGGCCCGGTCAAGGGTTCGGTCAAGGGTTCGCCCAAAGGCTCGGTCACGCGCTCGGTCACGCGCTCGGTCAAAGGCCCGGTCAAAGGCTCGGCCAAAGGCTCGGTCAAGGGCTCGTCCAAAGGCGCAGTCAAGGTGTCATGCAAGGACAACGTCAAGGACACTGGCAACGGCTCCGCGTGCGCCGCACCGCGCCGCGCCGCGAGTTCCCCGACAAAGCGCGGCGCACGCTCGCCGTCGTCGGCCAGTTGATCGAGCAGCGCCAGGTATTGCCGCTGCAATTGCTCGACCTGCGCGCGCGCGAGGCGTCGGCTGTCCCAGTTCCATTGCAGTTCGATGCGCGTCGCCGGCAGAATCGTCAGCGTCAGCGGATAGTGCGTGCGCTCGAACGAATCCACGCGATCGACGCGCAACGCGTCAGCCTCCGTGGATGCCGCGCGAGCCGCGACCGGATAGTTCTCGAACACGATCAGACTGTCGAACAGCGCATCGCCGCTGCGTCCCGCCCACTGCTGCAACGACGACAGCGGCGTGTGCTCGACTTCGCGCATGTGCAGGTTGTACGCCTGCAATTCGTCGAGCCAGGCCGATACCGTCATGTCGCCGGGCACGGCCGCGAACACCGGCAGGCTGTTGATGAAAAGGCCGAACATGTCCTCCGATCCGGCCAGCGACGTGGGCCGCCCCGACACGGTGACGCCGAACGCCACCGAGCGCTTGCCGCTCAGTCGCGCGAGCAGCACGGCCCACGCGCCCTGCATCAACGTGTTGAGCGTCACGCGATGACGTTGCGCGGCGCGGCGCACGCGGGCGTCGAGCGGCGCGTCGAGCTCGACCGCGAGCTTGCGCGGCACATTCGCGGCTGCGTCGTGCGGCGCGGCGAGGCTCGCGGTGAGCGTGCCCGCATCGTCGGCGGCGGCGAGCCGCTCGCGCCACCAGTCGCGCGGATCGGGCTGCGCCGCGAGCCATTCGACGTAGCGCCGGTACGGCGGCGGCACGCCCGCCGCGGCGAGCGCCGCGGCGCGGCGAGTTAGGCCGAGCGCGCGCTCGTAGTCGTCGAACACTTCGGCGAGGAGCCGCGCGCCGCTCCAGCCGTCCGTCAGCACGTGATGATGCGTGCGCACGAGATCGAAGCGGCCGTCGGGACGGCGGAATACGTTCACGCGCATCAGCGGCGCGCGCGACGCATCGATGCCGGCGGCGAGGTCGGCCGAACGCCAGGCGGCGAGGCGCGCATCGTAGTCCGGCGCATCGCGCCAGTCGTGCACCGCGAACGGCAGCACGGCTTCGCGCTGGACGATCTGCAAGGCCGCTTCGCCATGACGCCACTCGAAGCGCGTGCGCAACATGTCGTGCCGCGCGATGGCGGCCTGCCAGGCGGCGCGCAACGCCGTGTCGTCGAGGCGGCCGTCGAGCGTCAGTTGCAGTTGGTTCACATAGACGCCTTCGCCTTGCTGCAACTCGCTGTGATACAGCAGGCCCTGTTGCAAGGGCGTGGCCGGATAGATGTCGGCGACTCCGCCAAGCGGCAAGCCGAGCGCGCGCAAGCGCGCCTGATCGAGCCCGGACAACGGGAAGTCCGACGCGGTCGCGCCCGGCGGCGCGGCCACGCAGTGCGCGACCAGCGCGTCGACCTGCTGGTCGAACGCGGCGACGATGCGCTCGACGCTCTCGCGGTCGATTCGCGCCGGGTCGAAGCGCCAGCGCAGCAGCAAGGTTTCGCCCGTGACGATGCCGTTCAGGTCGAGCGCATAGTCGAGGCGCGCGCCCGCTCCGTGGCTGCTGCCCGCATCCTCGGAACTGAAGGCGAAGCGCGAGGCCGGATCGAACGACTGATCGAAGCGTCCGAGATAGTTGAAGCTGACGGCCGGGCGTGGCCGCGCGCGGCTCGCGTCGAGCAGGCCCCAGTGCAGACCCTTGTTCGGCACCGCGCGGATGCGCTCCTTCACGGCGATGAGCGCATCGCCCGGCGCGGCCGATGCGGCGGGCAGCGCGACCGGGAAGCGCGTCGTGAACCAGCCGACCGTGCGGCTCAGGTCCGCGCCGTCGATCACGTCCTCGCGGCCGTGGCCTTCGAGTTCGACGGCGATTTCCCTTGCGCCGCTCCATGCGCCGAGCGCCTGCGCGAGCGCGGCGAGCAGCAACTCGTCGACGCGCGTGCGATAGGCGCGCGACGCGTTCTGCAGCAGGTCGCGCGTGCGGCCGGCGTCGAGCGTCCAGTCGATCGTTGCGCTTTCGACGACGCGCGTGCCCGCGGCGGGGCGCAGCGGGAGTGCCGGGGCGGTGTCGAGCACGCTGAGGGCTTGCTGCCACCAGTGGGCTTCCGACTGGACCGCGTCGGAGGCGGCATACCGGTGAAGCGCGCGCACCCAGGCGCGCCAGGACATCGACGGCGGTGGCAGTGCGATGGGCTCGTCTTGCTCAGCCTGGGCGTAGGCGGTTTGCAGTTCCTCGAGCAGCACGCGCCAGGAGACGCCGTCCACCGACAGATGGTGGATCGCGATCAGCAGGCGCGTTTCGTCCGGGGTCTCGAAGTGGCCGATGCGCCATAGCGGGCCGCGCCCGATGTCGAGGCTCGACTGGAGACGCTCGCAGGCCGCGGTGAGCGCTGACAGTGAGGACAGGTGTTCGTGGTGGACGATGGCTGGCTGTGTTGCCTGTGTTGCCTGTGTTGCCTGTGTTGCCTGTGTTGCCTGTGTTGCCTGTGTTGCCTGTGTTGCCTGTGTTGCCTGTGTTGCCTGTGTTGCCTGCGTTGGCTGCGTTGCGTGCGTTGGCTGCGTTGCGTGCGAGCCCGCCAATGCTTGCGTCACGTGTGCCGCGTCAGCCACTCCAACCGCCCCTGCCGCCTTCACCGCCACCTGCTTCCATCCCCCAGCCTCCTTCACGAACCGCAGCCGCAACGCGTCGTGCCGCGCCTCCAGCGCCCGCGCCGCGCGCTCCAGCGCCGCGGGTTCCAGACGCCCGCGCACCTTCAGCAGCACCGCCTGGTTCCAGTGTGATTCGCCCTGCGGATAGCGCTCGAAGAACAGCCGCTGGATCGGCGTCAGTGCCAGCGCCGCGCCATCATCGACCTCCTGCGCGCCGCCCGCTTCGAGCCGCTGCGCGCGCTGCGCCAGGCCCGCCACCGTCGGATGCTCGAACACCTGCCTCGGCGTCAGCCGCCACCCCGCCTCGCGCGCCCGCGCGATGATCTGCAGGCTCTGGATCGAGTCGCCTCCCGCCTCGAAGAAGTTGTCCGTCACGCCCAGATCGTCGCGCCCGAGCACCGCCGTCCAGATCGACAGCAATGCCGACTCCACCTCGCCCGACGCCGCCACCCGTTCGCGCGCGCCCGCCTGCGGCGCCGGCAGCGACGCGCGGTCGAGCTTGCCGTTGGGCATCCACGGCAGCCGCGCGAGCACCGTCACCGACGACGGCACCATGTAGCCCGGCAGCTTCTGCTCCAGTTCGCGCTGCAGATGCGCGGCGTCGAGCGTGGTTGGCGCCGCGCCCTGCGAGGCACTACCCGACACATCCCCCGCCGCCTCCCCCGCCACATACGCCGCGAGCCGCTGCTTCTGCCCCTCGCCCACCACGATCACCGCCGCCTCGCGCACGCCCCCGCACTGCCGCAGCACCGCCTCGATCTCGCCCAGTTCGATGCGCTGGCCGCGCAGCTTCACCTGCTGGTCCAGCCGGCCGAGAAACTCCACCGTGCCGTCCCCGCGCATGCGGCACAGGTCGCCGCTGCGGTACATCCGCGCCCCCGGCGCACCGGACGGGTCCGGCACGAACCGCTCCGCCGTCAGCCCCGGTCGCCCCAGATACCCGCGCGCCACCGTCGGCCCGCCGATGCACAGCTCGCCCAGCCCGCCCACCGGCGCCTCGTCGCCGAACGCGTCGAGCACGCGCGCGGTGCGCCCCGGATACGGATGGCCGATCGGCACCGTCACCTGCCGTGCGTCATCGGCCTGCGTGCGACGGTACAGCGCCGCCACCGTCGTCTCGGTCGGCCCGTACAGGTTGTCCAGCCGGATGTCGGCGAGCGGCCCCGCGCGCCAGCGCGCGAGCGCGTCGCCCGGCAGCGCCTCGCCGCCCACCGTCACCTGACGCAGCGCGAGCCGCGCGCGCGGCGGCGCATGATGCTGCCACTGCTGCCACAGCGCGGTCGGAATGCGCGCGAACGTCACGCGCCGGTTCACGAGGCGCTCGCTCAGGCTCTGCAGGTCCCACGGCTGCACGCCGCGCATCTCCACCGTCGCGCCGCGCAGCAGCGCCGGCAGCGTCTCGTGCAGCGCGACGTCGAAGCTGATCGTCGACGAGTGCAGCACCGTGTCGTGGCCGTCGATGGCGTAGGTCGCGAGGAAGTCCTGAAGATGGGTCCACAGCGCGCCGTGGCTCACGCCCACGCCTTTCGGGCGACCCGTCGAGCCGGAGGTGTACAGCACGTAGGCGAGCTGGTCCGGGTGCAACGGGGCGTCGATGTGGGCGGTGAGGTTGTTGTGGTGTGCCACCTCGCCCTGCCTGACTCCCTCCGTGACAGCCAGCGGCACCGAACCCACCTCAACCACCTCACACCCCGCGAGCACCTCCCCAACCTGCTCCGCACTCGCCCGATCCGCCACCACCTCCTTGATGCCCGCATCCCCGATCATCTGCACCAGACGCGCCACCGGATACCCCGGATCCAGCGGCACGAACGCCCCGCCCGAGCGGATGACGCCCAGGAGCGCCGCGACCAGCGCCGGCCCGCGCGTCACGCACAAGCCCACGCGCCGCTCCGCGCCCGCCCCGCGCGCGACCAGCTTCGCGGCGAGCGCCGCCGACCACGCATCCAGTTGCGCATAGGTCAGCGACGCGTCCTCGCAGCGCAGCGCCACCGCCTCCGGCGTGCGCCGCGCCTGCGCCGCCAGCGCCGCGCCGAGCGACTCGAACGGATACCGCCGCAACGTCACCTCAGGACACCTCGCCGGCAACGTCAACGCCCCAACCCGCCGCTCGACACCCTCCGCCATCTGCGCGAGCACCGCTTCATACTGCGACGCGATCCGCTCCACCGTCTCGCGATCGATCCGCTCGCCGTCCCACGCCCATTCGAGCGCAACCGTCTGCCTGCGCGGAATGATCGCGAGCGCGAGCGGGTAATGCGTCGGGTCCACCGAGTCGATCGCCTCGACCTTCAGACTCGCATCGCCATCACGCGCGGCTTCGACGGGATAGTTTTCGAACACGACGATGCTGTCGAACAGCGCGTCGCCGCTGCGCCCGGTCCACTGCTGCACGCGCGCGAGCGGCGTGTGCTCGTACTGCCGCAGTTCGGTCAGCTCGCCTTGCAGCTTGCGCAGCCATGCGCCGAGGTCCGCGCTCGCGTCCACGTCGACACACACCGGCAGCGTATTGATGAACAGCCCCAGCATCCGCTCGACGCCCGGCAGATGCGCCGGCCGTCCCGCGACCGTCGTGCCGTAGGCGACGCCGCGCCGATGTCCATAGCGCGCGAGCAGCACGGCCCACGCGCCCTGCATCAGCGTATTGAGCGTGATCTCGTGACGACGCGCCGTCGCCTGCAAGCGCGCGACGAGCGTGTCGTCGAGCGCGCGGCGGCGCGCATGCGCGCCGGGCTCGGCCGCGCGCGGTGCGCCGAGGCTCGCGGTCAGCGTCGCCGGATCGTCGACGCGCGCGGCCCACGCGCGCCACCATGCTTGCGTCGCGGGATCGTCAGCCGCCTCGCGAATCCAGTCGACGTAACCGCGATACGGCGGCGCCGCTTCGAACGTCGCGGCCGCGCCGCTCGTGCGCGCCCGGTAGTCGCGCAGAATCTCGGCGAACAGCAGCGACACGCTCCAGCCGTCGAGCAAAAGATGGTGGTGCGTCCACACGAGGTCGGCCGTCCGCGCATCGCGAATGAAAAGCGCGATGCGCATCAGCGGCGCGGCGTCGGGCGCGATGCCGTCGGCGAGATCGCGCGCACGCCAGTCGGCGAGACGGGCGTCGTAATCGGGCGCGGCGGACCAGTCGTGTGTCTGGAACGGCAACGCGATCTTGCGATGGACGATCTGCATCACCGCGCCGCCGTGCTGCCACGCGAACCCCGTGCGCAGAATCGCGTGACGTTCGAGCGCGGCCTGCCAGGCGGCTTTCATCGCGGCGACGTCGAGCGAACCGGACAGCGTCGCGCGCATCTGGTTGAGATACGCGCCCTGCCCCGGTTCGGCGAGCGTGTGATAGAGCAGGCCGCCTTGCAGCGGCGTCGCGGGATAAACGTCCTCGATATGCTCGGGCGTGAGACCGAGCGCGCGCCACAGATCCGACGATGCGGGGCCGCTCGTCTCCGTTAGCGGTTTCGTCACGGCGGACGATGTCGAGGTCGAGGTCGACACCGGTCGCGCCGCGCGCGCGAGCTGCTGCACGGTCGGCGCTTCGAACACCATGCGCGGCGTGACGTGCAGGCCGGCATCGCGCGCCTTCGAGACGATTTGCAGACTCAGGATCGAGTCGCCGCCGATCACGAAGAAGTTGTCGGTCACGCCGATGTCGTCACGTCGCAGCACGGCGCGCCACACAGCGAGCAACGTGGCCCCGGCGGGCGTCGACGGCGCGACGGCCAGCGTGGCCTTCGCCACGGCTTCAGGCGCGGGCAACGCGCGACGGTCGAGCTTGCCGTTCGGCGTGAGCGGAAAACGCGCGAGTTCCACATACGACGACGGCACCATGTGACCCGGCAGCCGGGCGCTGAGCCAGCTCTGCCAGCGGGCCGCGTCGCCGGCATCCGCTTCGCCCCGCGGCACCACGTAGGCCACGAGCCGCCGGTCGCCGGTTTCACTGTCCGACACCAGCACCGCCGCATCGCGCACCTCGGGATGACCCAGCAGCGCCGCCTGGATCTCGCCCAGTTCGATGCGGAAACCGCGGATCTTCACCTGATCGTCGTTGCGGCCCAGGTATTCGAGGTCGCCGTCCTTCAGCCGTCGCGCGAGATCGCCCGAGCGGTACAGGCGCGCGCCCGGCGCGCCGTACGGGTCCGGCACGAAGCGTTGCGCCGTGAGAGCCGGGCGTCCCAGATACCCGCGCGCGAGACCCGCGCCGCCGACATACAGCTCACCCACCGCGCCCGCCGGCACGCGGTTCAGGTCCGCGTCCAGCACGTGCAGCGTGAGGTCGTCGAGCGGCGCGCCGATCACGCTGCGCGCATCGCGCAGCGCGGCTTCATCGAGTGCGCGATGCGTCACGTGGACCGTCGTTTCGGTGATGCCGTACATGTTCACCAGCGCCGGCAACACGCCCCTGCGGCGTGCGCCGTCCGCCCATCGGGCAAGCGACGCCGGCTCGAGCCGTTCGCCGCCGAAGATCACCGCACGCAGCGATTGCAGCGTGTTCTCGCCATCGGCCTGCGTGAGCTGCGCGAACGCCGAGGGTGTCTGGTTCAGCACCGTCACGCGTTCGTCGCGCAATAGCGCATGGAACGCCGACGGTTCGCGCGCGGTCCAGTGCGGCACGATCACGAGCCGTGCGCCATGCACCAGCGCGCCGAAGATTTCCCATACCGAGAAATCGAATGCGTAGGAGTGGAACAGCGTCCAGACGTCGCTTGTACCGAACGCAAAGCGCGACTGCGTCGCGTCGAACAGCCGCGCGACGTTCTCATGCGTGACGCCGACGCCCTTCGGCGTTCCCGTCGAACCGGACGTATAGATCACGTAGGCAAGCTGCTGCGGATGCGGTTGTTGCACGTCCGCATCGTTCGCCGCGGCGGGCACCGTGTCACGCAACGCAGCAGCATCCAGCGTGGTCCGCGACCCGAACAGCGCCGCATGCTGCGCGACGCTTGCCGCATCCGTCACGATCAGACCAAGCTGCGAATCCTCGACGATATGTTCAAGGCGTTCCGCCGGATACGACGGATCGAGCGGCACATACGCCGCGCCCGCGCGCAGCACGCCGACGAGCGATGCAACCAGCGCCGCCGAGCGCTGCATCGCGACGCCGACCCGCATTTCCGCCGTCGCGCCGAGCCGTCGCAGTTCATGCGCGATCGCACGCGACCACGCATCCAGTTGCGCATACGTCACCTGCTCCTCGCCATCGACCAGCGCGATCGCGTCAGGACGCGCACTCGCCTGCGCGGCGATGCGCGCCGTCACCGGCTCATAGGCAAACGCGGCAGGCAAACGCCGCACCGCTTCATCGCGAATCTCGGGCAATTCGAACGACGCGATCCGCGCATCCGGCGCCGCGCTCCATTGCTCCAGCAGCCCCGTGAAATTGCGGGCAAGCCGTTCGATGGTCGACGCGTCGAAGACATCGGTCGCGTAGGTGAGCGTCAGATCGAGCGCGTCGCCGGCCGTCTCCGCGATGTTCAGCATCAGGTCGAATTGAGCCTCGCCGTTGTCGACGTCCTGCACCGTCACGCTCAACCCTTCTCCGAACGATGCGCCGAGGTCGTGGCGCTGCTGCTGGTTGACGAGCACCTGGAACAGCGGCGTCTGCGTCGGATCGCGCTCGGGCTGCACCGCCTTGACGACGCTCGCGAACGGCACGTCCTGATTCGCGTAGGCGCACAGCAATCGTTCACGCACGTCGTCGATCAGTTGCGCCGCGCGCATTTCGCCGTGCGGCGCAGTGCGAATCACGACGGTGTTGACGAAGAAACCGGCGACGTCCGCGGCGCCCGGCAGATCGCGCCCCGCGAGCGGCACGCCCAGGCGGATGTCGGATTGCCCCGAGTATCGGTAGAGCAACGCGTCGAAGGCGGCGAGGAGCGTCATGAACAGCGTCGCGTGACGCGCGCCCGCGAGCGCACGCAGCGCGTTCACGGCGACGGCCGGCACGCGGGCGCGATGGCGCGCGCCCGGTGCCCGGCGCGTGCCGGTACGCGCGCGGTCGTAGGGCAGCGCGAGCGTCGCGGCGGAGTCGCTGTCGCTGGCGAGCGCGGCGCGCCACCAGTCGAGTTGCGCGGACTCGCGCTCGGGCGTCAGTTGCGCGGCGCGCGCCGCGATCAGTTCGCGATAAGCCGCCGCCGATGCGGTGGCGAAATTCGCATCGTGCGTGAGATGGTCGATCGACGCGGCGTGGTCCGATGCGCAATATTCGCGATACAGGCGCGAGAAGTCCGCGAACAGCAGGCCGACCGACCAGTCGTCGCTGATGATGTGATGCAGCACCAGATGCAGCACGTGGCGATCGGCGGCGACGCGGATCAGCGTCGCGCGCACGGGCGGCTCGGCGGTGAGGTCGAACGGTGCGCCCACGAGCGCGGCGAGACATGCGGCGAGGGCTTCGTCGTCGGGCGTGTTTTCGGTCGCGGTTTCTGTCGTGGTTTCTGTGCGCGGCAGGTCGAGTAGGCGGATGTCGTTGCGACTCGCGGCTTCGATGCGCTGATAGGGCACGCCCGCGACTTCGGCAAAACGCATGCGCAGCGCCGGATGCCGATCGCCGAGCGCGGCGAATGCGGCGCGCAGAGCGTTAACGTCGAGTCGGCCGTCGAAACGCAGCGCACCGTTCACGTGGTACGCAGCGCTCTCGGGATCGAGCTTCCACAGGAACCAAAGGCTTTGCTGGGACGCGGATAGGGGGATGGGTTCGGCTTGTGTGGCTTGCGTGCCTTGCGTGCCTTGCGCAATCTGCGCGACTTGTCCGGCTTGTGCAACCTGCGCCGCTTGTCCGACTTGCGCAGCCCGCGTGGCTTGGGCGGCTAGTCCAGCTTGTGCAGATGGCGCAGCAGCTACAGCAGCGTCAGCGTTCGCGATAACCGCGGCAGTGCCCGCACCAACAGCAGCACCACTAGCGTCGCCAGCACCGACAGTGGCAGCGGAATCGGCAGTAGCAACAGACACGCCGGACTCCGGCACACGCGCACCACCAGCAGCCGATTGCGCCCCACGCAACAACCCCGCGAAGTCTTCGAGCAGCGGATGTTCGAACACCGCGCGCAGCCCCGGCGCGTCGCCGAAAACCGTCCGCACGGCTGACATCACCCGCACCGCCAGCAGCGAATGACCGCCCAGCAGGAAGAAATCATCGCGTACGCCGACGCGTTCGACGCCGAGCACGTCTTGCCAGATCGTCGCGAGCCGGGTCTCGATTTCATCGCGCGGGGCAACGTAGGCCGCGCGGCCCGATGCATTGGCCACGGCTTCAGGCGCGGGCAACGCGCGACGGTCGAGCTTGCCGTTCGGCGTGAGCGGAAAACGCGCGAGTTCCACATACGACGACGGCACCATGTGACCCGGCAGCCGGGCGCTGAGCCAGCTCTGCCAGCGGGCCGCGTCGCCGGCATCCGCTTCGCCCCGCGGCACCACGTAGGCCACGAGCCGCCGGTCGCCGGTTTCACTGTCCGACACCAGCACCGCCGCATCGCGCACCTCGGGATGACCCAGCAGCGCCGCCTGGATCTCGCCCAGTTCGATGCGGAAACCGCGGATCTTCACCTGATCGTCGTTGCGGCCCAGGTATTCGAGGTCGCCGTCCTTCAGCCGTCGCGCGAGATCGCCCGAGCGGTACAGGCGCGCGCCCGGCGCGCCGTACGGGTCCGGCACGAAGCGTTGCGCCGTGAGAGCCGGGCGTCCCAGATACCCGCGCGCGAGACCCGCGCCGCCGACATACAGCTCACCCACCGCGCCCGCCGGCACGCGGTTCAGGTCCGCGTCCAGCACGTGCAGCGTGAGGTCGTCGAGCGGCGCGCCGATCACGCTGCGCGCATCGCGCAGCGCGGCTTCATCGAGTGCGCGATGCGTCACGTGGACCGTCGTTTCGGTGATGCCGTACATGTTCACCAGCGCCGGCAACACGCCCCTGCGGCGTGCGCCGTCCGCCCATCGGGCAAGCGACGCCGGCTCGAGCCGTTCGCCGCCGAAGATCACCGCACGCAGCGATTGCAGCGTGTTCTCGCCATCGGCCTGCGTGAGCTGCGCGAACGCCGAGGGTGTCTGGTTCAGCACCGTCACGCGTTCGTCGCGCAATAGCGCATGGAACGCCGACGGTTCGCGCGCGGTCCAGTGCGGCACGATCACGAGCCGTGCGCCATGCACCAGCGCGCCGAAGATTTCCCATACCGAGAAATCGAATGCGTAGGAGTGGAACAGCGTCCAGACGTCGCTTGTACCGAACGCAAAGCGCGACTGCGTCGCGTCGAACAGCCGCGCGACGTTCTCATGCGTGACGCCGACGCCCTTCGGCGTTCCCGTCGAACCGGACGTATAGATCACGTAGGCAAGCTGCTGCGGATGCGGTTGTTGCACGTCCGCATCGTTCGCCGCGGCGGGCACCGTGTCACGCAACGCAGCAGCATCCAGCGTGGTCCGCGACCCGAACAGCGCCGCATGCTGCGCGACGCTTGCCGCATCCGTCACGATCAGACCAAGCTGCGAATCCTCGACGATATGTTCAAGGCGTTCCGCCGGATACGACGGATCGAGCGGCACATACGCCGCGCCCGCGCGCAGCACGCCGACGAGCGATGCAACCAGCGCCGCCGAGCGCTGCATCGCGACGCCGACCCGCATTTCCGCCGTCGCGCCGAGCCGTCGCAGTTCATGCGCGATCGCACGCGACCACGCATCCAGTTGCGCATACGTCACCTGCTCCTCGCCATCGACCAGCGCGATCGCGTCAGGACGCGCACTCGCCTGCGCGGCGATGCGCGCCGTCACCGGCTCGTAGGCAAACGCCGCCACGGCCGTCGCCGCATCTTCCGCGGCGTCGTCGCCTGCAATCTCACGCAAGCTCACGTCCGCATCGCCCGCTTCCACCAGCGCCCTCGCGAGACGATCCAGCGTCCGCTCGAAATAGTCGGCGACGCACGCCACGCCATCCGCGGACACCCGCGCCGCATGCCGATGCCACTCCAGCCTGAGCCTGTCGCCGCCGCCCACATGGCGCGGCGCGACCACCAGCATCAGCGGCAAGTGACTCCGGTTATAAGCCTCGACGGCGCGCACGCGCGGCACGCCGCCGAGCGCGCCCAGCGCATCGTCGAGCGGATAGTTCTCGAACACGATGAGACTGTCGAACAGCGCGTCGACGCTCGAATTCGCCCATTGCTGCAAGTTCGCGAGCGGCGTGTGCTCGACCTCGCGCAACTCGGCGTTATGCCGCTGCAACGCGGCGAGCCACGCGCGCACCGTCGCGGCGGATTTAACATCGACCCACAGCGGCAGGCTGTTGATGAACAGACCGACGATCGCTTCCGCGTCGGGCAGATCGACCGGCCGGCCCGACACCGTCATGCCGAACGCCACCTGCGAGCGCCCGGAAAAACGCGCGAGCACGAGCGCCCACGCGCCTTGCACGAGCGTGTTCAGCGTGACTTGCGCGCGCTGCGCGGCGTGCCGCAGCCGCGCGTGCGACGCGCCGTCGAGTTCGCGGACCATCACGTGCGCCGGCCCGCTGTCGGCAGCGTTCGCGGACGACGGCCGGAACGCGTTGCCGAGCGCATCGGCGAGGCGCGCCGGCTGATCGAGCGTTGCGAGGCGTGCGCGCCAGAACGCGCCCGTGTCGGGTTGATGCCGCAGCCAGCGGACGTAATCCGCGTAGCGCGCGCCCGGCGTCGTCTCGGGCATGCCGCCGGCCGCGAGCGCCGCATACGCGCGCGTCACTTCGGTCACGACCTGCGCGGTGCTCCACCCATCGGTGAGCGCGTGATGGTGGGTCCACAGCAGATCGTGCGCGCCATCGGGACGCTCGAAAACATCGACGCGCATCAGCGGCGCGACGCCTGCATCGAAGCCGCCCGCAACGAGCGCTTCGCGCGCGGCTTCGTAGGCCGCTGCATATTCGTCGTGCGTGTCCTGCGCGTCCTGCGCATCCTGTGCGTCCTGCGCCGAGGCGATGCGCGCATGCGACTCGAACGGCATCCGCACCTGCCGCTCGACGATCTGCAACGGCTCGCCGCCAGCCGGCCACACGAAGCGCGTGCGCAAAACCGGATGCCGCGCGATGACCGCGTCCCACGACGCGCGCATCGTCTCGACGTGCAGCGCGTCGATCGTGAGGCGCAATTGCGAAACGTACATGCCGGGCTCGCCGTCGAGCATGCCGTGAAACAGCAGGCCCTGCTGCATCGGCGTCGCTGGATAAACTGCTTCGACGGTGTCGCGCGAGACACGGGCTTGGGCGAACCATTGATCGTCGTCGGCGGCTTGCGTTGCCGCTGCTGATGCCGGTGCTGTTCCCGTTGCTGTTGTCGCTGCTGTCGTCGTTGCTGCTGTCGCTGTCGTCGCCGCTGCCATCGCCGCGCTGGCGCTCGTCGCTCGCTGAATCGCGCTCGCGCCCGCACGCGCCGGTGCAACTGCCACCGCCACCGCGACCCGCGCCGCCGCCTCGATCGTCGGGTAGTCGAACATCTGCTTCGGCGTGAGCTTGAGTCCCGCGCCGCGCGCTTTCGCGATGATCTGCAAGCTAAGGATCGAATCCCCGCCGATTTCGAAGTAGTTGTCCGTCACGCCGATGTCGTCGCGCTTGAGCACCCGCTTCCAGATTTCCGCGAGCGTGCGCTCCGTGTCGTCGCGCGGCTCGACGCGCGTCGCGTGCGCCGCTTCGTCCTGGCGCGGCGCGGGCAGCGCCGCGCGGTCGATCTTGCCGTTCGGCGTGAGCGGCAGCGCGGCCAGCACCTGCAACGACGACGGCACCATGTAGTCCGGCAATTCCGCGGCAAGATGCGCGCGGATCGTGTCCACGTCGAGCGCTTCGGCGGCCGTCAGATAAGCGGCGAGGCGCAGCGCGGCGCCCTCGCCGTCCGCATGCGCGATCACCACCGCGTCGCGCACGCCGTGCTCGGCGCGCAGGCGCGCGGCGATTTCCTCCGGCTCGACGCGAAAGCCGCGAATCTTCACCTGGTCATCGAGACGGCCGAGGAACGCGAACTCGCCGTCCGGCAGACGGCGGCTCTTGTCGCCCGTCCGGTAGAGCCGCGCGCCGTGACCGTCGGGATCGGGCACGAAGCGCTCGGCCGTGAGCGAGGGCCGGTTCAGATAGCCATACGCGACGCTCGGACCGCCGATGCACAACTCGCCCGCCGCGCCCTTGGGCACGGCGTTGCCATCGGCGTCGACGATGCGCGCGTCCACATGCGCGAGCGGCTTGCCGAGCGGCAGCGTCGCGGCGCGGCTTTGCGCGCCGGCGCGCGTCAGCACGCCGACTGCCGTCTCGGTCGGGCCGTAGTGGTTGATCAACCGGCACTCGGGCCGCAGCGCCGCGATACGCTCGGCCAGTCGCGTCGGCGCGGGCTCGCCACCCATCAGCAAGCAGCGGCGCGGCAGCACCCGTTCGGGCGACTGCGACTGCAAGAGCGCATCGAGATGGCTCGGCACGATCTTCAGCAAATCGACCGAGTGGTCGTGCATGTAGGCGGCGAATGCGTCGGGGTCGGCGGCGATCTGCGCGTCGATCAGATGCAGCGTCCAGCCGTGCCACAGCGCGCCGAACAGCGACGTGTGGCCGAGGTCGGCGGCGGGCGTCGACAGATACGCCGCGCTCGCGACGCCTTCGGGCAGCCGTTCGGATACGCCGCGCAGATACGCGGCGAGCGCCATGTGGCTGAGGACGACGCCCTTGGGTCTGCCGGTCGAGCCGGACGTGTAGATCACATAGGCGGGCCACGCGAAGATGCGGTCGTCGGGTTGCGGTGTGGGGCCGGCGTTAGGGATGCCGTCGTTGTTGTCGGCGGCATCTATCGCTGCGCGCGACGCGTAGGGATCGAGGGTGGATACGCCGTGGGGGAGCCAGAGCGTGGATGATTCGGTTGTTGTATTGGACGCGGCGTCGGCTATTACACCGCTCTCAGCATTGGACCCCGCATCGGCCGCTACACCGCTCTCCGCGTTAGACGCCGCGTCGACCCGCACGCCACTCCGCGCGTTGGCCACTGCGTCGACCCGCACACCGCTCCACACATTGGCCGCTGCGTCCGCGACCGCGCTGCCCACCCCTCCCTCCATCACGACCACACGCGCCCCGCAGTCCTCCGCCTGCCAGCGCAGCCGCGCGGCGGGCAACGCCGGGTCGAGCGGCACGTAACACGCGCGCAGCCGCCAAACGGCGAGGATCGTCGCGACGAGCGCCGCGGAGCGCGGCAACGCGAGCACCACGTGATCGCCGGGCCGCACGCCCTCGGCGGCGAGCGCCGCCGCGAGGCGGCCGGACCATGCCCACAGTTCGCGCCAGGCGAGCGGCCCCGTGCTGTCGACGAGCGCAACGGCGTTCGGCCGTTCGATGGCAAACCGCGCGACGCGGGCAGGCAGAAAATCGGTGTCGAAATGAATGGCTTGCATGGTGTCCGTGATCTGATCCGGGTGTCGGGCGCCCGCGCGGCAAGCGCGGGCTCGATGCATCTGGTGGATGAAGTCAGGTGGAGGAAGGCGCTGTGCTCAAGGCGCGTAGGCGCTCGCGACGGGCGCTATTTCGTCCACCGCTTCGTCGTCGAGGATGAATTCGCCGAGCGCGCGCTGCGAAGTGTCGGCGAGCTGTTCGAGCAGATCCACGTAGTGCCGCGCGAATTGCGCGACGAATGCATCGTCGTAGAGTTCGGCGGCGTAAGCGAACACACAGCGCAGTCCGTGCGCGCCCTCGCGCCATACGTCGAGCGCGAGTTCGAAACGCGCGTCGCTGGCGTCGGCGTCGATCAGCGCGCAACGCACGCCGTCGATATCGAGCGCGGTGTCGAATTCGTCGTGCAGCACGAACTTGAGCTGCGCGAGCGGCGTGCCGCCCGCGCGGCGCGCGGACGGCAACGCGGCCACGACGCGCTCGAACGGCACATCGGCGTTCGCCTGTGCGTCGATGCTGTCGTCGCGCACTTCGCGCAGCAGCGCCGCGAACGGCTTCGCGCCCTTCACGGATGCGCGCATCGCCAGCGTGTTGACGAAAAAGCCGATGAGCTCTTCGGTCTCGAGCCGGTCGCGGCCCGCGACGGGCACCGCGATCACCACATCCTGCGCGCCGCTGTAGCGGGACAGCAGCGCGGCGAACGCGGCGAGCAACACCATGAAAAGCGTGGCGTTTTCCGAGCGCGCGAGCGTCTCCAATCGAACAGCGAGCGCGGCGGGAATTTGCGCGGCGATGCGAGCGGCGCGCGGGTCGCAGGGACGGCCGCGCTCGTGCAGGGTCGGCAGATCGAGCGGCGTGTCGTAGCCCGCGAGACGGCTGCGCCAGTAGTCGAGTTGCGCATCGAGTTGCGCGGCGCCGTCGCCGCTGAACCGCTCGCGCTGCCAGGCGGCGTAGTCGGCGTATTGGACGGCCGGCGCGGGCAGCGTGGGTAGCGATGAAGTGCCGCTGCGCAGCGCCGCGCGATAACCGGCCGCGAAATCGCGCAGCAACACGTTGATCGACCAACCGTCGGAGACGATGTGATGCATGACGAAATGCAGCACATGACGTCTGGTGTCATGTTTATCGCATTCACCGCGTGCGCCATTTTCGCCACGTGCGTCGTATTCACCGCGCGCGCCATGTTCACCGTGTGCATCGTATTCACCACGTGCGCCATGTTCACCGTGTGCATCGCGTTCACCACGTGCGGCATGTTCACCGCGTGCATCGTATTCGCCACGCGCACCGTGTTCACCGCGTGCATCGCATTCACCGCGCTCACCACGCTCACCGCATTCAAACAGCGTCGCTCGAAACAGCGGGCCACGCGTCAGATCGAAAGGCTCGCGAGCGCGTCGGCGCAACTGCGCGTCGAATTCCGCGGGGGTGGCGTGGCGCGCGTCCACGGTTTCCCAACGCCATGCATCGGCGGCCTGCGCAGCAGGCGCGATGATCTGGCGCGGCGCGTCACCCATATCGTCGAAGCGCGTGCGCAGCATCTCGTGACGACGCACCAGCGCATCCAGCGCGCTTTTCGCGGCGGCGGCGTCGAGCGGGCCCGTCAACGAGAGCGCGGCGGAAATGTTGTAGGCCGGGCTGTCCGGTTCGAGTTGCCAGAGCACCCACAGACGTTCTTGCGGCAGTGAGAGCGGCGCGGCGCTTTCCTCACGCCGCGTCAGCGCCGCGACCGGCCCGGCGGCATGCGACGGCGCGGCCCACCAGGCATCGAGCGCGGCGGCGAGACTCGCGAGCGTCGGGTGGCTGAACAGCAGGCCGACCGGCACGTCGCGCCCCAAACGCGCGCGTAAGCGCGACGCGACCTTCAGCGCCAGCAGCGAACGGCCGCCGAGCGCGAAAAAGTCGTCCGACGCGCGCGGCGCGGGCACGTCGAGCACTTCGCTCCACACTTGCGCGATGGCTTGCGCGGTCGGCGTCGAGGTGTCGCCGGAAGCGGCCGTCGCCAGTGCGTTCGCGACGCCGGCTTGCGGCTGCGCCGATCTTGCGTCGCGTATCGCGAACGGCACGATCGCGCCGCTTTGCCACGCGCTCACGCAGGCGCTGCGCTGCAATTTTCCACTCGACGTGCGCGGCAGATCGCCGGGCTCCAGCAACAGGATCAACGCCGCTTCGTATTGAAACGCCTCGCCGAGCGCCGCGGCGATCGCGGCGAAAATCGTTTCGGGCGCCACCTGGCGCGCCCTGCCGCGCGGCACTTCAGCAGCCACGCCGATCGCCTCGGCGCCATCGGCGGTCTCCACCGCGAACGCGGTGACGCGGCCACGGCGCAGCCATTCGACGCGATCCGCCAACACCGTTTCGAGATCCTGCGGATACACGTTCTCGCCGCGCAGCACGATCATGTCCTTGCGGCGTCCGCAGAAAAATAGCTGGCCGCCGTCGACAAAAGCCAGGTCGCCGGTACGCAGCCAGCGCCCCGGAAAACCGGGCGCGTCGTCGAGAAACACGGCGGCCGTCGCCTCGGGGTTGCGCCAGTAGCCTTGCGTGATGCTCGGGCCGCCGCACCAGACCTCGCCGACGCGGCGCTCCGGCAAACGCTCGCGCGTGTCGGGGTCGACGACGGCGAGCGCATGGCCCAACGCAATCGCGCCGCAACCGACCACGGCCTTGCCGTCGTCATCGCCATCGTTGGCAGGCCGCGCGACGGGCGAGCGCTGCGCCAGCGCCGCCGCCGAAAAGCGCGTTTCGGGCGCGCCCGCGCCGACCTCGACGCCCGTGAGGAACAGCGTCGCCTCGGCCAGCCCGTAGCACGCGTACATCGCGCGCGGATCGAGGCCGTGCTTGCCGAAGCGCGTGGCGAATCCATCGAGCGTGGTCTGCCGGATCGGCTCGGAACCGCAGAACGCCACGCGCAACGAGGAGAGGTCGAGTCCCGCGAGTTGCGCATCGCGCACGCGGTCGGTGCAGAGGCGATAAGCGAAGTCCGGACCGCCCGTCACGGTCGCGCGTTCGCGTGCGATGCCCGCGAGCCAGCGCGCCGGGCGTTCGAGAAAATGCAGCGGCGACATCAGCGTGACCGGAAAGCCGCACAGCACCGGCATCAACACGCTGCCGATCAGCCCCATGTCGTGATAGAGCGGCAACCAGGAAAACATGCGGCCGCCGATGCGGCAATCCATGCCGCGCGACATCGCGCTGACGTTCGCGCACACGTTCGCGTGACTCACCATCACGCCCTTCGGCGACGAGGTCGAACCGGAGGTGTATTGCAGAAATGAAATCGCGCCGGGGTCTGCGCGGTCGATGCAAAAACCGGCATCATCGCTGCCCTCGTCGGGCGACACGAGCGTCGCGCCGTTGAGCGGCAAGTCGGATTGGGCATCGCCGCAAAAAGCGTGCGACGCCTGGTCGAGCACCGCGATGCGCGCCATGCAATCCTGCGACATGCGCCGCAACCGTTCGATGTGCCCGCTTTGCAGCGCTTCGGGTGGATAGGCGGGGACCGCGATCATCCCCGCGTATTGGCAAGCGAAGAACGACACGATGTAATCGAGCCCGCTCGGCAGCATCAGCAATACGCGGTCGTTCGGCGCGCCGTGCCGGCGCAGCACGGCTGCGAAGCGGCGCGCGCGCGCGTCGAGCGCCGCATACGTCAGCTCGCGCGCGTCGGCGTCGCCGTCGGCCAGGAAACGCACCGCCAGTTGGTGCGGGCGCTGGGCGACATGCAGCTTCATCACCGACACGAGGTCGGTCGCGGGCGCCACGGCGATGTTGGCCGCGTTGGCCGCATTGGCCGTCCGCGCGTTGCTTGCGGCACGGGCCGTCGCATCGTCCTGAGCAACCCGGTTCGCCGCATGTGACTCCGCGCCATCGTGGCGCGGCGTATTGATAACAGACATCCTCGCCTCCCGAGATTTGCCGCGCGCCGCGCGGCCATCATCGCCGTGCGACGCCTTTGAACGCGGCGCACGGCAAGCCGTCGCCGTCGCATGCGCTGCGCCGGCGGCGTGAATTTCGTCATTGCGGGGAAAGCAAGGCGTCTCTTGGGAACGCCGTTATGTCTGTGTCGTATCGATCGCGGCGCGCCGCCGGCCTTGCATCGTGTGGATGCCAAGCGCCCGACGACGCCTGCCGGTCAATACGCGAAGCTGATCGGCGTGCCGCCGCGCGGATGCGCGACAGTGCCCATCGGCACGCCGTAGATCGCGCCCAGCATCTGTTCCTCGATCAGTTCCGGCGCGGCGCCGCTTGCGAGCAGGCGGCCGCCCTTCAGCGCGATCAGGTCGTCGCAGAAACGCGCCGCCATGTTGACGTCGTGCAGCACCACCACGACGCCCAGACCGCGCCGCTGACTCAGGTCGCGCACGAGATCCAGCACTTCGATCTGATGCGCGATATCGAGCGCGGAGATGGGCTCGTCGAGCAGCAGGCACTGGCTGTCCTGCGCGACGAGCATCGCGATCCACGCGCGCTGCCGCTCGCCGCCCGACAGGCTGTCCACGGCGCGGTCCGCGAAACGCGTGATGTCGGTCAACTGCATCGCCTCGTGAACCTTTTCAGCGTCGACGCCGGTGAAGCGGCCCAGCGCGCCGTGCCACGGATAGCGGCCGAGCGCGACCAGCTCGCGCACCGTCATGCCGCTCGCGGCGGGCTGCTGCTGCGGCAGATAGGCGACCTGACGGGCGAACTCGCGGTTCTCCCAGTCGCGCAACGGGCGGCCCGCGAAACGCAGCGTGCCGGCCGTGGGCGGCTGTTGACGCGCGAGCAGTTTGAGCAGCGTCGACTTGCCCGAGCCGTTGTGGCCGATCAGGCCGCATACGCGCCCCTTCGGCAGCGTGAGCGCAAGCGGATGCAGCAGCACGCGCTCGCCGATGCTAAACGACACGCCGTCGAGTTCGTACATGGGTTCGCCGTGCGCGACGTGAGCGGAAAAAACGGACGGGTTGGCGTTCATGTGAGGTGAAATCCTGATCAGGAATAAGCGGACGTGAGGCTGGCCGCATGCGCGGCGCCGGAGCCGTCCTCGACGATCTGGCCGACATCGAGCTTGATGAAGCGCTCGGCAAGATGGAAATAGCGGTCGTCGTGCGTGATGACGAGCACGGTCTTGCCCTTCGCCTTCAGTTCGGGCAAGAGGCGCTTGTAGAACACGTCCTTGAAGAGCGGGTCCTGGTCGGCGGCCCATTCGTCGAACACGTAGAACGGCCGGTCCTCCAGATACGCGACCACCAGCGCGAGCCGCTTGCGCTGCCCTTGCGAGAGATCCAGCGTCGAAAACGCGCCGTCCTTGACGGTGACCTTGTGGTCGAGGTGCAGGTCGACGAGCAACTGCTGCGCGAGCGCGTCGAGGCCGTCGCCGTGCATGCCGAGCAGCGTGTCGAACAGGAAGAAGTCGCTGAACACGACCGAGAAATACTGACGGTAGGCGTCGCGCCGCGCCTCGTCGACGGGTTCGCCGTTCAGCAGCACGCGGCCGCTCTCCGGCACGTACAGGCCGACCAGCATCTTCGCGAGCGTGGTCTTGCCGCTGCCGTTGCCGCCGATCAGATAGACGAGCTCGCCGCGCCGGAACGTGAGGTCGATCGGCCCGAGCGTGAACACCTCGTTTTCCTTCTCGCGGAAATAACGGTGCGTGGCGCCGTCGAGCGCGATGGTGTCGAACGACGCCGCGACGGGCGGCTCGAGCATGACTTCCGGCGGCAACTCCGCGTTGACCTGCTCGATGCGTTCGAGCGCGACGCGCGCCGAACTGAGGCCCGGAATCGCGGACAGCACCGCTTCGATCGGCATGATCATGTAGACGAACACGATCGCATAGCCCGACATCACGTGCGAATCGACCTTGATGTAACGCGCGAACACGAACAGCGTGAGGCCGATGAACGCGAACAGAATGAAGTTGCCCCAGCTCGTCGCCGCCGCGTACAGCATGTAGCCGCGCGTGCGCTGCACGCGCACCGCCTCGACGTTGGTGGCGAGCGTGTCCTCGACGAACGCGCGCCTGCGGGCGCGATGCAGCTTGAGTTCCTTCGCGCCGTCGAAGAGCGCGCGGAAGTGCTTGACCAGATCGTCCTCACGCTTGCGGGACGCGCGCAGATGAAACATCGCGCGACTGTGAGCGTAGCGAAAGCCCGTCATGCCGAGCACGATGGTGACGATCGCGACCGCGAGAATCGGCCACGACATATAGCCGAGATACGCGAGACAGCCGACGATCACCGCGCTTTGCATCGCGAGCGACGGCAGGCTGACGAAGAACACGACGATCGTGTCGAGGTCCTGCGTCAGCACCGCGAGCGACCTGGCCGCGCCCTGCTTTTCCAGGTGCGCAAACGCCGCGTCGCCGATGCGGCGGATCGTGCGCATGCGCAGCGTCGCCTTCGCCTGCTGGCCGAGCCACATGAAGAGCGACTGCGCGAGAGCGCGCATCGCGAGCACGGCGAGGCCGACCATGAGGAACTGCCAGCCGAGCCGCGCGAGTTCCGCCGACGACGCGACCAGCGCCTGATTGATGAGGGCCAGCAGCGCGGCATTGCCGAGGCCGCCGAGCACGCTTGCAACGAGCGCGGCGGCGAGCATCCAGCGGGACTTGCTGACCAGTTGCAAAAGTACGGACATGAAGCTCCTTTCGTTGCGGCGTCGGTGCGGGAGGACCGCGGGCCGGCTCATGGTAGCGAATGCCACCGGCGCCAGCAAACATCCTCGCGCGCCGGCCGCGTCAGTTATCGTCGCCTCGCGCGGCGCCCGCATGCGCGAAGGGTCTTTCGTGTTCGTTGCGCCCGTCGTGCGGCGCGTGCGGCACGTGCGGCACGTGCGGCGCGTGCGGCTCATGCGGCCTGTGTGCGGCATGCGCCATGTGCGCGCCTGAAGCCTCGTCCCGCGACGCATGCCGCCAGGCTGTCTGCGCCGGCTGTGCGTCGGCGGGCGACGCCTGCTGTGCCTGCCTGCGCCGTTTCAGGAACGGGCAGCGGTCGTCGATGGGCGCGTTGGCGTCGTCGAGAAAATACTGCTTCCATTCGAGATTGCCGGGATCGCCGTAAAAGCCGAGATCGGGATGCGCGGGAATCTCGTCCCACGTTTCCAGACGCTTGCGCACCTGATTGCGCGCCTCGCGGCCGATGACCTTGTTCGTGATCGTATCGACGAACACGGAGCGCGGCTGAAACAGCAGCACCATGCCGGGACCGAGGTTGCGGCTATGGCGCGCGCGAAACGACGGGCACGCGCACACCACGAACATCTGCACGCCGGCATATGAAAACTCCCAGGCTTCGTCCATCGGGTCCGGCTGCTGGTCCGCCGTCGGATCTGGATCGACGTCGTGCAACCGCTGCAGGATGCCCCAGAAAAGCGCCTGGTACGCCTCGTGCGCAAGCGGCTCGGGATCGGGCTCGAAGAACACGGCGATGTTGTTTCTCCTGTATTCCGGTTGCAGCGCGAGCTCCGCGAAGGTTTGCATCGTCGCGGGCAGATCGCGCAGATCGCGGCCGTCGACGAACGAGTAGAACATCTCGCCGCGCCGCTCGGCCATCGTGCCGAAGAAGCACGGATAAGCCGGATCGAGCACCTGCTCGCGCAGCGTTGCATATGAAGCGTCCAGCCACGCGGGCGCGGACACCGCCGCACCCGTCGCCCTGCCGGCGATGATCCGGCTTTTCCAGTCGCTGACCTCGAATCGATCGGCCTGCGCGATAGCACTATTGCCTGCTTCCATCGTTCGCTCTCTCTTCCTGACCCACTGTTGCGCGCGTCGAACGCGCGAGGCATCCCAGGCCGATCGGCCGGGACGTCGATACTGCTGTCGTGGGGAAGAGGCGCCTTTGTTGTCGATCTCCGTCGTGAGCGCCCGCGTTGTGCCGCGTTGTGCAACTTGCAACCAAACCGCGCCTCTATCAGGTCGAGGCTGCCACCGGTTCGTCCAGCTCGGCGACGAGCGCCTCGATCCAGTCGTCGGGAATGATCGGCTGGTGATACGTGCATTCGCCCGAGACCACCGTCGAGCCGTGCAGACGACCATCAGGAATCAGCACCATGTCGCCTTTGTGCATCGCGAGCTGCATGCCGACGTTGCCCCAGAAGAGCATGTCGCCCTCCTCGATCGTGACGAGACGGTGATCGTTGTGAACGTGCGTCGTCGAGCACATTTCGTGCGGCTCGACGAAGGTCTCGCGGTCGATGCCGGGACACTCCGCGTCGATGCGCGAGCTGATGCGGTGCGCGAAAGCCACGTAGTCGCGAATCGACGAGAGCCAGCGCAGTTGCTCGCCGAGATCCCAGCGCCCGCGTTCGGCAAGCCGCTCGCCCGCGACGATGCCTTGCACGCACTGAGCGCGCGCGGCGTCGCCGGAACCGTCGGCAATGCGCCGCAACGCGCGCGCACAGCGCTGTTCGAGCGCGACTTTCAGTGCTGACGGATCAGCCGGGGCTCGGCCGGCCGGTTGCAGATGCGCGCAGGCGCGCTCCAGCGCGAGGCCGAACGCGAGCCACTCGGCCTCGGCCGCGAAGGCCGCGCCGATCAGGCCGAACGCGCGATCCGGACGGCGCGCGAGCGCATACAGCAGGTTGCACTTCGCGGTGCTGGTCGGCAGATAGAACTGCCAGTAGGCGTGCTGCCGGCGCGTGACGCCGACCGCCGCAGCGACGCGTTCGAGCAGCGCGTCGTCCGGCGCCTCGCGATGCAGGCTCGGGCGTTCGTCGGGCGCGAGCATGTCGAAAAAGCCGCTCGCAGCGGCGCGTGCGAGCGCGCGCCGCTTGGAGACGGCGAGCGACCAGCGCTGCACCATGCTGAAACGCAGCCCTTCCTCGAGGTAGTCGTTGCGCATCAGCCGCTCGAATGTGGCGGACCAGAAAGCGAGTTCCTCGTCGACGATGTGCGCGAGACGCGCGCTCACCGCATCGACGCTTTCGTTCGTGTCGATGTCGTTCGTCAGATATTCGAACGCGTAGGCTTCGAGGAACGGCGCGATCTGCGCGCCGAGCACGCGCGTCTCTTCACGATAGAAATCGGCGAAGCGTTGCCATTCGGCCGGCTCGCCGCTCGCGGGGGCACGCGCGACGTCGAGCTCGTAGATCGACATCAGCGTGCGGCCCGACGCGAGCGCCGGAAGACGGCTCACGTTGTGCCGACGCACGGGCTTCATGAACTTGAGGAACTCGAAGTCCTCGGGACGCAGCGGGCGGCGATGGAAATCGTCGTCGAGCAGCAGTTCGTCGACGGTCGCGCTGCGGAACGGCTCCGCGGCCGCGAACTGCTTGATGAGCGCCACGTAGCGCTCGCTCTGGCCAACGAACGGTGAGAAATCGAAGATCGGCAGCGAAGCCTGGCTCATGGTGCTCATGGTCATTCGGTCCTTATCCGGATTGCCTCAATACTGCGAGTGATGGTTGCGAAGCGGCTCGCGCGAGGAACTCACGCGCATGCGCCGGTCAACGGTTTCGTCATGACGACGGCGCTCGGCGTATGTCGTACATGTTGCGCAAGCGCGTTCGCAACGACGGCGAGTACGGCTTCGCGCGCTGTGTCGATGAAGAAATGTCCGCCGTCGAACTCGTGCACCGCGCATGCGCCGCGCGTCTGTTGCGCCCATGCGCCGACGTCTTCGGCGTTGGACGTGGCGGGGTCGTCGCGGCCAACGAATACGTCGATGGGACAGTCGAGCGCGGCTGATGCGCAGGCCTCTGCGACGACGCGCCCGGCGAGCCGCGCCGGATGCGCGCCGCACAAGTGAAAGTCGGCGCGCAGCAGCGGCAGCATGAAGTCGATGAAATCGGCGTCGTCGAGCAGTTCGGCGGGCGTGCCGCCACGCTCGCGCAGGCAGTCGATCATTTCGCTTCGCGAACAGGTGAGCCAGTGTGTTTCGTGCTTGCGCCGCGCCGGCGATACGGTGGCCGATGCGCCGAACCAGACGGGAGCACGCGCGCCGCGTTGCCGCAGCGCATGCATCAGTTCGAGTCCGACGAGCGCGCCCATGCTGTGGCCGAACAACGCGAACGGCGCGCCGCCGGCCACGAGCGCGAGCAGTTCATCCGCGAGTTGCGCGATGAGCGCGGGCCATTTGGTATGCGGCGGCGCCGAACGGCGCATGCCGTGGCCGGGCAATTCGAGCGTGCGCACCTGCACGAACGGTGGCAGCCGACGCTGCCAGTCCCGATACAGCGCCACGCTGCCGCCGGCGTGCGCGAGGCACACCAGGTTTAGCGCGCTCGGCGCGTGCGTTGGACGATTCGGCGTGGTCATCGACTGGATGCCCGCGGCTCACGCATTGGTGACGCCTTGCGCCGCGCTGTCGGCCAGCGCCTCGCGCAAGCTCAGCGGACGCATATCCGTCCATACCTCGTCGATCCATTGCAGGCATTCGTCCTTCTTGCCCGACTTCCCCGCCTCGCGCCAGCCGGCAGGAATGGCCTTGTAGTCCGGCCAGATCGAATACTGTTCTTCATGATTTACAACGACAACGAAATTGCTGTTTTCGTCACCCCAGCTCATTGCGCCTCCGAGTGGAAATTGTCTGCGTCTGGTTGATGGATGAAGGCACTTCAGCCGCCTTTTTGCCGCTCCGCTTTGCGCAAGCGCCACCGATTCGCCACCGGTTCGCGTTGATTCACGCGTCATTCAACACGCATGCCAATTCGGATCTTTTGTGCCTGCCGCAATCGAAAACGAAGCTTAAGACAAAATCTTTCGTCAGACAAGCAAATAAGAATCATTTGCATTATCGCGGGTTTGTCGTCATGATTTCGCTGATCGAAACTCGGAGCCGACCGTTATGGATACCTCGCAGATCCGCCCCAGCGGCGACGCCGCTTCACCATCGCAGCAAGCTTTCTTCGACACCTTGCTCTCGCGCCAGTCGTACTGGCCGCTGACCGAACCGGGCCCGAACGATACCGAACTGGATCTGATCTTCGATGCCGCGATGCGAGCCCCGGATCATGGCGCGCTGCGTCCGTGGCGCTTCGCGCTGATACGCGACGACGCGCGCGCCGAGTTCGGCGATGTGCTCGTCGATGTGGCGGCACGCCGCGAGCCCGGCAAACCCCGCGCGGAGCACGAGCATCGTCGGCAACTCGCATATACGGCGCCGCTCGTGATCGTTATTGCCGCGGCGCCCTCGGCGCACTCGCACATTCCGGAAACGGAGCAGTTGCTTTCGGCCGGCGCGGCCGCGATGAACATGCTCAACGCTATCCATGCGCTCGGCTATGGAGGCTTCTGGGCAACGGGCGCCGATGCTTACGACGCGAACTTGCAGGCCGCGCTCGACTTCGAACCGTCGGAGCGCGTGCTGGGCTTTCTGTTCGTCGGCAAGCCGAAGTCTCGCGAGCACTCGGCGGTGCGGCCGCCGCACTCCCGCTACGTTCGCGAGTGGCTTGGACGCATGTCAGTCTGAACGCCTATACGATTTTTTGTCGGCTCAGAAGGTCGCAAACAAACCTTGAGCGATCGCTCAGGTTTCACTCCAGGCCCGCAAAAGATTGTGATAGCAACCGACGAGACTGCGGCGCGCAATGTCGTCGGCCTGAGTGGCATTCAGGCGTTGAATCGCCGTGTCCATATCGAACAGCAACGCGCGCTGCGTATCGCTGCGCACGAGGCTCTGCACCCAGAAAAAGCTCGCGACGCGCACTCCGCGCGTCACCGGCGTGACCTGATGCAGGCTCGTGGCCGGATAGACGATCATGTCGCCGGCCGGCAATTTCACTTGCTGCACACCGTAGGTATCCTCGATCACCAGTTCGCCGCCGTCGTATTCATCGGGTGAGGAAATGAAGAGCGTGGCCGACACGTCGGTGCGCAGCTTCACGCCGTTGGGCAGCACTCGCACCGCACCGTCGACGTGGCTGCCGAACTGCATGCCGCCTTCATAACGGTTAAAGAGCGGCGGGTACACCTGGTTCGGCAGCACCGCGCTGATGAATAGCGGATTGCGCTCGATCGACGCGACGATCACGTCGCCAAGTTCGCGCGCCACCGGCGAGTGCTCGGCGATCTGCTGATTGCGCTTGACCGGCGCGCCCTGGTAGCCCGCCGTCGCGCGGCCGTCGACCCACGCGTCGCCCGCCGTGTCGAGCCGCTCGCGCAGAAAGCGCAATTGCCCGGCATCCAGCACATTCGGTATATGCAGCAGCATCTTGAGTGTCCTGTATGCGGGCTTGCCCGTGCGGCGGCGCAAGCCCGCGGTTTCAATCGAGCCGGGTCAGAACCGGTAGTCGAACGTCGCCAGTAACGTGCGCCCGATGCCCGGCACCGAACGGCCGCCATCCGATGGAATCAGTGCGTCGTAGTATTGCTTGTTGGTCAGGTTCAGCAGATTCAGCCTGACGTCGAATTTCTTCGCATGATAAGCGGCGGTCGCATCCCAGCGCGTATAGCCGGGAACCCGCACGTAGTTCGTGTTCGACGCATAACGCGGCGACATATAAATCGGCCCGCCGCCGATCTCCCAATGCGGCGTCAATGCATACGTGGTCCAGAACGTCAGCGTATTGCGCGGCGTGTTCGCCGGGACATGACCTTGATTGCCGTCGCGCGCCTTGAGAATGATCGCGTCCATGTACGTATAGCCGCCGAACACTTGCCACTTGTCGGTGAGGTGCCCCGTGACGCCCGCCTGGAATCCGTCGACGCGCACATTGCCGTCGAGCTCGTATTCGGTCGGCGAGACCTGGGTGCGCGCGTTGGTCTTTTCCTCGCGGAAGAACGCGGAGGTCACCGAGATATTGCCGCCGAGCAGATCCCATTTCGCACCGACTTCATATGACCGGGTCGACTCGGGCGCGAGGTTCTGCGTCAGATTGGTCACCGTCAGCGCCTCGAGCGACGGATTGAACGACGTGCCATACGACACGTAATACGACTGCCAGTCGGTCGGCTGATAAATCGCGCCGGCGCGCACGCTGGTGAAGAAATTGGTTTGCGTCGCGTAGCCCGGCAAGCTGACCGTGTTGTGAATCTGCGCCTGAAAGCGATCCCAACGCAGCCCGCCGATCAGCTTCCAGTCGTGGCCGATAGAAACGGTGTCGTTGAGATAGGCGCCGATCTCGTTCGATCCCGAGTCGGCGTGGTTGGCGGTGATCGTGGTCACGCCGGCGGGCGACGACAGATACGCCGGATTCACCATCGACACGACCGGCAAATTGTTGCGCGTATACGCCTGGTTCGAATAGCTGTCGTGGCCGAGTTCGAAGCCGGCGATCAGATCGTGTTTGAGCGGGCCGGTGTCGAACTTGTATTCGAGCATCGTGTCGTTGTACACCGAGCGGTTCTGGATCACGCGATCATGGCTCTGCAACTTGATGAACAGTTGCGACGGCGACAACGTCGTGTAATTGCCCTTGCTCAGCGCGGGGCTGGTGGCGAGCGGACCGGTCAACACCGCTTGCGGCGCGGTTTCGCGCGCGTCGGTCGTCGAATGCGAGAACTGCGTCTGGTTACTCAGCGTGAGACTGTCCGAGAACTTGTGCTTGATGCCGGCGGTGAATATCTGCACGTCCTGAACGGTGCGGTCGGTGGTCAGGCCGTAGAAGGTGTTTTTAGGCATCGGCGCCGGATGGCCGTTCAACGCCTGCACGCCGTAGTCGGGCATGTCGCGGTTATGCTGGATCAGCGCGGACAGCGTGATTTCGGTCGGCGTGCCGATGCCGAAACGCACTTGCGGCGCGATGCCATAATCCTTGTTCTTCATCACGTCGCGCGTCGAACCCAGGCTTTGACCGAATGCGTTGACGCGAATCGCCGCGGTGTCCGTCAGCTTGTGATTCACGTCGACGGTCGTGCGATAGCGGTCGTCGGTGCCGATCATGGCCGACACTTCCGCCGAGTCCTTGAGATTCGCCTTCTTGCTCACCTGATTGATCACGCCGCCGGTCGAACCGCGGCCGAACAGCATCGACGACGGACCGTACAGCACTTCGAGTTGTTCGAGATCGAACGTATCGCGGTAGTACTGGTTGCGATCGCGAAAGCCGTCCAGGTAGATGTCGTTCTGCGCGGTAAAGCCTCGCAGATTGACGTTGTTGCCGATCTGCCCGCCTTCGGCCGCGCCGATGGTCACGCCCGGCGCATTGCGCAGCGCATCCTGGAACGAGGTGGCGCCCTGCGATTGCAGCACGGCTTTGTTGATCACGGTGACGGTTTGCGGAATATCGCGCAAGGCCGTCGGCGTCTTCGCGCCCACGGTCGAGCGTTCCGCCTGGAAATCCTGTTGTTCGGCCTGGGCCGCGACGCCGATGGCCGGCAGCGTCGTAGTGTCAGCCGCCTTGGTGGACGGCGACGATTGCACGGGAGTTGATGAAGCGGTCTGTGCGAGTACAGGCGAGGCGAACGGAACGGCAAAAGCTAGCGCTAACGCAGTCGCGAGCGGCGTGTGGTTGAACATTGGAAATCCCGTCAGATGTGTGCTTGCCAGATCCGCATGAAAAGCACGGTATCGATGACAAGTCGGCAGTTTGGCTGGCTGCCGGTCTTCCACAAAGTTGAGGACGACGGGATGGCTGGCTGGTGTCTAAATGAGAGCCGCTATCATTCCATACGCATAACGGCGCATCAATTGCGCGTTGCGTTACTGGCCGTAATAAATTTGTTTCTGAATATTACCGATGAAGGGCAAACGTAAACAACTCGCGCCTCGGTCAAGGATTAGGTGAACGCACGTCATGCGCCAAGGCGCCCTTCGCAAATAATGGCCGCAATAATCGGATGATTATCAAACGAGGCGCAAGGTCCCGCATCCAGTCGTTAGTTCGGGCAACGCAATGAAACGTGAGCGAGTCGATACGACTGATCGAGCCTTTCGGCGCGAGACAGACGCCACATCGCAGGTGCGTTCAAGCGCTCCGCTCAAGCTTTCTAAAAGCCGACACAGTGCGAGCGCACGGCCTCGGCAATCGGCGAGAAATCACGGCACGCGAACCTTTTTACAACACATCGGCTTTCATCAGACAAGCCAACGACCGGCAAGGCACTTCCCCGCTCAACCAGGATTGCTTTCGCAGTCCGTCCATAACCGCAGCGGATCGCGATGAAGCGGATAGTGCGAGTCGAGCCATGCGGAGAGCCTCGCCCAGTCCGGATGATGGGTGCCGGTCTGCGCCGACCACTGCGACGACCGTTCGAGAATCTGCCCAGTCTCGCGGTCGCGAACAAGCAAACTGCCGAGCCCGCTCGAACTGTTCTCCTGCGATTCCACCCGATACCGCGGCAAGATCCTGAGTTCGGCGTCTTCCGCCCAACCATGGACGCCGCGAACGATACCGGCCGGATCGCGCAACTCCACGGGTCCGCTTTTCGGACGAACGGCGGACCAACCCTCGGGGAAATCCGCAACGACCTCATTGCTGGTTTCCCTAAGCCATTTCACCCGCCATACGCGCGCCATCACGTCGCGCACATGAGACACCGACTTATAGCCAGGGGGCAACTCGATCGCCATGGGCAGCGTGATGAGATTGTCTTTCCAGAGTGAGGCCTCGTCACGATCGGTGCGAGCGGCCCGCTGCAAGGTTTCATGTCCGAACGGGTTATCAGGGCGGCTCGCCCGATTGACGCCGCTCTGTTGCAAGCCGGGGAACAGACCGTCCGCATCCCGACGAGTCCGTTTTGGTTTCCCTGTTTTCATTGACCTCTCCGCTGAAAGGCGCTCTCACGAACGCCTGATCGCTATGACTCGCTATATGACTTGTAAACGGGAAGCCGAGGCGCGCGGCGTGAGCATGGCCGCGTCGACGTCTTCTGTCGTGCTCGGCGCGGTCCTTCCGCATTGCCGTGCCCGAACCACAACCCGGTGTTTTGCAGCGCAAACGTATCGACACGGCCCCCCAGCCAGGTGCTTACCACCAGCAATGCCTCCGCATTCCTTGGCGGGCGCAACTCAACTGTCCTGCTGGCGAAGTAGCGTTGCGTCAGATCGTGCGCCGAGATACGACGTGAATCGCGGGTCCCTATCTGCGCGGAGGCGCCAGTCCTCGTCCGGCGACAGCAACGCGAGGCCGATCCGGTCTTCCAGCACATGCGGCGGCGGATCGGCCTCGACATGCAGCGCGCGCCACAACGCGACGCGCGCTGCCGTGCTGTCCGGCGCCACATCTCGCTTGTCGTGCATCACGTTCAATCCTGTGTTGGTGTTCGCCTTCGCTTCGAGTCGACGCATCGCGCCGTGCCGCGCCATGCGGAAAAGAATGAGGATGTCGCGCCTCGCGAGCGACTGACGAAGGGATGTTCCACACAGCATCCGCATGTGGAAACGCGGTGAGCAGAAAGAATATCACCTGCCCGAACCCGGCGCCGGACTGCATCCGTCTCAGGTCCGCCGACAGCGCTCGAGCGGATCTCCATGCGCGAGGCCGATCGACACGCAAGTGTCGCTATCCGACGGTCTGCTTTTTCGCCACCACCAATGCAATGCCGCCGAGGACGGCGGCCGACCCGACCAGCAAGCGCGGCGTCAAGGGTTCCCCGAGCAATGCGATACCGCCCATCGCCGCGATGACCGGTACGCTCAATTGCACGGTGGCCGCGGTAGCCGCTTTCAATTCCCGCAAGGCGGTGTACCAGACGACATAGCCGACGCCGGAGGTCACTGCCCCGGAAAGGATCGCGTACATCAGTCCGGATTGTTCGAACGAGGTGTGCGCAAGCGTGAGCATACTCACCGCCGCCGCGAACGGCACGGCGCGCAGGAAGTTCCCGGCGGTCGTGGTTGTCGGATCGCAGGACCGTCTGCCGCGCAGCGAATAAACGCCCCACGCGACGCCCGCGCCCAGCATCAACAGGGACGAACCCAGAGGCGGCGCCGAGATGCCCGGCAGAACGAGCCCGATGAGACCGCCAAGCGCCAACACCAGCCCGGCCCACTGCGGCACGCGCAGGTGCTCTCCCGTCCAAAGGCCGTAGCCGATCATCGTCGCCTGCACGGCGCCGAACAGCAGCAACGCGCCGGTGCCGGCCGGCAGGCCGAGGTATGCGAACGAAAATCCGCCTGCATAGACAAAAAGCGCAAATGCCGAATACCAGTTGCCTGCGATGCCGCGCGACGCACCACGTATTCGCAGGATCAACCAGAGCGTGAGCGCGGCGGATACCACCCGCGCCAACGTGAACGTCGCCGCATCGATCCCGGCGCCTTTCAGCGCCAGGCGGCACAGCAACGAGTTCCCCGCAAACGCGATCATGGCGAGCGTCGTGAGCGCGGCGATTCGTGTACGCGGCATGGACCGCTTCACTGTCAACAGGCTGTCAATAGGTCTTGTAAGGCAGGAATTTGCCGGACAGCAGCACCTTCACGCGATCGCCCTTCGGATCGGCTTCGCGCTGGATGTCCATCGAGAAATCGATCGCGCTCATGATGCCGTCGCCGAATTCCTCGTGGATCAATTCCTTGATCGTCGTGCCGTAGACGTTGACGATTTCATACCACCGGTAGATGAGCGGATCGGTCGGCACGGCGGTCGGCAACGCGCCCTTGTACGGCACGATCTGCAGCCACGCCACCGCCTCGTCGGGCAAACCGAAGATCTCGCCGGCGATCTCCGCTTGCTGCTTCGTGAACGTCATCTGCCCGAGACACGCGGCCGTCGTCCATTCCTTGCTCGCGCCGATGCGCTCCGCGATCCCGCTCCATTTGAGACCTCGCGCGACTTTCGTCGAAACGATCATCTGCGTCACTTCACTGCGGCTGGAAATCATGGCGTGCTCCTGTTGAACATATCGGGCGGTTGTCTTCATTGCCGGCACGGTCGTGCCGATTACCTCGTCTGTCGTCACGCTTCGGGCGCATCTGCGTCGATTCGAGTATGACACCCTGCAATCACGATATCAGCGGCAAGGTCACACTAACCTGCAATCCCCCGCATTCCCGGTTGCGAAGCGCGATATCGCCGCCATGAGCGCGGATGACGGCGCGCGCCGATGTCAGTCCCAGGCCCATCCCTCCGGTGCTGCGGTTTCGCGATTGCTCGAGGCGGAAGAACGGCGCGAATACCTGCTCGAGCGCGTGAGGCGGAATGCCGGCGCCTCGATCGCTGATCTCGACCACGATTTCCGTCGCGGAATGGTTCAGTTGCAGCTCCGCCCTATGGCCGTATTTCAGCGCATTGTCGACGAGGTTCATGCACGCCCGCCGCAGTGAGAACGGCCGCCCGTTGAACGCGAGGCGATCGGGGCCGGCATACGAGACGGGCTGCCCCTGGTCGCCATAATCGTCGGTGATGGTGCGCAGAAGTCCCGCGAAATCGAAAACCGTGGTCTCCTCGTCCTTGTAGTCGTCCCTGAAAAAGGACAGGGCCGAGTCCGCCATCGCCTGCAAGTCGTCGACGTCGCGAAAGAGGCGCGCCCGTTGCTCGTCGTCCTCGATGAACTCGCCGCGAAGCCGGATCTTCGTGAGCGGCGTGCGCAGATCATGCGACATGGCGGCGAGCATCACCGTTCGGTCCTCGACGAATTTGCGCACTTGCGCCTGCAATGCGTTGAACGCCGCGATCGCCGCGCGCAGTTCTCCCGGCCCGGTTTCGCGGACGGGACCGGCGCGCGGATCGCCGCCGATGCGGCGCAGTTCGTCCGCGAACTGCCGGATCGGCTTCGAGAGAAAGTAAGTCGCAAGCACCGACGCCGCGAGAATCGACAACCCGACACATCCCAGTGCCACGGCGATCTGGCGGGGTTGCAGCAACCCCCAGTCACGCTGTGTGGCGATGAAGACAACCCAGCTTTCGTCGCGCAGTTCAACGGCAAGAAAATAGGCGCGGGAATGTTGACCGCGATCAAACCGGATGCCGGCGGAGAGCGGATCGTCCGAGCTGAAAAATACGCGAGGACGCTGGCGACCCTCGATCAGAAACCACCTGGACAGATCGGAATCCGCATCGGGCGGTTGCGCCACGGCCAGGCTGCGAGCGACCGTCGAGTTGGCCGCATACCATTCGGCCCGGTTGGACTCGATTTGCACCGCGCGGGCCAGTCGCGGGCGATCGATCGCCGACGCCGCATCGATCATGCGGACCGTGTCGTCGGCCCGGTCGAGCAACGCGGTCTCTCGGGCCGTCGGACCGGCAAGCTGGCTAAAGAGCACGGCGAGCCCGAGCACGCCGATGATGGCCGCGCCGACCGTGAGCGCAATCCGCCACGCGATGGTGTCCGGCGGACGCAACCGGATGCTCATCCGCGTCGAACCGCTGGCGTGAACATATAGCCGCCGCCCCGAACCGTACGAATGACGGAAGGCGTTTCGGCGTCGGCGTCGAGTTTTCGGCGCAGACGGCCGACCTGCACGTCGATGCTCCGGTCATAGACCTCGTGCGACGACCCGCGCGTGAGGTCGAGCAGTTGATCGCGCGTCAGCACCCGCTGAGCGTGCTCGGCAAACACGAGCAGCAGATCGAATTCGCTGCTGGAAAGAATGATCAGTGTGTTGTCCGCCGAGCGCAGTTCGCGCCGGGCGATATCCAGACGCCACCCGCCAAACGACAGTACCGGTCTGGTGTGGGTGCCCACCACCGCGGCCCCGGTTTGCGTCGTCCTGCGCAGCACGGCCTTGACTCGCGCGAGCAGTTCCCTTGCATCGAATGGCTTGACCAGGTAATCGTCGGCGCCCATCTCGAGACCCACTACCCGATCGACGTGATCCGCCACCGCCGTGAGCATGATGACCGGCACTTTCGAGGTTGCGCGTATCCGCCGGCACAGGCTGAAGCCGTCCTCGCCCGGCAGCATGACATCCAGAATGACGATATCGACGTGCTGGACATCGAGTGCCGCGAACAGGCTGTGTCCGTCGGTCGCGATGCTCACCTCGTGGCCATGCTTGCGCAAAAAGCCGGTCAGCAAGGACCGGATGTCCTCCTCGTCGTCAACCACCAGTACGTGCGGCATATCAGTCATTCCCAAATGCTAACCGGAGCGGCCCGACGATTGATGTCAGCCGTTCATCCCCAGTATTTCAGGGGCGACACATTGTATCGGCGCCGTAAAAAACCGCACATCATGCCGTTGAATCTCCTGCGTAATCTCGGGCTCCCCGACTGGAGGTTCCTGAATGGCAATTTCATCGAAAACGGCGCGGCGTGAAGGCGCCGCATTGGCGCATGCCGCGAGAAAAAATCGTCGCCGCGAATACCGGGCGCTGCTGGCCGCCGCCTCGCTTATGCTGGGTTCCGGCAGCGTCCGGGCGCAGAACGCGACCAATCCCGACGATTCCGGCTTCACCGTCCTGAGCAATGCCACCAACGTCACCCACTGGGGACTGGGCGCCGGCGTCGGTATCGAACCCTCGCCGTACAAGGGCGACAGCGCGAGGATCACGCCGATTCCGCTTTTCTACGTCGATAACAAATGGATCAGCGCGTTCGCCACGACGCTCGATCTGAAAGTCGGGCAATGGAACGGCGTCACCTTGGCCCTGCGTGGCAAAGTGGGCATTCTGGAGGGCTACAAGGGCTCCGACGCGCCGATCCTCAACGGCATGGAGAACCGGAAGAGCGTCACCTTCTGGTACGGCCCGGCACTCGGGTGGCAGAGCGGATTCGGCACGCTGACCGCCAGTTACCTCGTCGGCGGAAACAAAGGGCAGCAGGCCGCCGTCGACTTTAGAAAAGCCTTCGAATTCGGCAAATGGACCGTCGAACCGCATGTCGACACGAGGTGGCTGAGCGACAAATACGTCGACTACTACTATGGCGTGACGCAGTCGGAGGCGCGTGCGGGACGGCCGGCTTACGACGGGACATCCACGCTGAACACCACCATCGGGACGCGGGTCGCTTACCGGCTCACGCAGCAGCAGTCCGTCAGCCTCGATCTGCAGGTCACCCATCTCGGCGGCGGCATTTCCGATAGCCCGCTCGTCGGCAAGCGTTTCATTCCCGCGGCCCGGCTGGGCTACATGTATCAATTCAAGTAAAGCCGGTCATGTCGCGTGGTCCGGCGCTTGGGCCGCCGGAGCACGCTCGTTATCGACTCAAACCCGCTCAGACTCGCTCAAACCCGGCCAAACGCAGCCGCTTGCCTTTAGCGGCCTCGCGCCTGGCTTCGCATTTCACAGGAGCAGCTCGATGCTGTTTGGTCCGTCTCGCACAACACAGCGTTGCCACGCCACCTTCGACGAGAGCGCGGAAAGCGACCGCATGGACAGCCGGCATGTCGCTCGCGGGGGCTTGCGGCCCAACGAAGTCCCTGGCTCGGGTTTGGCGGGCAGCGTCCTCTCCGGCTGGAAAGCGTGGACGTCGAACCTGGGCCAAACAGATGCGCTGTGGAGCAACGATCTGGCCGAGAGCATGAATCTCCTGGAAGCGCTTCAACAGAATCGGCAGCTTCGCAAGAAGCTCGATGAAACACGGCAGGAAGTCGAGGTGCTGGTCGAGGCGCTGGAATACGCGAGAAGCATTGCCCCCTGCCAAAAGCTCAGGTCAGCCTTACCGGAATAGCTGGCGACACACCAAAAATACATTACAAAAACCAAACTAAAATTCAACGCCATTAATACGATAATTACATCTCTCCGACATTCACCCTGCATTGAGATTGTGTAAGTCAATTGCGCTGCGATTAATCCGGATATTCGCCTGTTCGATTCAATGCAAGCGCTTGACAGTCGGCGTACACTCGCTCGAAGCCAATGCCACAGGCATACGGCTCGCATAGCCGCCCGCGGTTGAACGGGTATCTGGGGGACTCTGGAGAACAATCAATGAGTTGGACACGGGAACAAAGAAACGTCACGATCGCCGCCTATCTCGGCTGGACACTCGACGCATTCGATTTCTTTCTCATGGTGTTCGTATTGAAAGATATCGCGGCGGAATTCAATACGAATATCCCGGCGGTCGCGTTCGGCATCATGCTGACCTTGATGATGCGTCCGGTCGGCGCATTGATCTTCGGCTGGCTCGCCGACAAGTATGGCCGTCGCCCCACGCTGATGGTCAACATCGCGTGCTTCTCGCTGCTGGAATTGCTGTCCGGCTTCTCGCCGAATCTCATCACCCTGCTGGTGCTGCGCGCGCTGTTCGGTATCGCGATGGGCGGCGAATGGGGCGTGGGCGGCGCACTGACCATGGAGACCGTGCCGCCGAAGTCGCGCGGCGCCGTCTCCGGCCTGTTGCAAGCCGGTTATCCGAGCGGCTATCTGCTCGCGTCGGTCGTGTTCGGCGTTTTCTATCAATACATCGGCTGGCGCGGCATGTTCTTCGTCGGCGTGCTGCCCGCGCTGCTCGTGCTGTACGTGCGCGCGCACGTGCCGGAGTCGCCGGCCTTCCAGACGCTCGAAAAGCGGGCGCGTCCGGGCCTCGTCGCCACGCTCAAGCGCAATGTCGGGCTGTCGCTCTATGCGATCGTCCTCATGACCGCGTTCAACTTCTTCTCGCACGGCTCGCAGGACCTGTATCCGACCTTCCTGCGCGTGCAGCATCAGTTCGACGCGCATACCGTCTCGTGGATCACGATCACGCTGAACGTCGGCGCGATTATCGGCGGACTGTTCTTCGGTTTCGCGTCGGAGAGAATCGGCCGCAAGCGCGCGATCCTCATCGCCGCGCTGATCGCGCTGCCGGTGCTGCCGCTGTGGGCTTTCTCGAGCACGCCGGTTCTGCTCGCGGCAGGCGCCTTTCTCATGCAGATTTCGGTGCAAGGCGCATGGGGTGTCATTCCGGTGCACCTGAATGAAATCTCGCCCGACGAAATTCGCGCGACGTTCCCAGGCCTCGTGTATCAACTCGGCAATCTGATCGCCTCGGTCAACGGCCCGCTGCAAGCCAGCGCCGCCGAAGCGCACGGCAACAACTACGCGCTCGTGATGGCGGTGGTGATCGGCATCGTGGCGCTGGTGATCGCCGCGCTGATTCCGTTCAGCCGCGAGCGCCGCGGCATCGACATGACGCAGTCGGCACGACAGGTCGCGGCACGCGTCACCTGAAACAGTCCGCCTGGGAGAAGCAAGCCCCGCGAGGCCGTTCCGATTACGATCGGAACGGCCTTTTCATTTCCGCGCGCTCCGACGCGCCGCGCGTCACGACAAGACCGGCCTTCGTCGGGTCCTCTAGAGGAGTTAGTCCACGGACGGCCTTGATCGCCATCGTCATCCTTCTTATCCTCAAAAAAACGCCTGTTTCAAATTCGCACTTGAATCGCTTGTTCGCGGGCCGCACGGCCGGCAACCAGGAGACGCCCATGGCAGTTCGCACGACAGGCCGGCATGCCGGCGACACGAAGTCCCGCATCCTCGACGCCGCCGAAACGCTCTTCATCGAATGCGGTTATGAGGCGATGTCGCTGCGTCAGATCACTTCGCGTGCCGAAGTCAATCTCGCGGCGGTCAACTATCACTTCGGCAGCAAGGAATCGCTGATTCACGCGATGCTGTCGCGCCGGCTCGACCGGCTCAACCAGGAGCGGCTCAAGCTGCTCGACCGCTTCGACCAGATGCTCGGCGCGCGGCTCACCTGCGAGCACGTGCTCGGCGCGATGTTCATTCCGGCGCTGCGGCTCTCACGCGATCCGCGCGCCGGCGGCAAGGCGTTTCTACGGCTGCTGGGGCGCGCTTATACCGATCCGTCGGCGTTCATCCGCGACTTTCTGAAGGCGCACTACGAGTCGGTGGCCGTGCGCTTTTTCGATGCGTTCCAGCGCGCGCTGCCGCATCTGCCGCGCGAGGAACTCGGCTGGCGTCTGCACTTCGCGATCGGCGCGCTCTCCGGCGTGCTGGCGGGCGCCGATACCGACGACCTGATTGCCGAGTTCTCGCAGGGCAAGTCGATGAACGACCTGCAACTGATCGCGCGCCTCGCCTCGCTGATGGTCGCCGCGCTGAAGGCGCCGTTGCCGGACAGCACGCAACTGGCCGCATTCGCGGCGGTGCTGGGCGACGCCACCGAAAGCGGCCTGACGGATACAGGCGAATGCCCGAGTGCGGGTGCGGCGGGTGCGGGTGCGGATGCGGATGCGGATGCGGATGCGGATGCGGATGCTGGTGCTGGTGCTGGTGCTGGTGCTGGTGCTGGTGCTGGTGCTGGTGCTGGTGCTGGTGCTGGTGCTGGTGCAGCCGCTGCGGCTGCGGCGGCAGACGCGCAGCAGGCGCAAGGCGGTAAGCGACCGCCACCTGCTTCCATGCCGGAAACCGAGCGCGCTGGCGGCAATCTCCCGGCGAACTCGTTTCATCATGCGTCGCAAGGGGCGGCTTAGCGAGGAAGCGGCACGGAGAATGCGGGCGATATACCTTAAGGAACCGGCCGGTCCACAGCCGAACGCCGTGAGCGCCGTCTACCCGCGCCGCACATCCAGGTCCCGCATCTCAGCGACGTCACGCTGCCGAACTGGTGATTGGACGCGAAGCGCAAGCAGGCGCGACCCGAAGCCGCGAGCAGGCCGCCCGGCAAAGTCGTCGCCCAGGCGTCCAGGCGAAGCAACCGAACCGAACCGTCAGCTTTAAAAAAACAACATGACGGCGAACGCATCCGCGCCCGTCGATGCGTTCGCACGCAGCGAAAAGATCCAGCGAAAAGGGAGGAAACGTCATGCCGTGGTTCATCCTGGTGCTCGTCATTGCGGCGCTCGCGCTCGTCTACGTTCAGGCGCGCGCGTCATGGTGGCTCGCCTGCATGCTCGTCTGGGTAGCGGCCGCGCAGGTCAGCGGAGCCGCGGGTCCGGCCGCGACGGTCTTGCTTGCCGTTCTGTTCGTCCTCCCCGCCCTCCTGCTGACCATCAAACCGCTGCGCCGCGCGTGGCTCGCGAAGCCGCTGCTCGAGCTCTTCCGCAAGATCCTGCCGCAGATGTCGCCGACCGAGCGCGACGCGATCGAAGCCGGCACCGTCTGGTGGGACGCCGAACTGTTCTCGGGGCGCCCGCATTGGGACACGCTGCTCGGCTACGGCCCGGCCACGCTTACCGCCGAGGAGCAAGCGTTTCTCGACGTCGAATGCGAGCATTTGTGCGACCTCGCAAACGACTGGGAAACCACGATGGTGTGGCAGGACCTCTCGCCGCAAAGCTGGCAATACATCAAGGAGCGCGGCTTTCTCGGCATGATCATTCCGAGGCAGTACGGCGGCAAGCAGTTCTCCGCCTACGCGCATTCGCAGGTCATCATGAAGCTCGCCACGCGCTGCTCGGCCGCCGCCGTCTCGGTGATGGTGCCGAACTCGCTCGGCCCCGCCGAACTGCTGATGCACTACGGCACCGAAGCACAAAAGAACCACTACCTGCCGCGCCTCGCGCGCGGCGAGGACATCCCCTGCTTCGCGTTGACGAGCCCCTACGCGGGCTCGGACGCCGCGGCGATTCCCGACGTGGGCATCGTCTGCAAGGGCGCCTTCGAAGGCCGCGAAACGCTAGGTTTTCGCGTGACGTGGGACAAGCGCTATATCACGCTCGGCCCGATCGCGACCGTGCTCGGCCTCGCATTTCGCGCGCTCGATCCCGACCATCTGCTCGGCGCCGATGACGAACCCGGCATCACCTGCGCGCTGATTCCGACCCGCCACCCCGGCGTCAATATCGGCCGCCGTCACTGGCCGCTGAACGCGGTGTTCCAGAACGGCCCGAACTCGGGCAAGGACGTCTTCATTCCCATCGACTGGGTGATCGGCGGACGCGCGCAGGTCGGCAACGGCTGGCGCATGCTGATGGAATGTCTCGCGGCGGGCCGGGCGATTTCGCTGCCGTCGTCGAACGTGGGCATGGCGAAGATCGCCGTGCGCGGCACCGGCGCCTACGCCGCGATGCGCCGCCAGTTCCGCACCGCCGTCGGCAAGTTCGAGGGCGTGCAGGAAGCGCTCGGCCGCATGGGCGGCAATCTGTACGTGATGGATGCCGCGCGCCGCCTGTCCGCGCAGGCGGTGGACCTCGGCGAGAAGCCCTCGGTGATTTCGGCGATCGCCAAGTATCACATCACCGAACGCGCGCGCACGGTCATCAACGACGGCATGGATGTGGTCGCCGGCAAGGGCGTTTGCATGGGGCCGTCGAACTTTCTCGCGCGCGCCTATCAGCAGGTGCCGATCTCGATCACCGTCGAAGGCGCGAACATTCTGACGCGCTGCCTGATCATCTTCGGCCAGGGGGCGATTCGCTGCCATCCGTATGTGCTGAAGGAAATGGCCGCGACGCGCGAAACCGATCGCGCCCGCGCGCTGCGCGATTTCGACGCGGCGTTCTTCGGCCACGCGGGCTTCACGCTCTCCAACGTGGTGCGCGGTTTCGTCCACGGTGTGACGGGCGGCGCGTTCATCGCGAGGCCGCGCGCGGCGCACGGTCCGCTGCTGCCGTATTACCGCGCGGCGACCCGCCTCTCGACCGTGTTCGCGTTGCTCGCCGACGTCTCCATGTTCGTGCTCGGCGCCGATCTGAAACGGCGCGAACGTATTTCCGCGCGCCTCGGCGACGTGCTCTCGCAGCTCTACCTGATCTCGGCGACGCTCAAGCGTTTCGAGGACGAAGGCCGTCAGGAAGAAGATATGCCGCTGGTGCGCTGGGGCGTCGAGGATTCGCTGTACAAAGCGCAGCACGCGCTCGACGGCGTGCTCGCGAACTACCCGAACCGCTTCGCCGCCTGCCTCGTGCGCGCGCTGGCGTTTCCATTCGGCCTGCCGTACCGCGAGCCGTCCGACCGGCTCGGCAGCGACATCGCCGAATTGATGCAGACGCCCGGCGCGGCGCGCGAACGTCTCGTGGCCGATTCGTATGTACCGCGTCCCGATGTGGATGCGCTCGGCTACGGCGAGCTGGCGTTCCAGTTGAACCCGCGCTTCATGCGGATCGAGCAGAAGCTGCGTGAAGCGGTCAAGCAAGGGCTGCTCGAACCGATGCCGCAGAGCTTCGCGCAACTGCCCGGGTGGACCGCGTCCGCCGAGCAGAAAGGCTTGCTCGACGCCGACGAGCGCCGCGTGCTCGACGACTATGCGCGCTACGGCGCGGAAGTCGTGAAGGTCGATGATTTCGCGGCCGACTTCGACATGCTCGCCGGTCTGCAACAACGCAAGGAGGCGCTCGACAAGGCGTTGGAAGCCGCAGCCTGACAAGGTTGCGAGCGTCTTGACGAGCGCCTGCAAAAAACATCCCGGCGAGGCACCCCGGATGCGTCCAACTCAGTGCACACTGACACACGTCCGACGCCCGCAAGGGGCACTTCCCGCGGCGCGCTGTCAGCGGAGCAACGACCGATATGAACGACTCTTATCTGAACTTCGTCAACTCGCCGCTCGGCGCGCGCCTCGCGCGCTCGCTCGGCTTGCCGAAGCCCGAGGTGCTGCGCCGCCATCGCGCGGACGAGCCCGAGTTCGGCGGCGTGGCGGCGATCGGCGCGGGACGTGAACCGCAGTTGCTCGATGCGCTCGCGAATCTGGTGGCGAGCATCGGCGTGACGAGCGTCGCGCATGAAAGCGCCGGGCTGTGGGTGCCGCTCGCGACTCACCACGGCTTGATGACGGGCCGTTTCGAACCGGCGGATTCCGGCTCGCCCGGCAGGCTCGCCGCACTGCTGTTCGATGCAAGCGGCATCAACGACAGCAGCCAGCTCGAACCGCTGCACGGATTCTTCCACGACACCTTGCGCTCGCTCGGCAAGTGCGGGCGCATCGTCGTGTTGGGGCGTCCGCCGGAAAGCTGCGCGAGCCCGCGCCAATGGACCGCGCAGCGCGCGCTCGAAGGTTTCACGCGTTCGCTCGGCAAGGAAGCGCGGCGCGGCATCACCGCGAATCTCGTCTATGTCGAGCACGGCGCGGAAAGCGGCGTTGAAACCTCGCTGCGATTCTTTCTGTCGCCGCGTTCCGCGTATGTGTCGGGCCAGGTCGTGCGCATCGGCAGCGCTGCTGGCACGGGCCCGCAAGCCGCCGCACCCGCGTTCGACTGGAAAGCGCCGCTCGCGGGCCGGCGCGCGCTCGTGACGGGCGCCGCGCGCGGCATCGGCGCGTCGATTGCGAGCGTGCTGGCCGCCGAGGGCGCGCATGTGATCGGCATCGACATTCCCGCCGCGCGCGACGCGCTCGATCTGACCATGCGTCAGTTGAACGGCACGGCCCTCGCCTTCGACATCGCAGCGCCCGAAGCGCCCGCGCAAATCGCGGCGGCGCTCGACGAACAGGGTGTGGATATCGTCGTGCACAACGCCGGCATCACCCGCGACAAAACCATCGCGAAGATGACCGCCTCGGTGTGGCAAAGCGTGATCGACATCAACCTGTGCGCGCAGGAACGGATCGACGACGCGCTGCTCGCCGCCGGCATCGTGCGAGACGGCGGGCGCATCATCGGCGTGTCGTCGATCAGCGGCATCGCGGGCAATCTCGGGCAAACCAATTACGCGACCTCGAAGGCCGGCGTGATCGGCCGCGTCCAAGGCATGGCGCCGCATCTTCGCGCGCGCGGCATCACGATCAATGCGGTCGCGCCGGGCTTCATCGAAACGCAGATGACCGCCAGGATGCCGTTCACGCTGCGCGAGGCCGGCCGCCGCATGAACGCGATGAGCCAGGGCGGCCAGCCGGTCGACGTCGCGCAAACCATCGCATGGCTCGCGCATCCGGGCTCGGCGGGCATCACCGGCCAGGTCGTGCGCGTGTGCGGACAAAGCCTGATTGGAGCGTGACCATGCGTGAGCCGGGTGATCCGTTCGGGGGCGGTCTTACCGTGAGCGCGGCGCGCCCGAAAACCGTGGTCGTCGAGCCCTTGCCCGCGCCGGCCAAGCTCTATGCGCGCGCGTTGAGCGGCATCGTCAAGCGCGCTCGCGCCACGCAACTGCCGGCGCTGCGCCTCGTGCGCCCCGCCGTCGCGCTCGATCCCGGGCCGATCTGGCGTTATGCGCGCGTGTGCGGCTTCATCCCCGAGCACGGCGTGCCGCTCACCTATCCGCATCTGCTTGCGTTTCCGTTGCATCTGCTGATGCTGACCGACCCGGCGTTTCCCTGGCCCGCGCTCGGCCTCGTGCATCTGGCCAATCATGTGCGGCTGCGCCGGCCGCTCGCGTACAAGGACGTCTTGCGCGTCGAGGTGGAATTCGGCGCGCTGCTGCGGCACGACAAGGGCCAGGCGTTCGTGCTGCATACGCGCATGTATCGCCGCGGCGAAGCGGTGTGGGACGGCGACAGCGTCTATCTGAAACGCGGCGTGCCGCCGACCGGCAATCCGCTCGATCCGCTCGAACTCGGCCCCGCCGCGCTGGAACGCATCGCGCGCTGGCAACTCGCGCCGCAACTCGGCCGCGACTATGCGGGCGTGTCCGGCGACTACAACCCGATTCACCTCACCGCGCTATCCGCGAAGGCGTTCGGCTTTCCGCGCGCGATCGCGCACGGCATGTGGACGCTCGCGCGCGCGGCCTCCGCGCTGCAACCGCCGAAGCCGCTCGCCGAGGCCACGCTGAGCGCCGAATTCAAGGTGCCGATGCTGCTGCCGGGCGAAGCGTCGCTGTGGAGCGCGTCGCCCTCGCTGATCGAACGCGACATCGAGGTGCGGGATATCGCCGGAGACAAACCGCATTTGCGCGGCCGCATGCAGTGGCGGCTGCAATGAGGCACGCAGGCGTGCGCGGGATTTCATCCATGCATGGAATTCGCGCCGCCGCGAATCGTTGTTGAATCAGGACGCCTTGAACCGATCGCAGTTCGCATCATTGAATCACCCGGGCACGACCCAAAGGAGCCGAGCATGTCCAACCCGCTGCCAGCCGTGCGCCGCGTCGCCATCGTGGGGGCCAACCGGATTCCGTTCGCCCGCTCGAACACCGCTTACGCGAGCGCGTCGAATCAGGACATGCTGACCTTCACGCTGCAAGGCCTGGTCGACCGCTACGACCTGCATGGCGAACGTCTGGGCGAAGTCGCGGCGGGCGCGGTCATCAAGCATTCGCGCGACTTCAATCTGACGCGCGAGTCCGTGCTGTCCACCACGCTCGCGAAGGAAACGCCCGCCTACGACGTGCAGCAAGCCTGCGGCACGGGACTCGAAGCGGCGATTCTGGTCGCCAACAAGATCGCGCTCGGGCAGATCGACGCGGGCATCGCGGGCGGTGTCGACACGACCTCCGATGCGCCGATCGCCGTCAACGAACGGATGCGCCAGATCCTGCTCGAAGCGAATCGCGGCAAGAGCGCCGGGCAGCGCATCGGCGCGCTGGCGAAGCTGCGTCCCGGCATGTTTTTCAAGCCGCTGCTGCCGCGCAACGGCGAGCCGCGCACCCGGCTTTCGATGGGCGAGCATTGCGAACTGATGGCCAAACGCTGGAACATCTCGCGCGAAGCCCAGGACGTGCTCGCTTACGAGAGCCACCGCAAGCTCGGCGACGCGTATGCGCGCGGCTTCGTCAACGATCTGATGACGCCGTACCGGGGCCTCGCGCGCGACAACAACCTGCGCCCTGACCTGACGCTCGAAAAACTCAGCGGCCTGAAGCCGGCATTCGACCGCGACGCCGGCACGCTCACCGCGGGCAATTCCACGCCGCTCACCGACGGCGCCTCGGCCGTGCTGCTCGCGAGCGATGAATGGGCCGCGCAACACGGCTTGCCGGTGCTCGCCTATCTGAGCTGGTCGGAGACCGCCGCGGTCGACTATTTCGACAAGCAGGAAGGGCTGCTGATGGCGCCCGCCTACGCGGTGCCGCGCATGCTGGCGCGCGCCGGGCTCGGCTTGCAGGACTTCGATCTGTACGAAATCCACGAAGCGTTCGCGGCGCAGGTGTTGTGCACGCTCGCGGCGTGGCAGGATGATGAATATTGCCGCACGCAGCTCGGTTTGCCGGGTCCGCTCGGCGCGATCGACCGGACGAAACTGAACGTGAACGGCGGTTCGCTCGCCACGGGTCATCCGTTTGCCGCGACGGGCGGGCGCATCGTCGCCGGCCTCGCGAAAATGCTCGCGCAACTCGACAAGCCGGCCGGCGCCGCGCGCGGGCTGATCTCGATCTGCGCGGCGGGCGGCCAGGGTGTGGTGGCGATTCTCGAACGCTGAGCGTCGCTCCGTTTCAACGTTGTTTTAGCACTTGTTTCACCGCATGTTTTCGCTTCGAACGCTATCGCCAGATTTGCCTTGATTGCTTCAATGACTGGCCGCGAGACCAGCACACGAATAGACGAAGCCACCGCTTCAGGAGACGACCGATGACCCAGCCCAACCCAGCCCCGCCCTCGACGCCGACCGAGTCCGCGTCATCGGCCAACGCGGCGAGCGAGGTTCCCGCTCAGGCGCCGAATCCGGCGTCGGCCAACGCGCCCGCCCAGGCGCCCAACACCGACGGCATCTGGTACGCGTCCTACCCCGCCGACGTGCCGCACGAAATCGACGTCACGCAATACGAATCGCTCGTGCAGTTCTTCGACGAATGCATCGCGAAGTTCCGCGAGCGCGTGGCGTATGTGAGCGTGGGCGCGAGCCTGACCTACGGCGAACTCGGCCGCAAGGCGACCGCGTTCGCCGCGTATCTGCAAAGTATCGGCGTGAAGCCGGGCGAGCGCGTCGCGATCATGCTGCCGAATACGTTCCAGTATCCGGTGTCGCTGTTCGGCGTGTTGAAGGCCGGCGCGGTGGTGGTGAACGTGAATCCGCTCTACACGGTGCGCGAGCTCGCGCATCAACTGAAGGACAGCGGCGCGCAAACCATCGTCGTGTTCGAGAACTTCGCGAAGGTGGTCGAGGAGGCGCTGCCGGGCACGAAGGTGCGGAACGTCATCGTGACGGGTCTCGGCGATCTGCTCGCCGACGGGCTGAATCTGAAGGGACGTCTGCTCAATTTCATGCTGCGTCACGTGAAAAAGATGGTGCCCGCGTATAACCTGCCGAAAGCGGTGCCGCTGCTCGAAGCGCTCGCGATCGGCTACTCGCGGCCCTTGACGCCCGTGCGCCCCACGCATGACGACATCGCCTTCCTGCAATACACCGGCGGCACGACCGGCGTCGCCAAGGGCGCGATGCTCACGCACAGGAACATCGTCGCCAATCTGCTGCAGGCGAAGGCGTGGGCCGAGGGGCAATTGAGCGGCGACGCGGAAACGGTGCTCACGCCGCTGCCGCTCTATCACATCTATTCGCTCACCGTGAACGCGCTGATTTTCATGGGACTCGGCGGGCGCAACATCCTGATCGCCAATCCGCGCGACATGAAGCGCGTGATGATGATCATCCGTCACGAGAAGTTCACCGGCATGACGGCGGTGAACACGCTCTACAACGCGTTCCTCGAAAACGAGGAGTTTCGCCAGCGCGATTTCTCCAACCTGAAGCTCGCGATGGCGGGCGGCATGGCGACGCAAAAGTCGGTGGCCGAGCGCTTCAAGGCGGTGACCGGCAAACCGATCATCGAAGGCTACGGGCTCACCGAATGCTCGCCGATCGTCTCGATGAATCCCGTCGACCTCATCCATCTGCGCGACTTCGAAGGTTCGATCGGCTTGCCCGCGCCCTCCACCCAGGTGCGCTTCAGGAAGGACGACGGCACGTGGGCGAACATCGGCGAAGCGGGCGAATTGTGCGTGAAGGGTCCGCAGGTGATGAAAGGCTACTGGAACCGCCCGGAAGAAACCGCGAGGACGATCGACAGCGACGGCTGGCTCGCCACCGGCGACATCGGCGTGATGGATTCGCGCGGCTACATTCGTCTGATCGACCGGAAGAAAGACATGATCCTGGTGTCGGGCTTCAACGTCTATCCGAACGAAATCGAAGACGTGATCGCGGCGCATCCCGACGTGCGCGAAGTCGCGGCGATCGGCGTGCCCGACGCGGCGCAAGGCGAGCGGGTGAAGGTGTTCATCGTCAAACGCAACCCGTCGTTGACCGAGGAACAGGTGATCGCCCATTGCCGCAAGAATCTGACGGGCTACAAGATACCGAAGCAGGTGGAGTTCCGCGATGAGTTGCCGCAAACCAACGTCGGCAAGATTCTGCGCCGCGCGCTGCGAGACGAGGAACTCGCGAAGCAAAAACCTGCCTGACAGGTAAGGCGCTGCTTGCACGAGCTTCATGCACATTGGCGCTCTATTCGTGGAGAGAGACTCGTGAAGCACAGTATGTCCGTGAGCTTGCGCCGATTGAGCAACATGCGTTCATGGCGGCCGTTGCTTGCCGGCTTGTCGCGGCAATGTTTGCTCGGCGCGCTGGGGGCCTGCCTCGCGGTGTTGGCCATGCCGCCGGCCCTCGCGCAAAACGACGACACGCCGCCCCCGCTGGAAACCGCGAGCGCCGTCAAGGCGCCGGCCACGCCGGCTTCGCAGGTCGGCAAGCTCACGCTGGATCAGCAGGTCAAATGGCTGCGCGCCGCGCAACAAAGCGGCGCGCTCGCAGCGCTTGACGACGCGCAACTGGTCGCGCTGTTCCAGTCGCTCGATCCGCTCGCGTTGCCGCGCTACATCAAGGCGGGGCCGAACGGCTATGCGTCCTACGAGTTCACGATGTCGCGCTCGGAACGCATTCGCGGTCAATGGCCCGATAAGCCCGATCACATGCTCGTGCGCCTCGCGCGCGACCCGCTGCGAATCTACGCGAAGTGGCTGCCCGACGGCACGCACGCGGGCCAGGAGATCATCTACGACGAGTCCAAACGCGCCGACGAAATGTATGGGCACCTCGGCGGCATGCTGAACGTCATGCCGCTGTGGACCTCGCTGAACGGCGCCCTCGCCCGTTCGCAATCGAATCATCACGTGCGCGATCTCGGCACCGAGTACATCGCCAGGCAGTACCTTGCCGAGGGCAAGAAATACATCGAGGCCGGCTTGCCGCGCTCGGTTCAGGTGGAAGTCAAAACGATCGAAGGCGTGCGCGTGGTGGCCTTCACGTTCGAAACGCCGATCGGCCAGCCGCGCTTCTACGCGAAGAAAGAGACGCTCGGGCTCGATCTGCGGCATCCGTATTTCCGCAGCGTCGAGTCTTACGACAACGACGGCAAGATCTTCGAACGAATCGTTTTCGAAACCATCACGCCGAAGACTTTCGACGACTCGACCTTCGATCCGAAGAACAAGGCGTACAAGTTCTAGCGGATCGCGCGCGGGGCCAGCACGAATGCGATGTGGGGTGCTTGCGCGTCGCCTGCCCGATGGTCTACCCGGTGGTCCACATCACGCCCCGCGCTCTGTTCATGGCTGTGCGCCACCATCTGGCCCGCGCGCACGGCGAGTTCCTTGAGCACGAAGTAATCCGACGCGCGCGTGAGGCCGATCAGCGATGCGGGCGCCGGCGCGAGCGTGCGGCTGAGAAGCGGCGCCAGCGTCGTGTACCAGAGCGCGCCGATGTCGTCGCCGGTGTCGAACGCGGGCAGCTTCATGCGCGCGACGTACCCGGCGAACGCGGGGCCGCACGCCAGCGTCGAATCGACCACCGCCAGCGTGTTGCCGCGCGCGGCCGCCTGCGCGAGCCACGGCCATGCGCCGCCCGCCGTGGTGGACAGCCATGCGCCTGTCAATACGAACGTGCGTCGGTCCATTGTTCGATCCGCTTGCCGTTTCAGGCCGCGCGTGCGTTGTGCCACGCGCGGACGCGCCTCACGTATAACCGCGCCGGTCGCGCCACGCCGCCGGCCAGATGCCCTGCTTGCCGGGCGCGAGAATGCCGTTCGGGTCGAGCGCGTCCTTGATCGTTTCCGAGAGCCGCAGCAACGCGCCGTCGTTGAAACTGTACTGCGCCGCGGCCAGATCCATGTACGCGAGATGCGCGCGATATTCGCCGTAGCCGGCCGCGCGCGCGTCGCTCATCAGCGAGCGCAGCAGCAAGCCGGCCTGCTCGACCTGGTTGGCGTCGTCGCGGTCGAAGATCGCCGCGAAAATATGATGCAGATGACGCACGCCCGCCGTGAAGCCGCCGTAGTAATCGAAGCCGTATTCCGCGGCGCGCGCCTTGACCATCGTGTATTGGCGCAGCGCGTCGCGGCCGGTCGCCGGACAGATCGGCGCGAAGTCCACATGCGCGCCCGCGCCGCCGCGCCAGTCGAGCATGCGAAACGCGCTCATCGCCGGAATGCCGGCGAGGTTGCGATCGCCGCCTGCGGTGGGCTCGGCGTCGCCCGCGTAACGCGCGGCGAAGAACCTTGCCTGCGGCACGCGAGCGAACGCGCGCTGCACGATCGCATAGCGCGCGTCGATCAGTTCGGGCGTGCCGTACAGCGCGAAATGCAGGTTCCAGCGGCCGACGTTCAGCTTCTCCAGCATCGCCGTCACCGCGCCCTCGGGCATCGCGCCCTTGCCCTCGTACCAGTGCGCGCGCGCCGACAATCCGGCGGCACGCCGCACGCCGCCCTCGATCACCGCGTGATTGCGGATCGTGTCATCGAGCCGCAAGGGCCGCAGGATGTCCACGATCGCTTCGAGATCCGCTTCGTGGCGAAACTGGATCTCGCCGAGCAGATACGCGGGCGGCGCGGGCATCAGCCAGACGCCCAGCTTGGTGACGATGCCGTAGTTCGACTGCATGAACATCGCGTCGAACGACGGCCCATAGCCCGGCTGATACAACTGCCATGCCGTGCCGATGTCGATCCCGCCCATGCCGGTGCGCAACACGTCGCCGTTGGCGAGCACCACTTCCATGCCGCATTGCGTCGCCGCGTGATCGCCGTAAGCGGTGTAGCCGAAGCCGCGCTCGAGCGTATTGCCGACCACGCTGCCCCAACCCGCCGCCGGCGGATCGACCCACAGCCGGTAGCCCTTCTCGCGCAGATGCGCGTGCAGCTCGAAGTAGCTGACGCCCGGCTCCACCAGCGCGTAGGCCAGCGTCTCGTTCACCTCGATGATGCGGTTCATCCGCTGCAGATCGAGCACCACCGAACCCGGCAGCCGTGGCGCGGCGCCGCCATAGGCGAAGTTGCGTCCGGTCGAGACCGTCCACAACGGAATGCGGAATTCGTTGGCGATCCGTAGCACCGCGCGAATCTCGTCGACGGAGGCGGGCAACACCGCGGCGCTCGCCGAAAACGCGGCGGGCTCGCCAGGCGCGAACGGATCGAGATACGCGGCAAGTCCGGCCGCGGAGCTCACCACCTGCGCTTCGCCGACGATCGCGCGCCAGCCGGCGAGCACGCGGTCGAACTGGGCGGCGGAGACGTTCGGCGGCAGGCTGCGGGTCAAGGTGTGTCCCTCGTGAGATGTCGACGATGCATTGGCGTGCGCCTCACTGCCACGCCTCCGGCTTGCCGCCGAGCGCGCTGCATACCTCGACGGCGATCGAGCGCAGCTTGCCTTCCGCGATCGGCCCGGACAACGCGTAGCCCATGCCGTCGCTGACCCAGTAGAAGGTGCGCCGGTTGCCGTCGCGCAACAGGCGGAACGCGGTTTCGTCGCGCGCGCTGCCGGTCACGTACAGCGTGAGCCGCGCGCCGCTCTGATTCTCGTACATGAATTGCGCGGCCGGCCCCGCTTCGCCGGGCAACAGACGCCCGCCCACCAGCGAATAGCCGTACTCCTGCAACGACGGCACCGAGAGCGGCCGGTTCAGGCGTTTGGACAGCCAGCTGATCAGATGCTCTTCCTCGCTCGCGGCCACTTCCACCGGATGACGCCGCTCCGGCGTGTACACCGCATAGGCGATATCGGCGCGCTCGGCGAAGCTCGGCGGCTGGCCGCCCAAGCCGCTCCACGCGCCGCCCGTCAGGCGCGGCGCGAGCGGCCCCAAGGCAAGCGCGAGCCCCGCGCCGGCCGCGAGCCAGCATGCCGCGATGCCGGCGCGCTGCCACCACGGCGCAGGCCGGCGCACCACGATGAAGGCCGGCTCGTCGGCCTCGTTGCGCTCATGGCGCGCGTCGGCTTCGCTGTGCCGCGGCGCGCCGCACAGCGCCCGCAACGCGGCTTTCTGCGCGCGCCACGCGGCCACGCGCGCGGCGGCCTGCGGGTGCTCCCGCAGTTGCGCCTCGACCGCGGCACGCTCCGCGTCCGGCAATTCGCCGTCGATAAACGCCGACAGCGCTCGCAGATCGAGCCCGCCGGGCAAGCTGGAATCGTGGTCGTCGTTATTCATCACGGATTTCTCACTACTTTTAACGGCGCGCTCTTACGCGCCGTTCCCGCGGCCGCCCCGTCGGCCGGCCCCACCGTCAGCAACACGCGCATGTGCTCACGCGCGCGCGAGAGCCGCGACATCACCGTGCCGATCGGCACGCCGAGCGCCTTCGACGCTTCCTGATAAGACAGTTCCTCCACGCACACCAGCAACAGCACTTCGCGCTGCTCGACCGGCAGGCAATACAGCGCGCGCTGCAGATCGCGCAGCACCAGACCGTCGACTTCGCCATGCGGCGCTTCGAGATTGCGCCACGGCGCGCTTTCGTCGTCGACGGCGATCTCGCGGCGGCCGCGCAATTGATCGATATACAGATGCCGCAGGATCGTCAGAAGCCAGGCGCGCAGATTGCTGTCGGGCCGGAACGCCGACCAGCGCGCGAGCGCGCGCTCCGCCGTGTCCTGCACGAGGTCGTCGGCCCACGCGCGGTCGCCCGTCAGTGCGCGCGCATAGCGGCGCAACTGCGGGAGCCACGCAACCACTTCCGCTTCGAAGCTCACCCGGCGCGCAAACGCTCAGTAGCCGCCGCTACTGCTGCCGCCGCTGGTGCTCGACGCGCTGTTGTCCGCCGTCGTGCACGCGCTCGTCGCGAGCGTGCCGAGTGCGAGCGCCATCATCACGAAGAGGATGGAAAAAATGCGGGATGCGTTCATATGAGTCTCCTGATGAGCGCCCGGCTCGAGGCGGGCGCGTGAATGGAGTGTGGGCCGCCGGCTGCAATCCGTCCGATTGCGTGCGGGATGCGAAATGCGTTATGCGTTATGTGCGATGTAACGCCGCCATGCCTGACTTAACGCTGGCACGTGGTGATTTATTCCGCGCGAACGTCACGCCGGCTATCTTTTTCCGCCACACCTATTCCGGCGGCCCGCGCATGGCGGAAGAAAGCGCGATTCGTCGGCAGATTCGTAACTCAACGTTACAGTCAATAGTTATCAGGTGCTTCCCTGCGCACAAGCCGTTATAGTGGTCGCAGTTCGCCCGCCGACGCGTTCCACCCTCATACAGGGTAGAATCGCGGCGAACAACCGTCTTTCTAACCTGAATTGTCCATGGCTTCCGCAGAATCGCATCCGCAAAACGACTTCATGAACGCTGCGCGCAAAGAACGAAAGCGCGTCGAGATCTATCTGGTCAACGGCATTCGCCTGACCGGGTGCATCGAGTCGTTCGATCAGTATCTGGTGATGCTGCGCACGCCTGTCGGCCTGCAAGGCATCTACAAGCGCGCGATCTCGACGATCCAGCTCGACACCGGCACGCGTCCGGCACCGCGCGCGGGGCGGCCTTCGCACGGCGAGCACACCACGCGTGGTCCGCATGGATCGCGCGAACCACGCGATCATCGTGAGCCGCGCGAACCGCGTGAACCGCGCGAGTCGTATGGCGCGCCGTCTTCGGAGCGTTCGTCGTCCGAGCGCGGCAACAGCACGTCCGACGGCCCCGTGGTCGTCACGCGCCGTCGGCGTCTGTTCGGCACCGGCGGCGACGGTAATCACGGCGGCGGCAATCATGGTGGTAACGGCGGCAATGGTGGGAACGGCGGTAACGGCGCCAACGAATAAACGGCCGCCGCGGCGGCCCGCTAGTCCGCCGGATGACCGAGCCGCTGCAAGATCTTCTCCAGACGCATCACCTGTCGTTCCGTCAACTCAAATCCGCTTTTAACCGCCAGCACGCGGCGCCGCCAGTAACCGGCGCTCAGCATGCGCAGCGCCGGTTGTCTCGTTGCCCACTCCAGGTGTTCCAACTCAGCTTCCACGACGTGTGACGCGTTAAAGCGCCGCGTGCGTGCGGGGTCTTTTCGATTCATGCTGTTCGCTGCCTTGTCGTTCGCTGGTCCTTTCCTGCTCCCTTCCCGACTGGACAACCCCGGGTTCACGGCATGCGGCGGATGTGTAGGTGTTCCCGCTCTGCTTTCCTGCGACACTCGGAGCACGAGTCAATGCAGCATGCTTTTAACTCGCCGCGACTCGCTTTGCGTTATGCTGAAATCATTGACTCGCGTCCAACGGAGCATGTCATGACCAGGCAGAAACAGCCCGTACCCCGCAATCCCATGAAAGCGCGGCCGTCCGCCGAGCCGGTTCAGTCCGCCGAGAGCCGGCTTGACGAAGCACTCGAGGAAAGCTTTCCCGCCAGCGATCCGATCGCCGTCGATATGACGGATCCGCATCACGTGTCGGTGAAAGAGGTGTCGTCGGCGGGCAAGAAGCGGCATTAGAGTCGGCGAGTCGGCGAGTCGCCGCCTCTCGCGCACGGCGTGTGTGCGCTGGCGAGACGAGCACGAACCCGGAAGATGATCCGCCGTAATTTGAGGGGAATTATTCCGGGCCGCAGCGGAAAACCAGCGGCTCACGCTCACGCGCTATCGTTCATCCGGCAAACCTGCCGCGCCGATTCGTTGTGGGATGTGTGCCGCGGAAAACAGCGGCGGTAGCCGCTTATGGACCCGCGATTCGAGCGCGGCTAGAAACAGCCCGCGCGAGGTGCCCCGCGGTGACTCGAGCGGCGGCGATCGATGCCGCCGCCTTACCCTCTGGCAGCCTTCAAACCATCGCGCTCAGTGCGAGGGCAAGCCGCTTTCCAATTGACGCTGCAGATCGCGCACCTGGCGTTGCGCGGCGCGCAGTTGCTCCTGCGCGGCGGCCTTTTGCTGCGCGAGCGCCGTTGCTTCGGCGCGGGTCTGCTGCTGCTGGCTCGCGACGATGGTCTGCTGCCGGTGCGCCACGTCGAGGTCGGCTTGCAGGCGGTTCGCGCGGTCTTGCGACAATGCGATCATCCGGTCCGTGAACGCCTTCTGCGCCTCGAGTTGCGTGCGGCGAATCTCGACGTCCGACAGTTGCAGCGTCTGACGCACGAAATCCTTGTAGATCATGTCGGCGCGCGTCGCGTCCTGCGTCTTGATGACGCGCCAGAAATTCTTCTGCTGGAACAAGGCCACGTAGTACGTCATCTCCTTGCCGTAAAACAGCAAGCTCGCGCCGTAACTGCCGTTGTATGTCGTGCGCAATTCGCTCACGTCCGAGCCGCGGATCATCTGCTGCAATTCCGCAACGTTCCCCGCGGCGGATTGCTTCGCTTCGTCCGGCGTCAGCACGGTGGTCTGCGCTTGTCCAGACTGAGCGGGCTGGTCACCCTGCGCGGCGCCCGGCTGGGAAACGACGCCAGCGCTCGCGCCGCTATCCGTCATCGCCTGCGCGGCGACGCCTTGCACGGCCCCCATCGTGACCAGTGCGGCCAAGGCAATCTGTCGTAGTTTCGACTTGTGGTCCATGTAAATCCTGCTTAAACAGTTTTTGTTTTAGTACAACCGTCTCATTATTACTCAGTTTCGCGTGTTTCGGGCTCTTCGTCAAAAATTTGGTACTTGCGCATTTTTCCCCACAACATCTTGCGGCTGATGCCCAGATTGAGCGCTGTATCCTGGCGGCGCCAGCCGTTGCGTCGAGCGGCGCAAGCACGCGGTTGGGCTCCGCCATGTCCCATTTGCCGCGGTCCACCCACGCTTGCGCGGCGCTTTCGGCCGGCACCGGCTGGCTTGCGCTCGCAAGCGCGGGCGATGCAATTGCAGGCCGACTACCTCAGCGTGCGAACGGGTTAGGTGCGCCTGAGAGTTTCAATGTGGCGAAGGCGTTCGATATTCCGAGGGCGTCGAAATCCGACGACTCGGACCTTCCTGACTTGCCGGGTCATCAATCCGGCGTCGATCAACTTCGTGCGTACAGGTGCAAGCTTTTCGCTAACCAACGAGTGGCCGCTGAAAATCGGCACCGCCATCGCACTCACCGGTCAATACAGCGCGGTCTCGCTCGCGACCTTTGAACGGATGTCGTTCGGCGCGCAGCGTTTTGCGCAAGGCCATCAACCGGGCGAAGCGTCAGGCGATTCCGATTGGAGCGATGTTCGCAGGCAACTGTTCGTTCACGCCGAGCTTCACGTATCGGCGCACATTCACGCCCTATGTTTCGTTCGACACGGCGCGTGTCGGTGTGCATGCGAGTAGCACTTCGCGGTCGAGGCTTGCGTCGATTGCGCTCGGTTTCAGGATCTCGGACGCGAAGTACTACAGCCTGGGATCTTGCAGTGGCCAAAGCGATCGGCGACGCGTCTTTGGAAGGCGCATCGCGCAGCCCGCGCATCAACGCGACCTTCTCGTACCAGCTGAATCGATGCGCACGGCGCGGCGTGCTGATTAGAGGTTCCACTATCAAACGACGCACGCGCTTTCACGTATTCTGCGCAAACGCTCTCGACCGGCGGGCGTGCAAGCCGCGAGTCGAGAGTCGCAAGTGGCAAGTCAATACCCCTGAAGCAAGAACCCAAGCGCCATATCAGGCATCACGGCGGCGAGTGACTCAAGTCCGCCCGAGATGCCAATCACGCCGCGCGCTCATGATCGCGCCGTCTTTTATCAAGGAGGAAGACAATGACGCAGTTCACCCAACGCACCCGTGCAATCGCGCTTCGCGCAGCCAGGCATGCAGCGCTCGCCGGCGTACTGCTCGCCGGCGCCGTCACGGCAATGGCGCAGACCGACAGCCCGGTCGGCACATGGCAAACCATCGACGATCACACCGGTCAGCCCAAAGCGCTCGTGCAGATCGCTCAGGACGACGACGGTTCGCTCAACGGCAAGGTGATCAAGGGACTGGGCCCGAACGACCAGCCGGGTCGCCGGTGCACCGCATGCACGGACGCGCGCAAGGATCAGCCGATTCTCGGCATGACGATCATCAACGATATGAAAAAGGACGGCGACGGCTGGGACCACGGCCAGATTCTCGATCCGGAAAACGGCAAGGTCTACAAGTGCAAGATGCACCTGGAAGATGGCGGGAACAAGTTGGTGGTGCGCGGCTATATCGGCGTTTCGCTGCTGGGCCGCTCGCAGACCTGGGTACGTCAGCAATAGCCCACGGACAATCCAGGCGCCGACGCCTGATCGCCTGTTAAGACGGATTGGCAGCCAGTTGGACGTTGGAGCCGCCTACGTGCCGCAGCCCCGATAGAAAAGAAAACGGCCGACGATCATTATCGTTCGGCCGTTTTTGTGCCTGAAATCGGCTAGGTGTAGTTGTCATGCAGCGTGCTTGAAGGGCGACGCATACGCGAACGGCGAGGACGGCTGTGGTTTGGACGGTGCCGGACTGTACCCCGCGGGGGCCGCAATCTGGGTCGTAGCCTCTTGTGCTTCAACGCTCTTCTGTTCCGCGCTCGCGTGGGTACGCATGCGGGCTTCCATTAAATTGCAGAGTTCTTCGCTTGCCGCGCCGAACAGTTGCTCCATTACACGTTTGAGGACGCCGGATTCGTGCCAGGCCTTGAAGCGACGATGGCAGGTTTGGTAGGACGGGTATTTGCGCGGCATGGCGGACCAGGTAGCGCCGCTGTACATCACCCACAGCACGCCATTCAGTACGGAACGGGTATTGGCAAGCGGCCGGCCGCGCAGTTCGGAACGCGGACGCAGCTCGGGCAACAACGGTGCGACGCGTTGCCATTCTTCGTCATTGATGTCACGGTACGGATTCATGGTTTCTCCTTTGTCAGAATCACGACAAAAGATATCCAGTCGTCCGGTGAGGGAATATAAGACGAGTCCGAATCTTGAAAATACGCCGCCGGACCGCGTGTATTCGCGTAGCGGATCGTGATCTATCGCGAAAGCATCACGGCCCGCTCCCGGCAGCGCTTCAGGTCAACGACGTATCGACGATCCGGCGCGGCGCGTCGAGATACTCCTTCGACTGCATTTCGACGATGCGCGACACCGTGCGCGTAAATTCGTTAGCCATCGGTCCGTCGACGTACAACTGCTCGGCCGGCACCGCGGCGGACATCAACAGCTTGACCTTGTGGTCGTAGAACACGTCGATCAGCCAGGTGAAACGGCGCGCCTCCGAGGCCATGCGCGCCGACATCTGCGGCACGCCGGAGAGAATCACCGCGTGAAAGCGGCTCGCCAGTTCGAGGTAATCGTTCTGCGAGCGCGGCCCGCCGCATAGCGTGGCGAAATCGAACCACACGACACCGTCCGCGCGGCGCAGCGCTTTCAGCTCGCGTTTTTCGATGTGCAGAATCGGGCTCTCGTCAGGCACGGCGGCGAGACGCGCGAAAGCGTCGCGCAACGCCTTGTCGGCGGCCGCGCCGAGCGGCGTGTGATACACCTCGACCTGAGCCAGCGTGCGTTGCCGGTAGTCGACGCCGGCGTCGACGTTGATCACGTCGACCTTCTCCTTGATCAGTTCGATCGCCGGCAGCATGCGATCACGGTGCAGGCCATCCGGATACAACGTGTCCGGCGCGTAATTGGACGTCATCACGAACTGCACGCCGTTCTCGAACAGCTTGTCGAGCAGACGGTACAGGATCATCGCATCGGCAATGTCGGACACGTGGAATTCGTCGAAACAGATCAGCCGGTAGCGCTTGGCGATACGAAGCGCGAGTTCGTCGAGCGGATCGGCCCGACCCTTCAGTTCTTCCAGTTCGCGATGCACCTCGCGCATGAACTCGTGGAAATGCAGCCGCGTTTTGCGCTGCACCGGCACGATCATGTAGAAGCTGTCCATGAGGAAGCTCTTGCCCCGCCCCACGCCGCCCCACATGTACACGCCGCGCGGCCGGTCCGGGTGGATGATCAGTTTCTTGAACGCATTGGAGCGGCGCGATTTGTATTCGACCCACTCTTCATAGCACCGTTGCAGACGGTCGACCGCCGCGCGCTGCGCCGGGTCCGATTGATAACCCCGCGTCTGCAGTTCTTTTTCGTAGTATTCGGTGACGTTCATTGTGTTGCTGCAAAAAGAAAGGCGGGAGGGATTGAACCCGCCCGCCTTTGTGGTGATGCGAAAGTGCTGCGATCAGTCAGGCGTGCGCGTCATTACATGTTCAGCGCGCGCTTGTCGACGGCCAGCGCCGCCTCGCGCATGACTTCCGACAGCGACGGGTGCGGATGGCAAATACGGCCGAGATCTTCCGACGCCGCCTTGAACTCCATCGCCACGACGGCTTCCGCGATCAGGTCCGACGCATTCGCCGAAATGATGTGCACGCCGAGCAGTTCGTCGGTCTTCGCGTCGGCGATCATCTTGACGAAACCATCCGCCTTGTTGATGCCGAGCGCGCGGCCGTTCGCCATGAACGGGAACTGACCCGTCTTGATCTCGCGGCCTTCCGCCTTCAGTTGCTGCTCCGTCTTGCCGACCCATGCGATTTCCGGTTCGGTGTAGATGACCCACGGAACGCAGTTGTAGTCGATGTGCGGCTTCTGACCGTCGATGATTTCCGCGACCAGCACGCCTTCGTCCTCGGCCTTGTGCGCGAGCATCGGGCCACGCACCACGTCGCCGATTGCGTACACGTTCGGCACCGCGGTCGCGCAGTGATCGTCGACGTCGATGAAGCCGCGGTCGTTGGCCTTCAGGCCGATGGCTTCGAGACCGAGGTTGTCGGTGTTCGGCACGCGGCCGATCGACACGATCAGGCGGTCGGCTTCGAGCGTTTGCGCGTTGCCGTCCTTGTCCGTGTAAGCGATCGTGACGCTGTTCGCGGTGGTCTTCACTTCGCCGACCTTCACGCCGACGTGAATGTCGAGACCCTGCTTCTTGAACTGCTTGGCGGCTTCTTTCGCGAGCGCCTGGTCGGCGGCGCCGAGGAATTCCGGCAGCGCTTCGAGCACGGTCACTTCCGCGCCGAGACGGCGCCACACCGAGCCCAGTTCCAGACCGATCACGCCCGCGCCGATCACGGCCAGCTTCTTCGGCGCCGTGTCGAAGCTCAAGGCGCCTTCGTTGTCCGACACGATCTTGTTGTCGACCGGCACGTTCGGCAGATGACGCGCCTTCGAGCCCGTCGCGATGATCACGTTCTTCGCCGTGACCACTTCGGTTTCGCCTTCGCCGCTCACTTCGATCTGCACGCCGGCGTCCGTCCTGCCGGTGAACTTGCCGTGACCTTTGAGCCACGTGATCTTGTTCTTGCGGAACAGGAATTCGATACCCTTCGTCATCTTCTCGACGATGCCTTCCTTGCGGGCCAGCATCTTCGTGATGTCGATCTTCACGTCCGACACGTTGATGCCGTGATCGGCGAGATGGTGCTGCGCGTTTTCAAATTCCTCCGACGAGGCGAGCAGCGCCTTCGACGGAATGCAGCCCACGTTCAGACACGTGCCGCCGAGCTTCAGCGCGCCGGCCGGGTTCTTCCATTTTTCGATACATGCAACCGTCTTGCCGAGCTGTGCGGCGCGAATTGCAGCGATATAGCCGCCGGGGCCTGCGCCGATCACGACGACGTCAAATTCTTTGGACATGACAATCCTTTTTATGACGGAACGGCGCGCGGCCACGTTTCGTGGCGCGCCCTGTTCCTGTACTGCGGAATGCGAAAGACGTGATGCTTATAGGGCGCCAGTTTGCGCAATGGCAACCGGCGCCGGCCGGAGCGGCTTTTACAGGTCGAGCAGCAGGCGCGCCGGGTCTTCCAGCGCGTCCTTCATGGCGACCAGCGACAGCACCGCTTCGCGGCCGTCGATGATCCGGTGGTCGTATGACAGCGCCAGATAGTTCATCGGACGGATCACGATCTGGCCGTTTTCGACCACGGCGCGTTCCTTGGTGGCGTGCACGCCGAGAATCGCGGATTGCGGCGGGTTGATGATCGGGGTCGACAGCATCGAACCGAACACACCGCCGTTCGAGATCGAGAACGTACCGCCGGTCATTTCGTCGATCGACAGCTTGCCGTCTTTCGCCTTCTGGCCGAATTCGGCGATCTTCTTCTCGATTTCCGCGAGGCTCAACTGATCCGCGTTGCGCAGGATCGGCACCACCAGACCGCGCGGCGAACCGACAGCGATACCGATGTCGAAATAGCCGTGATAGACGATGTCGTTACCGTCGATCGACGCATTCACCAGCGGGAACTTCTTCAGCGCGTGAACGGCCGCCTTCACGAAGAACGACATGAAGCCGAGCTTCACGCCATGTTCCTTCTCGAACTTGTCCTTGTACTTGTTGCGCAGGTCCATCACCGGCGCCATGTTCACTTCGTTGAACGTGGTGAGGATGGCGTTGGTTTGCTGCGACTCGAGCAGACGCTCGGCGATACGCGCGCGCAGACGCGACATCGGCACGCGTTGTTCCGGGCGGTCTTTCAGCCATTGATCAGCCGACGCCGGCGCCTTGACGTCCGGCAGCGACGGCTTGGCAGCCTTCGGTGCGGCGGCCGGTGCCGGTGCCGCGGCCTTGGCGGCGGGAGCGCCCGCGGTCAGCACGTCGCCCTTGGTGATGCGGCCGTCGCGGCCCGTGCCGGCGACGTCGCCGGACGACAGACCCTTCTCGGCCATCAGCTTGCCGGCAGCCGGCGAAGCAGCTGTGTTCGCACCCGTTGCGGATGCGGCTTGAGCCGCCGGTGCGGCAGCCGGTGCGGCGACAGGCGCCGGCTTGACTTCGGCTTCGACAGCAGCGGCGCCGGCCGTGCCTTCGGTGTCGATCTTGGCGATGACCTGATCGGCGGTGACGGTGTCGCCGTCGTTCGCGATGACTTGCGCGAGCACGCCGGCCGAGGGTGCCGGCACTTCGAGCACGACCTTGTCGGTCTCGATTTCGATGAGAATTTCGTCTTGAGCCACAGCCTCGCCGGGCTTCTTCTTCCACTGCAGCATCGTGGCTTCCGAAACCGACTCGGAAAGCTGGGGAACCTTGACTTCAACAATAGCCATTATGAATATCCTGAATACGTATCGGGTGACGGCGCGCGATCCATGGACTCGACGACCGCCTGCGAACCATGTCTGCCGCGAATGAACCCTCAATGGTCACTGGATGCGGCACGGGAAAGCGCGTGGCGCTTTCCCGGTTCGTCTGTTTTCGTTATTTAGCGATCGACGCGCTCTTGAGGCGGCCGAAAGCGCCTTCGACCAGCGCCTTCTGCTGCTCGTAGTGCTTCGCGTAGTAGCCGACTGCCGGCGAAGCCGAAGCCGGACGACCGCTGTATGCCAGCTTCTGCCCGTCCTTCATGCCTTCCTTCAGGTGGTGCTCGATGTAGAACCACGGGCCCTGATTCTGCGGCTCGTCCTGCACCCACACCACTTCGGTCGCGTTGTCGTACTTCTTCATTTCCGCTTCGAACTGCTTATGCGCGAACGGATAGAGCTGTTCGATACGGATGATCGCGACGTCGTTCGACTTCGATTCACGGCGATGCGCGAGCAGGTCGTAATAGACGCGGCCCGAGCAAATCACGACGCGCTTGACCTTCTTCGCGTCGATGGCCTGATCGATCTCACCGATTACCGGCTGGAACGAACCGTTGGCCAGTTCCGACAGATCCGACACGGCTTCCTTGTGACGCAGCAGCGACTTCGGCGTGGCGACGATCAGCGGCTTGCGGAACAGGCGGATCATCTGACGGCGCAGCAGGTGGAAAATCTGCGCCGGCGTGGTCGGCTGAACGACCTGCATGTTGTGGTCCGCGCACAGTTGCAGGAAACGTTCGATCCGCGCCGACGAGTGCTCAGGACCCTGGCCTTCGTAGCCGTGCGGCAGCAGCATGGTAAGGCCCGACACACGGCCCCACTTCACTTCACCCGACGAGATGAACTGGTCGATCACGACTTGCGCGCCGTTCACGAAGTCGCCGAACTGCGCTTCCCATGCGACGAACGTATTCGGTTCAGCGGTCGAGTAGCCGTATTCGAAGCCGAGCACCGCTTCTTCCGACAACACCGAGTCGATCACCGTGAACTTCGCCTGACCTTCGGCGATGTTCTGCAGCGGCACGTAGGTGCCGTCGTTCCAGCGTTCGCGATTCTGATCGTGCAGCACCGCGTGACGGTGCGTGAACGTGCCGCGGCCCGAGTCCTGACCGGTCAGGCGCACTGCGTAGCCCGACGCGACCAGCGACGCGAACGCGAGGTGTTCGCCCATGCCCCAGTCGAGCTTCGCTTCGCCACGGCCCATTGCGCGGCGGTCATTGATGACGCGCTCGACCAGCGGGTGAACCTTGAAGTTTTCGGGAATCGTGGTGATGCGCTCGGCGAGGCGCTTCAATTCGGCGAGCGGCACGGCCGTGTCGGCTGCGTCGGTCCATTTGCGGTTCAGAAACGGCACCCAATCCACCGCGTACTTGCTCTTGTAGTTCGAGAGCACCGGGTCGACGGTGTGATGGCCTTCGTCCATCGCCTTGCGGTAAGCCTTGACGTATTCGTCCGCGTCGGTCGCCGTGATCACGCCTTGCTGCGTCAGCTTTTCAGCGTACAGCGCGCGCGTGCCCGGATGCTTGGCGATCGTCTTGTACATCAGCGGCTGCGTGACAGCCGGCGTGTCCTGCTCGTTGTGGCCGAGCTTACGGAAGCAGACGATGTCGACGACGACGTCCTTGTGGAACTGCATCCGGAAGTCGATGGCCAACTGTGTGGCCAGCACGACCGCTTCCGGATCGTCGCCGTTCACGTGCAGCACCGGCGCCTCGATCATCTTGACGACGTCCGAGCAGTACAACGTGGAGCGCGAATCGCGCGGGTCCGACGTCGTGAAACCGATCTGGTTGTTGATGACGATATGCAGCGTGCCGTGCGTGCCGTAACCACGCGTTTGCGCGAGGTTCAGCGTTTCCATCACGACGCCCTGGCCCGCGAAGGCCGCGTCGCCATGGATCTGCACCGGCAGCACTTGCAGGCCGTTGTCGTCGCCGCGACGATCCATGCGCGCCTTCGCCGAACCTTCGACCACCGGGTTGACGATTTCGAGGTGCGACGGATTGAACGCGAGCGACAGGTGAACCGGGCCGCCGTCGGTTGAGATATCCGACGAGAAACCCTTGTGGTATTTCACGTCGCCGGCCGGCAGGTCGTCGACATGCTTGCCTTCGAATTCGGCGAACAGATCGGCCGGCATCTTGCCGAGCGTATTGACCAGCACGTTCAGACGGCCACGGTGAGCCATGCCGATGACGATTTCCTGCACGCCGCGGGCGCCGCCATGACGCACGACTTCGTCCATCGACGCGATGAAGCTTTCGCCGCCTTCGAGCGAGAAGCGCTTCTGGCCGACGTACTTGGTGTGCAGGAAGCGCTCGAGGCCTTCGGCGGCCGTCAGGCGATTCAGGATGTGCTTTTTCTTTTCGTTGGAGAAGTTCGGCGTCGAGCGAATCGACTCGAGCTTCTCCTTCCACCAGCGCTTCTGTTCCGGATCGCTGAGGTACATGTACTCGGCGCCGATCGTGCCGCAGTACGTGTCGCGCAATGCCTTGACGATCTCGCGCAGCGAAGCGCGCTCGAATCCGAAATACAGATTCGTTGCGCTGAACTCCTGGTCCATGTCGGCTTCGGTGAAGTCGTAGAACGCGGGTTCAAGCTCGGGGATCGCGGGACGTTCGCGGCGCTTCAGAGGATCGAGATTGGCCCATTGCGAGCCGAGGAAGCGATATGCGCCGATGAGGGACTGCACATAGACTTGCTTTCGCGCAGTGGCGAGATCTTCGCCACCGGTTGCCGTGCGCGGGATGAAGGCGTTGGCCTTGGCCCGTTGAGCAAACGATTCGACGATCGGGCCGTGGGCCACGTCGTTGGCACTGGTGCCATCCGATGCAGGGACGTTCTGCAACGCGTCGAAATAGCTGCGCCAGTTCTCGGGCACTGACGCCGGATTGTCGAGATATGCTTCGTACATTTCTTCAACGTACGGAGCATTGCCGCCGAACAGATAAGAGTTCGACTGGAATTGCTTCATCATTTTTACGCTCACCTTTCTTCGAGTTTCTCGAGAAATAGCGGGTTACAGAACCTTCCGCGACACGGCCTGACCGTTTAGCGGATTGCGCGAATCAAGTCTTGCTTGGAAGGACCTAAAACTTTGCACCCGGGGAGCATAGCACAGATCAAATAGTCCAGATAGCCGACGGTTTGCCGCTCAAGCCCGCCGCGACGGGCTTTGCGGCCGGTATCCAGTGCGCGCAACGGTCTTTCTGCGATAAACGTGGACGAACGCGCATCAACGGTTTGCCAACCGCTAGCAACTACGCACAGCGCGATTCGCGCGCCAGAAACGGCAAAAGCCACCCGGAGGTGGCTTTTGCCTGTCTTACCTTGCCATCATGCCGCGCAAGGCGAGGTCAATCAGTCCACGGCGCCCTTACGGCTTGCGCTGCGGCGCTCGTGTTCCTTCAGATAACGCTTGCGCAGACGGATCGATTGCGGCGTGACTTCGACCAGTTCATCGTCGTCGATGAATTCAACCGCGTATTCCAGCGACATCTGGATCGGCGGCACGAGGCGCACCGCTTCGTCGGTACCCGACGAACGCACGTTGGTCAATTGCTTGCCCTTGATCGGGTTCACGACCAGGTCGTTGTCCCGGCTGTGAATGCCGATGATCATGCCTTCGTACAGCGGCTCGCCCGGCGACACGAACATACGGCCGCGATCCTGCAATTTCCACAGCGCGTAAGCGACTGCCGCGCCGTCGTCCTGCGAAATCAGCACGCCGTTGCGACGCTCGCCGACCGCGCCTTCCCTGACCGGCTGATACGAGTCGAACGTGTGGCTCATCAGGCCCGTGCCGCGCGTGAGCGTGAGGAATTCCGACTGGAAGCCGATCAGACCACGTGCCGAAATGCGGTACTCGAGACGCGTGCGGCCACGGCCGTCCGACGCCATGTCGAGCATTTCGCCCTTACGGCGGCCGAGTTCTTCCATCACGCCGCCCTGGTGGGCGTCTTCCATGTCGACGGTCAGGTTTTCGTACGGCTCGTGCTTCACACCGTCGATTTCCTGCATCACCACGCGCGGACGCGACACGGCCAGCTCGTAGCCTTCACGGCGCATGTTTTCGACGAGAATGGTCAGGTGCAATTCACCGCGGCCGGCCACTTCGAAGGTGGTTTCGTCGCCGGTTTCCTTCACGCGCAGTGCGACGTTGTGGTTCAGCTCCTTCATCAGACGGTCGCGAATCTGACGGCTCGTGACGAACTTGCCTTCGCGGCCAGCGAGCGGCGACGAGTTGACGAGGAAGTTCATGGTCAGCGTGGGTTCGTCGACGGTGATCATCGGCAGCGCTTCCGGCTGTTCGGGCGAGCAGATGGTCACGCCGATGCCGATTTCCTCGATACCGTTGATCAGCACGATGTCGCCGGCCTCGGCCGATTCGACCTGCACGCGCTCCAGGCCCTTGAACGACAGCACCTGGTTGATCTTGCGATTCAGGATCGCGCCGTCGGGGCCCGAACGCACGGCTACGGCCATGCCCGGCTTGATGCGGCCGCGCGTGATGCGGCCCACGCCGATACGGCCAACATACGACGAATAGTCGAGCGACGTGATCTGCAGTTGCAGCGGCGCTTCCGGATCGGCCGGGCGAACCGGTACGTGTTGCAGCACGGCGTCGAACAGCGGACGCATGTCGCCTTCACGCACGTCCGGCGTCAGGCCGGCGTAGCCGTTCAAGCCCGATGCGTAGACGATCGGGAAGTCGAGCTGCTCGTCCGACGCGCCCAGCTTGTCAAACAGGTCGAAGGTCTGGTTGATCACCCAGTCGATGCGCGCGCCCGGACGGTCCACCTTGTTGATCACGACGATCGGCTTCAGGCCGAGCGCCAGCGCTTTCTTGGTCACGAAGCGCGTTTGCGGCATCGGGCCTTCGACGGCATCCACCAGCAGCAGCACCGAGTCGACCATCGACAGCACGCGCTCCACTTCACCGCCGAAGTCGGCGTGGCCCGGCGTGTCGACGATATTGATGTGCGTGCCTTCGTATTCGACCGCGCAGTTCTTCGACAGAATCGTGATGCCACGTTCTTTTTCGATGTCGTTCGAGTCCATCACGCGTTCGACGACCTGCTGGTTCTCGCGGAACGTGGCGGTCTGGCGGAGGAGCTGGTCGACGAGCGTGGTCTTGCCGTGGTCGACGTGGGCAATGATGGCGATGTTGCGTAGGGCGCGGGTCATAGGAAACCTGGGGACAGTTGGAGTGCGCCGAATGCTCATGCCGGTTACTTGGTTACTTCTCATGAACCACGACAAGCCCAAAGCGCACTTTTGGGAACCCAACATTATAGCACGCACGAATGAAGCTTTCTGGTATTCCCTGATAGAGCGAGCATCTTCGGCGCAGCGAAGCGTAGGAAACCATGCGACTTTCGCCGGGAAAATCCCACGCAAAACCGGTCAACGTATAACCTTGAGCAGCAAAAGTTCCTTGCCTAAGCTGTGGTAACGCTTGCCGCGTCAATCAACCCCGTCTTATAATCCTGCCTAGACAACCATTGCATTCGCACGAGAGTCATGACGAAGCCGTCCCCCACCCCGCCGCCCGAGATCAGCGAATACCAGGTCGGCGAAAGCGTCGGCTACCTGATCACGCGAGTGAGATCGACCATGTCGAATCTGGTCACGCAGCGCAGCATGGCCGAACTGGGCATCACCAGCCAGCAAGGCAGCATCCTGTTCATGGTGGCCAGCGGCAAATGCCTGCTGGCGGCCGAACTGGCCCGTGAATACGGCATTGACGCAAGCGCCGTCACGCGTCTGGTCGACCGGTTGGAAAAACGCGGCCTGCTGACGAGAGTGCGCAGCAACGAAGACCGACGCGTGGTTCGTCTCGCGCTGACGCCCGAAGGCCAAGCGATCGCCGCCAGGATGCCCGCGATTTTCACTGGCGTGCTGAACAGCCTGCTGGGCGGTTTCACTCCCGAAGAAGTGGGCTTTCTGAAAAGCATGCTGCGCCGCGTGCTGGTCAACGCCGGCGAACAAACGGGAGTTACCCGTGATGCAGCAAGCAAACCCGACAGCAAATCGTAAGAATTTGCTTGCAGTGTCCATCATTATCTTCACTCAAAGAGTCGAGCGAATGAAATCCCTTTCCCTGTCCGTGCCCGCACTTTCGAGCCGGGCCGCTGTCGCCGCCGCTGTGACGGCGCTCGCCCTCACGGGGTGCGCGAACTACTTCGGTATGAAAAGCGACAAGCAGATGTCGTCGCCGGCTCAGTACGAGTCCGCTCGGAGTCTGCCCAGCGAGAGCGGCCAATGGCCGTCGTTCGACTGGGCCAACCAGTTCGGCGACCCGCAACTGCCCAAGCTGATCGCGGAGGCGCTCGAAGGCAGTCCGTCGATCGCCCAGGCGCAGGCGCGCGTGGCCAAGGCTTCGTCGTATATCGAGAGCTCACGCTCGGCGCTGTATCCGAAGGTCACCGGCAGCTATTCGTGGACCCGCGAGCTGTTCTCGGGCAACGCGCTCTACCCGCCTCCGTACGGCGGCACCTGGTATAGCGAAAATAACGTGCTCGCGAGCGCGTCATGGGATCTCGACCTGTGGGGCAAAAACCGCCAGCGCCTCGGCCAGGCGGTGTCGCAGGAAAAAGCCGCTGAAGCCGACATGCAGCAGGCGCGCGTGACGCTCGCCGCGTCGGTGGCGAGCACGTACAACCAGCTCGCGCAGCTATACGCGCTGCGCGACATCGCCGCGCGTGAAATCGCCAACCGTCAGGAAATCGGCCGCATTACGAACGGGCGCGTCGCCGCCGGTCTCGACACCAACGTCGAGCGGCAAACCGCGAACGGCAACATCGCAACCAGCCAGTCGACGCTGACCGACCTCGACGGCCAGATCACCGTGGTGCGCTATCAGTTGGGCGCGCTGCTGGGCAAGGGTCCCGACCGCGGCCTGCAGATCGCCCAGCCGGTCCTGACCACCGGCGACACCGTGGCGCTGCCGAACAACCTGCCGGCCGATCTCGTGGCGCGCCGCGCGGACATCGTCGCCGCGCGCTGGCAGGTCGAAGCCGCGATGCACGACGTGAAGGAAGCGAAAGCGGAGTTCTTCCCGGACGTCAACCTCGCCGCCGGCTTCGGTTTCGACGCGTTCGGCTGGGGCCGCTTCCTCAAGGCGGGCAGCCGCCAGATGCAATTCGGCCCCGCCATCCACCTGCCGATCTTCGACGCCGGCGCGCTGCGCTCGCAGTTGAAGGGACGCTACGCCGATTTCGATCTGGATGTGGCGAACTACAACCAGACGCTGATCAACGCCCTCTCTGACGTGGCGACGCAAGTGTCGTCGATCCGTTCGATCGACCAGCAATCGGGCGACGCGCAGCGCGCGCTCGACGCGTCCACCAAGGCGTATCAGTTGGCCGTGATCCGCTACAAGGCCGGTTTGTCGCCGCAGTTGCAGGTGCTGACCGCCGACCAGAACCGCCTTGCCGCCGAACAGACGGTAACGAGCCTGAAGATGCGCCGCCGCGATATGCAGATCGGTCTCGTCAAGGCGCTCGGCGGCGGTTTCGACGCGACCCAGACCGGCCTCGTGGTGCCGACCGATGCCCCGGCGTCGGCCACCGCCGCGACCGCCGCCGCGAACTGACACGGCATCGGCACCAGACCCGCCCGCACACCCGAATAAACGACGACGCTTGAGAGAACCCGGAGCACATCAATGAGCACCCCCCAGCAGCCCGCTGCCCCCGCACAACCGGCCAACAACGGCAAACGCAAGCGCATGATGACGCTGCTCGTCATCGTGATCCTGATCGCCGCGATCGCGTACGGCCTGTACTACTTCCTCGTCGCGCGCTTCCACGAAGACACCGACGACGCGTACGTGAACGGCAATGTCGTGCAAATCACGCCGCAGGTCACCGGCACCGTCGTCGCCGTGAATGCGGACGACACGCAAACCGTAAAGGCCGGCGACCCGCTCGTCGTGCTCGACCCGGCGGACGCGCGCGTCGCGCTGGAACAGGCCGAAGCGAATCTCGCGCAAACGGTGCGCCAGGTGCGCGGCCTGTTCGCCGACGACAACCAATACCAGGCGCAAGTCGCCGTCCGCCAGGCCGATCTGTCGCGCGCTCAGGACGACCTGAAGCGCCGCCTGACGGTCGCGCAAACCGGCGCTGTGTCGCTCGAGGAAATCTCGCACGCGCGCGACGCCGTGAAGAGCGCGCAAGCCGCCGTCGACGCCGCCCAGCAGCAGTTGGCCTCGAACCGCGCGCTGACCGCCAACACCTCGATCGCGAATCACCCGAACGTGCTGTCCGCCGCCGCCAAGGTCCGCGACGCGTACCTGAACAACGCGCGCAACAACCTGCCGGCGCCGGTCACGGGCTATGTCGCGAAGCGCTCGGTGCAGGTCGGCCAGCGCGTCTCGCCGGGCACGCCGCTGATGGCCATCGTGCCGCTCGGCAGCGTGTGGGTCGACGCGAACTTCAAGGAAGTGCAGTTGAAGCACATGCGCATCGGCCAGCCGGTCGAACTGACGGCCGACGTGTACGGTTCGTCGGTGGTGTATCACGGCAAGGTGGTCGGTTTCTCGGCGGGCACGGGCTCGGCCTTCTCGCTGCTGCCCGCGCAGAACGCGACCGGCAACTGGATCAAGGTGGTGCAGCGCCTGCCGGTACGGATCGCGCTCGACCCGAAGGAGCTCGAACAGCATCCGCTGCGCATCGGCCTGTCGATGCAAGCCGACGTGACCATCAAGGACGACCAGGGCGGCCAGCTCGGCCAGGCGCCGAACACGGTCTATCAAACCACCGTGTTCGAGAAGTACGGCGACGAAGCCGACGCGGAAATCGCCCGCATCATCGCGGAAAACGCGGGGCCGAACGGCGGCACGCAGAAGTCGGCGCAAGCCGGCGGCGCGAAGCCCGCCGCCGCCGCTACGGCCGCGGCCGCGAAATTGATGTAAGCCGCGCAACGATTCCTACAAGGTTTTTCGCTTAATGGCTCAGGCTCAGGCGCAAGTTCCTCATCCGCCGCTCGAGGGCGCGCAACTGGTGATCGGCACCATTGCGGTGTCGCTCGCCGTCTTTATGAACGTGCTCGACACGTCGATTGCGAACGTCTCGATTCCGTCCATTTCGGGCGACCTCGGCGTGTCGTCCGACCAGGGCACGTGGGTAATCACCTCGTTCGCGGTGGCGAACGCGATCTCCGTGCCGCTCACCGGCTGGCTCACCGACCGCATCGGTCAGGTGCGCCTGTTCATGGCGTCGATCGTGCTGTTCGTGATCTCGTCGTGGCTGTGCGGCCTCGCGCCCACGCTGCCGTTCCTGCTGGCGTCGCGCGTGCTGCAAGGCGCCGTGGCCGGCCCGATGATTCCGCTGTCGCAAACGCTGCTGCTCGCCAGCTATCCGCGCGCCAAGGCGCCGATGGCGTTGTCGATGTGGGCGATGACCACGCTGATCGCGCCGGTGGCCGGGCCGATTCTCGGCGGCTGGATCTCGGACAACATCTCCTGGCCGTGGATTTTCTACGTCAACATTCCGGTCGGCGCGATTGCCGCCGCGGCCACGTGGATGATCTTCCGCAATCGCGATTCGGTGATTAAAAAAGCGCCGATCGACGGCGTCGGTCTCGGCCTGCTGATCCTTTGGGTCGGCGCGTTGCAGATCATGCTCGACAAAGGCAAGGACCTCGACTGGTTTTCGTCGACCACCATCGTCGTGCTGACGCTGGTTGCGGTGATCGCGCTCGCGTTCTTCGTGGTGTGGGAGCTGACGGCCGAGCATCCGGTGGTCGATCTGTCGCTCTTCAGCAAGCGTAATTTCACGGGCGGCACGGTTGCGCTGTCGGTCGGCTATGGCCTGTACTTCGGCAATCTCGTGCTGCTGCCGTTGTGGCTGCAAACCGATATCGGTTACACGGCAACCGAGGCGGGACTGGTCATGGCGCCGGTCGGCCTGTTCGCCGTGCTGCTGTCGCCGATCACAGGCAAGATCTTGCCGCGTACCGATCCGCGCTATATCGCGACGCTGTCGTTCCTCGTATTCGCGTTGTGTTTCTGGATGCGCTCGCGTTATACGACCGGCGTCGATACGTATTCGCTGCTGCTGCCCACGTTGATTCAAGGCATCGGCATGGCCGGGTTCTTCATTCCGCTGGTGTCGATCACGCTTTCGGGCTTGCCCGGCAACCGGATTCCGGCCGCATCGGGTTTGTCGAATTTCGTGCGGATCATGTGCGGCGGCATCGGCACCTCGATCTTCCAGACGGCGTGGGATCACCGCACCATCATGCATCACGCGCAACTGGCCGAACAGGCTAGCGCGTACAACCCGGTGTTCGATCAGTCGATCCGGCAAATGGGTGCGGCCGGTTTCAGTCAGCCGCAAGCTTATGGATTGTTCAACACGATGGCCACGCAACAGGCCGCGCAGTTGGGCGTGAACGATCTGTTCTTCGTGTCGGCCGGCATTTTTGTCGCGCTGATCGCGCTGATCTGGATCACCAGGCCGGAGCGTGCAGGCGGTGACGCCGGCGCGGCGGCGGCGGCCGCGCATTGAAGTTGTTGCGTCTTTCCGGGCGCGGCGAAGTGGAATGGAAAAAGGCGGGGCCGCTTTCGAGCGGTCCCGCCTTTTTTCCTTGCTTGGGCTTGGGCTTCTAGCGCTTTAACGCGGCCTGGCTCGCCGTCGTCACCACCAGCCGTTCCGGTGCGAGCACGCCTTCGCCTTGTTTCGCGACACCGAGCAGGCGGCCTTCCCCGTCATACACACGCACGCGCGGCGCATTCACCGCGTCGCCGGTGATCGCCAACTCCGACAGCTTCAGGCGTTGACCGTGCAGAAAGCGGCGAGTCGCGTCCTCATCCAGCCTGACGAGCGGGAACGTGGACAGCAGCGCGTCGACCGGTTGCAGCCACGCGTCCCGCTCGCTTTCCGGCGCGCTCGACAGAGCATCGAGCGTCACCGCGTGTTCCAGCGTCAGCGCGCCGACGCCGGTGCGCCGCAACGCCACCAGATGCGCGCCGCAACCCAACGCTTCGCCGATGTCCTCGGCGAGCGTGCGCACATACGTGCCCTTGCTGCACGTCACGCGAAAGGTCACGTCCGGCAGCGCGCAGGCGAGCAATTCGAGCGCGTGGATCGTCACCTGCCGCCCTTCCCGTTCGACCGTCTGACCGGCGCGCGCGTATTCGTACAGCGGCTTGCCGTCGCGCTTGAGCGCCGAATACATCGGCGGAACCTGGATGATGTCGCCGAGAAACTTCGGCAAAGCCGCAAGGACCGCCGCCTGATCGCACGTCACCTCGCGTGTGTCGATGGTCTCGCCTTCGGCGTCGCCGGTGGTCGTGCGAATGCCGAGGCGCATCGTGGCCTCGTAGGTCTTGTCGGCTTCGAGCAGATCCTGCGAGAACTTGGTGGCTTCGCCGAAGCACAGCGGCAGCAAGCCGGTGGCGAGCGGGTCGAGCGTGCCGGTGTGGCCCGCCTTTTTCGCCAGATAGAGACGTTTCGCGCGAATCAGCGCGTCGTTGCTCGACAGGCCGAGCGGCTTGTCGAGCAGCAGCACGCCGTCGAGCGCGCGCCGCGGCACGCGGGGGCGTTGAGGTGCGGTCATGTCAGAAAGACGGATCTTCGAGGTAAACGGAAAGCAAAACGGAAGGCGGCGCCAGGCGCATTGCAGTCAACGGCACGGCAGCGGGTAACGCCTGCTCAGTCTTCTTTCGCGCGGTTGGCATTCGCCTCGTCGATCAGACGCGACATTTCGACGGCCCGCTCGATCGTCTCATCGTAGTGGAAATGCAGCGTCGGCACGGTATGGATATGCAAGCGCTTGAACAGCTGATTGTGCAGATGACCGGCCGCATGCGTGAGCGCTTCCAGCGTCTGCTGCGGGTCGCCCGTCAGCGTCGTGAAATAGACCTTCGCGTGCGCGTAGTCCGGCGTCAGCTCGACGCTTTGAATCGTGACGATGCCGATGCGCGGATCCTTGACCTCACGCAGCAGTTCGGACAGGTCGCGCTGGATCTGATCGGCGATCTGCACGTTGCGATTGGGAGAAGAACGTTTTTTAGGCATGGTGTTGTGTGATCCGTTATGACGGATGCAAAAAGTTGATCGCGTAGCCGCGGTCTTCGTCATGCGGGCGGCATGTGAGCGGCTCGATGACCGTGGGCGGCTGCGGGCGCCATAGGCGACAGGCGCGCCGCCGTGGCTCAAAAAACAACGGGCGGAGCGGGCGCTAAAGCCCGCTCCGCCCGTTGAGCCGTGTCGCGTGAATTACAGCGTACGCGCGACTTCGGTGACCTCGAAGACTTCGAACTGATCGCCTTCGACGATATCGTTGAAGTTCTTGATCGACATACCGCACTCGAAGCCCTGACGGACTTCCTTCACGTCGTCCTTGAAGCGCTTGAGCGAATCGAGCTCGCCCGTGAAGATGACGACGTTGTTGCGCAGCACGCGCACCGACGACGAGCGCTTGACGAAACCGTCCGTGACCATACAGCCGGCCACCGCGCCGATCTTCGGCACCTTGAAGACCTGGCGCACTTCGACGGTGCCCGTCACGACTTCGCGCTTCTCCGGCGCCAGCATGCCCGACATCGCGGCCTTCACCTCATCCACTGCGTCGTAGATGATGTTGTAGTAGCGAATATCGACACCATTGGCTTCCGCCAGCTTGCGCGCCTGCGCATCCGCACGGGTGTTGAAGCCGATGATCACCGCCTTCGAAGCCGTTGCCAGGTTGACGTCGGACTCGCTGATGCCGCCCACGGCGCCGTGCACGATCTGCACGCGGACTTCGTCGGTGGAGAGCTTGAGCAGCGACTGCACCAGCGCTTCCTGCGAACCCTGCACGTCGGCCTTGACGATGAGCGGCATGTACTGCACTTCGCCTTCGCCCATCTGTTCCAGCATGTTTTCGAGCTTCGCGGCCTGTTGCTTGGCCAGCTTGACGTCGCGGAACTTGCCTTGACGGAACAGCGCGACTTCACGCGCCTTGCGGTCGTCCGGCATGACGATGACTTCTTCGCCGGCTTGCGGCACTTCCGACAGACCCTGGATTTCCACCGGGATCGACGGGCCGGCGGACTTGGTCGGCTTGCCGGTTTCGTCGAGCATGGCTCGCACGCGGCCGTAAGCGCTACCCGCCAGCACCACGTCGCCACGGTTCAGCGTACCGGACTGGACGAGGATCGTTGCGACCGGACCCTTACCCTTGTCGAGCTTCGCTTCGATGACGAGACCCTTGGCCGCCGCTTCGACCGGCGCCTTCAGTTCCAGCACTTCGGCTTGCAGCAGCACGTTTTCGAGCAGGTCGTCGATGCCCGCGCCGGTTTTCGCCGACACCGACACGAACGGCGAGTCGCCACCGTATTCTTCCGGCACGACGCCTTCCGCGACGAGTTCCTGCTTCACGCGCTCCGGATTCGCATCCGGCTTGTCGATCTTGTTGATCGCGACGACGAGCGGCACGCCGCCTGCCTTCGCGTGGGCGATCGCTTCCTTCGTTTGCGGCATCACGCCGTCGTCGGCTGCGACCACCAGAATCACGATGTCGGTTGCTTTCGCGCCGCGGGCACGCATGGCCGTAAAGGCCTCGTGACCCGGCGTATCGAGGAACGTGATGACGCCGCGCGGCGTTTCGACGTGATAGGCGCCGATGTGCTGCGTGATCCCGCCCGCTTCACCCGCTGCCACCTTGGCGCGGCGGATGTAGTCGAGCAGCGAGGTCTTGCCGTGGTCGACGTGACCCATGACCGTGACGACCGGCGGACGCGGCAATGCTTCCGCATCGCTGATTTCGCCTTCGACCAGCATCGCTTCCGGGTCGTCCAGCTTGGCCGCGACCGCATGGTGGCCCAATTCCTCGACGATGATCATCGCCGTTTCCTGGTCCAGCATCTGGTTGATCGTGACCATCTGGCCGAGCTTCATCATCGACTTGATGACTTCCGACGCCTTCACCGCCATCTTGTGCGCCAGATCGGCGACCGTGATGGTTTCCGGCACGTGCACTTCACGCACGATCGGTTCGGTCGGCGCCTGGAACGTGGTGCTCTGATCCTGATGCTTGCCGCGACCCTTCGGGCCGCCGCGCCAGCCGCGATCGACGCCGCCGCTGGTATCGCCGCGCGTCTTGATGCCGCGGCGCTTGGCTGCGTCGTCCTGCCAGTTGCCCTTGCCCGCCGGCTTCTTCTTGTCGCCCGCCGACGGCGCCGTCGTGGCGGCCGGAGCCGCGACAGCCGGCTTCCTGGCGGCCGGGCGTGCCGTTGCTTCACCTGCCGGACGTGCCGGCTTGTGCAGCGTGCCCTTGGCTTCGGCGGCCTTGGCCGGCTCAGCGGGCTTCGGTGCCGGCTCCGGCGCCTTGACCTGCGCCTTGCGCGGCGTGTTCATCATTTCGCGAATCGCACGCGCCTCGGCTTCAGCCGCTGCGCGACGCTTGGCGATTTCTTCCTGTTCGGCGCGCGCTTTCTCAGCGGCTTGACGCGCCGCGTCTTCCGCCTTCTTCGCAGCCTCGCGTTGCGCCGCGCGTTCCGCCGCGGCACGTTCGTCGTCCTGCTCGACGGCGGGTTGCGCAGCCTTGGCAGCCGCCGGTTCGGCTTTCGCCGTGACCGGCTGCGCAGCTTGCGCCGGCTGCTGAGGCTTCTCGCGAGCCGCCGCTTCGGCCGCAGCCGCCGCGCGCTTCTTCGCCGCTTCTTCTTCGGCACGGCGGCGCTCGGCTTCAGCAGCCTGCTCGCGCGCCTGACGTTCGGCTTCCTCGCGTTCGAGTTGTTCCTGACGCGCTTTCAGCTCCTGAGCCTGCTTTTCGAGCAGCTCGGCTTCGTGACGCGCTTCCTCTTCACGACGCTGGAGTTCCAGATCGTCGACGTCGGCCTCGGCCACATGATTCGATGCTTCCGCGCCTTCACTGACGGTTTCGTCGCGGCGGACGAAAGTGCGCTTCTTACGCACCTCGACCTGAATGGTGCGAGCCTTGCCCGTCGCGTCGGACTGCTTGATCTCCGACGTATGCCGTTTCGTCAGCGTGATCTTGCGCTTGTCCGCATCAGTCGAGCCGTGAGACTTGCGCAAGTGGTCGAGCAGACGCGCCTTGTCCGTTTCGGACAGGGTGTCGTCTTCGCTCGCTTTGGTGACGCCCGCCGCCTGCAGCTGCTCGAGCAGCACGCCTGCAGGCATTTTCAGTTCCGCGGCAAATTGGGCTACGTTGTTACTCGCCATTCATTCCTCTTAATGCAAGGACCGATTCCTTGCGGTTAGCATCGGGTCATGCGGCCTGACGGCCGCGTTCAATTTAGTGCGCCATGGTCATTTCTCACTGGAACCAGTGTTCACGTGCTTTCATGATCAACGCCTTAGCGGCATCCTCTTCCATTCCGGTCATCTCGACCAGTTCATCCACAGCCAGCTCGGCGAGTTCGTCGCGCGTCTGGATCTGGTGTTCGGACAGCTTGGCGAGCAGGTCGGCGTCGACGCCTTCCACGCTCTTCAGGTCGAGCGCTACATTTTCGACCTTTTCTTCGTTCGCGATCGCCATCGTCAGCAATGCATCGCGCGAGCGATTACGCAGTTCGTGAACGGTGTCTTCGTCGAATGCCTCGATTTCGAGCATCTCGTTGAGCGGCACATAAGCGATCTCTTCGAGGCTCGTGAAGCCTTCGTCGATCAGGATGTCGGCGACTTCCTCGTCGACATCGAGACGCGCCATGAACAGGTCACGCAATACACCGCGTTCCTGATTCTGCTTTTGCGCGGATTCGTCCGGCGTCATGATGTTGATCTGCCAGCCGGTGAGTTCGCTGGCAAGACGCACGTTCTGGCCGCTGCGGCCGATCGCGACCGCCAGCTCGTTTTCGTCGACGACGACGTCCATCGAATGCTTTTCTTCATCGACGACGATCGACTGGACGGCTGCCGGCGCGAGCGCGCCGATCACGAACTGTGCGGGATCTTCCGACCATAGCACGATGTCGACGTTTTCGCCACCGAGCTCGTTACGCACCGCCTGTACGCGCGAGCCGCGAATGCCGACGCAAGTGCCGATCGGATCGATACGTTTGTCGTAAGCGATCACGCCGATCTTGGCGCGCACACCCGGATCGCGGGCCGCCGCCTTGATTTCCAGCAGGCCCTGTTCGATTTCCGGCACTTCCATCTCGAACAGCTTCATGAGGAATTCGGGCGCGGTACGTGACAGTTCGATCTGCGGGCCGCGCGCGGTGCGATCGACCTTGGCGATATAGGCGCGCACGCGGTCGCCCACGCGCAGGTTTTCCTTCGGAATCAGTTGATCGCGGCGCAAAAGCGCTTCGACACGGCCGGTTTCGACGATGAAGTTGCCCTTGTCGAGACGCTTCACCGAGCCGGTCATGATGTGCTCGCCACGCTCGAGGAAGTCGTTCAGGATCTGTTCGCGTTCCGCGTCGCGCACCTTTTGCAGGATCACCTGCTTGGCGGCCTGCGCGCCGATGCGGCCGAATTCGATCGACGGCACCGGTTCCTCGATGTATTCGTCGAGTTGAATGTCGGGCTTCTGTTCACGCGCCTCGAACAGCAGGATTTCCTGATCCGGCTCCTGCAAACCGGCTTCGTCCGGCACCACGCGCCAGCGGCGAAACGTTTCGTGTTCGCCGCTTTCACGGTCGATATGGACGCGGATATCCGCGTCTTCTTCGAAGAGTTTCTTGGAGGCCGAAGCGAGAGCCGCCTCGAGCGCGGCAAATACCACGTCTTTGTCGACGTTCTTCTCGCGTGCCAGCGCATCCACCAGCATCAACACTTCGCGACTCATTGTTTGCGGCTCCTAAAGTCAACTTTCGGAACGAGGCGTGCTTTATCCATGTCCGCGAGCGTGAAATCAAGCATCGCGGCGCCTTCCTTCCCTTCAAATTCCAGACCGATCGTCTCGCCTTGCGGAGCATGCAGGATGCCCCGGTACGATTTCCGTCCGTCCAATGGCTTTTTCAATGTGATTACCACTTCGCTGCCTGCGAAGCGTTCAAAATCCGCCAGTTTTTTCAGCGGGCGGTCGAGACCCGGCGACGACACTTCGAGCCGCTCGTAATCGATATTTTCGACCGTCAGAACGTGCTGGAGCTGACGCGTGACTTTCTCGCAGTCTTCGATCGCAATGCCGGCCGGCTGGTCGATATAAATACACAACATGCCGCGCCCGGTGTGCTCGAGATCGACGAGCTCGTAGCCGAGTCCCACGACCGTGGTTTCAATCAGTTCCGTCAGTTGCACAGTGCCCTCTTAGATGTTCGCGCAGCGAGCCTGCCGCCTGTTTTGCAAACAACCAATGCGGGCCGCGCGCCAAGCCGGCGCACGTTCGTGCTACCCGAGATGCCAAACCACATAAACTGAGCGGCAAAAAAAAATGGGCTAAACGCCCATCATCTTATTGCCGGTGGTCGCACCTGAGCCGCACATGAAAAGCCGCACGCCCAGCGACTTCGCGATTGTAGCCATTTTTCGGGACAAACGCAAACCCGCAGAACGCCGCGTGAAGCGCATTTCCGCTTGATTTCATGGGAAATCGTTCGAACGATATGGCGACGCTTTGGGCCTTTTTGCAAGGCGGTTTGCGCGGCCCGCTCCTGGCTTGGCGAGCAAGCAGAGCGACTCTGCCCCGATTTGCGCTCACGCCGCGATTTTTATGCGCCGCATGAAATGCGCGGCGCTCGTCGATCGATTCCGCCGAGGGCCGCACGTATTAGGGAGCGCGATACGCGACAGCCCGCCACGCGCGACTTCGTTACCGCTTAACGGCCACGTGAGCGGCCGCGCGGCGCGCCGCCGCCGCGATTGGCGCCACCCGCATTGGCATTGCCGCCGCCCGCACGGTTGCCCGCACCGCCGCTGCCGCCGCGATTGCCGCCCGGCCCGCGACCGCCGCCGCCCGGATTGCCGCCAGCGCCGCCGACGCGCTTGCCGCCGCCTGCCGCCCGATTGCTATTGCCCGACGGCGCACGATTGCCGTCGACGTCACGTCCGCCACGCGGACCGCCCGTGCCGCCGCCCATCGGGCCGCTGAAGCCGCCGCCGGCCCCACGCCCCGCTCCACGGCTGCCATAGCCGCCGCCAAAGCCGGTGCCCGCACCGCCGCCGAAGCCGCCGCCCGCCGCACCACGACGACCCTGGCCGCGCGGCTGCTGCTCGAAACGGCCGTGTGACATCAGCACCGGCTCACGATTGATGAAGCCCATCGACGTTTGCATCGGATCCGGCTGCTTACGCTCCGGCGCGGCGCCGCGACCGCCCTTTTCTTCTGTCGGCGCCTTCAGGCCGACCGACGCCATCAGCGCGCGAACCTGATTGTCCTCGAGCTCTTCCCAGCGGCCGCGCTTCAAACCCTTCGGCAGCGAAATCGGGCCGTGACGGGTACGGATCAGACGGCTGACCATCAGGCCGGCCGCTTCGAACATGCGGCGCACTTCGCGATTACGCCCTTCGGCGAGGGCGACGTGATACCAGTGATTAGTGCCTTCGCCGCCGCCGTCGCGAATACGCAGGAAATTCGCCGGACCGTCTTCCAGCTCGACGCCATGCAGCAGCTTCTGACGCATGCCTTCGGCCAGTTCGCCGACCACGCGCACCGCATATTCACGCTCGACGCTATAACGCGGGTGCATGAAACGGTTCGCCAGATCGCCCGACGTGGTCAGCATCAGCAGACCTTCCGTATTGAAGTCGAGGCGGCCGACCGCGAGCCACTTGGCGGTTTTCATCGGCGGCAGCTTGTCGAATACCGACGGACGGCCTTCCGGATCGGCGTGACTGACGATTTCGCCGGTCGGTTTGTGATACAGCAGCACGCGCGGCGGCTTGTTGGCCAGCTTGCGCTTGACCGGCTTGCCGTTGATGCGAACCTGGTCGGTCGGCATGATGCGCTGTCCGATGTGAGCCGGCTCGCCGTTCACCGACACGCGGCCGGCGACGATCAGCTCTTCCATGTCGCGGCGCGAGCCCATGCCGGCTTCGGCCAGCACCTTGTGCAGCTTCGGCGCGTCGTCGTCCGCCGCCAGCACGCGCTTGGGCGCAGCCGGCTTGCCACGGCGCAGCATCGGCGCGCGCACGCCGCCGGTGGCGCTGTTGTCGGCATCGAATGCGGGCGAGGTGACGTACGAGAACAGATCGTCCTGGCCGGCTTCCGTGGCCGCGGCCGCCGGTGCTTCGGCGCCGCGGCGGTTCTGACGCTGACCGCCTTCACGCGGCTGACGCTCGCCGCGCCCACCTTCGCGGGCGCCGCCCTCGCGGGGTGCGCCTTCACGTGGACCACCTTCGCGTTTCGCCCCGCCGGCATTGCGCCGCGGACCCTGGCCCTTGGCGCCGGCTTCCTTGCGCGGCATGCGCACTTGCGCGACCACCTCGCCGTCAGGCGGGGCCTCGGTGACGACCGGCGCTCCTTGCGCGGGCGCGCCTTCGGCGCCCTTCGTCTTCGCTCCGGCGCGGCGCCGCGCGATCAGGCTGCGCGGCCCGCGACGCAGGCCGCGGCGCGGACGGTCCTCGCCGTCTGCTTCCGTGGTCTGCGCCGGGCGCTCGCCCTCGCCTGCCGATGCTTGCGTGGCGTGCGTCTCGTCAGCGCGCGCCGACGGCACGGCGCGCTCGGATTCGGACGAATCGGTGTCGTGGGTATGTGTCAAAACAACCTCAAAATGTCAGGTCGCGCGCGCCCATTGCGGGCGCGGCAAAAAAGTTCGGTTACGTCAGGCGCTGCGCGACTCGGGTTCGTCGTCGGTCAGAATGCCTGCGTCCTGTGCGGCATCGCGACGATCTTTACGATCGCCGTGCGCCGCCGTGGTCGGGTTCGGCTCGGCGGCGCGCTCCGTATTGCGGAGCACGCCCGAGTCGCGCGCGGGTATTGCGGGATCGGCCTGGGAGACCGGATCGTGATTCAGTGCAGGTTCGGCGGCGCCGGCCTGCGGTACAACCTTTGCCGCTTCTTCAGCATGTTCTTGCGCGGCCGGTGCGCCGGCAGCGTCGTCTTGCGACTCGGACGCCGCTGCGATATCCGCCGCTTTAACCGCCGTCTCCGCTGACTCCCTGTGTTCAGCATGCGGCGCTTGATACTCTTCAGCTATTTCCGTTCCCGCCGTTCCAGGCGTCTCTTCGACATGGCCGGTGTCTTCATGGCTGGCTGCGTCCGCCGATCCGGCCAGCGGCGCTTCGTTCGCTGCTTGCGAGGCTTCGTGCGGTTCGCCGCCAACGCTCGCGCCATGCGATTCGTCGACTGCCTCGTTCGTGCCGGAGTCGGCCGGCTCTTCGATCACGGCCTCTTCGCTCGCCGCCAATGCCTGAGCCGCTTCCACATCCGAAAACTCGATTGCGTGCTGCCCGAGAAGATCGGCGTTCAGTTGCGCGGACGGATCGGCGAGCGGCGGCAATTCGTCGAGCGCCGTCAAACCGAGGTCGTCGAGAAACTGCCGCGTGGTCGCATACAGCGCCGGACGGCCCGGTACGTCGCGATGACCGATCACCTCGATCCAGCCGCGGTCCTCGAGTTGCTTGACGACCTGCGTATTCACGGTGACGCCGCGAATCTCCTCGATATCGCCGCGCGTGACCGGCTGCCGGTAGGCGATGATCGCGAGCGTCTCGAGCACCGCGCGCGAATATTTCGGCGGCTTCTCGGGATGCAAACGATCCAGATACGAACGCATCGCGGGCTTGCTTTGAAATCGCCACCCCGACGCCAACCCGACCAGCTCCACACCGCGCCCGGACCAATCGCGCTTGAGGTCCTCGAGCAAAGTTCGAACGGTGTCTGCCGACACGCCGTCGGCAAAGAGCTTGCGCAACTCGCCGAGCTTTAACGGCTCCTGCGCGCAGATCAAGGCAGTCTCGAGGACGATCTTCGCCTCTTGGGTATTCATGCAGCCAGGTCGACCTTATGAGTTAGGGTCAAAGAACCGGATCAAACAGACGATGTGGAACTGAAGACGCGCTCGCCCGATTCTGATCGGTCATATTGATGGGAGCACGCACCGGGGGGAGGCGAAACAGGCATCGAGCCAAACCCAGCCGGACGGAGCAGCGATATTCCTGAAAGGAATCGCGTGACTGAGCGCCATATTACGCAAAAACAATCAGTGCGTAAAGGCGAAATCCCCCGCGCATATCCGGTCCCGCCTTGATCGGCGCACTTCAGCGCAACGACGCGTGCAAACGGATGGAAGCCGCTTTGCGCAAAAGAGCTTTAAACTTCCGTCCGGTCCGCCCGCTCGGCTTCGCTCATCACGGTGCGGCACGTTGCGCGAGGAACTGCTTCAGCCGTTCGACACCCGCATCCAGCCGCGCCGTGTCGCAGGCGTAGCACCACCGCACGAAACCCTCGCCTTGCGGGCCGAACGCGCTGCCAGGCGCCACACCCAGGCCGACCTCGCGCACCATCGCCTTGCACAGTTCAAGACTGCGCGAGGCGCCGGGCATCGAAAAGAACAGATACATGGCGCCCGGCGGCGCCTTCACGTCGACACCCGGCACCGCGGACAGCGCCCGCACCAGATGGTCGCGCGATGCCTTCAGGTCGAGCACGAGTTCCTGCGTGAAGCGCTCGCCCTGCTCGACGGCCGTGATGCCCGCCTGCTGAACGAACGCCGGCGCGCACGAGGTGTTGTACTCGACCAGTTTGCCCAGATCGTCCATCAGCGTGGCCGGCGCGACGATCCAGCCGAGCCGCCAGCCGGTCATCAGCCACGCCTTCGAGAACGAGTTCACGCAGATCACGCGTTCGTCGCGACCGGCGAGGTCGAGAAACGATGGCGCGGTGCGTGAGTGCGTGCCGCTCGCGCCGGGATCGGCGTCCGCGTAGTAAAGGCGTTCGTAAACCTCGTCGGCGACGAGCCAGATGCCGTGGCGCCGGCAATGCGCAAGCACGGTGCGCTGCTCGTCGCGGCTCATCACCCAGCCGGTCGGATTGTTCGGCGAGTTGATGAGCAGCATTCGGGTGTCCGGCGTCAGCGCAGCCAGTAGCCGCTCGATGTCGAGTTGCCAGCCGCGCTCGCCGTAGCCCAACGCAACGGTCTCGACATGCGCGCCGAGAATCTTGGGAATCTCGACCAGATTCGGCCACAGCGGTGTGACCGCGACGACTCGGTCGCCCGCGCCCACCACCAGTTGCGCGGCCAGCATCAGCGCATTGACACCCGCGCTCGTCACCGCGACGTGGTCCGGCGACGTCGGCCCATGCAATTCGCCGACGTAGCGGGCGAGCGCCGCGCGCAACGGCGCGATGCCCAGGTTGTGCGTGTAGAAAGTCGCGCCCGCGGCCAGCGCGGCGCTGGCCGAATCGCGGATGAACGACGGCGTGACGCGGTCGGACTCGCCGAACCAGAACGGCAGCACGTCGTCGACGCCGAATCCGGCGTTCGCGACTTCACGGATCTGCGAAGGACGCAGGGCGCGCACGGCATCGCGCGCATTCGGGATGGATGGCACAGGCAGATCCGATTCGCTCATCGAGGCTTCCAGACGGTGTCGGCTAGGGGTTGAGATTGCGCAGAGGCGATAGTGTAGCGTGGCGCCTGTCGTCAGGACGGCGAAGTCGGCGGTCAATCAGGCGCCGAGCCGAACCGCGACCCGCATCAGCCCAGCTCCTCCGCCCGTGCCGGCAATTGACGAATCAGTTCCCACACCGCCTCGGCCGCCGGCGATAACGAACGGTCGCGCCGCCGCACCAGTTCGACCGTGCGTTGCGCACGCGGCACCAGCGGCCGCGCCACCAGCGTGGCGCCCGCCGGCAGCGGCAACGCGAGCCAGGGGAGCACGCTCACGCCGACGCCCGCCTCGATCAGCCCAAAGACGGTCGCGGAATGACCCAGTTCCTGCACCACCGTCGCGTTGACACCGTGCTCCTGCATCACGGCGTCGATGATCGGCCGGCTGCCTGACGCGTAATCGAGCATGACGAGCTGCTGGCCCTCGAGGTCCGTCCATGCCACCTGCTTGCGGGCCGCCAACGGATGGTCGCCGCGCAAAACGACGCAGAACGAATCCGTCATCAGCGATTCGCTGAGTAGATCGTCGGCCGAAAAGGGGCCGATGATCACGCCGAAATCGACCTCGCCCGATTTGACCTTGCGGACCACGTCGCTTTGCACGTCGTCGCGCAAACCCAGTGTGATGTACGGAAACTGCCGTCCGCACGACGCCACCACGCCCGGCATCAACCGGCAGGCGACCGTCGGACTGGCGGCCACCATGACTCGTCCACGGCGCTGCTCGCCGATTTCGCGAATCTCGCGCAGCGCGTCGTCGAGGTCGTTCAATAGACGCGACACGCTCGCAACCAGATTGCCGCCGACATCGGTTAGCTGCACTTCGCGCGTCGTGCGGTCGATCAGCTTGAGGCCGATTTCCCCCTCCAGTTCGCGCACGCAGCGGCTAACGGCCGATTGCGTCAGGCCGATTTCATCGCCCGCCCGACTGAAGCTCTGCAAGCGGGCGACCTCGATGAAAACCCTGAGCTGGCGCAGCGTGACATTCATTTACCAACCTCATCAATGACGCATTTTGATGCGCATTGTATTCGCAAATTTCGCGTCGCAGCGGCGCAGCGGCTTTCGCTGCAATGCAGCGGGAAGGCGCAAACGCACGCTGGCCGGGCCTGATTGCACAAGATTGGTGATTGTCCCGATTTGCGTGATGGGTTTTTTGGATTCTCATACGCCCCTAGCTAGCGCCCGCGCTGGCCCGCCGCTACAGGGCTTCAGGCTGTTGGACTTATGTTGGCACAGTTCCTGCATTTACATGCACACAGGATCGGCGCCATGAGTTCTGACTGCATACAGGACCGTGGCAAGCCCGACCCCCTTGGCACTCGCCTATCGAGTGCATGGAGAGTGCGCGGCGCGGGGCAGCGCACCGGAGTTAGCTTCGCTGAGGTGAAACATGATGCTGTTCGACGATTTGAGAGACAACGAGTGGGCGCTGGTCGAGGCGTTGTTCTGTGCGGAGCCTGCACGGAGCGAACGGCGCGGTCGGCCACGCGTGGAAGCGCGCGCGGTCGTCAACGCCGTGCTTTGGGTGCTGTCGACCGGCGAAGGCTGGTCCAAGCTGCCCGGCCGCTATCCGTCGCCGCCGACTTGCCGCCGCCGCTTCGACGAGTGGCAGGCCGATGGTACGCTCGCCGAAATAGTCAAGCGACTCGGAACGAGCGGCCGCGAAATTTCGCTGCGCGGGCGGATCGGCGCCACCGCTGCGAAACCGCCAGCACCGCCGAGCCGCGACCGTCTGCGCGGCGCATTCTGGACCAATCCGGAATCGTGGCGCGCGCCGGTCAAGATGGCCTGACGCGAATCGTTTCACCCGGGCCCCTTATGGGCGCCCGGCACCTGTACAGGCCTTCGTGCGCCGCCTCTCGACGCCCGCCTGACTCGTCATGGGCACCGCTCGCCGGCGCGCCCAACGCAGTCGTCCCTTTCCACCCTGGCCTGCGCGCTGCGTCAGACGTCCGATGCAGCGAGAGCGTTGCGGGTGAAACATCCATTTACTATTACTTACAGCGTGCTTTCGTCGGTCGGCCTACCTTAGGGGTATGAAAACAGGCCTTGAGTCGATCGGCTTGACGGGAGCTCCAGCATGAAACCAATGTCACTGCTTCTGTGCGGCATTGTGGTTTCATCGATGGCCGCAGCGGCGCTTGCACAGCAACGGCCGGAAGGCTGGAACTGGCGGCCTGACCGCACCGCCAGCCTTCAAGCCTGGCAGCAGCGCGACGCGCGCAGTCGTGACTTCACGCCACCCGCGCCGCGCGGAGATTTGCGTGGCGACATCGCGAGCAACGTGCGCACTCGGCCGGAACCGCCCGGCGAGGATCCAGCGCGCCGGCGTTAGGGAGGGAGCGTCGATCAGAATTCGAATGGAAGCCCGAGCGTCCCGCTGAGTCATCCGCCCCGTTTGCTAATACCGAATGATTTGCTGTGACTTCGCCGTAGCCGTGAGCCCATTGCGGCAGTGCGAAGCGGATCGATTGGGGAACCACTGGATCCCGCCAACAGTCTCATTCAACGCCATTAGCACAGCGTGGCAGTAGTAATTCCGGTAGCCCGTATCCTCAAGATACGGGCTTTTTTTCATGACCGGACACGAGCCGACGCGCGAGCCACTTCGGCGGAAAGCGCCGGAATATGCCCGCAGTTTGCAGAACAACGAAATAACCGCCAGCCTCGTGCAACGGTCCGGAAACCAGCGTTAGCCGTGCGCCGAAGCTAGGGCCGCACTTCGAGCGCGGCGGTGGGCCGTGAGTCGGCGGTGGCGACGACGTAGTCGTTCATTCGCTGGTCCGTCCAGCTAAGCAACCGCTCGTCATGTGCGAGCCGCGCAAACTCAGCCTTGCCGCGCTCGGTGAGCACGGCGATGTCGACAGGTGCGTGAAAGCCCGGAGCCGGCGCGACGGTGCGCTGCCGAACGGTATCCATCAGGCCAAGCGCGCGAAGATATTGGAAAACGCCCGGCCGTCTGGCCCATGGGACCTGGCGATATTGCGCCCGCCGCAGCGCTTCAAGTACCGCTTCGTTGGAATACGTGGTCATCTCACTTCTTTCTTAAAGTGCAGCCATGACACATTTATGCCCAACACGTCACCGCGCCACCAGTGACGCGCGTAGCACCCGCCCTGGGCTGGAAGCGGGCTGCAAGTCATGCAGCCGGATTTCCGCCAGGTGCTGCCTGGTCTCGTTTTCGGAACCCCCGTCTGAACAGCGTGTTAGCGTTCTGTCCACGGCCGGCGATGCAACCGCTGCGGCGCGATAGCAGGTTCGTGGATTTGTCCCGAAAGTCATACGTTACCCCATCTAAATTGATTCTATTCACTTTATTAGCGCTTTTTTTTGCAGCAATCGTGCTATGGAAAAGCGCCCGCCGCCCGCTCGCCGTTTGTCTGCTCGCCCTGTTCTGGCTGCTCTCGGCCGGCTGGCTCACCGCGCCATTGCTGCAACTGGCGCAACCGCACCGGCAATCCCCTGCGCCCGCCACGTTCGCGCCGCGCACCGCGATCATCCTGCTCGGCGGCGGCACGATTTACGACGCCCACGATGTGCTCGTGCCGCCACGCGACGTGCTCACGCGCATCGCGGTGAGCGCGGCCAACTATGCGAACTGCAAACGCATGGCGCTCACCTGCGAGGTGATCGTGAGCGGTGGCAACCCACAGCGGCATCGCGCGACCGAAGCCGACACCTATCTGCCCTATCTGCTGGACAAGCAGGTGCCCCGCGCGGACATCGTGCTGGAAAACAGCAGCCGAACGACTTACGAAAACGCGCGCAACGTGTCGACCATTCTCGAGCGATCACATTACGATTCCTTGATACTCGTCACATCCGCGTATCACATGCCGCGCGCATTAATGAACTTCCAGTTATTCGGTCTCTCACCGCAGCCTGTCATCTCGAGCGCGCGGCGCGCCCATGTCGGTGTACTCCCGCGGTATGAAAATCTTGTGAACGCCGAGATCGCGTTGCACGAGCTGATTGGAATCGCACAGTTTCGTATTTATCGCGCAATCGGATGGTTCTGAAATGCGAGACATCGCAAAAGCCACGTTATTTAGAGATGCGAATATTCGCCGCGACAGCTCACCGAGTTGGAGGGCGCAGAAATCAACTGTAAATCTGACAACAGTCCTTGGACGGCAGTAACAGGATGTAACTAATTGTCATGGTCGTTACAAAGCGTCTGCTGGAGCGGATATTGCTGGCTAGAATGCACTGTCTTTCCATTTGGGTAGACAAATGTTCGGGTCCATAAACCACTCTGCGGAGGTAACGATGAAGAAAGTGTCCCTGGCGATCCTGGTTTCCCTCAGTGCCGTGACGGGCGCAGCTTATGCGCAAGACAGCGGCGTCACGATGAGCACCGATCCGGCCAAGGCCGCCGACGTCGAACAACGCGCGCAAGATTTGCAAAACCGGCAGCAAGCCATGGACAGCGCGCCGGCAGCACCCGCCCAACACCACAAGATGTCGCCGCATCACAAGAAGAAGGCCGCCAAGGCCGATGCCGCCAGTTCGTAAGCGCGGCTAGCCAGGTCATCGGCAGCATCGCCCGCTGCCTCGCCGTGAAGATTGAAAGCCGAAGCCGGCACGCCGGTTTCGGCTTTTTGTTGTCTAATGGCCTTCAGACTTGCAAAGGGACATTGCGACGTACTCACAGGCCTTCGACAAGCAGGCACCGACGGCCTGCCACGGCCTTCAGCACCGAGGCGCTGAAGGCAGCCAACGCCGCGCCGCAAGAGCCCCGTGCGGGCGCTCCAAGCCCGCTGCATCCGGCCGACGGTATGCTAAAGTCGCGCACCGACCGGCGCCCAGCCGGCATCCCCTAACCCGTGCGCACCCTGGTGCGGAGGACAGCATGAGCAACATCCAGCTAGATATCGAATGGACTGAAGCAGCATCCCGCAAGATCGAAAAATTGATGCCGCGCGGCGGTCAGGAAGCGTTCCTCGCGCTGCCGCCCGTCGAATGCCTGCCGATGGAAGGCGACGTGCTGTTTCTCGGCCCGGACGGCAAGCAGCAACCGTTCATCGTCGCCGAACGCCAGTATCACCACGACGGCGATGCCGACTGGACCATCATCCTGATTCTCGACGTCCCGCAAGCGACCCACTGAGCACAAACGGCACGCACCGCCCGGCGCCCGCCGTCGCGCGGCGCTCACCACCGCTCACGAACGCTCAGGCGATCTTCGACACCACGCGGATTTCCGCGTGTTCCACCCAATCCGCCACGGCTTTCCCGTAAGCCTCGATGTGCGCGGATTTCGCATGCGCCGCCAGCGCCTCCTGGCTTTCCCAACGCTCGACGAACACGAACCGGCGCGGCTCCTGCACATCGCGGTGCAGGTCGTACTGCAGCGCGCCTTGCTCGTTGCGCGTCGGCCCGACGATGCCTTCGAGCGCTTCGCGCAGCTGCTCTTCGTAGCCCGGCTTCGCCACCGAGATTGCGACCACCGCGATTTCCGACATACCGTCCCCCTTTTCACGAAAAGCAGCAGCATACCCGCCGTCTTTCAAACCTGCAGGCTGGCTCGCGCGTGCATCTGGCCGCCATTCGCGCGCGTCGTATGGGCTGACGAAAAGCGCGTGGAAAAGCGCATAACGTCTGAGTACCGTCTCGCCTGGAGTTTGGCGGGCGGCCACTCGCCACCCTGCTACGCTCGCCTCATGCACACGGCAGATCACGACGGGCCGCGACGGCGGCGATGAATGTGTCGCGCACGGCAAGCGCGCGCCATGCTCTCGCGCGAAGTCATGCCGGACGCCTCGCCGCAGCTGGTCGCAGGGTGATCAAATGACGTTATGCGTCTGTGATAACCCGCACATTCATGCAAATCGCAAACTGCTAGACTGGTTTGACCAATCCGCCGGAGTCCAGCATGGCTGGCATCGTTCTCCGCGTTCCCGCGCGCTTCGCGCCCCACCCCGCCGACGCCTGGGCTGTGCTTTCGTGGCGCGCTGAAACGCGCGCCGAATCGGTCTGCGCACCCCGTCATCCGCTTGCCGCGATGCCACTATGCCCGCTCTCATGCCTGCCCTTATGCCAACCGTCAGCGAATTGACCCTGAGCGGCCTGCTCCCGCATCTGGTCCGGGACGAGTCCGGCTGGACCGCGACGTGGCGCGCGCTGACCCTGCACAGCGCGTTCCAGCCCGTGCTCTCGGTCACGCACCAGTGCGTGGTCGGCTACGAAGCGCTGCTGCGCGCCTTTGATCCGGTGGGCTTGCCGGTCTCGCCGGAAGTGCTGTTCTCCGGCACGCGCTCCGCCGCCGACGCGCGCGAGCTCGACCGCATCGCGCGCTGCCTGCATGTGGCGAATTTCATGGAGCAGGGCATCAGCACTGGCTGGCTGTTCCTGAACACGCGCCCGCAGGTGTTCGAGACGGACTGGCCGCAACGCACCTTCATCGATGAGCTGTCCGCGCACTTCGGCCTGCCGCAGGAGCGCATCGTGATCGAGGTGCTCGAACAGCCCGCCGACGATGAATCCGCGGTCGCCAGCATGCTGGCCGCCTCGCAACCGCGCGACTTCCTGATCGCGATCGACGACTTCGGCACCGGCTTTTCGAATTTCGACCGCGTGTGGCGCTTCCGCCCCGACATCGTCAAACTCGACCGTTCGCTGGTCGCGCGCGCCGGCAAGCGCGAGGGCGACGATTCGATGATCAGCCACCTGATCGCGATGCTCCATCAATCCGGCACGCTGGTGCTGGCCGAAGGCGTCGAGACCGACGAGGAACTGATGATTCTGATGCAGGCCGACGTGGATTTCGTGCAGGGTTTCTGGCTCGGTCAGCCGCAGAGTTCGGTGCAGGCGGCGTGCGCCAAGGTGCCCGCGTTGCTCGAGTCGATGTGGGGCAAATTCGCCGACTACGAACGCGCGCACGCGCGCCATCAGCGGATCGGTTTTGAAGGTTTTGCGGAGGCGGTGCTGGCCGCGGCCGACGCCTACAAGCTCAGCGGCGATCTGCGCGACGCGGCGCAAGAAGTGTCGCATCTGCGCGAAGCGCGCCGGGTGTTCATCACCGATAGTCGCGGCGAGCAGACCCAGCCGTCGATCACCGCCGTTAGCGTGCCGCCGCCTCCGCTGCGGCTCGCGCCGCTTTACACGAACACGCGCAGCAACTGGTCGCGGCGCGCCTATTTCAAGCATGCGCTCGCGGCGCCGGGGCGCGTCGCCATGATGGGTCCGCACTATTCGCTGGCCGACGGCGAGGACTGCTACACCGCAGCCATCGCGTTCGAGCATGACGGCATGCATGTGCTTTGCGTCGACTTCGTGCCGACGAGCCCGAGCGCCATTGCACGCGCCGGCGGACGCGGCGGCAAGCGTTAATCGTCCACTCGTCCGCGGCCGGATTTGATTTCGCTGCGCTTGGCCTTGCTGTCGAGACGCCTCAGATTCGACGCGCGCGTCGGCCGGGTCGCGAAGCGCGGCTTGCGCGTGACGCTGACGCTTTCGATCAGTTCGTCGAGCCGCGCGAGCGCCGCCGCGCGATTCATCTCCTGAGTGCGATGCTCCTGCGCCTTGATGATGACCACGCCGTCACGCGTAAGCCGGTGATCGGACAGCGCGAGCAGACGCATTTTCAGCACCTCCGGCAACGACGACGCGCGCACGTCGAAACGCAGATGAATGGCGCTCGAGACCTTGTTGACGTTTTGACCGCCCGCTCCCTGCGCGCGCACCGCGGTCAGTTCGATTTCGTTCGGCGGGATCGGATAGCGGGATGTCATGGCATGCGATTGCGTAAAGAGATGCAAGTGTACACAGCGGCCGCGACGCCGAAAACCGCTTGCGCCGTCGGCATGGCCGCTTCATCGATAGCGCCGCCGCCATGGCGCACCGCTACGCGTTACCCGACGCCTCCGCGATTCTTGCGGCCAGCCCCGAGTCACGCTGCGTCGGCGTCTCGATAGCCTGCGCCAGCACGGCCCGCGAACCGATCACTTCCACCCGCTCGCGCGCCCGGGTGATCGCCGTGTACACGAGTTCGCGCGACAACACCCGGCTGAACGCCGACGGCAGCATCAGCACCGCGTGTTCGAACTCGGAGCCTTGCGACTTGTGGACCGTGAGCGCGAACGCCGTGTCGTGCGGCGGGAGCGCGGCCGGCGAGACCGCCCGCAGACCGCCGTCACCGGTACGAAAGTACACCCGCAACGCACCGCCCGCGCCCGGCAGCGCGATGCCGATATCGCCGTTGAACAGGCCCAGCGCGTAATCGTTGCGCGTGACCATCACCGGCCGTCCCGCGAACCATTGCGCGCCCACGGCGAGCGTCACGCCGGCCGAGCGTCTCACTTGAGCCGCCATGACCGCATTCACCTGATCGACGCCACGCGGCCCCGAACGCGTCGCGCACAACACGCGGAAGCGGTTCAACGCATCGAAAAGCGGCAACGGGTCCGGCGTTTCGGCGGCGAGCGCCGCGGCGAGCGCGTCCGCATACGGCGCGAAGCCCGCGGCCAGCCGCGCGACCGTGCGCTCGGCAAGCGTCGCGTGGGTATCTTCGTGAAGCGCCGCGGCGCACGGTTCGAGCGGATCGAGGCTCATGACGTCGAGCGCCGCGTTCGCCGAGCCGTTGCGGATCGCGAGCGACAAGCGGCCGATCGGCGATTCGAGGCCGAAGCGATAATTGCGCTCGAGCCAGACGACACAGTCGGCTAGCGGGCTTTGAAGCGGTGATGCCGCCGATCCCATCGCCGACGCGTAGGCAGACGAGACGGCGTGTTCGAACAGATCATCATCGGAGCGCGCAACGACAGCATCCGGCGCATCGGCACGCGCGAACAGATCGTCGGACGGTGCATGAAAATCGTCCGGCGCTTCTTCACGAGTGGACCGGCCGCCTCGCTGCTCGTGGACGCTTCGCGATGCACGCGGCAATGCTTGCGCGAGCCGCGCCTCCTCGATACCCAACGCGGCGGCGATCCGCTGCATCCCGGCTGGCGTGAAGTCCGGACGCGCGCTGAGTTCCGCGAACACCGCGCCGGCCTCGACGGCGGCCAACTGATCCTTGTCTCCGAGCATCACGAGACGCGTGCGCGGGGCGATCGCATCGAGCAGATGCGCGGCCATCGCGACGTCGATCATCGACGCCTCGTCGATCACCACAACGTCATACGGCAACGGATTGTCGCGATGATGCCGGAAACGCCCCCCCGGTCCCGAGCCAAGCAGACGATGCAGCGTGTACGAAGTCTGCGGCAAGCGCGCGGCGAGCGCGGGTGGCAATTCGCCGGCGCGCGCGAGCAAGGCTTCCTGCATCCGCTGCGCCGCCTTGCCGGTCGGCGCAGCGAGCGCGATTCGCAGATCGGCGCGCGCATCGAGCAAGCAGGCAAGCACGCCCACCACGGTCGTGGTCTTGCCCGTGCCCGGTCCGCCGCTGACGATGGTGAGCCATCCTGACAGCGCCATGACGGCCGCGACGCGCTGCCAGTCGAGCTCGTCGTCCTTCGGCGGACCGAAATAACGCAGCAGGCGCTCGTGCAGTGTTTTGGCGCTGGCGTCGGCGCTCGCATCCGCGCCGGTCGCGGCGTCGCCACCGCCCGCAACATGATCACGACCCCGGGCCTGGTCCTCGCGCACCCGCTGTGCCGCCGCACCCGCGTGCGCCACCAGCGAGCGCGCTAGCCGCCGCTCGTAGTCGTAGTAGCGCGCCAGATACAACCGCCCTTGCCCATCGACCACCAACGGACGCAACGCCGCGGCGCTCTGCGAACCGTCGCTCGCCATGCCGCTTGCGAACAGCGCCGCGCGCACCTCCGCGCCCGATGCCTCGAAGCGTCGCGCCAGCACCGCGAGCGGCACGCATACGTGCCCTTCGGCCGTCGCGCGGCTCGCGGCGAACGCGCCCCGCGCCGCCCATTTCACCGCCTCGCCCGACGCGCCGCCGCGCCGCGCCAGGGTGCCGATGCGGCGCGCGAAACCCTCGGCGAGCGCGATGCTGAAATCGGCCGGCGCAGGCAGATTCACGCCGATGTCGATGTCATCGAGTTCCGGCGGCGTCGAACCAGTGTGTTCGAGCCTGCTCATGCGGCACCTCCGATCATCGCCGCGTCGAGCAGCGCGACCAGTTCGAATGGGGGCCTGCGCCCATGCACGCCCGCCGGGCCGTCGGCATCGCGCCACTGCGGACGCACGCCGCGCACGAACAGATACAGATAGCCGCCAATGTGCGTGTCATACGAGTAGTCGCGCAGCCGCGTTTTCAGGTAACGATGCAGCGCGACCGTATAAAGCAGCGCTTGCAGGTGATACGCATGGCTCGCCATGGCCGCCTGGAGCGGCGCGTCGGCGTAGTCGGCGGCACTGTCGCCCAGATGGTTCGATTTCCAGTCGACGATCCAGAAGCGTCCGTCGTGTTCGACGATCATGTCGATGAATCCCTTGACGAAACCGCGCAACACGCCGGGTTCCAGCGCGACGTCGGGATAGCCGTGTTCGATCAGCAACTCGCGCAATGCCGGGAAATCGAGCGACGGCGCCGCGAACAGAAACTCCAGTTCATTGATTCGGCGGCGCGGGTCGAGTTTGGACAGCACCATGCCGGGCACGAGTTCGGTGGTCACGACGTCCGCGATCAGCTTGTGCATCATCGCGGGTAGACGCGTTGCGAGTTCGGGCACGGCCGGCGCCGGGCGCTCGCGCAACGCGCCGCGAATCGCGTCGGGCCAGGTTTGCGGTTTGGTGAAATCCGCCAGTTCGAACATGCGATGCAGGCAGTCGCCCGCCGCCGCGCCGCGCGGAAACGCGAGAATGTCGTCCTCGGCGTAAGACGGCGCCTGCTGCGCGCGCACTGGCACGAGCGGCGGCGCGGACACGAGCGCATCGGCGATCTCGTCGTGATCGGGCCGCACTTCTTCCACCGGCGCGTGCATCTCCTCGGTCTTGCTTCCCGCGGCGATCAGACCGCTGAAGCTCGCCATGCGCCACTGATCGCGCAAGGGCCGGCGATTGGCGCGCGCCTGCATCCGCGCGCCGCTGTCCTGGATGCTTTCCAACGGTACGCGGCGCGCCACTTTCGGCAACGCCTGCAACGTGATCGGACCGCCCGCCAGCGCCTGCCAGCTTGCCGACAAAGCGGCTTCGTCGGGCGGATCGGTGAGCCAGTCGTCAAAGCCGTGACCGCTGCCGCCCACCAGCCAGTTCAACACGCTGCGGCGCGACTCCCGGGTGGAACGCGACGACAGATACGTGCCCGCAACCAGATAGCAACGGTAGACAGCGCGCGTCAACGCGACGTAGACGAGCCGCGCCCGCTCCGCCGCCTGTTCGCGCACCGCGTGACGCGCCGCGCGCTCGGCCTCCTCGTCGTCGCAACCGTAATGCAGCACCGCGTCGCCCGTTTCGTCGTGATACTCGCGCGCGTCCGGCAAGCCGGAAGACGGCGGCTCACGCAGCGCGCCGTCGTTCAGGAACGGACAGAACACCACTGCATATTCCAGCCCCTTCGATTTGTGAACGGTAACGATCTGCACGAGGTTGCGATCCGATTCGAGCCGCAACTGCGCGTCTTCGCCGCCACCTTGCGTGCGTTGCGCGGCGAGCCAGCGCAAGGTCGGCGCGATGCCGGGTTGCGTGGCGGCGCGCGCCTGCACGAGTTCGGCCAGGTGGTTCACGTTCGTCAAACGACGCTCGCCGTCGGCTCCGGCGACCAGCCGTTGCGCGACGCGCAGTTCGCGCATCAGCGTGCGCCACATCACGGCAAAGCCGCGCTCGTGCCACAGCATCCGGTAGCGTGAAAAACGCTCGACCCAGCCCATCGCGTCCGCGGCATGCGCGGGGTCGTCGGCGGGTGCGGGCGCATCGGCGGCCTGTTCGAGACGCCACAACGCGGCGGCGTCGAGCCCGAGCCAGTCGGTCGCCAGCGCGGCGCGCAGGCGGCGCAGATCGCCGGGCGTGTCGACCGCGGCCAGCACGCGTTCGATCTGCTCCGCGTCGAGCGTCGCGAACACCGAGGCCTGCGCCAGTTCCACGCTGCCGACGCCCCACGCCGCCAGCACGCGTTTGATCAGACTGCCCTGTTTATGCGTTTGCACCAGCACCGCGATGTTGCCCGGTGCAAGCGGCGCGCCGCCGATCGTCACGGCGCCTTCACGCGCGCCGCGCAACAGCCGCACGATCTCGGCCGCGCACGCTTCGCTCGCTTCGCGCTGAGCCTCGCGCTTGGTCAATGCGGCGTCGCCTTGCGGCAGGCTCCAGATGCGGAAGTCGCCGGCGCTCGCGTCGGGGTCGGAGAAAGGCGGCCTGCGACGCTCGCCCGCGCGCACCGGCTGATAGTCGAGACCGTCGAGCACGAACGCCTGCGGATTGGCTTCGAAGAGCCGGTTGCAAGCCTCGACGATCGGCGCGGTGGAGCGCTGATTGACCGCGAGCGTGTAGCACGCCGAAGCCGCCGCGCGCGCCGCCAGATAGGTATGCAGATCCGCCGCGCGAAAACTGTAGATCGCCTGCTTCGGATCGCCGACGAGAAAGAGCGGCCCGGCCGGCGCGAAGATGCGGCTGAAGATCGCGAACTGCAACGGATCGGTGTCCTGGAACTCGTCGATCAGCGCGGCCGGATAGCGCGTGCGCAATGCATCGGCAAGCCAGGGGTGCGCCGCAAGCGCGCGGTAGAGGTTCGACAGCAGATCGTCGAACGAGACCACGCGGCGCGTGCGCTTGCGCGCCGCCAGTTCGGCCGGCGCGTAATCGAGCCAGGCCTGAACGAGCGAGAGCCAACGCGCGCGTTGCGCGGCTTCGGCCGCGACCACCGCGGCCGCCAATGCTTCGGCATGTTCGAAGAACGCGTGCTCGGGCGGTTCGAACTTCACCTTGGTGGCCTTCTTCAATGCCGACGCCGTCAGCTTCAACGCGGCCCGCGGCGGCGGCGCATGACAATCGCCCTGCGCGAAGTATTCGCTCCACGCGGCGATCGCCGCGCTCACGTGATCCGGCTTGTGCGTGGTCTTGCTGAGACGCTCTTGCGCCTGCGCGAGCAGACCGACGATCGCGTCGCGCTCCGCACACCAGACTTCGCAGGCCGCATCGAAATCGGCTTGCGGATCGGCGCCGCTTGCGCCCGGATCGGCCTTGCCCCAGCGCAACCGCGCCAACGGCTTCTTCAGACGACGCGCAAGCTGCTCGTCGAGTGAAGCGGGGCCCGCGCGTTTCGCCACCAGCCAGGCGGCGAACGCGGGATGCGCATGGGCCACCGGCTCGACCTGCTCGCGCCAGAAATCAGCCGCCATCTCGAAGCGCAACGCCGCGTCGTCGGCTTCCATTTCGAAGGCGAACGGCATGGCGGCGGCGAACGGCGCCTCCTGCAACGCGCGCTGACAGAATGCATGGATCGTGTGAATCGCGGCCTGGTCGAATGTGCGCAATGCGCGGCGCACTACCTTCAACGCGGCGTCACGCTCGATGCCCCCCTCGGGCGCGAGCGTCGTTTCAAAGAGACGCTGGATGAACGGATCGCCGCCGTCGTCGTCCAGGTCGATTGCCCGATGCAGTTCAGCGAGACGGCCGCGAATGCGCTCGTGCAATTCAGCGGTGGCCGCCTTGGTGAACGTGACGACGAGAATCTGATCCGCGTTCAGGTTCTTTTCGAGCAGCAGGCGCACGTACAACGCGCAAATGTTCCAGGTCTTGCCGGTTCCCGCCGACGCCTCGATCTGGTTGACGCCGTCGAGCGAACAGGCGAATACGTCGAGTTCCTCGGCAACCAGCGCGTGATGCTGAAGGGCGCGGTTCATGACGCGCTCCGCAGATGCTGCACGAGCGGCCTGAAAACGATCGACGCGAGATTGCCGAACGGTTCGTCGAGCGTGAGCGGCGTGCCGCGTAGCGCGATGCGCAACGCCGCATCGTCGGATTCGCCGCGCACGCGATCATTGACCCACACGCCCAGAGCCGCCGAATCGCTTTCGCTCACCTTGGTCCAGGCGCTCTTCGGGAAAAACCGCAGCGGCAACCTGCGCCCTGCTCTGAACAAGGCGGCAAGCGGCGCCAGTTCATCGAGCGGCGCGGCGACCGGCGCGAGTTCGAAGCTCTCGCCGCTGCCGTGCCACACAGTACGGCGCGGGCCATCCGGCTGCGCGGCGCAATAGACCAGATGCGCGAGCCACGCGGACAGATAGTCGCGCGCGGTGGGTTTGGCGTAGCGGAAAATCACTTGTCCGGTTTCCGTCAGCAAATTCAACGTGCCGTGCAATTGCAATGGCGCTTCGGCGGCTTCACGCAGCGCCGGGTCGTGTGGACCGAAGAGCGTACCCGCCATCTCACCGCTGTCGGGCCAGCGCGGCGCGATGTCGAGCACGAACGGCATGCGCTCGACGCCCGCGACCACTTCGCGGCGCACGCTGTCGGCAAGCTGGCGCAGCGCGCCGAGTTCCCGCGCACGCCATACCGCGCCGGTCGCGCCGCCCGGCAATTCGGGACTGGCCGCGGCGACGCGGCGTACGCGTTCGTCAAGCATGTCGTCTTCGGTATCGCTGTCGAGCAGTACGGGCAACAGACGCTCGGCCAACGCGTCGCGCCCGGCGTAGTCGAGTTCGAACGGTTCGGTGTCGAGCAGTTCGCCTTGCGCATCCGACAGCACGATGCCCAGGCGGTCGCGCAACAACTCCCGCGCCGGATGTCGCCAGAAGCGCACGAATTCGTCGAAGGCAACCGGCGCCTCGTCTTCCGGCGGCAATGGCTGATCGAAGAACGGCGCGGCGGCGGGATGCCGCGGCGCGGCCAGCAAGGTGGCCAGCTCCGCGCGATCGGCGTCGTAAGTGAACAGCTCGCCGCGCGGCGAAAAATAGTCCGATGCGAACGCCTGCAGCGGATGGTCGACGATGAACGCATGACGCGCCGCTTCGACTTGCGAGGGACTCGCGCCCTCGCCCGCCGACACTTGCGCGAGATGGTCGAGCAATTCGTCGACCAATGCGGCTGGCGGCAACGGCGCATTGTCGCGAATGCTGCGCCCCGTATACGCGATGAACAGGCGATCGCGCGCGGCCAGCAGCAGATCGAGGAACAGATTGCGCTCGTCGTCGCGGCGCTGCCGGTCGCCGGCTTTGCCGAACGCGGCCATCAGGTCGAACTCGTCGGCGCGCGCGAGACTCGGCAGCACGCCGTCGTCCATGCCGAGCAGGCAGACGATCCTGTACGGCAAACCGCGCAAGCTCGTCAGCGATGAAAACGTCACGCTGCCCCAGGGCACGCCGCCGCGCGCCGGGTCGTCGAGCGCTTCCGTGAGCGCGCCGCGCACCACCGCGGCCGGCAACGCGACCTCGTGCGCGCCGGCTTGCATGGCTTCGCCCATCTTGTCGATCGCGTCGCGCACGGCCGCCAGCGAATCGGCGAATGCCACGCCGCCGTCGAAACACTGCGCGAGCGTTTCGAGCAGCAGTTGCGTCCATTGGGCCGGCGTGCGTTCGTCCGCGCAACGCGCGGCGAAGCTGTCGATGTCGTCGACGAAACGCGAGAGGCGGCCGAGCAATTCGGCGTCCGAGCCGTCGGCGCCTTCGACCGGCAACCAGGCGTCGACCGGTTCGCCGCCGTCCGGCATCGCGTAACCCAGGTAAAGACGCGTGAGCGCATCGGCGAACGTGTGACGGGCGACCGGCACGTGTTCGCCGGTCGGCTCCACCGGCGCGAGCCCGCGCCGCGCGCCGGCCGCGGCCAGCCACTCCTGCGCGGCTTCGAGCGCGCTTGCGTCGATGCCGTAGCGCGCGGCGATCGCATCCACGCGCAGCCATTCGATCAGGTCCGGCGCACTCACACTGCGCTCGGGCAGCGCCAGCCAATCGAGCAGCAAGCGCGCGACCGGGTTGGCCTGCGACGGCGGCAAGCCGGTGATCCGATACGGAATGCGGCGCGTATCGCCGGGCGGCGCCGTGCCGAACACCGCATCGATCAACGGGCCGGCCGTCGCGAGATCGGAGACGGCGACCAGCACGTCGGACGGCTGCAAATCGTCGAACTCGTCGAACCAGCCGAGCAGGCGGTCATGCAGCACTTCGAGCTGCCGCGACAGGCTGTGGCACACATGGACTTCGATGCCGCGCTCGGTCGGCAACGCGTCGGGATCGATTTCCACGCGCAAATCGAGGATGCCGTTCTGCACGGCGGCAAGCCAGCTCGGCTGCGGATTCTCGGTGAAGTCGCCGGTCTCGCCGGATGCCGCGCTCTCGGTCAGCTCATGCAGCATATGCAACTGCGCCTGGGTTTGACGGCCCCATTCGGCCAGCAACGGATGCCCGACTTCCTGATAGTCACGCTGCCCGGCGGCGTCGAGCGCTTCGATGCGCCCTTCACTGACCACGTCGAACCAGAACTCGCGGCACGGGTTCATCACGTACAGACGCACGTCGACCCAGCGCGACAGCGCGCGCAACAATGCGACGTGCAACGGCGGCATGGTCGGCAGCGCGAACACGCTCACCGCTTCGGGCCAATCCGCCCTGGCGATCGCATCGAGATCGAGCGTGCCGATTTCCTCGAGGAAGCGATAGGCGGGCGGCAATGCGGCAGCCGGCGTTTGCGCGTCGCCCGCCACCTCGGCAAGCACCGCGCGCCACAATGCCGCCTGCCAGCGCTCATCTTCACGCGCCGCCTCGCTCGCACCGACGAGACGCGGGCCGTTGTCGTCCGCCGCGCCGCTCGCAAAGATCGAACCGCCCTTTTGCCATTGCAGCAACCATTCCGGGCGATAGGTCAGATAGTGGTCGAGCACGGTGGCCACACGTCGCGCCAGTTCGTAGCGCATGGACGCGTCCGCTGCATCCAGATAGGTACGCAGACGCGGCGACGCGTTCCAGGGCAAGGCTTCATCCGCCTCGCCCAGCAGCCGGTAGCAGCGCCACACGAGCCGGTCCGGCGCGAACGGCGAATGCCTGGGCACCTCGATCACCCCGCCGATCCGCGCCCACAGCCATTGGGCGAGATAGCCGAACTCGACATTCGCGCAGATGCCCTGGCGCGCGGCGATGTCCAGTTCGAGCCGCCGCCGCACCGCCGCGCTCGGCACGATCACGGGCTGCGCGGTCCACGGATCGGACGGCGCTTGCGCGAGGTCGTCGAGCAGCGCGCCGACAAGCGTTTCGTAGCGATTCGAGTAGAAGAGCTGGAGCATGGATGGGGAGGCCGGCGTGCGGCGCGAGCGAAACGCCCAGGCCGCGACAGAAAGTGAAGCGACAGCATAACAAAGGCGCTCCCAACGCAGAACCCGGCCGAATGGACGAGGTCAGATCGGGCGCAAAATCAGTTAGACTCGACGGCGGTTTGGGTCTGTCCCTGCAACGCCGTTTTCTCTGCGAATGGAATCCAGGCAGTCGATGCGCTATTCGGTTGAAATAAAAAAATTCCTTTACAGCCAGTACTTTTACGGCGGTCTGCGCATCGCGGTCGGCGTCTCTTTACCCGCGGTACTGTGCCTCGTCGTGTTCAACAATCGCGAACTCGGCTTCACGATCGCGACCGGCGCGCTCGGTGCCTGCGTGGTCGATATGCCGGGCCCGCTCAAGTACAAACACAACGAGATGCTGGCGTGCTCGGTGATCGGCTTCCTGGCCGCGCTCGCCACGGGCCTCGCCACGGTCAATTCGGTGGCGCTGTGGTGCACGGTGGTGCCGCTCACCTTCGTGCTCTCGCTGATCGTCGTGTACGGCAACCGCTGGCCGCAGATCAGCTTCGCCACGCTCTTCATGATGATCCTGACGCTGGAGGAGCGCTTCACGCCGATCCAGGCGTTCGTCAACGCGTCATGGATCCTGGTGGGCGGCCTCTGGTACACGTATTGGTCGACCTTCGTGAGCCGCTGGATGATGCATCGCATCGAGCAGCAGGCGCTCGCCGAAAGCGTGTTCGCGTGCGCCGACTATCTGCTCGCGCGGGCCGCGTTCTACGATCTCGACAACGATCTGGACGAGTGCTATCGGAATCTGGTCGACAAGCAGATCGCGGCGGTGGAGCGTCAGGACGCCGCGCGCGACATGGTGCTGCGCAACCTGCCCAGGCTCAAGAGCGGCAAGCTCGAACCGCGCCGCGCCATGCTGTTCAATCTGTTCATCAATACGGTCGATCTTCACGAACTGTTCGTCGGCACGCATACGGATTACCCGTTGGTGCGCAATACGTTCGGCGGCTCGGATCTGCTGGTGTTCTACCGCGACCTGATTCGCAAGGCGGCCGCGGATCTTGAGGAGATCGGGCTCGCGGTGCTGCAAAATCAGGCGCCGCGCATGCGCGTCAACGTGAAGGCGGAATTGCGCGCCATCGAGTTCGAGATCGAACTGATGCGCAAGCAGGACCTGCCGGCGAAGAATCCCGAGGCGTATTCGGCGGTGTCGTCCACGTTCCGGCGCATCTGGAGCGCCACGCGGCTGATCGACAAGATGCGCAAGAGCCTGTCGGGCGATCCGAGCGCGACCGAAACCGAATTGCGCCTCGACCAGGCGCTCAGCCGCTTCGTCTCGAGCCGCCGCGTGCCGTTCGGCCAGATCTTCTCGAACCTGACGATGGCCTCGCCGAGCTTCCGCCATGCGCTGAGGGTGACGATCGCGGTCGCCGTCGGCTTCTGGCTCGGCCGCCTGCTGCCGCTCACCAACGCGTACTGGATCGTGATGACCACCGTCATCATTCTGAAGCCGGGCTATTCGCTCACCAAGCAGCGCAATGGGCAGCGGATCGTCGGTACGTTGATCGGCTGCACGGCCAGCATCGCGTTGATCATCTTCGTCAAGGAACCGCACATCCTGCTGGTGGTGATGTTCGCGTCGATGGTGATGAGCTACAGCCTGCTGCTGTTCAACTATGCGGCAAGCGTGGTGTTCACCTCTTCCTACGTGCTCTTGATGTTCCATCTGCTGGCGCCGGGCAGCATGCGCATCATCGGCGAACGCGTGATCGATACGGTGGTGGGATGCGCGATCGCCATCGCGGCGAGCCATCTGTTCCCGTACTGGGAATACCGGCTGATGGGCAAGCTCGTCAACAACATGATCAGCGCCACGCGGCAGTATCTGGAAGCGAGCTGGTGGTGGAGCGGCAAGCCGGCCGCCGCCGTGATCGCCACCGTGACCGAGGCGGGTGCGCGCGCGCCGGCCGCGGCAATGGCGGATCCGGCGATCGATATCCCCAGACCGGCGCTGGCCGCCGCCAACGGCGGGGTCGATGTTGGAACAAGTCGCGGAGCGAGTGGTGGTGTGAGTAGTGGTACCGGCAGCGGGCCAGGTGCGGAAACGAACGCCAACGCGATTGCGCATGCCGGTGCGGCCGCCGTCGCCAGCCCGCCCGCCAAACCGCCGGCGACTGGCGCCTCCCCTGCCGCCGCGGCCGCTGCCACGGCGCTCGATCGCGACTATCGCTACCGGCTCGCGCGCAAGAACGTGCATGTGGCCTTCGCCAATCTGGGCCAGGCGTTTCAGCGCATGATGCTCGAACCGAAGTCCGCGCAAAAGTTCGTCCCTGAACTGAACGACCTGCTGGTGCGCAGCCACGTGCTCGCCTCGCAGATCACCGTGGTCGCGCCTTTGCTGCGCACCTCGGCGCAGCAGAACGACGGTGTTTCGCTACAGCCGCTGCAACGCGCGCTGAGCGTGGTTCGCGACAATCTGACCGAAGCCGAGGCCTGCACGGCGCTGCCCGCCGAGCAGGGCGAACAGATCAAACTGTTGAACCGTGAGCTCGATGCGATGGTGGTCGAAACCGAAAAGTCCCCGGACTATCCGGCGGACGCCGTAAATGACATGAAACTGCTCGCCCACCAGTGCAAACAGATGCTGAGCGCGTCGGCGCAGATTCGCAAGGACGCGAGCGTGATTCGCCTGCCGGAAGGCTGACACGGCGACGCGCGGGGGAAGAACGTCGCGCACCTGCCAACCCTCGGCAGAGGTCGCGTCGCGCACCCGCGCCAATGCGTTAGGGCGTTGTGGTTTTTAGCGTGCGCGGCAGGTCGCCGGTGATTCGGGCGTGGTTGTCGAACCGATGAACCGTGCCGTTCTATTGCGCCTGCCCGCTTGCGGGCCTGGCGACGGTAGCCGCGGCGGCTGCCGTGGAGGAAATCGACGGCGCCGTCGCATTCTGATTGTCGAAATCGCGCTTTTCCGTGATGGCGTTATAGAAAAGCGTGGCGATCACGAGCAATACCGCGACCACGATGAAAACGGCAATGCCGAAGGTCGGATTCTTCTTGCGCGGTGGCTTGTTCATGAGGCGGGCTCGGTTCGCGAGGCTGTCGCGGATAGGTCGGGAAAGGCGGCATTCTACGCCCAGCGAGCTTGCACTCGGCTTGCAGCCGGCGGACAAGCGCATGCTGCGACCGAGGCGGCGCCCATCCGCAACTCGTAGTTTGCGTGAATCACCTGTCTTACTAGCCGAAGCGGATCGCAGGGCGTTCTCGCGGACCGAGAATTTGCGCCTCCTACATTGGGAATATTCCTCAATTGCACGTTAGAGACTCTGGCGCTTTGTAAGCAGAATCCGATTTATTGCGCGCGCAGTAATAAACCGGCATTTAATATCAGCCTCAGCCGGCTTTTTGCGAAAAAACGCAGAAAATGCCCATGCTAGAGTGCACGCCCTGACGAGTTTTATTTTTCACCCGGCTCGCACTCGGCAATCCTCATCGAATTGAAAAAGAAAACCTATCTGGTGACCGGCGCCTCCGGCTTCATTGGTCGGGCGCTCGTTGACCGCCTTCGGCTGGAGGGGCACGACGTTCGTCGTGCGGTAAGGCGCATGGTGCCGGGAGCGTTCAACGTCCAATGCCCTCTTGGCGCGTCGGTCGACGCTTGGCATGACGCACTGGAAGGTGTCGATGGCGTCTTTCATCTCGCCTGGTCAACGGTTCCCAAGACAGCGGACAGGCTGCCATTGGACGACGTCACAACCAACGTGGTGGGCACGGTGGGTTTGCTGGAGGCACTTCGGCGACGCCCCGGCCTCCCAATGGTTTTCGCTTCGTCGGGCGGCACCGTCTACGGCGCCCCAGAGACAACGCCGGTTTCGGAAGCGCATCCCTTGAGGCCGCTAGGACTCTACGGCGCTTCGAAAGTATCAGCGGAGGTTTACGCGATGCTTTACCGCCGCCAATTCGGTGTCGATGCTCGCATCCTCCGTATCAGCAACCCTTACGGACCCGGCCAAAATGTCGAGGGACAACTTGGGGCGGCGTCGATCTTCGCCTGGCGCGCGTTGACCGGACACGAAATCCGGATCTGGGGCGACGGTTCAATCGTCCGCGATTATCTTTATATCGACGATGTGGTGGGCGCATTTTCCGCGGCGATAAAAGTCGATCCCGACGCGTTCGGCTCGAGCGAGCCCATTTTGAATATCGGATCGGGGCATGGAACGTCCCTGAAGCAAATCGTCGAAACGATCAGCGACATTCTGGGGCGACCGATCCGTGTTGAATATGAATCGTCGAGATATTTCGATGTTCCGGTCAACGTCCTCGAAGTATCGCGCGCTGAACAGTTGCTTGGCTGGACCGCGACTACCGGCTTGCGAGATGGCATGAGCAAAATGCTCGATTACTTTTCGAAACAACTGGTTTCACAGGTCCAACTCACTTGATAACGTCGATGCCTTTAATTTCGGTGGTAATACCTTTTTTTAATCAATTAAGGTTTCTTCGTCAAAGTGTGGAAAGCGTTCTCAGGCAAACCCACACTGAATTCGAAGTAGTCGTCGTCGACGATGGCTCCGACGAAGATCCGTCGGACCTCGTGCGCTCGCTGAACGACCCACGTATCAGGCTCATCCGGCAAACCAACGCCGGTGTGGCGACGGCGCGCAATACTGGAATCGCAGTCAGTAACGGCGAGTATTTCGTGTTTCTCGATGCCGACGACTGGCTGGCGCCAACGATGCTTGAAGATCTGAAGCATATTCTCGCGGCGACGCCAGATGCAGGCATGGCTTATAGCGACATCGTTCGCGTTGGCGAGGAAGGAGAAATCGCAGACGCTCATAAGATCGAGCATGCGAGAGATCAGTTAAGCGGGAATATTTTGGCGTCGCTTCTATTGGGCGGATATTTCCCGCCGGTCTGCGTGATGGTCCGAGCATCGGCACTAAACATGGTCGGGGGCTTCGATCAATCATTGGGCGGATGCTGTGATTGGGATATGTGGCTCCGCATTGCTGCCGCCGGGTTCAACGCAAGGTTTCATTCGCGTGAACTTGCCTACTATCGGCTCCATGCCCGTTCGATGAGTAAGGACTCGGCGCACATGCGATCGGCGGCGGTCTTAACTCTCGCAAAAAATATGGCGGCCTTTCCACAGCAGCTCGCATCCGCCACGCATCTGCTGGTGGAAACGTCGGCAGAAATGTATTCCGCCAATTCCGCACTAGCACGCGAGAAACAAGATTTGACGGAGTCCCTTACGCAGGAAAGGGACCGCATCGAGTATCTAGAAGAAGCGATAGCGGCGCTCAACGGTCAGATCAACCTGCTGACGGAAGGAAAAGCGTGGCTCGAGCAGCAATGGGAAGCGTACAAAAAAGATAACGAAAACAAGCAAGCGGTAATCGATTCCCTCGTGACCAACTCCAATATCAACCGATAGACAATCTAATTTTCAAGTCGGGCAAATTAAATATCGCCATGGTTCTTGATCTATTTCGCATTGCACGAAAACGCGCTGGCAGCCTTGTCGAGCCCATGGCCTATGCATTGAATTTGCCTCGCAACGATGCCAGGCTAGTTCGGCAGTCGTCGCTTTTCGATGCGGCGTACTACCTGAATGAAAACCCGGACGTCGCGGATGCGGCCGTCGACCCAGCCATCCATTACGTACGTCACGGATGGAAAGAAGGTCGTCAACCCGGCCCGATGTTCGACGGAAACCGCTATCTGGAAGACTACCCGGACGTTCGGCTCGCCAGCGTGAATCCGCTGGTCCATTACATCAAATTCGGCGATTCGGAAGGCCGTCAAACGCACGCCGTCACGTTACCGGGGGCTGATCGGAAAACCAACCGCGCCACGTCGCACACTGGTGCTGAACCTGGGTTATCCGTCGAGAAGGCGAGGGAAATTATCGCTGAGTCAGGGCTGTTTGACCGTGACCTGTATCTTCAGCTCTACCCCGATCTGGCGATCCTGCCTGATCCCCTTGATCACTACGTCCGGCATGGAAGCTTCGAAGGCCGGCGCGCACACCGGCTCTTCGATGGCCATTGGTACGCATCGGCTTACCGGGACGTGGCTCAGAGCGGTTTGCAACCGCTCGTCCACTACATCACGATCGGCAAGGCCGAGGGTCGCCGATGCGGACTGCAGCCGCGCATATTAGACAAAATCGAAAAGATGGTGGCGGAAGCCGGGGAACTCGAGAGCACGATCTTGCTTGACGCTACCTTGGTCGAGCCCGCGCTGCTGGGTTTCAATTACGGCGGCCAGTCCTGGCCGGGAATCGTTGCATGGCAAAAGCTTTTCGATTCGCTGCCTCACGCGTTCGATCACATCGTCTTTGTGCCGTGGCTCGTGCGCGGCGGCGCCGATCTGGCCGCGGCGAACGCGGTGCGGGCCGCCATTCAGCACCATGGCAATGATTCGACGCTCGTCGTGCTTACAGATCACGACCGGAGTGACTCGATCGACTGGCTGCCGGTCGGAGCACATGTTCGTGTCCTATCGGAATTTGGATCGTCGCTAACGCGGTCAGACAGGATTCAGATGGTGGAGTCGTTAATCCTGGCTCTGCGTCCGAAGTCAGTATTGAACGTCAACAGCGGCGCGTGCTGGGACAGCATTGTCCAGAAGGGTGCCGCTCTTGGCAAAGTGACGAATCTCTACGCCTGCCTGTTTTGCCGGGACTACACCGCCGACGGCCGAGCGGCAGGGTATGCGGACACACACTTCCGAGACAGCCTGCCATTTCTAACGAAAGTCTATTTTGACAACGCCGGCTTCATGCATGAACTCGCGAACGACTATGGTGTACCGGCAAGCCTGCGCGCGAGGATGATCACGCTTCATCAACCTATTGGCAACGTGTCTATCGGGAAATTCAAAACCGGTTCGCCACAGGGCAACCGGGTTATCTGGGCCGGCCGTTTTTGCATGCAGAAAAACGTGGATCTGCTGATAGAGATCGCCCAACTGGCAACAGACTTTCATTTCGACATCTATGGCTACGGCGACGACGCCTATCTGAAGAAGCTCAGAACCTTTGCAAACGTGCTGCCCAACCTGACCGTCAAGGGTCCGTTTTCCGCTACATCGGAATTACCCGTCGATGAGTACAACGCCTTTCTGTACACCTCGCTCTGGGATGGCCTGCCGCTCACCTTGGCTGACGTAGCTTGCATGGGCATACCGGTCGTCGCGTCCGCTGTCGGCGGAATTCCCGACCTTGTCACTGAGCAAACCGGCTGGTTGATCCGGGAATATAAGGACGCGGCTCCCTACGTGGACGCGCTTCGCGAAATTCGCCGTTCCCCCGATGAGGCCCGCCAGCGCGCCAGGCGAATGATGGCTTGGGTCAGGCAAGAGCACTCGTGGGACCATTTTTGCAAGACCTTGTCTGTGTCTCCGTCGTTTCTCGATTAACAGGCTGCTGAAATAAAGTCCGACAGAAGCAGCCTTTCTGCACTTACGCGGCTCTCGCCACAAGGTTTATCGCATTGTGCAATTTCAACGTGAATTCCACGCTTGTTCGGCAGTTTGAGGCCAATTTCTGGCTTCATTGCCGCGTTTTCGCTGCTACAGACGGACTTGTGTCAGTGAGCGCATGCGCACGAGGTTGTAGGCAGCCATGTTCAACACGAACATCTGGTCCACTTTCTTCAACCCGCGCACCACCACCTGGCGCATGCGCCCCACGGTCTTGGCCCACCCGAAGCCTTGTTCGATCAACTTGCGCTTTTGCTGCGAAATGGCGTAGCCCACGCTCGAGGCAATGGTATCGGGCACGGATGAACGCCGCCCCGAGGTGTTTTGCGCAACGTGCGGTGTGACCTTCATCTGCTGGCACGCCTCGATGAATTCCTGTGCGTCGTAACCCTTGTCTGCGCCCAGCGTGATTTCTGCGCTCGCATCTTCTGCCGCTTGCCGCGCGTCGTTGATCATGACCTTGGCCGCTTCGCGCTCGGCGTGCCCGTCAGCGCGCGTCACGCACGCGTTGACCACCAGACCATGTCGATTGTCGGTCAGCGTGTGGCCCATGTAACGCAATTCGCTGGCCGTATTGCCTTTGCGATAGAGCCGTGCATCGGGATCGGTCCGGGACTCATGCGTCTCGTTGCTGCGCTTCTCGCCTTTAAAGTCGCCTGCGTTGCCGCCGTCGCTGTCCTGATCGTCACTGTCCTTGGGCACGAAGCTCTTGTGCCCCGCCCACGCCTGGATCAGCGTGCCGTCCACGCTGAAGTGCTCTCCCGAGAGCAGGCACTTCTTCTCAGCGATCGCCACCACTTCGTTGAAGAATTCGATCACCGCATCATGCTTGATCAGGCGTTCGCGGTTCTTCGTGAAGACCGTCGGTACCCAAACCTCGTCATCCATCGCCAGGCCGATGAACCAGCGAAACAGCAGGTTGTATTGCACCTGATCCATCAATTGGCGCTCCGAGCGGATGCTGTAGAGCACCTGGATCAGCATGGCTCGCAGCAACTTCTCCGGCGCGATGCTCGGCCGCCCACCCTTGAGGTCGGCCTCGTACATCCCGGCAAACAACCGATCCATCTTCACCAGTGCTTCGTTCGCCATCACCCGGATCGAACGCAACGGATGCGACTTCGGAACGAAGTCGTCCAGCTTGCGCATGGAAAACAAACTCTCGGTGAATGTGTCGGCGCCGCGCATGATCTCCAAGGGGCAAGTGGGGGTCTTCCATCAACGCTTCAGGGGCCTTCAGCGATGACATTACCGCCGATACTTCAGCAGCCTGTTAAGTCATGACCAATTTTGATATCACAGCCGTCATAAACGGCCATTCTGAAGGCCTTTTGGCAAACGCTTCGCTCAACAGTCTAAGCAGGTGCGCTGACATTGCTGCTGCATCGGGATTGCGAGTGGAGATGCTCGCGGTGCTCGATAGGCCGACCGAGGTGACACTGCACGTATTCGAATCGTTCGCCGCCAAACGCGCCGACCTGAGAGTAGTGACAGTGCAGCACGGCGATACCGGCTATGCCCGCAACACCGCTGCAAACGAAGCCAGAGGCAAATGGATCGGTTTCCTCGACGCGGACGACATTTGGGGGGCCAACTGGCTACTTGAGGCCTATAAAGCAGCCGAAGCCGACCCGCGAAACGTCGCGTGGCACCCGGAGGTCAATGTCTACTTTGGCGTAACGCCCCATATTTTCTTGCACGTGGATATGGAGGATCCCAGTTTCCATCTGGCTCATCTCGCATACACGAACGCATGGACTTCGTTGGTCTTCACGTCCAGGCAGTTTTTGAGGGCTGTTCCCAACACCGGAACCGACCTCAAGAACAACATCGGCTATGAAGACTGGAGATGGAATATCGACGTTGTGAACAACGGCGGAATCCACAAAATTGTTCCCAATACCTCGCACGCAATTCGGACACGACATACCTCTCTGGTCAAGCAAACCTTTGCAGCGGTTTGCATTCCAAGACCGTCCGATCTGTTTCGCAACGAGATCAGGAGTCGCGCCCGGCGGACTGATGAGATCAGTCGGGCATTTGCCCGAGACGGCGCACCGGCAGCGCCGTCGAATACTTGATCCGCTCCATTTTAGACAAATATTCTTTCAGATCAATCACCCGGCGTCGGAATCCACGTGCATGGCACCTCCATGGCACCGCGGCCATTGCCACGGATCGTCATAACTCGTTCGACGACAGGCAGCGACCGGCCAGTTCCTGTCCTTGGCCATCGCGGCGATTGAGACATTCGATTGTTCGGAACACTTGAATATCGCTCGTCTGCATGAGATTCGCACGCGTCGACGCGTGGACCAAATCGCCGACCAATGCCCTTCCGGGATATGCGGGCATGTATAGGTGTTGGTCGTCGGCGCGCTCGTTGGAGCGAACGTTTCCGACGAGTTTTTCATCTTGCCCGTCAACGCTCGCAATTCGCGACAAGCGAACAGATTTCAGCTGGCGGCGATACCGTCTGAGCATTCTTGCGCAGGACGCCGGAACGCACACGGAACAGCGGAAGGACGCTCGGTGCATGCGCTCCGGGTCTGGCCTTATTCGGGATCTTGCCGCGGTGATTCTGAGCCAGTCGCAAGCCATTGTCATGCTGTCGACATACTGCGAAAGCCAATCACCCTCGCTCACGACGAAGTGAGGATTTTTTGCTGTTGCGTAATTGTTAAATATCGCAAGGCCATCCGACTCCCTATGGGTTTATGTAGACAAGTCAATTCGCCTATGAGAAAGTCTCGACGACGAATTGCGGGAACTTACATTGTCTTACCTTGTCGCGGCACGCCCAGCCCGGAATTCACTGGGCAGGAGCCGAATTTTTGATGCGTGCAACCGTTGGACCGCCTTTGGGTTCGACTTCTGGAAGGATTTCCGCACACAAGTCTCAGAAAAATATTACCTAAAGTTTCTGCTCCAACTGCCGTAACCTTGGCTAACACTGAGCTTTCTGTCTGCGACGATTAACTCTCGCGGCGATGCTGCTCGCCTTATTAACCAAGGCACCTGATTGTTAGATCTTTCCAATTACCGTTCGTCTGCACAAAGCACAATAGATAATTAGAAATCCTAATATTCGGGATTAGGTGTTATGACGGAGACCAAACATGACTACTCTTTTTTCGATCAGTTAACTAAGAAAGGAAAACGCAATGAACAAGAGCCGATATAAGCTGGTCTGGAATCGTCGACTTGGGACGCTGGTAGCGGCGGCCGAGACGCAGCGCGGCGTGCAGGGCGAACCGGGGCAAGCGGAAGTGGGACAGGGCGGAACCCCATTGAAATCAAAGGCGGCGCTGGCGGTATTGACGGCATTGATGCTGCTGCCGGTGAGTCAGGCGTACGCAGATAACCTTGCAGTCGGCGGTCAAAACGCGGGGATCAATGAGACCATCGGGGGCGCTGCGGCGGCGCCTACAGCGACCACAGGCGGCACGTTCCCCGCAGTCGCCGGAGCCGACGGCTCAAGCCAGAATACCGCTGTCGGTGTCAATGTGTCAGCGCAGGGGGGGGCCGCGACTGCATTGGGCGATACTGTCACGGCGAATGGTACGAATGCCACGGCGGTTGGCGCCAATTCGGTCGCAAATGGCACGAGAGCAGTAGCGTTCGGCGGTGGGGCGACCACGACGACCGGTGACGCGACTGCAATCGGTGCTCTTGCACACACTACTTCTGAATTCTCGACGGCGGTCGGTACCAATAGTTCAGCCGCTGGCGGAACGGCGGTGGGTTTTCAGGCGAGCGCGAATGCGAGTGACGCTACAGCAGTCGGTGTCGATTCCGTCGCATCCGGGATCGGTAGCGTTGCAATTGCCCGCGCACAGGCGACTGCCCAGAACGCAATCGCTATTGGTGAGAATGCCTCGGCAGTTGATCTGAATACCGTAGCGGTAGGCACCGGAGCGGTCGCAAGTACCAACAGTGCAACAGCACTAGGTCCCTTAGCGACGGCAAGCGGCGGCAGCTCAACAGCGATTGGCAACCAAGCCTTGGCAAGTGGGGGATCGGCCATTGCAATTGGTCAATCTACAACCGCATCAGCAATTACTTCTGTCGCGGTTGGATTTAATGCGAATGCCGCGTCGGCCAACGCGATTGCGCTGGGCACGCTCACCCAAGCGACGGGCACCAACACAATTGCGATCGGTAATGCGGCGGTGGCTTCGACCAACGAATCGACGGCGCTCGGTTCCGGCGCGGTCACACGTGCCGCAACGAACGTAAGTAGCGTCACGCTGAACGGGGTCACGTTCGGTGGCTTCGCAGGCGCGACACCGCTTGGTGTCGTGAGTATCGGCGCGGTCGGCCAGGAACATCAGCTGCAGAATGTCGCCGCAGGGCAGATCAGCGCCACTAGCACCGACGCCGTGAACGGCTCCCAGCTTTTCTCGATCGCTTCGCAGGTTGCGGCACTGTCGAATAACCTGACGTCACTCACAACCACCGTCAACACTATTTCGACAACCGGGTCGAACGGCACGGTAGCCGATCCAACAGGTACGGCAGTTGGCACAAATTCGGTCGTGTCCGTTCCCAACGGAACCGCTGTCGGTGACGGCTCGAATGTTTCGGGCCAGGACGGTACGGCGATCGGCACTCACACGACGGTCACGGCTGCACGTGCAACTGCCATTGGCACGAGCTCCAGGGTCACAGGCACGAATGGAACTGCAATCGGTGATGGTTCGAACGTCACCGCCACGAACGGAACTGCTATCGGCGCAAATTCCCAGGTCACCGCGAACAATTCGGTTGCCCTGGGTGCAAATTCAGTTGCAGACCGGGACAACACGGTTTCGGTCGGTGCGCCGGGTGCTGAGCGTCAAATTACCAACGTTGCAGATGGTACGGCTCCGACTGATGCTGTGAACAAGCGCCAGTTGGACGGCGCGATCAATTCGGTGCGCGATGAAATGTCGAAAAATCGCAAGGATGCTGCCGCCGGCACGGCGAGCGCTATCGCTATGGCGAACTTGCCGCAGGCTGTCCTGCCGGGCGAAAAAGTTGTCGCGCTTGGCGCAGGCAATTACGGCGGTCAGTCGGCTATGGCAGTGGGTCTCTCGGTCGCGACGCAAAAGTGGATGGTCAAAGGCTCGATCACGACCGCTGTTTCGGGTCACGGCTCGGTTGGAGCAGGCGCTGGCGTTGGTTACCGCTGGTAAGCAATTCGGCTGTCTCCCCGCTGCTGTCGCAGTTGCCTCACAGCGGCGGGCAGTCACCGTGAGCGGCGCAGTAGAGGCGTGTGCGGTCACATGCAGTCGTCTGTGTCAGAGCCAATGCTGACGACTGATCGGCTGCTTCGCCTCTAGAGCGGTCGTTTCAATTGCGTCTAATTGAACGGCTGAGATGGGTCCGATTTCTGGCGCTCGCATAACCCGCGGCGATCGAGCGAAGTCTGCGTCAGGGCTCGTTCGGCCGCCCTCTCTATCATCCAGGCTGCGACTGGTAGCATATGCCGATGATGCAGCAGTACCTGCGCACCGCCTGACAAGGCTTCGATCAACGAGCTACGCCATCGGCTACGCTCGCTACCTTTCTGTCCGCCCGCCATCGGCCAACAGCGGTCAATCGACACCGACTCTCGGATAGTCGACAATCGATGCCGCTCGCCCCCCCCCCCGGAATCGCCAAGATCATGTCCATACCCACGCTACGCCAGATCGACCGCCAGCTAACGAACGACATAGATCGGCTGCAAGCTGTGCGGAAAGGTGCTCCAGGTTATAGCGTAGCTGTCGAGGGCAAGTTGCCGACTCCGAACGCCGCCATTGAGGTACTCGATGCGCTGCCGCCAGGCAAAGGCCGCTCGGACAAGTTCGTCTACGAAATCGCTCACGACACCGAGGTGGTCGGTTGTCTCGAAATGGTGCGTGGCTATCCAGAGACCGACATCGCTTTCATCGGCCTGTTGCTGTTTCGGGAAGGGTCCAGGGACGAGGCTTTGGCCCACAGGTTCTGCGTCTCGCTGAAGCAATTGGGTCGCTTTCCATCGCAAACTTGGATTTCTGATGACGCGTGAGAACGACAAGGGCTTCGAGTTCGTCATCACCCTGGATGAACTGGCCACGAAACCAGCAGTACGGCGTGCCACTGCACGAGCGACATCCCCCTTGGGGTAACGCGCAAAGCCAACTGTGCTCATTCGTAACGATAGGCGCATATTCCCTGAAAATGCGTCTAAACGTCGGTCACTAAGAGCGCAAGTTACCACCTCTGAGGGGCCGCTTCCGGGAAGCATGACTGACCGTTGAGGGTCGGGCTGCGTCAGCCCGCTCTTCAATTTCATCGCCGGAAAGCGGCCAGAGGAATCTCGCGGTCCGGGAGCGGACCGTCGTCAATGCGTACTCCCGACCCACCTCAGCCGTTCGAGCTCTCGCAACCGTGTGGCGGCTTTCGGACTCGAACCGCCGTCTGATATCGCCGTTTTCTTCGACGGAAAGCTTTGGAGCCGAGAGTGCCCACACGCCTCGTTTGGAGATGCTGTAGGCAGTTTGCGACCCGATTATTCAATTCACGCTACTCCGATGGCAAGTCTCAAAGCGGTCAGCAATTCGAGAACGCAAGCCGGTAAATCAAAGCCACGAAACCAGCGCGAATGCGGAGACTTGTCTCGCCAGTCACGTAGTTGCTGCATGTACTAGCAACTAGCCGAGAAAACTGCGGTCAATAACGACGAAAGCCGCGCGCCGAAACGGAGTTTCAAATTGTTCAGTCGCTGCAGGAGATCTGATACACAGTCCAACCACATCCCCCACCGTTGACAACAGATTTTGGCGTTAGTGAAAAGCCGCTACCTTTTTGTGCGTTGCCGTCTCCGTCATACTTCGTGCAAATCCCGGCGCCAATTTTTTGGACGTAGTCTTTCGCCCCGTGGCCACATGGGTACTCCATCCCTTCCCACTTTGGTCGATCGCCCCCCTCGCCTACGAGAATGTCAACTGTTTTACCAGCGGCCGCCGTGCCCGGTAAAAGTGCGAGCACACCCAACACACCCGATATAGCTAACCCTCGCGCGGTTTTCACATAACCTCCTAGATTGGGAACGGACTATCAAAGATTACGTTGGTCGTTAGAAAACGTTCACGCGCTCACCGCTTTTAATATAGGGGTGCCCATACGAACTACCACCATTAAGCGAATATTCAATGTTCGCTTCATCGGAGGCATCTCCGTTCGCCGTCACTTCTCGGCAATCGTCTTGGGGAATATCCTCGTTCAAGATTATCTGCATGCCATTGTTCTTATCCTTAACAACGACATGCGTTTTTCCAATCGCGTTTTTCGTGCAGATAAAGAAGGTCACTGACATGATTTTCCAATTCTTAGACGTAGTAAAAAAGTAATGTAGACGAAAGAATCTAGAAACGAAAACAAATCGCTTCGGTTTATGTGCGGTAGGACACTGAAATTGAGTGATTAACGATGTGGCAGCTCGGTTACGCTTGGATTGCCGACCGGCACATTTTGACGAGCACTAGCAGGCTGCTGAAATACAGTCCGACAGAAGCAGCCTTTCTGCACTTACGCGGCTCTCGCCACAAGGTTTATCGCATTGTGCAATTTCAACGTGAATTCCACGCTTGTTCGGCAGTTTGAGGCCAATTTCTGGCTTCATTGCCGCGTTTTTCGCTGCTACAGACGGACTTGTGTCAGTGAGCGCATGCGCACGAGGTTGTAGGCAGCCATGTTCAACACGAACATCTGGTCCACTTTCTTCAACCCGCGCACCACCACCTGGCGCATGCGCCCCACGGTCTTGGCCCACCCGAAGCCTTGTTCGATCAACTTGCGCTTTTGCTGCGAAATGGCGTAGCCCACGCTCGAGGCAATGGTATCGGGCACGGATGAACGCCGCCCCGAGGTGTTTTGCGCAACGTGCGGTGTGACCTTCATCTGCTGGCACGCCTCGATGAATTCCTGTGCGTCGTAACCCTTGTCTGCGCCCAGCGTGATTTCTGCGCTCGCATCTTCTGCCGCTTGCCGCGCGTCGTTGATCATGACCTTGGCCGCTTCGCGCTCGGCGTGCCCGTCAGCGCGCGTCACGCACGCGTTGACCACCAGACCATGTCGATTGTCGGTCAGCGTGTGGCCCATGTAACGCAATTCGCTGGCCGTATTGCCTTTGCGATAGAGCCGTGCATCGGGATCGGTCCGGGACTCATGCGTCTCGTTGCTGCGCTTCTCGCCTTTAAAGTCGCCTGCGTTGCCGCCGTCGCTGTCCTGATCGTCACTGTCCTTGGGCACGAAGCTCTTGTGCCCCGCCCACGCCTGGATCAGCGTGCCGTCCACGCTGAAGTGCTCTCCCGAGAGCAGGCACTTCTTCTCAGCGATCGCCACCACTTCGTTGAAGAATTCGATCACCGCATCATGCTTGATCAGGCGTTCGCGGTTCTTCGTGAAGACCGTCGGTACCCAAACCTCGTCATCCATCGCCAGGCCGATGAACCAGCGAAACAGCAGGTTGTATTGCACCTGATCCATCAATTGGCGCTCCGAGCGGATGCTGTAGAGCACCTGGATCAGCATGGCTCGCAGCAACTTCTCCGGCGCGATGCTCGGCCGCCCACCCTTGAGGTCGGCCTCGTACATCCCGGCAAACAACCGATCCATCTTCACCAGTGCTTCGTTCGCCATCACCCGGATCGAACGCAACGGATGCGACTTCGGAACGAAGTCGTCCAGCTTGCGCATGGAAAACAAACTCTCGGTGAATGTGTCGGCGCCGCGCATGATCTCCAAGGGGCAAGTGGGGGTCTTCCATCAACGCTTCAGGGGCCTTCAGCGATGACATTACCGCCGATACTTCAGCAGCCTGCTAGGAGCAAAAATCCGACGGGCCGCTTCGGCTAGATCGGCCTGCGATGATGTTCTCTGCGCTCGGCGTGGCGTCAATCTGCTGCGCATTCGCGATGAAGGGTACAGCGCCCGCCGCGATTGCGTATTTCGGCGAACGTGACCGCCGATTTCGGGAACGTGACCGATCCGGCGGGGTTGGGCGTTGCGCGGTGTTGATTGTAGATTTTCTTGTTAGTTCTGGTCGAGTTCGGGCTCCAGGACGTTGGGTTTTAGGGATGCCTTTCTGAGGGATTCACCGGTGAGCGTGATCCGGTGATGACGCTGCATGAGACGGTCGAGCATTGCGTCGGCGATGGTCTCGTCGCCGATCCATCCATGCCAGTGCTCAATCGGTAACTGGCTGGTGATGATGGTCGCCTTTCCCGCCGAGCGGTCATCGATCATCTCGAGCAGATCGTTTCGAACCATCGCATCGAGGGGCGCCATTCCCCAATCGTCGAGTAGAAGCACGTCAACGCGGGCGACCTGCAGCAGCCATTTTGTGAAGCCCCCATTGCCGTGCAGAACGCGAAGCTCCTCGCCAAGTCGCGGCACGCGCAGATACAAGGCCGAATGCCCGCGCCGGCAAGCGTATTGGGCTAGGGCGCAAGCGAGCCACGATTTCCCAGCGCCGGTTGGACCGCTGATGAGCAGGCTGTAGCCGGCTTGGACCCAGTCACCGAGCGCGAGACTCGTGAGTGAGCGCGGATCAACGCCACGGCCAGCGCGCGTGTCGAGATCTTCAATGGCGGCTTGCGGATACTTGAGGCGCGCCTGCTTGAGCAGTCGGGTACGACGGCGATCATCACGCCAGCTGGCTTCCCGGTCGACCAGCAGTGACAGGCGTTCCTCGAAGCTCAGGCTGGCCGCACCGGGCTGCGTCAGTTGTTCTTCCAGGCCGTCAGCGAAGCCGTCCAGCTTCAGGGTGCGCAGTTGCGTCAGTGTCTGTTGCATCATCATGGTGGGTATCCTTTATTGGTAGTAGCCGGGGCCGCGTACATGCGCGTGGTTCGGGCTGATCCAGTCGGCAGGCGTTGCCACTGCTGCGCGGTCGCGGTTGTTGATCAGGATGTCGCGCACGTGGCGGTAACGGTGCACGCCCAGCTCCAGTGCTAGCGCACAGGCGGCTTCGAGACGTTCGCGGCCATAGCGACGTGAGAGCGAGAGCAATCCGAGGCACGCCCGATAGCCGTGTTCCGGATGGCGTTGCTCCTGCAGCAGCCGGGTAACAAGCACGCCGGTTGCCGCGCCGACCTGCTGTCCCCAATGAATCAGCCGCTGCGGCGTCCATTCCAGATGAGCGCGGTGCGCCGCCGGCATGTGCTCGACGACGGTGGTGTAGCCGCCTGCGCGCTCGTTGCGTGCGTGGCTGGCGACACGGCGACCGCGATGCAGCAGTTCGACAGCGCCCGCCGTGATGCGCGCATCGAGCTTGAGACCGACCAGCGCGTGCGGCACGCTGTAGCGGTGTTTGTTGATCTCGACGTGATAGTCGATGTGAACCGTCACTGTCTTGAAGCGCGCGAGCTCATAGGGCTGTGCCGGCAGCGGCTGCAGTGCCGGCGCGTCCAGCTGGGCGAATGCGCTGGCGCGACATCCCGGCAGCTTCTGGAACGGCCTCTCATTCAGGTTCTTGAGCAGCGGGCGGATCGCCTCATTGACCGAGTGGACCGACTCAAACCGGTGATGACGCAGGCGCGCCATGATCCAGCGTTCGACGACCTGGACCGCAACCTCTACCTTCGGTTTGTCCTGCGGACGATATACACGTGCAGGAAGGAATGACGTGCCGTAGTGACGCGCAAAGTCCAGCACGGTGTCGCCGGCGCGAGGTTCATAGCGATCGGGATCGGCAATCATCGCGCGCGGGTTATCCGGCACGATCAGCTGCGGCACGCCGCCATAGAAGGTCAGCGCACGTGCGATGCCGCCCAGCCAGTCCTCCATCGTTTCGGCTGGCGTCGCGCATGCGAACGTGTAACTCGATGCGCCCATGGCTGCCACGAAGATGTGCGCGCGGCGTCCAGTCGTCAGCGGCAACGTGGGGCCGGCGAAGTCGACAAACAGTTTCTCGCCGGCGCGGTGAATCTGACGCATCGAGCGCTTCAGGCGTTTCGTGAACGCCTTGTAGTGCTCGCAGAACTGCGTATAGCGGTAGGTCTGCCGGTCCGCGAACTCGGCCTGGTACTCCTCCCACAGCAACGTCAGCGTCATGCCCTTGCGACGCAGCTCCTGGTGGATGCGTCCGTAGTCGGGCTGGGCGTAGCCTGCTGGCCCCGTGGGCTTGCCGAGGAGCCGCCGCTCAAGGTCGCCTTCATCCATATCGCAGGCGCTTGCCCAGTCCAGCCCGGCGGCACCGGCCAGTCCTATGTACTTCGTGACCACGCCCTTGGATATACCCAGTGACGCGGCGATCCGATCGTGTGAGAAGCCGCCGTCGAATTTAAGTCGTAAAACGTCCTTGATCATGCGCATGTTCATCCGGTGCGCGGGCATGCTCTCTCCGGCAAAAGCCGGCGAGCATAGCCCGCGTAGTTGATGTCATGCGCAACGCCAATCCTGCCTTCCAGTCCGCTCGGTCACGTTCCCGAAATGACCGGTCACGTTGCCGAAATCGCCGGTCACCATCCCGAAACGGCCGGTCACGTTCGTCCGAAATACGCACCCGCCGCGATCGAAAAGATAGGTCGAATCCGAGCACGGAGCGCAGGTTCAGCCGCGTAAGAAGTGTGTGTTGCCCTATGCCCGACATTCAAGCCAGCACGTCAAGGCGGACTTTTTCGTGTCTGCGAGACATCTTGACAGCGATCGCTGATTCGATCGATAGCCATATCATCAACTGCGCCTAGGTATTGGGCTTTTTTCTATCTCACAACTTACGCATCATCTGCTTATCGTAACGAAGGTAAAGGGTGAGGCGGTTCGACGCGTCTGCGACATCCTGTTGATGCCACAAAGCGATGCCCAGAAAGAGTCACACAGCGAAGAAGAAGGGTTCGTAACGGGAAAGGTGAAGATCCAAACGCTGCCGGCCGAAGACGTAGACGCGCAAGGAACGGAAATAACGTTGCTTGATATTCGGGGGTTTGTGCGGGAAAGCCTTCAATCCACCGCATTGTGGGCGGCCATCGAGGGAGACCCCACAGAGGCCACCGATACTGAAGAAAATCAGGGCGCGAAGTTGTTGGCTGAATTGAGCGGGGAAGCTGCCCCGGACGATTTTTACGATCGGCCACCTGTGCCATCTTTCCACATCGGCCGCATAAGTCGGGAAGATGGAGAATTGCTCGCCGTCCAGCCGTCACTTCCTTGGATCCCTGACGATAGCCCAAAAGAGAAATTCGAGAAGTTGGTTTTGGGTGTCACCGCGCTAGCCAAAGCTACGACCGAGCGTATTCGACTGAATGAAGTCCTAGACACGTATCTGCGAACGATTTGGACGCTCAGTCTGTCAGTGCCGCTCTCTTACGTTGGAAAGCATCCCTTCGATCTCACGGGCGATGATATAACGTCGTCGTTCACTTTGAGCAACAAGACCGTAAGACCGAAAGTTCAGTCGCTGGAACTGACAGCTCAGCAAACTATTCGCGGAAAGACTGCCTTGACGGCACCAACCGATCCGGAGCCGCTGCCGTTTGAAGTCATAGTAGACGGACTTTCGCTTGCCCGCCCCTTGCGCTTTGGCGATGCCGCCGGGACTGTCGACGGAGTGCGTCCCCTTATATTCGTCGGAAAGATAAAGTCCGATATGGCGAGTTTGCCTAACGAATATAGCGGCGGACCACTTGAATTCGAAGCATATTTTTACTGGCAGCAAAGCGTCGTGCCCGTGGATCATAATGGCATTATGGTTCGAATTAATGGTGCAAGCGGAATTCTGTTTGATGAACATTTCCTAAAATATCAAATCTCCGAACAAAATCGTCTTCGGCAGATCACTGCAGAGATCTTCGTTCACCGGGGGCTGGATGCCGCATTGAACATCGACCGTGAGTCGTTCAATATTGCTCACCCTCATTATCAATTTCTGAAAAAATGGGTGCACCACTCGCTTCGGCAGTTGATTACACGTCAGAAATCGCTGACTGCAACCGCAAGCGGCGAGAGAATGCAGGGCAATCTGTCCGCCGCGTTAGATGAAATTCGCGGCATTGTGGTATCTGGGGTTCCACAGTCGCAGCAAGCCCGAAAGATCGAGTTTTCCTCTGCGCCGCCTCTGATCAGGCAAGCAGAAGGCGGCTTGGTATTCGATCGGGCCACTGTATTCAGTCCGCGAAAGGATAAAAAAGCAATCACGAAGTCGGACAAATTGCGAGAAGAGCTTCTCGAGCAACAGATAAAAGCCGTTGCAACAGTTTTGGCTGATTTTAAGGTGTTCGAATCGATGGATGATGCCACTCGCGACGAACTGCTAAAGAAAATTGTTGCTATCTTCTCGGTTGATTTCAAGAAATGAACGATTTCAATGCTGATTTTGGCGATCCAGACGATAGTTTTGAAAAAGGGATTGCCCCGACATCGACGGATCACGTTAACTTCGAGGTTCGGACGAAGTTTTTGCCTTGGCATAAACCCCGCAAACAATGGGTACGTAGTAAGCAATGGGCCGACAGTATTGGGAGGCTCATTGACAACTTGGACCTCGTCGCATCACAAAGACCGGTTCGATATTTGAGCTTGCCGGGGCCTGATCTTCTGGATGTTCGATCGATTCAGCCGGTGTGCGAGGCAAAGAACGTACCGCTGCAATTTCTCGGGCTCAACAGCGGCGACGACAATCCCGAAATTGGCCTTGAAGCCGCACTTTTGAACCGGGTCCGGTCTCTTCCTTTCATCCATCCCGCGTCGGACGTGGTAAAGGATCGTCTTGAACAGCTTGCAGTGAACAAGTCTGTAGCTTATGCGCGCGTGATTTCTGCCCAAAGATCCTTTGACGTCGTTAACATCGATCTGTGTGGTTCATTCGCCGAGGGTCCGACCGGCGTGAAAGGCGGGAACATCGTTAACGCCCTTTTCTCCCTCTTGCATCACCAAGCAAACCATCGTCAAGATGATTGGTTATTTTTTATTACGACCCGGTCAAACAAAGACATGGTTGACCCCCAAACTATGGTCCGACTGGTCGATGCCGTGAACGAGATCTTGGATGAAAGGCCGGAGCTGAAAGAAGAATTGCTCACGTCTGGTATTGTCAGGGAAAGTGACCTCACAGATGGACGCATCGATATCGAAAAGCTTTCCACCAGTTCGTATTCGAACTCGTTTGCGCTCGGGCTGAGCAACTGGGTGATACATTCGTTGCTTCGCGCTGAGCGCGCGTGGCAGGCCGATATGCTTCCGCATTACGAGTACCACGTTTTGCTCGACGATCCGTCTTGCGACATGCTGTCGTTAGGGTTTTATTGCAAGCGTGTCAGGGTTCCGCATACCGACGAGTTTGGACTCGCGCCCGTGGACGACAACATCCCAGAACCGCAACCGGACGCGATTAAGCTCCGCGCGAGAAGACTGATTCAGCGTCGAATCGCCGAACGACAGGATCTGGATCGGAAGCTCTACCAAGAACCAGATCTATATAAAGAATGTTTAGATACCTCCGCCAGTCTATTAGGTAGCTCCAGCTACGACGAAGCGAAATACAGAGAGTGGGCAACCGACGAAGAAACTAAGCTGGTCGCATTTATGCAGGCGGTCGGAATCGTCGAGCGAGTAGATTGACTCGCGTTTCTGGGAAACGCGGTTTTCCTAATCAGCATTGCTGGTGCCCGGTTGCATTCGCCAGTCGGGTGCCTGAATTTCGCGCTGCCGCGCCACGGCGGCAACGTTCCCTAATCGGTGAACGGCAGTGCTTCGGATTTCCGCGGCGCGCGCTTTGGTATAGGTAGTTCCGGTGGGACATTTCGAGCCGTGTTCGGTACGTGTGCCCGCACGTCACGTCATCGCATTTAAAGTCAATCTCCCAATGGGACAATTCTTCGAGCGCGAGACCGAGACGCTTATATTGGCCGGCGTCGCAATGTCTGGCGTGGTGCTTTCCACTACCACCCAAGCGCTCGCCATCGACTAGCTGGGCTTTTACAATGCGCACCGGCTACATTCGACGCTCGATTACGTCGCCCATAGATGTCCAGAAAAACCGGGCCGCCACACGGCGTGGTGAGGCGGCCTATTCGCTCAGGTCTGGATTCGCGAAACAGGGGAAAGACACAACTGTCTAACCGTCCGTGAAGCCGGGTCAACCCGTTCATCATAGATCCATAACGGTAACCTCGATGGAAAAATTGTCATCCCCGGAAGTCTCATATGACGACGGGCCGGCGGTAATCACATTCTCGGCGCCAGAAAAAACACCGGACCACATGTTACCGTTGCCTATATACGGCTTTTTCAGGTGTACATGGAATATGCCGCTTTCTGTTCCCGACACCTTCCAGTAAAAATTTCCCTCACACCCCGTCATCCACCCGTCAGATTGGATAGAGAAAGTTCGTGATTCTTGTGGCGCCACGTCTTGCGGGCCATAGTCAGGAGTTACTTCTCCATGCTCCAGCTTTTGGGACGACGAATCGTAGGTCAGCCAGTAACGTGATACGTTATTTACCGTGCATTCCGCGATTGCTGAAGCGTCTTTGTCATGGGTATGCGTGTCTTGACTCATCGTCATCTCCCGAAAATTGCTCTAAAGGGTACCGTGCGGAATGGCATTCTTCCGATGCAAATCGCGCAGTACGCCGTGGCCGTTTGAAGTGTTTCACCGAACGCTGTCACGCAAGTTTGCGACGGCGGCGAGGGCAAATAGTAGTAGCCGTTTGGACGCGAGCAAACCTATCAATGCTGATAGGGTACGCCCTCCGAAGTACAAGTTTTTCTCTTCGCGGTCACTCAGACTAGCCCGGAAACCTCCGCCGGCGGTTACCTAGGAGCCTTCGATGGCGGGGCGAGATCTCGCGCTGCGACCAAACGAGCATCTGTCAACGCTCCGGATCGCGATGCGGTTCTGAAAATGGTAAATTCATACGAAAACCACACCTAGAGAGAGCATATGGCCCGAGCCATGATCTGCGTCGGCGATACGACGACACATGGCGGACGCGTGCTGGAGGGTACCGCGACCGCCACCATAGACGGGAAACCGATCGCTAGCGTCGGGCACAAGGTACTTTGCCCGCAGTGCAAGGGGATCTTTCCGATCCTGCCCGCCACCGGGCGGAAGTACCCGCACAACTTCGGTGGACGCGAAACCGCCATTGAAGGCATGAAAACCGCGTGCGGCGCGACGCTGATCGCCTCGCAGTCGGCCGCCACGTTCGACGACGTCGGAGCCGACGAAGCAACGACCGGCGGTGCAGTAGCCGCGGCCGCTGCAGCGTTGGCCCCTTCGCCTACGCTCTGCCTCGAATGCCTGAAGTCTGCGGCCGGAAATGCTGCAACGATGATCGCGCGCGGGTGAAACCATGGCCGGCAATTCGATCGAGGCGCTTTTCTCCGAGCGCCAACAGCAATTGACCATGCGGGTGCACCTGTACACCCTTGTCGACGGCCTGCTCTACGCTGACGCGGCCAATGGATCGTCGCCCCAACGATTACGGTCGGCCGTAGCTGTGTTTGATAACACGCCAGACGCGTCGCTTGCCGACGCCGGGCCTTGGTTGATCGACTACGAAAGAGCATCCGGCAACATACGCCGAGTACTTTCCGCAATGGCCAGCAGCTCCGCGGGCGTGTCCTGGCTGATCAGTGGATATCCAATTGAACCGCTCGCCGACGAGCTACGCAGCCGCCTCGACGTACGCTTGCCGGATGGGCGCACGGCCCTCCTCCGATTCTACGATGCCCGCATCATGGCCGACGTGGCATCGCTGATGGAATTCACGCAACGCATGCAGTTCTTCGTCCCGACATTCGACTGGCTCGTCGAAGTAAATGGAAAACTGAAGGGAGTGCACCCGCATGCTTGAGCTGACAAGCGAACAGGTCGCGGGCCTTGCCGAGATCGACGCGCGCGGATACGTCGAGCGTGTGAGGCAGGATCTCATCAAAGCAGATCCGAAATTTGCCGACGACACGACCTTGCCGACGCGTCTCTGGAACGCGTACATCGCCGCGCGACAGCTCGGCATCCACGCCGACGAAAACGTCGAGGCGTTTTTGCGAATCGAAGCGTACGCGCCGAACTTCTACGCGAAGCCAGCCACGCGAGCGTGGCTCACGCGGCCCGGCCGATCACCAGACGAACGGTTTCACGATTACTTTCGCGTCATAAAGTGGCGCGTCCAACATCCGGAATACAACGGGGGGCTTGAGAATGGCAGCAGCACTTCCACTACTGGAGGGGGTATTGGCGGAGCTTGGACCGGTCTTGGTGCGAGCTGGCGCCGCCTTGTTGGGCGGCGTCGGACTGGCGGGGACAGCGAGCCTGTCCAGTGACACGCCGAAGGACGAGAGCAAGGCAAAGACCGACGCCAAGGCCGTGCCACGTACCGGCGAGAAGTGTAAGAAGTGCCCTCCGGAGGAAACTGGTAAAGCGGAGAACAAGAAGCACCATATGTCCAACCATTCTCGCGAGTATCAAGGTCGCATCTCGGGACGGCCGTACAGCAACGAGGGGGGATGGAACGAAGAATGGTTGTTCGGAGGCGTTTATTTCGACGGCTTTCTGCCAGCAGACTGCATGCTCCAAGAAGCCAAGTCACGGTATGCCAGATTCCTTCAGCGCGATGACGACGGCGAACTTGAACCCGCCGATTGGTTCAAAGGCTGGCCCACGACCATCTCAGACATTTCGCGGCAGGCCGACGCGATCAAGCCGTTCCCGCCAACGCGATTGACGTGGTACTTTGAAGAACCTGAGCCGCGAGAATACCTGCTCAAAGAGTTGATGCGAAACTCGGTCCTATCCGTCGTACAACCATAACCCGAGATCAAGATGGACTTCAGCCTTCAGTTCAGGGACCCCTCACTTGCTCCGACAGACTTCGAAGAGATCCTGTCGCGCATACACTTCGTCACGTCCACGATGGGTGCAATCGAACCAAACCTGGGGAAATGGTTTGCTCAAGGCGATACCGTAGCCGAAGCACTACTCTATCCGGCGTTCGAAGACGCCAAACCGTCGACTGCCCTCCTCGCAGTCCTAAAGCATGAGTTTTCAGCCGATCCGTCGCGCACTTTCGTGGCGCTGTGGAATGGGAATCAGAACAAGGGGCAAGGCGCGTCTCTCGCGTGCCATGTCGGCGAGAATGTCGGCCCGAACTCGTTCGATGCAAAAATCTCGGACGCTACGGTGCTCACGGACATTGCATCAGTTCAGCAAATTGTGAAAGCCACGGTCGCGGCATTCAACCCCGCTTACGTTTCTGTCTCCCCAAGGAGCTACGTCACTAAGCAGGTATTCGACGACAAGCCGGGAGTCGGGTGGATGATCTATTTGCCGAAGGTCATCACGCAACAGCACGTGCCAGAAGCCCGCGATCTCATCCCGGTTCCGGGGGCAGGAAAACTGCAGACCGGCACCATCATCGTCAGCACCGTAGACGCTCCTTTCTCGATGAAGAACCCCGAGCACATCGAGACGGCAAATCGCATCGAGATCCGACTCGTCGAGCAAGATCTCCTTCCCGCCTTCAAGGATCTGTAAGCGCGATGCCGGCGCGATAGTCCGCGTCGGCATCGTCGGTTAGAACAGTCCCACGGGCTGCGCCGCGTCATCCCAACTGAAGATAATCAGTTCCTTGCGAGCGGCCGCCCGCTCACCGCCGCCTCCGACGGTGTATTTGATATCCACCGTCTCAATGTGGAAACCTTCGAACGCATGCCGGATCGCCGGATGATCGTTAAGGCTCACGATCGCGCGGCCTTTGATCGAACGCAGCCGCGTCGCCATTTTCTCGTACTCGGCAAACGGGAAGGAGACGCCATATCCCTCGGTTTCGTAATACGGCGGATCGAGATAGAACAACGTGTGCGGCCGGTCGTACCGCTCGATGCACTCCGCCCAGTCGAGCCGTTCAATGAAGGTATTCGCGAGGCGCAGGTGTGCCGCGGACAGTTCTTCCTCGATGCGCAGCAGGTTCAGGCCGGGCGGCGTTGTTGTCGCTGTGCCGAACGTCTGCCCCTCCAGCTTGCCGCCAAAGCAGTTTTTTTGCAGGTAGTAGAAGCGGGCTGCGCGCTGGATATCGGTGAGCGTTTCCGGGATCGTATGCTTGAGCCACTCGAACACCTGGCGGCTCGTGAGCGCCCACTTGAACTGGCGCACAAATTCCTCGAGATGATGCTGCACGACGCGGTACAGGTTCACCAGTTCGCCGTTCACGTCGTTGATCACCTCGACCTTTGCAGGTGGCCGCATGAAATACAGTGCGGCGCCGCCTGCGAAGACTTCGACGTAGCACTCATGTGCCGGAAAGCGCGGAATGATGTGATCAGCCAGACGGCGCTTGCCGCCGATCCAGGGAACGATAGGGGTTGCCATATTTGGAATTGCCTTTTGTTTTTCAGTTAGAATTCGGCCCGCCTACCGGTAGGTGTCAGGGCCTCGGCTAATTCACTGGCTGGTTCAGTGGAAAGGCGACCGGGGGGCGTGTTACAGCACGCCCTCCGGTCGCCCTGTCTTTTCCCGCGCACGGAAGTGCGGTCAAAGTAACTTTCTAATGCCGGCTTCAGCCACCTGCCGGCGCCTGGGCGACAGGCGAGCGGTCTGGTGACGTTGCCTGCATAACAACGGTATCCGGCGACACCGCAAACTGCGTGATCGCCGCAGCCTGCCTGTCCGCGCGCGACGACGAGCCGAAGAAATACTCTTTCGAGCCGAGCACCATCGCAATCAGAATCCCGAACAGCGTATCGAGCGCGCGCGTCACGCCGTCGTCGAGCCGGATCTGTCTGGCCGCCAGCAGGAACTCGAGACCAATCACCGCAAAGAGCGCGACCGTATACATGTAGGCGAGATTTCGCGCCGTATGGTCGTGCTCCGCCGCCGCAAAATTGCGTGCACTCGCGCGATCGTCGGCCGCGACCCTGTCGGCCTGCACCTGGATGCCGGCCATGTTCTCCGCATGCGTGAACCCCGCCTGGCGCATCTTCAATGCGAAATCGTCGTCGGCCTGCTTCAGCGCGAGCAGCTGCTCGGGCGTCATCTGCTGGCCGGTCAGTGCGGACGTAACCGCGTCAACTGAACCATCGGTGAGACCGAGCTTGCCGGCGATCGCCGAGGCGGCCATCGCAGCAATGCCCGGCACCCCGCCCGTTAATGCCGTAACGAGCCACGGCGCAACCGTTTTCAGGACATCCATCATGCGCTCACCCCCAGTGCACGGTTGAGCTGCCAGCCGTATTCGAACGTTTCGTTCTCGACGCGCTTTTCGGCACACTCGATGTAATAGACCGACTGCTGGGCGGTCACCATACCGAGCAGCACCCGATGACCGTCCGCACCGCGCGCAGCGAGAAGCGCCTTCAGCGCCGCGATCGTCATCGCGCCCATGCCGCCGTCGACGGCGATATCGGCAAACGCGCGCTGGTTCTGGTTCAGCACATTCAGCGCACGCTGCAGGAAGCGCACGCCCGTCGCCGGCCCGGCGTTCACGCCGATGTCGAACAGCTTCTCCGCGAGCACCGGCGAGACCGCGTCGACCAGGTCGAACTTCGGCTGCTGCCAGTAGCGGCTGCGATAGATCTGCGCGGCGGTCGCGCGCGGCATGTCGCGCATCGCGCCGGTGTAGCCGGATGCGCGTGCGACCGCAGCGGTGACTCCCCACATCGTCTCGCCGCCCGCGTCGGCCGCATTGTTCGAGTAGCCGCCCTCGCGGCCGATCAGCGCATCGATTTTTTCGTCAAGTGTCATTGCTTCGTTCCCTGTCGGGTTTCTCTCGTCATGGTCTGCTCCAGCACCTCGAGGCGCTGCTGCTGCAACCGGTTGAGGATGTCGCCCTCGTTGATATGGGTGAACACCCACACGATCGAGCCCACGAGGAAGGTCTGGACGATGCCGAGCACAATCCCGAGCACCCACATCGCGCCCCTCGCCGTGTTCTTCATCGCGGCCACCCGGTCGTCGACGTCGCCGATCTGCGCCTCGAGCGCATCGCGTTCCTTCTTCCCCTCGTCGACACGCGCCCACAGCAGCTCGATGTCCTTGCGCGCGTTCTGGTTGTGAATCGACATCTGCGCGAGCGCACGGTCGAGCGCGGCGACCGGCTGCACCGATGTCTTGATGTCTTCAAGGCTTGCCGCGACGCTGCGCAGCTGCTCGCCGAAACGTGCGATCTGCACCGCCAGATCGTTGTTGTGCTGTTCACCCATCGGGCCGTCCGTTCCATAAAAAAACCGCCTCGCGTCCCCTATGCGGGCGCGGGCGGTCTGTGGTGATGCTGATGGTTATCTTCTGCCGGTCGCGTCAGTGCGGCGGCGCCGGCACCACGAGACTGATCTTCCTGCCCTTCTTTTTCCCGTGCCCGACTTTCGCCTTGCCTTTGTTGCCGGCGTTCAGCTCAACCTGCGTTTCCCAGCTGCGCCCCGCATAGGTGTTCGTCACCGACTCGATCAGGAAGTCGCCGTCCGCTTCCTTCTTGAAGCCCTTGAGGGTCACCGTCTTCTCGGCCGCGAAATCGGCCCGGCCGGTCATCGTCATCGTGCTTTTGGCGGTGTGGTGATTCAGCTTCTGAAGACGGGCGTTCGCCGCGGCTTTCGCGGCCTCCGGGCTCGCGAACGCGTGCCGCTCGGTGTGCACCGCAGAGGCGCCGGGCGGCGCATCGGGATTCGGGATCGTCAGATCGATCTTCTTTCCGGTCTTCGCGTCGTGCACCTTCGTGCGCACCGCGACGAAGCTCGCGCGATCGGGAAACGTGATCTCGTAATCGAGCAGCATGTCGGGCGTCAGCGTGATCGTGGGCAGCGGCTTGCCGCTCACGCTCCGGCCGGCACCGCGACCGGCCACGATCAGCCTGCCCGCCTTTACCGTCGCTGTTGCGCCGTGCTGCCGCGCGAGCCGCGTGATGAAGTGCAGGTCGCTCTCGCCGAACTGGTCGGCACGCGGCACCGGCGCGTCGACGCTGCATGCGGCCGTCCACCGGTTGCGGCGCGCGACGTCGCCGACGATGTCCGCGAGCTTCGCGTTCTCCCAGCTGCCGTACCGGTGCGTCTTGGCAGTCGCCCGCATGTTCGCGGGCTTGCCGCGGATCACGACGGATGAAGGCGGCCCCTTCAGCGCAATCTCGTCGACCGCGTATTCACCGAGGAACGACAGCCCTCTGCCGCTCCAGCCAAGCGAGATCTTCAATGTGGCGCCCTTGGGCGGAAACTGGATCCTGCCGTCGCGATCGTCGAGCTCGATCTCGCACTCGTCGGACTCGAGCCCCGGCCTGTCCACCGTGCGGATGCGCAGCACGCGATCCTGGATCACGCGCGTGATGTCGTCGCCGTTCGCGACGATCTGGAAAATGGCCTGCATAAGTCTTCCCTATGTCCAGAGCTGGACCGGTTCATCGCGCTGCACGTCGAGATCGGGCAGCGTGATGAGGATGCCTGCGGCAAACGGCTGCGTGCGTGCGGCGAGCCCCGGATTCGCTTCGTACACCGCCTCGACCACGCCCGCGAGCGACCCGTAGAACGCGTAGCAGAGCTCGTCGAGCACATCGCCGTCAGAGGTTCTTATAGTCTTCGCCATAGCGGCCGAACTCCAGGCTGAAGGTCTGTTTGCGCGGGGCGCCGTCCGACATCAGCGCCTCCTGCTCCTCGTCGACGCCCTGCAGATACCAGCGGCCGAGCACCTCGCCGTAGCCGGTCGTGAGCTGCACCGGCACCATCCGGTCGCCGATTGCGCGCAGCGCATCGATCTGCCTGGCTCCGGGACCGGAGGCGGCAAACACCACACCCGAGAGCGTGATCGTCTCGCCGCCCTGGCTGACCGCCTGCAGCGCCTCCTGCCGGTTCAGACGCTCCTGCGACGCGACCTTGTATTTGGTGGTGCGCCGCAGCCTGTCGAACGCTGCGGTCGACAGGTTGAAGTGGAACGTATCCCCCGCATCGGACGTGAGCGTCATCAGGTGGGGCGTGGCGCCCGAGGCGCCGCCGAGCAGGCCCGACAGCAGCGCCCCGGCGCCCGTCGACGTCGCAAGCGATGCAGGCGATGGAGCTTCCTTAATGCCGGCCCATGCATTGAACTTCGTGCGCACGTCGCCGAGCGCCGTGTTCACCGAGTCGGCCGCCGACTTCACCAGCGGATGATTCGATGCTGTGGCGATCCTGAGCACGCTGCTGACCGACGACTGCACGGCATTGAAGCTGCGCACTACCGTGCCGACCTTGGGATCCAGATCGCCCGCTACCGACAGCGCACTGCCCGCGCCCGATAACAGTTCGGCGGCGCTTGTCAGATTGCCGGTGGCGAGCTTCTGCAGCACCGCCGCCGTGTTCGCACTTGCAGCGCGGTTGCGTTCATAGACGCGGCTCATGTTGCGCACGCGTTCGGTCGCGATGCTCGCCTGTGTCGCCGCCTGCGTGATCTGTCTTGTGAAATCCATACCGCCTCCTACAGATGAGGGCTATCGAACATCGCCGAGCGGTTGTTCTTCGCCAGTTCGTCTTTCATCAGGCGCTGCAGTTGCGGCGACACCTTCGCGAGGAAGCGATCCGCGGCGTCGCTGCCCGGCTCGCCCTGGAACGTGACGTGAAAGACCGGCGCGAAGGTGTTCTGCTGGTCGATCTTGGCGACGGGCTTCTCCGACCCCGGCGCCCTCTCAAGCGCTTTCGCTTTCGCGAGCGCTTCGGCTACCGCCGGCGGCTGACCGTCGTTGCGCGAAGCGTTATACGAAAGCGCCAGCTTCGCGACCGCCCCGAGCGCTTTCTCACCCGCGAACGTTCCCAGCGCTCCGCCGGCGAGGCCGCCGACCGCCGCGCCGACCGGCCCGCCGAATGCACCGATCATCGCGCCGACCTTCGCGCCCAGCACGCCCCCGGCCAGACTGCCGGCGATGCCCGCGAAGCCCTGTGCCTTCGCAGCCCGCGTGTCGTCGCCGGTCGCCACGGCGTACGCATTGTTTGCGGCCAGCCCGAGCTTGAGCACCGTACCCGCCATAGCCAGCTTGCCGGCATAGGGCAAAACGCGGGGCATCACGCGACCGAGCACGCCACGCGCGGCGCCGAACACGCGGGCAAAACGCCCGCCTTTGGACGCAGCGCTGCCGACGGATCCGCCTTTTCCCGCCGCAGTCAGTTCGTCGGCAACCGCGCCCGCAGCGCTACCGAACCCGCCACCACCGGACATGTTGACGACAAAGACACGCTGCACGCCGGCCGACGCCGCGGCGCCACGGAGCGCCTCGATCGCACGGCCAACGGGACCCGATCCGCTACCGCCCCCTCCACCACGTGCGCCGCCTCGCGCGACGAGAATCGACCCGCGCGCAAGGTCGAGCGCACCACGACCGATCTGGAAAAGTGACTTTGCGCCGCGATAGGCGATCAGGCCGGCCGCGACACCCGCGACCGCCATTGTGGTTTTGGGCGCGGCATCAGTGATCTTCGTGAGCCCCTCGCCCGCCGTCTTCGCCGCATGCCCGACCGCGTCAGTCACGGGCCGCAACGCATCGCCGATGCTGCGCATCGCATCGTTCCACTGCTGGCCGACCTCGCTCCAGACCTGCTTCGACGCATCGCGCCGGTCAGCGAGATCTTTCGCGATCTCGCCGCTTGCCTGCGCCGACTCCTTCTTGAGCTTCTGGTACAGGTCCGCGTTCTGGAGGTACGCGGTGAGCGCCGCCTTCACCTGCATGTCGTTGAAGAGGTCGCCCGTCTTCATCGTGTCTTCGAACGCGGCAATCTGCGCGCGGCGTTTATCCGGATCGGCTTCGCCGTTTATGCGCGTTGCGGCGTCGGCAAGCTGCTTCGCCTTCGCGGGATCGGTACGCTCGATATACGCGCGCGCGAGAACGAAGGAAGCCTCGAGCGTCGACCAGCCCTTGCCGATCGCTTCACGCATTTTGGCTTCGTAGTCGACGCCGGCCTTTTTGTAGTTGTTCGCGGTTTCATTGGATCCGATTTTGGAGAACCAGTTTTTGAGGTTGTTAGCCGCTTCGTCCGCGGTGCCGGCCGTCTTCATCTGCACCTGCAGCATCGCGCCCAGCTGCGTGACCGAGTCCTGCCCGGTGATGCCGATCTTCTGCATTTCGGCGAGCAGCACCGGAAACCAGCGGGCCATGTCCGCCGACTCGAACGAGCCTTCCTTGCCGAGAAACGCGATCGCCTCGAACGCCCTGGCCATCTGCTTCGGGGCGGTGATCTTCGCGTTCTGCTGCAGCGACTGGATCATCCGCGCGGTCTCAACCGTGGTCGCCCCCTGACCGATCGCGAACTTCGCGGCAAGGGGCGCAAAGTCGAGCGCACGGCTCACGTCCATGCCGCCCGCGACCATCTGGTTGACCGCGTCGGCGAGCTCATTGCGGCCGATGCCGTTATCACGCGCGTCGCGGCGGATGCGCTCGCCCATCGACGCTTCCTGCGCGGTGCGGGCAATCCCCGCCTTGATCGCGATGTCGCGGATGATCGCCTGATAGTCCGCCGAGATCGTGGCCGGCACCGCGACGGCGGCCGAGAATTTCACGGCGTCGCCGATCGCGCCACGCGCGCCCTCACGGCCGGCGGCGATGCGCTCCTGGCCCGTTGCCTTCAGCTCCAGTCCGCGCACCGTGCGACCCAGGCGCGTATACGCCCGGTCGAGCCGGTCGACCTCGATGCCGTTCTCGCGCAGCGTGCGCAGGTTCGACTCGATCCTGCGGCGGATGCCGTCGGCTGCGCGGTCGCCCGCCGCGTGCAGCCGGCGGAACTCGTCCTGCAGTTTCACCGTCTCGCCGATCGTGCGCTGCCACAGCCGCGTTTCGTTGGCGGTCTTGCGCAGGCTGACGATCCGCGAGCTGGTTTCGGTGATCGCGCGACCGAATGTCGCCGAGACGGCGCCGCCAATCACGATCCCGAGTGCAATGTCGCTTGCCATTACATTCCTCCATCAGATTCCCCCATCACATTCCCCCTCTGGTTTCCCCGCTAGTCGGTGAGCCACCAGATCACCTCGTCGAGCGTCATCGCGTCGATCGAGGCGGGTTGCACGCCGTGCTCCTTAAGCAGCCGCTTTGCCAGCGCCTTGAGCGTTTTCTGGCTGATGCGTGCCAGCGGATGTGAGGCGAAAGTAGGCATCCTGGACGCGGTGATAATCACCGAGATCCATGCCCTCCAGGTCGTTCGGCGACACGCCCGCGAGCGCCGCGAAAATCGCCAGTTCCTGCCCTTCCTCGTCGCCGGGCGCGATCTTCTGCGCGGCGCGCATGTCGCGCACCTTCGGGCGCCGCAGCGTCAGGGTGTCACGCACGACGCCGTCGAATGCCACCGGATAGTTCAGCTTCACGGTGACGCTTTCGATGCGATCGACTACGTCATTGCCAACATTGCTTTGCACATTGCTGTCCATCTGTCCCGCCTCAAATAGAAACGGCGAGCCGTGCGGCCCGCCGTTCAGATTAAAAAGTCACTTTGCCGCGAAGGCTGTATGCCGTTACATGCCGATCGCCTTGCGGATCTCGGCGAGCTGGTCGACGCCGTCGATGATGCGCACCATGCCGAGCACATCGATCTCGTGCACGACCGCGCCGTCGATCTCCAGCTTGTAATAGGTCAGCGATACCGTGAATTTGGCGTCGACCTTCTCGCCCGGCTTCCAGTCGCCACCATCGACCTCGGAGAGCATCCCGCGAAACGTCGCGGCGACGGCCTTGGTCGCGCCCTTGATGTCGCGGAACGCACCGCGAAACACGCCGTTAAATGCGGTCGCATCGGCAAGACCGAAGAACTTCAGCACGTCGCGCTCCATCGTCGACATCTGGAACGCGGCCTCGAGCGCCTCCATGCCGAGATCGACCTTCACCGGCGCGTCCATGCCGCCGGCACGATGGTCGTCGGTCTTGATCTTGAGTTTCGGCAGCGTGCACTGCGTGGCGCGACCCGCAAAACCCTTGCCGTCGCTATACACGTTGAAGTTATAAAGTGTTTCCGGAGTCACGCATCACCTCTCAGGTGTTGATATCAGGGATTGGTATCGAGCACTTCGGTCAGCCACTGGTTGGTGACCTCGAAGCGGAAGTTGGGGTTCTCTGCCGGCGGCACGTCGGTGAAGCGGATGTTCCAGTACACCTTGCCGTCCTCGAGCTGCGTCGCGGTGTTCAGCTCCGGATCGGCATACACCTCGAAGTTGATCAGCGCACCCTGGTTCTTCAGGTCGCGCATGAACGCCTGCAAGCCTTCGGTGACGTCCTTCACATAGGTAGCGGTAATGCCGCGGTCGACCGCCCACTTGTGGCCGGCGAGCACCGCGTCCATCACGATGTCGAGCGTGCGCACGCGCGTGACGAACTTCCATTTGGCGTCGCTTGACAACGTGCGGTTACCCCACAGGCGATACCCGCCGTCGCGGATGATCGTCGCGATGCTGGCGTTATTGAGCAGGTTCGCGCGACAGGTCTCGTCGCCGTCGAGAAACTCGATCGGCCGCTTCGTCCCGGTGATGTCGGTGATTTCCTTGTTCGACGGCGACGCCCAGAACCCGATGTTCGCGTCGGTCTGGCAGAAGAGGCCCGCCGCATACGACGAAGCCGGTGCATCAACGTCAGCGTTGGCAGTCGTGTCCCACATCGTCGCACCGGGATCGACCATATAGAGCCGCTTGCTGCCGAAGTTCTGCGCGTAGGCGATCGCCGCTTCGTCGTCGGTGTTCGGTCCGTCGATGATGCCGATCGCGCGGAGTTTGCCGGCCAGCGAATCCATTGCGGTCGCGACCGCCTGCGTCGACGAGAAGCCAGGTGTCAGCAGCAGGCGCGGCTGCACGTTGTACTTCGACTTCGCGTCGAGCAGCGACTGCAGGCCGGTGCGTGCGCCGCCGGCACTCACGCCACCGATGATCGCCGAGGTGAGCGCTGCAGGCTCATTTCCGTCTGCTGCGCCGGCAGCCACACCGGTGGCGACAATCACCGCCGTACTCTGCGCATAGATCGCGCGGGCCGCTTTGGCAATCGCACTGCCTTCGCCGAACGCGGCGACCGCCTCGCGGTAGCTCGTCAACTGCACCGGCACATTCGGCGCTGCCAGATCCGCGCCGGGCGTGTAGGTATTGACCATGCCGACAATCGACGAACTCGGCACGGCGATGGTGCGCGGCCCGGTGTCGACCAGCGACACGGTCACGCCGTGGAAAAACGAGGTTGCACCCATGAATATCTCCAGGGAAACAGCTAAAGAAAAAGCCGCCTGGGCAGGCGGCTTCGGGTGATGGAACGCGGGGCTCCGGCAACGTGCCGGAGCAGCGCTCAGGTCACGAAATCGGGTGCGGCAGGCAGATCGACGTTCGGCCAGCCGGTCGCGTCGGCGAGGTCCCGCAGCGCCTGGCGATACCTGAGCAGCGCCGTGAACTGGTCGGCTGTGAGTGTCGTGCCATCGCCGATCAGCTTTTCATCCTGATGCCGGGCGACGAGCCAGTCGGTCGCCGCGAGCGCGCCATCGCGCCTCGCACGCATCATGTCGGCCTGCTGCGCACGCGTCGGTGGCAGCGGATCGAATAACGCCGGCATGCCGTCAGCGTCGAGCGCGAGGCGCTTGCCCTGACCCTGTCCGTTGATCAGTTCCTGCCACAGCCCAGCCGTGATTTCGACCGCCTTGACGGCGTCCGGCACCGGACTGTCAACGCTGTCGTAAAAGCCGGTGATCGCGCCCTGCGCGTCGTATGCTGCGAATTTCTGTCCCATGATGTTCCTCAGTACCCGATACTGATCCACGAAATACCCGTTGAACCGGAAGACGCCGTGCCCGCGATCACGTTGAAACTGGTCTTGCTGCCGTTCCCCTGGAAACCCAGTGAGATGGACGCGGCATTCGGGGTGATCACGGTCCCGGTATTGCCCGCAGCCAGAATGAACGCGTTGGGGTAAGCGACCGGCAGCGTGACCGTCTGCATCGATTGCGTTGCGATCGTGCTGGTGCCCCACTGGACAATCAATCCGCTGGGCAGCTTCGCATAGCCGTTATTGGCAAGCGACTGCGAGAACGCATTGCGGCGGAACAGGAACGATCCGCTGATGACCCAGGCGCCGGACAGCACGGTAAATACGCAGTCTTCGCCAGGATTGAGCGCCACGCTCGTCACCAGCCCTGTCCCGCTATCGATCTGGTCCGCGCCCGCCGCGGAAATCGTGACGATCCCGCTCGACGATGTACTGACCTTGCTGCAATGGAGACTTGCTCCGTTAGGCAACCCGGCGATCGGCGGAAGCGTCGCGGCCTGATTGGCCGTGTTGTTAAAAACCACTCTCGAACCGATGTAACTGTTGTCCATCGTCGTCGACGCGACGGTGGCCTGCCCCGAGTGAAGTGGCGAGTACTGAAGCCCGAACTGACTGAGAAACGCCGTCGTCGCAAGCTTCGTGCTGTTGTCGAACTGCGCCGGCGTCGGCCCTCGCGGCGTGCCGGTGAAAAATGGCGAGTCGAGCGCGGCCTTCAACGCAAGCGCGTTCGTCACCGTCGTCGCGAAGTTAGGGTCGTCGCCGAGCGCGTCGGCCAGCTCCTTCAGCGTGTCGAGCGTGGCCGGCGAGGCATTCACAAGCGCCGCAATCGCGGCCTGCATGGCGACGAGCGTCGCGTATTGCGGGTGCGGATTGTCTGCGCCCGCGTGCGCGTCCTGCTGCGCTCGCAGATAGCGCGTGCGGTTCGCAAGCTGCTTTGCCTGCCGGTTGTCGACTCCATCCGGGCCACCCATGACGGGGTCCGACGTTTCCAGCTGATAAACGCCCTCTTCCCACTGGGCGATTTCCACAAGGTCTGCCATCAGGCGATACTCCCTCTGTTGTATTGTCCATTGCGCATGGCGACGCCGTTATGGCGGATCGGCACAGCCGTGTAGTCGAGCAGGGCAAGCAGGCTGCGCGCGGGTGCGTAGCGCCCGAGCACGGCCTTCAGGCTGTCCGCCTGATCGCGCGTGACCGGCTGCTGAAGCTTCACGATGTATTCGGCCCACGCGTTCGCGCGGCCGTGCACGTGGTCGCCATTGCGCGTGATTGAACCGTCGCGACGCCGCGCGAGCCGCCCTTCGACCAGCTCGACCTCGCCGAAGCCGAGCCGGCGGATCACCTCCCGCACCGCCCACGGCGTGCCCTTCCTGCGGTGCAGTGCGAGCGAGCCCTTGATCAGCGCCCGCTTCGCGTCTTCGGATTCGGCCAGTTCCCAGCCGTCGACGGCGAGCGCCCACGCGAGCCATGGCAGCCAGCCAGCCGGACACCGGTCCGCATCCCACAGCGTGCGCAGGATTTCGGGATCGACACCCGGCGCCATGACGATCGCCAGCGCCGTTTCGAGCGGGGTCTGGTTGGCCGGTAAAAGTGCATCACGCATCGTCCACCTTCATGTTGAGCGCGATCGACGTGCAATTGGCGAACTGCCGCGGCGTACAGATAACGTGCGCGGACGGCGATCGCAGATCGACATCGATCACGCCGGAATCCGGCGGATGCAGCGCACCGTAGATGGCGGAGAGCGACATGCCGGCACCCAGCTTGCGGGCACTGGCGATGGCCTTGTCGAGTGCTGCGCGACGCGCCTCGAAAACCGCTTCGCCGCCCGGACCGCTGCCGACATGGACGTCCGCCTCGACGGAGAAATCGACGCGCTCGCCGGCTGTCACCAGCACTTCGTCGTTCAGCGGCCGGACGTCCTCGGGCGAGACCGCTGCGGTCACCGTGTCGATCAACGCCTTCTCAGGCACACCGTCGCCCACCGCTGACAGGAGCGTCAGGCGGACGACGCCCGCCTCCGGACGATCCACCCTGACGTCCAGCACGTCCGCCGAGGCATTCATTGCCAGCGCGACATAGCTGCCGGATGGACCGGCCACGGTCGAGCGCTCGATCGACATCTGCGTGCGCAGTTTCAGCCGCTCGTCGCCTTCGAGCGTCGGCCCGACCGGCGGTGTCGCATCCGCGTCGCCTGGATCGATGGTTGCCCGTTCGATGTCGAGCAGCGCCGCGAGATGCTCGAGATCGGCACCGGTCGAAAACGCCAGCATCACCGCGCGTGCGGCGTCATTGACCCGCGCACGGAACCGCACTTCGCGGTAGGCCGCAAGCTCGATCAGCTTCACGACGGGATCCGACTCCAGCGCCGCGCTCCAGTCGGCGTAGATGCTTCTGAAATGCTCGAGCTTCTCCTGATAGATATCCTCGAAGTCGAGCGTGTCGACCAGATCCGGCGGATCGATCGCACTCAGATCAATGGTTGTCACGTGCTCACCTCGAAAACTGCGTCGTCGCCTTCGTAGACGCCCTGAATACGAAACGTCACCTGGCCGTCAACGATCGATGCGACCGTGACGCGGGAGACCCTGATGCGCGGCTCCCATCGGCCGATCGCGCGGGCCGCTTCCGCCTGCGCGGAAGAGATCCAGCCACGCGTTACCGGCAGATCGACCATGCGGGGAATGTCCGAGCCGTACTCGGGCCGTTCGCGCCGCGTGCCCTTGCGGGTCGACAGGATGTCGCCGATGCTCTGCTTCAGGTGCGCGATGCCGGTGACCGGTTTGCCCGTCTGCCGGTCCATGCCGACCAGCGCCGTACCCGCGCCCATCGTCAGGAACCGTCCGCGACGCGTTCGAAATCGGGATGGCGCTCGAGCAGCGCGATCTGTTCCTCGTCGGTAGCGGTCACCGTGCTCCTCTCGACGGCGAGCGTGCTACCGTCGGCAAACACCAGCGTGCGCGACCTGAACGCCTTATCGCGGAAAGTGACGGGTACGATATCCGCGGCGACCGTCGGCGCGAGAACCGGGACCGGCACTGGCATATCACTATCATTCGGCATTTCGGGACTCCAATAAAAAAGCCCCGCGAAAGCGGGGCCAGGAAAACTGGTTTGAGTTCAGCGGCAAGATCCGCCCGGATCTGAGCTCCGTCTATGCGGGATCTCCATCGATGCCGGTCCAGGGGTGCGCCGGCGGTGCTTCCAGATGCTTGTTGGCGTTGAAATGCCACTGCAGAAGTCCGGGTAGCCAGGCGACGGGAAAAACGTAATAGACGGCGGGCCGTCCATGCGAATCGACAGGCGAGGTGATATCCCGCGCGGCGCCCTGAGTCTGATCCGATGCCTTGAGGAAAAGCCTTGCGGTCTGCTGCTGCACCCGGTTCACATAGGTCGCCGCCGCGCCGTCGCCCTGGTAATACAGGCATTGATTGTTGTCGAGAGCGAGCGTGACTCCTTGCGGAGTGTGGCTGATGATTGAACGTACAACGGTATCTTCCAGGCCCATTTTTTCTCTCCTGTCAAACGGGATTCAAGGCTCCGCCATCAACGTGTGTCGGACAGCCGCCGTGCCCAGGCCCTTGCAGGATCCGCAAACGGCCGTCAGCGGCGAATCACAAGAAACTCCGGCCGGTCAGGCACGTGATCAGACTTTGCCCTTCGACGCGCGAGCTTGAAATAGTCCTTCCGTCATGGGTTGAACAGCACGTGTATGGGCCTCAAAAAAAAACAGGAGCAAAGTCGCTTTGCAATAGTCAGACAGGCGGATCACTCAGCGCCCCCGCACCGTTACTCATATGCTTGTGATCCGGCAGCGACACGCCCTTCGATTTAACGGTGCCCGTGAAACTCGCATCACCGTCGATCTCCGATGCGGGACCGCCCGCCGCGTTGCTGCCCGTCATGCCGCCCTGGAACGTCAACCGTTTCTGCGTCGTGCTGTTGCCGGTGAACGTTGAATCCGGCGCATCGACCAGCAGCTTCGGCGCGGCCTGCGTGATGCCATCCGCCGTCAGTTCCATCTGCGTGTCGCCGATGCGGAAAACGATCCGGCCGCCGGCCGGCACCGACAGCACATATTCGTGCGCATCGTGGTCGTAATGCTCGTGCGCGCCGTCCGGCCAGTCGGTCGCCGTCAGGTTCCCGGCATGGCCGTTGGCCCCGCCGTGCGTGTCGCTATAGAAGCCGGCCAGCACGAACGCACCGGCAAGCGTGCCCGACGGCGCCAGCACGACGGCCTGCTCACCGATCGATGGTGGACACCACGTTCTCACCCGTCCGGCGGCAAATGTCTTCCACGGCAGGAGCGCGCTGACCCACTCGCCGTTGCGCACCCGGCAGCGCGGCGGCTCGTACTGCACATCATCGATATAGCCCGCCTGCACGATGCTCGCGATCAGGCGATCGATCTCGCCAATCTCGTAGTCGCTCATGTGGCTATCCTCCGGACAGGTCCTGTGCCGGGTCCAGGTACTCCGCGCCCGCCGCAGTACCCGTGTCAGGATCGACGCCCCACAGCACAGCGGAGCCGACCGCGGGGAACGGCGCGGCGACATCACCGAGATCAAACTCGTGCGTCCACTCGACGAGCCAGACCAGATACGCGTCGAGCTCCGGCCTGAACGGATCGTCGCCGATCTGCACGAGCTTCGCCGGTGTCACTGGCACCTCCCAGGTCTGCGCGTGCACGGCGCACGCGATGCGCGCGGCCAGCTCGCGCACCGCGAGATCCGCGTGCAGCCCAAGCGGATCGCAGATCGCCCGCGCCTGGAAGCGCCCGATCAGCGACGTCTGACCGGTGCCGGGATCATGTCCCGGTTCCATTTCCGACATTTCTACTGCAATGCTGGGCGTTGGAATCTTCCGGCCGATGCGCGGATACGCATCGATCGGCGAGATGTCGGGCAGCGCGGTTCGCAGGCCCGCGATCATCGCGTCATGCAACGTTTTCAGGTTATCGAGCACGCCGGATACCTCCTGTCGCCTTCTGGATTTCGTAGTTCACTTCCTGCTTCAGGATGACCATCAGCCGCGCCTCGCACATCTGCGCGGCGCGACGGAACGCGGGGTCGCCGGTCTTCGACCAGTTCACCGTCACGACCTCGAACGGCGTGCGGGCCTTGCCTGTTCGCTGATAGATCGGCCCGTCCGGTTTGGCCTTCGTCTGCCGCCAAGCGCCATCGAAGGCGAACCGCCCCGCGCGCATGCCTTTTTTCGTTTCGCGTACGGATCCCAGCCGGTGGGCTTCGACTGGATTCAGTCCGAGCCACACCTTGCCGGTGTCAGCCGAACGCATGAAGAAGTACAGCCGGCTGCGAATCACCTTCTGCGGGATCTGCGTGCCGCGGGACACTTCCTTGCCGGTCTGGCTTTTGATCCATGCCGCGGTCTTGCGCAGCGTGCGACGCCACGCAGCCTGCATGGCAGAGGGCGACAACCCCTGCAGCGCGGCGGTCACCTCGTTTACGTCGATCTCGACTTTCAGTGCATCCATCAGCAGCGCCTCATCAACGGGGTCTTAGCGGCACTGATCAGCGGGGTCTTAGCAGCAGAACGGTCCAGCCCGTGCCGTCAGGCTGCAGTTCGAAGACGACGTAGTCATCGACGCCGACCGTCACGATGCTGCCCTCGCGGATCGCGACGGCGTCCGCCTCGCGCACGCTCACCTGCGGATGCTCGAGCTGCGTGCGCTGCCGTCCGAGATCCGGACCGAGCCAGGGCGCGGCGAACATGCCGCGCAGCGGCTCGCCGTCGACGGTGATGTCGTCGTCGGCCAGATCGCGGATCACGGCGTCGTCGAGATCCGCGACCAGATCACGGAACGCCATACGCGTCTCCTCAGACCGTCAGCTTGATGACGGCCTTCGGACGCGTGCACAGGTGGATCGGATTGGACTGCGCCTCGAGCTCGACGCCCTTGCCGAAATCCATCAGCTCCTGCTTCGCGTAATACGGCAGGCCATTCGTGTTGACGGTCTCCATGTAGTCCGCGGGAGCGAAGCGCGTGATGAACAGGTCCGGCACACCTTCCGGAACGGCCCACGCTTCATCGTCAGCCACATAGCCGATGTCGCCGACGCGACCGCGATAGCGCTCGAAGGTGCAGCCGCCGAATTCGAAGGTGTCGCGGGCGTCGCCTCGCAGCGCCGACGCCATCGCCGTATTGAGGTACGTTTCCTTCACCGATTTCAGGACAATGAGACGGTTCCAGAAGTTACGGCCGCACAGCACACGCACGCCGGTAAAGGGCGTATTGCCCAGCGCATCTTCGGTCGCGTCGAGCAGATCCGCACACTTGAGGCGCACCTCGGTGTCGGCCTTGCCGAGCTCGAAACTGATCACCGTCTGCTGGATGCCAAAGCGATCGAGCAGGTCCGCCACGACCGACTTGCCGTCGGCATCGAGAATCAGCCCCTTGACCGCGCCGATCCGGTGGAATTCGTGCGTCGCGTCGAGCTGCCGACGCATTTTCGCGAGGCGTTTGTTGATGACGGTCTGGATCGCTTCGAGCTCGGTCTCCGAGCCGAATGCGCGCAGGTTCTGGATCTCGTCGGCGCCGATCGTCGCGCGCTGCGGCAGGTGAACCGTGTTGAACGGAATCATGTTGCGCTTGCTGCCGACGACGACAGCGCCGGAAGCGCCACGCTGCCCGGTCGGCACGAGTGCGAGCGTGTCGCCGTCGCGCTCGATCTGCACCACGGTGGTCGTGATGCCTTCTTCCTCGAAGAGGCCGAGGGTGGCGAGCCGGCTGGGCACCTGCGGCTGCTCGTTGATCGCAGCGCTGAGCGACGACAGCGAGAACGCGTCGTCATTGAGAAGGGCGATATCCGCCATAAGATTCTCCTGGAGTGGGTATGTGATGCGACCGCCGGCGTTTGGCGACGGCCACATGGTCGGAACGACGGCGGGGGTTAGCGGACGATCACGTAGTGCGCGGCGAGATCGCTGCGCGCGGCGGCATCGAGCCCCGTGAGTCGGGCTTCGGCGACCTCGGCGAGACGCACGATGCCGACGGCCGGACGGGGGTCCGTTGATGCCGCAAGGGGGCCGTAGAGGATCGCGGTCGCGATCTCGGAACCGTCGGTTGCCGTGTTGTCATACGGCGCATATTCGCCGGTGCCGGTCGTGCCGAGCAGTTGGCCGGCCGGCAGCGCGTCGCCTTTCGCGACGACGATCTGCTCGCGCGAGATGCGGCCCGCGCCTTCAGAAAGAAGAAACTCGCGGGTGTTCATGCCCTGCGTCCTGATGGTGGTCATACCGTTGCTCCTGTGTGCGCCTGAAGATGAACAGGCCGTTATCAAAGTGACTTTGCGACGCCCCTGCGGGCGGCGTAGATCGACGACGCCTTCGGACCCGGCGCCGCACCCTGCGTCGTACCCAGCACAGATCGGCCGGCCGCATGCGGGACCGGCTGCTGCCGGTTGTTCACGCGCGGCTGGCTCTGTGTGACGCGATCGAACAGGCGCGCACGCACCTGGTCGGGGTTCAGGCCATCGCCAACAAACTGCGCGGTCAGTTCAGGCAGCTTCGCCGCCAGACACAGGCCGGCAATGTCCGTTGCGTTCCGGACTGCTGCGTCGATCGTGGCGCGATCCTTCAAGGCGGTGAGCGTGACGATGTTTTCCGCGCACATGGACAGGTTGGCTGCGCGGCAGGCGTTAAACACATGGGCGGCCAGCACGCCGGCCTCTTCCGGTGCTGGCACCGGCTCGGGGGGCGCCGGATCCGGCGGCGACGGTTCGGGTGGAGTCGACGCCGGCGGATCACCGACCGGTGGATCATTAGCCGGTGGATCTGCGCTCGATGGATCTGCGGTCGATGGATCTGCGGTCGATGGATCTGCGGTCGGCGCATCGCCCTCCGCCTCGACCAGCGCCTGCACCGGCTCCGGCGGATTCCTGAAACGGGCAAGCAGGCCGGCCGCATTCGTCGACGCCGCCAGTCGCACCGGCTCCTCGATCACGTCGCAGAAGCCAAGCGACTGCGCTTCGAGCGCGGTAAGCCACGTCTCCGCATCCATCATCGCGGTGAGTTCCCCGTCCGTCTGGCCGCTCTTGCGCCGGTACGCGGCGAGGATGCCGTCGCGCGCCTTGTCCATCATGTCGGCCGTGCTGCGCAGATCCGCCGCCGAACCAAGCGCGATCGTCCACGGGTTGTGAATCATCAGCATGGCGTTTTCAGGCATCACGACCTGGTCGCCCGCCATCACCACCAGTCCGGCGGCGGACGCAGCCACGCCATCGACGCGTGCGGTGACCTTGCCGGCGTACCTTCGCAGCGCGTTGTAGATCGCGAACGCGTCGAACACGTCGCCGCCCGGCGAATTCACGGCGACGATGACCTCCATTGCGCTCGCCGCGGCGGCATCCAGCTGCGCGATAAACGTCTTTGCATCGGTGCCCCAGAATCCGATCTCGTCATAGATCCGGATCTCGGCGATGGCTGCGCCCTGCGCGTTCGTCATCGCCCGGATGTCCCACCACTTACGGTTTTTCATCTACGGTTCCTGCTTCTGGATAAGCGTATCGGGTACCCCATCGCCCGCGATGTCGCGCGAGCGGGGATCGGTGTCGTAACGCAGGCCAAGCGCATCGGCCCGCGCGTTGTCAGCGGCGTTTTCGCCGTCGACCTGTTCCGGGTCTTCGCCCTGTTTGAGGATCGATGCCGAGCGGCTCGTCAGTCCCGAGCGGATCGCCAGCTTCTGCGCGTTCACGTCCTGCACCGGATGGATGTACGGCCAGCCCTGCGGCACCCAGCGCACGCGCAGGTATTCACGCCGTGTGCGATGGAAGTCCGGCATCGACATCGCGCCCGACAACGCGCACGCGTCAACCCACCACGCCCACGCGCGGCGGCAGTACTGGTGAATGAAGATGTTCCACTGCAGCTGCTCGATCGAGCGGCGGAATTCGTTGAGCAGCACCCGCAGCACACGGTCGCCCACCTCACGCAGATCGCCGGTGAGGATCTCGTACGGCATGCCCACCGACGCGGCGGCGGCCATCAGCTGCTGGCGCATGAACGGGCCGTAATCGGCTCCGGCGCCCGGTGGCGTCGCAAAGCGCATGTCCTCGCCCGGCGCCAGTTCCTGCACGGTGCCGGGTTCGAGTGACACGACCGGCGAGAAGCCGTCCGAGTCCAGAACCAGCCCCTCGCCCGTGACCGGATCACCCAGGAGGCCCGGCTCTGCATTCGGCTTCACGAGAAAGCCCGCGAACAGGTTGCTGATTTCCTGCCGGAACAGCACGGCGTCGTCGAAGTTGTCGAGCGAGTGCAACCGCAGCAGCACGGTCGACAGCTCCGGCACGCCGCGAATCTGCCCCGCGCGCAGCGGCTGGAACACGTGCGCCATGTCGTCAGCCGGAACCGGCACGGTCATGAGACCACCGCCCGTCATCCGGTTGTATTCGCCAGGGTGACGACGCAGCAGGTGATAGGCAACCCGTCGGTCATCACCGTCGTATTCGACGCCGTTGATGATCTCGCCGCCATCCGGCCGCAGTTCATTCTTTTCGACCGGCAGCAGGTCACCCTCGAGCACTTGCAACTGCAGCGGCACCGGCAGGCCGTCATCGGGATGACGCATGCGCCGGCGCACCAGCACCTCGCCGTCACCAAAGAACGCACGCGCCGCGAGGGTCTGCTGCCCGTAAAAGTCGAGCAGGCCGTCCGCGTCGGACTCACCAACCCAGTCGTCCCACAGCTGCTTCTGCTGCCGCCGGACAACGGGATCCGGGTGTTGCGGATGCGGCTGGATGCCCGTGCCGATCGTGTTCGACACCAGCCGCGCGATCGCCGTCTTCGCCCACGGATCGTTGCGGATCGCGTCGCGCGCGCGGCTGCGGATGAGCGGCAGGTTCTGGACCGCCGCCGCATTCGGCCCGGCGCCTGACGTCTGCCACGACCGGGCGCGTGCGCCAGCGGAACTCGCCGCTTCATAGGCCGCCGCTTTCAGGCGTGTCGGCATCACGAAACCGCGCTTCGCGAGTGACGGATAGGTGCGGTTACCTGCATCGTTCATCGCACCCCCTTGCCGCCGTGCCGAAGACGGAACACGCGCGAGCGCGGATTCGCCCGATCGAGCGCGCGCACAATCTCGGTCTGCGCTTCACGCAGTTCCGCGATCGAACGGTAACGGACCTTCCGGTCCGCGTACTGGACCTCGAGTTCGCCCTTCGCGATCGCGGACTGGATGCGGGCGAGATCCGCCGCTGTATAGGCCATACCGTGCTCCTGTCATGTGCTGCTACCGGCGCTTCAGATACGTTGACCGCGCAGTGCGCCGGCCCTGAATGCGCGAAACCCCGCTCGGCGGCGGGGTTTCAGGTGTGTTGCGTGGTGCGGGTGCGCGTGTGGGTGTGGGTGCGGCCGTCGCCACCGGCGGATCCGGCGGCGGATTCATCTCCGCGACTGCCGGCAGACCGGTGGCAACCGGTACCGTGTCGAACAGCGATACCTGCGACAGGCGCTGCTGCTCGATCATCCAGTGCGCCTCGGTCATGAGGTGCGTCTTGATGCTGCGCGCCGCGTGCAACGCGTACACCTCGCAGTCGAGCGCCTCATTGCGTGCACCGGCCTTCTTCTGCCAGATCCGTTTGCTGCCGGTACGCCCCGGTACCTTCACTTCCGCGGTGAGCTGCTGCAGGTAGTCGGCACGCGCGCCCCGGTACCAGTGCATGCGGCCGGCGCCGTCATCTTCGAGTTTGAGCCGGTTATCGAGAATCAGATCCTTCGCCTTGCTCACACCGACCATGTACGGGCGCAGCCCGTACTTCGCGGCCTTGCTGTTGTTGCGCACCGAGTCGACTGGCGCCTTCGGCACGCTGAATATTTCCGCATCGATCTGCTTTGCGCCCTTGATCGCCATGATGTTGATGCCGCGCTTCTGCGCGACACGCACATAGCGATAGACCGCATCCGACGTCGAGCCGTCCGACGAGTCGATCGACGCGGCCTTTACGCGCAGCACCCAGCCGTTCGCATGCCGGTAGCCCTGCGTGAGCAGATCGGTGAGTGCGCCCCATACACCACCCACCATCGGATCGGTGCCCTGCTCGAGCACGTTGCCGTAGATTTCATCCCACAGCACCAGCCAGCTTTCCTCGCCGCGGCCCCAGGCGCGCAGCACGATCGCGATCCGGTCATGCTGCACGTCAATGCCGGCGGTGAGCACCAGTGCGCCGGCCGGCACGGTGAAGACGTCATAGTCGAGCGCACGTTCGGCGAGCAGATCGATCTCGGGAATATCGCTCTCGTATCGGTACGGGCGCCCTTCGGTGTTGTTGACGAACGAGCGCATCTTGGTGTCGTCGCCCGCGCGCAGCGCTTTTTCCGCGACGAGCCGCTTCTTGACGAGCTCCGCGAGCCGCGAGCCGGGAAACGGCGACACGAGTTCATTGAGCCGGAAGCCCGCGACGCCGTGAAACGCGGCGGTCGCCACCCACCGCCCGCGCCGCACCGCGCGAAAGCGCGCGGTGTCGTCCCACAGACTGCCGCAGAACGGGCACGCGTAGCGCGCGGACTCGGGCGTCGCCAGCCCAAACACCTCATGCGGCTTCTCCGCATTCTCGGTCCACGTGACGTTATCCCAGGCCAGTTCGTGCTCTTCGCCGCAATCGGGACACGGCACCAGATACCGGCGCTGGTCCGACGACTCATAGGCCTGCGCGATCCGCGAGAAGCCCTCGATCGTGGGTGTGCCGCCAAAGATGACCTTGCGACGGCTGTTCGAATAGCTCTTGGTGCGCTCCTCGAGCAGCGTGATCGAATCGCCCTGCTCGCGAACGTTCTCGTTGGTTTCGTCGGGCTCTTCCACGGCCACCACCGGCGCGGGCGTCGACTTCACGCTCGACGCCGAGTTCGACGTAATGAATTTCAGGAAGCCGCTCGCAAATACCTTGTTGTCCCATCGCTCGTCGCGGGCGCGACCCGCATGCGCCGGCAGCTTGTCCCGCAACCGCGGCGTGACCTCGACCATCGGCTTGAATTTCTCATCATTGAAGTCCTTCGCCGACTTCTCCCTGGCGAACATGATGATCATCGGGCACGGATCGATGTCGATGCGCCGCCCGATGTAGTTCAGCAGCACGCCATCGGTCCAGGCGACCTGCGCCGACTTCATGCAGACGACCTTCTGCACGCGCGGATCGTCCAGCGCCGCGTGCATGCCGTGCACCCACGGCGTGATGTCCGGATTGTATTTACCGGGCCGCGCCGTCGCCTTCGCACTCAGACGGCGGTAACGCGTGGCCCACTGCGTCGTCCCGATCTTCTCGGCGGGCTTCAGCAGGTTCGCCAGACGCCGCATCACTGCGCGCACTGTCTGCGTCGTATCGAGCCATCTGCTCGAGACATCCATTGATGTGTTCATTCAGCAGTTCGACGTCAACGTCGATCCCGTAAAGCGTGCGCAACTCGTGCGCGATCCGGTCCGGCAGCGACAGCAGGTCCGAGCGGAACGCGCCGACCATCTGGCCGAAGGCCCGTTCCAGCTGTTCTGCGTTGACGAGTTGCCCTTTCTTTTCCGCGAGGGTCAATAACTTGATTTCGCGATCGACCCGCTCCGTCATCGCGCGCTCGGCGACGAGATCGATCCCGGTGTTACTGCCACGACCAGCCGCCATTTCACGAAGGTGGCGAATGTACGCGATGCGCACGTCGTCCACCGACGCCTGCCGGTAGTCGATGCCGAGTTTGTCGACGAGGCGTGACACGGCCGACTGGTCGAGGTCCAGGTGATCGGCGATCTGCTGTTGGGTTGGCATGAATATGACCCCCCCTGGGGAATCACCAGTAGAGAAAAAACGCGGGTGCGAGCCCCCGTGTCCTGAGCGGCTATAGGGTCCCCGGCGGGTAAATGCAACAAGAGGCCAGAGCGCCGGGGCGACGTCGCGACCCAAAGGCCGGCACCGCGCAGAACCCACCGGTCCGGCCGCGACCGCGTGAGCATTTCACCGCTCCAATGCAAAAAGCCCCGAGGCTCACGCACTCAGGGCTTCACAGAAATTCAGGGCGAACGACTCCACCGTACTCAACAGGCTCCGTTAATTCTTCTTTTGTCCCGAGGAGGTTGCACGACTCACGCGCGGTGCCAGCGAATTCATTTGCTCATCAAACGAACGCGAGTCTAGTCGTGTGTTTTCTGAAATGCAAGCGTCAGGCACCACGCAATCCTCGCCTGAACTGCGCTTCGGTGATCGAATCAATCTGCGTGAGCACTGCGCCGAGCCATTCGAAGCGGGCGGCCCATCGACGATGATACTGATCGAGCGGCACGCCGAGTGCCTGCGCCCGCTTCGCGGCGTTGACCGGTTCCTTTCCACTGCCGTTGCAATGCGTGCACAGGTGCGGCACTTCCGCGAATGGCCGCTCTTCGTAAAAGCCCTTTCCATAGCACGTCGGACAGGGCTCGCGATCGCTGATCGGCCAGCGCGAGAAACGCAGGCGCGCATCGATGGCGTCGCGCACCGGCCGGCAGGACCTGCAATCGACGCGGCGCACGATCCTTCCGCCACCGCCGCGCATGCCCCGACCGCCGCATGCAGAACACTGGTCAGCAATCCATTCGATGATCGCACGCTCGGCGAAGCGCACAAGCAACGACGGACCATCCGATGCAACTTCACCGTCACGCTTCGGGTCACGCAACTTCGCGTCACGGAACTTCGCACCGGCGGACTTGCCGCGCCGGTACCGACTGCCGTCCGCGATTCGCGACGCAAGCAGCAGCGATGCGCGGTGCAACGCACGGCGCCGCAGGTCCTGCCCGTACTTCATATGCCACAGCATGTTGCCGAGCTCGTCGACCATCGCGAGCGCACCCAAAGTAACCTGGCGATCCGGCGCGACATCGGCAAGCTGCACCCGCACGTTCATCGCAATTCCGGCTCTTTCCTTCAGTTCGCTCATCGATCAACTCCTTCATGTCCCAATGTCCTGATGTCCCAAGGGAAAAAGGTCAGGCGTGCGAGCGCAGCGCGCGACATGCGTGCTGCACACGTCGCGCATGTCGCCCGCCTGCGCACCCACGTGAGGGCGACCCTTGGGACGTTGGGACATGGGTCGGCTCCAGGCACAGCCGGCCGCGCGCCGACGCTGGCGCAGCAGCGCGCCAGCGCGTCGGACATGGCGCGCTGCGCGGTGTTGGACATCACCATGAATCCGCGCAACGTCATACGGTCAGAGCGGGCTGTCATCGTCATCACCCGCTGCCACCGCGATCGCCGCAACCGCCGCGACCGCGTCCGCGGCGACCGGCGCCTCTTCTTCAGGGACGTAGTACCAGCCGCGCTTGCCCGTCGACTCCCGCTTGCGCACCCAGCCAAGGGACTTGAGCGCCTTGCCCACGCGCCGCTGCTCCGGAAGTGTCCACTTGGACGTATCGAGCTTCAGGACATCGGCGAGGATCTCCTCCATCGTCGTGCGCGATGAATACTCGATCGCGCGCGCGATCTTGTCCTCGTACACATCGCCCTCGTAGCGCTCGGTCTGCTCGATCTCGAACAGGGGCCGCTCTTCTTCGGTCACGTGCCAGATGACGCGCCTGCGATACAGGTGCACGGCTTCTGCCCATAGCTGGTCGCGATCGCGCCGCAGCGCCTCGATATCGACCGGACCACCGACGCGGATCGGCCAGTAACGCCGGTTGCCGGATTCGTCCTTCAGGTAGGTATCGAAGTTCACCGAACCCGCGAAGACACCCTGCCGGTGCACGTCGGTCGCCCGCTTGCCGTAGAAGTTCCGGAAGCGGTCGGTCTCGGTCGCGAAGAAGCTTTTTGCCGCCGACGAATCGCTCTTGTTCAGCGAGTCGAGCTCGGCCAGCTCGATGATCCACTTGCCGGCCATCACCGCGTACGTGTCTTTCTCGCCGATGCGGATCGGGGAATTCGTGTACCACGGCTTGCCGGCCAGCACCTCGAGCGCCGTCGATTTGCCCCACCCCTGCTTGCCTTCCAGAATCAGTACGTTGTCGGCCTTGCAGCCGGGTTGCATGACACGCGCGACGGCGGCGATCATCCACTTCATGCCGGCAAGCTGCACGTATTCGCTGTCGGCGACGTGCAGGTACTTCGTCGGCCACGAACGCACGCGCGGCGTGCCATCCCAGACCAGCCCTTCGAGGTATTCGCGCACGTCGTGATAGTGATGCCGGTCGGCGACGAGCAGCACGGCGCTCATCACGATGTCCTGTCGCACCGCGATCCCGTACGACTGGGACAGCCACAGCACGCAGCGGATATCGTCCATGTCCGACCATTCGCCCAGTTCGCCCTGCTGGAAGGGCGGCACCTTGCGCTTGACGACGCGGCCCGCGAAGTCATCCTGGGCGATCACACCCTGCCACGCCTTATGGTTCGCGAGGATCAGGTGCACGTTGCCGAGTGTGGGCAGCAAGGTGCCTTTGTCCGAGCGCGCGAGCTTCATTTCCCACGTATGCGCGCCGTTCTCTGCCTCCCGCCCGTCCCATTCCTCCGGTGCAGCGCCAGCGGACGTTGGGTGCGGAACAGCTTCCGCACCAGTTACCGTGCGCGTGCCGGTTGCCGCCACCGGCGACACGGTCCCGGCTGGCGCAATAGCTGTGAGCAGGGCCGACTGGATCTGCTGCCTGACCGCATCGAGCCCTTCCTCGCAATGAAGGTCATTAAAATCGGTCAGCTTCCGCTCGCCACGATCGGCGAACCGCGGGAACACGACGCTCGCATTGCCGACCTCGGCTGCCGCTTCGTGCGCGTACTTCAGGCCCGTGTTCTCGAAGCGCCTTTTGCGCTCAGGCATCACGTCATTGCCATAGCTCAGCTCGATGAATCCCACGCCGTGATCGTCGCGCCTGAACTGCGCGCGCACCCTGTACCACGTCTGTTTCGTCTCGATACGTATGGCGTCGGCACCGATCACGAGTTCGCCACCATAGCCGAACTCGTCGGCGAGGTGTTCCCGCAGGCGCTGTTCGATCTTCCAGTCGTCGTCCGCGCAGATCATCAGATGCAGGTCCGGATAGGTGTCGCGCAGGTAGCGCGCAGCGGGCCGGATGCCGGCCGCGTCGAAACACACCGACAGCGGCACCGCCTCGTCCGTTGCCATGCGGATCGAGCGCCCGGTCGCGTAGCCTTCCGCGATCATCGCGACCCTGTCATCCACTGCAAGGTCGCCGAGAATGAACGAAGCGCCCTTCTTTTCCATACCCTTGTTGAACCGCTTCGCGCCGTCCGGCGTGATCTTCTGCAGGCCGACGAGGCGGATACCGTCCGCATACTGGAACATTGGCACCAGCAGCGTGCCCTCGTCGTCAAAGCGCACGGCCTCTGGCGTGATCTGCTTGCGCTCAAGATAGGCCGATGCGCCCTCGTCGCGCGCCTTGTGCCACTGGCTGCGCGCACGGTTGGCCGCCATCTTCGCGGCATGCGCGCGTTTTTCGGCTTCGGCGCGTTCGGCCGCTTCCTGGCGCTGGCGGGCCGCATCGATGTCTTCCGGTGTCAGCGCTTCGCCCTGCCACTGGAACGCCTGTGCGCCGTTGTCGTTACCGGACCACCGGCCGAACGCGCCGGTATAGCCGAGGATCAGGCCACCGCGCTCGATCCTGTGCAGCGAGTACCAGTACTTCTTGCCCGGACCGTATCGATGCGGCTTGCCGTCGTCGGCGGGATGCCCGTCGGGCAGCGCGGGATGCCCTGCCGACTGAAGCTGCGAAATGATCTGGTCTAGCGAAGACATTCGAGAATTCTCCTTTCGAGTTCGCGTTGATGAGAGAAGGAGCGCCAGGCGGCCCGTCCGGCGACATAGATCTGTCGCCCCGACGACGCCCGGCGCGGTACCGGATGGCGGCGGCGCAGCAATGAACTGGCACTGTGCAAAGTCACTTTGTCTCCGTGGCGCGGCCCGCGCGCAGGCGATGCCATTCGGCGGCGTGGCGCACGGTCAGCAGCGCGTATTCCGCATCGTCGACGTGCCAGCGGATGTAGCCGAAGAAGTTGCGGCGCTCGTCGCGGGTCGGCCGCGCCGCGCAGTAACGGGCCGCGCACGAAATCCAGAGATCGACGAGCCCGAGTGACCGGCAGGCCTGAAGCAGCATGTCGGCGGCAAAGGGGGAAAAGAGCGGCTGCAGGAATGCGGCGGCCTGCTGGGGATCAGTACGCGCGACGACGCCCAGCTGTCGCATCGCGCACGCAAGGCGCCGGTCGTCGTCGCACGCGAGCTGGATGCGGGCGCGCTCGGGGTTGCAGCAGCAACGCTCGATTGGGAAACGCGGCGCCACTTACCTGCGGCCCAGTTTGGCGAGACGGCCGGCCGTCCTGATCAGGCGCTCGAAGAGGCGCTGGCCCTTGCGGCTGACCACCGTCAGCTGTTCCGCCTCGTTGATGTCGATGCGACGGTCGGCGACCGCACGCACGACCTCCGATGCGACCTCGCCGACATGCGCCTGCAGATGCAGCGTCGCGCGCGTGAGCGATTCGACATCGTGGTGATCGTCGGTGGCGTGTTCTGCCGCGTCGACACTACGCTCGGCGATCAGGCCGAAGCGCTCATTGAGCGCGTGTAACGGGTCGAGCGCGAATGGCGCGCTTTCCTTCTTTTCCTGCATCCATTCAATCAGCAGCTCGAACATCTCCATCGACAGGCGGTTTTCGCCCTCCCCGCGCAGACGCAGCCGCAACGATTCGGTGGCGATGCCCTTGCCACGACGCAGGGTCAGGAAGTTCGCCGCGTCTGCCACGCCACCCGGCGTATTGCGGACCGACGTGTAGAGGACGTCGAGCCATTCGGTACCACTGTATCGGCACGTCATTGCAGCCCCGATTCTTTGGATTGGGTGTTTTTCATTCTGTTTACCGCGACCCGGCATCCGTACGATGCGAACATGACCCGACCAGCGATAAACGCCATGCTCAGGAAACCGTCAGTGCGTCGTGTGAGCGCAATCGGCCGCCGCCGGTTGCTTGGTGTTGGCCGAAAAATAGTTAAACAGCGCCTCAACATTGGAGACTCTGGGGTCTGCGACCCGACCGAGAGCAATCTTGGTGAGCGTGTCGTAAGGTATGCCGGTGGCATCTGCGATCGACCGCCACTTGCCCTTTGTCTCCTGCAGGCAGCGAACGACAGTCGCCAACCACGTTTCCTCGTTTTCATTCATCGCCGCGCCCTCACGCCATAGTGAAGCCCGATATTAAGTCTTTTATGGCTATTTTTCAAGGCAACTTTGCCATGAACTTAGACACATGTGTCTAGCCATATTCGGCAACATTCCTTCATGAAAAAGCCGTCAATCCGGGAAGTCCTTGCCGCCAATCTAAGCCGGCTAATGGATGCGCACCCCGTTCTCAACACTCAAATGCGACTTGCAACGCGCTCCGGCGTTGCACAACGGACGATCGGCCGAATGAAGAACGCCGAGGTAGACCCGCAACTGGGACACGTGGAAGCAGTGGCAGACGCACTGGGGGTCAGCCTGACTGAGCTATTGACCGACAAGAGCGCGCAATCTCCGTCGTTGGAATATGATGAAAAGAGCCTTGCCGAGTTGTCCGCAGAGGATCGCGCAAAGATCCAGGCATTCATCGACTTCATCCTCGCATCGCATCGAGCGGACGCGGCCGACACCGGTACCGCACTGAACTTCTCAAAAACTATTTACCCAACGGCGGCACAGAAGGAAATGGCAGGCCGCGTAGCTCAACGTCAATTATCAAACAAAACGTTGAGCATCGATGAAGACCAAAAAACACCACGGGGCGGAAAGCGCAGACGTCGCTGATCTGGCCCAGTATCGCGCGCGGCTAAGGGCGGCCGACGCCAGCACAACCAGCGCCACAAGCTCCCAGCAAGAGAGAGTTGATCGAGCCCGAGAAGCGGTTCTCGCGCAAATCGACTCACTCAGCTCTCCCCCGATCGCCTTCGCAACGGTGCTGCTGTCCCAAGACGGCACGGTCACCCTTGCGGCCACCGGCATAGAACCTGAATTCGCGCCTGCTATCGAATCGGGGCTGCTGGACTTGCAGCGCCGCATCCGAGCGCACAGACTCCGCCATCAACCACGCCCGCGGGGCAGCGCTGGCAGAATTGGGATGATTCCCCTCCTGTCCACAGCGTTCCTTGCCGCAATCTTCATCAACCAAATCGCGTGGGTCGACGTCGCCCTGTCACTGGCGGCGCAACTCACGATTGGTTTAAGTCTTAATCCCCGGCGCCGGAACGGCTAGCTAGACAACGGCGACTCGTCGCACTCGCGAGTCGCCGTCCTGCCGTCGATCACTCGCGCGAATTAAGTCATATATGGCTTGACTAGATAAGCCATAAAAGACTACATTCCTCCGTGACGCGCTTTCGCGTCTAACCGGAGATCTGAATGAAAAGCATCGAAATGAACGGAGAAGCCCGCCAGTCGTGGCTTCGACGCGAACAGGGTTTGCCGACCGAGCCCGCGGACGGCTACACCGTAGTGCGCCAAAGTGACTTTGAGAGGTCCAGGATCTGGCGGGCGATCTTCATCGCAGCGGCGATTGCCGTAGGCATTGCGCTGTTCCAGCCCGCGCCCGCCGACGCGCCCCCGGCCACCGTCCCCGCAAAGGCGACTGCGTAAGCCGCTGCGATGGCCGAGCGAATTTCCGTCACCGACGTCGACATCGCCCGCGAGTTTCGACTCCGCCGCGTCGCCGGTCCGGCCATCAATGCCCTCAAGAATCCCGCCTTGCGCCTGTGTCTCAGGAATTGCGCCGAGTTGCGGAAAAAACAGCGCCACGCTGACCAACCCACGCCAGACGGCAAACGTCTTGCCTCCGGCGATTCGGACTAACGCCAAATGTACAGACCGATGTCAACATCGCAGATCGACACCGGACGTAGAGATACGATCGGCCTTCGAACCATCGTCAAATACGACCCTATGGCTCCGCGTCCAACGACGCCCATCCTCGTCGGAAAATATGTCGTCGCGCGAAAGCCCATAGCAGATAGCGTTCACACCCTTTACATGATCATGGACGGCCGCGACGTCGTCCGTACGCAGATCTCCTATCCAAGTGTGGCCGACTGCGAGGGTGCTATCCGGGCCGCCGCAAACGCGCGAACGGAAACCGCGCGTGCGCTTGCAAAGGCGAAAAAGTCGGCCAGGAAAGGCTGGCAGGCGCGGCCGATGCGCGTGAAGGAGGCGGCATGATCTTTGGTCTGCTCGTCGCCACCACGACATGTATCGCCGTCTGGCTCCTGACCGGCTCCGCGCAGCAACGCGCAGTCGGCGCAGTGTTCGGCCTGATCGATTCCATCCTCTGGCTCCTCGCCGGCGTATCCGCCGGCAAGCTCATCATCGTCGCCATCGCCGCGTTCTGCGCGCTCTGCTTCGCGCGACCATTCCTGCGCAGCTATCGCTACGCGCGAATCCGGAGACACTATGTCAAATAATCTCTCCCCGATCTGCAAGGCGCTGATCGCGTTTTTCGCCGGCCAGCGTGACCCGCTCACGATCGACGACATTGAAGCGGCGTTGCCGCACGCCGACCGGCAGGCGCTCCGCCTGGAGTTGCACCTGCTGGTGTGCGCCACAGTCGTGCGGCAGGCAATCCGGCGGTCGGACGAACGCCTCGTGTACTGGCTCGCAGGCATTGCGATCGCTCCGTTCGACGGCACGCTGTTTCACTACGCACCGGACGCGACCTTTGCCGACGTCGGCGGTATCCCGCCGAGGCGGGAGGTCAACAATGGCTAACGCGCGCTCGTTACTGGAAGCCGAACCGATTGTCACCGGCAACACAAAGGCCGCGGTCAAGGCCGCTGGCGGTGGATCGTCGGATCTCTGGACTGTCCCGCCCGACCAGATTCACTACGATCCGCGCGACAACGTTCGCCCGCTGGATCAGGACCGCGTGCGGCACCTCGCGGAACTGATGAAGGCGAATGGATACGACCGGAAGAAACCGCTCGGGTGTTTCGTGCGCAAGGTCGACGGTCAGGACCGGATCTTCGTGTATGAAGGCCAGCACCGCTATCACGCTGCCCTGCTCGCCATCAAGGAAGGCGGGTTCGCGAAGGACAAGGAGATCGACCGGCTGCCGGTCGTAATCGATGAAGCGAAGTCGGTGAATCGCGTCAACCTGATTTACGCCGGCATCACGAACAACGACGGCGAGAAGCTGACGCCGCTGCAGCTTGCGGAAAAAGTCGTGGAACTGCAGGAATTCGGCGAATCGAACGCCGCGATCTGCAAGCGACTGAACGTCACCGACCAGACCATCCGTGATGTCCTGCTGCTTGCGAACGCACCACTGACCCTGCAGGAGCTCGTCCGCAACAAGGTCGTTTCGTCGACACTGGCGATTGAAGAAATCCGGGCGCACGGCGGCGAGAAAGCCCTTGAGCGGCTCCAAAGCGCCGCAGCGCAGGCTAAGGCAGGCGGGAAAGCGAAGGTCACCAAGAAGGCGCTCGCGAAACCCACGGCCCACAAGGTCACCGAGGCGCATGCAAAGCAACTTTTGCAGGCGCTGCAGTCGGTTCTGCACGACCCTGTGTTCGGCAAGCTCTCGCCCGGCACGATCGCAGCCGTGCATACCGCTCTTACTCCGCATGCGGACTTGCTCGATGCCGTGCCGACCGGGCAGACCGTGCATCCCATCCATGTTCCGAATGAGCACGGTGCCTTTGCAGACTGCGAGAATATCCGGGCTCCGATCACCGGACGTTATGGCACTCACCCCGCGCAAATTCACCTTGCACAGCCCGACGTTGGCGTCTGGATCTATTCGATCAGCGCGCAAATCGGCCATTGCGCGAAAACTGGACTGCCCTCGATTCGCCACTTCGACGCGACGTTTCCGACGCGCGGCCAAGCCATACGGGCAGCCGTGAGTGAATTCACGGCCCTGCTTGAGCGACCGAATGTTAAGGGTGCAAAGGAGCTTGCGACAGTGCGCAAATGGCTGGACAAGCTCTGGACGATGCCCGACCCGGACTGGACCGAAGAAATAGCAAAGGAGTCCGCTAAATGATGGTTCTCCCGGCCACTTCTACCCCACGTCCGCTGCCGCGTAAGCGGGGTGCGGCGGACAAACGCCCACGGCTTTCCTTCGCTGGCGCCGTCCCGGCGCACGCATCGAACGACGACGTCAACAGCAGCGGGCTGGCGCCCGCAAAAGCGATCCAGACGAACGAAGCGCCGCTCGCGCGGCGAAAAGCTATCCAGAAGAAGGAAAGCGAGTCGGTTACCCGACTCGCAACGATCGCGCGAATCGAAGCCCTGCGCCTCGAGATCCGCAAGCTGGTCGAGGTCGTCGCACTTGGCGCGGATATCGAACTGCTCGACCTCATGCGCGACGAGGTCGGCAGCTATAGCCGGCATAAAGCTGCGCAAGAGGCACGCACGTGGGCGGAACAAGCGCGTCTATCCATCGAAACAGGGTTGATGCAGCTCGACCGAGCGATCAATCCGATGTCGTAGTAACGACCCGACATAGAGTGTGTCAAATGAATACTGTTTTTCTTTTGATGGCGCAGTTCGGCGCACGTGCGGTCATTCCGATTGATGAAGTCTGCCGCTCGTACTTCCCGCACCTTGAAGTGGACAAGCTGCTTCGAAAGATCACTTACGGAGAAATCAAGCTACCTCTCGTTCGGATCGAATCATCGCAAAAAAGCGCAAAGGGCGTATACGTGCAGGACCTAGCCAACTACATCGACGAGCGCCGCGCAGCAGCAAAGAAGGAATGCGATCAGCTCGCCGGCATCGCGTAATCCTGCGAGGGCGCAATCACATCCAGCCACTTCCAGTTTTCGTACTTGTCGCCCACCTTGCGCACGTGCGTGTAACGCTTCAACGTATTCCAGCTGCGGTGGCCACTGACTGCGGCCACCCGCTGGATCGTCCATCCCATTTCCGACAACCTGCTCGCGCCCTCGTGCCGTAGATCGTTCAGATGCAGGTCGTCAATCTCCAATAGCTGCACTGCGTTCGTGAATGCGGTGCTCGCCGTAAGAGCGCGGTACGGAAAGATACGATCGTCCACTCGCGGCTGCGCCTTGACGATCCGCAATGCTTCTGGCGTCAGATCCACCCAGGTGTCGTTTCCCACTTTTGTGTTTGGGTGTTTCAGGTCGCGGACCATAACGCGACATCCGTCCTCATCGAGGTCGTCCCAACGAAGCCGGCAGATTTCACTGATTCTTCGCAGCGAAAAAATCGTGAAGGCTGCCAGCACCTGCATCGGAATACTGTCGGGCGTTCCGTCCCGCACCTTACCGAACTCGGCCATTATGCGATCCATCTCATCTAGCGTTGGGCGACGTTCACGATGCTTTGATCGGCCAACAAGCCCCATTCTCGTCAGCGCGACGCGCGCGTCCGCGACCACCGAGGCATCGACCGGATAACCCCAGGCCGGCCGGGCCAAGGTGATCACGCTGGACAGGTGCGCGAGATAGTGGCCACGCGTCGATGGCGCGACCTCAACCGTTCGCATGTAGGCAACGATGTCCGCGCTTTCGAGCTGCGCCGCCTTCACCTCGCCCAAGGTTGAGCCGGAGATCTGGTTCAGGATCATTCTCTTCGTACGGTCTAACGGCTTGCCCAGTTCCGCGATGTATCGCTTGATCATTTCCTTGACTGGTGGGTTCTCCTGCAGCGCGGCCTTCAAACCGTCGGCGTGCGATAGCGCGGCCTCGCGCTGCTTAATCCAGATCTGCGCCGCCTGCCGACGTTCAAACGTCTTGGTTTCCTGATGCAGGACCTTGCCGGCCTTACGCACGCGGACTTGTGCCTTATACGAGGTGCTACCGTCCTTGTTCTCTCTTGGTGTAATTGTGCCCATCTCTGCTCACTTGCCTGTAGTGTGGTGCCACGCGAAAATGGCACCCATTTTGGAGCCTTGGCACCGCAAAAACAAGAGGAAACGAGAGACCACCCGAGCAAACAAGAGGTGCATCGATCGGCGTCAATGCCACGCCAGTAAAGGATATCGCCGTCTACCAAGGGTTACAGGGAGAAGCGCACCGGCAGCGCCGTCGAATACTTGATCTGTTCCATCGCAAAACTGGAGCTCACGTCGTACAGCGGCACGGCGGCGATGAGAAGCTTGTAGACGCGATCGTAGTCGTCGATGTCGGACACCACCACGCGCAGCAGGTAATCGGTTTCGCCGCTCATCCGGTACACCTCCACTACCTCCGGAATATCCTGAACCGCACGCGTGAAGCTCTGCGCCCACGCCTCGGTATGCTGGTTGGTGCGCACCGCGACGAATACGGTCGTGCCCACGCCCAGCTTGCGGGCATCGCAAAGCGCCACCTGCGCGCGAATCACGCCCGCCTCTTTCAGACGCTGCAGCCGTTTCCAGCAAGGCGTTTGCGACAGATTCACCCGCTGCGCCAACTCGGCGATCGGCATGGTTGCGTCTTGCTGCAGCAGTTCGAGCAGCTTCCGATCGATGATGTCCATTCCCATTCTGATGCCTCTGTAGGAAATTATTCTACTTTTAAGACTTCGAGGGGAATTATATGGAAACTCTTTCTCCGGGGAAATCGGTATAAATGTCGCTATTCGAAATAACCGACAAGCGGCAGCGCAGCCGCGCAACGATCATGAGCCAAAACCTTTCTTCGACGCCCCGCGATCGTTTCCAGGCCCACGGCGGGCAACCGGCTGAAGCGGCCCGAACCGCCTCGGACGTTCAAGCCCGAATTCGAGCCGCCGCGCCGTTGCACGACCACGGCAGCGCGCCTCTCAAACAGTTATGCGACGCGCTCGACGCGATCTTCGAAGCCTGTTCGACATGTCCCGAGCCGTCGGATTCGGCGTTGTTCGCGCGCGGTATGCGTGTCGCCCTCGCTGAAGCCGCGGCCACCCCCGACTTGCTGACGCCGGCACAACGCGAAGGCGCGGCGGAGAATTACCGTCGTCATCTGCTCGCCGCCGATCCACATGGCCGCTATGCGATTGCCGCGCTCGTGTGGCTGCCGCAACAGGCGAGCCCCGTGCACGCGCATCACACGTGGTGCGGCTACGCTGTGCTCGATGGCAGCTTGAACGAAACGATCTTCGAATGGAATAGCGCGCGGCAATGCGCGAGCGCCGCGCGGACGCAAGCGCGCAATCGCGGCGCGGTGTCGTTCGCACGCGGCGGACGCGGCGCCATTCATCGGCTGGGCAATGGCACTCTTGCGCCCGCCGTCTCATTGCATGTCTACGGCGTGGCGGGCGCGCGAATCGCCACGCATGTCAACGACATCGTGCGCGTGACCGAGGCGCCGGCGCGCGTTTGAAAACTCACGCCTTGCGTGCGCCGCGCAGGCTGCGGCGCACCACGAGCGCAATCAACTCTTGCCGCCCGCTTCTCCCGCAGTGGGAATCTGCGGCGGAATCGGCGCGGTCTGTCCGGTTGGCGGCGGCGCCGGACGCGGTTCGTGCGACACGTCGCGCGCCACCGCGACCGCCGCATGCGCGGCCCGCACCGACGACGCCGTTTGAACCTGCGCATGGGCATGGCCGTGCGCACCGGACTCAGGCAACGCGTCGTCCCCGAAAGGCTGACCTTCGCTATCCTTCGACGACGTGAACAAGCGCATCTGCGGCAGCGGAATCTCAATCCCGGCTTCGTCCATCTTGCGCTTGAGGCGCAGATTGAACGCGCGCGCCACGCTCCATTGCTGCAGCGGCCGGGTCTTGATCTGCCCTTTTACGACCATCCAGTTCGGATCGAAACGGTCCAGCCCCCACACCTCGATCGGCCCGAGCATCTCGCGCCGGTAACGGAAGTCCGCCATCAGGTCGGCGCCGACTTCGCGGATCAGCTGCGTGATCTGATCGACGTCCGCGGAGAACGACACCCGCACTTCGAACACTGCGTAAGCAAAATCGCGCGACAGGTTCTTGACGATCTTGATCTGCGAGAACGGAATCGCGTGAATCGCGCCCTGGCCGTCGCGCAGGCGCACGGTGCGGATCGACAGGTGCTCGACGGTGCCCGCGTGGCCGCCGTCCACGTCGATCCAGTCGCCCACGGAGATCGTGTCCTCGATGATGATGAACAGGCCCGTGATGAGGTCGGTCACGAGCGACTGCGCGCCGAAACCGATCGCGAGGCCGATCACGCCGGCGCCCGCCAGCAGCGGCGTCACGTTGATGCCGAGGTTCGCCGCGGTCACGATCCCGGCGATGGTCATGATCGAGACGAGCAGCACATTGCGCACGAGCGGCAGCATCGTGCGCGCGCGCATGCTCGGCGCGCGCGACTTGTTGCGCGGACCGCCCGGATTGAGCGCCTCGGTGATCGCCGTGTCGACCAGGATCCAGAGCAGCCACGCAATGAACACGGTCGCGATGATCGCCGTCACCGCATGCGCGATACCGCGCGCCGCAACGTTCTCCTCGACCACGGCCGCGAGCGACACGCCCCACAAACGCGCCGCCAGTTCGAAGAAAAACAGCCAGATGAAGAGCGTGAGCAGCGTGCCGCAAAAGCGCAGCAGGCGCGTCAGATACGGCGAGCGGCGGCGGGCGCGCGCGCTGCGCGGACGCGTCATGCGCAGCACGATGGCCGACAGGAAGAACGCCAGCACCAGCAGCAACGCCGTCACCACCGAAATCTGCAGCACGTTCTCGCTGGTGCCCGAGCCGCCGAGCGTGGCTATCACCGAGGCGGTGGCGAGCACCAGCACGGGCACGTGCCACAGCGCGGCGAGGACCTCGAAGGCGTCGGTCGCCGCCTTGTGATCGTTGCGCTGCTCGTAAGGCCGATTGCGAATCAGATGCGCGACCGGCCGGCGAAACGCGAGCGCGAAGTAGCCGGTGAGCACGGCGGCCGTCATGTTGGCCGCGGTCGAGATCAGCGCCGCGAGATTCGTTCCGAGTTGATGCGCGACGTCGTAATTGACGGCCGCATCGCCGAGCGCGCCGCATATGCCGATCACGAACAGCGCACGCCGCGCATGATCGATCAGAAGACGCACCGCGATGCGCCGATGCCCCGAGCCGAACAGCGAAAACATGATCAAACAGATCGCGGAGAACACCGCCCCCGCCACGATCGCGTAGGCGACCACCATGCCGAGCGTTCGTCCGAGCGCATCGGGCATCGCGCGCACGAACAGCAGCGCCGCGACAAACGCGATGATCCACGGTCCGACGCGGCGCAGCGCGAAGATCAGCAGCTCGCGCGTGGTGGGATTCGGATTCAGCCCCATGACGATGCCGAAGCGCCGGTACAGCCGGTGTTGTCCATAGATCAGCGCGCCGGCGCACGCGCCCCAGCCGGCGAGCATCGCGATCATCGAAAACAGCACGCGGCCGAAGCTCTCGCGCCCCTGGCCCGAGATGATCGTGAAGAGTTCGTTGCCGGCCGCGTTGAGGCGACCGCCCCAATAGCGCACCGGCGTGCGGCCCTGATGCATGTCGGATTCGAACGACGCGATGCCCGACGCGATCGCGCCGAGGAGGCCGGCACTGGCCTGCGTCTGCGCCGGCACCGGTGGACCGACGTTCTGCGAGACGTCGCGTAGCTTCTTGAGCTGGGCGACGAGCGCGGTGCGCTGCCGGTCGTTGTCGAGCGTGGCGATCACGCTGTCGAGCGAGCGCGCCAGTTCCGCCTGGCTCGCGGGCGACGGCGCGGACGCCGCCTGCGCCGCGGATGCGCCCGAAGCGGCGGACGCGGGCGTCGCCGTGGCGCTGTTGATCAGGCTCTGCAAGGCCGGGATAACCGGCGTGCTGCTGCCGGCGGCCTCGGCGTTGGCGGGCGTGCAGCCGGCGTAGAGGATCAGCGCGAGGAATACCCCGGCCACCCATGCGCCGAGCCACGCCGCGACGCGCGTGGGCGAGGTGGGGTGGACGTCGCCCCCGGCATGAGGAGAAGGAAGATGAAAGGTGGCGCGAGTCGCCGGTTGCCCGCCGTTGAACGGCGCAGCCTCGGACTCACGCCGCGAAGAGCGTGACTGCATGGCGATCCGTGAAAAAACGGGAGACGCCAGTGTAGCCGCACTTTTATCGGGCGCGACCGAACATGCGTAACGGAATGTTAGGGCGCTTGCGCTCGGCAGCGGGTGTGGGGATCGCCCTACCCACCGCGCCGCGGGCGCCTGCCTGCCAGGCCAGGCCGCGCCATTCAGGCTCAATAGGCGACTGTCGCGATCTGACGCACGAAGCGGCCCTGCTCCAGTTCGTCGACGAAGGCGATTGCGTAGTCTTCCGCGGAAATGCGGCTATTGCCTTCGGCGTCGGCCAGCAGCGCGCCCGTGCCGGTGCGGAATTGGCCGGTGCGCTCGCCCGGTGCGATCAGCGCGGCCGGCGCAAAGAAAGTCCAGTCGAGATCGGCGACGCCACGGTAGTAGTCAAATGCGTCGCGGTGCGCGAGCGCGACCGGCTTGTAAGCGTCAGGGAAACCCTCGGTATCCACCAGTTGCTTGCCCGGCGCGACTTCGAGCGAACCCGCGCCGCCCACCACCACGAGGCGCTTCACGCCCGCCGCGCGCACGCCTTCGACCAGCGCGCGAGTCGCCGTGGCGAGCGCCGCCTCGTCACCTTGCGGCGGCGCGTAGGCGCTGGCGACGACGTCGTGCCCGCGCACCGCTGCGCCGACGCTCGCGGCGTCGAGCAGATCGGCTTGCGCCGCCTTCAGGTTCGCCACGTCGGCCGGCACCCGCGCCGGGTTGCGCGCCAGCGCCGTCACCTCGTGCCCGCGACGGGCCGCTTCCGCGGCGATCCGCGAACCGATCGTGCCGGTGGCGCCAAACAACGCGATCTTCAACTGTTTGCTCATTTCGATGCTCCTTTGATTAGCTTATATGTAACTATATTGATTACATATAAGACGGAAAAAAGAGGGGTGGGTACCCCTTGATTATCAGGCGCGCGCGCTGACTGACAAACACGCGCATTCCCGGACTGCTTGCTCACGCCTTATCGATGCGAACGCCGCTTGCGCTCCCTGACCCGCTCCGCGCGCACGACATCCGCCGTGGCATCGGCTAGCGTGCGGGCGCCGAGCGATGCTTCCATGGCCTGCTGCGCTTCGTCGATGATGCCGCTCAGCACGCCTTGAATATTACGGCCGACCATGCACGCGGGATTCGGCTCTTCCCGATGCAGCCCGAATAAATGTGGATCTTCCACCGCACGGTATATCTCGAGCAGGCTGATATTCCCGGGCGCCCGGGCGAGCAGCGCGCCGCCGCCCGCGCCAAGCTGCGAGGTGGTGAGGCCCGCCTCCGCCAGCATGCCCAGCAAACGCCGGATCAGTGCGGGATTGGTGTTCACGCTGCCCGCAATCATCTCCGACGAAAGCGGCACGCCCTGCTGCAACGACAGCAGCGCAAGCACGTGCACCGCAAATGCGAACCGGCTACTCGTATTCACAACACCCCTGCCCGGCGACCACAATATGTAACCATATTAATTACATTTGACCGGGCCGTCAAACGTTCGCGCGCGCCGGGGGTCGAACGGACGGTCACTTGTCCATCTGCTTTTGCGCGTCGCCGGAATCGCCCGCTGCGGACGAAGACGCCGCAGCGTTCGTCGATGAAGCGGTGCTCTGCGCGGACCACTGCTGCAACTTGCGGCCCGCGGTCTCCAGGCTCTGCCCGGTCAGCGCGGCGGCCTTGCCGAGTTGTGCATTGGCCGCGCTCGCGGCGCCTTGCAGATTGGCCTGCGCGCCCGAAGCAAGCGCCTTGGGGTCGATAGTGACCGACGGCGCGGAGGCCGAATCGAGATTCTGCTGCGCGGCGGATTTGGTCGCGTCGACCTGCTGGCCGATGTAGCTAGCCGCCTGATCGAGCTTTTGACCGGCCGCTTGCGCGGCGTCGTTGAGCTTGCCGGCGACCTGCCCGGCGGACGCATCGTTTTTCTGGCAGGCCGTGAGGCCGCCGAACACGGCGAGAACCAGAACGACACGGTGCAACAAAGGCGAACGGATGGATGAAATCATGTTTGAGTGTGAGCCGCGCCAAGCGGCTTCCGCATGCGAAAACGCGCCAATGATACGCCGTCGCGTGGCGCTTTCGCCCAGCATCGGCCGATCGTCCGGATCGCGCTGCGAACGCGGGCGCATCTGCTGGCATTCCGCGCCATTCGAACCCGTTCATTGCGTGCGGCGTCGCGGTTCTGTCAAACGCGTTGGGGTAGACTGGCTTCGCTTGGATGAGCGTGACGAGCGCTTGGTGTGTTCCGTTGATCAACTGGAGGCATACGATGGCAGCAAAGAAGATTCTGTTCCTGACCGGCGACTTCGCCGAGGATTATGAAACGATGGTGCCGTTCCAGGCACTGCAGGCAGTCGGCCACGTGGTCGACGCGGTCTGCCCGAACAAGAAGGCGGGCGACCGGATCAAGACGGCGATCCATGATTTCGAGGGCGACCAGACTTATACGGAGAAGCCTGGTCATCAGTTCACGCTCAACGCGACCTTCGACGATGCCGATCCCCGCCAGTACGACGCGCTGGCAATCGCGGGCGGCCGGGCGCCGGAATATCTGCGGCTCGATCCCAAGGTAATCGAAGTCGTGCGGCAGTTCGCCGAAGCGGGCAAACCGATCGCCGCGATCTGCCATGCCGCGCAACTGCTGGCCGCCGCCGACGTGATTCGCGGCAAACGCATTTCCGCCTACCCGGCGTGCGCGCCCGAAGTGAAACTGGCGGGCGGCGACTATGCCGACATTCCGGTGGACGCCGCGATCACCGACGCCAACTTCGTCACCGCGCCCGCATGGCCCGCGCATCCCGAGTGGCTGCGCCAGTTCCTCGTGCTGCTCGGCACCCGGATCGAACTCTGATCGAAGTCCAGTCGAGGTCCGATCGAGCCGGATGCCACCATCCGGCTTTGATCCGGCCATGATCCGACTCCGGGTCAAGGCGAGCGCCATGCCCTCATGGCCTCGCGCATTGACCTAAACCGCGCACATTTTGAGAGTAATCCGATAGTTCGCAGCGAAACGGCTTTCTATAGTCAACGGTTGACTTTGGAGTGCCTTTCGATGGAACTGACTGACTGGATCGTCGTGCTCGTCGTCACGTTGATGGCGATCGCTTTTTTCTGCGGGCGCACGCCCGCCAACTGGTCGCGTGAAAACCGCGCGCGGCGTCTGGCCGGCGCGCGCATGCTGGTGCTAGCCGCATGCTCGCTGTGGGCGGCGCTGCTGCTCGCCGCACGTGGCCTGTTCGCGCTGGACGGCGTGCTCGGCTTGCATCCCGCGCCGCTCGAGGCATTGACCGGCGTCACGATCCTGATCGTCTGCGCCTGCTACTGGTTGATTCGCGGCAGCAAGCTGCTCAAACCGCGGCGGCTCTTTAACGCCTGCTGATCACCGGACACCGACGCCGGGTTCGGCATTGGGGGCATTCAGCGCCGCGCCGCCACCCGAACCTTGGCTGTCACGCTCATCCGAGCCCATGCGCGCCTCGCGCACGTCACGCATCGCATCAACGCCGCCCGCCTCCAGCGGAACCCGCGGATCGGCAACCGCCTGCGCATTGCGCGCCCGGGCTTCGGGTAGCGACACATAGAACGTCGTGCCCTCCCCCTCTTTCGACTCCACCCAGACACGCCCGCCGTGCCGCTCCACCACGCGCCGCACGAGCGCGAGGCCGATGCCCTCGCCCGCCACCACATTGCCGTGCAGCCGCTGAAACGCATTGAATAGCCGGGGCAATGCGACCACCGGAATCCCTAGCCCGTTATCCCGCACGTAAAAGATCCGCAGCGAATGCACGCCGAGCGGCGGCGGCGTGGTCCCGATTTCGATCCTGCCCTCGCGGGCGGGATCCAGATAATTGACCGCGTTGCCGATCAGATTCGCGAATACCTGCTCGAGCGCGGTGGCGTCGCCCCACACCGCCGGCAACTCGTCGACGCTGATCTGCGCGCCGCGCGCCCGGATCGAGCCTTGCATCGCATCGATCACGCGCCGCACGATATCGCGCACCTCGACCTTCTGCTGACGGTATTCGACGCGGCCGACACGCGACAGCCGCAACAGCGCGTCGATGATATGCGATGCCCGCAGCACGGCCGTTTGCAGATAATGCAACGCCTCGCCGATGTCCTCGTCGACCACCCGTTCGATGCGCTCGCGCGTCCCAGCGCCAAGCGACGACTCGCGCACCGCGACGCGCAGTTCGTCGCACGCGCGGATCAATTCCTTCGAAAAGCCCTGCAGATTCACGAGCGGCGCACGCAGATCGTGCGACACGCTGTAAATGAACATCTCGTTCTCCTGGGTCTGCTGCCGCAGGCTCTCGTTGATGCGCGCCAGTTCGGCGGCGCGGCGCGCGAGGTCGGCGTGGAAACGCGCCTGGATGCGCTCCGCCTCGAGCAGGCGCCGGCTGGTTTCATGCAAGGTCAGGTCGAGCCGGGCGATTTCATCGCCGCCTGCTGCGATCGGCGCCAGCGGCTCGTTGCCCGCGAGGCGCCCGGCGTTGTCGGACAGCACGGCGAGCCGGCCGCGCACGCCGCGCGTGAACAACCAGACGGCCAGCGCGACGAACAGCAGCGAGCCGAACACGGCGGCGCCCACGAGCATCTGCTGCCGTTCGCGCGCGGCATCGGCGGCGTTCAGGCGCTGCATGTCGAGACGCCGTTCCTCGCTCTGGAATGCCACCACCTGCTGACGGAAGCGATCGAGCACATCGGATTGAGCGAGGTCGCGAAAGCGCTCCAGCACGTCGGGTCGCCGCCGCGAATGCAGCATGTCCTGCATGCGGTCGGACCACTGGCGATAGGCTTGCACCGATTGACGCAACTGAACCACGCGCGCGACTTGCCGGGGGTTGTCCGCGACCAGTTCGGCAAGCTGGTCGATGCGGCGGTCGACGTCCATCCACAGTGCGAGCGGCGTGGCGAAACGGCTGTCGTTTTCCAGCACCGCGCCGCGCAGCGCGACCGATTCGCCGAGCACCGGCTCGAGAATCGCGGTGGTCTGCCGCAGCACTTCCTGGCTATGGAGAGCCCAGCGCTCCGCTTGCGCCGAATCGGATTGCGCCTTGACCAGTCCGGACAGCAGCGCCAGTTCGAAAAGCGCCGGAATCGCGATCAGCAGCAGGCCTTTGGTGGTGAGTCTCATGCGTGCGCATCGGAAGTCGGGGGCCGGCAGATCATGCGCGGGGAGCGCACATTATGTCGACGTTTCCAGCGGAAAATAAAGGGGCGCGCCATTTATTGGGCGCAATCGGCCATGGCAACCTGCGCGCACATGCGTTGCGCATCGGGCGGCGGGTATTCGGCAGGCGAGCACTCGAAAATATCGGATGACGCACAATCTCGGAACATGACGCCCAAAATAGAACCTAAATGCACCTGTATTGTGCTTAAAGTCGCACAAATCAAGGCCGTTCGTTCCGAGCTCGCCGAAGTCGCGCAAGCGCTAGCCACCAATCTCGGTGCGAACCGCACCGAATAGACGCTTCACGCACAACATTGGCCCATTTCTTGCGTTCGTTGCCCGCTTTTTTGGCATACGCAGGAAACATCGATGGAAAGTCTTAAAACCGGCACCGACACCCTCTTTCTCTTATTGGGTGCGGCAATGGTGCTGGCCATGCATGCCGGGTTCGCGTTTCTGGAACTCGGTACCGTGCGCAAGAAAAATCAGGTCAACGCGCTGGTCAAGATTCTGGTGGATTTCTCCGTCTCGACAATCGCGTATTTCTTCATCGGCTACACGATCGCATACGGCACGCAGTTCTTCGGCAACGCTCAAACGCTGGCCGCGCATAACGGCTACGAGCTGGTGCGCTTCTTCTTCCTGCTGACCTTTGCCGCGGCGATTCCGGCGATCGTGTCGGGCGGCATCGCGGAGCGTTCCAAATTCAATCCGCAACTCTTCGCCACCTTCGTGCTGGTCGGCTTCATCTACCCGCTCTTCGAAGGGATCGTCTGGAACAACCGCTTCGGCATTCAGAACTGGCTGACCGGCGTGTTCGGCGTGCCGTTCCACGACTTCGCCGGCTCCGTGGTCGTCCATGCGTTCGGCGGCTGGGTCGCGCTGCCGGCCGTGCTGCTGCTGGGCGCGCGTCATGGCCGCTACCATCGCGACGGCGGCATTGCCGCGCATCCGCCGTCGAATATTCCGTTTCTCGCGCTGGGCGCCTGGGTGCTGGCGGTCGGCTGGTTCGGCTTCAACGTGATGAGCGCGCAAACCATCGACAAAATCAGCGGCCTCGTCGCCGTCAATTCGCTGATGGCGATGGTCGGCGGCACGCTGACGGCCTGGCTCGCGGGCCGCAACGATCCCGGTTTCACGTACAACGGCCCGCTCGCCGGGCTGGTCGCCGTGTGCGCCGGCTCGGATCTGATGCATCCGCTCGGCGCGCTGCTGACGGGCGGCATCGCGGGCCTGCTGTTCGTCTTTATGTTCACCTGTGTGCAGAACCGCTGGCGCATCGACGACGTGCTCGGCGTCTGGCCGTTGCACGGCTTGTGCGGCGCGTGGGGCGGCATTGCGGCGGGCATCTTCGGCTTGCCTGCGCTGGGCGGCATCGGCGGGGTGTCGTTCGGGGCGCAACTGGTGGGGACGTTGGGCGGCATCGCGGTGGCGGCGCTCGGCGGCACGCTCGTGTACGGCGCGATTCGCCTGACGGTGGGCCTGCGGCTCGACCAGGAGGACGAATACAACGGCGCGGACCTGTCGATCCACAGAATTTCGGCGACGCCGGAGCGCGAAAGCGTCGGCTGACGCATTCGCCGCGCGGCAGCCTTCGACGGTTCAGTGGCGAGCAGGGCCCGAGGATGCGCCGGCGCTTGCCGCGCGAGCCGCTCCTAGCGGGACGATGAATCCACCGCGTCCGCGTTGCCGCCGACGATGCCGAATTCGATCGGACAACGCGTATAAAACACCGGCACGCTGCCTTGCCGCACGGCGGCGAGCAGCGTTTCGGCTTCCCCTTCGGTGACGGCGAAAATCACCTGCACCGGCTGATCCGCCAATTCGAAGAAACGCGCCGCGTGACGCGCGCCGGCGTGACCAATGCCTTCGGCGGCCGCCACGACGGTCGCGCCGCGAATGCCGGCCTGTTTGGCGACCGACAACAGCCATTCCACGACCGGCTGATGATCATGACGCCGGTTCTGCTCGCTATAAAACGTCAGCTGGTAGCCTTTCTTCATGTCGGCCTTCCTTGTTGAAGCCTGGCGGACCCGCACTCGACGTCGGCAGGCGCTGACTTCATTCTAGGTCACGCCCACGTGATGCCCGCAACGCCTATCCAACGACCCGCGCGACTACCCCACGCCGCCGCCCCGACCTGTCCCCACATGCGCTAGCCGGTGTTAGACTTGCGCGCTGGAAATGGCATTCTCCCTTAACCGCCGTGGTGGCTGATGATGCCTGCTTCGCCCGGGTGACCGCGGACGCGGCAGCGCGTCTCCCGCTCAGCCCGGTTTGTCGACCTTCCGGTTTTGCCAGGCCTCTTCCCATGTATTGGTCCATTCTCGCGGTCGCCGTCGGCGGCGCGCTCGGCTCGCTGTTCCGCTGGTTTCTCGGCATCCGCCTGAACGGCTTGTTCGTCAGCTTGCCGCTCGGCACGTTCGCCGCCAATGTGATCGCCGGCTACATCATCGGCGTGGCGGTCGCGGGCTTCGCGCGGGCGCCGCACGTCGCGCCGGAATGGCGGCTCTTCGTCATCACCGGGATGATGGGCGGACTCTCGACCTTCTCCACTTTTTCAGCCGAAGTCGTGCAGCGCCTGCAGGACGGCCGGCTCGGCTGGGCCGCGGGCGAGATCGTGATTCACGTGGGCGCGTCGCTCGTCATGACCGTGCTTGGTATCGCCACGGTCTCGTTGCTGTCGCGCTGAGGACGCCGCGGCGTGCCCCGTCACACGCCGAATGGGAACGTATCGGGCGTGCCTTCGCGCATCGGCGTCGGAAGCGGTTCAACGGCGCTCGTGTGATCGACCCAGACATAAGCGTCGAACTGATCGGCGAGCGACGCTTGCGCATAGTGGCTATAACGCTCGGTGTCCGGCCGATAGATCACGCCGATGAAACGTTCCAGCAGCGGTTCGCTCAAGCGCGTCCGCAACGCGTCATGCACACCGGGGCGCAGATCCAGAAGAAAGCGCGGCTGCCCCGCGCGGTGCATCCAGTATTCATAGCTGTCATCCAGCGCCGGACGCACTTCCTTCACCTCCATCGGACCATCCCAGTCGCTTGCGGCGGCGACGGTGCCCGCGTGCGTGCCGAAGCCGATCAGCGCCGCCTCGTCGCCGAAGTACTCGCGGCATAACTGCCCGACGTTGATCTCTCGCGAGATGCGCCCCATCTCGGTCGCGCTGGCGTCGCCGATATGCGAGTTGTGCGCCCACACCACCGCGCGCGCGTGCGGGCCGCGCGCGTCGAGCGTATGGCGCAGCGTCTCGAACATATGCGTGTCGCGCAGGTTCCAACTGTGCGCACCGCCGTAATACATGGCGCGGTAGTAGCGCTCGGCCGACGCGACGAGGCGTGCGTTCTGCGACGCGTCGAAGAAAGTCTCGCCGTCATGCTCCGCGTAGTCGAGCCGGTTTCTCAGCAGGTCCTGCAATTGAGCGACGACGTGTTGCTCGCATTGCGCATAGCCGCCCTCGAGCGCCGCGCGTCCGTACACGGCCGGGTCCTTCTGCCACGGACCGAAGCAACCATAGCGTTCGCGGGCAATACGGGCCGCGGCGGGATCGACGGAGTCGAGGTAGCGCAGCACCGCGTCGATCGACTCGGAGAGGCTATAGATATCGAGCCCATAAAGACGCGCCTGACGCTCGTGCGGAAGAGTGGCGTTATGGCCGCGCAGCCAGTCGGTGAACGCCTTCACGTCGGTATTGCGCCACATCCACGTCGGAAAACGCCGGAACGGCGCTTCGCGACCGCTGGCGGGCGGCCGATTCCGCACGTGCCGGTCGAGCGCCGCCGCGTCGGGCCAATCGGCTTCCAGCGCGACGATCGAGAAGCCATGCTCCTCGATCAGCCGCCGGGTGATGGCCGCGCGCAAGCGATAGAACTCGGCAGTGCCGTGGCTCGCCTCCCCGAGCAGGACCACGCGCCGCGCGGCGAAGCGGTCGGTGAAATACTCCAGTATCGCGGACTCGAAGTCCGTGAACGGCTCGGCGGCGGCGCGGATCGCCGCGGCCAGATCATCCGGCGCACGAGCGTGTTGCGTCGGACTGTCGGCGACGGCCGGCGGATCGAGCATCACGTCTTCGGCCGGCCAGCCGTCATCGCCGATGAGCGGCACGAACATCACCGCGCCGAGCGTCCGTTCGTCGTAGTCGTGTTCGGTGCGGCGCACGACTTTCACGAGCCGCTGATGGTATCGCTCGTGACCCACGGGCATGATGAGCCGGCCGCCGAGCGCGAGTTGCTCGCGCCACGCCCGCGGCACGTGCGGACCGCCGGCGGACGCGAAGATCGCGTCATACGGCGCGCCTTCCGGCAAACCGTGCGTGCCGTCTCCGGTATGCACCGTGACGTTGTCGATGCCCAGGCGCGCGAGCGTTTCGCGCGCGGACTGCGCAAGCGCCGCGTGGCGCTCCACCGTGTCGACATGCGCGGCGATGGCGGCGGCGATGGCGGCGGCGTAACCCGATCCGGTGCCGATCTCCAGGACCCGGTCACCGGGGCGCAACCGCGCCGCCTCGATCATGCGCGCGACGATGTAGGGCTGCGAGATGGTCTGCTGCTCGGCGATCGGCAACGGTGTGTCGTCGTAAGCGAATTCGCGCAGATGCGCGGGCACGAACTCTTCTCGCGGCACGCGCCGCATCGCGGCCAGCACGTTCGGGTCGCCGATGGAGCGCCCGGCGATCTGGCGCTCGACCATCAACTCGCGTGCCTCGGGCAAGTTGGTCATGGCTGCTCCTTGACGCTACGCCTCCCGCATTTCATAACAGGTCGCGAAGCTTGTAGTACCACATGCCGAGGACAAGGCCGGGTGCGCGCAGCATCGCGCCGCCCGGAAAACGACGATGGCGGATGCGGTTGAACACCTCGAACCGCGAGGTTTCTCCCGCGATGCTGTCGGCCATCAGTTTGCCGGCCATGCCCGCGAACACCAGGCCATGACCCGAGAAGCCTTGCACGTAGTAGATGTTGTTGCCGAGCCGCCCGAGGTCGGGCGCGCGGTTCATGGTGATGTCGACGAACCCGCCCCACGCGAATTCCACGCCGAGATCCCCTGTTTGCGGGAACACGTCGGTCATGCGCACGCGCATGCGCTCGACGAGATTGCGCGGCGCCTTGGCGCTATACGTTTCGCCCGCGCCGAACAGCAACCGATGGTCGGCGCTGAGCCTGAAGTAATCCAGGACGAGGTTATTGTCCGACGCCGCCGCCCGGCCCGGCATCAACGCATCGGCACGGGCCTGTCCCATCGGTTCGGTGGCGACCATATAGGTGCCGACCGGCATGATGCGGCCTCTCAGTTCGGGCGCCAGTTCGTCGCCGAACTCGCCCAGATAGACATTGCCGGCGAGCACCACGTAACGGCAGCGCACCTCTCCCTCGGCGGTCTTGACGACCGGCTCCCGCCCTCGCTCCAGCCGGAATGCGGCGGTGTTTTCGAATAGCCGCACGCCGGCGCGGCGTGCGGCGGCGGCCAGTCCGAGGCAGTACTTCAACGGATGCAAATGGCCCGAGCCGGCATCGTAGGCGCCCGAAACAAAGCGATCGCTATTCAGATGTCCGGCGATCTGCGCGCGATCGAGCCATTGCAACGGGTAATCGTAGACACGCGCCATGTGCTCCACCCAACGACGCAGCGCCTCCGACTTGCGCTTGCGCAACGCGAGCGTCAGGTAGCCCGAGATGTAGTCGCAATCGATGCCGTAGTCGCCGATGCGCTGCCTGAGCAGGCGCATGCCGTCGATCGACGCGTCCCACGCGGCCCGCGCCACTTCGCGCGGACACTGCGTTTCGATCGCATGCTCGCCTTCCGCGCCGAAGCCCACGAGCGCCTGGCCGCCGTTTCTTCCCGATGCGCCCCAGCCGATGCGATGGGCTTCGAGCAGCGCAACCGTGTAACCCATTCTGGCGAGTTCCAGCGCACAGGAGAGGCCCGCATAGCCCGCGCCGATCACACACACATCCACCGCCATCGATTCCTGGAGCGGCGCGCAGAGCGGCGCGCGAACCACGCTCGCCTCGTAGTACGACTTCTCCAGAACGCCCAGCTCTTTTTGCAGTAATCCGGCCATCAAGGCGCCTCCTCGCGCGCTCGCAGTCAGGCAACCCGTCAGGCAACCCGTATGTTGAGGAACTGCCACGGGTCGCTATCGTCCCGTGGCTCTTCGTAGAGCCGCGAATGCTGCGTGAGCGGCGTCCATTTGTCGTAGACGCCGACGACCTCGCCAAGATACGGGCGCGCGACGCGCATGACGGTTTCGTAGTCGATGTCGTCGGGCTCGATCACCCCCGCTCGAGGGTTGGACAGCGCCCACACGATGCCGCCGAGAATGCCGGCCACCACCTGAAGACTCGTCGCCGTGTTATGCGGCGCGATGCGGCGTGTTTCCTCGGTGCCGAGCTGCGAGCCGAACCAGTAAGCGCCGCGCTCGTTGCCCATCAGCAGAACGCCGAGTTCGTCGATGCCCTCGGTGATCTCCTCGCGCAAGATCCGCTCGCGTTCCTGCGGCACCCATCCGCGGCCGGCGAGTTCGTCGATTGAAAGCACCGCGTCGTCGCAAGGTCGATACGCGTAATGGACGGTCGGCCGATAGACGACCTCGCCGTTTTCCCTGAGCGTGAGATGGTCCGCGATCGAGATGGACTCGCCGTGCGTGATCAGAAAGCCGTGATACGGTCCGCCCAACGGCGTCCAGCTACGTACCCGGGTGGCGAGGCCCGGGCGCGTCAGATAGATTGCCGCGTCCGAGCCGAAGCCGTGCCGGCGAGCGTCGGCGGGCCAATGCCGTTCGTGCGTTCCCCAGCCGAGTTCGGCCGGCTGCAAGCCTTCTTCGATGAAGGCCTGCACGGACCACGTGTTGACGAACTCATTCGGCGCTTTCCTCGCCGCCGCGATCTGCGTGTCGTGTTCGGCGATGTGGATCGCCCGGATGTCGAGCCGCTGCGCGAGCGTTGCCCAGTCCTCGAAACTCGCGAGCCGTCCCACCGGCATATTGCTGTCCGCCGCCATGTTGACCAGCGCCTGCTTGACGAGCGACGAGATCAGTCCGGGGTTGGCGCCTTGCGTCAAAATGGCCGTGGGTCCGTCGCGCTTGTCGAGGCGGAATGCGAGCACGGCTTCTCGCAACGCATAGTTACTGCGGCGCGACGGCGGCCCCTTCTGGCTCGCGCCGCCTCCGCTCCACGGTTCGATCGAGGTATCCAGGTACAGCGCGCCGCATTCCCAGCAATACCGCACGAGCGCTTCGCTGGACACGTTCACGGAGAGATTCAGCAGAAAGTCGCCTTCGCCGACGAGCGGTTGAAGCACGGTCCGGTAGTTTTCCTCGGTCAGCGCCTCCTGCACGATCGCCACGCCGTACTCCTGCGCGATGGCGATGTCGTCGGTGGGCAGGCAGAGCACGGTCACCGCGCCGGGGTCCATGTCGATGTGCCGCAGCAGCAGCGGCAGCGACGAACTCGCGATACATCCGAAGCCCACGATCAGCATCCGGCCGTCGAGTCGCGCATGTTTCGTGTCGAAAGAAGAGGCGTTGTTCATGGCGCGTGGCAAACCGTTGAGCATGACACCCCGGTTACAGCAATGCGCGTGCCGCCACGCGGACAGTGTCGCTATCCCACGCCGTCGCGAACCTCTCCTGGCGACCCGCGCGCGCTCGGATCGATAGCCGCGTCGGCAACATTTACATGGCTTGCATGCCGAACCATTCGATGGCGACACAGGCGGCAAAGGCGGTGTTTCCACTACTCAAGAAACGTACTGGGCACGCCGTTAATGCAGACAGTAGCCGTCCATTGGAATAGGCCCGGAGACTCCATAGCACGGCCCCAGCATGCCAGCCGATACACCCTTTCTCAAATCCGTTCTCGCGACTCCGACGGCGGCCGATTGCCCCGTGACGACGGGCGTGCGCATCTCGCTGCTCTCGTCCATCTTCGCGGATCGGCGCTCGCTTCTCATGTCCGGCTTCGCCACCGCCTTCGTCGCGCTGGTCGCGTTCGCGCGCTTGCATGAGGCGTGGACGTTGGCCTGGCTTATCTGCGACGCGTGCGTTCTCGCCGCCCGGCTGACCATCGCTCAGGCGCTCGTCTCGCAGCGAGCTTCCGCGCTCGCGCATCTGCGCCGGCCGCTGACGTTCTACGTGCCGCTTTCGCTGCTGGCTTCCGCGTTCCTCGGCGGCGGCACGATGCTTTGCGTGATGTCGGGAGACGCGGCGCTCGCCTCGCTCGCCATCATGGTGACGGCCGGCATTCTCGGCGGCATCGCATCGAAAAACGCGGCCATACCGCGCCTTGCGATTTCGCAGATCTGTCTCGGCGCATTGCCGATCGGCATTGGCGCATTGCTCGCGCCATCGCGCGATTACTGGATTCTCGTACCGCCGCTTTTCATCTTCAGCACCGCGATGGCGTCGATTGTCCGGCGTCACTATTTTTCGCTCAGCGCATTGATGACCGCCGAGGAAAATCACGCGCAACTCGCCGCCCGCTTCGATGCCGCGCTCACGCACATGCCGCACGGCCTGTGCACCATCGACGAAGCGGGCAAGGTCATCATCGCCAACGGCCGCACAGCCGAACTGTTCGGCGCGAAGGCGGACGCGCTGCTGCTCAATGTGCCGTTTCCCGATTTCCTCTGGCACGTCGGCGTAAAAAAACTGGGCGAGCCGCGCGCACGACAATGGGTGGACGAATCGCGGGCGTGGCTGTCGGAAGGGCGCGGCCCGCTCGAACTCGACCTCGGCAATGGACGGAAGCTCGAGATGTCCCGCAACGTGGTGCCGGACGGCAGCGCCGTCATCATTATCGAAGACGTCACGGAGCGGCGGCGAGCCGAGGCGGAGATCCTGCATTGGGCCAGTCACGACCCGCTCACCGGCTTGTCCAACCGCCGCCGCCTGCGTGAGCAACTGGAGCAGATGTTGCTGCGGCAGACGAGCGGCGCCCATCGTGCGTCGGCGGTGATGTATCTGGATCTGGACGGCTTCAAGTGCATCAACGACAACCTCGGCCACCATGCCGGCGACGAAGTGCTGAAGGCCGTGGCGCATCGGCTCGAAAAAGGCTTGCGGCACGGCGAGACGGTGGCGCGGCTCGGCGGCGATGAATTTGCGATCGTCATCGAACGTACGACGCCCGCCGCGTGCGCCGCGCTTGCGCGGCGACTCATCGAGCAATTGTCGAGACCGTACCCGCTATCGTCCGGCGGAACGGTGACCATCGGCGCCAGCGTCGGCATCGCACTCACCGTCGACGGCGAGACGCTCGAATCGCTGCTCGAGCGCGCCGATACGGGCTTGTATGAAGCCAAGGCCGCGGGGAAAGGCACCTTCCGCTTCGCCGCGGCGAGCAGCGTGGAAGCGCTCGACGAGAGCGCTCCCGGCGCGCCGTTGCGGATGCAGGAGTAGCGACGTCACGCCGCGATTCTGGCGGCGAGCGGACCGCGCGGATTTTCCGCGCGGCGTTCGCGTGTCGCATGTCGCGTGAAAATCGTTGGCTCATGGAGCGGGCCCGGAGATTGCCGCCAACGCATAAGCTGCATGACAAGCCGCACTGACGCGGCTGGCTAGGAGGAGCGAGGCGAATGGAACAGCTACCGTTCTTCACCATCGGTCATTCGACGCGGCCGCTGCCAGAATTCATCGCCCTGCTGGAAGCGTCGCGGATTCAGACCTTGGCCGACGTGCGGAGCATTCCGCGTTCCCGCACGAATCCGCAGTTCAACCAGGAGAGCTTGCCGCAGGCGCTCGCGCATGCCGGCATCGACTACGTGCACCTCGTCCGGCTCGGCGGCCGGCGCGGCCGCACCAAAGCGGCGGGCGCGTCGCCGAACGCTTACTGGACGCATCCGGCCTTTCGCAACTACGCGGACTACGCGATGAGCGAGGCGTTCCAGGCGGGTCTCGCGGAATTGCTCGAACTGGGGCATCGGCGACGCACGGCGATCATGTGTTCGGAAGCGGTCTGGTGGCGGTGCCATCGTCGCATCATCACCGATTACCTGTTGCTGCACGGCGAGACGGTCGAGCACATCATGGACGCGCGGCATACGAGCCCCGCGACGATGACGCCGGGGGCGTCGCCGCAGCCGGGGTTGATACTGCATTATCCGCAGGCGCCGGATTAGCGATCCGGGGACGTGTGTGGGGTCATGCGCCGCGCCGGCTTGAAATTTTCGGCAGAGGTTCTAACCTGGAATTCGCTCGGGCAGACGACTCGTGTCACGCGCCGAGCGCGTCGCGGCATCTCGGCATCGCGGCGCGTGATCGCGGCTGTCGATTGCCGGCTCTCCGGGCCGTTAGCTCAGCTGGTAGAGCAGCGGACTTTTAATCCGTTTGTCGGCGGTTCGAATCCGCCACGGCCTACCAAAGAAAGAGAACGAAAAACAATACTTTGCTCAACACTGGAAAGCCACTTACTTCACCGTGGGTAGCTTTACGGTGTGGCTGAATCTTGCCGAATCTTGCGGAATTCACGCTTGTGCGCATTAAGCGCGCGGCACGCTGATTGCTGAACCTCATGGTCAAGCAGACGACGATCGTCTGCGTCGACATTCCAGTTCAATCAAGGAGGAACGGATGATGAACAAGGCAACCAGCATATTGATCGCGACCGTCACGGCACTCGCGCTGTCGGGCGGCGCTTATGCACAGGCGGGCGGAGGCTCGAGCGGCGACGGTACGTCAGGCAGCACGGCTGGCCCGGCGAACCAGGTGAACGGTGCAACGAGCGGCTACGGCACGCCAGGCGCCACCGGTTCGGACAGCGGGAACGTCGCCGGGTCGCCGAACTCGGGTTTGCCGAGTAGCACGAACAGCTCGAAGTCCGGCACCAGCGCGCCCAAGAGCAACAACACGCTGGCGACCCCGAGCACCAAGTCGCCGGCCGCCGGCCAATAACGCCGGAACACGGCATTCACCGCGCCGGCCGCTCGGCCGGTACGCCGGCGGAAGCGAGGAGTTCGTTCTCGACCAGATCGAACTTCAGCGGCGCGTCCGCGGAAAGGTGTTTTCTCTGCACGACGCGCCGCCACGTTCCATTCGCGTCCGGCTTCCGATAAAACGCCACCACCGCCACGTACTGCGTGTCGCGCCGCATCGGCTGCGACACGCTTGCGGCCGCGCCGGGGTTGACCACCGTCGCGATGCTCGCTTGCAGGTCTTCGGCGAGCACGGTCTTGTCGTTCTTCAGCAGATCGTCGTATGACGCGGCATCGAAGCGCTTGCGGTCCTTGAGCTGGTACACCCTGACCGCGACCGAATACGGCCGGTTCGCGTCGTCGGGATTCAGAGCGGCGCCGAGGCTGACCGGAAAAACCGAGAACGCGCGGCACCTATCGACCGCGAAAATCCACCAAGCGACGCTAAATATTCGCGTGGATGAATCACGCCAAAAAAAAGGCGTCACGTTTCCGTGACGCCTTAAAAAGTTCTAGCCATTCCGAGGGCCGTGCTAGAACCTGAGAGACGGCATTCGAAAGTTCGGCCGGCGAGGCTGCGCCCTGAACGGCGCGCAACACGTGGACTCGAGCACTTAGCTCAAGCGCCTAAGCGCGGACTGTTACCGTGGACTGTGGAAAGGCACTCGACCAGACACTACGCGGACCACGGTAGGTATCGGGAGATTTCAAACGCAAGGACCCGAACCCGTCTTTCGAAATGAGGTTCCATTTTTTATGGTTATGCTGACTAAGTCAAGCAAAATCTAAACACACGCGATCCGTTCCGGCAAAATGTTCCGATACAATAAACGTTCGGAGAAATAAGAACGCAATGCCCCAACATGGGGCTGTTCCAAGGCCTTGGCGGGTGAGCCGCCGGCGAGCCGGCGCGTAAAGAAACTGAAATATAGTTCCAAAAAAACCATGAACCGATCCACGTCCTCCCGAATCGCCGCCGACCAGGCCAAAGAAAAAGACGGTCCCGGCGAGGAAGTCACCGCGCTGGCACGCGGCCTCACCGTGCTGCGCTCCGTCGCCGCCGCCGACGCCCCGCTCAGCAATCGCGAACTGACTGAGATCACCGGAATTCCCAAGCCCACCGTCTCGCGCATCACCGCCACGCTGGTCAGCGCGGGCTTTCTGTTCCGCTTGCCCGACAGCGAGCGCTTCGTGCTGACGTCGTCGGTGCTGGAGTTGAGCAACGGCTTTCTGCGCAACTTCGACATTCGGGCGCGCGCGCGGCCGTTCCTGATCGAACTCGCCGAACGGACCGCGCTCTCGGTGCATCTGGCCGTGCGCGACCGTCTGGACATGGTGGTGATCGACGCGATCCGGCCGCGCTCGGCGGTGCTGGTGTCGCGCCTCGAGATCGGCTCGCGCATGAACCTGAGCCGCACCGCCATCGGCCGCGCCTATCTGGCGGCGCTCGCGGAGCCTGAGCGCGAAAAGCTGCTGATCGGCCTGCAAGCCGCGGAAGGCGACGACTGGGGTCACGTCGGCAGCCGGCTCGAAAGCGCATTGCAAGAAACCATCGAGCAAGGTTTCGCAATCGCCACCGGCGAGTGGCACGACGGCCTGAACGCGATCGCCCTGGGCTTCATTGGACCGTCGGGCGAACGCTATGCGGTCAACTGCGGCGGCTCCGCCGACCAGTGCCCGCGCGATTGGTTGATATCGCGCGCGGCGCCGGCCCTGCTCGAATGCGTCTCCCGGATCGTTCTGGAAATCGGCGGCACGCCGGGGCGCCGACTCGACAACTGAGACGCCCGAGGGCTCGCCGGTCGGCGGCCATCGGCAACCAGACGTCCTGTAACCCTCGTAACCAAAAGAAAAATACACGGGTGGACTGTTACAGAGCCCGCGACGTAGGATCATGCATTCCCGTCGCGGACGCTCGCCCTGGCTCGTTGCCACTGCGTCGACATTGCATCGGCATTGTTTGATAGCGCACCGGCGATCCGTCGTGATGCCACGTTGGGTTAGCATCTCTGTCCCGCGCCTCGGGTAGCATCGCGCTGAACACGCGCAGCGCCCGCACTGTCGAAACCGCCTGTTACGCCGCGCGAGCCGGGCCGCCGAACTGTCCCGGCGGCTCGTATGCGAGCGGCTCACATCAAAAGCCAGCCACCTGACGAACCGATGGACGAACAACAAAAGCATTCGGAAACCACACGCCCCGCCGCCCCGGCTTCGCCACCGTCCGCGAGCGGCGCGCCCGGCGCGGTAAAGCGCCACCGCGGCCGCAACCTCGCGCTGCTGGTCGCGGCGCTCGTCATTCTCGGGGTCGTGCTGTGGCGCTGGCATCCGTGGGGCGGCCCAGGCGGCGGCGCAAGCGGCGCTTCCAGTGCAAGCGGCGCGAGCGGTGGAAGCGGCGGCCGCGCGGGCCGCGGCGGGCCCGGCGGCATGGCCAACATGCCGCAGCCCGTGCACGTCGCAACGGTGACGCAAGGCGAGATGCCGGTGGTCCTCACGGCGCTCGGCACGGTCACGCCGCTTGCCAGCGTCACGGTGCTGCCGCAGTTGAGCGGCGTGCTGCAAGACGTGTATTTCAAGGAAGGCCAGATGGTCAAGAAGGGCGACGTACTTGCCCAGATCGACCCGCGCCCCTATCAGATCTCGCTCGACAACGCGCAAGGCACGCTTGCGCGCGACGAGGCCTTGCTGCAAACCGCCCGGCTCGATCTGAAGCGCTATCAGACGCTTCTCGCGCAAGACTCGATCGCGAGCCAGCAGGTCGACACGCAGGCCTCGCTCGTGCGCCAATACGAGGGCACCGTGAAGTCCGACAAGGCGAACATCGACACCTACAAGCTCGACCTCGCCTACGCGCGCATCACCGCGCCGGTGTCGGGGCGCGTCGGCCTGCGCCAGGTCGATCCCGGCAATTACGTCACGCCGAGCCTGACCAACGGCATCGTCGTGATCACGCAGTTGCAGCCGATCAGCGTGATCTTCACCACCTCCGAAGACAACCTTCAGCAGATCCTCCAGCAAACGCAAACCGGCGCGAAGCTTTCGGTCACCGCTTACGACCGTAGCAACACCACCTCGCTCGAAGGCGGCACGCTCGAAACGCTGGACAACCAGATCGACACCACCACGGGCACGGTCAAGCTGCGCGCAGTGTTCCAGAACACGAAGAGCCTGCTGTTCCCGAATCAGTTCGTGAATACGCGTCTGCTCGTCAACACGATCAAGGACGCGGTGATCGTGCCGACGCCGGCCGTGCTCAACGGCTCGATGGGGCAGTTCGTGTATGTCGTGAAGCCGGACAACACGGTGAGCGTGCGGCCCGTCAAGGTCGGCCCGGTGGACGGCGAGCGCACCAGCATCAAATCCGGTCTGCAAGTCGGCGAGCGCGTGGTGATCGACGGTTCCGACCGGCTCAAGGAAGGCGCGAAGATCACGATTCCAGCCGAAAAGCCGCGCGGCGCATCGGGCGCGCATGGCGCAAGCGGCGTGGCCTTCGCGTCGGGCGCATCCGGCGCACGCGCGCATCGCGGCAAACACGCGGCGCAAGCCTCGCAATAAAGTAAAGGCACGGCCATTACCGCATGAATCCATCCCGCGCCTTTATTCTGCGTCCTGTCGGCACCGCGCTTCTGATGGCGGCGATCATGCTGGTGGGTCTCGTCGCGCTGCGCTTCCTGCCGCTCTCCGCGCTGCCCGAGGTCGACTATCCGACCATCCAGGTACAGACGTTCTATCCGGGCGCGAGCCCGGACGTGATGACCTCGTCGGTCACCGCGCCGCTCGAGCGGCAGTTCGGACAGATGCCGTCGCTGAACCAGATGTCGTCGCAAAGCTCGGCCGGCTCGTCGATCATCACGCTGCAGTTCAGCCTCGACCTGCCGCTCGACATCGCCGAGCAGGAAGTGCAGGCGGCCATCAACGCAGCCGGCAACCTGCTGCCCTCCGACCTGCCCGCGCCGCCGATCTACGCGAAGGTCAATCCGGCCGACGCGCCGATCCTCACGCTCGCGATCACGTCGAAAACGCTGCCGTTGACCCAGGTGCAGGACCTGGCCGACACGCGCCTCGCCCAGAAAATCTCGCAGGTGGCGGGCGTGGGTCTCGTGAGCCTGTCGGGCGGCCAGCGCCCCGCCGTGCGAATCCAGGCGAATCCGCGCGCGCTCGCCGCATACGGCCTGAATCTGGACGATCTGCGCACCACGATCTCGAACCTGAACGTCAACACGCCGAAGGGCAATTTCGACGGCCCCACGCGCAACTACACGATCAACGCGAACGACCAGTTGACCGACGCCGAGGCCTACAAAAGCGCGGTGATCGCGTACAAGAACGGCCGCGCGGTGATGCTGACCGACGTCGCCACCATCGTGCAAGGCCCCGAGAACACCAAGCTCGGCGCCTGGGTCGACAACACGCCGGCGATCATCCTGAACGTGCAGCGCCAGCCGGGCGCGAACGTGATCCAGGTGGTGGACAGCATCAAGAAGCTGTTGCCGCAGTTGCAGCAGTCGCTGCCCGCCGCGCTCGAGGTGCGGATCGTCACCGACCGCACCACCACCATCCGCGCCTCGGTGCGCGACGTGCAGTTCGAACTGGCGATGTCGGTGGTGCTGGTGGTGCTGGTGATGTATCTGTTCCTTGCCAACGTCTATGCGACCATCATTCCGAGCTTGTCGGTGCCGCTGTCGCTGATCGGCACGCTCGCCGTGATGTACCTGTGCGGCTTCTCGCTAGACAACTTGTCGCTCATGGCCTTGACCATCGCGACGGGCTTCGTGGTCGACGACGCGATCGTGATGATCGAGAACATCGCGCGCTACGTGGAGCAAGGCGAATCGCCGTTGGAGGCCGCGCTGAAGGGCTCGAAACAGATCGGCTTCACGATCATCTCGCTGACGGTTTCCCTCATCGCCGTGCTGATTCCGCTGCTCTTCATGGGCGACGTGGTCGGCCGCCTGTTCCACGAATTCGCGATCACGCTCGCCGTGACCATCGTGATCTCGGCCATCGTGTCGCTCACGCTGGTGCCGATGATGTGCGCGAAGCTCCTGCGCCACTCGCCGCCGCCTGAGAGCCACCGCTTCGAAGCGCGGGCGCACCGCTTCATCGACTGGGTGATCGACCGTTACGCGGTCGCGCTCACATGGGTGCTGAACCGGCAGCGCTCCACGCTGGTCGTCGCGATTCTCACGCTGGTGCTGACCGGCGTGCTGTACGTGTTCATTCCGAAGGGCTTCTTCCCGGTGCAGGACACCGGTGTGATCCAGGCGATCACGCAGGCGCCGCAGTCGGTGTCGTATGCGTCGATGGCCGAGCGCCAGCAGGAACTCGCCGCGCAGATTCTCAAGAACCCGGACGTGCAAAGCCTCACCTCGTTCATCGGCGTGGACGGCAGCAATATCACGCTGAACAGCGGCCGCATGCTGATCAACCTGAAGCCGCGCGACGACCGCGACAACACCGCGAGCGAAGTGATTCGCCAGTTGCAGCGGGACGTGGCGCATATTCCGGGCGCGTCGCTGTACATGCAACCGGTGCAGGACCTGACCATCGACTCGACAGTCAGCCCGACGCAGTACCAGTTCATGCTGACCGATCCGAACATCGGCGAATTCACGACGTGGGTGCCGAAGCTCGTCGAACGGTTGAGGCAGTCGCCGGAACTCGCCGACGTCGCCACCGACTTGCAGGACAACGGCCAGTCGGTCTACGTCGAAATCGACCGCGCGACCGCGTCGCGCTACGGCATCACGCCGGCCACCGTGGATAGCGCGCTGTACGACGCGTTCGGCCAGCGCATCGTCTCCACCATCTTCACGCAGTCGAACCAGTACCGCGTGATCCTGGAAGCGCAGCCGCAGATGCAGCACTACACCGAGTCGCTGAACTCGATCTATCTGCCCTCTTCCACGGCGACGGGCGGCCAGGTGCCGCTGTCGGCGATCGCGCGGTTCATCGAAAAACCCGCGCCGCTGCTGGTCACGCACCTGAGCCAGTTCCCGGCCACCACCGTCTCGTTCAATCTCGCGCCGGGTTCGTCGCTCGGCGCGGCCGTGAAGGCGATCGAGCAGGCGCAGAAAGACATCGGCTTGCCGGCCTCGTTCCAGACGCGCTATCAGGGCGCGGCGCTGGCGTTCCAGGCGTCGCTGTCGAACGAACTGTTCCTGATCCTCGCGGCGATCGTCACGATGTATATCGTGCTCGGCGTGCTGTACGAGAGCTTCATTCACCCGATCACGATTCTGTCGACGCTGCCCTCGGCCGGCGTCGGCGCGCTGCTCGCGCTGCTGATCACCGGGCACGATCTGGACATCATCGGCATCATCGGTATCGTGCTGCTGATCGGCATCGTGAAGAAGAACGCGATCATGATGATCGACTTCGCGCTCTACGCCGAGCGCGAGGAAGGCAAGGCGCCGCGCGAGGCGATCTACCAGGCGTGCCTGCTGCGCTTCAGGCCGATTCTGATGACCACGCTCGCCGCGCTGCTCGGCGCGCTGCCGCTGATGCTCGGCACGGGCGCCGGTTCGGAGTTGCGCCGGCCGCTCGGCATCGCGATCGCCGGCGGCCTGATCGTGAGCCAGTTGCTGACGCTGTTCACCACGCCGGTGATCTACCTCGGCTTCGACGCGCTCGCGCGCCGCATGCGCGAGCGCTTCAATCGCGGCAAGCCGGTGCCGCCCGCCACCGACGCGGGAAGCTGACCGATGAACCTGTCGCGTCCGTTTATCTCGCGCCCGGTCGCCACCACGCTGCTCGCGATCGGCATCGCGCTGGCCGGTATTTTCGCGTTCACCCAACTGCCGGTCGCGCCGCTGCCGCAGGTCGATTTTCCGACCATTTCCGTGCAGGCCTCGCTGCCGGGCGCGAGTCCGAATACCGTCGCCACCAGCGTCGCGAGTCCGCTCGAACGGCATCTCGGCTCGATTGCCGACGTCACCGAAATGACCTCGATGAGTTCGGTCGGCTCGACGCGCATCACGATGCAGTTCGGCCTGAACCGCGACATCGACGGCGCCGCGCGCGACGTGCAGGCCGCGATCAACGCCGCGCGCGCCGACCTGCCCACGAGCCTGCGCAGCAACCCGACCTATCACAAGGTCAATCCGGCCGACGCGCCGATCATGATTCTCGCGCTCACGTCGAATACGCTGACCGCCGGCCAGTTGTACGACTCAGCCGCCACGGTGCTGCAGCAGTCGCTCTCGCAGGTGGACGGCGTCGGCGAAGTGGACGTGAGCGGCTCGGCCAATCCGGCCGTGCGGGTCGAGCTGGAACCGCAGGCGCTGTTCCACTACGGCATCGGTCTCGAGGACGTGCGCGCGGCGCTCGCCGCGGCCAACGCGAACAGCCCGAAAGGCGCGATCGAGTTCGGCCCCAATCGCGTGCAGATCTACACCAACGACCAGGCGAGCAAGGCGTCGCAATATCGCGACCTCGTGATCGCCTATCGCAACGGCGCGGCCGTGAAGCTCTCCGACGTGGCCGAGGTGGTCGATTCCGTCGAGGATCTGCGCAACCTCGGCCTCTTCAACGGCAAGCGCTCCGTGCTGGTGATCCTGTACCGCCAGCCGGGCGCGAACATCATCGAGACCATCGACCGCGTCAAGGCGATGCTGCCGCAACTGCACGCGTCGCTGCCCGCCGATGTCGACATCACGCCGACCGCCGACCGCTCCACCACGATCCGCGCCTCGCTGAGGGACACCGAACTCACGCTGGTGATCGCGATGGCGCTGGTGGTGATGGTGGTGTTCCTGTTCCTGCGCAACTGGCGCGCCACGCTGATTCCGAGCGTGGCCGTGCCGATCTCGATCATCGGCACGTTCGGCGCGATGTACCTGCTCGGTTTCTCGATCGACAACCTCTCGCTGATGGCGTTGACGATCGCCACCGGCTTCGTGGTCGACGATGCGATCGTGGTGCTGGAGAACATCTCGCGCCATATCGAGAACGGCGTGCCGCGCATGAAGGCCGCGTTCCTCGGCGCGCGCGAAGTCGGTTTCACGGTGATGTCGATCAGCATTTCATTGGTCGCCGTGTTTCTGCCCATTCTGCTGATGGGCGGCATCGTCGGGCGGCTCTTTCGCGAGTTCGCGCTGACGCTGTCGCTCGCGATCGGCGTGTCGCTGATCGTCTCGCTCACGCTCACGCCGATGATGTGCTCGCGCCTGTTGCGCGAGCCGCACGAGAAAAAGGAAGAAGGCCGCTTCGGCCGCTGGCTGGAACGCGGCTTCGCGTCGATGCTGCGCGGCTATGAGCGCACGCTCGGCTGGGCGCTGCTGCATCCGCGTTTGATCGTCACCGTTCTGCTGTTCACGATCGGCCTGAACATCTGGCTGTACATCATCGTGCCGAAGGGCTTCTTTCCGCAGCAGGACACCGGCCGGATGATCGGCGGCATTCAGGCCGATCAGAGCACCTCGTTCCAGGCCATGAAGGGCAAGTTCGCGCAGATGATGGAGATCGTCGGCAACAACCCGGCGGTGGACAGCGTGGTCGGTTTCACGGGCGGCCGGCAGACCAACGCCGGCTTCATGTACGTCTCGCTCAAACCGAAGAGCGAACGCAAGATTTCCGCCGACCAGGTGATCCAGCAACTGCGCGCGCCGCTCGGCGACGTGGCCGGCGCGCGCACCTTCCTGCAGGCGGTGCAGGACATTCGCGTGGGCGGGCGACAATCGAACGCGCAGTACCAGTTCACGCTGCTGGCCGATTCCACGCCCGACCTGTACCTGTGGGGGCCGAAGCTCACCGAGGCGCTGCAGGCGCGCCGCGAACTGGCCGACGTGAATTCCGACCAGCAGCAAGGCGGCCTGGAGGCGATGGTGACGATCGACCGCGCCAGCGCGGCGCGGCTCGGCATCAAGCCGGCGCAGATCGACAACACCTTGTACGACGCGTTCGGCCAGCGCCAGGTGTCGACGATCTACAACCCGCTGAACCAGTACCACGTCGTGATGGAAGTCGCGCCGAAGTACTGGCAGAGCCCGGACATGCTGAAGCAGATCTACATTAGCACGTCGGGCGGCAGCGCGAGCGGCGCGCAGACCACGAACGCGCCGGCGGGCACGGTCACCACGCAGACCACCACTTCGTCGAGTACGAGCACGAGCACCAGCGCGTCGGCGGGCGGCACGGCGGGCACCACCGCATCGAGCGCGGCCACCATCGCCGCGGATTCCGCGCGCAACCAGGCGATCAATTCGATTGCGACGAGCGGCAAGTCGAGTGCTTCGTCGGGCGCGGCGGTGTCGACCTCGAAGGAAACGATGGTGCCGCTGTCGGCGATCGCGAGTTTCGGGCCGGGGAATACGCCGTTGTCGGTGAATCACCAGAGCCAGTTCGTGGCCTCGACGATTTCGTTCAATCTGCCGCCGGGCGTGTCCTTATCGACGGCGACTCAGGCGATCTACGAGACGATGGCGCAGATCGGCATGCCGGCCACGATCCACGGCAGCTTCCAGGGCACGGCGCAGGCGTTCCAGCAGTCGATGTCCGATCAGCCGATCCTGATTCTGGCCGCGCTGGCGGCGGTGTATATCGTGCTGGGGATGCTGTATGAAAGCTATATTCATCCGCTGACGATTCTGTCGACGTTGCCCTCGGCGGGCGTGGGCGCGTTGCTCGCCTTGCTGCTGTTCAAGACCGAGTTCAGCATCATCGCGCTCATTGGGGTGATCCTGCTAATCGGCATCGTGAAGAAGAACGCGATCATGATGGTGGACTTCGCGATCGAAGCATCGCGGCAAGGGCTGTCCTCGCGCGATGCGATTTTTCAGGCTTGTTTGCTGCGCTTCCGGCCGATCATGATGACCACCTTCGCCGCGCTCCTCGGTGCATTGCCGCTGGCGTTCGGGCGCGGCGAAGGGGCGGAACTGCGGGCGCCGCTCGGCATTGCGATCGTGGGCGGCCTGATCGTCAGTCAAATGCTCACGCTCTATACCACGCCGGTGGTTTATCTCTACATGGATCGGGTTCGGGTGAGGTGGGAGGCGAGGAAGGCGCGGCGGGGGGGAACGGCGGCGACCTGACCAATTCAGTCGCGGCGCGAAACCCCTACGGCCTATGCCCCGCCGCCCACTCCTTCACCGCTTTCAACGTGTTCTCGACGTGCTTCTCCGGCGAGAGGCTCGTGTACTCGTAAATGATCTTGCCGTCCGGCGCGATCACGTACGACACGCGGTTAGCCATCGACGCATGCATCGGCATGCCGGCGTCGTATGCGCCGATAACCTTCGAATCGGCGTCCGCCGCCACCGGAAATTTGCTGCGGCATTCGCTGACCGAAAACTTCGTCAACGTATCGATGTTGTCGTGCGACACGCCGATCACCGTCGCGCCATATTTCTTGTACTCGTCGACGGCTTCGGCAAACTGGTGCGCCTCGATCGTGCAGCCCTTGGTGAAAGCCGCCGGATAGAAGTACAGCACCACCGGCCCTTTCTTCAACTCGTCGGCGAGCGAATAGGTGTAGGTCTTGCCGCCAAGCGATGCCTGCGCGGTAAACGGCGGCGCGGCGTCGCCCGGCTTGAGCGTCGCCGAGGCCGTCAGCGAATGCATGGCGATTCCCACCGACATCGCGGCGGCCAGCGCCGCCGATACCAATTTTCTGTTCATCCGCAGTTCCTCCTGGCGTGAATGCACGCGGTTCGTCCAATGACTCGAAGGTCGTGGCGACCTCCCATGCCATTGGACCACGTATGAACAAGCGGCGTCGGAATCCGCCCTGAAGATGGGAACGCGAGCCGCCGCCCGCAACCTTAGGCGGCCGCCTCCTCGACATGCGCGCCAAACCACAGCGCCGCGCACAGATTCAGCTCGGCCAGCACGTCGGGCGTGAGCGCGGCGAAGCCGGGCGGCGCATCGGGGCCTGCCGCGATCGACGCCGCATCGGCGCCCTCGCCGGCCGCTTCCGCGACACGCAGCAACGCGCCGAGCATGCCGCCGCGCGAGACGATCGCCTCGCGAATCCGCGGCGCGAGGCCGAGTTTCTCCAGCACCGCAGCCGGCGTGCTGCCGACCACCACATGCACCAGCGAAAAAATGCCGGTCATGAAAGCCGCATCGGCGAATTCGTCGTCGGCCGGGCGCAGCCGGCTTGCGGCCAGTTCCATGAAGCGCGAGCGCGTGCCGGCCAGGTGCACCAGCGGATCGGCGCGCCACGGCAGATCGCCGCTGTCCGCGTAGAGCAGCAGTTGCGCCCAGCGCGCGATCTGCCGCGTGCCCGCGGCGATGATCGCCTCGCGCAACGACGCAATATTGCGCCCGAGGCCGAACGCACTCGAATTGACGAGGCGCAGCAGTTGCACCACCACGCCGGGGTTCAGCTTGAGTTCGGCCTCCAGCTCGACGATGCCGGCATCGCGCGAAAGCAGTCCCAACAGACGCAGCAGGCCCGGCCGCAGCGAGCGGTTGCGCGGCGCGGTCAACACCTGCGGCCGCGCGAAGAAGTACCCCTGGGACAGATCGAAGCCGAGTTCGCGAGCAAGCATGAAGTCCTCGCGCGTCTCGATCTTCTCGGCGATCAGCGTCTTGCCGTGAGCGCGCACGGCCGCCGCCAACCCGGGCAGCGCGTCACGCGCGGTCAGCAGAAAATCGATCTTGACGATGTCCGCATACGGCAACGCCGCGAACAGTTCGTCCGACAGTTCGCTGACGTCGTCGAGCGCCACTTCGAAACCGGCGCGTCGCAATTCGGTCAGCCGCCGCGCCAGTTGCGGATCGAACTTCACGGTTTCGAGGATTTCGAGCACGAAGCGCTCGGGCGGCATCAGATGGACGATGTCGTTAAAGAGCAGCGCGCGGTCGATGTTGACGAAGCCGCGATGCCGCCCGAGCACGGCCGGCACACCGATCCCGCCGATGGTGCGCGCCACCACGTGCGCGGTGGCCTGGGCGTCGTTGCCGACTTCGGCATAGTTATGCGCGCCCGCTCGAAACAGCAATTCGTAGCCATGCAACGCGCCGTCGCGATCGAGAATCGGCTGGCGGCCCAGGTAGACGAACTGGCCCGCAACATCGGCTCTACCATCGGCCCTAACATCGGCCCCGGCATCGGCGCCCGCGGCAGACGGATCGAGTAGCCCGCTACGCCGGGAAATAGCCCTGACAATGTGACGTTCAGACATGGATCATCGGCGCAAGGGTTCGGAAAGGCCATGCAGCGGCGTCACAACCGGCACTGCATAACAGGTTTGCCGTATTAACGGACACCGGGCCGTCGCGCTTTAACCGAACAGGTCCGGAAGCACGGCCAGCGCGTGACGACTCCCTTACAGCATGTTTCTTGCATCAATCGCTAAAGATTTGCCGGCGCGGGTCGTTATCTTGTTCTGATGGGGCGGCCTGATACCTCTCGACCCGCCCGAGCACGGCGGACCGCGAGCCGCTCCGCCTGCAGACGAACACAGGTTGCCAGCGACAAACATGGAAGCGAACAGGATCACCGCGCCCCGCCGGGGCTCCTTGCGCACGGTCGTGGACCGGCTTCGGGCGTTCGGCCGGCGCGCGGACGTCAAGCCGCGGATGGCCAATAGCCGCGCCGCGCAACTGGAACAGGTGGTCGGCGCGGTCGATCTGCTCGCGCATGTCGACCGCGAACTGCGCTTCATCTACGTGTCCGACGCCAGCCTGCGCTTCATCGGCTACCACCGCGAGTATCTCGAGACCGTCACGCTGCACGAACTCGTCGCGCCCGCCGACGTGGCGCGCCTCGACGCCCTGCTCGCGCGCGCCGCCGCGTCGGGCAACGTCGAGAAGGCCACGCTCGGTCTCATCAAGTCGTTGACCTATCCGATCACGGTGGAACTGCGCGTGGTGCGCAGCAATCACGACGGCATCGACGGCTACGCGATCGCCGGCTTCGACGTTTCCGCGTGGCGCGCCAGCGAGGAACGCCTGACCCAGGCGCTGCATCTGGACCGCCTCACCAATCTGGCGAATCAGCCGGCGCTGATCCCCGCCGTGCTCGACGCGCAACAGCAAGCCGACGCGCACGGCACGCCGGCCGCGCTGCTGCTGCTCGACATCGACGACTATCAGCGCGTGAACCGCGCGCTCGGCTACGACGCCGGCGACGAGATGCTGCGCGACACCGCGCGGCGTCTGTTGAACATGACGAGCCCGAGCGAGACCGTCGCGCGCGTGGCGAGCGACGAGTTCGCGATCCTCGTCAAGCCCGCCGCCAGCCGCACCGACGCGGCCGCCGCCGCGGAAGCGCTGGCGCGGCGCCTGTTGACCGCGATCCAGCAGCCGTATGCGTTCAACGGCCAGCAGGTGCATCTGTCGGCGAGCATCGGCATCGCGCTCTATCCCGACGTGCGCCATGCCAACGACACCGCCGGCCACGACACCCATCTGCTGCGCTGGGCCGACCATGCGTTGCTGCAAGCCAAGGCGGCCGGCGGCAACACGCTCGCCTTCTACGTGCCGGACGACAACCCCGCCGACGCCGAGCGCCTGAAGCTCGAGGCCGATCTCTACGACGGCGTGCGCAACGGCGAGTTCTCGCTGCACTTCCAGCCGATCACGAGCAGCCGCACGCACGGCGTGGTCGGCGTGGAAGCGCTGATGCGCTGGTCGCATCCGGTGCATGGCCTCGTGCCGCCGTCGATGTTCATTCCGCTCGCGGAGTCGATCGGCCTGATCAACTTCCTCGGCAACTGGGTGTTGAAGGTCGCCTGCATGCAGTTGATCCAATGGGACGCGCAGGGCATCTCGCTGCAATACGTGGCGGTGAACGTGTCGCCGCAGCAGTTCCGCGACCCGCGTTTCAAGGACGCCGTGCACGAGGCGATCGAGCTGACCGGCATCGATCCGCGCCGCCTCGTGTTCGAGATTACGGAAAGCCTGCTGATGCACGACCCCGCGCACGCCAAGGTGCTGCTCGAGGATCTGACCGCGATGGGCATCCGCTTTGCCGTCGACGATTTCGGCACCGGCTATTCGAGCCTGGCTTACCTGCAACGATTCCCCCTCGCCAAGCTCAAGATCGACCGGAGTTTCGTCGAGAATCTGCTAACCTCGCGAAACGATCAGGCCATCGTTAGCGCCGTCGTCGGCCTCGCGCAAACACTCGATCTCGAACTGGTGGCCGAGGGCGTCGAAACGGAAGCGCAGCGCGCGCTGCTCACCGAAATGGGATGTGACCACATACAGGGATGGCTCGTCTGCCAGGCGCTGCCTTCCGAGGAACTCGCGCAGCGTTTCGAGGCGCGCTCGCTTCACCTGCACACCGTCTAGCGATGCGGTCCCAGCGCTCACGCGGCGAAACAAGCCGGCTCATGGCCGGCGTGGCATTCATTGGAACAGGTATGGCTTCTGCGGGATTCACATGGTAAAGGCGGCAGTGCTCGACCGGCTCTGGACGCGAATGAGCGAGCGCGGCGATTTTCCGATGCTGTCGCAGTCGCTGCGCAGCACCATGGCGGCGATGAACAATGACGACCTCGACTTCACCGGCCTCGTCCAGGTGGTGTTATCGGACTTCGCGCTGACCCAGAAAGTATTGCGGCTCGCCAATTCGGCGATGTACATGGCGTTCGGCGGCAACATCACCACGGTTTCGCGCGCGCTGATGGTGCTCGGCATGGACGCGGTCGGCCACCTCGTCGTCGGCCTGAAGATCGTCGATCACTTTCATCACAGCGCGCCGCGCCGCATCGACGCGAAACTCGAATTGAACCGCACCCTGCTCTCGGGCTGCGTCGCGCGCAAGCTGACCGAGCGCGGCGATCTGCGCGCCGGCGAGGAAGCCGTGGTCTGCACGCTGATGCGGCAGATCGGCAAGCTGCTGGTGGTGTTCTATCTCGACGCCGAGTGGGACCAGATCCGCCGGCATATCGACGACGGCGCGCTCGAGACCGACGCCTGCGTGCTGGTGCTCGGCGTCACGTTCGACGAGATCGGCGCCGAAGCCGCGGTGCGCTGGCGGCTGCCCGACATGATCCGCTCCGGCATGGGCGAGTTCGACCCGCAGGACACCGAGCAGCCGCGCCAGGTGCAATGGCTGCGCGCGATCACCAATTACTCCACGGCCGTCGCCGACGTGCTCACCCAGTCGGGCATGCCGGAGGAGGAGCGCGAGGCGCGCATCGGCGAACTGGCGCAGGAATATAGCCGCGTGCTGAACACCGATCCCGAAGTGCTGCTCGAGATGAGCGTGGCGCTGGCCCGCGAGGAAGGCGGCGACGGCGTGATGCGCGAGATCGTCGAATTGCGCGCCAACGCGGACGCGATCGCGCGCGAGGCGCTCAATCCCGAAGCGCGCATCGCGGCGGGCGTGGAGGATCTGCGCGGTCTGCCCACCGGCAGCCCGCTCGCGCCGGCGCTCGCGATGGCCTCGGAAACCGTGCTTGCCGGACTGGGTTTTGCGCGCACCGTGATGTTCGTCAAGCACAGCAACGGCACCTTCAAGGCGCGTTTGGGTCTCGGTCCGAAGATCGACGCGGCGCTGCCCCGGCTGACGTTCAACACCGCCTTCGAGCCCGACGTGTTTCATCTCGCGATTGCGAACTCGGTCGGCATTTTCATCGAGAACGCGCGAGATCCGAAGATGGTCGCGCGGCTGCCCGAGTGGTTCCGCCGCTCGTTCGACGACGCCCGCGCCTTCGTTCTGTTGCCGGTGGTCGACGAAACCGGGCAGACGGTGGCGCTGCTGTACGGCGACTGGTCGCATACTCAGGAGCCACGCAGAATCTCACAGAAGGAAATGAGCGTGTTGAACGAACTGGCCAAGGAGTTGGGCCGTTTTTTTGGTCTGGGGCAGATGCGGGAAATGGAGACGATGTGAAGGCGTGGCGTGATCGTTGATCGCGGCGCTTCACTTGTTACCGGTTCTGCATTTGCCCGACGCCTCGCGTGCGGAGCGCGGCATGTTCCGCATGCCGCAGCCTTCGGATACACGCCTCAAGCCTCAATCCTCAATCCTCGATCCGCTCCAACCCTTCCGCGCTGCGATCCGCCACCCCTGCCCACGCGCCCGCCATCAAGCCCAACTGGGCGACCTCTTCCACCGTCAACGGCTGCAGGCGCGCGCACATGGCCTCGACGTCATCCCATGCGCCGCGCTCCAGCGCTTCGACCGCGGAGAGCAACAAGCCCAACACGCCCTCACGATGCAGAATCGCCGCCTGGATCGGCCGCGACAGCGTCAACACATTGAGCGTGCTTTCGAGCGAGCCGCCGAACACCGCATCGACGAATGAAAACACGCCGGTGAGAAACGCCGCGTCGGCCTCGTCACGCCCCGCTTCGGGCAAGCGCTCGATCGCCAGTTCCATGAAGCGCGCCCGGGTCGCCGCGAGTTGCAGCAAGGGATCGTCCTCGAGCGCGACCTTGCGGCCGTCGGCGTAGAGCAGCAATTGCGTCCAGCGCGCGATGCGGTCGGTGCCCGTCGCGTTGATCGCTTCGCGCAGCGTCGTCACCTTGTGGCCGACCGCGAGGCCGCTCGAATTCGCGAGCTTCATCAGATGCATCACGAGCACCGGATTCAGTTTCAACTCGGCTTCGAGCTGCGCGACGGTCGGATCGCCCGCCAGCAGTTGCAGCAGATTCAGCAACGCATGCCGCGGCGCGCTGACACGGCGCGTCAACGAGGTCTGCGCACGCGCGAAGAAATACCCCTGGAAACGGTCGAAGCCGAGCGCCAGCGCCGCCTCGAAACCGGCCTGCGTGTCCACGCCCGACGCGATCAACAATTTGCCCGCCGACTTGAGCACGCTCGCGAGCTTGGGCAACAGCGCGGCCGGCGCGCGTGTCACGTCGATCTTGACCACGTCCGCGTAAGGCAGCAGCCTGGCGAAGCTCTCGTTGGGCTGCGTCACTTCGTCGAGCACGAAGCGGTAGCGCCGGCCATGCAACTGCACGATGCGCTCGATCAGCGCCTCGTCGACTTCGATTGCGGGCGACAGTTCGAGCATGAAGCGCTCGGCGGGCAGCCGCTCGATTGCGTCGTCGAGCAGCAACTCGCGGCTTACATCCACGTAAGCCGGATGCCCGGTGAGCGCGCCGCGCACGTGGCCTTGCACGAGGCCGCGAACGATCGCGTTCGCCACCTGTTGCGCGGGACTCGGCGCGCGGCCCGGCGCCGCGTCGGGCTCCGCCTGGGTGTTCGGGTTTGAAGCCGGCTCGTTGGCCGCGGCGTCGGGCCATGCCGGCGCGCGGACCTTGATCTCATAGCCGCACAGCATGCCGTCCCGATTCAGAATCGGTTGCCGCGCAAAGCTGGCGTTCAATTGCGTATCGTCCGTGGCGCCTGTATGGCCCGGATTTTCGATTGCGATGGTGGTGCTCATTCCGATCCCCCGCTCAGCGCCACCCCGGCGCCTCCTGCTGTATTTTGGTTTTGCTGCATCGACAGCGTGCGGCCCAAGGTCTGAAGCCCAGAAGCCGTTTCGCCCGCGATGCGCCAGGCGATTCTATCTCACGCCGTTATCCGCGGACATGCCTGTGAAGCAATATCTGGAAATATTTGGCGAGCGGCCTGAACGATAACCGGCCAGCCATGGACAATGCTTGAAGGGACGAGCGACTCCCTGCAAAACATCGATCTGAAGAGCGCATCGAGGGGGCCGCCGGCGCTCCGACTCGCGCCGTGGCCGGTATCGCTTCCGGGCTTTCAATATGCAAACGGCCGCTGTTCACGATCAGCGGCCGCTTGCATTTACTTCAAAAAGAAACCCTCACCAGGCATTACTTCAACACGACCTTCACATCGAAGTACTTCGCCGCGAAGCGGTCGATCGTGCCGTCCGCCTTCAGTTCCTTGAGCGCCTCGTTCAACGCGTTCTTCAGCGCCGTATCGCCCTTGCGGATGCCGAAGCCGACGCCCGCGCCGAGCAGTTTCTCATCCGTGACGACCGGGCCGGCGAACTCGTATCCCGCGCCCTGCGGCTTCTTCAGAAAGCCCTTCGAGGCCGCTTCCGCGTCCTGGAACGCGGCGTCGAGCCGCCCGGAGGCGAGGTCGGCGTAGATCTGGTCCTGCGTCTGGTACGGCACGACGTCGACACCGGCGGGCGCCCAGCGCGCCTTTGCATACGCTTCCTGAATCGTGCCTTGCAGCACGCCGACGTGCTTGCCCTTGAGCGAGGCCGGCGTCGGCAACAAACCGCTGCCCTTCTTCGCGATCATCTGATTCGGAATCGAATAGATCGGATCGGTGAAGTCGACCGCCTGGCGGCGCTGATCCGTGATCGTCATGTCGGAGTTGATCGCGTTGAACTTGCGCGCCTGCAACGCCGGAATCAGGCCGTCGAACGAATTCTCGACCCACACGCATTTCGCCTTGAGCTTCGCGCACACCGCGTTGCCGACGTCGATATCGAAACCTTGCAGTTCGCCCGACGGCGACTTCGATTCGAACGGCGCGTACGACGCCTCCACGCCGAAGCGCACTTCCTTGATGTCCGCCGCCGACGCGGTGCCTGCCGTTACCGTGACCGCCGACGCCGCGAACAGTGCGAGCGCAGCCATGTTTCGCCAATTCATCTTCATTACGGGTGTTTCCTCTACGGTATTGAATAAGACGGAGCCGAATCCGGGCAAACATGATTGCCGCGCCAAAAAGGCGATTCAAACTCGCGCGGCCGGTGTGGTGCAACGCAACAGCCGCGAGGCGGCGATTGTACAGGCCGGGTTGCGTACGACTGACGGGGCGAGGCAAGCGCGAGCGTCGCGCGACGCCGGATCGATGCACGTCGAACGTGCAAATCCGTGTCGCGTTCACGCAAGGCGGAGCAGAGAAAACAACTGAAGCGACGCGCGGCTAGACGAGTTGCGACAGCGTCTCGCCGGTGGTTTCGATCACCAGCAAACCGGCGCGCAAACCCGGCTTGACCGTGGCGTTCGGAAACACGATGCGCTCTTCATCGTGACGCACGGTGTAGCGATAGTCGCCGTCGCGCGCGAGCAGGGTACCCTTCGCGAACGGCGTGAAGTTGGGCACGTCCTCGGCCAACAGCAATTCGAACGCTTCACTGTGCTTGGTGAGTTGATCGATCACGGTGAACACGCGCGGCATCGCCGCCTGCGTGTTGCCGTTCGTCCCGGCGAGCAGATGACGCAGCGCTTCATCCGCGCCCGCGAATCGTGTCAGGTCGTTCTGGCCGAACGGCTGCACCTTGCCGAGTTCCAGCGTGCAAGCTTGTGCACGGCAAGTCTCAGCCGTGAAGTTCGAGAACGTGTTGGCCCTGGTGGTATGCAACAGCACCGCGCTGATGCGCGCCTCGCCGAGCCATGCGAACATCGCGCGCGAAAACGGCTTGCCGGTATGCGGCAACAACGCGAATTGCTCGAAGGCGGAGGCGCGAATCGCCGTATGCATGTCGACATGCCAACGCGCGCCCGGCTTATCCGACGCGGCGGCGAAGAAGCGCATCGCCGCCTGTTCCAACGCGGCGGCGCGCGGCGCTTCGTGGCTGCGCGGCAGTTGTTCGTGCCGTCCGCTGAAGAGGCGGTTCAGATCGTCGTCGCGATAACGGCACGCGTCGCGCATGGCGTCGACGTTGCCGAGGATCACCATCAAGCGGCAGGTCAGCGCGGCATCGCCGTGCGCGATATCGCGCACGAGACGCGACAGCAGTTCGATCGGCGCGGTCTCGTCGCCGTGAATGCCGGCCGAGGCGAGCACGCTGCGCGTATCGCGCTCCTGCGCCGCGGGCTCGATGACGAGCACGCCATCGTCGAGCCACGACCAGCGCGCGCCGTGGGCACACGTACCCTGCGCCTCATGTGCGGCAGGCCGCGAACCCGCCAGCGTATAGGCGAGGAAATCGTCGAGCAGCGCAACCGGCATGCCGTGCTCAGCGCTGGAAGTCATACAGCGAGCCCAGCGCGAGAATCTGCGTCAGTTCGTCGAGCGCGGTGCGCGATTCGGCGAGCAATTGCGGATCGGTCAGATCGGCCGGCGCGAGGCGGTCGCGATAGTGCTTTTCGATCCACGAATCGAGACGGCCGAACAGCTTGTCGTCGATCCACACGCCGCCGTTCACCGCCGCGCGCTCCGCGTCGTCGAGCACCACGCGCAGCCGCAGACACGCCGGGCCGCCGCCGTTCTTCATGCTCTCGCGCAAATCGAACACCAGCACGTCGTCGATCGGACCGGTGCGCGACGTCAAACCGTCGAGGTAGGCGGCAACGCGCTCGTTCTCGCGGCACTCTTGCGGCACGACCAGCACCTGCTTGCCGTCGGGGCGCGTCAGCAACTGGCTGTTAAACAGATAGGAGGTGACGGCGTCGGCCACGCTCACCTGCGCGTCGGGCACTTCGATCACGTTGAACTCGGCCTTTAGCCCCAAGAGCTTCGAGCGCAATTCGTCGTACACCGCCTTCTGTTCGACGAACGCGAGTTGATGACAGAACAGCGTGGTGCGATTGCCGACCGCGATCACGTCGTTATGAAACACGCCCGCGTCGATCACGTCGGGGTTCTGCTGCGCATAGACCGTGGCCGCATCCGCGAGACCGTGGCGCTGCGCGATCGCGCGGCTCGCCTCGAAAGTCTGACGCGCGGGGAAGCGCTTCGGCTCCGGTCCACGGCGATATTCGCTGCGGCCATAGACGAAGAATTCGACGCCACGTGCGCCATATTCAGCGCAAAAGCGCGTGTGATTCGCCGCGCCTTCGTCGCCGAGCGCCGGCGTGCCGGGCAGCGCTTCGTGAACGGCGAAACGGCCGTCGTCGCTGAAAATCGCGCGCAACGTGCGGCGCGTGGATTCGTGTTCGATCGCGCGATGCAGCTTGCTGCACAGATTGGCCGGCGTGAAATGCACGCGGCCGTCGTGCGTATCGGCGGACGGGCTCACGGTGGCCGCGTTCGCCGTCCACATCGCCGACGCGGAGCTTGCGGCAGCCAGCAACTCGGGGGCGTCTTTCGCCACGCGGGCGATGACCGTGGCGTCGTCGCCGGAAAAACCGAGCTCGCGCAACAGGCGCATCGACGGACGCTCCTGCGGCGGCAACACGCCCTGATGAAAGCCGAGGTCGGCCAGTTGCTTCATCTTGCGCAGGCCCTGCTTGGCCGCCGCCTTCGGGTTCGCAATCGACTTCTCGTTGCTCTGCGACGCGACATTGCCGAACGAGAGCCCCGCGTAGTTGTGGGTCGGGCCGACCAGGCCGTCGAAATTGGCTTCAGTGGCTTGCATCGTCGATCCTTAGAATTGAAGGCCCGGCGAGACGCTCGCGGGCATGTGCAGTTGCGCGCTTTCGACGGACGCCATCGGATACGCGCAGTAGTCGGCGGCGTAATACGCGCTCGGCCGGTGATTGCCCGAGCGCCCCGGACCGCCGAACGGCGCGCCGGAAGAAGCCCCGTTGGTCGGCCGGTTCCAGTTGACGATGCCCGCGCGGATGGTGCGCTGGAAATGCGTCCACAGCGCTTCGTCGTCGGCGAGCAGGCCCGCCGAGAGACCGAATTCGGTGTCGTTGGCCTTGTCGAGCGCTTCGTCGAAGTTGCCGTAACGGATGACTTGCGCGAGCGGGCCGAAATGTTCCTCGTCGGGCAGATTCTTCACGGCCGTTACGTCGAGAATCGCGGGCGTGACGAAGCCGAGCTGCGGATCGCGCTGCTCCATCTTCAGCCACGCTTGCGCGCCGTCGGCCAGCAAACGCTCTTGGGCGGCGACGAGCCGCGCAGCCGCGCGCGCCGAAATCACCGCGCCCATGAAAGGCTGCGGGTCGGCGTCGTATTCACCGACGCTGATGCGCGACGTGACCTCGGTAAAGCGCGCCATGAAGCGGTCGCCGAACGCGTCGTTCGGCACGAAGATGCGGCGCGCGCACGTGCAACGCTGCCCCGCCGACAGAAACGCCGACTGGATCGTGTGATGCACGGCGGCGTCGAGATCGGCAACCGGCCCGATCACGAGCGGATTGTTGCCGCCCATCTCCAGCGCCAGCACGATCTCGGGCCGCCCGCCGAACTGCTTGTGCAGCAAGGTGCCGGTATCCGAGCTGCCGGTGAAGAACAAACCGTCTATCTGCCGATGGTTCGCGAGCGCAATGCCGGTCTCTTTCTCGCCTTGCACCAGGTTCAGCACGCCCGCGGGCAAGCCCGCGTCGCGCCAGATCTGCACGGTGACAGCGGCCACGCCCGGCGCGAGTTCCGACGGCTTGAACACGACCGCGTTGCCCGCGATCAGCGCCGGCACGATGTGCCCGTTCGGCAGATGGCCCGGAAAGTTATACGGCCCGAACACCGCCACCACGCCATGCGGACGATGCCGCAATACAGCCGTGCCGTCCGCCATCGCCGAACGTTTTTCGCCGGTGCGTTCGTTGTAGGCCTGAATCGAAATCTCGACCTTCGCCGCCATCGAAGCGGCTTCGGTGCGCGCTTCCCACAGCGGCTTGCCGGTCTCGCGGCCGATCGCCTCGGCCAGCGCCTCCTTGCGCTCGGTCACGAGCGCGGCGAAGCGGCGCACCACGCCGCAACGCTCGTCGAGGCTGAACGCGGACCACGCCGCAAACGCGCGGCGCGCGCTGCGTACCGCGCGATCGACGTCGTCCGCCGACGCGCTGTTGCCTTCCCACACCGTCGCGCCCGTACCGGGGTTGCGCGACGCGAATGCGGGTCCCGTGCCGGCGGCCCATTCGCCGTCGATGAAAAGCTCGCTCATGATCATCCCTGTTTATGTTTCAACGGCAGCACCCGCACCGGGTCGCCTGCCTTGACGTCGAGCGCCGCGGCCTCGGCGGCGCACAGACGGAACACGCCGTCTTGCGGCACGCCCGCCGCCGCGCCCACGCGAAAATCGCCCAGCGACGTGTTCGATACCAGCGACCGCGGCGCATCCTGCGGCGCGCCCGCCGGCACGTCGGCGATCTCGACCGGCACCACCACGCTCTCGCGCACGGTGCGCAAGTCGGAGATGTGGCATTCGAGCACCGGGCCCGCGTCGAAGATATCGACGTGGTTCTCGTAGCGCAGCCCTTCCGATTCGAGCATGCGGCGCGCCGGAATCGTGTCGCTGTGCGTGAGGCCGACGCATTGCTGCGCTTCCTCCGGCAGCAGTTCCACGTACACCGGATAGCGCGGCATCAGTTCCGCGAGAAACGCCTTGCGGCCGTGCGAACTCAGGTAGTCCGCCGCGTTGAAATCGATCTGGTAGAAATGCGAGCCGACCGCGCGCCAGAACGGCGACGTGCCCTGCTCATCGAAATGGCCGCGCAATTCCGCGCACAGACGCTGCGGAAAGCGTTCGCGAAACTGCGCGAGAAACATGAAGCGCGAGCGCGACAGCAAGCCGCCGACACCGCTCGTGCGGTAACGCGGGCTCAGGAACAGCGAGCACACTTCGGCGTAACCCGTGAGGTCGTGCGAGATGTTGAGCGCGCGCATGCGCGTCCAGATGCCGAGGTCCTGGCTCGCGTGCACCACGGTACTCACGCGATAGTTGTAGAACGGCTGCTGCAGACCCACCGCCGTTTCGATTCCGCAGACGCCGGCCACGTCGCCCGTGTCGGTGTCTTCCATCACGAAGAAATAGCCCGCCTCGTGCGGCGCGGCTTTGTCTTCCATCGTGCGGCGCGCGCGTTCGATGCGCGCGACAAGCGCCTCGCGATCCGGCTTGAACGTGGTGAGGCCCGGGCCGGTTTCCTGCGCGAGACGCATGAGCGCGTCCACATCGCCTCGTTGCACAACGCGAACGACGATCATCGTGCGTCTCCCGATTCTTGCTGATGCGGCTGGTGCAGCGGCACGCAGCGCACGGTATCGCCCTCTTCCACGCCGAGCGCCGCGCGCGCCGCGTGAGACAACGACGCGCCGGCTTGCTTGTTCGCGGCGAGGTCGCCGAGTACGCAGCGAAATTCCCCGTCCGCGCCGTTGTGCGCGATCAGATACGTCGCGCCGTCGGGAGCGGCCGCGGCTTCATGGACCACGCGCGTTTCATTGCGCGCCACGCACGCACTGCGGTCCACTTGCGCGGTCAGCACCGGGCCCGCATCGAAAATATCGACGTAGCGGTCCGTTTCGAAACCTTCTTCCAGGTGGATCTCGTAGGCGAGCAACGCCTTCGAGTCCGGTTCGCCGAGCACGCGTTGCGCCGCTTCCGGCAACAGCGGCACATAGATCGGATAGGTCGGCATCACTTCGGCGATGAAGGTGCGGCTACGGCCGCCCGATTCGATTTCGATGTCGGCGAAATCGCGGCCGAAAAACTTGCGGCCCACGGCTTCCCAGAACGGCGACACGCCCGCGTCGTCGGTGACGCCGAGCAGGAGCGAGAACACCTCGGACGTGAAGCGCTTGCGATTGGCGGCGATGTACATCATGCGCGCCCGCGACATTAGATGCGCGGCCGCGTCGCCGCGCAGCGACGGGTCGATGTAGTAGCCCGCGAGCCGGCTCTTGCCGGTCAGTTCATGCGACATGGTGAGCGCGTGAATCTTGCGGTTCACGTGCAATTCGCGCGACGCATGAATCAGCGCGTCGTTGCGAAACGCGTAGAACGGGTCCGAGTAACCGGCGGCGGCGACGATGCTCGCCGTGCCCATCAGCTTGCCGCTTGCCGAGTCTTCGAGCACGAACAGGTAGAACTCCTCGCCCGGAAAATCGACCTCCGCGCGAAACGAGTCTTCCGACAATGCGACGCGCGCTTCGAGCGCAGCCCGGTCGTGCGGCAGCGAATGCAGCACCGGTTGCGCGGTGCGCGCCATGTGTTCGAGCGCATCGAGATCGGCGAGGCGGCCGGGGCGTACGAAGAGCATCATCGTTCCTGTTGAATGTGACGCATGATGGCGTGGGTTATTTCAACGGCGCTTCGGCCTTCACGCCGACGATTTGCTCGATGGCCTTCGCGAGACGCGCGAAGCCCTCATTCATGTCGTCGAGCGGCATGATCAGCGACGGCACGAAGCGCAGCACGTCCGGCCCCGCCATCAGCATGATCACGCCGTGCTGGCCCGCCGCGGTGACGAAGTCTTTCGCGCGCCCTCTGAACGCATCGGTCAATTCCGCGCCGATCAGAAGACCCTTGCCGCGCACCTCCTTGAACAAACCGAAGCGCTCGTTGAGTTTCGCGAGGTGAGCCTTCAATGCATCGCTGCGCGCATGCACGCCTTCGAGCAGCCTGGGATCGCTGACCAGTTCGACCACCTTCTCGGCGATCGCCGAAGCCAGCGGATTGCCGCCATACGTCGTGCCGTGCACGCCGACCTTGAAATGCGCGGCCAGTTCGTTGGTGGTCAGCATCGCGCCGATCGGGAAACCGTTGCCGAGCGCCTTCGCGGTGGTGAGGATGTCGGGCGTGACGCCGGTTTCCTGGTACGCGTAGAAATAGCCGCTGCGGCCCACACCCGTTTGTACCTCGTCAAAAATCAGCAGTGCGCCGTGCTGATCGCAGGCCTCGCGCAGCGCCTTCAGGAACGCCGGATCGGCCGGGATCACGCCGCCCTCGCCCTGGATCGGCTCGACGATCACCGCGCAGGTTTTCGCGCCGATCGCTTTCCTCGCGGCGTCGATATCGTTGTACGGCAAATGGACGATGCCCTCGGGCACCGGGCCGAAGCCTTCCGAATACTTCGGCTGACCGCCGACGCTCACGGTGAAGAACGTGCGGCCATGAAACGACTGCGTGAACGAGACGATTTCGAATTTATCCGCGCCGTGGCGCTCGAACGCGACGCGGCGCGCCAGCTTCAGCGCGGCTTCGTTCGCTTCGGCGCCCGAGTTGGCGAAGAACGCGCGGTCGGCGAACGTCAGATCTTCCAGACGCCTGGCAAGGCGCAGCACCGGCTCGTTGGTGTAGCCATTGCCGATGTGCCACAGCTTGCCGCCCTGCTCGTGCAGCACTTTCAGCAATTCGGGATGCGCATGACCGAGCGCGGTGACGGCGATGCCGCCGGCGAAGTCGATATAGTCGCGGCCTTGCGTATCCCAGACGCGCGAGCCGAGACCGCGATCCGGCACGAAGGGCGCGGGCGCAAACACCGGCACCATGACTTCGTCGAAGGTCTGTCGTGTCACAGTCAGGTCGTTCATGGCAAATCCTCGTTACAGGTGAGAGGTAATACCGTTAGTGTAGGAAACCGCAGGCGATACGTCTTGCGCATACGCGACGCTTTCTATGAGCTTCCACGCGCCGCACGCGATGCGTCACGCTCGATCGCGGCTTGTGCCGACTTATTGCGGCTCGTTGCGGCTCGTTGCGGCTTACTGCAACCCCATCGCGGCTTATTCCGGCCGCTCGATCAGCGCGCCCGCGCGCGGCTCGCTGGCCGCGACGCCGGTCGCGCCGGTCTGTTTGTCGATCCAGTTGCGACGATCCTCGCGCGGTGTGACACCAAAACGTTCGCGGTACGCATTCGAAAAGTGCGCCGCCGATGAAAACCCGCACGCGAGGCTGATCTGCACGACCGATTTGCTGGTGCGCTGCAATTGCGTGCGCGCTTTCGAAAGCCGCAGCCCCAGGTAGTATTTGGACGGCATCGAGCCGAGATACTGGCGAAACAGCCGCTCCAGTTGCCGCCGCGACACGCCGACGAGTCCCGCGATTTCGTCGGTGGTGAGCGGGTCTTCGATATTCGCTTCCATCAGCAGCAACGCGTCGTTCAAACGCGGATGGCGCTCGCCCGGCGCCGTCACGAACGGAATGCGCTGGCGCTCCTCGCCCGCGCGCAATACGCCGACGCCGAGCGTGTCCGCGATCCGGTCGGCCAGTTCGGGCCCATGATCGCGGCCGATCATCGCCAGCATGAAATCGACCGTGGCCTGGCCGCCCGCGCAGGTGGCGCGATCGCGGTCGATTTCGAAGATCTGTTGCGTGACGATCGAGCGTTCGAACTGCTCGGAGAACTGCTGATAGGTTTCCCAGTTGACGCTCACGCGATAACCGGACAACTGCCCCGCCATCGCGAGCCACCAGACGCCGTGATGAATGCCGGTCACGAGCGGCGTGCGCTGCCCGACGCGCGACAGGCTCGCCAGAAACAGCCGGTAGTCGGCGAATTGCTGAAACCGTTCGCTGACGACGATCAGCCAGTCGCACGCAATCGCATCGCCGAACGCCGCATCGGCCGGCCAGTGCGCGCCGCCCGACAGCGGCACCGCGCGGCCGTCCCACGAACACACCTGGACGCGGTACAGCGCGCGGCCGTCGATTTCATTGGCAAGATTGAGCGCGTCGACAATCGGCCCGACGCCCGACATCGATACGGGCGGCAACGCGACGATTGCAACCTGCGTGGTGCGAGCCGGATTGGAGGGACGGGCCATCGCTCGATGAAACGCGCAGCGCGAGCCGCGCGTTACTTCAGGCTGCCGGAGAGGAACTGCTTGAGCCGTTCGCTGCGCGGCGTGGTGAGCACCTCGGCGGGCAAGCCCTCTTCCTCGGTGCGGCCTTGATGCAGGAACATCACATGATTCGACACGTTGCGCGCGAAACCCATTTCGTGCGTGACGACGATCATGGTGCGGCCTTCTTCCGCGAGCTTCTGCATGACCTTCAGCACTTCGCCGACCAGTTCGGGGTCGAGCGCGGAGGTGGGCTCGTCGAACAGCATCACGTCGGGGTTCATGGCGAGCGCGCGCGCAATCGCCACGCGCTGCTGCTGACCGCCCGACAGATGCGACGGATACTGCTTTTCCAGACGCGGCGCGAGACCGACCTTCTCGAGATATTCGCGCGCGCGATCTTCGGCCTCGCGACGCGGCAAGCCGAGCACATGAATCGGCGCCTCGACGATGTTCTCGATCACGTTCATGTGCGCCCACAGGTTGAAGTGCTGGAACACCATTGCGAGCTTGGTGCGGATGCGTTGCAGTTGCTTGTGATCGGCCACTTCGAGATTGCCGTGGCGGTCGGCCTTGGTCTTGACCGTTTCGCCGTCGACGACGATCTGCCCGGCGTTCGGCCGCTCGAGAAAATTGATGCAGCGCAGGAAGGTGCTCTTGCCCGATCCGCTCGCGCCGATGATGCTGATCACGTCGCCCTTGTTCGCGTTCAGCGAGACGCCCTTGAGCACTTCGTTGTCGCCGTAGCGCTTGTGGATGTCCTGAACGGCGAGCTTGCAAGCTTCGGTTTGAGTCGTGTGGAGCAAGATGCTCTCCCTTGGAAAATACGGATCAATCTTGGTGACGGCGCGCATGCGTCGCGCCGCTCATGCGTACCCGGTTCGCTCAATGCGTGCGCACCGCCAGGTAACCCAGCCAGTGACGCTCGGCGCGGCGGAACAGCGCCACCAGCGCGAACGACACCACGAGGTAGATCAGCGCCGCGAGGCCGAACGCGTCGAACGACTGATAGGTGGCGGAATTCGCGTCGCGCGCCACCTTCAGGATGTCCGGCACCGTGGCCGTGAACGCGACCGTGGTGGCGTGCAGCATCAGGATCACTTCGTTACTGTACAACGGCAGTGCCCGGCGCAGCGCGGACGGTATCACAATGCGGCGGTACATCGTGAACCCGCTCATGCCGTAGGCGCGCGCCGCTTCCACCTCGCCATGCGAGGTCGAACGGATCGCGCCGGCGAAGATCTCGGTGGTGTACGCGCAGGTGTTCAGCGCGAAGGCGAGAATCGCGCAGTGAAAACCGCTGCGGAAAAACGCGTCGAGCAGTTGATGCGAGCGCACGAATTCGAGGCTGTACATGCCGGTGTAGATCAGCAGCAATTGCACGTACAGCGGCGTGCCGCGAAACACATACGTGTAGAGGCGCACGGGCGTGGACAGCCAGCGCTTTTTCGACACCCGCGCCACCGCCAACGGTATCGCCAACACGAAGCCGATGCCGACCGACGCCACCAGCAGCCATAGCGTGACCGCGAGGCCCGAGATGCGCTGACCGTCCCAGTACAGGAACGCGCGCCAGAATTGATTGAGGATATCGATCATGGTGGCTCAGAGCTCCGCGTGCCGCACGCCGATCGAATAGCGCCGTTCCAGCCAGATCAGCGCGAGATTCGATACGGTGGTGATCGCCAGATAGATCAGCGCGGCGACCAGGATGAAGAAGAACATGTTGAACGTGCTTTTGCCGGCGTCCTGCGCGGCCTTGACCACGTCCGCGAGACCGATGATCGACACCAGCGCCGTGGCCTTCACCAGCACCTGCCAGTTGTTGCCGATGCCGGGCAGCGCGAAACGCATCATCTGCGGAAACAGGATGCGCGTGAACACGCGCGCGCCGCTCATGCCGTAGGCGCTGCCCGCCTCCAGTTGGCCGCGCGGCACCGCGAGAAACGCGCCGCGAAAGGTCTCGGTGAAATACGCGCCGTAGATGAAACCGAGCGTCAGCACGCCGGCCACGAACGGATCGATGTCGAACTGCGGCAGCTCGAGCGCGTCGGTGAGATTGTTGACCGCGATCTGGATGCTATAGAACAGCAGCAGCATCAGCACGAGGTCGGGCACCGAGCGGATCAGCGTCGTATAGCCGGTGGCGAGCGCCCGCAGCGGGCGGTTGAACGAGAGTTTCGCCGCCGCGCCCGCGAGGCCGAGCAGCACGGCGGCCGCCAGCGAGAGGACGGACAGCTCGATCGTCTGGATCGTGCCGGCGAGCAGCACCGGGCCAAAGCCGTAAAGGAACACGCGTGTCTCCATCCAGGTTCGTTGGGATGTCATGGACGACGCCGGCTTGCCTTGGCCGCTCGTCGTAGCATGGCGCGGAGTCTCGCAAGCGAAAATTAAATGCTCAAAGGCGGGCGCGCGCTTTGTTGCGGCGCATCAAGGCGGACGGTGAGGACGCGGGAGGCTTGCAGCGCTTGGTGCTGCGGGCGGCGGGGGTTGGCGGGCTCCCACGCGCACCGCGCGCGCCGAGGCGATTTAGCAAGTTTCGGGTCGCTTTTTCGATAGATGGGAACGGTTGGAGACGGCGCGGAGACCGGCCGAAAAATACCCGTATGGTTCGTATATGAGTCGCGAAGCCCTTTCGTGACTCATCGATGAACCGCTTCTTGAGGTCGACCTCCCTGCGAACGGCCGACACGACACAACGCTCGCGACCCCGGGCGGTCCGAAAAAAACCTACTCGAGCCCCAGCCGCGACCGGATCGCCGGCAGCATATGCTCCACGGCCGCGCGCCCCTCTTCGATCGCCGGCGCCGCGCGGTGAAAATCGAAAATCCCCATGCCGCCCAGCCGCGGCTGAATCAGAATGTCGGCCGGTTCGCCCGCCAGGCGGCTGCGCGTGATCCGCACCTGCATGATGTCGATGCTCTGCGCGATCGAACTCAGCATGGACGGCACGCGCGCGCTCGGCGCGGGCGGCACGCGCACGTCGGTGGTGAAGCGCGCGTCGGCCGGCGCGAGCCAGCGCGGCCACGGCTTGCCGTTGCGGCGCAATGCGACCGGCGGCGGCGCATTCGGATCGATGGCGGGCGTGTCGACCACCGCGCCGCCGAAGTCCCGGCCGTTCAGAATGTCGTTGTTCAGATCGATGGCGATCACGCAGTCCGCCCGCATGCCGCGCGCCACCGAAACCGGCACCGGATTGCTCAGCCCGCCATCCACGAGCCAGACGCCGTTGTGCCACACCGGCGTGAAGATGCCCGGAATCGCAATCGACGCGCGCACCGCGTCCACCACGCTGCCGTCCTGCAACCAGCTTTCGCGGCCCGAATCGAGTTCGGTGGCGACCGCCGCGAACGGCATGTTCAACTGCGCGATCGAGCGGCCGGCGAATTTGTCGGCGAACAGTTGAATCACCTTGCGCCCGCCGAGCAAGCCGCCCGACAGGCGCAGATCGAGCAGCCTCACCACCGTCTGCCACGTGAGGCGCGACACCCACTCCTCGAGCCAGTCCAGGTCGCCGTTCGCGTAGACCGCGCCCACCAGCGCGCCGATCGACGTGCCGCACACCACGTCGGGCTTGATGCCCGCATCGTGCAGCGCGCGAATCGCGCCGATATGCGCCCAGCCGCGCGCGGCGCCGCCCCCCAATACCAGCCCGATGCGGCTGTACCGACGTCGACGTATCATGCTTGCCCCCGTCTTCTGTCCTGCGTCTTTTCTCGTCTATCGACCACGCACCACGTCCGAACGCGATGTGGTGTACACCTTCTGATACTGGTCGAAGTGCACGTTGAAAATGCCTTCTTCCGTCACGCCGCCCTCGCGCCACTTCCAGCTCCACACGGTCTCCGGCTTCAGCGGAAACACCGCGACCTCGCCCGGCTTGCCGAGCAGGCGGCGCACTTCGTCCTCGCTCATGCCGATGCGGATCTTCGCGAAGTTGGCGGCGGTCAGCACCTGCGTGATCGCCTGCAATTTGCCGTCGCGGTCGATGTCGACCATGTAGGTGTTCAGCCCTTGCGGGCCACGTGGATATTCGAAGCGTTTTGAACCGTCGGTGTATGTGCGCTCGGTCTCCGGTTTACCCATTTGATCGCGAATCTGCGCCTCGGTCGTGACGCCCGGCGTCATGTTCTTGAGGAGGAGCGCGTCGGGTTTGACGGCGTTGAACAAGTCCTTGAGTTTTTGCACGGCGCGGTCGCTCTGTTGTTGGTCGCAGCCGCTCAGCGCGACGGATCCCGCCAGCATGGCGACGATAAGCAGTTTGAGGCTCACAGCGAGTTTCCTGTAGTGATGCGGGTCGGGCCAGGCCCGTCCGCATCTCGTTGTGTAGTGTCTGCTACAGGATAACCGCGCAAGGAAAAAACCGCGAGCGAGAGCCGCGAGCCAGCGCGTGCGGTCGCGCGAGCCGGCTCGACATGAAAGAGGATGAAAGGCGGGATGAAAAGCGCGTGGCCTGAAAAGCAAAAAGGCGACGCTGTGCAAGCGTCGCCAGGTCGGTCGATACGGTCAACCGGAAGTGACAGCGGCCAGGTGGCCGCCTGAGACGAAGCACCGCGGACGACGCGCAGCGGTCAGGTTCCGGACGAAGCGGTGAGAGACCTTGGCCTCTGACCTTGCGCCATCGCCGGAATGAACGGACCGCTGCTGGTTTGGCCGCCCTGGTCCCTCGAAAAGCCTTCCAAGTGCAGCTAATCTAAACGGATTGGACACTTTAGACGAGAGCGCGTTTACACCGAATTGGCAGAGGATTTGCGTTCCGTGACAACCTCGGCCGCGCCGCGAGCGGCAACGCGCGCGTTCCTTATCCGTGCATGAAGGCGGCGAAGCCCGCGCGACCCGCGCCTTGCAGCACCGAATCGTTTTGCGGCGTGTGAATCCGCGCGCACAGCACGTCGCGGTAATGGCGTTCGAGCGGATTGTCGCGGCTCAAGCCCGGATTGCCGCTCGCCTCCACCGCCAGTTGCACCGCCTCGATCGACTGATTCGTCACCGTGTATTTGACCAGCGGCGCTTCGTCGAGCGTCATGTGCCGCGCATGCGCGGCGGCGTCGAGCACGACGCGGTTGTTGAACAGCAGCGCGTCGATGCGGCCGAGCGTTTGCTCGAATGCGGGCAGGCTCGCGAGCGGCGCGCCGAGATTGCCGGGCTTGCGCTCGACGGCCCAGCGCGCGAACCAGTCGCGGGCGGCCCGCGCGACGCCGTCATAAACGGCCGGCAGCAGCACGCTCATCCACGCCAAACCCAGCGCATCCAACCCGGCGCCCAGCTCGCCTGGCGGATGCACGTCCACCGCGTGCGCGGCGGGCACGAACACGCTGTCGAACACCAGTTCGTGACTGCCGGTCGCGCGCATGCCGAGATGGTTCCATTCGCTGCCGACGCGCACGCCGGGCGCATCGCGCGGCACGAGCCAGACGCCGACGCGCGGCGGCGTCTCGTCGCTGCGCGCCCACACCGCTAGCCAGGCGAGGCCGGGACTGCCGGTCGAATACAGCTTGCTGCCGTCGATGATCCAGCCGTCGGCGCCGCGCCTCGCGATCGTCGACGGCAAGCCGCCGCGCGCCGGGGTGCCGAGTTCGGGTTCGACGCGCAGCGAGTTGATCAGCGCGCCGTCGCGCACCGCTTCGCGCGCGACGCGTTCGCGCAGTTCGACCGGCCAATGCGGATTGCCCTGCAAGCGATGATGAAACAGATACTGCATCACCAGCACGAGCGCCGTGGACGGCTCGCCGCGCGCCACCGCCCGCACCACCTTCAACGCGTGCGGCAAGCTCGCGCCCGCGCCGCCGAGCGCAACGGGCACCGTCAGCGAGAGCAGGTCGAATTCGTGCAGGCGCGCGAGGTTCGCATGCGGAAATTCGGCCGTGCGATCGTATTGCGCGGCGCTCGCGGCGAACTCGCTCGTGAGTTGCGCGAGCAATGCGTCGAAGGCATCGCTGTCAAGCGGCGGATGACGGCGGGTCACTGCGGGATCGGCAAGCGGGGCATTCATGCGAGGGCTCTGCAGGGTGATGACGGCGGCGGCAAAAGCATCGGAAAGTTCACGGCCTTCATGGCCTTCATGGCAAGGGAAAGCTGCGATCGAAACTCGGGCGCACGTCGAGATGCGCGCGGATCACGTTGGCCGCTTCGTAGGTATCGGCGGTGCGCTGCTGCGCGGCGACCACGCTGTCGTCGATCGCCACGGGATGCACCTGACCGCGTCGATAGACCGTTTTCAATACGTCCGTCGGCAAACCGGTGACGCGCGATTGCATCGCCGCGACTTCGTCGGGATGCGAGAGCGCCCAGCGCTGGCCGATCGCCACACGCTTCAGGAAGTCGGCGAGTTGCGCGCGCTTCTCCGCAATCGCGCGCTCGGTCGCCACCTGATAGCTGAGTCCTTCCGACAGGCCGACGCCGTTGGCGATGATGCGGTCGCGATCGCGCGCTTCGCCGAGCGCGGTGTACGGGTCCCACACGGACCACGCGTCGACGCTGCCGGACGCGAGCGCCGCCTTGGCGTCGGCGGGCGCGAGGAAGACGAAGGTGACGTCGGTCAGCGGCACGTTGGCTCTTTTCAATGCGGCAAGCGCGAGATAGTGGCCGATCGAGCCGCGCGTCGTCGCAAGGCGTTTGCCCCTGAGGCTCGCGGCGTCGGTCAACGGCGAATGTTCGCGGACCACGATCGCCAGATCGAGCGGCGTCGAGCGGGTGGCCGCGACCGCGCGCACTCGTGCGCCGGCGGCGAGCGCGAACACGAGCGGCGCATCGCCGAGGCCGCCGACATCGACGGCGCCCGCGTTCAACGCTTCGCCGAGCGGCTGCGCGGCGGGAAAATTGAACCACTCGATCTTGTACGGCAGGTCTTTCAGTTGACCGGACGCTTCGAGAATGCCGCGCGTCTGCAACGACTGGTCGCCCACTTTGAGCACCGGCAGATCAGCGGCACGCGAAGGCGCCGCGCACAGCATCGCGCAGATCGCGAGCGTCGCGACGACGAACGGTTTGATTAGCAGGGATTGCGGGAATCGCGCAACGGATGGGAGCGAAAACGAAGAACGGGAAGTCGTCATAGCGGCGCTTACGTCATGGCATCGAGATGATGGGTCATTGACGATAAGGGACGCGTCCGCATAAGACAAACGCCTTATTCTTCTAAGCAAATACGCGGATTTTTATCGAACGGCGAGGTTCACCGTGAAGCGATTTCGCGCGCGCGGCGCAGCGCGGGCGCGCGGCTTGAACCGCGCACCGTGCGTGCCCGCTTCGCCGCTTTGCCGCTTTGCCGCGCCCTACCCCGCATCGCTTGCTTCACCCGCCCGCTCGCGTCAACACGCGAACACGCCAACACACCAACACGCGCCAAATCAGATCACGTGAAAACCATGCGTGCCGTCGCGGCCGAGTTGCTCGACGAGGCCATACTCCCACTCCAGATAGGCGTTCATCGCTTCGCGCGCGTTATCGGTTCCCTCGTAAGGACGCCGGTAACGGTCGATACGCGGCGACGCCAGCCGCGTCTCACCGCTCTCGACCGGCAAGCCCGCCTCGATCCACGCGCTCGTGCCGCCGCTCAGCACCTGCACCGGTTTGCCGGTCGACGCCGCCAGTTCGGGCGCCGCGAAACGCGCGAGCAGGCTGCTGCCGCAGGTCACCACATAACGTCGCGCGTCGGGCAGCTTGTCGTGCAGGGCCGTCTCGAGCTGGCTGCGAATCACGAACCACGCGCCGGGAATGTGCCGCTTCACATAGTTCGCGCTGGTCGTGAAATCCAGCACGACGGTGCCGGGCGATTGCAGCAGCGTGACCAGTTCGGCCGGCGTGATTTCGTCGACGGCGGGCGGCGTGGGCGCATGGCGAGCCGCGGGCGGCGCCGCGCCTTTTTCGCTGAAGTCCGCGGCGGTCAAACCGTCCACCACGTACACCTCGATGTTCATCTGCGCGAGCCACGACGCGGTCATGTTCGCGCGCACGCCGTCGCTGTCCGCGAGAATCACGCGCGCGCCGCGCACCGGCGCGACCATGTCGGTTTCCTGCACCAGCTGGCCGCCCGGCACACTGCGAAAGCCGGGCACGTGGCCCGCTTCGTACTCTTCCGGCGTGCGCACGTCGAAGCGATAGACGGTGCGCACCGCCTCGTCGGCCCAGCGGCGCGCTTCGTCACGCGAGGTGCGGCCCACTCGCGCGCGCTCGGCCACCTCGCGCGCGGCGTCGGCGGCGGCCAGCCGAAGCGTGTCGTCGAGCACCGGATCGAAACGGCGCAAGCTGCCATGCGCGAGCGGCTGACCGGCAAGGGTCCAGCCGATCGTGCCGTTGCGCAGCGCCGCGACCGGATTCGGCACGCCCGCGTTGATCAGCGTCTGCGCGCCGATGATGCTGCGCGTGCGCCCCGCGCAATTGACGATGATCCGCGTGGCCGGGTCCGGCGCGAGCTGCCGCGCGCGCAACGCCAGTTCGGCGCCCGGCACGCTGATGCTGCCGGGAATGTTCATGGTCTGGTACTCGTCGAAGCGGCGCGCGTCGAGCACCACCACGTCGGCTTCGCGATCGAGCAGCGCCTGCACCTCGGGCGCGGTCAGCGACGGCGTATGACGCTTGCTTTCCACCAGTTCGCCGAAGGCCTTGCTCGGCGCGTTGACGTCCTTGAACAACTCGCCGCCGGCGGCGCGCCAGCCTCGCAAACCGCCTTCGAGCAGCGTGACATCGGTATAACCCAACTCATCCAGACGGCGCGCGGCGCGCTCGGCGAGGCCCTCGCCGTCGTCCAGCACGACGATCGGCACGGCGAGGCGCGGCAAGCGCACGGGCGCGTCCAGTTCGAGGCGCGACAGCGGCAGATTGGCGGCAAACAGCGGATGACCGCGTGCGTGCGGATCTTCCTCGCGCACGTCGACGAGCGCGATTTCCTCGCGTTCGAACAGTGCGCGGCGCACGTCTTCGAATGACCGGGTACGGAACTCTTTAACGAAACTCATGGGATCACGGACTCCTTCGAAACATTCCAGATATTCGGCAGCACGTCGTTCGAGTAGCCGGAGACAAACGCCTTGCGGCCACCGCCGGCCGGATACACCGAGCGCGTCACCGCGCCGATGTTTCCACCGTACACGTGAATGCTGATCGACGTACGGTCACCAAAAGCGTTGCTCACGCGATGGATATCGCCGATGCGCGGCGACACCGCGTCCACCGTGCCGGCCGCGAGGCGTTTCGCCGCCCCCGTTTCCACCAGCGCGCCGTCCGCGGCGATGCGGTATGCCTGCGCAATTTCCGCGCCACGCAGCACGCCGATCAAACCCCATACGGTGTGAGCGTGGACTGGCGTCGACTGCCCCGGCCCCCACACGAAACTGACGACCGAAAAACGCTGCCGCGCATCCGCGTGCAACAGGTATTGCCGATAGCGCTCGGGATCGGGTTGCGCGAACGCGTCGGGCAGCCAGTCGTCGTGGGCGATCAGTTCGCGCAGCGCGGCGCCGCCGGCTTCGAGCACATGCGCTTCGGGCGCCGCTTCGTCGACGAGCGACGCAATCCGGCCGACGAACGCGCGCAAGCGGTCGGGCCTCGAAATTCGGGTCATCGGTGGTTAGAAAGAATAGGTCAGAAGATAAGGCGCGGCGAACTATTCACGCACCGCGAGCGAGCGCCGCATTGAAAGTGTCGGTCCACATCGGTGCAACATCGACATGCCGCTCGATCACGGCGGCGCGCGCGAACGTGTCGGCCACCTGCTGTTCGCTCGCGATGTCCGCCGAGGTGACGCCGGTGACGCGGCGTGCCTGGCTCTGGTTGCGGTACAACGAGAGGATCGCCGCTTCCGGCACGCGCAACTCGGCGGACAGGACTTTGGCATACGCGTCCTGATGCCGGGCGAACCACTGGCACGCGCGCTGCAGCCGCACCAGCAGATCCGCGCACGCCGCCCGCCGCGGCGGATCGGCAAGCGCCGCCGGATGCCCGTAATACAGGTAGTTGCCGGACAGGTAGCCGTTGGCGTTTTTCAGCACGCGCGCGCCCGCTTGCGAGATCGCGAGCGGCACGTTGTAGCCGTAGATCGCCCAGGCGTCGAGCGAGCCGGCGTTGAAGGCCGCGAAGCCGTCGCGCGGCGCGAGCGAGGCCGCCTGAATATCGTTGAACGACAGCCCCGCTTCCTCGAGCATGCGCAGCAGGTAGTAATGCGTGGTGGTCGCGCGCAGATAGCCGACGCGCTTGCCCTTGAGATCGGCGATCGAACGGATCGCCGAGCCTTTCGGCACCAGCACGACCTGGTTGTTGACGTCGTCCTTGTAGACCGCGATCACGCGGATCTGCGCGTTTTGCAGCCGCGCGAAAATCGGTGGAATCTCGCTGCCCGAGGCGATGTCGAGCGAGCCGCCGTTCATCGCCTCGATCATCGCGTTGCCGGACTGGAACTCGGACCAGTCGATCGTGTACGGCGTGTCGGCGACGCCCGCGGTTTTCAGCAGCGTGGCGTCGCCGCCTTTGTAGGTCGCGACGCGCAAGCGGACCTGGCTCAGGTCGAGATGGGGATCGGTTTTGTCGTTTGGCGCGGCGTTTGTGGTGGCGTTTGCGGTGGCGTTTGCGGTGGCGTTTGTGGTGGCGTTTGTGGTGGCGTTTGCGGTGGCGCTTGCGGCGGAGGCCGCTTCGGAGATCAGGCCCGTGCTGGCGGTGAGCCACGCGGCGGCCGGCAACGCGGCCACGAGCTGGCGGCGCCGGAGCGACGCCGGCGAATCGGTAGATTGGGTCATCGTGGGGGAAGGTTCAGGTGAGGACGTCGGGCTCGGCTTCGACCAACCCTTCCAGCAGGCTCTGGAATGCGAATAGCGCGCCGCCCGCGCGGCCCACCTGCTCGTGCGTGAGCGTGGCGACGTCGTGCGGAATCGGCTGCGGCGTGCCGGCGGCTTCGGCAAGCAGTTGCGCATGGCAGGCATTGTCGAGCGCGATGTACCACCAGGCCGCGGCCTCGACGCTCGGGCCCGCCGTGAGAATGCCGTGATTCTTCAGGATCACCGCGCGGCGTTGGCCGAGCGCCGCCGCGATGCGCGCGCCTTCGTCGGTATCGAGCACGACGCCGCGGAAGTCGTCGAACAACGCGTGGTCCTGATAGAACGCGCACGAGTCCTGGGTGAGCGGATCGAGCGTGCGGCCAAGTGTCGACCACGCCTTGCCGTACAGCGAATGCGTGTGCGCCGCCGCGATCACGTCGGGACGCGCTTCGTGAATCGCCGCGTGAATCGCGAAGGCCGCCTGATTCACCGGTCCTTCGCCGACCACGATGTCCCCTTGCGCATTCACCAGCAGCAGATCGGACACGCGAATGCGGCTGAAATGCTTGCCGAACGGATTGACCCAGAAGTGATCGGGCCACTCGGGATCGCGCGCGGTGATATGCCCGGCGAGCCCCTGATCGAAGCCGTGGCGCGCGAACAGACGAAACGCGACCGCAAGCCGTTCCTGCCGGTAGCGGCGTTCGTCCGCGATGCTTTCGCGCGGCGGGACGTCGTCGAACCAGAACTTGCGCAGCGGCGCGTGACGTTCGAGCGTGGACGAATCCCGGGTGCGTCGCGGGGCTAGTGAGAGATCGGTCATCGCGCCTCCGTTCACGCCGCCACGCGCTCGACGCGCGCGATCCGCTCGCGGGTCGCCGGAATCAGTTCGCGGCCGTAGTCGATCGCGTCTTCGAGCGGATCGAAGCCGCGCACGAGGAAGGTCGAGACGCCGAGCGCGTAATACTCGGCGAGCGTCTCGGCGACCTGGTCCGGCGTGCCGACCAGCGCCGTCGAATTCGAGCGGCCGCCGATTTCCTTGGCAATGCCGGTCCAGAGGCGCTCGTCGACGCGGTCCGATTCACCGGATGCCGCGAGCAGCCGGCGCGCGCCCTCGCTCTGCGCCGGCCCGCCGACCCCGAGTCCTTGCGCCGCGCGCAGCCGTCGGGTCTCTTCGAGAATATGGTCCGCGCGCTCCCACGCGGCGGCTTCGGTGGCGGCGAGAATCGGCCGGAACGACACGGAGAAGCGCACGCTGCGGCCGTGTTTGGCGGCTTCGGCGCGCACGCGGGCGACTTGCTCCCGCACTTGCGCTTTCGATTCGCCCCACAGCGCGTAGACGTCCGCGTGACGGCCGGCGATTTCCAGCGCGGGCGCCGACGCGCCGCCGAAGTACACGGGGATGTGCGGCTGCTGCACCGGCTTCACTTCGGAGAAAGCCTGTTCGAAGCGGTAGTACTGGCCGTCGTGGTCGAAGGGTTCGGCTTCGGTCCAGACACGGCGCAGGATGTGCAGGTATTCGTCGGTGCGGGCATAGCGTTCGTCGTGCGAGAGGAAGTCGCCGTCGCGGCGTTGTTCGGCGTCGTCGCCGCCGGAGATGATGTGCACGGCGAGGCGGCCGCCCGAGTAATGGTCGAGCGTTGCGAGCTGACGCGCGGCGAGCGTCGGCGCGACGAAGCCGGGGCGATGCGCGAGCATGAAATGCACCTTGCTCGTGACGCTGGCCGCGTGCGCGACGGTCAGGAGCGCGTCGGAGCTCGTGGAATGATGCGGCACCAGGATACGGTTGAAACCCGCGGCTTCGTGAGCACGGGCGAATTGCCCGACGTACTCGATGTCGATCGCCGGACCTTGCGGCGCGTGCGTTTCAGACACCTTGCGGGTCTGGATCATGCCGATGAATTCGATGGACACGATGGGGGTCTCCCGGAATGGATGGGTGTGCGCCCGGCGTGGATAGACTCGGCTGGGCGGCGGCGGTTCTTGTTCGACGCATTTGCTGTTTGCTCAGGGGAGTTAAGGTAACAGCGCTGAATGCGCTTGTTAAATATTGATCGGCGATATGTTTATCGGGTTTGGGTGGAATGAGGCTTGGCGTTTCGGCCCCGCAGCGCGTGGTAGCTCGGCGGCCCGGATGTATTCCAGGCGGAGACAGCCAACTGGTTGTTGCGCGGGGCGATTTGTTTGCGAAGGTCGCAAAGCCCCGCAACCCGAGGCAGCGGAACGCCGAATGGATGGCGCGCGGAGCATGGCTGACCGCGGAAGTAGCCGTGCGCGCGAGGCACAGGTGATCGCGCTAAAAACCGAGCGCGAGATATTGAAGAGAAGAAGTCACGCGAGGCGCGGCCTGGCCGTCAGCCGCGCCCCAACCCATCAATCCGCTCCCTGACTTGCGCGATCACCGGCGCCCAGTCACCGACCCGCGGCTGTCGAAACAACGCCACCGAATCGTACCAGGCCGTGACCGGCGAGGCATCGCCCCAGAACCATGCGGATACGTGGTCGATCATCAGGCAGGTCGGCACGCCGAGCGCACCGGCCAGATGCGCGGGCCCGCTGTCGATCGTGACCACCAGATCCAGATTCGCCAGCAACGCCGCTACATCGTCGAATCCGGATCGAAAATGATGCGTCAGGTCGACGACTTCCAGCCCCTTGGCTCGCCACTGCGCGACCGTCTCGCCGCGTCCCGGCGACAACGCGAAATAGCTCACGCCCGGCACATTCAATAGCGGTTCGAGTTGCCCGACGGGCACCGAGCGCCGCATGTCGCGGATATGCTCGGGATTGCCGTTCCACACCAGCCCGACCGTGCGATTGCGCTTGTTACCGGCGACGCGCGCGTCGACATGGGCGTCGATCCGCTTGCGCCATGCCTGAACGAGCGACGGCTCGGCGCTCAGGTACGGCGCGCCCCATCCGGCAGCCTCGAAAACGCCGAGCCGCAGCGGCAGGCTCATCAGCCCGCAGTGGAAATCGGGCCGTGTTTCGAGGCTCGTTTCGAGCGGTAAATCGGCGGGCAATATCCGCTCGAACAAATGCCGCAACGGCCCGTCGTGACCGAAGATGACCCGGCCGCCTTCGCGTCTCGCCCGCTGCGCCAAAAGCGGCAGAAAGCGCACCGCCCAAAGGCAGTCGCCATTGCCTTGTTCGCCATAGACAACCAGCGTCTTGCCGGCCAGCGATTCGCCCCGCCAATGCGCGCTGATTGCCGCGAGCGCATGCTGCGCGTTGTTGAGATCGTCGGCGAACGCGACGCGTGCTTCGTAATGCGCCCAGCCCTCGGCGAAACGCCCGGAACGAAGTTCGAGTTCCGACAGGTCGAACAGCGCATGCGCGTTGTTCGGCGCGAGCACCAGCACGTGCCTGAGCAACGCCTCGGCTTCGGCAAAACGCGCCTGCTCCTTCACGCACAGCGCGAGCTTGTGTAGCGCCACCGGGTTGCCGGGCACGACGCGCACCGCTTCGCGCAGCAGCCGCTCGGCCGTGGCGAAGTCGTCGCGCTGCTGGATGGCCGCGGCGCGCCAGATCAGCGCGTCGGCGTTTTCGACGTTTTGCGAGAGCAGCAGTCCGGTGGCGGACTCGACCAGCGCCCAATCGCGCATGACGAACGCCGTCTGCGCAATCGTGTGAAGGAGCGTGGCTTCGTGGGAAGGATCGAGTTGATAGGCGCGCACCAGCGCGGCAAGCGCCTCGCGTTGGCCCGCTTTGTCACGGCCTGCGTGCTGCAGCAGCATCTGGCCCAACGCGAGCCACTCGGCGGCGCCCGCATTGGGCGCGGCGGCACGCGCGCGCAAGTCCGCCAGTGGGCTACTGGGGGGCAGGGTATTCAGGTCGTTCATCGGGAAGGCGCCACGCCGCGTGGCATGAAGACGAAGCCGCGCGGGAAACGCCCGTTACGGCGCACTCGCCGCGATCTTCGGCGTGCTGACCGCGACATCGCCGCACTGCGCGCGGTGGCGCAGCGCGTGGTCGATCAGCACGAGCGCGAGCATCGATTCAGCGATCGGCGTGGCGCGAATGCCGACACACGGATCATGCCGCCCGAACGTTTCGACGATGGCCGGCTGCCCCGCCTTGTCGATCGAACGGCGCGGCGTGCGAATGCTCGACGTGGGCTTGATCGCGATCGACACCGTGATGTCCTGCCCGGTGGAAATGCCGCCGAGCACGCCGCCCGCGTGATTGCCGACGAAGCCCTCCGGCGTCAGTTCGTCGCCATGCACCGAACCGCGTTGCGCGACGCTGGCGAAGCCCGCGCCGATCTCGACGCCCTTGACGGCGTTGATGCCCATCATCGCGTGCGCGATGTCCGCGTCGAGACGGTCGAACAGCGGCTCGCCAAGGCCGACCGGCACGCCGGAAGCCACCACGTTGATGCGCGCGCCGATGGAGTCGCCCTCCTTGCGCAGCGCGTCCATGTACGCTTCCAATTGCGGCACGATCTCGGCGTTCGGCGCGAAGAACGGATTTTCACGCACTTGCGCCCAGTCGACGAAAGGCACGTCGATCTCGCCGAGCGCGGCCATGTAGCCGCGAATCTCAGTGCCGAACTTCTCGCGCAGCCACTTCTTCGCGACCGCGCCCGCCGCCACCGTGGGCGCCGTCAGACGCGCCGACGAACGGCCGCCGCCGCGATAGTCGCGAATGCCGTATTTCTGCCAGTAGGTGTAGTCCGCATGACCTGGGCGGAACGTCTCGGCGATGTTGCCGTAGTCCTTGCTGCGCTGGTCCGTGTTGCGGATCAGCAGCGCGATCGGTGCGCCGGTGGTCTCACCTTCGAACACGCCGGACAGGATCTCGACCTTGTCTTCTTCCTGACGCTGCGTGACGTGGCGCGACGTGCCGGGTTTGCGGCGGTCGAGTTCGAGCTGGATGTCGGCTTCGTTGAGCGCCATGCCCGGCGGGCAGCCGTCGATCACGCAGCCGATAGCGGGACCGTGCGATTCGCCGAAGGTCGTGACAGTGAAAAGCGTACCGAGCGTGTTGCCGGACATGGGCGTCGTCCAAAAGAAATGCGGGGGAAGCGTTATTATGCCAGCCCGCATGGCGCGAGGGCGGGTCGCCCGCGTGCTTATGACTTGAGGACAAGCCGTGAGCGCCGCGACGCCGACGGGGCCTTACTTGCGCGCCCCACGCAATTCGGTGACGATCCGCTGCAGCATCTCCGGCGTCGCGAGCGCCGGATCGATCGGCTCGCCCACCGCCAGGGTCAGCCGGCTCATCACGCCCTTCTGCATCGGCCGCGGCCAGCGCGCATCGTCGGCGCGCGAAAACACGCTGCCCCACAGGCCGCGCAGCGCCATCGGTATCACCGGCGCGGGCGTGCGCCGGATGATTTCGGTCACGCCGTGGCGAAACGGATTCATTTCACCGGTTCTCGTGAGCTTGCCTTCCGGGAAAATACAGACCAGTTCGCCCTCGGCGAGCGCCTGCGCGCATCGCTCATAAGCGCGCGTGAGCAACTGGGCGTCCTGATGCGCCGGCGCGATAGGGATCGCCTTCGCATGACGGAACACCCAGCCGGCGAACGGCGACCTGAAGATCTGATGGTCCATCACGAAACGGATCGGCCGCGGGCTCTCCGCCATGATCACGATCGCGTCGACAAAGCTCACGTGGTTGCACACCAGCACCGCCGCGCCTTCCTCGGGAATGCGCTCGGCATGCACGAGACGCATCCGGTAAAACGTATGCACGAGCACCCATGCGATGAAGCGCAGCAGAAACTCGGGCACCAGCGAATAGATGTAGGTCGCGACGACGATGTTCAGCAACGCCGTAACCAGAAAAATAGCCGGAATGCCGAAGCCCGCCGCGGTCAACGCCATCGCCATCAGCGCCGAGACGACCATGAACAACGAATTCAGAATATTGTTCGCGGCGATGATGCGCGCGCGGTGGCTCGGCTGGCTGCGGCTCTGGATCAGCGCGTAGAGCGGCACGCTGTAGAACCCGCCGAACATGGCGAGCAGGAACAGGTCGGCCAGCACGCGCCAATGCGCGGGCCGCACGAGAAATTCGCCGACGGCGAGCAGATGTCCCGCGGGCGGCAGCGCGCGGCTCGCGAAAAACAGGTCGATTGCGAACACGCTCATGCCGATCGAGCCGAGCGGCACCAGGCCGATTTCGATGCGCCGCTTCGAGAGCTTTTCGCACAACAGCGAACCGAGGCCGATGCCGATCGAGAACGTGCCGAGCAGCACCGTCACCACGTCCGGGTCGGCGGAGAGCACGTTTTTCGCAAAGGTGAAAAACGACGACAGAAAAGTCGCGCCGACGAACCACAGCCACGATATGCCGAGCAGGCTCAGAAACACGGTGCGGTTTTCGCGCGCCAGCTTCAGGTTGCGCCACGTCTCGCTAACCGGATTCCAGTTGATGCGCAGATCCGGCTGCGGCGCCGCCGTGACCGGCACGAAGCTCGACACGAAGCGCCCCGCCAGCGCAACCGCGACACAGGCGCAAGCCAGCACGATCGCGCCATGTTCGACGAACCCCGCGCCGGCGCCGCCGACGATCGTGCCGATCAAGATCGCGACGAACGTGCCCATCTCGACCATGCCGTTGCCGCCCACCAGTTCCGCCTTCGACAGATGCTGCGGCAGGTACGAGTATTTGACCGGTCCGAACACGGTCGAATGGACGCCCATCAGAAACGTGCACGCATACAGCAACGGTGCGTTATGCAGCAGAAAACCCGCGCCGCCGATCAGCATCACGACGATCTCGAAGCTCTTGACGAAGCGCGTGAGCATCGCCTTGTCGTACTTGTCGGCGATCTGGCCGGAGGTGGCGGACAGCAGCACGAACGGCAAGATGAAGATCGCCGAAATCAGAAACGCCGCCGTTTTCGGATCGACGCCGGAAAAGCGCGCCGCCTGATACGTGACGAGCGACGTGAAGCCGATCTTGAAGACGTTGTCGTTCATCGCGCCGAGGAACTGGGTCCAGAAAAAAGGCGCGAAGCGGCGCTGCCGCAGTAGCCGGAACTGCGATTCGTGCGCCTCGTGCGGGCGCGCGGCACGACGGCCGGCAGGTATCGGACGATCGCTCATGAAGGTCGGGGAACGGGTTGAACGGGCAACGAGAGGGAAAGAGACGCGGGCCCGGAGACAAAAAAAGCGCGCGCTTTCGCGCGCGCCTTGACTACATTTTCGCGCTCACGGCAACGCCGAACGCCGCGGCGAGCCACCGCGCATCAACGCGCCGGCTGCTGCTCCTGTTGCTCTTCCGGCCAGTCGCGGATGTATGCCTTGAGCATGCGATTTTCGAAGCCCTGCTCTTCGACCACCGCCTTCGCGACGTCGTAGAACGAGATCACGCCCATCAGCGTGCGGGCTTCCATGACGGGCAGATAGCGCACGTGGTGCTCGAGCATCATGCGGCGCACTTCGTTGACGTCCGTTTCGGGCGTGCAGGTGAGCGGATGGTCGTCCATGACCTTACGGATCGTTGACGTGCCGACGCTGCCGCCATGCTTGCTCAGCGTGAGAATGATTTCACGGAAGGTGAGCATGCCGACCAGGTCGCCGTATTCCATCACGACGAGCGAGCCGATATCGTGCTCGGCCATGGTGTTGACTGCGTCGTGCAGCGTGGTATCCGGCGTAACCGTGAAAAGGGTGTTGCCCTTGACTTTAAGAATGTCGCTGACTCGCATGATCGTCTCCCGTGATACCCGCTAAGCTCGTAATGCATGAATGACTTTCGATCCTAGCGGAAAGGCCCATAAAAGGAAAGCGGCCCGCCCGCCAAGGCGCGGCGGGTGTTCGCCTGCCCGAACCCGCATGAGCGCTCGCGCGCGCATCGGGAAAACCGCGCTTGATGCGGTTCGTGCCGGTGATAGGATGGCCGCCACTTTCACCTTTCGCGAGGCCTTCCGTGGCCCCGCCGCCCAGGATGTCCGCCAACCGTTTCGATACGCTTGCGCTGCACGCCGGCGCCGCTCCCGACCCCGCCACCGGCGCGCGCGCCACACCCATTTACCAGACTACCTCCTTTTCGTTCCGCGATTCGGACCACGCCGCGGCGCTCTTCAATATGGAGCGCGCCGGCCATGTCTATTCGCGCATCTCCAACCCGACCGTGGCCGTGTTCGAGGAGCGCGTCGCCGCACTGGAGAACGGCGCGGGCGCGATCGGCACGGCGAGCGGCCAGGCCGCGCTGCATCTGGCGATCGCCACGCTGATGGGCGCGGGCTCGCATATCGTCGCCTCCAGCGCGCTATACGGCGGCTCGCACAATCTGCTGCATTACACGTTGCGGCGCTTCGGCATCGAGACGACCTTCGTCAAACCCGGCGATCTCGACGCATGGCGCGCCGCGCTGCGCCCGAACACGCGCCTGCTGTTCGGCGAGACGCTCGGCAATCCTGGCCTCGACGTGCTCGACATCGCCGCGCTCGCGCAGATCGCGCACGACCAGCGCGTGCCGCTGCTGGTCGACTCCACCTTCACCACGCCCTACCTGCTCAAACCGTTCGAGCACGGCGCCGACTTCGTTTATCACTCGGCCACCAAGTTTCTCGGCGGCCACGGCACGACGATCGGCGGCGTGCTGGTGGACGGCGGCACCTTCGACTTCGACGCCTCGGGGCGCTTCCCCGAATTCACCGAGCCCTACGAGGGCTTTCACGGCATGGTCTTCAGCGAGGAAAGCACCGTCGCGCCGTTCCTGCTGCGCGCGCGCCGCGAGGGTTTGCGCGACTTCGGCGCGTGCCTGCATCCGCAAGCCGCCTGGCAACTGCTGCAAGGCATCGAAACGCTGCCGCTGCGCATGGAACGGCACGTCGCCAACACGCGCCGGGTGGTCGAATTCCTCGCCGCTCACGCAGCGGTCGAAACGGTCGCCTATCCCGAACTGCCGACGCATCCCGACCATGCGCTCGCCAAGCGTCTGCTGCCGCGCGGCGCGGGCGCGGTGTTCAGCTTCAACTTGCGCGGCGACCGCGCCGCCGGACGCGCGTTCATCGAAGCGCTCTCGCTGTTCTCGCACCTCGCGAACGTGGGAGACGCGCGCTCGCTGGTGATCCACCCCGCATCGACCACGCACTTTCGCATGGATGCCGCCGCGCTCGCCGCGGCGGGGATCGCCGAAGGCACGATCCGCCTGTCGATCGGTCTCGAAGACCCCGACGATCTGATCGACGACCTCAAGCGCGCGCTGAAGGCCGCGCAGAAGGCGAGCGGGTCGGGCGCATCCGCAGGAGGCGCATCGGGCCCAGCGCATAGGGATGCCAAAACCGGCGCATCCGGCCAAGGCGCGATTGAAGCCAGGACCGATGCCTTCCCGTCCGCCCCTGCCGCCAAACCCCGCCCGGAGTCCGCATGATCCTCACCGTCCAAGGCAAACCGGCTTACGTGTACACCGGCGGCAAGCCGTTCGATGCAAACCTGCCGACCGCCGTGTTCATCCACGGCGCAGAGCACGACCATAGCGTCTGGGCGCTGCAAACGCGCTACTTCGCGCATCACGGCTTCGGCGTGCTGGCGGTGGACTTGCCGGGACATTGCCGCAGCGCCGGCCCCGCGTTGACCACCGTGACGGCGACGGCTGACTGGCTGGCCGCGCTGCTCGATGCCGCCGGCGTGCAACGCGCGTTCGTGGCCGGCCACAGCATGGGCTCGCTGATCGCGCTCGACTTCGCGGGCCGCTATCCCGAGCGCGCCACGCATCTCGCGCTACTCGCCACCGCCATGCCGATGGCCGTCTCCGACACGCTGCTCGAAGCCGCGCTGCATCGCGAGCCCGATGCCATCGCCATGGTCAACGAGTGGTCGCACTCGACGCTCGCGGCCAAGCCCTCCTGCCCCGGCCCCGGCTTCTGGTTGCACGGCATGAACCAGCGGCTGATGGAGCGCGTCGCGGCAAGCGGCGAACCGCACCTGTTCCATACCGACTTCACGGCTTGCAATACCTACGCGGACGGCCTCGCCCGCGCCGCCGAGGTGCGTTGCGCGGTGCGCCTGATCGTCGGCCGGCGCGATGCGATGACCCCGCCGCGCGCCGCCAGGGCGCTCGCCGATGCGCTCGCGCAAAGAGGCGTGGCGATCGACACCGTGATGCTCGAAGCCGGCCATGCGCTGATGACCGAGCAGCCCGACGCCACGCTCGACGCCCTTTTCAGCTTCGCTTCCAGCCCGCCTCGCGTCGCCTCATAACGACCGGCAAACGAAAGCGAAGCCACCACGATAGCCGCGGCGAAACATGCGCGCCATCGGCCGAACGGCCAGGTTGCGCGCATGCGCCGATAGCCGCACAATGGATCGAGCCTGTCCTGTTTGCCGTGCGCTTTCGGGCATTGCGGCACGCGGCAAAGCCATTCGAAGCGACGGGCACGGAATCGGGAAGCATGGAAATTCGGAGGCCGTGATGGGTCATACCGCACACACCGATCACTTCGCGAGTTTCGCGGAGTTCTATCCGTTCTATCTGAGCGAGCATCGCAACACGGTTTCGCGGCGGCTGCATTTCGTGGGTTCGCTCGGCGTGATCGGCTGTCTCGCCATGGCGCTCGCCACCGGCCACTGGCTGTGGCTGCCGGTGGCCGTAGTCTGCGGATACGGCTTTGCCTGGGTCGGGCATTTCTTCTTCGAGAAGAACCGGCCGGCCACCTTCCGTCATCCGCTCTATAGCCTGATGGGCGACTGGGTGATGTTCAAGGACATCTGCGTCGGCAAGATCTCGCTGTAGTTTTCATGCCGCCGACGCATTGCCCGCCGGGCCGCTACGCCGCCTGATGCGGCATGGACGAAGCGCCCTGCACGCTCTCCTGCGCACGCGCCGCGCGCGAGGCCGCGCGTGCGGCCAGCAACGCTGCGAGCGTCACCTTCAGCTTGTCGTTTTGCAGCGCGGCCAGAAGCGTTGCGCCGTCCACCCGCGTGGAGTTGAGTTCAAGCTGATATTGGAGTTCGGCGCGGTCGATGATGAACAGGTCGAACAATCGCTCAACCGTGATCTGCGCCGGATTCGCCAGCAGAAGGAAATGCGGGCGCACGCCGTCTTCCTGCAATTGCGCGATCCATTCGATTTCCTCGAGCTTTTGCAGCAGGTTGATCGTGGTGTCCAGATCGCGGCGAAGCATTCGCGACAGGTCGGGCACGGTGTAGCCGCGCTCGCCGGCGTCGCGCGCCTCGGCGAGCCGCGCAAGCAGTTCGAGCGAATCGAACAGATTGCTGCCCTCGAACGTGGGCCGGTGAAACTGGCCGATGCGAATCGCCGGCAAGGCGGAGGCGATCATCGCGCCCGCCAGGGTGATGAACCAGCACAGGTACATCCACAGCAGAAACAGCGGCACCGCCGCGAATGCGCCGTACACCGCCGTGTAGGTGGGAATGCGGCGCACGTAGTAGCCGAAGCCGCGCTTGGCGAGTTCGAAGGCGATTGCGGCGGTCACGCCGCCGATCACCGCATCGCGCCATTCCACGCGGCAGTTCGGCAGATAGACGTAGAGAATCGCGAAGGCGAGCGCCGTCAACGGCAGCGCCGCGCCCGTGAGCGCCCATTCGATGACCGGCGTCATGCGCTGGGCCGCCGTGAAGGTCATGGATTGCGTGAACAGGTAGGATGAAATCGACAGGCTCACGCCGATCAGGATCGGGCCGAGCGTGATGATCGCCCAGTAGACGAGAATGCGCTGCGCGATCGGCCGCGCCTTGCGCACGCGCCAGATCACGTTGAACGCGGATTCGACGGTCATCATGGTCATCACCGCCGTGACGAACAGCACGATCATGCCGATCGTGGTCAGCCCCTTGGCCTTTGCGGCGAACTGGTTCAGATACTTGAATATCTGACTGTTCAGTTGCGCGGGCATCAGGTGGTCGGCGAGAAAAAACTGCAGCGACTCCTGAAACGAGGCAAAGAGCGGAAACGCGGTGAACAGCGCGAACGCCACCGTGGCGAGCGGCACCAGCGCGAGCATGGTGGTGAACGTGAGGCTGCCGGCCACCTGCGGAATGCGGTCTTCGCCACTGCGCTTCGCGGCAAACTGCGCGAGCCGTTTGAGCGTGTCGAGATCGAAACGCACCCTGGACAACAAACCTGCCTCCTTGCTTCGTGAACCGGTGTTTCAGGAGAGGACGAAGACCTGGCCGAACGGCCATGCATGGCCTCTCCAGCGGACCCAGCCCCTATAATACCCGTTCACCGATGAGGCTTATGAAAGACATTCTCGTGCTCTATTACAGCCGTCACGGCGCCACGCGCGAGCTTGCGCTGGCGATCGCGCACGGCGTGGACAGCGTTCCCGGCATGCAGGCGCGCGTGCGCACGGTGCCGGCGGTTTCCACCGTCTGCGAGGCGTCGCAGCCGGACATTCCGGCCGAAGGTCCGCCCTACGTCGAACTGCGCGACCTCGAGGAATGCGCGGGTCTCGCGCTCGGCTCGCCCACCCGCTTCGGCAACATGGCCGCGTCGCTCAAATACTTTCTCGACGGCACCACGCCGCAATGGCTCTCGGGCGCGCTCGCCGGCAAGCCGGCCTGCGTGTTCACGTCCACCGGCAGTTTGCACGGCGGCCAGGAATCCACGCTGCTCTCCATGATGCTGCCGCTTCTGCATCACGGCATGCTGATCGTCGGCATTCCGTACACCGAGAGCACGCTCACCACCACGCAAAGCGGCGGCACGCCGTACGGCGCGTCGCATTTCGCGCGCGCGGGCACCGCCGAACAAGGCATCTCCGCCGACGAGAAAACACTCGCCGTCGCGCTCGGCGCACGCGTCGCGCGCACGGCGGCTTGCATGAGCGAACGGCCGTGAACGAGCCGGATGCCGGAACGCAGCGGCGTGAACCCGGTACGTCCAATGCGCCCGATGCGCCCGCGGCCGTCGACGCTGTCGATGCGCGAACGGTCGCGAGCGCGCCGCTTGCACGGCCCACCGCCAGCGAGCCGCCCATGCGCATCGCAGCCAATGCTCCGAACGCGGAACCGTCCGATCGGGACCACGATGCCGAAACGGTCGGCACCTCGGCCACGGACACTTCGGCCATGCCCGCAACCGCCGCGCACCTGCGGCAAGGCAATGCCGGGGCACGCGGCGCCACAACCGCCCTGCCCGTGCGGCAAAAAACCGCCGCCGCGCTCGGCGCTACCACCGCCTTGCTCGCGCTGATCGTACTGTGCGCCGCGTGGGAAGGGTGGCTCGCGCCGCTGCGCCCCGGCGGCTCGGCGCTGCTGCTCAAGGCCGTGCCGCTGCTGCTCGCGCTGCCGGGCGTGTGGCGGCGCCGGCTGTACACGCTGCAATGGGCGTCGATGCTGATCCTGCTGTACTTTGCCGAAGGCGTAGTCCGCGGCTGGAGCGAGCGCGGTTTGAGCGCGCGCCTCGGCTGGCTGGAAGCGCTACTCGCCGTCGTCTTTTTCGTCTGCGCGATCGCCCATGTCGCGCCGTTCAAGCGCGCGGCCAAGGTGGCCGCGAAGCTGGCCGGCCAGCAGGCCGCCGAAGTCGGCGGCGAAGCGGGTGGCGAAGCGGGCGACGAAGCAGGTGGCGAAGTGGGTGGCGAAGTCGGCGGCGACATGGACAGCGAAGTGGCCGGCGAAGCGGGCGCCAAAGTGCGCGGCGAAGTCGACGGCAAAGCACGCGCCAAGGTGCACACCAAAGGCCAGGCGGCTGCCGAACCAGCCGCTGAACCGCCCGCCGAAGTAACCGCGAAGCCAGCCGCCGAACAAGTCACGGAACCATCCGCCACGCAGGCCAAAACCCTCACCTGACGAAAACCGCGCGCCACGCCTTGATTTCTTCGTCCGAACACACCGACCGACCCACATGACTCAAGCCGCTTTCCTCTCCGCCTGCCGCGACGCCATCGGCCCCAACCAGGTGCTCACCGATCCGCACGACACCGCGCCCTACCTCACCGATTGGCGCCGCCGCTACACCGGCGCGGCCTGCGCGGTGCTCTGCCCGGCCACGCCCGCCGAAGTCGCGGCGCTCGTCAAACTCGCCGGCGAACATCGCGTCGCGCTGGTGCCGCAAGGCGGCAACACCGGTCTCGCCGGCGGCGCCACGCCCGATGAAAGCGGCGCGCAGGCGGTCATCAGCTTGCGGCGTCTGAATCGCGTGCGCGACATCGATCCACACAACAACACGATCACCGTCGAAGCCGGCGTCGTCCTCGCCGAAGTGCAAAGACATGCCGAGGAAGCCGGCCGCCTGTTCCCCTTGAGCCTCGCCGCCGAAGGCAGTTGCACGATCGGCGGCAATCTCGCCACCAACGCGGGCGGCACCGCCGTGCTGCGCTACGGCAACACGCGCGAGCTATGCCTCGGCCTGGAAGTGGTCACGCCGCAAGGCGAACTGTGGGACGGCCTGCGCGGACTGCGCAAGGACAACACCGGCTACGACTTGCGCGATCTGTTCATCGGCGCGGAGGGCACGCTCGGCATCATCACGGCGGCGGTGCTCAAGTTGCATCCGCAACCGGCCGCGCGCGTCACGGCGCTCGCCGGGCTGGCTTCGCCCGATGCGGCGCTCGACTTTCTCGCGCTCACGCAACGCGTCGCCGGGCCGCTTCTGACCGGCTTCGAACTGATGTCGGATTTCTGCCTGCGGCTGGTGGGCCAGCACTTCGAACAGATGCGCTATCCGTTTGCCGAATCGCACGCGCAAATCGTGCTGCTGGAATTGTCGGACAGCGAAAGCGAGGAACACGCCCGCGCGCTGTTCGAGCGTCTGATGGAAACGGCGCTCGAAGAAGGTCTCGTGCAAGACGCGGTGGTCGCCGAAAACCTCGCACAGTCGCGCGCTTTCTGGAATCTGCGCGAACACATTCCGCTCGCGCAAGCCGAGGAAGGTCTGAACATCAAGCACGACATCGCGGTGCCGATCTCGCGCATCGGCCGCTTCATCGAGGAAACCGACGCCGCGATCGCCCAGGCGGTGCCGGGCGCGCGCATGGTGACGTTCGGCCATCTCGGCGACGGCAACCTGCACTACAACGTGCAGGCGCCCGAAGGCGGCGACGCGATGGCGTTTCTCGACCAATACCAGAGCGCGATCAACCAGATCGTCTACGACAGCGTGCATCGGCATCGCGGCAGCATCAGCGCGGAACACGGGCTCGGCCAGTTGAAGATCGACGAAGCGATGCAGTACAAGCAGGACGTCGAGGTGCGGTTGATGCGCGCCGTCAAGCTCGCGCTCGATCCGCTGAACCTGATGAACCCCGGCAAGGTGCTACGCTAAGGTTTGAAGCCGCCGCGTTTCTGAACGCGTCTGAACGCTATAAATCGCAGGAGCCGTAGCCGTGAAGATTCGAGTGTTGTCCGATCTGCATCTGGAGAACGACGAGCCCGATCTGATCCCGCATGCGCAGGCGGATCTGATCGTGCTGGCGGGCGACATTCACAATCACGCGGCCGGTCCGCGCTGGGCCGCCCAGATCTTCGACGGCGCCGCGCCGGTGGTCTACGTGCCCGGCAATCACGAATACTACGACGGCGAATTCGGCGCGCTCGAAGCCGCCCTGTACGACGCGGCCGCGCAAGTCGACAACGTGCACGTGCTGAACAACGCCGCGCTGGTCGACCGCCAGGGCGGCTGGCGCATCCTCGGCACCACCTTGTGGACCGACTTCGAGCTCTACGGCGCGGACCCTGACACGCTCGCCGGGTCGATCGACGCGTCGCGCCGGGTGATGCTCGACTTCCGCGGCCCGATCCAGATGAACTGGCCGCACGACCCCCACGACTCCCCGCGCGACTTCACGCCCGACGACTCGCTCGCGCTGCACCGCCGCGCGCGCGCCTGGCTCGAAAGCGAGCTTGCCAGGCCGTTCGCCGGCAAGACGATCGTCGTCACGCATCACGCGCCGCATCGGCTGAGTCTCGCCGAGCATTACGCGCAAGACCGCGCGTCGGCGGGCTTCGTCAATCATTTGCCGGAACTGGTGCGCTCGCCCGTCGCGTTGTGGATTCATGGGCACACGCACACGTCGTTCGATTACACCGTGAACGGCACACGCGTGGTCTGCAATCCGCGCGGCTACTTCGACCGGCGCAGCGGACAGTGGGAGAACCCACAGTTCGCATGGGATAAGGTCGTCGAGGTGTAGCGCCGCCGCACTCGCGGCACTACGCTGTTGAGATCGCCGTGCCGGCGAGGCGCTGGTCCGTGGAGGTCGCTCATGTGTGGTCGAATCAGCCAGTACCGCGATCCGCATCTGTACGCCCGGCATCTCGGCCTCGCCGATCCGCTGATGCTATTCGACGCCGCCGACCGCCGTCCCGGCTATAGCCTCGCGCCGGGCACGCATCCGCTCACGATCTACCCGGACCAGACGCTGCGCGCGATCCATTGGGGCTATTGCCCGGACTGGGCGCGCGAGCAGCATCTGCCGCAGACGATCAACGCGCGCGCCGCCACCGCGCCGAACGCGCGTTACTTCGAGCAACTGTGGAAAACCGGACGCGTGCTGGTGCCCGCGGACGGCTGGTTCGAATGGCACGCGGAAACGGCGCCCGAAAGCAGTGACAGCGCGGGCCCCGCCGCGGAGGTTGCCGCCATGGTCCGCCAGCCCTACTACGTCCACCTGAAGAGCGACGCGCCGATGTATCTGGCGGCATTGTCGAGCGTGCGCGGCACGGAACCGCAAACCGAAGGCATGGGACTGGTGATCGTGACGGCCAACGCCGAGGCGGGTCTCGTCGACGTGCACGACCGGCGGCCGCTGGCATTCGGACCCGAGGCGGCGCGTCGCTGGCTGGACCCCGCATTGCCGGCCGACGAACTCGAACATCTGACGCGCAGCGCCTGCCTCGCGGCCGGGCGGTTCCGCTGGCACCGGGTGGGTCCCGGCGTCGATCGCGTGCTCAACGACGAGCCGGGCCTGATCGAAGCGCTGGATTAACAGCGGAAGGCGCACAGGCGCCGCTCAAGAAAAACACCTCTGCTGGCCCGCACTATCCAACGCGATAACGACGTTCAACGGTCGCGCCGTTGTCCCCGCGCATCGGGGCGCGCGATCTTGATCGGCACGAGTTGCGGCTGCTGTTCGCGCAGGCGGCGCAGCAAATCGCGCGATGCGGCGATTCCGATCAGTCCAAGCATGACGGCCACGCCGATCATCAGATGCGTATCCATGAATCCCTCGTCCTTCCAGTTGTTGCGATTTGCCGAGCGGCGGTGAATGGAGCGCGTGCGGCCGAAGCGGCAGCGCGTGAACCACACGTTAGCAAATCGACTTGAGCACGAAAGTAAGGAAATGTTGCGGCGCGGCGGTTGTGTAACAGCCTGTCACCGCGCGGCGCGCCACCCCGTCCGCCAGGCTCAGCCGCGCGCGAACTGGCGCAATTCCGCCTGATCGGCGGCCAGCGTGGCGGGCAGTTCGTCGCGCAGAAACTCCACCCACGTGCGGATTTTCGCGTCCAGGTACTGTCGCGACGGATACAGCGCATACAGATTCATTTCCTGCGACGTGTATTGCGGCAGCAACCACACGAACGCGCCGCTACGCAAACCGCTGATCGCCGAATAGATCGGAATCAGGCCGATGCCCATGCCATTACTCACCGCCACCGCCATCGCCTCGGCGACGTTCACCTGGAACGGGGTGGGCCCGAGTGTGATCGTTTCCTCGCCGTTCGGGCCGTCGAAGGTCCATTTGTCGGACGGAAACACCGGCGCCACCATTTGCAGGCAGGTGTGGTGCGCGAGATCGGCGGGCGTCTGCGGCACGCCGTGCCGTTCAAGATAAGCCGGCGACGCGCAGGCGATGCTGAAGGCGCTGCCGAGACGCTGCGACACCAGCCCCGAGTCGGGCAGGCTGGTGGCCAGCGTCAGCGAGACGTCGAAGCCCTCGTCGAGCAGATCGGGGATGCGCTGCGCGAGCGTCAGTTCGACGTGCACGTCCGGATAGCGCTGCTGATAGCGGCCGACCGCCGGGACCACGTAATGCTGGCCGAAACTCGTCATCGCGTGAATTTTCAGCTTGCCCGCGGGGCGGGCGTGGGCATCGCCCGCCTCGGCTTCGGCCTGATCCACATAGGCGAGGATCTGTTCGCAGCGCTGCAGGTAACGTTCGCCCGCCTCGGTCAGCGCGATGCGGCGCGTCGTGCGGTTCAACAGGCGCGTGCGCAGATGCGCTTCCAGATCGGACACCGCGCGCGACGCGTACGCCGTGGTCGTGTTCAGGTGCTGCGCGGCACCCGTAAAACTGCCCGCTTCGACGACGCGGACAAATACGCGCATGTTTTGAAGCGTATCCATGCCTTTCCTTGGTAATCCGGACCGATTGTTTCACGATTCGTAACGGCGATTATCTCAAGTTCCGTAAGAATGCCTTGCACCGTTACGGGTTATTCCGCAATCGATCAAAAAATATAATGACGCACAAGCTTCTATAGCCAATTTTTGGAGGAATCGTGCAGTCTCCGGTGCCAAAACGGATCGCCGCAACCGCTGTTCTTACGATCCTATTAACAATCGCGGGATGTGCAAGCACCGGAGGCATCGCGCCGCAGGCGAGCGGCATCGAGCCCGCCGCGCTCGACGCGGGCAACGCCATCCGGGCCGCCAATGCCGACGCGCAATGGCCGGCCGCCGACTGGTGGCACGCCTTTAACGATCCGCAGCTCGACGCGTGGATCGAGGCCGCGCAGGCCGGCAATCCGGGCCTCGCGGCCGCTCAGGCGCGCGTGCGCGAAGCGGCGTCGATGGCGGGCGTCGCCCGCGCGGCGCTGTCGCCGCAAGTCAACGGCAATCTGTCGATCCAGCGCCAGAAGTGGGCCGACAACCTGTACTACGGGCCGGGGCCGCTCGCCGGCGAGCAATCGTGGAACAACACGGGCACGCTGGAACTGTCGTATCACCTCGACCTGTGGGGCAAGGACAGCAACGCCGCCGAGCGCGCGCTCGACGCCGCCCACACGAGCGCCGCCGACGCCCGCGCCGCGCAACTCGAACTGCAAGGCAATGTGGTGCGCACGTACATCGAGATGTCGATGAACTACGCGCTGCTCGACATCGCCCAAGCGACCTTGCGGCAACAGCAGCAAATCGTCGACCTGGCGAACCGGCGGCTGAAAGGCGGCCTCGGCACGCAACTGGAAGTGAGCCAAGCCGAAACGCCGATGCCGGAATACGAACGCCAGATCGACGCGCTCGAGGAAAAGATCGCGCTCGGCCGCAATCAGATGGCGGCGCTGGCCGGCAAGGGCCCCGGCGCGGGCGACTCGATCCGGCGTCCGGCGCTGTCGCTCGCCACGCCCGCCGGCCTGCCGAGCGCGTTGCCCGCCGATCTGATCGGCCATCGGCCGGACGTGGTCGCCGCGCGCTGGACGGTGGCGGCGCAGGCGCGCGGCATCGACGTCGCCAAGGCCGGCTTTTACCCCGACATCGACCTGCTGGCGTCGATCGGCGGTTATGCGGCGATGGGCCCGCTGTTCCAGTTCCTGAAGAGTCCGTCGCATAGCTGGACGGCCGGTCCCGCGCTGTCGCTGCCGATCCTCGACGGCGGGCGCCTGCGCTCGCAGCTCGGCGCGGCGTCGGCCGGATACGACGAGGCCGTCGAGCGCTATAACCAGGCGATCGTCGGCGCGTTGAAGGACATCTCCGACCAGGTGATCCGCATCCGCTCGCTCGCGACCCAGGCCGCCGACGCCGAGCGGTCGGTCGCGGCGGCGCGCAAGAACTACGACCTGTCGCGCGAAGGTTATCGGCGCGGCCTGACGGACTACCTGAACGTGCTGATCGCGCAAAACCAGTTGCTGCACGCCCAGGAAGGCGTCGCGAAGATTCAGGCCGAGCGCCTCGGCGCGCACGCGTCGCTTGTCACCGCGTTGGGCGGCGGGCTCGACGAGCCGGCCAACGGTCCGCAGGCGAATGAGACGCTGCCGGGGCATGGCAAGGGCAAGGGCCAGGCGAACAGCCAGGCGGCGGCGGGTTCGAACGCTGCGGCTGCGGTCACGCCGTCGCAAGCGGGTTCAACCGGCCGCGCGAAAAACAACGCGCCCGCCACGCGTGATGCGGTCCACACGCGAAGCCCCGCTATCACGCCGAAGAAGCCGTCATCGGCCGCGGCCAACGCGCAGCCCATAAGCGCCGCGGCAGACACGCCGTCGCGGGCCGCGGTCAACGCAGAACACATAAACGCCGCGGCAGCCACACGGCCGCGATCCGCCAACGCGGCTGCGCCCGCGGCCGAGTGAGGACCATCATGCCCCTCTCTTCGTCAACCGCGCCACGCCCGACGCCGTTCGCCCCGCTCCGCTCCGCCGCCGCCGACTGGGCGCGCACCGACGGCCTCACCTGGATCTATCTGTTCAAGGCGCTCGCCGCGTGCTTCCTCGCGCTCGGCATCGCGATGAAACTCGACCTGCCGCAGCCGCGCACCGCGATGACCACCGTGTTCATCGTGATGCAGCCGCAAAGCGGCATGGTGTTCGCCAAAAGCTTCTACCGGATTTGCGGCACGCTGGTCGGCCTCGTCGTGATGCTCGCGCTGCTCGGCCTGTTCGCGCAGCAACCGGAAATGTTCATCGTCTCGACCGCGATCTGGGTCGGCATCTGCACCGCGGGCGCGGCGCGCAACCGCAACTTCCGCTCGTATGGCTTCGTGCTGGCCGGCTACACCGCGGCGCTGATCGGCATCCCGGCCTCGCAGCATCCGGACGGCGCGTTTCTGAGCGCGCTCACGCGGGTCGCCGAAGTGGTGCTCGGCATCGTCTGCGCGGGCGCGGTGAGCGGCCTCGTGTTCCCGCAGTACGCCGGCTTGCAGATGCGCGGCACCGTGCGCGCGCGTTTCTCGGCCTTCGTCGAGTATGTGTCGGCGTCGCTGGCCGGCCGCAACGATCGCGCGCAAATCGAGGCGACCAACGCGCGCTTCGTCGCCGACATCGTCGGGTTCGAGGCGGCGCGCAGCGTGGCCGTGTTCGAGGGACCAGACTCGCGCATGCGCGGCGGCCGGCTCGCGCGGCTGAACAGCGAGTTCATGACGGCGTCGACGCGCTTTCACGCGCTGCATCAGTTGATGAACCGGCTGCGCGATGCGGACACGAGCGGCGCGGCCGTCGCGATCGATGCGCTCGAACCGTACTTCAAGGAAATCGCGCCGCTGCTCGCGAAGTCCGGCGAGCCCGTACTGAGCGCCGCCGATGCCGCTCACGCCGCCGCGCAACTCGAGGCCTACAAGGCCGAGTTGCCGAAACGCGTGCGAGCGACGCGCGCGCAGCTCGACGTGTACCCCGACGCGCCGCTGCTCGACTTCGACACCGGCGCGGAGCTGCTGTACCGCTTCATCGACGATCTGCATGCCTACGCGGCCACGTATGCGTCGCTCGCTGTCGACAACCACGAGCGCGAGCGCTGGATCGAGCGTTACGAGCCCAAAACCAACGCGATCGCGGCGGGCGTGTCGGGTCTGCGCGCCGCCATCGTGATGCTGGTGCTCGGCGCGTTCTGGATCGCCACCGCCTGGCCGAGCGGCTCGACCTTGACGTTGAACGCGGCCGCCGTGTGCGCGCTGGCCTCGTCGTCGCCGGACCCGAAGCGCACCGTGTTCCAGATGGCCGGCGGCACGCTCGCCGCTGCGGTCATGGGCATGATCGCGGTGTACGGCGTGTTTCCGCACATCGACGGATTCCCGCTGCTGTGCGCGGCGCTCACGCCGTTCCTGCTGCTCGGCGTGTTCATGACGACGCGGCCGGCGCTGGCGGGCTATGGCGTCGGCTACTGCATCTTCTTCTGCTTCCTGGCCGGCCCGGACAACGTGATTCACTATGACCCGAGCGGCTTCATGAACGACGCGCTCGCGCTCGTGCTGTCGATGCTGGTGTCGTCGGTGGCGTTCGCCGTGTTGCTGCCGCCGTCGACGCCGTGGCTGCGCAACCGCCTGCTCGTCGATCTGCGCCGTCAGGTGGCGCTGGCGAGCCGCGCGAGCCTCGGTCGCGTGCGTTCGCGCTTCGAGAGCGGCGCGCGCGATCTGATGTTCCAGATCAACTCGCTCGCGCCGAACGAACCCGAACTCAAGCGCGACACGTTGCGCTGGCTCTTCTCGGTGCTGGAAGTCGGCAACGCAGTGATCGACCTGCGCCGCGAAGTGGCGGCGCTGCCCGCCGACGCGCGCTACGCCAGGTCGATGCCGTGGCGCATCTCGCTGCGCGCGATGCGCGGCGCGCTGACCGCGCTGTTCGACGCGCCGCGCGCGGACCGTTTCGACCGCGCGCTCGCGGCGACCGCCGATGCGATCGCCGCCGTTCAGCAGACGCTGGCCGCCTTCACGCCGCCGCGTGAGGAGCGGCATCGGTTGCAGCGCATTTTGAGTCACCTGCATTTCATTCGTACCGCGCTGCTCGATCCGCAATCGCCGCTTGAAGCGTTGATGAGCGGAACTGCCGGCGCGTCGTCAGAAGGAGTTCGCCATGCCGCGTGATATCGCCGTTTTCGACGCCTACGTGCCGGCCATCGTGCTGCTGTTCATCGCGGGCGCGCTGCTCACCTGGATGCTGGATCGCGCGATCGCCTATACGGGCCTGTATCGCGTGGTGTGGCACCCGTCCCTGTTCCGGGCCAGCTTGCTCGTGTGTGTGTGCGGCGTGCTGGGTCTCGCCGTTTATCGTTGATCAGAGTCGAAACATGACCATCCGAAATATCGTGGGCTTCATCGCGACAGCCGTTATTTTTGTCGTCGCAATTTTGATTGGACGCGTGTTGTGGGTTCATTACATGGATGAACCCTGGACGCGCGACGGACGCGTGCGCGCCGAGATCGTCAACGTGGCGCCGGACGTCTCGGGCGCCGTGGTCGATCTGCCCGTGAAGGACAATCAACTGGTGAAGAAAGGCGATCTGTTGATGCAGATCGATCCGTCGCACTACCAGATCGCCGTGGAGCAGGCACAGGCCGCCGTGGCGGCACGCAAGGCCGAATTGCAGATGAAGCGCGACGACGCCCGCAGGCGCGCCGACATGGATGCGCTCGTCGTCTCGCGCGAGAGCCGCGAGAATGCGACGCATACGGCGTCCGCGGCCGAGGCCTCGTATCAGCAGGCGCTCGCCGCGCTCGATGCGGCCAGGCTGAATCTGGCGCGCACGCGGGTCGTCTCGCCGGTCGACGGTTACGTCACCAACCTGAACGTGTTCCGCGGGGACTATGCGACAGCGGGCACCGCCAAGCTGGCGATCGTGGATAGCCACTCGTTTTGGGTGTATGGCTACTTCGAGGAAACCAAGCTGCCGCGCGTGCGGGTGGGCGATAAAGCCGAGGTTCGGCTGATGAGCGGCGGCACGATTCAGGGGCACGTCGAGAGTATTTCGCGCGGCATTTACGACCGCGATAATCCGCAAAGCCGCGAGTTGCTGGCGGACGTGAATCCGACCTTCAACTGGGTGCGCCTCGCGCAGCGCGTGCCGGTGCGCGTGAAGATCGACTCGGTGCCGGACGGGATCGTGCTCGCGGCGGGGATTACCTGCACGGTTGTCGTTAAACCGGGCTAATGGTTATTCCCGCGGTTTTCCCGCGGTTGTTCCCGCGCGGCGTCAATCCAGACACTCCGCCGCCCGCTTGCGCAGCACCGCGCCGAAATCGTCGAGCCAGCCGATCGACAGACGCCAGCTCTGCCAGTACAGATCCACGTCGATGTGCTTGCCGGGCGCCATCTCCACCAGTTCGCCGCTCGCCAGATGCGCGGCGATCATCCGTTCGGGGCACATGCCCCAGCCTAGCCCCGTCACGCACGCGCGCAAGAAACCGGCAACGTGCGGAATCCAGTGCAGCGGCGGATCGATTTCCGCGCGCGTGATGCGGCGCATGAAGCGCTTTTGCAACTGGTCCTTCGGATTGAAATCGATGCACGGAGCGCGCCGCAAACTCTCGCGCGTGACGCCGTCGGCAAAATGGCGCGCGAGAAAAACCGGCGAGCAGACCGCCAGATAGCGCATGCGCCCCAGACGCGTGGACCGGCAGCCCTGCACCGGCTCGGCTTGCGTGGTCACCGCGCCTTGCACGCTGCCGTCGCGAATCCGCTGCGCGGTGTGGTCCTGATCGTCGATCACGAGATCGAGCCGCATTTCCCGTTCGACGCAGAACTGCGCGACCGCGTCGATGAACCAGGTGCCGACGCTGTCGTCGTTGACCGCCACGCGCAACGCCGGCCACGGCTCCACCAGCGCGCCGGGCAGCGCCGGCAAGCGCCCCGTCAACTCCGCTTCGAGCAATTGCACGCGTTCGGTGTGGCGGCACAGCAGCGCGCCCGAGGTGGTCGCGACACACGGCTGGCCGCGCTTGACGAGCACGCTGCCGACCCGCTCCTCGAGCAGCTTGACGCGCTGCGAGACCGCCGACGGCGTCACGTTCAGTTCGCCGGCTGCACGCTCGAACGAACCGTGCCGCACCACGGCGGCCAAGGCGTCAAGCAACGCATAGTCGAGCATTAGCGTTCCTTAGTCTGCGTTAAGTAAATTAGCTTCTCTTATGAAAGCCGAAACCGCAGACTAGCCCCGTTCGCTTCACTCGTCTACTGGATCCATTATGAACTGGCTGTCTTTTTCTCACGGCGCCGCCCTGTGCGCATCGCTGATCGTCACGATCGGCGCGCAGAACGCCTTCGTCCTGCGCCAGGGCATCATGCGCTCGCATGTCGGCAAGATCGTGCTGCTGTGCGCGCTGTCGGATTGCATTCTGATCGGCGCGGGCGTGGGCGGCGCGTCGGTTCTGGTGGAGCGCTACCCGCTGTTCGTGCACACCATGCTGTACGTCGGGCTCGCTTATCTGGCGTGGTTCGGCATCAGCGCGCTGCGGCGCGCGGTGCGTCCGGGCCATGCGGTGCTGGATGCCGATGCAAACGGTGCGGCCTCCGGCGCACAAGTGCAGCGCGCCGTGCCGGTCATGCTGATGACGCTGGCTCTCACATGGCTCAATCCGCACGTCTATCTCGACACCTTCCTGCTGATCGGTACGGCCGGCGCGCGCGAACCGGCCGACGCGCGGATGGTGTTCGCCCTCGGCGCGATGGCGGTGAGCGGCGTCTGGTTCGTCGGCCTGGGTTACGGCGCGCGCGCGTTGGCGCCGCTGTTTCGCCGCGCAACGGCATGGCGCATTCTGGACGGCGCGATCGGCAGCATGGTGTTGCTGCTCGCGGTGACGCAGTTGCGCTAGGCGCGGGCACGGGTGCGCCTCTCACTGCCCTGTTACTTCCGCGCTTCCTGCATACCTAGCAATTCCCGCACGAGTTGCGCCGACACGTAATGCGGGCCATCGAACAGATAGGTCCGATAGCCGCGATACGCGAGCAGTTGTGGCGTCAATTCCTCGGCGCGCGCCGGACGAAACGCGCCGCCCCCGGCGGGACGAAAAGCCTCGGCGATGATCCGCACGCGATGCTTGCCGAGCCGCGCGGCCAGCGCATCCGCATAGCCGCGCGCGGCGGCCGGGCCGCGTGCATAAACACCGCAACCGTCCTGTAAAAACACGCCGACGTCGCGCGGCAGCCAGCCGTCGAGCCACGCGGCGAGCGCCGCTCCGCCGATGTTCGAGTTGTCGTAGACGCTGATCCACAGAGGCCGCGGCAGTTGATCGAGCAAGGGCGCGAGCGATGCGGCGTCTTGCCAGGTCGGATCGACTTCCACCGGAAAGTAATACCCGTCGATGCGAACCGGCGGCCGCACCGCCGCCAGTTTCTTCGAGCGCTCGACCAGTTGCGCCGCTTGCGCGCGCGCCTGTTTCTCGTCGAAACGGCCGGCGAGACCGACGATCACATTGCGCGCCCACGGCTCGCCGGCGATCCGCGTCCAGTCCGGCAAACGGCGGGCCGTGCGCAACGCGGTGCCCTGCGGATTGCCGAGCGGCAGAAACGACGTGTCGTCCACGGCCGTCCACTGCACCAGCAGATCGGTCACGCCGAGGCGATCCCAATCGCCGCGCGGATCCACGTGGTCCTCGTCGAGCTGCCAGACGACGCCTTGCGCCAATGCGCCGGTGTCGCCGGATGCGGGCGTCGCGCAGCCGTGGACCAACGCCGCGCACGCGCTCGCCGCGAGCAGCGTGCGCCGGCGCGGCGATGCCGGTTCGCCGGCTTGCGTCTGAACGCCGGGCGAATTACGCATCGAGTTGCCGCTGCCGTTTGGAATGAAAGCCACCATGTTCTCCGCGCCAGCCGCGCAGGGTCGAGACATCTGGATTATCCACGCACATCGCCGGCATTGAAGTCATTCGGCTCAATACGAGTAGATCATCCCGAAGAACACGCCGCGCGCGCGTTCGTCGCCGGCGATCTTCAGGCGGTACTGCACGGACAGGTCGACATACGAACGCGGCGCATCGTACTGGCTGTCGCGGAACCAGTAACGCGTCGAAATCCCCACGCCCGCGCCGAACGGAATGCTGTGATTGACGCTGGAATCGTAGTCGGCGCCGATCACCGCGTAGGGGAACACCGTCCACTTCGGGCTGTAGCTGTCCATGCGGAAGGTGCGGCCCAGTTGCAAATTGGTGGTCGCGTAGACCGAGCCGGTGTTCAGATAGGCGCCCGTTTCGGCATAGAGCTTCGCGGTCCACCATGACGGCACGTCCACGCGGCGTTCGATGCCGAAGCCGCCCGAATACGCGAGCCGCGCGAGCCAGTCCGGGTTGACGCGCGAGCCGATCGGAATGATCCGTTCGAAGGCGACGATCGCGTCGATCTGCGAGAACGGCTTGGCGCGCGCGCCGACGGTGGCCTGCAAGGTCTCCGCGCCGCTCGCGCCGCCGTTCTTCACGCCGAAGCTTTCGTAGCCGCGCGCGTACAGTTCGAGCATCCGCTCGCCGAGACTGCCGAACGGACGCCAGTACGCTTCCACGCCGGCTTGCCAGTTGTTCGAGGTGCCGGGCGTCGGCGACGACGCATAGCCCGGCTGCATGCCCGCGCCGCGATAATTGAGCGACGTATTGAAGCCCCAGTCGCGCGTCACTTCGGCGTGCGCGCTGCGCATGTCGTTCAGTTGCACGGGCGTCGGGGACGGCGTGTCGCCGGCGGGGCTCGCGCTCGCGTCGATCGCTTGCTCGAAGTAGCGCGCGGCCTCGCGATTGCGATGCGCGTGGAGCGCCGCATAACCCGCGTCGGCGTGGGCGGCGGCCGGCAGGGTGCCGGCCTCGTCGGCCATGCTGAAGCGCTGGTAGGCGACGCGGTTGTTGCCGGCGCGCTGCGCGATGTACGCGGCGCTCATGTCGGGCAGCGCGTCGAGCATGCCGGCCGCAAGCATCTGTTGGGCTTCGTGCGTCGCGCCGCGTTGATCGCCGGCTGCGCTCAGTGCGTTGATCAATTGCACGCGATGCTGCGGATCGTCGGGCGCGGCCTTCACCGCGTCGCGTGCATGGGCTACGGCAGCGCTTTTGTCCTTTGCGGCGGCGGCCAACGTCGCGGCGCGCGCCGCCGCGAAGCCGGGATCGGCGGCGTAGACGTCGCAGCTCGCGCCGAACCGGTCGACAACGCAGTCGATCACCGGGCGACGGGCGGGGTCGAGGGAAAGTTGCGGGGGGTTTGGTGCGCTCGAAGCGCTCGAAGCGCTCGGTGCGTTCGGTGCGTTCGATGCGTTCGGTGCGTTCGATGCGTTCGGTGCGCTCGATGCGTTCGATGCGTTCGATGCGTTCGATGCATTCGGTGCGTTCGAAGCATTCGGTGCGTTCGAAGCATTCGGTGCGTTCGGTGCGTTCGGTGCGTTCGGTGCGTTCGGTGCGTTCGGTGCGTTCGGTGCGTTCGGTGCGCTCGAAGCGCTCGATGCGCTCGATGCGCTCGATGCGCTCGATGCGTTCGATGCGTTCGGTGCGTTCGAGGCATTCGGTGCATTCGAAGCGTTCGAAGCATTCGGTGCGTTCGACCCAACAAAGCCGCTCGCTGCGCGAGCACCGCCCGCCGCCTCGCCACCCGCGCCCACCCCACCCAACGCCTGCCGCGCCCGCTGGCGACGCAGCGCAATCGCCGCATCCGTGTCGTCACCGCCCGCCTTCAGCGGCGCGAGCAGATCGAGCGCGCGCCGCGGCTGCCCTTGCGCGATCCACACATCGGCGATGATCGCGCGCGCCACGCGCTGATCGCGCTGCGTGGCGCCAGTGAGATGCAATGCCTTGTCGAAGTCCGCCTCCGCCTCGACCGTCCTGCCTTGCGCGGCCAACGCGTAGCCGCGCAGCGTGAGCGGCATGATCGCCGTATCGTTGGCCGCGACCGCCGCGCTTGCCGCGGCCTGCGCACCCGGCAGATCGTTCGCAGCAAACAGCGCGTCGATCAGTTGCAGACGATAGCCGAGGTGGTCCGGCGCATAAGCGACGGCCTCGCGCGCGAGTGCCACGGCCTCCACGTCATCGCCCTGCTGTCGCGCCGCTTGCGACGCCGCGGACGGCCTCGGCGCAAGCCGGCTGCCGATAAAGCCGCGGCGCAAGCGCAACTCGTCGCTGTCGCCGAAGCGCTTGACGGCATCCTGATCGGCGTTCCACGCGTCGCTGTCGTGACCCGCCGCGCTCGCCGCGTCGATGAGAAGCAGGCGCAGCCGCAGCAGATCGGGACGCAGCGCGACCGCCTGATTCGCATACTTGACGGTCCCCGCGAAGTCCTTCGCCGCATACGCTTTGTAAGCCTGCCGCGCGGCGTTGAGCGCGGCCCCGCTCAACGCGTTCGGATCGCCCGGTTGCCGACGGGCCGGACGGGCGACCGCGCGCGTCGACACGTTGAGCGCGTCGATCTGCTTGCGGCGCGCCACCAGCGCCGGATCGCCGCCGAGCTGCGCGATGGCGTCGCCGAGCGAGCGGCTCGCCTCGCCATAACGGCGTTGCGCGGCCAGCGCGTTGGCGAGCAGCACCCGCAGCGATACGACGTCGGGCCGCTGACGAATGGCCTCGCGCGAGCGCGCGACGGCGCCCGCGTAGTCGCCGCGACCGTAGGCGTCGTACGCTTCCTGGGCGACGCGGTAAGCGGCGCCGGTCAACGGCAGCGTGTCCTGCCCGGATGCAGCCGGGCGCGGCGCGTTCGCCGCGCCTTGCGCGCAGACCGGGCCGCTCACGCACAAAGCGCCGGCCAGCATCGCGGCCGCGACCGCACGCAGGGTGAAGGCCGGAGCTTGAGCTTGAGCTTGAGCCGATGCCGATGCCGGAGCCGGAGCCGGAGCCGGAGACGGAGCCCGAACCGATACCGAAACCGGAGCCGATGCGCCATAAGCCGCCACCAAGGACTCGCTCAAAGACCGACCCAAAGACCGGCTCAAAGACCGACCCAAAGAATCAGCCAAAGCCCCCGCCAAAACCACCGAACCTGAAGACGAAAGCGACGACGAAACCCGCGCCATCCCCGCACGCCGGTTGAAAAATGAATCGATCATTCGGAGGCCGCCAGAGCGCCCTGCAGGCGGCGCTGTTGCTGGATTACGTTGTCGAGCGCGTCGGGCGAGATCACGCCGCGCGCCACCATGTAGTCGCCGATCCGGCCGTGCCGGTCCGGGCGGTAGTCCTGCATCGCCGCTTCGAACGCCTCGCGGCGCACGTGGCCGTGCTCGATCAGCAGATCGCCGATCAACGGCACGCTGCGCGCCGGCACGGGCACGGCCGCGGCCTCGCCGGCGGCGCCGCGTGCCGCCGCGCCCTCGCCTTCCGGCCAGCCGATCGCGACGCCGCGCAACAGACGCAGCCCCGCGGCGATCTCGCCTTCGCGGACGATCTCCTGCTGCACCGGCCCGCCCGCCAGCGCGCCCAATTCCGCGACCACCGGCTCCGCCAGCGGACTCGCGGTCAGCAAGATCGTGCGCCCGCCCGCCTCGTCGGCTTGCGGCAACACGCGATGCCGCACGATCGCCTCGAGCGGCAGCCGCGCGGCGTCCGCCTGAACGCGTTCGACGTCCAGCCGGCCACGCGGCAAATCGGACTGGAAGGCGATCGCTTCGGCGAGCGTTTCCTCGTCGAGCCAGCCCTTGGCCATCAGCACGCGGCCGAGCGGCGCCTCGCGCGCATGGCTTTCGCCGAGCGCCTGTTCGAGCTTGTCAGGGTCGATCGCCTGCCACGACAGCAGCAATTCGCCCAGGCGCTGGCGTCGATTATTGAAGCCCTCCGCGGACGGAAAGTCGTGCATGGTCTTGTCCCATGCGAGCCGCTTGCCCGTCACCAGATGCGTGATGAACATCTTCCATGCGCGCGAGACGGCCATGAAATTGACGAAGTTGCCCACCACCATGCGCGGCACCGACAGCACGCCATGCTCCCAGCCGTACAGGCGGGTCACGAAGTAGATCCGCTGCACGACGCGCAACACGAGCGCACAGCCGTTGGCCCACAACAAGCCTTGCAGCCAGGCCGAATCGGCGAACGGCGAAGCGATCAGTTCCGGCATCCAGCCGAGCAGACCCGCGCCGGCGAACAGCAGGAACTGCGCGACCAGCACATACGCGAGAATGCCGACGAAGGCCGTGACGATCCCCTTGCGGTCACGGAACAGCAGATAGCGGTTAGTGAGCGAGCCGGTCCAGCCGGTCTGCTTCCACCCTTGCAAACCGATGCCGAGCGTCCAGCGCGCGCGTTGCCGGTAAGCGGTGCGGAACGTATCGGGAAAGAATTCGCGCACGCACAGCGGCATCGTCACGGTGATGTCGCGTTCCTTGCCGAAGCCGAACCACGCCTTGCGGCGCGTCGCGAACTGCACCGGAAAGCGCGCGAAAATCGACTGCATGCCCATCTTGCCCAGACGCGCGCCGACGTCGTAGTCCTCGGTCAGGCTTTCCGTGTTGAACGGCTGGTTGTCGGTCTCGGCGATCAACCCGAGCAGCGCGCGCCGCGAAAAACAGGTGCCCACGCCCGCCGAGGGCACCGAGCCCACCAGGCTCTCGCGCACCACCAGATCTTTCGCGTGCCATTCGGCGAACTCGTCCATGTAGGTGCCGGCCACGAGTTCGAACCAGTTGCGCTCGAGCGACGCCACCGGCAACTGGATCATGTCCTTGCGCGGCAGCAGGTAGTTGAAAAAGCGCAATTCCACCGGATGCAGCACGTCCTCGCTGTCGTGCAGCACCACGCCCGCGAACTCGATGCCGGCTTCCTTCTCGTACTTGAAGATCGCCTGGATCACCCAGTTCAGGCAGTCGGCCTTGCAGGTCGGACCGTCGTGCGGCACTTCCACGCGGCGCAACTGTTTGTAGCGGCGGCGCATGCGTTCCACTTCGGCGATGGTCTGCGGATCGTTCTGATAGGTGCCGACGAACACCACATAGTTGCGGTAGTCCATCACGCGCACCATGTCCTCGATCATGGCCGCGACCACGTCGTACTCGTGCCACGCGGGCACCATGATCGCGATCGGCTGCTCATCGCGCTGATACAACTGCGCGGCGGTGAGCGGCTTATAGGCGCGCTGCACCGTCAGGCGGCGATAAAGCAGCCGGGTCCAGTACCAGAGATCGATGAACAGATCGTCGAGACTGGACAGCAGGATGATGAACGCCACCGCCGCCGCGGCGTATTCGAGCCCGTGGTAGTAATGGGCGACCGCATAGCCGCCATACCATTCGATCAGCGCGAGGCTCACGACTTGTCCTGATGCCTGCGGCGCGCCACGTTGGCGATCAGCAGCAGGACGAGCAGCAACGCGACGAGCGCGGCCGGCACGCCCCAGCGCACCCAACCCTGCATGAACCACGGACCGTGCACGTCGCTCGCGTCGACCACCTCGCCGGGATGGCGCGTGTCGAACTGGCGCAGCGTGCCGCTCGCGTCGACGATCGCGAGGTCGCCGCGCGAGAGCCGCAGCGAGGCCGGCAGGATCGCCGCCGTGTCGCCCACCGTGCGATACGCGATGCCCGACACGTTGCCCGACCTGACCGCCTCGATCACGCCGACGCGGTTCAGACCCGACACGTCGGCGAGCATCTTGCCGGATGCGTCGGTGAGCGACAGGCGGTCTTTCGACAGACGCGCGACGCTCTTCTCGTCGGCGAGTGTGACGTCGGCGGCAAGGAAGGCGCCCTTCGGGTTCACCGCCTCGCCCTCGCGCGCGACGGTGAAGCTCGCGCGCGTCGGCGCGATGCCGCTCGCGTTCGCAAGGCGCGCGACACGCGACAGCACCAGGGTCGCGTCGTCGAGATACGAGGCCGGCACGATCACGTTCGCCTCCGACGCGAAGCGCGCCACCATGCCGGTGAAGTCGTCGTCGACCTTGGCGGCGGCGAGCGTCAGATGACTGCTCGGCAACACCGCGACCGGATGGCTCAGGCCGCGCTGGCAGCCGGCTTCCGGCTGGCGCTGGAACACCACGCGCAGCAGGTTGTTCGGCGCGAGCGCGTAATGCGGCACGCGCGCCTCGATGCGCTGAGGCTTGCCGTCGGCGCTGAGCAGTTGCGAGCCGATCAGCACGTCGTTGAAATACACCGAGGCGGTCTGCGCGCTGTTGCCGGGCGTGGGCGACGCGGCCACGTCGAGCACCACCGTCGACGGCAGCTTGCCGTTGCCGGACGCGGCGCCGAGGTCGAAATTCGCGTCCCAGGTGGCGCGGCCTTGCACGTCGAGCGTGCGCGGCTGGCCGCCGAGCAGCGACAGCGCGATTTCATCGCCGTGCGAATTCGGTGCGGTGTCGATCTGATGGACCACGAGACGGCTCGCCACGTCGATCGGACGCCACGTGCGCGCGAGCAGCGCCACGGCGTCCTTGTCGCCGAGCACGATCGCGGTTTGTCCGCCGAGGTGCGCGACCCGCACTTCGCCCGGCGAGAGCGGCTTCGCGACGGCGTCGAGCGCGCGGGCGCGCCATGCGTCGAATGCTTCGGCCGCGCCGGGGGCCGCGCTCGCCACCTGCTCGCGCAACGCGTCGAGCGTGCTCTTCAGCGTGCCGCGCAGCGCATCGTCGACGACGATCACGTCCGGCGCGAACGCCGCGCGCGGCGTGAGCGCGACCAGCGCGCCGGCTTCCGCCGCATTCGCCAGTTTGTGCGAGCCGCCCGCGGCCAGCGCGGCAAACGCCGGAATCGCGCGCAGCGGCGCGGGCACCTCGATGTCGCTCAAATCGACGGTGTCGCCCACGGCGGGCCAGGCGCGCGTCAGCGGCGCGCGGCCTTCGCGTTGCAGCAGCGCTTCGACGCGCCAGCCGGCATCGAACGCCGGCGCGCCCAAGGCGCGCGCGCCGAGCATGACAACCGGCTTCTGCGGCAATGCGCTCCACGCGCCGCGCAGATCGACGATCGCGTTCGGATCGTAGCGATAGGTCAGGCGCGAGGTCGGCGCGATGCGCCAGAGGTTGCCGATCGCGGTCTGATCGGTGCACACGTCGTCGCTCAACACCGACGACCAGTCGAGCCCCACGCGCACGAAACCGCTCGGCCGCGCCGCGCCGTCCACGCCGAGGCTCGCCGAGGCGTCGCCCTGCTCCTGCGTCGGACTGCGCGAGAGCACCGGCGAGCCGTCGAGCGACACCAGCAGGGTGGTACGCCCGCCGTTGCCGCGCAGATAGCCGCCGTCGATCTGCAACGACGCATCGCTCAAGGGCACGCCGGCCGGCACCGGCAGATACAGCTCCTGACGCGCGTCCGGCGCATGCAGCACGACCGGATCGCGCATGCCGAGATCGGCCAGCGATACGGTGCGTGTCGCGAGACGTCCGCTGCCGAGTTGCGCGAAACTGCCCGCGACGTCGGCCGGCTGTTGGGCGTGCGCGGCGGCGGCCAGCAACAGCAGCGCGGCGAGCGCGTTCGGGCGGGCGCGCGTGAAGCGGCGCATGGGCGTATCGGAGGTCACGTCGGAGATCACCTGGTTTTGTCTCTTGATTGGCGCGCAAGCGGCGAAACCGGATTGCGCGGCATGGATAGTCTGGAACTAGTCTGGAACGGTCAGCCCGGCGCTGCGCCAGGCTTTGCGTTGGATGTCCTCGCTCGCGGCGCTACCGGGGCGGCGAGCGAATCCCTGCAATAACGGCACCGCGGGGCGTTTCCTGAACCCCGCCGCGCATTCCGCGCGTATCTTTGCCTTCGCGAGATGCGCCGCGTTCGGCATATGCGCCGGCAAATGCACATGCACACGCACAACGAACACCAACCGCCATTCTCGCGCCTCGCGCTCGGACAGCGGCGTCCCGCTTCTCTTCTCTACTGCACAACGCCAGGCAGCGGCACGCGCGGCACATAAGGCATTTCGCCGATGCCGCCGCTCGCGAATTCCTCGAACGGACGTCCGCTCAGCGCCGCGACGATCCGCTCGGAGGCATGGCCGTCGCCGTATGGGTTGACGCGATGCGCGAACTCGTCGCGCTCGCGCGCGTCTTCGAGCAAGCCCGTCACCGCGCGCACGATCGCCTCGCGCGCCGTGCCGACGAGGCGCACCGTACCCGCCGCCACCGCTTCCGGCCGCTCGGTCACGTCGCGCATCACGAGCACCGGCTTGCCGAGCGCGGGCGCTTCTTCCTGCACGCCGCCAGAGTCGGTCAGGATGATCGTGGCGCGCTGCATCAGGCGCACGAAGCCGAGGTAATCGAGCGGCTCGATCAGATGAACGTTGCGCGCGGCGCCCAGCGTTTCCTGCACGGGACCGCGCACGTTCGGATTCAAATGGACCGGATAAACGATCTGCACCGCATTGGTTCGGGCGAGATCGGCGAGCGCCGCGCAAATGTTGGCGAAGCCCGCGCCGAAGCTCTCGCGCCGATGGCCCGTGACCAGCAGCAACGGCAGCGCGCCGTCGAGGAACGGCAGGCGCGCGTCGAGTTCGGCGCGCAACGCCGGGTTCGCGGCGATGCGCGCGGTGGTGAGATTGAGCGCGTCGATCACGGTATTGCCGGTTACGATCACCTTACCGTGCAGCGCTTCGTGCGCGATGTTCGCCTTCGAGCTCGCGGTGGGCGCGAACATCAGATCGCTCACGAGGTCGACCACGCGGCGGTTCATCTCTTCGGGCCAGGGCTGCACGAGGTTGCCGGTGCGCAGCCCCGCCTCGACGTGGCCGATCGGAATGCGGCGATGAAACGAGGCAAGCGCCGCCGCCGACGCCGTGGTCGTGTCGCCGTGCACCAGCACGCGATCCGGCTTGACCGTGGCGAGCACCTCGTCGAGCGAGGCGATCAGACGCGACGCGAGGCCGTTGAGCGTCTGGTTGCCGGTCATGAGGGCGAGATTGTGATGCGGCACGATCTCGAACAGATCGAGCACCTGATCGAGCATCTGCTGATGTTGCCCGGTGACGCAGACCACCGATTCGAGGTCGGCGCTCGCTTCCAGTTGCTTGACGAGCGGCGCCATTTTGATGGCTTCCGGCCGCGTGCCGAAAATCGACAGAATTCGCGTTGGCATGGGTCCTCGTTCTTCTTGAACTCGGTGGATGGAGGGCGATGCACCAGGCGCGATGCATGGATACCGCAGGCGTACTGCGGAAGAATTCTATCGCGTATTTCCGCCGTTTCCGTGGCGGATTTTCACTGGATTCGCGAATCGCGCAGCGGGCCGTGGCACAGCCATTGCTGCTCTTCGTTCGCCGGCAAACAACCCGTCGAGGCACACGCTGCCGAGGACGAGTCGCCGTTTTCAAGTCTCAATCCAGCACATCCACCGGTGGGAGGCCCCATGCTTCGATACGCTGCAATCTTCTTCGTGATCGCGATCATCGCCGCTGTATTCGGCTTTGGCGGCGTCGCCGCGGGCGCGGCGGAAATCGCGAAGGTTCTGTTCTTCATCTTCGTGGTGATCTTCCTCGTCACCTTGTTGATGGGCTTGATCCGACGCTGACCACCGCGTCGGCCGCGTCGGCGCGAAGCGCTTGCGCCGGCGCGGCTCGCGGCGGCCGCATTGCAATATTTGCCACACGGTCTTGCAATAGCTGCCGCCCGCGCCGGGTTTTACCGTTTCGCGCCCGCCATGCGCGCGGGAAATGGCGGTATTCCGATGAGTGCGGAGCGTGTGGAGTGGCGAGGAGTGCGAGCGCGGCGACGCTGAACCTCACGCCGCAGTACGGCTCGGGCCGCTGACCCGACGCCGGATTCAGGAGAAGTTTTCCGCTTCGTAAATGCGCCGCCCCGCGGCATCTTTCGCGCCGAGGATCGGCTCGAAATCGATCGGCCATTCGATGCCGATGTCGGGATCGCTCCACAGGATGCAGCGCTCGAGTTCCGGGAACCAGTATTCGGTGGTCTTCCACAGGCATTCGGCGACGTCGGAGAGCACCACGAAACCGTGCGCGAAGCCGGGCGGCACCCACACCTGCCGATAATTGGCCGCGCTCAGATACGTGCCGGACCATTTGCCGAAGTTCGGCGAATTGAGCCGCACGTCCACCGCGACATCGAACACTTCGCCGATCACCACGCGCACGAGGCGGCCTTGCGGACGCTGCACCTGATAGTGCAAGCCGCGCAGCACGCCGTGCACCGCGCGCGAATGACGGTCCTGCACGAAGTTGAAATCAGGCGCGACGTCCTCGATAAACTCGTCCGCGCTGAAGCTCTCGAAGCAGAAGCCGAATTCGTCGCAAAACACCTCGGGCTCGATGAGCTTGACCTCGGGCAACGCCGTCGACATTACGTTGTTGCCCATTGCCACTGTGCTCGTAAGAAGCCTGCCCGGCGAACAATGCGGCCCCGGGGGGCCGCGTGCAAACAGTCATGAAGCAGTCAGGAAGCGCGCCGCCGACGCGGCGCCTGCCTCGCGAATTACACCTCGGTCTACACCTCGGTCGCCACGCGGCTGCGCGCCCGATACTCGGTGGGCGAGAGCGCCATGCGCTTGCGAAAGATCTTCGCGAGACGATCGCCGTTGCCCGTGCCGCTGCGGCGCGCGATCTTATCGACCGGCAATTCGGTTTCCGTCAGGAAGTTGCAAGCAATGCGCAGCCGCACCTGCAGCAGATAGTCCGAGGGTGTGACGTGCATTTCGTGCTTGAAGCGCCGCAGGAAATTGCGCTCGCTCATCGCCGCCACCTGCGCGGCGTCGGCAACGGACACCTGACGGTCGCAGTTCGCCTCCATCCAGCGCGCGGCCGCACGAATTTTTTCGGCCACGCTGAGCGTGCCGCCTTCCGCCTGCAGCGGCACCCATGTGGCCGCCATGCCGGGCATCACGCGGTCGGCGACCCGGCGTGCCAACTCCGCGCCGAGATCGCGCTTGATGAACATCAGCGCGCTGCGGGCGCACTCGTCGCGATCGCTGGAGGCGGCCTCGGCCGCGACGCCGCCCAGATAGCGGGCCGCTTGCAGCGCGTCGTGGTCGGTGGGGCCGGCGGCTTCCAGCACGAGCCTGCCCTCGCCGATCGTTTCGATCGCGCGGGTGCGCATTTGCACCGAGCGCAGCCAGCCCAGCAAGCGCTCGTCGCGCGCCGCCGCGTGTGCGCCGTAGCCGCCCGCGATGAACAGCACGTCGAAGCCGCTGCCGTAGCGCGTGTCGATCCGGTCGGTCCAGATTCGCGCCAATGAGGAACTGGCGACGCTGCCGCCTTCCATCGAAAGAAACTGCACGTCGTAGGGCGGTTCTTCGCCGGCATGCGAGTCCGCCAGTTCGTTGGCGGTCTGGAACATCTCGACGACGGTGCCCGGCCCGAGCAGCCAGAAACCGTCGAACAGCAACACGCCGATTCGCCGCGCCACACTCCGCAAATTCGGAGCCGGCGTATGTAACCAGGTAACCCTCGCAGTATCAAGGTGCATATGCGGCATGATGTTTCCTCAAACTGTCGTTCGTTGTGGACCCATTGCTCCGCCGCCGGCTTATACGTCCAAATGAATTAGACGGCTTAAACCGCGGGCAAAGCCGATTAGCGGATTATGCGTGATGTTAGCGGAACGAATGGCTATAGTAAAACTTAAAATCAAATCACCATCGGCAAACGCAATGTATGAAGAAAACCTTGATCCGGCGTTTGATATAGCCGGCCGGGGCTGATGGCGCGACAGCGGCCGTTGGTCTTGCGTTGGTTTCGGACCACACCCGGAGAGCCGCATGGCGCTTGGCTTTGCGCCATCGTCCGGGCGGCTCGCATACCACCGAAGCACGCCGCGCGCGACAGCGCCGGCTCACCTGGCCCATCGAAAAGTGTTTCACATCTGAACTCCGGAATCCGGCGATTAATAGCGATTCAATCCGGCGCTTATTCGCAAATCAGGAATTTATCGGCATTATCATCGCCCTCGCTCCGCTTATTACCGAATCACCGGAATCGGGCATTTTCGGAAATATTTTCAGAGCGATCAAAAACGTTTCTAAAATGAAACATCCGGCGTTTTCAAGTCTGATTAATCGGCGGCGCGAATAAAGTCAGACGAAAAATCCGGGCGCGGCGGTGATCGACAAAATCCTGCGCCCGCATGCCGCCGTCACGTCATGCGCGATTCGTCGAGCGCCGCGCCTTCCACCGCCGCGTGGCGTGCGCGCCGCTCGCCGCGCTTGCGACGCAGTTGCGCGAGACGCTGCCGGCCGTGCGTCAGCGAGGCGACCGCATGAAACGCGAGCGGCGCGAACACCAGCCCGAACAGCGTGGCGGCCAGCACGCCGCCGAACACGCCGGTGCCGACCGAGCGGCGGCTCTCGGCGCCCGCGCCGCTCGACACGACCAGCGGCACGACGCCGAGCAGAAACGCCGCCGAGGTCATCACGATCGGCCGGAAACGCGCGCCGGCGGCGTCCGTCACGGCACGCGCCAACGGCGCGCCGCGCCGATGCAGATCGCGGGCGAACTGCACGATCAGGATCGCGTTTTTCGCCGCGAGGCCGATCACGGTGATCATGCCGACCTTGAAGTACACGTCGTTGGGCAGGCCGCGCAACAGCACCGCGGCGACGGCGCCGATCACGCCGAGCGGCACGACCATCAGCACCGCGAGCGGGATCGTCCAGCTTTCGTAGAGCGCCGCCAGCGCCATGAACACCGCCAGCAGCGACAGGCCGATCAGCAACGGCGTGAGCCGCGCGGCCACGGTTTCCTCGCGGGCCGCGTCGACCCAGTCGTAGCCGATGCCGACCGGCAACGCGGCGGCGAGCCGCTCCATTTCCGCCATCGCGGCGCCGGAACTGTAGCCGGATGCGGCGTGGCCGCTCACGTCGAGCGACGGATAACCGTTAAAGCGCGTCAGCATCACCGGACCGATGGTCCATCGGCGCGCCGCGATCGCCGAGAGCGGCACCATGCCGCCCGTCGCGTTGGGCACGGCGAGCGCCAGCAGATCGTCGTCGCTCATGCGCGCGGCGGCGTCGGCGGCGATCATCACGCGGCGCATCCGGCCGCCTGCCGGGAAGTCGTCGATATAGGTGGAGCCGAAGGTGCTGCCCAGCACCTCGGCGATGCGGTCGAACGACACGCCGAGCGCATACGCCTTCGCGCGGTCGACGACGAGTTCCACACGCGGCGCGTCGGGCAGCGCCTCCGAATGCACCGAGGCCAGCACGGGACTCGCCCTGGCCTGCGCGAACAGTTGCTCGCGCGCGGCCTTCAGCGCGTCGAGCCCGACTCCGCCGCGATCTTCCAGGCGGAAAACGAAACCGTCCGAATGCCCGAGGCCCGGCACCGACGGCGGCAGTTGCGCCTGCACGTCGCCATCCATGATCTTGTCGAACTTTTCGTTGAGGCTGTCACGCAGCGCGAGCGCGCCGGTGCCGCGCCTGTCCCAGTCCTTCAGTTCGACGAAGGCCATCGCCACGTTCTGCCCGCTGCCGGAGAAGCTCCAGCCGATCACGCTCGTGACGTTCGCGATGCCCGGCTCGCCGTGCAGGATGTTTTCCATGCGCTGCACGACGGCCAGCGTGCGTGCCTGCGTGGCGCCCGCGGGCAACTGCACCAACACCTGCAACTGGCCTTGATCCTCGCTCGGCAGAAAACCGCCCGGCATCCGCGCATACAGCACGCCGCAGACGCCGACCAGCACGACGTAAATCGCGAGCATCGGCCCGATACGGCGCAGCGTGCGCGCGGTGAGGGCGCGATAGGCGTTCGCGGCGCGATCGAAGCCCGCCGTAAAGCGGCTGGCCGCGCGCGCGGCGAGGCCCGCCACACCGCGCCGCGCGTCGCGCTGACGAACCGATTGCCGCTGCGGCTTCAGCAGATTCGCGCACAACGCGGGCGTCAGCGACAACGCCATGAACGACGACACCAGCATCGACGCGATCATCGCCACCGCGAACTGCCGGTAAATGCCGCCGACGCCGCCCGGAAAGAACGCCATCGGCACGAACACCGCCGTCAACACCGCGGTCACGCCGACAATCGCGCCGCCGATCTGCGACATGGCCTTGCGCGTGGCCTCGCGCGGCGGCAGATGCTCTTCCTCCATCACGCGATGCACGCTCTCGACCACCACGATCGCGTCGTCGACGAGAATGCCGATCGCGAGCACGAGGCCGAACATCGTGAACACGTTGATCGACAGGCCGCACGCGTACATCGCGAGAAACGCGCCCATCAGCGTGACCGGAATCACCACGGTCGGCACGAGCGTGTAGCGCAGATCGCGCAGGAACAGCCACATCACGAAGAACACCAGCGCCACGGCTTGCGCGAGCGTGACGAGCACTTCATGAATCGCGATCTGCACGAAATGCGCGTTGTCGAAAGGGATTTCGACGGCGACGCCGGGCGGCAAGCCTTTGGATAGTTCGGCAAGACGCGCGCGAATCGCGTTCGACGTTTCGAGCGCGTTGCCGCGCGGCCCGAGTTGAATGCCGACCGTTGCCGCGGCCTTGCCGTTCAGCCGCGACCAGAACGCGTAGTTGTCGCGCCCGAGTTCGACCCGCGCGATGTCGCGCAAGCGCACCGCCGAGCCGTCGGGCCGCGCCTTGATGACGATCTGGCCGAATTCGGCCGGCGAGATCAGTTGCCCTTTCACGCTCACCGAGGCCGTCAGTTGCTGGCCCGGCACGAACGGCGCGTCGCCCAGCGTGCCCGCCGTCACGGCCGCGTTTTGCGCGGCGATCGCGGCGTTGACTTCGGCGGCGCCGAGTCCGTACTCGCGAAGCTTCATCGGATCGAGCCAGATGCGCAGCGCTTCGTCGGCGTCCCAGAGTTGCGCGGAGCCCACGCCCGGCGCGCGCTTGAGTTCGCGCAACACATAGCGGCTCAGATAGTCGCTCAGTTGCACGGAGTCGCGCGTGCCGTCCGTGGAGGTGAGCGCGACCAGCATCAGGAACGTGTTGGCCGACTTGAACACGGTGATGCCCTGCTGCACGACCTGCTGCGGCAAGCGCGGCTCGACCTGCTTGAGGCGGTTCTGGATGTCGACGAGCGCGAGGTCGGGATTGGTGCCGGGCGCGAAGGTCGCGTCGATTTCGAGCTCGCCGAGGTTGTCGCTGGTTGTCTGGTAGTACAGCATGTTGTCGGCGCCATCGAGGCTTTCCTCGATGATGCTGCCGACATTGGCGTCCACCACTTCGGTCGACGCGCCCGGATACGTCGCCGCAATGACGATGCGCGGCGGCGCAAGACGCGGATACTGCGCGACCGGCAGCAGCGGAACCGCCAGCGCACCCGCCACGACGACGGCGAGCGCGACGATCCACGCGAAGACCGGGCGGTCGATGAAGAAGAAAGGCACTTAGCGGTCCGGGATGGGCGGCTCGAAGCGCGGGGCGTCGACGAGGCGAGCCATATGCAGCGCGTCGGCCAACACTCCGTCGCGCAGGGCATAGGCGCGCGAGCGGCCTTCTTCGACAAAGCCGAACTTGCGATACAGCGCGATCGCCGGTGCGTTGTCGACGAACACCCTCAGTTCGATGCGCCGCAATCCGAACGAGCCGTCGGCGGCTTCCGTCAGCGCCCGCAGCAGCGCGGTGCCGACGCCGCGCCCGTGGAACGCATCGTGCACGACGAGACCCAGTTCAGCGCTGTGCGCTCGGCTCGGCCTGTAAATGTGGAGTCCCGCTTGCCCGACCATGCGGCCGTCCAGCCACGCGCCGACATTCAGCGTGTCTTTCAGCCGGCGCTCGTGCCAGGCGCGCAGGTTTTCAGCGCTGCGATAGCCGATGGTCAAAGTGCCGCGCCGCACCTCGGGTTGACTCATGACCTCGGCAAATTCGTCGATATCGGACGGTTCGAGCGCTCGCACCGTGATGCGGTTCTCCACCGCTGCATGAGTGGCTTGCAACGTTTCTTCTTGCATGGCTTTATTCCGCTGCGATGGGGGTCGCCGATTGCGTCGCCCTGTGCATCGACATCAGCGGCGCGGCGTCGCGCAACCGCGCCATGAAATAGCAGTCGATCAGCACGCCGCGGCGCAACACCGCGCCGCGCTGCCGCGCCTCGATCTCGAAGCCGAACTTGCGGTACAGCGCGAGCGCCGCGTGGTTGTCGGCGAATACGTGCAACTCGACGCGGCGCAGGCCGAGCCAGTTGTCAGCCAGATCGAGCAGTTCAGTCATCAGCGCATTGCCGATGCCGCGCCGATGCCATGCGTCGTGCACGCCGATGCCGATCGAACCGGCATGCGAGCGGCGTCCCTTCAAAGGCGTCAATTCCGCTTCACCAACCAGCGTGTCGCCGATGATCGCCGCGATCGCGATCTCCGTGGGCTCCAGTTTTTCGAGGTACTCGCGGGTACTGGCGAGCGTTCGAAATGGCGCGTGCGGATTGCCGTTGACCACCGCCGGCAACTGCTGCATGGCGTGGAACTGCTCGGCGTCGGCGGGGCGCAGTGCGCGCAGCGTCAAGCCCTCGGGTGTGCTCTCGGGTTTTTCTGTTTCGAGGTGTTGATCCATACGCTCACAACGTCAATTCAAACGATCTCACCAGAATGCCGGGCAATTGCATGCCGCCCGTGGCGCGCTCGCCCCAGGTCGAATCGCTCAGCAGCAATTCCGCTTGCGCGCCGAGTTGTTCGAGTTCGCTGCCGAGCAAACGGTACAGGCTGTCGTCGAAGCGCATCGCCTCGAGCGGCGCGACGATCTCGCCGTCCTCCACCCAGAACGTCGCGAAGCGCGTCATGCCGGTGAGGCGGCAATTCATCCGGTCGGAGAAATTCACGTACCACAGGTTGCCGATATAAAGACCGGTGCCGAGTTTCGCCAGCACGTCGTCTTCCGGCAAATCGCCGCCTTGCATCGAGAGCGCCGCCGGCGACTCGCTCGCCAAGGCGCCGTTCGGCGTCAAACCGTATTCGCGCGCGCTGCGTGGGTTGGTCAGGCATTCGGCGCTGCGGCCGGCCTCGATCAACGGCACGGTGTCGCGCAGATAGCCGTCGTCGTTGAAGCCGGGTGTGATGCCGAGCGTCAGATCCTCGCTGATCGTCACGCGCGGGTCGAGCGCGATTTCTCCCACATGCAGCTTGTACAACTCGCTGCGCGAGCTTGCCTGGGCGCGCGCGGAAAAGCCGCTCCATGCAGCCGTGCCGAGCAATTCCGCGAGCGCCGCGGGTGCCAGATACGCGCGGTAACGTCCCGGCGGCAAGGCGCGCGGCGTGCGCGCGAGCACGCCGAGACGGCTTGCCGCCTGTTCGAGCTTGTGCGCGAACACGGCATCGCTCCAGTCGTCGCCGGCGTAAGCGGTCTTGATCGCGCGGCCGCTCGGATCGTAGAGCGACCAGCTGAAATTGAAGTTGTCCACTTCGTACCAGCCGCGGCTGCCGCTCGTGGACGCGAAGCCGCGCACGATGGTGCCGCCCGCGTAGAAGCCGACGAAATCGAGCCCCCGCGCGCATTCGGCAACCGTGCGCAACAAGCCGTCCGGGTCCGGCAGCTTGCCGGAGCGCTGCGTGCTTCGCTGCCATGCCGATGCGTCGAACAGCAGATGCGGATCGTCCGCCGCGCCGCGCAAGCCTTCACGCAAGGCGGCGAGCGCCGCGCTGATTTCGTCGAGGTCCTGTTGCGGATCGCCGCATACGGTCAGCGTCGAATAAGCCTGGCGCGCGCCGTCGATCAGGCGCAAGGTCAGCTTGCCTTGCGACACGCTGCCCGTCTGCCGCACCTTGCCGCCATTGAAGCGGATGAAGTCCGACTGTTCTCCCGCGAACGAACTGAGCGTGGTTTCCGCGCCTTGCCGCAGGCGCTCGATCGCATCGGCGAGCAAGGTGAAGTGCCGCTGCCAATCCACCGACGTGGCGGCGCGCGAGGACATGAACTGGCTCATCAGGCGCCTCCGAACACGTCGACGTTGCTGAACACGCAAGCCGGCGACGCATGGCCCACGCGAATGATCTGCGCGGGTTCGCCCTTGCCGCACATCGACGTGCCGTACACCTCGCGCGTGGCCGCATTGCCCACCGCGCTCAGGCTGCGCCAGAAATTCGCCGAGATGCCGCGATAGTTCGGCTGCTTCACCACTTGCGTGAGCTTGCCGTTCTCGATCAACTGGCCGAATTCGCAGCCGAACTGGAATTTGTTGCGATGGTCGTCGATCGACCAGGACGTGTTCGTGCGCATCAGAATGCCGTGCTCGATGTTGCCGATCATCTCGTCCAGCGAACTCGCGCCGGGCTCGATGTTCAGATTCGCCATCCGGTCGATCGGCGGCCGGTTCCAGTTCGACGCGCGCGAATTGGCGACGCCCGGCATGCGCGCGCGTTGTTGCGACAGCGCGCCGCCGAGCGGACGTTCGAGCACGCCGTTGCGGATCAGATACTGCTTGTGCGCTTCGCTGCCGTCGTCGTCGAATGCGTAGGACGCGGCTTCCTCGCGCAGTTCGGGATCGAACGTGACGTTCAGCAATTCCGAGCCATAGCGATACGAGCCGAACATCTCCTGCTTCACGAAGCTCCAGCCCGCGAAGTTGCGCTCGTCGCCGAGAATCCGGTCGAGTTCGAGCGGATGCCCGATCGACTCGTGAATCTGCAACATCATCTGATCGGGCATCAGCAGCAGATCGCGCTGGCCCGAAGGGCAATTCGGCGCGGCCAGCAATTGCAGCGCCTCGCTGGCGACGCGCACACCCGCGCCGTCGAAGCCGAAGCGCGCCAGCACTTCCACGCCGCCCTGCGCGAGCGTGCCGTAGTTGCCGCCGAGCGTGCGCACCTGGGTATCGCCGTTCGCGTGCGCGGCCACGCTCAGTTGCGGCATCAGGAAGCGGAACTGCTGGTCGATGCGTACGCCGTCACCGGTCATGTAAAGCTGGTCGGTATGGATGATCTGCACGGACGCTACGCGCTCGACGATCCGTGCATCGAGATTCGCGCTCGCGCATTCGGCGCCCAAACGGTCGAGCCATTCGGCGCGGCCCGGCAGCGCACGTTGCGCGTTCGGCGACAGGTAGTGCCCGCTCGCCGTGGGCCGCGCCACCTCGCGATGATCGATCAGCGACACCGCCGCGCTCGCCTCGGCGCGCGCGGTGGCGATGTCGAGCGCGGCCTGCAGGCCGGCTGCGGAAAGATTCGCGGTGGCCGCGTAGCCCGCTCCCGCGCCCACCCACGCGATCAGCATCGCGCCGCGGTCGCGCACCGAGCGCAGCGGCTGCGCGACGTCGTTGCGAATCTCGTGGTCGTCGATCTGTTCGTCGACAATGCGCAGCGACCAGAAGGCCGCGCGGCTCTTCAGCGTGCGGGCGGCGTGCGCCCAACGTTCGTCAATCATTGGCGGTTTCCGTATGAGTCGCCATCACGCCCGGCTGCGCGACGGTCAGCGAGGACGCCAGCAAAGACCGCGTATAAGGATGCGACGGCGCGTGCAGTACGTCGAGCGTGTCGCCGGCTTCGACAATGCGCCCCGACTTCATCACGATCACGCGATGCGCCATGGCTCGCATCACGGCGAGATCGTGCGTGATGAACAAAAAGCTTAGCTTGTACTTTTTCTGCAGATTTGTCAGCAGGTTCAGCACCTGTTTCTGGATCGATACGTCGAGCGCGCTGGTCGGTTCATCGAGCACGATGAGTTCGAGCTGCACCGCGAGCGCGCGCGCGATCGCAATGCGCTGACGCTGCCCGCCGGAGAATTCATGCGGATAGCGCAGCATCGCGTCGGCGGGCAGGCCCACTTCTTCCAGCAAGCTGCCCACGCGCGCGCGCCGCGCCTTCGGGTTCACTTCGGGACGATGCACGGCAAGCCCTTCGCCGATGATCTGCTCCACCGTCATGCGGGGCGACAGCGAGCCGAACGGGTCCTGAAACACGACCTGCATGCGCGCATAGAGCGCCCGGCGGGACGTCGCGCTCTTGAGCGTCGACAACGGCATGCCGTCGATATGAACGTGGCCTGCCGCCGGCTGCTGAAGGCCGAGCACCGCGGCGGCCAGCGTCGATTTGCCGGACCCCGATTCGCCGACGATGCCGAGCGTCTCGCCGCGCCGCACGCTCAGATCGACCTCATGCACCGCGCGAAACGTCGAGCGTCTGAACATCGAACGCCAGCCTTTCGCGGACGTGCTGTAGTCGACGGCAAGCCCCTGCACTTCGAGCAAACGCCGCGCGCCGGCTTCAACCGGTTCGAGCGCGCGTTGCGGCTCGCTGTCGAGCAGGCGTTTCGTGTACGGATGCCGCGGATCGGCGAATAGCGCTTCGGTCGTATTGGTTTCGACCAGCACGCCCTTCTCCATCACCGCGACGCGCTGCGCAAAACGCTTCACCAGATTCAGATCGTGCGTGATCAGCAGTACGGCCATGCCGCGGTCGGCGGCTTCCTGTTCCTGCAATGCGAGCAACAGATCGACGATTTGCTGGCGCACGGTGACGTCGAGCGCGGTGGTGGGCTCGTCGGCGAGCAGCAAACGCGGACGGCACGCGAGCGCCATCGCGATCATCGCGCGCTGCCGCTGGCCGCCCGACAGTTGATGCGGAAAACTGTCGATGCGCCGTTCCGGCTCGGGAATGCCCGTGCGCCTGAGCAACTCGATGCCGCGCTCGCGCGCCGCGTTCGGCCGCAAGCCTTCGTGCAGGCGCAGACTTTCGGCGATCTGCTTGCCGATCGTGAAGAGCGGATTGAGCGCCGTCATCGGCTCCTGAAACACCATCGCCACATCGGCGCCGCGAATGCCGCGCATCTGCTGCTCGGTTTTTTGCAGCAGATCGTCGCCGTCGAGCAAGATGCGGCCGCTCAATTCGGCTTGCTCCACGAGACGCAAGATGGATAACGCGGTCACGCTCTTGCCCGAACCCGATTCGCCGACCAGGGCCACGCGCTCGCCGCGCGCGATCGAGAGGCTCAATTCATGCACCGCGATCGTGTCGCCGAAACGCACGGAGAAGCGGTCGATTTCCAGCAAGGGGCGGCTCGGCACTGCATCGCTCATCGCGGACCTCCGCCGAACGCCGAACCGCGCGAGCGCGTGTCGAGCGCATTGCGCAACGCGTCGCCCATGAAGGTCAACAGCAGCAGCGTGATCACCAGCGCGGCGAACGCGGACATCGAGATCCACCACGCGTCCAGATTGTTCTTGCCTTCCTGCAGCAACTCGCCGAGGCTCGGCGTGGGCGGCGGCACGCCCAGGCCGAGAAAGTCGAGGCTCGTCAGCGAGAGAATCGCCGCGCTCATGCGAAACGGCAGAAAGGTGATCACCGGCGTAAGACTGTTCGGCAACACATGACGCCACATGATCTGCCAGTTGCCGAGGCCCATCGTGCGCGCCGCCTTCACGTAATCGAGCGAGCGGTTGCGCAGGAATTCGGCGCGCACGTAGTCCGACAGCACGAGCCAGCCGAACAACGAAAGCAGGATGAACAGCAGCCATAACGTCGGCTCGAAGATCGACGCGAAGATGATCAGCAGGTACAGGTCGGGCATCGAACTCCAGATTTCGATCAGACGCTGGCCGATCAGATCGGTGCGTCCGCCGTAAAAGCCCTGCACGGCGCCCGCCGTCACGCCGATCACCACGCCGGAGACGGTCAACGCCAGCGCCATCAATACCGACAAGCGGAAGCCATACAGCAAACGGGCGAGCACATCGCGGCCGTACTGATCGGTGCCGAGCCAGTTGCTCGACGTGGGCGGCGCCGGATACGGATGCGCGGCGAAATAGTCGATGGTGTCGTAGTGAAAATGATTCGGCGGATAGATCGCGAAGTTGCCGTTCGATTCGAGCCGCGAACGGATATACGGATCGAGGTAATTCGCACGCGCCGGAAAATCGCCGCCGAACAGGGTCTCCGAATAGTCCTTCACGATCGGAAAATAGTAGCGGCCGTCGTAGCGCACGACGAGCGGGCGATCGTTGGACAGCACCTCGCCAAGCAGGCTCACCACGAACAGCGACGCGAAGATCACGAGGCTCCAGTAGCCCAGACGCTGCCGCCTGAAGCGCAGCCACGTGCGCCGCCACGGCGACGGCGAGGCCGCGTGCGCCGCGCCGGAGGCGTCAGCGGTCCAGGCGGTTGAATTGGATGCGGGGGTCGACGAGGACATAGCAGACGTCAGCAATGAGTTTGGTGATGAGGGCGATCAGCGTGAACAGAAACAGCGAACCGAGCACCACGGGGTAATCGCGGCGAATCACCGAGTCGTAGGAGAGTTGGCCCATGCCGTCGAGCGAGAACAGTGTTTCGATCAGCAGATTGCCGTTCAGGAACGCGCCGACAAAGGCCGCCGGCAAGCCGGTCAGCAACGGAATCGCGGCGTTGCGCAGCACGTGTTTCCACAGCACGTCGCGCTGCGGCGCGCCCTTCGCGCGCGCGGTCAGCACATACTGCCGGCCGATCTCTTCCAGAAAAGTGTTCTTGGTCAGAATCGTGACGATCGCGAAGTTGCCGACCACCGAGGCCGTGACCGGCATCACGATGTGCCACAGATAATCCAGCGCCTTGCCCAACGCGCTCAACTCGCCGAAGTTATCCGACGTGAGGCCGCGCATCGGAAACACCTGCCAGAACGTGCCGCCGCCGAACAGCATCAACAGCAGGACGCCCAGCACGAAGCCCGGAATCGCGTAACCGGCCAGCACCAGCACGCTCGTCACGGTATCGAAGCGCGAGCCGTTGCGCACCGCCTTGGCGATCCCCAACGGCACCGAGATCAGATACGTGAGCAGCACGGTCCACAGGCCGAGCGTGACCGAGACCGGCAGCTTCGAGCGAATCACCTGCCATACGCTGTCGTGCTGATAGTAGGACTGGCCGAGGTCGAACGTCGCGTAGTGCCTGAGCATCAGCAGATAGCGTTCGAGCGGCGGCTTGTCGAAACCGAACTGTTTCTTGATCTGCTCGATCTGCTGCGGATCGACGCCCTGGCTGCCGTGATAACCGCCGCCGCCCGCCCCGGCCTCTCCGCCACGGCCAGTGCCGTGGCGGAGTTGCGTCATCACCTGTTCGACCGGCCCACCCGGCACGAACTGCGTGACGACGAAGGTCAGCGTGACCACGCCGAGCAGCGTCGGCACCATCAACAGCAATCGTCTGAGAATGTAGGCAAGCATGCTGTTCCTCTGTCGCTCAATGCGCCGTGGGCGGTTGGGTCTGCACCAGGCTCTGCGCCGCTCGCGGCTCCGCGTACCAGTAGCTGATGACCCAATCCTCGTATTGGTAGGTCGCCGGCACGATCTTCGGAAATCCCATCCTGGCCTTGTAGCCGATGCGCGCACCCGGCGCGTAGTACTCGGGCACGAGGTAATACGAGTTGATCAGCACGCGATCGAGCGCGCGAGTCGCCGCTTGCAGGTCTTCGATCGTGGTGGCGGCAAGCGCGGCGCGAATCAGCGCGTCGACCGCCTTCGAGCGGATGCCCGGATAGTTTTCCGAACCGATCTGCGAAGCCGCCGCGCTGCCGAAGCGGCGTTGCAGCTCCGCGCCCGGAATCGTCACCGGCGGATAGATGAAGGTGGTCATGTCGTACTGGAAATTGTCGAGGCGCTTCTGGTACAACGCGCTGTCGATCTCGCGCATGTGCGCCTCGATGCCGAGCACGCCGAGCGCCTGCATGTACGGCAGGATCAGGCGATCCATGCCGGGCTGATCGTCCATGATCTCGATGGTCATCGGCGTGCCCTTCGCATCGCGCAGCGCGCCGTCGCGGTAGTGCCAGCCCGCTTGAGCAAGCAGGTCGCGCGCGACACGCAGATTGCCGCGCAATGAATTCGGCGCGATGGTGTCGGGCTGCTTCGTCATCGGCCCGAATACCTCGGGCGGCACGCTGTCGCGATACGGTTCGAGCAGCGCGAGTTCCTTGGGTCCGGGCAGGCCGGTCGCGCCGAACGGGCTCGCGTCGAAATAGCTATGCGTGCGCCGGTATTGACCACGGAACATCATGCGGTTCATCCAGTCGTAATCGAAGGCCATGCTCAGCGCGCGGCGCACGCGCACGTCCTGGAACATCGGCTTGCGCAGATTGATCAGCAAGCCCTGCATCTGCGCGGGGCCGTCGGCGAATTCGCCCTTCTTCAGCATGCCGTTCGTGAAGTTCTTGCCGACGTACTTGCGCGCCCACTGCGTCGCGCTGTATTCGACGACCACGTCGGCGTCGCCGGCCTTGAAGGCTTCGAGTTGCGTGTAGTGATCGCGGTACAGCTTGAACGTGATGCTCGCGAAACGGTACATGCCGCGCCGCGACGGCAGATTCGCGGCCCAATAGTTCGGATTGCGGCGGTAGGTGACCTGCTTGTCGTTCTTGCGCGACTCGATCAGATACGGGCCGCTCGCGATCGGCGCCTCCGAGGCGATCTGATCGAACGGCGGGCGCGTGCCGTCGGCGCGCATGCCCCACTTGCGCGAGAAGATCGGCAGGTCGCCGGCAATCAGCGGCGCCGAGCGCTCCGCATGTTTGAAGTCGAAGCGGACGGTGGCGTTGTCCACCACGACGGCGCGTTTGATCACCGCGAACTCCGCGTTGAACATCGGCGAAGCCTGCGGACTCGTCAACGTATCGAACGAATATTTGATGTCCGCCGCGGTAATCGGGTCGCCGTTCGAAAAGCGCGCGGCCGGGTTGATGTGGAAGGTCGCCGAACCCAGGTCGGCGGCGACTTCCACGTCGTCCGCGATCAGCGGGTACTCGGAGGCCAGTTCGTCCCAACTGCGCTGCATCAGCGTGTCGAACATCAGGCGCCGGATATCGGGAGCGGGCGCGCCGCGCACCAGAAACGGATTCAGCGAATCGTAGGTTTGCAGCTCGTCGTAGTTCTGGAAGCTGAGCGTGCCGTCGGCGGGCGCACTGGGATCGGCGTAGTCGAAGTGCGTGAAATCGGCCGGGTATTTGGGCTCGTCGTATTGAGCGATCGACGGCCTCGCCTGCGCGGGCGCCGCGCTCAGCGTCAAAGTCGCGGCTAGCGCCATCGTCCATGCCGCGCTCAGGCTAAGCAGTGGCGCGCGCGTCAGCGGGGGCACGGCGCGCGGCCAGCGAAACTTCACAAGTCTCATCTTCGGAATGCGTGTGGATGGGTGTGATTGCGTGTGGATAGACGCCGGCTCGCGGGCCGGCCTGGTACGTCGCGCGATACGTGACGCACTACGTCGAACCGGCGCGAGGACGGCTTGCGGCCGTCGCTCGCGTTCCCTTCGCCGACGCGCGTTGCCGCCGCGCGCCGTGCTTACTCGTCGTCGCTCGCGGCGGTCTTGAACGAGAACGCCACTTCACCGACGTAAGCCTCCGCGTTCTTCTCGCATCGATACGACTTCGCCGCGCTGATGACCGCCTCGTTGAACACCGAGGTGGGCGGCGTGACGCGCATGATCTTCACGTCGTTCACGCTGCCGTCCGGGCTGATCGACAGATGCGCGATCACGGTCGCCGAGATGCCCTCCTGCAACGCGCGGCGCGGAATCTGCGGCTGCACGGCCTGACAGTGGCCGCGGCCGTCGACCACCCCATGCAGCGCGGGCGGCGCCGCGGGCACGGGCGGCGCGGCCGCGGCCGTGGCCGGTCCGGGCGTGGCGTTCGCCGTCGCGAGAGCGGGCGCATTCGCGTTCGGATTGGCAGCCGGCGCGATGTTGGCGGGCTTCGGCGTGGGCGACGGCATCGCCGGCGGCGGCTTGGGCGTCGGCAGCGGCTTGGGCTGCACCTGCTTCGGCACGGGCTTGACCGGCGTGGGCGCGGGCGGCGGCTCGAGCTTCTTCACTTCCGGCGGCGGTGGCGGCGGCGGCGCCATCTCCACCTGCATCACCTTGCGCGCGGGCGGCGGCTCCTGCTTGAAGCTCACCTGCGAAAGTCCGGCGACGATCAGCAGCTCGACCACCAGCGCCACTCCCACGGCCGTCTTCATGGACATGCGGCCATGCTGCGCCGGCGTGGACTCTGCCCAGAGTGCGCCGTTCAGGCGACTTCGCGGGTCTTTCATGTCGAGTACCGGAGAGCTCATGTCGTCGGATTGGTCGCCAGTGCTACCGAGCTGATGCCCGCCGCGCGCACCAGGTCCATGACCTTGACGATGTTCTTGTAGCTCGTGCCTTCGTCGCCGGCGATCGCCACGTCGATCTTCTTCGAATCGTGGACGAGCCCTTCGAGATGCGCGGTCAATTCGGTCGGCGTGACGGGCTTCGCGTCCAGATAAATCTCGTCGCTTTTGGTGACGCCGATCGACACCTTCACCGTCTGCTGCAACTGCTCGGCCGTGCTCGATTGCGGCAGATCGAGCTTGATGCCCGCGCCCTGAATCATCTTCAGCGTGGCGAGCATGAAGAACACCAGCAGGAACATCATGATGTCGATCATCGGAATGATCTCGATGCGCGCCTTCTCTTCCGCGCCCAGGTAATGGCTGCGATGGTTACGCATGATCCTTCTCCTTGACGGTTCTTCAGGCGGCGAAGCGCGACACGAGCAGCGACTTGATCAGGTCGAACTGATTGACCGTCATGCGGATGCGCTTGTTGAAGTAGTTCAGGAAGATCACGCAGATGATCGCAATGGTCAGCCCGCACGCGGTGGCCGTCAGCGCGTGGCCGATGCCGCCCGTCACGCCGTTCGGGTTCGAGGTGCCGCTCGCGCCCAGCACGTTGAACGACTCGACCATGCCGATGATCGTGCCGAGCAGGCCGAGCAGCGGGCCGAGCGTCACGGCCGTATCGAGAATCCACAGATTGCGGTCGAGGCGCGGCATCTGGAACATGATGGTTTCCTCCAGTTCGCGCTCCACCACCGCTTCCGGTTTGCCCTGCACCTTCAGCGCGCTCTTGACGAGTTCGCCCTGCACGGTTTGCTTATAGTGTTCGGCGACCTTGCGCGCGTCGCCCAGATTGGCCGGCTCGACCATCTTCAGATCATGTTCGAGCGTCTTGCCCGCCTTGACCGCTCGCGAGAAGAACATGAAGCGCTCGACGATGATCGAGATGCCCAGCAGGAAGATAAAGGCCAGCAGGGGAATCAGGCCCATCGATTGAACTGAATAGTTGATAAGGGTATTGAGCACGGGGAACTCCCTATTACGTGTCGAACAAAGGCAGGCCGCTCCGGTCTCGATGACGGAGCCGGAGCGGCCGACTGACTAAACGGACTGCTGATGCATCAGAAACGGTACGTCGCGCCGACCTGGAAGAAGCGGCCGATGTTGGTGTAAAGCGACTGGTCGTAGCCGGTGATATCCGGGGTGGCCTGCCACTCCACGTCGAACGGCGGCTTGCGGTCGAAAATGTTGTTGATGCCGCCGTAGATCGTCCAGTGCTTGAAGCCGCGATACGTCGCCATCAGGTTGAACTGGCTATACGAGGCGACCGACAACGTGCCGCCGTCGCCGAACTCGGCCGCCACCGCATTGGTGTACGGGCCGGTGTATTGCCAGGTCAGCGTGGTGGTGAACTTGCGGTAGTCCCAGCTCAGGCTCGTGTTGCCCTTCCAGCGCGGATTGCTGGCGCCGAACGGTTGCAGCAGCGCGAGGTTGTTGCCGGCGAAGTCCTGGGTCGGCGCGCCCGGGCTGTTCAGCTTGAAGTGCCACACGTACACCCAGTCGCCCGCCAGCGTGAAGGTGCCGTACTTCGTGCCGACCGACTTGCGGAAATTCATGTCGAAACCGTCGGTGTCGAGCGAGCCGAGGTTGACGAACTGTTGCTTGATGTAGGCCACCGTGCCGTCGGGATTGCGGATCACCGTGGCCGGGTTGTTCGCATCCATCACCGCGTTCGGATCGTTGGTGCCGATCACGCCGTCGATGTGAATCTTGTAGAACGCCGCGCCGATATCCGTGGACGAGTCCGGCGAGAGCTGGAAGCCGATGTTGTAGTTCTTCGTGTGCTCGGGCTGCAGATCCGGATTGCCGTTGGTCTGCTCGGTCGTGAAGTGCTTGGTCGGCACGCCGCTCGGATCGTTGGGATCGACCAGGTTCTGGTGGCCGAGGTACACCGCCTGCGAGTTTTCAACCAGCGTCGGTGCGCGGAAGCCGCGGCTGTACGACGCGTAGGTCGTGAGCGCCTGCACCGGCTGGAAACGCAGCGCGAAGCTCGGCGAGAACGCGCCGCCGAAATCGCTGTAGTGGTCGTAACGGCCCGCTTGCGTGAACGTCAGGTTGCGGATGATCGGAATATCGACCTGGTAGTAGACGGCGGCCACATTGCGCGAACCGTCGACCGTCTGAATGTTGGCCGGCGCGGTGATGCCCTGCGCGCTATAGGTGCGCGAGTTGATCAACGAACTCTCGTGACGGAACTCCGTGCCGAAGCCGACGCCGACCGGGCCGCCCGGCAGATTGAACAGGTTGCCGGTCGAGGTCTTGGCGGTCACGCTGTCGAGCTTGGAGATCGCCTGCTCGTAGTCGTTCTGGAACACGCCGTTCAAGCCATTCGGCGTGGCCGACGGATTCGAGAAATTGAAGCCGCCGTTCTGCAGGATGCTTTCCACGCCCGCCACGTTCAGCACGTTCCGGTAGGTGGTGTCGACCGTGCTTTGCGAATGGCCGTAATCCGCGGACCAGTCCCAGTCGCCGAACTTCTGCGTGGTGAACGAGCCCTTCACGCCGGTCGACGCACGCCAGAACGTCGATACCGTATCGGCCGAAACTGTATTCGGGAACGTGTAGCTGATCGGCGTCGCGACGCCGAAGGGGTTGTACGGGTTGCTCGCCGAGACGGTGCGCGAGAGCGGCAACGCCGAACCGGTCGCCGGGTTGAACGCATTGGTCGTGCTGGAGAGCGCGGCCGGACCTTCGTTCTGCACGGTTTCGTTGCGGCTCACCCACAAGTCGGCGTAGGCCTGCACGTCGTCGTTGATCTTGAAGGTGCCGCGCACTTTCGCGTTCAGGCGCGTGATGCCCGGAACCAGCGAGGTGGTGCTGGCGGGATTCGATTTACACGTCGAGCCGTCGTTCGCCGACACGCTGCCGGGCGGGCACGGGCTGAGCGCGACCTTGGTGCCGTCGGGCGCCGTCCAGTACGACTGCTGGTTCGGACCGAGCGGGCCGGCGAGGCCGCCGGGGAACTGGCTGAAGTCCTGATTGGCGGTGAGCGAGCGATCGGCGAGCGACGAGCCGCTGTCGCGGTAGTAGCTGGCCGCGGCTGTCACGTTGAAACGGTCCGAGTTCAGATCGCCGATGCCGCCGAGCACGCTGAAACTCCCTTGCGCGTCGCCGGGATGCTGCGCCTTGCCGAGCTGGCCGTCGATCTGCAAGCCCTGAAAGTTCTTCTTCGTGATGATGTTGACCACACCTGCGATCGCATCGGAGCCGTACACCGACACCGCGCCGGTCTTCACGATGTCGATGTGGTCGACCATGTTGAGCGGGATCGAGTTGACGTCGAAGAACGTGTCGGTGAAGTTCACCGCCTTGCCGTAGTTCGCCACCCGCTGACCGTCGACCAGCACCAGCGTGTACTTCTCGCTGAGCCCGCGCAACGCGATGCCGCCGCCGCCCTGCGCGGAGCTGTTCATCGTCGTTTGCCCCCAACTGCTGCCGGAGTTCGCGGACGTGCCGCGCAGAAAGTCCGCCACCGTCGTGTAGCCGCTCTGCTCGATTTCCTTCGGCGTGATGGTCTGCACTTCCGTGTTGCCGACCTTGTCCGACGTGCGGATCAGCGACCCGGTGACTTCCACGCGTTCCATTTTGGTCACGTTGCCCGTGTCCGTCGCGGCCGGTGCGGCTTCCGATGTCGTCGTTGCAGCGGTGCCACCGGTCGTGGCCGGCTGGCTTTGCGCGAACGCGGGAGCGGCGATAGCCGCCGACAACGCGAGTTCAGCCCAAAGTATTCTTTTGATGGCCAACGCCAATGCCCTTTGTTTCATTTTCCCCTTCTCACTCGTCAGTAAGACCACACCCTGTTGTGCAAAGAAAAGTCTTGTGAACTTCTCCGCTCGATTTACAGCGACGACGCACCACTTTTTGCAAAAGTTGCCCCGAATCTGTGCAATGCACTAAAACGAGCAAATGCATATAAATGATTCGGCAATACATGGGCACTTAAGCTTTCTTAAAATCGCAATCGTGATTTCTTACAGAACAGTAAACAAATTGCTTTCTAATTCATTTCGATCGCCGCAAATGCAGGCGCCCGGCGGAATAATGTTTTTTCCGCGAGCGATATCCTGCGTAATCACAAGACGCACCTTCTGAATACCTAAATATTTATTTCTTGATTGCTTTAGAACTTTTGCTGTGCTGGTTCGACGGGGACAACCTCGAGGTGCGAGCCAGGACAGTCGACATCTTCGGCGACTGTCTCGTCAGCTTCTCGGGAAACGCTCTGTCGTCCGCGTTGTCGCGGCGGCTTGTTCCTTGTTATCGGGTGGCGGAAACATAGCAAGACAGAATCGCTTCGTCAAAATTTGTTTGATATAAGCAAATAAGTTTTCATGTGCCGTGGCGTATGAAGCTCAAAAACGGAGGTCAAAGGGCGGCGCTCGCCGAGTGGCGGACCGCATCGAAAGCCGCTTAATCGTGCGACGGCGAGAAATCCAGCGCGAGCGAAAACCGCGGCCGCTAAATGCGGTCGCATGACTTCAAAATCGGCATGGAAAGCCTGAAGACAAATAGCAGCGCAATGCGTGCGGATGTCTCGCCGGCCAGGCGCTATTCGTGATGAAGGCGCTTGATGGAAGGGGACAATATCAAACCAAAAACGGCCGTCAAACTTTTTTTGATGAATGAAGACCTGATTGGTACACCGGCCTCATTAGATAGATGCCTCTAATTGTCGAGGCGCTCCCGGCGAATCCCACTATGTCGCGAATCGCGGCGACTAAACAACGCGCGCCGCGCACTAAACATTAATAGCGCGATAAAAACGCGCACGGCCCACATCGCTTCTCGCGATGCAGGCCGTGCGTGGATTCATGCATGAATGCCCGCGAGAGGACGGCTCGCGCTACCCGTTGGTGCCCTCGCCTGCTTCAACCGGCGCGACGACGCGTGCCGCTTCCGTGCGTTCGAGCACCGGCTTCAGCGCGGCACCCGTGTGGCTCTCGCGCACACGCACGAGTCCTTCAGGATCGGTTGCCGCAACGATGGCGCCGCCACCCACGCCGCCTTCAGGACCGAGATCGATGATCCAGTCGGCCTCGGCGATCACGTCGAGATCGTGCTCGATGACGACGACGCTATGGCCGCCATCCGCGAGACGATGCAGCACGCGGATCAGCTTGGCGACGTCGGCCATATGCAAGCCGACGGTGGGTTCGTCCAGCACGTACAGCGTATGCGGCGGCTTCTGCCCGCGCCGCGTGATGTCGTCGCGCACCTTGCTCAACTCGGTGACGAGTTTGATCCGCTGCGCCTCGCCGCCCGACAACGTAGGCGACGGCTGGCCGAGCGTGAGATAGCCGAGCCCGACGTCTTTCATCAATTGCAACGGATGCGCGATGTTCGAGATCGGCGCGAAGAATTCGACGGCCTCGTCGATTTCCATGGTCAGCACGTCGCCGATATTCTTGCCGCGCCAGGTGACCGCGAGCGTCTCGGGATTGAAGCGTTGCCCGTGGCACACATCGCAGGGCACCTTCACGTCCGGCAGAAAGCTCATGCCGATAGTGCGCACGCCCTGCCCCTCGCAAGCCGGGCAACGGCCTTCGCCGGTGTTGAACGAAAACCGCGAGGCCGTGTAGCCGCGCGCACGCGCTTCGAGCGTGCCCGCGAACAGCTTGCGGATCGCGTCCCACACGCCGATATACGTGGCCGGACACGAACGCGGCGTCTTGCCGATCGGCGTTTGATCGACTTCGAGCACGCGGTCGATGCTTTCCCAACCGGTGATCGAATCGCAGCCCTGCCACGCATGCGTGACGTTCAGCGGAGCGCGCGGCGCCGTGCGCGCCAGCACGCTCGAACGCCGGTTCGCGGCCGGCTGTTGCTCGGCCGCCGCGCGCGCGCGCCGCGTGGCCGGCGACGACAGCACCGAGCGCCCGACCGCATCCAGCAGATTCGCCATCAACACGTCGCGCGCCAATGTCGATTTGCCCGAGCCGCTCACGCCGGTCACCGCGACGAGGCGCGACAGCGGAATGCCGGCCGTGACGTTGCGCAAGTTATGCAGCCTCGCGCCATGCACCGTCAGCCAGTTTTCCGGCACCGCGGCCGCGCGCCTGGCAGGCGCGACCACCGCGCGGCGCGGCTGCAACGGATGCACGATCGGCCGCGCGAGAAACTGCCCGGTTAGCGAATCAGGCTGCGCCGACAGATCGGCCACGCTGCCCTGCGCGATCAGCGTGCCGCCGCGCTTGCCCGCGCCCGGCCCGATATCGATGATGTGATCGGCACGCCGGATCGTGTCTTCGTCATGCTCGACGACCACCAGCGTATTGCCCTTTTCGCCCAGTTTGCGCAAGGCGCTCAGCAGAATCTGGTTGTCGCGTGGATGCAGACCGATGGTGGGTTCGTCCAGCACGTAGCACACGCCTTGCAGATTGCTGCCCAGTTGCGCGGCGAGGCGGATACGCTGCGCTTCGCCGCCCGACAGACTCGGCGCGGCACGATCGAGACTCAGATAGCCGAGCCCGACTTCTTCCAGAAATTGCAGACGGCTGCCGATTTCGCTCACCACGTCACGCGCGATTTCCGCGTCGCGCCCGCTCATCTCCAGCGAATCGATCCACGCGCGCGTATCCGACACGGTCCATTGCGCGACATCGACAATGGACTGCGCGTTGAACGTCACCGCGCGCGCGGTGGGGTTCAGACGCGTGCCGGCGCAATCCGCGCAGGGTTCGTCGACGAGACCTTCCGGTTCCTGCTCTTCCGACGGCAAGCTCTGCTCACGCCCGCGATTGTCGTCGACGACGATCGTATCGTCGTAGGCGGCGCGTTGTTCGCGCGTGAGCGCGAGACCCGTGCCGACGCAAGTGGTGCACCAGCCATGCTTGCTGTTGTACGAGAACATGCGCGGATCGAGTTCGGGATAGCTCGTGCCGCATGTCGGGCACGCACGCTTGGTGGACAGCACCTTCACGTCGCCCACTTTCGCCGTGGGATGACCGCCGTTGATCGCGTCGTGCAAACCGTCGAGCGGCGCCAGCAGATGCATCACGCCCTTGCCGATTTCCAGCGTCTGGTCGAGCGCCTCGCGCAACCCGGTTTCATTGTCCGGCGACACGACGAGGTCGGCCACCGGCAGTTCGATCGTGTGTTCGCGGAAGCGGTCGAGCTTCGGCCAGGGGTCCACCGGCACGAACTCGCCATCCACGCGCAGATGCGTGTTGCCGCGCGCTTTCGCCCACTTCGCGAGATCCGTATAGACGCCCTTGCGGTTCACGACGAGCGGCGCGAGGAAGCCGACGTGCTGCCCCTTGTGATCGCGCAGCAACTGCGCGGCAATCGATTCGACGCTTTGCGACGTGACCGGCGTGCCGTCGTGAATGCAATGCTGCAAGCCGAGCTTCACATACAGCAGACGCAGGAAGTGCCACACTTCCGAGGTGGTCGCCACGGTACTCTTGCGACCGCCGCGCGACAGGCGCTGCTCGATCGCAACCGTGGGCGGAATGCCGTACACCGCGTCGACTTCAGGCCGCCCGGCCGGCTGCACGATGGAACGCGCGTAGGCGTTCAGCGATTCGAGGTAACGGCGCTGCCCCTCGTGAAACAGGATGTCGAACGCGAGCGTGGACTTGCCCGAACCGGAGACGCCGGTAATCACGTTGAACTTGCCGTGCGGAATATCGACGTCCAGCGATTTCAGATTGTGTTCGCGCGCATTGACGATGCGCACCACGTCCTCGCCCTCGATCGCCCGGCGCGCCCGCGCCGCGCTCAGCGCCTTTTGCAGCGGAATGCCTTGCGACGCCGGTTCGGCCGCCGCGTTCATCGCACGGTCGTATTGCAGCAGCGCCTCGCCGGTATGCGATTCCGCGCATTGCTTGACGTCTTCCGGCGTGCCCGCGCACAGCACGCGACCGCCGCCGTCGCCGCCTTCCGGGCCGAGGTCGATCAGCCAGTCGGCCGCGCGGATCACGTCGAGGTTGTGTTCGATCACGATGAGCGAATGACCGCTCGCGAGCAGTTTGCCGAACGCCTGCATCAGCTTGGCGATGTCATCGAAATGCAGGCCCGTGGTGGGCTCGTCGAACATGAAGAGGCGTTTCGCAACGGCCTGTTTCGCAGCGCGCGCGCTGCGCGCCTGGGTCGATTCGGCGAGGAAGCCCGCGAGCTTGAGCCGCTGCGCCTCGCCGCCGGACAGCGTGGGCACCGGCTGGCCGAGCTTCACGTATTCGAGGCCCACGTCGACGATCGGCTGCAACACGCGCAATACCTCCGCGTCATTCGCGAAGTAGGCGGTGGCTTCGCTCACGGTCAATTCGAGCACGTCCGCGATGCTCAACGCGCGCGCCGGTTGGCCGCGCTCGATCTTCACCTCCAGCAGTTCCGCGCGGTAACGGCGACCGTCGCAATCGGGGCAGCGCAGGTACACGTCGCTCAGGAACTGCATTTCAATGTGCTCGAAACCCGAGCCGCCGCAGGTCGGGCAGCGCCCGTCGCCGGAGTTGAAGCTGAACATGCCGGGACCGTAGCCGCGTTGTTGGGCGAGCGGCGCCCTGGCGAACAGCTTGCGGATTTCGTCGAATGCGCCGACGTAGCTGGCCGGGTTCGAGCGCGCGGTCTTGCCGATCGGCGACTGGTCGACGAACACCACGTCCGTGACCTGGTCGGCGCCGCTCAGGCTTTTGAATACGCCGGGCGATTCGGTGGCGATGCCGAAATGCCGCGCCATGGCCGGATATAAAACGTCTTGCAGCAAGGTGGATTTGCCGGAGCCCGACACGCCCGTCACGCAGACGAGCCGCTGCAACGGAATCTCGACCGTGACGTCGCGCAGATTGTGCTCGGTCGCGCCTTCCAGCACGATGCGCGGCGTGTCGTCATTCACCGGACGCTGTGACCAGTGCGCCGCATCCGCCACATGGCGGCGGCCGCCGAGGTACTCGCCGGTCAGCGTGCCGGACGAGCGGATCGCCTCGGGCGCGCCGTCGTAAATGATCGAGCCGCCGCGCTCGCCCGGCCCCGGACCCATGTCGATCAGACGGTCCGCCGCGAGCATTACCGAGGGATCGTGCTCGACCACCACCAGCGTATTGCCCGCATCGCGCAAGCGGTGCATGGCTTCGACGATGCGGTTCAGATCGCGCGGATGCAGGCCGATGCTCGGCTCGTCGAGCACGAACAGCGTCTTGGTGAGCGACGTGCCCAACGCCGTGGTCAGGTTGATGCGCTGCACCTCGCCGCCCGAGAGCGTGCGGCTTTGCCGGTCGAGCGTGAGATAACCGAGGCCGACGTCGCACAGATATTTGAGGCGCGTGCGCACCTCGGCGAGCAGCAGTTTGAGCGCGTCGTCGAGCAAAGCGCTCGGCAAGCTGATTTCGTCGAAGAAACGCCGGATGCGTTCGATCGGCATCAGCATCAGATCGTGTACGGTGAGGCCCGGCAAGGCCTCGAGTTGCGCGCGCGACCAGTCGACGCCGCGCGGCATGAAGCGCTGCGCGGCCGGAAGCACCTGGTCCGCGTTCGCCTTGCTGCCGAGGCGCCACAGCAGCGATTCCGTTTTCAGGCGCGCGCCGCCGCAGGTTTCGCACGGCGTATAGCTGCGGTACTTGGACAGCAGCACGCGGATATGCATCTTGTACGCCTTCGATTCCAGATACTCGAAGAAGCGCTTGACCCCGTACCAGTGGCTTTGCCACTTGCCGTTCCAGTCCGGCGAACCGTTGATGACCCAGTCGCGCTCGGCATCCGTCAGTTCGCCCCACGGCGTGCCGCGGCGGATGTCGGCTTTGGCCGCATAGCGCATCAGATCGTCCTGGCATTCCTTCCAGGCCGGCGTTTGCATCGGCTTGATCGCGCCTTCGCGCAGCGTCTTGCGCGCGTCGGGAATCACGAGGCCCAGGTCGACGCCGATCACGCGGCCGAAGCCGCGGCAGGCTTCGCACGCGCCGTATGCCGAGTTGAACGAGAACAGCGCCGGCTGCGGGTCGGCATAACGCAGGTCGCTTTCGGGGCTGTGCAAACCGGTGGAGAAACGCCAGATTTCCGGCTCGGCCGGGGTCGTTTCAGGCGCATTGGGCGCAGTGGATGCATCGGGCGCGGCGGGCAGCACGTAAATGTTGACGCGCCCGACACCGCGCTTGAGCGACGCCTCGATTGCCTCGACCACCCGTTGCTTGTCGACCGCGCGCAGCCGGAAGCGGTCGGCCACCACGTCGAGCAACTTCCGCTTGCCGGTGGGCGAATCGACTTCGCGTTGCGCCTGCACGCGCGTATAGCCGCTGGCCGAGAGCCACTGCTCCACTTCCTGCTCGGACGCCGACTCCGGCAACTCGACCGGGAACGTGACCACCAGCCGAGGATCATGCTGCGCGGTGCGCTCCAGCAACTCGGCGTAAATCGTCTCCGGCGTGTCGTGACGCACCTGGCGCGCCGTCTTGCAATCGAACAGTTCGGCCGCGCGCGCATAGAGCAGCTTCAAGTGGTCGTTGAGTTCCGTCATGGTGCCGACGGTGGAGCGCGAACTGCGCACCGGGTTGGTCTGGTCGATCGCGATGGCGGGCGGCACGCCGTCGACCCGGTCGACTTGCGGCCGGTCCATGCGGTCGAGAAACTGGCGCGCGTAGGCGCTGAAGGTCTCGACATAGCGCCGCTGCCCTTCCGCATACAGCGTATCGAACACGAGGCTCGACTTGCCGGAACCGGACGGGCCGGTGACGACCGTCATTTCGCCGGTTCTTACGTCGAGATCGACGTTCTTGAGGTTGTGCTGGCGTGCGCCGCGGATCTTGATAGTGCCGTTGGATGACAATTTTTTCGACCGTCTGAATGAGTGGGCCACCTCTCACGGACGCCTCGCGACCGCGCAAGTTCGATGCAGCCAGGCCGGCGGGAACACACGCCGAAGGCCTGGTTACGACGGGATACTATACTGTATATTCATACAGTTTTCCACGACGCCGCACGCTCGCAAAGTCGCTTCCCACAGGGTGCGACTTTCGCTCGCGCCTGCTTTCAAAACCCTTTCCGGCGCGGCGGGCACCGTTATACTGGCGGTCGCCGTGAACGGTCCCCGCGATTGCCGTTCATGCTTTTGCCGCCCGGCAAGCTCAGGAATCGATTTCCCGGCGTCATCGGTCATTTTCAATCAGGAGACGGATATTCATGTTCAAGCTTATGGTGTTGCTGGCGGCCGTAGCCGCGTCGAATGCGGCTTTCGCGAAGGCCGATTGCACGGCGCATCCGAAGAGCGAATGGATCAAGGAGTCGGACGCGCGCGCTCAACTGGAAGCGCAGGGCTACAAGATCAAGAAGTTCAAGGTCGACGGCAACTGCTACGAGATCTACGGCCACAATAAGGACGGCAAGAAGGTCGAGATCTATTACGACACCAAGACGCTGGCCGTCGTGAAATCGGAAATCGAGTAAGCGGCAGCGCTTGCGAACCATGCACCCATCGCACGGCGCGCGAGTCGCGACCTGGGACATCTGGGTTCGTCTCACGCATTGGACGGTGGCGGGCATCGTCCTGTGGAATCTGTTCGGCCCGACCGACCAGATACATCGGGTGCTGGGGTACTGTGCGGCCGGGCTCGTCGCATCACGTCTCGTCTGGGGCGTGATCGGCACACGGCCCGCACGGTTCTCGAGCTGGTGGCCCACACGCGCACAACTCGTCGCTTATCTGCGTTCGCTGGCTGCGGGACAGGCGCTACACCACGCGTCGCACAATCCGCTTGGCGCTTTGATGGCCGCCGTGCTGTGGTTCTTGATTGCCGCGCTCGCCCTGAGCGGGTTCGTCATGCGTCTCGATGCATTCTGGGGAGAAGAATGGCCCCAAACCGTCCACTATTGGTTATCGGTGGCATTGCAGGGTTGCGTTGTCGTTCATATCGTCGCGGCTGTCGCAATGAGCGTGTGGACTCGTGAGAACCTCATCGCCGCCATGATCACCGGCCGCAAGCGGCGCCGCGCTTAGCCTGGACCCGCTCGCCGCCAGCGCATCAGCCACGCAGCGTCGCGCGAGCACTTCGGTCGGATCGACGAGCCGCACCATCCGTCCACCCGGGCCCGCCAGCGTCGAGCCGCGCAGCAGCAGCGGCAATTCGGTACACCCCAGCACGATCACCTGCACGCCTCGGGCGACCAGATCATCGACCGCCGCGTCGACGTCGTCGCGACATTCGCCCGCGAGATGGCCCGCCTTCGCACCGTTCGCGCCATAGATCGCGTTCATCAGCCGCGCCTGGGCGGCCGCGGCCGGCGCGATCTGCACGAAGCCGCGCGCCTCGAGCGCTTTCTCATAGACGCGGCTCGCGAGCGTGCCCGAGGTCGCCAGCACGCCGACTTCGCGCAAGCCGGGAAACGACTCGCGCAGATAATCCGCGGTACAGGTCAGCATATTGACGATCGGAACGCCGAGCGAAGGCTGAATCCGTTCGACGAACGCATGCGCCGTATTGCACGGAATCGCGATCAGATCCGCGCCGCCCTCTTCGAGCGTTTTGCATGCGGCGTAGAGCGCGAGCGTCGGATCGTCGCCGCCGCCGAGCAGCGCCTCGGTACGGTCGGGAATCTGCGGGTCGTGTTCGACCATGACCTTGATGTGATCCTGGTCGCATGCGGCGGGCGTGTTGCGCACCAGCTTCCCCAGGAAATCGACGGTGGCGGCCGGCCCCACGCCGCCCAGCACGCCCAGCTTGAAGCGCCGCCTGGGCGGCGAGTATTGCCCCGCCGTGACGTAGCGCGCATACACCAGGTTCGCATCGACGAGCGGTACATCCAGCGTGCCGAGCGCGCGCGCGACCAGGGCGATCTCGGCGAGCCCCGGCAAAATGATTTCCGCGCCTTGCGCGACGAGATCCGCGCATGCCGCGCGCAGCAACTCCACGGGCCGGCCATGAAGATGTCCGCTTTTGATGCCGTTCTCGCCGTACACCGCGTTCGTCACGCAATCGACGCCCGCTTCGTTGCGCGGATGCAGCACCTCGTAGCGCCCGGCGTCGAAATAGCGTTCGAAGAGACCGTTATCGCGAATCGCGTCCGACGTCAGCACGCCGATGCGGCGCACCAACGGATAAGCTTGCCGCACATGCGCCGACAGCGCGCTCATGAGGTTGGCGATGGGCACGGCCACGTTCGCCGAGAGTTCGTCGATAAAGACATGGCTGAGAAAGCACGGCAGGACGATCGCATCGACGCCGCGCTTTTCGAACGCGCGCATCGTGTCGAATACGTGAATCTTGAACTGCGCGTTCGCCGTGCTCTGCGAAGCCGGTCCCGGCCAGGACCGCTGTTCGAGGACGAGATCGATGGGCCGCGCGCGGCGGCGGCAGATGGCGGCCATTCTGCTCAGGACGTCGGCGCTGGCAAGCTGCGCCGCCCCGGTGACGACGCCCAGCGAACGATAGCGATTCATGATGACTTCCCCCGACATTGTTCCGATCGTCCGCCTCGATGCCGGGCGGCTTTTTCGCGCTTGAGGATGACATTATGTCGAGGGAGTATGACGTGGGGTTAACCACGAAAATAACAATTTCTTCGCGTTCAGCGCGGCATGGAGGCCGCGAGGGCACTTCAATCGTCAGCTTCGCGGCGGCCCTCGTAAGCCGTCAGCATCTTGTGCGCGACCATGTCCACGGCCGGTTTCACGAGACCGTTCTTGTCGGTCCACACCTTGGGCGTCAAAGTCCCGCTGAGCGCGACGCTGTCCGCATCGCCCAACGCGAGCAGCGCCGTTTGCACGTCGTCGTCGAACGCGATCACGTTGACGAAAATCGTGTCGCCGTCATGGGTGGCGGCCCGCACCTTGCAGGTGACAAACCGCCTGCCGTTCTGCCCCGTGCGAATCTGCGCCTCGCCGTACAGCCGCCCGCCCACTAGTCCTTCGATCATCGCCCTACTCCTGTTGTCGCGTACCGTGCAAAAACCCGTGCAAAAAGCAGGATTGCCCAGCACGATGCGTATGATCCCACGAGAGACCGCGCGGCCCGCATGAAACAACGCATCGTTCGCGCGTCAAGCGGCGATCGTGAGATCGACGCCACGCACGAGGCGCTTCGCAAGGCGCGGTTGCCGCAACTGTTCGAGCCACCATTGCAACGCGCGCCCTTCATGATCGCCGCGCCACGCGACGTACAACACGTTCGGCTCGCGCGGATCGGCGGTCGCCTTCTCCACCAACTCGCCCTTCTTCAGCAACGAAGCCACCCGCTGACGCGGCAGCCATCCGACGCCCAACCCGTCCCGCTGCGCCAGAATCTTGGCGCGCATGCTCGGCACGGCGAGCGACGCCTGTCCGCCGATCACGCCGTATGCGCGCCCCGCCGTCGCGCGCGACGAATCGGCGACCACCACCGCGCGATGCTCCAGTATCCGTTCGCGTGCGAGCGGTCCCGCGACGCTCGCCAGCGGATGCCGCGGCGCGACCGCGAACACCCACTCCATCACGCCAAGCTCGAACCAGCGCAAGCCGGGGATCGCCGGCGGTTCATTGGTCGCGCCAACGATCAGATCGGCGCGGCCGTCGCGCAACGCTTCCCACGTGCCGCTCAACACTTCGTGCGTGAAGCGCAGCTTGACACCGGAGCCGAGCGCGTCGAAGGCGCGCACCACGGGCATCAGCAATTCGAATTCGAGAATCTCGTCCGTGACCACCCAGAGGCGGTCTTCCCAGCCGCTCGCGATCTGACGCACGCGCTGCGTCATGCGCGCCATGTCGAGCATCAAGCGGGCGGCTTCGTCGGCGAGCAGTTGGCCTGCCGGCGTGAGTTGCAGGCGGTAGCGGCGGCGGTCGAACAGCAGCGCGTCGAAACGCGTTTCCAGTTGCCGCGCGGCGTGCGAGATCGTGGACGGCGCCTTGCCGAGGCGCGCCGCCGCGCGCGACAGACTGCCGGTCTCGCGAATCGCGTCGAGCAAAGCCAGTTCGTCTTCCGACAACATGTTCCATTCCTTCGAACAATTTCGACGGGAAAATAGTACGGCAAAGGGGCGACGCGAGTCCACCATGGCGATCAGCCCCTGACGTCTCGCCAAAATGCCATGACGACGGGATTTCGAAAAATCCGCATGAGTGCTGCGTGCGCAACCCGAAGCGGCATGACGGCGAGCGCGCCGCATGATCGCGCGCACCTCGATACTTCGGCCATCATGGCCAGCGTGAAGGAGTCAATCTCGTGTCGACACATACCGTGACCACCCCGCCCGTCAGCGGACTGCGCATCAACAACGTGGCGCTCGCCACCGGCGATCTGAACAACGCGATCGCGTGGTATGAAAAAGTATTCGGCTTCGTCGTGACCGAACGCGGGCACTTCGATGCCGTCGGCGCGGACTACGCGATGATCGAGGCGGCGGGGGTGCGCATCGAACTGGTGTCGCGTCCGCATGCCGATCCGCAACGGGTCGATCGCACGCCGCCGCCGAATCATCTGGACGTGCTGGGCTACAAGGCCGTGGTGTTCGAAACCGACGACCTGGCCGCGGCCACCGCCACGCTGACGCAACACGGCGTCGAGTTTCTGTGGGCGAATCAGCCGCTCAACGAAGCGCGCAGTTCGACCCTGCTGCGCGATCCCGAAGGCAACCTGATCAACGTCTTCGGACCACGGCGCGCGCCCGGTTGACGCGTCCGTTCACAGTGAAGCCCGCGTCGCCGCGCCAGCCGCCTCGAAGATGTCGCGCAACCATTGCGCAAACACCCTCACGCGCGACGACAACTGGCGGTTCTGCGGATACAGCACCGAAACCGGCATCGACGGCGGCGGAAAGTCCGCGAGAATGATCTTCAGCCGCCCGGCGGCCAGTTCCCCCTCCACGCGATACCGCGGCACCTGCACGATGCCGAGCCCCGCCACCGCGGAACCGGTATAGAGATCGGCGCCTGTCACCGATACCGCCGACGGCAGGACCATCGCTGTCTGCCGGCCGTCGATGCTGAATTCGAGCGGCACCGGCTTGCCGGTCGCGCTCGATACGTAATTGACCGCCCTATGCGCGGAGAGCGCCGACGGATCGGCCGGCTCGCCATACGCATCCAGATACGCGGGACTCGCCACCGTCACTTGCGGCAGTTGCGCGACGCGCCGCCCGACCATCGACGAATCCTGCAAATGGCCCGCCCGCAGCACGCAATCGATCCCCTCCCGCACGAGGTCGATAAGGCGATCGTCCTCGCCGATCGTCAGTTCGATGCCCGGAAAGCGCGCGAGAAACGCCGGCAGCGCCGGCACCACGAAGTTCCGCGCCAGCGTGCCTTGCAGGTTCACCCGCAACAGCCCTTTCGGCGCGGCGTTCGAAAACGAGCCCTCCGCTTCCTCCATATCGGCGATCAGCCGCACGCAGCGGCGGTAGTACGCCTCGCCGTCGTGCGTGAGCCGCACCGTGCGCGTGGTGCGTTCGAGCAGCCGCGCGCCGAGCCGCTGCTCCATGCGCTTCATCAGATTGGTGACGGTGGCGCGCGGAATTTGCAGATCGTCCGAAGCGCGCGTGAAGCTTTGCCGCTCGGCGATCCGCACGAACACCCGCATTTCCTCGAAACGATCCATGTTCGACGGCCCTTGGCGCGGGCTAACCCGCCTACTGTTAAAGCAAATGGAATGATGATGCGCAGTCTAGCCCGATTATCTCAGCGACGAAAGCGTCCATGATTCGTTTCACCTACTCATTTCGATCGAGGAAACGAATCATGAACAGGCTCAAAAACGCACAAATTGCCATCGTGACCGGCGCATCCCGCGGTATCGGCGCGGCGGTCGCACGACGTCTCGCCAAGGACGGCTTCGCGGTCGCCGTCAACTACGCGTCGAGTTCGAACGAAGCCGACGCGCTCGTCGCCGAACTCACGGCGGCGGGAACCAGGGCGATCGCGATCCAGGCCGACGTGTCGAATGCGGACGACGTGCGCCGCATGTTCGAGGTCACCGAACAACAACTCGGCAAGATCGACGTGCTGGTCAACAACGCGGGCGTGCTCAAGCCCATGCCGCTCGCCGACACCAGCGACGCGCTGTACGACCATAACTTCGACATCAACGTGCGCGGCGCCTTCAATACCTTGCGCGAAGCCGCTGCGCGGATGAACGACGGCGGACGCGTCGTCAACTTCTCCAGCACCACGCTCGGGCTGAACATGCCGGGCTATGCGATCTACAACGCAACCAAGGCCGCCGTCGAAGCCTTCACGCACGTGTTCGCCAAGGAATTGCGCGGCCGCAAGATCACCGTGAACGCGGTGGCGCCTGGCCCGGTCGCCACGGCGCTGTTCCTCGACGGCAAGACCGACGAACAGATCCAGACCTTCGCCAACATGCCGCCGCTGCAACGCCTCGGCCAGCCGGACGATATCGCCTCGGTCGTGTCGTTCCTCACCGGTCCCGACGCGGGCTGGGTCAATGGACAGGTCTTGCGTGCGAACGGCGGCGTGGCCTAAAAACCGGTTGCCGGCGTTCGCGTATCCCGATGCAGTCCGCCGTCATGACAGCGGACCGTGCGCCGCTCCGGCCGAACTCGCGAAAGGAGACGCGGAGCCGGAGCGCGTGCCGCTTACACCGCCTTCGGATTGCGCTCCGCGAATCCTTCCTGATGCCAGTACGGATAAGCGGGACGCACGGCGCTGGCCGCGTCGAGTTTCGCCATCTGCTCGGGCGTCAGATTCCAGCCCACCGCGCCGAGGTTCTGCCGCAACTGTTCCTCGTTACGCGCGCCGATCAGCACCGTCGACACCGTAGGCCGCTGCAACAGCCAGTTCAGCGCGATCTGCGGCACCGTCTTGCCGGTTTCGGCGGCGACTTCGTCGACCGCATCGAGCACGCGGAACAGATACTCGTCCGGCACCGGCGGTCCCATGTCGGCGGTTTTATGCAAGCGGCTCGTATCCGGCAGCGGCTGGCCGTGTTTGATCTTGCCGGTCAGACGCCCCCAGCCGAGCGGACTCCACACCACCGCGCCCACGCCCTGATCGATGCCGAGCGGCATCAACTCCCATTCGTAATCGCGGCCCACCAGCGAGTAATACGCCTGATTCGCGACATAGCGCGGATAACCGTAGCGGTCCGCGATGTCCTGCGATTTCATCAGATGCCAGCCGGAAAAATTCGATACGCCGGTATAGCGGATCTTGCCGGCGCGCACGAGATCGTCGAGCGTGGACATCACTTCGGCGATCGGCGTTTTCGCATCGAAGCCGTGCAACTGGAACAGATCGATGTAATCGGTTTGCAAGCGTTTGAGCGCCGAATCCACCGCCTGAATCAGGTGAAAGCGCGACGAGCCGACGCTGTTCGGCGCGTCGTCGAAACGAAAGGTCGCCTTGGTCGAAATGAGCGCCTTGTCGCGCTTGCCCTTGAGCGCCTCACCGAGTACCGACTCGGAGGCGCCGTTCGAATAGATGTCCGCGGTGTCGAACAGGGTGACGCCCGCGTCGAAACAGATGTCGATCAGACGCCGCGCTTCGGCGACGTCGGTGGCGCCCCACGCCTCGAAAAATTCGCCCTTGCCGCCGAACGTGCCGGTGCCGAAACTCAGCACCGGCACCTTGAAGCCGGACGCACCCAGATGTCTGTATTCCATTGATGAACTCCTTGGCCTGGCCCGTCGATTAACGGGCATTCAGTCTACGCGCGCCGGCGCAATCGCGCCGGCAGGCTGACAAGGATTCTGGCGTTGAGGTGTTGCAAAGACGAGGCGTGACCGTGGATTTTTATCGCGGCTCGACGGTGCACATGCCGATGCCGCGTGGGGTGCCGCGTGTTGCTTTACTGCGCCGCGACGGACAGATGCTTCCGTTTGGCGAGTGCCTGAGCCATCGCGTAGTGCTCCTGGATGATCGGCAACGACTTCTTGGCGACGGCCTTCAACTGCTCGTCGCGGCCCGAAGCGATTTCCGCCTGGAACGCCGACAACGCCTTCTGCTGGCCGGCGAGTGCGACCTGCTCGATATAAGCCTTGTCGAATTCGGCGCCGCGCAGATTGTTGATGCTCGCGAGCACCGCCATGTCGGGATCGTTCTTCGGCACATCGACGCCACGCGGGCTGGCTGCGCGCAGCGCGTCCGAAATCTTCGCGTTGTCGGCCGAGATGCGTTCGGCGAATGCCTTGACGTCGCGGTCGGAGGAACGCGCGGTGGCGATGCGTGCCGCGTCGCGTTGGGTCGCGACGGCCTTGGTGCCGTCCGCGATGAAGGTCTGATCGGCGGCATGCAGACGGGTGGCGTCCGCCGCCGCTGTGGCCGGGGCGGCGGTGGTCGGAGCGGGGGCCGGCGCGGTTTGAGCATTGGCCGCGGTGGCGACGACGAGCAGGCTGGCGACGCAGGCACGGGTGAGGGTTGCGAGAGGCAAGCGGATCATATTTTCTCCTTGGAGTGAAGCGAAACAACAGCGATGCGTGCGCGCCCCGGATGCCGTGGGCTGCGCTCAACTTACGCAGGCGGCTTGCGAGCCGCTGGCGGCGCCACGCTTTTATCGCTGTGAATTCTAGGAGCCGCCCGGCGCACCATGTGAAACGACGCTGTCGCTTCTGTAACGGCAGGTAACGCTCAGATGAATGACCGCAAGCGGCCGCAGCGACGCTGCCGCTTTGGTCCCCAATCAAAGGCATGCGTGTTAACCATGGGAATTCGAGTAAACAAGCACGAATCGCTGAACTTTCCGGGCATCGCGCCGATAACAGGGATGTAAGGCGCGCGCCAGGGCCACACGCAACGTATGCATGGCGCACCACACGCACGCAATCCTGGAGAGATTCGATGGCAGTAGATCACCGCGCGAACGACGAACGCAGCAACTTGACCAGTTCCAACAAGTTCGAGTTATTGCTGTACCGGCTGGGCTCGGTGCCCGGCAGCGACGCACACGAGCTTTACGGCATCAACGTGTTCAAGGTGCGTGAAATCTCGACCATGCCGCCGGTCACGCCGATCGCCGGTTCATCGCCGTTCGTGATGGGCGCGGTGGACATTCGCGGGCAGATCATTCCCGTGATCGACCTGCCGCGGCTGATGGGCTGCGAGCCCACGCGCGGGCTGAATATCCTGCTCGTGACCGAATTCGCGCGTTCGACGCAGGCGTTCGCGGTCGAGGAAGTCGACGACATCGTGCGGCTCGAATGGAATCAGGTGCTGTCCGCCGAGGGCGCGGCCGGCGGCAATCTCGTCACGAGCATTGCCCGCATCGACGGCAACACGGGCGACTCGCGGCTCGCTCAGGTGATCGACGTGGAGCAGGTGTTGCGCGACGTGTTTCCGTCGCAGCATCCGAGCGTGGACCCGGCGTCCGTCGGCGAAGCGCTGGGCATTCGGCGCGGCGCGAAAATTCTTGCCGCCGACGATTCCGGTTTCGCCCGCAAGCTGATCGAGCAGGCGTTGACCGCGATCGGCGCCGACTTCGTGATGGCCAAGACCGGTGAAGAGGCCTGGCACACGTTGCAGGAAGTCGCGCGCGAAGCCGAGGCTAACGGGACGCGGGTCAAGGATAGTATTGCCCTCGTGCTGACGGACCTGGAGATGCCGGAGATGGACGGGTTCATGCTGACCCGGCAGATCAAGGCCGATGAGCGCACCCGCGATATTCCGGTGATCATTCATTCGTCGCTGACCGGGGCCGCGAACGAGGCGCACGTGAGGAATGCCGGGGCCAACGGGTATGTGGCGAAGTTTGCCGCTGGGGAGTTGGCGGATGCGATTCGGAATGCCTTGAGCGGGGTGCCCGCGGCGGACGTTGCCGCGTGAGGTTGCTATTTGCCGTGCGGCTGCGGCTGCTCGGCCGCGCGGTAGTCTGCCCTACCGCTGCCGCTACCGCTGCCGCGCGGACGCATACTCATTCAGCGCATCGATCACCCGATCGAATTCGAACGACTTGTCATAGAAATGCCGCACCCCGTACTGCTCACATCGTTCCCGATAAGCCGGCAACGCATGATTGGTCAGCACCGCAGCAAACACGGAATCGATCAGCCCTTCGCGCTGCAAGTACGCCAGCACGGGTACGCCTGAACCCCGCTTCAACTGCAAGTCGACGATCACCGCATCGAACGCCTCGCCGTTCAGCAGCGCGATAGCCTCGTCGGCGGAATCGGCGTAGGCGGCCACGCGCAGCAAGCCGGACGCGTCGATCGCTTCCACCAGGCTCCTGCGGATCAGCGGCGAATCCTCGATCAGCAACACCCGCAACGGCGCGCGGCGGGCCGGGTCGTCAACGAGGTTCGATTCGCTGTTCATCGGAGTATCTCGATCGTCCATTATTCGATCAAGCCGTTCTTGATCGCGTAATACGTCAGATCGGCATTGTTCGCCAACCGCATTTTCTCCAGCACGCGAGCGCGGTACGTGCTCACCGTCTTGACCGACAAATGCAGTTCCTCCGCGATCTCGGTCGGAATCCGGCCCGCCGCGAGCTTGCAGAAGATCTGGAATTCGCGCTCGGATAACGCTTCGTGAGGCCTGCCCGCGGCCGGCTTGTCGAGATTGTCGGCGAGCGTGTCGGCCACCGCCTCGGACAGATAGCGATGCCCGCGCGCCACCGCGCGAATCGCCCGCACGATTTCCTCGGGCTCGCAGTCCTTGTTCAGATAACCGTTCGCACCGGCGCGCAGCAGGTTGATCGCGTATTGGCTCTCGGGATAACCCGACAGAATCAGCACGCCCTGCTCGGGACGAATCTGCTTGATCACGCGCAAGGTGTCGATGCCGTTCTTGTCCGGCATCGCGATGTCGAGCAGCACCACGTCGAACGCCTGCTCGCGCACGAGACTGATGGTCTCGTCGCCGGTGGCGGCTTCCGCCGCGACGCACATGTCCGGCTCGTCCGCGACGAACTGCCTGAAACCGCCTCGGACGATCGCATGGTCGTCAGCTATCAGCACTCGAATCATCGTTTTGGTGTCCGTGCCAGGGAAAACGCTCCGAAGCAGACATTGTAATGATCTCCGGCATGCGTCGGCCGCCCTCGGGCGCTTTCGCACACCGGTTATGCGTTGGTTATGCGTTGGTTCTTCGTTGGTTCTTCGTCGAGTATTCGTTATTCGCTACTCGCGACCCTGAAGCAGGTCCGCCATGTCGTCGGCATGCTCTTCTTCAACAGCGAGGATTTCCTCGAAGAGACGCCGCGTGGTCACGTCCTTCTCGCCGAGATAGCGAACGATCTCGCGATACGTGTCGATCGCGATACGCTCGGCGACCAGATTCTCGCGGATCATATCCGTCAGATTCCCGCCTTCCTTGTATTCCGAATGCGCGCGCGTTCGCAAACCGTCCGGCGCGAAATCCGGCTCGCCGCCCAGTTGCACGATGCGCTCGGCGATGCGGTCGGCGTGTTCCTGCTCTTCTTTCGCATGCTGCGCGAATTCCGCGGCCACGGCCTCGGAGTTGATGCCCTTCGCCATGAAGTAATGCCGCTTGTAACGCAGCGTGCAGACGATCTCGGTCGCCAGTGCGTCGTTGAGCAGCTTGAGCACCGTCTCGCGGTCCGCGCCATAGCTTTGCGTGACCGGCCCGTCAGACATGTGCTTGCGCGCGTCCTCGCGGATCTTTCGGACGTCCATCACGAATGGATCGCGCGATTGGGATGCCGCGCCTTGGGCGCCAGGTGAGTTCGCCATTGAGTCTCTCCTTTATCCGGTACGGTGGGGATGGCGCATCGGGCACCAATCGCACCCGATGCTCCTTCGAGCAAGTGCATTTCGTCTACGTTCGGAATACGCCGAGCAGCAGCGTGACGACGAACACGACGAGGAAAATGTAGAACAGGATCTTCGCGATTTCGGCCGCGCCCGCCGCGATGCCCGTGAAGCCGAATACGGCGGCAATCAGCGCGATGACGAAAAAGACGATGGCATAGTGAAGCATGGCAACTCTCCTTCCTGTTGGTATTCGTATCGAACGAACCGCGCTTCAATTTCAAAAGACGCGGCGTGCAAAGCGTGCGTCGAGCGTCGCTAATCGATGATTTTTTTCGTCACCACGAAGCCCAGCACGAGGAACACCACACACAGAATCACGAACACCACGAACAGGACTTTCGCAATTGCCGCGGCGCCCGCCGCCACGCCGGTAAACCCGAGAAGGCCGGCGATCACCGCGACGACGGCGAAGAACAACGCCCATTTCAGCATGATGGCTTCCTCCTGCAAAACGGTTGAACGACCACGTTCATCCTATCGGTCGTCGACCGCGCGCGCATTCCGACGCGCTCCGGTTTTCGTGTGAGAATCCGCTGACATTCGATTACGGCAGCGTTACGCCGCCAGCCTCGAGCCGCGCGACGTTACACTGAAGCTCCGAGCCAGGAACCCGACGTGTCAGATATGCAGAACGTGTCGAACGGGCAGCACCCAGGCGCCGCGGCGCGGCTCAGCGCCTGGATGCGCAATCGCAGTTGGGCGATCGCGATGACGGTCGCGATCGTCATCACCGTGGGCGGCCTCGTGATTCTCGAGACGGCGCGCGAGCGCATCGCCGCCGAATACGAAACCGCGCTCGAGGCGCGCGACGTCACCGTGCAGTTGAGCATGCTCGCGAGCCAGGTGGCGCATCTGAGCGCGCAGCAAGACCGGTTTCTTCTGACGAAGCAGGACGCGCCCGCGCGGGATTTTTGCGCGACTGCCGCCCGGATTCGCCAGAGCGGGCGGCAGTTGACCGGCTTCTACCACGGCGGCAAGGCGGACACCGCCGAGTCGGCGAGCTTCGCGCAGGTCGCGACGCTGATCGAGGCGCGCATCGGCGCGGGCGCTGCCGCGATGCAACAGGCCGCGCCGCATCCCCTCGATCTCCGCGCTTGCAGCAGCACGAGCGAGGCCGGCGCCGTCGACGCCTCGCTGATCGACAGCACGCTCACGCTGCTGCGCGATAACGAGGAGCGCCGCGCGCAGCATGCGCTCGCCGCGAGCCGCGCCGATCAGCGCATCTCCACGCTGTGCGCGGCCGGCTTGTCGGCGCTGAACATCGTGCTGTTCATCCTGCTGTTTCGCAATCTCGGCATACAGATCGACCGTCAGGCGCGCGTGCAGCGTCAACTGATCACGCAGCAGGAAGAACTCGATCAGCTCGTCAATGAGCGCACCCGTCAGCTCGAAGCGCTGGGCTGGCACTTGCAGGCGGTCAGCGAAAACGAAAAGACCCAGCTCGCGCGCGAGTTGCACGACGAACTCGGCGCGATTCTTACCGCGAGCAAGATGGACGTGGCGTGGGCCAACCGCAAGCTGAAGAACAGCGAGCCGGATGTCTCCGAGAAGCTGAAGCGCGCGCTCGCCAATCTCGACCAGGGCATCGCGCTCAAGCGCCGCATCATCGAGGACATGCGACCCACGGTGCTGGCGAACTTCGGGCTCGTCACCGCGCTGCGCACGCTCGCCGACGAAGCCGCGCAGCGCAACAACTGGATGCTCGATCTGCACCTGCCCGCCGACGATATCCAGCTCGACGAGCAGACGGAGATCGCGCTCTTCCGGGTCGCGCAGGAGTCGCTCACGAACGCCGCCAAGTACGCGCGCGCCTCGAAGGTGTCGATCGCGTTGCAGGTCGGCGACGGTGAAGTGGCGCTGCACATTGCCGACAACGGCGTCGGCATCACGCCCGCCGATCTGAAACGCACGCACACGCACGGGCTGCTCGGCATGCGTCAGCGCGTCGCCGCGCATGGCGGACGCTTCGACATCCGGCGCGGCGTGCCGAACGGCACCGATATCCACGTGGTGATGCCCAACGCCGGCGCGGCGGCGCCGTCGAAAACCTCCGTGTAGCCAGGCGCTGCGGGACACGCGAGAACTTCTGTAGGAGTGCGCCGACGCAAACACCGGAGCACGCCTACAGCAAAATCGCAGCGCAACCGACAGCGCCGTCCCCGCTCATTTTTTAACATGCAATCAGACCGGGCCGACCGGCTCACGCCACCGTCGGACGACAACATCAACCGATGCATTCTCGACAAGGAGAACTTTCATGAATCGACTGATCGCTTTGCTTCTCATTGCAGGGACGGCCGCACTCGCCGGTTGCAACACCATTTCGGGAGCCGGCGAGGACATTTCGAAGGGCGGCAGCGCCATTACGAATTCGGCCGAAAAAGCCAAATAAGCAGCTTGCAATGGATCGAGCGCCAGGCGTCTAGCGGCGCCGGGTCATGCAGGATCTCCAGAGTCCGCCGCGGGAAACCGCGGCGGTTTTTTTATGGCAGCGCGCAGTACGCAGCACGCCGTTGCATTCGCTGGCGGCCTTGCAAACAAAACGGCGATCCACTCGCGTGGATCGCCGCCCCGTCCTCCCCTGGCGCTTGTCGCCTGTCGCATGCGTTCGCCGCGTGTGTTAGTTCACATCGGCCGCGGCCATGCGCAGGTTTGGCGCGCTCATTGCCCCGTCAGCGTGTTCGTCAACTCGACGCTCGGCGTGCTCGTGTTGCCGTTCTGCGCCACCAGCAGATGGATCTGCCCCGGCACGAGCTGACTCAGCGTGCCGGCGATCGGCACCGAGGTCACCAGCCAGTCGGCATTGTTCGACAGCGTGAACGACGTCGACTGGAAGATCGGCGTCTTGCTGCCGGCCACGGTCGCGATCAGCACGTAGGTGCCGCCGGACACGTAGATCGAATCCTGACCGGTCGGCGGCACCGCGTTCTTGAACGCCACGCCCGCCATCGTCGGCGACATGCCGGCGATGTTGGTGTTGGTGGACTGAACCAGATACAGGTCGAGGTTGGTCGCGTTCGCCGACGCGTTGAACGCGCGCAAACGCGCGCTATTGGACAGCAGGCCCTTGTCGAAAGGATCGTCGATCAGGCCGATATCCGGCGCGCTCGAGCCTGGCAAAGCCAGCACCGTGTATTCGTGACCCTTCGCGACATTGGGGAAGGTGCCGCTCGCGAGCGCGGTGGTCGTGCCCGTCGCCGCGTAGGCGACCGAGGTCGAACCCGTGTTGATGTTGGTGAAATTGGTCACGCCTTTATAGGCGACGTTGGTTTGTCCCGAGGGCGCCGTGCCGTTCACGATGAAGTCCAATGCCGGCCCGCTCGGAATCGCGTGGATGAAATGGATCTGCGGATTGGTCAGTCCGAGTTCCTTGCCGACGTCGTCGGAGCCGCCTCCGCATGCGCTCAGAACTGCTGCGACGGCAACCAGAGCCGTCATGGTTCGGATTAGTTTCATTTGTATTCACCTATATCGATGTTGGGCGCTGGACCCATTGATTTGCGGGCGTGCCACCTCGAATGTCACGCCGTGCGCAACCGTGCTCGTTGATCGTTGGAATGGTTCTCGCCGGCTCTGTCGAAACGAAGCTGCCCCTCCTATCCCTGTCTCACATCGCGCCTGTTTTTCGAACGGCGCGGTCCATGTCGATGGACGCTCGCAACGAGCAATGCGTGTGCCGCAGGGGACGCCATGGCTTACGGCGGCTTGGGAATGTCTTACGGGACAATGCATTGCGAGGATTAGAAAGTTTCCTCGGAAGGTTGGCCGAGCGAGCGGTGTATTGTTCGTGCGCATCCAATACTTACACGGCGCCCTGCATGTCTTACCAACACTTACTCGCCGAACTCGACCTGGGCTTCACCCGCTTGCGCAACCGCGTGGTGATGGGCTCGATGCACACCGGCATGGAGGACCGCTTCTGGCATTACCCGAAGCTGGCCGCCTATTTCCGCGAGCGCGCGAAAGGCGGCGTGGGGCTGATCGTCACGGGCGGCATCTCGCCGAATCGGCAAGGCTGGCTGCTGCCGTTCGGCGGCACGTTGAACAGCGTGTTCGATCTGCGCAATCATCGGCTGTTGACCGGGGCCGTGCATGCCGAAGGCGGCAAGATCGCGCTGCAGATCCTGCATGCGGGCCGCTATGGTTATCAGCCATTCGTCGTATCGGCATCCGCTATCAAATCGCCGATCTCGAGGTTCACGCCGCGCGCGCTGAGTCTCGCCGGCATCGCGAGCACCGTGCGCGACTATGCGCGCTGCGCCCGTCTCGCGCAGCGCGCCGGTTACGACGGCATCGAGATCATGGGCAGCGAAGGTTATCTGCTCAACCAGTTCCTCTGCCCGCGCACCAATCGTCGTGACGATCGCTATGGCGGCAGCATCGAGAACCGCATGCGCATCGCGCGCGAGATCGTCGAACAGGTGCGCGCGGTGTGCGGCGAGCGCTTCATCGTCGTGTACCGTCTTTCGTTGATCGATCTGGTCGAAGGCGGCAACACGTGGGACGAAACCGTGCAGGTTGCAAAGGCGCTCGAAGCGGCCGGCGTGACGATGTTCAACACGGGCATCGGCTGGCACGAGGCGCGCGTGCCGACCATCGTGACCTCGGTGCCGCGCGCGGCCTTCGCCGCGCTCAGCGCGCGCTTGAAGGCCGCCGTGAAGGTGCCGGTGATCGTGTCGAACCGCATCAATACGCCCGAGGTCGCCGAGGAACTGCTCGCGCAGGGAGCCGGCGATCTGGTCTCGATGGCGAGGCCGCTCTTGGCCGATCCCGAGTTCGTCGTGAAGACCGCCGAGGGACGCGCGCACGAAATCAACACCTGTATCGCCTGCAATCAGGCTTGCCTCGATCACACGTTCAGGAACGAGCGCGCGACGTGTCTCGTGAATCCGCGTGCCGGACGCGAGACCGAACTGGTCTATCGGACCGTTTCAGGACCGGCGGTGCGCTCGGTGGCGGTGGTCGGCGCGGGTCCGGCGGGACTCTCGGCGGCGACGGTGGCGGCCTCGCGCGGGCATCGCGTGACGCTGTTCGATGCGAGCCCAACCATCGGCGGCCAGTTCAACCTGGCGATGCGCGTGCCGGGCAAGGAGGAATTCGGCGAGACGATCCGCTATTTTCAGAGCCAGTTGCGGCGTCATCGCGTCGACGTGCGGCTCGATACGCGCGTCGATCCCGCGCTGCTCGCCACGGGCGCTTACGACGACGTGATCGTCGCCACCGGCATCGTGCCGCGGCGGCCGGCGATTCCCGGCATCGACGGGCCGAACGTGCTGTCCTACGTCGACGTGCTGCGCGGCGCGCCGGTCGGCGCACGCGTCGCGGTGATCGGCGCGGGCGGCATCGGCTTCGATGTCAGCGAGTACCTGCTACATCGTCCGGGCGAGCCGTTGCCGATGCCGCGCGACGCGTGGCTCGACGAATGGGGCGTCGATCTCGCGGTGCGCGAGCGCGGCGGTCTGAAAGCGCCGGCGCCGCCCAAGCCGGCGCGGCAAATCTGGCTGTTGCAGCGCAAGGCCGGCAAGCTCGGCATGGGGCTCGGCAAGACTTCCGGCTGGGTGCATCGCGCGACGCTCGCCAGGAACGGCGTGAAGACGCTCGGCGGCGTGTCGTATCTGGAGATCGGCGCGCGCGGTTTGAAGATCGCGCGTGAGGGCGTCGAGGCATGGCTGGATGTGGACACGATCGTGGTGTGCGCGGGGCAGGAATCGCTGCGCGATCTGCTGCCGCAGGCCGCGGCGGCGGGCGTGGTTGCGGCGGAGAGGTCGGTGGAGACACAGAGTCCGCGCTATCACGTGATTGGCGGAGCGAAAGTCGCGACGGAACTGGATGCCAAACGCGCGATTCGCGAAGGCGCGGAAGTAGCGGCGGCGCTTTGATGCTGAAGGGAGTGCGCCGCCGTGGTTTGTGCTGTCGTGCTGTCGTGCTGTCGTGCTGTCGTGTTCGCGCCGCCGCGCCACTGCGGCGGTGCCTCGCACACGCTCAGGCGAGCGCCTTCTTCCGGTAATCGAACCAGAAAGACAGGCCCACGCTCGCCAGAATCACGATGGTCGCGATCACCGTCGAGCGCGTGACCGGCTCGCCGAGCAGCAACGCGCCGAGCGCCACCGCCACCACCGGATTCACGTACATGCAACTGCTGGCGATGATCGGGCTCGTGTGCCGGATCAGGAAGCCGTACGCGACGTACGCGGTCATCGTGCCGATCAGCATCAGGTAGATGAACGCCAGCAGCGGCAGAAAGCGCACTTCCAGCATCCGTTCACCGGAAACCAGCGCGACCAGCGTCGACATCGCGCCGCCCAGGCCGATTTGCAGCGAGGTCGACAGGAACAGGTCCGATGGCAGCTTCAGCCGCCCGGCCAGATGCGCGCCGCCGGCCCAGAACAGCGCGCCGCACAGAATCGCGAGACTGCCGCCCGCCGAGCCCGGCGTTTCGTCGCCGTGGCTCAGGATCGCGATGCCGACCAACCCGAGGCCGACCGCGAACCACTCGCCCCGGCCGATCTTGCGCCCCGCCACCGCCGCGATCACCGTCGCGAACAGCGGCACGGTCGCGACCATCACCGCTGCGGTGCCGGTGCCGACCGTGCGCATCCCATAGGCCAGCATGCCGCTCGACAAACCCACCAGCATCGTGCCGACGAGTCCCGCATTGCCGATCTCGGCGGCGCTCGGCCAGACCGGATTGCGGCGCGCCGCGAAGATGAACAGCCCTACGCCGGCAAACAGGTTGCGCAGACCGGACAGCAGCAGCGGCGGAAACGAACCGAGCGCGACGTGCACGGCGAGATACGTCGAACCCCACACGAGGTAGACGACGGCGAGCGCGAGCGCGATCTGTCCGTTGCGCGACTGCGGCAAACGGATGGAAAAACCACCCGGGACAAGGCGCGAAAAAAGGCTGGGAAGTTGCGACGACATGCGTTCAACCCGCCCATGCCGCTCGAGGCGCCGCGCCCCCGCTGAAGACCCCGTGGCGGGATGGCGGACACCGCATCGGCGATGCGGTCTGACGGGCGAGGCTGGCGGACATGTTGGTGGAACGAGAAGACGATAGATGGCCAAAGGGGCCACAACGCCGCGGTGGTCGAAGGAAATCGCTCCACGGCTGACACGCGTCCAATGTTGGGCGCGCATCGCATTATGCAGTAAGCGCCCACCGCGCCGTGCGAAAGAATCGTAATTTTTTGCGTGCCCGCAACAAAAAAGCCGGGGACGTTTCCCCGGCTTTCAGCGCGCGCGCCCCAAGCCCTTTCGGGCTATGCGGCGGGCATCGAACAGCGCGCTCAGTTCGCCATTGCGCCGGACGCTTCGTGCTTCATGCCCATCGCGTCGCCGTCCTTTTTCATCTTGTCGTGCTTCTTCATGCCGTCCTTCTTCATGCCGTCCTTCGACATGGAATCCTTCGACATGGCGTCGTGCGACATCGAATCGTTGGACATCGCGCCGCTTGCCTGCGCGAATGCCGCGCCGCCGCTGGTCAGGAAAGCGACGGCGATTGCTGCGATTGCAAACTTCTTCATGGGATGACTCCGTTGTCGTGAATGAATAGAGCCGGCGCCTTGCTCATGCCGGCGTGTTTCCGAAGCTTCTGCCGCCTGGGGTCGCGCATTGGAATGCGGCATGCGGCGACCCGCGCGCGTCAGGAGCCTCCGAACCAGTTGTAGCCCTGGTCGACCCAATAGCCGCCAGGATACGTGTTGGTGACGAACATCTCGACGATGTGCTTCGGATTCTTGTAGCCGAGCTTGGTCGGCATGCGCAGCTTCATCGGGAAGCCGTATTTCGCGGGCAGACGCTCGCCGTCGTATTCGAACGTGAGGAGCGTTTGCGGATGCAGCGCGGTCGGCATGTCGATGCTTTCGTAATAGTCGTCGGCGCATTTGAAGCCGACGTATTTCGCGCTGGTGTCCGCGCCGATGCGCCGCAGAAAATCGGCGAACGGCGTGCCGCCCCAGCGGCCGATCGCGCTCCACCCTTCCACGCAAATGTGCCGCGTGATCTGCTCCGCATGCGGCAGCGCATACAGCTCGGGCAAGCTCCAGACGCGCTGACCGGTCACGAGTCCGCTGATCTTCAGCTTGTAGCCGGCGCCGTCGACCTCGGGCACTTCGTCGATGCCGTAGTACGCGTTGAACGGAAACGGCCGGGTGATCTGCGCTTCGGTGTAGGTCGGCGCAAGCTGCTTCGGATCGAACAGCGCGGCTTGCGCGCGATCGTTCAGGCGCGATACGGCCGTGAGGAACGTGTTGACCGATTCGTCGTCGGTCAGCGAGCAGCCGGTCAGCATCGACAAACCGCCGAGCGTCAGCAGCCGTTTGCCGAAGAGGCGCCGCGACGGCATCGCGAGTTCGCGCCGGGCGTCGATCAGGATCGACTCGCGGTCGAGCCGTTGGCCGGTCGGCCGAGCGGATTCTGGATTGGGCTTGTTCATGATTCGGTATCCTCGGGCTTGGCGTAAGCGGCTCAACGTCCGCGCAGCATGGCGACGAGCGAGCGCGGCACGAGCGCCACCATCGCCAGATGCACGACGATGAACGCCGCCATCAGCGACATCGCGAAGAAGTGGACGATGCGTGCGTTGTCGTAGCCGCCCATCAGTTCGCGCAGCAGCGGAAACTGCACCGACTTCCAGATCGCGAGGCCCGACAGCACCAGCACGATCAGGTCGCAAACGACGAACAGGTAGGCGAATTTCTGCACCGCGTTATAGACGCGCAGATCGGCGTGCGAGAGCTTGCCGGTCAGCGCGGCGATGAGGTCGTGCAGCACGGCGCGCGGCGAGATGGGCAGGAACTTGCGCACGAAGCGCCCGCTCGCGAGATTCAGCGCGAGATACAAGAGACCGTTGAAGACCAGCAGCCACATCGCCGCGAAATGCCATTGGAGCGCGCCGCCGAGCCAGCCGCCGAGCGTGATTTCCGGCGCGAAACGAAAGCCCGGAAAGATCGGCGAGGCGTTGTAGATGCGCCAGCCGGAGAGCATCATCACGATGGCCGCGAGTGCGTTGAGCCAATGCGTGACGCGCACCCACAGCGGATGAATCGCGCCGCTTTGCGGCTTGGCGGGCGGCGCGCTTTCGCGCAATGCATGAGAAGTTGCCATGAGATTCTCCGTGAACGAAGGCCGCGGCGCGATCAACGGCAAGCGGCGAATTCCGCGGCTTGCCGCGCGGCGGAAGGTTTGCATGACGTGCGCCAACAGGGTCTGCACGTTTGTCGAACGATGCGGTGGGTTATGACACCCCGTTTTGAATTTTTTGTCTGACGCCGCGCATCGCCCGACATCGAATTGAGAGACTGAGGGGCGCATGGCCCGTGCTAACATGGGTCTTCCATCGCGCCGGTTCCCTGTCTTGCGGCGCTTGTGCGAACCTCTTTCTTTCGACCTTGCCGGCTACTCTCATGCGCTTTCCGACTTACCGTGCCTTCACCCGTTTGCGCCGCCGCGGCGCGACCGGGTACGCGTGCGCGGACGTCGCACGGTGCCATGCCGGCGAGCCGTCCCGAACGCTCCCGCTTCCCGCCGCCCGGCGCCCGATCTAACGCTGCTCCCTCCTATACCGGAGCCGCATCGTCGGGCTCCGGGCCGATCTCATCCGCACGCTGTCCCCTCACCTGCAGATTGAATTGAATTGGAGCACCCGTCATGAAAAAGACGAAAACCTGTTACCTCACCGAACTCGACGTCGCCCGTCTCGAGAAGCATGCGGCCGCGCCGGGCGCCGACGCGAAAATGCAGGACATGCTCGACGACGTGCTGGAACGCGCGGTGATCGTCGACGCCCGCGAGATTCCCGCCAACGTGGTCACGATGAATTCGCAAGCCACGCTGATCGACGAAAGCACTGGCGAGCACATGACCTGGACCGTCGTCTATCCGCCCAATGCGGATTTCGCGCAGGGCCGCCTAAACGTGTTCTCGCCGGTCGGACTTGCCTTGCTCGGCGCCAAACGCGGCGAACGCATCAGCTTCACGCCGCCGAGCGGCACGCCGAAGGTGCTGAAGCTCGACAAAATCCTGTTTCAACCGGAAGCCGCCGACGATTTCACGTTGTGATTTCATGTTGTAAGCGGCACGCGTGCGAGGCGCCACTGTTGCGCCGCATCATGTCCGGCCGCGCCGCGGTCTTCATGGAATAGTACGCCGCCGACCGGCGTTCGAATTATCGAGACGGTTGCCAAGCAGCGCTCGCGCAGTGTATTGTGTGCGCTGCTAACGCGGGGGTCCTGCGTCGCACGGAGGTTGGAGGTCCGTGTTGCGTGGGTGAGAAATACCCTTTGAACCTGATCTGGATAATGCCAGCGCAGGGAAGCGTACGGATTTCGCAGCGGGTCTGGTTTCATTTCTCGCGATTTCCGACGACATTCATCTCATCTCCTGCTTAGCGGCCCCACATTGCCTTGCATGGGACCAGCGCCAACTCTGGTCGACACAGGAGATAAGCATGAACGCCAATCCGAAGTTCCTTTCCGCCGACGCCCACGTCGATGCCGCCGCTGTCGCCCCGCTGCCGAATTCGCGCAAGGTCTACGTGACCGGCTCGCGGCCCGACATCCGCGTGCCGATGCGTGAAATCTCCCAGGCCGATACGCCGGACAGTTTCGGCGGCGAGAAAAATCCGCCGGTCTATGTCTACGACACGTCGGGCCCCTACTCCGATCCTGAGGCGAAGATCGACATCCGCGCCGGTCTGCCCGCGCTGCGTCAAGCCTGGATCGAAGAGCGCGGCGACACCGAAGCGCTGACGGGTCTCACGAGCGACTACGGCCGCGAACGCGCCGCCGACCCCGCCACCGCAGAATTGCGCTTCCAGGGCCTGCACCGCACGCCGCGCCGCGCCAAGGCGGGCGCCAACGTGTCGCAGATGCACTACGCGCGTCGCGGCATCATCACGCCGGAAATGGAATACATCGCGATTCGCGAGAACCAGCAGCGCGCCGCCTATCTGGAAAGCCTGAAGACGAGCGGCCCGAACGGCGAAAAACTCGCCGCGATGATGGGCCGCCAGCATCCGGGCCAGGCGTTCGGCGCGAGCGCGTTCGGCCCCGACGGTCTGAAGGAGATCACGCCCGAATTCGTGCGCGAGGAAGTCGCCCGCGGCCGCGCGATCATTCCGAACAACATCAATCACCCGGAAAGCGAGCCGATGATCATCGGCCGCAACTTCCTCGTGAAGGTGAATGCGAACATCGGCAACTCGGCGGTGACGTCGTCGATCGGCGAGGAAGTCGACAAGATGACGTGGGCGATCCGCTGGGGCGGCGACACGGTGATGGATCTGTCCACCGGCAAGCACATTCACGAAACGCGCGAGTGGATCATCCGCAACTCGCCGGTGCCGATCGGCACGGTGCCGATCTATCAGGCGCTGGAAAAGGTCAACGGCAAGGCCGAGGATCTGACCTGGGAAATCTTCCGCGACACGCTGATCGAGCAGGCCGAGCAAGGCGTCGACTACTTCACGATCCATGCGGGCGTGCGTCTGCAATACGTGCCGCTCACGGCCAGGCGCATGACGGGCATCGTCTCGCGCGGCGGCTCGATCATGGCGAAGTGGTGCCTCGCGCATCACAAGGAAAGCTTCCTGTACGAACATTTCGAAGACATCTGCGAAATCATGAAGGCGTACGACGTGGCCTTCTCGCTTGGCGACGGCCTGCGTCCCGGCTCGATCTACGACGCGAACGACGAAGCGCAACTGGGCGAACTCAAGACGCTCGGCGAACTCACGCAGATCGCGTGGAAGCACGACGTGCAGACGATGATCGAAGGCCCCGGCCACGTGCCGATGCAGTTGATCAAGGAGAACATGGACCTGCAACTGGAATGGTGCGACGAAGCGCCGTTCTACACGCTCGGACCGTTGACCACCGACATCGCGCCCGGCTACGACCACATCACGTCGGGCATCGGCGCGGCGATGATCGGCTGGTTCGGCACCGCCATGCTTTGCTACGTCACCCCGAAGGAACACCTCGGGTTGCCGAACAAGGACGACGTGAAGACCGGCATCATCACGTACAAGCTCGCCGCGCACGCCGCCGATCTGGCGAAGGGCCATCCGGGCGCGCAGGTGCGTGACAACGCGTTGTCGAAGGCGCGCTTCGAATTCCGCTGGGAAGACCAGTTCAACCTCGGTCTCGATCCGGACAAAGCGCGCGAATTCCACGATGAAACGCTGCCGAAGGACTCGGCCAAGGTCGCGCACTTCTGTTCGATGTGCGGCCCGCACTTCTGTTCGATGAAGATCACGCAGGACGTGCGCGAATTCGCGGCGCAGCAAGGCGTGACCGACGACGAAGCGCTGAAGAAAGGCATGGAAGTGAAGTCGATCGAGTTCATGAAGAAAGGCGCTGAGATTTATCAGCGGCAGTAAGCGTCGAGGAACAGAGGGAGCGGCGCGCGCGTCGTTCCCTGCATCGACGCGCTGCATCGCAGCATCGAAGCCCGCCGCTGGCGGGCTTTTGCATTGGCGCGCGCAGCAGGCACGCGTCATGCTGGACATGGGGAAACATTTGATTACGAAACCGGCAGTCCGCTGACAAGCGCACACATCTGGATACGGGCTGCGGCGATAAGATCAAATGCAAGGACGGGGAGAACCGTTCATTTCCGAATAACGGCTTCGAAATTCGTTTCGGACCTCAGTCAGGGGAGTAGACATCATGAAAACGATTCGTCGGATGGGCACCTTCGCAACCATTGTCGCGGTCGTCGCGAGCCTCACCGCGTGTGAAGGCATGACCACGCGTCAACGGGATACGGCAATCGGCGCGGGCGTGGGCGGCGTCGCGGGCGCGGCGATCGGCGGCAACGCGCTGTCGACACTGGGCGGCGCGGCAGTCGGCGGCGTGATTGGCAACCAGGTTGGCAAGTGAGCGACGCTCGTGCGTCGAGTAAATGGCTTGGGTTGAACGCGGGCGGGGCTGAAGAATCCGCCCGCGTCTGATTTGCGAAGCGCTTTTGAGGAGACGAGCGTCTCCAGTCAAGCCGCTTCGTCACATCGCCTCGGAGCAACGAGGCGAAATACGCCGTTACGGTTTCGCAATCCGGTTATCGCGTGAGCAGCGTAAGCTCATGGCGTTACGCCCCGAACGGGGGCGTCGGATGCAAACCAGGAGCGCGTCATGAAGTCCCGCGTCACTAATCCTCTCGGTGCGATCGGCCAGCGGCCGCCGCGCAGCCTGTTCCGTCTTCCGCGAACGGGACTCGCGCTCGGCGCCGCCGCGTGTGCGCTGGCGTTATCCGGTTGCTATTACCCCTACGGCTATTATCCGGCGTACTACCCGTACTACGCGACAGTGCCGGCCACTATGGCGCAACGCGAAGTGCCGCTCGGCACCGTCGGCGACTCGGCCAGCCAGCCGCAACAGACCGAGCCGGCGCAACAAGGGCAAGCCGGACCGCCCAGTTCGCCGCCCGCCTATGTGGTCGCCCAGCCGCCCGTGTACGTCGCGCCGGCTTATCCCGCTTACTATCCGGCGCCTGTGTATCCTGCGTATCCCGCCTATTACGGATACGGCTACCCAGGCTGGTACGCGCCTTCGCTGTCGATCGGCTTCGGCTGGGGTTGGGGCGGGCATCGCGGCGGACGCGGCTACCATCACTGAACGAATGCGCAGTGCGAGGCGTCGGGTGCCTCCCTGTGCATGGTCGAAGTGGCAATTTTTCTCACATCAGCGTGAAAATTGCTCGCTTGGTGCGCGTCCGCCACGGCGCTTACGATGACGTCCGTCAGACGCCTTTATTCCCGAATCTTGCCGTTTCATTCCAGCATGAAACGTTTCGCGCGATTGCGCTGCTAGGATGCATTGACGTCTCGACTCAACCGCGCGCGGCGCCCTCCCGATGAATACTAAAAACCTGCTGCAGTTGCTTATCCTCGCCGCCCTCTGGGGCGCATCGTTTCTGTTCATTCGCGTCGGCGTGACCGACTTCGGCGTCGCGCCGTTGATGGCGCTGCGCGTCGGCATCGGCGCGGCCTTTCTAGCGGTCGTGCTGATCGCTCGGCGGCCGCTGGCTCAATCGGCGACGATCCTGCGCACCCGCGCCTTTCCGCTGCTGGTGGTCGGCATTCTGAATTCGGCGGCGCCGTTCTGCCTGTTCGCGTATGCCGAGTTGACGTTGTCGGCGGGCGTCACGTCGGTGATCAACGCGACCACGCCGCTGTGGGGCGCGCTGGTCGCCTTTCTCTGGCTGCGTGATCGCCTGAGCGCGCTGCGCACGCTCGGCCTCGTGATCGGCTTTCTCGGCGTATTGATGCTCGTCTGGGATCAGATCGCCACGCCGAACGGCTCGGCGGCCACGCCGCTCAGCACCGCGCTCGCGGCCGGCGCGGCGCTCGGCGCAACCTTGCTGTATGGCATTGCCGCCAACTACACGAAACGCCATCTGACCGGCGTCGACGCGCTGACCGTCGCCACCGGTACGATGACCGGCGCGACCATCGTATTGCTGCCCCTTGCCGTCATCTACTGGCCGGCCGCGCCGGTCTCGCTGCAGGCTTGGGGCGCGGTGCTTGCGCTCGGGATCGCGTGTACCGGCGTCGCCTATATGCTGTTCTTTCATTTGATTGCGGTGGCGGGACCGGCGCGCGCGATCACCGTGACCTTCGTGATTCCGATCTTCGGCATTTTGTGGGGGGCGCTGTTTCTCGGCGAAGGCGTGTCGCCGAGCATGCTGGAAGGCTGCGGGGTGATTCTGGTGGGCACCGCCCTCGCCACGGGCGTGATCAAACGCCTGCCGTGGATCGGGACACGACGCGCCGACACCTGAGCGGCGTTTGGCGCGATGCGTTCCGGGGGCGCTGCTTCCCCCTGATCCGTCTGGCCCCGCACGCCGGGGACCGAACCAAAGCATCAACAGTAGCCCGCACTCCACCGGAGTGCGGGCGAAACCGTCGCCCTACGAGGATAGACGACGGGGTCACCAAGGCCATGCACGCGCAGGCCGTCATCGGGCCGGCATCAACTCTGCAGGCGGTGCGGGGCGAACCCCCGCCACTCGGATCGGGTGGGTAACCCGGTCCCGTGGGTCCGGCAACGCGCTGCGCGCCATGACGCGCCGCCTCCGAACGATGCCCCGCGCGCTGGTCCCACCTCTAAACGCCGCGCCGCCGGCATGCCGACCGAATTCGCCGTTACCGCTCGAACGCGACAAAAAACGCGCATAAAAAAACCCGCCCGGAATGGTTCCGGGCGGGTTTTCATTCAGGCGCATTTGCCTGCCGCGGCTTCGCTCAGCGCAACTGATCGGCCATCAGACTCATGATCTGGTTGGCCTGCGGGCCGTCCTGGATATTGCCCTTGTCGTCGACCACGGCCACGCGGGTCTCGTTGGGCGTGATCGCGCGGACGTTCACGAGATACTGCTTGGCCACCTTCTCCTTCTTGCCGTGGAAGACCTGGCTCCAGAAGCCCTGCTCCGCCGACGTCATATCCTTCGGATCGACGTAGCGCACGAAGTACAGGCCACGCGTCAAATCGCGATCGTCGACGGTGAAGTTGCTGCGATCGAGCGCGAGACCCACGCGCAACCAGGCCCGGTCATACGGCTCGCCGAGCGTCAATTCGCTGGAGGCGAGCTGCGACGGCGCGTTCGCCGAATCCGGATCCCGCACCGGCTGCTGCGCCGACAGCGCGACGTTTTGCGCCGCCGTAGCCGCGGCCGCCGACTTCGCGCCCGCCGTGGCCGCGCCCGGCGCGGTTTGCGCGCCGGCCGGCGAAACCTCGGCGCTTTGCGTACCGCCGCCTTGCGCGCGCGAATCGGCCAGCGCGAGCGCCGCCATCAGCCGCTTCAGGTATTCCTGCTCGAGGCCCGGATCGTTCGGCTTGGGTTCCCACTTGCTCGAATCGTTATTCGTGCCGGTAAGCGCCTCGCGCATGCCCTTCTGGCTGACGAACACATAGGTGCCGCCGTTCGGCGCGGCTTCGAGACGCGTGCGGTACTTGTTGCGCTCCGACGTGACGTAGCTGTTGCCCATTGCCTTGGATAGCGTGCTGCGGATCAGGCCGTCGTTGATCTGCGCGTGCGTTTCGTTCCAGTCGGTCTCCATCACGCCCTTGTCGCGTTGGTCGACCACCAGCAGGAAGCCCTGCTCCTGCCAGAAGCGGCGGATCTGCGGCCACGCCTGTGCGGGCGCCTTGTTGTCGATCACGAGCCAGCTTTCGGTGCCGTCGCGCTGGATATGCATGCCCTTGACCGGCGGCACGACAGCCACGGCATTGTCCGCCGGCGCTTGCGCCCGGACCTGCTTGAGCGTGGACAACGAGGTTTCGCCGCCTTGCGGGGGCAAGGAACGCTGATCGGGCGTCTCGTCGATCATGTTCGGCGGTACGGCAAGTGACACTTGCCTGGACTTCGAGTCGCTCTTGTAGTCGATTTTGGTCGGCGACGAGGTGCCGCAGCCGGCGACCAGCCCGCCTGCCATCAGCATTACTGCAAACCGCTTGGTAAGACGAAGATCAGTCATGTTCGGGGAATCCTTCCGCTACGCCACGGCAAGTTTCCGTGGATCAACCCAACATTTTACCGATCCCGGCGAGCCGTGTGCAAAAACCGGGGTTGGCGCGTGAATCGGGCGACCCGCGACGCGCGCCGAAGCCATCGCGGCAAGCCATTTGACGTGCGCGGGATTGCGCCTCGCCGAAATCCCGCCGCGCAAGAAAAGCCGTCGCTCCACGGTCCCTGGAAGCGCTCGTGCGCGCCGCGTTTAACAGTTGACAACATTTCCCAATCGCTTGTAGGACGCGCTCCTGCTGTCTGTCAGATCATTGTTTTAAAAGACACTTCCCGCTCACATGGCTGACCATTTTGGGATTGCGTGAAGCGCGCAACGTCACGCCAGATAACGATCAGGAAACCTGAGTGTTATCTTGAAATGGAGATCTCAATAAAACTCCAACGCACCCATCGCGAGACGGACAGCCATGCGAAATCCCCATTTTTCCCCGACCTTCACCGCTTCGGCGATGGCGTTCATCGTGCTGTGCGCCAGTGCCGATGCGCAGGCCCAACTAGGCGGCGCGATGCCCCTCGCCGCGAATTCGACCGGAGCAGCGCCGAAAACATTGCTGAACGGCGCGCTACGCCTTCGCACATCGACCGACGCCGGCAATACCACCATCAACGAATACGCGACGAACACCGGCCAGATCATCGCCTACGCGTGGGAAGGCCCAACCATGCCGAATCTGCGCGCGCTGCTCGGCAAGTACGCCGACTCCTACCTGAACGGCGCCGCCGCGCTGCCGCCCGACGGCAATCTGCACGCCTCGCGGGTGGTGCGGGCGGACGTGGTCGTCGAATCGGGCGGCCCGATGCGCGGCTACGTGGGACGCGCATGGCTGCCGGCGGCCTTGCCGCCCGGCGTCGCCGCCGACGACATCCGCTGAAACACACAAACCATCCAAAAACCGCCTCGACGATCGATCGCCACCACGCCATGAAGACCTTCTCTCACGTCAGCGCCCTGCTCCTCTGCATCGCACTCGCCGGTTGCGGCGGCGGCGGGGACGGCGGCAGCCCGTCAGCCTCCGCCCCCCCGGCCAGCAGCCCCGGCGCCGCCAGCGCGCCGGGCGGCGCGGCGCCGTCTCCGGCTTCCGATGCGGGCACGTCCGTGCCGCAGTCGAACGTGCCGAATGTCCACCCGATCATGGTCACCACCGCGCCGCTTCTCACGCGCAACATGCTGACGACGAGCGTCACCGTCTGCCAGCCCGGCACCGGCAATTGCGCGACCATCGACAACATTCAGGTCGACACCGGCTCGCATGGCCTGCGGATTCTCGCCTCCGCGTTGCCGGCGACACTGTCGCTCCCGGTGGTGCCTTCGGGCAACGGGATCGCGGGCGAGTGCGCGGTGTTCGGCGGCGGGTACACGTGGGGTGCGGTGCGCAGCGCGGACGTGCGCATGGCCGGCCAACTGGCGGAGTCGATTCCGCTTCAGTTGATCGCCGATCCGGCGCTGCCCACCGTGCCGACCGACTGCACGGGCTCGGGCCGGGCGATGATGACCGTCGACGGCCTGCGCTCCAACGGCATTCTCGGCGTAGGCCTGTTCGCCACCGACTGCGGCGGCGGCTGCGTCAGTAGCGCGTTGCCCCGCTGGTATTACAGTTGCGACGCGAGCGGCGCGTGCCTCGCGAGCGCCCAGGCCCTCGTGCGGCAAGTGACCAATCCGGTCAGCCGCTTCGCGCTCGACAACAACGGCGTGGTGATCGATCTGCCGGCGATACCCGACGCAGGCGCGCCCACCGTATCGGGCTCGATGATCTTCGGCATCGGCACCCAGGCGAACAACACGCTCGGCAGCGCGAGCGTCGTCAAGGCGAATTCGCAGACGGGCTACGTGGTCACCACGAGCGGCGGCCAGAGTTACTCGCAAAGCTATATCGACAGCGGCTCCAACGGTCTCTTTTTTCGCAATACGCAGTTGCCGCAGTGCGGCTACTGGTACTGCCCAAGCTCGACGCAAACCGCGAGCGCCTCGATTATCGGCACGAATGGCGCCGCGACTCCCACGTCGTTCTCAATCGGCAACTCGAGCGCATTGTTCGCGTCGTCGAACAACGCCTTCAACAATCTCGCGGGCATCGCCAGCAGCGGCTTCGGCTGGGGCCTGCCGTTCTTTTTCGGACGGCGCGTGTACACCGCGATCGCGTCGCGCGCGACATCGGCCGGGCCGGGTCCGTACTACGCCTTCTAAAGCGGGCTTCTTTTTACGCGGAAAATTCCCTAATTCGGACATCGATCAAATGGGGCAATTATCGACCGGCATAATCCAAACCCGCGACCCGCCATCTTTCCAAGATGATTAGTCATACATATCCTAGAATAGTTAAACGATGGAAGAAGCCACTTTTTCGCTCGATCATTTCGAGCAGCTCGTCTACACACGGCAGCATGTGAAAGCCTCGCTGCAGCTACTTTCCGCGCTCGCGCTCCTTCAGCACAAGCGCGGCAAGCTGGACGAAAGTTTTCTCGCCTCGGGCATCGCCGACCTCTCTCCCGCCGAGCAGCGCGTGCGCTTCTGCACCCGCCTGGCGAGCGCGACGTCGACGTTGTTCGCGGACCCCGGCTTCAAACTGCCGAACGACTGCTTCAGATTGTTTCTCACGCTTCATGAATGGGTCGGCGTCGTGTTCTCGGCCACGGCGTTCGGCACCGCCGACCACGTGACCTGTCACCTGAATCCGCGCGGCCCGGACAACACGGAATTTTTCGCCGGCGACACGTTCATCGAAAAGCTATGCGTGCTTTATTCGACCGACTCCGAACTGGAACTGAACTTCGGCGCGCTATGGGCGTACGACAAAAAGCTCGCCGCGAGTCTCGCCCTTGTCCTGCTGGCGCCAAACTTCAAGGGCTCGTCGAGCGCGCACATCAAGCGTGAAGCATTGATCGAATGGCTGCCCGGCAAGCTGCGGCAGATCGACGACCTCGACGACCTGCCCACGGCCTTGCTGCACAACGCATACATGTTCTGCAGCTACGCGAATACGCCGCGTCGTCATGAACTCAAGCGCGACATCAACGTGCTGGTGCGCCGCAAGCTCGACCAGTTGGGTCTGACCGATCTTCAGGCGCCGAAGCCGTCGCCCGCGAAGAGCGGCGCGCGGCGCGGCAAGAAACCGCTGATGATCGTCGTGCTGGAATGGTTCGGCGGCGCTCATTCGATCTACCGCACGCACTCACGCACGATCGAGGCCGCGCGCGAGCATTTCGAGGTGGTGGGCTTCGGCTTGGGCTACGCTGTCGACGACATCGGGCGGGCCGTCTTCGACCGCTTCATCGAACTCGAGGATCCGGACTACATCGGCGAATGCCTGCGCACGATCCGCGACTTCGCCGAGGCCGAAAAGCCGGACGTGCTGTACATGCCGAGCGTGGGCATGTTCGTGCTGACCGTGTTCATGTCGAACCTGCGGGTTGCGCCGTTGCAGATCGCCGGGCTCGGCCATCCGGCCACCACGCATTCCGACAAGATCGACTACGTCAGCGTCGAGGAAGACTACGTCGGCGACCCGGCCTGCTTCAGCGAACGCCTGATGATGCTGCCGAAAGACGGCCAGCCGTACCGTCCGTCGGTGTCGCTGCCGGACATCGTCGCGCAAATTCCGCCGCCCCGCGAGACGGTCGAGGTGATCATCACGGCAAGCGCGATGAAGCTCAACCCCGTCTTTCTCGATACGTGCCGTGAGATCGGCGAACGCGCCGCCACGCCGGTCGAGTTTCATTTCATGAGCGGCGTGCCGTCCGGCCTGCAGCTCGACCGGATGCGCGACGTGATCGGCCGCGTGCTGCCGCGCGCCGTCGTGCACGGCTTTCATGATTACGCGGACTATCTGACACGCGTCAACCAATCCGATCTGTTTCTCAGCCCCTTTCCGTTCGGCAATACCAACGGCATTGTCGACGCGCTCACGCTCGGTTTACCCGGCGTGTGCAAACGTGGTCCGGAAGTGTTCGAACGAATCGACGGCGCGCTCTTCGAGCGCACCGGCATGCCGTCGTGGGCCACGACCGACAGCGTCGAGGATTACATCACCGCGGCGCTGCGGATGATCGACCGGCATGATGAACGCATCGCACTGCGCCAGCGGTTGCTCGACACGCACGCCGTGGAGCGTTGCTTCGAAGGACGGCCGCAGGCATTCGGCGAAAGCGTGCTGAAGCTGATGCGCGAAACCAAAAGCAAAAGCCACCGCGCGGAGGCGATGGCTTGAGGTTCGGTTCAGGCTAGTCGAGATCATGCCGTGCAAGCGGGCGCGGCACGATGTGCTCGATGCACTTCCCGGCAGAGCGCTCGCTCGCTTGCGCGGCGAGCGCGACGAGCGCGGCGAAAAACGTTACTGCGCGGCTTCGCCGTGGTTTTCATCGGCCGGCGCGGCCAGCCTGGCCGGCGCGAGCCAGTTGAACGCATTCAACGTCGAACCGTGGAACGTGCATTCCGCAGCCGCCGGCTGCACGACCTTTTTCGGCTTGGCGGGTTTGAGCGACAACGCGTCAGCACCTGATACGCCGGATGCGCCGCCAGCGGACACCGCCGATGCCGCGGAAACCGCACCCGCGGATGAAGCAGCCACGGCGGCCACTTCCGAAGCCGTCGGAACATGCTCGATCGAGCCTTCCACCACCACCCGTGAGCCGTCGATGCCAACGCCCCGATTGGCGATTTTCAGCGTATCCGACGACTTCTCGGCCAGCTTGCTTCGCATCAACTGCTCGCATGCGTCCGAGTTCTTGTAGACGGCAGTGCAGGCCGCCAGCAGCGCGGCAGCGGTCATGACGCAAGCGAGGGAGAGAATCCGAATCTTCATTGATGTTCCGGTTTTTCAAACCGTCGGCAATTGTAGCTTACAGATCGGCTGCAAACCGGCGGCTTGATCGAGCAGACGGCGAGCACACGGCGCTTGACGTCGTCCCAATAATATGTTCCCATTGCGCCCTATGTACCGCGCCCAGACCACCTCCTCGCTACTACTAGCCCGCTCTACCGGGCTAGGTCTGCTGCTGCGCGCTTCCATCTGATACACCGAAGCACCGCTTGATTCCCCAGTAACTGACCCAACCCCGGTTTCCGACCGGCGGCATGCTTTGTCTTTTCGTCGTCCGGTCGACCACCCGCTTGTCGAACCCACGGATGATGAAAATGTTGAAAAAACCCGCTAGCAAATACCACGCGTTCAAGCCGATCGATTTGACGGACCGTCAGTGGCCGTCGCGCAGCATCACGCGTGCGCCGATCTGGATGAGCACCGATCTGCGCGACGGCAATCAGGCCTTGTTCGAGCCGATGAACGCCGAGCGCAAGATGCGCATGTTCAAGACGCTGGTACAGATCGGCTTCAAGGAAATCGAAGTCGCGTTTCCATCCGCTTCGCAAACCGATTTCAATTTCGTGCGCGAGCTGATCGAAGGCGGCCACATTCCCGACGACGTCACCATTGAAGTGTTGACGCAAGCCCGCGACGATCTCATCGAGCGCACCTTCGAATCCTTGCGCGGCGCGCCGCGCGCGATCGTCCATCTGTACAACGCCACGGCGCCGGAATTCCGCCGCATCGTATTCGGCCTCGACCAGAGCGGCGTGAAGGAACTCGCGCAAAACGCCGCGCGCACCATGAAGCGTCTCGCCGACGCCGCGCCGGAAACGCACTTCACGCTGCAATACAGCCCGGAAGTGTTCAGCGGCACCGAACTCGAATTCGCGAAGGAAGTATGCGACGCCGTGTTCGACATCTGGCAACCGACGCCGGAACACAAGGCGATCGTCAATCTCCCCGCCACCGTCGAAATGTCGACGCCGAACGTCTACGCCGATCAGATCGAGTGGATGCATCGCAATCTCGCGCGCCGCGATGCGTTGATCGTATCGGTGCATCCGCACAACGACCGCGGCACCGCGGTGGCGGCCGCCGAACTCGCCGTCATGGCGGGCGCGGATCGAATCGAAGGCTGCTTGTTCGGCAACGGCGAACGCACCGGCAACGTCGACCTCGTCACGCTCGCGTTGAATCTGTACACGCAAGGCGTCGATCCGGGGCTCGACTTCTCGAACATCAACGAAGTCGCGCGCACGGCCGAGGAATGCACGCAGTTGCCGGTGCATCCGCGGCATCCGTATGTCGGCGATCTGGTGTTCACCGCTTTCTCGGGCTCGCATCAGGACGCGATCAAGAAGGGCCTTGCCGTGCAGAAACCGGCCGCGGTCTGGGAAGTGCCCTATATGCCGATCGATCCCAGCGATCTCGGCCGCACTTACGATTCGGTGATTCGAGTCAATAGCCAGTCCGGCAAGGGCGGCATTGCGTACCTGCTCGAACAGGGTTACGGCGTGGTGTTGCCGCGCCGCTTGCAGGTGGATTTCAGCTCGGCGGTGCAGCGGTTTTCCGACGACAGCGGGCAAGAAGTCACGCCTTCGCAAATCTGGGCCTTGTTCCAGCAGGAATACGTCGAGAGCCATGCGCCCGTGCGCTATGTCGGACATAGCCTGTCCGAACAGGGCAATGGCGCGCGAATCACGCTGACCGTCGACGTGAACGGCCAGCGGCGCGTACTGAACGGCGCGGGCAACGGTCCGCTCGACGCATTGATGCACGCGATGGGCGTGCCGGTGCGAATCCAGCATTACGAAGAGCGCGCGCTGACTCAAGGCGCCGACGCCAGGGCGATTGCGATTGCCGAAATGGCCGGCAACGACATTGCGGGCAGCGCGTTCGGCGTCGGCATCGATGCGAATCTGGTGACCGCGTCCATTCGAGCCGTGATCAGCGGTGTGAATCGTGCCTATGCGCGAGCGAACGGCGCCGCGCAAGCGCAGTTCTTTGAAGCCGCGATGAACGACGAAACCGCAACGGCTGATTGACGCCCTTTCCTCGACGCTAAAAAAATTCGCCCGGCAAGCTTCACGGCTTGCCGGGCGAATTTTTTCTCTCACAGTTTTCTCTCAGGTCTATCGCTTCACGTCCACTCTTATTCGGTCCACGCGTCCGGCAAGCTGTGCGTCAGCGTCGATACGAAACGCGCGGTTTCCGGCTCGCGCGGTTGCATGAAAATATCGCGCGACGGGCCGGCCTCCACCACTACGCCGTTATTCAGAAACACCACGTCGCGCGCGATCGTCGCGGCGAGCCGCAAGTCGTGCGTCGCCATCAACATCGTCATGCCCTCGGCGGCGAGTTGCTTGAGCACTTCGACGACCTCGGCCGCGAGACCCGGATCGAGCGCCGACGTGGGCTCGTCGCACAACAGCACTTCCGGCGACGGCGCCAACGCCCGCGCAATCGCCACACGCTGCTGCTGCCCGCCCGACAGCGTCGCCGGCCAGACATCCGCCTTGTGCGCGATGCCGACTTTTTCCAGCAACTCGTCCGCGCGTGCACGCGCTTTTTCCTTGTCCCACTTGAGCACGGTCAAGAGCCCTTCCATCACGTTCTGGCGCACCGTCAGATGCGGAAACAGTTGGAAGTTCTGAAACACCATGCCCGTGCGGCGGCGAATCGTCAGCACCGTTTCGCGCGAGGGTTTGCGCTCACGGCTGAATTCGAGCCGTTGATCGCCGAGTTCGAGCGAACCGGCCTCGGGAATTTCGAGCAGGTTCACGCAGCGCAGCAAGGTACTCTTGCCGCTGCCCGACGGGCCGATCAACGCGGTGACGTTACCCGACGCGAGTTGAAGATCCACCGAACTGAGCACGCGATGTTCGGCGAAGTACTTGTCGATTTTCTCCAGTCGGATCATCAGTTGCCCGCCTGAAAAAGTGCATGGCGGCCGAACTTGCGCTCGAGTTTGACTTGCGCCGACGACAGCACCGAACTGAAGACCAGATAAACCAGCGCGGCCTCGGTATAAAGAATCAGCGGCTCGTAAGTCACCGAAGCAATCCGCTGCGCGGCCTGAAACACCTCGGGCACGGTCAGCACCGCGGCCAATGACGTGTCCTTCACCAGCGCGATAAACGAGTTGGACAGCGGCGGCAGCGCCACGCGCGCCGCTTGCGGCAGGATCGCACGACGCAGCGCCTGCTCGCGCGTCATCCCCATCGAATACGCCGCCTCCCACTGCCCTTTCGGAATCGACTCGATCACCCCGCGTATCACTTCGGAGTTATACGCGCCGACGTTCAGCGAAAAGCCGATGATCGCCGCCGTCAACGGGTCGAGCACGATGCCCACGTTCGGCAAGCCGTAGAAGATCACGAACAGTTGCACGAGCAGCGGCGAGCCCCGAAAGAGCCACACGTAAAAGCGCACGATCGCGATCGCCCACTTCGGCCCGAACAGCCGGACCAGCGCGACGACGAACGCGAGCGCGAGGCCGATGCCGAACGATGCCAGCGTGAGCGGCACGGTAAAGACGAGCCCCGCGTACAGCAGGGGCCTCAGCGAGTGCGCCATCAGTTCCAACCATGCCGGCATGATTCAGACTCGCAGGTGGTGTTTATTGGGAGACGTCCTTGCCGAAATACTTCTGCGAGAGTTTCGCGTAGGTGCCGTCTTTCTTGATCTCGGCGAGCGCCTTGTTGATCGCCGCCTGCAACTCCGGATTGCCCTTGCGGATCAGCACCGCGGATTTGTCGCTGCTATCCGGCGAGGTATCGAGCGCGGCGATCTTCACCTTCGCATCCGGCTTGTGCTTCTTGAAGTCGAGGAACGACAGCGAATCGTTGACGGTCGCATCCACGCGGCCCGAGGTCAGCAGGTCGATCGATTCGTTGAAGCCCTGCACGGGAATCACTTCCGCGCCATGCGCCGCCGCGATCTTGCCGAAGTTGCTGGTCAGCGTGTTGGCGGATTTCTTGCCCTTCAGGTCGTCGAAATTCTTGATCGCGCTGTTGTCCGAACGCACGATCAGCGCCGCGTGCGACGTGATGTACGGGTCGGAGAAATCGTATTTGGCCTTGCGCGCCTCGGTGACGGCCACTTCGTTGATCACGGCGTCGTAGCGGTTCACATCGAGGCCGGCGATCAGGCCGTCCCATTTGCCTTCGACGAATTGCGGCTTGACGCCGAGGCGCTGCGCGATCGCCGTGCCGATCTCCACGTCGAAGCCGGTCAGGTTGCCCCATTCGTCGTGATACGTGAACGGCGCATAGGTGCCTTCAGTGCCGATCTTGAACACGCCGGCGGATTTGATTCGCGCGAGTTCATCGGCGGCGAACGCGGAGCTCACGGCCACCGCTTGAAACAGCGCGATCAGCAGGATGGAACGAATCGACTTCATCAGGTGGCTCCGTAAAGTTTGCTACGTCGGTTGCATGGTCTTGTTCGACAGATCCCCGCCTGGGTCGCGCCGGGCGGAGTGGGCGGACTGTAGCAAACGGTCCGCCTTTTTACAAAGGATCAGGTTTGCGATCAATATGCGCACGCGTGCTAAGCGGACAGCGGCGGCCTCCGGTGCGACATGGAATTCCACTCTACAGCAGATAGAGCGGACGCGGCATGCATCGCAACATGGAACGCATGCCGCGCGCCATCGGGGAAAACGCGGGCGAGGTGCTGCCGCGGCGAACGCGCGGCATTGAGAAACGGGCGGCGCCGAAGGCCGCCCGTCGTGCGATGGGCGAGAATCTAGCGCTCCACGCGATGAGGTTCCTTCAACTTGTTGGCCACGCGAATCGCCTCGAAATACGCCGGGTTCGGCGGGCGCTTCAGGTAGCGCCCCGCGCCGCGCACCGCGCGCAGTTCGCCGTCGGTCCACGCGAGCGCGCCGCGCGTGAGCGTATGCATCGCCACGCCCTGCACCGTCATGCCTTCGAATACGTTGAAGTCGACGTTCTGATGATGCGTCTTGACCGAGATCGTCTTGCTCGCATTCGGGTCCCACACCACGAGGTCGGCGTCCGCGCCGACCTGCACGGCGCCCTTGCGCGGATACAGGTTGAAAATCTGCGCGGCGTTCGTCGACGTGATGCGCACGAATTCATTCGGCGTGAGACGTCCTGAATTCACACCGTGATGCCACAGCACGGCCATGCGATCCTCCACGCCGCCGCAACCGTTCGGGATCTTCGTGAAGTCCTCGCGGCCCATGGCCTTCTGCGACGCGCAGAACACGCAGTGATCGGTCGCCGTGGTATGCAACTGGCCGGCTTGCAGACCGCGCCACAATGCCTCGCGATGCTCGGCCGAGCGGAACGGCGGGCTCATCACGTGCGCGGCGGCGCGGGTCCAGTCCGGATCGCGATACACGGCCTCGTCGATCACCAGGTGGCCCGGCAGCACTTCGCCGAACACGCGCAGGCCCTCGCTGCGCGCGCGGGCAATCGCATCGACCGCGTCTTTCGCGGACACGTGCACGATATACACCGGCACGCCCAGCACCTGCGCGATGCGGATCGCGCGATTGGCCGCCTCGCCCTCCACCTCGGGCGGCCGCGACAAGGGATGCGCCTCCGGTCCCGTCAAGCCTTTCGCCAGCAACTGACGCTGCAACTGAAACACCAGTTCACCGTTTTCCGCATGCACGGTAGGCAGCGCGCCGAGTTCGAGCGAACGCGAGAAGCTGTTCACCAGCACTTCGTCGTCGGCCATGATCGCGTTCTTGTAGGCCATGAAATGCTTGAAGCTCGACACGCCATGGTCATGCACCAGCGTGCCCATGTCGCGATACACCGACTCGTCCCACCACGTCACCGCGACGTGAAATCCGTAGTCGGCCGAGGCTTTTTCGGCCCAGCCGCGCCACGCGTTGAACGCATCCATCAACGGTTGCTTCGGGCTCGGAATCACGAAGTCGATGATGCTCGTCGTGCCGCCCGACAAACCCGCGGCCGTGCCGGTGTAGAAATCGTCGCTTGCCGTCGTGCCCATGAACGGCAGTTCCATATGCGTGTGCGGATCGATGCCGCCGGGCATCACGTATTGCCCGCCGGCATCGACGATCGTCGCGCCCGCCGGCGCCTCCAGGTCCGCGCCGATTTGCAGGATCGTGCCGCCGTCCTGCGGGTCCGCGCACAACACGTCCGCGCGATACGTGTTCTGCGCGTCGATGATGGTCCCGCCGCGAATCAGGGTCGTCATGTTGCCGCCTCCTCATTGCTGGTTTTCATGCCGCGTACTTCGTTCGAGCGCGCGGCTGTTCATGCGCTCGCCACGCGCGCGCTGGTTCCCTTGCTCAGCTTCATCCACGCGCTGTACACGATCGACGCGAGCGCGAGTCCCACAAACCATGCATACGTGTAGAGCGTATTGAAGATCGCCGGCACGTTCGGAAACGCCGCGGGAAACGCGGTGTGCAGGAAGCCCGGCAAATTCGGCAGCACGCCGATGACCAATGCGACCACCGCACCGATATTCCAGCCGCCCGTATAACTGTATTCGCCATGCTCGTCGAACAATTCTCGCGGGTCCAGCCGCGTGCCGCGAATCAGGGAGTAGTCGACCATCAGAATGCCCGCCACCGGACCGAGCAACGCCGAATAGCCGACCAGCCACGTGAAGATATAGCCTTGGGTGGTGGCGAGAATCTTCCACGGCATCATCACGATCGCGATGGTCGCGGTAATCATGCCGCCGACGCGATACGAAATACCCTTGGGCCACAGGCTCGAAAAATCATAAGCCGGACCGACGAGATTCGCCGCCAGATTGCAGCACATCGTGTCGAGCGTCAGGATGATCAGCGCGAGGCCGACGCCGATGCCGGTCATGCGGCTCGTCAGATCGATCGGATCCCAGATCGCCTTGCCGTAGATCACCACGGTCGCCGACGTCACCACCACCGAAATCACGGAGAGCAAGGCCATCGGCACGGGCAAGCCGATCGACTGGCCGATGATCTGGTCGCGCTGCGTTTTGGCGAAGCGCGTGAAGTCGGGAATATTCAGTGCGAGCGTGGCCCAGAAGCCCACCATCGCAGTCAGGCCCGGCCAGAACGTCGCCCAGAACAAGCCCTCTTTCTTGCCGCCCGGCACGAACTGCGACGGCGCGGACAACATCGAACCGAGCCCGCCCGCCTTCGAGGTCGCCCACCACACGAGCGCGATGCACATCACGATCTTGATCGGCGCGGACCAGCTTTCGAGCCAGCGGATCGAATCGGTGCCATGCACGATGAAGTAGATTTGCAGCGCCCAGAACACCAGAAAGCACGCGAGTTGCGCCGCCGAGATGTCGAGAAACGGCAATGCCGCGCCGTGCAGCGCGTTGCCGGTGAGAATGTTCAGCAGCGTATAGATCGCGCTGCCGCCGAGCCAGGTCTGAATCCCATACCAGCCGCACGCGACGATCGCCCGCAGCATCGCCGGCAATTTCGCGCCCTGCGTGCCGAACGACGAGCGCACCAGCACCGCGTACGGAATGCCGTGCTTCGCGCCCGCGTGACCGATCAGCAGCATCGGCACCAGCACGATCAGATTGCCGAGCAGCACGGTCAACACCGCCTGCCAGGGCGACATGCCCTCTTCCGTCAGGCCGGCGGCGAGCATGTACGACGCGATGTTCATCACCATGCCGACCCACAGCGCGGCGAAGTGATACCACCTCCACGTGCGTTGCGCGACGCCGGTGGGCGCCAGGTCGTCGTTGTAAAGACTGCTGCCCTGCGCGCCGGCCGCGAACTGCGGATCGACGGGATGCGCTGTCTGCTTCATCGAAAGATCTCCACTGGATCGTTGGGGCCCGCGCGGCTTCTCGTGGCGCGTCGGGTCTTTGGGGACACTCAGGTTCAGTACAGGCGCTTCCTCGATGGGGACTGCGTGTTTCAAGCCGCCTTGGCCGCATGAGCCTGCGCGTGTTCGGCGGTTTCAGCCGCGCTCGATGTGTCGCTCTCTTGCGCCGTCGCCCTCGTGGGATTGTTCGGATGCGTGGTCCAGTTCGCGTACTCGCCGTTGTCCACGCGTTCCATCGTGATGCACTGCTCCACCGGGCATACGTGCATGCACAGATTGCAGCCGACGCACTCGGAGTCCATCACTTCAAAATGCCGGACGCCATCTTTTTCTTTCATGATCGCCTGGTGCGCGGTGTCCTCGCAGGCGATATGGCACAGCCCGCACTGAATGCATTTGTCCTGATCGATGCGCGCCTTGATGTCGTATTTGAGGTTCAGGTATTTCCAGTCGGTGACGTTCGGCACCGCGCGGCCGCGAATCTCGTCGAGCGTCGCGTAGCCTTTTTCGTCCATCCAGTTCGAAAGGCCGTCGGCCAGATCGGAGACGATGCGAAACCCGTAGTGCATCGCCGCCGTGCAGACCTGCACGCTTCCCGCGCCCAGCACGATGAATTCGGCGGCGTCGCGCCACGTCGAAATGCCGCCGATGCCGGAGATCGGCAAATTCGGCGTTTCCACGTCGCGGGCGATTTCCGCGACCATGTTCAGTGCGATCGGCTTCACCGCCGGGCCGCAGTAGCCGCCGTGCGTGCCTTTGCCATCGACCATCGGCAACGGCGACATCGCGTCCAGATCGACCGCGACGATCGAGTTGATCGTATTGATCAGCGAAACGCCGTCGGCGCCGCCTTGATACGCCGCGCGCGAACCGAGCCGTATATCGCTGATATTCGGCGTGAGCTTCACGAGGCACGGCAGCTTCGTGCCTTCCTTGACCCAGCGCGTGACCATCTCGATGTACTCGGGCACCTGGCCCACCGCCGCGCCCATGCCGCGTTCGCTCATGCCATGCGGACAACCGAAATTCAATTCCACCGCGTCGGCGCCGGTGTCCTCGACGAGCGGTAGGATCCATTTCCAGTCGCGTTCGTTGCACGGCACCATCAGCGAGACGATCATCGCGCGCTCGGGCCAGTCGCGCTTGACTTGCGCGATCTCGCGCAGATTGACGTCGAGCGGACGGTCCGTGATCAGTTCGATGTTGTTCAGGCCCGCGATGCGCTGGCCGTTCCATTGCACCGCGCCGTAGCGCGAGCTGACGTTCACGACGTGCGGGTCGAGGCCGAGCGTCTTCCACACCACGCCGCCCCAGCCCGCTTCGAACGCGCGGTTCACGTTATAGGCTTTGTCGGTCGGCGGCGCGGAAGCGAGCCAGAAAGGATTCGGCGAGGTGATGCCGGCAATCGTACAGCGCAGATCGGCCATGTTCGGCTCCTTGGGGACTGCTGTTTTTGTCTGGTGTGATGCGTGGCTTCGCGGCCGCCGCTAGGCGGCCTTGATCGCCATGCGGGCGAACTGCGCATCGATCGCCGCGGCGGCGAGCTTGCCGTCCTGCACCGCCTGCACCGTGAGATCCACGCCGCCGGTCGCCGCGCAATCGCCGCCCGCCCAGACGCCTGCAAGCGAAGTCTGCCCGTTCGCATCGACGGCGATGCGGCTGCCGTCGAGCGTCAGCAATTCCCGTTCGATACCCACGGCAACCAGCGTTTGACCGATCGCCTTGAGCACCATGTCGGCCTCGACCACGAAGCGCTCCTGCGCCTGATTGCCTTCGTCCGCTGTCCGTTCGAATTCGACACCGGTGACGACGCCGCCCTCGCCGATCAACCGCACCGGCCTCGCATGCGTGACGAGCGTGACGCCGTTGGTCTGCGCGAACTCGCGCTCGGCCCACGTCGCGCTCATCGCTTGCACGCCGCGCCGGTACGCCATCGTCACGGCGGTCGCGCCGAGCTTGCGGCTCTGCACGGCGGCGTCCACCGCCGTATTGCCGCCGCCGATCACGACCACGCGGCGGCCTACCGGCACCGTGCCGAGGTCGCTCGCGCCGCGCACCTGTTCGATGAAATCCACCGCGTTCATCACGCCGCTCAGGTCTTCGCCTTCCATCGCCAGCGCGCGCACGCCGGTCAGGCCGATCGCGAGAAACACGGCGTCATGGTTCTTGCGCAGCATGTCGAGCGTGACGTCACGCCCGAGCGCCACGCCGTATTCGATCTCGATGCCGCCGACCGAACACAGCCACGCCACTTCCCGCTGCGCGAAATCGTCGACGGTTTTATAAGCGGCAATGCCGTATTCGTTGAGGCCGCCCGCTTTCGCGCGGGCGTCGAAGAGAGTGACGCGATGCCCCGCGAGCGCGAGCCGATGCGCGCATGCGAGCCCCGCCGGCCCCGCGCCGACCACCGCGATGTGCCGCCCTGTTTCCGCCGCGCGCTTGAACAGCACCTCGCCGCGCGCCATCGCCCAATCGGTCGCATGGCGTTGCAGCGCGCCGATCGCCACCGGCTTCGCGTCCTGGTGGTTACGCACGCAAGCGCCCTCGCAAAGAATCTCGGTCGGGCAGACGCGCGCGCACATGCCGCCCATCGGATTGGCCGACAGGATATCGACAGCCGCCCCCTTCAGATTGCCGTTGCCGATCTTGCGGATGAAGCTGGGAATGTCGATCCGCGTCGGGCACGCATTCACGCATGGCGCGTCGTAGCAGTAGTGGCAGCGGCTCGCCGCCGCGGCTGCGGCGCTTGCGTCGAGCAAGGGTGCGATGTCGGAGAACTCGCACGCCAACTGCTCGGGCGACAGGCGCTGGGCGGCAATATCGCCGGTTTGCTTGATGGCCATACACGTTCCTTCTTCGTTGTGAGGACGTAGCCGTACCTGCCGGCTGCGTTTCAGGCGAAGCCGGGACGGCGTGTTTCATGGGCACTACGGTGAAGCCGCAAAAAGCGTTATGAAACCGGCTCGCACGCCCGTCCGAGCATCGCGTGCAACAACACGTTGGCACCCGCCTCGATCCATTCGAAGGTGGCGTCCTCGATTTCGTTATGGCTGATCCCGTCGACGCAAGGCACGAACACCATCGAAGTGGGCGCGACTTGCGATAGATAACAGGCGTCGTGCCCCGCGCCGGACACCATGTTGCGATGCGGATAGCCGAAACGTTCGGCCGCGGCGCGCACGGATTTCACGCAGGCTTCGTCGAACGCGACCGGCGCGTAGTAAAAGATCTGTTCCAGTTCGGTTTCGAGACCGATGCCGCTCGCGATCTTCGCCACGCCTTCACGCAGCGCGGCATCCATCTTCGCGAGCACCGCATCGTCGGGATGACGAAAGTCGACGGTAAAAAACACGCGGCCGGGAATCACGTTGCGCGAGTTCGGATGGACTTGCATCATGCCGACCGTCGCGCAGCCGAACGGCGCGTTATCGAGTCCGATGCGATTGACCAGATCGACCACGCGCGCGGCGCCGAGCAATGCGTCACGACGGCGCGGCATCGGCGTCGGACCCGCATGCGCCTCCTGTCCCGTCAACGTGATCTCGTACCAGCGCTGACCTTGCGCGTCCGTCACCACGCCGATGGTTTTCTGCTCGGCTTCGAGAATCGGCCCCTGTTCGATATGCAGTTCAAAAGCCGCATGCAACGCGCGCCCGCCGCACGGAACATCGCCCGCATAGCCGATACGTTGCAGTTCCTCGCCGATGGTCTTGCCGTCCACGTCCTTGCGCGAGAGACCATACTCCAACGTGAACACGCCGGCGAACACGCCCGACGCGACCATCGCCGGCGCGAAGCGCGAGCCTTCCTCGTTGGTCCAGATCACTACTTCGACGGGGTGCTCGGTTTCGATGCCGTGATCGTTCAGGCTGCGAATCACTTCGAGACCGCCGAGCACGCCATAGATGCCGTCGAAGCGGCCGCCGGTCGGCTGCGAGTCCGCGTGCGAGCCGGTCATCACCGGCAGCGCATCCGGGTTGCGCCCGGCGCGGCGCATGAACACATTGCCCATCTGATCGACACTGACCGTGCAGCCCGCTTCCTTCGCCCAGCCGACGATCAGATCGCGCCCCTGCTTGTCGAGGTCGGTGAGCGCGAGACGACAAACGCCGCCCTTGGGCGTCGCGCCGATCTTCGCCATCGTCATCAGGCTGTCCCACAGCCGCTGGCCGTCGACCTTGATCGACGTAGCAGGTTCTGGGTGGGCCTTCTTCAGCGCTTCGGATACCGCGTTCATTCGTCTCGCTCCTTTCGGTGAACCGACATGAAACTGGTGCATTGACGGCGAATTCCGGGGCGTGGCCGCACGGCGGCGGTGCACATTCGATCGCTTCGCTCGCCCCTTAGGGAAAGGGCAAACCCTGGCCATCGCCCGCTCTCTCAATCCTGTCCAGTTGGACAGGTTGTAGACGATTAAGACCGCCAAATCAATGCCTTTCGTGCGGTGACAAACAGAGCGAGAAGCGTGCCATTGCATCGCAGCACGCGCTCGATGCGCGTGGCGAATCCGCATGTCCACGCGCCGCCAAACGACTAGAATGAAGCGCGACGCGGCACACATGCCGCTGCGGGTGAACATGAGAGACGACCACGTGGCTGCCGACATCACCGAAAACGAAGAAACGCGCGCACCTTTGCGGCGGCGCAAGGCGCACATTCGCGAGTCGAATGAAGCGCATCTTCTGGCGTGCGCCGAGGCGGTTTTCGCCGAGCGCGGGCTGGAGGGCGCCAGCACCGCGATGATCGCCGAACGTGCGGGTTTACCAAAAGCCAACTTGCATTACTACTTCCCGACCAAGCTCGCGTTGTACCGGCGCGTGCTGGAAGATCTGTTCGAGGATTGGTATCGCGCGGCGGATACGTTCGAATGCAGCGACGATCCGGTCGAGGCGATCGGCGGCTATGTACGCGCGAAAATGGAACTGTCGCGGCGCCGGCCGCTCGGCTCGAAGGTGTGGGCGAGCGAGATCATTCACGGCGCCGAACACATGGACGACATACTCACGCAACGCGTGAAGCCGTGGCTCGACAGCCGTGTGAAAGTGATCGACGACTGGATCGCGCGCGGCCTGCTCGCGCCGGTGAATGCGCAAACGCTGATGTACATGATCTGGGCGACCACGCAGCATTACGCCGACTTCGACGCGCAGATTCGCGCGCTCAGGGGCAAGCGCGCGCTGACGCAAAAAGCGTTCGAGGCGACGACGGAAGAAGTGGTGCAGTTGGTGATTCGGGCGTGCGGGGCGGTGTCACCTGGGCAGGCTGGAGGCTCGCGTTAGAACAGGTAGTGGAAATCGCCGAATTTCATTTAGGATGATGCCTTCGGGCAGATGGCTATGGAAAAAGTCATGCAAGACAAGCGGGTATCCAAGTCCGAGTTCAAAGCCAAGGCGCTGGAATTTTTTCGGCAAATCGAATCTTCCGGCGAAAGCATGATCGTCACGGATCACGGCAAACCAGCGCTGGAAGTACGGCCCTACCACGGTGCAGAGCGCAGTCCGCTCGAAGTGCTGCGCGGCTCAGTTGTGCGTTATGACGAGTCAGCTTCGCCTATCGAAGAAGACGACTGGGAGACCGCACAGTGACCATCTGGTAAAAAACGCAGGGCTCGCAAGCGCGCGAGCCGCTTCGCGTGGAAACGTAAGCCGCTCAATACGTCTCCAGATGCAACCGCCCCTCCCGCTTCAACTTCGCCCACAGCGCGTCCCAATCCATCCGATGCTGCTCGCCGATTTCCCTGAGCGCCTGCAGCACGCCCTCTTCCATGCCCTTCAACCCGCACACGTAGATATGCGTGTTGTCGTCCTTGAGCAGCTGCGCGACATCGACCGCGCGCTCGCGCATCGCGTCCTGCACGTAGCGCTTCGCCTGCCCCGGCGTGCGTGAAAACGCCAGATTCGTATCGATGAAATCCTTCGGCAGATTCGTGAGCGGCCCAAAATACGGCAACTCTTCTTTCGTGCGCGCGCCGAAGAACAGCATCAGCTTGCCGGTCGCGCCTTTCAGCCGACGACGCCGCCGATACTCGGTCATCGCGCGCATCGGCGCCGAACCGGTGCCCGTGCAAATCATCAGCAGATGCGAGTTCGGATGGTTCGGCATCAGGAACGTGCCGCCGAACGGGCCGATCACGTTGACCACGTCGCCCTTCTTCAGATCGCACAGATAGTTCGAGCACACGCCGTCGATCGCATCGCCGTGCTGTTGCGACACACGTTTTACCGTCAGCGACACGTTGTTATAGCCGGGCCGTTCGCCGTCGCGCGGACTCGCGATCGAATACTGGCGCGCGTGATGCGTCCGGCCATCGGCGCTCGCGCCCGGCGGCAGAATGCCGATCGATTGGCCTTCCAACACCGGAAACGGCATCGAACCGAAATCGAGCACGATGTGATGAATGTCGCTATCGGTCGAAGCGTCCGTGAGCCGGTAGTTGCCGACCACCGTCGCGGTGGTCGGCGCCTTGTGCGTGTAGAGATTCACGTAAGGCTTCGCCGCCGACCACGGCGGCACCACCGAGCCGCGCACGGTGTCCACTTCGACGCCGCTCGCGTCCGCCGCCGGGTCTCCCGGCGCTTCATCGGCGGCGGGAACCGCCATCGTGTTCTGTTCCGGCAAGACGTCCCACGTGAACTGCTCGTCGACCGGATAGGCATCGGCCTTCGATACCGTGCGCCAGTTATCGATCGCGCCGGTCGGACACGGCGGCACGCATGCCATGCAGCCATTGCACACATCGGCCTTCACGACATAGTTGTTGTCATCGTGCGTGATCGCATCGACCGGGCAAGTCTCTTCGCACGTGTTGCAGCGAATGCAGATTTCCGGATCGATCAGATGCTGCCTGAGAACCTCGATCGACACTGGGCCGTTCATCACTACCTCCACCTCTATTGCGGCGCATGCGTGCCACGCGCATCCCGGCTTCTCGTGCGTTCAGTTAAAGCGCACGTATTCGAAATCGACCGGCTGGCGATTGACGCCCATCGCCGGCGGCGCAATCCAGTTCGCGAACTTGCCGGGTTCCGTGACGCACCCCATCAGCGACGCGACATACGCGCGGTCTTCCGGCGTGGCGAGCCACTTCGCTTCGTTCGCGGCCCATTCGGTTTCGCTCACCACGCGGCCATCGGGCGACACGCGCGTGCCGGCAAACGTGCCGATCTGGCGATTGAACGCCTTATGCGGCACCGTCATGCGGAAATCGATGCCGGCCTTGTCGAGCACCTTGTTCCAGCGCCCCACGCCCGCCATCGAGTCCTTGATGTAATCGTCGCGCAGCACTTCGTTCATGGCGTTGAGCATCGGCACTTCGCGCTCGACCAGCTTGCCGTCCTGCACGTCGAGCAGCTTGTAGCGCTGCCCGCTCAACTGATGATCGTCGTCGCGCTTGTTCTCTTCATAGCGTCCCTTCAAACCCGAGCTATAGAACGTAGCCGCATTCGATGAATGATCGGCGCCGAACAGGTCGATCGTCACCGAGTAATGGAAGTTCAGATAGCGCTGGATAGTCGGCAGATCGATCACGCCGGCCGCGCGAAGTTTCGTGACGTCGTCGGTGCCCAGTTCGTTCATCACTTGCGCGGTGCGCTGGATCACGCGCGACACACCCGATTCGCCGACGAACATGTGATGCGCTTCCTCGGTCAGCATGAACCTGGTGGTGCGCGCGAGCGGATCGAAACCCGACTCGGCGAGCGCGGACAACTGGAACTTGCCGTCGCGATCGGTGAAATACGTGAACATGTAGAACGCGAGCCAGTCCGGCGTTTTCTCATTGAATGCGCCGAGAATGCGCGGATTGTCGTCGTCGCCCGAGCGGCGGCCGAGCAATGCCTCGGCTTCCTCGCGGCCGTCACGGCCGAAATAACGATGCAGCAGATACACCATCGCCCACAAATGGCGGCCTTCCTCCACGTTCACCTGGAACAGATTGCGCAAGTCGTACAGGGAAGGCGCCGTCAAGCCGAGATGACGCTGCTGCTCGACCGAAGCCGGCTCCGTATCGCCCTGCGTCACGATGATGCGGCGCAGATTCGCGCGATGCTCGCCGGGCACGTCCTGCCACGCCGCTTCTCCCTTGTGCTCGCCGAAGTGGATCTTGCGGTCCTGCTCGCCGGGTGTCAGAAAAATGCCCCAACGGTAGTCCGGCATTTTCACGTGATCGAAATGCGCCCAGCCGCCCGCATCCACGCTCACCGCCGTGCGCAGATACACGTCGTAACCCTGCGAGCCTTCCGGGCCCATATCGCCCCACCACGACAGAAAGTTCGGCTGCCATTGTTCGAGCGCGCGTTGCAGCGTGCGGTCGTCGGCGAGGTTGACGTTGTTCGGAATCTTTTCGCTGTAGTTGATCGTCGACATGGTCGGTTCCTTGAGCGGATGCAGTGCCGCGCGTATCCGGCGGGCCGCGTTGCGTTAAATCGCGTTAATGGCGTGGATGCTTGTCAGGCGCGCGCATTCACACGCGCATCACACACGCATCACACGCGCGAAGCATCGAACTGCGCCTTGCTGCCCTTGCCGTACACCTTGAGCGCGCCTTTCTCGCCCACTGCGTTCGGCCGGTTGAAGATCCAGTTCTGCCATGCGGTGAGACGGCCGAAGATGCGCGTCTCCATCGTTTCAGGCCCGTTGAAGCGCAGATTCGCTTCGAGGCCGGTGAGCGCGTCCGGCGACATCGCCGCGCGTTCTTCGAGCGCGATGCGGATTTCGTCGGCCCAGTCGATATCGTCGGGAGAGGCGGTGACGAGTCCGAGGCGCTCGGCGTCGACCGGTTTGATCGGCTGGCCGATTTTCGAGCGCACGGCGTCGAGCGGTTCGGCTTCTTCATAGAACCGGCGAGCAAGCCGCGACTGATGCGTCACCATCGGATAAAGCCCGAAGTTGACCTCCGAAAGCGTGATGGCCGGCTCCTCGTCCTCATTGCTCGGCAGCGCGGCCATATACGCGCGGTCGGCGGCGAACGCGAGTTCCGCGAAGGTGCCGGCAAAGCACGAGCCCGGTTCGATCAGCGCGAACAGCGAGCGCGACGAGACGTCGATGCGCGCGAGCGTGCGGCGCAGCAGGCCGATCGTTTCGCGCACGAACCAGTGATCGCGGTGCTGCATCAGCGTGGCGTCCGTGGCGAGCAGGTTGCGCGCGTCGCCCTCGGTTTTGAACACCCAGGTGCCGACTTCGAGCTCATTGGTACGCATCGAGAGAATCGCGTCGTCGAGCTCGCGCGCGAATTGCAGCGGCCACCAGTGCGCGCCGGCTGCAACGATGGCGTCGATCTGCGTGGGTTGCTCGGCTGGCGGCGCTTTCGCCGTGAACGTCGCGATGCGCCTGGCGCGCTCGATCGTGACGTCGAGCGTCTGGTACGTCAGGCCGTCTTCGCGGTCGGTGCGTTCGACGCGCGTGAGCATCACGCCCGGCGCATCCGCGGGACGATCGCTTTTTGCCGCGAGTTCAAGCGCGCGCGCCTGGATGGCCTGATCGAACTGATTCGGCTTCACGACTTCATCCACGAGACGCCAGGCTTTCGCGCGCTCGCCGCGAATGCCTTCCACCACCGTGCAGAAGATATCCGCGCGATCGTGGCGCACCTTGCGTTTGTCGGTCACGCGCGTCAGGCCCCCGGTGCCCGGCAACACGCCGAGCAACGGCACTTCCGGCAGCGACACCGATGACGAGCGGTCATCCACCAGATAGATTTCGTCGCAAGCCAGCGCGAGTTCGTAACCGCCGCCGGCGCATGCGCCGTTCACCGCCGCGAGAAACTTCAAGCCCGAGTAACGCGACGAATCCTCGAGACCGTTGCGCGTCTCGTTGGTGAACTTGCAGAAGTTGACCTTCCACGCATGCGAGGACAAACCCAGCATGAAGATGTTGGCGCCCGAGCAGAACACGCGGTCTTTCAGGCTGGTGAGCACCACCGTTTTGACTTCGGGATGCTCGAAGCGGATGCGTTGTATCGCGTCGTGCAGTTCGATATCGACGCCGAGGTCATATGAGTTCAGCTTCAGCTTGTAGCCGTCGCGAATGCCGCCGTCCTCGGCGATATCGATGCCGAGCGTCGCGACCGGACCGTTGAAGCTCAGCTTCCAATGCTTGTACTGCGAGGGATCGGTGCGGTAGTCGACCGGCGCGACCGCGGTTTCTGCTGTGGACATGGGGCGTCTCCTGACTTGGACGATGCAACCTGTTTTTTTGAACCATAGTGCATCGTCATACCCATGTAAAGCATTTTACTTCATGTTTATTGGTAAACCCTAGGCGCCGCAATGCATGTCAAATCGCGCGCGCGTCGTCCGGCGATTCCGCCGCAAGCCTTGCGGCAAGCCGGTCGCGTAGCTGCAAATAGGCGTCCGCCAAGGTTTTCTCGCTGGTGTCGAAGCTCATGTCGGCGCGGCCGTACAGCTCGCCGCGACCCGCCAGAATGCGCTTCAGGTCGTCCATCGCTTCGCGGTTGCCCGACATCGGCCGCAGGTCGCCTTGCGCGACCACGCGGCGCATGTGCTCTTCCGGCGTGGCTTGCAGCCACACGGTGAAGCAATGCGACAGCAGCGTATTGAACGTGCCCGACTCCGACACGATGCCGCCCGGCGACGCGATCACCGCGCGCTCATGCTCCTGAATCACCGCCTCGAGCGCGCGGTGCTCGTAGCGCCGGTAAGCGCTCGCGCCGTACAGCGAATGAATCTCCGAGGGCGGGCAGCCGGCAAGTTGCTCGATCACGCGCGTCAACTCGACGAACGGCACCTTGCGCTCCTGCGCGAGCATGCGCCCGAGCGTCGATTTGCCGGCGCCGCGCAGCCCGATCAACGCGATCCGGTCCTTGCGATGCGGGTCGCGCGGGGCCTGCGCGAACATCTCGGCGAGCGCCACGCGAGCGCGCTGCAAAGCCGCCTGATCCCGGCCGTGCAGCAGTTCGCGGATCAGCAGCCATTCGGCGGAAGCCGTGGTTTCGTCGCCGATCACCTCCGCGAGCGGACAGTTCAAGGTCGTCGCGATCTGCCGCAACACCAGCACCGACGCGTTGCCCACGCCCGATTCCAGATTCGCCAGATGACGCTCCGACAAACCGGTTTCGGTCGCCAGCGTCTTGCGGGTCATGCCGCGGCGCGCGCGCAAGAGGCGCACGCGCTCGCCCATCGCCGTGAGAAAGGGATCGCGTTCCTCACGCTCGCCGCCGCGCTCGGTCGCGCTGTCGGGCCGATCCGCGCGGCTTGCGTCGTCATTGGCGGCGTCGTCCGACGGCGCTGGAGTGTTATTTTGGTTCATGTTTTGCTACCTCACGACTGCGATACATGTACTATAGTGCTTGACACGACCCAAGCGAACGGTTAATTTTCGCCAAATATTGATGCAATCACAAACGCCGTCGAGATATTTCGGCCGCGTCACGGAGACGGCTCGACCACACGCATGAACTAACGTGCGTGCGCGGGTCGATATGGAGGGCTCGCATGTCCCCACATGAATTCCAGCGCCTGATCGCGGGCGTGACCGGGCAACTCGCCGGCCGAGCGCTCGACGGCGAACTCGCCGCGTGGTTGAACGCCACCTGGCCCGCGGATAGCGAAACGTTCCGCGCGCTCGCCGACGCATGCCGCACCGGCGTGGCCGAAGGCTGGCTGTGCAATCGCGAAGGCGGCGGCATTCGCTACGGGCGCATCTTCAAGGCGCTGCCCGACACTCACGGCTTTTCCGTCGACGTAGTCGATATGAAGGACATTGCCGGTCCGCATCACGTTCATCCTCACGGCGAGATCGACCTGATCATGCCGCTCACCGAAGGCGCCACCTTCGACGGTCATCCGGCCGGCTGGTGCGTGTACGGTCCCGGCAGCGCGCATCGTCCGACCGTGGCGAACGGTCAGGCGCTGGTGCTGTATCTGCTGCCGCAAGGCGCGATCGAATTCACCACGTCCCCCGCTTCCGCCTGACGCACCGAGACAGCCATGACCGAACTTTTGAAGAACTACGTGGGTGGCCAATGGGTCGCGGGCAGCGGTGAAGGCGTGACCCTGACCGATCCAATAACAGGCGAGGCGCTGGTGCGCGTCTCGAGCGAGAGTCTCGACCTGGCGCGTGCCTTCGGCTTTGCCCGTGAACAGGCAGGCGCCGCGTTGCGCGCGTTGACCTATGCGCAGCGCGCCGCGAGCCTCGCCGAAATCGTCAAGCTGCCGCAAGCCAGGCGCGACGACTACTACGCAATCGCCACCGCGAACTCGGGCACCACGCGCAACGATTCGGCGGTCGATACCGCGCGTTCGGCTTCTATCACCGGCGCTCGGCTGTTCAGACATCGAGCGCGGCAATCGACGCGCTGAGGCGAACAACCCACTTGCCCGCGGCATAGCGGAAGCCACCCGCGGAAGTACACGCGCAAGCCGCACGCGGAGCGCACGAGACGTACACAAGCAGCAAGCAGCAAGCAGCGAGCGGATCAGGAGCAGATAACAGCCGGACCGCCCCTCACCCGTTGGAGGAGACATATGGAAGCCCTGCTGGAACCGGCTGCGAGTCAGCCCGCCGTGACGGTCGAGCCGCCGCCCGCGCTGTTCAATTTCGCGGCTTACCTGTTTCAACTGAACCAGGCGCGCGCCGCCAAAACCGCTTATATCGACGACGCCGGCGCGACCACCTACGGCGAACTGGAGAACCGCGCGCGGCGCTTCGCGAGCGTACTGCGCACGCTCGGCGTGCATCCCGAGGAACGCGTGCTGCTGGTGATGCTCGACACAGTCGAATTGCCGATCGCGTTTCTCGGCGCGCTCCTCGCGGGCGTCGTGCCGGTGGTCGCGAATACGCTGCTCACCGCGCCCGATTACGTGTACATGCTCACGCATAGCCACGCGCGCGCCGTGATCGCATCGGGCGCGCTGCTGGCGAACGTCACGCAGGCGATGGAAGCCACCGAGCACGACGGCTGTCAGTTGATCGTCTCGCAGCCGCGCGAAGGCAACATGCTCGCGACGCCGCTACTCAAGGATCTGCTCGACGCCGCGACGCCGGCAGGCAAATCCGCCGCCACCGGTTGCGACGACATCGCGTTCTGGCTGTACTCGTCCGGCTCGACCGGCAAGCCGAAGGGCACCGTCCACACGCATGCGAATCTCTACTGGACCGCCGAACTGTATGCGAAGCCGATCCTCGGCATTGTCGAAAACGACGTGGTGTTCTCGGCGGCGAAGCTGTTCTTCGCCTATGGGCTCGGCAATGCGCTGACGTTCCCGCTGTCGGTCGGCGCGACCGCGGTGCTGATGGCGGAGCGCCCCACCGCCGACGCGATCTTCAAGCGTCTCGTGCAGCATCGCCCCACCATTTTTTACGGCGTGCCGACGCTCTATGCGAGCATGCTGGTCTCGCCCAATCTGCCCGCGCGCGCCGATGTCGCGATGCGCGTGTGCGCGTCGGCGGGCGAGGCCTTGCCGCGCGAAATCGGCGAGCGCTTCACCGCGCACTTCGGCTGCGAGATACTCGACGGCATCGGCTCGACGGAAATGCTGCATATCTTCTTGTCGAATCGCGCGGGCGCGGTCGAATACGGCACCACGGGCCGTCCCGTGCCGGGCTATGAGGTCGCGTTGCGCGACGAGTTGGGTCAGCCGGTGCCCGACGGCGAAATCGGCGATCTGTTTATCAAGGGGCCGAGCGCGGCGCTGATGTACTGGAGCAATCGCGAGAAGTCGCGCGCCACGTTTCTCGGCGAATGGATTCGCAGCGGCGACAAGTACTGCCGTCTGCCGAACGGCTGCTATGTGTACGCGGGGCGCAGCGACGACATGCTGAAAGTGAGCGGCCAGTATGTCTCGCCCGTCGAAGTGGAGATGGTGCTCGTGCAGCATGACGCGGTGCTGGAAGCGGCGGTGGTCGGCGTGGATCACGGCGGGCTCGTCAAGACGCGCGCGTTCGTCGTGTTGAAGCGTGAGTTCGCCGCCTCTGAGATACTCGCGGATGAACTGAAAGCCTTCGTCAAGGGACGGCTCGCGCCGCATAAGTACCCGCGCGATATCGTGTTCCTCGACGATTTGCCGAAGACCGCCACCGGCAAGATTCAACGCTTCAAACTGCGCGAACAGTCATAAGGTGATCCATGCAGAACCCCGCCGCCGCAAGCGCCGCCAGCGATTTCGCCGACCTGCCCGCGACGGCGTCGCATGGGCCGTTGCGCATCGAATATCGCTGGGTGAACGAGGCTGCGGGCGACGCGCCGCTCGCCGTGTTCCTGCACGAGGGACTCGGCTCGCTCGCCATGTGGCGCGACTGGCCGCAATCCCTATGCGAGCAACTCGGCATGCGCGGGCTCGTCTATTCACGGCCCGGTTACGGACGCTCCACGCCGCGCGCGCATGACGTGAAATGGCCGGCCGATTTCATGACCGCCCAGGCGCGCGACATTCTGCCCGCCTTGCTCGACGCACTGAATATCGACATGCGTCAGCGCCAACGCATGTGGCTCGTCGGCCATAGCGACGGCGGCTCGATCGCGCTACTGTATGCAGCGCTCTACCCCGAGGCATTGGCCGGCGCGGTGGCGATCGCGCCGCACGTATTCGTCGAAGACATTTCGGTGCAAAGCATCGCGCAGACCAAGCAGCTTTACGAAACCACCGACCTGCGCGGCAAACTCAGCCGCTATCACACCGACGTCGATTCGGCGTTTTATGGCTGGAACGACATCTGGCTGAATCCGGCCTTCAGGCAGTGGACCATTGCCGAGGAACTGCCTGCGATCCGCGAGCCGCTGCTCGCGGTGCAAGGTCACGACGACCATTACGGCACGATGGCGCAGATCGAGACGATCGCGCAGCGCGTGCCGCATGCGCGGCTCGTGAAGCTCGACGCTTGCGGACATTCGCCGCATCGCGATGCGCCGCAGGCGTTGAACGAGGCCATTGCCGCGTTCATTGTTCGACAGCGCCAGTAGAACTTCGGCGTTGGGGCATCACATAACTGCGCGATGCCGGCGCGGTTTCCTCATGCGGTTCAAATAAACAACGGCGAGACAACGGCGCAACATTAAAAACCGCGCCACGCGCATTCGCGTTTCAATTTTCCGCTCTAAAAGATACCGTTGCGCAAGCGTTCAATATGCTTGTAGACTTCGCGATCATTCGCCGGCGCCTTTAATCGCCGGCGACATTAAAAACACAAATTTGCTTAACGATTTCACACTGCTTCAATGCAAAGGAACACGCTTCCCCGTTTGCTGTTGCAGATTTTCATAAGGCCGGCTGCGCAATGCGGATAATTCAGCCCGCCATTTTCTGTTTGTATGACTTCACCTGATAGAACATCGACATGGGCCAAATCATCTTTATTCTTTTTCTTGCCGTCATTATCGGCGCGGCAGCCGTATTCGCATCGAAATCGCTGCGCAAGGATCATCAGCCGCAAATGCGCTATGGCGTAATCATCTTCGTTCTCGTCGTCGCCGTTGGCGCGTTGTTCTCGAGCTTCGTGCAGGTTTCGCAATCGCACATCGGCGTGGTGACGACCTTCGGACATATCGAGGCGGAAACGCTGCCCGAAGGCCCGCACCTGGTGAGCCCGGTATCGCGCCTGCACGAAATTTTCATCGGGCTCGACGTCGCCAAGGTGGAAGGCGCGCAGGCGGCGTCCAAGGATCTGCAGTCGGTGCACACCGATCTGACGATGAACTACCGCGTCGATCCGAACAAGGTTCGCGCGCTGTATGCCATGGCGCCGTCGCTCCAGTATGAAGCCTCGTATGTGCAGCCAGCCATGTTCGAGGTGTTCAAGGCGGTTGCGGCGCGCTACACCGCGGAAGAACTGGTGACCAGGCGCCAGCAGGTCTCCACCGACATCATGAGCGGGCTGATTACGAAACTGAAAGGCTATGGCTTCCTGATCCAGGATATCAACATCACCAATTTCAAGTTCAGCGCGGCGTTCGACCAGGCCATTGAAGCCAAGGTCACCGCGAGCCAGCGCGCCGAGCAGGCGGAGCGCGAACTCGCGCGCGTGAAGTTCGAAGCCGATCAGCAGATCGCCAAGGCGCGCGGCGAGGCCGAATCGATCGCGATTCAGGCGCAAGCGGTCAAGACCAACGGCGGCAAGGAGTATCTGCAACTGCAGGCGATCAACCGCTGGGACGGCAAGCTGCCGACCTACCTGGGCGCGGGCGCGCCGCTGCCGTTCCTGAATCTCGACAAGTAAGCACCGCTTTTGCCATGCCGTTGCCGCTGCCCTTTCGTAGTGCAGCGGCATGCCGACAATAAAAACCCCTCACTACCTCTTCACAAAACTTACACAGGTAAGCGATTATGCTTCTGCATCGCTGACCTGGGCACACGGATGCCCTCGCACCCCTTCCCCGTGCCGGAGTCGTTGCCATGTCCGTTGTGCCGAAGCCATCCCTTGCTGTTTATCGCAAACGTTTGGCGGGCGCGCTGGTCACCGCGTCCTTGTGCGCGCTGATCGGCGCATGCGGAGACGAGGGCCGCGACCCGAGCCAGGCCGGCGCTGCCCGACGTTCAGACAACGCTTCGGCAGATAACAGCAACACCCCGGCGGTCCTCTCAGCCGATCCGTCATCCGCATCACCCGCACCCGCAGCAGTCACGATTCAAAGCCCAGCACTGCCCGCATCAAGCGCCGACCCGGCACTGTCCGCCGCCGCGTCGACGCCGCTCGCCCCACCCGTCATTCATACCGTTGATTGAGTTCCGCGTCCACGCAATGCGCGGGTTCATGCTCGCGCGTCGCGTGGTTCGTTCCTCTACCGAGATCGAAGGCCAAAACCATGACATCAAAAAATCGCCGTGATTTTCTGCGCTCCGCCGCGCATGCCGCCGGGTCCGTGACCGCGTTGAGCATGTTGCCGCTGGGCATTCGCAACGCTCTCGCCATTCCGGCGAACAACGCAACCGGCACCATCCGCGACGTGGAGCACATCGTCGTGCTGATGCAGGAAAACCGCTCGTTCGACCACTACTTCGGCACGCTCAAGGGCGTGCGCGGTTTCGGCGACACGCGCGCGATCAATCTGCCCAACGGCAAACCGGTGTGGTATCAGCCGCTCGCCGCGGATGCCGGCTACGTGCTGCCGTTTCGTCCCACCGCGTCCAACCTCGGCATGCAGTTCCTGCAGGATCTCCCGCACGACTGGAACAGCTCGCAGGCGGCATGGAACGGCGGCCGCTACGATCAGTGGGTGCCCGCGAAGAGCGCCACGACGATGGCCTACCTCACGCGCGAGGACATTCCGTTTCACTACCAGCTCGCCGACGCCTTCACGATCTGCGACGCGTATCACTGCTCGCTGATGGGCCCGACCGATCCGAACCGCTATTACATGTGGAGCGGCTGGGTGGGCAACGACGGCAGCGGCGGCGGTCCGGTGATCGACAATTCCGAGCTCGGCTATGGCTGGTCCACCTACCCGGAAGTGCTGCAAAACGCGGGCATCTCGTGGAAGATCTATCAGGACGTGGGCGTGGGACTCGACGCGAAGGGCTCATGGGGCTGGACCGAGAATCCGTACATCGGCAATTACGGCGACAACTCGCTGCTGTATTTCAACCAGTACCGCAACGCGCAGCCGGGCAACCCGCTGTACGACAACGCGCGCACCGGCACGAACGCCACGAAGGGCGACGGCTATTTCGACATTCTGAAGCGCGACGTGCAGAACAACACGTTGCCGCAAGTCTCGTGGATCACCGCGCCCGAGGCGTATTCCGAGCATCCGAACTGGCCGGCCAATTACGGCGCGTGGTACATCGATCAGGTCTTGCAGATTCTCACGTCGAACCCCGAGGTGTGGAGCAAGACGGTCCTGCTGATCAATTACGACGAGAACGACGGCTTCTTCGATCACATCTCGCCGCCGTTCGCGCCGGCCTCGAGCGCGAATGGCTTGTCCACCGTCGACACGGTCAACGAGATCTATCCCGGCGATGCGAAAAGACCCGCCGGTCCCTACGGACTGGGCGCGCGCGTGCCGATGCTGGTGGTCTCGCCGTGGTCGAAAGGCGGCTATGTGTGCTCGGAACTGTTCGACCATACGTCGGTGATCCGCTTCATCGAACAGCGCTTCGGCGCGCAGAACAATCTGGGCGAAGCGAACATCTCGCCGTGGCGCCGCGCGGTATGCGGCGACCTGACGTCGGCCTTCAACTTCAGCAACCCCAACGATGCGTTCCCGAAGCTGCCGAGCACGAGCGGCTATGTGCCGCCCGATCAGAATCGCCACCCGGACTACGTGCCGCTGCCGCCGGCCGTGCAGGCGGTGCCGAAGCAGGAGCCCGGCGTGCGGCCGGCTCGCGCGCTGCCGTACGAACTCTTCGTGCGCGTTCACGGCGAAGGTTCGCTCAATAAGCTCGTGATGCGTTTCGTCAACACGGGCAGCACCGGCGCGGTGTTCCTGGTCTACACCGCGAACGGCCTCGCCGCGCCGCGCACCTATACGGTGGAAGCGGGCAAGCGTTTGCAGGACGAGTTGCCGCTGAATGCCGACGGCACCTACGACTTCACCGTGCACGGTCCGAACGGTTATCTGCGGCGCTTTGCGGGCCGGCCGGTCGCCCGTAGCTGGTGGGACGGATCGGGCATCGCGCGTCCTGAAGTCGAGGAAGGCTACGACGTCGCGAACGGCAATCTGCAGTTGCGGCTCATCAATGTGGGCAGCGAGCGTTGCCGCTTCCATATCGTCAACGCCTATGACCCGAAACACGAAATCAAGCATTGGGTGCGCGGCGGCGATACGGACCAGATCTACCTCGACCTGCGCAACGCCTACGGCTGGTACGACCTGGCGATCACGGTGGAGAAGGATGCGCTGTTCGCGCGGCGTTTTGCCGGCCACGTGGAAACCGGCAAGAGCAGCATGAGCGATCCGGCGCTGGGCGGTTGACGCTCGCTTAGCATTCGGCCGAAGCAGTCAGACGTCCGCGGGAAAGATAGCGGCCGCTGCGAAGCGAGCAGCGGCCGCTTTTTCATTCGTCTTCGCAAGCGCGCCGCGAGCGGCTTCGAGCGGCTGCGAGCCGCACCACCGTCACGACTCGAAGTCGAGCCCGCCGATCAACATCACCGGCTCGCCCTGCGTATGCGAGAGAAAATCCAGTTCGCGCGCATGCCGCCAGGCCGTGAGCTTGCGCGGCAACGCGGCCAGATAGTTGTCGAAGCGCGCCGGCTCTCGCGCGCTCACCAACCTTTCAATCTCGTCGCTGTCCCACGTCAGATACAGATTCAACGGATGCGCGTAGTGGCGGATATCGTCGATCGGCGCGGCATGAATCCGCACGCGCGTCGGATGCCCGTGGCCGCCGTAAGGCAGCACTTCGGTATGCACGGTGGTGGCGAAACACGCGGCGATGGCCTCGGCGATGCGCGGCGCGAACTGTTCATCGAAACGGGCGGCATTCTGTGGACGCATGGGTGTCTCCGACGCTCTGCGCAATGAGCGAAGCATCGTAGCACGCGTGTGCGGCTGCTCGGTCAACCGATGATGGTGTACCAGGCGGACAACGCTGGTTTGTTGCGGGCCTTTCGCCAGCGCATCGAGCGTGAACTGATGCGCGTGGTCTATGTGCGCGCGATGTTCTCGACCGGCCACGATCAGGCGAACCGCGAGGTGTTCCGCGCCGAACCCGCCGATGCGCCCGATCTCGTCGGGCTCGCGGTGCGCGGCGCGAAGAAGGCCGTCGACAAGGCGGTCAAGGGTCTATCGCTGCATGCCTGATTGTCGCGCGCGACGCTTTGCACGTCGGCTTGTCGGTTCATCGCGGCGCCTTTCGTTGCTCGCGTTTGGCGGCCCGCCAGCGAAACAGCAAGCTGACCAGCGCGGCAAGGAGCGCGGTGCCCGCATAACCGGCGAAACGGATGGCCTGCTCGGCAGGCAGGCGCGCGACCAGTACGACGACAATGGCGCTTGCAAGCAGCGCCAGAAAGGCGATGGCCCATTTCATCCGTGTCTCCTCTGGGTTTCACGTGTCGCCCGATGGCGCACGGCTCTTCGTTTTTGTTGAGCATACCCGCGACCGCTCAAGCCGTAATTCTCTTCCGCTTTCCCACGCCTGCTTCAGAACAAGCTCGATGAAAGTCACCGACGCCCGCGTGTGATGTGGTTCGGCCTATACAGCATCTACTCCATGTGATTGTCAATAAAGCCTGACCGACCGACAATCGGGCATTCACCGGACTCGGCACACCCGATCGGAATCAGGAGACAACCCATGAGCCTCAACCCTTCGGCCGACGCCGTGACGCGCGAATTGCGCGGCGCGGATTTTGCGAGCCTCGATCAAAAGGTTTGACTTGCCACATCATCGAGCTTCGTTGCGGTAAGCACATCTCGGCCGGCGGCGGCCTGCCCGCGCACCGCTGCTCTACTCAACCTTCACGGACACCCTCGTCATGGATCTGAACTTCACTGCCGAAGAAGAAGCTTTTCGCGCCGACGTGCTGGCCTTTTTGCGCGACAAGCTCCCGCAACGTCTCGCCAGCAAGGTGCACGGCGGACGCCGCCTCACGCGCGACGACATGGCCGAGTGGCACGCGATTCTCAACGCGCAAGGCTGGCTCGCGAATCACTGGCCGAAGGAATACGGCGGCCCAGGCTGGGATGCGGTGCGGAAATTCATCTTCGAAAACGAATGCGCGTTGGCGGGCGCGCCGCGCGTGGTGCCGTTCGGCGTCAACATGCTCGGCCCCGTGCTGATCAAATACGGCAGCGACGCGCAGAAGCGCCACTGGCTTCCGCGCATACTCGACGGCTCCGATTGGTGGTGCCAGGGCTATTCGGAGCCGGGCGCGGGTTCCGATCTGGCCTCGGTGAAAACCACCGCGGTACGCGGCATGGACGCGCAAGGCGAACACTACATCGTCAACGGCCAGAAGACGTGGACCACGCTCGGCCACTACGCGAACATGATCTTCTGCCTCGTACGCACCGCGACCGACGTGCGCAAGCAGGAGGGCATCAGCTTCCTGCTGATCGATATGACGACGCCGGGCGTCGAGGTGCGGCCGATCATCACGCTCGACGGCGAGCACGAAGTCAACGAGGTGTTTTTCACCGACGTGCGCGTGCCGGCCGCGAATCTCGTCGGCGAGGAGAACAAGGGCTGGACCTACGCGAAGTATCTGCTCACGTATGAGCGCACCAATATCGCGGGCGTCGGTTTCTCCGTGGCCGCGTTCAACCGCTTGCGCACGATCGCCGCGAAACAGCGGCGCAACGGTCGGCCGCTGGCGGAAGATCCCTTGTTCGCGGCGCGCATGGCGCGCGTCGAGATCGACCTGGAGAACATGAAGACCACCAACCTGCGCGTGATCGCGGCGGTGGCCGGCGGCGGCGTGCCGGGCGCGGAGAGTTCGATGCTGAAGATTCGCGGCACGGAGATTCGCCAGGAGATCTCGTCGCTCACGCGCCGCGCGATGGGCGCATACGCGCAGCCGTTCATCGAAGAAGCCTTGCATGACGGTTTCGCGGGCGAGCCGGTCGGCCCCGACGAAGCCGCGAGCGCGGCGGCTTCGTACTTCAACAACCGCAAGCTGTCGATCTTCGGCGGCTCCAACGAAATCCAGAAGAACATCATTTCCAAAATGATCCTGGGACTGTAAGGGGCGCAACTCATGGACTTCCAGCACACCGAAGACCGCCGCATGCTGGCCGATACGCTCAACCGTTTTATCAGCGAGCAATACGGCTTCCAGACGCGCGACCGGATTGCGGCCTCGGCGCAGGGCTTCAGCGCCGAACTGTGGCATCGCTTCGCGGAGCTAGGCATCATCGGCGCGTTGTTCGACGAGGCGAACGGCGGCTTTGGCGGCGACGGGTTCGATATCGCCGTGGTGTTCGAGTGCCTGGGCCGCGGCCTCGTCGTCGAACCGTTTCTCGATACGTTGATCGTCGGCCAGGCGATTGCGAAGAGCGGCAACGAGATGCAGAAAGCGCTGCTCGGCGAATTGATCGACGGTTCGCGCATCGTCGCGCTCGCGCATGGCGAGCCGGACAGCCACTACGAGCCGGCTCGCGTGACGACGCGTGCCGAGCGCCACGGTAACGCATGGCACTTGAGCGGCGCGAAGGCGGTCGTTCAGCACGGCGAGAATGCTTCGCTCTTTCTGGTTTCCGCGCGCACCGCCGGCGCCGACGACGAAGAAGAAGGCGTGACGCTCTTTCTCGTGCCGCGCGATGCAGCGGGTGTCGGCGTGCGCGGCTATCGCAAGATCGACGGCGGGCGCGCGGCCGAAGTGACGTTCGACAACGTGTCGCTCGACGACGGCGCGCTGCTCGGCCTATCCGGCGAGGGTTACGCCACGCTGGAATACGCGATTGCCCGCGGGGTACTGGCGCTGTGCGCCGAAGCGGTCGGCGCAATGGATGTCGCGAAGGAGCACACGCTCGAGTATCTGCACACGCGCAAGCAGTTCGGCGTGCCCATCGGCAGCTTCCAGGCGTTGCAGCATCGCATGGCCGATTTGCTGCTCGAAATCGAGCAGGCGCGCTCGGCGGTGATCAATGCGGCGGCGGCGTTGGGCGCTGCGCGCACGGTTCGCGAGCGTGCGCTTTCGGCGGCGAAATACAGTATCGGCCGGATCGGCACGCTGGTCGCCGAGGAGTGTATTCAACTGCATGGCGGAATCGGCATGACGTGGGAACTGCCGCTCGCTCACTATGCGAAGCGCCTCGTGATGATCGATCATCAGCTAGGCGATGAGGACCATCATCTGGAGAGATTCGTGGCGCTGGGGCGCGAATCGTTCAGGTGATGACGCCCAATTGCCACGGCACGAACTCGTTTTGTCCATAACCGTTCGCTTCGCTTTTCGACGGGGCCCCGGATGCGCATTCGAGCATGCGCTCGAAGATGAGGTCGCCGAGTTCCGCAACCGAGGCGCTGCCGTCCACCACGCCGCCGCAATTGATGTCCATGTCGTCCTCCTGCCTTTCCCACAGCGCTGTATTGGTCGCGAGTTTCAACGAAGGCGATGGCGCGCAGCCGTATGCGGAACCGCGCCCGGTCGTGAAACAGATCAGATTGGCGCCTGACGCGACCTGCCCTGTCGCCGAAACCGGGTCGTAGCCCGGTGAGTCCATGAAGACGAATCCCTTTGCGTCGATGCGTTCAGCGTACTGATACACCTCGACGAGATTGGTCGTGCCGCCCTTGGCCACCGCGCCGAGGGATTTTTCGAGAATCGTCGTCAAACCGCCGACCTTGTTACCCGCGGACGGATTGTTGTCGAGCGCCGCGCCGTTCCTCGCGCAATAGTTTTCCCACCAGGCAACGCGTGCCAGCAGTTTCTCGCCCACCTCGCGACTGACGGCGCGACGTGTCAGCAAATGCTCGGCGCCGTAGATTTCCGGTGTCTCCGAGAGAATCGCCGTGCCGCCGTTCCGTACCAGCCGGTCGACCGCGGCGCCCAGCGCGGGGTTCGCCGAAATGCCCGAGTAGCCGTCGGACCCGCCGCATTGCAAACCGACGATCAGATGCGAGGCCGGCAACGGTTCGCGCGTGACACGATTGGCATCGGCGAGCATCTCCCTCACCATGTCGACACCGCGTTCGATGGTCTTTCGCGTTCCGCCGGAGTCTTGAATCGTGAAGCTGCGCAGCCGCTCTCCCGCTTTTAACCCGGCCGATTCCAGTACACCCGAAATCTGGTTCGTCTCGCAGCCGAGCCCGACGAACAACACCGAGTGGAAGTTCGGATGAATCGCATAGCCGGCCAGCGTGCGCCGCAGCACCGCGAGACCTTCGCCCATCGTGTCGATGCCGCAGCCGAGGCCGTGCGTCAATGCGACCACGCCGTCGACGTTGGGGTAAGGCGCGAGCGCTTGCGGATGCACGTCGCGCCGGAAGTGATCGGCGATGGCGCGCGCGACGGTGGCCGAGCAGTTCACGCTCGTCAAAATGCCGATGAAATTGCGCGTCGCGACTCGTCCGTCGTCGCGGCGGATGCCCATGAAGGTCGCGGGCTCGCGCGCGTATTCAGTCGGATGCAGATCGACACCGAATGCATGCTCTCGTGAAAACTCGGCCATGCCGAGGTTGTGAACGTGGACGTGCTGACCACGAGAGATCGGTTCCTTGGCCACGCCGATGATCTGGTTGTAGCGTTTCACCGGCTCACCGGCGGCCATATCGCGTGTCGCGATCTTGTGGCCGGGCGGAATGAGTCCGGCGACCACCAGATTCTCCGACGCGATGCGCGCGCCGGACATCAATTGCCGGGTTGCGATCACGACATCGTCGTTGTCGTGGAGACGAATAGCTGCAAGATCGGATACGGTCGAGATCGAAGGCATGATGTTTATACCGCTGACTGAACAGGGCTCTCTGCGGGGGAATGTGCGTCGTCGTCCACGGACAACGGTTCGATTTTTTTCACGATCACCAGATAGCTGAACGCGCCAAGCACACAGAAGCCGCCCGCCACGCACAGCGGAATCGTGAACGACCCGTGCGTGAGCGACACCATCAGGCCGGTGAACGTCGTGATCACGATGCCGGCGAGATTCGACGCAAAGTTCTGAATGCCGCCGATGGATGCGACGTGATCGGGCGTGGGAGCGACATCGCCGGGCAGGGACCAGATGCTCGCCCCGGCAAACGACAGGCTGCCATACGCGATGCCGAAGAATGCCAGCATCAGATAGATATTCGTCGTGAACGCGCAGAGCGTGATGATCGACGAAAGAAGCATGCCGCCCACCATGCAGGTCTTGCGAGCCCTGGTCAGACTCCAGCCGCGGCGATACAGCGCATCGGACACATATCCGCCGAGCCAGCCGCTCGGAATCGCCATGAGCGCGGGAATCATGCCTAGCGTACCCAGCGATTTCAGCGAGAAGCCGCGCGTCTGAACAAGATAGCTAGGGAACCAGGTAATGAAAAAATAGATGACGAAGTTCAGGCAGAAGAAGCCGAGCATCATGCCCCACAGCGTCCGGTGCCTGAAGAGCGAAAGCCACGGAATCTTCTTCTTCGGCGCGGCCTGTTGCCGCGCAACGGCGTCGGCCTCGCCGGTGAGATCCCCGCGCGATGAACTTCTATAGATCAGGAACCAGCCGAGCACCCAAACGAACCCGACGGCGCCGGTGATGATGAACGACGCTTCCCAGCCGAGCGCGTTGATGATCAGTGCGACCAGCGGAATCGAAAGCGCGGAGCCCACGCGCGATCCGCTATCGAAGATACTCGTGGCGAGCGCGCGTTGCGCCGGCTTGAACCATTGGCTCACGAGTTTTGCACAGGACGGATAGGCCCCCGCTTCACCCACGCCAAGCAGCAGACGGCAGCCGAACATGGCGGTGACGCTCGTCGCCGCGGCGGTGAGCGCCGTAAAAAGCGACCACCAGCCGACCGCCAGCGGCAACGCGATTCGCGCGCCGATGCGATCGACGAACCAACCGAACGGCATTTGCATCAGCGCATAGGTCCAGAAGAATCCGCTCAGGATGAGTCCCATCTGAGCCGGGCCGATATCGAGCGCCTTCTGGATTGCCGGTGCCGCGACGGCCATATTCGCGCGATCGACGTAGTTGATCGCGATGGCGAGAAAGCAGAGAAATATCACTACCCAACGCATACTGCGCATATTCGTCTCCTATGCTTCTGAGTTGACGGTCTCCGGTTTTTCCGCTGGACCGATTGTTTTTGGATTGAGGACAGCGAGGAACTGATTCGGGCCGCTGAGGTGCAACTTAGGTGCGAACTTAGGTGCCGCCTTAAGTGCCGCCCCCGAGCGCGTGCCGGAGCCGTTTCTGCTCGACCCGGATGCCTAGTTCACTCGCGAGATCGACGACCGGCTTCAGTCGGCGCTGCTTTTTTTCCTGATGATTGCCGGCGATATCGGCGAGACGGTGGGCGAGAAACGGGTTTTCGAAACGATCGCGCACGTCGTCGAGATATTTGCTGGCGATTTCGTACTGGCCCAGTGCCTCGAAAACCGGAAGCACTTCATCCTTCCATGTCGATTCAAGCGCTCCACGCCAGGATTCGTTGCGCATGCCATCCAGTACGGTGGTGCCGGCTTCTCCTCGCGAACCGAGCCAGAACTCCGCAAGCATCGTGTGGCCGAGATTGAGCAGGAAAAGCTTCAAGCGTTCGAAATGGGCCAGATCGTCGGTGACGATGATGCTCTCGTGCCGGCACGGCAGCACCATGCCCTCCTGACGCTCGATCGCCCACAGCGCGTAGGGCTCGGCCACCGCCCCGACGGGATCGATGGCTTCCGAGACGATCCGGTCGACCAGCGAGTTGACCCAGATGCAGTCATGCGCCAGGTAGTGGAGGAAGCCCGGCTCCATGTGCCAGCCACGCGCGACCGACATCACCAGATCGCGCAGGACATCGCCATTGCGCGAAATCAGTTCGCAGGGCAGCACGGTGATCGCCTTGCCTCCCGCGCGATAACGTTCGTGCAGCAAAGCGGCCAGCTTCGCCGCGAAGCCGCGCGGCGCGGAGCCTGCGGCCAGCGTGGAGGCCGTGTCTTCGGCGAACAGCGCATAGCCGTTGTCCGCCGTGTTCGACACGATCACCTCCACCTGATCCCGGATGCGCTCGAGCAATGCGGGCCAGTCATCGTCGGCGTGGAGCGCTTGCGCGACGCTATCGCATTCGATGGTCAGGTCGACTGTCTGCTTGCGCTGCAAACCGCGGATGCGAACGGGATATCGGCCGGTTGCGCGAAGCGCCTCGATACGCGCGCGGCTTTGCGGGCTCGTGGTCGTTTGCACGACGGCGATCTTGCCCAACGTGTCGTCTGGATGACGGCGCGCCGCCTCGCACACGAACAGGTCGACATGCGCTTGCAAGAATCGGCTGGTTCCAAACTGAAGAATCGGACAGGTCGTGATTGTCATTCGCAGAGCTCGCCCTTCAGCATTCGACAATCGCTTTGACGACACCCGCGGAGGGCGCCAGCAGCTTCGAAAATTCGGTGGGAAGGGACGACAGTTGCAGACGATGGGTGTTGAGCGCCGCGTCGGGAATCTTCCCCGCGCGCATGGCGTCGAGGACGGTGTCGAAGTCTTCCAGCGTCGCATTTCTGCTGCCCAGCAGCGTCGCCTCGCGCTTATGGAACTCGGGGTCGGAGAACGATATGACGTCCTTGACGACAGAGATGAGGACGTATTTCCCGCCGTGCGCAATAAACTCGAAGCCGCGCCGCATGGCGTCCGCGTTGCCGGTTGCATCGAATACCACGTCGAAGAATTCGCCGTCCGTGAGTTCGCTCAGGCGCTCGACATCCCCCTCGCCGAGGGCAACCGACGCCGCCACTTCTATCTTCGCGGAACAGAAGGCCAGGCGATCCGCTCGTGAATCGAGGGCGGTCACGGTGGCCCCTCGCAGCTTGGCGAAGATCATGGCCGCCATGCCGATGGGCCCGGCGCCGACAACCAGCACGCGCTGTCCGGCGCTGACGTCCGCGCGCCGTACCGCATGCGCGCCGATCGCGAGAAATTCGACCATGGCGGCCTGGTCGAGCGTCACGCCTTCCGCCTTGCGTACGAACTGGGCCGGCACGCTCAGATACTCGGTCATCGCGCCGTCCCGGTGAACGCCGAGGACCTGGATGTTCACGCAGCAATTGGTCTTGCCGTTACGGCACGCAATACATTTGCCGCACGACAGATACGGCATCACATACACGGCATCGCCGACGTTCAAGGCCGAACTGTCGTCGGCCTCTTCGACCGTGCCCGACAGTTCGTGGCCCATCACGCGGGGATACTGGAGGTAGGGCTGATTCCCCGTGAAGATGTGCATGTCGGTGCCACACACACCCACGCGCCTGACTCTGAGCAGAACCTCGCCCGCCGCGCGTTCGGGAATCGAGCGCATCTCCGAGCGGAGCGTTCCGGGGTTGTCACAAATAACAGTAAGCATGATTAAGTGGCCTTTATTGACGATTCGTCATGGATCGGACAGAGACATTCTCTGCCTCCACGCTGTCTTTTTCGCGGGCTCGTGAATGAGCGGGAAAAGACTCGCTGACTACCCGAAGCCGCCGCACACTGCGCAAATCAGAGCAGCAGCCCGACGCGTTTGTTGGGCGTAGAATAGTTTTCTCAATAAGAATTGGTCAAGCCACTTTGCCGATTCGCGGGTAAATACGGAGATGTTTCGGGCGAATCCACGGGTGTTTTAGGTGTAAACCCGTACCTATGTGGCGTTTCGGCGCCCTTTCAGGTCAGGCCAATTTAAACCAAACCGATGCATGAAAGCTCAGACCATGGAACTCAAATCGGTACAGCCGCGCCGGCTTTATCATCTGATCGGCGATCAGATTCGCGCGTATATCGCGGCGAATCATCTTTCGACGGGCGACCGGCTCCCTCCGGAACGCGACCTGGCCCAGCAGTTGAATGTCTCGAGGCCCTCCGTGCGCGAGGCGCTGATCGCGCTCGAAATTCAGGGTGTGGTCGAGATCAAAATGGGCGCCGGCGTTTTCGTGTGCTCCGCCGCACCGGTCTCCGAGGCGCTACGCGACAAGATCGGCGATAGTCCAAGCGACATCATGCAGGCGCGCGCGGCAATCGAAGGTTGCGTTGCGTCGCTGGCGTGCGCGCGTCTGACCGACGAGGGCCTGTCACGTCTACAAGAACTCGTTGCGGACATGCGGCGCTCGATCGCGGAAGGCGGTTCGCCCGTGGAGGCTGATCGGCAATTTCACATGTGTATTGCCGAGATGGCGCAGAACGCGGTGCTGACACGTGTGGTCGGCGAACTGTTCGACGAGCGTCACGCACCCATCGCGGAAAAGTTAAGACGTCAGACGGAAAACGCATCGACCTGGAGTGCGGCGCTCGTCGAGCACGAAATGATCGTCGCCGCGCTGATCGCGCGCGACGCGCTGGAGGCGCAAACGGCCATGCGGTTGCATCTGAAGGCGTCTGAAGTTCGCTGGATCGGCTCGCTCAACACGGGTCATTAGCCGGCGTCATCAGATCGGCGCGACACCTGGAACCGGGACATCGAGCGACGCTTGTTAACCGCGGGCGCTCGGAGCGCGGCCGGCACGTGCAGGCCGCTGGCGGTTGTCGATCCCCATGCGACTCGTTCGTCGTATCTACGAACCGATCGGGTTCGTGGACCAGGAGAGCATCATGCGCAAGCTCATCGTTTCCGCTTTCATCAGTCTGGATGGCGTCATTCAATCGCCTGGCGGGCCGCGAGAAGATCCCAGCGGCGAATTCCGCCTTGGCGGCTGGATCGTTCCCTATGCGGACGAAGCCACCGGCCAACACTTGCACGATCTGCTCTCGCAGCCGTTCGACTTGCTGCTGGGGCGCCGCACCTACGACATATTCGCGTCGTATTGGCCGCGCGTACCGGCCGATTCAAACAGCCGCGCCATCGCCGACCTGTTCAACAGCGTACCCAAGCACGTGGCCACGCATCGATCCGACACCCTCGACTGGCAGAACAGTCATGCGCTGGAGGGCGAGCTTGCCGACGCGATACGCGCGCTCAAAGATCGGCACGGCGCCAATCTGCTGACGTTTGGCAGCGGCGACATGGTGCGCCAACTGCTCGCGGCCGGTTTGGTGGACGAGCTTCGGCTTCTGATTTATCCCGTCATGCTGGGGCGCGGCAAGCGCCTGTTCGGCGACGACGCGGCAGCGTCCGCGTTGACTCTGGCGCACTCGGCCAGCACCCCTCACGGCGTGCTGGTCACCCGCTACCTGCGCAACGGCGCGGTACGCACAGGAACGTTCGAAGAAGTCGATTAACGCTCCGCGCAGCGAGAGCGCGCGTCCCGGCAAGCTGCCAGGAAGCACGAATCGCAGCCGTTTCAAAGACTTTTACCGGCGCTGCGCGCTCTGGCTGTCACCACGGCCAGGCGTCGTTTTGCTCGCCAACGCACGACCGACGCCATGCGGCCCGGGGTATAGTATGTCGTTCGCGGGGTCACGCTGCGGGCTGCATCTGGGTACATCTTCAACGGCGGGTCCAACGACCCCGATAGTGCCCTTGGGGAACAGCATGAGGGGCTTGCTTCTGGCATTGGCATGCGTGTGTATGCCGTGGGTTGCCACGGCGCAGGGTGTGTTGACGGCCCCCGTGTCCGCCGCCTCGGTCGTCGCCACGAGGGACTACCTGGAGGAAGCGAAGCGCGTTGTCGAAGCCGCGACGCAACCCGCCGCGCCCTGGAACGGGCCGCGCAAGGGACCGCGCGCCCAGGCCGGCAAATACATCGCCGTCGTCGCCGAGGATTTGCGCAACGGCGGCATCCTCGGCGTGGTCGACGGGGTGCTGGAGGCGGCCAAGGCCATCGGCTGGAGCGTGAAGATATTCGACAGCGGCGGCACCCCGAATCTGCGGCTCAAGATGCTGGCCAACGGGCTGGCAAGTCGTCCGGACGGGCTGATCATCGTCGGCGGCGACGCACGCGCATTGCTGCCCGGGCTGCAGCCGTTCGCGGAACGGGGCATCCCGATCGTCGGCTGGCATGTCGCGGCCCAGGCCGGACCCGTACCCGGCACGCCCGTGGCGATGAACGTATCGACAGATCCGCTCGAGGTCGCGCGCGTCACCGCGCTGGCAGCCATCGCGCAGTCCGGCGGGCATGCGGGAGCCGTCGTGTTCACCGACACCAATTTCGAGGTTGCGCAAGGCAAGGCGGATGCAATGGCTGCCGTCGTGCGCGCGTGCGGCGGCTGCACGTTGCTCGAAGTGCGCGACGTGGCGATCTCGCGCAATCAGGAACTGATGCCGGGCACGACACGCGCATTGCTCGCGCACTATGGCAAGCGCTGGACGCATGCGCTGGCGATCAACGACATCTACTTCGACTACGCCGCCCCGGTGCTGACCCAGGCCGGGCTATCGAACGCCGCCATGGTCATGCTCTCGGCCGGCGACGGCAGCGAGTCCGCCTTTCTGCGCATCCGGACGGGCACGTTCCAGACCGGCACGGTGGCCGAACCGCTGAACCTGCACGGCTGGCAGTTGATCGACGAGATGAACCGGCTCCTGGCCCGGGAAGCCGTCACGGGTTACGTGTTTCCGGTGCATCTCGTGACGGCGGACAACATCGCCGCGGACGGCGGCGACCGCCTGATCTACGACCCCGCCAACGGCTATCGCGACATCTATCGCCGCATCTGGCAACGCCCGTGAAACTACCGCTCCCACAGTCGCTCACCGCGCAATTCGCGCTCGTGGTTTCGTGCCTCGCGGCCCTGGTGGTCGCGGTCGGCGCCACGACCATCTATTCGTTGACCGGTTCGGCCTACGCGATCCGCCAGTTGGCCGAGCAGCGGCTGGCGCGCCTGGAGGATGCGCAGGGCCTCGCGCAGCACACCCTGATGATCGAACGCATGGCCTTGCAGTTGTCGAGCGACGATACCGTCGACGCCGTGCGCGAGACGCATCGGCACATCCTCGACGAGTTGTCCTCCTTCGATCGTCTGATGGACCGCGTGGCCTCCGCGACCACGGGCGAGGACGTCGGTGTCGACGCGCTCGCGCTGCGCCGATCGAGCCAGCACTTCCGCAACACGGTCAACATCGAGGCGCAGGTGCGCGAGACCGCGTTGAGCGCCAGCGCCACGCCGATGTCCGCCTCGCAGCCCGGCGCGTCGTTGGCGAGCCTGGACGACGATCTGCGCCGCCAGGCCGACACCCTCGCCGTCGCGGCGCGCCGGCAGTCGGACTATTTCACGCACAAGTACCGCGAAGCGGTGCAGGATCTGGCCGAGCACTCGGACCGCACGCGCAGATGGGTCATCGGCGAGGTTGCGATAAGCCTGCTGCTCGCCTGGCTGATTGCCAGCGCATTCCTCGGACGCCACGTCGTGGCGCGACTGCGCCAGGTCAGCCACTCGCTGCGGCACGGTGATGTCGACAGCGCGCAAGCCGGCGTGCCCGTGCACGGCGGCGACGAAATTGCCGACATGGCGCGCGCGGTCGAGCAGTTCCTGGAAGACCGGCGCCAGCGCAGGCAAGCCGAGGACGCGCTGAAGGAACTCAATGCCGAACTGGAGGCGCGCGTCGCGCGACGCACGGCCGAACTCAGCACCGCGCTTGCGGGCCGGACCGCCGAGATCGTCGAACGTCAGCACGCGGAAGAGGCCGCGCGAGCAAGCGAGCACTTCCTGAACAGCATCGTCGAGCACATCCCGGACACGATCTTCGTCAAGGATGCGGCGACCCTGCGCTTCGTGCGCTTCAACAAGGCGGGAGAGCAACTGCTCGGCTACCGGCGCGAGGAACTCATCGGCAAGTCCGTCCACGACCTGTTTCCGGCGCGGGAGGCCAGTTTCTTCGCGCAGAAGGATCGTGCCGTGCTCGAGTCGCGGCAGATGATCGACGTGCCGGAGGAACTGGTTCACACGCGTCACGGAACGCGCCTCGTGCATACGATGAAGATCCCGATCGTCGATGTGCATGGCGAACCGAAGTTCCTGCTCGGCATCTCGCGCGACATCACGGAGCACAAGCGCGCCGAAGAGGAACTGCGGCGCTATCGCGAGCACCTCGAGGACATGATCCGCGAACGAACGGCCGAACTGGCCGTCGCCAAGGAGCGCGCCGACGCGGCCAACCAGGCCAAGAGCGACTTTCTTGCGCACATGAGCCACGAACTGCGCACACCGTTGAACGGGATTCTCGGCTACGCGCAGATCCTCAAGCGCGACAAGAATTTCGATCAACGCCAGATCGACGGGCTCACGGTGATCCAGCGCAGCGGCGAATACCTGCTGGCGCTCATCAACGACATCCTGGATATGGCCAAGATCGACGCCGCGAGGGTGGAGCTCAACATGTCCGATATTCCGCTCGACCGGTTCATCAACTTCGTTGCCGAGACGATCCGGGTGAAGGCAACGGAAAAGGGCCTGGCCTTCGCGCTTGAAATGCCACCTGATCTTCCCGCAGGCGTACGAGTCGACGAAAAACGCTTGCGCCAGGTGCTGCTCAACCTGCTCTCGAATGCAATCCGCTTTACCGACGAGGGAAGTGTGCGTCTATGCGTCGGTTTCTCCCCGCCGGGGCGGCTGCGTTTCGAAGTGCGGGACACGGGCATCGGCATAGACCGGGAACATCTGGAGGCGATCTTCCGGGCTTTCGAGCAAGTGGGCGACGTTTCGCATCGGCATGGCGGCACGGGGCTGGGTCTCGCCATCAGCCGGCAGCTCGTGCGCTTGATGGGCGGCGAGATCCACGTCGAAAGCCGCCGCGGTGCTGGCAGCACTTTCTGGTTCGAACTGGACGTGCCGGTGGTTGCGCCCATGGCGGCTGTCGTCCCGCCCGAGTGGGCGGCAAGCGGCTACAAGGGGCCGCGCAAGACTGTGCTGGTCGTGGATGATGTGGCGGAAAACCGTGCCGTGGCCGTCGATATGCTCGGCCAGTTCGGATTCGACATGGCCGAGGCCGGCAATGGACTGGAAGCCCTGGAGAAAGCCAAAGCGCTGCGGCCGGCGCTCGTCCTGATGGATGTCGTCATGCCGGGGATGGACGGGCTCGAAGTCACGCGCCGCCTGCGCCAGATGCCGGAGTTCCGCGATCTGCCCATTGTCGCGGTTTCCGCCAGCGCCTCGAGGACCGATGCGGCGGAAAGCCTGGCAGCCGGTGCGAACGCCTTTCTGCCAAAGCCGATCGACTTCAGCGGGCTGTTGTCACAGCTCGCGGCCCTCCTGAAGATCGAGTGGTGTGACGAGGTTCCGAATACGCAAGCCATTGCATCGGGCCGAACGACAGTACCTGCCGCCGACTCCGCCGCCGAGGCGTTGATCGTGCCACCGCCCGAGGAGATCGAAGCGCTGCACTACCTGGCGCGACTCGGCGACATGCGTGCCATCGCGCAACACGCCGCGCACCTGATTGAACTCGACGAGCGCTATCGCCCTTTCGCCGATCACCTTTGCCAGTTGGCGAAGAACTACCAGTCCAAGGCAATCCTTCGTTTCATCGAGCAATACAGAGCCGCCGTTGGGACGTCTGAGTGAGAATCGTGGAGCGTGCTTGATGGGCCGTGAGGTGATGACGGGCATCGTCTCGCCTGTAGACCGTCATGCTGTGCTTTCAACGCGGTAACGCAACGTGGATATGGAAGCGTCTCATGCGCCTTGAAGGCGGCTCGAATTTCAGGCGCCAATGAAAAAGCCGCAACGCCTTTCGGCGTGCGGCTTTGATCTTTGGTCGGGGCGAGAGGATTTGAACCTCCGACCACCTGCACCCCATGCAGGTACGCTACCAGGCTGCGCTACGCCCCGAACAGCAAGGAATTATAACAGACACTTTATTCGATTAGAACCGCCGCACACCAACAAAGCGACCTAGCGACCCAACAGGTCGATCACCTGCAGCAATTCCTTGCGCAACTGCTCGACATCAACCGTGGGGGTGGCTGTTGCCGCTGCCGGCATCGCGACGCCCTCGCCTTCTCCGACCATCTCCGCCGACGCAGCGTGTGCCCCACCACCATGTGAGTCGAGCCGGTTGCGCGCACCGTTGATCGTGAAGCCCTGCTCGTACAACAACTCACGAATCCGCCGGATCAACAGCACCTCATGATGCTGATAGTACCGGCGATTGCCGCGCCGCTTGACCGGCCTCAACTGCGTGAACTCCTGCTCCCAATAGCGCAGCACATGCGGTTTCACGCCGCACAGTTCGCTAACCTCACCGATGGTGAAGTAGCGCTTCGCCGGAATCGGAGGCAAGACGACTTTTTCGATCGTCGCTGTCATCGTCAGTTAGCCGTCGTGGTGGGTTGCGCAGGAACGCGCCAGTCGATCAGCGCGTGAAGCTCGCTTCAGCGCCGTTCTCGACCAGTGCCTTCAGCTTTTGACTTGCATGAAACGTCACAACGCGGCGCGCGGCGATTGGAATCGCCTCGCCGGTCTTCGGGTTTCTGCCGGGACGCTGGGGTTTGTCGCGCAACTGAAAGTTGCCGAACCCGGACAGCTTCACGCTGTCGCCACTCTCCAGCGCGTCGCGAATCACTTCGAAGAACGCCTCGACCATGTCTTTCGCTTCCCGCTTGTTGAGCCCGACATTGTCGAACAGCAACTCGGCAAGTTCCGCCTTGGTGAGCGTGGGCGTTTCGGTGGAAACGGCCGCGGGTGATGTCGGAATATCGCGAATCATGGCGCTGCGTTGCGCCGTAAGAAGGGCTTCGAAATCACTCGAGTTCATTTCATTCATATCTATCAAATGGCGCGCCAAGCAGAAACAGAAGTTGCGGAAAAATGCCGTGCAAATATTAAATGCGGGTTATCCACGCAACCTTGCGCCAAATGCTCGAGCCAGACGTTCCACCAGAGTTTGAATGGCCAGATCGACCGTTTCATCCTGAAGGGTTCCGCCAGTATCTTGCAAGGTCACACGGAACGCAAGGCTTTTCTCGTGCGCGGCCAGACCACCGGAAGTGTTTGATTTTGGACGGAATTCGTCGAAAATTGCAACCCTCTGAACGGTCTTGCAGGCCTCTTCCGATTGCGCTTTCCCAAGCTCGTCCAGCAGCGCCTGAACCTCGATTTTCTGGTCGACGACCACCGCGATATCGCGACGCACCGGTGGGAATTTAGACACTTCCACCGGCGTGGGCAATACCCGCTGCATTAATGCGTCCGCTTCGATTTCAAACAGAATCGGCGCATGCGGCAATTCATATTTCTGCATCCAGCGCGGATGCAATTCACCAATCCAGCCGACTGCGCGTCCATTCAGTTCGATACGCGCGCAGCGGCCCGGATGCAATGCCGGATGCTCCGCTTTCACGAAGCGCGCCACTGCTGGCGCGAGCACCGCTTCGAGATCTGCCTTCACATCGAAGTAATCGACCGTGCGCGTGGACGCGCCCCACTGCTCCTCGAGCGCGGCGCCGTATGCGAGCGCGCCGATCATTTTCGGCTGCGCGAAACCTTCGACCGTCAATTCGCCCGCTTTGATCGACGGATCATGCAGGAATACGCGGCCAGCTTCGAATACGCGCACGCGGTCGGCCGCGCGGCGGTTCAGGTTGGTCCGCAGCACGTGGATCAGGCTGCCGAACAGCGTGGTGCGCATGACCGACAACTGGCTGGCAATCGGATTCAGCAGACGAACCGGTTTGTCGTTGCCGGCGAAGTCCTGCTCCCACTCGGCGTCCACGAAACTGAAGTTGACCGTTTCCGCGTAATCGCGCGCGGCGAGCGCGTGACGGAGCACGTGGATCGAGCGCTGCGTTTCATGGGTCGCGCGCATTTCGCTGGTGGCGACCGGCGGACGCGCCGGGATCTTTTCGAAGCCGTAGATACGCGCGACTTCCTCGATCAGATCTTCTTCGATTTCAATGTCGAAGCGATACGACGGCGGCATCACCGAGAACGTATCGCCCTCGCGTTCGAACGTGAGGCCGAGGCGCGTGAAAATCCGCGCGATTTCGTCCGCGTCGATCTTGATGCCGATGATGCGATTCGCGCGCGAGACGCGCATCTTCACAGGCTCGCGCTGGGGCACATTGACGATCTGATCGTCGACCGGGCCGGCTTGCCCGCCGCAGATATCGAGGATCAGTTGCGTGATGCGCTCGATGTGCTCGACCGTGGTCGCGTAATCGACGCCGCGCTCGAAGCGGTGGCCCGCGTCGGTGGAAAAATTGTATTTGCGCGAGCGGCCGCGAATGCTGTCCGGCCACCAGAACGCGGCTTCCAGATAGATGTTGGTCGTGTCGAGCGTGACGGCGGTGCTGTCGCCGCCCATGATGCCGGCGAGACTCTCGATATGCTGTTCGTCGGCAATCACGCCGACGCTTTCGTCGAGTTCGACCGTGTTGCCGTTCAAGAGCTTGAGCGTTTCGCCCTTGCGGCCCCAACGCACGTCCATGCCGCCGTGGATTTTGTCTAGGTCGAACACGTGCGACGGACGGCCGAGTTCGAGCATCACATAGTTCGAGATGTCGACGAGCGCGGAGATGCTGCGCTGGCCTGAACGTTCGAGGCGCTCGACCATCCAGTGCGGCGACTTCGCGCGTGCGTTGACGCCACGGATCACGCGGCCCGAGAAGCGGCCGCACAGATCAGGCGCCGAAATTTTCACAGGCAGCGTTTCGTTGAGCTGGACAGGCGCCGGCTTGATCTCGAGCGGGCGCAACGGCGCACCGGTGATCGCCGAGGTCTCGCGCGCCACGCCGAACACCGACAGACAGTCGGCCTTGTTCGGCGTCAGCTTGATTTCGAAGACCGTGTCGTCGAGATTGAGCGTCTCGCGGATGTCCTGGCCGATCGGCGTATCTTCCGGCAGGATCATCAGGCCGCTATGGTCTTCCGATAGCTTCAGTTCGCGTGCCGAGCACAGCATGCCCTGGCTTTCCACGCCGCGCAGTTTCGAGAGCTTGATCGCGAACGGCGCGCCGCCCGCTTCGGCTGGCGGCAATTGCGCGCCCACCAGCGCGACCGGCACCTTGATGCCCGGCGCGACATTCGGCGCGCCACATACGATGTTCAGCGTTTCGCCGGTGCCGGCATTGACCTGACACACGTTGAGCTTATCCGCGTCCGGGTGCTTGACGACTTCCAGCACCTGGCCCACGACGATCTTCGAGGTCGGTGGCGCGGCCGGCCGCAGGTCTTCGACTTCGAGACCCGCCATCGTCAACGCGTGCGACAGTTCATCGGTCGTGAGTTGCGGATCGACAAAAGTTCTCAGCCAGGATTCCGGGAATTGCATGGTTCTGTGTACGTTCTGATCAGGTTAGGTCCACGTCCGGCGGTGCGCTTGATCGAGTGATTCATCCACACTGCCGGGGACGCTGGCGGCATGCACTGTGTGCGGTGCCGCGCTCTATGCTTGTCGCGTTCGTACGCGCCGGTTCACGCAAATTGGCGCAGGAAACGCAGATCGTTCTCGAAGAACAGACGCAGATCCTGCACGCCGTAACGCAACATCGTGAGCCGTTCGAGCCCGCTGCCGAAAGCAAATCCGATGTAGCGCTCGGGGTCCAGACCCATGTTGCGGATCACCGTGGGGTGAACCTGGCCTGAGCCCGAAATCTCGAGCCACTTGCCGGCATTCTTGCCCGTTTCGAACAGCATATCGATTTCGGCCGACGGTTCCGTGAACGGAAAATACGACGGACGGAAGCGCACGAGAATATCGTCGCGCTCGAAGAATTTTTTCAGGAAGTCGGTATAGACGCCCTTCAGGTCCGCGAAACTGATGTTCTCGTCGATCCACAGACCTTCGACCTGGTTGAACATCGGCGAATGCGTTGCATCGCTATCCACGCGATATGTACGGCCCGGCACGATCACCTTGATCGGTGGCGTGTTGGTGCGCGCGTAGCGCACCTGCATCGGGCTCGTATGCGTGCGCAGCAGCAGTTGGCGGCCGTCGGCATCCTTGCCGTCGACGTAGAAAGTGTCCTGCATGGAACGCGCCGGATGGTTTTCCGGGCTGTTCAGCGAGGTGAAGTTGTACCAGTCGGTTTCGATTTCGGGGCCATCGGCCACGTCGAATCCGATCGTACGAAAAATCTGTTCGACGCGCTCCCATGTGCGCATCACCGGGTGCAGGCTGCCGGCTCCGGTGCCGCGACCGGGCAGCGTGACGTCAATGGCTTCAGCGGCGAGACGCTGATTCAGCAACGCGTCGGCCAGCGCCTGACGGCGCGCCGTCAACGCGGCTTCCACTTGTTGCTTGACGAGGTTGATCCGTGCGCCTTCAGCCTTGCGCGTTTCAGGATCGAGTTTGCCAAGGCCCTTCAACAATTCGGTCAGCGCACCCGATTTACCGAGAAAGCGGGCTTTCTCGTTCTCGAGGGTGGTGACGTCGGAGGCTTCTGCGAAGGCTTTTTGCGCGTCGGCGACAATCTGGTCCAGATCCATTGATCCCATCATTTCAACGTCAGTGTTCAATCGATGCAAAACTGGTTCTACCAACAAAAACGGGGCTCGGTGAGGAGCCCCGTTTTTGCTGCAGCGTCACCGAGACTACCGGATGTTCGCTGCAACGAACCACGCAGTGTTAATTGCCCAAAGCGCAATCAGGCTGCAACGGCGGCTTTCACCTGCTGAACGATCGCAGCAAAAGCAGCCTTGTCGAACACAGCCATGTCGGCCAGCACCTTGCGGTCGAGTTCGATCGAAGCCTTCTTCAGGCCGTTGATGAACACGCTGTACGTCATGTCGTGCTGACGCACCGCCGCATTGATACGCGTGATCCACAATGCACGGAACACACGCTTCTTGTTGCGGCGATCGCGGTAGGCGTACTGGCCTGCGCGCATGACCGCCTGCTTGGCGATGCGATAGACGTTATTGCGACGGCCGCGGTAACCCTTGGCCAGCTTGATGATCTTCTTGTGACGGGCCCGTGCGGTAACCCCACGTTTTACTCGAGGCATGTTTCGCTCCTATGAGTTTCGGTTAAGGGTTAAGCGAACGGCAGCATTGCGCGCACGGAGTTCAGATCGGAATCATGAACTGCCGTCGAACCACGCAGATGGCGTTTGTTCTTGGTGGTCTTCTTGGTAAGAATGTGGCGCTTGAAGGCTTGACCGCGCTTGACGGTACCGCCCGGACGCACCACGAAGCGCTTCGCAGCACTCTTCTTGGTCTTCATCTTCGGCATGACAACTCCATTATTAGATGGATATGGGTGTGCGGTCGGCCAGATGGCCATAACCCGCCCTTCGAAACCCATTCCACTTGGTATGCAGACCACCGATACTGCCGGCAGCCGCTTTTCAGGAAGCGGCGCGCATTTGCATAGGCGCCGTTCCGAAACTGCTGATGCCGCGCCGGACACCCGGCACAGCCTTCAATTCAACCGTTGACAACCGGAGCGCACACCACATGGCGCGCCGCCACTCCAGCCGCTTACTTCTTTTTCTTTGGAGCGAGCACCATGATCATCTGGCGCCCTTCCATTTTCGGCATTTGCTCGACCTGACCCACTTCGTCGAGGTCCGTGCGCAAGCGCTCGAGCATGCGCATACCGATTTCCTGGTGAGCCATTTCGCGGCCACGGAAACGCAACGTGATTTTCGTCTTGTCGCCGTCTTCGAGGAAGCGGATGAGGTTGCGCAGTTTGACGTTGTAGTCACCGTCGTCGGTACCCGGGCGGAACTTGACTTCCTTGACCTGGATGACCTTCTGCTTGAGCTTGGCCTCGTGTTGCTTCTTCGCTTCCTGGTACTTGAACTTGCCGTAGTCCATCAAGCGGCAAACCGGCGGAACCGCTTGCGGCGCGATTTCGACCAGATCCACGTCTTGCTGTTCCGACATGCGGAACGCATCAGCGAGTTTCACGATGCCGAGCGGTTCGTTCTCGACTCCGACCAGACGCACCTCGGGTGCCGTAATTTCACCGTTGATGCGGTGCGCAGACTTATCAGTAGCGATGTTACGTTTCCTCTAAAAATTAAAAAAACGAGCCGGGCTGCCAAGTGGCTCAGTTGAACGACTGCACGTCCTGACGCAGACGCTCAATGAAGGTATCGAGAGGCATGACGCCGAGATCGACACCACCACGGGCACGCACGGCTACCGTTTGGGCTTCACGCTCTTTGTCGCCGACCACAAGCAGGTACGGCACCTTTTCCAGCGTGTGCTCGCGTATTTTATAGCTAATCTTCTCGTTGCGCAAATCGGCCTCTACTCTAACCCCTTGTTTTTGCAACGATTGGGCTAGCGACTGTGCGTATTCGGCCTGACTTTCCGCAATGTTCATCACGACGACCTGCATCGGCGCGAGCCAGACAGGCATTGCACCGGCATGGTGCTCGATCAGAATGCCGAGGAAACGCTCCATTGATCCGACGATTGCCCGGTGCAGCATGATCGGCCGGCGGCGGCCATTGTCCTCGGCGACGTATTCCGCGCCCAGACGTTCCGGCAACACCATATCCAGTTGCAGCGTGCCGCATTGCCACGAGCGGCCGAGCGCGTCCTTGATGTGATATTCGACCTTCGGCCCGTAGAACGCGCCCTCGCCGGCCAATTCTTCCCACGTCACGCCGCATGCCGTCAACGCCTCGCGCAGACCCTGCTCCGCGCGGTCCCACGTCTCGTCCGTGCCGGCGCGCGCATCCGGGCGCAGAGACAGCTTGATCTCGACATTGTCGAAACCGAAGTCCTTATAGACGCTCATCGCCAGCGTGTTGAACGCGATCGACTCGCTGATGAACTGGTCTTCGGTACAGAAAATATGAGCGTCGTCCTGCACAAAACCGCGCACGCGCATCAGGCCGTGCAGCGCGCCCGACGACTCATTGCGGTGGCACGAGCCGAATTCCGCGTAACGCAACGGCAGGTCGCGATACGAGCGCAAGCCATGATTGAACACCTGCACGTGACCCGGACAGTTCATCGGCTTGATCGCATAGTCGCGCTTTTCCGATTCCGTCGTGAACATGTTTTCACGGTAGTTCTGCCAGTGGCCCGACGCTTCCCACAGCGAGCGGTCCATGATCATCGGCGTCTTGATTTCGAGGTAGCCGGCATCGTTCACGCGGCGGCGCATGTACTGCTCGACCTGCTGCCACAGCGTCCAGCCACGCGGATGCCAGAACACCATGCCCGGCGACTCGTCCTGCATGTGAAACAGATCGAGTTGCTTGCCGAGCTTGCGGTGGTCGCGCTTCTCCGCTTCCTCGAGCATGTGCAGATACGCGTCCTGGTCTTCCTTCTTCGTCCAGGCCGTACCGTAGATGCGCTGCAATTGCTCGTTCTTTGAATCGCCGCGCCAGTACGCGCCGGCCACCTTCATCAGCTTGAAGACTTTCAGCTTGCCGGTGGAGGGCACGTGCGGGCCGCGACACAAGTCGGTGAAGCCGCCATGCGAGTACAGCTTGATTTCGTCGCTGGCGGGAATCGATTCGATGATCTCGGCCTTGTACTTTTCGCCGATGCTCTTGAAGTAGTCCACGGCTTCGCCGCGCGACACCACGCGGCGCGAGACCGGCTCGTCTTTCTTCGCCAGTTCCTGCATGCGCTTTTCGATCTTTTCGAGGTCTTCCGGCGTGAAGGGACGGCTGTACGCGAAGTCGTAATAGAAGCCGTTGTCGATTACCGGGCCGATCGTGACTTGCGCTTCCGGATACAGATCCTTCACCGCGTACGCGAGCAAATGCGCCGTGGAGTGACGAATGATGTCGAGACCGTCTGCGTCTTTTTCCGTGACGATGGCAAGCGCCACATCGTGATCGATCAGCGTGGACGTATCGACGAGCTCGCCGTCGATCTTGCCGCCGAGCGCGGCTTTCGCGAGGCCGGGGCCGATCGAGGCCGCCACTTCGGCGACGGTCACCGGATGCTCGTACTGTCGAACAGAACCGTCAGGCAGACGTATCGAAACCATTTTGTTCTCCGTTGCCGACCGGCGGCGGCACATGCAATCAGGTCAAAAAGCCAAAAAAAATGCGGCCCCACTTTCGAGGGGCCGCATTCACATTTCCTGCAAACTACAGTGGCGAAAGTGGTCCTCGACTAGCGTCGCTCCGAAGTGGTTTCGGTCAACGTTCGCGGTGCCATAACCGTATTTGCCTTTTGCGCCAGGGCGCTTGCTGCAGTTTGCGAAACCCCGGCGCAAGCCGGAATTTCTCTTTCGTTGGTAGGCTCGATTGGACTCGAACCAACGACCCCCACCATGTCAAGGTGGTGCTCTAACCAGCTGAGCTACGAGCCTGAAGAAACGAGATTATATGGAGCACCACACTGCTTGGCAAGTACTTTTATGCACCGACTTTAAATTTCCAACGACCGCCTAAACAGCCAGCGAACGGCTGCCCCGGCGATGTGAGCCGCGGCACCTGTCCGTCAATTTTTGCGTGAGGCGCGCACCACGCCCGTCACCTCGCCGAGCAGCGTGCATGCGCGTTGAATCTGCGCGGCGCTCGACACCTCGACGGTGAATTGCATGAACGCGGCGTTCCTGCGGGTCTGCGTTTTCACGCCGATCACGTTCATCTTCTCGCGCGCGAACACTTCGGAGATATCGCGCAACAGGCCTTGCCGATCCGTTGCCTCGATCGTGAGGTCGACAGGATAGACGGACTGCCCGCGCCCGCTCATCACGTCCGCCGACCACGCCGTTTGCAACACACGCTCCGGCGCGCGCTCGGCCATGCGCAGGAAGGTCGGACAATCGCTGCGATGTATCGACATGCCCTTGCCGCGCGTCACGAAACCGCTGATATCGTCGGGCGGCGCGGGCCGGCAGCAGCGCGCAAGCTGCGTGAGCAACGCATCCACGCCGACCACCAGCACGCCCGTGGACGCGCCGCGCGCAACGCTCGCACCGCTGCTGCGCTTTTCGAACTGCTCGGGCGCCTCGACAACGGGCTCGGGCGGCGGCGCGTCGTGGAGCGCCTGCTCGACGAGCCGCAAACTGAACTCCTCCTTGCCGACCACCGAGAACAGATCGTCCGTCGTCTTGAAGCCGAGCTTGGCGGCAAGCTGATCGAGATTGACCGACGTCTTGCCCTCGCGCTGCAAGGTCTTTTCGACCATGGCGCGACCGCTCGCGATGTGCTCCTGGACCTCGACCGCGTTGAACCACGCGCGCACCTTCTGCCGCGCGCGCGGACTGTGCAGATAGCCAAGCTGCGGGTTGAGCCAGTCACGCGACGGACCGCCCTCCTTCACCGCGACGATCTCCACCGTCTGACCGTTCTGCAACGGCGTGTTGAGCGGCACCATCGCGCCGTCCACGCGCGCGCCGCGGCAGCGATGCCCCAGTTCGCTATGCAGGTGATACGCGAAATCGATGGGTGTGGCGCCGTGCGGCAACGGGATCACGCGCGCTTGCGGCGTGAGCACGTAGATGTGGTCGTCGTCGAGCGTGGCCTGGCGCAGTTGCTCCCACGGCTGCGCGGCGCGCTTCTCACCGTGCTCGCCCTCGGCGACATCGTCTTTCCAGGCGAGCAGTTGACGCAGCCACGCGATCTTCTCGTCGTACTTCTCGTTGGCGGCGAACTGACCGCCGTACCCGCGCGTGCCCGCTTCCTTATAGCGCCAGTGCGCGGCCACGCCGTACTCGGCGAACTGATGCATTTCGTGCGTGCGGATCTGCACTTCGAACGCGCGGCCGTCGTCGCCGATCACGACCGTATGCAGCGACTTGTAGCCGTTAGGCTTCGGCCGCGAAATGTAGTCGTCGAACTCTTTCGGCACCGGTTGCCACAGGTTGTGCACGATGCCGAGCACGGTATAGCAATCCTTGATGTCCGGCACGATCACGCGAAACGCCCGCACGTCGTACAGTTCGGCGAAGTCCAGTTCCTTGCCGCGCATCTTGCGCCAGATGCTGTAGATATGCTTCGGCCGGCCGCTGACTTCGGCGCGAATGTGCGCCGCGGCCAGTTCCTGCTGCAGCCGTTCGATGGCCTGCGCCACGTAGCTCTCGCGCTCCACGCGCTTTTCGTCGAGCAGCCGCGCGATGCGCTTATAGGTCTCGGGCTCTTCGAAGCGGAACGCGAGATCCTCGAGCTCCCACTTCAGTTGCCAGATGCCGAGACGGTTGGCGAGCGGCGCGTAGATATCGAGCGTCTCGCGGGCCACGTCCGGCGACGGCGAGAGCTTCGCCGCCGCGTAATAACGCAGCGATTGCAAGCGCGAAGCGAGCCGGATCAGCACCACGCGAATGTCTTGCGCGAACGCGAGCAGCATCTTGCGCAGCGCCTCGACCTGCGCACGGCGCGCGGCCTGCGCATCGCGCCCGGCTTCGGGCATCGTATTCTGCGAGGCGCGCAAGCTGACCGAGCCGAGGCGCAGCAACTTGCGCACGTTGCCGACCAGTTGCGCGACCTCGTCGCCGAACTTCTCGGCGATCATGCGCTCCGGGTCTTGCAGGTGCGGCGTCAACGCAAACAACGCCGCGGCCAGCACCGCCGGCGGGTCGACGTTGAGCGTGAGCATGATCGACGCCGTACCCGCCGCGTGATCCGCCAGCAACTCGCCCGAGGAGAAGCGCACCCCGCCCGCATGCTCGCGCACGAACGCCACCGCTTCGTCGAAAGAAGGAAGGGGTGTCGGCGTGCTCGTAACGATTTCGGTAGTCATGGTGCGGCGGCCCACCGGGCCAGACGGATCAACGGAATTTCAACAACGACAACTGGGCCGGCCTTAGCTGCGCTGAGCCGCGACCACCACGATTTCGACGAGGCACTTCGGGTTCGCGAGCGTGGCCTCGACGGTTGCGCGCGGCGGCGTGGCGCCTTGTGCGACCCACTCGTCCCACACGGCGTTCATGCCGGCGAAATGCACCATGTCCGAGATGTAGATCTGCACCGACAGCAAATGCGACTTGTCGCTGTTCGCCTCAGCCAGAAGACGGTCGATGTGGCCAAGCACCTCGCGCGTCTGGCCCGTGATGTCCTGATCCGTGTCTTCGGCGATCTGGCCGGCCAGGTATACCGTGCCGTTATGTACGGCGATTTCCGAAAGGCGCTTGCCGACGTGATGACGAATGACTGCCATGAAGAATCCCGAGGTTCGTTGAAAATTGATCGAAGATGCGTTCCGCGTTGCGGCCGATGAACGAAGCCGCGATGAGCGCCGCGCGGAACTGCATATTATGACGCGTCGGCGGGCGGGCCGATAAAGAACCGCCTGGCAATCTCGATCTGATCGGCCGACAGAAACGCCGGCGCATGCCCGACCCCGGGAATCTCCACGCTCGATACGGCGCGCCCGACCTCGACCATCTTCGCGACGGTTTCGCGCGACAGCAAATCGGACTGCTCGCCGCGCGCCACCAGCACCGGCCCCTGGAACGCGGCCAGCGAATGCCATAGCGCGGCTTCGCCCAGCTTCGTTGCTTCCTCGGTGGTCGCGGCAAACGGCTGCGCAATGCGCGGGTCGTAGCGGAATTGCCAGCCGCCGTTCTGCTCGTGCAGCAGCGGGGTATTGATTTCGCGCCACTCGTCCGGCGTGAGCGGGCCGAACGTTTGCGCGAGCAAACCCGCGTAGTCGATGCCTTGCTGCAACGTTTCGAAGCGCACCGGCTTGCCGAGGTAGTCGCCGATGCGCTGCACCGCCACCGGCTCCAGATGCGGACCCACGTCGTTGAGCAACAGCTTGCGGATCGGCGTGTCGGCCAAGCCGGCCAGCGCGAGCCCGATCAGGCCGCCCATCGACGTGCCGAACCAGTCGACCGTTTCGACGTTCAGGCGCGCGATCAGCGTGACCATGTCGGCGACGTATTGCGGCACGCCATAGAAGTTGGGGTTGGCAAGCCACGACGACAAGCCCCGCCCCACCACATCGGGACAGACGACGCGATACGTGCCGGCGAACTGCGCCGCGACGCGGTCGAAGTCGCGCCCCGAGCGCGTCAATCCATGCACACAGAGCAGCACGCGCGGATTGGCCGGGTCGCCCCATTCGGTGTAGGCAATGCGGTGCAAGCCACCAGGACTCGCGCACTGCACATAACGTTGACGCGGCGCGAGCGGCGCAGCGGCGGAAGCGGGCGTTGCGGTCATTGGAGTTCCTTGCAAAAGCGCTGCGGATCTGGCGTGGGCAAAGCGGGAATCAATCGGCGTCCAATCTGCGAACGATTGTAAACCGCTTTGCCGCGCCGCACGGATCGGCCACACGGCATAGGACTGGCCGAGACTCGCCAGGAACAATCCGATTGCGCCAAGACAAAGCGGGCGAGACTCACGCCTCGCCCGCCTGCTTTTGCCGCGCCACCGCCGCGCGCCGGCCACGTCGACCGGCGGCGCAGCGACAAGCCGTTCAACTCACCGCGCTCACATCGAGCGGCGCGCCCGTCTTCGCCTTGATTTCCTCGATGGTGACACCCGGCGCCAGTTCGGTCAGCTTCAGACCGTCTTCCGTCACCTCGATCACGCCGAGGTCGGTGATGATCTGATCGACCACGCCCACGCCCGTCAGCGGCAGCGTGCATTCCTCGAGGATCTTATGCTGGTCGCCCTTCGCGACGTGCTCCATCAGCACGACCACGCGCTTCACGCCCGCGACCAGATCCATTGCGCCGCCCATGCCCTTGATCATCTTGCCGGGGATCATCCAGTTGGCCAGATCGCCCTTCTTGCTGATCTGCATCGCGCCGAGAATCGCCAGGTTGATGTGGCCGCCGCGAATCATCGCGAACGAATCCGCCGACGAGAAAATCGACGAACCCGGCAGCGTGGTCACCGTCTGCTTGCCGGCGTTGATCAGGTCGGCGTCCACTTCTTCCTCGGTCGGCGAGGGGCCGATGCCGAGCAAGCCGTTCTCCGACTGCAGCCACACTTCCATGCCGGCCGGCACGTGGTTCGCCACCAGCGTCGGCAAGCCGATGCCGAGGTTCACGTAAAAACCGTCCTGCAATTCCTTCGCCGCGCGCGCGGCCATTTGGTCACGAGTCCATGCCATGATCAGTCTCCTTTCGCGCGGACGACGCGTTGTTCGATGCGTTTTTCCGGATGCGCATTCAGCACGATGCGCTGCACGAAGATGCCCGGCGTATGGATCGCGTCCGGATCGAGTTCGCCCACCTCGACGATTTCCTCGACTTCCGCGACGGTGATCTTGCCGGCCATCGCGCACATCGGATTGAAGTTGCGCGCGGTGCGGCGGTAGATCAGGTTGCCCGACTTGTCGGCCTTCCACGCCTTGACGAGCGCGACGTCGGCTGTGAGCGAATGTTCGAGCACGTAGTGGTTTTCGCCGAACTGGCGGGTTTCCTTGCCCTCGGCGATCAGCGTGCCGAAGCCGGTGTTCGTGAAGAATGCCGGAATGCCCGAGCCGCCGGCGCGCAGCTTCTCGGCGAGCGTGCCTTGCGGGGTGAATTCGAGCTCGAGCTCGCCGGCCAGATACTGCCGCTCGAACTCCTTGTTCTCGCCGACATACGAGGAAATCATCTTTTTGATCTGGCGCGTTTCGAGCAGCAGGCCCAGGCCGAAACCGTCCACGCCCGCGTTGTTGCTGATGCACGTGATGCCCTTCACGCCCGAATCGCGCAGCGCCGCAATCAGCGCCTCGGGAATGCCGCACAATCCGAAGCCGCCGACGGCGAACGTCTGCCCGTCCTTGACGATGTCTTTCAGCGCCTCGGCGGCGCCTGGATAGACCTTGTTCATCAGTATGTCCCTTCCTTTATGGAAATCCGAAACCGGATCAATGCGCTCGGCATGACGTTTTGGGGCAAAACCCACACGTCATTCTAGTCATCCGCGGCGGACCGTGCGTTCAGCCCGGAGGTGCCTCGCGCCCATGCCTGCCGCGGATCGCTTCGCCGCGTTGTGATGTGCCCGAAAGGGTACGCTGCGCGCGCCATGCGGCACAATACGCAAAAATACATAAGTACTTGCCGCCAACCCATGCCCGCACTGGATTATCAAACCGCCTTTCACCTCGCCCCGATCGGGCTCGTGCTGTCACGCGAACGGATTATCGAAGACTGCAATGACGAACTCGCGTCGATTTTCGGCTGCCCGCGCGAGGCGCTGCTCGGCCAGTCGTTCCAGGTGCTGTATCCGTCGGCGGACGAATTCGAGCGGATCGGCGCGCGGATTCCGCCGATCATGACCGCGCAAGGCAGTTACGCGGACGACCGCATCATGAAGCGGGCCAACGGCGAACTGTTCTGGTGCCACGTGACGGGCCGCGCGCAGCGGCGCGCCGATCCGCATGCGGCGGGCGTCTGGACCTTCGAGGACTTGAGCGCGACGCGGCGCGTGGCGGTCGAACTGACGCCGCGCGAACGCGAAATCGCCGCGCAACTGGTGACGGGGAAAACCAGCAAGCAGATTGGCCGGGTGTTGGATATCAGCCCGCGCACGGTCGACGTCTACCGGGCGCGGCTGATGCGCAAATACGATACGGGCAACGCCACCGAGCTATTGCAGAGACTGCTCGGGCATTGATTGAAAACGCGGGCGCGAAACCTCGCGCTCAAGCCGCGTTGACCAGCGCGGCGCGCTCGATCGTGGCGCGCAGCAGATCAGGAACCGGCACCGACTTTCCGGCCGCGTAATCGATCCATACGCAGCGCGCGGCGCCGCGCGCGTACACGGTGTTCGGATCGTCGGCGCGCACGAGCTCGAAACCGGTATCGAAACTGCTGCGCCCCGGCGTGGCCACGGTCATCCGGCCGATCACCTCGCCGGGATAGTGCAGTTGCTTGAGAAATTCCATCGACGCGTTGACGATCACCGGCCCCTGCCCGTCGGCGTTGCTGCCGGCAAGACCCAGTTGCTCGAACCAGGAAATGCGCACCTGCTCCATGTAGCGGAAATAGACCGTGTTGTTCACGTGGCCGAATGCGTCCATGTCACCCCAACGGATCGGCATCGACATCTCGAAGACTGCGTGGAAATCGCTCATCGTACTTCTTTGAAGGATTGAAACCAGGTTGAAGCCGGCGCACCGACCGGCGTGAAGCGCGCTCAGGCGAGCCCGAAGCCGTCGTCGGCGGCGATCACCGAGCCGTTGATGAACTGTGACTCGTCGGCCGCGAGCAGCAGCAGCAGACCGTCGAGATCGTCCGGCTTGCCGACGCGATGACGCGGCAGCATCGACACCAGCTTCTGCCCCTGCTCGGTCGACCAGTGATGGTGATTGATCTCGGTGTCGATATAGCCGGGGCAAATCGCGTTCACGTTGATGCCGTGCTTGCCCCACTCCAGCGCCATCGCTTTCGTCATATGGACGACGGCCGCCTTGCTCATCGAATACAGGCCGATTTGCGGCAGCACGCGCAGGCCCGCCATCGACGCGATATTGATGATCCGGTACGACGGTTTCTGCGCGCTGTTGCCGCGCATGATCATGCGCTTGGCGACTTCCTGGGCGACGAAAAACGCGCCGCGCGTGTTCGTATCGAACACGTATTCGAAGTCGGCGGGCGTGACTTCGGAGAGCTTTTGCGTGGTCGAGACGCCCGAATTGTTCACGAGGATGTCGATCGTGCCCGCCTCGGTTTCCGCATGGGCCACCGCCGACTTGATGCTCTGATAATCGGTCACGTCGAGCGAAACGACGTGCGCCGCGCCGCCGGACGCCTCGATCTCGGCGCGCAATTCCTTCAGACGCTCGGTACGCCGGCTCGCCAGCACGACCTTCGCGCCCGCTTGCGACAACACCTGAGCAAAGCGCTTTCCCAACCCGCTCGAGGCGCCGGTGATCAGCGCGACCTTGCCTTCCAGATTGATCGAACGGCCCATTGTCGTTCCTTGTTCGGTTGTGGTTGCAGATACGATTGACAGGTGCGGTAGGACCATCGCGGCGGGTCGATACCGTATCCCATTAATAGAACGATCGTGCTAATGTCGGCTCGTCAGGTTGCAGTGGTTCAGGTCATCACCCACAATACGAACCCGAAAAAAGCATTCTAACGGTAAGAGGAGCATCAATGACCCCCGCAAGTCTCATTGAGCAGTACGGCCCGCGCGAGTCGATGGAATACGACGTCGCGATCGTCGGCGGCGGCCCGGCCGGCCTGTCGGCGGCTATCCGCCTGAAGCAGCTGGCGGCTGCGAAAGGCGTCGAGCTTGGCGTGTGCGTGCTGGAAAAAGGCTCGGAGATCGGGGCGCACATCCTCTCGGGCGCGGTGATGGACCCGCGCGCGATCACCGAACTGATTCCCGACTGGAAGGAACAAGGCGCGCCGCTCACGGTGGACGTGACCGAGGACCGCTTCCTGTTCCTCACCGAAACCGGCTCGAAGAGCGTGCCGGCCTGGGCGCTGCCGGATAACTTCAGGAACCACGGCAACTACGTGATCAGTCTCGCGAACGTCACGCGCTGGCTGGGCACCATGGCGGAGGCGGCGGGCGTCGAGATCTTTCCGGGCTTTCCGGCTGCCGAGATCCTTTACCACGACGACGGCTCGGTCAAGGGCGTCGCGACCGGCAATCTCGGCATCGGCAAGGACGGCCAGCCCACCGAGAACTTCCAGCTCGGCATGGAGCTGCATGCGAAATACACGCTCTTCTGCGAAGGCGCGCGCGGGCATCTGGGCCGTCAGCTGGACGAGAAATTCCGGCTGCGCGACGGCGTCGATCCGCAGGTCTACGGCATCGGCATCAAGGAACTGTGGGAAATCGAGCCGTCGAAACACAAGCCGGGTCTCGTGATGCACACCGCCGGCTGGCCGCTGAACACCGATACCTACGGCGGTTCGTTCCTCTATCACATGGATAACAACCAGGTGGTGGTGGGCTTCGTGGTCGGCCTCGGCTATACGAACCCGTATCTGTCGCCATTCGAGGAATTCCAGCGCTACAAGACGCATCCGGCGATCCGCGGGTTTCTGGAAGGCGGCAAGCGCGTCTCGTATGGCGCGCGGGCGATTACCGCGGGCGGGCTGATGTCGCTGCCGAAGCTGGTGTTCCCCGGCGGCGCGCTCGTCGGTGACGACGCGGGCTTCCTGAACGCCTCGCGCATCAAGGGCAGTCACGCGGCGATCAAGACCGGCATGCTGGCCGCCGAGGCGGCGTTCGATGCGGTGCAGGCCGGCCGTCGGAACGATGAACTCACGGCGTACCCGGAGTCGTTCCGCACATCGTGGCTGCACACCGAACTGCATCGCGCGCGCAACTTCAAGCAGTGGATGAGCAAGGGCCTGTACCTCGGCACGCTGATGGTCGGCATCGAGCAGAAGCTGTTCGGCGGCAACGTGCCGTGGACGCTGCATCACCAGCACGCCGATCACGAGATGCTCAAGCCCGCTTCGCAATGCACGCCGATCACGTATCCGAAACCGGACGGCAGGCTGACGTTCGACCGGCTGTCGTCGGTGTTCATCTCGAACACCAATCACGAAGAGAACCAGCCGGCGCATCTGACGCTGAAAGACCCCACGGTGCCGGTGAACGTGAACCTGCAGACCTATGCCGGTCCCGAAGCGCGCTACTGTCCGGCCGCGGTCTATGAATTCGTGAAGACCGACGACGGCGGCGAGCGCCTCGTGATCAACGCGCAGAACTGCGTGCACTGCAAGACCTGCGACATCAAGGACCCGACGCAGAACATCGTGTGGGTCACGCCGGAAGGCGGCGGTGGGCCGAACTATCCGAACATGTGAGTCGGCGCGTTGTTTGCAGCACGCGGTGCGGGTTCGCTGACCGCGTGCGAACCCCCTTCGACGAACGTGGGCATCGCCGCGTCGTCAGCAGAAAACCAGAACCTTTGCCACAATGCCCCATCGCGCGAAAGCGCCCGAAATGGCATGTGAGCAGACAATGATCCCCTTCTCGGTCCTGGACCTATCGCCGGTCATCGCTGGCGCGACACCTGCCGACGCATTCAGGAACACGCTGGACCTCGCCCAGCACGCGGAAAACTGGCACTACCACCGCTACTGGCTGGCGGAACATCACAACATGACCGGCATCGCCAGCGCGGCCACTTCGGTGGTGATCGGCTACGTGGCCGGAGGCACCCAAAAGATTCGCGTCGGTTCGGGCGGCGTCATGTTGCCTAATCACGCGCCGCTCGTCATCGCCGAACAGTTCGGCACCCTCGCCTCGCTCTACCCCGGCCGGATCGATCTCGGCCTCGGCCGCGCGCCAGGCACCGACCAGAGCACCGCGCGTGCGCTGCGCCGCGATCTGCAAAACAGCGCCGAGTCTTTCCCCGACGACGTGGTCGAGCTGCAACGCTATTTCGCCGACCCGGTGCCGGGCCAGCGCATTCGCGCGGTGCCCGGCGCCGGGCTGAACGTGCCGCTGTGGCTGCTCGGCTCGTCGCTCTTCAGCGCGCAACTCGCCGCGGCGCTCGGTCTGCCGTTCGCGTTCGCGTCGCATTTTGCGCCCGACCATATGCTCACGGCGCTGCGGGTGTATCGCTCGCAATTCCGGCCCTCGGCGGCGCTCGACAAACCGTATGCGATGGTCGGCGTCAATCTGTTCGCCGCCGATAGCAACGAGGAAGCGCAGCGCCTCTTCACGTCGCTGCAGCAGCAGTTCATCAACTTGCGGCGCGGCACACCCGGTCAATTGCATCCGCCGGTCGAGCGGCTCGAGGCGTCGGAGATGGAATTGAACGGCGTCGCGCATTCGCTCGCCTGCACCGTGCTCGGCGATCGCGATGCGGTACGCGCAGGACTGCGCTCGATCATCGATCAAACCGGCGCGGACGAATTGATGCTCACCGCGCAGATTTACGATCACGCGGCGCGGCTGCGCTCGTTTGAAATCGGCGCGCAAGTGCGCGATGAGCTGAGCGCCGGCGACTAACGGCGCTATCAAAAGAGGACGGCCGTATCGGCAACGGCCGTTTTCTCTTTTGCCGATTCGACGGCTATCCGCGACACGAACATCGGAACACCACGCGCCAGGGCTCCCGCACGATGTTCGGATAGTCAGCGTCCAAAGCGAAGTTCTCGCCCCACCCCGGCCTCAGCCGGAGTTCAACGACTCCCCACCCCCGCCAACCCATCCAGCAACGCCTGATGAAACGCCTGCGGATCCTGCATCTGCGGCGCGTGCCCCAAGTCGGCGAATTCGACCAGCGTGGCGTGCGGAATCGCCTTCGCCGTGGCCTTGCCCAGTTCCGGGTAGCGACCGAGCTTCGCGCGCACGTCGGGCGGCGCGGCGTCCTTGCCGATCGCGGTCGTATCCTTCTGGCCGATCAGCAAGAGCGTCGGCGTGCTCAGTTGGCCGAGTTCGTACACCACCGGCTGCGTGTAGATCATGTCGTACAGCAGCGCCGAATTCCACGCGACGATCTGCTTGCCCGGACCGCGATACAAACCCGCCAGCATCTGCACCCACGGTTCATAGTCGGCGCGCCACTGGCCCGCGTAATACGTCGTCTGCTCGTAGCGGCGAATGCCGTCGGCGGTGGTCTTCAGTTCGCGCTCGTACCACTGGTCCACCGAAAGCGACGGCACGCCCTTCGCCTTCCAGTCCTCGAGGCCGATCGGGTTGACCAGCACCAGTTGCCGCGTCTCGCGCGGATACATCAGCGCGTAGCGGATCGCGAGCATGCCGCCGGTCGAATGACCGATCACGGTCGCGTCGCTCACGCCGAGCGATGCGAGCAGCGCATGCGTGTTGCGCGCGAGTTGCTGGAAACTGTACTGATAGTGTTCCGGTTTGCTCGACTTGCAAAAGCCGATCTGATCCGGCGCGATCACGCGATAACCGGCGTCGCTCAGCCGATGGATGGTCGCATCCCACGTCGCCGAGCAGAAGTTCTTGCCGTGCAATAGCACGACGGTGCGGCCGTTCGCGCGCGCCGGCTTTACATCCATATACGCCATGTGCAGCGCCACGCCTTGCGAGGTGAAGTCGTACTGCTCGACCGGCGCCGGGTAATCGAAGCCCTGCAACTCGGGGCCGTAAGCGGGACCGGCGTTGTCGGCGGCGGCGATGGTGGCGATGGTGGCGATGGTGGTGCTGGCGGCGCTACCCGGCGCGGAAGCGGAGCCAGCGGAGGCGCCAGCCGAAGCGGCGAAAACAGCCGGCGCCGCGCTCAGCACGCAGGCGCTCAAGAAAGCGATCAGGGAATGACGACGGAAATTCATCGATAGGTTTTCTTGCAAAAAGAAAGAAGCATGCGGCACCGACGCGCGGGCAAACCGGCGCTGGACCGTGGGGGTGCGGACGATTCTACGACGCGCCGCCGGACTGCGCAGCCGCGCGGGCGCGGCGCATCGGCGCGCAGGCCGCTGCCTTGCCCGGCTGGGCACGCATATTGCGACCGCCTCACTTCGCGCGCTATGTGGCGTGGCGCACGGATCGCCGCGGTGCAACGGTCGATCGTGCGCGAGTCGAGCGAGCGCCCGGCATCCGCACAATTCACACTATTCGCTCGCGGCAAATCGGGTTAGAAGTAGCGCACGCTCCGCGAAGACGGGGCCGCCTGACAGTGCGGATCATGAATGGAGGGCAAGCAAGCAGACCATCCGGGGTAGAGAAACAGGCGAGTGATTGCATGGGATCGGAGCGCGCTGCGTGGGACCGGAGTAAGTGCTGAAGCACTAACTCCGGATCGACATAAGCGCTAAAGCGCCAACTCTGATCGACCGCGCTGCATGGGATCAGAGTAGGCGCTAAAGCGCTAACTCTGATCGACCGCGTTGCATGGGATCAGAGTAAGCGCTAAAGCGCTAACTCTGATCGACCGCGTTGCATGGGATCAGAGTAAGCGCTAAAGCGCCAACTCTGATCGACCGCGTTGCATGGGATCAGAGTAAGCGCTAAAGCGCCAACTCTGATCGACCGCGTTGCATGGGATCAGAGTAAGCGCTAAAGCGCCAACTCTGATCGACACAGGAGACAGATATGAGTACCCCGGAACGGCTAAACGATCTGCAACGCACCACCCTCGCCATCGTCCTCGCAGGCGGACGGGGCACGCGGCTCGGGCCGCTCACCAACAAGCGCGTCAAGCCGGCCGTGCACTTCGGCGGCAAATACCGGATCATCGACTTCGCACTCTCCAACTGCCTGAACTCCGGCATCCGCCGCATCGCGGTGGTCACGCAGTACAAGGCGCACTCGCTGTTGCGCCACATGCAGCGCGGCTGGAGCTTCCTGCGCGGCGAATTCGGCGAATTCATCGACCTGTGGCCCGCGCAGCAGCGCGTGGAAGGCGCCCACTGGTATCGCGGCACCGCCGACGCCGTGTTCCAGAATCTCGACATCATCCGTTCGATCCGGCCGAAATATGTGGTGGTGCTGGCGGGCGACCACATCTACAAGATGGACTACACGCGCATGATCGCCGACCACGCGGAAAGCGGCGCGGATTGCACGGTGGGTTGCATCGAGGTGCCGCGCATGGACGCGGTGGCCTTCGGCGTGATGGCGGTGGATGAAAACCGCCGCGTGACCGGCTTCGTCGAAAAGCCCGCCGATCCGCCGGCGATACCGGGCCGCCCGGATACGGCGCTCGCCAGCATGGGCATCTATGTGTTCAACGCCGATTATCTGTACGCGCTGCTCGAGGAAAACATCTCCACCGTCGACACGGATCACGACTTCGGCAAGGACATCCTGCCGCGCGTGGTCACCCGAGGCATGGCGATCGCGCATCCATTCAGCATGTCGTGCGTGTCGTCGGACCCGAACGTGGAGCCGTACTGGCGCGACGTCGGCACGATCGACGCCTACTGGGCCGCCAACCTCGATCTCGCGTCCACCATTCCCACGCTCGACCTCTACGATCGCAGCTGGCCGATCTGGACGTATCAGGAGCAGTTGCCGCCCGCCAAGTTCGTGCGCGACATGAAAGGCTTGCAGGGATCGGCCACCAATCTGATCGCGTGCGGCGGCTGCGTGATTTCGGGCTCGCAGATTTCGCGCTCGGTGCTGTCGTCGAATGTCAAGGTGAGTTCGTTCTGTAACATCAATGAGGCAGTCTTGTTGCCGCAGGTCACCGTCGGCGCGAGCTGCCGGCTGCAGAAAGTGGTGATAGACCGCGGCTGCGCCATTCCGGACGGCACGGTGATCGGCGAGGATCCGGCGCGCGACGCCGAACGCTTCTACCGCACCGACGACGGCGTCGTGCTGGTCACGCCCGAGGCGCTGCGGCAGGACGTGCGCTAAGGCGCGTCAAGGCAGCCGGCGGCCCCGCCGCGTTTGAACAGTAACCGACAGGAATAGATCGAGCCTATGACGATTCGCGCCCTGCACGTCGCAAGCGAGCTGTATCCCCTCCTCAAAACGGGCGGTCTCGCCGACGTCGCGGGCGCGCTGCCGCCCGCGCTGATCGAGCGCGGCGCCGACGCGCGGGTGCTGCTGCCCGGCTTTCCGGCGGTGCTCGCCGGTTTGGGCGACTTGCGTCAGATCGCGCAACTGGGCCGGCGCTTTGACGCGCCGGGAGTCACGCTCGAACAGGGCACGCTGGCGTCGAACGGTCTGATCGTCTACGTGATCCGCGCCGGCACGCTGTACGACCGCCCCGGCAATCCGTATCTGAACGACGAGCACGTGCCCTACGGCGACAACGCGCAGCGCTTCGCGCTGCTCGGCTGGGTCGCCGCGCAACTGGCGCAGCAGCTCGATCCGGCGTGGTCGCCGCAAATCGTCCACGCGCACGACTGGCATGCGGGGCTCGCGCCCGCCTACCTGAAAGCCGCCGAGCGCCAGCATGGCCGTCCGCTCGCGCGCAGCGTCTTCACGGTGCATAACCTCGCGTATCAGGGCATATTTCCCGCGCACCAGTTTGGCCAACTGGCGCTGCCGGACGATTTTTTCAACATGCACGGCGTCGAGTTCTACGGACAGTTGTCGTTCCTCAAGGCGGGCCTCTACTACAGCGACCGCACCACCACCGTCAGTCCGACCTACGCGCGCGAAATCCAGACGCTCGCCCAGGGCGGCGGACTCGACGCGTTGCTGCGCCATCGCGCGCACGACCTGAGCGGGATTCTTAACGGCGTCGACTATACGGTGTGGAATCCCGCCGGCGATGCGCTCATCGACAATCACTACAGCCCCACGCGCCTCGCCGGCAAAGAGGCGTGCAAGGAGGCGCTGCAAAAGCGCTTCGGCCTCGCGCAGAAAAGCGATGCGCTGCTGTTCGGCGTGGTGAGCCGGCTTACCGAACAGAAAGGTCTCGACCTGCTGCTGGAGGCGGTGCCCGAGATCGTCAAACGCGGCGGGCAACTGGTGGTGTTCGGCACCGGCGACCCGGCGCTGGAGAACGGCTTGAAGCGTGTCGCGCAGACGCATCCTGAATCGGTGGCGGTCGAACTCGGCTTCGACGAAACGCTCGCTCATACCATCGTCGCGGGCAGCGACGTGATCGCCGTGCCGTCGCGTTTCGAACCCTGCGGGCTGACGCAGCTTTACGCGCTGGCTTATGGATCGCTGCCGCTCGTGCACGGCGTCGGCGGGCTGGCCGACACGGTGATGGACGCCTCGCTCGAAAATCTCGCCGACGACCTTGCCACCGGCTTCGTCTTCGAGCGCTTCGAGCCGAAGGGCATTGCCGCCGCGATCCGCCGCGCCTTCGCGCTGTATGGCCGGCGCACCGAATGGAAAGCGGCGCAGCGGCGCGCGATGCGCCAGGACTTCGGCTGGGGCGCGTCGGCCGAGCGCTACCTGGCGTTGTATCGCGAGTTGGCGTGAGCGTCGGCGCCGCGACGTTAAGCTGAGCGAGGCGCCGACGCGCCGGACACCGCGTTCCGTGCACGATCGACCGCATTGATGCGCGCGGCACCAGGTTCGCGCAACGCATGCCATGCTCGCGAGGCGCCGGTTTTCACGCACGCCTCACCGACAGACTGCCGGGTCGACTGCCGGCATCCCGTCGTCCCCCATCACTGCGCCGCGTTTGATGGTTCAGCGCAACAACCCGTTGGCCGGGCCAACTCGCGCGCGGCAAACTCATGTATTGTTTCCTGACTACGCAGACCGTGCACTTTTCTTGCATCATCTGAAGCAGTCACGCCGCACGAGGCGCCCGGCCCGAAGCCGGTTGGCCGTCGCGGCCCATCCTTCCCGTTTCCTTGATCGCGCACGACCGTTGGCGCGGGCGACACCATGACGAAAAATGTTTTGAGCATCCAGTCACATGTCGTTTTCGGGCACGCCGGCAACAGCGCGGCGGTGTTCCCGATGCGCCGGCTCGGCGTCAACGTCTGGCCGCTCAATACCGTGCAGTTCTCGAACCACACGCAATACGGCCATTGGACCGGTAGTGCGATCGAGGGCTCGCAGGTGGAAGAACTGGTCGAAGGCATCGGCGCGATCGGCATGCTGCCGCGCTGCGACGCGGTGCTCTCCGGCCACCTGGGCACGCCCGAACAGGCGCAGTCGGTACTGGAAGTCGTCAAGGCCGTGAAGGCCGCCAATCCGCGCGCGTGGTACTTCTGCGATCCGGTGATGGGCGCGGCGAGCAGTTGCAAACCCGCGCCGGGCATCCAGGAGTTTCTGGTGCGCACGATGCCCGAAGTGGCCGACGCGATGGCGCCGAATCACAGCGAGTTGCAGCGGCTGGTCGGCCGCGAGATCGAGACGCTGGAAGAAGCCGTGGCGGCATGCCGCGAACTGCTCGCGCGCGGTCCGAAGCTGGTGCTGGTGAAGCACCTGCTCGACCGCAACAGTCCCGCCGACCGCTTCAACATGCTGGTCGTCACCGAGCGCGAGGCGTGGATGGGGCAGCGCCCGCTTTATCCGTTCGCGCGGCAGCCGGTGGGCGTCGGCGATCTGACGAGCGCGGTGTTCGTCGCGCGCACGCTGCTCGGCGACTCGATCCGCGCGGCGTTCGAGCATACGCTCGCCGCCGTCAACGCGGTGGTCAAGACCACCTGGCAGGCCGGTCGTTACGAGCTCGAACTGGTGGCCGCGCAGAACGAAATCGCGCAGCCGCGCGAATGGTTCGACGCGTGGGTCGCGGATACCGCATAGGCTGCGGCGCACGCCGTCCTATAATGCGTGCCGCGTGAAAGGGGCGCCTATTCGCGCATGCAGTGTTTTTTCGCGCATCCAGTTCAGCATTCAGCATTCAGCAGACGAGGCATCGATGGACGGTTATATCCGCAGCGAGCGGGAAGAATTTTTTGAGCAGTTGTGCATCAGCGTCGACGCCGACGAAGCGCACGAGCAGGAAGCGATCGAGTACTTCGAAAGCCAGTTCGACCAGGCCGACTTCGATCCCGCACAGTGGCTCGACATCGCGCTCTACTACTCGCCGGCGGTGGCGCGCGGCATCGTCGAGATGGTGACGCCCGACGACAAGGCGCGCAGCAACATCGCCGAAGTGATCGCCGACAACCTCGACATCTCCTACGGCGAGGACGAATGCCAGCAGTTCGCCGAGACCATCGAATTCGCGCTGAACAACGGCGTGCCGGTGGACCTCGATCTGGTGCTCGACGGCTGCCAGCGCGCGATCGACGACCTCGACACATGGGCCGACGAGGAGACCAAGGCGCCGCTGCTGCGTCTGCGTGAGGAGTTGCTGCGCCAGCAAGGCGAGCATTGAGGGCGTTGTTATGGGCGGCTAGTGGTCGCCTTGTTGGTCCCCGCTTCTTGATCCCGCTTCGGGCGCATTCGCGGCGCGCTTTCTCCGCAGTGCGCCGCAGTAGTCATATTTGCCCGGCACGCGCCCCCGCGGCGCATGCCAAAGTTCACCCCCTCCGCTCCCGCAGCGACCCCCGCCCTTCTTAAGCATGTGCCGCAATCGGCACCCGCCATCGACACGCCGCACCGCAGCCCATGCGCCGCCAGCAGCCGCGCCGCGCGGTCTATGCCGAAATCCTCATTCAAAGCGCCGCGAACTGCCAAGACGTCCGCAAATTGGCTTTCTATATTCGCGCCAGATTGACCGGCTTTCAAACGCTGACGCACGCATTACATGCAATCGAGCATTGTCCACAGCGCCGGTCATCCGTAGTCTTTCGATGCGCGGACAGGGCGAACCATGTCCGCTCGTCGATCCCGCGTTACCGCCTTGCCGTTTTCACACCCTGAAACTGTCGATGGAAGGAGAGACCATGAGTCTTCGCAACACGCTGAAACCGCTTGCCTTGTTGATCGGCGCCGTCTTCGCGATCGCGCCGCCGGCCAGTTTCGCCGACGACCTGCCGGTGAAGATCGGTTTTGCCGCGCCGCTCACGGGCGCGAACGCCGGCTACGGCAAGGACCTCGAGAACGGCGTCCGGCTCGCCATCGAGGAAGCCAATGCGCAGAAGATCAGGATCGGCGACAAGGTGGCGCAATTCCAGATCGTCTCGCAGGACGATCAGGCCGATCCGCGCATCGGCGTGCAGGTCGCGCAGAAGCTGGTCGACTCGGGCGTGTCCGTGGTCGTCGGCCACTTCAACTCGGGCACCACGATTCCGGCCTCGCAGGTCTACGAGCAGGCCGGCATTCCCGTGATCGACCCGGCCGCCACCAATCCGACCATCACGGGGCGCGGCTTCGCGAACACCTTCATGGTGATTTCCACCGATGCGCAAAACGCCGGCAACGCCGGCGTCTATGCGGTGGAAGTGACCAAGGCCAAGCGCATCGCGATCATCGACGACCGCACCGCGTTCGGCCAGGGCGAGGCCGACGAGTTCGAGAAGGCGGTGAAGGCGCGCGGCGGCAACATCGTGGCGCGCGAATACACGGATAACCACGCGGTGGACTTCAGCACACAGCTCACCAAGATCAAGGCGGCTAACGCCGATCTGATTTTCTTCGGCGGTCTGGATACGCAGGCCGCGGGCTTCGCGCGGCGGATGAAGCAACTGGGGATGACCGCGCAACTGGTGGGCGGCGGCGGCGTGGAGGACCCGGAATTCATCAAGCTCGCCGGCGACGCGGCGGAAGGCGTGATGGCCTGGGAATACGGCCGGCCGTTGGCCGAATTGCCGGGCGGCAAGGACTTCTCCGCGAAGTTCAAGAAGCGCTTCGGGGCGGACATCCTGTCTTACGCGCCGTTCGGCTACGACGGCGCGTGGGCCGCGATCAAGGCGATGCAGCAGGCCAAATCCAGTTCGCCGGCGGTGTATCGCCCGGTGCTGAAGGCGAGCGAGTTCGAAGGCATTACCGGCAAGATTTCCTTCGACAACACCGGCGCGCTGAAGAGCGGTGCGTCCACGCTCTATCAGGTGAAGAACGGAACGTGGGTGCCGATCGTGACCAAGAGCGGCACTTGAGCCAAGGCTCGCGCAACGCCAGCGCCCGCTATCCGGCGACCTTGAGCACCAGCGCCGTATCGAGGTCGCGTTCGATTCGCACGAGGTCGTCCTTCATCTCGGCGAATTCGTTGGCGGAACACATCTGATGTCCGAAGGCGGCACGAAGGTGCCGCCTCACCTGCAACACCCGCGCCGCCGGATCGAAGACGTAACGCGACGAGAACTCGATGAAGCGGTTCTTCACCGCCGTATCGGCCGGCAAATCCGTCACGCGGACAAAGCGCGGCAACGTCATTTCCAGCGTCTCGTCGAACTCGCCGCCGATGCACGTCCAGGGCTGCGTCCGGGCAGGCTCGGCAAGCCACGCCTCGACCTGGGTGCCCATGCCGCCCGCCAAACTGGTCAGCGCCGGCACCGCCGTGGTTCCATCCGTCCACACGAAATGCTCCACCTTGCCCTGCATCGACGTGGCGAAGGGTCCGTCCGTGGCCGCCACGTCGCCGGCGCGCAATTGCGCCGTGCCATGCAGCCCCGTCTGCAATAGACGGCTCGCGGCAATCTGCTGGGTGCGCTGCCGCGTCGCGCGCCGCAGCGTATTGCGTTCGAGCTCGGCGGTGAAGCCCGCATCCTCCACGCGGTACGCGTAGTTGGCTGCGCCGCGCTCGTCGATGTCGATCTGCAACCGCGCCGTGCGCTCGCGCGACTGCGCGGCCGGCGTGCGCGACACCACGCCCTGGTTCACCAGCAAGACCGGCCGGTCCATCGCGCCCGGCGGCAGATAACCGAAACCCACGCCGCCCGCGGTCGTATCCGCGAACAATGAGAGTTCGGGCATCCAGACGATCGCGTGATTGATCGCGCTCGCTCCGTAGCCGGGCACGTCGGGCAAACCGTAATACGGGCCGAGATTGAGCAGCACCGCCTCGCTGCGGATGCCGACCGCCGCCAGCAACGCGCTGTAGAGCGCGACGTGGTCCTTGCAGTCGCCATAGCGGTTGCGCAGGATGTCGATCGCCTTGTGCGGGATCGCCGCCGTCTCGCCGAGAAAAAGCGCCACGTAGCGAATGTTCAAACGCATCCAGTCGTACAGCACCTGCGCCTTCGCGCGCGGATCGGCGGCTTGCGCCGTGAGAGCCTGCGCGAGGCGGACGATCGCGGGGTCGCTCATCGTCGCGTCGAGCGCGGGGCCGCGATAGCGCGCGGCGAAGCTCGCGAAGTCGGGCACCGTCGATATCATCAGGCGATCGCCCCAGTTCGCGTAGCCGACCGCGCCCGCCTCGATGCGCGCATACGGACCGTGCCGGTAGTCGAACTCGTAGCGGGTGCGGCCGTTCGCCGTGACCGGCGGCAGCGCGACGTAGCCGCGCGCGTCGGCGTAGAGCGGAATATCCGACGGAAGATCGAAGATCAGGCGCTGCATCTCGACCGGTTCGCGCGTCGGTTCCACCAGGTACGCGAACGTGCCGGCCTGCAAGGGCCGCGTGCGCGTCTTGCGAAACGCGAGATGCACGCGCGAGCCGGATTCGACGCCGGGAAAGATCACCGTGCGCAACACGCCGTTCTGGAAGCTCGGCGCGCCCGCCGAGCGCGGCTCCTGCACGTCGCGGATCGCCTCGGGACCGACCGGATGCGCGACGCCGTTCGGGTCGATCGTTTCGGCGCCGAGCAATTGCACCTGCTCGATGTCCTTGTTGAACCAGATATAGCGTTGCGCGATATCGTCGACGCCGCTCGTGGTATTTGCGCGCAATACCGTGTCGTCGTGCTCCTCGATGGAGCCGTCTTTCTGGATCGTGAAGAGATGCACGTCGCGCTCGATCGTGGCGGGCGCGAGATCGTTGGCGGATAGCGCGGCGGGGCTGTCCTCGGCGAACGCGGTGGCTGCGCATAGGCAGAGTGATGCGATGAACAGCGCCTCGGACAGTGCGCCGAACAGTGCACCGAACAGCGCGCCGGGCGTCGACCTCGCGGCCCGCCCGACGAAAGAGACGAACGCGCCGCCCCGCATCATGTGCGGCGCGCCCCGCCCCGCGCGCGCCATGCGCGCGGGCTCGAAGCAAACTCCGCGCGAAACGCGTGATTGAAATTCGACAGATCATTGAAGCCGCAATCGAGCGCGATATCGACGACCTTCGCGCCGCCGGCGCGCTCGTCCCCGACCTCGCGCAGACGCAGCGCAGCCGCACGCAAACGCGCCCGCAACAGGTATTGATGCGGCGTCACGCCGACCACGCGCTGGAACGTGCGCAGGAAGTGGAATTCGCTCAGCCCCGCCGCGGCGGCCAGGTTCGCGAGCGTATGCGGCGCGCCGGGCGTTTCGTCGATCACGCGCGCGATTTGCGCGACGCGCGACCAGGCCGTGGCGCTCGCGGACGGTTCCGGCCGCGTCAGCGCACCGGACGCGTTGAGCGCCGCGGCGGCCAGTTCAACGGCGAGTTCGTCCCACGCCGCTGCGCCGCTGCCGTCACCGCAAGCGCCGGCGCAAGCCCGCGCGATCAGCGGTGACAACGCGCGCAGCGACGGTAGGCGCGCGCGTTCGAAGTTCAGCTTGCCGCTCGCCACACCCGCATCGGCGGCCAGCCGCTCGAAGTACGCCGGCGCATAGCGAAACGCGATGCAGCGGTCGCCCGCCCCATGCCGGTGGCCGCATTCGAAGCAGTCGCCGGCGTTGCCGAGCAGCAGCGCGCCGGGCGTGAGCAGTTCGCGGCCCGGCGCGGCCCGATAGCCGAACGAGCCGGCCACCACCATCGCGATGCACACGCCGCCGTGCCGCTCCTCGAACGGCTGGTCACGCGGACCCAGCGTGCAGAGGACATCCGCGACGTCCCAGCCCGCGCCTTGGGCCAACCCACGCGCGTTCGTGCCGCCGCGCGCGCCTTCCTGTTCGCGCCGCGCGAGCGCCTGCTGCAAGGTGACGGCAATTTTCCCCAAGATGCACCTCGGCTGAGTCCGTATCGTGGTTTTAGCACATCGGCGGCCGGCGCGGTTTTGCCGGTTTTCGCCCATTTTGCTGATGCCGATCCGACCAGAAACCGAAGGAGCACACAGGATGAACACGCTGGAACACAATCCGCACGACGCCCTGCAAGATGGCTTTCACGCCGCGTTGAGCGCCCCCGCGCGAGCCGCCGACATCGACGCCGCCGACGACGTCTACGGCTGGCTGATCGGCAGTTGGGACATGGACGTGGTGCACTACCGCGTCGATCTCGGCAACGCGCGCCGTCGCGGCGAGATTCATTTCGGCTGGGTGCTGGAAGGCCGCGCCGTCCAGGACGTATGGATCATGCCGCCACGCGGCGAACGCCAAGACGGGCTCACGGTGAACGAGACGATGTACGGCACCACGCTGCGCGTCTGGGACCCCACACTGCGTGCGTGGCGCGTGACTTACCTCAATCCGCGCACCGGCCAGCGGGACGAACTGACAGGCCGTCGCATCGGCGGCGAGTTGGTGCAGATCGGCACGCACGCCGACGGCACGCCGATCCGATGGAATTTCACCGGCATCACGCGCGATTCGTTCCGCTGGACCGGCGTCGCGCTGGCAAACGACGGCGTGACGTGGACGCTAGAAGCCGAGTTTCATGCACGGCGCAAGGGTGCGTCGATGGCGAAGTGAGCACCGCTTTGCAAGCGCGGATCGACAGGCCCGCGTCGCCGGCATCATTCGCTTTCCCCTAGCTGGCTCAGCAAGGCCTGCAACCTCTCCACATGCCTGAGCAGCAGATGCCGATGCTTCTCGATCTGTTCCAGCCGGCCCGCGAGGTCGGCATGAATCGGATCGTCGAGATCGGCGGCGGCGATCACGTCCTCCACCTTCGAGCGCATCGACGCCAGTTCCACCGGCGCGTGACTCAGATGCCGCTCGAAGCGCCGCACGTCCTGTATCGCCAGATCGCGGACCTTGCGGAAATACGCCTGACGCCGATGCGCTTCCGCGTCGACGCTCTCCTCCTCGGCGCGTTTGGCGGAACCCGACTGGCCGAATATCGGCTCGGGCGGCCGCAGCACGGTTTTCTTGCGCACCGGATGCGCCGTGCCGCGAAACCGCGCGAGCGGCCGCTCGTTGTCGATCGCCTCGCGCGCCTCGGCGGGGATGTCCGCTTCGCCGTGCGGCGCGTTCATCCAGCCGTGGGGCAGCCCCGTGACCGCTTCGATGCCGCGCACGAACTCCTCGCTGAATTCGCGCTGGCCGGACAGCATCAACTTCAGATAGCTCGCGGAGAAGGTCATCATGCGCGCGAGGCGAGTCGCCGCGCCGACCTCGCGAGTCAGCAGCACCAGGTTCGCCCGCCAGACCGGGAGCAGCAATTCGTCGGAATCTTCCATCGCTGGGTCTTCCATCTTTTTCGCCCGATGTAGGATAGCGCGTGCGTCACGCTTGCACGCGTCATCGTTTTGAAAGCGTAGCCGCTTGAACGCAGCGCATGCGATCCCCGCGCGCACTCGTCGCGGCGGTTGCGGCACACACCGCGCCGCGACCGCATTGCCGTAACAAGACCGCCATCACCGATTCAAGGATTTCGTAATGAAGCAAGTCATTCTCGCCCTCGCCGCAGCGGTGGCGTCCCTGAGCGCGATCGCTCCCGCTCAAGCCTATGAGCATCATCACCGCGCATGCCACAAGGTGCACGTTCACCATCATTGGGAAAAGCGCTGCCATTGAGGGTCATGCGCGGCCGGCGACGGCGTGCATCGAAAAGCCCCGCTCGACGCGGGGCTTTTTTTCAGGTTGACCAGGCGGACGCGGGCCGTGACATGCAGCGACGCTCTCTACGTTCGGCGCGAAAACGTCGGCGCGCAATCACGGACACATGCTGTTACACCTTGGCGGTGTGAGCCGACGCGAAGTTGCCGCTCGCGGAAATACGCAAGCGGCATCGGCCGCGTGGAGAAAGAGGGATAACGGGTGGAGGCGTAGCGAAGGAGTAGCGACGGCGAGCGCACCGTCACGCGGCCTTGACCCGCTCCAATGCCGTCGTGACGAGTGCTTCGAGCAAGGGCTCGACCCTGGCGGCAAGCGTTTCGTCATAGGCATAGGGAAACCGCTCTTCCATATACGTGATCTGCGACAGTTCGAGCTGCACCGCATGCACGTCTTGCGACGGCTGACCGTACTGCCGCGTGATATAGCCGCCCTTGAAGCGCCCATTGGCGACCGCCGAATATTCGCCATGCCGCTCGACCACGGCGGCCAATTCCTCGGCCAATCCCGCCACCGCGCTTGCGCCATTCGACGTGCCGAAATTGAAATCCGGCAGACGTCCCTCGAAAAAACGCGGCACGTGCGAGCGGATCGAGTGAGCTTCCCATAACAGCACCTTGCCGTGCCTCGCCTTCAACGCGGCCAGTTCGTTTTTCAACGCATCGTGATAAGGCTTCCAGTAAGCATCGCGACGGCGCGCGACTTCCGCCTCGGTGGGCAGATGGCCTTCCAGGTACAAGGGCGCCTTGTCGAAGGTGTCGACCGGCAACAGGCCGGTCGTGTCCTGGCCGGGGTAGAGATTCGCGCCGTCGGGCGGACGGTTCAGGTCGATCACATAGCGCGCGTATGTCGGCGCAAGAATCGACGCGCCCATGCGTTTCGCGAATGCATAGAGACGGTCGAGGTGCCAGTCGCAATCGTCGGTGCGTTGCGCGACGGGTGTCATCGTCGCGGCGATGTCGGCGGGAATCTGCGTGCCCAGATGCGGGATCGAGATCAGCAGCGGCAGGCTTCCCTGATGCAGCGAGAAAACCGGCGGAATGTTCGAAGCAGTCATGTCAGTCCCGAATCGATGGGATCGAAAAGAGTCGGTTATTCACTTGAGCAACTCACTTGAGCAACTCGGCGAGCGCCACGCGATAGCGCGTATAAGCGCCCTCTTCATCGCGATGCCGGCGGTTTTCGACGACCTTGTCGCCACCGGCATACACGTCGCGAATCGGCGTCTCGCCATGCTCGCAGAATACGACGCCCGAAAGCCAGGCGCTCGGCGCATGCTCGGCGATGCTCGAATGATTCGGGTCGAGCACGAGCCAGTCCGCGCGGCGGCCGGCTTGCAACGCGCCGACCGCGCGGCCGGTTGCCTGCGCGCCGCCTTCGAGCGCGGCGTCGAACAAACGGTCGGCGACATGCGTGGCCTGCGCCGACGCCAGCACGTTGCGTTGACGGCGCATCAAACGCTGGCCGTATTCGAGCAAGCGCAACTCCGAGCGCCAGTCGACGCCGATATGGCTATCCGAACCGACACCGATGCGCCCTCGCGCGTCGAGATATTCCTGCGCCGGAAAAATGCCGTCGCCGAGATTGGCTTCGGTGGTCAGGCACAAACCGGCGACCGCGCCGCTCTTCGCGAGCGCCAGCGTTTCATTCGCGTCGACGTGCGTGGCATGCACGAGGCACCAGCGGCTGTCGACGTCGAAACGATCGAGCAGCCATTGCACCGGACGCGCGCCTTCGGTGTCGAGGCACGCGTCGACTTCGGCGGTTTGCTCGGCGATATGGATATGAACCGGCGCGCTCCGTTCGATACCATCGAGCAACGCACGCAACGAATCCGCCGACACCGCGCGCAGCGAATGTGGCGCCACGCCATAGCGCAAGGCCGCGCTTTCCGGACGCGCCGCGCGCAGCGTGCCGAGCAAGTCGAGCAGACTCTCCGGCGTGTTGATGAAGCGCCGCTGATCGTCGCGCGGCGCGCGCGAGCCGAAGCCGCTGTACTGATACAGCACCGGCAGCATCGTCATGCCGATGCCGCTCGCCGATGCCGCATCAACGACTCGCTGCGCCAGTTCCGCCTGATTCGCATAGCGGCCGCCTTCGGGCGTGTGATGCACGTAGTGGAACTCGCACACCGACGTATAGCCCGCCTTCAACATCTCGATGTACAACCACTGCGCGACGCTTGCGAGCCCTTCGGGCGTGATGCGCGCGGCGAAGCGATACATCAGGTCGCGCCAGCTCCAGAAGTTGTCCGTGGCGCCCGTGCCCGATGCGGCGCGGTATTCGGTGAGACCCGCCATCGCGCGCTGGAACGCATGCGAATGCAGATTCGGCATGCCGGGCAGCACGGGGCCGGCGGCTTGGGGCACGCCTTCGGGAACCGCCGCCGTGTCGGGCGTCACGGATAGCAAGGTGCCGTTCGCGTCCCACTCCAACAGCACGTTGCGGCGCCAGCCGTCCGGCAAGTACGCGTGGTCCGCGAATAGGGACTGTGCCGGTTGCTTGGGTTGCTCAGATTGCTTCGGTTGCGTCATTGCTCGGGCCTTAGCTCAATTCACGCCGCGTATAAACGGTCTCGCCCGCGCGCACGACTCGCGCGCACAACGGACGTCCCATCCAGTAAGCCAGCTCGGCCAGCGAGTCGACCGGCCACACCGCGAAATCCGCCGCGCGCCCTGCTTCCAGCGCGCCGTGGGTATCGGCTTTGCCGAGCGCGAGCGCCGCATGCGATGTCACGCCTTGCAGCACTTCGGGCACGGTCATGCGAAACAGCGTGGTCGCCATGTTCATCATCAGCAGCAGCGAGGTGGCGGGCGAGGTGCCAGGGTTGCTGTCGGTGGAAATCGCGATCGGCACCTCGTGGCGCCGCAGCAAGTCCAGCGGCGGCAATTGCGTTTCGCGAATGAAGTAGTACGCGCCCGGCAGCAACACCGCGACGGTGCCCGCTTCTTTCATCGCGACGACGCCGGCTTCGTCGAGGAATTCCAGGTGATCGGCGGACAGCGCACGATGACGCGCGGCCAAGGCGGCGCCGCCGCCGTTCGACAACTGCTCGGCATGCATCTTCACCGGCAGCTTGTAGCGCTCGGCGGCGTTGAACACGCGCTCGCTTTGCGCCAGCGAAAAACCGATGCGCTCGCAGAACACGTCGACCGCGTCGACAAGACCTTCGTCGGCAAGCGCGGGCAACATGACGTTGCACACCTCGTCGATATACGCATCGGCGCGGCCGGCGAATTCGGGCGGCAACGCATGCGCACCGAGAAACGTCGTATAGACCGTCACCGGATAGCGCTCGCCCAACCGGCGCGCGACGCGCAGCATCTTGCGCTCGCTGGCGAGATCGAGGCCGTAGCCCGACTTGATTTCGACGGCGGTCACGCCTTCGGCCAGCAAGGGCGCAAGGCGTGCGGCCGATTGGCGGAATAGCGAGTCTTCATCGGCGGCACGCGTGGCGCGCACCGTGGAGATGATGCCGCCGCCCTGCCGCGCGATTTCCTCGTAGCTGACGCCCGCGAGGCGTTGCGCGAATTCGTCCGCGCGCTGCCCGCCGTACACGAGATGCGTGTGGCAATCGACGAGGCCCGGCGTCACCCACGCGCCGTGCAGATTCTCGCGTGGCCATGCGGCGTAGTCGGCGGGCAGGTCGGCGGCCGCGCCGAGCCAGGCGATCTTGCCGTTTTCAACGGCTATCGCGGCATCCGGCAGCGTGTGCTGCGGATCGCCCCGCGGGCAAAGTTTCAGGTGATCCCAAACGGTTTGCTTCATCGCGTGCTCTTTGCAGCTCGTTGCGTTTCCGTGGTGATTCGCGTGTGCGCGTGGCGGAGTGCCGGGACGTACTCGCGAATCGTCGTCATCGTCGCGCGTCGTTACGTATAGACCTATAGCGGATGCTGATCGCGAGCACCGCGCCCGCGCCCTGGATCGTGCAAGGCAGCGCGTTGGGCGTATCGATACGCAGCGTGTCGTCCTGTTCGAGCGTCAGCGCTTGCCGGTCGGCCAGCGTGATTTCGACCGATCCGCTGGCGCAGAACAGCAACGCGACGTCCGCAGATACGGTGCGTGGCTGCATCTGGCCGCGCCACACTTCAAGCTCGCCCACCGCCGCGCCACGCCGCACCATCAGGTTGAAGTCGCGCGTCGCGCCGTTGATCAGGCGCGCGTCGATTCGTGCTTCACCGGCGAAACGCGCGACATCGAGCGGCTGCGCCAACGCATGCGTCTTCGCGGCATGCGCGTTTGCGCCGTCCGTTTCGTCGAGCAACATGCCCGCGCCGGACAACAGCACGAGCGTGCGATCGATGCCCGCAAAGCGCGAGAACGGCCCGGCCTGCGCGACATCGGCGACGCTGACCCGCCACACGAAATCATCGTGCGCAACACCTTCGGGAAAGACCGCCACTTCACGCGTGACGCCGCCGCCGTTCTTCCACGGCGCCGCCACGAGATCGGCGCCGCGCATCAGTGCGATGCTTGCCATGCTGCCGGCGGGCGGGCTGCGAAGCGCCACGATCAACGGCCGAGCATCGGCAGATTGAGACCCGCCTCGCGCGCGGTTCGCTGCGCGAGTTCATAGCCCGCATCCGCGTGACGCATCACGCCGGTGGCCGGATCGTTGAACAGCACGCGGCCGAGGCGCTTGTCCGCTTCGTCCGTGCCGTCGGCGACGATCACGACACCCGAGTGCTGGCTAAAGCCCATGCCCACACCGCCGCCGTGATGCAGCGACACCCACGACGCGCCGCCTGCCGTATTCAGCAATGCGTTGAGCAACGGCCAGTCGCTCACCGCATCCGAGCCGTCCTTCATCGATTCCGTTTCGCGATTCGGGCTCGCGACCGAACCCGTGTCCAGGTGATCGCGGCCGATCACGATCGGCGCCTTCAGCTCGCCGTTCTTGACCATCTGATTGAACGCTTGACCCAGGCGATAGCGATCCTTCACGCCGACCCAGCAAATGCGCGCCGGCAGACCCTGGAACGCGATGCGTTCGCGCGCCATGTCGAGCCAGTTGTGCAGATGCGGATCGTCGGGGATCAGTTCCTTGACCTTCGCATCGGTCTTGTAGATATCCTCGGGGTCGCCCGACAGCGCGACCCAGCGGAACGGACCCTTGCCTTCGCAAAACAACGGGCGGATGTATGCCGGCACGAAGCCCGGAAAATCGAACGCGTTTTCAACGCCCATTTCCAGCGCCATCTGACGGATGTTGTTGCCGTAGTCGAGCGTGGCCGCGCCGCGTTCCTGCAAGGTCAACATGGCCTGAACCTGCTTGGCCATCGACTGCTTGGCCGGCTTCACGATCGAATCCGGCGCGGTCTTCTGACGCTCGCGCCAGTCCTCGACGCTCCAGCCTTGCGGCAGATAGCCGTGAATCGGGTCGTGCGCGCTGGTCTGGTCGGTCACGCAATCCGGCGTGATGCCGCGCGCGACGCACTCGGCGAACACGTCGGCCGCGTTGCCGAGCAAACCGATCGACACCGGCTTGCCCGCTTTCTTGGCTTCGTCGAGCATGGCGAGCGCTTCGTCGAGCGTCCGCGCTTTTTGATCGACGTAGCGCGTCTTCAAACGGAAGTCGATGCGCGTCTCGTCGCACTCCACCGCGATCATCGAGAAGCCGGCCATCGTCGCGGCGAGCGGCTGCGCGCCGCCCATGCCGCCGAGACCGCCGGTCAGAATCCAGCGGCCTTTCGGGTCGCCGTTGAAATGCTGGTTCGCGACCGAGAAGAACGTCTCATACGTGCCCTGCACGATGCCCTGGCTGCCGATATAGATCCAGCTGCCCGCGGTCATCTGGCCGTACATCATCAAGCCCTTGCGATCCAGTTCGTGGAAATGCTCCCACGTCGCCCAATGCGGCACCAGGTTCGAGTTCGCCAGCAGCACGCGCGGCGCGTCGGCATGCGTGCGGAACACGCCGACCGGCTTGCCCGACTGGATCAGCAACGTCTCGTCTTCGTTCAGGTCTTTCAGCGAGGCCAGAATCTGATCGAAGCAATCCCAGTTGCGCGCGGCGCGTCCGATGCCGCCGTACACGACCAGCGCATGCGGATGCTCGGCGACTTCCGGGTCCAGGTTGTTCTGGATCATCCGGTACGCGGCTTCCGCGATCCAGGTCTTGCAGGTCTTTTCCGCGCCGCGCGGCGCGCGGATCGTACGGGTGGGATCGAGACGCGGATCGATGTGCTTGGGGTTGTTCATGGTGGCCCTCGGAATGCTTGAAGAATGTGCAGGAGATGTTCGGAAAGTGGCGAAATCAGAAATGTCCGGTGAAGCGATAGCGGCTGCCGGGATGCCAGAGGTTGGCGATCGACGCAACCTGGCTTTGCGACCACGTGCGCCGATGCAGCACGAGGCAGGGTTCCAGTTCGTCCATGGTCAGCAGTTCGCGGGTATCCGCATCGGCGGCCAATGCCTCGATGCGGTACTCGACGCGCTGCAACGGCGCGACGCGCACGAGGTACTGATTCGGCGTGGTGTTCGTGAAGTCCTGCAACGCGTACTCGGGCGCGACCGCCGGGTTGACCCAGCGCTCCTCGAGTTGCACCGGCTCGTCGTTTTCGAAATGCAGCACGCGCGAATGAAATACCGGGCTGCCGGCGTTCACGTTCATTTCCGCGGCGAGCGCCTCGTCGGCGATGGTGGCGCCGATGTGCAGCACCTTCGCCTGATAGCGATGACCGCGCGCGACGATTTCGTCCGAGATGCTGCGGATCGCCACCAGCGTCGATTCGTACTTCGGGCGCGCGACGAACGTGCCGGAGCCCTGCACGCGCGTGAGCACCTGCTCCGAGGTCAGCTCGCGCAACGCGCGGTTCACCGTCATGCGCGCGACGTTGAATTTGCGCGCGAGTTCGTTCTCGGAGGGCACCTGGTCGCCTTCAGCCCATTCGCCCGCATGAATGCGCGCGAGGATGAAGTCCTTGATGCCCTGGTAAGCCGGTGCGTTCATGTTTGGCTTGGTCCGCGTGCCTGAAAGTCGCTCGATGGCTGCTGAAGTGATGGCTTATTGCTCGGAGGCGAACGAGAACGGGCTCAGCTTCGCGATCGTGCCGTTCTGCACGAGACGCGTCACCGCCGCGATGTCGGGCGCGAAGTAATGATCGATCTCATAGTGCGCGACGTCCTTGCGCACCGCGTCCATCACTTTCTGCAAACTCGGGCTGGTCTTGTGCGGCGCGCGCAGATCGACGCCTTGCGCGGCGGCAAGCAATTCGATCGACAGGATGTTCGCGGTGTTCTCCGCGATGTCGCCAAGCTTGCGCGCGGCGAAGGTCGCCATCGACACGTGATCTTCCTGGTTCGCGGAAGTCGGCAGCGAATCGACCGACGCCGGATGCGCGAGCGTCTTGTTCTCCGACGCGAGCGCGGCGGCCGTCACGTGAGCGATCATGAAGCCCGAATTCACGCCGCCGTCGCGCACGAGGAACGGCGGCAGGCCCGACAGCGTGGCGTCGATCAGCAACGCGATGCGGCGTTCGGCCAGGGCGCCGATTTCAGCCGCGGCGAGCGCGAGGTTGTCGGCGGCGAAGGCGACCGGCTCCGCGTGGAAGTTGCCGCCCGACAGCACTTCACCCGTGTCCGGGAAAATCAGCGGATTGTCGGAGACGGCGTTCGCTTCGAGCAGCAGCACGTCGGCGGCATGGCGCATCTGGTCGAGGCACGCGCCCATCACTTGCGGCTGGCAGCGCAGGCTGTACGGGTCCTGCACCTTGTCGCAATCGGCGTGCGAAACGTTGATGCCCGAGCCTTGCAACAGCGAACGGTAAGCGGCCGCGGCGTCGATCTGGCCTCGATGGCCGCGCAGTTCGTGAATGCGCGCGTCGAACGGCTTGACCGAACCCATTGCCGCGTCCACCGACAGCGCGCCCGCCACCAGCGCGGTGCGGTACAGGTCCTCGATCGCGAACATGTTGTAAAGCGCGAGCGCGGTGGATGCCTGCGTGCCGTTGAGCAGCGCGAGCCCTTCCTTGGCTTGCAGCGTGAGCGGCTTCAGGCCGACCAGCGCGAGACCTTCGGTGGCCGGCATGCGCTCGCCCTTCGCGAACACTTCGCCGACGCCGAGCAGCGTCGCCGACATATGCGCGAGCGGCGCGAGGTCGCCCGATGCGCCGACCGAACCCTTGACCGGAATCACCGGCAGCACGTCGGCGTTGTACAGCGCGATCAGCGCTTCCATCACTTCGCGGCGAATGCCCGAGTGACCGCGGCCGAGGCTCGACAGCTTCAACGCGATCAACAGACGCACCACCGGCCGCGACATCGGCTCACCCACGCCCACCGCGTGCGAGAGCACCAGATTGCGTTGCAACAGTTCGAGCTGGTCGTGCGGAATATGCGTGCTGGCGAGACGCCCGAAACCCGTGTTGATGCCGTAGGCCGGCTCGCCCTTCGCGGCGATATCGGCAACGGCTTGCGCGCAGGCGTCGATCGCGGCGTGGCTGGCGGGATCGAGCCGCAGCGCGACGTGTTCGCGGGCGATGCGGCGCAGTTGCGGGAGGGTCAGGTGGCCGGGCTTCAGAGTCATCATGGTTGGGTTGTCCTGTCTATACAATTTGAGAGAAGTCTAGCTGCGCCTTCTTGTATATACAACCTGTTTTTAAAGCTGCCGGCCTGGGAGTTTCCATTAGGGTGCGATATTCACAAGGCATGCGGGCGCTTGAACCGGCGTTTCGTTCGGCATTGCCGTTCTCATGGCCTTTGGTTGAGATTGGCGTCAACTTGTATATACACGTCCAAAATACGCCGCGCCAGCCGGTCAATCAATTCGATGCCGCGCCGCCACGCGGATTCACCCGTTTAGAGAGTTATAGAAGAGTCCGCTCATGGCGTAAAAAAGCCCGCGCTCAGGCGAGCCGCGGGCTTCTTCAGACGCACTCTCGCGAAAGAACCGCTACAGCCTCACCCGCGCCGCCATGAAATCCAGAAAGCACTGCACGCGCCCCGCCAACGACGCGCTCTGGTAATACACCGCGCTCACCGGCTGCCGCTCGTCGACGAGCACGTTGCCGAGAATCGGCACGAGCCGTTCCTCGCGGATGTCGGCCGCGGTCATGAAATCGGCGAGGCAGGCGATGCCCCATCCGCAAAGCGCCAGTTGCCGCAGCGTCTCGCCGCTCGATGCGGTGATCGCCGGCTCGATTTTCAGCGACTCCGCGCGGCCCTTTCTGCCTTCGCGCAGCGGCCAGCGATTCAGATGCTCGGGCGCGGTGAAGCCGATCAGACGATGCGCGCGCAACGCTTCCACCGAGCGTGGCTCGCCATATTCGGCCAGATACGCGGGACTCGCGACCACCCGCAGCTTGCTGCTGCCCAACGCGCGCGCATGCAAGGTCGAATCCTGCAAGGCGCCGATGCGGATCGCGATGTCCACCTTCTGTTCCAGCAGATCGACGATCCGCTCGTTGCTGGTCAACTCCAGCCGGATCTCGGGATACAACGCCGAAAACGCTTTCATATGCGGCGCAATGCAATGGAGCATGAACGGCGATGCGGCATCCACGCGCAGGCGCCCCGAAGGGCGCTCCCGTCCGCGTGTGACCGATTCCTCGGCCTCCTCCATCGCGTCGAGAATCGCGCGGGCGCGCCGCAGGAAAGCCTCGCCCTCTTCGGTCAATTGCAGACGGCGCGTGGTGCGCCGCACGAGCGCGGTGTCGAGTTTCTTTTCGAGGCGCGTGAGCGCGCGGCTCACGCCGGACACGGTTTGCTGCAATTTCTCGGCGGCCGCCGTAATCGAACCGCTGTCGATCACGGTCACGAAAACCAGCAGTTCGTCGGTGGAAGTCTTCATTGTTGATTTCAAATCAAGATTGATTTGAGACTAACACGCTTTTTGCGAGAATCGAGACGACGGATACTGCGGGCCTGTCATTCGTGTTCCCTCCATTTCTCCCAGGAGAACGTCTTGAAGATTTTCATCACGGGCGCAAGCGGTTTTATCGGCGGTTCGATCGCGGCGCACCTCGTGCGCGCCGGCCATCAGGTGCGCGGTTTGATCCGCAAGTCCGAACATAGCGCCGAGTTGCAACGCCTCGGTATCGAACCCGTTATCGGCACGCTCGACGACCGCATGCTGCTGATCGCCGAGGCAAAGGCCGCCGACGCCGTCATCAACGCCGCGAGCAGCGATCACGAAGGCGCGGTAACCGCGCTGATCGAAGGCCTCGCCGGGTCCGGCAAACCGTTCCTGCATACGAGCGGTTCGAGCATCGTCGGCGATGCGTCGGGCGGCGAGGCGGGTCAGGCGCGCGTCTATCACGAGGACGCGGTGCCCGAACCGAGCGCCGACAAGGCGGCGCGCGTGGCGATCGATCGGCAGGTGCTCGACTCGGCGCAGCGAAACATCCGCTCGGCAGTGTTGTGCAACACGCTGATCTACGGTCACGGTGCGGTGGCGGGCAGCGCGAGCGTGCAGTTGCCGCGACTCGTGCGTCAGGCGCAAAAGAGCGGCGTGGTGCGGCACGTGGGCAGCGGCGGCAACATCTGGTCGAACGTGCATATCGACGACGTCGCCGAACTGTATCGCCTCGCGCTGGAGAAAACGCCGGCGGGCACGTTCTATTTCGTCGAAAGCGGCGAAGCGTCGTTCCGCGAGATGAGCGCCGCGATCGCGCGGGTCATGAAACTGGGCGAGCCGCAAGCCTGGCCGCTCGAAGAAGCGCAAAAGGAATGGGGCTATGAAATGGCCTCGTATGGCCTCGGTTCGAACAGCCGCGTGCGCGGCGAGCGTGCGCGCAAACTGCTCGGCTGGGAGCCGAAACGCACTTCGGTGATCGAGTGGATCGAGCACGACATGATGTCCCCCAAGGGGACTTCCTTCGGGGCGCCCCCCAAGGGGACTTCCTTCGGGGCGCAAGAGGCTTGAGGGACGTAAGCTGTGTAAGCGTCGGCGTTGCGAATCCGTAAGCTCCACTCGATAGAATCGCGCTCACCCGATAGTGCGATTCGACAATCCGTCTCGCACGTGAGCCCGGATTGCAACGATGACCTTGGCGCTGAACTTCGACTGGCTGACCAACCTGCTGGCGATTCTTTTTGTCGTAGCGTGCCTCTACGATGCACGCTACGACGAATACGGCACGTTGACGCTGTCGGCGGCCGCGATGGGTCTCGTCGTGATGGCGATCGAACTGTTCCTCAGGCCCGCTTTCGACATGGCGCTTTGAGCGGCCATTGAGCCATATCGACTCGCAATCCGGCTTATTCGCGCCGGCTTTACGATGGGCGCGTGGCGTCGATGTGCACGACGTCACGCGCTTTTCCTGCATCTCGCCTCTTACATCTCGCCTCTTACATCTCGCTTCCTGCATTAGCCGCACGCCGCGCAACCGCCATGCGCTTTCTCCTCGTAGCGATCGTGATGCTTGACCCAGTCGGTCAGATTGCTCGCCTCGTTGCGGCCCTTCGGCGTCACGTCCAGATGCGCATACGTGTTGATGAAGCGCTCGTCGCCGCGGCCGTAGCAGGAATACGTGTGATACACGTCGCCCTTTTCGTCCTTGTAGAACACGCTGTGGCCGTGTTGCTCGTCGATGCCGACGTCCTGTTCGGTGAAATTGTAGAAGCCCTTCCTGCTCTCGAGTTCCTCGGGCGTAAACGACACGTGATAGTCGAAATTGAAATCGCTGCCGCTCGACGACACCCACGGGAACGTCCATCCCATGCGTTTTTTGAAGGCTTCGATTTTTTCGAGCGGCGCATGCGATACGGTCACATACGACACATCGTGATGTTCGAGATGCGTGACGATACCGACCATGTGATCCGAGAGGAACGAGCAGCCAACGCAGCCTTCTTCCCAGTCCGGTCCCATCATGAAGTGATAGATAATCAACTGGCTGCGGCCGTCGAACAGATCGGCGAGTGTCTTGCGGCCGTGCGGCGTATCGAACACGTAGGTCTTATCGACCTTCACCCACGGCAGAGCGCGGCGTTTGCGCGCAAGCTCGTCGCCGTCGCGCATGTGCGCTTTCTCTTCGGCTAATAGCGCCCTGCTGGCGGCCAGCCATTCTTCTCTCGTGCCAACTCGATGTTGCGGGTCCATGTGCGTCTCCTTTTCTGAATGACTCTGCGCGATGCGGATTCGCATCACGCAACTTGCGCGATTTCACGCAATGTCAGGCGAAATAGCGTTCCAGCAATTCGTGGTCCAAGGACGGCTTCGGCGCCGCCCGCATGCATCCGCTTCATGATTTGCGCCTGTTCCGTCCTGGCGCGGAAGACTTTCGCGGACGTGGCGTCGAGCCGCCACCGCGAGATGAAGCCGGACTGGGCGGAGGTGGCGCTTCCTCCTCTTCGACTAAAGCGGCGAGACGATCGAGCGATTCGGACCAGAAGTGCTGATAGCGGCGCAGCCACTCCATCGCCTCTTCCATGGGGCCGGCGGATAGCCGGCATGCAACCGTGCGGCCGGTCTTGCTGCGCGTGACGAGACCGGCGTCGGACAGCACGTCGAGATGTTTCATCACCGCCGGCAACGACATGGCGAACGGCTCGGCGAGTTCGCTCACCGACAGTTCGTTGCGCGACAAACGCGCGAGCAGCGCACGCCGCGTAGGGTCCGACAACGCGGCGAAGGTGCGATCGAGTAGCGTTTCGTTAAACTTAACCATGAGGTTAAGTATAGAAACGCGAATGCGGATGTCAAGGACAGGTCCGCACGTTATCGAAACATGCGAGAACACGAGAAGGAGAACGCGGCATAAAAGACATGCGGCGCGTCGCAAACAAGGCACTGCAACGCGCCGCATCGAGATGGAAAACAACCGGCTACACGCTGGAGCAAAACGGCAAGCGCCCTGCCCTCACGTCACTGCAATACAACCAGCAAACTCCGTGCAAGGGCTCGAGCGGAATTCAGATCGCCCAACCGCCCAGATAGAAACCCGCCAGCACCACGGCGATCACCACCGTGCCCACATTCAGCTTGCGATACTCGCCGCTCACCACGCGGCCGATCACCAGCGTCGCGAAGCCGAGCATGATGCCCGTCACGATGTTGGCGGTCAGCACGATGAACACCGCGCACATCAGACCCGACATCGCGTCGACCATGTCGTCCATGTGCAGCTTGCTGACGTTCGAGAGCATCAACAGACCCACGTACATCAGCGCGGGCGCCGTCGCATATGAAGGCACGAGGCCGGCGAGCGGCGAGAAGAACATCACGACGAGGAACAGCAGGCCGACCACCGCCGCCGCCATGCCCGTCTTGGCGCCGGCCGCCACGCCCACCGTCGATTCGATGTAGGCCGCGGCCGGCGCGCCGCCGAGCAGGCCCGAGAAGATCGAGCTCAGCGAATCCGCCGTCAACGCGCGGCCGCCGTTGATGATGCGGCCGTTTTCGTCGAGCTGGCCCGCTTGTCCCGCGACCGCGCGGATGGTGCCGGTGGCGTCGAACACCGCGGTCATCACGAGCGCCAGCACGCTCGGCAGAACGGCCATCGAGAGCGCGCCCTTGAGGTCCATCGCGCCGATCAGCGACGCATGGCCCGGCGCGCTCAGCGACGGCACCGCGAACACGCCATGAAACGACACCGCCGGATCGATCAGCAGCGCGAGCGCCGAGATCGCGACGATCACGATCAGGATCGAGCCCGGCACGCGGCGGCGCACCAGGCCGAAGATCGCCGCGAGCCCCGCCACCGACATCAACGCCGGCAGCGCCGTGATATGACCGAGCGACACCGGCAGACCGGCGCCCGGATTCTTCACGACCAGACCGACCTCGTTGGCGGCGATCAGCAGCAGGAACAGGCCGATGCCGATGCCCGTGCCGTGCACGATGCCCGTCGGCAGATTGCGCAGAATCCACGAACGCACGCCGGTCACCGAAATCGCGGTGAACACGACGCCCATCAGGAACACCGCGCCGAGCGCGACGTTCGGCTGCAAGCCCTTGCCGAGCACGAGGCCGAACGCGGTGAACGCAGTGAGTGAAATCGCGCAGCCGATCGCGATCGGCAAACGCGCCCACACGCCCATCAGCAGCGAGCCGAAGGCCGTGGTCAGGCACACGGCGACGAACACCGCGCTGGTGTCGAAGCCCGCCTTGCCGAACATGCCCGGCACGACGAATACCGAATAGACCATCGCGAGAAAGGTCGTGATGCCGGCGACGATTTCCTGACGCTGCGAACTGCCGCGCGAGGAAATTTCGAAGTAGCGGTCGAGCAAGCCTTTACCGTCGAATGATTCGGCGCCGACTTCGGAAATCGGCTGGGCGTGGGGTTCCATCATGATGAATGCCTCCTTTATCAGCGTGCTGAAACGGCCGCCGATGCGGGCGTCGTCAGGTTCGTCTCGTGGCGTTGGTTCAATGTGTGCGGCTCGTTGTCGTGTCGAAATGTAGGCCAACACAAATATGTCTCCCATCGCATGAATGGCATGCCCGACATGTCGCGACGCTTATATCGTCCAAGCGACGGCGAAGCGCGTCGGCGGTCCGCGCGTTTACACCTACGGTTTGTCATGAAAGCGTGAAAGGCCGTTGTGGGCTTGGGGAAGAGACGCAGCCTGGCAAAACCGGGACCGGCCGACGCCGCGGGTTACACTCTGGCCCGTACCTGTCTAACCGCGGCGGTCCACAGCGCCCGCCCGCACCGGCCCACGGAGTCCTTCTTGATGAGCGGCGGTTTTTCGCGTCCTGCCTGGCGTCTTCTGCTTCTTGCTGTGTTTGCGATGTTCGCGCTGTCCGGTTGCGGCAGCTTGCTGTGGGGCCCGCAGCAGGCGCCGATCGTCGAGGCCACGATCATGCCCGTGGAGCCGGCGAGCGCGCCCGTGGCGGCGTCCGAGCCCGAACCGGTCGAAACCGAGACGGCCGGGCCGGAGCAGCCGAGAAAGCCCAAAAAGCCGGTCGTCAAGCCGCACAAGGTCGAGCCGCCGCCGCCCGTCGCCGCACCCGCGCCGCCGCCTCCACCGCCCCCGCCGCTGATCGTGCTGCGCACGATCGAGCGCAACGACGCGCGCGCGCTGCTCGACAGCGAAGTGCAGAAGCCCGACGGCAAGGTGGTCGGCCGCGCGGTCGACATGACCACCGACGCGCTCGGCAAGCCGCGCGAGATCGTGGTCAATCTGCAGGGCTTCCTCGGCGTCGGCGATCGCAAGGTGATCTTCCCGTGGGGCGCGTTCCGCTTCACGCCGACCGCGAAGAGCGCGCCCATCACGCTCAATCCGACGGCCGCGCCGACGCCCGTGGCGAAGGCCTCCCCTGTGCAATTGCCGCTGATCGACACGACCGTCGAGCGTTCGAACGGCGGCAAGGTCGGCCGCGTGATCGACGTGCTGATCGACGCCAACGCGCAGCCGCAAGCGGTCGTGCTCGACGTCAACGGCATGGTCAGCACCGAGCGGCGCACGATTGCCGCGAACTGGTCGGCGCTGCGTTTCGTCACGAAGGACAAGGAACTGCATCCGCTGCTGGATCTGAGCGACGCCCAGATCAACGCGACGCCGCCCTACGCGAGCGACAAGCCGATTCGCGCGGTGTCGCCCGCGCCGCCACCCGCGCCGCCCGCGGCCGCTTCCGCGGCTCCGGCGGCGGCTGCCTCCGCGGCCACGGCCACCGCGGTTTCCAACGCACGGGCGGCCCGATGACAGGCCGCACTCTGGTAACCGCGCGCAGTCTGCGCGCGCTCGATTGGCTGAATTTTTTCGTCGCCAACGTGCAAACGGGTTTTGGGCCGTTCATCGCGTCGTATCTCGCGTCGCATAAGTGGACGCAGGGCGAGATCGGCATGGCGCTCTCGGTGGGCACCATCAGCGCGATGGTGAGCCAGGTGCCGGGCGGCGCCGCCGTCGATGCGTTGCGCAACAAGAAAGGCGCGGCTGCGTGGGCGATCATCGCGATCATCCTGAGCGCGGTGCTGCTGGCCGCGAGTCCGACGGTGCTGCCGGTGATCGCCGCCGAGGTGTTCCACGGCTTCGCCAGTTGCATGCTGACGCCGGCGCTCGCCGCGATTTCGTTCGCGCTGGTGGGGCGCGCGAATCTCGGCGACCGGTTGGGCCGCAACGCGCGCTGGGCGTCGATCGGCAGCGCGGTCGCGGCCGGGCTGATGGGCGTATTCGGCGAATACTATTCGCCGCGCGCGGTGTTCTGGCTGACCGCTGGGCTCGCCGTGCCCGCACTGATCGCGCTGACGATGATCCAGCGCACCGACACGATCGAACTGCCCAAGGTCGGACCGACGCCGCAGCAGATCGAACGGCGCGAGAGCCTGCGCGAATTGCTACGCGACAAGCGGATGCTGCTGTTCGCCGCGTGCATCGTGCTGTTCCACTTGTCGAATGCGGCGATGTTGAATCTTGCCGCGGGCGAAGTGACGGCCGGCATGGGCGACAACGTGCAGCTCGTGATCGCCGCGTGCATCATCGTGCCGCAAGCGATCGTGGCGATCATGTCGCCGTGGGTCGGGCGCTCGGCCGAACGCTGGGGACGCAGGCCGATCCTGCTGCTTGGCTTTTCGGCGCTGCCGATACGGGCGTTGCTGTTCGCGGGGATCAGCAGCCCTTATCTGCTGGTGCCGGTGCAGATGCTGGACGGGCTGAGCGCCGCGGTGTTCGGCGTGATGCTGCCGCTGATTGCCGCCGATGTGGCCGGCGGCAAGGGCCGGTATAACTTGTGCATCGGGTTGTTCGGGTTGGCGGCGGGGATTGGGGCGACTTTGAGCACGACTGCTGCTGGGTTCGTGGCCGATCATTTCGGCAATGCGGTTAGCTTTTTTGGCCTGGCCGCAGCCGGGGCGCTGGCTGTCTTGCTGGTGTGGGCGGCGATGCCGGAGACGCGGAACGCGGCTGCGGAGGATGGGGCGCCGGTGGCTGGTGGGGGGAAGTCGGCGGTTAGGTAGTGGTTTTGCGGGGTTTTTTGCCTGCGCGGCGCTGTTGGTGGTGGTTGTTGCTTTGTTGGCCTTTGCTTGATTTGTTGGTGGTCTATTAGCGTTGCCCCTGTGCGGGGCGGCACCTACTTCTCTTTGCCGGCCGTGTACAGACCGGAGACATGGTTGACGAACGTGCGAGGACATCGTTGACACTTTATGGTCAGCGGTTTTCGCTCCTCAGGTCAAGGGTGAGGATGCGGTGATGGGCAAACCAGAATTCAAATACGCCGTCTTCGCCGTCCTTTGCGCGTGCTGCAACCGGCAGCCGGTAAAGTGCTTTCGAGACCTTCAGGCGCCGTCCTTCAAAGCGTAGCTCGCCATTTGCCTTGACCCGCAGCACCACGTCATCCGGGCCGTACTCCGGCTCGCGCAGGACCGATGGAAACGCCCGCGGGCTCGGCTGGTAACGGCTCATCGGAGTGTCCATGCCGATCGCCTCATGCGGGCGCTCGCAGTTATAGATGGTGCGCCAGCGGTCCAGTTCGCGTTGCACGTGCTGCTGGGTGGCGAAGCTCCGTTCGTTCAGCACTTCGGCCTTCAGCGTGCGGTGAAACCGCTCGTCCTTGCCGTTGGTCTGCGGATGGTAAGGCCGGCTGTAGCTGATGCGGATCCCCAGCCGGATCAGCCAGACGGCCAGTTCGGTGAGCTGCCCCGGGCTGCCCGGTGAACCCCATGGCGAACCGTTATCGGTGTTGATGCGCAACGGCAGGCCGTAGTGGCCGAATGCCTCGCGCAGGCCCGCCTGCACCGTGGCCGTATCGGTTGGCCCACAGGCGCGCAGCAGGATGCTGAAGCGCGAATGGTCGTCGAGCACCGTCAGGGGGCTACAACGCCCCTGCTCGAGGGTATCGAAGTGTCCCTTGAAGTCCATCTGCCAGAGGACGTTGGGCTGCTCGTGCTCAAAGCGCTTCCAGGGTTCACTCATCGCTGAACCGGCCGGCAGGATCAGATTGTGCCGGTGCAGGATGGCTGTCACGGTGCTGGGCTGCGGCACCGCTTCAAAGCCCAGATCCCGCAGGCGCCGGCTGATCTTGCGGCCGCCCCAGCGCGGGTGTGCCTGACGCAGGCGCACCACCTCCTGCTCCATCTCAACGGTGGTCTTTGAGGGACTGCTGGCAGGGCGCCGCGACTGATCCGCCAGCGCGTCCTCGCCACGTCTGAGCCATTTGTAGCCGGTCTGCCGGCTGATGTTAAAGCGCTCGCACAGTTCGGTGACCGTGAGCGTGCGCTGACTGGCCAGATGAACAAATTCCTGTCTGAGGCTCATGGTGTCTCTTGCGTTCCAGGGCATGGTCGGGACCGGGCGTTTTCGTACCCGGAAGTGTCAACCATGTCCTCGCACACCTGTCAGTGTACAGACCGGAGACATGGTTGACGAACGTGCGAGGACATCGTTGACACTTTATGGTCAGCGGTTTTCGCTCCTCAGGTCAAGGGTGAGGATGCGGTGATGGGCAAACCAGAATTCAAATACGCCGTCTTCGCCGTCCTTTGCGCGTGCTGCAACCGGCAGCCGGTAAAGTGCTTTCGAGACCTTCAGGCGCCGTCCTTCAAAGCGTAGCTCGCCATTTGCCTTGACCCGCAGCACCACGTCATCCGGGCCGTACTCCGGCTCGCGCAGGACCGATGGAAACGCCCGCGGGCTCGGCTGGTAACGGCTCATCGGAGTGTCCATGCCGATCGCCTCGTGCGGGCGCTCGCAGTTATAGATGGTGCGCCAGCGGTCCAGTTCGCGTTGCACGTGCTGCTGGGTGGCGAAGCTCCGTTCGTTCAGCACTTCGGCCTTCAGCGTGCGGTGAAACCGCTCGTCCTTGCCGTTGGTCTGCGGATGGTAAGGCCGGCTGTAGCTGATGCGGATCCCCAGCCGGATCAGCCAGACGGCCAGTTCGGTGAGCTGCCCCGGGCTGCCCGGTGAACCCCATGGCGAACCGTTATCGGTGTTGATGCGCAACGGCAGGCCGTAGTGGCCGAATGCCTCGCGCAGGCCCGCCTGCACCGTGGCCGTGTCGGTTGGCCCACAGGCGCGCAGCAGGATGCTGAAGCGCGAGTGATCGTCGAGCACCGTCAGGGGGCTACAACGCCCCTGCTCGAGGGTATCGAAGTGTCCCTTGAAGTCCATCTGCCAGAGGACGTTGGGCTGCTCGTGCTCAAAGCGCTTCCAGGGTTCACTCATCGCTGAACCGGCCGGCAGGATCAGATTGTGCCGGTGCAGGATGGCTGTCACGGTGCTGGGCTGCGGCACCGCTTCAAAGCCCAGATCCCGCAGGCGCCGGCTGATCTTGCGGCCGCCCCAGCGCGGGTGTGCCTGACGCAGGCGCACCACCTCCTGCTCCATCTCAACGGTGGTCTTTGAGGGACTGCTGGCAGGGCGCCGCGACTGATCCGCCAGCGCGTCCTCGCCACGTCTGAGCCATTTGTAGCCGGTCTGCCGGCTGATGTTAAAGCGCTCGCACAGTTCGGTGACCGTGAGCGTGCGCTGACTGGCCAGATGAACAAATTCCTGTCTGAGGCTCATGGTGTCTCTTGCGTTCCAGGGCATAGTCGGGACCGGGCGTTTTCGTACCCGGAAGTGTCAACCATGTCCTCGCACACCTGTCAGCTATGTCCCCGGTCTGTACACGGCCGGCAAAGAGAAGTAGGTGCCGCCCCGCACAGGGGCAACGCCAATAGACCACTAACGAATCAAGCAAAGGCCAACAAAGCAACAACCACCACCAACAGCGCCGCGCAGGCAAAAAACCCAAAAACACAATCACAACCTAAACTTCCCCACCATCTCCTTCAACCCCCGCGCCTGATCATCCAGCGACCGCGCAGCGGCCGTCGCCTGTTCAACGAGCGCGGCATTCTGCTGCGTGCCCGAATCCATCTGCGTCACCGCGAGGTTGATCTCCTCGATCCCGGCGCTCTGCTCGGACGACGCCGCCGAAATCTCGCCCATGATGTCCGTAACCCGCTTCACCGCCTTGACGACTTCGTCCATCGTCTGCCCGGCGTCCTGCGCCAGGGTCGAGCCATTGCTCACCCGCTCGACGGAAGCACCGATCAACCCCTTGATCTCCTTCGCGGCCGCCGCGCTGCGCTGCGCCAGGTTGCGCACTTCCGCGGCGACCACCGAAAACCCGCGCCCTTCCTCGCCCGCCCGCGCGGCCTCGACCGCCGCGTTCAAGGCCAGAATGTTGGTCTGGAACGCAATGCCCTCGATCACGCCGATGATGTCGCCGATACTGCGCGCACTGTCGTTGATCTCGTTCATCGTCGCGACCACGCGGCTCACCACCTCGCCGCCCTTCTCCGCGATCTCCGATGCGTTGTTGGCGAGCGTGCTCGCCTGCTTCGCGTTGTCGGCGTTCTGACGCACGGTCGACGTCAACTGCTCCATGCTGCTCGCGGTGCGCTCGAGCGCCATCGCCTGCTGTTCGGTACGTTGCGACAGGTCCTGATTGCCCATCGAAATCTCGCCCGAGGCGGTCGCGATCGCGTCCGCGCTCGCGGCAATGTCGGAGACCGTCGTCGCGAGACCGCCTTGCATGTCGTGCAGCGCGTACAACATGCTCGACCTGTCGTTGCGGCCGAGCGCGATCCGGTTCGTCAGATCGCCCGCCGCGATCCGGCTGGCGATTTCCTTCGCATACGCGGGTTCGCCGCCGAGTTGACGGGCAAGGCGCCGCACCACCCATTCGCTGATGCCGAACGCCAGCACGATCAGCCCGAGCGTCATCACCGCGATCATCACGAACGACGAGTGATAGATGAAGCCCGACGCGTCGATGGTCGCCTTCGCGGCCGTGCCGCGCTGCGCGACGAGTTCGTCGACGAGCTTTTCGAGCTTGCCGGTCTCGACCAGCAGGGAAACGTCCTGCGTGCCGACCTGCCAGTTCATCTGCGACAGATCGAGCGGCTGCGCCTTCACGAGCGTCACGAAGTCGCGCAGGTGGCCGCTCCATGTCGTGACGGCGGCGGCGAATTTCTTCTGCTGATCGACCGCCTTCGCGTCGGATGAATCGACGTACTGCTGCAGCGTGCCCAGTTGCGCGCCGAGGCCGGCAAGGCCCTTGTCGATGTCGGCGCCCAGTTCGTCGCGCTCCTTCGCGGTGGTCGCGGTCAGCAGCGTTTTTTGCGCGCGGCTCGCGCGCAGCATGTAGCCGCGCGCTTCCTCGGCCGCGCGGCTGGCGACGTGGCCCTGGTCGTAGATCGATTGCGTGGAGGCATTCAGGCGGCTGATCTGCGTGAGCGAGAACACGCCGATCAGCAGCGTGCCGATCAGCAGCACCGCGAACGCGAGGCGCAGCATAATCCTCACCGGCAAGCCCTTGAACCGCACGGCGCGTGAGCGCCCGCCCTGTCCACGCGACGGCGACTTGCCAGCCGCTTGTGCATCCGGTACGAACCCCGCGCCCGTCTGGCCGCCTGGCGAAATGACTTTCATATTTTCCCGTCCCCACGAGTTCGGACTGCCGGAAAGGTCGATTCCGGCAGGGCTGCTTCATTGCTGCTTATCTTTCCGGGTCTACGGCATCAACCTCCGCGATCTTTAGCGTCGCGTCGAGAAAAAGCCGCTTGCGTGTCGCCCGGTTTCAGCGCGCCGCCTGGATGAGCGACGCATCCGCGACCGTTTTATACACGGCCAAAAATCGCTCCAAGCGCACTCCAGGCGCATTTATTCGGCCACTTGCCACACCCGAACGGTCATGGCAGCCGATTCGCGGCGAGCACCGCGGCGGTGCGACCCGCTCGCGTCTGGGCGCCTTTTTCGATGATCTTTAGGGTTGCGCATGTCCGATTCTCGACAAAGCTTGTCCTTACAATTCACTCAAGCCACATTAAACTTCGGCAATCAGCTCGCAACGCCGAAGGCCGCGTCGATATGCCGCGACGCCCCGCTCCCAGGCATCGCGGCGTTGCAACGCGGCCGCCACCCTTTCTTTTCTGAACTCACGTATGGAAACGAGCCTCGACAAAAGCGCCCTCGCCGGCGCGCAAGCGCCCGCCAAAGTGCAACGCACGGTGTATTCCGTGCTGGGCGCGATCAGTTTTTCGCATCTGCTCAACGACATGATCCAGTCGTTGATCCTCGCGATCTACCCAATGCTGAAAGACAACTTTTCGCTGTCGTTCGGGCAGATCGGCCTGATTACGCTGACTTACCAGATCACCGCGTCGCTGCTGCAACCGCTCGTCGGCATCTATACCGACAAGCATCCGAAGCCGTACTCGCTGCCGGTCGGCATGGGTTTCACGCTCGCGGGCCTGCTGCTGATGTCGGTCGCGCCCAATTTCGGCGTGCTGCTGGTGGCCGCGGCGCTGGTCGGCTGCGGTTCGTCGGTGTTCCATCCCGAATCGTCGCGGGTGGCGCGCATGGCTTCGGGTGGCCGTCATGGTCTCGCGCAGTCGCTGTTCCAGGTGGGCGGCAACGCGGGTTCGTCGCTCGGACCGCTGCTCGCCGCGTTGATCGTGATTCCGCACGGGCAGCGCAGCATCGCGTGGTTCTCGGTCGCCGCGCTCGTCGCGATCGTGGTGCTGACGCAGATCGGCCGCTGGTACAAGCAGCATCCGTCGGTGAAGAAGGCGCGCGGCCAGACGGCTCACGCCACGCTGTCGCGCAACAAGGTCATGTTCGCGATGGGCGTGCTGGTCCTGCTGGTGTTCTCGAAGTACTTCTATCTCGCCAGCATCAACAGCTACTTCACCTTTTATCTGATCGACAAGTTCCATTTGCCGGTGCAGGCCGCACAGGTCCATCTGTTCGTATTCCTCGCGGCGGTCGCGGCGGGCACGGTGATCGGCGGGCCGGTCGGCGACCGGATCGGCCGCAAGTACGTGATCTGGGTGTCGATTCTCGGCGTCGCGCCGTTCACGCTGCTGCTGCCGTACGCGAACCTGTTCTGGACCGGCGTGTTGACGGTGATCATCGGCGTGGTGCTGGCCTCGGCGTTCTCGGCGATTCTGGTCTACGCGCAGGAGTTGATCCCCGGCAAGGTGGGCATGGTCGCGGGGCTGTTCTTCGGTTTCGCGTTCGGCATGGGCGGGATCGGCGCGGCGGTGCTCGGGCAATTAGCCGACGCCACCAGCATCACCTACGTGTACAAGGTGTGCTCGTTCCTGCCGCTGATCGGCGTGCTGACGGTGTTTCTGCCGGACGTCGAAGGCAAGCGCGCGAAGGCGTGAGCGTTTGTTTTCGGGGGTTGCGTGAGGAAAAAGGCGCCGCGGCGCCTTTTTCTTTGGTGCTGGCGGGTGGCGCGGCGGGTCGTTTCGGTGCTCGTCTTGGTGCTCGTCTCGGTGCTCGGTGCTCGGTGCTCGGTGCTCACGGCTCACGGCTCGCGCCTCGCGCCTCGCGCCTCGGTTCGACGCAATCATCATGGCCCGTGTCTCGCTCATGGTGAACCCGCGTTGTCCGCCGTGCCGGGCGTACCCTATGCTTGCGTGGACACACACGCCTTGCACTCGCGCCGCGCCACATTCGGCAATACGGCCGCATGCCGACTCGACGTCCGTCCATTCACGCAGCAGAAGGATCGCCGCAGATGACCACCTACCGCGACTTCCACCGCCGTTCGATCGAGAACCCCGAGGCATTCTGGCGCGACGAAGCGCGGCGGATTCACTGGGAGACGCCGTTCGACAGCGTGCTCGACCGCTCGAATCCGCCGTTCGCGCGCTGGTTCGTCGGCGGGCGCACGAACCTGTGCCATAACGCGGTGGACCGGCATCTCGCCGAGCGCGCGCAGCAGAACGCGCTGATTTATGTATCGACGGAAACCGGCATCGAGCGGCGCTACACCTACGCCGAGCTCCACGCGGAAATCAACCGGATGGCGGCGGTCATGCGCTCGCTCGGCGTGAAGCGCGGCGATGTCGTGCTGCTCTATCTGCCGATGATTCCCGAAGCGCTCTTCGCGATGCTCGCCTGCGCGCGGCTGGGCGCGATTCACTCGGTGGTGTTCGGCGGCTTCGCGGCGCCGAACCTCGCCGCCCGCATCGACGATGCGAAACCCGCGCTGATCGTCACCGCCGACGCCGGCGCGCGCGGCGGCAAGGTGATCGACTACACGCCGCTGGTGGACGAAGCGCTCGCGCGCGCGGCCCACAAGACCCCGCACGTGCTGCTGATCGACCGGCAACTCGCGCCCGAGCGCCTGAACGCGAACTATCTGGTTGCCTACGAACCGCTGCGCGGGAAGTTCTTCGACGCCCACGTGCCGTGCGAATGGCTCGAATCGAACGAGCCTTCGTATGTGCTCTACACGTCGGGCACGACCGGCAAGCCGAAGGGCGTGCAACGCGACGTGGGCGGCTATGCGGTGGCGCTGGCGGCGTCGATGGAACATATCTTCGAGGGCCGGCCCGGCGACACGATGTTCACCGCGTCGGACGTGGGCTGGGTGGTCGGCCATAGCTACATCGTCTACGCGCCGTTGCTCGCGGGCCTGACCACCGTGATGTACGAAGGCACGCCGATTCGTCCTGACGGCGGCATCTGGTGGCGCCTCGTCGAACAGCACAAGATCAATCTGATGTTCACCGCGCCGACCGCGTTGCGCGTGCTGAAAAAGCAGGACCCGGCGCTGTTGAGGAAAGCCGATCTGTCGAGCCTGCGCACGCTGTTCCTCGCGGGCGAGCCGCTCGACGAACCGACCGCCGCATGGATCGCCGATGCGCTCGGCAAGCCGGTGATCGACAACTACTGGCAGACCGAAACCGGCTGGCCGATATTGGCGATTCCGCGCGGCGTCGAGGCGCTGCCGACCAGGCTTGGTTCGCCCGGCGTGCCGTCGGCGGGCTTCGATCTGAAGTTGCGCAATGAACTGACCGGCGAGCCTTGCGCGCCCGGCGAAAAGGGCGTGCTCACGCTGGGCTATCCGCTGCCGCCCGGCTGCATGTCGACCGTATGGGGCGACGACAAGCGCTTCGTGAGCACCTACTGGTCGAGCGTTCCGAATCAGCAGGTGTATTCCACCTTCGACTGGGGCATTCAGGACGAGGACGGTTACGTGACGATCCTCGGCCGCACCGACGACGTGATCAACGTCGCCGGCCACCGGCTCGGCACGCGCGAAATCGAGGAAGCGTTGTCGAGCCACGCGGCGGTTGCGGAAGTAGCGGTGGTCGGCGTGACGGACGCGTTGAAGGGTCAGGCGGCGCTGGCCTTCGTGGTGCTGCGCGACGCGCAAGCCTACGCGAACGACAAGGCGCGCACGAAGCTGGAAGCCGAACTCATCGCGACGGTCGATCGCCAGCTCGGCGCGATTGCGCGGCCGGCGCGGGTGGTGGTGGTGTCGATGCTGCCGAAGACCCGCTCGGGCAAGCTGCTGCGCCGCGCGATCGCGGCGCTGGCCGAGGGACGTGAGCCGGGCGATTTGCCGACTATCGAAGATCCGGCGGCGTTGCAGCAGGTGCGCGACGCGCTGGGGAAATCCGATCAGACGTAACCGACTAATCGACCCGCGGTGATTCAACCCGCGGCGACTCAACCCGCGCTACGCGCCGCCAGAAACCGCGCCAGAATCGCATTCGAATAAGCTCCGGCGATCTCGGTGAGAAACGACACGAACGACTCCGGCGCGTGATCGTCGGCGGTGTCCGAGATCGTGCGCACGACGGCGCACGGCACACCGTACTCGTGACACACCTGCGCGATCGCCGCGCCTTCCATCTCGACGGCAAGCGCGTCCGGCAAGGCCGCGCGCAAGGCTTCGACGCCCACCGCACTGGCAATGAACTGATCGCCGCTGATAATCAGCCCGCGATGCACGCGCGGCTCGCGCGTGCCAAACCGCGCCGCGGACGCCGCGCCCGCTTCTGCCACGAAACGCTCGCACGCGGCGGCCAGTTGATCGGCAAGCGCCGCATCGGCGGCAAAACGCGACACGCCCAACAGCGGCACTTCAAAACGCGGAAACAGCGGCGACGCGTCGAGATCGTGTTGCAGCAGCGCATTGGCGACGACGATATCGCCGATCCGCACCTCGCTGCCCACGCCGCCCGCGACGCCCGTGAACACGACGGCCTCGACGTCGAACGCATGAATCAGCGCGCTGACGGTCGCCGCGGCCGCGACCTTGCCGACGCGCGCCAGCGTCACCACGCACGGCGCACCGTGAACGGTGCCGAGGTGATAATCACGCTGACCATGCGTGATGGTGCGCAGACTGGATTCGGCCCGCATCGCCTCGATCAGATCGCCGAGTTCCTGCGGCAAGGCGGCGAGAATGCCGAGCGGACGATGCGACGCGCTCGCGCCGCCGCGATCGGGATCGACACCGCCCGCCGCCCCAGCAGCGCCAGCCGCGCTCATTCGACCGCCTGCAATTTGGCGACCGCGAGCGCCAGCCACTTCTCGCCGTGCCGCTTGAATTTGACCTGCGCCTTCGCGTCGGTGCCGCCGCCTTCGAGCGCAGTGATCGTGCCTTCGCCGAACTTGGTGTGGAACACCTGCTGACCGACGCGAAAACCCGTTTCCGCCGCGCGCTGTTCGTTGGCGAAGGCCGGCAGCGGCGCGGGCGTGGACGACGCCGCGCCCGTGTAACCCGGCCGCGCGAACCAGTCGCGCCCGTAACCGGCGTTGTCCGAGCGGCCGCCCCAGCGCGCGCCCGCCTCCACTTTCGGCGTGAGCCACTTGAGCGTTTCCTGCGGCAATTCGTCGAAGAAACGCGAACGGATGTTGTAGCGCGTCTGGCCGTGCAGCATCCGGCTTTGCGCGAACGACAGATACAGCCGCTCCTTCGCCCGCGTGATCGCCACGTACATCAAGCGCCGCTCCTCCTCCAGACCGTCCGACTCCATCGCGCTGTTCTCGTGCGGAAACAGGCCCTCTTCCAGACCGGTGATGAACACCGCCGTGAACTCCAGACCCTTGGCCGCATGCACCGTCATCAGTTGCACCGCTTCCTGGCCGGCCTGCGCCTGGTTGTCGCCCGCTTCGAGCGACGCGTGCGACAGGAAACCGGCGAGCGGCGTCATCGTGTCCGGGTTTTGCGCCGGGTCGGCGATGCCGGGCGCGTCGAACACGACCGTATTCGGATCGTCGGTGGCGACGGCCAGTTCGGGCGCGGCGGTCGCGCCAGGGCGCAGCGGAATCGAGCGCGCCGGCGTATCCATGCCGTAGCCTTCCTCGCTGACGAACGCGGCGGCCGCGTTGACCAGTTCCTGCAAGTTTTCCAGCCGGTCCTGGCCTTCGCGTTCGTTCTGATAGAACTCCGCGAGACCGCTCGTGCGGACCACGTGCTCGACGGTTTCCGGCAAGCTCATCTGCTGCGTTTCCGCGCGCATCCTGCCGATCAGATTGGCGAACGCCGCGAGGCTCGAACCCGCCTTGCCCGCGACATACGGAATCGCCGCGGCCATCGAGCAGTTGTACAGGCGCGCCGCGTCCGCGAGTTGTTCGATCGAGCGCGCGCCGATGCCGCGCGTCGGGAAATTGACGACGCGCGCGAACGCGGTGTCGTCGTTCGGATTGTCGATCAGGCGCAGATAGGCCAGCGCGTGCTTGACTTCCTGGCGCTCGAAGAAGCGCAAGCCGCCGTACACGCGATACGCGATGCCCGCGTTCACCAGCGTGTGTTCGATCGTGCGCGACTGCGCGTTGCTGCGGTACAGGATCGCAATCTCGCTGCGCGACGTGCCGGTGCTGATCAGCGCCTTGATTTCCTCGACGATCCAGCCGGCTTCCTGCGTGTCGGTGGCGGATTCGTACACGCGCACCGGTTCGCCGTGGCCGGCGTCGGTGCGCAGATTCTTGCCCAGCCGCCGCGAGTTGTTGGCGATCAACTGATTGGCGGCGTCGAGAATATGGCCGTGCGAGCGGTAGTTCTGCTCCAGCTTGATGAGATGCCGCACGTTGAACTCGTGCTCGAAGTCGCGCATGTTGCCGACGTTCGCGCCGCGGAACGCGTAGATCGACTGGTCGTCGTCGCCCACCGCGAAGATCGAGTTGGCCTGGCCCGCCAGCAGCTTCAGCCACGCGTATTGCAGCTTGTTGGTGTCCTGGAACTCGTCCACCAGAATGTGCCTAAAGCGCGCCTGATAGTGGGCGCGCAGCGGCGGATTGTGCGCGAGCAGTTCATGACAGCGCAGCAGCAGTTCCGGAAAATCGACCACGCCTTCGCGCTGGCACTGCTGGTCGTAGGCTTCGTACAGTTCGACGAACTTGCGGTTGAAGTTGTCGGTGGCGTCGACGTCCTTCGGGCGCAGGCCTTGTTCCTTCGCGTTGTTGATGAAGTACTGGAGATTTTTCGCCGGGTACTTTTCGTCGTCGATGTTGAGGCCCTTCATCAGACGCTTGATCGCGGAGAGCTGGTCGGCGGTGTCGAGAATCTGGAAGGTGGCCGGCAGACCGGCGTCGCGATGATGCGCGCGCAGCATGCGGTTGCACAGGCCGTGGAAGGTACCGATCCACATGCCGCGCGTGTCGATCGGCAGGAGCGCCGAAAGACGCGACATCATTTCGCGCGCGGCCTTGTTGGTGAAGGTCACCGCCAGGATCGTGGCGGGCGAGGCCAGCCCATGCTGGATGAGCCACGCGATGCGGGTGATCAGAACGCGGGTTTTGCCGCTGCCCGCGCCGGCGAGAATGAGCGCCGGCTCATTGGGGAGCGTGACGGCGGCGTGTTGTTCGGGGTTTAGGTTAGCTAGCAGATCGGGCATTTTTCTGGAGGGACGGCGGTTCGTTCGTCATTATATGCCCCTGCGGGGAGTGGGATTTTTGGCCTGCTCGGCGGGGTTTTGGTTTGGTTGGTCTTGCTTTTTGGCCTTTTCTTGATTTGTTAGTGGTCTATTAGTGTTGCCCCTGTGCGGGGCAATGCTCTCAACTTAAGCCCCGCTGCATCAAGCGAGTTTGTACGCGAGATGGAAGTGGGGCTTGGCTTTTCTGGGTGGTCTTGGATAGGAGCGTGAGGGCTGTATCCGGCATCGGGTCTGGTGGATCATTTCCAGCACACCGGCGAGGCCGTCCAGACAGCGCTGGATGCGCAGAAGACACGCGCCGAGGATGGGCTTGAGTGCGCCCAGTGCATACACCCGGTTAGGACGGCTGGCATGTCTGTCGTCGTGCGGCGCATCGAGATCGCTGAGCAGTGTGCACAGGTTGTCGGCGAGGATTTTTGCGCCGAAGTCCTGCTGTAACGCCAGGTAATCGAGGCCTGTGACGGCTTCCAGCCGCAGCCGGTGCTTGAGTCGTTTGAATGCTTCCTCGACCCGCCAGCGCTGGTGATAGAGCGCGCCGAACGATGCCGCCGGATAACGCCCGCCATCGAGCAGCGAGGTCATCAGCACACGCACGCGACCGCCCGGCGTGACGTCGCGGATCAGGCGCACAGTCGTGGGCGTACGCGCCAGTTCATAGGCGCGGGCATCCGGTTCGCTGGGCGCTTCCAGTGTCACCACATGCTCGGCTTTACCGCTGCGGGTAAAGGCGCTGACGCATTTCCAGTTACGCGCATCGACGCGCATGCAGAACGGGATTTCGCGCTGTGCGAGCGCCGCCACCATCGCGTTGCCGATATAGCCGCGATCGAGCAGCAGCAGGTCGGTATGCGGTTGCAGTACATCGAGGGCTTCGAACAGCATCTGCCGCTCGCCGCCGTCGGCGGGATGAAGTGCAGCGTGCAGGGTCAGTTCGGAACCCGGCAGGAACAGCGCAAACGCGTAGTGATCGGCGCGCAGTTCATGGCCGCGACGCGTGCCCACACGCAGGCGGCTACCGTCAGCGGCGACCAGCCTCAGGCCGTGCCAGCGCATCGAATCGATATGGGGTTGGGCCAGCGAGATCAGGCGGGCGCGGGCCAGTTCGAACAGTTCGGCAGACACTCCCCGTCGCGCCTTGCTGAAGGCCTGTGCGCTGACAGCGCGGGTGCGCCCGCCGCTGCTTCCCAGTGCGCCGAATAGCGCGTCAAGTTCGGCCTGCACACTGGCGCACATGCCGGACATCATCAGCGCGGCCATGCGCGGCAAGGTCAGTGTGCGATTGCGGGTAAAGGCAGTGGGAGAACGACGCACGCGATCGGCGAGCGCCGGATCGAGCAGGAAATCGGAGAACTCAGCCAGAAGCCGCGAGGACGCTGGTATTTGAGTTCATATCGTTGATTTATCAGTGAGTTATGCGATGAAGTTTACAGGGGCAATGCCTCGTTTACAAGCTCTTTGAGGCTTAAGTTGAGAGCATTGCTGTGCGGGGCGGCACCTACTTTCTTTGCCGCCGCAAAGAAAGTAGGCAAAGAAAGCGGCTCACACCGCCAGCTTTCAAGCGGGTCTCCTGGCTTGGAGGGGGCAGTGGTGCGATAAACGGATGATCCCTCGCACAGCCAGCGTCAGTGACCAGGCCGTCATCAGCTCCCACTCCGCACTGCGTGCGTCGCGGATGGGTCTGCCAGGGAAGACAGCGGTAATTTTTTGCGCCGTGGGGGCCGCCGTCGGCCTCGCCTCGTCCTTGCCGATCCGCCAGCGCGTCCTCGCCACGTTTGAGCCATTTGTAGCCGGTCTGCCGGCTGATGTTAAAGCGCTCGCACAGTTCGGTGACCGTGAGCGTGCGCTGACCGGCCAGATGAACAAATTCCTGTCTGAGGCTCATGGTGTCTCTTGCGTTCCAGGGCATGGTCGGGACCGGGCGTTTTCGTACCCGCAAGTGTCAACCATGTCCTCGCGCACCTGTCAGCCATGTCTCCGGTCTGTACACGGCGGCAAAGAAAGTAGGTACCGCCCCGCACAGGGGCAACGCTAATAGACCGCTAAGACCAACAAAGCAAGACCAACCAAACCAAACCCGCCGAGCAGGCCAAAACATCAAACAACTCCCTGCGGTAGAATTTGACCCTCTGCCCGGCGCCGCAACCGGCGCCCCCATCCCGAAGGTCATCGTCGATGCAAATTCAGATCCACAAGGAAGTCGATGCGCGCGGGCTGATGTGCCCGCTGCCCATCTTGCGCGCCAAGAAGGCGCTCGCCGACATGGAAAGCGGCCAGATTCTCAAGGTGCTGGCCACCGATCCCGGCTCGCAGCGCGATTTCGCCGCGTTCGCGAAGCAAACCGGCAATGAAATCGTCGAAAGCTCAGCGCACGACAAGGTCTTCACGTTTCTGATGAAGCGCCGCTGATTCACGCGCGCTCCCGAACGCTCGCACCCAAAACAAAAGGCGCTGTGCCCGCGAATGCGGGTCACAGCGCCTTTTTCATGCCCGGCAAGACCAATAAATAACCGGGCGCCGGGAACGCAACTGCGCGTTCAGCCTTCGAGCACCGGCGAACGCGTGCGCAGATATTCCTCGAAATCGGCGGCTACTTCCGGGTGACGCAGCGCGAACTCCACCGTCGCCTTCAGATAACCCAGCTTGCTGCCGCAGTCGAAACGCGTGCCGTGGTACTTGTACGCCAGCACCTGCTCATCGGCGAGCAGCGACTGAATCGCGTCCGTCAGCTGCAATTCGCCGCCGGCGCCCGGTTTGAGCGCGCGGATGTGATCGAAAATCCGCGGCTTGAGCACATAGCGGCCCACCACGCCGAGATTCGACGGCGCCACGTTCGGCTCCGGCTTTTCGACGATGCCCGACATCTTGATGATCGAGTCTTCCCACTCCTTGCCGTCGACAATGCCGTACGACTTGGTTTCCTGCGCGGGAATCTCTTCGACGCCGATCACCGAGCTGTGATAGTGGTCGAACACCTCGATCATTTGCGTCATCACGGGCGGCGTGCCGTACAGCAGATCGTCCGCGAGAATCACGGCGAACGGGTTGTCGCCCACCAGCTTTTCCGCGCACAGCACCGCGTGGCCGAGGCCCAACGCTTCCGGCTGGCGCACGTAGAAACAGTCGACGTGGCTCGGCTTGATGCTGCGCACCAGTTCGAGCAGCTTGTCCTTGCCGCGCGCCTGCAGTTCGGCTTCGATTTCATACGACTTATCGAAATGGTCCTCGATCGCGCGCTTGCTGCGGCCCGTCACGAAGATCATTTCGGTGATGCCGGCCGCCATCGCCTCTTCCACCGCGTATTGGATCAGCGGCTTGTCGACGATCGGCAGCATCTCTTTCGGGCTCGCCTTCGTGGCAGGGAGGAACCGGGTGCCGAGACCTGCCACCGGAAATACCGCCTTTGTAACTTTTAGCATGTGATTACCCTAGTCCTCTGGTTTGCTATGAGTCCGTACCCGCCGCACGAGGGGCGGGCACGAGCCTCGATCAGGCCGGCAAGCGCGCGAACTGCGCTTTCAGCTTGCCGACCGTGGCTTCGAATTCCGCCAGCCTTTTTTGCTCCTGCTCGACGACTGCCGGCGGCGCCTTCGCCACGAAGCTCTCGTTCTGCAATTTGGCGTTGCACTTGACGATTTCCGTGCTCAACCGCGCGATCTCCCTGGACAAGCGCTCGCGCTCGACGGCCACGTCGATCTCCACCTTCAGCACCAGCTTGTCACTGCCTACGATAGCAATTGGCGCGCCATCCGCTTGTGCATCGAGCGCTGCCTCGTCGGCGATGATCTGCACTTCCGATAAGCGAGCCAACGCCTGGGCGTACGGCGCAAACGTGCGCAGACGCTCCGCGTTGCCGGTCGCGAGCAACGGCACCTTGACCGCCGGCGACAGATTCATTTCGCCGCGCAGGTTCCGGCACGCATCGATCACGGCCTTCAGGTCGGCCGCCCATTGCTCGGCGTCTTCGTCGATCTTCGATGGCTCCGCAACGGGGTAAGGCTGCACCATGATCGACGCTTCACCCTCGGCTTTGCCTTCGGGGTAACGGCCGGCCAACGGCGCGACTTTCTGCCACAACGCCTCGGTGATGAACGGAATCACCGGATGCGCGAGGCGCAACACCGTCTCGAGCACGCGCAGCAGCGTGCGGCGCGTGGCGCGCTGCTGGTTCGGCTGACCCGTCTGGATCTGCACCTTGGCGAGTTCGAGGTACCAGTCACAGTATTCATCCCATACGAACTTGTATAGGGCGTTGGCCACATTGTCGAAACGATAGTCGGCGAAACCCTTCGCGACTTCCGCTTCCACGCGTTGCAGGCGGGAGACGATCCAGCGGTCGGCCGCCGAGAAATTCAGGTGGCCCTCCGGACCGCATTCGCCGCACTGCGCCGGCTTGCCGAAACCGCAATCGTGGCCTTCGCAGTTCATCAGCACGAAGCGGGTGGCATTCCACAGCTTGTTGCAGAAGTTGCGGTAGCCCTCGCAGCGTGCCAGGTCGAAATTGACGTTGCGCCCGAGCGTGGCCATCGACGCCATCGTGAAGCGCAGCGCGTCGGTGCCGAATGCCGGAATGCCCGCGGGGAATTCCTTGCGGGTTTTCTTTTCGATCGACGCGGCCTGCCTCGGATTCATCAGGCCGGTGGTGCGTTTGGCGACCAGCGCGTCGAGGCCGATGCCGTCGACGATATCGATCGGGTCGAGCGTGTTGCCCTTGCTCTTCGACATTTTCTGGCCTTCGGCGTCGCGCACGAGACCGTGCACGTAGACCGTCTCGAACGGCACGCGCCCGGTGAAATGCGTGGTCATCATGACCATGCGCGCGACCCAGAAGAAGATGATGTCGAAACCGGTAACGAGCACCGATGACGGCATGAAGTGCTTCAATTCCTTCGTCTCGGCGGGCCAGCCAAGCGACGAGAACGGCACCAGCGCCGACGAGAACCATGTGTCGAGCACGTCTTCATCGCGCCGCAACGGGCCGGTGTAGCCGGCTTCCGCCGCCTTTTCGCGGGCGCCTTCCTCGGTCTTCGCGACGAAGATTTCGCCGTTTTCGCCGTACCAGGCCGGAATCTGATGACCCCACCAGAGCTGACGCGAGATGCACCAGTCCTGGATGTTTTCCAGCCACTGGTAGTAAGTGCTGGTCCAGTTCTCCGGCACGAATTTGATTTCGCCGCTGCGAACCACGTCCAGCGCGGTTTCCGCGATCGACTTGCCGGGATTGAAGGTGCCTTCCGGCGCCGGCTTGCTCATCGCGACGAACCATTGGTCCGTGAGCATCGGCTCGATCACGACGCCCGTGCGGTCGCCGCGCGGCACCATCAGCTTGTGCGGCTTGACCGATTCGAGCGCGCCGAGCGCTTCGAGATCGGCCACCACGAGCTTGCGGGCCTCGAAGCGGTCCATGCCGCGATATCTTTCCGGCGCGTTCTCGTTGATCTTCGCGTCGAGCGTGAGGATTTCGATTTGCGGCAGCTTGTGGCGCAGGCCGACCTGGTAGTCGTTGAAATCGTGCGCCGGCGTGACTTTCACGACGCCGGTGCCGAACTCGCGGTCCACGTAATCGTCGGCGATGATCGGCACTTCGCGGCCCGAAAGCGGCAGCGTGACCGTCTTGCCGATCAACTGCGCGTAGCGTTCGTCTTCGGGATGCACCATCACCGCAGTGTCGCCCAGCATGGTTTCCGGACGCGTGGTGGCGACCGTCAGATGGCCCGAGCCGTCGGTGAGCGGATACTGGATGTGCCACAGGTGGCCGTTCTCTTCCTCGCTGACGACTTCGAGGTCGGAGACGGCGGTGAGCAGCACCGGGTCCCAGTTCACGAGGCGCTTGCCGCGATAGATCAGGCCCTGTTCGTACAGGCGCACGAACACGTCGCGCACGGCGGCCGACATCTTGTCGTCCATCGTGAAGTATTCGCGCGACCAGTCGATGGAAGCGCCGAGACGCCGCACCTGATTCGTGATGGTCGAGCCGGATTCCTGCTTCCATGCCCACACGCGCTCGGTGAATTTTTCGCGGCCGAGGTCGTGACGCGAGACGCCTTGAGCGTCCAGTTGCCGTTCGACGACGATTTGCGTGGCGATGCCCGCGTGGTCGGTGCCGGGCACCCACAGCGTGTTCTCGCCGAGCATGCGGTGGTAGCGGGTGAGGCCGTCCATGATCGTCTGGTTGAACGCATGGCCCATGTGCAGCGTGCCGGTGACGTTCGGCGGCGGCAACTGGATCGAAAAGTCTTTTTTGTTCGCGTCGAAGGAGGGCGCGGCGTAGGCGCGCTTTTCCCATTCGGGGCCCCAGTGGGCTTCGATCGTGTGGGGCTCGAAGCTTTTGGCAAGCGTGGAGGTGGTATCGCTCGGGGTGTCGCTCATTTGTTGATCGGCTGGTGGATGCGGAGAATGTTCGATTATAAGCGGCGCTGCGGGTGGGGTTTGGTTTTGGCCTGCTCGGCGGGGTTTGATGGTTGTGGTTGTTGATTTGTTGGCCTTGCTTGATTTGTTGGCCTTGCTTGATTTGTTGGCCTTGCTTGATTTGTTGGCCTTGCTTGCTTTGTTGGCCTTTCCTTGATTTGTTAGTGGTCTATTAGCGTTGCCCCTGTGCGGGGCGGCACCTACTTCTCTTTGCCGGCCGTGTACAGACCGGAGACATAGCTGACAGGTGTGCGAGGACATGGTTGACACTTCCGGGTACGAAAACGCCCGGTCCCGACCATGCCCTGGAACGCAAGAGACACCATGGGCCTCAGACAGGAATTTGTTCATCTGGCCAGTCAGCGCACGCTCACGGTCACCGAACTGTGCGAGCGCTTTAACATCAGCCGGCAGACCGGCTACAAATGGCTCAGACGTGGCGAGGACGCGCTGGCGGATCAGTCGCGGCGCCCTGCCAGCAGTCCCTCAAAGACCACCGTTGAGATGGAGCAGGAGGTGGTGCGCCTGCGTCAGGCACACCCGCGCTGGGGCGGCCGCAAGATCAGCCGGCGCCTGCGGGATCTGGGCTTTGAAGCGGTGCCGCAGCCCAGCACCGTGACAGCCATCCTGCACCGGCACAATCTGATCCTGCCGGCCGGTTCAGCGATGAGTGAACCCTGGAAGCGCTTTGAGCACGAGCAGCCCAACGTCCTCTGGCAGATGGACTTCAAGGGACACTTCGATACCCTCGAGCAGGGGCGTTGTAGCCCCCTGACGGTGCTCGACGACCATTCGCGCTTCAGCATCCTGCTGCGCGCCTGTGGGCCAACCGATACGGCCACGGTGCAGGCGGGCCTGCGCGAGGCATTCGGCCACTACGGCCTGCCGTTGCGCATCAACACCGATAACGGTTCGCCATGGGGTTCACCGGGCAGCCCGGGGCAGCTCACCGAACTGGCCGTCTGGCTGATCCGGCTGGGGATCCGCATCAGCTACAGCCGGCCTTACCATCCGCAGACCAACGGCAAGGACGAGCGGTTTCACCGCACGCTGAAGGCCGAAGTGCTGAACGAACGGAGCTTCGCCACCCAGCAGCACGTGCAACGCGAACTGGACCGCTGGCGCACCATCTATAACTGCGAGCGCCCGCATGAGGCGATCGGCATGGACACTCCGATGAGCCGTTACCAGCCGAGCCCGCGGGCGTTTCCATCGGTCCTGCGCGAGCCGGAGTACGGCCCGGATGACGTGGTGCTGCGGGTCAAGGCAAATGGCGAGCTACGCTTTGAAGGACGGCGCCTGAAGGTCTCGAAAGCACTTTACCGGCTGCCGGTTGCAGCACGCGCAAAGGACGGCGAAGACGGCGTATTTGAATTCTGGTTTGCCCATCACCGCATCCTCACCCTTGACCTGAGGAGCGAAAACCGCTGACCATAAAGTGTCAACGATGTCCTCGCACGTTCGTCAACCATGTCTCCGGTCTGTACACGGCCGGCAAAGAGAAGTAGGTGCCGCCCCGCACAGGGGCAACGCCAATAGACCACTAACAAATCAAGCAAAGGCCAACAAAAACAACACCAAAACCACCACCGCCGAGCAGGCCAAACCACCAAAACCATCAAACCACAACAGCCTCCCCCCTCACCAACGACTCCCGCATAGCCACCCCAATCCGAGTAGCCTCAACCGCATCCTCCAATGTGGCGCCGCCCTGCCCCCGGCCCTGCCCTCCACCCCGCACCGCCGCGACAAACGCCCGCGCCTCATGCAAAAACGCCTCCTCGAACCGATCAAAAAAACTCGGCGTGCATTCATTGCGAACACCGGTCGCATCATAAATCTCAACACGATTCGCACGCGGATTGCGCCCGATCGCCAGCGCACCGCCCGTGCCGATCACCTCGCTATGCGTGTCATTCCCATGCGCCTGCGTGCGCGACGCATAGAACATCGCGAGCTTCCCACCTTCGAATTCACAAATCGCCACGCCATTGTCGACATCGCCGAACTCACGCAGCCCCTCGTGCAGCGCAATCGCGCCCGCCGCGAACACCCGCTTCGCGCGCGGCTTGCCCAGCAACCAACGCGCGACGTCGATGTCGTGCACGGTGCAGTCCAGAAAAATGCCGCCGGACGTTGCCGCGAACCGCACGAAGAAACCATCGGTATCGTTCTTGTCCGTGGTTTGCGAGCGCACGAGAAACGGCGTGCCGATCTTGCCGGCTTCGACCATGTCGAATGCGTTTCTATAGCTCGGATCGAAACGCCGCATGAAGCCGATCGTCGCCTGAAGATGCGGATAGCGCGCGGCCTCGGCCAGCACGCGCTCGCATTCGGCGAGGTCCAGCGACAACGGCTTCTCGCAGAACACATGCTTGCCGGCGTGCAACGCATCCACGATCTGCTGCGCGTGCAACGACGACGGCGTCACGAGCCACACCGCATCCACCTCCCGATCGGCGAGCAGGTCGGCGTAATCGTCATAAAGACGCGGTTCGGGCAGCGCCTCGCGCGCCCACGCCCGCTCTTCCTCCAGAGGGCTGCAAGCGGCGACGAGCACCGCGCCGGGCACGCGATACGCGAGATTCTCCGCATGACGCTTGCCCAACCGCCCAAGACCGACCACACCCAATCGAACCCGCCCCGCGGCCGCCTTCATCACGATGCCTCGCCGAGTTTCACCGCGCGGCCCTCGCGCCATGAACGCGTGGCGGCGTCGGCGAGTTCGAGCGCTTTCAAGCCATCGGCGACGGTCGTGCGCACCGGCTTGCCGTGCGTGACCGCGTCGAAGAAATGCGCGATTTCCAGCGCGTAAGCCGCGCGATAACGTTCGAGAAAAAACGCTTCCGGCACGTCGCTCGACACTTTGGTTCTCGAGTACGCGGTCACTTCCGTGGGCCGCACGTTGCCCGCCTGCAGCATGCCGGCACTGCCGAGCACTTCGAAGCGCTGATCGTAACCATACGCGGCGCGGCGCGCGGTATTGATCTGGCACAATCGCCCGCGCTTCGTGCGGATCGTCACCGCGGTCGAATCGATATCGCCCGCTTCCGCGATCGCCGGGTCGGACAGACAACTGCCGGTGGCGTGCAGCGTGTCCGCTTCGTCGTCGAGAATCCAGCGGAAGATGTCGAAGTCGTGAATCAGCATGTCCTTGAAGATGCCGCCGGAATGCTTGATGTACTCCACCGGCGGCGCGCCCGGATCGCGGCTAGTCACCACCAGCATTTCCGGCGTGCCGATCTCGCCGGCATCGATACGCGACTTCAGCGCGGAGAACGTCGGATCGAAGCGGCGCTGAAAGCCGATCATGCACACCACGCCCGCGCGCGCGACCGCTTCGGCGCAGGCGCGCGCACGCTCCAGCGTGAGATCGACCGGCTTCTCGCAGAACACGTGCTTGTTCTGCGCGGCCGATTGCATGATCAGGTCCGCATGCGTGTCCGTGCTCGAACAGATCACCGTCGCGCCGATCGACGCATCGCCCATCGCGCCGTCGATATCCGCGACCTGCGCGCCGTGTTCGGCCGCGAGCGCCGCGGCCGCCTCGCGATTCACGTCGACCACGTACTTGAGCCGCACGCCCGGTTGCCGCGCGAGATTGGCCGCATGAATCTTGCCGATGCGCCCCGCGCCGAATACCGCTACGTCGATCGTCCTTACCGCGTCAGTCATCGTATCCTCCCATGTCCTTGGATTCTTCCACGTTTAATTCGAGCTTGTACGCCAGCGCGATGAACAACGCCTGGCACAAGCAGATCGTGCTGGTCAGCGAGCGGAACGCGAACGCGCTGCCCTCTTTCACATACAGTTGCGTGGTGGCGTAGCGCGCGAGCGGGGAAAGCTGGCTATCGGTGATGACCAGCGTCTTCGCCTGATGATGGTGCGCCACGCGCAGGCAATACTGCGTTTCCTTGCCATAGGGCGCGAAGCTGATCGCGATCACCACGTCGCCCTTCTTCACGCTGCGAATCTGTTCGCGGTACATGCCGCCGAATCCCGACACCAGATGCACGCGCTTGGGCGTGTGCTGCAACGCGTAGACGATGTAGCTCGCCACCGGAAACGAGCGCCGCACGCCGACCACGTAGATGTTGTCGGCCTGCTGCAGCATTTTCACGGCGGCGTCGAACTGCTTGTCGTCGAGTCCCGCTTCGAGTTCCTCCAGACCGCCGCGCGAAGCCGCGATGAATTCGCGCGCGACCGAACCGCCGGACAACGCGCCGGGCTTCTCGTCGATCAGCTTGCGAATCCTCTGCTGATAACTCGGCGACGACGTGCCCTGCCCCGTGTAAGCCTGACGGAACACCGCCTGCAAATCGGAGAAGCCGGAAAAGCCGAAGCGCTGCGCGAACCGCACCACGGCGGACGGATGCACGCCGCAACTCGCCGCGATGTCGCTAGTGCGATCCACCATCACGCTCGACCGATGCTGCTCGATATACGTGGCCACGTTTTTCAACTGACGCGGCAACGCTTCGTAGTTTTCCGCGATGCGCTGCATCAATTCATCGACGCTCGGCAATTCCTCGGTGCTCTCTTCCGCCATGGCTCTCTCTCGGGTGCTTTATTGCAGTGCGACAGACGCTTGCAAAGCCCGCCCACACTGCCTCCTGACGCTGCCGATTATAGGCAGGGCGCCGGGCAAATGGAACGTATTTTCCATTTTTATTTATTATGAAATTTTCATTGCAACGCTTCGGAAGATGGCCTAATCTTGGTCGTGAGCAATGGTGCAAGGGCGACCCCATACCGGCCGCAAGCGGATCAAAAGCCGCCCGCCAGACGCTCCCTTCAATAACGACAGACCGAGAAAAGGTGGAGACAATGAGACTTTGCAAGGGCAAGGCTACGCTCAGGATTCTGGTAACGGCATTGACGTTGGCGACGGGATTCGGCGCGGCTTCGGCCGCCCGCGCGGCTGACGCCCACTTCGTGCTGATCAGCCACGCGCCGGATTCGGATTCGTGGTGGAACACCATCAAGAACGCGATCAAGCAGGCCGACGAGGACTTCAACGTCGAGACCGACTATCGCAATCCGCCGAACGGCGACATCGCCGACATGGCGCGTCTGGTCGAACAGGCGGCCGCGCGCAATTACGACGGCGTGATCGTCACCATCGCCGATTACGACGTGCTGAAAAGCTCGATCAGCAAAGTGACCGCGAAGAAGATTCCGCTCGTCACGATCAACTCGGGCACCGAGGAACAAAGCGCGCAACTGGGCGCGATCATGCACGTGGGACAACCCGAATACGTCGCCGGCAAGGCGGCCGGCGAGAAAGCGAAAGCAGCCGGCGTGAAGTCGTTCCTGTGCGTCAATCACATCGCCACCAACACGGTTTCGTTCGACCGTTGCCGCGGTTTCGCCGAAGCGCTCGGCGTCGACTACAAGTCGTCCACGATCGACTCCGGCCAGGACCCGACCGAAATCCAGTCGAAGGTCAGCGCCTATCTGCGCAACCATCCGAACACCGGCGCGATCCTCACGCTCGGACCGACCCCCGCTTCGGCCACGCTGAAAGCGGTTCAGCAGATGGGCCTCGCGGGCAAGATCTATTTCGCCACGTTCGACTTCTCCGACGACATCGCCAAGGCGATCCAGGCCGGCACGATCCAGTTCGCGATCGACCAGCAGCCGTACTTGCAAGGCTATATCCCGGTGGCGGTGCTCGCGATCGTGAAGAAGGAGCACACCACCGATCCGGCGAAGATCCGCCAGATTCTCGAAGCCAATCCGAAGTTCAAGGCGCGCCTCGATACCTACGGTCTCGCGCCGTCGTATGGACCGAAGAACATCCGCTCGGGTCCGGGCTTCATCACCAGGGACAACCTCGACAAGGTCATCAAGTACGCAGGGCAGTATCGCTGATTCTTTCCTCTAGTTAGTCACGCGCGCGGCGGGCGGCCGCTTCAATACGGGCGGCACGCCCGCCTCCACCGCGCATTTCACCGGCTGCCGTTCTCACTCCGCCTTCGCGCGTGAACCGAGACACAGCCGGGCTCCAAGGAGACGTCATGGGTGTAGCCGGCAAACACTTTCCCCCGCCTGTCGAAACGAGCAACACCAATGCGGCGCCGTCGCATTCGGATTCCGATGAGCGCGTGCGCAAGGAATCATGGTTCGGTCATTTGCTGAACCGGCCGGAATTCGCCGCGATATCCGGCGCGGTGCTGGTGTTCCTGGTTTTCGCGCTGACCGCCGGCGGTTCCGGCATGTTCAATCTCGACGGCGTGATGAACTGGTCGCAAGTGTCCGCCTATCTCGGGATACTGTCGGTCGGCGCATGTCTGTTGATGATCGCCGGCGAGTTCGATCTGTCGATCGGTTCGATGATCGGCTTCTCGGGGATGATGGTCGCGATTCCGTCGGTGTATTTTCACTGGCCGATCTCGCTCGCGATCCTGTTCGCGTTCGCCGGCTCCATGCTGCTCGGCGCGCTGAACGGCTATCTGGTGATGCGCACGCGCCTGCCGTCGTTCATCGTCACGCTCGCGTTTCTGTTCATCCTGCGCGGCCTCACGCTGGCGCTGTCGATCATGTTCGCGGACCGCACCATCGTCTCCGGCGTGGGCGATCTCGCGCAAAACGACTGGCTCGCCAATACGCTGTTTCATGGCGTGGCGTTCAACGGCTTCTTCACGATGCTCGCGCAACACGGCATCGGCACCATGCTCGATAACGGTCATGCGCTGGTGCCGGGCATTCCCAAAGTGATCTTGTGGTGGATCGCGCTCGCGGCTGTCTGCGCCTTCGTGCTTGCCAAGACACGCGCGGGCAACTGGATTCTCGCCGTGGGCGGCGACGCGAACGCCGCGAAAAACGTCGGCGTGCCGGTGCGCCGCGTGAAGATCTCGCTGTTCGTGCTGACCGCGTTCTGCGCATGCCTGTTCGCGGTGCTGCAAGTGTGCGACATCGGCTCGGCCGCGGCGGACCGCGGCTTGCAAAAGGAATTCGAGGCGATCATCGCCGCGGTGATCGGCGGCACCTTGCTGACGGGCGGTTACGGCTCGGTCGTCGGCGCCTGTTTCGGCGCGCTGATCTTCGGCGTCGTGCAAATCGGCATCACGTACACCAACGTCAGCTCCGACTGGTTCCGCGTGTTCCTCGGCGTGATGCTGCTGATCGCCGTGCTGTTCAATCACTACGTGCGCCGCCGCGTCGCGCAATCGTAACGAGGAGACGATCATGTCCGATACGACGAATACGGTAAGCACCGCAAGCGCGGCGCAGGACGACATCATTCTCGCGCTGGAGAACGTCAGCAAGTACTTCGGCAAGGTGATCGCGTTGAGCGGCGTGACCTTGCGCCTGAAACGCGGTGAAGTGCATTGCCTGCTCGGCGACAACGGCGCGGGCAAGTCGACGCTCATCAAGACGCTCGCCGGCGTGCATCAGCCCTCTTCCGGCCAGTATCTGGTGGACGGCAAGCCGGTGCTGTTCGAGTCGCCGAAAGACGCGCTCGATCTCGGCATCGCCACCGTCTATCAGGATCTGGCGCTGGTGCCGCTGCTCTCGGTCGCGCGCAACTTCTTCATGGGACGCGAGCCGCAAAAGAAACTGTTCGGCTTTCTGAGCGTGATGGACCTCGAAACCAGCGCGACCACCGCGCGCGACAAACTCGCGGAAATGGGCATCAACGTGCGCGACCCGCATCAGCCGATCGGCACCATGTCGGGCGGCGAGAAACAGTGCCTCGCGATTGCACGGGCGATTCACTTCGGCGCACGCGTGCTGATCCTCGACGAACCTACCGCCGCGCTCGGCGTGAAGCAGAGCTTCAACGTGCTGAAGCTGATTCACAAGGCGCGCGCCAAGGGCATTTCGGTGATCTTCATCACGCACAACGTGCACCACGCGTATCCGATCGGCGACTCTTTCACGCTGCTCAATCGCGGCAAATCGCTCGGCACGTTCACCAAGGACACCATCAGCAAGGACGAAGTGCTCGACATGATGGCCGGCGGCGCCGAGATGCAGAAGATGATCGGCGAACTCGAAGGCGCGGAGATCTGATTCATTCGCGCGGCGTTCCGGTGCTTGCCGCGCCGGTCGCCGCGTACAGCCACTCAGGAACATTCATGGATCATTCCAGCACATCCAGCGGCGCCGCAACCGGAGTCGGGACGGCGGCCAGCCGCTTCGCGCCGGATCGCGGCCGCGACATCGTCTGCCTCGGCCGCCTCGCCGTCGATCTCTACGCGCAGCAAGTCGGCGCGCGGCTCGAAGACGTGTCGAGCTTCGCGAAGTACCTCGGCGGTTCGTCGGCGAATATCGCGTTCGGCTGCGCGCGCCTCGGCCTCGCCTCGGCGATGCTCGCGCGCGTCGGCAACGATCACATGGGCCGCTTTCTCACCGAAACCTTGACGAAGGAAGGCTGCGACGTCAGCCATGTGCGCGTCGATCAGGAACGCCTCACGGCGTTGGTGCTGCTCGGCCTGAAGGACCGCGATACCTTTCCGCTGATCTTCTATCGCGAGAACTGCGCGGATATGGCGGTGGATGAAGCGGATTTCGACGAAGCGTTCATTGCGTCGTCGAAAGCGCTGCTGATTACCGGCACGCACTTTTCCACCGAGCAGGTGAACCGCACGAGCCGCCGCGCACTCGATTACGCGCGACGCAACCAGGTGCGCACGGTTCTCGATATCGACTACCGTCCGGTGTTGTGGGGTCTCACCGGCAAGGCGGACGGCGAAACCCGCTTCGTCGCGAGCGAAGGCGTGACCGCGCATTTGCAGCGCATTCTGCCGCTGTTCGATCTGGTGATCGGCACGGAAGAGGAATTCCGCATCGCCGGCGGCAAGACCGAACTGGTCGACGCGCTCGCGATGGTGCGCGCCGTCACGCCGGCCACGCTGGTGTTGAAGCGCGGGCCGATGGGTTGCCAGATCATCGACGGCAAGGTGCCCGCCTCGCTCGACGACCTGCCGGTTCACGGCGGCGTGGAAGTCGAAGTGTTGAATGTGCTCGGCGCGGGCGACGCGTTCGCCTCGGGCTTTCTCTCGGGATGGTTGCGCGATCAGCCGCTCGAAGCCTGCGCGCGCGCCGCGAACGCGAGCGGCGCGCTGGTGGTTTCGCGCCACGGCTGCGCGCCCGCCATGCCGACGCCGGCCGAGCTCGACTACTTCCTGCGCGAAGCGAAAGCCGACCCGCAGCGCATGCGCCGCCCCGATCGCGACGCGACGCTGGCGCGCTTGCATCGCGTCTCGCCCGCGCGCAAGCAATGGAACGAAGTACTCGGCTTCGCGTTCGATCATCGCAACCAGTTCTTCGAACTCGCGCAGCAAACCGGCGCGGACGAAGCGCGCATCGCGCGGTTAAAGGGGCTATTCGTCGAAGCGGTGGCGCAGACCGAAAGCGCGTTGGGTCTGCAAGGCCGCATCGCCGTATTGATCGACGACCGCTATGGTCAGGACGCGTTGAACGCCGCGACCGGCCGCGGCTGGTGGCTCGGCCGTCCGGTGGAATTGCCGGGCTCCGTGCCGCTGGTGTTCGATCATGGCCGCTCGATCGGCACGACGCTCGTCGCGTGGCCGCGGGAGCATATCGCCAAGTGCCTCGTGCAGTTTCATCCCGACGAACCGATCGAACAGCGCCTCGAACAGGAAGCGCAATTGCGCGCGCTTTACGACGCGACGCAAGCGAGCGGGCATGAGTTGCTACTCGAAGTGATTCCGCCGAAGCACGCCCATCTGCCGCAAGGGCCGGACATCGTGTATCGCGCGTTGAAGCGCCTCTACAACATCGGCATCTATCCGGAATGGTGGAAGCTCGAACCGATGGACGCCGCGCAATGGCAAGCCGTCGACGCGCTGATCGCCGAGCGCGATCCGTATTGCCGGGGCGTGGTGCTGCTCGGTTTGGCGGCGGGCGTCGAACAGTTGAACGAGGGCTTTCGCGCGGCGGCCCAATCCGCGACGTGCCGCGGCTTCACCGTGGGCCGCACGATCTTTCACGAGCCGAGCCATGCGTGGCTCGCCGGCGAGATCGGTGACGACGAACTGATCGCACGCGTGCGCCGCACATTCGAAACACTGATCGCATCGTGGCGCGCGGCTCGCGGCACATCAGCCGCGCAGTCCGCCACGGCGAGCCATCACCAGGAGCAGGCGGCATGAACCACCGCGTATTGCATCATGACGATGCGGCGTCCGCTCGAGGCACCGGCGAAGCAAGCTCGCGCCTCGCCGGCACCGTCCGGCTGACGACCGCCCAGGCGCTCGTGCGCTATCTCGCCGCTCAACGCGTCGCGACCGAGGACCGCGGCGGTAGCGAGCCGCTCTTCGGCGGCGTGTTCGCGATCTTCGGGCACGGCAACGTCGCGGGAATGGGCGAAGCCTTGTATCAGCACCGCGACGCATTGCCCACGCTGCGCGCGCATAACGAACAGGCGATGGCGCACAGCGCCATTGCGTATGCGAAGGCGCATTTCCGCCGCCGCATGATGGCGGTCACGACTTCCATCGGGCCGGGCGCGACCAATCTGCTCACGGCGGCCGCGCTCGCGCACGTGAACCGTCTGCCGGTGCTGCTGTTGCCCGGCGACATCTTCGTCTCGCGCGCGCCCGATCCGGTCTTGCAGCAGGTCGAGGATTTCAACGATGGCGGCGTGTCCGCCAACGACGCCTTCAAACCCGTGTCGCGTTACTTCGATCGCATCGTGCATCCGGCGCAATTACTCACCGCGCTGCCGCGCGCGCTTCGCGTGCTGACCGACGCCGCGCTGTGCGGTCCCGTCACGCTCGCGTTGCCGCAGGACGTGCAGGCGCAGGCATGGGATTTCCCCGCGGACTTTTTCGCGCCGCGTGTCGTGACTTTTCATGCGCCCGCGCCGCGCGACGACGAGATCGACGCCGCGTTCGCGCATCTGCGGCGCGCCAGGCGTCCGTTGATCGTCGCGGGCGGCGGCGTGCTGTATGGCCGCGCCAGCGACGCGCTGCACCGCTTCGCCACCATGCACGGCATTCCGGTCGCGGAAACGCAGGCCGGCAAGAGTTCGCTTGCATGGAACGATCCGTTGAACGCCGGCGCATTGGGCGTGACGGGCTCGCCCGCCGCGAACGCGCTCGCGCTCGACGCCGACTGCGTGCTGGCGATCGGCTCGCGCTTGCAGGATTTCACGACCGGCTCGAACACGCTGTTCACCCAGGCCGAGCTGATCGGCATCAACGCCAACGCCTTCGACGGCGTCAAGCATCGCACGTTGACGGTCGAAGCCGACGCGCGTCTCGCGCTGGAGGCGCTCGCGGAACGCTTGCAAGGCTGGCACGCGGACCGCGCATGGACCGCACGCGCGCACAAACTCGCGGCGAGTTGGCGCGACACGGTGAGCACGCTCACGCATGCGCCGCAACGCGAGACCGTGCTGCCTTACGAGGGCGACGTGATCGGCGCGGTGCAGCGTTCGAGCGCGGCGTCGGATAAGGACGATATCGTCGTGTGCGCGGCCGGCACCTTGCCCGCCGAATTGCACAAGCTGTGGCGCGCCGGCAGGCCGGGCGCGTATCACGTCGAGTACGGCTATTCGTGCATGGGCTACGAGATTGCCGGCGGTCTCGGCGTGAAACTCGCGCGCCCCGAGCGTGAAGTGATCGTGATGGTCGGCGACGGCAGCTATCTGATGATGAACAGCGAGATCGCGACTTCGGTGATGCTCGGCGCGAAGCTGATCGTCGTGGTGCTCGACAATCGCGGCTACGGTTGCATCAACCGCTTGCAACAGGCCTGCGGCGGCGCGCCGTTCAACAACCTGCTCGACGACTGCCTGCAAGGCCCGCTCGGCGCGCCGCGAATCGATTTCGCCGCGCATGCACGCGCGCTCGGCGCGCAGGCCGAGCACGCCGCGAATATCGCTGAACTCGAAGCCGCGCTGCAACGCGCGCGCGCCGCCGATCGCACCTACGTGATCAGCATCGACACGGACCCCGCCCGCACCACCGACGACGGCGGCTGGTGGTGGGAAGTCGCCGTGCCCGAGGTGTCGACGCGCGATAGCGTGCGCGTGGCGCGTGCGAAATACGAAGCACAGCTCGCGGCACGCGCCGAACCGATGGCCGCCGTCGAGCGCACCGACAAGGAATGAGGACACCCGCATGACCACTTTCGACGTACGCATCGGCATCAATCCGCTCTCGTGGATGAACGACGATCTGCCTTCGCTGGGCGGCGAGACGCCGCTCGAATTGGCGTTGACGGAAGGCCGCCAGATCGGCTATCAAGGCTTCGAGCTCGGCAACAAGTTTCCGCGCGAACCGCGGGCATTGAAAACGCTGCTCGCGCAATACGACCTCGCCCTGGTATCCGGCTGGTATTCGGGCCGGCTCGCGCGGCGCAGCGTCGAGGAAGAAATCGCCTCGGTCGGCCCGCATCTCGAACTGCTCGCGCAAAACGGCGCGACCGCGATGGTATACGGCGAAGTCGCCGATTCGATTCAGGGCGCGCCGCAGCCGCTGTATCAGCGCCCGCGTTTTTTCAGCGAGGCGCAATGGGCTGAATATGCCGCACGTGTCGATGAATTCGCGCGTTACACGCAAAGCCGCGGCGTGCGGCTGGCTTACCACCATCACATGGGCGCTTATGTCGAAACGCCCGCCGACGTCGATCAATTGATGTCGCGCACGAGCGATGCTGTCGGCCTGCTGTTCGACGCGGGGCACATCACGTTTGCCGGCGGCGATCCGCTCGCGGTGCTCGACAAGCATATCGCGCGCGTATGCCACGTGCACTGCAAGGACCTGCGCCCCGCGGTGACCAGGCTCGCGCGCAATCGCAACTGGAGCTTTCTCGACGCGGTGATCAATGGCGCCTTCACGGTGCCGGGCGACGGCGCGGTGAATTTCCCGGCGATCATCGACCGGTTGAAGCGGCACGGCTATCGCGGCTGGCTCGTGGTGGAAGCGGAACAGGACCCGGTGGTGGCCCCCTCGTTCGAGTATGCGCAGAAGGGCTACAGAACATTGCGAACGTTGGTCGACGCACCGCTCGGCGCCGCAAGCAAGACTGAGCAGGAGGCAGCATGAGTTTATTGGTGAAGGCGCAGCGCGAAGGCCAGACGATCGCGCGAGTGACGCCGGAATCGGCGTGTTGGCGGTATGTGGGATTCGCCGCCTACCGGATGGGCACGAGCGAGGTGGTGCATCTGTTCGAGCCGTCGCGTGAGATGTGCATTGTCGTGCTCACGGGTTCGGTGGATATCGAAACCGCGGAGCGCACGTGGAGCTCGCTGGGTTCACGCGATAGCGTGTTCGAGGATGCCGCGCCGTATGCGGTGTATTTGCCGCCCGGCGTGCGCGCGACGGTGCGTGCCTGCCGGGATGCGGAGATTGGCGTGGCTAGCGCGCCGGCGAAGGGCGAGTATGCCGCGAGGTTGATCGAACCTTCCTCGATGAAGCGCTCCACGCGGGGCAAGGGTCTGAATACGCGATACGTATGCGATATTCTTCCGCAGACGGAGCCTGCCGAGTCCTTGCTTGTCGTCGAGGTCAGGACGCCCGGCGGGCATGCGTCGAGCTATCCGCCGCATAAGCATGATACGGATAATGTGCCGCATGAGAGTTCGCTCGAGGAGACTTACTATCATCGGCTCGATCCGCCGCAGGGGTTTGCTTTTCAGCGCGTGTATACGGACATGCGGGATATCGATGAGTCGATGGCCGTTGAGAATCATGACGTGGTGATGGTGCCGCGTGGGTATCATCCGGTCGTTGTGCCTTATGGGTATGACTCTTATTACCTGAATGTCATGGCCGGGGCGCGGAGGGTTTGGCATTTTCGGAATGATCCGGCGCATGAGTGGATTGTTGGGAAGGAAGGTTGATGTTTTTGCCTGCTCGGCGCTTGGGGTTGTGGTTTTATGGTGTTGGCCTTTGCTTGATTTTCTAGTGGTCTATTAGCGTTGGCCTTTCCTTGATTTGTTAGTGGTCTATTAGCGTTGCCCCTGTGCGGGGCAATGCTCTCAACTTAAGCCTCAAAGAGCTTGTAAACGAGGCATTGCCCCTGTAAACTTCATCGCATAACTCACTGATAAATCAACGATATGAACTCAAATACCAGCGTCCTCGCGGCTTCTGGCTGAGTTCTCCGATTTCCTGCTCGATCCGGCGCTCGCCGATCGCGTGCGTCGTTCTCCCACTGCCTTTACCCGCAATCGCACACTGACCTTGCCGCGCATGGCCGCGCTGATGATGTCCGGCATGTGCGCCAGTGTGCAGGCCGAACTTGACGCGCTATTCGGCGCACTGGGAAGCAGCGGCGGGCGCACCCGCGCTGTCAGCGCACAGGCCTTCAGCAAGGCGCGACGGGGAGTGTCTGCCGAACTGTTCGAACTGGCCCGCGCCCGCCTGATCTCGCTGGCCCAACCCCATATCGATTCGATGCGCTGGCACGGCCTGAGGCTGGTCGCCGCTGACGGTAGCCGCCTGCGTGTGGGCACGCGTCGCGGCCATGAACTGCGCGCCGATCACTACGCGTTTGCGCTGTTCCTGCCGGGTTCCGAACTGACCCTGCACGCTGCACTTCATCCCGCCGACGGCGGCGAGCGGCAGATGCTGTTCGAAGCCCTCGATGTACTGCAACCGCATACCGACCTGCTGCTGCTCGATCGCGGCTATATCGGCAACGCGATGGTGGCGGCGCTCGCACAGCGCGAAATCCCGTTCTGCATGCGCGTCGATGCGCGTAACTGGAAATGCGTCAGCGCCTTTACCCGCAGCGGTAAAGCCGAGCATGTGGTGACACTGGAAGCGCCCAGCGAACCGGATGCCCGCGCCTATGAACTGGCGCGTACGCCCACGACTGTGCGCCTGATCCGCGACGTCACGCCGGGCGGTCGCGTGCGTGTGCTGATGACCTCGCTGCTCGATGGCGGGCGTTATCCGGCGGCATCGTTCGGCGCGCTCTATCACCAGCGCTGGCGGGTCGAGGAAGCATTCAAACGACTCAAGCACCGGCTGCGGCTGGAAGCCGTCACAGGCCTCGATTACCTGGCGTTACAGCAGGACTTCGGCGCAAAAATCCTCGCCGACAACCTGTGCACACTGCTCAGCGATCTCGATGCGCCGCACGACGACAGACATGCCAGCCGTCCTAACCGGGTGTATGCACTGGGCGCACTCAAGCCCATCCTCGGCGCGTGTCTTCTGCGCATCCAGCGCTGTCTGGACGGCCTCGCCGGTGTGCTGGAAATGATCCACCAGACCCGATGCCGGATACAGCCCTCACGCTCCTATCCAAGACCACCCAGAAAAGCCAAGCCCCACTTCCATCTCGCGTACAAACTCGCTTGATGCAGCGGGGCTTAAGTTGAGAGCATTGCTGTGCGGGGCGGCACTGTAGTGGTCCAATGACTCTGGACACCTCTAAAGGGGATAATCTCCAACCGAGGTGAGAAATGAGCAGACGGAACATAACCGACGAATTCAGGGCCGAGGCGGTGCAGCTGGTTGTCGCGCAGGGCTATTCGTTTGCCAGGGCCTGCGAGGCGCTGGGCGTTGGCGATACCGCGTTGCGGCGGTGGGTGGCGCAATGGCGGGCCGAGCAGGCTGAGCCTCCGCGCACCGAGGTGCAGTTCAAGGCCGACCAGCGACGTATCCGGGAGCTGGAGGCACGCGTGACCGAGCTCGAAAGGGAGCGCGAGATACTAAAAAAGTCCACGGCCTTCTTCGTCAAGGAACTGGATCGCTCCTCGAGGTGATCCGTTCGCTGAAGAAGGCCTGGCCAGTCAGCGTGATGTGCCGGTTGCTGAAGGTGCCGCGAAGCAGCTACTACACCTTTGCCGCGCGGCGGCCCGCCAGGGCTGCGGCTTCGCCGGCCCTGCTCAGGGCCGTGCGTGAAATTCACAACGAAAGCCGCGGCAGCTATGGCAGCCGCAGGATGGCTCAGGCGTTACAGCACCAGGGCCATGCGATCGGACGCTACCGCGCGCGGTCGTTGATGCGTGAGGCGCAACTGGCCGTGACGCGACGACGAACGCACCGTTACCGCAGGGCTGACGGTGAAGCGCTGGTGGCGCCCAACCTGCTTGAGCGCCGCTTCCAGCCGCCGGCGATCAATCAGGTGTGGGCGGGCGACATTACGTACGTGAGAACGCTTCAGGGCTGGTCCTATCTGGCGATCGTGATGGACCTGTATTCGCGCCGTATCGTCGGCTGGGCGTTCGCGCTGTTGCCGGATACGGTTCTGGTTATCCGGGCCTTGCAAAGGGCGCGCGAGCATCGACGCCCGCCGCCCGGCCTGATGTTCCACTCCGATCAGGGATGCCAGGGCGGATTCAACCGGTCGTCGCAACACTAGAATGTTGAACGGATTTTAGGTAGGCGTCCAGGGTTTCCGCAGGCGTCTTCCAGCCGAGCGTTTTCCGGGGCCTTGCGTTTAACGTGTTAGCAACTGCCTGGAGCTCTTGAACACTCCATCTGGACAGGTCCGTGCCCTTTGGAAAGTACTGTCTTAGAAGGCCATTGGTGTTTTCGTTCGTACCACGCTGCCATGGACTGTGCGGGTCGGCGAAGAAGACCTTCACGCCCGACTCAATAGTAAAGCGTGCGTGATCGGCCAGCTCTTTGCCACGATCCCATGTCAGTGATCGCCACAACTGAGCAGGTAAGTCCCCCACAGTCTTCTTGAGTGCGTTGGCCATCGTGACAGCTCCATAGCCGGCGAGCGCGGGCCCGTTCTTCGTGCGTGGGATCACCCCATAGCCTTTCTCGCGAGGCAAGTGCACGAGCATCGTAAAGCGGCTTGATCTCTCCACCAACGTGCCGATGGCTGATCGATTTAAACCGATAATCAGATCTCCCTCCCAATGGCCCGGCACAGCACGATCTTGCACCTCTGCAGGCCGGCTGGAAATCATCACCTCCTCGCTGACATGCGCCCATGCCTTGGCACGCGCTCTCGCTCGGGGAACGCGCAAGGCACGCCCGGTGCGAAGGCAACCCACCAGCTCCCGCTTGAGTGCACCGCGCCCTTGAATATAGAGGGCTTGATAAATGGCTTCGTGAGAGATGCGCATAGATTCATCATCCGGGAAATCGGCCTTCAATCGATTAGCAATTTGCTCGGGTGACCAGCCGTTGACCCACTTTCGGTCCCCGCGATGTGGTTTATTGCGCCCCTTGAAGGGCGCCTGCCTGGGACCTGCAATATCACGGCCATCCGCGTCACGCACCTTGCCCTCCAAACGCTCCCGTACGTATTGGAGCAGCCGTGCATTACTCGTTAGCTTCGCCGGCTTTGGTCGTTTGGCGATCCGCTCCGCCTTCCACTGCGCGACCGAAGCACGATACTCGAGGTACCCACCACGTGTCGCCGCATTGCGGGTAAGCTCTCTTGAAACGGTTGATGGACTGCGTCCGATGCGGCGGGCGATTTCGCGTACACCGATGTCTTGAATAGAAAGCAATGCTATCTCTTCTCGCTCAGCGAACGACAAGTATCGACCAGCGATAGGTTTCGACATGAATAGTGGCATGCCGCCACGATAGCGGAACCAGCGCGAGCCTACCGCCTGAGACACGCCGACCGCCTCCGCTGCTTTCTCGCTTGTAATGCCGGTTCCGATCTGTAGCCAAAAGCGACGCTCGACCTCATTTCCAAGCGACGGCGCACCCGGTGAGTACATCGCTGCTCGCCCTGTCAACTGATACACCCGCTTTGCACTTTGAACCATGGCAACACCTCCTTAGTTTAAGGTGTTGCGACGACCGGTTGAATCCGCCCAGTACACCAGCGCGCATTTCGTGAACGAACTGAAGGCAAACGGCATCATTCAGAGTATGAGCAGAAAGGGAAACTGCTGGGATAACGCGCCGGTTGAACGGTTCTTCAGAAGCCTGAAGAACGAGTGGATCGACGAGAAAGGGTACCCGGATCACGCGCAGGCCGAGCGCGACATCGGGGCCTACATCGACAACTTTTATAACTACAGGCGCATCCATTCGGCGGCAGGCGGTCTGCCACCGGCACGGTGCGAAGCTTCGCTTTTTTAAAAATTCGCCTTTGGGGTGTCCAGGTTTGCTTGACCACTACACACCTACTTTTCTTTGCCGGCCGCAAAGAAAAGTAGGCAAAAGAAAGCGGCTCACACCGCTAGCTCTTAAACGGGTCCCCTGGCTCGGAGGGGACAGTGGTGCATCTCGAATCCGTGTTCTCGCACATTCCGCATTGGTGACAAAGCCGTCATTAGCTCCCACTCCGCACTGCGTGCGTCGCGGATGGGGCTGCCAGGGAAACCAGGGCGCGTTTGTGCGCCTTGGGGGCCATCGACTTCGCCTCGGCGATGCTCCGTCGTGAATCGATTGATTGGCGACGGTGCGCGCCGCGCCGCGCCGCGTTTCCGCGGGTACGCGTCTGCGAATACTGCGACGCTTTATCGCTTCAACATGCGGTCGTCGCATGTTATTCCCAACCTCATGGCTGACATCGAGACGCCTGCTTCGGCCAAAAACATTGGCAAAAACAGGATGCGTCCAATTGAGTCACGCCATGCTTATGGAATACCTTAGCAGGCTATCGAGTCATGCACCCGGTCTTCCAATGACCGTTCGTGCTACGCGCCCTCGTCATCCCGTGTTAACTGAACCAGCTTTGGAGCACGACCCATGGCAATAAAAGTCATCGCTGCGGATAGCCATCCGCTCTTTACGCTGGGAATCGAGTCCGCGCTCAGCAAATGCGACGACGTCGACCTGGTCGGAATCGCACACAGTAGTAGCGAACTCTTTACTTTGGCCGCTGACATTCCCTGCGACGTGCTCGTTATCGATCACTGCTCGTGTAGGTGGGAAGGCTTCGGCTCATTGATGTCCGCGCTTCGTGCCGCTCACCCTCATTTGAAAATGGTCGTGCAGGTCTGCATGCACAATGCCGCGCTGCTGGCAACGATGTCGCGCTTAGGCATCGGCGCAGTGTTGCACAAATGCGATGCCGTCAACCACCTGGCGCACGCAATCCAGGCGGCACACGCCGGCGCCATCTACGTATCTCCCGCTCTTCAGTGTCTAAAGCCAATGGCGGGCAATCTCGACGTATCTTGCGTACTGACCGCACGGGAAACGGAAATTCTGCGGCTGTTCCTATCCGGCCTTCCGGTATGCGAGATCGCCCGTAAGCTGCACCGCGCCAAGCAGACAGTCAGTGCCCACAAATCGAAGGCGATGAGAAAGCTGGGCGTGGAGTCAGACGCAGAACTCTTTGGTCTCAGGTATCTGGATGCCCTGTTCGCGATTAATGGTTTCCAGGAAGCTACGCAGACGTGATTGATCTCGCGGCCATTCTTCCACGATTAAGCGACTATCAAAGGCCATGCGTATGAATGCGCTATTCACGGCGCGGCAGTCGATCCATGCGGCAATTGCCCCCTTGCTTGTTTCGGCGCTTAGCGGATGCTCCAACCCATTTGCGGATCACTACCGGCAGTTCGCCAATCACGGCACGTATCTGCCGGACTTCGAAAAGTCGCCGGAACTTGTCGCAACCGAAGCGTTAGAGAGCCGCCGTAATGAACTGAAAGCCCGCAACATGGTTCAGATCGGCCAATCTGTTTTCAGGGAATCGAAGTACGGATGGGCCCTCGAAGACGCGTTGGCACAGGGGCGTGTCACTGGCGCAAGGGTCGTGCTGTTCTCCGAGAGATCGGCTGGCGTACAGTCGAGCACGTTAGCCGTTAACGTCCCGCAAACAAGGCAAGAATACGAGCGCTGGTTGACACGCGGCCACCGCTCCGCGGCATACAACGGCCACGATACGGGCGACGAGCCTTTCTGCAAACCGGGACAAGCACTGGAAGGCAGGTCACCGTTGGGCTATCCCATGAAGCAGCGCCCAGATGCGACGACATCCTGCATCGTGTCCACGGTAGACGTCGTGGATTATCTCGCCGAGTACTGGGGCGAGAAGCGAGCAGTTGATGCTGCTGCATCGAGCAACGCCGTAGAAAACTGACTCCTATTTTTAATTCCGCAGTACCCCCGCTGCTACGAGGCAGACCAGACTAAAGGGCGTTACGCATGCAACTAACTCGGCGAAGATTGGAAGTGCCCACCGGTACATCGAAGGCGGATACTTTTCAGTTTTCATTCCAACGTATTTCCGTCAATCCTCTGACACTGCTGCGCTCAATTTCGCTCATAACCGCGAGTGCGCAGCAGGCCTATCCCGGCTCATCGTCATTTGAACGCTTGAGGCGTCTACGGTTCTTTTGCAGATCGCTGCTGTGGTGGCGGCCTACTGTCAGTTGGCTTGGCTTATGCACCCAACCTCCTCTGGCACACCTGGCGCGACACTGTCCGACCATGCTCGAACGAATGCACCGTCCTTTTCTGCATGGCAGTTTTACCGCGGAGCAGGCTTTTATCGTAAGCGCGCAACACCAGGCATTTACGCGGACTTCGATTCCGGGGATCGTGAACAGTCTCGCTGCCGGCCATGGGCACAGGGTGGCCAAGTTCGAAGTCGAGTCCGAGAACTGGCATGTGCTCATTGAATCGCTTGACCGATTCCAGAAGGAGGGCGACTGGACGCTCAGCGTCCGTGATATTGGAGGATGGCGCCTGGTTTCATGCACGTTCTCGCTGGCGCACATAGGTGGACGGATTTGTCGGCCCCGGCTTTTGATCGGATGTGTGCAAGGCCCGGATCGGTCTGCCGGAGGGCAAGACCTCTTTCGTTCGCTGACGCGGAAATGGCACGGTTTACGGCCCAAGGACCTTATTGTTTATTTAGCTCAATCCCTGGCATTCGCGCTCGAAATCCGCAACGTCATGATCGTGTGTCACGAGGCGCACATCTATTCGAGCTGGCGCTATCGATTCGGAAGGAACCGGATCGCCGCCGACTACGGGGCGCTCTCGAATCAGAAGGATAAGCGCAAAGTCTGGAAGGGTTGGTTCGTTCTCGGCAAGCCTCGATGCCCACATGAGGCGACGTTCAGGCAAACGACCGGTGCGCCGACTCGTCGGCAACGCCGAGAATCTCTGAAGGCGTCGCTGCATGTTCAGATCGGATCCGCCGTGGCAAGGGCCAGGGAAGCGAATTGCGCTCAAGTGAAAGGCCGGCCATGCAGGCACAGACGTTATCGGCGCCATTGATTACCTCCGCCATTGCCTATGACGTCGCCCGACATTGTCGGTTCGCAATGCGCCGATAGCGCGATCAACCCGAGAGTTATGACCTACGCCATTCTAAGCACGCCCGATATCGCGGATTCAGTGACCGAAGTGGATTGCGACGCATCGAAATGGATCGAGTACACGGACGGCGATTCGGTGTGTATAGCGAGGTTCCCCTCGCCAGTCAGCGAGACAATGCGCCAAGGGTTGCACGAGTACGCCCGCTGGAGTTTATGGGGAAACTTGTTCACTTCCGGCGAGCAGCAGCCGGTCACCGACGCGGACGTCGTCGACACAACATTGAATTGCCAGGCTGCGCCCACTGCGATCAGTTGGGGAGGATTTCTGGTGGCCGCATACGACCAGCGCTCGCAGCATTTTCTGGTGTTCGCGGACCCGACCGGTAAGTTGCAGGCACAGTATCGCCAGGACGAACACGGACATTTACACGTAGGCCAAGTGCCAAGGCCATGCAGACGAAGGGAGCCCGTGCAAAAGGCTGGACGGGATCGCTTTCCTGCTCGCAACACGCTTCGTACGCACGAACGCCACAGCAACCGTGCGCGCCAGGAGTTCGCTGTTTTGCCACAGGGGGCTGTCCTCTTATTCCGAAGCGGAGAGCTAAGCCTGCTGAGTCACATCTACCCGCAGAGCCCGGCGAAGGTGTTAAGCATTATCCAGAGGGCGAAGCTTCGCGTCGGCAATGCCTCTTGATGGAGTACTAGCGCTCCCCTCGAGCCAGCACCGAAGATCGCCAAAAGTACCGCGACGGCGCGCGCAGCGCCGCCGGAAGAATGACTGCTGTGTCACGAACGCGGAGTGCGCGAGAACACGGATTCCAGATGCACCACTACCGTTACTGCGCGAGGGCTCCACTTAAGAATTAGCGGTGTGAGCCGCTTTCTTTTGCCTACTTTTCTTTGCGGCCGGCAAAGAAAAGTAGGTGCCGCCCCGCACAGGGGCAACGCCAATAGACCACTAACAAATCAAGGAAAGGCCAACGCCAAAGCCATGTAGTGACAAAAAACCCCAAACACCACACCGCAATAAACCAGCCAGGCACCACCCCACCCTCACCCCACGCCAAGCCATTCCCTCGCCACCTCGGTCCGCTGCAAAAATACCGCGAGTTCGCCGTCGAACACGATCTCGCCGTGCCCCATCACCGCGACCCGGCTGGCGATGTCCTGTGCGATCACGAGCCGCTGTTCGATCAGCAGCATCGCGACACCGCGATCCCGCAGCATGCGCAGACACTGCGCGACCTGCGCGATCACCTGGCTTGCGAGACCCTCGCCAGGCTCGTCGATCACCAGCAAATCGGGGTCGCCGAGCAGCGCGCGGGCAAGCGTCAGCATCTGCTGCTCGCCGCCCGACAGCGCGCCGGCACGCGTGCGCTTCCGCTCGCGCAAAACGGGAAACAGCGCGTAAGCATCGTCGAAGCTAAAGCGCGGCATGCGGGCGCGCGCATGCGGCACGACACCGAGTTGCAGATTTTCGTGGACGCTCAGCGTCGGGAAAACGTCGCGCTGTTCGGGCACGTAGCCAAGCCCGAGACGCGCGATCTCAAAGGTGCGCAGCCCGCCGAGCGCGCGACCGGCGAAATGCAAGCCGCCCTCGCTGCGCACGAGGCCCATGATCGCGCGGGCGAGCGTCGAGCGGCCCGAGCCGTTGCGCCCGACGAGCGCCAGCACCTCGCCCGCCTCGATCCGCAACGTGACGCCGTGCAGCGCCTGGCTCGCGCCGTACCAGGCGTTGAGTTGCCGAATGTCGAGCAAGGCCGTCATGCGCGGAATCCGTCGCCGAGATAGGCGGCGCGCACCGCCGCATCCGCGCGAATCGCCGCCGGTGTGCCGGTCGCGATGATGCGCCCTTGCACCAGCACCGAAATGCGATCGGCGAGTGCGAACACCGCGTCCATGTCGTGCTCGACCATCAGCAGCGTGCGGCCCGCCGTGGTCGCGCGAATCAGCTCGATCGCGCGCGCCGCTTCGGCGCGGTTCATGCCGGCCGTCGGCTCATCGAGCAGCAACGTGTGCGCGCAGCCCGCGAGCGCGAGACCGAGGTCGAGCGCGCGCTGCTCGGCATAGCTGAGCGTGCCGGCCTGAAGGTGGCGGCGCGCGCTCAAGCCCACTGCGTCGAGTACCTGCTCGGCGCGCGCGTTCACCGTGGCCGAGCCGGTGAAACGCTGCCACCAGCGGGTGCGGTCGCGCTCGGCGAGCATCGCCGCGCAGCGCAGGTTGTCGAACACCGTCAGCCGGGCAAACACGCTGGTGGTCTGGAAGCTGCGCGCGAGGCCGCGGCGCGTGATCGCGGCCGGTGCGAGTCGCGTGATCTCCGCGCCGAACAGGTCGATGCGCCCCGCGTTCGGCCGCGCGCCGCCGGCGATCAGATTGAAGAGCGTCGACTTGCCCGCGCCGTTCGGGCCGATCAACGCATGGCGCTCGCCCGGCTCGATCGCGAGATCGACGCCGCGCAGAATCCGCGTGGACCCGAAGCGTTTTTCGATGCCGTACAGCGCGAGCGCCGGAATCATTGCGTGTCTCCGGCGATTCGCGTGGAGCGCGAGTTCATCGCAAGGCGCGCTTGCGCGCGAACGGCGTAGCGCGCCGACAGTGCGCCCAACGCGGCCAGCATGAATACGACGCCGCTGAACCATAGCGCCGACGACGCCATCCACAGCGGCAGGCCGTCGACGCCGAAAGACGCGCTGTCATCCATGCCGAATTGCACCGCGTATGCCCATTGCACCGCGAGCACGACAGCCAGCGTCCACAGCAACGCGGCAGCCGCACCCCATAGATACACGGCGCGGCACATTCGCCAACCGCATGCCGCGACGCGTGCGATATGCCGTTGCATGAAGCCCGCGATGCCATCGGGTGATATCACCACGACCACGACAAAGAACAGCCCGAGATAGAATAGCCACGCCCGCGTGACGCTCGCCACCGCGACGCTGAAAAACGTCAGCACGACCGCGCCCGCCACCGGTCCGAAGAACGCCGCCGTGCCGCCGATCACCGTCGCGATCAGCACCGCGCCCGAACGCATCATGCCGACGCTTTCGCTCGACACCAGTTCGACGTTGATCAGCCCCAGGGTGCCCGCGACGCCCGCAAAAAACGCCGACAACACCACGACGCCATGGCGAACGCGACGCGGATAGCAGCCGATCGCCGCGGCGCGCGCCGGGTTGTCGCGCACGGCGTTGGCAAGACGCAGGAACGGCGTGCGCGACAGCGCGAACAGCGCGGCGCTCGCCAGCAGGCACCACAGCGCGATCAGCGCATACGCCTCGCGGGCCGGCCCGAAGCTCCAGCTTCCGAGCGCGTGGCCGCTCGCGCGATCGATCGCCACGCCCGCCTCGCCGCCGAACCAGTCGGGCAGCGTCCATGCCGCCGCCGACACGAGTTCGCCGATGCCGAGCGTGATCATCGCGAAGGCCGTCCCGGCACGCCGCGTCGAGATGAAGCCGAACACGACGCCGCACAGCGCGCCGCCGAGTCCGCCGATCAGCGGCAGCAGGACGAGCGGCACGCCGACGCGATTGAAGACGTGCGCGGCGACGAGCGCGCCGAGTCCCGAGTAAGCGGCATGGCCGAAGGACAGCAAGCCCGTTTCGCCGAGCAGCAGGTTGTACGAGAGCGCGAACACGATCATCGTCGCGGTCTGCGCGAGATAGGCGAGCAGCCAGCTTTGCGGCCAGATCAACGGCGGCACGGCGAGGAACAGCACGAGCGCGAGCCACGGCGCGATCAGCCGCCACATGCGGCGCGACGCCGAGGCGGAGGTGGCGGTCAACGCGGACGGTCCGAAGGGCTCACGCATGCTCGTCGCGCCGCCCGAAGAGTCCGCGCGGACGCAGCGCCAGCATCGCGACGAGCAGCAGATAGGGAATCAGCGGCGCGAGTTGCGCGAGCGTCAAGGCGTCCCATTCGGCGGGCAGCGAGGCGCCGAACGCCGCCAGCACGCCGCCCAGCGACACGTCGCTCGCCACCGCGAAGGTCTGCACGCAGCCGACCAGCAGCGACGCCGCCAGCGCGCCGCTCAACGAGCCCAGGCCGCCGATCACGACCACCACGAACACGATGGAGCCGAGCGATTCCGCCATCGCCGGATCGATCACGAAGAGCGGCGCGCCGATCACGCCGGCCAACGCCGCGAGCGCCGTGCCGGCCGCGAACACGCCGGTGAATACGCGCGGCACGTCGTGGCCGAGCGCTTCGACGGCGCTCGCGTGCGTGAGCGCGGCGCGCACGATGAGGCCCGTCTTCGAGACGCGCAGCACCGCGTACAGCAGCGCGAGCATCACCAGCGACACCGCCATCATGAACGCCCGATAGCGCGCGAACGCCGCGCCGTAGAGCGTGAACAAAGGGCCGTCGAGCGCGGGCGGCACCGTCGCGCTCAATGGACTCAAGCCCCAGCCGAGCTTGACCAGCTCGCCCAGCAGATACGCCGCGCCGAACGTCAGCAGCAACTCGGGGAGGTGGCCGTGCACGCGCACGCGGCGCAACAGCCAACGCTCGAGCGCCGCGCCGATGGCGCCGACGATCAGCGGCGCGATCACGAGCGCGCTCCAGAAACCCGCATGCGCCGCCACCGAGAAACCGACGTAAGCGCCGAGCATGTAGAAGCTCGCATGCGCGAAATTCAGCACGCCGAGCATGCTGAAAATCAGCGTCAAGCCGGCCGACAGCATGAACAGCAGCAAGCCGTAGCTGACACCGTTGAGCAGATTGATGACGAACGACTGCACGCGCCTAGCCCGCCTGCCCGGCTACGTTTAGCGGTTCGAGCGCCGCGCGCAGATCGGCGGGCAAGCTCACGGGACGACGCGTGACGCGATCGACATACACGTGCACGAAGTGGCCCTGCGCGGCGGGCTCGTCGTCGCCTTCCTTGAAGAGCCCCACTTCATAGCGCACGCTCGACGTGCCGAGCCGCGCGACCCGCAAGCCGGCCTCGACGCGATCCGGAAACACCAGCGGCGCGAAGTAATTGCAGTGCGTCTCGACCACCAGACCGATCGTCGCGCCATGCTCGAAGTCGAGCACGCCGGTGCGGATCAGATAGTCGTTCACCACCGTGTCGAAGTAGCTGTAATAGACGACGTTGTTGACGTGACCGTAGACGTCGTTGTCCATCCAGCGCGTGGTGATCGGCAGGAAATGCGGGTACGCGGCGCGCGCGGCGGGGGCGGGTTTGTTCATGGTGGCGTGGCGTCGGGGGTGGTTGCGTTTTGGGCGGGCTGCGTGTGCGTGCGCCGGGCGGGGGCGTTATTGCCCCGGCTTCTCGACGAACTCGAAGGGCAAGCCGCGCCGCCGCATCCATTCGCCGAGCGCCTGGCCGGTGCCCGCTCGCCACGGTCGCAACTTCGCCGGCTCCACCAGCCGGTATTCGAGCAATTCCGGCGACAGCGCGATCGTTCCATACGCCTTCACGTGATACGCGATGATCAGTTCGTTCTTGCGGATGAATTCATACACGCCGATCAGTTCGACGGTCTCCGTGTGCAGCGAGGTTTCCTCGAGCACTTCGCGCGCAATGCCTTGTTCCGGCGTCTCGCCGTTCTCCAGGAAGCCGGTGATCAGCGCGAACATGCCCTCCGGCCACGCCGCGTTGCGCGCCAGCAGAATCTTGCCCTCGTACTCGACGATCGCCGCGACCACCGGCAGCGGGTTATTCCAGTGGACGTAGCCGCATGCCGTATCGGGACAGGTTTGACGGATGCGGCCGCCTTCATGCTCGGCATCGGCGCGTTCGATCAACGGCGTGGAACAGCGCGGACAAAATCGGTATTCGGTCATGGCGAGTGGGCGCGTTTCGTGGCGTAGTTCGTGGTGTTGGGCCGGCTAGGTTTTGCGTGTCGTGCGTGTCGTGCGTGTCGTGCGTATCGTGCGTGTCGTGCAGGTCATGCGTGTCGTGCAGGTCGTGCAGGTCGTGCAGGTCGTGCGATGCGGGTGTTCAGCAGGTGATTCCGTGGCTGGTTTTACGCCTGACTTCAACGTGCGGCTATCGCACTTCGCTCGGTATGCGGCTTCAGCACCGCGGTCGGCGCGCGATCCCAACGCGAGCGCGGCACCGATGCGGCGTCCAACTCCAATACGAACTCACGCCGCGCACAAGTCCCGCAGTTCGGCGGCGAAACGCTCGACGGTTTCCGGCTGCGTGTCCCACGCGCACATCAGCCGGCAACCGCCCGCGCCGATGAACTCGTAGAACTTCCAGCCGCGCGTGCGCATCGCGCTCGCGGCTTGCGGGGGCAACTGCGCGAAGACCGCGTTCGATTCCGCGGAGAACATGATGCTCACGCCGGGGATTTCCCGCAACCGCGTCTGCAGCAATTGCGCCATTGCGTTCGCATGACGCGCGTTGCGCAGCCACACGTCGTTATCGAGCAGACCGAGCCAGGGCGCGGAGATGAAGCGCATCTTCGAGGCCAGTTGGCCGGCCTGCTTCAGCCGGTAGGCGAAATCGTCGGCGAGCGTCCGGTCGAAAAACACCACCGCTTCACCGACCGGCAAGCCGTTCTTGGTGCCGCCGAAGCACAACACGTCGACGCCCGCGCGCCACGTGATCTCCGACGGATGCATGTCGAGCGCGGCGACCGCGTTCGCAAAACGCGCGCCGTCCATATGCACTTTCAGATGACGCCGTTTGGCGGTCGCCGTGATCGCCCGCACTTCGTCGACGCTGTAGACGGTGCCGACTTCCGTCGATTGGGTCAGCGTGACGACCTTCGGCTTGGGGTAATGGATGTCGGCGCGGCGCGTGATGACCGCTTCGATCGCCTCCGGCGTGAGCTTGCCGCCGACGCCCGGCGCGGTCAGCAGCTTCGAGCCGCCCGAGAAGAATTCCGGGCCGCCGCATTCGTCGGTTTCGATGTGCGCGAGTTCGTGGCAAATGACCGAGTGGTACGACTGACACAGCGACGCGAGCGCCAGCGAATTGGCCGCCGTGCCGTTGAACACGAAGAACACTTCGCAGTCGGTCTGGAACAGTTCGCGCAGACGGTCGCAGACCTGGTTGGTCCAGGAGTCGTCGCCGTAGGCCGGTTCGTGGCCGCTGTGGTTGGCGGCGATCAGCGCCTCGAGCGCTTCGGGACAGATGCCGGCGTAGTTGTCGGACGCGAAATGTTGCATGGATGGCGGCGCGTCCGGCGACGGGCGCGCTGAGATGGCGGGAAAGCGGTCATTTTAGAGCGCTGCGGGGTGATTTGTTTTTTGGCGGTGGGTTGGGTGGCGGTCCGGTGGCGGTTTGACTTGCCGTTGGTCGATGCGTTGGTCGATGCGGCCGAGGGGGCATGCGTCGACAATCGCGGCGATGGCGCGCGGCCACTTGCGGTTTAGGCGGCGGTCGGCGGCAGTATCAATCGCGCATTCGGCGACGGTTGCGGCGATGGGCTTTGCGGCGGGTCGATACGCCATTCGTTGCAGCGGCAAGCGGGCAACCGGCGGTGACAGCGGACAGGTTCGCTACGGACGCGTCGATACGCCCATTAATCGCAGTTGCAAGCAGGCACCCGGTGACAGTTACGGCAAGCGCCCCTTGGCTCGGCACGCCATGCGTTGCAGCGGCAAGCGGGCAACTGGCGGTGGTCGCGAACATGCCCTCTCCGGTCGCCTCGATCCTTCCCTCAACCGCAGTTGCAGGCGGGCATCCGGCCGCGTCCGCGCGACATCCGCGTCACGACGATCAGCCCGGCCGCGCCCAGCAGCAACGCGCCCGCCGCCAGCCACAACGCGGGCGAAAACGATCCGGTTCGTTCAGCGATCGGCGCGGCGACAAGCGGGCCGACGATCTGACCGACGCCGTAGGCCGCCGTCGCGTAGCCCATCAGACCGGCCGCGTCGTCGCCGCGCAGACGCCGCGCCTCGCGCATCGCGAACAGCGTGATCGCGGTGAACGGCAGGCCGATCAGGATGCTGCCGAGCGAAAAGCCGCCCGCCGTCGGCCAGACGATGCCCAGCGCGATGCCCAGGGCCTGTAGCACATAGCAGCCGGCGAGCAGCGTGCGGTTATCCCAATGCACCGGCAGGCGCGCCGCGAGCAGTGCGCCGACCATCAGCGCCGCGCCGAACATCGGCCAGAACAGATCGGGCCACGACGAGCCCGGCAGCGCATGGCGCGCGATCACCGGCAGGAAAGTCGCGGTGATGATGTAGCCGAAGCCGGGGACGCCGTAGAGCAGGATCAGCCAGAAGGCGTCGGCGCGGTGCGGGGTCGGGGTCGCTGGGGTTGGGGTCGGCGAGGTCCGGTTCGGCGAGGTTGGATTCGCCGAGGCCGGGTTCGCCGAGGCCGGATTCGCCGAAGTCGGATTCGCCGAGGCCCGGTTCGCCGAGGCCCGGTTCGCCGACGCCGGGTTCGCCGCAGTCGGGTTCGCCGAGGCCGGGACCGCCGGCGTCGGATTCGCCAGAGCGGGATTCGCCACGCTTGAGCCCACAACGTATTGGCTCGTGGCGCGTCGGTCTGCAACACGCTGGTTTGCATCGGTTGCGCCGGCGGAAGCGGCCGCGCGCGCATTCGCACTGCCCGCACTGCTCCCACTGCGCGCCGACGAGCCCGCCGCCGCCCCGAAAACCGGCCAAACCACGATCGACAGCACCGCCGCGATCAGCCCAAAGCCGATCCACCCGGCCGTGGCGCCGTAGCCGCCGGCGGCGCTGACCAGCAAACCCGTCCCGGCAATCCCGAAGCCCGGCCCCGTATAGATCACCCCGCCCCAGCCATGCGCGCCCAGTTCGGCGAGCCGCCGCAAGCCCCACTGCGAGGCGAAAACGAAACTCCACGCGCTGACCGCACCGGCGACGAAGCGTACCGCCGCCCACACCCAGAACTGATTCGTGACGCCCATTGCCAGGGTCAGCAGGGCGGTAGCGACGAGCCCCGCACGCACCATGCGCGCCGGTTCGACCCGCAGCGCCGCGCAGGTCACCGCGCCGACAAAATAGCCCGCGTAGTTGAACGACGCGAGCCAGCCGCCGTGCTGGATATCGATCTGCGGCTGACCCGACGCGCCGCCGTGGAGCATCAGCGGCAACAGCGGCGTGAAGGCAAAGCGCCCGATACCGAGGACCACGGCCAGCGTCACCATGCAGGCGAGCGCCGCGCGCCGGGCGGCGTCCCGTTCGGACGAAACGTGCTGCGTGGGGGAAGCGAGATCGTTCATGAGCAGGCGAAAAATGATATCGGACCCGGCGGTCACCGGTCTCAAAGCATATTAGCTTGACCTTTGGATCATGAAAAATGAATAATTTGGATGCCAACCATCGCCAGGAGAGAATCGTGGATCTGGCCGCCTTGACCATCTTTCGCGCCGTCGTGCGAGAAAACGGCGTGACGCGCGCCGCCGCCAAACTCAATCGCGTGCAATCGAACGTCACCACGCGCATCAAGCAACTTGAGCAGCAACTGGGCACCGACCTGTTCATCCGCGACGGCCGCCGTCTCGTGCTGACGCCCGCCGGCGAGACGCTGCTGCCCTACGCGGAGCGTCTGCTCGCGCTCGCTGACGAGGCGCGTCATGCGGTTCGCGAGGACCGTCCGAGCGGACGCTTGCGGTTGGGCACGATGGAAAGCGTCGCGGCAACGCGTCTGCCGGCCTTGCTCGCGCGCTATCACCAGCAGTGGCCGGCTGTCGCGCTGGAACTCGAGACCGGCACGACCGGCAAGCTGATCGAACGGGTGCGCGAGTTCGAGGTGGATGCGGCCCTGGTGGCCACGCCACCGGATCCGGCCTTGCTCGGTGAAATATTCGAGACGGTGTCGGTGTTCAGGGAAGAACTGGTGATGCTGACGCCGCGCGGGCATCGGCCGATTCACGAGGTGCGGGACATTGCGCTATCGACGCTGATCGCGTTCGAGCGCGGGTGCGCTTACCGGAGCTACATCGAGAATTGGTATCTGGAACATGGCGTGAGGCCGGCTCGCGTGCTGGAGCTGGGTTCGTATCACGCAATCGTGGCATGCGTGGCCGCGGGCGCGGGGGTGGCCGTGGCGCCACGGTCAGTACTGAATTTGCAGACCGATGCCAGCAATATCGCGGTTCATGCGCTACCGGATATCGGCGTGATCGAGACGCTTCTCGTGTGGCGGCGCGGGCATTTTTCGCCGGCGCTCAATGCGTTGAAGCAGACGCTGCTGGCTCGCGACGATGCGGTGGAATCGCCCGCGGTTACAGCGGTTACAGCGGTTACAGCGGTTGATGCGGGCTGATCGCAAACCACGCGGGACGCTAAAACCGCAGCGCCCGCGTGGCACACATCAACCTCGACTCAAAGCTGGGCCTCGACCCAGCCCTTGACGCCGGCAAGCGCCGCCGGCAGATTCGCCGGCTCGGTGCCGCCCGCCTGGGCCATGTCCGGCCGGCCACCGCCCTTGCCGCCGACCTGCTGCGCGACGAAGTTGACCAGCTCGCCGGCCTTGACCCGCTTGCTCGCATCAGCCGTCACACCGGCAATCAGGCTCACCTTGCCGCCCTCGACCGAGGCCAGCACGATGGCCGCGCTCTTGAGCTTGTCCTTCAGCTTGTCGACCGTCTCGCGCAGCGTCTTCACGTCCGCGCCGTCGAGCGTTGCCGCCAGCACATGCACGCCGGCCACTTCGATCGCCTGACCGGCCAGTTCGTCGCCCTGGCTCGACGCCATCTTCGACTTCAGCGCGCTCAGTTCCTTCTCGAGCGATTTCACCTGGTCCTGCACCTGCACGATCCGCTGCGTCAGTTCCGACGGCTGCGCCTTCAGCGCGGCCGCTGCCGCATTGATCTTCGCATCGAGGTCCTGCACGAAGCGCACGGCGTTGTCGCCCGTGATCGCCTCCACGCGACGAATGCCCGCCGCCACGCCGCCTTCCATCACGATCTTGAAGAAGCCGATGTCGCCGGTGCGATGCACGTGCGTGCCGCCGCACAACTCACGCGAGAAACCCAGATCGAGCACGCGCACTTCGTCGCCGTACTTTTCGCCGAACAGCGCCATCGCGCCGCCCTTCACCGCTTCGTCGAACGGCATGACGCGCACGATACCCGGCGCGTTCGCGAGCACTTCGGCGTTGACGATTTCCTCGACGCGGCGGATCTGTTCGTCCGTCATCGGCGCGTTATGCGCGAAGTCGAAACGGGTCTTGTCGGGATCGACCAGCGAGCCCTTCTGCTGCACGTGCGAGCCGAGCACTTCGCGCAGCGCCTTGTGCATCAGGTGGGTCGCCGAGTGATTGCGGGCCGTGCGGGCACGGCGCACCGCGTCGATTTCCGCCTTGACGACGTCGCCGACCTTCAGCGTGCCCTGCTCCAGCGTGCCGTGATGACCGACCACGTCGGCCTGCACCTTCAGCGTGTCGGCGACGGCAAAGCGCACGCTCGCGTTGGCGAGCAAACCCTGATCGCCGACCTGGCCGCCCGATTCGGCATAGAACGGCGTGTGGTCTAGCACGACGACCGCTTGCTGGCCGTGGCTCACTTCCCGCACCGACGCGCCGTCCACGTACAGCGCGATCACCTTCGCGTCGTCGAAGACGATTTCCTCGTAGCCGTGGAACGTGGTCTTCGCGCCCGAGTATTCGAGGCCCTGCGCCATCTTGAACTTGCCCGCCGCGCGAGCCTGTTCGCGCTGGCGCGCCATGGCTTCGTCGAACGCGGCTTCGTCCACCGTGACTTCGCGCTCGCGGCACACGTCCGCCGTCAGATCGAGCGGGAAGCCGTAGGTGTCGTGCAGCTTGAATGCGAGTTCGCCGTCGAGCGTCTTGCCGCCCTTCGCTTCGAGATCGGCCAGCGCGCTTTCGAGAATCGACATGCCGTGCTCGATGGTCTCGAAGAAGCGCTCTTCTTCCTGGCGCAGCACGTCGGTCACGCGTTGTTCGGCTTGCTTCAGTTCAGGATAGGCGCCGCCCATTTGCGCGACGAGGTCGGCCACCATGCGATGAAAGAACGAACCCTTCTTGCCCAGCTTGTAGCCATGCCGGATCGCGCGGCGCACGATCCGGCGCAGCACGTAGCCGCGGCCCTCGTTGCCAGGAATCACGCCGTCGACGATCAGGAACGAGCACGCGCGAATGTGATCGGCGATCACCTTCAGCGAATTGTTCGTGAGGTCGCTCACGCCGGTTTCGCGCGCGGCGGCCTGGATGAGCGCCTGGAACAGGTCGATCTCATAGTTGCTGTGCACGTGCTGCAGCACCGCGGCGATACGCTCCAGGCCCATGCCGGTGTCGACGCACTGCTTGGGCAGCGGCGTCATGTTGCCCTGGGCGTCGCGGTTGAACTGCATGAACACGAGATTCCAGATCTCGATGTAGCGGTCGCCGTCTTCCTCAGGCGATCCCGGCGGGCCGCCCCACACCTCGGGACCGTGGTCGTAGAAGATTTCCGAGCATGGGCCGCACGGCCCGGTGTCGGCCATCTGCCAGAAGTTGTCCGATGCGTAGCGCGCGCCCTTGTTGTCGCCGATGCGGATGATGCGCTCGACCGGCATGCCCACTTCCTTCGCCCAGATGTCGTGCGCCTCGTCGTCTTCCTGATAGACCGTGACCCACAGCTTGTCCTTCGGCAACTGATAAACGCCCGTCAGCAATTCCCACGCGTAGTGGATCGCGTCGCGCTTGAAATAGTCGCCGAACGAGAAGTTGCCCAGCATTTCGAAGAACGTGTGGTGACGCGCGGTGTAGCCGACGTTTTCCAGATCGTTGTGCTTGCCGCCGGCGCGCACGCTGCGCTGCGCGGTCGTGGCACGCGAGTACGGACGCGATTCCGCGCCGAGGAACACATCTTTGAACTGCACCATTCCCGAATTGGTGAAGAGCAGCGTGGGGTCGTTGCCGGGCACAAGGCTCGACGAGCGAACGATCGTATGGCCCTTCGATTCGAAGAACTTGAGGAATTTCTCGCGGATTTCGGCGGCTTTCATAGCGTGCGGGGGACGGGTTTGCCAGTTCCCTGGCTGTTACCGGCGGCATCGTAGGATGCGCCAACTGTTTGTTTCTTAATCGGCCGATTATACGGGATCGGCGCGCCTGCGCGGCAGCGCGCCGTGCGGGTTGGCCGTTCGGCCAGGATTCGTCGAGCCGGATCGGACATCGCCGGCGCGTCGTTCGTCCTATGCCGTTCGGCTGACTCCACCCGCGTGCCGGAATCGCTTAAGATCGCCTCACATCCGCGGCGCGAGATGCGCCGCCTCGGCTACCAGGAGACAACGACGAATATGGGCGCTCTCAGTCACATCCGCGTGCTGGATCTCACACGCGTGCTCGCCGGACCGTGGTGCGCGCAGACCCTCGCCGATTTCGGCGCCGACGTCATTAAGATCGAGCGCCCGCGGGTCGGCGACGACACGCGCCACTGGGGGCCGCCATACCTCAAAACGCCGGACGGCGCGGATACCCGCGAGGCCGCGTACTACCTCGCCGCGAACCGCAACAAGCGCTCGGTCACCGTGGACATCGCATCGCCCGAAGGCCAGCGGATCATTCGCGAACTGGCCGCGCAAAGCGACGTGGTGCTGGAGAACTACAAGGTCGGCCAGTTGAAGAAATACGGCCTCGATTACGCGTCGCTCAAGGAAGTGAAGCCCGATCTGGTCTATTGCTCGGTGACCGGCTTCGGGCAGACCGGGCCGTATGCGCAGCGAGCGGGCTACGACTTCATCGTGCAGGGCATCGGCGGTTTCATGAGCATTACCGGCGAACGCGACGGCCAGCCGGGCGGCGGTCCGCAAAAGGCCGGCGTGGCGATCGCCGACCTGATGACCGGCATGTATTCGACCATCGCCGTGCTCACCGCGCTCACACACCGCGACCGCACGGGCGAAGGCCAGTACATCGACATGGCGCTGCTCGACGTGCAGGTGGCGATGCTCGCGAACATGAATTCGAATTACCTCGCAAGCGGCCAGCCGCCGGTGCGCTGGGGCAATGCGCATCCGAACATCGTGCCCTACCAGACCTTCCAGACGAGCGACGGCTGGATCATCGTCGCGGTCGGCAACGACGGGCAGTTCCGCAAATTCGTCGAAGCGGGCGGCCGCGCGGAACTGGCCGACGACGAGCGTTTCGCCACCAACCCGGCTCGCGTGCGCCATCGCGAAGTTCTCGTGCCGATTCTGGCGGAAATGGTTCGACTGCAGGGCAAACAGCAGTGGATCGCGGCGCTGGAGGCGGCGGGCGTGCCGTGCGGGCCGATCAACGATCTGGGCGAGGTGTTCGAGAACGAGCAGGTGGTGGCGCGCGGCATGCAGGTGGATCTGCCGCATCCGTCGGGCGGCACGGTCAAGCTGGTGCGCAACCCGATCAATATGACGGGCACGCCGCCCGAGGCGTTGACGCATCCGCCCACGCTCGGCGAGCATACCGAGAACATTCTGCGCGACGTACTCGGTTACGACGAGGCAAGGATCGCGGCGCTGCGGGCGCAGTCGGTGATTTGAGCTTGCCGGCGCGGCGCGGGCACAAACGTCGGGCTCAACCTCGCTCGCCGAATGAAGCCAGCCAGCGCCGCCCTTCTTCCCAATCGCCGAGCCCGCTATCGGCGTTGATGTGGCCGCGCGGACCGAGGTCGATCCAGCGGCTGCCCCAAGCGTTCGCACAGGTCTGAGAGAACGGCACGCCGCCGTACGGATCGTCGCTGCTCGCCACGACGATGCTCGCGAACGGCAAGCGCGTGAGCGGCACCGGCGCAAAGCCGCTCGCGTCCTCTGGAAAATGAGCCTCGGCCGGATCGGGCACCGCCACCAGCAATGCGCCCGCCACCTTCGCAAGCTGCTTCGCGCTCGCATATCGCGCCGCCCAGAAAGCGGTCGTCAGGCAGCCCAGGCTATGCGCGGCCAACACCACCGGCGCGCGCGCCGCGGCCACGGCGGCGTCGAGCGTGCGGCACCAGGCATCGCGCACCGGATGATCCCAGTCGGGCATTGGCACCCGCAGGCACGAGGCATCGAGGGCTTCCCAGCGCGTTTGCCAGTGACCGGCGCCGGAGTTTTGATAACCGGGCAGGACCAGTGTGGTCGTTTCTTGTTGTGTGGTTGCGTGTGGTGTCATTGCGTTCCCCGCCGCCGTTTGCGACGATCCTTGTTGCCATTCTTTCTGGCCGTTGGCTTTGCAGTTCGTTTCGCTCGCGCGGCCGGCGCCCGCTTCAACGGATCACGCGAGCCACACCCGCGCCGCGCGGGTCCGCCGCCGGCTCGGGCAGCGTGCCGTCGATGCGAATCATCTGCACGTCGCCGTTGAACGACTGCCCTTCCAGCGCGTAGCCCATGCCTTGCAGTTGCTCGGCCAGCTCGCGCGTAATCGGATGATACGGCTCGAAGTAGATCGTCTTCGGTGGCAGCAACTGATGATGGAACCGCAGCGCGGCGAGCGCATCGGTGGGCGTCATGTTGAAGTCGTAGAGATCGGTCATCACCTGGAAAATCGACGTCAGGATACGCGAGCCGCCCGGCGTGCCGATCACGAGCGACACCTTGTCGTCCTTCAACAGAATCGTCGGCGTCATCGACGAGAGCGGCCGGCGTCCCGGCGCAATGGTGTTGGTGTCGAGGCTGTTCACGCCGGGCTGACTTGCTCCCGCAGCGCTCGCGCCGCTCGGCCTCGTGACGAAGTCGTCCATGGCGTCGTTCAGCAGAAAGCCGCCGCCGTCCACCACCACCCCCGAGCCGAATGGCCCGTTCAGCGTGTAGGTGTTCGAGACGGCATTGCCCCACTTGTCGACCACCGAGAAATGCGTGGTTTGCGCCTTTTCCGGCATCGCGTCGCCGAGGCCGGGCTTCACCGGCGTCGCGCCCGGCACTTCGTCGGGCTTGACCTCGTCGGCGCGTTGCGCGAGGTAGGCGTCGTCGAGCAGTTTGTCGACCGGCACCTTGAACGAATCCGGATCGCCCATGTATTGCTGCCGATCGGCGAACACACGGTCCTCGATTTGCGCGATCAAATGGATGTACGGCGCGGAGTTCAACTCGACACCGTCGAACGCCTGCTTCAGCGCGGCCTTCATTTTCAGCATCTGGATCAGGCCCACGCCGCCCGAGCTCGGCGGCGGCGCCGTGACCACCCGGTAGCCGTTCCAGTCGGCGGTGAGCGGCTGGCGCCACACGGCCTTGTATTGAATCAGGTCCTGTTTGGTGACGAGACCGTGGCCGTACATTTGCTGGGCGATCAGTTCGGCGGTGCGGCCTTCGTAAAACTCACGGCCGCCGTCGTCGGCGATACGCGCCAGGGTTTGCGCGAGCTCCGGCTGGCGGTACGTCACGCCCGCCTTGAGATTCGAGAAGTAGGCGTCGAAGTTGGTCTTGCCCGCGAAGGTCTTCACCACGGCGTCGCGGCGCTGCTGCAGCCAGGGCTCGGCCTGGAAGCCGTCGGTGGCATAACGTAGCGCGGGCCCCAGCACCTGCTTCCACTTCAGCTTGCCGAAACGGCGCTGCGCCTGCCACATGCCGTCGACCGTACCCGGCACGGCCACCGCGCGATGGCCGACGGCGCTCATGCCCGGCACCGGGTTGCCCTTGTCGTCGAGATACATCTCGCGGGTCGCCTGTTGCGGCGCGCGCTCGCGGTAGTCCAGAAAGTACGGCTTGCCGTCCATGAACACGGTCATGAATCCGCCGCCGCCGAGGTTCCCCGCGTCCGGCGCGGTCACCGCGAGCGTGAACGCGATCGCCACGGCGGCGTCCACCGCGTTGCCGCCGGCGGCGAAGATCTGCTGTGCGGTGTCCGCGCTGTAGCGATCGGGCACGGCGACCGCCGACGCGTCGAGCGCGGCCTTCGGCGGCGGCGTTTTCGCGAGCGCCGGGGCCGGCGTGACGACGCTGCCGGCGAACGCGACGACCACAGCCGAAACCATGACGAGGCGGGCGAAGGAAACAGAAGCGAAAGGCGCGCGAGGCGCGTCGTGCGTCGGGACTGACATCCGAGAAACTCCGGAAACGAAGGGCGCCACGGGGCGCGAGCAGACAGGATTCGGGCGCGGTGGCAAATGGGCGGTGCGTCTTGCAAGGGCGGCTGCCGTGCTTCTCGCGCGGTGCGGCTTGTGCGGAAATTCAAAGGCGGCGGCGCTTCCCGCGCGGCTCGCATCCCGAACTGCGCGCCCCGCGCCGCTCGCATCCTAAGTCGGCGGCGCGCGCGTCGACAAAACGTTTTACCTCCTGTTACAGCGCCCGGCCCCGCCCTTGAATTTCCGCGCAAACCGCCCGAACATGGGCCGCGCGCCGCACTCGCCTGCCGCCAAGGGCCCCGTCAGGTAGAATTAACGGATAAGTGGGCGCATTGCGCACCCCCGACAGACTTTCACCTTCTCGCATGAATACCGAACGCAACGACGCGCCAGCGGCATCCAATTTCATCCGCAACATCATCGACGACGACAACCGCAGCGGCAAGTGGGGCCAGCGCGTCGAAACGCGCTTTCCGCCCGAGCCGAACGGCTATCTGCACATCGGTCACGCCAAGAGCATCTGCCTGAATTTCGGCGTGGCGCGCAGCTACGGCGGCGTGTGCCATCTGCGTTTCGACGACACGAACCCGGAAAAGGAAAGCGTCGAATACGTCGACTCGATCATCGACGCCGTGCGCTGGCTCGGCTTCGAATGGGAAAAGGACGGCAAATCGCAGCTCTACTACGCGAGCGACTACTACGACAAGCTCTACGAATTCGCCGAACTGCTGATCGAGCGCGGCAAGGCGTATGTGGACAGCCAGTCGGCGGAAGAAATGCGCGCGAACCGCGGTTCGGCAACCGAGGCCGGCACGCCGTCGCGCTTTCGCGATCGTTCGGTGCAGGACAACCTCGACCTGTTCCGCCGCATGAAGGCCGGCGAGTTCAAGGAAGGCGAGCACGTGCTGCGCGCGAAGATCGACATGGCCTCGCCGAACTTCAACATGCGCGACCCCGTGATCTACCGGATCCGCTTCGCGCATCACTACCGCACCGGCGACAAGTGGTGCGTGTACCCGATGTACGACTACACGCACTGCATCTCGGACGCGCTGGAAAACATCACGCATTCGCTGTGCACGCTCGAGTTCGAGGACCATCGTCCGCTGTACGACTGGATCCTGAACGAGCTTGCCGACGCCGGCATCTTCACGCGTCCGCTGCCGCAGCAAATCGAATTTTCGCGCCTGAATCTGACCTACGCGATCACCAGCAAGCGCAAGCTGCTGCAACTGGTGAACGAAGGCCATGTCGACGGCTGGGACGATCCGCGCATGCCGACCATCGTCGGCGTGCGCCGGCGCGGCTTCACGCCGGAGTCGATCCAGTTGTTCTGCGAGCGCATCGGCGTCACCAAGGTCGATTCGTGGATCGACATGAGCGTGTTCGAAGGCGCGCTGCGTGACGATCTCGACGAAAAAGCGCCGCGCATCGCGGCCGTGCTCGATCCGGTCAAGCTGATCATCAATAACTTCCCGATGGGTCTCACCGAGCCGTGCAGCGCGCCGGTCCATCCGCATCATCCGGAACAGGGCATTCGCGAGTTCCCGATCTCACGCGAGCTGTGGATCGAGCGCGACGACTACACGGAAACGCCGCCGAAGGGCTATTTCCGCCTCTTCCCCGGCAACAAGGTGCGCCTGCGTTACGGCTACGTGATCGAATGCACGGGCGCCGACAAGGACGAGAACGGCAACGTCGTCGCGGTCCACTGCAACTACTTCCCGGACAGCAAATCGGGCACCGAAGGCGCGAACAATTACAAGGTGAAGGGCAACATTCACTGGGTCAGCGCGGCCGCCGCGTACCCGGCCGAAGTGCGCATCTACGACCGTCTGTTCAAGGAGCCGCAACCGGACGCCGGCGGCCGCGACTTCCTCGAAGCGCTGAATCCCGATTCCAAACGCGTGGTCAACGCGTACCTCGAGCAGGGCGCACACCACGCGCTGCCCGAGCAGCGCTATCAGTTCGAACGCCACGGCTACTTCGTCGCCGACCGTGTCGATTCGAAGCCGGGCAAACCCGTATTCAATCGCATCGTGAGCTTGCGCGACAGTTGGGGCAAGCCGGCGTAAGCTGAAGCGGATGCCGCTCCCGGCATGACCAGCGCTGATCGACGGCGTGCATTCCGCTCACGGGATGCACGCCGTTTCGTTACCAGAGTTCTATCGACAAACGCGGCGCAGCCATGTTCAAGCGCCGGCCCGGAGATCCGATGAAAGTTGCAGCCCGCCGCGAAGCGACTCCTGGGAACACGGCAAGCGGACCGCATCCTCATGCGGGCGCCGTTGCCGCCGCGCACCTCGCGCGCTCATCCCGTGCCGCACGTTTCGCGCATCGCGCGCGCCGCGCGCTCGTGGCGTTGGCGACATTGGGCGCGGCGTCGCTCGCCTGCGCCGCCAACACCGAAGAGCTCACCGGAACGCTGAAAAAGATCCACGACGACGGCGTCGTCACACTCGGCGTGCGAGAAGCATCGATTCCCTTCTCGTACTTCGACGGCAAGCAGACAGTCGGCTATTCGCAAACCATCGCATTGCAGATCGTCGACGAGATCAGAAAGACGCTCGGCATGCCGCAACTGCGAGTGCACGAAGTCACCGTAACCTCGTCGAACCGCACGCCGATGCTGCTGAACAACCAGATCGATCTGGAATGCGGCTCGACCACGCATACGGTGGAACGCGAAAACGCGGTCGCTTTTTCCAATAGTTTTTTCCAGTACGCGGTGCGCATGATCGTGCGCAAGAGCAGCGGCATCAGCGATTTTACGGACCTGGCCGGCAAGACGGTCGTGACCACCGCGAGCACCTCCGACGAACGCCTGCTGCGCCGTCTCAACGCAGACAGGCATCTGAACCTGCGCATTACCGCAGCGCGCGATCACGCGGAAGCATTCGCGGCGCTCAAGGAAGACCGGGCGGTGGCGTTCGTGATGGACGAGCCGATCGTCTACGGTTTCAAATCGACCGACCCGCGTCCCGGCGACTTCGTGGTGACCGGCACGCCGCTCGGCTACGAGGTTTACGCGTGCATGTTTCGCAAGGGGGACGAGCCGCTCCGCAAGCTCGTGAACGGCGTGATCGCGCGCGGACAAATTTCCGGCGACGCGGAACGGTTGTACAAACAATGGTTCACGCAGCCGATTCCGCCGCACGGCATCAACCTGAATTTCCCGCTGTCGGAGCAGAACCGCGCGCTCTTCGCTCATCCGAACGATCGCGCGCTGGACTGAGGCCGGCTGGCGTCCGGCTGCGATCGACACCGATTGAACTTGCGACTGCCGGCGCGCCGGGGTTGCGCGCCGTCGCGGCCTATAACGACCGATGCAGTTCCGCCAGCGATAGCGTGGTCTGAAAGAGCCGCGTGAGACTGCGGCTCGCATATTTCTCGACTTCGTGCGGCGCGACCCAGCGGTATGAATCCATCTCGGGAATCAGCGTGCCGTCGGAGCGGCGCGGAAACATCGACGTGCAGGTGCATGAACTCAGATCGAGTTCGCATGCCTCGGCGCGTGCCGCGAACAGATGCAGATCCTTGTCGCGCCGGTAGACGAACAGGCCGAGGTCTTTCAGACGCCCGGCCTCGATCGCGATGCCGGTCTCCTCGACCATCTCGCGCAGCGCCGTGACGTGCGGCGCCTCGCCCTCCTCGCCGTGTCCTTTCGGAATGTCCCAGTGCGACGTTTCGGTGGCGTGCGCAAGCAGCACTCGCCCGTCCGGATCGAGCAGCACGATGCCGCAGGAGACGACCCGCGCGGCCATCATCGGCGCACCGCGCCGGCCGGATGACCCGCGCCGGGACGCACCCGCGGCAAGCCGACGCGCGTTGTCATGCCGGCTCGCATGCTCAGTGCTTTTTCTGCAACTGCCAGTTGCCGCTGCCCTGCTTGCAGAATTGCGGGCGCAGGTTCATGGATTGCCCCTTCGCATTCAGCACGACGCCGACGTCGCGGCAGGTGCGCTCACCCATCTTCGCCGTGTTCCCGGCGGTGATGGTGGCGTCGATCTTCACGCTATTGCCGGTGCCTTCGTTGAGCCAGTTCGCGCTTTCGCCGTCCTGCTTGTCGTTCAGCACGGCGAAGACGGCCTTCTTGATCGAATCGACGTCGCGTTGCTTCATGTAGCTGACCGGCGTGTCGTTCAGAAACCCGAGATTCGCCGCTTGCGCGCCTACTGCGGTGGCAATCAACAGGGCGCCGGCGGTCAGATGAAGCAGGACGCGAGTTCGCATCGACATGAAGAATTCTCCTCGAGAAGTGTTTGGGGCGGTCTCGAACGCGCTTGTCGCGGCTCGTGATTGGACCCCAAAAGCATAGCATGCCGCCCTCGATGCGCCGCCGAAGCAGTGACCATGCCGCAGCGAAATTCGCCGCATTCATTGACGCCCTGACCCACGCGCCGCCGTGGCACACGAACGATCGGGCATGGCAAGCCTTCCGTGTTTTCGGACCCGTCAAGTATATTTTTATCGGGCGTGTTCCTAAGATCGCTCTATTGCGCACAGCGCGCCAGCGAGCCTTATTCAACACCTCAGATGAACGTCTATCTCACCCTCGAAACGCTCGCCGTCGCCCTTGCGCTGCTTTGTGTGGCGCTCATGCCGGCCTCCATCCGCATCGATACCGGTCTCGCGCGACGCATCGTGCCACTGGACAGAGTGCCCGGCATGCGCTGGCCCGCTCTGCTGACCCGCGTCGGGCTCGTATGCCTCCTCGCATCCTTCGTCCTGCTGCTCGTCGCCTGCTATTACATTCTGGCCGGCACCAGCTGGTAACCACGGCCTGGCGGCCGCTGTCCTCTTTCATCGGTTCAGTTCGCGGCGACTGCCTTGGTCTTTTCGGCGACCACCTTGCCGCCCGCTTCATATCCATCCGTGAGCGTATTCAGAAACGCCACCACGTCCTTGATTTCCGCCTCGTCGAGCGCCGGCTTGTTGCCCGGCTTGCGGTCGAACGGCGGCTCGGCATTCAGGTTGTCCCAGTAGCGCCGCGGCAAATCGTCGAACTTCCGCACACGGCCGTTGACGACCGGGTAGAACTTCTCGGGATGCGTGTCCCGCTCGGCGTAAAAGCGCAGCACCTGTTCCAGCGAGTCGTAGATGCCGTTGTGGAAGAAGCGCTTCTTCAACGCGACGTTGCGCAGCGTCGGCGTGCGGAACAGGCCGCAAAACTCGGCGCGGCCCTTCAGATCGGTACGCTCCGGCCCACACGCGCCGAGGTCGTAAAAATGCGGATCGCGATTCACCGGCAACGCGCGATTGCGCGGCACGCCGATCGCGATCAGGCCGAAGTCGCTGAACTGCGGCGGCGCGCCGTCCCGCGTGCGCTGGCTGATGTGGCAGCTCGCGCAATTGCCCTTCGTTTCGTCGTTGAACAGTTGCAGACCGTGAAGTTCGGCCTGAGTCAGTTGCGCCTTGCCCGCCAGAAACGCATCGTACTTGCTGGTGTACGGATAGAAAATCCCGGGTGCCTGCTCGAACGTTTCGAGCGCCTGCAACACGGCTTTGAACGTCGCTTCGTCGCTATCGAAAATGCGCGCGCCGAACGCCGCGCGGAAAGCGTCGGCATACGGCGCGGCTTTCACCGCGGCCGTGACCCTGGCCGGCGTGCTGCCCATTTCGAACGACGACAGCAGCGGAATGCGAGCCTGGTCGGCGCCGCGGTCGACGCGGCCGTCCCATGTCAAACCACCGGTCGGCCCCGCATCCACGCTTTCGTCGCCTTCGTCGTCCGACTCGTGATAGTGCTCGGCGAACGCGGGCACCGATTGCAGATATTTGAGCGTGGGCGCGGCGCGCATGCCGGTACGGTGCATGTCGCTGCCGCCCAGTTGCACGGGCAACGCATTGGCCGGCGAAAACGCATGGTCCGGGTTGTGGCACGACGCGCAGGCGAGTTTGCCCGAGCCGGATAGCGACGCATCGAAGAAAAGCTGTTTGCCGAGCGCCGTCATTTGCCGCACGGATTCGTAGACTTGCGCGCGGCTTTGACCGGCCTGCTGGCCGGCGACCGGTGTGGCTGAAGCCGCCGTTGGCGCGGCCGCGCGCGATCCGCTGACGGCAGCGCTCGCGCCACTCGCGGCGCTTGCAGCGGCAGCGAGCGTCGCCGTAGCGCCCGCAGCCGGCGCCCCTGCATCGCATGCGGCCAACGTCATCGTCATTCCGGCGAGCATGAACGCCGTCAGCGGCGTCTTCATCGTCGTCGATCGGACGCATCGCCGCGCCCGCGCCACAGCGCTCCGAATCCCCGTCAAGGCAAGCCGCATAGGAATGATGTGAGTTCGCGATATCGAAGTCCGCGAGCGTATTTCATGCATATGTCGCTCACATGACATGCGGCCGACCAAAAGCATCTCGAACCAAGCTGTTCGTAAGGCGAAACACATCGTGCTGTCAACTTTCCTTGCGAAACTTTCCCGGACGGCCATCCATGCAAGGCATCACGCGGCCCGTCCCCAACGCGAGAGAGAACCCACATCTTATGAACAAGAAATTGATCTGCGCGGCGCCCCTGGCGATCGCAGCAGCGTTGAGCCTGTATGCGTGCGGCGGCAATGAGATCACGCAGCCGGACATCACATCGATCAAGACGGTCGTGGTGATTTACGCGGAGAACCGCAGCTTCGACAACCTGTACGGCAACTTCCCCGGCGCGAACGGTCTGCAGAACGTGTCGAGCGCGAGCGCGACGCAGGTGGACCGTGACGGCACGCCGCTCGTGACGCTGCCGCAGGTCTGGAACGGCCTGACGCAAACCGGCGTGACGCCGGTGGTCACGCAGGCGATGACGGCCAATCTGCCGAACAGCCCGTTCGCGATCGACGACCCGAAGGGCTTCAACACGCCGATCACCGCGACCACGCGCGACCTGTATCACCGCTTCTACGAAAACCAGATGCAGATCGACGGCGGCAAGAACGACAAGTTCGCCGCGTGGGCCGATTCGGGCGGCCTCGTGATGGGCCACTACACGCTCGACGCCGACAAGCTGCCGCTGTGGAAGATCGCGCAGCAGTACACGCTGGCCGACAACTTCTTCATGGGCGCGTTCGGCGGCTCGTTCCTGAATCACCAGTGGCTGGTATGCGCATGCACGCCGATCTATCCGAATGCGGACAAGAGCCCGGCAGCGGCTTCGATTTCCGCGGTGGAAAGCGACGGCGTCACGCTGAAGCTCGCCAGCAATTCGCCCGCGTCGGCGTTGAGCGGGCCGCCGAAATACGTGCTGTCGGGCAACCTGACGCCCGACTTCTACGCGATCAACACGATGCAGCCGCCGTATCAGCCGAGCGGCAACAAAGCGGCCGCGGGCGGCGACGCGAACCTCGCCGATCCGGCCGCGGCCACCACGCTGCCGGCCCAAACGCAGCAGCACATCGGCGATCTGCTGAACAACGCCAAGGTATCGTGGGCGTGGTATGGCGGCGCGTGGGGCGCGGCGTTGTCGGCGGCGCAAACCGGCACGTCGAACGTGATCTACGGCGCGAATCTGTCGGCGCCGAACTTCCAGCCGCATCATCAGCCGTTCAATTATTTCGCCGACCTCGCGCCGGGCACCGCGAACCGCGCGCAGCATCTGCTCGACGGCGGCCTCGGCGGCTCGGAGTTCATCAAGGCGATCGATAACGGAACGCTGCCGCAAATGACGTTCTACAAGCCGCAAGGCAACCTGAACGAGCACCCCGGCTACACGGACGTCGCTTCGGGCGACCAGCACATCGCCGATGTGATCTCGCATCTGCAGAAGAGCCCGCAGTGGAACAACATGCTGGTGGTGGTGACATACGATGAAAACGGCGGCTTCTGGGATCACGTCGCGCCGCCGAAGGCCGACCGCTGGGGCCCGAGCACGCGCATTCCGGCGTTGATCATCTCGCCGTACGCGAAGAAGGGCTACGTCGATCACACGCAGTACGACACCACATCGATCCTGCGCTTCATCACGCACCGCTTCTCGCTGCCGACGCTGCCGGGCATCGCCGCGCGCGACGCGGCGCTCGCGAGCAACGGTGGCAAGCCGATGGGCGACCTCACCGCGGCTTTGAACATCCGGCAATGAGTGGCGTAGCAGCGCAAGGGGTGTGGGGGTTCGAGTCCCCTCCACTCGCGCCGGCGTCGGACGTTCAGCGATGAATGTCCGACGAAAGCGCTCGGCAATCCGGCGCGCGGCCACCGACAGTAAGCAATAGCCAGCCTCGTGACGAGGCTTTGACAGGGCAGCTCCGGCTGCCCTTTTTTGTTTTCGGCGCGCACCCCGGCGACGTCGTCACGCCCGCTCGTCGACGTGCTCGCGTGGCGACACAACGGGGCTTGCAATACAGCGTATGCTTCGACCGAAGGCGCGATCATCGTGTCGTCGCGAGCGGCGGCGGCGCTGAATTCCCGGCAATGCGTCGCAGCTTGGCCCACTCTTCCAGGAGCCCGACAGCATGACTGAAAAAACCATCAAGATCCCCGGCCCCGACCATCCGATCACCGTCGAACCGGCCAACGCGCGCGTCATCGTGACCGTGGCCGGTCGCGTGATCGCGGATACGAACAAAGCGCTGGCGCTGCGTGAAGCGTCGTATCCGGCGGTGTATTACATTCCGCGCGACGATGTCGACATGGCGCTGCTCGAACGCACCGATCACGCAACTTATTGTCCCTACAAAGGCGATTGCGCTTACTACAGCATTGCGATCGGCGGAGAGCGCGCGGTGAATGCGGTATGGACGTACGAGTCGCCTTATGCGGCCGTGAAGGAGATCGCGCGGCATCTCGCGTTCTATCCCGAGCGGGTCGATTCGATCGACGTGCAGCCGGTAGCTTGAGAGGCAATGCGCGGGAATGCGCGCAAGATTGAAGTACGGCAGGAGGGACTCGAACCCACCACCCTCGGCTTAGAAGGCCGATGCTCTATCCAGCTGAGCTACTGCCGTAATGAAGAGAGGCGATGCTACGCCAGGCTACGGCGTACAACGTGCATCACCCGCAATGAGAACCCGCGATCGGGAATTGGAATTGTGTGGGATCGCGCCACACGCGGTCGTGGCATACCGAAATTCTAACTGACCGGCGCGGAGACTGGAAATCTCGCTCCGCGGGGTCGTCGGCATTCGTCATAGCCACGCCGGAAAACAAACAGGCCCGGCGGGTTGAGCCGGGCCCGGATTATAACCGATCGCTCCTTGCCCGCCAGCACGCGGGCGCGCAACGAGGGCGGACCTCGAACGCGATCAGACCGGTTGCGGATGCAACAGGAACCAGCCGAGAAACACGATCCCCGCGATCACGCAGTACACGCCGAACGAAGCCAGACGTCCGCGACCTTCGAAATAGCGCATCAGGAAACGCACGCTCAGATACGCGGCGATCGCGGTAAGCACGCCGCCCAGCAGGGCGTCCGCCAGTTGACCGGGCGCATGAAAGAGCTTCGGCAATTCGAGCAGGCCCGCCGCGAAAATGATCGGCGTGCCGAGCAGAAACGAGAACTCGGCGGCCTTCTCCGTGGTCAAGCCGGCCGCATTGCCGGCGATCATCGTCAGACCGCTGCGCGAAAAACCGGGAATCAGCGCGCCGACCTGAGCCAGCCCGACGAGAAACGCCTGGCGGAACGTCATCTTCTCCGGCGGCTGATGCGCGCGCGAGCGTTGCAGGCGGTCGCCGAACCACAGCAGCACGCCGTTGACGATCAGCGCGATCGCGACGATGCGCAGGTCGTGAAAAATCAGTTCGAGCCGTTTCTCGAGCAGCAGCCCGACGATACCCGCCGGAATCGTGCCGATGATGAGCGCCCACATCATGTGCGCGTCGTCATTGCGACGGCCGCCGAACGAGGCGAAGAAGCCGCGCACCAGCGCGCACCAGCGCTCGCGGAAGTACCACAGCAGCGCGAACGCGGTGCCGAGGTGCAACGCGACGAGAAACGGCAGCAACTGCGGCGCGTGCTTGTCGATATGCATGTCGAACAATGCGGGCACCAGCAGCGTATGACCGAGACTGCTCACGGGAAACAGTTCGGTGACGCCTTGCAGCACGCTCAGAAAGATCAGAAACGACAGGTTCACGCGGCGGTCCTTGTAAGGAAAATGTCGGGGGAACAGCGCGCCGCAAAGGAGTGACCGGCGCGTCAAAAGCGCGTCGATTATGCCTGGCTGCAATGTCAGCGCCAAGCGTTTGAGCCTCGATCGGGGGAAATATTGATGCGCTGCGTCACAACTGGAAACCGTTGTTACGCGCCGGAAAAGAAACGGGCCGCCGTGAACGGCGACCCTGTCATCATGAGAAATTCGTGAGCTTCAAGCGACCGGCTTCACGCCGGCGCGTAATGGCGGGCCGGCAGGCGAAACGAAAGGTGGGATCAGCGCTCGAGCTGGTAGAAAAAGTAGACCGTGCTTGCTGCGAACATGCCGAACAGTGCGACACCCATTGCCATTGCGAGATCCATTACGCCCTCCTGAGCCGGTCTCGCCCGGTGTTCTGATCACCGGGCAGTGAGACGGATTATCTGCAAGGAAGCCCCTTGTGCGACACCCGCAATTTCCCCAGAAGGGTTTCCCCGTAGCACAAAGCGGCGCAAAATCTTCGTCTGACAACGCACATATTCGGCGTTGTCGGGCGTCCGGCACGTTCGTGAGGTATGCGTCGGATGCGTCTACCAACCTTCAACCCAATCTGATCAACCAGCCCATCGACATGCCCCTTTCCCCGCAACAGGACATTCTCGAAATCGCCCAGGACGCCTCCGTGCTCCGCTTCGCGCCGCAAGCCGGCGGCCGTCTGTTGTCGTGGACGATCGACGGCGAGGCCGTGATTCATTGGCCCGAGCACGCCGACTGGAGTCAGCCCGCGCGGATCCGTGGCGGCAATCCGCTGCTGTTTCCGTTTCTCGGCCGCCATCGTGTCGACGGCAAGATCGGCTATTGGCGCGACGCCGCGGGCGCGGTGCGCGAGTTGCCGATGCACGGCTTCGCGCGCGACCTGCCGTTCGACGCCCATGCCGACGTTCATGGCGCCGGCCTGCGCATGGTGCTGACCGACAACGCCGCGACGCGCGTCTTCTATCCGTTCGGCTTCCGGTTCGAGGCGGTCTACACCCTGATCGACGCAGCCACGCTCGAAGTCACGCTGCGCACCGCCAACACCGGCGACGCGCGGCTGCCCTACTACGCCGGCCATCACTTTTACTTCACGCTGCCGCACACACAGCGCGGCGAGACCTCGCTGGAACTGCCGCGCACCGAACGCCGCCATCAGCAGGACGACGGTTCGATCAGCGCCGCCGAGCCGGGCGAAGCGCGCTACACGCTCGACGAGGCGCGCATTCATGACCGGTTCCATTGCCTCGTCGGCGACCCGGATCAGCCGGTGCGGCTCATCGCGCCTGGTCTCAACCGGCTCGTCACCATCGATCTGCAGCGGCCGGACTCGGTGCCCTGGTACGCCGTCACCACGTGGACGGAAGCCGCTGATTCCGACTTCTACTGCGTCGAGCCGTGGCTGGGACTGCCGGATGCGATCCACAACGGCATGGGTTTGCGCTGGCTCGAACCGGGACAAACCGAGGCGGCCACGCTGCGTATCAACGTCGGCAAGCTGCGCTGATGGCGGCTTTCACGTCGAGCGACGCGCGGTGGATGGGGCCGCGTTGCGCCGCGTTTCATGCCGCGCGTGGTCTTGTCGCTGCCCGTTTTTCGCGTGTTGCAACGCAAAACCGTTAGAATCGGACGCTTTGCATCCACCTGCCGCGTGATCGGGATCGGCGCGCGGCAGCGCTTTGCGAGGTCCAATGCGGGGAACAACAAGAATGATCAAACGGCTCGCCTGCGCGTCGTTGGTGGCGCTGCTCGTCGCGTGCGGGTCGGCGCCGGTGGCGCCAGGCTTCTATCGGGTCGAACGGGGCGATACGCTGTCGAAAATCGCGCGCAGCAACCGGCAATCGGTGCAAAGCATCGTGCGCTGGAACAATCTGACCAACCCGGACAGCATCGAGGTCGGCCAGGTGCTGCGCGTCGTGCCGCCAGGCGGAGCATCGACGAGCGGCGCGACACGCAGCAACGGCGGCGCGAGCGCTTCGGCGTCGCCGCGCCCGGCGCCGGCCTCGGAGGACAGCGCGCCGTCGTCCGCGCCGGCTTCCGCGATCTCGCTGATCTGGCCGGCCGACGGCACCGTGATCCGGCGTTTCGACGGCGCCAATTCCAAGGGCATCGATATTTCGGCGGCCGCGGGCACACCGGTGGTCGCCGCGGCGGCCGGCACGGTCGTGTATGCGGGCAACGGTTTGCGCGGTTACGGCAATCTGCTGATCCTCAAACACAATGCCGAGTACCTGACCGCTTATGCGCACAACCGCGTGCTGCTGGTGAAGGAAGGCCAATCGGTCGCGCGCGGCGAAAAGATCGCCGAGGTGGGCAACACCGATACCGATCGTGTCATGCTGCACTTCGAGTTGCGCTATCAGGGCCGCTCGATCGATCCGTCGAAGGCGCTGCCGCCCAGATAGGGGCGTCTGAAGCGCTGGCACGCACCCTGCGTCCGCGGTCGAGGGAACCTCGCGTGCTACGCTCTTTCTCGACACGCGACGTGGCCGTGCGCCACGTCTTTCCCGTCATCTGTGAGGAATCTGTCATGAAGAGCGCATTTGCGTCCGTCGCGACCGCGGCGGCGATCGGTCTTGGCCTGCTGACGCTCGGCGGGCTCGGCGGCTGCTCCAGCACCACCACCATGACCTACCTGCCTAGCGGCGAAACCGGCTTTGCAATCAACTGCAGCGGCAGCGACGCCAGTTCCAGTTGGGGCGAGTGCTACAAGCGCGCCGGCGAAGTCTGCGGCAATTACGGCTACGACGTCGTTTCAAAAGACGTCGACAGCGGCGGCACTTCCGGCGGCTCGGTCGGCGGGATTTTCGGCGCGAATGTGAAGAACCGATCGATGGTGATTCGCTGCAAACAGTGACGGCCCGGCCCGCAACAAGCGGCACCGCTGGCACTGGCAGCGGCGGCAGATCCGCCGGAACCGGCAGGCATTAGCGCCTCCGCCGCCTTCGCGAGCGCGGACGGAGGCCGCAGCGAAATCCAAACCGCGCGCGCGACGACGCCCTTGGCGAGGCGCCAAAAAAATCAAGCACGTCGGGAGCGATAAAAAGGGATGTCACTTTCACGATCGACGGCGTATGAATCGGAGCAAAAAAAAGCCCGGCACGAGGCCGGGCTAACGGGGGTTCGGCGCATATCGGCAAAGGACCGGTTCACCATGCGCCAGAACGAAATCTAACAACTCGCTTTTACAAGCGCAATATATTAATTTCTCACGCAATGTGATGCGGCGTACGGATTCCGCATTATGTGAACCAGAAACGCCGGCAATAACCACGCTCAATCCACGCACCATTTCGTCCGGCAAAGCGATTAAGCGCGCCGAAGAAAATCCGTGCATCGCCCGACAGACGGGGCACCCATGCTTATACCCAAAGCGCGTTCAAAAACCCTGAAGAAAGACTAAAAACCGATTTTGGCGAGGCGCACCCGGCATAATCGTGGCGCATTTCGCGCCGCTCAGACTTGGTGCGCAAACACACCAACGCGGGCATTTAATCCGCGTTGATCCGTACGAATAAATCGAGGGAATTTCGTCACAAGAAAAATTCGCGAATGGCGAAATAATTAAAATTTGGTAATAACATACAAATTGCGAAGTTTTAAAACCATTATTCATTCTACCAATGGAATGATATGCGCGTCGCCCGTCGATTCGAACCGGCCATTGGTCTCGCCCGGCCGGCTAAAACCCCGGCTCACATGACTCGCAAACCGAGTTCGGTGACCAGCACCGCAGCTTGATGATGCGAAATCGTCGCGCCCTTGAAGAGCGCCGCATCGACAAGCCGCACGCCGCTCAAATCGGCTTCGCGCAAATCGGCGCCGTCGAAGCGCGCGCCCTTCAGATGCGCGTCCTTCAGGCTGCCGCCCTCGAAAATCGCCTCGCGGAAATCGACGCCGGCGAGATCGGCGTCCGAGAAATCGAGTTGCTGGAGCGTGGCCTTGCGAAACGACAGGCCGCGCAAATGCGCGCCCACCAGCAAGCTCTCGACGAAGCTCAAGCCAAGCGCGGCGCAAGCCTCGAAATTCGCGCCCGTCAGCTTGCAGCCGTGAAACGACGCCGACGCGAGCTTGGCGCGCCGCCAACTGGTGTTGTTCAGATCGCTCGACTGGAACGCCGCGTCGACCAGGTCGGCGGACGCGAAATCCGCCTCGCGCCCACGGCAACGGACCCAGCGCGTCTGCGAGAGCGTCGCGCCGAAAAACGAGGTCTCCACAATCGTGCAGCGATGAAATTCGGCGCCGCGCAGATCGAGCCGCGACAGATCGGCGCCTTCGAAATCACAGTCGGCGAAATGAAGCGGCTGCCGGGGCGGCTCGCTATCGCTCGCGCGATTCGCCGCGATGAGGCGCTCCACGTCGGCCCGCGCAAGCGTGGCGCCGAGCACTTGATGAGCTTGCGCGCCCGCAGCCGGCGCCGTTGAATCCAGTGACATGAGGGTTCAGAATCAGAATTTCGCAAGACCCAAAGCCTACCGGAATGCGCGCCGCCCTGGCGGTCCGCGCCAATGGTTTATAGTGACGGCCCGTCAAAAACGCGCGAACGATGACTTCCAACGACGCCACCCACAGCCCGCTGTACGCGAAACTGCTCGCCGAAACCGCCAAGATCGGCTGGCCCGAACTCGAACGCTTTTTCGCGCGCGGCATGCTGCTGCGCGTCGCACGCGACCTCGATCTGGTCAGCGTCGCCGAAGCCATCGCCAGCGACGACACCACGCAGGTCACGCAATGGCTGTCCGCCGGCCTCGTCGAACGCGTGCAGGCGGAAACCGCCGCGGATTTCGCCGCGCGCGATCCCGATCTGTGGGCAGTGGTCGTCTCTCCTTGGGTGTGCGTGCAGGAACGCGGTTGAGCGAACCCGCGCACGGTCCGAAGGAAGCCCCCTTGGGAGACGGCGCGGGCGCTGCCATGCCCGCCGTGCCCGCGCACTGGCATCGCCGGGTGCTGACGCTGGCGTTTCCCATCGTCCTCGCCAATCTGACGCAGCCGATTCTCGGCGCGGTCGACACCGCCGTCGCCGGCCATCTCGACGGCGCGTCGTATCTCGGCGGCGTGGCGCTCGGCGGCGTCTTTTTCAACTTCGTGTTCTGGGGCTTCGGCTTTTTACGCATGGGGACCACGGGCCTCGTCGCGCAAGCGCATGGTGCGCGCGACGAGGCCGGGCTGCGCAACGACGTCGTGCGCGCGCTGCTGCTCGCAGCCGCGATCGGCGCGGCGGTGCTGGCGCTGCAAATGCCGCTGATCGAGTACACGTTGCGCGCGATCGGCGGCAGCGAGGCCGTGCAGCATCAAGCGCGCATCTACTGCCACGCGCGCATCTGGGCGGCCCCGCTCGCGCTCGGCAATTACGTCGTGCTCGGCTGGCTGCTCGGCACGCAGCAAGTGCGACTCGCGCTGCTCTCGCAAGTGTTCATCAACAGCGTGAACATCGTGGCGGTACTGCTCTACGTGCATGGCTTCGACTGGGGCGTGGCCGGCATCGGCGCCGCGACCGCCACGGCCGACGCGCTCGGCTTCGTGCTCGGCGCCGCGCTGCTGTGGCGCGGCCGGCCGCGCGGTTTGCCCGCGCTGAACCGCGCGGCCTTGCTCGACGCGGCGGCGCTCAGGCGTCTGGTGGTGCTCAATCGCGACATCTTCGTCCGCACGCTGTGCCTGCTTCTGTCGTTTGGCTGGTTCGCGCATCTCGGCGCGAGCCAGGGCGACGCCATCCTCGCCGCCAACGCGCTGCTGCTGAATTTTCAAACCTTCATGGCCTACGGACTCGACGGCTTCGCGCACGCCGCCGAAGCGCTCGTCGGCGCGGCGATCGGCGCGCGCGACCGGCACGGCTTCAGACAGGCCATTAGCGTGACGGCGCTGTGGTCCGCGCTCGGCGCGCTGGGTTTCTCGCTCGTGTATTGGGGCGCGGGCGCATGGATCGTCGAGCGACTGACCGATCAGGCCGCGGTGCGCGCCGCCGCTGAAACGTATCTGCCTTGGGCCGCGTTGTCGCCCGTGGTGTCGGTGTGGGGCTTCGTGCTCGACGGCGTGTTCATCGGCGCGACGCGAACGCGCGAACTGATGATGTCGATGGTGGTGTCGTTCGCGGTGTTCGTGGCGGCGTCGTGGCTGTTGCTGGCGCTCTTCGGCAATCACGGTTTGTGGGCCGCGATGCTGATCTTCATGGCCGCGCGGGGCGTGACGCTCGCGCGCTATCTGCCGGGCATCGTGCGCGGCATGGCGGGTGCGAACGGCTAGCCGTCGATTGTGCGTCCGCTTGGCATGCCTTTGTTGCAACGCGAATCTGGCGCGAGACGGTGCTTTGCGCCTGCCGCCAAGACGTGACGCGCAGCGATCTCATGCATTCCGGCCGCGGCGCGGTGATGGCTTGAAACAGGCGCATGCGTGTCGCGCATGAGATGGGCTCTGGAATGACCGCAGCCCGCGCGCTCCGTGCGAACTGCATGCGTAACTGTGAGCGCGCGCGCGTCGGCGCTTTCGCTTTGATCTTCAGTCGACGCTCAAGGCGAGACCGGCGCGGGCACCATCGAGGGCGGCCGATTGTCGGTGGGCACCCCGTGATAGTCGGCGGGATCTTGCGGCGGCGGACCGCCGTGACGGCCGGGACCGTTCGCACAGCCGGCGAGGCCAGCGACCAGCAGCAGCACAACCAATGGGACGCGAATCATGGACACCAATCTCTCTCGAAACAGAATGAAGTAGCGGCAGCAAGCGCAAACCTGACGCGCTTCCAACCAGGCGCCGAGAGTCTACCCGCAAAGCACATTCCTCGCCGCCGCGATAAGCGAGGTACATCCCTGAACGACGCCTGGACACACCGCGACGGATTTCGGTTTCCCGTATTGCGGCAAGCGCTCTTCGGCTCCCAAATCGCCGGGCGTGACCTACTATTGATGTCACAGGCGCACGTCATAGGAGACTGCCATGGACGCTGAATCGATCGCAGGTCTGGTCGGGCTCGCAATAGGTCTGCTCGTGCTGCTGGCGCTGTCGATTTTCGAATCGCGGGAATACAAGCGCGAGCACCACGGCGAAGGCATGCTGCATCACTGGGTCACCCATCAGCACATGCATATGCCGCACTGGATGCGTCGCCGGCACTGAACAGGGTACTCGCGCTCGTTCGGCCTTTTCGTGGATTCGGTTGACAACGCGGTAGCGACTCCGGGGCCAAACGGGAACCGCATTGGCACCCGACGGCGCGGCGCTCGCGCCCGTCGTTTCGTTTGACCACTACGACGCCTGGATCGCCGCGGCTACCGCGCGCCGGCTACGATCGTTATCGGCCCGCCCCGGCTGCAAATGCCTTGCATGCACGCCGTCGCCCCTCAAACGCCGCCCCGAATACAAGGCGCCGCGCGCGCAAGTTTTTCCTGCCTGCAGTGGCATGAAAACACCGTCGCCCCACAACGCGCAGCCACACGCCCGGCGGCTTGCCCTGCCCGCCTTGTTCCCCGATAGGCACGTGCCTTGCTCCCTCACACCTGAAGGCGCGCATGCCGCGCGCCGATCGTCCCGGCGTGCATGCGCCGACCATCAGACCATGTGGCCCAGCCTCTGAGGGCCGGACAGGAGAACTCGAATGACCATCGGAACCATACTGCTTATCGTGCTCATCCTTCTGCTGATTGGCGCATTGCCGAGTTGGCCGTACAGCAGCGGTTGGGGCTATGCGCCGACCGGCGTGATCGGCATCGTCTTGATCATCGTGATCGCATTGCTCGTGATGGGGCGGCTATAGAAGCATGGCCGCGCGCTGCCTTTTCGCGCCGGCGCAATTCGTGATTGACTCTGGCACCCAATGCCAGATAAAATCTCGGATTCGTCGGAGCGTAGCGCAGCCTGGTAGCGCATCTGATTTGGGATCAGAGGGTCGAAGGTTCGAATCCTTTCGCTCCGACCACGAAAAGCAATACGAAACCCGCGTCGCCTCCGGCTTCGCGGGTTTTTGCTTTTGGGCGTTGCATTTGCTATCGGGCGTTGCACTTGCGATCCGGGTGATCGCGCATTTCACTTAGGAATCGATGAGGGCATCGACTTGCGGACTCGCAACGCCGCATGCGACAGTGAGTGAAAAATGGGCGGAAAACCGGCGCAGCCACCCTGGCCGCAACCCGGACCAACCTGAGCAACCAGAATCAAGGAGACATGCATGGACCTGATTCTCTGGCGTCACGCCGAAGCCGAAGACTTTGCCGCCAGCGATCTGTCCCGGGCGCTCACTACCCGGGGCCGCAAGCAGGCGCAAAACGTCGCCAAATGGCTGCGCGCGCGGCTGCCCGACGACGCCGTGGTCCTCGCGAGTCCGGCCGTGCGCACCATTCAAACCGCGGAGACCTTGAGCGACCAGTATCGCGTGATGCGCGAACTCGCGCCCAACGCCAGCGCCAATGACGTGCTCGAGGCGGCCGGCTGGCCCAAGGGCATCGCGCAAACGGTGGTGGTGGTCGGCCATCAACCCACGCTCGGCCACGTCGCCGCGCGGCTCGTCGGCAACAGCGAGGCAAGCTGGCCACTGAAAAAAGCCGGCGTATGGTGGATCGCGAGCCGTGAACGCGACGGTGATGAACAGGCCGTGCTGCGCGCCGCGATCAGTCCCGATCTGATCTAGGCAAGGCAACATTCAAAGCCCGCGCAACAACGCGTGCCGCCAGCGCAAAACCCACGCGCGAAAGCGCGGCATGGCGAGCCGCAAGCTCCTCATGCTTACGGGCAGTCATCCAATCGTCACGGCTTTGCCATGCGAGCGTCACCGGGCGTTACTACATTGGCGAAAAAAGAATTCTCCCTTTTTTCGACCAGGACGCCCCATGCGAGAACTGCCGACGCCTACCCTGCCCCTCGCTTCGATCTTCGAATTGCGTCGTCTGCCGCGCGCCGAAGAGACGGTCACCGCCCAGCATCGCCTGCAAGTCACGTGGGCCCGCACGGATGAAGAGCTGCGCGAGGCGCAGCGTCTGCGCTACCGCGTTTTCGCCGACGAAATGGGCGCGCGCCTGACGGGCCCCACGGGTCTCGACGTCGATGCATTCGACAACTACTGCGATCATCTGCTGGTGCGCGATCTCGACACGCTGAAAGTGGTCGGCACGTATCGCGCGTTGCCGCCACACCAGGCGGCACGCATCGGGCGCCTGTATGCGGAAAGCGAATTCGACGTGTCGCGTCTCACGCACCTGCGCGCGAAGATGGTGGAAGTGGGCCGCTCATGCGTGCATCCCGACTATCGCAGCGGCTCGGTGATCATGTCGCTGTGGGCCGGGCTCGCCGGGTACATGAAACACAACGGCTACGAAACGATGCTCGGCTGCGCGAGCGTCGCGATGGTCGACGGCGGCCACTACGCGGCGAATCTGTATTGCTCGCTGCGCGATAGCGCCATGACGGCGCCGGAATATCGCGCGTTCCCGCACACGCCGTTGCCCGTGGACGAATTGCAAACGGGCGCCGATGTCGCGCCGCCGCCGCTCGTGAAGGGTTATCTGCGTCTGGGCGCGAAGATTTGCGGCGCGCCCGCATGGGATCCCGACTTCAACACCGCGGACTTCCTGACGCTGTTCCGTCTGTCCGACATCAATGCGCGTTACGCCCGCCACTTCCTCGGCGATGCGATGCCGCGCTGAGCAGCGGCGATGTTCAAAAAGAAAAGCCCGGCAATGACCGGGCTTTTCTTTTTTCACCGACGATGAGACGCGCTTCAATCGTCGGTATAAACCACCCGATACGGGATGCCAACCTTCTCCCATTCCGCAGCTTCCTGGATCAGGCTGTAATCGGTCAGCGGATTGTTCGCCACCCATTCGTTCGGCAGACGCACCTCATAGCCGCCGTTGGCCTGCGCAACCGCGATATTCGGCAAGCCGACATCCGCACGCCGACGGCACAACAGCGCCGCGAGCCGCAGACAGAAGAGCAGCGGCCATTCCACTTCACGCGTTTGCGAGAGCTTGCCGAGCTTGCCCGCGTGACCGAGCACGAGCGCGGCGAGCCGCGCCTGGTCGGTGCGTGAAAAACCCGGCATGTCCGCGTTGCTGGCGATATAGGCCGAATGCTTGTGATACGCGCTGTGCGAAATCGATAGCCCGATTTCATGCAGCGCCGCCGCCCAACCGAGGAACATGCGGTTTTCCAGCCGGCGTTCCTCGTCCGGCTCCGCGAACTGGTCGTAAAAACGCACCGCGAGTTCGCCGATACGCCCGGCCTGCGCACGATCCACGCCATAGCGGCGCATGAAGCCCTCCACCGTGACCGTGCGCATGTCTTCGTGCTGCGAACGGCCCAGCAGGTCGTACAACACGCCGAGGCGCAGTGCGCCGTCTGTCGTATCGACGTAATCGACGCCGAGTTCGTCGAACACCGCGATCATGATCGACAGGCCGCCGGCCAGCACCGGCACGCGATCGCTCTTCAACGCGACGAGCTTCAAACGATTGACGTTCTCCGCCTTGATCAACGCGCGCTTGAGCCGCTCCAGCCCGCCGCGCGAAATGCCGTGGGTGACGCCCGGATCGTTGAAGCCGTTGGCCTCGACCAGTTCGGCCAACGCGCGCGCGGTGCCGGATGATCCGATCGCCTGCTCCCAACCGGTTTTCTTGTATTCGGCGGAAATGATCTGGATTTCGCGGCCCGCGGCGAGTTCGGCCTGGCGCATCGTGTATTCGTCGACATTGCCTGCCGGGAAGAACGTCCGGCTATGGCTCACGCAGCCGATGTACAGGCTCTCCATCTTGATCGGCGTGTAATGCGAACCGATGATGAATTCCGTCGAGCCGCCGCCGATATCGACCACGAGGCGCTTGCCGGCGCTGGCGGGCACCGAGTGCGCGGCGCCCGCGTAGATGAGGCGGGCTTCCTCGCGTCCGGCGATCACCTCGATCGGGAAGCCGAGCGCGGCTTGCGCCTCACCGAGAAATTCGCCCGCGTTCTTGGCGATGCGCAGCGTATTGGTGGCGACCGCGCGAACGTGGTCGGGATGAAAGTCGCGCAGCCGCTCGCCGAACCGCTTGAGCGCGTCCCAGCCGCGCACTTGCGAGGCGCGATCGAGCATCTTGTCGCGCGACAGACCGGCGGCAAGACGCACCGGCTCACGCAATGCGTCGACCTGATAGATCTGGCTACCCGCGTCGGTTTCCTCGACCCGGCCCACGATCAGACGGAAGCTGTTGGAGCCGAGGTCGACGGCGGCGAGGAGTTGTGGCGTATTGACCATCGGGTAAGCGGACTCCATGCGCGCGAGCGCGGCGGCGGTGGATGCGGAAGACACCGGATGCTCACCCGGCGCTTTGGGCGTCTTGTGGCCGGCCGCGCTGTTCAAAGACGCCATTCTAAGCGTACGGGGCCTCACGATGTCACCTCGCAGCAATGGGGTGCCCCATGGTCCCATATGCACTGCGTCATATTGACGACACGCGGCGAATACGGCGTAGAATTTATAACATCGAGAATGTCATAACCTTGTCATCATACTGTGAGAATTTCCGAGCGTCTTTTCGCGTCTCTACCTGATCCTCCATTCTCGCTGCCGATGTCCATCCGCTACCCGTTATTGAATCGCGAACTGGGCATTCTGGGTTTCAACGAGCGTGTGTTGGCGCAAGCAGCCGACCCCGCCGTTCCTTTGCTCGAACGCCTGCGCTTCATTTGCATCACCAGTAGCAATCTCGACGAATTTTTCGAAGTCCGCATGGCCGGACTGCAGGAACAGATGCGCGATAACCCCGGCGCGTTGTCGCCGGACGGCATGTCGTTGCAGCACGTCTACGACCTCGTGGTCGAGCGCGCGCAGAAGCTCGTGCATCGTCAATACACCATGCTGCACGATACGGTGCTGACCGCGCTCGAAGCGGAAGGCATCTACTTTCACGGCACCGAAGCATGGAACGAAGCGCAGACCGAATGGGCGCGCGACTATTTCTTCAATGAACTGCTGCCGGTGCTCACGCCGATCGGGCTCGACCCCGCGCACCCGTTTCCGCGTGTGCTCAACAAGAGCCTGAACTTCGTCGTCGAACTCGAAGGCAAGGACGCGTTCGGCCGCCAGGCGATGATGGGCATCGTGCAAGCGCCGCGCGCACTGCCGCGGCTCGTACGCATGCCGCAGGAACTGTCGGGCTATCCGCATGGTTTCGTGCTGCTCAGTTCGCTGTTGCAGCGCTTTGTCGGCGAGCTGTTTCCGAACCTGGTGGTGCGAAGCTGCAATCAGTTTCGCATCACGCGCAATAGCGAACTGTTCGTCGACGAAGACGAGATCACCAATCTGCGCGTCGCGTTGCAGGGCGAATTGCCGGCGCGCCATCTGGGTAATGCGGTGCGGCTGGAAGTGTCGGCGGAAACGCCGGCGCATGTCGTGCGGCGCCTGCTCGACGAGAGCAGCCTCACCACCAAGGATTGCTATTTCGCCGACGGCCCCGTCAATCTCGTTCGGCTCATGCAATTGCCGGAGATGGTGGACCGGCCCGACCTGAAGTTCGTGCCGCACATCCCTTCGATTCCGCCGCAGATCGCCAACAGCACCAGCCTGTTCGACGTGATCGATCAGGGCGACGTGCTGCTGCATCATCCGTATGAGAGCTTCCAGCCGGTGCTGGAACTGCTGTTGCAGGCGGCAAAAGATCCGAACGTGGTGGCGATCAAGCAAACCATCTATCGCACCGGCACCGACTCGCCGCTCATGGACGCGCTGATGCAAGCCGCGCGCAACGGCAAGGAAGTCACGGTGGTGGTCGAACTGCTCGCGCGCTTCGACGAGGAAACCAACATCAATTGGGCGGCGCAGCTCGAAGCGGTGGGCGCGCACGTCGTGTATGGCGTGGTGGGCCACAAGTGCCACGCGAAGATGATGCTGATCGTGCGGCGCGTGTCGGCCGGCGGCAAGACCACGTTGAAGCGCTATGTCCACCTCGGCACCGGCAACTATCATCCGCGCACCGCGCGTCTTTATACCGACTTCGGCCTGATGACCGCCGATCAGAAGATCTGCGAAGACGTGCACCACGTGTTCCAGCAACTGACCGGCATCGGCGGCGAACTGAAGCTGCACGAACTGTGGCAATCGCCGTTCACGCTGCATCCAAAACTCGTTGAAGCGATTCGCGCCGAGGCCGAGCATGCGCGCGCCGGCAACAAGGCGCGCATCGTCGCGAAGATGAACGCGCTGCTCGAACCCACCGTGATTGCCGAGCTATACGAAGCGTCACAGGCGGGCGTGAAGATCGATCTGATCGTGCGCGGCGTGTGTTCGTTGCAGCCGGGCGTGCCGGGGCTGTCGGAGAACATCACGGTACGCTCGATCGTCGGGCGCTTTCTCGAACATCATCGTATCTATTACTTCTACGACGGCGGCAAGGAACAGGTTTATCTGTCGAGCGCCGACTGGATGGACCGCAATTTCTTCCGTCGTGTCGAAGTCGCGTTTCCGATCAACAACCGGCGCCTGAAGCGGCGTGTGATCGCCGAAGGTCTGTCGGCGTTTCTCGGCGACAACCAGTCCGCGTGGCTGATGCAAAGCGACGGTCACTATCGGCGTCGCCGGCCGGGAAAATCGTCGCGCAATGCGCAGATGAGTTTGCTGGGGAAGTTCTGCCCGTGAGCTGACGGTCGTGGCGCTCGCTTCGGTGAGCGTGAACCGGCCATACGCCGGCCACACGCCGGCCACACGCGATATAAAGCCCGCCTTGCGTTCTTGCCAGGCGGGCTTGTCTTTTCAGCCGCTGCGCGCGCCGCTCAAGCCGGCGCCGGTTGCCGGCGCGCCGTGCGATATGTCGGAAAGCGCACGGTGAAGGTACTGCCGCGGCCTTCCTCGCTCTTCACTTCGAGTTGTGCATCGTGCCGTTGCAGCACGTGCTTGACGATCGCGAGGCCCAGGCCCGTGCCGCCCGTGTCGCGTGAGCGGCTGCGATCGACGCGATAGAAGCGCTCGGTCAGCCGCGGAATGTCCGCCGCCGGAATGCCCAAGCCGCTATCGGTGACGGAGAACACCGCGCCGCCGCCGCTCGCCTGCCAGTTCACCCTGATCGCGCCGCCGTCCGGCGTGTAGCGAATCGCATTCGTCACGAGATTGCCGAGCGCGCTGAGGATTTCCGTTTCCACGCCGGTCACGGTGAGGCCCTCGTCGACGTCGAACGCGATCTTGTGATGATCGCTCGACAGGCTTTCCGCATCGTGCTTCAGATGCCGCAGCACCGCGCGCATGTCGATCATCTGATCGCTCGGCGGCTTGTTGTCGCCCTCGAGCTTGGCGAGCACCAGCAGATCGTTGACGATGTGGCGCATGCGCGAGGCCTGCTGCTCCATCAGTTCCAGATAACGCCCGCGTTCGGCTTCGTTCAGCGGCAATTCGCGCATCGTCTCGAGGAAACCGGAGAGCACCGTGAGCGGCGTTTTCAGTTCATGCGAGACGTTGGCGACGAAGTCGCGCCGCATGGCGTCGGTGCGCTCCAGTTCGGTGATGTCTTGCGACAGCACCAGCTTGCGGTTTTCGCCGTAGGGAAACACCTGCACCGACAGCACGTTCTGGCGCTTGTCGCCCATGCCGCGCATGATCAGCATTTCTTCGTAGCGATGCGAATTCAGGTAGCGGACGAAATCGGGCTGACGCACCAGATGCGTGATGTGCTGACGCAGATCGCGCTTCGCGTCGAGACCGAAATGCAGTTCGGAAATCGCGTTGCACCATTCGATCTGGTCGTGATCGTCGAGCATCGCGACACCGTTCGGCGACGCCTGGATCGCCTGAATGAAACGCGAATGCTGCTGCTCGACTTGGCGCACCTGAGCGTGCCAGCGCTTCGCGAGCTTATGCAGACGGTAGTAGATTTCGCCCCAGATGCCGGGGGCGCTCGGCACCTCGCCGTAAACCGGCGCGTCGAGCAGGCGCCAGAGCTGCTGCTTGTGGAAAGTGCTGAAGAAGCTCTGCGCGAGCAGCAAGACGATCGCGAGGACGAGTGCCGCCTTGACGTTCACGAGCGCGCCGACCACCACGCACAGAACAGCCAGCAGCACGACCGACACGATGGAGCGCGCCCAGATGATGTTCATGGTCTAGCGATCGAGAGGAAGGACGTATGCGCCGGGGCGGCGAGTTCAGGCGCTCTTCGCAAGCCGGTAGCCGCTGCCGCGCACCGTCTCGATCATAGCATCGCACCCGGCCGGCTTGAGCGCCGCGCGCAGGCGCTTGATGTGCACGTCCACCGTGCGTTCCTCGACGAATACATGATCGCCCCACACCTGATCGAGCAGTTGCGTGCGGCTATGCACGCGCTCCGGGTGCGTCATGAAGAAGTGCAGCAGACGGAATTCGGTCGGACCGAGGTCGAGCTTGATCTCGCTGCCTTCCGCATGCGCGGCCACGCGATGCGTCGCCGGATCGAGCTTCAGGCCGTTGATCGCGACCACGTCCTCGGTAAGCTGCGGCGCGCGGCGGCGCAGCACCGCCTTGATGCGCGCCATCAGTTCCTTGGGCGAGAACGGCTTGGTGACGTAGTCGTCCGCGCCGATTTCGAGGCCGAGCACCTTGTCCTGCTCATCCCCACGCGCGGTCAGCATGATGATCGGAATGTGCCTGGTCCGCTCGTTGCTGCGTAGGTCGCGCGCGAACGCAATGCCGGACTTGCCCGGCAGCATCCAGTCGAGCAGGACGAGATCGGGCAACACGTCGCTGATCAGGTTTTGCGCCTGCTCCGCGTTGTACGCGCGAATCGGGCAGTGTCCGGCGTGTTGAAGATTCACCGAAATCAGTTCGGAAATGGCGGGCTCATCTTCAATGACGAGAATGCTGCTGGGCATCGGCACCTCTGGTCCTTATCTTTGGATTAACTGAGCGCTTCGCGTTCGAGCGCGTCGCGCGACTTGTGCCGCACGTCGGTGCCCTTCACGATGTAGATGATGAATTCGGCGATGTTCTTCGAGTGGTCGCCGATCCGTTCGATCGCCTTGGCGATGAACAGAAAATCGAGGCCCACCGAAATCGAACGCGGATCTTCGGTCATGTACGAAATCAGCTTGCGAACGAACGCGCGGAATTCCTCGTCGATCGCCTTGTCGTCGCGCACGATCTGCGCGGCGGCCACCGTGTCGAGACGCGCGAACGCGTCCAGCGCGCGGCGCAGAATCGACACCGCCATTTCGCCCGACAGTTTGATCTCGGCGATATTGATGGTGCGCGACGCGCCGTCTTCCATCAGCCGCTTGGTGCGCTTGGCGATTTTTTCGGCTTCGTCGCCGGCGCGTTCGAGATTCGTGATGGTCTTGGAAATCGCGATCAACAGGCGCAGGTCGCGCGCGGCCGGCTGACGGCGCGCGATGATGTTGCTGCACTCCTCGTCGATTTCAATTTCCATCGTGTTCAGGCGCTCTTCGGCGGCGATCACCTGTTCGGCGATGTCGAGATCGAATTCGTTGAGCGCCCGCATGGCGTTGACGATCTGCGATTCGACGAGGCCGCCCATTTCGAGCACCTTCGAGGAAACCAGATTCAGGTCGGCGTCGAACTGGCTGGACAGGTGTTTATCGGACATGTCGTACTCCGTTATTGTGCTCGGCGGTTTAGCCGAAGCGGCCAGTGATGTAATCCTCGGTTTCCTTGCGGACCGGCTTGATAAAGATCTTTTCGGTGTCGCCGAACTCGATCAGTTCGCCAAGGTACATATAGGCAGTGTAGTCCGAACAGCGGGCCGCCTGTTGCATGTTGTGCGTGACGATCACCACCGTGTAATCGCTCTTCAGTTCGGCGATCAATTCCTCGATACGGCCCGTCGAAATCGGATCCAACGCTGAGCACGGTTCGTCGAGCAACAGCACTTCGGGACGGATCGCGATACCGCGCGCGATGCACAAACGCTGCTGCTGACCGCCCGACAACCCATAGCCGCTCTGGCCGAGCTTGTCCTTCACTTCGTTCCACAGCGCGGCCTTCGTTAGCGCCCATTCCACGCGGTCGTCCATCTCCGAGCGCGGCAGCGTCTCGAACATCTTCACGCCGAACGCGATGTTGTCGTAGATCGACATCGGGAACGGCGTCGGCTTCTGGAACACCATGCCGATCCGCGCGCGCAGCAGCGAGATATCGCGCTTCGAGGTCAGCAGGTTCTCGCCGTCCATCAGGATCTCGCCTTCGGCGCGTTGCTCCGGATAGAGCGCATACATCTTGTTGAAGGTGCGCAACAAGGTCGACTTGCCGCAACCCGACGGGCCGATGAACGCGGTCACCTTGCCTTCGGGAATCCGCAGGTTGATGTTCTTCAGCGCGTGATACTTGCCGTAGAAGAAGTTGAGGTCGTTGACCTCGATCTTCGGGCGCGACTGAGCTTGCGCCTGACCGCTCTGGGCGGGATCGAAACCGGCGGGCGCGGTCGGGCGCGAAATCGGATTGAGTTGAGTTTCTGCCATATTCATCGGATTACACTCCGCCCTTACTTGTTCGAGAAGATCGTGCGCGCGAGGATGTTCAATCCCAGCACCGCGAGCGTGATCAGGAAGACGCCGGCCCACGCGAGTGATTGCCACTGCGCGAACGGGCTCATCGCAAACTTGTAGATCGTGACCGGCAGATTCGCGACCGGCTGGCCCATGTCGAGCGAGAAGAACTGGTTCGACAGCGCCGTGAAAAGCAGCGGCGCGGTTTCGCCGGCGATGCGCGCGATCGCGAGCAGCACGCCGGTGACGATACCGGCGACCGACGCCTTCAGCGTGATCGACAGCACCATCTTCCACTTCGGCGTGCCGAGCGCGAAAGCGGCTTCACGCAGCGCGTTCGGCACCAGCTTCAGCATGTTTTCGGTCGTGCGGATCACGATCGGAATCTGCAGCAAGGCGAGCGCGAACACGCCGGCCCAGCCACTGAAGTGGCCCATCTTCGCGACCACGAGTGCGTAGACGAACAGACCCACGACGATCGACGGCGCCGACAACAGAATGTCGTTGATGAAACGCGTGACGCTGGCGAGCCAGCCTTTCTGCCCGTATTCGGCGAGATAGACGCCCGCCAGGATGCCGATCGGCGTGCCGACGAAGGTCGCGAGCACAACCAGCATCACGCTGCCGACGATCGCATTGGCGAGCCCGCCGCCATCGGTGTTCGGCGGCGGCGTCGATTGCGTGAACAGTTCGACCGACAAACCGCCGATGCCGAGGCGCAGCGTCGTATAGAGAATCCACACGAGCCACAACAAGCCGAACGCCATCGCCGCGAGCGACAGCGTCAGCGCGACCGCGTTCTTCATGCGGCGGCGGCCCTGCAGGCGCACGCGCATGGCTTCGAGCGCGACGGCGTCGTTCGAGCCGGGCATATTCAGACTGGACTGGCTCATTTCGCGCCCTCCCCTTTCTCGAGGCGAAGCAGCATCATTTTCGAAATCGCCAGCACGATGAAGGTGATCACGAACAGGATCAGGCCGAGCTCCATCAGCGCCGACGTATGCAGGCCAGGATCGGCTTCGGCGAATTCATTGGCGAGCGCCGAGGTAATACTGTTGCCCGGCGAAAACAGCGAGACGTTGTCGAGCAGATTGGTGTTGCCGATCACGAAGGTGACCGCCATCGTCTCGCCGAGCGCGCGGCCGAGGCCCAGCATCACCCCGCCGATCACGCCGCTCTTGGTGAAGGGCAGCACGATCTTCCACATCACTTCCCACGTCGTGCAGCCGATGCCGTACGCCGATTCCTTCAGCAGCACCGGCGTGACTTCGAACACGTCGCGCATCACCGAGGCGATGTACGGAATGATCATGATCGCGAGAATCACGCCCGCGCACAGAATGCCGATGCCGATCGGCGCACCCTGAAACAACGCGCCCACCACCGGAATACCGCCGAGCACCGCGCCGAGCGGCTTCTCGAACCACGTCGCGAAGATCGGCGCGAACACCAGCAGGCCCCACATGCCGTACACGATCGACGGAATCGCGGCGAGCAGTTCGATCGCGATGCCGAGCGGCCGGCGCAGCCACGCGGGCGCGAGTTCGGTGAGGAAAAGCGCGATGCCGAAGCTGACCGGCACCGCGATGATGAGTGCAATGAGCGAGGTCGCGACCGTGCCGTAGATGGGCACCAGTGCGCCGAATTGCTTGCTGGGTGGATCCCATTCGGCGGTCCACAGGAAGGCGAGGCCGAACTGCTTGATCGAGGGCAACGAGGCGACGATCAGCGAGACGATGATGCCGCCGAGCAGCAGCAACGTGACGATGGCCGCAAGGCGTGCGAGGCCGCCGAAGATGATATCGCCGGCGCGGCTGGGCGCTTTCTGCTGCGACGCGCTGCCGGGCGGGGTCGAACGCGACGAGCCGGACGCTAAATGGATATCGGACATGAGAGCCTGATGGATCTGTTTCCAGTTGCCGTACGACACTTGTCGCGCGGCGATGTTGCCGGTCAATGCCGTTGGCCGTCCTCGCGCGAGGACGGCCAACGTGTTACGCGATGCGACTGTCTACCGCTTTAATTACTCCGCGAGCGGCTTGCCCGCGGCGTCCTTCACCTTCGACTTCCACTGCGTGCGGATTTCCGATACCACCGACTCCGGCAGCGAGATGTAGTCCAGATCGTTGGCGGCTTGCGTGCCGTTCTTGAATGCCCAGTCGAAGAACTTCAGCGTTTCGGAGCCTTGCGGCGCCTTTTCCTGCGTCGTGTGAACCAGCACGAACGTCGCGCCGACGATCGGCCATGCGTTCTTGCCCGGCTCGTTCGTCAGGATCTGGTAGAACGACTTCGACCAGTCCGCGCCCGCTGCCGCTGCCTTGAAGGTTTCCGTCTTCGGCTCGACGATCGTGCCCGTCGAATTCTTCAGTGCGACATACGTCATGTGGTTCTGCTTGGCATACGCCCATTCCACATAGCCGATTGCGCCCGGCAGACGTTGCACGAAGGCGGCGACGCCGTCGTTGCCCTTGCCGCCCGTGCCCGTCGGCCAGTTGACCGTCGAACCTTCACCGACCTTCGACTTCCAGTCGGCGTTGACCTTCGACAGATAGTTCGTCCAGATGAAGCTGGTGCCCGAACCGTCGGCGCGGCGCACCACGGCGATGTCGGTATCCGGCAGCTTGACCTTCGGGTTCAGCGCGACGATCGCCGGGTCGTTCCACTTCTTGATCTTGCCCAGGTAGATGTCGCCGAGCACTTCGCCCGACAGCGTCAGTTCAGCCGGCTTCACGCCCGGCACGTTGACGACCGGCACCACGCCGCCCACCACCGTCGGGAACTGGAACAGGCCTTCCTTGGCGAGTTCTTCGTCCTTCAGCGGAGCGTCCGAACCGGCGAAGTCGACGGTCTTCGCGACGATCTGCTTCACGCCGCCCGACGAACCGATGCCCTGGTAGTTAACCTTACCGCCGCCGGACTTCTGGTAGGCGTCGGCCCATTTCGTGTAAATCGGTGCTGCGAAGGTGCTGCCCGCGCCGGTGATGTCTGCGGCTTGCGCTGCGATCGCGAAAAGCGCGCCAGCGACGCCAGCGAACACGGTTTGCATCAATTTCATGAGACCTCCAAGGTGTGAGCGGTGTGAGCGAGTAACACGAACACCGCGAAGCTTAGGGTCTCTTTGTGACAGTAACGTGACCGACCGTGAAACTCGCGTGACAGTCTGTTTACGGATGTGAAAGGCGTTTTGTTCGGTGAAAGCGCCGGTTTTGCGTCGCTCTACAGATTAGGCGAAAAAGATGGGGCGCGAACGTTTGCGTGTGCGCGGGAGGGGATTTTTAGGTGGCGGTGGGCGTTGGGACGATCCGAGCATCGTCCCAACGCCGTGCAGGAAACCGTGGTTCAGGCGGTCGCTTCCTTGACCGCGCCGGCGATCGATTCAGCATGCAGCAGCGCGTCGTCGACCTTTTCGGCTTCGACCATCACGCGCAGCACGGGCTCGGTGCCCGAGGCGCGGATCAGCACGCGCCCACGGCCATTCAGCGCGCCCTCGGCCGTGCTGATGGCGCGGCGGATCGCGTCGCTGCCCTTCCAGTCGGCGCCAGGCTTCATCCGCACGTTGATCAGCTTCTGCGGAAACAGCGTGACGCCGTCGAGCAGCTCGGCGAGCGTCTTGCCGCTGCGCTTCATGGCCGCCAGCACGAGGAGCGCCGAGACGATGCCGTCCCCGGTGGAATGGCGGTCGAGCGAGAGAATATGGCCGGAGCCTTCGGCTCCGAGTTGCCAGCCGTGTTCACGCAACTGCTCCAGCACGTAGCGGTCGCCCACCGCCGCGCGCACGAATTTCACGCCGGCTTTTTGCAGCGCGACTTCGACAGCCATGTTGGTCATCAAGGTGCCGACCGCGCCTTCCACGTTGCCGTCGGTGGCGATGCGGTCCTTGACCAGCACGTACAGCAGTTCGTCGCCGTTATACAGGCGGCCGGCGGCGTCCACGACCTGCAGACGGTCGGCGTCGCCGTCGAGCGCGATGCCGAGATCCGCGTGGTTGGCTCGCACCGCGCGCATCAGCGCGTCGGGCGCGGTCGCGCCGACGCCGTCGTTGATGTTGAAGCCATTCGGCGCGACGCCGATCGGGATCACGTCGGCGCCGAGTTCGTGGAAGACATGCGGCGCGACGTCATACGCGGCGCCGTGCGCGCAATCCACCACCAGCTTCAGGCCGCGCAGATCGAACGCAGCCGGAAACGTGCTCTTGCAAAACTCGATGTAGCGGCCGGCCGCGTCGTCGAGACGCCGTGCCTTGCCGAGCTGCTCGGAGGCTGCGCACGCGAGCGGCAGGTCCAGTTGCTCCTCGATTTGCGCTTCCACTTCGTCGGGCAGCTTGTTGCCGTCGGCGGAGAAAAACTTGATGCCGTTGTCGTAGTACGGATTGTGCGACGCGCTGATCACCACGCCCGCGGCGAGCCGCAGCGCACGCGTCAGATACGCAATGCCCGGAGTGGGCATTGGGCCGGCCAGCATCACATCGACACCGGCCGCGGAAAAACCCGCTTCAAGCGCGGCCTCGAGCATGTAACCCGACACGCGGGTGTCCTTGCCGATCAGCACCGTGGGCCTCGCGCCCGTTCTCGCCCAGCGGTCCGCGCCCGCCAGCACTTTGCCGGCGGCATAGCCGAGCCGCAAAACAAACTCCGGTGTAATGGGCCCTTCGCCGACCTTGCCCCGAATTCCGTCCGTGCCGAAAAAACGACGTGCCATATTTTATTTTCCTCCTTCCTTGCGTTCAGCCGCGCGTGCGGCCGTGATTCGCCGCGTCGCGCATGGCCGTCCATACTTTCAATGCATCCACTGTTTGCGCGACGTCATGCACGCGCACAATCGCGGCGCCCCGCCCGGCTGCGCACACCGCCGCGGCGACGCTGCCCGCGATGCGCTCGGGCGCCGGGCGCCCGACCACCGCACCGATCATCGACTTGCGCGACATGCCCGCGAGAATCGGATACGGCGGCTCTGCTCGAGGCGCCGTATCCGGCAGATGCGCGAGTAGCGCGTAATTATGCTCGAGCACCGCCTTGCCGAAACCGAAACCCGGATCGACGCTGATGCGCGCACGAGCGATGCCTGACTGCTTGAGAGCCGCGACCCGTTCCTCCAGAAACTGCCGGACCTCGCTCACCACATCGACATAAACAGGTTCGCCGCGTTGCATGGTCTGCGGTTCGCCGAGCATGTGCATCACGCACAAACCGCATTCGCTATCGCGCACCGCCTCGATCGCGCCGGGCATCCGGAAACCCCAGACGTCGTTGATGAGATCCGCGCCCGCGCTCAAAGCCTGGCGCATCACTTCCGGCTTATAGGTATCGACCGACAACGGCACATTCGCGCCGCGCAACTGTTCGACGAGTGGGATCACGCGCTCCAGTTCCTCGTCGAGCGATACCGGCGGCGCGCCGGGACGCGTGGACTCACCGCCGATGTCGATGATGTCCGCGCCGTCGAGCAGCATGCGCTCGGCCTGGCGCAGCGCATCGCCGCGCATCACGTATTGGCCGCCGTCGGAGAAGGAGTCGGGCGTGACGTTCAGGATGCCCATGACCAACGGGCGTTCAAAGGTCAGCTTGAAGCGGCCGCATTGAAGGGGCTCGGGAATGGGAAAAGAGAGAAAGTCGACTTTCGACACGTGGCAGCGCTTCACATAAAACGGATAAATGCAAAACGGGCCGGTGTGAAACACACCGGCCCGCACTTTCTACTGGTCGCCTATCAGGCCGGCGCGGTAGCGCTGCCCGGCTTAACCTCGGTGCCCGGGCTGCCGCCCGACGAGGCGTCGCTTGCCGGCGGCGGCGAACTCTTCGGCGAACGCGGCGGACGTCCGGCCATGATGTCGTTGATCTGATCGGCGTCGATCGTCTCCCACTCCATCAGGGCGGCGGTCATCGCTTCGACCTTGTCGCGGTTCTCTTCCAGCAGGCGCTTCGCAAGGTTGTACTGCTCGTCAAGCACGCGACGGATTTCCGCGTCGACCTTTTGTTGCGTCGCTTCAGAAATGGTACGCGTGAACCCACGGCCAAACGGCGTTGCGTCGTTTTCGTCGTCGACGTAGACCATCGGTCCCAGCGCGTCCGTCATGCCGAAGCGAGCCACCATGGCGCGCGCGGTTTGCGTCGCCTTGTTGAAGTCGTCAGACGCGCCGGTGCTGATCAGGTTCAGGAACAATTCCTCGGCGACACGGCCACCGAACAGGATCGCGAGACGATCGAGCAGGTAGTCCTTCGAATACGTTTCGTTGTCGTGCTCCGGCAACTGCCACGTCACACCGAGGGCGCGGCCGCGAGGGATGATCGTGACCTTGTGCACCGGATCAGCCTTCGGCAACAGCTTGGCGATCACCGCATGGCCCGACTCGTGATACGCGGTGGCGCGCTTCGATTCCTCGCGGATCACGGCCGACTTGCGCTCCGGGCCCATGAAGATCTTGTCCTTCGCGTCCTCGAAGTCCGTCATCTCGACGATGCGCTTGCCGCGGCGAGCCGCGAACAGGGCCGCCTCGTTCACGAGGTTCGCCAGATCGGCGCCCGAGAAGCCCGGCGTGCCGCGAGCGATGACCGCCGCGTCGACGTCGTTCGAGATCGGCACCTTGCGCAGGTGGACTTTCATGATGTGTTCGCGGCCGCGGATGTCCGGCAGACCGACATACACCTGACGATCGAAACGGCCCGGACGCAGCAGCGCCTTGTCGAGCACGTCCGAACGGTTCGTTGCGGCGATCACGATCACGCCCGAGTTCGCCTCGAAGCCGTCCATCTCGACCAGCATCTGGTTCAGCGTCTGCTCACGTTCGTCGTTACCGCCGCCCATGCCGGCGCCGCGATGACGGCCGACCGCGTCGATTTCGTCGATGAACACGATACACGGCGCGTGCTTCTTGGCCTGCTCGAACATGTCGCGCACGCGAGCCGCGCCGACGCCGACGAACATTTCAACGAAGTCCGAACCCGAGATGCTGAAAAACGGCACCTTCGCCTCGCCGGCGATGGCGCGCGCGAGCAGCGTCTTGCCGGTTCCCGGCGGGCCGACCAGCAGCACGCCGCGCGGAATGCGCCCACCCAGCTTCTGGAACTTCTGCGGGTCGCGCAGGAAGTCGACCAGTTCGGAGACTTCTTCCTTGGCTTCGTCGCAACCGGCGACGTCGGTGAAATTGATCGCGTTGTTATTTTCGTCGATCAGACGCGCACGGGATTTGCCGAACGAGAACGCACCGCCTTTCCCGCCCCCCTGCATCTGTCGCATCATGTAGAACCAGAAACCGATGATCAGAATCGTCGGCCCGAGGTAGTACAGCGCCGACACCAGCGCATTAGGTTCGTCGTCAGCCTTGCCGCTCACCTGAACGCCATACTTCATCAGATCGCCGACCATCCAGATGTCGCCCGGCGACACGATCTGGTACTTCTGGCCGTCTGCTGGAGTGACCGTGAGGTTCCGCCCCTGGACAATGACGTTCTTGACTTTGCCGTTCTTCGCGTCGTCCATGAACTGCGAATAGGAAACGCCTTCCTGGACACGGGGCTTGTCGAACTGCTTGAACACCGTAAACAGCACCAGTGCGATAACCAGCCACACTGCTGCCTTCGAAAACATATTGTTGTTCAAAGCACCACTCCTTCACTTAGACGGGCGCCTACACTTGCCTTGCGGCACCACGAAAGCATTCTAATCCAGTCCGCAGACCCCTGCCATAAGGTTTCACTACCACAGAAATAGCGTAACCGGCTGTTACAGCGCCAATTTCCGGCGCCGGCAGACTATTTATCGGCAGATGCGGATCCGTCCTGCAGCGCCCTACGCGGGCCGCTTGAGATGCTTACCCAAAATAAACGTTTCTGACGACTTGTCCCGCGACGCCTTCGGCTTGCGGGCCGCCACCACCTTGAACTGATGCTTGAACTTTTCGACAATCTGGCTGTAACCGCTGCCGTGAAAACATTTGACTAAAAGGGCACCATCCGGCTTCAGGTGATTTTGCGAAAACTCCAATGCGAGATCGCACAAATGCTCGATTCGCGCGGCATCCGCCACCGCCACCCCCGACAGGTTGGGCGCCATATCCGAAATTACAAGATCAACCTGGCGTTCTCCGACTAATTCTTCCAGTTGGCCGAGGACCGAGTCCTCGCGGAAGTCACCCTGGATGAAGTGAACGTCGGCGATCGGCTCCATCGGCAGCATGTCCAGCGCGATGATCGTGCCGTCGATGCCGCCCTCGCGTTCGGCGTCGCGCTGCGCGCCCTTCGCGAGCTTGTTGCGTGCGTACTGGCTCCAGCTGCCCGGCACCGAGCCGAGGTCGACGATCACCTGCCCCGGACGGATCAGCTTGTCCTGTTCATCGATTTCCTTGAGCTTGTAGGCGGCGCGGGCGCGATAGCCCTCCCGCTGCGCCATTTTCACGTACGGGTCGTTGATATGGTCATGCAGCCATGCCGTGTTGAACTTGTTTTTTGCCATTAAACGTTGAACTCTTGCTGCGCCATGTCGCGCTTTAGCGGATAATACGCGGTTAATTTCGCGCGGCCACCGCCAAAACTGGCGGTCATCCGCGATTCTGTTGTTCTGACGCGCCGTCCTGCTGATCGATCGAAAACCCAATCGCCGCTAATCGAGCGAGTGGATCGGGAATGCAGGCGCCGCCATTTTAGTCGAGTCTCCCACTTTCCATGCCAGCCCTCAAAGTCTCTTCCGACCAACGCGCCGAATTGCGCTCCCAGGCACACGCGCTCAAACCGGTGGTGCTCGTCGGCGCCGAAGGCTTGACCGACGCTGTGCTCGCCGAGATCAAGGTGCACCTTGACGCCCATCAGCTGATCAAAATCCGCGTGTTCGGCGACGAACGCGAAGAACGCATCGCGATTTACGAACAAATCTGCGACAAGCTGAACGCTGCGCCGATCCAGCACATCGGCAAGCTGCTCGTGATCTGGAAGCCTGAAACCGCGCAACCGGCGGTGAAGACCAGGCGCGGCACCTTGCCGAGCGCCCGGGAAGCCGCCGCGGATGCCAAACCGGGCAAGGGCCGCGCACCGCGCGTGGTAACCGTGGTGAAGCCCAGCGAAATCCCGATGCGCAAGCCGAAGGCAAAAGCGGTCGTGGTGCGCGGCAATGAACGCGTTACGCAAGGCGGCAACATCAAGCGGGCCAAGAAGCGCCAGACCAGCGCGAAGCGCTCGCATCAGTCGTCGAAATAAGCAAATGAGGGTGGAGGTGCGGACCAGGTCCGCACTCTGGTTTGCTTTAACGCTGATTGCGCGAGGCGAATTGCTTGAACCGCGGCTTGAACTGCGCGTTCGGGCTGATGCCTGGGCGGACCTGCCGGGCTGCTCGAACACGAAACTGCGGCGGCGCGCGAACCGGCAATCAGCGCGTTACGCGCCCGGCGGCACCGCCGCCATCTGCTTCAGCCATGACTGCGCCGGCGCCCGCTGGCAGCTTCCACACCAGCGCCACGCCCAACAGGCTTTCGACCAGATAGAACAGGCTCGACACGCCATGCAGGATGCCAAAGCGCGTCGCATAAGCCGAATGGCCGACATCGCTACCCGCTTCGAACGCGGCCACGCGCATTGCATTCATGAACGGCTGCAACGCGAAGTAACCCACCAGCACGCACACGAGCATGCCCGCGATCAGCCAGCGCAGACGACGATACGCGTCGCCGCCGCGGCGAACCAATACGTTGGCGAGAACGAGCAGCAAAATGCCGCACACCGCACCCAGCACGCCCTCGATGCGAAACAACTGCGCGGCCACCGCGCCCGCCGTCGTGCGATCGAGCGACGTGAACAGCACCGGCGCGACAGCATAGCCGATAGTCAGCAGACTACCGACCCACACCACCGTCAGCAGACGGAAAAATCGATGCGGCATCAAGGACACCGGAGCCGCCTTCAAATGTAGCTAACCGCGATGATTTCGTATTCGCGCACGCCGCCCGGCGCCTGCACCGATGCCACGTCGCCTTCCGATTTGCCGATCAGCGCGCGGGCGATCGGCGAGCTGATCGAGATCAGGCCGTGGTCGATGTCCGCTTCGTCGTCGCCGACGATCTGATACTTGACCGGCGCCCCCGAATCCAGGTCTTCCAGTTCCACCGTTGCGCCGAACACCACGCGGCCGTCCGCGTCCACCTTGGACGGATCGATCACCTGCGCGCCGGCCAGCTTCGATTCGATTTCGGCGATACGGCCTTCGATGAAGCCCTGCTTTTCCTTCGCCGCGTCGTATTCCGCGTTTTCCGACAGATCGCCTTGGGCGCGTGCCTCCGCGATCGAGTTGATCACTGCGGGACGCTCAACCGATTTCAGGCGCTGCAATTCATCGCGCAGCATGTCTGCGCCGCGCTTCGTCAATGGAATAGTGCTCATAAACAACTCTAGAGGCTAAAAAACGGCCGTAAAAAAAATCACCGCGGTTAAGTGCATTTCGCGCGGACCAGAGCGCCGGGCGAGACCCGGGCCGAGGCACCTGCGAAACGCCGCTTAACCGCGGCACTTACGTCTTGGACAGGTATTCGAAGCCTTAGTTTAGGCGAGCGTGGAGTCCTTGTAAATCATAGACTTCCAGGTCCTTCAAATAGCGCAAGCCTTCCACCGCGGCCCGCGCGCCGGACATGGTCGTGTAGTACGTGACCTTGTTCGCCTGCGCGCTCATGCGGATCGAACGCGAATCGGCGATCGCCGCGCGGGTCTCGTCGACGGTCGTGAAGACCAGCGCGATCTCGCCGTTCTTGATCATGTCGACGATGTGCGGACGGCCGTCCTTCACCTTGTTGACGACCTTGACCGGCACGCCGGCCGCTTCGATCGCGGCAGCGGTGCCCTTGGTCGCGACGATCGGATAGCCGAGTTCGTGCAGCATGCGCGCGACTTCGACGGCCTTGGGCTTGTCGGCGTCCATCACGGTCAACAGCACCGTGCCCGACTCCGGCAGACGCGAACCCGCCGCGAGTTGCGACTTGAACAACGCTTCGCCGAAAGTCTGGCCCACGCCCATCACTTCACCGGTCGAGCGCATTTCCGGTCCGAGCACCGGATCGACTGCCGGGAACTTGACGAACGGGAACACCGCTTCCTTCACGCTGAAGTACGGCGGATCGATTTCCTTCGTCACGCCTTGCTCGGCGAGCTTCTGGCCGACCATCGCGCGCGCCGCGATCTTCGCGAGCGGCAGGCTGGTTGCCTTCGACACGTACGGCACCGTGCGCGATGCACGCGGGTTCACTTCGAGCACGTAGATCACGTCCTCTTTCGAACCGTCCGCTTGCGGCACTTGCTGGATCGCGAACTGCACGTTCATCAGGCCGATCACGTTCAGCGCCTTGGCCATCGCGCCCGTCTGACGCTTCAGTTCGGCCACGGTTTCCTTCGACAGCGAGTACGGCGGCAGCGAACAAGCCGAGTCGCCCGAATGCACGCCCGCCTGCTCGATGTGCTCCATCACGCCGCCGATGAACACGGCCTCGCCGTCGGAGATGCAATCGACGTCGCATTCGATCGCGTCGTTCAGGAAGCGGTCGAGCAGCACAGGCGAATCGTTCGACACCTTCACGGCCTCGCGCATGTAGCGCTCGAGATCACGCGGCTCGTGGACGATTTCCATCGCCCGGCCACCCAGCACGTACGACGGACGGACCACCAGCGGGTAGCCGATTTCGTCGGCGAGCTTGAGCGCTTCGTCTTCGGCGCGCGCCGTGCGATTCGGCGGCTGACGCAGGCCGAGATCCTGCAGCAGCTTCTGGAAACGCTCGCGGTCTTCCGCGGCGTCGATCATGTCCGGCGAGGTGCCGATGATCGGCACGCCATTGGCCTCGAGATCGAGCGCGAGCTTCAGCGGCGTTTGGCCGCCGTATTGCACGATCACGCCGACCGGCTTTTCCTTGTCGACGATTTCGAGCACGTCTTCGAGCGTCAGCGATTCGAAATAGAGACGATCGGAGGTGTCGTAGTCGGTCGAAACGGTTTCGGGGTTGCAGTTGACCATGATCGTTTCATAGCCGTCCTCGCGCATGGCGAGCGCCGCGTGCACGCAGCAGTAGTCGAACTCGATGCCCTGGCCGATCCGGTTCGGGCCGCCGCCCAGCACCATGATCTTCTTGTTGCTGGTCGGGTTCGCCTCGCACTCTTCCTCGTAGGTCGAGTACATGTAGGCGGTTTTCGTCGCGAACTCGGCGGCGCACGTGTCGACGCGCTTGTACACCGGACGCACGTTCAACTCGATCCGGCGTTGACGCACTTCGGCCGGCTTCGCGCCGAGCAGCTTCGCGAGACGTCGGTCCGAGAAGCCGCTCTGCTTCACATACTTGAGTTCTTCTTTCGACAGGCTCGCAAGCGTGCGGCCCGTCAGCGCCTTTTCCTTCAGGACGATCTGTTCGATCTGCGCGAGGAACCACGGATCGATCGAGGTCTCCTCGAAGATTTCCGCGGCGCTCATGCCGATGCGGAACGCGTCGCCGACGTACCAGATGCGATCCGGACCGGCTTCGCCGATCTCGCGGATGATCTCGTCGCGGTTGCCGGTCTTTTCGTCCAGGCCGTCGACGCCGACTTCGAGACCGCGCAGCGCCTTCTGGAACGATTCCTGGAAGGTGCGGCCGATCGCCATCACTTCGCCGACCGACTTCATCTGCGTGGTGAGGCGTGAATCGGCTTCGCGGAATTTCTCGAACGCAAAACGCGGGATCTTCGTGACGACGTAGTCGATCGTCGGTTCGAACGACGCCGGCGTCTGGCCGCCGGTGATTTCGTTCTTCAGTTCGTCGAGCGTGTAGCCGACCGCGAGCTTCGCCGCGACCTTCGCGATCGGGAAGCCGGTGGCCTTCGACGCCAACGCCGACGAACGCGACACACGCGGGTTCATTTCGATCACGATCATCCGGCCGTCTTTCGGATTGATCGAGAACTGCACGTTCGAGCCGCCGGTATCGACGCCGATTTCGCGCAGCACCGCGAGCGACGCGTTACGCAACACCTGATATTCCTTGTCGGTGAGCGTTTGCGCCGGCGCGACGGTGATCGAGTCGCCGGTGTGGATGCCCATCGGGTCCAGGTTTTCGATCGAGCAGACGATGATGCAGTTGTCCTTCTTGTCGCGGACCACCTCCATCTCGTACTCTTTCCAGCCGAGCAGCGACTCTTCGATCAGCAATTCGCGAGTGGGCGACAGATCGAGACCGCGCTTGCAGATCTCTTCGAATTCGTCGCGGTTGTAGGCGATGCCGCCGCCCGAACCGCCCAGCGTGAACGACGGGCGGATCACCACCGGATAGCCGCCGCTGCCGGTTTCCGCCGCGATTTTCGCCTGCACCTGCAGCGCTTCTTCCATCGAATGCGCGGTGCCCGATTTGGCCGAACCGAGGCCGATCTTCGTCATCGCGTCCTTGAACTTCTGACGATCTTCCGCCTTGTCGATCGCTTCCGGCGACGCGCCGATCAGCTCGACCTTGTATTTGTCCAGCACGCCGTGCGCATGCAGATCGAGCGCGCAGTTCAACGCGGTCTGACCGCCCATGGTCGGCAGAATCGCGTCCGGGCGCTCCTTCGCGATGATGCGCTCGACCACTTCCCACGTGATCGGCTCGATGTAGGTCACGTCGGCCGTGTTCGGGTCGGTCATGATCGTCGCCGGATTGCTGTTGACGAGAATGACCTTGTAGCCTTCCTCACGCAACGCCTTGCATGCCTGCGCGCCCGAGTAGTCGAACTCGCACGCCTGGCCGATGATGATCGGACCCGCGCCGATGATGAGGATGCTCTTGATGTCTGTCCGCTTGGGCATAACGCTCTCGCTAATGTATTCCTGAATTCTTTCCGTCGGCGCGCGTCGTTGCTACGCTGCGCGCGCTCTGTTTGTGCGGCTCGCCCGACAGGCGCTGAGCACAGTGAGTGCACCGAGTGCGTGGCGCGGCTCGGCCGCGCGCGCCGCAACGGCGCTTCACAGGCCCGCTTCTATCGCCTCTTACGCCGCCGCGGTCCTGCCTGCCTTCTTCGCGTCCATCAACCCGGTGAAGCGGTCGAACAGATAGGCGATGTCGTGCGGACCAGGCGATGCTTCCGGGTGCCCCTGGAAGCAGAACGCCGGCTTGTCGGTCAGCGCGAAGCCTTGCAGCGTGCCGTCGAACAACGAGACATGCGTGACCTTGGCGTTGGCCGGCAGCGTGTCGGCGTCGACCGCGAAGCCGTGGTTCTGCGACGTGATGACCACGCGGCCGTCGTCCAGATCCTTCACCGGATGGTTTGCGCCGTGGTGGCCGGTCTTCATCTTCAGGGTCTTCGCGCCGAGAGCGAGCCCCATGATCTGGTGACCGAGGCAGATGCCGAACGTCGGAATGCCGCGCTCGATCAGCTCCTTCGTGGCCGCGATTGCGTAGTCGCACGGTTCCGGATCGCCGGGGCCATTCGAGAGGAAAATGCCGTCCGGGTTGAGCGCGAGCGCGTCAGCCGCGCTGGCTTGCGCCGGCAGCACCGTGACGTGACAGCCGCGCTCGGCCAGCATGCGCAGGATGTTGTACTTGACGCCGTAGTCGAACGCGACCACGCGGTACTTCGGCGCATTCTGCTTGCCGTAGCCCGTGCCAAGACGCCATTCGGTCTGGGTCCATTCGTAGGCTTCCTTCGTGGACACGACCTTTGCGAGGTCCATGCCCGAGAGGCCTGGGAACGAACGCGCGAGTTCGATGGCCTTGGCCTCGTCGTCCGAGCCGGCCAGAATCGCGCCGTTCTGTGCGCCCTTGTCGCGCAGAACGCGGGTCAGCTTGCGGGTGTCGAGGCCGGCGATGGCGACCACGCCTTCGTCCTGCAGATACTGCGAGAGCGTGCGCTCCATGCGGAAGTTCGACGCGAGAACCGGCAGATCGCGAATGATCAGGCCGGCGGCATGGACTTTCGTAGCTTCAATGTCTTCAGCATTCACACCGACGTTACCGATGTGCGGATACGTGAGGGTCACGATCTGGCGCGCATAGCTCGGATCAGTCAGGATTTCCTGATAGCCGGTGATAGCGGTGTTGAACACGACTTCGCCGATCGTATGCCCTGGGGCGCCGATGGAATAACCACGAAAGACCGTGCCGTCGGCGAGCGCGAGCAGAGCGGGAGAAAATGACGGCAACACGGGAGACTCCTTGGGGAACACCCTGTTGCCGACCTGTCTATCCGACTGCGAGCCGCAGCGAAAAGCATCCACGGGATGCGCGCGCAGACTCGCTCGCGTACTGCCGTCGACGTTGCAAGGGGCGCGATGAGCCCATTGTCTGGACGGATCGGCTGGGTGCGTGGCCCTTCTTGCTACGCAAACGGCGCGCGGCGGATGAACGGTATGGGAGAGGTAGGCGCTAGGGTGCGGGTTGATAAGCTCAAACCTTGTAATTATAGCTGGAAACTGCCCTTCTCTCCAAATCCGAGATGGGGAGCGAACCAGGGCGCGCGTCCGCAGAAATCGGCGAAACCCTTGCTGGGCCGGAGCGCTGCCGCCGTCGGACAAGACCTGCGGCGAGCGGAATCGGGATAGCGTCGGCAAACGCGCTCGGGGCCGGCGAAGCGCCGCGCGACAGTCTCAGGCCTCGTGCTCCGCATGCAGCACGACCGGCCGAACAGGCGTGCGGCCAGGCAATACGTACCAGACCGCGCTCAACACCTGCAGCCCCACCAGAATGCCCCAGGCGGTCAGATGCGCGACCGCCGGATAGTGGCCGCCGCTCGCCGGCCAGCGCGACAGCACCGCACCCACGCCAATCTGAAAACCGAAGATCAGCAGAAAGATGATGAGCGTGAGCGTGGTGTTCACCCGGCCGGTCATCTGCGCAGGAAAATGCCGTGCCATCACCGCGTAGCTGAGAATGCCGGTGCCGCCAAAAATCCCATACGCCGCCCACAGCAGACTTGCGGGCAGCGGCGCGCGGAACATGATCAGCATTTGCGTCGCAACGTAAAGCGCCATGCCCACGCCGCAAAACGCATACAGCGAGACGCCGCGGCGTTCGAGGACGCGCGCCGCCGCGCCGAAACCCACGCAGCCCGCCATCATCGCAAAGCCCAGAATCGACACCAGCGCGGCCGCCTCGGGCGGCTGGAAGCCCTGAACGTCACGCAACCAGGCGCCCACCCATAGCGATTGCATCGCATAGAACACGCCTTGGGTGACGACCGAGAACGAAGCGATTCTCCAGAACGCGGCGCTGCCCAGGATATGCAAGGTGCCTTTGAATTGAGTGCCAAGACTCGCCTGTCGGCGCGTTTCGTGCGCGTCCGGCGCAAGCGTCCATTGCGCCAGCGCCACCAGCACCGTCAGCAGAACCAGTCCCACGCAGACCGTGCGCCAACTCGCGAAGCCGAGCACCCACGTGAGCGGCGAGCCCACCATCACGCCGCCTAAACCGCCGATCGCCATCACGAGTCCGTTCATCAGCGGCAGGCGCGCCGACGCGAAGTGCTGCGCCAACGCCTTGAAAGCCGCGCCGAGGCACACCGACACGCCGACGCCGATCAGGAGCCGCCCGACCATCATCACGCCGACGCTATGGGCGGCGCCGAACACCCCTATTCCGAGCGCGGCAAACAGCAGGGTCGCGGCGGTCACGCGCCGCGCGCCGAAGTGATCGAGCAACACGCCGGCCGGAATTTGCGCGCCCGCGAAGCCAAGGAAATACAGGCTGGTCAGCAAACCGAGGTCGGTTGCCGACAAGCCCAGGTCATGCGTGATGAACGGAGCAAAGCCCAGGTTGACGCCGCGAAACACGTACGAAACGAAGTAGCCGGCGGAAAACAGGAGAAAGACGCGCAGTTGGGTCGACGACATAAGCTTCGATCGGGGCGGCCGGTCGGCCAAAGCTCGAACGATAAAGGAAATCCGTCGAACTCGCCCGCGATGAACCGCACAACGAAAAACGCCGTCACACAGGTGACGGCGTTGGCAAGACTTCGGTGCGAGCGCATCGCTATGGCGGCGGTGCTCCAGTACTGCGTGGCCTCACTACCGAGGCGGAGCGGCTTTTCGCGCTATTTGCTCTTCTTCGTGTCCGCCGCGGTTTTCGACACCTTGCTGGATGTGGAAGCCGACGCTTTCGTCACCTTGCCCTTGCTCGCGGATGCCGCCGGCTTGCCGGCTTTGCCCGCGGGCTCGGCCACCTTGACCACCGCTGAACGGCCACGGCCCTTCTTCGTGTCACCGACCCGCGTGCCGATTTTCTGGACGCCGCCGCCTTGCACGTTGGTGGCAATGCGCTCGGGGCCGGGTTCGCTCGGCACCGTCTTGCCCACCGGCACGTGCAGCACGATGACCTGGCCACGCGAAACCTCGTTACGATGCGTGCGATTCCACGACTTTAGCTGGCCGAGCGAAACGCCGTAACGTGCGGCGATCGCCGCCATGCTCTGATTGCGGCGCACGCGGATCAACATCTTGCGGGTATCGGGGACGTCCGGCTCCATCGCCAGAACCGCGCTTTCGGCAACATCGGCGCTGATGTCCTCGTCGTCGTCCGAACCGCGCGGCACCACGATCGTGGAGCCCGGCTTAAGACGCATGCCGGCCGGAATCTTGTTCACTTCCATCAGCGTGTCGGCGTCGACGCCGATTTTTTGCGCGATCGCCGCCGGCGCCGAACGCTCCGTGACGGTGTAGGTAGTCCATGAGGACAGCGAACCCGAATACGTCTTCAGATTGCGCTCGAAGGCGCTCGCGTTGTCGAACGGCAGCAGGATCTGCGGCTGCGTGGCGCCGAGAATCACCGGCTTCCTGAACGATGGATTCAGCGAACGGAATTCATCCAACGAAAGATTCGCCAGCTTGGCAGCCGTGTCCACATCGATATCGTGCGAGGTGGTGACCGTGACGAAATACGGGTGATTCGGAATCGACGGCAACGCGAGCCCGTACATTTGCGGGTTCGCCACGATGTTTTTCACCGCCTGCAGCTTCGGCACGTAGTTGCGCGTCTCGTTCGGCATGCGCAAGCTGAGGTAGTCGGTGGGCAAGCCCGCCGCTTCATTGCGCGCGATCGCGCGCTGCACGTTGCCCTCACCCCAGTTGTACGCGGCGAGCGCGAGCTGCCAGTCGCCGAACATGTCATGCAGACGCGACAGATAGTCGAGCGCGGCACTGGTCGAGGCCAGCACGTCGCGACGCTCGTCCTGCCACATGTTCTGCTTGAGGTTGTAGGTGCGGCCGGTGCCGGGCATGAACTGCCACATGCCGGCCGCCTTCGCCACGGACAAAGCCTGCGGGCTGTACGCCGATTCGATGAATGGCAGCAGCGCGAGCTCGGTCGGCATATGGCGCGCCTCGAGTTCCTCCACGATGTGATAGAGGTACTTCTGCGAGCGCTCGGTCATGCGCTGCACGTAATCGGGACGCTGCGCGTACCAGTTGACCTGCATGTCGACGAGGTCGGTCTGCAAATCCGGCATTTGAAAACCGCGGCGAATACGGCCCCAAAGATCGGCATCCGCGCTGGTCAGTTGAGTGACTGAACCCTGATCGACGTTGATCGTCTCTTTGGCGGTGGCTGTCTTGCGAAGGGCGTCGGCTACGGCTTGCTGACTGGCGGGATTTGTTGCGGTGGTGGGGCTATTCGTTGTCGGTCCCTGGCTCGCGCAAGCGGCGAGTGTCAGGACCAGCAACGCACTTAAGATAAATCTCATGAACGTCTCGGTTTCCACAAGGGCTGGAATTTGAGCCGATAGTACGAAACGCCAACGTCCACGTCAATCGGAAAATTACGAAAAAATCAAGTAAATCTAGGGCTTGGCGAATTTTTCGGATTATTCCCCTGAACAACACCCTCATGCGAATCCGGTTAACGGAAGCGGTTTTTCCATTCACGCATCAATGTGAATGCCGCCAACCGGTCAGAGACTTTCTCATGCAACTGCGCCTGCAAGCTCGCTTGAACGGCCGGATTGCCGGCGCGCAAAAACGGATTCACGGCGCGTTCGTGGGCGATGGTGGTGGGCAGTGTCGGCGTATTGCGCGCGCGGAGTTCGCTCGCCTTGTCGCGCCAGGCTTGCAGCTCGGCATTGTCCGGCTCGCAGGCGAGCGCGAAGCGGATGTTCGACAGCGTGTACTCGTGCGCGCAGTGGACCTCTGTCGCGCCGGGCAGCGCGGCGAGCGAATCAAGCGACGCGAGCATCTGTTGCGGCGTGCCTTCGAACAGCCGGCCGCAACCGCAAGCGAACAGCGTGTCGCCGCAGAACACGTGCGGCGTGCCGCGCGGGTCTGCCGCCTGGAAGTAGGCAATATGTCCGCTCGTGTGACCAGGCACCTCGAGCACGCTGAATTCGAGCGCGGGGGCCGCGATCGTCACGTGATCACCATTTCGGAGACGGTGTGTGAGATGCTCGATCGCTTCACCGGCGGGGCCGTACACGGGAACGGCCTGGCCATTCAGCAGATCGGCCACCCCGCCGACGTGGTCTTGATGATGGTGCGTGAGTAAAATAGCGCTCAGCCGCCAACCTCGTTTCGCCAGATAGGCGAGCACGGGTGCGGCTTCGCCCGGATCGACGACCACCGCCTGGTGTCCGTCGGAAACGACCCAGATGTAATTGTCTTCAAACGCCGGGACCGGTACGTACTCGAGCGCATTCATAGGCGACGCATTTTGATATGACTGACCGAGCGATTATAGACTGGCCCGCCTGGACCGATTCACCGCCTGGCCGCTACGTGCTCGAGTGGGAGCAGACCCAGCTCGACCGCGTGGTGTCGGACGTGTTCGGTTACCACGCGCTGCAACTTGGCCTGCCGCAGCTCGACGCCTTGCGCGAAAACCGCATGCCGTGCCGCGGGCTGGTGCTCGATGCCGCGAGCGGCGCGAGCGCGCCCTACACTTTTCCGCGTGGCCCGGCGCAGGCCGGCAACGGCTCCGCGGGTAACCGTTCCGCGCAAGCCGAGCCCACCGTCCTGACCGCGCCGTCCGGACGCAGCGCGGTATGGTGCGATCTGCTCGACTTGCCGTTCGAAGCGCAAAGCGTCGACCTGATCGTGATGCCGCACACGCTGGAATTCACCAGCGACCCGCACCGGCTGCTGCGCGAAGCCGAGCGCGTGCTGATGCCCGAAGGCCAGTTGATCATTCTCGGCTTCAACTCGCTGTCGTTATGGGGCGCGCGACAATCGGTCGGCAAAATGACCGGGCGGCCCTTTGTGCCCGCCGCGGTCGATCTGATCGCCTTCACTCGCCTGAAGGACTGGATCAAGCTGCTGGGTTTCGACCTTGAACGCGGGCGCTTCGGCTGCTATCGTCCGCCCCTCGGCAGCGATCAGTGGCTGTCCCGCTATGGTTTCATGGAAGCCGCCGGCGACCGCTGGTGGCCGATTTTCGGCGCGACCTACATGATCAAGGCGATCAAGCGCGTGCGCGGCATGCGTCTCGTCGGCCCGCTGAAAGTGAAGAAACCCGTCCTCGCTCCGGGCCTCGCGCCCGCCGCCACACCGAACACACGCAACCACACTCAATGACTTCCGATCACATCGATATTTATACCGACGGCGCCTGCAAGGGCAACCCCGGCCCCGGCGGCTGGGGCGCGTTGCTGCGCTTCGGCGACCAGGAAAAAGAACTGTTCGGCGGCGAGGCGAATACCACCAACAATCGCATGGAACTGATGGGCGTGATTGCCGCGCTCGAAGCGCTGAAGCGCCCCTGCAAGGCGGTCGTGCATACCGACTCGCAGTACGTGCAGAAGGGCATCAGCGAATGGATTCACGGCTGGAAAAAGAAAGGCTGGATCACCGCCGCGAAGCAGCCGGTGAAGAACGCCGATTTGTGGAAGCGGCTCGATGCGCTCGTCGCGCAACACGAAATCGAATGGCGCTGGGTGCGCGGCCACAATGGCCACCCGGAAAACGAACGCGCCGATCAACTGGCCAATCGCGGCGTCGCGTCGCTCGCCGAACTGTGACGTCCGCCGCCGCGCCGGCACCCATGCGCGCACCGTCTTTTTTGCTGCAATTTTTTGAAGCAGGCTAATCCCCCATGCGCCAACTCATCCTCGATACCGAAACCACCGGCCTGAACGCACGCACCGGCGACCGGATTCTCGAACTCGGTTGCGTCGAACTTGTGAACCGCCGGCTAACCGGCAACAACCTGCACTTCTACATCAATCCGGAACGCGACAGCGATCCGGGCGCGCTGGCGGTGCACGGCTTGACCACCGAGTTCCTGAGCGACAAGCCGAAGTTCGGCGAGATCGCCGACCAGATCCGCGACTTCATCCAGGGTGCGGACCTGATCATTCACAACGCACCATTCGATATCGGCTTCCTCGACGCCGAGTTCGCCCTGCTGGGTCTGCCGCCCGTCAGCACCTATTGCGGGGAAATCATCGACACGCTCGCGCGCGCCAAGCAGATGTTCCCCGGCAAGCGCAATTCACTCGACGCGCTGTGCGATCGCTTCGGCATCAGCAACGCGCACCGTACGCTGCACGGCGCGCTGCTCGACTCGGAGTTGCTCGCCGAGGTCTATCTGGCGATGACGCGCGGCCAGGAAAGCCTCGTCATCGACATGCTCGGCGAGTCTCACGCGAATGGAAACGAGCATGCGCCGCGTGTGGCGATCGACTCGCTCGAACTGGTCGTGATCGCCGCCAGCGACGACGAAATCGTGGCGCATCAGGCCGTGCTGGACGGTCTCGACAAGGCGGTCAAGGGCACGAGCGTGTGGCGCCTCGAAACCGTGCCCGCAGCGGATGAGCAAGCCGCTTAAAAAATACTGGACGCGTAAAAAAAACCCTGACATAATTCGGGTCTCTTCGGGTGGTTAGCTCAGCGGTAGAGCACTGCCTTCACACGGCAGGGGTCACTGGTTCGATCCCAGTACTACCCACCAGAATTTTGGTGTGTCGATCACCGAAGACTAAAGGGCTTATGCAGAAATGCGTAGGCCCTTTTCTATTTGCCGCTCAAGCTTCAGCGTCTGATTGCATGCCGCAGTGCGCCAGCCTCGTCAGGCTTGCGCGTCAACACCGAAACTTCGTACGATTGCAGCCGCCAGGCACTTGCTGATATAGTCGGCACTCGGGCATTCGCCCCGTCCATCTTCTTCACCTCATTCGACCATAGGGAGGCGTCACATGTTTGCAGTGCACATCGCCATCCCTTACATGGTCTCGCGACCTTAATCCGTCGCTTACGCGGCTCCGCCTGAACCCGGCGTTCCGCGCAAAACCCTAGACAGTCCACAGTTTCATTGCCGGTGCTTTCCGGCACGCTTCGACTGTCTCGTTCTCTCGCTTCTGACTGGAACCTCGGTGCGCTCACGCGTCGCCGGGTCGTCGCAAATGACCAGAAAAAAACTCGACTTTCGCGGACAAGCCTTCAAGGACGTCCTCGGCTTCACCTTCCTGCATTGGGCACGGCAGCCCTGGCGCATCGTCGCCATCACGGTGCTCGTGCTGCTCTCGGCCGTGGCGGACGTGCTCACGCCGATGTTCGCCGGGCATCTCGTCGACGCGATCGCGTCCGGCTCGGCCGGCAACGCCGTCGCCTGGCACGCCGCGCTCACGGCCTTCGGCCTGCTGAGCGCGCTTGGGCTCGGCGCCACCCTGCTTCGCCAGGGCGTGTTCTTTCACATCATCAAGCTCACGCTCAAGATGATGAGCGAGGTCGCCGCGAACGCATTTCATCGCGTGCAGCGCTTTTCGACCGACTGGCACGCCAACAGCTTCGCCGGCTCGACCGTGCGCAAGATCACGCGCGGCATGTGGGCGCTCGACCTGCTCAACGATACGCTGCTGATCGCGCTGTTCCCGTCGCTGGTCATGCTGGTCGGCGCAACGACCTTGCTCGGCTGGCGCTGGCCGATGATGGGCACGGTCGTCGGCATCGGCTCGGTGTTGTATATCGCGGTGACCGTGGCCCTGTCGCTCGGCTTCGTGGCGCCCGCCGCGCGCCTTGCGAATGCGTGGGACACGCGCATGGGCGGCGCGCTCGCCGACGCCGTCAGTTGCAACGGCGTGGTGAAGGCGTTCGGTGCCGAGGAGCGCGAAGAAGCGCTGCTTGCGGGCGTGATCGGCAAGTGGCGTCATCGCACGCGCCGCACGTGGATGCGCGGCACCATCAATGGCGGCGTGCAGGGCGGCATGCTGGTGGCGATTCAGGCTGCGATTCTCGGCGCCGCGCTGCTGTTGTGGATGCGCGGCGAGGCGAGTGTCGGCGACATCACGTTCGCGCTCACCATGTTTTTCATGCTGCAAGGTTATCTGCGCGAGGTGGGCATGCACATCCGCAATCTGCAGCGTTCGGTCAACGACATGGAAGAGCTGGTGTCGCTGGAACGTCAGCCGCTCGGCATCGAGGATCAGCCGGGCGCGGGTCCGATCGTGATCGGCAAGGGCGAGATTCGTTTCGAGCACGTCACCTTCCATTACGGTGCGAACGCCACGCCGCTCTACGACAACTTCTCCGTGCGGATCGCGCCCGGAGAACGCGTCGGACTGGTCGGCCATTCGGGTTCGGGCAAGACGACCTTCATCAAGCTGATCCAACGCCTTTACGATCTGTCGGAAGGCCGCATCACGATCGACGGTCAGGACATCGCGCATGTGCGGCAAGCGTCGTTGCGCAGCCAGATCGCGATCGTTCAGCAGGAGCCGGTGCTGTTTCACCGCTCGCTCGCGGAGAACATTGCGTATGCGCGGCCCGGCGCGAGCCGCGCCGAGATCGAGCGCGCCGCGAGGCTCGCCAGCGCGCACGACTTCATCGCGGCGCTGCCCAACGGCTACGACACGCGGGTCGGCGAACGCGGGGTGAAGCTGTCGGGGGGCGAGCGTCAGCGCGTGGCGATCGCGCGCGCGTTTCTCGCCAACGCGCCGATCCTGATTCTGGACGAAGCCACCTCGAGCCTCGACAGTGAAAGCGAGGTGCTGATCCAGCAGGCCATGGAACGGCTGATGATGGGCCGCACGACGCTAGTGGTGGCGCACCGCCTGTCCACCGTGCGGGCACTCGACCGGTTGCTGGTGCTGGACAAGGGCAAGGTCATCGAGGAAGGCAGTCACGACGCGCTGATCAAGCTCGAGAACGGGCTGTACCGGCGGTTGTTCGAACGTCAGGCGCTGGAACTCATCAAGGGCTTGAGCGAGCCGGATACCTTGCCCGAAACGGCGGCCGCCAAGGCAAACCGGACAGATGATTCCAGTCTGCTCGTGGGGAAGTAACTTGCAACGAATGTGTGGAACGTCGAGCGGAGACCGCCGGTAAGTACCGGTAGCAAACGGTTTGCGCTGGCGTTTCACACGCTTAGCGCGTTGGCCGTACAACGCGACCGCAGCCCCGCCCGGTTTTATCGTTGGAGTGCGCCAGCTACACCGCGCCCGCGGACAAGCCAATGCCGCGCGCCATTCCCGCGGCCGCGAACACCATCAAAACCAGCAACACCGTTTGGATCACGCTGAGGTGGGCATACGAACGCGCCTTTCGCAGATCCGGCGCGGCGCCCTTCCTCACCGCGGCGCGCCAGCGCATCAGCGCCAGCATCGACGGTACTTCGAGGACGAGAATCACCACGAGCAGCGTCATCTTGACGTGAAAGAGCGGCTCATGCAGGTAGTAGTCCGCGCCTTTTTCGTAGGTGCCGAAGACGCGCATCAAGCCGGTAATGACGAGCACCAGTGCGGAGAGGCCCCAGCGGGTATCGGCGCGGAACAGGGATCGCAAGGCCGCGGGCACAGTGGCTCGGCGTAGCGCCCAGGTACGCCGGAGAATCGACGCGAGCGCGAACCCATAAGCGAGCAGATGAATGGCGGCAAGCAACCAGCGAACCAGCATAGCGACTCCTGCAAACGACGCGATACGATCGGTGTACGTCTGACCCGCCGGCCTTGCAGCGCCGTGCGGCACTCACTTCATTATCGACCAGCGCATACTTTACGACGCCCGCTTCGGCCACCGCGTGTGGCCGACTGCACAAAGCGTCGGATTCAGACTTGCTGCAAAGACGTGTCGAGCGCACGCGCGGCGACCCGATCGCCTTCGGTAGTCAGCGCGGTGCGGAATACGGTCTGTCGGTTATGGCCGGCAGCAGCCGGCGAGTCCCACAGCAATTCGATTTTCGGACGGCGGCCGAAGGCGCCGCGCGCCAGCGACGGCGCAGCGGTCGAGCGAGGCGCCGCGTGCCCGTCCGGCTCGCCGGCCGTCGCGAACACCACCGTGCGAGCGGCCGCCGGCGTGCCGCGCACGCCTTGCGCGGCGGCCCAACGCACCGACAATTCGCGAGCGTCGTACTGCCCCACCTTGCGACGCTCGGCCCACACGCTCACTGTGCGCGTGACGGGATCGAGCGCAACCGCATAGCGGCCGATCGCAAAGCGGCGCGCGGCGACATTGGTTCGCCACAGCGCGCGCGGGCGGCAAATCCACAGGACGGCCGCGTATAGCGCCGGCGCGGCCAGCAGCCAGCCGTTGGTGGCCGCCACCGTTTGCACGGTGCGCCGCCAACCGGCGCTCGCCGCGAACGCGCCCACCGACCAGACCGCGAACAGGAATCCAAGGAAAGCAAACAGACGCAGCGCCTGGCGCAGCCATTGCGGCAGCGGATGAAACGGACGCTCGGCCACGGCGCGCGCGCCGGGCAGGAAGATCAGCAGGAACAGGAACACGAGGTTGATGCACGCCCACGGCGAGGACACCATCGCCGACAGCGCCGCGCCCAGGTCCATCTGCGCCATCGAAAACAGCCAGCGAGCCAGAAGCACGAGACCGATGGCGCGCAGCGCGAAAATCGTTCCGGCGCCGGGCGCCGCGTTCGCGCGCGTCTCTTTCGTTCTCGCCAAGGCATCCTCCTGTCGTCGGCGGCGCCGCAGCCAAATTTGCGGCACGGCCATTATAGGGATATTACGGAGGGTGACCCATTCTTGCAGACACGAAACCCTCCATTTCCGCCGCTCCTCGGGAAAAACGCGGCGCGCATGCAACAACGCCCCGCGGCGAGTGGCTCACGGGGCGTTATTCGCGGTTCAGTGAGCGCCCGAAAGCGCCTGGTGAAACGGCTTGACTGCTTTTACCTATGGCGCATTAGCTGGCGTTGACTTCGCGCAGCACCGTGCGATGCTTCTGACGCAGCAGTTCCTCGTAGGTGGCGACGTAGTTCTGCGCCATGACCTTCGACGAAAAGCGCGACTCGAACGCCTTGCGCACCGTTTCGCGCGGCAACGTGTGCAGACGCTTGACCGCGGCGACCGCGCTGATTTCATCTTCGACGACAAAACCCGACACGCCGTTTTCGATCACTTCCGGCACCGAACCGCGATTGAACGCGATCACCGGCGTGCCGCAAGCCATGGCTTCGATCATCACCAGACCGAAGGGCTCCGGCCAGTCGATCGGGAACAGCAGCGCGTGGGCGTTGCCGAGGAACTCGGTCTTTTCCGATTCGCTGATTTCGCCGATGTATTCGACGTGCGGCAGCGACATGAGCGGCTTGATCACTTCTTCGTAATAGGCGCGGTCGGCCTTGTCGAGCTTCGCGGCAACCTTGATCGGCATGCCGGCTTGCTGGGCAATGCGAATCGCGGTGTCCAGACGCTTTTCCGGCGAGATGCGGCCGAGGAACGCGAGGTAGCTCGGCTTCACGTCCTTGATCGGCGTGAGCAGGTTTTCCGGCAGGCCGTGATAGACGGTTTGCAGCCAGTTCGCCTGCGGCAGCGGAATACGCTGGTTGTCCGAAATCGACACCACCGGCACGTCGCTGAACGTGTTGAAGATCGGCTGCAATTCCGGCAGATCGAGACGGCCATGCAGCGTGGTCACGAACGGCACCGGCTGGCGGGCGAACAGCGAGAACGGGTAATAGTCGATATGGAAATGCAGCACGTCGAATTCGTCCGCGCGGCGGCGCACTTCCTCGAGCAACAGCATGTGCGGCGCCATCACGTCGCGAATGGTCGGATCGAGGCGCAGCGCCTGCGGCCAGAAAGCTTCGAGTTTTGCCGAGGTTTGCGAATCGCCGCTCGCGAACAGCGTCACATCATGGCCCTGTTCGACCAGCGCTTCGGTCAGGTAGGACACGACGCGTTCCGTACCACCGTACAGCTTGGGAGGAACCGCCTCGTGCAACGGAGCGATTTGAGCGATTCGCATAATGAAGAACTCCTCGTAAAAAATCAGGCAAAGGTACTGCGTTTGATAAAAGCGACTCGCTTGCTCGCCCGGGCCGCCTGCCGGACATGCCGGCGCGGCCTGATTCTTCGAGAAATCTTGCGATGGGTCGCCTGGATAGTGGCCCAGACCAGTCGATCACCGTCTGCGCATGTGCCGGTAAACGCACTCGCGCGGCCTACGTTGACAAACTGTCAGAAATTTCAGGAGCCTACGGAGCACGCATTATCGATGCCCGAATCCTTGCCGCGCCACGACATTTCAAAGTCTTTACGTTGTTACACGAGGGAAACACTTTACAAACCCTTGTTTTATAAGGCGGTTCTACAGTGGCGGTTGGCCTTGGACAGGTCCGGTCGACCCGACATGTGCAAGCTCTTGCAAGCTTGCGCGTCAACTTTACCGGCAGCGTTGAAGCAATGACGCGCCTCGGTTGAAGGCAATTTGTAATTGTATCTCGAAACTTTTCGCAGCCGGCGTGAACCCCACGCCGTGCTGGGCGGTCGAGCAACTACAGGTTGTGCAGTTCTATCGCGAAATCACTCGCGTCACGGCCCGGATACCCAGGGCGTAATCGCTTTTGCATGTTTACAATGCGAAGCATCGGGTTCGCGGCGAACCCTTTTTTCCGTATGGCCCGCGCTTTGCATGCGCAAGCCGAAACCCATCGAACCCACGATCAATTTGGAACACTTAACCATCGCCCAGCGCAACGCCCAGAACGCAAAGCTCGCGAGCTATGCGCATCGGCCGCTTGCGTTTCTTTTCCGCTTTATTCGCCGCCACCCGCTCGCGCATGCGATCGTCGTGTGCAGCGTATTCGCGGCCGTGGGCTGTGCGCTCGCATCGCAATACGCGATCAAACACCTGATCGACGTGCTCGGCCAGGGCCGGCATCATCCCGGTCCGCTGTGGGGGGCGTTCGCCATCCTGGTCGGCCTGATCGCCGCCGACAACCTGCTGTGGCGGGTCGGCGGCTGGGTCGCCGCGCACACGTTCGTCGCCGTGACCGGCGACTTGCGGCGCGATCTGTTCCAGTATTTGAGCGGACACTCGCCGACCTATTACTCGGAGAAGCAGCCGGGCATGCTCGCGAGCCGGATCACGGCCACCTCGAACGCGGTGTACACCGCCGAGAACACCACCGCCTGGAACGTGCTGCCGCCGTGCATCGCGGTGCTCGGCGCGATCGTGATGATCACCGCGGTGAATCCGCTGATGGCCGGCGGCCTGATGCTGTGCTCGGCGATCCTGTCGGTCGTGCTGTACAAGCTCGCCGGCCGCGGCTCGGCGCGTCATCATCATTTCGCCACCCGGGCGGCCTCCGTGGACGGCGAACTGGTCGACGTGATCAGCAACATGGGCCTCGTGCGCGCGTTCGGCATGACGTTTCGCGAGCAGCAGCGTTTCGGCGCGACCGTCAAGGCGGAAATGGAGGCGCGCCAGCAGAGCCTGCTGTATCTGGAGAAGCTGCGCCTGCTGCACGCGGTGATCACCGCGTTGCTCTCGGCCGGCTTGCTCGGCTGGGCGCTGTGGCTGTGGGACCAGGGCCGGGCGACTTCCGGCGACATCGTGCTCGTCAGTTCGCTCGGCTTCACGATTCTGCACGGCACGCGCGATCTGGCCGTGGCGCTCGTCGACGTCACGCAGCACGTGGCGCGGCTCGCGGAGGCCGTGCGCACCCTGCTCGAGCCGCACGGCATGCCGGATCGCGACGGCGCGACGGAACTCGTGCCGCAAGGCGGCCGGGTCGACTTCGAAGGCGTGACGTTCGCCTACCCGCGCCGCCGTCCGATTCTCGATCACTTCGATTTGCATATCGAGGCGGGCCAGCGGGTCGGCCTGATCGGCAAGTCGGGCGCGGGCAAGTCCACCGTGCTGGCGCTGCTGCAGCGTTTCTATGAGACCCAGGGCGGCGCGATCAAAATCGACGGCCAGGACATCGCCACGATCACTCAGGACAGCCTGCGCCATGCGATCGCGCTGGTGCCGCAGGATATCTCGCTGTTCCATCGCACCGTGTACGAGAACATCGCCTATGGCCGTCCCGAAGCGAGCCGCGAAGAAGTGCTCGCCGCCGCCCGCGAGGCGCGTTGCACGGACTTCATCGAGGCGATGCCGGAAGGCTTCGACACGATCGTCGGCGACCGCGGCGTGAAGCTTTCCGGCGGCCAGCGTCAACGCATCGCGATCGCTCGGGCGATCCTGAAGAACGCGCCGATCCTGCTGCTGGACGAAGCCACCTCGGCGCTCGACAGCGCGTCGGAAGAAGCGATCCAGAAAGCGCTCGACCGCCTGATGGTGGGCCGCACGGTGGTCGCGATCGCGCACCGCCTGTCGACGCTGAACAACTTCGACCGGATCATCGTGATGAGCGCCGGCAAGGTAATCGACGACGGCAGCCCGGAAGAGCTGCGCCTGCGCCCCGGTCTGTACCGCGATCTGCTGTCGAAGCAGTACGGCAAGGGCGCGACGCTGCATGTCGGCGGCAAGAAAGTCGACGAACAGCACGTGGTCTGAGCCACGCGCGACGCGCTGTAACCCTGCGCTGTAACCCCGCGCTGCGACCCGTCAGCAAGCTGCAAACAGAAAAGCCGCTCGAAAGCGGCTTTTCTGTTTTTCCGAACCTGGGAAGGCAGCCTTTTTAAAGCGCTATCCGGCCAGCGTTTCGCGCGCCGCCTTTTTCCCCGCCACGGCGCGCGCCTTCCCGCTTCTGGTGCTCCGTGCACCATTCCCCGCGCCGTTGACACCTTGCAGATCGCGCATGAAGTTATCGCGCCACACCGACACATTGTTCTCCCGCAACTGCACCATCATGTCGCGATGACGCGCCTGGCGCTCCGCAAGCGGCATGTCCAATGCGCGAGCAAGCGCTTCGGCCATGCCGTCGATGTCGACCGGATTCACGATCAGCGCGCCATCCAGTTCCTGTGCCGCGCCGGCAAAGCGTGACAGCACGAGCACGCCCGGATTCTCCGGGTCTTGCGCCGACACATATTCCTTGGCGACGAGGTTCATGCCGTCGCGCAACGGCGTGACATAACCGACGTGCGCGGTGCGAAACAGCGCGGCCAGCACCGAGCGCTCGTATTGCTTGTGAATGTAGAGAATCGGCGTCCAGTCCAGTTCGGCGAAGCGGCCGTTGATGCGTCCCGACTCCCCTTCGAGTTGCAGACGAATGTCCTGGTACGCGTGCAGGTCAGCGCGCGTGGGCGGCGCGATTTGCAGGAACGACACCTTGTTGCGTTGCGCCGTCGCATGTTCGAGCAGACGCTCGAAGGCGCGGAAACGCTCGACCAGCCCCTTCGAATAATCGAGGCGGTCCACGCTCATGATCAGCTTGCGCGAATGCAGCGTCGCCTTCATCGTGCGCACCGGTTTGCCGCGCTCGCCGGCTTTCGCCAGTTCGGCGATCTCGTCCGGATAGACGCCGATCGGGTAAGCCGACGCGCGCAACGTGCGGCCGAACGCGTGAACGATGAGCGGACCGCTCGCCGATGCGTCGACCGTGCCGTTCGCCTCGTTGACGATGTAATCGCAGAACGCGCGCAAGTCCGGCTTGGTCTGGAAGCCCAGCAAATCGAACGAACACAGCGCCTCGACCAGTTCCCGATGCGGCGGCACCGCGAGCAGCACCTGCGAAGCCGGAAACGGAATATGCAGAAAGAAACCGATGCGATTTTTCACACCGGCCGCGCGCAGCGCCTGCGCGAACGGAATCAGGTGATAGTCGTGGACCCAGATCACGTCGTCGTCGCGCAGAAGCGGCACGAGTTGCTGCGCGAGCCATGCATTGACGCGCCCGTAGCCCTCGAAGTCGTGCCGGTCGTAGTGCAACAGATCGGCGCGGTAGTGGAACGCGGGCCAGAGCGTCGCATTCGAGAAGCCGCGATAGTACTGATCGTAGTCGCGGCGCATCAGCGCGATGGTCGCGAAGGTCACCGGCCCGCGTTCCTCGACCTTGATCCGCGGCTGACCCGAGCTCAGCACGTCGCCGCTCCAGCCGAACCACATGCCGCCGGTTTCCTTCAGCGCGTCGTACACGCCGACCGCCAGACCACCCGCCGCCGGGCCGCCCTCCGAGATCGGCGCAACCCGGTTCGATACGATGATCAGTCGGCTCATGAAGCGCGATTCCCGATACGGTGCGTTAGGTGCGTTGAGCGGCGCGGCGTGGCGATCATGCCCTGCGCGCCGCCGCGATAATCGATTCGACCCAGTCGAGCAGCGCGGAGATCGATTCGATGCGCGTACGCGCCATCGTCTCGCCCACGCCGACCTTGATCGACAGGCCGCCGCGCTCGTTGACGACGGCAAAGCCTTTCTCATCGGTCAGATCGTCGCCGGCGAACACCGCGAAGCGGCCGACGAACGGCGGCTCGTCCAGGAACGCGCGCATCGCGCGGCCCTTGTCGACGTCCTTCGGCTTGATTTCGTAGACCATCTTGCCGGGCTGCAGCACGTATGCGCCGGGGTAATCGGCCACCAGACGCTCGGTCGCCTCGCGCGCCACCGGCTCGCGGTCCGGCGCGTTGCGGTAGTGCAGCGCGAGCGCCGCGCCCTTGATCTCGAGCAGCATGCCGGGATGTTCGTTGACCACCTGCGCGAGCACCTGCTCCATTCGCAAGAGCCGCTGATCGTGAAAGCCGATGCGCTGCGTGTCGCCGTTCGCGTCGCGCCGCTCGGCGCCATGCAGGCCGGCAATCGGCAGGTCGGGCATGCCGAGAAACGCGTCGATACTGTCGATGCCGCGGCCGGATACCACCGCGACCGCGCCGTTCGTCAAACGCCGCAGTTCGCTCAGCAGTTCGACCACGCGAGGTTCGACCTGCACGCCATCCGGCGTGGGTGCGAGCTCGACGAGCGTACCGTCGAAATCGAAGAAAAATGCCGTCTCGCTCGGAGACAGGACAGCCGGAAGTACTTGCATCGGTTGGTTTTGCCTTTCAGCCTTGTGCGGCCGGAAAAGTGTGCGCATCTTACCGCGCATCAGTCAATTTTTCGAGAAAGTAAGCGAAGACACAGGCTCGGCCTGACGGCGCGCGGCAAGACCGCTTCGGATTGCATTCAAAAAGAGAACGATCAGGCTGCAGCCGGCTTTCATCGGCGTGCGTCAAATTGCCTCGCAAACCACGCGCCAGCGGGCGCTCGACGACGCCACCGGAGATTTTGCGATACAGTCGCTGCCACGCGGACCGTTGCGGTCACGTTCATATTTGCACGATCTCGCGTCTTGGCGGCGATGGCGGCTGCCCTTCAAGCGCCGCTTTTTAATCGAGTCATTGATACCTGCTTTGTTCCCGACCATCTCATCCCGACGCCGGCAAGCCGATCCCGCACCGTCAGACCGGCCACGCCTGGTACAACGGTTAGCGCTGCGCGCGGTCGTCGCGATCGCCGCGCTGGCAGCGCTCGGCGGCTGCACGCAACGCGCCGAGCCCTGGCACCTGACCAATGTGACCGGCCACTTGCCGGACCTCGACTTCACGCTGACCGCCGACGACGGCCGCGCCGTCGACGGCGATTCGTTCAAGGGCCGCACCGCGCTGGTCTACTTCGGCTACACGCATTGCCCGGATGTCTGCCCGGAAACGATGGGCCGGCTAATGCAAGTGCTCGGCAAGCTCGGCCCCGACGCGCGAAAAGTGCGCATCCTGTTCATCACCGTCGATCCCGCGCGCGATACGCCACAAGCCTTGCACGATTACGTCGGCGCCTTCGACTCGCAACACGCCGAAGGGTTGACCGGCACCGACCGGCAAATCGAGTCGCTCGCCAAGCGCTACCGCGTCGCCTATCAGATGGAAAAGCGCGACCCGAATGGCAGCTACGAAGTGACCCATAGCTCCGCCGTCTACGTGTTCGATCCGCAAGGCCGCGCGCGTCTGCTGGCCACCGACCACGACACCCCCGATGCGATCGCGCAGGACCTGCGCCGTATCATCGATGACCGCTCCTGACCTTTCCGATTCCACTTATGTCGATCAAGAAAAACACGTTCGCCGCCCTCGCCTGCACCCTCGCCCTTTCGTTCGGTTTCGCTCCGGCCGCGCAAGCCGCCGGCGCGCAGGCGATCAGCGTCAAGGACGCCTGGGTCCGCTGGCTGCCCAACAACTTGCCCGCCGCCGGCTACGCGACGCTCGTGAATACCAGCGATAAGCCGGTCGATCTCGTCGATATTTCGAGCAGCGATTATGGCGACGCGATGCTGCATCAGACCGTGTCGAACGGTTCGTCGCAGAAGATGGTGATGGTCGACAAGCTCACGGTGCCCGCGCACGGCCAGGTGGCGATTGCGCCGGGCGGTTATCACGTCATGCTCGAAGATGCGAAGCGCAAGATCGCACCAGGCGACACGGTGCGTCTCAAGCTGAAGTTCTCCGACGGCGAAACGCTCGACGCGCCGTTCGCCGTCAAATCGCCGGCCCAGATCAAGTAACCCGCCGCGATGAACCTGCTCTACTGGCTCGATCCCTGGGAGTTTTCGCCGACCGTCGTGATCGCCCTGCTGGTGCCCGCGATCCTGTTCGTGCGCGGCGCGCGCAAGGCGAGGCTGTCGGTCGCCCGGCGCGTTTCCTTCTGGTTCGGGCTGGTGGCGTTATACGTCGCCCTGCATACGCGGCTCGATTATTTCTTCGAGCATGAGTTCTTCATGCATCGCGCGCAGCATCTGGTGCTGCATCACCTCGGGCCGTTCTTCATTGCGCTGTCGTATCCGGGCACCGCATTGCGCGCGGGGATTCCGTTCGGCTGGCGGCAGCGCTTCGTGCGGCCCGCGCTCGAAACCCCGGCGGTGCGCAAACTGCTCGATATCGTGATGCATCCGGTGGTCGCGGTCACGTTGTTCGTCGGCCTGATTTACTTCTGGCTGATGTCGCCGGTGCATTTCGTCGCGATGCTCGACTGGCGGCTTTATCGCGTGATGAACTGGAGCATGGTGATCGACGGCCTGCTGTTCTGGTGGCTCGTGCTCGATCCGCGGCCGGCGCCGCCGGCGCGTTTGTCGCCCGGCAAGCGCGTGCTGGTGGTGATCGCCGCGATACCGCCGCAAATCATCCTCGGCGCGTTCATCTTCTTCACACCGCGCGAGTTGTATCCGATCTATTCGATCTGCGGCCGCGCCTTCACGTGGCTGAGTCCGATGCGCGATCAGCAGATCGGCGGGCTATTGCTATGGATTCCGGGCTCGATGATGAGCGTGATTGGCGCGCTGGTGGCGCTGCGTCACTGGATGCGGCTCTCCGCTCGCGGACGCCTGCGCGGCGAACGGCGCGCGCTGGCGACGCAAGCGTTGGCGCGCGGCCAGCGCTGAGCCAGGCGTCCGGCACAAGAGCCGGCCGTTCGGCGCGCACGCGCCGGGCTTCGTGACGGCGCTCAGGCCGAGCGCATCCAGACGTGCGGAATGCCGTCCTCTTCGTGGATCTCCGATACCGGCGCGAAGCCGAACGCCCCATAGAAGCCTTGAAGATGCGCCTGCGCATGCAAACGAACCGGCGTCCGCGGCCACTGCGCGCGGATATGTTCGAGCGCGCGTTCGAGCATCGCGTTGCCGAGACCGATGCCGCGAAAATCCGCGGTGGTCAACACGCGACCGATACGGATATCGGCATCATCGGCGTCGGGCAACAGCACGCGCAGATAGCCGGCCAGCGGCGGACGCGTTGCGCCGGGCCCGTAGGCCAATAGATGCCAGGCGTCGGTATCGAGCCCGTCGATATCGCCATACAGGCAATGCTGTTCGATGACGAATACCGCGCTGCGGGCGGCCAGCATGGCATAGACTTCGGCGCTCGTGAGTTCGTCGAAGGCTTTCCAGCGCCATTCGATTTCAGCGAGCCGCGCGGCGGCAGTGTGCTTCGGTTCGTTCATGGAAAGGCTCAAAGAAGTGGGCCGGACCTGGTGGCGGCGATCCGCAATTATGCCGGGCGCGCTGCGCTTAAGCCATGCGGCAGCGCGCGCATCGTGACGATGCATGCGCAAAAAGCAGCGTGAGACGCTCGCGGCGCATGAAGCACGTCCGGTCCCGCTGACGCCCCGAGCCGCGTTCAGCGGCTATGAACGGTGTGCGCTTTCGACGCCTGCTTGTGGCGGTACATCGCGGCATCGGCCGCCGCCAGCAGTTCGCCGATCGCGCCATGCCGCACCGGATCGTATTGCTTCTGGCCAACGCTATAGCGGATCTGATAACCGCGCTGAGCCTGGGCGTTGCGCGCGTCGAGCAGGTGCGGGCGAATACAGGCGTTCACGCTCAACTCATGATGCCGCAAGGCATGCGAGACGCGAATGCGCTACGTGCTCGCAAAAACCGGTTCGACGGGATGCGCGAGACAGTCGATCAGGTTGCCGGGACCGCACAGATGCAGCGCGCCCACCACTACCAACGTCCGTTCGGGACGCGTTGGCAAGTCCTTCAAACGCGCCGCCCAGGCGCGATTGCGTGCATCGAGAATCGCCTCGCGGATGCCTGGCAAATTGAACATCGGCGATTCGGCGGCAATGCGCTGCACCTCGGCCAGATCGCCGTCCAGCCAGGCCGCGTGCATCCGCTCGAGCGTGCGCTGCGGTTCCGCCAGATCGGACATCAGCAAGTCGAGCGCGGCGCCGATCGCATCGAGCGGAATCGATTCGAGCGACGCGGCCACTTCCCGCGCGGTCTCCAGATACCGATACGGTTTGCCCTGCGTGATCGCCGAGCGCAGCATGCGCGGCTCGACACCTTCGACCACCTGCTGGAACAACGTCGGCGCGACGATCAACGCCGCCCACGGACGCAGATCGGCGAGCGGCGCCAATGCTCCCTCGACGGGCCACGCCGCCTCGAGACGGTCCCAGGCATCGGCGGATAGCAGCGACCGCAGCCGGTTTGCGCCATCGTGCGGATGCGCCTTCAGAAACGGCAGGATCGTCGGCGGATCGGACTCGAAGACCAGCGCTTCGGCCCAGTCGTACGCTTCGGCGATCCACGGCGGCATCTTGCGGCTCGCCGCGGGGAACAGATGCATCGAGCCCAGCAAACGGACCTGGGTGCCGGTGAGTTGTAGATACATGCAGCCTCGGTGCGGACGGGAAAATGATGCGAAGAAGCGAGCGATTCACGTAGTGACGCCGAGCGCAATCCCAACAGCGGAAAAACGCAGCGGTGTTCGAGATGCCGGCTTTGGCCGTGCGTGATTACCCGCACGCGAAGCCGCCATTATCCGCATCTGCGGCATAGCGCACACAGTTGGCGGAATGGTCGTATGGCAACCGACGTTTCCCACGCATGCCCCCCTGTAAAACGACAACACAGATTGGCGACGCGCAAATCGGGTACCGGCCCGGTATGCGTCCCGATAAGAAAAACGTCGAAACGAAAACGTAGAAACAAAAGGGGGAGTAAAACATGTCAACAAAATGGCGACACGGCATCTGGCTTGCCACGATGCTAAGCGTAAGCGCTGCGGCGCATGCGGACATAGACTGCAACGGGGGACGCGGTGGGTATCGCATGCAAACATCGGATGGCTGGTTTCACAGCGACAAGCTGAAGCACTTCGCGGTCTCGGCGCCTTTCGGCGCACTGGGCGCCTACCTGACGCGCGACACCGAGCATCCCGTGATCTACGGCACGCTGATCGGTACGATACCTGGCTTGATCAAGGAAGGCATCGACGGCACGTGCCGCGGCGGCGGGTTTTCGTACAAGGATCTGGTCGCCGACGTAGCGGGCGCGCTGACCGGAGCATTGCTGACCAACTGGGCCATCAGCTATAGCCGGGATGGCCGCAGCCGCACCGTCGCGATTTCCTATAGCCGACGCTTCTGAATACCGTATCGACCTGGCGCCGATAGTTGGAAAGCGCCTCGCATCACACTGCGCGCACCGCATCGACATGCATGACAAGACGCTGAAAAAGAAAAGCCCCGACGAGTCGGGGCTTTTCCTTACATCAACTACTGGAGGCGCGAGCCGGAGTCGAACCGGCCTAAACGGCTTTGCAGGCCGCTGCATAACCGCTTTGCTATCGCGCCGCAAGCGGACTGGAATCTAGCTGCAGATTCGCAGGTTTATCTGGCTGCCAACCTCTGGGACCGGCCTACCAAACAAAAAGGGAAGCGTTGCTTCCCCTTGGTATGGAGCGGGAGACGAGGCTCGAACTCGCGACCTCAACCTTGGCAAGGTTGCGCTCTACCAACTGAGCTACTCCCGCATTGCACTGCTTCACAACGCCTTGCACTTTTACTTCGCCAAACAACGCGTTGCTTCGAAAACTGGAGCGGGAGACGAGGCTCGAACTCGCGACCTCAACCTTGGCAAGGTTGCGCTCTACCAACTGAGCTACTCCCGCGTATTACTGCTTTTGTGCTGCTTACTGCTGCGTTCTTGCTGCTACTGCCTGCCTACTGTTTCCGACGTTTCGAACTGCTCACATCGGAGAAACGAGATTATGGAGAAACGGCTGAAACGTGTCAACCCCTTTTGCGAACGTCTTTAACCGAAAAGATTTCACTCACCGTCTCGTCGCAACGCGCGGTCTTCACGCCCGTCCTTCTTGCCATTACCGGGACGAAATGCACGACGCAGCACACGCGAGAGCCCGCGACAAACCGCACCGTGAACGAGCCCTCAAACAGCACCGCCGCGCTCGCGGATCTGCGGCCATGCGAGCTTCATGTAGTAGAGCATCGACCAGATGGTCAGGAACGCGGCCAGATAGATGAGCCACAGGCCCCACACGCGCGTGTCGACCACGATGCCGCCGCCGAACGGCAACGGCCCGTAGTACAACAGCATTGGAATCGCGACCATCTGGCAAGCGGTTTTGAACTTGCCGAGCGAATTCACCGCCACGCTCTTCGACGCGCCGATCTGCGCCATCCACTCGCGCAGCGCCGAAATCGCGATCTCGCGCCCGACGATCACAAGCGCGATCGCCGAATCGATCCGCGCGAGCTGCACTAGCACAAGCAACGCCGCGGTCACCATCAGCTTGTCGGCGACGGGGTCGAGAAAGGCGCCGAACGCCGAGGTCTGATTCCACTTGCGAGCGAGGAAGCCGTCGAACCAGTCGGTGAGCGCCGCCAGGACGAAGATGGTCGCGGCAGCCACATTGCGGTGCGCCGGGCTCATCATCATGTCAGGCAAATAGAACACGCCGACGACGAGCGGAATCAGGATGATCCGCAACCAAGTCAGGAAAATCGGGAAATTAAACGGCATGGGCAGGTGCAGCGTCTGACAAGGGAGATGCAATTGTGCCGCGTCACAAGGCCTGCCACAAGCAAAGCGGCGCGCGGGCAAGGCCCGCGCGCCGCTTATTTGTCGCCTGTTCGTCCGCCTATTACCCGCTTTTCACCCACGCATGCACCAACCACCGCGCATCTGGCCGCAAAGAATCAGTGCAATTGCCGATAAATCTGCTCCGCGAGCGCCTGTGAAATTCCTTCGACGCTGGCCAGATCCTCGACGCTGGCCGCCACCACGCCGCGCAGTCCGCCAAAGCGGGCGAGCAGCCGCTGGCGCCGCTTCGCGCCCACGCCCTCGAGTTCCTCGAGCCGCGAGGTCTGGCGCGTTTTGCCGCGCTTCGCGCGCATGCCGGTGATCGCGAAGCGGTGCGCTTCGTCGCGAATCTGCGCGACCAGCATCAACGCCGCGCTTTCCTTGCCGAGTTCGAGCGGCGCGCGGCCGTCGGCGAAAATCAGGGTCTCGAGGCCGACCTTGCGCCCTTCGCCCTTCGCGACGCCGACCAGCATGCCGGTATCGAGACCCAGTTCCGTGAACACCTGGCGCGCGATTTCGACCTGGCCCTTGCCGCCGTCGATCAGCACGATGGTCGGCAAGATGCCGCCCGCCGCCGACGGCTCGGCGGCATCCGACGCGAGCGACGGATCGGCGGCCGCATCGCTTTGCAACTCGGCGGCTTCGTCGGCGGCATTCGCGGCGGCTTGCGCGACCATCTTCTCGTAGCGGCGCGTGAGCACCTGGCGCATCGCCGCGTAGTCGTCGCCGGGCGTGATGCCGGTGATGTTGTAGCGGCGATATTCGGACGACTGCATCTTGTGATGGTGATACACCACGCACGACGCCTGGGTCGCCTCGCCCATCGTGTGGCTGATGTCGAAACATTCGATTCGCAGATGCGCGAGGTCGTCGCATTCCATGCCGAGCGTATCGGTGAGCGCGCGCGTGCGGGCCTGCTGCGAGCCTTGCTCCGACAGCAGGCGTGCGAGCGCGAGCCGTGCGTTCTGTTCGGCCATCGCGAGCCAGGCGCGCCGTTGGCCCTGCGGCTGACGCAGCACCGTCACCTTGTGGCCGGCCTGCTCGATCAGCACGTCGACGAGTTCGCGGGTGGACGGTGCGTGGCTCACCACCAGCACCGGCGGCACGCGATTGCCCAGGTAATGCTGCGCGATGAACGCTTCCAGCACTTCGGACTCGATGCCGCCGGCCGCGCGGCGTTTGCGCGGCTTCGACGGTTCAGATTCCGACCCGGCTTCGGCATCCGCTTCGCCGAGGTCATCTGCCTCGGCTTCGAGCGCGGCGTCTTCGTCTTCCTCTTCTTCCGATGGCATGTCTTGCGCGATCGCGAGCACGTCAGCAGCATCCGGCGAGCCGGTTTCGCCGCTCGTGCCTGGTTGCGCGACCAAACCTGCATTGGCCGCGACGTCCACCAGCGCCTCGCCGCGGCCTTCCTCGAGGCCGCCCTCGTCCACCGTCAACGCGCTTTCCACATGCGCCGGGAAATATGCCTTGTCGCCGAGATGCCGGCCGCCGCGCACCATCGCCAGATTCACGCAGACGCGGCCGCCAAGAGCCACCACCGCGAGAATGTCCACGTCGCTATCGCTGCCGACTTCGATTGCCTGCTGATGCAGCACCGTCGACAACGAACTCATCTGATTGCGCACCGCCGCGGCCTGCTCGAACTTCAACTCGCTCGCGAACGCGTGCATCTTCTGCTCGAGCTCCTTCATCACCTCGCCTTGGCGGCCCAGCAGAAAGCGCGACGCGTTGGCGACATCGCGCGCGTAGTCCTCCTCGCTGATGGCCGCGACGCATGGCGCTGTGCAGCGGCCGATCTGGTGCAGCAGACAGGGCCGCGTGCGATTGTTGAACACGGAGTCTTCGCAGGTGCGCAACTGGAACACGCGCTGCAGGATCTGGATGCTTTCGCGCACCGCCCACGCGCTCGGAAACGGACCGAAGTACTGATTCTTGCGATCCACGGCGCCGCGGTAGTACGCCATGCGCGGAAACTTGTGACCGGTGAGCTTGAGGTAGGGGTACGACTTGTCGTCGCGAAACAGGATGTTGTAACGCGGCGCCAGCGCCTTGATCAGATTGTTTTCGAGCAGCAGCGCCTCGGCCTCGGAACGCGTGACGGTCGTCTCGACGCGCGCGATGCGCGTCACCATCATCGCGATGCGCGGCGACAGTAGCGTCTTCGTGAAGTAGCTCGAGACACGCTTTTTGAGGTCGCGCGCCTTGCCTACATAAAGCACCGCGCCGTGCGTGTCGTAATAGCGATAGACGCCCGGCAGATGCGGCAATTGGGCGAGCACTTGTTTCGGCTCGAAAACGTCGGTTGCTTCGGGTTCGGTCATGCAGAATCGGTAGGATGGGACGGTCTCGCGAAGCCTTGTTCCGTGTGTCGCGCGCTCCGATGAACCGGCGCGCGCACCGCGAACGAGTGCTTTAGAATCGCCAGTTTAGAACATTCCGCGTGGCTTCGAATCCGTTCGACTCCGCGACCCACGCCATCATGTCCGCCGCCACGCCCCATTCCGAAGCACCGCCCGCCGCGTCCACGGCCATCGCCTGCGATATCTTCTGCGCGGTGATCGACAACTTCGGCGACATCGGCGTGTGCTGGCGCCTCGCGCGCCAGCTCGCGAGCGAACACGGCTGGCAGGTGCGCGTGTTCGTCGACGACCTGCACGCGTTCCAGAAACTGTGCCCATCGCTGGCGCTCGAACGCGCGCGCCAGACGTTGAGCGGCATCGTCATCGAACATTGGCACGAGCCCGCGCATGCGGGCGCTACGCTCGAAGTGGCCGACGTCGTGATCGAGGCGTTCGCCTGCGAACTGCCGCCGATCTACGTCGCCGCGATGGCGCGGCGCGAGCGCACGCTGGTGTGGGTCAACCTCGAATATCTGAGCGCCGAGGACTGGGTCGCGGATTTTCACCTGCGGCCGTCGCCGCACCCGCGCTACCCGCTCACCAAGACGTTCTTCTTCCCGGGGCTCGGTCCCGGCACGGGCGGCGTGCTGAAAGAACGGCATCTCGACGCCGCGCGCACGGCGTTCGAGACGTCGCCGTCCGCGCGCGAGGCATGGTGGCTGGAAACCACCGGCCGCGCGCCGCCGCCCGCCGCGGCCACCGTGGTTTCGCTGTTCGCCTATGAAAACCCCGCTGTCGACAGTCTGCTCGAACAGTGGCGCGACAGCGACGAGCCGGTCGTGCTGCTGGTGCCGGAAGGCCGCATCTCGGGGGCGATCGCGCGCTTTTTCGGCTTGCCTTCGTTCGCCGCGGGCGCGCGGGCCGAAGTCGGCAGCCTGACCGCCCACGCACTCGCCTTTACCCGGCAACCCGCCTACGACGCGCTGCTTTGGGCGAGCGACGTCAACTTCGTGCGCGGCGAAGACTCGTTCGTGCGCGCCCAATGGGCCGCGAAGCCCTTCGTCTGGCACATCTACCCGCAAGCCGACGACGCCCATTTGCCCAAGCTCGACGCCGCCCTCGCCCACTACGCCCGCACGCTGCCCGCCGACGCTCGACACGCCCTCGCGCGCTTCTGGCATGCGTGGAACGGCGCCGGTCGGCCGGACTGGGCGGAATTCCAGCGCCACCGGGCGGTGCTCATGCAGCGCGCGGCCGATTGGGCGGGCGAACTGGCGCAGGCGGGCGACCTCGCGGGAAATCTGGCCTTATTCGCAAAAACTCAGCTAAAATAAGCGGTTATCCAACGGCCGACGACGCAAGCGCGGCCCGATCGCAACAGCGAACCTACCCAGATCGACCTGCCTGATCAACGTGCCTCGAAAGATGCACGACCCGCTCTCATCATTCCCGGTAAGCAGCGGCGAACGGCAAGAAAATCGGGAAAGGACGTGTTCAGCGCATCGGCGCCACTCGTGTACACGCCCGCACAGGGTAAAAAGCAGGTAACGGATTGCAGAGTTTGCATGAGCCGCGCACAGGCGGCGCCATCGTGGATTCCGACAGCGAGCCGGCCTTGTTTCCCGCATCGCCGCCGGCGCGCCCGCTTCAAACGGCGCACCGCGCGCAATGCGAGAAGCGCCGAAGCCGCTTGCGCCGTATGCCGTTGAGCAATAGTTGAAGCTACTTATTTCGTACAGGACAGTTTTATGAAGACCGCACAGGAACTCCGCACCGGCAACGTCGTCATGATCGGCGCAGACGCCATGGTCGTGCAAAAGGCCGAATACAACAAATCGGGCCGCAACTCCGCCGTCGTCAAGATGAAGTTCAAGAACCTGCTGACCGGCGCAGGCATGGAAAGCGTCTACAAGGCGGACGACAAGTTCGACGTCGTCGTGCTCGAGCGCAAGGAAGTCACGTACTCGTACTTCGCCGACCCGATGTACGTGTTCATGGACGCCGACTACAACCAGTTCGAAGTCGAAGGCGAGATGATGGGCGACGCGCTGCATTACCTCGAAGACGGCATGGCTTGCGAAGTCGTGTTCTACAACGAGAAGGCGATCTCGGTCGAACTGCCGACCACGCTGGTTCGCGAGATCATCTATACGGAACCGGCTGTGAAGGGCGATACGTCGTCGGGCAAGGTGCTGAAGAACGCCAAGCTCAACACGGGTTTCGAACTGCAAGTGCCGCTTTTCTGCAATATCGGCGACAAGATCGAAATCGACACGCGTACGCACGAATACCGCAGCCGCGCTTAAGCGCGCTGCAAGCCTGACTCCGGCGCCGGGGCAACACCGGCACCGGAAAAAAATGGCAAAAAAAAAGCGCCCGTCCTGGGCGCTTTTTCTTTTTGGCGCCGCCGTGTATCGTTGAGGAAAACTTTACCGGGAACCTTCCCAAAATTGCCCGTCCGCCGTCCAGCCCCCTGCCCCAAGCCGCTGATTCGTTTGGATAAACGCGTCTGGCACAGTCACTGCTTACCATCGAAGAACGCCAGCATGGCTTTATTTTTTTCTCAACTCGGGAGGTGCGAGATGAATAACGACATCGCTGAAGGCAAGTGGAAGCAGTTGATCGGCAAGGCCAAGACGGCATGGGGCGAATTGACGGACGACGAACTGATCCGGGCCGAAGGCCGCGCCGACAAACTCACCGGCCTGATCCAGGAGCGTTACGGTAAAACGCGGGACGAGGCCGAACTCGAAGTACGCCGCTTCTTCGACAGCAACCGGGATTTCTGACCGACCCTGTGAAGAAAGTGCCCGTGTCTGGCCACGTCATAAACGTCAGGCCGGGCACCGCATCCGCTGAGAAGCAAAAAGGACCAGAACTACATGAGTCGAATCGCCGCCGCCTCGCCTGCATGGAGAGGGACACGCCGTGCGCCGCGTTCATGCCGGCCGAGTCGCCGCGCCCGCGCCGCATTGGCAAACGCTGCCCGGGTGGCCTCGCATTCGACCGGCAGTAACGGCCAGCCATCGCGCCCGCGGGTCGCGCCAGAGACTGTCTGGTGCGGTCCACACGGTATTCCGTCCATTAAAAAATTGCGCTCGCCATGCCACACGCCCTGATTGTTGAAGACGATCCCAATAGCCTGTCGGGTCTGTCCGCCATCCTCGCCGCCGACGGCTTTTCCGTCGATACCGCGACCACAATCGCCGAGGCACGGGCCGCGCTGACACGCTTCATCCCCGACGTCGTGCTGGTCGACCTGAATCTGCCGGATGGCAGCGGCCTCGATTTGCTGCAGCATCTGCCGGCGCATCCGCCGGGCGGCGCCTTGCCCGTGATCGTGATGACCGGCAACGCGACGGTCGAGAGCGCGATCGAAGGCTTGCGGCACGGCATCTGGGACTATCTGCTCAAGCCGGTCAACATACCGCGTTTGCGCAGTCTGCTTGCGCGTATTCCGCGCCCGTATGAACTCACCGAGGAAGTCCAGACGCTGCGCGCGTCACTGCGCCAGCTCGGCCGTTTCGGCGCGATGCTGGGCCGCGACGGGGCGATCCAGCACGTCTACGACACGATCGAGCATATCGCCCCGACTGAAGCCGCCGTGCTGATCTCCGGCGAGGCCGGCACCGGCAAGCACGTTGCGGCGCGCACGCTGCACGACATGAGCCGGCGCCGCAAGGGTCCGTTCGTCACGTTCGATTGCCGCAGCGCGGGCAGCCTCGCCGCGCAGCGCTCGCTCGACAGCCTGCTGTTCGGCCACGAACGCGGTGCGTTCAGCGGCGCGGAGCAGCGCGAACCGGGTCTGTTCGAACAGGCAAGCGGCGGCACGCTCTTCATCGACGAAATCGCCGAATTGCCGCGGGTCCAGCAGGAAGCGCTGCTGCGCGCGCTCGATTCGCAGACCTTCATGCGGGTCGGCGGCAGCAATCAGGTGGTGACGGACTTCCGGCTGATCGCTTCCACGCGCAAAATGCCGCGCGCGGCGGTCGCCGACGGCAGCCTGCACGAAGATCTCGCGCTGCGGCTGGAAGCCGCCGCGGTCACGCTGCCGCCGCTGCGCGAACGTGGCGAGGATGCGGCGCTGATCGCTCAGGCGACCGTCGACGAATTGAATCTCGAAGCGGCCGCGCGCGGCACCTCGGAAGCCGCCAAGCAGATCGGCCCGAACTTCCTGCGCGAATGTCTCGCCTACGAATGGCCGGGCAACGTGCGGGAACTCCAGGATCGCGTGCGGCGTGCGTATCACGCGTCGGGCGATGTGCTGGAATCGTTGCGCGCCGACGAGACGGCTTCGGCGAACGGCCGCGATCTGAACGGGAGCCGCGTGCAGGTCACTGTCGGCACGCCGCTCGCGGACGTCGAGGAAATGTTGATTCGCGCGACGCTCGATGCGGTGGGTGGCACGCGTCATCGCGCGGCGTCGCTGCTCGGGATCAGCCCGAAGACGCTGTACAACAAGTTGCAGCGGATGCGTTTGAACTGAGTCGTGCGATCTTTCGGGCCGGCGAACCGGCCTGAATAAAAACGGCGCCTCGATTGATTCGAGGCGCCGTTTTTTTGTCCGCTTAAATGCCACTGCGCGATTGCTGCGTGGCTACCGCGTGGCTTATGCGAACGCGCTACGCAGCAACGCCTGCGCTTGCAGATACTGCGGGTCGGCAACCAGCTTGCTCCACTTCAGCGCCTTGCCGCGCGGCCGCATACGTTTGAGGCGCTGCCGCGATTCCTTCGACGGCGTGAAGCGCAGCGCGTCCAGCACCTTCTCCGCTTCATCCGGCTGATTGCAGATCAAGACCATGTCGCAACCGGCCTCCAGCGCGGCGCTCGCGCCTTCGGTCAGCGTGCCGCCCTGGCGCGCGGCTTCCATCGAAAGATCGTCGCTGAAAATCGCGCCTTCGAAACGCAGCTTGTTGCGCAGAACGTCCTGCAACCAGATGCGCGAGAAACCCGCCGGCTTCGAATCGACCTTCGGATAGACCACATGAGCGGGAAGCACCGATCCCAACGACAAACCGAGCCAGTCATACGGCGCCACGTCGTCGCGCAGGATTTCGTCGAGCGAGCGGTCGTCGACCGGCATGGCGACGTGCGAGTCCGCGTGCGCGAAACCGTGCCCTGGAAAGTGCTTGCCGCAATTGCTCATGCCGGCCAGCGCGAGGCCGTGGTTGAGGCTCTTCGCCAGCAGCGCCACCACGCGCGGATCGCGGTGAAACGAGCGATCGCCGATCACTTGCGACTGCCCGTAGTTCAAGTCGAGTACGGGCGTAAAGCTCATGTCGACGCCGCACGCGCGCAACTCCGAGGCGAGGATGTAGCCGATCGCGGTCGTCACCTTGGTCGCGTGCAGAACGTCGCTGTCCCACAGTGCGCCGAGCTTGCCCATGGACGGCAAGACCGTGAAGCCGTCGGTGCGAAAACGCTGAACGCGCCCGCCCTCGTGGTCGACCGCGATCAGCAGATCCTCGCGGACCGCGCGGATCGAATCGGTCAGCGCGATCAATTGCGCGCGGCTCTCATAGTGGCGCGCGAACAGGATCACGCCGCCGGTCATCGGATGGGCAAGGCGGCGCTTGTCGTCGTGGTTCAGCGTTTTGCCGACCACGTCGAGCATGACCGGTCCGGGAGTTGTTTTCATCGAATTCCGCTAGAAGGAAGCTCAGGGCAAAAAAGACGCGGCCAGGGCGGCCGCCTTCGAGTTTTATTCGTCGCTGGCGGGCGCGTGCGGTGCGACGGGCTCTCGCGCCACCGCCCCCGTTTCCGCTATGACGAACGACACCGCGTAATCGTGCTCGTCGCTGATCGTCACGCGCGCCGTGATGCCGCGCGCGTCGAGCCACGCGGCCAGTTCGCCCGAGGCGACCACCATCGGCTCGCCGCTCGGCTTGTTGAGCGTTTGCAGCGCGCGCCAGGTCATCGGCCAGTGCATGCCGAGGCCGATCGCTTTCGAGAAGGCTTCTTTCGCCGAAAACCGCGTGGCGAGAAACGCGAGACCGCGCGCCGCCGAACGCGCCTGGCGCGCGTGATAGACGCGCAGCTCGTCAGGCCCGAGCACCTTTTCCGCGAAACGGCCCTTGGTGCGCGTCATGACCGCGGCCACGCGGCTGACCTGAACGATGTCCGTGCCGATGCCGTAGATCGCCATGTGCGACGCCGCCTCGGGCCGCATCAGGCGCGAGCGCCGAGACGCGCGGCGACCATGATCGCCTTCATCTCGCGCACCGCGTTGTCCCAGCCGGCGAAGATCGCGTGCGCGACGATCGCATGGCCGATATTCAACTCGACGATGCCCTCGATCGCGGCGATCTGCTGGACGTTCGTGTAATGCAGACCGTGGCCCGCATTTACCTTGATGCCGAGCGTCGCGCCGAATTCGACCGCGCGAACCACGCGCTCGTATTCGCGCTGCTGCTCGGCGGGGTCGTGCGCTTCCGCGTAACGGCCGGTGTGCAACTCGATCACTGGCGCGCCGGCTTCATGCGCGGCGCGAATCTGGGTCTCATCCGGGTCGATGAAGAGCGACACGCGGGAGTTCGCGTCGGCGAGTTGCCTGCATGCGGCACGCACGGCTTCGAACTGGCCGGCGACATCGAGGCCGCCTTCGGTCGTCAGCTCCTGACGTTTTTCCGGCACGAGGCAAACGTCGTGCGGCTGCACTTCACAGGCGATGTCGAGCATCTCCTGCGTGACCGCGCATTCCAGGTTCATGCGCGTTTTCAGGAGCGGCCGCAGCTTGTGGACGTCGGCGTCGACGATATGGCGGCGATCTTCGCGCAAGTGCAGCGTGATCGCGTCGGCGCCGGCCTCTTCGGCGAGCAACGCGGCGCGGATCGGGTCGGGGTAAGTCGTGCCGCGCGCGTTGCGCAGCGTGGCGACGTGATCGATGTTCACGCCCAGGTCGATCACGGTCGGCGACGTAAGAAAGAAGCTCATAGATTCTGCAAGTCGATCAGGATCTGGCGCGTCGCGAGCGGCGTGCCGCCAAGATAAGTGTTGAGCAGAAAGCGCATCAGCGTTTTGCTTTGCGCCACGGTCTGCGCTCGATGGTAATCGTCCTGTTCCATATCGAGCAAGGTTTGTCCCGCGACCACCGGCCATTGCGCGGGCAGATCGTCGGACGCCTCGCGCACGCCGCGCTCGGGGTCGAACACGTAGCGGCCCTCGGCCTGCACCGCCTTGCGCGCGACGGTGCGATCCAGCGCCATTGCATAGCCTGTTTCGCGCAGCAGCACGCGCTCGAACGAACGCAGCACCTGCACGGGCGGCTCGTCGTGCGCGAGACGCGTCATCGTGACGACGTAATGATGGAACAGTTGCGGATGCGGATCTTCGCGCGCGCAGAATTTAACCAGCAGTTCGTTCACGTAGAAGCCGCAGAGCAACGCGCCGCCGGTCAATGGCAACATTCCGCCGACCCATTCGGCGCCGGTCAACGTGCGCACTTCGGATTTGCCCGACCACGACAACGCGAGCGGCTGGAACGTTTGCAACACGCCGCGCAGTGCGGAGTGCGGACGCTTCGCGCCCTTCGCGACGAGCGCGAGACGGCCATGATCGCGCGAGAGCACGTCGATGATCAGACTGGTCTCGCGATACGGGTAACTATGCAGGACAAAGGCGGGCTGTTCCGCGATCCGGTATTCGGATGCGGACGCAGCGCTTCTGGGCGCGCGGCGCGCCGGCGCTTTGCGCGGCTCGCCCTCGGCGCCCTGCGCGCTTCCGGCGCTCGGGGCGGATTTTTTGGCGGTTCGTCTGGACGGCTCGCGCGCCGGCGCGGCCGGCTGGGAGTCGTCCGGGTCAGCGTCGGAATTCAGCGTCATCGACGCGTCATTCGTACCCATACGCGCGGAGTCCTGCCTCGTTGTCGGCCCAACCGCTCTTCACCTTGATGAAGGTTTCCAGATACACCGGACCGTCGAAGAGCTTTTCCATGTCGAGACGTGCTTCGGTGCTGATCTGTTTCAGCTTGGCGCCCTTCTGGCCGATGATCATCGCCTTGTGCGTATCGCGCTCGACCATGATGGTCGCGAAAATGCGGCGCAGGCGCCCTTCGGTTTCGAACTTGTCGATCAGCACGGTGCTCGTGTACGGCAATTCGTCGCCGGTCCAGCGGAACACTTTTTCGCGCAGAATTTCAGCGGCGAGGAAACGCTCGCTGCGATCGGTCAGGTCGTCTTCGCCATAGATCGGCGCGCCTTCCGGCAGGAACGGCTTGACGGTCGCCATCAAACGCTTGATGTCGTCGGGATTTTTCGCCGACAGCGGCACGATTTCGTTGAACTCGCGCAGCGCGCTCATCTGCTGCATGAACGGGAACAGCGAATCCTTATCGGACACGCGGTCGAGCTTGTTGGCGATCAGCAGCGTGGGCACCGACGGCGGAATCAGGTCGAGCACCTTCTGGTCGTCCGGGCCGAAACGGCCGGCTTCGATCACGAACAGAATGGCATCGACCGAAGTCAGCGTGGACGTGACCGCGCGATTGAGCGAACGGTTCAGCGCGCCGCTGTGCTTGGTCTGGAAACCCGGCGTGTCGACGAAGATGTACTGCGCGCCTTCGAGCGTATGAATGCCGGTGATGCGGTGGCGCGTGGTCTGCGCCTTGCGCGACGTGATACTGACTTTCTGGCCGACCAGCGCGTTCATCAGCGTGGATTTGCCGACGTTCGGGCGGCCGACGATCGCGACCATGCCGCAGCGGAAACCAGTGGGAGTGGGAGCGTTCATATTCGGGCTACGGCAAGTTCAACTCGGCGCGCGGAATGGACGCGCCGATGGCAATCAATGGCCCGCATCGGCGACGCGGGTTTGCACCGCGTCGGCTACGCCGGGTTCGTGTTCGGTGGACGCCGGCATGCCGGGCGCGGGCACGGCTGCGCCGGCTGCGGGGTCGCGGCTGCGGTGTTTGTCGGCGTGTTTTTCGGTTTGTTTTTCGGCGCTGCGGACGCTGGCGGCTTCGACGAATTTCGCGTCGGCTGACTTCGCCTCCGTCGGTTTCGTATCGGACTTCTCGGCTGGCTTGTCCGCTGCCGCCTGGTCAGTCGCCTTCTCAGACGACTTGTCGGCTCCGTGAGCCGACGCTTTATCCACCTTCTCGGCGCGCTCGGATTTCTCTTGCCCGCTATATTCGACGTGCGCGGCGCGAATCACGGCCAGCGGCGCGGCAGCGGCTGTCGGCAACGGCCGTTCGGCGGACGGCTCCATTGCTGCCGCGGCTACCGCCCGGGCCTCGGTCCGCCCAGTACCGCGTTCGCCCTTGCGATCCGGACTGCGCAGATCGAGCGCGGCCTGCACGCCGGTCACGCCGGGCACGATCTCAGGCTCGGCGTGCTTCGCCGCGCGGGCGCCCTTCGAGCGCTTCGGCTTGGCGACCACGGCGGGCGCCGCCGCCATCACCTCGTCGAGCGCCTTCTTGGCCGCGGCCTGCTCCGCCGCCCGGCGGCTCGCACCGGAACCCGACACTTTCACGTCCAGCTTCGGCACCGTGCATTCGACTTCGAATTGCTGATTGTGCGCTGCGCCATGAGTCGCAACCACCGTGTAAGTAGGCAGCGCGATCTTGTGGCCCTGCAGATACTCCTGCAGCAGCGTCTTGGAGTCCTTGCCCAGCGTGCGCGGATCGATGTGATCGAGGATCGGCACGTAAAGGCGCTTGATGACCGTTTGGGCGGCGTCGAAACCGCCGTCGAGAAATACCGCGCCCAGCACCGCCTCCAGCGTGTCGGCGAGGATGGAGGGCCGGCGAAAGCCGCCGCTGCGCAACTCGCCTTCACCGAGCCTCAAACCTTCCGAGATATTGAGGGCCTGAGCGATCTCGTAAAGCGACTGCTGTTTGACCAGATTGGCGCGGACGCGCGACAGATCGCCTTCGTCCAGTTTGCCGAAGCGTTGGAACAAAAGCGCAGCCACCGCGCAGTTCAGAACGGAATCGCCGAGAAACTCGAGCCGTTCGTTGTGCGTGGAACTATGACTGCGGTGCGTTAAAGCCTGGCGCAACAATTCCGCATTGCGAAATTCGTAGCGCAAACGGCTTTCCAACGGAGATAGGGGCATGGGCAGAGTATAACGCGGGTGCCTTACCCCGCGAAAAGGCGGGACGGCCAGCGGAAAAAGCGTGCTGAAGCGACGTTACCGCAGCTTCTTAAAGTGGTGTAACAACACGCCGCGACTTAATTGACCATGCGTTGGCCATCGCGCGACGTGTCGTGCAATCGGTGCACGCGAACTCAGTTGAACGAGCCGATGCGTTTCAGATTGCTGAAGTTCATCCAGATGAAAAACGCGCGGCCAACGATATTCTTATCCGGCGCAAAACCCCAGTAACGACTATCCGCGCTGTTGTCGCGGTTGTCGCCCATCATGAAGTAATTGCCCGGCGGCACTTTGCAGATCACGCCGCGTGCGTTGTACGTGCAGTTGTCGCGATATGGATAATCCTCGGCGCCGATGATGAACGGCGGCACGGCGGGATTATTCAGGATCGCGTTCTTGCGTCCTTCGATATTTTCCTCGAACTGCTTCGCGTAACCGAGGCGCTCTTCGTCGAGATAGTCCGGCAGCGGCGTTTCAGGAACCGGCTTGCCGTTGATCGTCAGTTTCTTGTCCTGATAGGCGACTGTGTCGCCCGGCACACCGATCACGCGCTTGATGTAGTCGACGGATTCGTCTTTCGGGTAGCGGAACACGACGACGTCGCCGCGTTGCAGCGGACGGCCTTCGGTGATCTTCGTATTGATGATCGGCAAGCGGAGGCCGTAATCGAATTTATTGACGAGGATAAAGTCGCCCACCAGCAGTGTCGGCACCATCGAACCCGACGGAATCTTGAATGGCTCGACCACGAAGGAGCGCACCACGAACACCACGAGAATCACCGGGAAGAAGCTCGCCGAATACTCGAGCCACCACGGTTGACGCAGCTTGTTGTCACGCAGACGGGCGCGCGTTTGCGCGGCATTTTCGTCGGCGAAACGCTCGCCGATGCGTGCCTGCAGACGGTCGAATTCGGCGACCGCGGCTTCCGCCGCGCGGCGCCGTTGCGGCATGAAAACCAGTTTGTCCGCCACCCATGCGATACCCGTCAAAACGACGAGCACAAAAAGAATCAGCGCAAAATTCATAGAGTTCCGTTGTTCGTCTTATTTGTCTTCGACACGCAGAATCGCGAGGAAAGCCTCTTGCGGAATCTCGACGGACCCGACCTGCTTCATTCGCTTCTTGCCTGCCTTTTGCTTTTCGAGCAATTTCTTCTTGCGTGAAATGTCACCGCCGTAGCATTTTGCCAGCACGTTCTTACGCAACGCTTTAATGTTTTCGCGCGCAATAATGTTCGAACCGATGGTGGCTTGAATCGCGACGTCGTACATCTGGCGCGGAATCAGTTCGCGCATTTTTGCCGCGACTTCGCGGCCGCGATACTGGCTTTGCGAACGGTGCACGATGACCGAGAGCGCATCCACCTTGTCGCCGTTGATGAGCATGTCGACCTTCACGACGTCGGAGGCGCGATATTCCTTGAACTCGTAATCCATCGACGCATAACCGCGCGAAATCGACTTCAGACGATCGAAGAAGTCGAGCACGACTTCGCCCATCGGAATTTCATACGTGAGCTGCACCTGACGGCCGTGATACTGCATGTTGATCTGGTTGCCGCGCTTCTGCGTGCACAGCGTGATCACCGCGCCGACGTAGTCTTGCGGCATGTACAGATTCACGGTGACGATCGGCTCGCGCACCTCCTCGATCTTCGACGGCTCGGGCATCTTGGCCGGATTTTCGACCATGATGGTCGTGCCGTCGCGTTGCAGGACTTCGTACACCACGGTCGGAGCCGTGGTGATGAGGTCCATGTCGAACTCGCGCTCGAGACGTTCCTGCACGATCTCCATATGCAGCAGACCGAGGAACCCGCAACGGAAACCGAAACCGAGCGCCTGGGACACTTCCGGCTCGTACTGCAGCGACGCGTCGTTCAGCTTCAGCTTCTCGAGGGAGTCGCGCAGCGCGTCGTACTGGTTCGCCTCGACCGGATAGAGCCCCGCGAACACCTGCGGCTTCACTTCCTTGAAGCCCGGCAGCGGCTCGGCGGCTGGACGGTTCAGCAGCGTGACAGTGTCGCCCACCTTCGCCGCGGCCAGCTCCTTGATGCCGGCGATGATGAAGCCCACCTGCCCCGCCGATAACGATTCGAGATTCTTCGACTTCGGCGTGAACACGCCGATATGCTCGACCGGATACTGCGCGCCGGTCGCCATCATGCGAATCTTGTCTTTCGGACGCAGCGTGCCGTTGACGATACGCACCAGCATGACGACGCCGACGTAATTGTCGAACCACGAGTCGATGATCAGCGCTTGCAGCGGCGCTTCAGGATTGCCCTTGGGCGGCGGCACTTTTGCGATCAGCGCTTCCAGCACGTCTTCGACGCCTTGGCCGGTTTTCGCGCTGCAATGCGTGGCATCCGTTGCGTCGATGCCGATCACGTCCTCGATTTCGGAAATCGCGTTTTCGGGGTTTGCCGCCGGCAAGTCGATCTTGTTGAGCACCGGAATCACGTCGACGCCGAGTTCGATCGCCGTGTAGCAGTTGGCGACGGTTTGCGCCTCCACGCCCTGGCTCGCGTCGACGACCAGCAGCGCGCCTTCGCAGGCGGACAGCGAGCGGCTGACTTCATACGAGAAGTCGACGTGGCCCGGCGTGTCGATCATGTTCAGGTTGTAAACCTGCCCGTCACGGGCGCGATACGTCAGTGCGGCGGTTTGTGCCTTGATGGTGATGCCGCGCTCGCGCTCGAGATCCATCGAGTCGAGCACCTGGGCTTCCATCTCGCGGTCGGACAAGCCGCCGCAGATCTGGATGATGCGATCCGCGAGCGTCGACTTGCCATGGTCGATGTGCGCAATGATCGAGAAGTTACGAATATGATCCATTCAGTACCGATCAAGCGAAAAAGGCGCGCTCGGACAATAGCGGAGCACGCCTTGTAAGTAGGTGAAAAACCTATCTATTTTAGCCGAAAAGGCTATCGCCCGGCGCATCTTGCGAGGCCGGGGCAGAAAGACGGCTCAGGAGAGACGTGGAACTTGGCGCGAACATTTTCATAAAGCGCGCGCTTGATCCTGTTGCGCGTGCTGCAACATCTTTTGAACTCAGCGCACCTCAACGCATTGCAAGCGCGGCGCGAACTCGTGCGATGTCGAGGTGATAGTGGCACAACTCGATGCCGTCGCAGACCAGGACGGGCACCAACTCGTTGTAACGCGCTTCCAGCGAGGGATCGGCGTCGACGTCGACAACTTCTAGCTGCGCGCCGAACTCGGCCAACAACGGCTCGAGCGCGGCGCGCATGTCTTCGCACAGGTGGCACCACGCGCGCCCGTAAAGCGTGAGCGGTGCCGCCATGCTTACTTGGTGCCGCTGCGCGGGCGAATCGGCACGAACTGCGTGGTCTCGCCGCGGCGAACCAGCAGCGCGACCATCTTCTGCGAATCGAGATGCGAGCTGATTTCGTCGAACTGCTTCGCGCTCGTGATGTCGGTATCGCCCACACGCAAGATGATGTCGCCCTTTTGCAGCCCGACGCGCGCGGCCGGTCCGTCCACCGCGTCGATCTGCACGCCGTTGCGCAGCTTGAGCGCCTTCAACTGATCCGAGGGGATGTCGCTGACGGCGACACCCAGCACGTTCGTGGCGCGTTGCTTCGGCGGCTGCGGCTTCTTCTGGTCCGCCTTCGCGCTCTTGTCAGGCTGCATCTCGGCGATCGTGACCGGCAGATCGCGCGTCTGGCCCTTGCGCCAGATCGTGATCGTCGACTTGGTACCCGGCTTGGTGTCGCCCACCATGCGCGGCAGATCCGTTGCGGTATCGACCGAATGACCGTTGAACTTCAGGATGATATCGCCCGGCTGCACGCCCGCCTTGTCCGCCGGACCGCCCGGTTCGACGCTGCTGACCAGCGCGCCCTGCGCCTTTGGCAGGCCGAGCGAATCGGCCACGTCCTTGGTGACCTCGCCGATCGCGACCGCGATCCGGCCGCGTACGACCTTGCCCGATGCCTTGAGCTGATCGGCCACGCGCATCGCCTCGTCGATCGGAATCGCGAACGAAATGCCCATGAAACCGCCGGTGCGGCTGTAGATCTGCGAGTTGATGCCGATCACCTCGCCCTGCATGTTGATCAGCGGCCCGCCCGAGTTCCCCGGATTGACAGCCACGTCGGTCTGGATGAATGGCAGGTAATCGCCCGTGTCGCGCCCCTTCGCACTGACGATGCCAGCCGTCACCGTGTTCTCAAGACCGAACGGCGAGCCGATCGCGACCACCCATTCGCCCACGCGAACCTTGTTCGAGTCGCCGATCGTAATCGTGGGCAAGTTGCCGGCGCTGATCTTCACGACGGCGACGTCGGTTCGATCGTCCACGCCCACCAGCTTGGCCTTGAATTCGCGCTTATCGGTAAGCGTGACGTAAATGGTGTCCGCGTCATCGACGACGTGCGCGTTCGTCATCACGTAACCGTCCGCCGACAGAATGAAGCCCGAGCCCACACCGCTGTTCTGTTCCGGATCGCTGCCGTCCGGTGAGTCCGGCGTGCCGCCGCTGCCGCCGTTGTCGCCGCCGCGCGGCGCTCCGGGCGTTTGAGGTGAGCCGGGGGATTGCGGTGATTGCGGCATCGGAATGCCGAAAAAGCGGCGGAAGAACTCCGACATGTCGCCGTCGTCCATGCCGGGCGGTAGACCGCCACGCAGACCGCTGCTCGATACGCGCGTGGTCGTGCGAATGTTGACGACCGCCGGGCCGACTTTGTCGACGAGGTCGGTGAAATCGGGCAGATTGGCTGCTGGAGCCGCAGACGCCGTATGCGGTACGAGCGGCAAACACGCCGCTACCACCGCGGCCGCGAGGAAATTGCGCACCGAGAAAGTCGTCATATCGTAGAAAGCCGAGGGATTCAGGATTCGGGGGTTACTTCGGAGCCTTGTATTCTATGGCAGACGCAAATTGCTGCAATGTGCTCTGGGGCACTTCACCGAGCAGGGTAATCCAGAAGTCGCCACGCCGCTTGACGAGCACATGCGTCGCGCCGCTGCTGCCCGCGCCCTCTTTGCGCGTGTTGTTCTCGACCGGTTCAACGAACACGGAAATCGCCGCGAGGCCGTCGGAGAACACGGCCTGGTCCACGGGAATGGTCGGCTGGCCGGCTTCCCGCGCGGCCATCGGACGACGCAACTCGCGAATCTTGCGGAATCCGGGAACCGTCGGCGAGATCTGCCAGCCTTGCGCAGCCATATCAACCGGCTCAACTGGAGGACGCACCACCGTCCAGCCTGCCGTATTACGAATTCCGTTGACGATTGCGGCCTTGTCGACCGGCACGCCGATGCGAATCTGAGAAAACGACAACTGTTCGAGCACCTGGCCGTTTGGGTCGAGTGTCTGCGCCCGCAGCAGCAAGCCGGTCTTTTTGTCGGCCCACAGTTTGTAGGCAAAGCGATACGCATCTTTCGGATCGAGTTCGATCACCTGGCTGTCGATGCCGGCGACGCGGTCGTCGCCGAGCAGTTTCGGCTCGTAGACCGACAGCACCTGCTCGCCGCTTACCGCGAGCAGCGCCGGAAACGAGTCCTTGTTTTGGCGCTTTTCGACTACGCACAGACGCCGCTCCGGCACAAACGTGTAGAGCTCGTCGTTATGACGAAGCATCCTGCGCGGCTTGCCGTCGAGGCTTTCGAGTTGCTCGTATTCGCCGTCTGCGCGGGTCGCATAATGCGATATCCGCGATGTCTGAACGAAATTGCCGCGTTGATAAACGAACGCGCCCTCGTAGTTTTGCTGTTGCGCGGCCTGATGGATGCGATCGAGCATATCCGCAGCCGTGCGACGAACGGCGAGCGGATCGTCGGTTTGTGCAAAAACCCGCGGTGTAGCGGACAACAACACGGCTGCGCAGAATAAAAATGCCGGCAGCCGCCCCCAAATAGTCGTTTTATTCAACCGCGGAGTCTGCATCAAACTATTGGCCTTGCGTAGTGACCGCCGCGGCACGAATCAGCGGCATCGAGCCCGGCATGGCCGGTTGTTGCGCGAATTGCTGGTGCGCTTCCAGATACTGATCCAGACTGGCGTCGCGAATGATGTTGGCGTCTTGTGCGACGGCCTGAACGGCAGCCGCCGGCGCGGACGCCATCGCCACCCGCTGCAGCGCACCCTGCGACTGAACCGACGCGACCTGCGCCGCGCCCGGCCCGCCCGGTACACCTTGTAGTTGCGGCACGACGATCCAAGTGAGCGTCGCGGCGGCGGCAGCCACGGCAAAGGCCGGCACCACACGGCGACGCAGCGCCAATAAGCGGCGCGCGATCGGCATCGCCTCAGGCGCGAGCACATGCGGTTCGTTTTCGAAGCGCGCGGCGAAACCGCTCAGAAACGCGCGGCTCACCGCCGGGCTAACCGCCAGATCGTCGGAACGCAACGCGTCGCCGATCAGGTGATAGCTCGACCAGCCGGCACGATCCTCGCCGTCCAGCTCGGAAAGAAACTTGTTGAGATTCAGATACTCTTCGCCGAATTCACCGTCGACAAAAGCGGACAGACGCTCGCCGCGCGAACTGGCTTGCGATTGCATCGAGACCGACCCCATGATGCTCCCCATCTTACAAATACCCCGTAGTGACACCACTAATCCAGAGATTGCACCCGCGCCCATTCGGCGAGCCGGTAACTTACCAGCGCTTGCCTTCAGGTGTGTCAAGCAACGGACGCAATTTTGCCGCAATGGCTTCGCGAGCGCGGAAAATTCGCGATCTGACGGTGCCAATCGGGCAACCCATCATCTCGGCGATTTCCTCGTAGCTCAAACCTTCAATTTCACGAAGAGTAATGGCGGTGCGCAGCTCTTCCGGTAAAACCGCCATCGCAGCATTGACCGTCTCTGCGATCTGCTTGCTCATCAACATCGACTCAGGCGTGTTGATATCCCTTAGTTGGTCGGCATCCGAGAAAGTTTCAGCTTCTTCAGCATCCGCTTCGGTCGAGGTCGGAGCGCGCCGGCCCTGGGTCGCAAGGTAGTTCTTTGCCGTGTTGACCGCAATCCGGTACAACCACGTGTAAAAGGCCGAGTCCCCGCGAAACTGCGGCAAGGCCCGGTATGCCTTGATGAAGGCGTCCTGGGCAACGTCTTCCACTTCGGCGGGATCGCGCACGAGGCGCGAGATGAGCCGGAGAATCTTGCGGTGGTATTTGGAGACCAGAAGCTCGAACGCGGCCTTGTCGCCCTTCTGGACGCGCTCGACCAGCACCTGATCAATTTCTTTTTCGCTCACCTGATAAATCCGTTAACTATAGGGCGCATGGAGGGGCACCATTGTAGCGCCCCAGACATTGCGGCAAGTTACGCCGGTAACACGGTTACAGTCGTTACAGTCACGCGCCGGCGCCACGCCGGCCCAGCACCGCCAGTTCCCGGAAGGCAGACGCGGGAATCGCATCGACGGGGACCATCAGCGTGCATGGCCGCCCATGATCCGGCGCGAGGGCCAGAACCAGCAAACGACCGGTCCACTGCGAACAACCGGCAATGCGCCCTTGGGCGAGCAGATTTCCAGCGCCATCCCATGCGGACAAGCCGTCCGGCCCAAGTTTGAGCGTGATGGGCCGCGCAAGCTCATGTCTGGCCGCGCCCAGTATGAGCAGCGCGCATGCGGCGAGCGTAAACGGAACCGCCCACCACGCGCCCATGCGCGCGGCGAGACATGTGTAGACGGCCAGTGTCGCGATCAGCACGAAAACCGCCGCCGCAGTGCGCAGCGTAACGGAGCGCCGCAACGCGATCCGTTGCGACGCTCCGTCGGGCGTTGCCGATTCAAGGGAAGCCGCCGGCGGAGCCGGCGTCGCGGACTGGCGTGTCGTCACCAAACGATCGGGCGATCAGGCGCGCTTGAAGACCAGCGTGCCGTTCGTGCCGCCGAACCCGAACGAGTTCTTTAGCGCGACGTCGATCTTCATCTCGCGCGCGGTATTGGCGCAGTAGTCGAGATCGCAGGCCGGGTCCTGGTTGAAGATGTTGATCGTCGGCGGAGACACCTGGTGATGCACGGCCAGCACGGTGAACACGGACTCAAGACCGCCGGCGCCACCCAACAGGTGACCCGTCATCGACTTGGTCGAGTTCACGACCATGTCCTTGGCGTGATCGCCGAATGCGCGCTTGATGCCGGTAGTTTCGGCCAGGTCGCCGAGCGGCGTGGACGTGCCGTGCGCGTTCAGATAATTCACCTGATCCGAGTTGATGCCCGCGTTCTTCAGCGCGGCCAACATGCAGCGGCGTGCGCCGTCGCCATCTTCGAGCGGCGCGGTCATGTGGTAGGCGTCGCCGCTCATGCCATAACCGCTGATTTCGGCGTAGATCTTCGCGCCGCGCGCCTTGGCGTGCTCGTACTCCTCCAGCACCATGACGCCCGCGCCCTCGCCCAGCACGAAGCCGTCGCGGTCCTTGTCCCACGGACGGCTCGCCGTGGCCGGATCGTCATTGCGTTGCGACAGCGCGCGCGCCGCGGCAAAGCCGCCGATGCCGAGCGGCGACACGGTGGATTCCGCACCGCCAGCGATCATCACGTCGGCGTCGCCGTATTCGATCAGGCGCGAAGCCTCGCCGATACAGTGCAGGCCAGTGGTACACGCGGTGACGATCGCGAGATTGGGACCCTTGATGCCGAACTTGATCGACAGATGGCCCGAAATCATGTTGATGATCGACGCCGGCACGAAGAACGGCGAAATGCGGCGCGGGCCGCGATTGAGCAGTTCAGTTTGCGTCACTTCGATCATCGGCAGGCCGCCGATACCCGAACCCACCACCACGCCGATGCGCTCCGAATTCTCGTCGGTGACTTCGAGCCCGCTGTCCTGCATCGCCTGGATGCCTGCAGCCACGCCGTAGTGGATGAACGTATCCATGTGGCGCGCCTCTTTACCGGGGATGTAGTCCTCGATATTAAAGCCCTTCACCTCGCCGGCGAAACGAGTGGAAAAGTTCGACGCGTCGAACTTCGTGATATTGGCAATACCCGACTTGCCGGCGACCAGATTGGCCCAGCCGTCGGCAACATTATTGCCAACAGGCGAAATCAGCCCCAGGCCTGTAACAACAACACGACGGCGGCTCACGGTAACCCCTTTTTCATAGATGACAAAAGCAAAAGCCACAGCGACCACAGGAACCTGCCCTGTATGCCCTGTGGCTGTTAAGTCGGCAATCGCGCGAAAGTTGCGCTGTCAACATCGCTGGCTCCTGCACGGCAAAAAGCCCTAACCCCGCTGACGTCGGCAACCGACGCGGCAGGGCGTCACACGCCGCCAACGCAGAAACGCAGGCGCGAATGACCTTAGGCCTTGACGTTCGCGCGAGCGTAGTCGATCGCTTGCTGAACGGTGGTGATCTTCTCGGCTTCTTCATCCGGAATTTCCATGCCGAATTCGTCTTCGAGGGCCATCACGAGTTCAACGGTGTCGAGCGAGTCGGCGCCGAGGTCGTTCACGAACGAAGCTTCGTTCTTGATTTCAGCTTCTGCAACGCCCAGTTGTTCTGCGACGATCTTCTTGACGCGCTGTTCGATATTGTCCATTACCCCTCCAAGGGAAAAGAAGTTCAAAAATACAGGTGCGCGCATTTTATCAGGTTTGACCCGGCAAAAAAGCGGCGCATCGGGTTCCTGTCAAGGCATGCGCCTTACGCTTTTGCAAACGCATCAAGGCGCGGATAGTAACCGAATTTGGTTACGACATGTACATTCCGCCGTTCACATGCAATGTCGTGCCGGTGATGTAGCCGGCTTGCGGCGACGCGAGGAATGCGACCGCGTGCGCGATGTCTTCGGGACTACCGAGGCGGCCGAGCGGAATCTGCGTCTTCAGCACGGTTTGCTGCTCTTCCGGCAGACTCTTGGTCATGTCGGTGTCGATGAAGCCCGGCGCCACGCAATTCACGGTGATGCCGCGGCTGCCGATCTCGCGCGCGAGCGCGCGTGCCATGCCCGCGACGCCCGCTTTCGCGGCAGCGTAGTTGACCTGCCCCGGGTTGCCGGCCGACCCGACCACAGACGTGATGTTGATGATGCGGCCGCCCTTCGCCTTCATCATCGGACGCAGCACCGCCCGCGACAGGCGGAACACCGACTTGAGATTGGTGTCGATCACCGCGTCCCAGTCGTCGTCCTTCATGCGCATTGCAAGTTGGTCCTGCGTGATGCCGGCGTTGTTCACCAGCACGTGCAGCGCGCCGAATTCCTTCACCGTGCCGTCGATCAACGCCTCGGCTGCGGCCGCGTCGTTCACGTTGAGCACCGCGCCGCGGCCGTTCACGCCGGCTGCCTTGAAGGCTTCGGTGATGGCGGTCGCGCCGCTTTCGCTGGTCGCCGTGCCGATCACGGTCGCGCCCTGGCGCGCCAGTTCCAGCGCGATCGCACGGCCGATGCCGCGCGAGGCGCCCGTCACGATTGCGATCTGCTTGTCGAGAGTCTTGTCCATCTGTCGGTCCGGATACCCTTTCGAAGGGCTGATTGGTTCTTGATGTGGAGTTCTGGCGGTGATGACGCGGCGATCAGCCCGCCGTTACCAGCTTGAGCGTCTCGTCGAGCGAGGCCGGATCGAACACCGACGCGCCGACCAGGTTGCCGTCGATTCGCTTGGTCAATCCCGCAAGGACCTTGCCCGGCCCGCATTCGATCACATGCGTGACGCCCTGCGCCGCCATCGCCTGAACGCTTTCGACCCAACGCACCGCGCCGGCCGCCTGACGCACCAGCGCATCCTTGATTTTGGCCGGTTCGTTGACCACCGCGACGTCGACGTTGTTGATTACGGGAATCGACGGCACTTGCACATTGACGCTTGCCAGATATTCCCGCAATTGATCCGACGCCGGCTTGAGCAGCGACGAGTGGAACGGCGCCGACACCGCCAGCGGCAATGCGCGCTTTGCGCCCTTCGCCTTCGCGATCTCACAAGCTTTTTCGATCGCGGCCTTGTGACCGGCGATCACGACTTGCGCCGGCGCATTGAAATTGACCGCCTCGACGACGCCCGCCACCGACGCTTCCGCGCACACCGCGCGCACCGCGTCGTCGTCGAGGCCGAGAATCGCGGCCATGCCGCCCTCACCGACGGGCACCGCCGTTTGCATGGCTTGCGCGCGAAAACGCACGAGCGGCACGGCATCGCGAAACGCGAGCGCGCCGGCCGCGACCAGCGCCGTGTATTCGCCGAGGCTGTGACCAGCGACGATCGCGGGTTTGGGACCGCCCGCCGCCTGCCATGCGCGATAAATCGCGTATGCCGCGATGAGCATGACGGGTTGCGTGTTGGTGGTGAGATTGAGATCTTCGGCGGGACCCTCGGCGATCAGTTTGCCGATGTCCTGATTGAGCGCGTCGGATGCTTCCTGAACCGTTTCACGCACGACCGCGTGATCGGCGAATGCATTGAGCATGCCGACCGACTGCGAGCCTTGCCCAGGAAAAACGAACGCAAATTTCATATCGTCCCCAAAATCGGTTTGATCAGATGTGGGTAGCCGCGGACGGCGCCGCAAACGGCGCCCGTGGTTCGTCGTCGCTATCAGTAGCGGATAACCGACGCGGCCCAGGTGAAGCCGCCGCCGACGCCTTCGATCAGCACGTTCTGGCCGCGCTTGATGCGGCCGTCGCGCACTGCGACGTCGAATGCAAGCGGAATGGACGCAGCCGACGTGTTGCCGTGCTCGCCCACCGTGACGACCATGCGTTCCTGCGGCAAGTGGAGCTTGCGGCAGGTGCTTTGCATGATGCGGATATTGGCCTGATGCGGAATCAGCCAATCGATCTGCTCGGCCGACAGATTGGCTTTCTCGAGCGCCTCGACCGCGACCTTTTCGAGCACGTTGACGGCGAGCTTGAATACCGCCTGACCGTCCATATGAAGAAACGCGCTGCCGGCCACTATGCCGCCGTTCACGTTACCCGGCGTGCAAAGAATGTTCGAATAGCTGCCGTCCGCATGCAATGCGCTAGCGAGTACGCCCGGTTCTTCGGACGCTTGCAGAATCACCGCGCCCGCGCCGTCGCCGAACAGCACGCAGGTGGTGCGGTCGTTGAAATCGAGAATGCGCGAGAAGGTTTCCGCGCCGACCACCAGTGCCGTGCGATGCTGGCCGCCGCGAATCAGGCTGTCCGCCATCGCGACCGCATAGGCGAAGCCGGAACAGACCGCCTGTACGTCGAACGCGGCGCCGTGGTTCTTGATGCCGAGCTTGTTTTGCAACAGACACGCGGTACTCGGAAACACGAAGTCGGGCGTGGACGTTGCAACAATGATCAGATCGATGGACTGCGGATCGATGTCGGCCGCCTCGATCGCGCGCTGCGAGGCGAACAACGCCAGATCGCTGGTGGTGACGTCAGGCTCCGCGAAGTGGCGCGCGTGGATGCCCGTGCGGGCAACGATCCATTCGTCGCTCGTCTCGACGCCCTGCCTGGCGAGACGGTCCGCCAGATCCTGATTGGTGACGCGCGCGGGTGGCAGGTAGCTGCCGGTGCCCAGCACGCGGGAATAAATTGTCGATTGAGCCATTATGCCTTCGAGGATTGCGCAGCGTAGGGCTCGGCCGGCTGGCCTGCGATCGGGCTTGCGTGACCCGCACCGCTTGCTTCGCGCGCGGCCTGTTCCAGAGAACCCGCGTTCTCCTCCATTGCTCGCGCAAGGCGTTCCAGCACGCCGTTTTTGACGGCATCATACCCGCGTTTGATAGCCCACTCAAACGCATAGGCGTCCGCCGAACCGTGGCTTTTGATGACCAGCCCGCGCAAGCCGAGCAGCGCGGCCCCATTGTATTGCCGATGATCGACGCGCTTCTTGAAGCGCATCAACACCGGCAATGCGAGCACCGCCATCACCTTCGTGAGCCACGAACGGCCGAACTCTTCCTTGATGATGTTGGAGAGCATCTGCGCGAGGCCTTCCGACGTCTTGAGCGCGACGTTGCCGACAAAACCGTCGCAGACGATCACGTCGACCGTGCCCTTGAAGATGTCGTTGCCTTCAACGTTGCCGTGAAAGTTAAGTGTACTCGCGCGCAGCAATTCGCCGGCACGTTTGATGGTGTCGTTGCCCTTGATGACTTCTTCACCGATGTTGAGCAGGCCGATGGTGGGCCGGTCGCGGCCCTCAAGCGCCGACACGAGCGCGTGCCCCATCTCCGCGAACTGCAGCAGATGCTGCGGCTCGCAGTCGACGTTGGCGCCCAGGTCGAGCATCATCGTGTAGCCATTGGGATTGGGCAATGCCGACGCGATCGCCGGGCGTTCGATGCCCGAGAGCGTTTTCAGCACGTAGCGCGAGACCGCCATCAGCGCGCCCGTGTTGCCAGCGGAAATACAGGCTTGCGCCTCGCCTTCCTTGACGCGATTGAGCGCCACGCGCATGGACGAGTCTTTTTTCTTGCGCAGCGCGACTTCGACCGGATCGTCCATGGCGACGATCTCGGAAGCGGGCACGACGGTCAGCGCCGGCAGGTCCTGAGCCTTCAGCTTCTTGAGCTGCGCACGAATCGCAGTTTCAATGCCGACGAGCAGCAGTTGCGCGTCGGGATGCGAACGAACGAAGCTGACGGCAGCGGGAACGGTCACGGACGGGCCGTGGTCGCCTCCCATGCAATCTATCGTGAGCTTTACTGTCATGGAGTGCGACGAATTTCAGGCACCCTGCTTGGGATCGCGGCAGGTGCCAAAGCGCCAACTGCGATCGACACAAAAAAGCGGCAGTTGAATGCCGCCTTTTTGCCGAGCCGGGAAAATGTCAAGCGAGCCGATCGCCACGCGAAACGCCAAGGGGCGCAACGCAGTGAAACGATTAGTCGTTCTTCGTCTTGACGACTTTCTTGCCGCGATAGTAGCCGTTCGGGCTAACGTGGTGACGCAGATGCACTTCGCCCGTGCTCGGCTCCACTGCCAACGGCGCTGCCGTCAGGAAATCGTGCGAACGGTGCATGCCGCGCTTCGACGGCGACTTCTTATTTTGTTGAACTGCCATGACTAACTCCTAAAAATTTTCCGAATTCTAACACAGCCCGATCCGGTCTCCGCCACTGGCCAAATGGCCAATACGCCCGTATCGCGCTCCCATGCAACTGATCAGTGCTTCTTGTCGTCCGGCTCGCCGCGCTTGAGATCCTTGAGCGCCGCGAACGGATTGGGCCGTTCGGGTTCGCCGCCCGCATCAGCCTCGTCCTGCGCGCTCTCGTCGCCCTCGCCTTCCGCACCGGCCACACCAGAGACGAGGCTCTCGTGCACTTCGGGGCAGACCTCGTGCTTGGGCACGAGCGGCAAGGAAAGCAGCAACTCTTCTTCGATCAAGTCGATGAGATCGAACTGGCGCGAGCCGACGATCACCTCGACTTCATCCTCGTCGAGCGGAAACTCTTCGGCTTCCGCCTCGGTGCTGACGATCCGGTAAGTTGCATCGACATTGAACGCCTGCGAATACGGTGTCATGCACCGCTGACATTCGAGCCATGCCGCGCCGTGAACCGCCATCCTCAAATAAGGCTGGGGACCCTCGGTGCCGTCATCCTGCAATTCCGGCTGCGTCGCCCCTTCGGCTTGCCAGGTGAACGCGGTATCGCGATCTGGCGCTTCTGCCGGGACTTCGTTTAACATGCGCGGCAGTTGCGAGACGCGCACGACACCTGCGGCCTGCCGCCCACTCCGCGCAAATTCGAACAGATCGAGCTCATGCGGGTCGGACAGACCAGCAGGGTTGCCAGGATGTTGAGTCATGTGCGCTCCTGCGTCGGCAAGGATTTCGCCGGGATAACCGGGTTTATATTGCAGCCCGCGAACTCTGTAAAAAAGCCCGCCCGCGCAATAGCATACCGATGAAAAGCCCAAAATCATATCCGTTTTGTCTTTTTGAGTCAAACACTTAAGCCCGTACACGCGCGAGTTCCGCGCAAGCCCGTACGTCCCGCCTCTCTAGCCGTTGGTTGACCATGCCAGATTCCCCCAATCGCCCGCCGCGCCTGATTCTGGCGTCCAGTTCGCCGTATCGCCGCGAACTGCTGGAACGCCTGCGCGTGCCGTTCGACGTCGCCGTGCCCGCAATCGACGAAACACCCTTCGCTGGCGAAACACCCGACATCACCGCGCTGCGGCTCGCCGAGGCGAAGGCTCGCGCGGTGGCGGCGGGACTCCCCGCCGGCGAGGCCGCGCTCGTAATCGGTTCGGACCAGGTCGCCACCTACGACGGCTTGCAGATCGGCAAACCCGGCACGCACGAAAAGGCGCTCGCGCAGTTGCGGGCGATGCGCGGCCGCGAAGTGCTGTTCCACAGCGCGCTGTGCCTGTTCGATAGCCGCTCGGCAGCAGCGCAGACGGCCGACGTGATGACCCGCGTGCGGTTCCGCGATCTGCCGGACGCCGCGCTGGACGCCTATCTGCGGGCGGAAACGCCTTACGACGTCGCGGGCAGCGCAAAATCCGAGGGACTCGGCATCGCGTTGCTCGAGGCCATTCATTCCGACGACCCGACGGCACTCGTCGGCCTGCCGTTGATCGCACTGTCGCGCATGCTGCTCGCGGTGGACTTTCCACTCCTGGGGGCGCAATGACCGGCACGCTTTATCTGATCCCGAACACGCTCGGCGAAGGCGACGCTGACGCGCTCGACGCCGTCCTGCCGGCGCCGGTGCGCGCCCGCGCGGCGTCGTTGCACTATTACATTGGCGAAAACGCGAAAACCACCCGCGCTTTCCTGAAGAAAGTCGGCACCGAACGGCCGATTCAGGAAATCGAAATTCGCGAACTGAACGTCAACACGCCGGCTGGCGAGATCGACAAGCTGCTCGCGCCGCTCCTGGCCGGCACCGACGCGGGCCTCGTCTCCGAAGCCGGCTGTCCGGCGGTCGCGGACCCTGGCGCGCTGCTGGTGCGCCGCGCGCATGAGCGCGGCGTGAAAGTCGTGCCGTTTGTCGGACCCAGTTCGATTCTGCTGGCCTTGATGGCTTCCGGCCTGAACGGCCAGAGTTTTGCGTTTCACGGCTACTTGCCGGTCGAGCCCACCGAGCGGGCCAAGCGCCTGAGGGAACTCGAACTGCAATCGCGCAAGGGTAAGCAAACGCAGATTTTTATCGAAACGCCATATCGGAATCGTGCGCTGCTGGACACCGTGCTGGCGACGTGCGCGCCGTCGACGCTCGTTTGCGTCGCAGTCGATCTGACGTTGGAGACGGAAACCATCGCCAGCCACAGCGTGGCCGACTGGAAGAAGAAGTCAGCGCTCGATCTGCACAAGCGGCCAGCAATCTTCCTCATTCTGGCCGTTTGAGGCCCGCACGCAAAAGCCCTGCGCAATCGCATTGCGCAGGGCTTTTTCCACGACGAATCACCGCAGGTTGAACTTCCCGCCCAACGCCATCGCATGCACGGCGCCGCTGCCGACCGCCGCGCCGAACTTCCGCGCGACGCGGTCCGTGATGCTTTCCTTCACCGTGTAGTCGACGATATCCGGCGCCTTGATGATGTCGCGTGCGACGAAATTGGCGTCGCCAAAACCGTCGGCAAGACCCAGTTCGACACTTTTCTGACCCGTCCAGAACAGGCCCGAGAACATGTCCGGCGTTTCATGAAGGCGCTTGCCGCGGCCCTCGCGCACCGCCTCGATGAACTGCGCATGAATCTGGTCGAGCAACTCCTGCGCATGCTGATCCATCTTCGGCGTTTCCGGCGAGAACGGATCAAAAAAGCCCTTGTTCTCACCGGACGTGCGCAGTCGCCGCTGGACCCCCAGCTTGTCCATCAGGCCGGTGAAGCCAAAGCTGTCCATCAGCACGCCGATCGAGCCGACGATGCTCGCCTTGTCCACGTAGATCTTGTCGGCCGCCGCGGCCGCGTAGTAACCGCCGGACGCGCACATATCTCCCACCACGACGTACAGCGGAGTGGACGGATGCTTGGCGCGCAACCGGCGAATCTCGCTATAAATGATGCCCGCCTGCACCGGACTTCCGCCCGGACTGTTGCAGCGCAGGATCACGCCGGCCGTGCCGGAGTCGTTGAACGCGCTTCGCAAGGCGGTTGCAACGTCTTCGGCGTTCGCGGTGGTGTCGGCGGAGATTTCGCCGTCGAGTGCGATCATCGCCGTGTGGCGTCCGGCGACGGCAACCTTGTCGCCGGAAAAATCGAACAGACCCCGGACGGCGAGCAGCACGACGGCCAGAAAGATGAAACGGAAGAAGATCTTCCAGCGGCGCGCCGCGCGCTGTTCGTGGATCGCCGCGAGCGCAATGCGTTCGAGCGCGGCGCGCTCCCAGCCCGGCGCATCGGCGGAGGTACGGGGGCGGCCAGTCAGGGAGGGTTCCTTCGGCTCGGGAGTCAAATTGTCGGACATGCGGTGCAATGGAAAGAGAAGGGAATCAGGGCGTGAGGGGGCGCAGTTCGCCGTCCGGCAGCCAGAATACGGCACGGCCTTCGGGCGTATCGCGTTCTTCCACTTGGACGGGGCGTAATCTGCCGCCGCGGCAGGGGCCACCGACGCATTTGCCCGTATCGGGCGCGTAAATCGCGCCATGTGTAGCGCACATCAAGTATAAACCTGACGATTCGAAGAACTGTCCCTCGGCCCAGTCGAGCTCCATGGGCACGTGGGCGCAGCGGTTCAGATAACCGTAGGCGCGGCCGTCGTAGCGAACGAAAAACACCACGACCTCGTCGTTCGCGAGCCGCGCGGCGCGGCGCACGCCAGCGCCGCCGTCCAACAGTTCGTCAGCGGCGCACACGCGGACAGCTTGCGCCGCCTCCGCCACGCCCGCACTCATGCGTTCTCTCGCAGCCAACCAGACAGCACACTGACGCTGGAGGCGACGAATTTCGGCGACAAAGCGCTCAAGGAGCCCGCCGGATGCGCGCCGTAAGTCACGCCGATGCCGGCGACGCCTGCATTGATCGCCATTTGCAGATCGTGCGTGGTATCGCCGACCATCACTGTGCGCAGCGGGTCCTGCCCCAGTTCGCGCGTGAGTTCGTGCAGCATGGCCGGATGCGGTTTAGAAAAGGTCTCGTCCGCGCAGCGCGTGCCGTCGAACAGGCTGGTCAGGCGCGACTGGTCGAGCGCGCGGTTCAGCCCGACGCGGCTCTTGCCCGTCGCCACGGCCAGCAGATAACCTTGGTCGCGCAATTCCTGCAGCATCTCGCGCACGCCGACGAACAGCTCGGTGGTCTGATCCTTGACCAGATAATGGAAGCGGTAGCGCTCGGCCAGACGCGGATACTCCACCGGATCGAGCGTGGGCGCGGCGATTTGCAGCGCGTCGCGCAGCCCGAGACCGATGACGTAGCTCGCGGCCTCGTCGGCCGGCACGGGCAAGCCCAGGTCGCGGCACGCCGCCTGGATGCTGCGCGTAATGTGAGCGGTCGAATCCATCAGCGTCCCGTCCCAGTCGAAGACGATCAGGTCAAATTGCTCTCTAGCCATGCGTGGACGTCTCCGGGTGTGACCCATTTCGTAATTCGTTGAGCTGCGCGATGAAGCTGCGGCACTCGGCCGGCAACGGCGCCTCCAGTTGCAGCGGCGCGCCGGTTGCCGGGTGCGTGAGCTTGAGCCGGCAGGCATGCAGGAACATGCGCTTCAAGCCCGGCCTGGCGTTGGCGCGCGCCAGCGCCTTGTTCAGCGCGAAGTCGCCGTATTTGGCGTCGCCGACGATCGGCAGGTCCAGATGCTGCAAATGCACGCGAATCTGGTGCGTGCGGCCGGTTTTCAGTTCCGCCTCGAGCAGCGCGTATTCCGGCCAGCGATCGATCAGATTGAAGACCGTGTGCGACGCGAGGCCATCCGCCTGCACCCGCACGCGCCGCTCTCCGTCTGCTGTCAGGTACTTGTGCAGCGGTTCCTTGACCGCGCGGCGGCGGCCCCAATCGCTCGCCCAATCGCCGTGAACGCACGCATAGTAGCGCTTATCCATCCGGTTCTCGCGAATCTGCTCGTGCAGATCGACGAGCGCGGCGCGCTTCTTCGCGAGCATCAGGATGCCGGAGGTCTCGCGATCCAGCCGATGCACCAGTTCGAGAAATCTCGCCTGCGGCCGCGTCTCGCGCATCTGTTCGATCACGCCGAAGGCGACACCGCTGCCGCCATGCACCGCCACGCCGGCCGGTTTGTCGATGACCAGCAGATGCTCGTCCTCGAAAATGATCCTGAACTGCGCCGACGGCACCGCCGCTTGCGTGATCTGCTCATTGTGCTGGGCGACCCGAATGGGCGGCACGCGCACCAGGTCGCCAAGCTCGAGACGGTACTGCGCGTCGATCCGGCCCTTGTTGACCCGCACTTCCCCGCTGCGCAGGATGCGGTAAATATGGCTTTTCGGCACGCCTTTACAGACGCGCAACAGGAAATTGTCGATGCGCTGTCCGGCCGCACTGTCGTCGATCTCGATCATCGAGACCTGGTCGCTTGCGACCGATTTCTGGGATATTTTGCCTAACTCTTTCATTCTGAATATAATTTGCCCAGCAGTCTGCGGCGGCCGGCGCAGTGTCCGGAATTCGGGCGGATTGCGCGGGTGCAAGCGATAAACCGTTATTTTACTTGCGCCGGGGTCTGGTTGCTCACCCTCAAAATGAGATGCAACAAGTTGCACGCACGAAGTCAGTGCCCGGCAGGGACGGCGCCCACAGGCGCGTTCGGTCAAGGTCGGCTTCGACGGTAACGGAATTTTGGTAAAAAAGAATTTAACTTTCAGCTTCGGTATCGGGCGGTCTGACGCCCTGTTGTACGAAGCTGCCGGTTGCGAAAATACGGCGTGCGCCCAAGGCGTCTTGTAGAAAGTACAAGACATGGCGACGTCAAAATGAGGCGAGACACCCCCAGCAGGAAAAGACGCGCCGCTTGCGCGAACTTCCCGTTGCGGCATGACCGCAGCCTTCGACCCTCCGGTCACGCGCCCAGTCGGCGCACCGGCGCGAGTGGACGAATGGCTTATGAAGGTCTGCTGGCAGAACCCGCGGCGTGTCGGGTCGTTATTTGAAGCCGTGTTCGCATGTGCCCTGCGGCACCGCGCCCATGTTCAATGGGCCGGGCCCTCTCAGGCAATTCTCCCGCCAATTTTCCCGCTCCAGCGTGCTTGTGAAAACACAATAAGGCGCGGCATGCCGTTGCCCCCTGCGCTCTCGCGACTGACAACCGCGCGGCCAGGGGCCAGGCTAAGCCGCTCTGGAGCCGTTCAATGAAACGCATGTTGTTCAATGCGACGCAGCAGGAAGAACTGCGCGTCGCCATCGTCGATGGGCAAAAACTCATCGACATCGACATCGAAACCGCCGGCCGCGAACAGCGCAAAGGCAATATTTACAAGGGCATCATTACCCGCATCGAGCCATCGCTCGAAGCCTGTTTCGTCAACTACGGCGAAGACCGCCACGGTTTTCTGCCGTTCAAGGAAGTCGCCCGCCAGTACTTCCGCGACGGCGTCGACATGCGCTCCGCGCGCATCCAGGACGCCCTGAAAGAAGGTCAGGAACTGATCGTTCAGGTCGAAAAGGAAGAGCGCGGCAACAAGGGCGCGGCCCTCACCACGTTCATCTCGCTCGCCGGGCGGTATCTCGTTTTGATGCCGAACAACCCGCGCGGCGGCGGCGTATCGCGCCGTATCGAAGGCGACGACCGTCAGGAACTGCGCGAAACCATGGCGCAGTTGCAGTTGCCGGAAGGCATGAGCATCATCGCGCGCACGGCCGGCATCGGCCGTTCCGCCGAAGAACTGCAGTGGGACCTGAACTACCTGATGCAATTGTGGCGCGCGATCGAAGCCGCGTCGCAAAGCGGTTCGGCCGGCCAGCCGATGCTGATTTATCTCGAATCGAGCCTCGTGATCCGCGCGATTCGCGACTACTTCCAGCCCGATATCGGCGAAATCCTGATCGACACCACCGAAATCCATGACCAGGCCCGCGCCTTCATGGACATCGTGATGCCCGACAATGTCAGCAAGGTGAAGCGGTATCACGACGACGTGCCGCTCTTCTCGCGCTTCCAGATCGAACACCAGATCGAAACGGCGTACTCGCGCACGGTGCCGCTGCCCTCGGGCGGCGCGATCGTGATCGACCACACGGAAGCACTGGTCGCGATCGACGTGAACTCGGCGCGCGCCACGAAGGGCGCCGACATCGAGGAAACCGCCGCGCGCACCAACCTCGAAGCCGCCGACGAAGTGGCCCGCCAGTTGCGCCTGCGCGACCTGGGCGGCCTGATCGTGATCGACTTCATCGACATGGAATCGGCCAAGAGCCAGCGCGAAGTCGAACAGCGCCTGAAAGACGCCTTGAAGCACGACCGCGCGCGCGTCCAGATGGGCAAGATCTCGCGCTTCGGCCTGATGGAACTGTCGCGCCAGCGTCTGCGCCCGGCCTTGTCGGAAGGCAGCCACGTGACCTGCCCGCGCTGTAACGGCACGGGCCACATCCGCGATACCGAATCGTCCGCGCTGCAAGTGCTGCGGATCATTCAGGAAGAAGCGATGAAGGAGAACACCGCGGCGATCCACTGCCAGGTGCCGGTCGAGGTCACCGCCTTCCTGTTGAACGAAAAGCGCTCGGAAATCAACAAGATCGAGTCGCGCTTCAAAGTCAACGTCGTGCTGGTGCCGAACAAGCACCTCGACACGCCGCACTACAAGCTGGAGCGCCTGCGTCACGACGATGCACGCCTCGACGAACCGCGCGCTTCGTGGAAGATGGCCGAGGAAGCGGCCCGCGAACTGGAATCGGAAACCGGTTACAGCAAGCGCACCGAGGAAGTGAAGCCGAAGCAGGAAGCGGCGGTCAAGGGCATCACGCCGGAGAAGCCCGCGCCGAGCGCGCCGGTTCGCCCGGTGGCGACAGCCCCGGCTCCGGTCGCGGTGACGCCCGCTGGCGGCGGCTTCATCGGCTGGCTGAAAAATCTGTTCGGCATGCAGCCGGCAGCCCCGGCGCCCGCGGCGCCGGCCACCGCCGAGAAGCAAGCGCGTCCGCAACGCGGCGAGCGTACGGAGCGCGGTGAGCGCACCGGCGAACGCGGCGGCGATCGCAACCGCAATCGCCGTGGCGGCGCAGCCGGCCGCGATGCGGCGAGCCGTGGCGAAGGCACGGGCGGCGGCCGTCAGGCTCAAGGGCAACAGCCGTCGGCGCGTCGCGAGGAACGCGAACCGCGTGAAGGCCGCGAGGCACGCGAGGGCCGTGAGCCGCGTGAAGCACGTGAGCCGCGTGAACCGCGTGCCGGCCGCGAAGGCCGTGAGCCGCGCGAAGGTCGCGAGGGCCGTGAAAACCGTGACCGCGACAATCGCGGCGCCGAGCGCGCGGAAACCGTCGAAGGCGCACCGCGGGGCGAGCGTCCGGAGCGCGGCGAACGCCGTGAACGGGGCGAGCGTGTCGAACGCGGCGAGCGCCGCAAGCAGCAAGCGGAAACCACGGATGCGCTAACGACGCAGCCGGACGCGCAAGCGGCGGAAGAACTGGCGCAAAAGCAGGTCGCGCTGGGTGAAAGCGGTGCGCCGGTCGATCAGGAAGCGGTGGCGCGTGAAGGTGAAGAGCGCCGTCGTCGCCGTCGCGGCCGTCGCGGTGGCCGTCGTGAGCGTGAAGAAGACGTGAACGGCAATCTGGCCGCCGATGTCGCGGAAGCTGAAGGCCAAAACGTCAGCGTGACCGACGAAGCGCCGGTGCGCACGACGCATCAGCCAGTCGAGCATAAGGCTGAAGTCAGCGCCGAAGCCGGCGAAGCGAAGCAGGTGACGCCGGTGGAAGTCGTGGTCGCAGCTGTCGCCACTGAGTCGGCTGTGGTGAGCGAACTGCACGCGGCAACCGAGACGCCGGCTCTGGCCGCCGAGAAGGCCGCCAGGACCGAAACGGTCGTTCCGGTCGCAGAGGCGCCGGCGGCACCGGCGGCAATCGAACCGGCAACGGAAACGCCGGTTGCGCAAGCCGCCGCGGCACCCGTTGAAGCCGCGCAAGCGACGCCGGCCGCAAGTGAAACCGTTTCGCTGGTCGAACCGGTCGCACGTGCCGAAGCTCCGGTTCAGGCGCAGGCTGAAACGCCCGCACCGGCTCCGGCTGCCGAGGCGCAAGCCGCACCGGCTCCGGTGGAAACCGTGGCTCCGGCCGCAGTGGTCGAGACGCCGGCCGCCGAGCCGGCGCCGCAAGCCGAGATCGTCGAACCGCAGCCGATCGTGGCAGCGGTTACGCCGGCGGCGGAACCGGCGGAACCTGCGAAACCCGCGGCGGCCGAGGCGCCTGTCGCCGCCGCACCGTTGGCGACACAGGCTCCGCACGCGGTACGCAATGGCGCCGTGTCGGCGGAAGCCCTAAAACCGGCGCTGGAACAAGCCGGTCTCGTCTGGGTGAACACCGACGCTGAGAAGCTGCGCGCAGCGCAGGAAGCCGCTGCGCAGGCCGCCAAGCCGGCCCGCGTGGTGCGCGAGCGCAAGCCGTTGCCGCCGCTCGATAGCGCGCCGATGCAACAAGTGGAAACGGGCAAGCACACGCAGTAAGCCGCCCCTTCGTCCTCGAAAAGCCCGCCTTCATCGGCGGGCTTTTTTTATGCGCGAGGAAAGCAGGCTGGACACCGCGCCGGACGCGGCTCCCCGTATACCCGCAGAGGCGCCAGGGCTCCATCAGTCGCGCAATGCATTTCCGATAGAATGAACAGGCCGCTTTTCATTCCAGTACCGAGCCAGGCCATTCATGTCCCGACGCATCATCCCTGTTGCCGATCTCAGCGCGGTACCGGTCATCTCCGGCCCGGCGCAGGCGCCCAGCGGCGCGTTGCACGATACGCTCGCCCGGCCGCTGCGCGACCTGCGCATTTCGGTGACGGACCGCTGCAATTTCCGCTGCGTCTACTGCATGCCTCGCGCCGTGTTCGATAAGGACTACGCGTTCCTGCCGCACAGCGCGTTGCTGAGCTTCGAGGAAATCGAGCGCCTCGCGCGGCTCTTCGTCGCGCATGGCGTCGAGAAAATCCGGCTCACGGGCGGCGAGCCGCTACTGCGTAAAAACCTCGAATTCCTGATCGAACGGCTCGCGCGGCTCTCCACGCCGGCAGGCCGCCCGCTCGATCTGACGCTGACCACCAACGGCTCGCTGCTCGCGCGCAAAGCGCAAAGCCTGAAAGACGCCGGCCTGAGCCGCGTGACCGTGAGTCTCGACGCGCTCGACGACACGCTGTTTCGCCGCATGAACGACGCCGACTTCGCCGCGGCGGACGTGCTGGAGGGCATCGCCGCGGCGCAAGCGGTCGGCCTCGCGCCGGTCAAGGTCAACATGGTGGTCAAGCGCGGCACCAACGACAGCGAAATCTTGCCGATGGCGCGCCATTTCAAAGGCTCCGGCGCGGTGCTGCGCTTCATCGAATACATGGATGTCGGCAGTTCGAACGGCTGGAACATGACCGAGGTGCTGCCGTCCGCCGACGTGGTCGCGCGCATTGCCGAGCATTTCCCGCTCGTGCCGCTCGAAGCGCACAGCGCTGCCGAGACCGCCCAGCGCTGGGGTTATGCCGACGGCAGCGGCGAGATCGGCGTGATTTCGAGTGTGACGCGCGCCTTTTGCGGCAGTTGCACGCGAGCGCGTCTATCGACTGAGGGCAAGCTGTATCTGTGCCTGTTTGCATCGTCCGGTCACGATCTGCGTGCGTTGCTGCGCGCCGGGGCGAGCGACGTCGAGATCGCCACCGCCGTCGCCGAAATCTGGCAAAGCCGCGGCGATCGTTATTCGCAACTGCGCGGCAGCAGCGCAGCCGAACCCCACGCGCAGGAAGGCCGCCGCGTGGAAATGTCGTACATCGGCGGTTGAGCCGCGGCGCATGAAGCCAGGCCGCGAACACATCACGGGGCTGGTGCTCGCCGGCGGCCGCGGCATGCGCATGGGCGGTGCCGACAAGGGTCTGCAGGCGCTGCATGGCGAACCGCTCGCCGCGCATGTGCTGAAGCGCCTCGCACCGCAAGCCGGCGCGCTGCTGATCAGCGCCAATCGTCATCCCGAGGCGTACGCCGCGCTTGGCGCGCCGTTCGGCGCCACGGTAGTGGCCGATACCCTGCCCGGCTTTCCCGGCCCGCTGGCCGGGCTGCTCGCGGGGCTGCGCGCGGCCGGCAGCGCTTACGTGCTCAGCGCGCCGTGCGACACGCCTGGCCTGCCCGACGACCTCGGCACCCGCCTCGCGCACGCGCTCGATTCGAGCGAGGCCGACATCGCCACGGTCACGACCTGCGACGCGCAAGGTCAAGTCTCCCTTCATCCGGTGTTCGCGTTGCTGCGCACCGATCTCGCGGACGACCTGTCCGCCTTTCTGGACGCCGGTGAGCGCAAGGTGCGCGCGTGGTACGCGCGCCACAAGACGGTGGAAGTCGCCTTTACCGACGAGCGCGCGTTTTACAATATCAATTCGTTACAAGAACTCGCCGACCTCGAGCGTCATTGAGGCCCCGGTTGAAATCCCGCTCCGGCCGCACGGCAACAGCCGCTCCCGCCTTCGGCCGCGACGTCCAGCTCTTCATGACCACGCTTAACGAATTTTCCCGCTGCGTCGCGCAGTACGATCCCCACGCGCTACCGGTTTCGGCCGCCCAGGCGATCGTCCGGCAGTGGGCGACGCCGGTCACGGCAATCGAACGCGTGCCGTTGCGCGACGCGCTCGACCGCGTGCTGGCCGCCGATATCGTGTCGCCGATCGACGTCCCCTCGCACGACAACTCCGCGATGGACGGCTACGCGTTCAACCGCGCGGCGCTGGCAAGCAATGCGTCCGCCGTCGAGTTGGCGATCGTCGGCAAGGCGCTGGCCGGGCATCCGTTCGCGGGCCGCGTGGATGCGGCGACGCAATGCGTGCGCGTCATGACGGGCGCCTCGATGCCGGCGGACTGCGACACGGTGGTGCCGCAGGAGCTCGTCGAACGGGCCGCCGACGCCGCCTCGATCCGCTTCGCGGCGAATGCCGTCGCCGCCGGCGCCAACCGGCGCCGCGCCGGTGAAGACCTCGCGCGCGGTCATGCGGCACTGCGCGCCGGGCGCATCATGCGGGCGTCGGATCTCGGCCTGCTGGCGTCGCTTGGCATCGGGGAAGTCAACGTGCGGCGGCGCTTGCGCGTCGCCTTCTTCTCGACCGGCGACGAATTGCGCTCGCTCGGCGAACCGCTCGACCCGGGTTCCGTCTACGACAGCAACCGCTACACGCTGTTCGCGATGCTCCGGCGCCTGAACATGGACACGCTCGATCTCGGCGTGGTGCGCGACGAGCCTGCCGCGCTCAAGGCCGCGCTGCGCAGCGCCGCGGCCAGCGCCGACGTGGTGTTGACCTCGGGCGGCGTCTCGGTCGGCGAGGCGGATTTCACCAAACAACTGCTGCAGACATTCGGCGACGTCGCCTTCTGGAACCTGGCAATGCGACCCGGCCGGCCGCTCGCTTTCGGCCGCGTCTGGTCCGGCGAGCGACCGGGGCTCGGGCTTCCCGCGCTATTCTTCGGTTTGCCGGGCAACCCGGTCGCCGTGATGGTGACGTTCTATCAGATCGTGCGCGAGGCGCTGTTGCTGATGTCGGGCGCAACGCCGCAGCCGCTGCCGGTCATTCACGCCGCCAGCCGCCAGGCGATCCGCAAGCGCGCCGGGCGCACCGAATTCCAGCGCGGCGTCGCCGCACGAGACGCGCAGGGGCAATGGCACGTCACGCCAACCGGTTCGCAAAGCTCCGGCGTGCTGAGTTCGATGAGCGAGGCGAATTGTTTCATCGTGCTCGGGCACGATGAAGGCGACATTGCCGAGGGAGAACGCGTCGCTATCATGTTGTTCGACGGCCTCATCTGACGCCTCGCCCGCCGAAGGCGTCCATTACCGGTCATTTGCAGCTGTACCCATTACCACTACGACATATACGGGTTTGACTTACATGAAAAAACAGATCTCGTTCATCGCACCGGGACAAACGGCCAAAGCGCTCATCCTTGTTTACCTGACCTTCTCGGTGCCGATCGTGCTGCTGGGCGTGCTCGTCGCGTTCATCCGGTACGGCTCGGTGGAACTGAGCACGGTGTTCAGCGCGCTGCTGCTCAATGCGATCCTCGGTTTCATCTTGTTGTGGATCGCATGCCACGCGTACAACTGGGTGGCTTCGCGCTTCGGCGGCATCGAAATCCAATTGACCGACGTGCCGGAAGAAGCCTGATGTCCGCAACGATCCGCCCCGCCACGCCGGCGGACACCGGCGCGATCTTCGCGCTGGCGTACGAACTGGCGGAATTCGAAAAGCTCACGCACATCTTTGCCGCGACGGAAGACGGTTTGCGTGACGCGCTGTTCGGCGCGCGGCCCTCGATCGAGGCGCTGGTGGCCGAAAACGAAGGTCGCATCGTCGGCTATGCGCTGTTCTTCCACAATTACTCGAGTTTCGTCGGCAAGCGCGGGCTGTATCTCGAAGACGTTTACGTGCAACCGAGCCAACGCGGCAGCGGTCTGGGCACGGCGCTGTTGCGGCGTCTCGCGGCATTGGCCGTGGAACGGCGGTGCGGGCGATTCGAATGGACCGTGCTGGACTGGAACCAGCCGGCCATCAGCTTCTACGAAAAAATAGGCGCGACGGTCATGCCGGATTGGCGTGTCGTGCGGCTGACGGGGGAGGCGCTCGAACGGCTGGCCCAAGGAGTGGCGGCCTGACTCAGCGCCACGTCCCAAGCCGAAGGAGCGCCCCAACCACCTCAGTGCTCCTCGGACTCCACGCCCGATAACGCATCACCGAGCAAACCGCTCGCCTCTTCGCCCGGCAGCGCCTCGACATCGCGCAGCTTGCGGGTCATGACGCGAGTGCGCGTCTCTGCGGCTTCGATCGAACGCGTGACGGTTTCCAACTGCGCCTTGGTCCTCGCCAGCACGTCGCCGAATTTGCCGAACTCTGTTTTTACCGCGCCGAGCACCTGCCACACCTCGCTCGAACGCCGCTCGATTGCGAGCGTGCGAAAACCCATCTGCAAACTATTGAGCAATGCGGTGAGCGTGGTCGGACCGGCGATCGTCACGCGATAGTCGCGTTGCAGCAGATCGGTGAGACCCGGCCGGCGCAGCACCTCCGCGTACAGGCCTTCGGTCGGCAGGAACAGCAGCGCGAAATCGGTGGTGTACGGCGGCGACACGTATTTCTCCGCGATGCTGCGCGCCTCGGCGCGAATGCGCGCTTCGAGCGCGCGCGACGCCTCTTCCACCGCGATCGGATCGGCACGCTCCTGCGCTTCGATCAGGCGCTCGTAGTCTTCGCGCGGAAACTTGGCGTCGACCGGCAACCAGACCGGCGTGGCCGCGTCCCCCTGCTCGGCCCGCCCCGGCAGCTTGATCGCAAATTCGACGCGCTCGGCGCTCTTCGGCACGGTCGCGACATTTTTCGCGTACTGGTCCGCGGTGAGCATCTGTTCGAGCAGGGCCTCGAGCTGCACCTCGCCCCATGTGCCGCGCGTCTTGACGTTGGTGAGCACCTTCTTCAGATCGCCGACGCCGGCAGCCAGCGTCTGCATTTCACCCAGCCCGCGATGCACCTGTTCGAGCCGGTCGGACACCAGCTTGAACGATTCCCCGAGGCGCTGTTCCAGCGTGGCGTGCAATTTTTCGTCGACGGTGCGGCGCATTTCCTCGAGCTTGGTCGAGTTGTTCGCTTCGATATCCTTCAGCCGCTGTTCGATGGTCGCGCGCACCTCGACGAAGCGGCGATCGTTCGCCTCGGTGAGCTGCCCGAGTTGCAAGCTCAGCGTCTCGCCGAACTGCCTGAGCGTTCGGGCCTGTTCGTCGCGCGCCTGTTGCGCCTGCTGCTGCAGGCTGTGACGCACCGCGTCGAGTTGCTGCGCGAAGCCGTCGATCTTGCCGCCCTGCACCGTCGTCATACTGCTGAACTGCGAGGCCAGCGTTTGTTGAAAGTGCGCGAAGCCGCCGCTCTGCTCGGCACGCGACACGCGCGCCGTCTCGGTGATGTCGTTGCGCAGTTGCCGTTCGAGCCGCTCGTAAGCGTGCGCCTGCGCATCGGCGGCGGCGTCGATACGTTCGCCAAGCAACTCGAACTGCTCGCGCTCGTCGACGCGGCCTTGCCCGCGCATCAACAACGCCAATGCGATCACCAAGGCGATCGCCAGCACCGCGACGGCCGCCACCAGAAGCATTGTCATGAGCGCGCCCGGCCGATGACCTCGGGATTGATCGGGTTCGGCGGCCGGCCGGCGCGCGGGCCTTCGCCCAGCGCCGCGATCAAATTGTCCGCGGCGAGATTCGCCATCGCGCGGCGCGTGGCTTCGGTCGCGCTGGCGATGTGCGGGGTCAGCACGACATTCGGCACCGTCAGCAGGTCGGGATTCAGCTTCGGCTCGCCTTCGAATACATCGAGACCGGCCGCCGCGATCTGTTTCGAGCGCAGCGCCTCGACCAGCGCCGCGTCGTCGACGATCCCGCCGCGCGCGATGTTGGTGAGCGTCGCGCTCGGCTTCATGAGCGCGAGTTCGGCCGCGCCGATCGTGTGATGATTTTCCTGCGTGTACGGCAACACGAGCACGACGTGATCGGCACGCCGCAGCAAGTCCTGCTTCGACACGTATTCGGCATTCAACTCGGCTTCGATCTCCGGCGCGACGCGCGAACGGTTGTGATAGATCACCTGCATGTTGAAGCCTTTCGCGCGCCGCGCCAGCGCCTGGCCGATCCGGCCCATGCCGATCACGCCGAGCGTGGAACCGTGCAGATCGCCGCCGAGAAACGCGTCGTACGCCCACTTCTCCCATTTGCCCGCGCGCAGCCAATGCTCCGATTCGGCGATGCGGCGTGCCGCCGCCATCATCAGCGCCCAGCCGAAATCGGCGGTGGATTCGTTCAGCACGTCCGGCGTATTGGTGCCGAGCACGTTCGCCGCGTTGAACGCCGCCATGTCGAAGTTGTTGTAGCCCACCGCCATGTTCGACACCACGCGCAAACGCGGCGCCGCCGCGAGCACCGCCGCGCCGACCGGATCGCCCGCGGTCAGCGCGCCGTCCCTATCAGCGAGACGGCGCGTGAATTCATCGGCGGGCAATACGTCGCCCTGATTCCAGTCGACGTCGAAATACTGCTTGAGCCGTTCGATCACATCGGGAAAGATCGGACGGGCGACGAGGATCTTCTGCATTGCAATTCTCCGAATAGCGCGTCGAGCTCGACTGTCTCGGCGTCAAAGCCTGCGTCAAAAAAAGAGCCATCCTGTCACGACGAAGAGCGGCAACAACACCGCGCCGGACCAGCCCAGATACGCGAAGAAACCTGGCATGCGAACGCCGCGCGACTCCGCGATCGCTTTCACCATGAAGTTCGGCGCATTGCCGATATACGTGTTCGCGCCCATGAACACCGCGCCGGCCGAAATCGCGGCGAGCGTGGTGGCGCCGGTGGTCATGAGCGTTTGCGCATCGCCGCCGGCCAGGTTGAAGAACACCAGGTAGGTCGGCGCATTGTCGAGAAACGAAGACAACAGACCCGTCGCCCAGAAATACATCGCGTCGTGCGGCTGACCGGCCGAGTCGTTGACCAGATGGACGATGCCAGCGAAGGCGCCGGCCTCGCCCGCGCGCAGGATCGTGATGACCGGCGCGATGGTCAGGAAGATACCGGCGAACAGCTTGGCGACCTCTTCGATCGGCGCCCAGTTGAAATCGTTGCCCGCGCGAGCCGCACGCGGCGTGAATGCCAGCGAGAGCAGCGTGACGCCGATTAGCGCGATGTCGCGCACCGCATTTTGCAAGGCGACGTGCGTGCCGAATACGTCGAACGTCACGCCCGGCTTCCACAGCCCGCTCATCAGCACCAGCGCGACCACCGCGGCCAGAAACAGAAAATTGATCTTGCCGTCCATGCCGAGCGACGGCGAGTCCGGTGTGGGATCGAGAAAGCGCGAGCGCTCTTCCTCGCGCCGATGAAAATAGTACGAGTCCAGTGCATAAAATCCGGCGAGCAACACGCTGCAAACGAACAGCATGGGCAGCGCGAGATGCGTGGTGGTCCAGAAGAAACTCACGCCTTGCAGGAAGCCGAGAAAAAGCGGCGGGTCGCCCAACGGCGAGAGCGAACCACCCGCGTTCGCCACCAGGAAGATGAAGAACACCACGACGTGAACGACGTGCTTGCGGTTGTCGTTGGCGCGCAGCAAAGGGCGGATCAGCAGCATCGCGGCGCCGGTGGTGCCCATGATGCTGGCGAGGACGGTGCCGAGCGCAAGAATCGCCGTGTTCAGGCGCGGCGTGCCATGCAGATTGCCGCGCACGCAGATGCCGCCCGCCACCGTGTAGAGCGCGCTCAGCAACACGATGAACGGAATGTATTCCTCGAGCAACTGATGCACCAGCGTGCCGAGCGCGACGCCCGCGCCGAACGTGAGCGCGAACGGCACGAGAAACACAAGCGCCCACGCTGCCGTGATCTTGCCGAAATGGTGATGCCAGAACCTTGGGGCGAGCAGTGGAAACGCCGCGATCGACAGCAACACGCCGGCGAACGGCAGACCCCATAGCGCCGACAAGGTCGCGCCCTCGAGCGTCGCGGCGCTGGCGAGTTGAGGCCAACCCGCGAGCGTCAGTACGGCGGCGAACATCATGCTCGCCGACACGGCATGCCGTTTCATATTCTTGAAGTCCTTGTCATGACGGACGGCGACTGGTGCCGTGAAAGCCAGCCGCTCGCCCACTCAGGCGCCCTGCACGACGATCACATGGACCCGGTAAGGTCCATGCGCGCCCAGCACGATGGTCTGTTCGATATCGCCGGTGCGCGAAGGCCCGGAGACGAAATTGACGGCGCGCGGAAGTTCGCCGCGCTCGCTGCGGATCAAGGCGAATGCCTCTTCGTGTCCCGCGACGATGCGCGAAGCCGGCACGATCGCAATGTGCGTTTCCGGCAGCAGGCCCGCCGATGCATAGGTCTGCGGCCCGGACAGCAAGACCAGCGTGCCGGTCTCGGCGGTCGCGCAGAAGCAGCCGGTAAGACCGACCACGTCGCCGTCTCGCGGCTTGCGGAACTCGACGGCAAGACCGGCTTCGTCCCACGGCAGATCCTGCAGCGTTTGCCATGCGATCGCCTGCAGCGGCAACGCATGTTGCGTGAGGTAGCGATGCGCCGCGGCCGGCGCTTCGCTCAATGCCTGAACCGTGTCGACCGTGGTCGCCATTTTCTGCGCTTCCTCGATGAAGCGCGCGCTCAGATCGGCCGGCATCTCCGGGCGCGGGCCTAACGGATGACGCGCGAGATAGTCCGCCGCTGCCTCGCGCTCGGAAGCGGACGGCTCGGGCTCGCGCCCTTGCGCCGCGCGGATGCGCGCCAGGATGTTGCGGCGGGCAATCGATGTGTCCATATGCGAGATCCTCGTGTCGACAGCCGTGCGATGTGACGAGAATTATACCGGCCACCCCGCGCGCGAACACCTTGGCCGAACGGCCAGGCTGCGCGTGGGAGCCGCGTATGAACCGCGTTAATTCACGTCTTCTTCCGCCGGCTGCGCGATGCCGAACACCTGCCGCAGATAGGCGAGATAGGCTTTGTCGTCGCACATGTTCTTGCCCGGCGAATCGGACAGCTTCGCCACCGGCTGACCGTTGCAGCGAACCATCTTGATGACGATCTGCAGCGGGTTATAACCGAGGTCGTTGGTCAGATTGGTGCCTACACCGAACGCCAGCTTGCAGCGCCCGCGGAAACGCTCGTACAGTTGCAGCACCTTCGGAATGTCGAGCGCGTCGGAGAACACGAGGATCTTGGTGCGCGGGTCGCAGCGGTTGGCCTCGTAGTGCTTGAGCAGACGCTCGCCCCAGTCGAACGGGTCGCCGGAATCATGACGCGCGCCGTCGAACAGCTTGCAGAAGTACATGTCGAAGTCGCGCAGAAACGCCTGCATGCCGTACACGTCGGACAGCGCGATACCCAGGTCGCCGCGATATTCCTTCGCCCACATTTCAAAGCCGAAGGTTTGCGAGTCGCGCAGCCGCGGCCCGAGCGCCTGGCATGCCTGCAAATACTCATGCGCCATCGTGCCGAGCGGCGTGAGGCCGTGTTTCATTGCGTAGAAGACGTTGCTGGTGCCGGCGAACTGTTCGCCCAGACCGTCTTTCAGCGTGAGGATCACCTCTTCGTGCCACTGCTTCGAGAAACGGCGGCGGGTGCCGTAGTCGGCGATCTTGCAGTCGGCGAATTCCGGGCGCGCGCCTAGCAGTTTCATCTTGTCGACGAGGCGCCCGCGCCCTTCGCCGTAGGCCGGCTCCTGCTGCGTATTGCGGAAATACACCTCGTTGACGATCGCCAGCATCGGGATCTCGAACAGGATCGTGTGCAGCCACGGCCCCTTGATCTCGATGTCGATTTCGCCATTGCCCTTGGGCGACGGTTCAATCGATATGTATTTCTCGTTCAGATGGAACAGCGCGAGAAACTCGATGAAATCGCCCTTGATGAAGCGCATGCGCCGCAAGTAGTCGAGTTCGTCGTCGGTGAAACGCAGTTGGCACAGCTTGCGCATCTCGGCGTGAATCTCGCCGATGTACGGCACGAGATCGACATTCGGCGTACGGCAGCGGAAGCGATACTCCACGTTCGCCGCGGGAAAGTGATGCAACACCACTTGCATCATCGTGAACTTGTACAGATCGGTGTCGAGCAGCGAAGTAATAATCATGATGGTGCGAACTGGACCGCGATAGAAACGGAAGGCCTGACATGGAAGGCCCGACTTGCCCATGCGCATGCGACGCGCCCCGAGCGCGCCGACTGATGCATGTTACCCGAATGCGCCCCCATTCAGCGCGCCGCCGGGCGGCTCTTGCCGGAGCCCATAAACTAATCACGAAAACGTATAAAAGGCGCTATCCGATGCTGCATGCGGCTCTTGACGTTACGTTACAATAACGCTTTTGGCGCTTGGCGCCGTTCTCTGATCCGCATGCAGGAGCTGCCTGAATGACTCACGTTGTGACCGAAAGCTGCATCAAGTGCCGCTATACCGACTGCGTCGATGTGTGCCCGGTGGACTGCTTTCGCGAAGGTCCCAACTTCCTCGCGATCGACCCCGACGAATGTATCGACTGCGCCGTGTGCGTGGCCGAATGCCCGGTGAACGCCATTTACGCCGAAGAAGACGTGCCGGGCGACCAGCAGAACTTCATCGAACTGAATGCCGATCTGGCGAAGAACTGGCCGAGCATCACCAAGACAAAAGCGCCGCTGCCGGAAGCCGACGAGTTCAAGGACGTGAAGGAAAAGCTCGCGCTGCTCGTCCGCTGAGCGTTGCGGCGCGTAAGCACAAGGTATTGACAGGCGCGTAAGCTGCTCCTACAATTTCGTTTCTCTGCTGTTGTTGTTCTGTTCCTCGATAGCTCAGTCGGTAGAGCGCCGGACTGTTAATCCGTAGGTCCCTGGTTCGAGCCCAGGTCGAGGAGCCAAGAATTGCAAAGGCCCGTTAACCAAGACGGGCTTTTTTATGTAGATCAGGTTGTACTGCTGTTCCTCGATAGCTCAGTCGGTAGAGCGCCGGACTGTTAATCCGTAGGTCCCTGGTTCGAGCCCAGGTCGAGGAGCCAAAATTCTGGAAGGCCCGCATCCGTGCGGGCCTTTTTGTTTTGGCGTGGCGCTCGCCTGCGTCGATCGCACTCGCCCCCGTGACCGGCACGCCGTTATACGATGGCGGTTTCCCGGCGTGCATGTCACGCCCGGTCCCGGCATCCCGTCCATGCGTCCAATCCCGACGCTCATTCACGACCCTCTCATGAAACCGATCTCGTCGCGCCTCGCGCTCGCAGTTGCCGCCGCACTAGCCCTCGTACCGACGGCACACAGCGAGGAAGTCGCCAGCGTCAATACCAACTTCCGCATCACCGGTTCGGACCGCGTGGTCGTCGAGGCTTACGACGACCCCGCGGTTCAAGGCGTGACCTGCTATGTGTCGCGAGCGCGCACCGGCGGCGTCAAAGGCACGCTCGGCATCGCGGAAGATCCGACAGAGGCGTCCATCGCCTGCCGGCAAGTCGGCGCCATCCATTTCACCGGCCCGCTCAAGCAGCAAGCCGACGTGTTCTCCGTGAGCATGTCGCTGATCTTCAAGTCGCTGCACGTGGTGCGGGTGGTCGACGCGAAGCGCAACGCGCTGGTGTATCTGACCTACAGCGACCGGGTCGTCAGCGGCAGCGCGAAGAACAGCGTGAGCGCGGTGCCGATGCCGGCCGGCACGACGATCCCGGTCAGGTAAGCGCCGCATCCACGGCAAACCGCACGCAAGATACGCGCATCGGCCCACGCGCCGGCAGGTCACGGCGCGCTACACTGGGCAGTCTCGCCCGACCTTCACCATGACCGCCGCCCATCGCTTTCAGGACTCCGCCCGTTACTGGCGCACGCCGCTTCTGCCCGGCGCGGACCCGCTCACGGCCGAATACCACGACCACGAGTTCACGCCGCATTGGCACGATGCATACACGATTCCCGTGATCGTGGCGGGCGCCGAGGGCTATCGCTATCGCGGAACGGATTATGTTGCCGAGGCCGGCAGCGTCCCGATCATCAATCCGGGCGAATTGCACACGGGCTCGAGAGCCGTCGAGGCCGGCTGGCGCTATCGGGTGATGTATGCGCCGGTGCATTTCATTCACGCGCTCGCCGATGAAGTCGCCGGCAAGCGAAAGGCGCTGCCGTGGTTCGCACCCGGCGTGATCCGCGACGCCGATCTCGCACGACGGTTGGCGCGAGCGCATCGTCTGCTGGAGGCGGGCGACGACGCGCTCGCCGCCGAGGCCGCCATGTTCGACGCGTTGTCCACGCTATTGGTCCGCTACGCGCAAACGCAGCCGGAGCCTGCGCGGCTCGCTACCGACGACGTCCGCGTGGCGATCATGAAAGAGCGTCTCGCGGGCGACCTCGTCACGCCCGTCACGCTGACCGATGTCGCGCGTGCGGCGGGCCTCTCGCCGTTTCACGCGGCGCGCCTTTTCACGCGGGCCACCGGCCTGCCGCCCCACGCGTGGCGCAATCAGGTGCGTCTGCAACGCGCGCTTGCGCCGCTGCGCGCCGGCGTTTCGGTGACGGAGGTCGCCGCCGCCAGCGGGTTCACCGATCAAAGCCATTTCACCCGGCATTTCCGGCGCATGTTCGGGGTGCCGCCTGGGCGCTGGCAAGGGCGCTGAAGCGGCGCGGGCGAGCGGCGTGGGCGTTGGCCCCCTTTGGGGCAACAACGCAGCCGCTCTTCGCCCGCTGCTTGCTGCCCCCGCCTTCTGTCCGTTGCCCGTTGCGCTCTGCCGTCCTCTTCGCCCTCCGCCCTCCGCCCTCCGCCCTCCGCTCTTCGCCCTCCGCTCTCCGCCCTCCGCCCTCGCCCTCGCTCTCCGCTCTCCGCTCTCCGCTCTCCGCCCTTCGCCCTCCGCCCTCCGGCCTTCGCTCTCCGGCCTTCGCTCTCCGCCCCTCGCCCTCGCCCTCGCCCTCGCCCTCCGCCCTCCGCCCTCCGCCCTCCGCCCTCCGCCCTTCGCCCTTCGCCCTTCGCTCTACGGCCTTCGCTCTACGGCCTTCGCTCTCCGCCCCTCGCCCTCGCCCTCGCCCTCGCCCCCGCCCCAGTCCCCGCCCCCGCCCCCGCCGCAAGAACGTACAAGCCTCGTCCACCACCGCCCGCTATGCTTCCCGAACCAAGGAGGCAACGATTGACCCATCCCACCCCAAGCCGGCCCACCCACCCGGGCCATCGAAAAGACTTCACCGCCGGCGCACGCGACATCATCCCGATGATGGTCGGCGCGGCGCCCTTCGGCGTCATCTTCGGCACACTCGTCGCATCGGGGCCGCTGCATTCCTGGCACGGTCAGTTGATGTCGCTCGCCGTGTTCGCCGGCTCCGCGCAGTTCATCGCGCTCGGCCTGATCGCCGGCCACGCGAGCTTCGCGGTGATCTGGGCGACGACGCTCGTCGTCAATCTGCGTCACGTGCTGTACAGCGCGACGCTCGCGCCGCACGTCGCGCATCTGCCGGCTCGCTGGCGCTGGGTGCTCGGCGCGCTGCTCACCGACGAAGTCTTCGCCGTCGCGTGGGAGCATTACCGGCACAGGGCGCCCGGCACGGTCGGCCCGCACTACTTCTTCGGCGCGGGCCTGGCGATGTACCTGAACTGGCAGCTCTGGACCGTCGCGGGCCTGTTGTTCGGCGCGGCCTTCCCCGGCTTGCAGTCGCTCGGGCTCGATTTCGCGATGGTCGCCACCTTCATCGCGATCGTCGTGCCGCAACTCGTCGCGCTGCGCTACATCGCGGCGGCCGTCACCGCGGGCATGCTGGCGTTTTTCTGGCAGGCGTGGCCGTACAAGCTCGGCCTGCTCGCCGCCGTGTTCGCGGGCGTCGCGGTCGGCGTGCTGCTGTCGCTCTCGCGGCCGAACTCGCGACGTAGCCGGAAAACGACCCAGGAACACGCGCGAAACAACGCCCGGAAAACGGCGGGAGCGTCGCAATGAGCTATGTCGTCCTGATTCTCGGCATGGCGGTCATCACGTGGGTGATTCGCGCCGCCGTCTTCGTTCTCGGCGACCGGCTGGGGTTCCCGCCGCTCATGCGCACCGCGCTCGGCTTCGTGCCGGTGACCGTGCTGACCGCGATCATCGTGCCGATGGCGGTTTCGCCGCACGGCGCGAGCGCCGAACTGACGTGGCGCAATCCACAACTGGTCGGCGCGCTGTCCGCCGTCGCCGTCAGCGCGCTGACGCGCCGTCCGCTGCTGACCATCGCGGCCGGCCTGACGGTCTTTTTTATCTGGCAATGTGTCGTGCTCAAATAACGCGCGAACCGTGAGCCGCATACGCCGACCGCGCGCCGTACCGGCGCTGCGGGCCGTGCGGCACGCGCGCATGCCGGGCGACGCATTGCTCCAAAGCCGGCGCCATCGCCGGCACGCCCTCAAGTTTCCGTCGAATCCGCCGATATGCAGTCGAGGTCCGCTCGTCGGGATACAGGTCCCGCTGGTTACGCGGCAACAGGCAGGAATCAACCGCGCCGGCATCCGGCGTCGCGTCTCACCGGGTCCGCACGCGGCCGAACGACACGACGAGGCCGCGCGGCAGGACCAAACGGGATATCACATGGGTCAAATCACCCTCACGCTCAAGGACGAGACCATTGCGACGCTGCGCAAGGATTTCGACGCTTTTCTGCGCGTCTCGCTAAAGCTCGATCCGCAGTTCGCAACGCCGTCGTTCGAAGACTTTTTGCGCGCCAAGCTGCTCGACAACATGGTGCCGTTGACCGAACACGCGGTTCAACGGATGTTGCAAGGCGGTCAATACGCGTGGGCGAAGCGCACGCTCGACAAGGAATTCCCCGATGTGGTCGCGATTCTGATGCGGCAGGCGGGCGAATTCGGTTTCGGCTTCGCGGCGCGCTCGGAATGGACGCCGGAAGAGCTCGCCAAGCAATGTCGCGACTGGGCGGCGGCGATCGTCAAGGAAGCGGAAGGCGACGCGGTGCTGGTCGATCCGCTCGCCGCGCAGATCAAGAGCGCGGTGCAGGACATTCAGGCGCTCGAGGAAATCATGCAGACGCCGGCCTGGCGGCTAGTGGAGTCGCTGCGCCAGCGCGTCTACGAAGCCAAGGTGGCGTGCGAAACCGGCGTGGGCAGCACCGCGCGCGAGAAGCTCGGCGAGTTGCGCGGGCTGCTGCGCCTGGGCATTTCGCACGGCTCGTTCCAGAAGCAGGAAGCGCAGCAGATCATGGAGTACCTGCGCCTGCTGAAGCCGGAGATTTTCGTCGAAGAGCCGTACGATGTGTTCTCGCGCATGGCCGCATGGCTGCGCAATTTCTTCGTGCCGCCGCGTCCGCAACAGCAGCAGCGGCAGTCGCGGTAACCCTGAGACCGTCGCTTGGGGCTCAATCCCACATCTTCCTGAGCTTCGCCCCGATCTCGATCTTCGCCTGCGCCGCGGCGGCCAGCCCCGCCGCCGTGGGCGCGGCCGGCACCGGCACGCGCGGCCACGCATACGCGTCGAACAACGGCAGCAGATGCGCGGGGATGAAGCGCGTGCGCGACGCCCACACGTGACGGTCGCCCATATGCGTCTGGTTGTGCACGTAAAAGCGCTGCGGCACGACGATGTGCAGGTCTTCCTTCGCACGCGTCATCGCTACGTATAACAGACGCCGCTCCTCGTCGATGTCCTCTTCGCTGCCGGTGGCGAGATCGGACGGCATGCAGCCGTCGACGCCGTTCAGCACGAACACGTTGCGCCACTCCTGGCCCTTCGCCGAATGGATCGTGGAGAGGATCAGGTAGTCCTCGTCGATCAGCGGCACGCCGGATTCGTCGCTCGTGGCGTCGGGCGGATCGAGCGTCAGTTCGGTCAGAAAGCGTTCGCGCGACGGGTAGGTGCCCGCGATGCTTTCCATCTGCAACAGGTCGGCGTGGCGGATCGCCGCGTCTTCATGATTGCGCTCCAGATGCGGCTCGTACCAGCGCCGCACCATTTCGAACTCGGCGGGCCACGGCGTTTGCCGCGCATACACGCTCGACATGAGCTTGACGAACGGATGCCAGTCTTCCTGCGCGCGAGCGGGCGGCGCGAACGCGGCCAACGCGCCGGCCGCGCTGTTGGTCGCGTTGTTGGTCGCGCTGCCGGACGCATTGCCGGCCGGCTCACCGTTGCCGGCGCGCGCGGCGACTTCGTCGAGCACCCTCGCCGCGGTGGCCGGCCCCACGCCCGGCAGCAACTGCACGACGCGAAAACCGGCGACGCGGTCGCGCGGATTTTCCGCCCAGCGCAGCACGGCGAGCACGTCCTTCACGTGTACGGAATCGAGAAACTTCAGCCCGCCGAATTTCACGAACGGAATGTTGCGGCGGGTCAGTTCGATCTCCAGCGCGGCGCTGTGATGCGCGGCGCGAAACAGCACCGCCTGCGACTTGAGTTTCATGCCCTGCTCGCGCGCTTCGAGCACCTGCTCGACGACATAGCGGGCCTGATCGGCTTCGTCGGCCACCGTGACGAGACGCGGGCGCTGCGCCGACGCCTTGTCGGTCCACAGATTCTTCGTGTAGCGCTCGCTGGCGAGCTCGATCACCGCGTTCGACGCCGCCAGGATCGGCCCGGTCGAACGGTAGTTGCGCTCCAGCGTGACCTGCCTCGCGGGCGGATCGAAATGCGCCGGAAAGTCGAGAATATTGCGCACGGTCGCGCCGCGAAACGAATAGATGGACTGCGCGTCGTCGCCGACCACGGTCAGGCCGCGCCCGTCCGGTTTCAACGCGAGCAGAATCGACGCCTGCAGGCGGTTGGTGTCCTGGTACTCGTCGACCAGCACATGATCGAAGCGCGCCGACAGATCGGCGGCGATCGCCGGCTCCGCGGCCATGTGCGACCAGTAAAGCAGCAGGTCGTCGTAATCGAGCACGCTCTGCTTCTGCTTCGCTTCGACGTAAGCCGCGAACAGCATGCGCAGATCGGCTTCCCATTCGCGGCACCAGGGAAACGCCTTGTCGAGCACCTGACCAAGCGACGCGCCGGTGTTCACGACGCGCGAGTAAATGGCGAAACAGGTGCTCTTGGCCGGAAAGCGCCGCTCTTTCGCCGACAAACCGAGTTCATGGCGCACGAGGTTCATCAGGTCGGCGGAATCCTCGCGGTCGTTGAGCGTGAAGGCGGGCGCAAGGCCGATCAGATCCGCGTATTCGCGCAAGAGACGCGCGCCGACGCTATGGAACGTACCCGACCATGTGAGCCCTTGCGCCAACGCGGCCCGCGTGCCCAGCGCCGCGCCCGCGATGCGCGTGACGCGGCGGGTCATTTCGAGTGCGGCGCGGCGCGAAAACGTCAGCAGAAGGATGCGGCGCGGATCGGCGCCCTTCACCACCAGATTGGCGACGCGGTGCGCCAGCGTATTGGTCTTGCCGGAGCCGGCGCCCGCGATCACCAGCAGCGCGCCCGGCGGCGCGGTGGGTGTGTCGGCGCCGTATTCGACGGCTTCGCGTTGCGCGTCGTTGAGCCTGGCGAGCCAGGCGGCGGTATCGAACGGCGGCGGAGATTCGGCGACGGAGGGCAAGATGGCTTTGAGCGTTGGATTGGATTTGGTGCGGCGACGCACACTGTATATCCATACAACCACTGCAGACAAGCGACCCTTTTTTGCGGCACGCGCCTTGCGCCGTTCAACGCTGCGCCGCTCGCTCGACTACGCCGTTCACGACCAGCGAGCACGAAACGACCGCGCGAAAAAATGGCCCGAAGCGCATCCGCGCATCAGGCCACTTTTTCGTGCACGGCAGAACGTGTGTCGACGCCCGCGCGCAGCCGAACCCTACTGCTTCTTCGCATCCTTCAGCTTGGCCTCGGCGTTTTCCTCATCCGCGTCGGCCTGAGCCTCGGTCTTCTTCTTGTCCGCCTTGGCTTGCGCGACCGACGACTTCTTGTCGGCCTTCGCCTGTTCCTTGGCCGCCTTCTTGTCGGCGTGGGTCACGGGCGCGGCGGCGGGATCGCTCGCCTGCGCGAACGCCACTGACGACAGGCAACCCGCGATCAGGGCGGCACAAAGCTGGTTCCTGGTGGATTGATTGATGCTCATGCGATACCTCCGTTTAATGCGATGCGGGACGAGACAGCGCGCTTCGAATCGGACAGATCGTCACGCGGCAAGCTGGGCGAAGCATCCGGTCCGCACCCTTTCAAGCGCGCCTGGTTGCGGCCAGCGTGCCGGCCCGTTCGGCCAGCACGCCTGCCGCCTCCGGCTTAGTGCTTCACGTCGGCCCCATCGGTCTGCTCGACCGACTGGCCCTGCATGTTCATCTTCATCTCGTTGCTGGCGGCCTGCTTGTCCGCCTTCTGGTTGATCTTGGCGTCGCGCACGTGTTCCTTGTATTGCGACTTGGCGGCCTTCTGCTCTTCCTTCAACTCCGCCTTGGACGCCTTCTTCGACGCCCGGTATTCGGCATTGGCCTTGGCATTGGCGTCGCGCTTCTGGACCAGCGGGTCGGTCGAACCCGGCGCGGTCAGCACCGTCGGCGCGGGCGTTACCGGTTGCACGCCTTGCGCGGCCGGCGCCGCGGGCGCGAGATCGGCCCCTTGGGTCTGAACCTGTGCCTGGCCGCTCACACCGGCGGACGGTTGCGCGGTCTGCGCGACCGCCGCGGTGGCGGCAAAAGCCGTGAGGGCGGTACCGATCAGGAGGGTGCGAATCTTGGTCATGGCTAATCCTCTCTAAGATTGTTGTGACGCGGGCGTCGAATCGAGTGCAACGGCGGCAAGGCTGGAGCCGCTGCCGGTTCTCGCCCGGTCTACTGCTGCCGGAAAATCCAGCAGGCTTTGCTACTGGATCCAACTTTACGAGTGAAGTCCGCGATACACGACCGGTGTTACGCAAGGTTTCACTTTCCGACAGAAACCTAACAACTGCTTGCATTTGCTTGCGCGACGTCTTCGCTACACGCTGTGTTTCATCCAAGGCAAGCTTGTGGCTTATGATGCGAACCCTTTGTCTGAAGGCGCAAACGCCATGCCCAATCTCGATTTCACGCTGACCGGCGACTACGTCGAATTGCACAATCTGCTGAAGATAACGGGCCTCGCGGACAGCGGCGGCTCCGCGAAAATGATGGTGGCGGACGGCGCGGTCACCGTCGACGGCCGCGTCGAAACGCGCAAGACCTGCAAAATTCGCGCAGGCCAGGTGGTGCTGCTCGGCGATACGCGGATCGCGGTTCACGAGGCGTGACAAGCGGTCGGACGCGCATTCCGGGAACTCGGAGGAAGGCGCGCACCAAAATCGTGCCTTATCCATCGACATCGTGACGGCATCGCAATAAGCTGTCGGTTTCCCACAGACAAACCATTGGGCTGACAGCCGCCCTACGCGCTCGCCGAAGGACCGCAAGGCACGGCAAGCCTCGCCGGAATCAGGCCGGGCCGCCGCCGCATCTCGCCGCATCTCGCCCGTCAGCGCCGCCGCGCTCGTGCGACCTGCGTCCGCGGCCGCGCTGCCGCCCGCTGCCAACCGCTGCTGTCACCATTTCCGCCGCCAGGCGCTCCATGACTGAATCCGGCTTTACGAGGGTGGCCGCCCGGCCCCCGACCTTGACCCGCCACGCCGCCGACACCGCCCGGCTTGCCGCGCCGCTTGCCATCGCGCAGCTTTCGCAAATGGCGATGGCCGTGACCGACACGATCCTGCTCGGCTCGCTCGGCCCCGATGCGCTCGCCGCCGGCGGCCTCGGCGCCAACCTGTTCTTCGTCGTGGTGACGCTGTTGCAGGGCGTGCTGACCTCGGTCAGCGTGAGCGTGTCGCACGCGCGCGGCGCGCAGGACGAAGGCCGCGTGCCGCATATCTACTGGACCGGCTTCGTGCTGTCCGTGCTGCTCTCGGTGCCGGCCTTCTTCCTGCTGTCGTTCGCCACGCCGATCCTGCTGGCCTTCGGCGAGCCGCCGCTGCTCGCGCGCAACGTCGGCGAATACGCGGCGGTGCTGCGCTGGGGCGCGCTCGGCAGTCTGATCGGCGTCGGCTTGATGCGCTCGTTCCTGCCGGCGATCGGCGCGGCAAAGCGGCTTCTGTGGGTGTCGATCGTGAGCGTGGGGGTGAACGGCTTTCTGAATTACGGCCTGATCCACGGCGCGTATGGTCTGCCGCGCCTCGGTTTTCTCGGCTCGGCGGCCGCCACCTCGATCACCGTCTGGCTGAGCGCACTGGTGTTGATGGCGCTGCTGCACTTGCGGCCGCGCTACCGGCATTTCGTGGTGGCGACGCGGCCCAACGTGCCGTTGATGGGCGAACTGTTCGGCATCGGCTGGCCGGTCGCGATCACCTACGGTGTCGAGTCGACGCTGTTTCTCGCCACCGGTCTGATGGTCGGGCTGCTCGGCGAATCGCAACTGGCCGCGCATCAGATCGCGCTGAACGTGGCCTCGGTGGCCTTCATGGTGCCGCTCGCGATCGGCCAGGCGGCCAACGTGCGGGTCGGCTTCTGGTCGGGCGCCGGGCAGCCGCTCGCCGCGCGGCATGCGGGCTTCGTCGCGCTGGCGCTGGGCGTCGGCTTCATGACGCTGTCGGGCATCGTGCTGATCGCCGCGCCGCACTGGATCGTCGGCCTGTATCTGCATCTCGACGACCCGGGCAACGCGGCCACCGTTGCGCTGGCGAGTTCGCTGCTCGGCGTGGCCGCGATTTTCCAGATCGTCGACGGCATGCAGACGGTCGGCTCGGGTTGCCTGCGCGGCTTGAAGGACACCCGCGTGCCGATGATCGCCGCGGCGTTCGGCTACTGGGTGATCGGTTTTCCGACCGGCTACACGCTGGCGTTTCACTTCGGCCTCGGCGCGCGCGGCTTGTGGTGGGGGCTCGCGGCGGGCCTCGCGAGCGTCGCGCTGCTGATGACCCTGCGCTTTCATAAGCTGAGCTTGCGGCGCGTGCCGGCGGCGCCCGACGTGCCGGCTGGCGGGTCGGCGCGAGCGCCGGATCGCTAAACGTAGCCTGCGGTTCACCGGGGTATTCGCGGCACCGCTAATCGCGCGTCTTTATGTGGCGGCAACGACCGCCGTCGGCATCATGTCAGGCCAATGAGCACCTGCGAATCGTCGTGGGTCTCGTTGGCCGTTGCCTGTTCAGCAAGACCCTTCCATCCGCGGTCCAGGGCCATTGGGCGCACCCCGCAGCCATATGGAAGGACGAAAACCCGTCAGCCTGATTCCCCTTAGAATGGATTTCTCGACAGCGTGAGCTGACCGCCCGCGCTGCCGATTAGAACCAGAAAACAAGGGAGATAAAGCGTGCCGCGGCATCAAGATCAACAAGAGGCTACACAGCGGGCTACCCAGCGAGACAAGCGCGCGTTCAGCACCGTCAGACATCTCTTCCTGCTGGCCTGCGCGACCGCCTTGCTGAGCGCCTGCGCCGACAAACCGCCCGCCACCGCGTTCGACCGTCCGGTCACGCACGCGCTGCCCGCCAGCGACGCCACCCCGCTTCGCACCGCCCTCGCGCCGCTCGAAGCCGCGCACCGGGATCAGTCCGGCTTCCGGGTGTTGTCGAGCGGCACCGACGCGTTGCAGATGCGCATCGCGCTCGCCCGCGCCGCGACCAAAACCCTCGACATGCAGTACTACATCGCCAACGAGGACACCACCGGCAAGCTGTTGCTCGGCGCCGCGCTTTACGCGGCCGATCACGGCGTGCGCGTGCGCATGCTGGTCGACGATCTGAACTTCAAGGACATCGACCGTTTGATGGCCGGCTTGAATTCGCACGACAAGATCGAGATCCGCGTATTCAATCCGTTCGGCAGCGCGCGGGAAAATCTGGTCCAGCGCACGACGAACGTGTTCACGCAGATCGGTCATTTCACGCGCCGCATGCACAACAAGGCGATGATCGCGGACAACCAGTTGGCGATCGTCGGCGGCCGCAATCTCGGCGACGAATACTTCAGCGCCAGCGATACGCTGCAGTTTCGCGATCTCGACGTGCTGGCCGCCGGCCCGATCACCGCCGACATCTCCGCCAGTTTCGACGACTACTGGAACAGCAGCATGGCGTATCCGCTGCGCGTGCTGAACAAGCAGAAGTTCGAGGCGAAGAAACTGGACGAGACGCGCGACGAGTTGCGCCAACACTGGCGCACCAACGCCGACCCGTATAACGCGAAGCCGCTGAACGCCACGCCGCTCGCTTCGCAGATCGCCACGCAGCAACTCGGTTTGACCTGGGCGCGCGCCGAATTCAAGGTGGACGTGCCCGAGAAAATCGAACATCCGTCGCCGGACTACGTCAGTCCGCCGTTCAAGCGGCTGGGCGAATTGATGCGCGACGCGCGGAAGGATCTTCTCGTCGTGTCGCCCTACTTCGTGCCGCACGAGGCGGGCGTCAAGGCGGTCGGCCAGTTGACGCGGCGCGGCGTGCGCGTGGCGATCCTGACCAATTCGCTCGCCGCGACCGATGCCGTCGCCGTGCAGGCGGGCTACAGTCCGTTTCGCGTGCCGCTGCTGAAACAGGGCGCCGAGTTGTACGAGTTCAAGCCGCAGCAGCAGGACGGGCCGCCGGCAGGCTTCGCCGGCTCGCAATCGCGCGCGAGCCTGCACGCGAAAGCCTATGTAATCGACCGCCAGATCCTGGTGATCGGCTCGATGAATCTCGATCCGCGCTCGGCCAACCTGAACACCGAGCTGGCGCTGGTGATCCATAGCCCGCCGCTCGCCGCACAGGTCGCGCATATCTTCGATCTCACCACGAAGCCCGAAGTGAGCTATCGCGTGACGCTCGCGGACGACGCGCAAGTCGCCCATCTGCGCTCGATCGGCGCGCCGTCCTCGCCGCTCGTGTGGACCGACGTCGAAAAAGGCGCGCGCCGCACCTACATTTTCGACCCGGAGGCCGGGTTATACCGGAATGCGCTAACCGGGCTATTCTCCCTATTGCCCGTCAACGCAGAACTTTGAAAAGCGGAGTTGAACCATGAGTGAAGATGTTCGAATGGAGCGCGACACGTTCGGTGAGATCGGCGTGCCGAACGCTCGTCTATGGGGTGCGCAGACCCAGCGCTCGCTGCAGAATTTCCGCATTTCCACCGAGAAGCAGTCGCCCGAACTGATCACCGCGCTGGCCGTGATCAAGCGCGCCGCCGCCGAGGTCAACCTGGGTCTCGGCGTGCTCGACGAAAGCAAGGCGAAGGCGATCATGCAGGCGGCCGACGAGATCATCGACGGCAAGCATCCCGACGAATTTCCGCTCGCGGTGTGGCAAACCGGCTCCGGCACGCAGACCAACATGAACCTCAACGAGGTGATCGCGAACCGCGCGAGCGAACTGCTCGGCGGCGAGCGCGGCGAAGCGCGCAAGGTGCATCCGAACGACGACGTGAATCGCGGCCAGTCGTCGAACGACGTGTTTCCGACGGCGATGCACGTGGCCGCCGCGTATGGGATCGTCAAGCATCTGCTGCCCGCGCTGAAGACGCTGCGCGATACGCTCGACGGCAAGGCGAAAGCCTTCGCCGACATCGTCAAGATCGGCCGCACGCACTTGCAGGACGCCACGCCGCTCACGCTCGGCCAGGAGTTTTCGGGTTACGTCGCGCAACTGGACCAAGGCATCCGTCATGTGGAAGCGGCGCTGCCGCATCTGTATGAACTCGCCCAGGGCGGCACGGCGGTCGGCACCGGTTTGAACGCGCATCCGCAATTCGCCACCCAGGTCGCCGCCGCGATCGCCAGGCTGACCGGCGTGCCCTTCATTTCGGCCGCGAACAAATTCGAAGTGATGGCCGCGGCCGACGCGCTGGTGTTCGCGCACGGCGCCTTGAAAACCGTGGCGGCAAGCCTGAACAAGATCGCCAACGACGTTCGCTGGCTGGCGAGCGGCCCACGCTGCGGCCTCGGCGAACTGTCGATTCCGGAGAACGAGCCGGGTAGCTCGATCATGCCGGGCAAGGTCAATCCCACTCAGTCGGAAGCGTTGACGATGCTCTGCGCGCAGGTATTCGGCAACGACGTCGCGGTGAATATCGGCGGCGCGAGCGGCAACTTCGAGTTGAACGTGTTTCGGCCGATGATCGCGCACAACGTGCTGCAATCGATCCGCCTGCTCGCCGACGGCGCGCTCAGTTTCAACGACAACTGCGCGGTGGGTATCGAGCCGAACCGCGAGCGTATCGACACGTTGCTCAACGAATCGCTGATGCTGGTGACGGCGCTCAATCCGCACATCGGCTACGACAAGGCCGCGCAGATCGCGAAAAAGGCGCACAAGGAAGGCACCACGCTGAAGGCGTCGGCGCTGGCGCTCGGCTACGTCACCGAGCAGCAGTTCGACGAATGGGTGCGGCCGCACGACATGGTGGGGCATTCGGCGAGTTGAGGATGCTGGGGGGCGGCGGTTGCGGTTGCGGTTGCGGTTTCGGTTGCGGTTGCGGTTGCGCTTCGCGGTTGCGGTCCGCCTCAACGGTCGGCGCTTGCAGTTGGCCTCAGCGCTTGGCCCCGCCGCCAGCGCCCCGTGCGCCACGCCAAAAGCGAGCGCCGCTTAAACCTTGCCCTGCGCCACTTCTTCGGGCTTCAGCTCGACGATCGCATCGAGCGCTTCCTTCACGTCCATCGCGTATTTGGCGAGGCGCTTCTGTTCATCCGTCTCCGGCATGAACGCCGGCACCGGCACCGGATGGCCGTTTTCGTTGACGGCCACCATCACGACCAGACAATCCGTGGTTTGCAGCAGCTCACCGCCCTTCGGGTCGCCCGCCTGCACCGACACGTGAATATGCATGCTGGTGCGGCCCGTCGCCACGACCCGCGCGCGCAGTTCGACCAGGTTGCCGACGAGGATCGGCCGGCGAAAGCGGATATTGCCCACGCTGACCGTCACGCAATAGCGCCCCGACCAGACCGCCGAGCACGCGTAGGCGGTCTCGTCGATCCACTTCATCAACGCGCCGCCGTGCACCTTGCCGCCGAAGTTGACCGAGCTCGGCTCGGCGAGAAAGCGGAAAGTGGTTTCGGAACGGTCCAGCGGCGCTACGAGATGGCTGCTCATCTTGACTCCGGTCAATCGGATGCATTGAAAGGAGGCGATTATACGAGCGCAATATTGACAGCGTCGCGGGTTGGGTGGGCCGGATGCGCGGAATTTTTGCCGGGGAGAGGACGCGCTCGCGCATGGGGCTTCGGGTAATGACTCGGTTGCGTCGCGCCCGAATCGCGGCTCAGCCCGCCCTCGCTTCCTCGGACGCCGCCGCGCGCTGCGGCACGACCGCCGACATGAAGCGCTGCCGATAATCGAGCGGCAGCACGCCGAAGCGCCGCACGAACGCGCGCCGCAAGTTCTGTTCGCTGCCGAAGCCGCAATCCAGCGCGATCCGCTTGAGCGGCCGGCGCGATTCCGCCAGCGCCCGCGCGGCCGCTTCGAGCCGCAGCGCGGAGACGGTTTTGGCCGGCGTGCGGCCGACCTCGTCGACGTAGCGTCGCGCGAAGGTCCGCGGGGTCATCCGGGCGCGCTCGGCGAGCCGTTCGATCGACAGATCGTCGCGCAAATGCGCCGCCATCCAGCCGTGCAACGCCTCGAACGGTCCATGCGCCGAGGCCTGCGCCGTCAGCGCCGCGCTGAACTGCGACTGTCCGCCGGGCCGCTTCATGAAGACGACCAGGCGGCGCGCGGCCTGCATCGCCACCGCGTGGCCGAGGTCTTCGTCGATCAGCGCGAGCGCCAGGTCGATGCCCGCCGTCACGCCCGCCGACGTCCATACGGCGCCCTCGCCTTCACGATGCCCCGCATCGCGGATGAAGATCGGATCGGCATCCACCTGCACGTTGGGAAAGCTGCGTGCGAGTTGCGCCGCGCTGCGCCAGTGCGTGGTCGCGCGGCGGCCGTCGAGCAGGCCCGCCGCCGCCAGATAGAACGCGCCGGTGCACACCGAGCACACGCGCCGCGCCCGCGGCGCGTGGCGCCTGATCCACGCGACGAGTTCGGGTTGCAGCGTGCCCTGTTCATCGATCGGCACGCCGGGGACGACGAGCGTGTCGATCGGCTGGTCGTCGAGCGAGTCGAGCCGTTCGGTGACGACCGGCAAGCCGGGAAAGGTTTGCAGCACGCCGCCTTCGATCGACGCGACCGTCGTGCGGTAGGCCACCGGGTGGGCCGGTTTGACGCCGGAGTCCGCAGCCGCGGCGGTAGCCGCCGCAGCCAGCTCCGCGCGCCAGAACGCCTCGAGCGGCCCGCACGCGTCGAGCAGCACAAGCTCCGGGGCAACCGCGAAAACGATATGACGGACAGCCATCACGACACCACCTCCGCCGCTGCCTGCTTTCTCGACCACGCGTAGGCCAGCGTGGCCAGCGCCGCGATCCCGAGCAGCGGAAAGATCGCGGCATTGATCGTCGCCCAGCCGAAGCGCGTCAGCAGTTGGCCGGCGAACAGGGAACCGAGCGCGGAAAACGCGAAGGTCGTGAATTCGCTGGTGGCCTGCGTCTTGGCCCGTTCCGACGGCCGGTACGATTGCGCGAGCAGCGTCGAGCCGCCGACGAACATGAAGTTCCAGCCCACGCCAAGGCACGCGAGCGCCGCGTAGAAATGCGGCAGATCGGTCGATCGCAACGCGAACACGCCGCACAACGCGGACAGGCCAATGCCGGCGCCGATCACCGGCAGCACGCCGAAGCGCCCGATCAGGCGCGCGGAAAAGAGCGACGGCGCGTACATGCCGACCAGGTGCCATTGGATGATCGCCGCGCCGTCGCCGATCGTATGGCCGCACGCGACCGCGGCGATCGGCGTCGCGGTCATCACGAACATCATCACGGCGTAGCCGAGCGCATTGTTGGCGAGCGCCGCGGCAAAGATCGGCTGCCGCACGATGTCGCCGAGCGGCCGCGCCGCTGCGTGGGTGGCGGTGACGCGCGCGAACGGCGCGGCGTCGCGATAGAGCAGCGCCAGCAACGCAATCGACACGAGGCCGAAGCCCGTCACCAGCACGTAGGAACCGGCGAACGCGACCGGCGTGAGCCAGTCCTTGCTCCACGCGGCGAGCAGCGGCCCACACACGGCCGCCACCACGCCGCCCGTGAGCACCGTCGAAATCGCGCGGCTTTTGCCGTCCATGCCCACGGCGTCCGCCGCCGCGAGCCGGTAATACTGCGCGAACGCCTGGAACACGCCGACCGTCGCCGTCCCGGCGCAAAAGGCCCAGAAACTGTGATGAAAGATCGCCCACACGGAGACCGCGCCGCCCAGTGCACCGACGCCCGCGCCGAGCATGAAGCCCGCGCGCCGGCCCACGCGCGCCATCAGGAACGATGCGAAGATCGTCGTGAGCGCGGCGGCGACCGTGATCAGCGAGAACGGCAGCGTGGCGAGCGCCTTGTCGTCGGCGAGCGTGTAGCCCACCAGACCGGTCAAGGTCAGATCGATCGATACCGACGACGTGTAAAGCGCCTGGCAGACGGCCAGCACGCGGGCAGCGCGCCGGCCGTGCGGGTCGGGGCGGTGAACGTCGGTTTCGGCGGCGGCGGCGGTGGTGACCGCAGGGGGAGTGGCCGTCGGCGCGATGGCGAAAGTGGCTGAAGTGGAGAAAGCGGAGGAAGTGGCGGACGGCGGCATCGGCGAGACCTCTGGCGGCGAAAATGGCGATGCCCTGATCGTCACACGAGCGGCGGTGGCAGAAATGACAATGATGCATCATTCTCTGCCAGCCGGTTCGGTTCGTCCGCCTGGAAAAGCGCCGGTCTTTATTTGCGGAAGGTGATTCCTTCGTCGATCGTGCCGTACATCGTGATGCTGCCGGTGCCCGCACCCGCGTCCGAATCGGCGCCGCCATGCGCGCAAGCACTCAACAGCATGACCGCGGCGGCAACGGCGAAAAGAGTTTTCATGACAGCGTGTTCCCGCAAGGACAGGGTTTCGATTCTAGCCTGGCGATTTCGCGTGACGCCGAAGCCGCGCGTTCGAAACACATTTGCGGAGCTGCTGCACTCCATCGTTCACGCTAAGCTGAAACATCGAATGCCGCGGCCCGATACAGTGACCGCATGACGCCCCATCCGCGCCGCCAACGGAGATACCCGAATGACCGCTACGCTTGCAGACCAACAGAACCATTTTCCGGGGCTGAGCCGAATCGGCGCATTGCTCGCCGACCCCGGCCGTGCCGCGATGCTATGGGCGTTGATGGACGGCAGCGCCCGGCCAGCCGGCGAATTGACGATGATCGCCGGGCTCTCGCCCTCGGCGGCCAGCGCGCACCTCGCGCGTCTGACCGACGGCGGCTTGCTCGCCCTCGAGGTGCGCGGCCGGCATCGCTATTTCCGCATCGCCTCGGCTGACATCGCCGCGTCGATCGAAGCGCTCGCCAACGTCGCACAAGCCAGCGCGCCGCAGCGGCCCGTGCCGCGCGCGGCGCGCACCGTGCCGCTCGACATGCGCTACGCCCGCACCTGCTACGACCACATGGCCGGCGAGCTGTCGGTGCGGGTGTTCGCGCGACTTGTCGAGCGAGGTCTGCTGACGCTGCACGGCACGTCGCTCGAAGCCACGCCCGAAGGCGCCGTTCGTTTCGCCGACTGGGGCATCGACCTGTCCGCGCAGAAGAGCCGGCGGCGGCGCTTTGCCTGCACCTGTCCCGACTGGAGCGAGCGGCGTCCGCATCTGGGCGGCGCGCTCGGCGCGGCCCTGCTGGATTCGTGGTCCACGCACGGCTGGGTCGAACGCACGGAGCGCCCCCGAATCCTGCGCGTCACGCCCGCCGGGCATCGGCATTTCGATGCGTTTCTGGCCGCTTGAATCGCGGCTGAAAAACACGGCTAATCGAGTGCTCCGATTACAGAAAATCCGCAATCGGCTTACGAAAGACCTTCCCGGAAGCCTTCTCCGGCTTGGGCGAGACCTTTTGTTACACGCTGGTGAGGCGGCCTTACAAAAGTGGGGGCCTTGAAACAAACGCTGCGGGTACAGTGGGTTCACGGTTGCTGCACATGCACCATCCGTCGGAGAGAGCTCATGAGAATAGTGACCACACCCCAGCATTCGAAACGCCGCCCCACCCGCCCTACGCCGATCGCCAGGGCGGTCTGTCTCGCGACCTGTCTCGCGGGATTGCTGTTCACGACGCACGCCGCGCTGGCGCAGGAAACCGGCGAGGCGCCCCAGGGCGCGGCCAGCCAGAACACCGATCCGCCCGGACGCGTCGCGCGTCTGAACTACATGGCCGGCACCGTGACCACTGAGCCGGCCGGCGCCAATGACTGGTCGTACGCGCAGATCAATCGGCCCCTCACCACGGGCGACCAGTTGTGGAACGATCAGAACGCGCGCTCGGAGTTGCACATCGGCTCGACCGCGGTGCGCCTCGGCCAGTCCACCAGCCTCGACCTGCTCAATCTCGATGACAACAGCGCGCAGCTAAAAGTCGCGCAGGGCACGCTGTCGGCACGGGTGCGCGAACTGCCGCCGGGCTCGTCGTATGAAATCGACACGCCGAATCTGGCGCTCGGCCTGAACGGCCCCGGCGATTATCGGGTCGACGTCGCGCCGGACGGCAGCAGCACCACCGTCACCGTGCGGCGCGGCAGCGCGACCGCGTACGGCGACGGCGGCCAGGTGCCGGTCGCGGCCGGCCAGCAAGTGCGCTTTGCCGGCACCAACCTGCAACAAGTCGCCAACGACGGCGCGCCCGGTCCCGACGGCTTCGACCAGTGGGCCGCGAGCCGTGACGCCGCGGAAGACCGCTCGGTGTCGGCGCGCTACGTATCGCGCGAAATTCCCGGCTACCAGGATCTCGACGCCAACGGCACATGGCGCAGCAGCCCCGAATATGGCGAAGTGTGGGTGCCGCGCGCCACGCCCGCCGGCTGGGCGCCCTACCACGACGGCCATTGGGTATGGCAGGCGCCGTGGGGCTGGACGTGGGTCGACGACGCGCCGTGGGGCTTCGCGCCTTACCACTACGGCCGCTGGGCCTATGTCGACGACTCGTGGGCATGGGTGCCGGGACCGGTGGTGGTCAGCCAGCCGCCGGTGTATGCGCCGGCGTTGGTGGCCTTTGTCGGCGGCGGGGGCGGCGGCGTCGATTGGGGCGTGAATCTGGCCATCGGCGGCGCCGTCGCGGCCGGCGTCGCGTGGTTTCCGCTCGGGCCGGGCGAGCCGTGGCATCCGCGCTGGGGAGATCGCGATCATTGGAGTCCGCGCTACTACGAACGCGTGAATCAGACGACGATCGTCAACAACTACAACCGCAACGTCACGAATGTGAATGTGACCAACATTCACAACACCTACGTCAACTATCGCGCCCCGGGCGGCGTGACCGCGGTGCCGGCGACGGCGTTCGTGCATGGTCAATCGGTCGGGCGCTTCGCGCAGAAGGTCGATCCGCAGCAATGGCGCAATGCGCGGATCAATCCGGGGGCGCCCGGCATCGCGCCGGTGCGCGAGAGCTTTGGGCCGGGCCTGCGCAACGCCAATTACCGGCCGCCGGCGGGGGTGATGGCGCGTCCGGTGGTCGCGACGCGCAATCCGGCGATGCCGGCCGCCTACCACGACAGTCTCGCGCAGCGCTTCGCGCAAGGCGGCGGACGGGTGCCGGGCGCCGGTCAGCCGATCGTCCGAACCTCGGTCCCGGCGCGCATGGCGGGCGGTCCGGGCGCGCTGCCGGTGCAGAATGTGCGGGTCGTGCAGTCGCATATCGCCGGACGTCCGCCGGGGGTAGCGCCGGGTGCGCCTGGTGCGCCTGGTGGAACGGTGGGCTCGTCGGCCGCGCCGGGGACGCCTGGTGCGCGGGGAGCGCCGGGAGCGCCGGGTGGACCCGCGCCAGTCGGTGCGCTTGGGACGACCGGTGGACGGGAAACGCCCGGAGCGCCGGGCGGGCCGACGGGCATGCAGCAGCCTGGACAGCGGCCTCGGCCTGGCGAAGCACCGATTAACCAGCGTGCCGGCGAACCGCAAGGGCGGCCCGGCATGCCGCCGCAGACCGCCAGTGGGCGCCAGCCGCCTGGAGACGGGGGTCATCCGTCAAATGGCGTGCCGCGCCCGCCACAAGCGGCGGTCGGCGGCAATCTGAACGCTTTCCCCCAGCAACGCGGCGGGCCGCAACAACCGGAAGCGAACGGACGCCATGAGCCCGTCTGGACGCAGCCGCATGCGCCGATGGCCCAGCAGGCGCAATCCGGGCAACCGGGACAGGCGCGCGGTGGTTCGCAGGAGCAGGCCGCACGGCCGGGCTTCGCGCCGCAGCCTGGCGCCGACGCGCGCGGCGGAATGCAGCCTCGCGGCGTGCCGCGTCCGGCGGACAACATGGCTTCGGCGCAGCAGATGCAACGTCAGCCTGAAGCGCAGGTGCCGCGTCCGGCGGATGTCCCGCAGATGCGGCAGGAGCCGCGCCAGGACGCTTATGCGCAAGCGGCGCAGCAGCAAGCGCGTCAGGAAGCTCGTCCGCAACCGACGCCGCAGCCTCGCCAGGAACCTCGTACGCAGCAGGTTCAGCAGCAACCGCGTCCGGAATTTCGTACCGAGCAAGCGCCGCAGCCGCGCCAGGAGCCGCGTCCGCAGCAGGTTCAGCAACAGCCGCGTCCGGAGTTTCATCCGCAGCCGACGCCGCAGCCGCGCCCTGAGCCGCGTCCGCAGCAAGTTCAGCAACAGCCGCGTCCGGAGTTTCATCCGCAGCCGGCGCCACAGCCGCGTCCTGAGCCGCGCCCACAGCAGGTCCAGCAGCCGCGCCCGCAACCCCAGCCGCAGCACGGCGAGCAACATTCAGGCGGCGGCGGCAATCGCGATGAGCATCACAAAGGTTGAGCGCCAGCCGAATTCCAGCGCCCTTCGCTCCGCGTGCTCATAGGCAGGAAGAAAAAACCCCCGCGATTCACGTCGCGGGGGTTTTTTCCTTGATCAGCCTGCCGGCCGGGTGGACGCTCAAACCGCCATCGGCGCCGTCAACGGCTCGTGATGCCGGTAACCCACCAGCGAGAAATCCGACGGCTCGATCTTCTCGAGCCATTCCGGCTCGTAAACGCCGGTTTTGGCATAGTCCGGCACGCGATCCGAGATCGCGAAGGACGGGCTGTCGTAGGGCTCGCGCCCGAGTTGTTGACGCAACATGTCGAGCTGATTCTCGTAGATATGCGCATCGCCGATGAAGTAGGTGAACCAGCGCGGCGTGTACCCCGTCAGGCGGCCGACCAGGTGCAGCAAGGCCGCGCCTTCGGTCAGGTTGAACGGCGTGCCGAGGCCGACATCGTTGCTGCGAATGTACAGGCACAGCGAAATCTCGCGGCGCGCCACGTTCGGCAGAAACTGGTAAAGCAGGTGGCAAGCCGGCAACGCGATCTGATCCAGCACCGCGGGGTTCCAGGCGTGAAACAGAATGCGCCGGTCGCCGGGATTCTGCATGATCGTGTCGAGGCACTGGCGCAACTGGTCGATCGCCTTGTACAGCAGCACCTTGCGGCTGCCGTCTTCCTCGAACTCGGTCACGACACGGAAGCCACGCGCGCCCGCGTCGGCCAACCGCGCGCTCGCGCTTGCGTCCAGCACCTTGTACGCCGGCCACTGACGCCACTGCACGCCGTACACGTCGCCGAGATCGTCCGGACCCTGCCGATACGGATTGGCGAGCCACTGCGGATTCTGGTTGGCGTTCGCGTCCCACACTTTGCAGCCGAGGTCGCGAAAATCGGCGGCGCTGCGCGACGCGCGCAGGAACCCGACCAGTTCGCCCACCGCCGACTTGAACGCCAGCTTTTTCGTGGTCACCGCGGGAAAGCCCTGCTGGAGATCGAAGCGCAACATGGCGCCCGGCATGCTGATGGTGCGGATGCCCGTGCGGTTCTCCTGCCACGTGCCGGTGTCGAGGATCATGCGGACGAGGTCCAGGTATTGTTTCATGCGGTTTCCTTCGACGAGGCGCGTGCCGCCGTCAGCACGCGTCACGGATTGAGCGAAAAACCGATTTTAGCAAGCGCGGGCAGGCAACGTCCGGTCGCGGCGTGCATCGAGGAAAACATCGCGGAAGGGAGCGCTATGGGCAACGCTGGGCAAGATGGAGACGCGCGCTCGGTCCAGGCCGTTGGCGGCCTCCGACAAACTCGCACGAAACGCATGCCGGGCTCGCCCACACGCATCGAGACCCGCTCGGGACTCGTCAAGACCTCAGGCTGACCTCAGGCTCAGAGGTGCGGCACGGAAGCCGGCAAGTCTCCGCCGTGCGGCGCGGCAAGCGGTTCGCCTTCCATATGGCGCATGCCGTGCGAGCACAGCAGACGATACAGCGTCACCCGCGAAATGCCGAGTTCCTGCGCCGCGTCGCCAAGCCTTCCGCGATGGCGCAGTAGCGCCAGTTCGATCGCCTGGCGCTCCGCCGCTTCGCGCGCTTGCGCGAGCGAGACCGGCACGATCTCGACGTATTCGGCCAGTTCCAGATCGCGCGCGGTGATCGCGCGCCCTTCGGACATCACGATGGCCCGCCGCACGCGGTTGATCAACTCACGCACGTTGCCCGGCCAGCCGTAGTTATGCAGCGCCGCGATGGCGTCCGGCGCAAAGCCGCGCAAGCGCCGGCTCGCATCCTTCTTGAAACGCTCCAGCATGTGCCGCGCGAGGAGTTCGATGTCCTTGCCGCGCGCGCGCAGCGGCGGTTCGTCGATTTGCAGCACGCACAGCCGGTGATACAGGTCGGAGCGGAAGCGCCCTTCGATCATCGCCGCGGTCATGTCCACGTGAGTGGCCGAAATGATCCGGACGTCGACATCGATCGCGCCGTGGCCGCCGAGCCGCTCCACCTTGCGCTCCTGCAGGAAGCGCAGCAGGCTCGCCTGGCTTTCGAGCGGCAGGTCGCCGATTTCGTCGAGAAAAAGCGTGCCGCCGTTGGCCGCTTCCACCCGGCCGATCTTGCGCTGGTTGGCGCCGGTGAACGCACCGCGTTCGTAGCCGAATAATTCAGATTGCAGCAGATGCGGCGGAATCGCGCCGCAGTTGATCGGCACGAAGGGCGCGTTGCGGCGCGCCGAGCGTTCGTGGATCGCGACCGCGGTCAACTCCTTGCCGGTGCCCGATTCGCCCGAGATGAATACCGGTGCGTCGGTCATCGCCACTTTGCGAATGGAGCGGAACAGCGCGAGCATGGCGTCGCACGAGCCGACCATTTCGCCCTCCGCGCCTTGCGAACCATCGTTCGAGGCCGGTTCGCCCAGTGAGATCATTCCGTAGGCGTGCCCGACCGAATCGACGATCCTGTCGCCCGCATACGGCACCGTGACATAGTCGAAACAGTAGTCGCGCACGAGCCGGCGCAAGGCGGCGTCCTGCAATTGCCCGGGCATGGTGGCCGCGACCCAGCCGACATTCGGCATGGTGAGGCAGGATTCGAACGCGGCGATTTCGTGCGGCTGAAAATGGCTGGACAGATCGAGCAGCCCGCCCGCGGCCATTCCGGCGCGAACGGCACGGCGCACGTCGCGCGCCGATCCCACGACTTCGACTTGCCAGCCGCGCTGGTGAAAGCGGGTATTCAGTTCTGCGCTCGGATCGCGCGAAACGTAAATCAGTTGCCGCGTTGCGGGTTCCATTATTCAGATCCTCTCGTCAACGAACGTTAAGGATGACGCACGTACCTGAACCACGTTCAGACACGCTGACTCGTCCGGGATTCGCGAAATAGCAAAAACCGAACGGCCATTCCATTCCGTGCGGACAGCTGATCCCCAAGAAAAGCGGCGTGTGTGTTTGAAACGGCCCGTGAGTGGGCTTTTTTAAATGCGAAGCTGTTTTTACAGAGCTTACTATACGCGCGTCGCTTGGAAAACAACTATGCGAATTTAATCAGCGGATCATTGGAGCAAGGGATGGAGCGCCAATAGACCCTTATTCAGCCGACGAATTAAACAAATCCCGGCAAGCGCTTTTTCGTGTTCGCCGTCCATGTAGTTCATACCATGCGAATTAAGCCATTGCAGTATTTTCCATCTGCCGTTTCAATGCTGAAACATTTCTGCCCGTTTCGCTTATTGCCACGCCAGGAATTACCGATCCCATCCCTATCCGCCAATGGATTGCCAGCGATGGCACGCATTTCGCTAAATAATCCCCATCAAGGAGATATATCGTGCGATCCGCTTTGCGCCGCGATCCCGGTGATATTCCGGCTCGCGTGATCTTATGGGACGAACTTGCGCCGCCTTCGCCGCTGCCGATCCCCGTGGACGCCGCACGGAGTAATGCCGCCAGTGATCTGACAAGGTAGGCGGACCGGATCGAACGGCGCGAACAGGTGCAAGCCGCCGCAGCGGAGCCTGACGAGGCGGCGCCCGCCACCGCGTCAGGTAGAATCGCTCCGGTTATGTTCCCTTTCCCATTCGATGACGACGCTCACCCTGATCGTCGCTCGCGCCAATAATGGCGTGATCGGCCGCGACAACCAGTTGCCCTGGCGACTTCCCGAAGATCTTGCGTTCTTCAAGCGCACGACCATGGGTGCGCCCATCATCATGGGCCGCAAGACGCATGAATCGATCGGCCGGCCGCTGCCGGGGCGCCGCAACATCGTCGTGACGCGCGATGCCACGCGCCGTTTTCAGGGTTGCGACACCGCGACGACGCTGCAGGAGGCGCTCAAGCTCGCCGCGCGGGATCAGGCGCCCGAAGCGTTCCTGATCGGCGGCGCGCAGTTGTATGAGGAAGGTCTGCGTCGGGCCGACAAGCTCATCGTCACCGAGATCTCCGCCGACTTCGAAGGCGACGCAACCTTCCCCGCGCTCGATGAAAACGAGTGGCAAGAAGTCGCGCATGAAACGCATCGCGCGCATGCGCCGAATGATTTCGACTACGCGTTCGTCACCTATAAACGCAAGGGCGTTTAAGGTTTTTGCGGCGCCCATGAAAAACGCCACGCAATCACTTGCGTGGCGTTTCCGTTTGCAGCGCCGGGCATGCTGCACAACCGGCGGCCAAAAACCAGAACCGCTTACTGGCCCGCGATCGTCATCCGCTCGATCAGCACCGAGCCGGTTTGCTTGGTGCCGCGCGTGATCGTATCCGCGCCGATTGCGACGATATGGTGGAACATTTCCTGCAACGTGCTCGCCACCGTGATTTCCTCGACCGGATACTGGATCTTGCCGTTCTCGACCCAGAAGCCCGACGCGCCACGCGAATAGTCGCCCGTCACGTAATTCACGCCCTGGCCCATCAGTTCGGTGAGCAACAGGCCCGTGCCGAGTTTCCTCAGCATCTCCTCGAAGTCGTCCTCCGCGCGCGTGGTCGAACTGCGCAACGACAGATTGTGCGAGCCGCCCGCATTGCCGGTGGTCTGCATGCCGAGCTTGCGCGCCGAATAGGTGGAGAGGAAATAGCCTTCCACCACGCCGTCTTTCACGACCGAACGCTGCCGCGTGCGCACGCCTTCCTCGTCGAACGGCGCGCTACCCATTGCACGCGCGACATGCGGATCCTCGACCACCTGCACGTGCGGCGCGAACACCGGCTTGCCGAGGCTATCGACCAGAAACGACGTCTTGCGGTATAGCGCGCCCCCGCTCGTGGCCTGCACGAACGCGCCGAGCAGGCCGGCGGCGAGCGGCGCTTCGAACAGCACCGGCACCTTGCGAGTATCGAGTCCGCGCGCGCCGATGCGCGCCAGCGCGCGTTGCGCCGCGTAACGGCCGACCGCTTCAGGATCGGCCAGGTCTTCCGCGCTGCGGGTGGACGTGTACCAGTCGTCGCGCTGCATGTTGCGGCCGCTACCGGCGATCGGCGCGCACGCGACATAGTGGCGCGAGTACGGATAGCCCGCGAGGAAACCGCGCGAGGTGGCGAGCACGAACTGCGAGTGCTGCGCCGAAACGCTTGCGCCTTCCGAGTTCTTGATTTGCGGATCGGTGGCGAATGCGGCGTCTTCCGCGCGGCGGGCGATTTCGACGGCTTCGTCCGCCGAGAGATTCCACGGGTGATACAGGTCGAGGTCGCGCGGCGCGGTTTCGAGCAACTCCGCTTCCGCGAGACCCGCGCAGTCGTCTTCAGCGGTGAAGCGCGCGATGTTGTACGCCGCCGCCACCGTGTCCTTCAAGGCCTGCGACGAAAAATCCGAAGTGCTCGCGTTGCCGCGCTTGTTGCCGATGAATACGGTCACGCCGACCATCTTGTCGCGGTTGTGCTCGATCGTCTCGACTTCGCCGCGCCGCACGGAAACGGACAGGCCGTCGCCCTCGGAAATCTCGGTTGCCGCGTCGGTGCCGCCGAGCGACTTCGCGTGACGAAGGATGTCCGAGGCGATTTCCTTCAGTTCATCCTGGGTATGCGGAAAAAAGCGCTGCTTGACGTCCATGTCTGCTGCCATTGTCGTTGCCGTCCTGTTCGGGGCCGGGCGGCCCTGTGGGTTCACACATGCCACGCACTTGCGTGCGCATTTGCATCGTTAAGCATCCCGCGATCATAGCAAGGTACGCGCTGGTGTACCTGGCATTCGCGGCTGTTTCCCTGCATTCTCCGGGCCTCGTGGTGCCGCTGCTTCGCTGCCGCTTCGGGGTGTTGCCTGGGCACTGCCTGGTTGTGGCTTTCGTGCCGCCCAGGTGCGGCTTGAATGCGGCTCGAATGCGGCTTGGATGCTGCCGCTGTGCCGTCGAGCCGCGGCTCAGTTACGACCGGCTGCCGCTTTAACGCCGCCCGTTGTCCCGCGCGAGGCCGTACGCGCGACAGCACGGCGGGTTCGGCAAGCCCGGCACGCTACAATATCGGTATGACACGCAAAACCCGCATTCAACCGATCGAATCCGCCGAGCCGGAAGTCGACGAAAACGGCTACGACCGTCCGAGCAAGTCCCAGCTCAAGCGCGAAATGCACGAGCTGCAGGAACTGGGCTCGGCGCTCATCGCGCTGCCCAAGGACGCGCTCAAGCGCATGCCGATGCCCGAAAAGCTCGACGACGCCGTGCGTGAAGCGCGCCGCATCACCGATCACGAAGGCAAGCGCCGCCAGGTGCAATACGTGGGCCGCGTCATGCGCTCGCTGCTGGACGACGAAACCGCCGCGCTGCGCACCGCGCTCGACACGTACAACGGCGTCAACAAGGCGGAAACGGCCAAGCTCCACTGGATCGAACGCACTCGCGAGAAACTGCTCGCCGACGACGCCGCGCTCACCGAGTTCATCCGCCAGCATCCGAACGCCGACCCGCAGCAGGGCCGCACGCTGATCCGCAACGCGCGCAAGGAAGCGCAGCAGAGCAAGCCGCCGCGCTACTTCCGCGAACTGTTCCAGTGGATCAAGAATGCGGACGGCCCCGCCGCCGGCACCGATTCCGCAGCCGACGACGCCCTGGAAAACGACGATGACGACCGCGACGAATAAGCTGACGCGTCAGCACCCCGACGAAATCGTGATCGGCCTCGTGTCGATCAGCGACCGCGCCTCCACCGGCGTGTACGAGGACAAGGGGATTCCGGCCTTGCAGGAATGGCTCGCCGCCGCCTTGACCTCGCCGTGGCAGATGGTCACCCGCCTGATTCAGGACGACGCGCCCACCATTTCCGCCACGCTGACCGAACTGGTCGACGAAGCAGGCTGCGATCTGGTGCTGACGACCGGCGGCACCGGCCCGTCGCGCCGCGACGTGACGCCCGAAGCGACCCTTGCGGTGGCGACGAAGGAAATGCCCGGCTTCGGCGAGCAGATGCGGCAGATCAGCCTGAATTTCGTGCCCACCGCGATCCTGTCGCGCCAGGTGGCGGTGATCCGCGAAACCGCGGACCACGCGGCGCTGATCATCAATCTGCCGGGTCAGCCGAAGTCGATCAGGGAAACGCTGGAAGGCCTGCGCGACGCCGAAGCGGGCGGCGCCGTGAAAGTGCCGGGCATCTTCGCCGCGGTGCCCTATTGTCTCGACCTGATCGGCGGCCCGTATGTGGAAACCAACGCCGACGTGGTGAAGGCGTTCCGGCCGAAGAACGCGGTGCGCGCCCCCCGGCAGGCTTGACTCGCGAACAGCGCTTGCCGCGTTACATCACCACCGGCGCTTGCGGGGCCGTCGGAATCAGGAAATGCTCGCGGTAGTACTTGAGTTCCTCGATCGACTCATGAATGTCGGCCAGCGCCGTGTGCAGCGCGCGCTTCTGGAAGCCCTTGTAGATGGCCGGCTGCCAGCGGCGGCACAGTTCCTTCAGCGTGCTCACGTCGAGATTGCGGTAATGGAAGAAGCGCTCCAGATCCGGCATCCAGCGCGCCATGAAGCGGCGGTCCTGGCAGATCGAGTTGCCGCACATCGGCGATTTGCCCGGCGGCACGTAGGCGCTGAGAAAGTCGCGGATCTGTTCGGTGGCGTCGGCTTCGCTCACCGTCGAGGCCTTCACGCGGTCGATCAGACCGGAGCGGCCATGCGTGTTCTGGTTCCACTGATCCATCCTGGCGAGCGTCTCGTCGCTCTGATGAATCGCCAGCACCGGCCCCTCGACCATCCTGTCGAGCGTCGAATTCGTCACCACCACCGCGATTTCGATGATGCGGTCGGAATCCGGTTCGAGACCGGTCATTTCCATGTCGAGCCAGACGAGATTCATGTCGCTGCGCACGAGCGACGGATGTTCGATGGAGGCGAGGATGTCAGTCATGAAGGCAACCCTGTATCCGCGCAGACGGCCTCCCAGGAAGCCCGCTTGCCGCGGCGAATGTTCGTTTGAAATTGGTTTGAGCGTGTCCCGCCTGGCGGCGGGAAGAAACATATAATTCTCGCATAGATACCACGGAATCCCTGGATGCCTACCCTGTACTTCACCGTCCTGTTCGTCGTCGCCGTCGTCGCGATGGTCGGCACCAAACTGTGGCTCGCGTCGCGGCAGATCCGCTTCGTCGCCGGCCATCGCGAGCAGGTGCCGAGCCAGTTCGCGGGCACTATCGCGCTCAGCGCGCATCAGCGCGCCGCGGATTACACCGTGGAACGCACCCGTCTGACGATGATCGAGGTCGTGGTCAGCGCGGCCGTGTTGATCGGCCTCACGCTGCTCGGCGGCGTGCAGGCGCTCGATCTGGCGATCTCCGATTGGCTGGGCCGCGGCTATGCCGGCCAGATCGCGCTGGTCGCGGCGGTCATCGCGATCACCAGCGTGATCGACCTGCCGTTCGATTACTACCGGCAATTCGTGGTCGAGCAGCGCTTCGGCTTCAACCGGATGAGCAAGGGCATTTTCTTTCTGGACCGTCTGAAGGGCGTGCTGCTCGCCGCGGCGTTCGGCCTGCCGCTGCTGTTCGTCGTGCTGTGGCTGATGAACCGTGCCGGCAGCCTGTGGTGGTTGTGGACGTGGATCGTCTGGGTGGTGTTCCAGATGCTCGTGCTGGTGCTGTATCCGTCGTTCATCGCGCCGCTCTTCAACAAGTTCGAGCCGCTCAAGGACGAAGCGCTGAAAAGCCGCATCGAAGCGCTGATGAAACGCTGCGGTTTCGCCGCCAAGGGCCTCTTCGTGATGGACGGCAGCCGCCGTTCGGCGCACGGCAACGCGTACTTCACCGGCTTCGGCGCGGCCAAGCGGATCGTGTTCTTCGACACCTTGCTCGCGCGCCTGTCGGGCAGCGAGATCGAGGCGGTGCTTGCGCATGAACTCGGCCACTTCAAGCGCCGTCACGTGATCAAGCGCATGCTCGTTACCTTCGCGATCAGCCTTGTGATGCTCGCCCTGCTCGGCTGGCTGAAGGAAAGCGTGTGGTTCTATGAAGGGCTGGGCGTGCGGCCGTCGCTGCTCGGCGGCAATGACGGACTTGCGCTGGTGCTGTTCTTCCTTGCACTGCCGGTATTCATCTTCTTCGTCACGCCGCTCGGCAGCCTCAGTTCGCGCAAGCATGAGTTCGAAGCCGACGCGTTCGCCGCCACGCAAACCGATGCACATGACCTCGTCAACGCGCTCGTCAAGCTCTATGAAGACAACGCGTCGACCCTGACGCCCGATCCGCTCTATACCGCGTTCTACTACTCGCATCCGCCGGCGTCGCAGCGGATCGACCGCCTGCTGCGGCACGCATGAGCGGCCGCTCCCCGAAAGCGCCGCGCGCTCCGTCCAGCACGCGCGTAGGCGGCCTCGTGGTGGCGGCTCATGGCCGCCATTACCTCGTCGCGCCGGAAGACGGCGGCGCCATGCTCCAGTGCTTCCCGCGCGGCAAGCGCAGCGAAGTGGCGGTCGGCGATCGCGTGATCTACGAGCCGACCTCGGCGGATCAGGGCGTGATCGTCGAGATCGGCGAGCGGCGCAATCTGCTGTACCGCTCCGATCAGTACAAGTCGAAGCTCTTCGCGGCGAATCTCGATCAGTTGCTGATCGTGCTCGCGACCGAGCCGCATTTCAGCGAGGACCTGCTCGGGCGCGCGCTGGTCGCCGCCGAGGCGCACGAGCTGAAGCCGTTGATCGTGCTGAACAAGATCGACGTTGTGGCAGAACTGGAAGGCGCGCGTACCCGGCTGGAACGCTATCGCGCGCTCGGCTATACGGTCGTGGAAGTGTCGATCAAGATGCAGCCCGATGCCGCGCGCGCGGCGTTGATCGAGCATCTGCACGGTCATTCGACGCTGCTGCTCGGGCAGTCGGGCATGGGCAAGTCGACGCTGGTCAATCTGCTGATTCCGAACGCCGAAGTCGCCACGCGCGAGATTTCTACCGCGCTGAACAGCGGGCGTCATACCACCACCTTCACGCGGCTCTACCCGCTGCCTGACAGCGCGGACGGCGACGGCGGTGCGTTGATCGACTCGCCCGGCTTCCAGGAATTCGGCCTGCACCATCTGACCGAAGGCCGGCTCGAGCGCGCGTTCCCCGAATTCCGCCCGCTGCTGCCGAATTGCCGCTTTTACAACTGCCATCACTTGCACGAGCCGGGTTGTGCGATTCTCGAAGCGGTTGCCGACGGCCGCATCCGGCGCGAGCGGCACGCGTTGTACGCGCAACTCGTGCATGAAGCCAGCCAGATCGTCCGGTGAAGCACGTCGCCGTCACCCTCCTGGACTCACGATGAAATTGATGCGAGCGCCGAACCTGATCATCGGACAGCATTGGGTCAATGTGCTCGAAGCGGCGGGCATTGCCTGCGAGTTGCACAACCGCTACCTGAACGGCGCGCTCGGCGATATTCCAGCGGATCAGTGCGCGCCGGAATTATGGCTGGTCGATGAACGGGATGAGGCGATGGCGCGGCAGCTGATCGATGCCGCTTCGCGTGGGCCTGCCTCGGGGTCGCCTGCGTGGCAATGTCGCAAGTGCGGTGAGACGCTCGAAGCGCAGTTCACCGTATGCTGGCAGTGTGGGACGGCGCGGGATTCGCGCGACGGGTGAGGCGGTTCGGGGCTGCCCTTAGGCAAGCCTCGAACGGAGCCTCAAGCGGAGGCTCAAGCGAGCCATACGGCGATCGTCAGCATCAACAGCAGAATCATCCACAGCACCACCGCGCGCCAGACGAGGCCCACGGCCGATTGGAGCGTGCGAGGCGTGCAATCGTCACCGACCTGCATCGGACCGCCGTCGCCGGTGGCGAGCGCGTCCAGACTCGACGGCTCGGCAAGCGGCCCGCTCAGCCGCGCGCCCAATGCGCCGCTGCCCGCGGCCAGCAACACGCCGTCGTTGGCATCCGGCCACTGGCGCGCATGGTTGCGCCACGCGTAAATCGCGTCCTCGAAATTACCGACGATCGCGAAGCCCAGCGACGTGAGCCGCGCCGGCACCCAGTCGATCACGAAGAAAGCGCGCTGCGCGAAGCTCGAAAACGCGATGGTGCGGTCGTCGACCGGCCGTGCCCATGTGCGTGCCAGATATTCGGCGATCCGATACAGCACCGCGCCCGCCGGCCCGACCGGAATCAGGAACCAGAAGAACACGCCGAACACATGACGATGCGAAGCGACCACCGCGTGAATCAGCGTATGACGCACGATCTCGCTGACGGGCATGTCGACGGTGTCGAGCCCGGTCCATTCATTGAGGATTTCACGCGCGCGCGGCACGTCGTCGTTGTTCAGCGCGAGGTGGATGTCCGTGAAGTAATGGCTGAACTGCCGGAAACCGAGCGTGAAGTACAGCACCGCGACGTTCCACAGGAACGCCAGCGCAAAATGGATGTGATACAGCACGTAGTAGACGAGCGCGACGGCCAGCGTCCAGGGCACCACCACCACGAGCCAGGCAAGCAAGCCATGCTTCGGCTTGCCGGCATCGAATCCGTGCGCCGCCGACTCCGCATGGTATTGAAGCAACGCCGATACGGGATTGTTCGGCGATAGCGCTCGTACCTGTTCAATGATCAGAGCCAGCAATACAGAGAAAAAAGTCATGCGGTGCGCCGTGCTTTTCGAGTTTTACGATTGTTATATAACGATAGCACAGGGTCGGATGCGACTGAGCGTGGACCTCGACAAACATCCGACAACCGCACAGTCTGCGTTGGCTTACGCCGCGAGAAAGCGATAGAAGTTGCGCAGCATCGCCGCCGTCGCGCCCCAGATGAAATAGTGGCCGCCTACTGAATTCGCACTTGCGCCGCCGTCGGATTCCAGCGACGCCGTACGCGGATACGGCATGGCGAAAAAGCGCCGCTCGCCGTTTTCCCAGCGGAACACGCGCTCTTCGTGATGCGCGGGGTTCATCAGAAAGGCGAGCGGCACCTCGAAGACTTCGGCCACTTCAAGCGCGTCGGCTTCCAATGTGAACGGCGGGTGCACGAGGCCGATCACCGGCGTGACGCGAAAACCGGTGCCCGTCAGATAGTCGGGCAACGCACCGAGAATCTCGACACGCGACGGATCGAGGCCGACCTCTTCCTGTGCTTCGCGCAGGGCGGTGGCGGTGGCGTCCGCGTCGAATGGCTCCTGACGGCCGCCTGGGAAGCTCACCTGGCCGGCATGATCGTTCAGATGGTCCGCGCGCTGGGTCAGCAGAACGGTCAGGCCGTGATCGCGGACCACCAACGGCACCAATACCGCAGCGACTCGGGGATCGACGTGCGTATCGCGCCAGGGCGCTTCGACAATCGGTTCAGGCGCCCATGAAAGACGCTGTTCGAAGCGTGCGCGCAGACCGTCGGGCGTGAGACGTCCGCCGGACACCGGCGGCAGATCGGCGCCCGTCGCTTCGACAGGCAGGGTTTCAGGTTCAAAGACGGGGCGGATCAACGGGTCTCTCGAACGAGCGGATAGGGGACATGCCGCTATTTTGACCTGGCAAACAAAAAAGCACCCGCGAGGGGTGCTTTTTCTTACAGCATTTACGCTTGGGGAGCAGCGCGGTCTTTCTTCATGACCAGCTTTTCCTTGATCCGGGCCGACTTGCCCGAACGGTCGCGCAGGTAGTACAGCTTCGCACGACGCACATCGCCGCGGCGCTTCACGACGATGCTTGCCAGCAGCGGCGAGTACGTCTGGAACGTACGCTCGACGCCTTCGCCCGACGAAATCTTGCGGACGATGAACGACGAATTCAGACCACGGTTACGCTTGGCGATTACGACGCCTTCGTAAGCCTGAACGCGCTTACGCGTACCTTCAACCACGTTCACGCTGACGATCACCGTATCGCCGGGGGCGAAATCGGGAATAGTCTTATCGCCGAGGGCGCGCGCGATTTCTTCCTGCTCGAGTTTTGCAATCAGATTCATCACTGACTCCTAGGTCCATCTTGTCGGCGTTCGTACCTGCCTTGCGCGGAGTTTGTTTGCGCTCGGCTACGGCCCCGATAGAGGATGGGTTCACATCAGGCGCCGTACACGCATGTGCGGCACCGCCTATGTCCGCTCGAAAGATCGGGGCTTTACGCCTTCGACGCTTCCTTCGCGAGACTCGCGAGCCATGCCTCGTCGGCACGGCTCAACATCTTGTTTTTTCTGGCCTTCACGATCAGATCGGGCCGTTTGTTCAACGTGTTGCGCAACGCTTCACGCCGGCGCCACGCTTCGATTTCCGCATGATGGCCGCCGAGCAGCACATCGGGCACGCGCACGCCGTTGTATTCCTCGGGGCGCGTGTAATGCGGACAATCCAGCAGCACGTCGACGAAACTGTCCTGCACCGCCGATTGCGAGTCGTTCAGCACGCCGGGCAACTGGCGCACGACCGCGTCCATCAAAGCCATGGCCGGCAATTCACCGCCTGACAGCACGAAGTCGCCAAGACTGACTTCTTCGTCCACGACACGGTCGAGCAAACGCTGATCGATCGCTTCATAGCGCCCGCACAACAGAATCAGACCGGGTTCGGCCGCGAACCGCATGACACGCTCGTGGTTCAGCGTAGCGCCTTGCGGCGACATCATCACGACGCGCGATGCACCGATGCCCTGCTCCGCCTGCGCCGCTTTCGCCGCGCCGATCGCGTCTTCCAGAGGCTTGGCCAGCATCACCATGCCAGGTCCGCCGCCGTACGGGCGATCGTCGATCGTGCGGTAGTTGTCGGTGGTGAAATCGCGTGGATTCCACGTGCGCAACGCGTAGCGCTCCTGCTTCGCCGCCCGACTGGTGATACCCCAATCGGTCAGCGCGCGAAACATTTCAGGAAAGAGCGTGACGACATCGAACTGCATCGCTCTCTCCATTCAGCGAATTATTTAGTAATCGGCTTCCCATTCGACGACGATCTGCTTCGCCGCCTGGTCCACCGTTTTGACAAAGACGCCGACGAACGGGATCAAGCGCTCACCGGTGACCGGCTTGCCGCTTTTGTCGGCGGCCGGATATTCGATACGCATTACCGAGTGCGCACCGTTGTCGATCATGTCCGCAACCTTGCCGAGGTGGACCCCGGCAACGTTCACCACATCCAGGCCGAGCAGGTCGACCCAGTAGAATTCGTCGGCTTCGAGAGCCGGGAATTCACTGCGGCTGATATAAACGCGGGAGCCGCGCAGTGCCAATGCGACATCGCGGTCAGTGACGCCGCCCAGATGGGCCACCACACTGTCGCTATGTATTTTCGCCTGCAACGACGGCGCCGACTTGCGCTCGTGACCTTTCAGCAGCCACCAGCGCTTAGCGCTCAGCAACGCGTCGCCGCCATGCCCGGCATCCGCATGAGCGGCTACCTTGACCCAGCCTTTGAGGCCGTAAGCGTCGACGATCGCGCCGACCTCGACCGCGTCGGCCGGCCAGCTTTCGGCCGTTTCCGCGCGCATTTCTGCTGCCCCGGAAGCGGCGCTTGCAACCTTGGCTTTCGCCTTGCCCTCGGCTCGTTCGACCGGCTTGCGGACGAATGCACCGAACGGCGCCTGATCAGACGTCTTCGCACGCGGGGCGGTCCTGGCGGGACCTGAACTACCGGAATCACGCTCAGACATAAGAGAACCTCGCTGCCAGCTTCGACGTCTGCTTCAGCACAACACTTCGCGCATCGGACTGCTCACGCAAGCGGCGCGAGCCGCCGGCCGAACCGACGACGATACGCATGCGAGCGGCCATTAAGCAGCCGGCTGCGCCTTTTGCGCTTCTTTCACGAGACGCTCGACGGTCGGCGACAGTTGTGCGCCAACGCCTTGCCAGTACGTCAGGCGGTCTTGAGCGATACGCAGCGATTCACCCTTCGTAGCGACCGGGTTGTAAAAGCCAACGCGCTCGATGAAGCGGCCGTCACGACGGTTACGCGAATCGGTTGCGACGATGTTGTAGAACGGGCGCTTCTTGGAGCCGCCACGAGCCAAGCGGATGATGACCATACTAGAATCCTTGAAAACCGGGGTTCGGAACGACTGAAACACGCGATTATAGCGGGAAACCAACGCCTTAACAAACACTTACCCGGATAAACTGGGCGACGACGTGGCCCCGGCCATACCGCGGGGCTCCAGATCATATCCAAACGCCCGCACCACCTGATGGAGCGCCTGTGAAATTCCCGCCGCCAACTGTGCTTTTGCTTGCGTTATTCACCCTCTTCGCGCGGCTTGCCGGCCTGGCGCGCTCCTCACGCCTTCGCGCTCGGGCCCGGCGCTCCGCGACAGCCCTGTGGCTCGCCGCCATAGTCCCGCCGGCGCTCGCCGCGCCGCCGATCGAACGCATCAAAGTTCCGCCCGGCTTCCACGTCGAGGTCTTGTCGGACGCCGTACCGAGCGCGCGCGCCATGGCGCTGTCGCCGAAGGGCATTCTCTATATAGGAAGCTTCGACGGCCGCGTCTACGCGCTCGAACTGCAAAACGGACGCGCGACCGCGCGCCATGTGCTCGCCTCCGGCCTCGACATGCCCGTGGGCGTAGCTTGGCGGGATGGCGCGCTGTATGTGTCCGCCGTGTCGAAGATCTTGCGTTTCGATGCGATCGACACCCGTCTGAACAATCCGCCCAAGCCCACCGTCATTACCGATAAATTGCCTGCCGAGACACACCACGGCGCCAAATTCATCGCTTTCGGGCCGGACGGCAAGCTGTATGTGCCGCAAGGCGCGCCGTGCAACGTCTGTCTGAAGGACCGCAGCCGATACGCGCTGATCGGCCGGATGGACCCGGACGGCAGTCATTACGAAGTCGTGGCGCGCGGCATCCGCGACACGGTCGGCTTCGACTGGCATCCGGTGACTCACGAGTTGTGGTTCACCGACAACGGCCGCGACCTGATGGGCGACGACGTGCCGGACGACGAACTCAACCGTGCGCCGCGCGCCGGCATGGACTTCGGTTTTCCGTATTGCCACGGCGTCGGGACGCCCGACCCCGAATTCGGCAAGGATCATCCGTGTAGTTCATTCACGCCGCCAGCGGTCAAGCTCGGCGCGCACGTCGCGGCGCTCGGCATGCGGTTTTATAGCGGCTCGATGTTTCCGCCCGCCTATCGGAACACTATTTTCATCGCCGAACATGGTTCGTGGAATCGCAGCAAGAAAGTGGGCTACCGGGTAGTGCGGGCAACGCTCAACCCGGACGGCGGCGACGCCCGCCAGGAAGTATTCGCCGAAGGTTGGCTCCAGCCCGGCGAAGCCGTGTGGGGCCGCCCCGCCGACGTGCTGCCGATGCCCGACGGCTCGCTGCTGATCAGCGACGATTACGCCGGCGCCGTCTACCGCGTGACGTATTCAGCGCCTTAGGCCGCCGCGGCGCGACCGCCCGCCACGTGCCCGGCAGCGCGTGGCGGGCGTAGAATGCGCACCGGTCCACGCCCACCGGTGCGCCGCTCCTTTCGACCGCCCCGTTACTTCTGCCCTCGCCTACATGTCCACCCTTGCTTCGACTTCATCGCGGTTCAAATCCAAGACAATGACCGCCGCGCTGGCGTTCTTCTTCGGCAGCCTCGGAGCTCACCGCTTCTATCTCCACGGCATGCGCGACATTTATGGCTGGGCTCATTTGCTCGGCACGCTGATAGGCATTCCGGGCGCCATGCTGGTGGTGGCGAGCGAACGCGCTTCGATGCTCGGCTGGGCCTTGGCGTTTCCGGGCGCGGTTTCGCTGCTCGCCGCGTTTCTTGCCGCGATCGTCTACGGGCTGCGTCCCGACGAGAAATGGGATGCGCAGTTCAACGCGCGGACCCAGCGCAAAAGCCGCTCCGGCTGGACCGTCATTTTCGTCGTGATCTTTTCGTTGCTGATCGGCGCGTTCCTGCTGATGACAGGCCTCGCCATTTCATTCCAGACCTACTTCGAAGGCCAGGTGCAAGCAGCTAAAGCACTCTCGCAATAACAGCCGCGCGCCGGCTAGAAAAGATCCAGTTGGGAATTGTCACGCGCCGGTTCGACCCGACGGAAGTGCGACATATCGAGAATGCCGCGGTCACGCCGGTTCAATCCCAGACGGCGCACGGCATTCCGGAAGCGCTGCTTGAGCAGATCCGCCCACAAGCCTTCTCCCTTCATTCGTTTGGAGAAGTCGGAGTCGTAGTCCTTTCCTCCCCGCATATCGCGCACACGGCCCATGACCCGTTCCGCGCGATCGGGAAAATGCGCCGCGAGCCAGTCTTTGAATAGCGGCGCCACTTCCCACGGAAGACGCAGCACGATATAGCTCGCATTGCACGCGCCGGCTTCGGCACACGCCTCCAGCACACGCTCCATATCCGGTTCGGTGACGAACGGGATCACTGGCGCGATGCTGACGCCGACCGGAATGCCCGCCTCACTCAACGTGCGGATGGTGCGCAAACGGCGCGACGGCGTGGCCGCGCGCGGTTCGAGGGTGCGGGCGATTTCCGCGTCCAAGGTGGTAACGGTGATCGCCGCCATGAATTGACCACGCGCCGCCATTGGCGCGAGCAGATCGAGATCGCGCTCGATCAGCGACGATTTCGTGATCGCCGCAAACGGATGGTTGCGCTCGCCAAGCACCTCCACCACCCGCCGCGTGAGCCGTAAATCGCGCTCGACGGGCTGCCAGGCGTCGGTATTGACCCCCAGCGCGATCGGCTCCGGCACGTAGGATTTTTTCGACAGTTCGCGCTGGAGCAATTCCGGCGCGTTCACCTTCGCGTAAATGCGGCTTTCGAAGTCGAGCCCCGGCGACAGCCCCAGATAACTATGCGTGGGCCGCGCAAAACAATAAATACAACCGTGTTCGCAGCCGCGATACGGATTGAGCGACACGCCGAACGGAATGTCCGGCGACGCGTTGCGCGTGAGAATGCTTTTGGCGCGCTCTTCGAACACCTGAGTGCGCAAGGCCTTGGGCTCGCCCTCTTCCTCGGCCGCTGACAGCCAACCGTCGTCCACCGCCTCACGCTGGTCGACTTCGTAGCGGCCTTGCAGATTCGTCACGGCCCCGCGCCCCTTGCGAGGGGTGGGCGGAGCAATCGGAAATTCGGTTGCGAAGCGGATGTGGGAGTTGGTCATGGATAAGCACGCAGAAACGGCGCAAAACACCTGTATAAATATACAGTGTTTACGCCGTTTGTCGAGCCCCGCTTTGCGCGCCGCGAGACGGTTTATTCGCCGACCGCGATCGTTAGCGTTTCCTTGATCTCTTCCATCACCACATAGCTTTTCGACTGCACCGCGCCGGGCAGTTGCAGCAGGATGTCGCCCAGCAGCTTGCGGTAATCGGCCATTTCGCCGATGCGCGCCTTGATCAGATAGTCGAAGTCGCCCGATACGAGGTGGCATTCCAGCACCTCGGGGATCTTCTGCACCTCGCGGCGGAACTGGTCGAACATGTTGCCGCTTTTGTGGTCCAGCGTGATCTCGACGAATACGAGCAGCGCCGCGCCAAGCTCGGCGGGGTTCACGCGCGCGTGGTAGCCGGTGATCACGCCGTCGCGTTCCATTCGCTTGACGCGCTCGATGCACGGCGTAACCGACAGCCCGACCTGTTCCGCGAGGTCTTTCATCGCCATCCGGCCGTCCTGTTGCAGGAGCCGCAGAATCTTGTGATCGAGTTTGTCGAGGGACCGGACCGGTTGGCGCTGTGTACGCATGGTGTTTTTGCTGAAAATCCTGAAAATACAATAACAAAAACTGCCTGACTGTTAATAGTATAGCGGTTAACACTGGTTGATCCGCGTTGTACCTCGTTAATCGAACGAATCCAAACGAATCGGCGAGCGCGCGCCGTCCTATCTCTTCCGTTTCCTGGAGCATCTATGCGAGTCGTCGTTTTGGGCAGTGGCGTCGTCGGGGTGACGAGCGCGTACTATCTGGCGCGCGCCGGCCATGAAGTGACCGTCATCGATCGCGAGGCGGGCCCGGCGCTCGAAACCAGTTTCGCCAATGCGGGGCAAATCTCGCCGGGTTACGCGTCGCCGTGGGCCGCGCCGGGCGTGCCGCTGAAAGCCGTCAAATGGATGTTTCAAAAGCATGCGCCGCTGGCCATTCGGCTCGACGGCACGCAATTCCAGTTGCAATGGATGTGGCAGATGCTGCAGAACTGCACGTCGTCGCGTTATGCGGTGAACAAGGGCCGCATGGTCCGGCTCGCCGAATACAGCCGCGACTGCCTGCAGGCGCTGCGCGCCGAAACCGGCCTTCAGTACGAAGGGCGCACCGGCGGCACGCTGCAGGTGTTCCGCACCCAGCAGCAATTCGACGGCGCCGCGAAAGACATCGCCGTGCTGCGGGAAGCCAACGTGCCGTTCGAACTGCTGTCGCCGGCCGAATTGGCGCAAGCCGAACCGGCGCTCGCCGCGGTATCGCACAAGTTGACAGGCGGACTGCGTCTGCCGGGCGACGAAACCGGCGACTGCCAGATGTTCACCACGCGCCTCGCCGCGCTCGCCGAGCAACTGGGCGTGAAATTCCGCTACAACACGCCGATCGACGCGCTCGCGTTGGCGGGCGACCGCATCGCGGGCGTGCAGTGCGGCGGTGAACTGGTGCGCGCCGATTCGTTCGTCGTCGCGCTGGGTTCGTACTCGACCCGATTCCTGTCCGGTCTGGTCAAGATTCCGGTCTATCCGCTCAAGGGTTATTCGATCACCGCGCCAATCGTCAACGAAGCGGCGGCTCCCGTTTCAACCGTGCTCGACGAAACCTACAAGATCGCGATCACGCGTTTCGACAACCGCATTCGCGTCGGCGGCATGGCGGAGATCGTCGGCTTCGACAAATCGTTGCGCGAGGCGCGCCGCGAAACGCTCGAGATGTGCGTGAACGATCTGTTCCCCGGCGGTGGCGATACGTCGAAGGCGAGCTTCTGGACCGGTCTGCGTCCAATGACGCCCGACGGCACGCCGATCGTCGGCCGCACGCCCGTGCCGAACCTGTTTCTGAACACGGGCCACGGCACGCTGGGCTGGACCATGTCGTGCGGCTCGGGCCAGTTGCTCGCCGACGTGATGTCGGGCAAGCAGCCGGCCATCAAGGCGGACGATCTGTCGGTGCATCGCTATCTCGGCGAGACCGGCAGTGCGCATCGGCCGGCTTATGCTTGAGGTTTAGCGCCTGGCGGTTCGCCAGCGGTCCTCCAAAAACAAACGGCGCCTTCAATCAAGGCGCCGTTGTCGTTTAGCTCAAGCGTGCAACGTCAGAACTGGTCTTCCGACAACGCAAGCACGCCCTCGCCGCCCCTCGCATTGACGATCGACGCTTCCAGCGCCCAGGCCAGCGGCAACACATGCTCCGCGTAAAACTGCGCGGTCGCGATCTTGGCGCCGTAAAACGACGGGTCGTCATCGCGCTTCTGAGCCGCCACGAGCAGCGCGCGCGCCATTTGCCAGCCACCGAGCACGATGCCCGCGAGCTTCAGATACGGCACGCTGCCGGCAAACACCGCGTTCGGATCGCCCTTCGTATTCGCCACAACGAAATCGACCACCGCGCTCAACGAGCGGTGTCCCTGCGCCAGATACGTCTTCATCGAATCGAACGCCGCCCCTTGCTGCGAACCCAGCGCCTCCACCGTTCCCGCAATGCCGGCGAGCAGCGACTTTGCCACCTTGCCGCCGTCACGCACGGTCTTGCGGCCGATCAGGTCGTTGGCCTGAATCGCGGTCGTGCCTTCGTAAATCGGCAGAATGCGCGCGTCGCGGTAATACTGCGCGGCGCCCGTTTCCTCGATGAAGCCCATGCCGCCATGCACCTGCACGCCGAGGCTCGCGACGTCGATCGACAACTCCGTGCTCCAGCCCTTCACGATCGGCACGAGAAATTCGTAGATCGCCTGATGTTCAGCGCGCGTGCCTTCGTCGGGATGACGATGCGCGATATCGCAGTGAGCGGCGGCGACATAGGCGAGCGCGCGCGACGCTTCGGTGAGGCCGCGCATCGTCGCCAGCATGCGGCGCACGTCGGGATGCTGAATGATCGCCACCGGCTGCTTCGCGGAGCCATCCACCGGACGGCTTTGCACGCGATCCTTCGCGTACGCCGCCGCTTTCTGATACGCGCGATCCGACACGGCGACCCCCTGCATCCCCACCGCAAAACGCGCCGCGTTCATCATGATGAACATATATTCGAGGCCGCGATTTTCCTCGCCGATCAGATGGCCGATCGCGCCGCCATGATCGCCGAATTGCAGCACGGCGGTCGGGCTCGCCTTGATGCCGAGCTTGTGCTCGATCGACACGCAATGCACGTCGTTGCGCTCGCCGAGCGAACCGTCTTCGTTGACGAGAAACTTCGGCACGATGAAGAGCGAAATGCCCTTGACGCCCTCGGGCGCATCCGGCGTGCGCGCCAGCACGAGATGGGCGATGTTCTTCGCCATGTCGTGCTCGCCCCATGTGATGAAGATCTTCGTGCCGAACAGCTTGAACGAACCGTCGCCCTGCGGCTCGGCGCGCGTGCGCACCAGCGCGAGATCGGAGCCGGCTTGCGGCTCGGTCAGGTTCATCGTTCCGGTCCATTCGCCGGAAATCAGCTTGGGCACATAGGTCTGTTTTTGCGCTTCGGTGCCGGCGGTGAGCAGTGCTTCGATCGCGCCGTCGGTCAGCAACGGACACAGCGCGAACGACAGGTTCGACGCGTTGAGCATTTCGACGCAGGGTGTCGCGATCAGCTTCGGCAGGCCCTGGCCTTCGTAGTCGACCGGATGCTGCACGCCTTGCCAGCCGCCTTCGGCGAACTGGCGGAACGCGTCCTTGAAACCCGGCGTGGCGGTGACCACACCGTCTTTCCAACTGCTCGGATTGCGATCGCCTTCGACGTTCAGCGGCGCCAGTACTTCGCCGCATAGTTTCGCCGATTCTTCGAGCACGGCCTGAGCCGTGTCGAGGTTCGCGTCCTCGAAGCCTGGCAGCGTCGCGATTTCCTCGAGACCGGCCAGTTCCTTCATCACGAACAGCATGTCCTTGATGGGCGCCGTATAGCTCATTTCAGTTCTCCTCCTGCCTTGATATAAAAAAAGGGCGCCGGACTTGATGGCCCCGCGCCCTTTCCTGTTTTGTCAGACGCCTTTTACGGCGCTGCGGCGTTTAGCCGAGCTCACCAACGAGCTCAGGCACAAGCGTGAACAGGTCGCCCACCAGACCATAATCGGCGACGCTGAAAATCGGCGCTTCCGGGTCCTTGTTGATCGCGACGATCACCTTGCTGTCCTTCATGCCCGCCAGATGCTGGATCGCACCCGAGATGCCGACCGCGATGTACAACTGCGGCGCCACGATCTTGCCGGTCTGCCCGACCTGATAGTCGTTCGGCACGAAGCCCGCATCGACCGCCGCGCGCGAGGCGCCCAGCGCCGCGTTCAGCCTGTCGGCCAGCGGCTCGAGCACCTTCGTGTAGTTCTCGCCATTGCCCAGACCGCGGCCGCCCGAGACGATGATCTTCGCCGAGGTCAGTTCGGGGCGGTCCAGCTTCGTCAGTTCACGGCTCACGAACTGCGAGATGCCCTGGTCCGCCGCGGCGTCGATCTTTTCCACCACTGCATTGCCGCCTTCGGCCGCGACCGCATCGAAACCGGTCGTGCGCACGGTGATGACCTTGATTGCGTCTTGCGACTGCACGGTGGCGATCGCATTGCCCGCATAGATCGGGCGCTCGAACGTGTCGGCCGAATCCACCGCGGTGATGTCGCTGATCTGCGCGACGTCCAGCTTCGCGGCGATACGCGGCGTGATGTTCTTGCCGTAAGGCGTCGCCGGCGCGAGGATGTGCGTGTAGTCCTTCGCGATGTCGAGCACCGTCGCCTCGACGTTTTCCGCGAGGCCCGCTTCCAGTTGCGGCGCGTCGGCCAGCAATACCTTCGACACACCCGCGATCTTCGCGGCCTCGTCCGCCGCGGCCTGCGCGTTGTAGCCCGCCACCAGCACGTGAATGTCGCCGCCGATCTTCTGCGCTGCTGCGATCGTGTTCAGCGTCGCCGGCTTGATCGATGCGTTGTCGTGTTCAGCCAATACAAGATTAACCAGATTCGTCATTTGCCCTGTCTCCGCGTTTTACTTAAAGCACCTTGGCTTCGTTCTTCAGCTTCTCGACCAGCGTCTTCACATCCGCCACCTTCACGCCAGCGGAGCGCTTCGGCGGCTCGGCGACTTTCAGCGTTTTCAGGCGCGGCGTGACGTCAACACCGAGGTCCTCGGGCTTGAGCGTTTCCAGCGGCTTCTTCTTCGCCTTCATGATGTTCGGCAGCGTCACATAGCGCGGCTCGTTCAGGCGCAGATCGGTCGTGACCACGGCGGGCAGCTTGAGCGACAGCGTCTCGGCACCGCCGTCCACCTCACGCGACACGGTCGCCCTGCCGTCGGCCACGACAACCTTCGACGCAAACGTCGCTTGCGGCAGGCTGGCGAGCGCGGCGAGCATCTGGCCGGTCTGGTTCGAATCGTCGTCGATCGCCTGTTTGCCGAGGATGACCAGTTGCGGCTGCTCCCGGTCGACCAGCGCCTTCAGCAGCTTGGCGACCGCCAGCGGCTGCAGTTCCTCGTTCGATTCGATCAGCACGGCGCGGTCCGCGCCGATCGCCAGCGCCGTGCGCAGCGTTTCCTGCGACTGCGTGACGCCGCACGACACCGCGATCACCTCGGTCGCCACGCCCGCTTCCTTCAGACGCACCGCCTCTTCCACCGCGATTTCGTCGAACGGATTCATCGACATTTTCACGTTCGCGATGTCGACGCCCGTGCCGTCCGACTTCACCCGGACTTTCACGTTGTAATCGACCACTCTCTTGACTGGCACCAGGATTTTCATGCACACGCTCCAAAGTTACGAATACGTCAACCCAGCGAACATTATAACGACTGCCCTTGCGGGAGCCTTGTCGCGGGTGCTTTAGCAGGAGGATATCGCTCCCCAGCGGCGTGACGGCAATAGCGAACGATCGTTCTATTTTAATCACGAAAAAACCCGGGTGACAACCCCGGGCTCCGATTCACGACTCTAAATTCGCATTGCCGTCGTGCTTGCCATGTTCACATGGCTGCCGGATTCACCAGGCGGTAATCACCGCGCCGCCGAACTTGCCTTCAACGAACTGCTTCACTTCCGGCGAGTGATACGCCGCAACCAGCTTGGCGACCCACGGCTTGTTCCTGTCGGCTTCGCGAATCGCGATGATGTTCACGTACGGCCCCTTCGGATCTTCGATCGCAATGGCGTCCTGTTTGGGCTTGAGACCCGCTTCCATCGCGAAGTTCGTGTTGATCGCGGCCGCTTCCACGTCGTTCAGCGAACGCGGAATCTGCGCGGCGTCGAGTTCGACGATCTTCAGCTTCTTCGGATTCTCGACGATGTCGAGCGGCGTCGCCTTCAGCCCCGCGTCGGCCCGCAATTTCAGCAGACCCTGTTTTTGCAGCAGCAAGAGTGCCCGGCCGCCATTGGTCGGATCGTTCGGCACCGCGATCTTCGCGCCCGGCTGCAGTTCGGCCAGCGTCTTCACCTTCTTCGAATAGATGCCCATCGGATAAGTGACCGTGTCGGCCACGCGAATCAGCTTGTAGCCGCGGTCCTTCACCTGGGCCTGCAAGTACGGCTCATGCTGGTAGCTGTTCGCGTCCAGATCGCCGCCGGCGAGCGCGGCGTTGGGCTGCACGTAGTCGGAGAATTCGACAACCTTGATGTTCAGACCGTTCTTCGCCGCGACCGTCTTCACGACCTCCATGATCTGCGCGTGCGGACCGCCGGTGACGCCGACCTTGATCGTGTCTTCAGCATGAGCCGCGGTGGTGGCGGCGAACAGCGAGGCGGCGCCGAGCGTGGCGGCCAGCTTGAGGATGAAACGACGTTGCATGATGGACCTTCCGAATCTATCGATTCTGTTTAGCGGGCAACGATGGCCCCTGTTTATTTATGGCTCAAACGACGCACGAGCCAATCCCCGAACGACTGCACCAGTTGCACGAAGACGATCAGAATCACCACGACCGTCAGCATGACCTCCGGCAAAAAACGCTGATACCCGTAACGAATGCCCAGATCGCCGAGTCCGCCGCCGCCGATCGCGCCGGCCATCGCCGAATAGCCGACCAGCGACACGAACGTGATCGTCAAACCGGCGACCACGCCCGGCAACGATTCCGGCAGCAGCACCTTGAAAACGATCTGGCTGGTGGTCGCGCCCATCGCCTGCGCGGCTTCGATCAGGCCGCGGTCGACTTCACGCAGCGCGGTCTCGACCAGACGCGCGATGAACGGTGCGGCCGCGATCGTCAACGGCACCACGGCGGCGGCCGTGCCGATCGACGAACCCACCACCAACCGGGTAAACGGAATCACCGCGACCAGCAAAATGATGAACGGCGTCGACCGCACCGCATTGACCACCACGCCCATCGCGCGATTTACCGCGACGTTCTGCAACACGCCCTGACGGTCCGTCAGATACAGCAGCACGCCGAGCGGCAAGCCCACCAATGCGCCGACCAGTCCGGAAATGCCCACCATCACGAGCGTTTCCCAGAACGACTGGACGAACATATCCAGCATTTCACTCAACATACGAGAGCTCCTCCACCACCACACCCTGTTCACGCAGATACGTCAGCGCCTGCGCCACCTTCTCCGGTTGGCCGCCCGCGAGCACCGCGAGCGAGCCGAACGCCTGCCCCTGGATCTCGTCGATCTGGCCGTGCAGGATGTTGAAGTCGAGCTCGTAACGGCGAATCGTCTCGGACAGTATCGGCTGATCGACGCCCGAGCCGGTGAACGCGAGACGCAGCAGATGACCGCTGCCCGTCTTCAAGCGCTCGGCCACGCGCGCCTTCATGGCGGGCGGCAATTCCTGCGCGATCACGTCGCCGATCAGCGCGCGCGTGACTTCGTGATGCGGCTGCAGGAACACGTCGATCACCTTGCCCTGCTCGACCACGCGGCCCGCGTCCAGCACCGCGACGCGGTCGCAGACCTGCTTGATCACGTCCATCTGGTGCGTGATCAGTACGATCGTCAGGTTCAGTTCGCGATTGATGCGCTTGAGCAGATCGAGAATCGAGCGTGTGGTTTCCGGATCGAGCGCGGAGGTCGCTTCGTCGGAGAGCAGCACTTTCGGCTTGCTCGCCAGCGCGCGCGCAATGCCGACGCGTTGCTTCTGCCCGCCGCTGATCTGCGCCGGATACCGATCCTTCTGCGCCGACAGGCCGACCAGGTCGAGCAGCGGCACCACGTTCGCCTCGATCTCGTCGCGCTTCAGGCCGGCGAGTTCGAGCGGCAGCGCCACGTTCTCGTACACCGTGCGCGACGACAGCAGGTTGAAGTGCTGGAAGATCATGCCGATTTCGCGGCGCGCCTCGCGCAATTGCGCGGCGGGCAGCGTGGTGAGATCGCGGCCGTTGACGACGATGTTGCCTTCGGTGGGCCGCGTCAGCAGATTGATGGTGCGCACGAGCGTACTTTTGCCCGCGCCGCTGCGCCCGATGATGCCGAACACTTCGCCCGGCGGAATCGACAGATTGACGTTGTGCAGCGCTTCGACCCAGCCCCGGGGTCCGGCGAACCGCTGGGAGATATTGCGTATTTCGATCATGGAAAAACGAAACGGCGGAGTTTGTCGGCGAGCGTTGAATGCTCCCGGCAAGCGGCCGCCGTTGCTTTTATTAGGATTTGAGCCGGCAATTCTACCGCAGCCCGACATCCCCTTTAATAATCAATTACGATCTTTTCATAACCAGACGGCATTAAAGCGCTACCCCGGATAAGCAACGATCGCGCGCGCGGGTTCGCTGCGGCTATGATCGGACGGAGTCAATGCAGGACCCACCTCAGACACGACATGGCAGCCATGGAGACAATCCCCACCGGCAATGCAAGGCCCGCCGCGGGCGCCCGCAAAGGCGGCGCCGCGCAGCGCTCGACGGTTACGACAAGCGACGGCGTCGACCTGCCGTTGTATCGCTGGCCGGCCACCGCGCCCCTGCGCGCCACGGTCGCGCTGCTGCACGGGCTCGCGGAACACGCCGGGCGTTACGCGGCGCTCGCGGATCGGCTAAACCCGGCCGGCATCGAACTGGTCGCCGTCGATTTGCGCGGACATGGGCTGGCGCCGGGCAAGCGCGCGCGAATCCGCCGCTTCGACGACTATCTGCTCGACGCCCAGGCCTTGCTCGATGCGGCTGCCACGAGTTGCGCACCGCTCTTTCTGATGGGCCATAGCATGGGCGGCGCAATCGCGGCGCTCTACGCGATCGAGCGGCTGGACGCGAGCGGGCGTCGATTGAGCGGACTGATTTTGTCGAGCCCCGCGCTCGCGCCAGGGCACGACGTTCCGCGTTGGATGCTCAGCTTGAGCCAGTGGATCAGCCGCGTATGGCCGGGTTTCCCGGCGATGAAAATCGACGCCGCCTTGCTCTCGCGCCTTCAGCCGGTGGTGAACGCCAATCGCAACGATCCGCTCGTTCATCACGGCTCGATTGCGGCGCGCACCGGCGCGGAACTGCTGCTGGCGATGGCGCGGATCGAACGCGGCCGCGCGAGCCTGCGCGTGCCGTTATTGATCTATCACGGCACGGCGGACAAGCTCACCGAACCGGAAGGCAGCCGCGCATTCGGCCAGCATGCGGGCTCGCCGGACAAGACGCTCACGCTGCACGAAGGCAGTTATCACGAGACGATGAACGATATGGACCGCGATCGGGTAATCGGGCAATTGATCGAATGGATCGAAGCGCGGGTTGCGAAGCCCTGAGCATGTGATGGTTTTCGAAGCACAGGCCGCGATGCAAAACGCGTTGAACGCCGCCACGGCGGAGGTCGATGGATACCTTGCTAACGCCGTTCAACGCTTCCAGTCGGGCGGGCGTTTGTCGATGAATGCCTGCACGCCTTCGAGCGCCGATTCATCCATCATGTTGCAGGCCATCGTCTGGCCGGCGAGCTGGTAAGCCGCTTCAACGCCCATTTCCAGTTGCCGGTAGAACAGGCCCTTGCCGGCGCTCACGGCTTCCACGGGTTTCGCGCAGATGCGGGTGGCGAGCCGCGCGACTTCGGCGTCGAGCGCGTCCGCCGGGACCACGCGGTTGACGAGCCCTTGCTGCTGCGCTTGCGCCGCGTCGATGAAATCACCGGTGAGCAGCATTTCGAGCGCCGCCTTGCGTGACAGATTGCGCGACAGCGGCACCGAAGGCGTCGCGCAGAACAGCCCCAGATTGACGCCCGACACGGCAAAACGCGCTGTCTCGGCGGCGACCGCCAGATCGCACATCGCGACCAGTTGACAACCAGCCGCCGTGGCGATGCCGTGCACGCGCGCGATCACCGGTTGCGGCAAGCGCTGGATCGTCAGCATCAGCTTTGTGCAGCGCGCGAACAGCGCCTGGTAATAAGCCAGCGACGGCGCCGCGCGCATTTCCTTCAGATCGTGTCCCGCGCAGAACGCGCGGCCCGCGCCGGCGATCACGACTACGCGCGCGTCCGTCCGCGCGATGTCGGTCAATGCTTGTTGCAGGTCGTCGAGCAAGGCTTCGGAGAGCGCGTTGAAGGCATCGGGCCGGTTCATCGTCAGGCGCACGACGCCCGCCACGCCATATGCGTCGCGTTCGATCTCCACCAGTGACGCGCTGCGGATCTCGGCGTTCATGGCTCGCTCCTCATTACGTTGATGCGGCTTGCGCGGTTCGCGCGCCGCCGCGCCTCAGATTCCGGCCAACGCCCGCACGTGCGCGACCACGCTGCGCCCGAGCGCCGACAGGTTATAGCCGCCTTCGAGACAACTGACGATCCTGCCACGCGCATAGCGTTTGGCGATTTCGCGCATCTGGTCGGTGATCCACGCGTAGTCGTCCTCGACGAGGCCCATGTTGCCGAGATCGTCCTCGCGATGCGCGTCGAAACCGGCGGAGATGAAGATCATCTCGGGCTTGAAGTCATGGAGACGCGGCAGCCACAGCAGGTCGACCGCCTCGCGCACGGCCATGCCTTTCGAGCGCGCCGGCATCGGCACGTTGCACATGTTGGGCGCCTGATTCTCGGCACCGGTGTACGGATAGAACGGATGCTGGAAGATGCTGCACATCAGCACGCGCGAATCGCCGGAGAAGGCCGCTTCCGTACCGTTGCCGTGATGAACGTCGAAGTCGATGATCGCGACCCGCTGCAAGCCGTGCACTTCGAGCGCATGACGCGCGGCGATCGCCACGTTGTTGAAGAAGCAGAAGCCCATCGCGCGCGCCGGTTCCGCATGGTGGCCGGGCGGGCGCACGCTGCAGAAGGCGTTGTCGAAACGGCCTTCGATCACGGCATCGGTCGCGGCCACCGCGGCGCCCGCCGCGCGCAACGCGGCTCGCAGGGTATGCGGATTCATCGACGTATCTGGTTCGATCTCGGCGAGGCCTTCGGCGGGCGAACAGTTGCGGATGTAGTCGATGTGCGCCTGCGTATGCACGCGCAGGAGCGCGGCTTCCTCGGCGAGCGGCGGCGACTCGCGCTCGATCAGCGAGTCGATGCGGCTCGCGATCAATTGGTCTTCGATTGCCTGCAGGCGCGCCGGGCATTCGGGATGCCATTGCCCCATATCGTGCAGCAGACAGTCGGCGTGGGAATAAAAGCCTGTTGCCATGATCCTCTTGCGCGGCGCGGCGCCTCGAGGCGCGCGCGGCGTGTCTCCGTAGAGGGCGCGCGCCCTCGGCGCGCCAACATTTATCAACTTACCACACGAGGCGGGTGTGACGTGTCCGGCACAGTTTTGCGGAAGGCGTCGGGTATACTGCCCCGAACCGTTTTCCCTGTCTGTTTTCCTGTCTCTTTCGCACTGCGCCCTCAGCTCACTATGACCGTCAAGCTTGCCCTGTCCGCACGAAACCGGCTACGCATCAAGACTCTCGCCGCCGCCCTCTCCGTCGCATCGTGCATGTTCATGGCAACCAGTCCGGCGATAGCGCAGAGCGCCGGCAAAAAACCACCGCTGCTCGTGCAAAGCCAACCGCAACCCGCGGTGCAGCAAGGGCAAACTTTCGAAGAAGAAATCATCCCGCAGCGCTACGCGAACAATCCCAATGTCGACGCGTTCATCAACGACATGGTCGCGCGCTACGACTTCGACGAAGCCGCGCTGCACGCGCTCTTTGCCGGCGTGAGTTATTCGGCGACCGCCGTCAAGCTCGTGACGCCGTCGCCCACGCCCTCGGTCAAGAACTGGCGCGCGTATCAGTCGCGCTTTCTCGACCAGGTTCGGATCAACGCGGGCGTGCGCTTCTGGCGCGCCAATCAGGCGACGCTGCAACGCGCCTACGAAGAGTTCGGCGTGCCGCCGGAAGTGATCGTCGGCATCATCGGCGTGGAGACGATTTACGGGCGTTTCATGGGCAACTTCCGCGTGCTCGATGCGCTCACCACGCTGACCTTCGACTACCCCGACACCGCCAACCGCGCTGACCGTCAGGCGACCTTCCGCAAGAATCTCGAAGACTACCTGGTGTGGACGCACGATGCGCAGATCGATCCCAACACGGTGCTCGGTTCCTACACGGGTGCGATCGGTATTCCGCAATTCCTGCCGAGCAGCATCGTGCAATACGCGGTGAACTATGACGGCAACAAGCGCATCGACCTGCGCACGAGCGAGGCGGATGCGATCGGCAGCGTGGCGAATTACCTGCGGCAACACGGCTGGGAAAACGGCCGGCCGGTGGTGTGGAAGATCGGCACCGACGCCGGCAGCCTGGGCGTTGCGCAAGCCGCCGCCGACGGCCAGCCCGAGCCGCACTGGCCGCTCGACCAATTGCTGCGCGCCGGGCTGCTGCTGAACGAACCGCAAGTGAATGTCGCCTCGGAAGCCGGCACGCCGGTAACGATCGTGGATCTGCCGTCGCCTGGACGCGGCACCGAGTACATGCTGGGCCTGAAGAATTTCTATGTGCTGACGCGCTACAACCGCAGCTTCTTTTACGCCCTCGCGGTGTATCAGTTGGGCGAGCGGGTCAAGGCGCAGATGGCGTCGAGCGATGCGGTGAATGGCAATGGCAATGCTGCCGTGCCCGGTGCGGCTTCGCAATAAGCCGCGGGCGTTGATTCCCGCGGGCTTGTGAACAAAAAAGCGCCGGTTTTGCCGGCGCTTTTTTGTTGGGCTCGTGTGACCCATGCGGACGTGCATGCGGGAATGTGCGCGTGCTTGCGCGCGCAAACGAATCCGCGACCAACTCCGCTTACGCCGGAAACACCCCGGTCGACAGATACCGGTCGCCGCGATCGCAAACGATGAATACGATTGTCGCGTTCTCGACCTGACGCGCGATGCGCAATGCCACTTCACACGCGCCGCCCGACGAGATGCCGGCGAAGATGCCTTCGACCGACGCCATGCGCCGCGCCATCGCTTCGGCGGCGGCCTGGCTCACGTTCTCGACACGATCCACGCGGCTGCGGTCGAAAATCTTCGGCAGATACGCTTCCGGCCACTTGCGGATGCCCGGGATGCGCGAACCTTCTTCCGGCTGCGCGCCGATGATCTCGATCGCCTGGTTCTTTTCTTTCAGGTAGGTCGACACGCCCATGATCGTGCCGGTCGTGCCCATCGACGATACGAAGTGGGTGATGCGCCCTTCGGTATCGCGCCAGATTTCCGGGCCGGTGCCTTCGATGTGCGAAGCCGGATTGTCCGGATTCGCGAACTGGTCGAGGATGATGCCCTTGCCTTCGCGCTGCATCTGCTCGGCCAGGTCGCGCGCGTATTCCATGCCGCCGGTGACCGGCGTCAAGACGATCTGCGCGCCGTACGCGGCCATGCTTTGACGGCGCTCCACCGACAGATCCTCCGGCATGATCAACACCATCTTGTAGCCGCGGACCGCAGCCGCCATCGCGAGCGCGATGCCGGTGTTGCCGCTGGTCGCTTCGATCAGCGTATCGCCCGGCTTGATGCGGCCACGCGCTTCCGCTTTCTTGATCATCGACAGCGCCGGACGGTCCTTCACCGAGCCCGCGGGGTTATTGCCCTCGAGCTTCGCAAGGACCACGTTGTTGCGGCTGCGGATCTCGTCGTCGGGAAGCCGGACGAGTTGCACGAGCGGCGTATTGCCGATCGTGTCTTCAATCGTTTTGTAAGCCATATGGGTTTTGAACTGTCGATGCGCGGAGTCTTGATTCATCGATTCTAAACTACCGTGCCCGCCGCTGCCGCGCGGCCCTTCTGACCGCATGGATGCAGGCGTTCACCGGCGCGGGCGCGCGAAGCTCGGGGCAAGCGTGCATGACGCCCCGCGTCGAACCGAAAAAAACATGGAAAAACACGCTCGATCCACGCAAAAAGCCCGCGGCCGAGAACCGCGGGAGCCAGTCATCTGCATGACAGCTGAAGGAGTGCTCTTGCCAACTCCAACCATGAAGGGAACGACAGTGACGGGCCGCGTGCGCGGGTGATCATGCCCGCGCACGGCCCGCCTCAGGCTACTTCTTCACCGCCACCGTGGCGTTGCTTTTTTGGGCGTTGCCCGCGTTCGCCGCATTAGCCGCATTCGTCGAAACGGCCGGCTCCTTGGCCTGTGCAGACGCCGCAGCCGGCGTGCCAGCAGCCGCGCCAGCCGGACCGACAGCGAGACCCTCCGCCTGCAGGCGCTCGACGGTATGCCCGCCCATGCCCTTGACGCGCTTGCCGAGATCGGCCGGATCCTTGAACGGACCATGCGCTGTACGCTCGTCGAGAATGGCTTTCGCTTTGGCGGGACCGATGCCCTTGATGCCGCGCAGCGCGTCCTCGTTAGCCGTATTGACGTCGACCGCCGCATACGCGTGGCCGAAAGCGGCCAGCATGGCCGCGGTAACCAGAATTTTTCGAAACATATGGAACCTCCCTCGTACAACCGGTTGGCGACCATCACCAACCGGGAGATTCCAGTGTAAAGAGGTACTCGAAAAATTTACACCTGGCCGAATAGCCAACGTACGTAGCGATCGACACCTTCCTGAACGCTCAGGAACGGCGCGTCGTAACCGGCCGCGCGCAGCTTCGACTGATCGGCTTGCGTGAAGCACTGGTACTTGCCGCGCAATGCATCGGGGAACGGAATGTATTCGATCAACCCGCGCTGCACCTGATCGGCGAGCGACAACGGCGGCTCGTTGTTCAGCGAGCGCAGCGTGTTGACGACCGTCGTGGCGATGTCGTTGAAGGGCTGCGCGCGACCGCTGCCCAGATTGAAGATGCCCGACTTGTCAGGGTTGTCGAAGAAGAACAGGTTGACCTTCACCACGTCTTCAACAGAGACGAAGTCGCGCGTCTGTTCGCCCGCGGCATAGCCGTTGTATTCGCCGAACAGCTTCACCTTGCCCTCGGCGCGGAACTGGTTGAAGTTGTGAAACGCCACCGACGCCATGCGCGCCTTATGCGTTTCGCGCGGGCCGTATACGTTGAAATAGCGGAAGCCGGCAATCTGGCTTTTCGCGCTGGGCAGCACGCGGCGAATCACCTGGTCGAACAGGAATTTCGAATAGCCGTATACGTTCAGCGGCTGCTCGACCTCGCGCTCCTCGACGAAGCGGCTCGATCCGCCATACGTGGCCGCCGACGACGCGTACAGAAACTGGATGTTCTGCGCAAGGCAGACATCGAGCACGTCGCGGCTGTAGCGGAAATTGTTGTCCATCATGTAGCGGCCGTCGGTTTCCATCGTGTCCGAGCAGGCGCCTTCGTGGAAAATCGCGCGCACCTTGCCGAAGTCGCCCCGCTTGAAGCGTTCGACGAATTCGGTCTTGTCGACGTAATCTTCGATCTCGCAATCGACGAGGTTCTTGAACTTGTCGGCGCGTGTGAGATTGTCGACCGCGATGATGCGTTGCTCGCCGCGCTCGTTGAGCGCCTTCACGAGATTGCTGCCGATAAAGCCGGCTGCGCCGGTGACGATGAGAGTCATGATGAGCCTGCGGTAATGAGCTTTGCATGGGATCGGAGCCAGCGCTCAAGCGCTAACCCCGATCGACAGCTTCGGTTGAGCCCCGCGGATCCCTTTTGCGCGCCGTCAAGCAGCGCGAAGCGAGGGACCGGCGGGCCGCATCAATCAAGGAAAGAGTTCGTCGTAGTCGACGGTGGCGGTGCCGAGCTTGCCGACCACGATGCCGGCCGCGCGATTCGCGAGCCCGACCGCCTCGATCAGCGTGAGACCCGCGCCGAGCATGGCGGCGAGCGTGGCAATCACGGTGTCGCCCGCACCCGAAACATCATACACTTCGCGCGCGACGGCCGAAGCGTGCAGGATGCCGTCGTCGGAGAAGAGCGTCATGCCCTCTTCCGAACGCGTGAGCAGCAACGCCTTGAACTGCAAATCGGCGCGCAGCTTCGTCACACGCGCGATCAGATCTTCTTCCGACTTCCATTGCCCGACGACCTCGCGCAACTCGGCGCGGTTCGGCGTGATCAACGTCGCGCCGCGGTAGCGGTCCCAGTCGTCGCCCTTCGGATCGACCAGCACCGGCTTGCCCGCCGCATGCGCCTTCGCGATCATCTGCGTGACATGCGTGAGCCCGCCCTTCGCGTAGTCGGACATGAGGATCACGTCGTGCGAAGGCAGCAGGTCGTCGAAACGCTGGAGGCCCGCGAGCAGCACTTCGTGCGCCGGCGTGTTTTCGAAGTCGACACGCAGCAACTGCTGCTGACGCGACAGCACGCGCAGTTTGATAGTGGTGAGTAGATCCGGATCGCGTTCGAGATGCGGCGTCACGCCGCTTTCGCTGAGCAACTGCACGATGCGCTCGCCGGGTTCGTCGTGGCCGACCACGCACAGCAAACCCGCCTGCGCGCCGAGGGCGACCGCGTTGCGCGCGACGTTCGCCGCGCCGCCGAGGCGGTCTTCCTGCCGCTGGACGTGCACCACGGGCACCGGCGCTTCCGGCGAAATGCGGTTCACGTCGCCGAACCAGTAGCGATCGAGCATCACGTCGCCGACCACCAGCACGCGGGCGGCACCGAGCTGTTTGCGCGGCACCACGGTCAGCGTCGGCGCGAGTGAGGACACAGCGGCCTCAGGCATCGTCTGAGACATCGGCCGAGACTCCAGAGGGTTGGGCATAAGGGCGTCCAATCGAGTGATAGTCGATGCCGAGTTCGGTCATCGCATCCGGTTCGTAGAGGTTGCGGCCGTCGAAAATCAGCGGCGACTTCAGCACCGATTTCAGGTGCACGAAATCCGGACTCTTGAATTCCTTCCATTCGGTCACGATTACGAGCGCGTCGGCGCCGGTGAGCGTTTCGTCCTGCGTATTCGTGAACGTGAGACGCGCAAGCTGGTCCGGCGCATCATGCAGATCCATCGCGAACACGCGGCGCGCTTCGGCTACCGCGACGGGGTCGTATGCGCGTACCTGCGCGCCGCGCTTGAGCAATTCGGCGATCACGCGGCGGCTCGGCGCCTCGCGCATGTCGTCGGTATTCGGTTTGAACGCGAGCCCCCACACGGCGAACGTGCGGCCGCTCAGGTCCTCGCCGAGCGTGGCGGTGACCTTTTGCACCAGCACGTCTTTCTGCCTGTGGTTCACTTCCTCGACCGCTTCGAGAATGCGCAGGTTGTGGCCGCTTTCGCTGGCGGTGCGAATCAGCGCCTGCACGTCCTTCGGGAAACACGAACCGCCGTAGCCCGCGCCGGCATACAGAAAGTGATAGCCGATGCGTGGGTCCGAGCCGATGCCGCGGCGCACCGCTTCGATGTCCGCGCCGACCCGATCCGCGAGATTCGACATCTCGTTCATGAACGAGATGCGCGTGGCGAGCATCGCATTGGCCGCGTACTTGGTGAATTCGGCCGAGCGCACGTCCATCGTCAGCGTGCGTTCGTGATTGCGGTTGAACGGCGTGTACAGACGCTTCATCAGTTCCCGCGCGCGCAGACCGGCTTCGTCGTCGTCGCTGCCGAGCACGATGCGGTCGGGCCGCATGAAATCGTCGACGGCCGCGCCTTCCTTCAGAAACTCAGGATTGGAGACCACCGAGAAGCGATGCTGCGCGCTGTTCGCGAGCCCCCGCTTCGCCAGTTCTTCTTCCACCACGGCTCGCACGCGCTGCGCGGTGCCGACCGGCACCGTCGATTTGTCGACGATCACCTTGAAGCCGTTCATCGTGCGGCCGATGTTGCGCGCCGCTTCGAGCACGTATTGCAGATCGGCCGAGCCGTCTTCGTCGGGCGGCGTGCCGACCGCGATGAACTGCACGTCGCCGTGCGCCACGCTCGCCGCGATATCGGTCGAAAACGTGATGCGCCCCGCCGCGCGTGTGCGGGCGATGATCTCCTGCAAGCCCGGCTCGTGGATCGGCACACCGCCGTTGTTCAGGATGTCGATCTTGCGCTGATCGACGTCGAGGCAAAAAACGTCGTTGCCGAGTTCAGCGAGGCACGCGCCTGTGACGAGGCCGACATAGCCGGTGCCGATAATGGTGATTTTCATACGCTTTCCGGTGGAAGATTCCGGTGATGATTCCCGGCGATGAAGCCGGTCAAGAACACGCCGCGAGATCCGCCCGCGCGGCCGCTGCTGCCATGCGCGCGGCGAGATGGCTGCCGCACCCACGTAGACACCGACGACGTTGGCACGGCCCCCGTCGGGGCGTCAGTTCGATGTCATGATCGGTTCGACTCGACGCGGCGCGTAGGTTTCCCAACCGCTGCAACCGGGGCACTGCCAATAGAATAGCCGCGCCCTGAAACCGCAATTCTGGCACGTGTAGCGCGGCAGATTCTTGGTGCGCTGACGAATCAGCGTGCGCATCAGTTCGAGTTCGCTGCGCCGCGGCTCTTCGGCGACGGCTTGCTGTGCCTCCAGAAGACGCGTCATGCCCGCGAGATTCGGCGACTTCTGCATCTGCGAGCGTGCCAGCGCGTGCGCCGCATCGGGGCCGCGCAGCGACGCGACGTGCTGATACGCGACGTCGAGCAGGTCGTTCGAGGGATAGCGGTCCACCCACGTGGTGAGCAGGTCGGCGCCGTCCTGAGGACGGCCGAGCGCATCGTAAGCCTTCATCAGCTTTTCGGCGACGAGCGGCAGATACGCCGGATTCTGCTCCTCGACGCGCCGCCACTGCGCGATGGCCGCTTCTTGCGCACCGCCGGCCGCGTCGACATCGCCGAACAGGATCGTGGCGCGCACGTTGGTCGGATTCGCTTTCAAGGCGAGGCCGAGTTGTCGGCGCGCCTCATCCGGGTTTTGCTGTTGCAGCGCTTCCTGGGCGAGTTCGCAATGGAATTGCGCGATCTCCTTGTCGAGCGATTCCGAACCCATGGTTTCCAGATGACGCGCGGTGTCGATCGACTTGATCCAGTCCTTCTCGATTTCGTAGATGGTGAGAAGCGCGCGTTGCGCGCCCAGCGCATAGTCGCCGGTCTCGAGCGAACGGAAGGTTTCCTCGGCGCGATCGAGCAGGCCCGCTTTCAGAAAGTCTTGCCCCAGTTCGTAGAGCGCGTGATCGCGCTCGCTGACCGGCAGATCGGCACGGCTCAGCAGGTTTTGATGCACGCGGATCGCGCGGTCGGTTTCGCCGCGGCGGCGAAACAGATTGCCGAGCGCGAAGTGCAACTCGATCGTTTCCGGATCGAGCTTGACGACTTCGATGAAGGCGTCGATCGCCTGGTCCGGCTGCTCGTTGAGCAGGAAGTTCAGGCCGCGAAAATACGAGCGCGGCAAGTTGGCGCTTTCCGACAGCAGCGTCTTGAGGTCGTAGCGCGCAGCCATCCAGCCGAACGCGAATGCGACGGGTATGACCAGCAGCCACCAGAAGTCTAGATCCATGCGATTGATGCAAACGTGCGGGAAAGCGAAAACGGAAAGCCGCGCCCACCAAGGCGCGCGGCGGAAGACAACTTAGATCAGCGGCGGCATGGGCGGCTGTTCGACCACCACCGGGGCCTCGCGCGCCACGCGCAACTCACGCTTGAGCCGGCCGTTTTCCATGCGCAGGCGCAGCATGGCCGGCAGCGACGACACGAGCCCGGCCACCAGCCCCACCACGAAGAACGCCAGGCCGATCAGGATCAAGGGCGCCGACCACGCGTAGCCAGCGAGGAAATTCAGCGTAGCAGGTTGTGTATTGGAGAGCGCGAGCACCAGCAGCAGCACGAACACCAGCACCCGGATCAGCCAAACGATAAATTTCATGAATAGGTCTCTTGACGGCAGTTGCGGGGTGACGCCGGCTTGATGACGCGTCGCGCCACGGTGTTGCCCGCGCCGAAGTGACCCGTATTGTAATTGAAGCCCTCGCGGCTGGGCAGGAACTGGCCGATTGTGGGCTTACGCGAGGTTTATTTTGCGGTGGGCGAAAAAAAAGCGCCCGAAGGCGCTTTTCTGTTTTTTGCCGACTGGCTCTAGCCGCTGACGCTACCAAGGCCACGCTGCTTATCACCCAGCCTGGCATTTAGAGATCGTCGTCCGGCTCTTCAGCCTTCAGCGGCTCTCCCGCACGGCGATCTACCCGCTCGCGCAATTCCTTGCCCGGTTTGAAATGCGGTACGTGTTTCTCGGGTACCAGCACCTTCTCGCCCGACTTTGGGTTACGCCCGACACGGGAAGGACGACGGTTGAGACCGAAGCTGCCGAAGCCGCGAATTTCGATGCGATGACCTTTGGCAAGCGCCTCCGACATCGCATCAAGCATCGTCTTCACCGCGAAGTCCGCATCTTTGAGTACAAGCTGCGGGAATCGCGTAGCCAGCTGGGCGACCAATTCCGATTTGGTCATACTGCAGCAGACCTCTTAAGAAAACGCCGGGCCGCCCCCAATTTTTCCGTTCCGCAGGTCGTCCCCTTGCGGGACTGGTACGAAACGACAGGGTTGGGGGCGCTCCTCAATTACTGGTTCTGACCGTCGAGCTTGGCCTTCAGCAACGCGCCGAGGTTCGTCGTGCCGGTGGCAGCCGAGCCCGAATCCGACGAAGCCAGGCCGCGGATCGCTTCCTGTTGTTCAGCCGAATCCTTGGCCTTGATCGACAGGTTGATACCACGCGACTTGCGATCGATGTTGATGATCATCGCGTTGACCTTGTCGCCTTCCTTCAGCACGTTGCGAGCGTCTTCCACGCGGTCTTGTGCGATTTCGGAAGCGCGCAGGTAACCTTCGACTTCAGCCGACAGCTGAACCACTGCACCCTTCGCGTCCACCGTCTTGACCACGCCGTCGACGATCGAACCCTTGTCGTTCATTGCAACGAAGTTGCTGAACGGGTCGCCTTCGAGCTGCTTGATACCCAGCGAAATGCGTTCCTTCTCGACGTCGATGCCAAGAACGATCGCTTCCACTTCGTCGCCCTTCTTGTACTTGCGAACCGCTTCTTCGCCCGTTTCGCTCCAGGAAAGGTCCGACAGATGAACCAGACCGTCGATGCCGCCCGGCAGACCGATGAAGACGCCGAAGTCGGTAATCGACTTGATTGCGCCTTGCAGCTTGTCGCCCTTCTTGAAGTTGCGGCTGAAGTCGTCCCACGGATTCGGCTTGCACTGCTTCATGCCGAGGCTGATACGGCGGCGGTCTTCGTCGATTTCGAGAACCATGACTTCGACTTCGTCGCCCAGCTGAACAACCTTCGACGGTGCAACGTTCTTGTTCGTCCAGTCCATTTCCGACACGTGGACGAGGCCCTCGATGCCCGATTCCACTTCGACGAATGCGCCGTAGTCGGTGATGTTCGTGACCTTACCGAACAGACGCGTGCCCGACGGGTAACGGCGCGAGATGCCTTCCCACGGGTCGTCGCCCAGTTGCTTGATGCCCAGCGAAACGCGGTTCTTCTCTTGATCGAACTTGAGGATCTTCGCGGTGACTTCCTGGCCAACCGACAGCACTTCGCTCGGGTGACGCACACGACGCCATGCGATGTCGGTGATGTGCAGCAGGCCGTCGATACCGCCGAGGTCCACGAACGCGCCGTAGTCGGTGATGTTCTTCACCACGCCTTCGACGATCGCGCCTTCCTTCAGCGTTTCGAGCAGCTTTGCGCGCTCTTCACCCTGGGTCGCTTCGATCACGGCACGGCGCGACAGCACGACGTTGTTACGCTTGCGGTCGAGCTTGATGACGCGGAATTCCAGCGTCTTGCCTTCGTACGGGGTCGTGTCCTTGACCGGACGCGTATCGACCAGCGAGCCCGGCAGGAATGCGCGGATGCCGTTGACCATGACGGTCATGCCGCCCTTGACCTTGCCCGTGATCGTGCCGGTCACGAGTTCGTTGTTGTCGAGCGCTTTTTCCAGCGACAGCCACGAAGCCAAGCGCTTCGCCTTGTCGCGCGACAGGATCGTGTCGCCATAGCCGTTTTCCAGCGCGTCGATCGCGACGGAAACGAAGTCGCCCGCCTGCACTTCTACCTCGCCCGCGTCATTCAGGAACTCTTCGAGCGGGATGTAGGCTTCGGACTTGAGACCAGCGTTGACGACCACGAAGTTGTGGTCGACACGCACGACTTCGGCGGAAATCACTTCGCCGGCGCGCATGTCTTGCTTGGTCAGCGACTCTTCGAACAGAGCCGCAAAAGATTCGGTATTCGGGGTAGAGGTTTGCAGGTCGGACATAAAAATCAAAATTTGCATGGTTCTCGCGGTGCCCGGCTGGCCGGCTGGCCGGACGGTCAGCAACTTCGGCGAAGAAGGCGAATGCCACGCGGGGTTAAAGGGTTAAAACACGCTCCACGACGATCGCGGAGCACCTACTGATTACGCTACTTCTACTGCGCCCGCTGCTTATGCACAATGCGTACATTCATCAGGCATGCGGGACTAACGCTTCGTACCACTGCACCACTTGCTCAACCGCCTCGTCGATCGACAATGCGGAGGTATCAAGCAGCTTTGCATCCGCTGCAGGCTTGAGCGGCGCGGCAATGCGCTGACTGTCACGCTCGTCGCGCTCACGCAAATCCCGGAGCAAGTCATCTATATTAGCAGAAAACCCTTTTTGGATCAATTGCTTATGTCGTCGCGCCGCGCGGGCCTCGACGCTGGCGGTCATGAATACCTTCAGCACGGCGTCCTGGAAGATCACCGTGCCCATGTCGCGGCCGTCGGCAACCAGCCCCGGTTCCTTGCGGAACGCCCGCTGACGCGCCACCAGCGCGGCTCGCACGGGTGCGTGCACAGCGATCGCGGAAGCGCGGCTGCCGACCTCTTCGGCGCGGATGTCGGCGGAAACGTCGACACCGTCGAGTTGCGCCAGCCCCTCGCGAAACGTGATGTGCAGATCGTCGATGAGTTTTACAAGGGCGTCGGGATCATCCGCCGCGATGTGGTAGCGCACGCTCGCGAGCGCCGCCAGCCGGTACAGCGCGCCGCTGTCGAGCAGGTGGAAGCCGAGGCTCGCGGCAACCAGCGCGGCCACGGTGCCTTTGCCGGAGGCACTCGGGCCGTCGATCGTAATGACGGGCGTCTGGTGAAAGGGACGGGTCGGTTTCATCGAAAAAGTCGCACGTCAGTCGATTCGGGTCGAATCAGGGTTGGGCAAGCGCGGTAAAGCGCTCGAAATAATCAGGAAACGTCTTGCCGACGCACTTGGGGTCGTTGATCCGGACCGGCACGCCGCCGAGGCTCACCAGCGAGAAGCACATGGCCATGCGGTGATCGTCGTAGGTGTCGATCGCGGCGTTCGGAATCAGCTTTTCAGGCGGCGTGACGACGAGGAAATCCTCGCCCTCCTGCACCTTCGCGCCGACCTTGCGCAGTTCGGTCGCCATCGCGGCGATCCGGTCGGTTTCCTTCACGCGCCAGCTGGCGATATTGCGCAGCGTGGTCGTGCCGTCCGCGAACAACGCCGCGACGGCGATCGTCATCGCCGCGTCGGGAATCAGGTTGCAGTCCATGTCGATCGGCTCGAGCTTGCCGTTGTCGTGGCCGACGCCGCGCACCTCGATCCAGTCGTCGCCCATCTGCAGGTTCGCGCCCATCCGGATGAGCGCATCGGCGAAGCCGACGTCGCCCTGAATACTGGCCCGCCCCACGCCCTCCACCCGCAGCGGCCCGCCGCCGAGTGCGCCGGCCGCGAGAAAATACGACGCCGACGACGCATCGCCTTCCACCATGATCGTGCCCGGCGACTGATATCGCTGCCCCGCCGGAACGACGAACTGATGCCAGCCGTGGCGCTCGACCTCGATGCCGAAGCGCGCCATCAGCTTGATCGTGATCTCGATGTACGGCTTCGAGATCAGCTCGCCGTCCACCTGCACGGTGCTCACGCCGCTTTCGGTGCGCAGAAGCGGCAACGTCATCAGAAGCGAAGTCAGGAACTGGCTCGACACGTCGCCGCGTACGCGAATCGGCGCCTCGGCCGAAATCTGCGCCGGGCGAATCCGCAGCGGCGGATAACCTTCGTTCTCTTCGTAGTCGATCCTCGCGCCGATCTGCCGCAAACCGTCCACCAGATCGCCGATCGGCCGCTCGTGCATGCGCGGCACGCCATGAATGCGGTAGTCGCCGCCGTTCACGGCCAACGCCGCGGTCAGCGGACGCACTGCCGTGCCGGCGTTGCCGAGGAACAGATCAGCCGTGCGCGCCGTGAATGCGCCGCGCGTGCCGGTCACGACGCACGTGTCGCCCTCGCGCTTCAGACGCACGCCGAGCTTTTCGAGCGCCTCGAGCATGACGCGCGTGTCGTCGGAGTCGAGCAGATTCGTAATCGTGGTTTCGCCTTCGGCAAGCGCGGCGAGCAGCAGCACCCGATTCGAAATGCTCTTCGAGCCGGGCAGCCGGATCGTGCCGGACGCACGGGAAAATGGTCCGAGATCGAGGAATTCCATGATTGTGTCCAGTTCCGGTTATTTCGACGCGTCGCTGTTGCTCACGCCCGCAGCGCGCTGTTCCTGCCATTCGGTGCGCGCCACGCGCGAGCGCGCGAACACGGCTTCGAGGGCGGCGCCGTCGGCGGCTTCGATCGCCGCGCGCAAGCGCGCGAGCACCGCCGTGTAGGCGTCGAGTTCATCCAGCAACGCGGCGCGATTCGCGACGCACACGTCGCGCCACATTTCCGGGCTCGACGCGGCGATGCGCGTGAAGTCACGGAAACCACCGGCGGCGAATGAAAATTTCAACGCGGCGTCGGGCGAATTGAGAATCTGCTCGACGAGCGCAAACGACAACACATGCGGCAAATGGCTGACCGACGCCAACACGCGGTCGTGCTGCGCCGGGGTCATGTCACGCACGACGGCGCCGGTGGCACGCCACATCGCCGCAACGCGCTCCACCGCTTGGGGCGCGTTCTCCGGCAACGGGCACAACACGACATTGCGGTCGACATACAGGTCGGGCAATGCCGCATCGACGCCGCTCGCTTCACGGCCGGCAATTGGATGCCCCGGCACGAACTGGCCGATGCGCGCGCCGAGCGCCGCGCGGGCCGCCGCGACGACATCCGACTTGGTGCTGCCGGCGTCGGTGACGATCGTGGCCGCGTCGAGAAACGGCGCGATGCGCTCGAGCAACGGCTGCGTCTGCGCGACGGGCGCCGCGAGCAGCACGAAATCGGCGCCGGACAGCGCTTCACGCAACGCGGCGTCGTCATTCAACGCCGCGGCGCCGTCGATCACACCGAGTTCCAAAGCCCGCGCGCTCGACGCGGCCGAACGCCCGACACCGATCACCGCGCGCGCGCCCACCGCCGCGCCCCGCTCGCGCAGCGAGCGCGCAAGCGATCCGCCGATCAGGCCGACCCCAAAAATCACCAGCTTGTTAAAAGAAAACGCGGCCACGTCGGTCACAGAAAAAGCGCGCCTTGATGCCAATGAGGCGCGCGGGTCAAGGATTACCGCTTAGGCGGTGGCGAGCGTTCTTTCCAGCGCCGCAAGGAACGCTTCGTTTTCTTCCGGCAGGCCGATCGTGACGCGCAACCATTGCGGCAGACCATAGTTGCCCACCGGCCGCACGATCACGCCCTGCTTCAGCAATTCGAGGTTGACACGGTTGCCGGCCGCGTCGTCGTTGCCGACGCGCACCAGCACGAAGTTGCCGTCCGACGGCACATACTCGAGACCGAGCTTGTCGAACGCTTCGGTCAGACGGCGATAGCCTTGCGCGTTCAACGCCGCGCTTTTTTCCAGAAACGCCGTGTCGTTCAGCGCCGCGATCGCCGCGGCTTGCGCCAGCGTGTTGACATTGAACGGCTGACGCAGACGATTCAGCAGATCGGTCAACTCAGGCTGCGCGATCGCGAAGCCGACACGCAAGCCCGCCAGACCGAACGCCTTCGAGAACGTGCGCGACACCAGCAGGTTCGGATAACGGCGCACCCACGCGATCGAGTCGTAGCGCTTGGCTTGCGGCAGATATTCCGTGTACGCCTCGTCGAGTACGACCGCCACGTTGCGCGGCACCTTGTCGAGAAACGCCTCGAGTTTCGGACCTTCGATGAACGTGCCAGTCGGGTTGTTCGGATTGGCGACGAAGATCAGGCGCGTGTCGTTCGTAATAGCCGCGAGCATCGCGTCGAGATCGTGACCGTAGTTGACGGCGGGCACGATGATCGCGCGCGCGCCCACGCCTTGCGTGGCCAACGCGTAGACCGCGAACGAATACTGCGCGTAGACGATCGACTGATCCTTTTCCACGAACGCGTGCGCCGCGATTTCAAGGATGTCGTTGCTGCCGTTGCCCAGCGTGATCCAGTCGGCCGGCACGCCGTAGCGTTCGCTCAGTGCCGCCTTCAGCTCGAACGCATTCGCGTCCGGATAGCGGCCGAGTTCGCCGGCTGCCTGCGCCATTGCGCGCTGCGCCGATTCCGGCATGCCCAGCGGGTTCTCGTTCGAGGCGAGTTTCACGATGGTCGCTTCATCGAGGCCGAACTCACGCGCCACTTCCGAAATCGGTTTGCCTGCGACGTAGGGCGCAATCGCGCGCACATAGGAAGGACCGAAAGACGCTGTCATGAAATCTCCGAACGGTTATTAGCTAATGAGTATGCGGTTTGACCTTGCAATGCCGCTGAGCGCCGTTTGAAGCTATCGGGCCCGCGGGTACGAGCCCAGGATCTTCAGGAACGCGGCCTTCTCGCCAAGCTCGACGAGCGCGGCGGCGACCGACGGATCGTCCCGATGGCCTTCGACGTCGATGTAAAAGTAGTACTCCCACGTGCCGACGCGCGCCGGACGCGATTCGAAACGCGTCATCGAAACGCTGTGGCGAGCGAGCGGCTCGAGCAGCTTGAACACCGCGCCCGGCTCGTTCGCCACCGAAACGATCAGCGACGTCTGGTCATGCCCGCTCACGCCCGTGCGCTCCTTGCCGATCATCACGAAGCGGGTGCGGTTGTGCGGGTCGTCCTGGATCTGCGCATACGCGACTTGCAGACCGTAGTGCGTTGCCGCCCGATCGCCGGCGATGGCCGCGACGGTGGGATCTTCTGCCGCCATGCGCGCCGCTTCCGCGTTGCTCGACACCGCCTGGCGCTCCAGATGCGGTGCGTTCGTCGCGAGCCAGCGCTGGCACTGAGCGAGCGCCTGCGCGTGCGCGCACACGCGCGTCACGCCCGCGAGATCGCCGTTTTGCGTCAACAGGTTGTGGTGAATCGGCAAAGCCAGTTCGCCGCCGATCGTCAGCTGGGTTTGCAGCAGCAGATCGAGCGTGCGCGACACCGCGCCTTCGGTGGAATTCTCGACCGGCACGACGCCGAATTCCGCGGCGCCCGCCTCGACCGAGCGAAACACTTCGTCGATCGACGGGCAAGGCAGGCCTTCGATCGACTGACCGAAGTACTCGTGCATCGCCTGTTCGCTATAGGTGCCGACCGGCCCCAGATACGCAGCCTTGATCGTCTTTTCGAGCGCGCGGCTCGCGGCCATGATCTCGCGCCAGATTGCGCTGATATGCTCGCTCGCGAGCGGGCCCTCGCTCATGTCCTGCAAGCGCGCGATCACCTGCTGTTCGCGCTCCGGGCGGAACACCGGCGCGTTGAAGTGCTTCTTCACCTCGCCCACTTCGAGCGCCACCGCCGCGCGCTGATTGAGGAGCGCAATGAGTTGCGCGTCGATCTCGTCGATACGTTCGCGAAGAGGTTTGAGTCGGGTATTGAGTTCGTCGTCCATGCTTGAAAACGGCCTTGCCGGTAGCTGCTGGAAAGATGCGCGCGCCTGAATATCCTGACAGTTTCAGGCGCTGCGCTGTTCGAATTCCTTCATGTATTCGACAAGCGCTTTGACGCCTTCGAGCGGGACAGCGTTATAAATCGACGCCCGCATGCCGCCGGCGGACTTGTGGCCCTTTAGCTGCACCATTCCCCGCGCTTTCGCGCCGGCCAGGAAATCTTCGTTGCGCGACTCGTCAGCGAGGAAAAACGGTACGTTCATCCGCGAGCGCGAGCCGCGCTCGACCTTGTTCAGATAGAAGCCGCTCGAATCGATCGCGTCATACAACAGCTTCGATTTTTCGAGGTTGCGTGCTTCTATCGCGGCTAGGCCACCCTGCTTTTTCAACCACTTGAACACCAGCCCCGCGACGTAAATCGCATAGGTGGGCGGAGTGTTATACATCGAATTATTCTCGGCAACGATCTTCCATTCGAATGCCGACGGACAAATCGCTTGCGCGCGATTGAGCATGTCTTCGCGCACGATCACGACCGTCACGCCCGCCATGCCGATGTTCTTCTGCGCACCGCCGAAGAGCACGCCGTACTTGGCGATGTCCATGGGACGCGACAGGATGTGCGACGATGCGTCGGCCACGAGCGGAATATCGCCGAGATCGGGAATTTCGAAAGTTTCGACGCCGTGGATGGTCTCGTTCGTGCACAGATGCACATAAGCCGGATCGTCCGACAACTGCCATTCCGAACGCTTCGGCGCGCGCGTGAAACCGTCGGCCGTTTGGCCGCTCGCAGCCAGATGCACGGTGCCGTACTTTTGCGCTTCCTTGAAAGACTTTTGCGACCACGAGCCGGTGACGACGAAATCCGCACGCGGCTTTGCGCCCATCAGATTCATCGGCACGATCGCGTTTTCACCCAGACCGCCACCTTGCAGGAACAGGATGCGATGGCTCGCCGGCACCTCGAGCAACTCGCGCAGATCGACGAGCGCTTCCTCGTGGATCGACATGAACTCTTTGCCGCGATGGCTCATCTCCATCACGCTCATGCCGCTGCCTTGCCAATCGAGCATCTCGTCGGCAGCCTGACGCAGCACTTCTTCTGGCATGGCCGCGGGGCCCGCGGAGAAATTAAAGACGCGCATCGTGAGATCCTGGAAGCAGGCGCGAAAACGGGAAATCGCGCAAAAAAACGGCGAAGCTGGGAGCCGCGAAGGCAACCATCATGAAGCTGACAACGCGATCCTGACGACCGCATCGCCAATAATTCCGCGCCGAAAAGAAAATGGCCGTTCGCGCTTGTGCGCAAACAGCCATTATCGCATTGTCGCCGCCAACCCGCCAAACCCCGCATGCCGTATAGCTTGCCGGGCGGCGGCTAGCGCGACATCAGCGCAGCCTTTCGACCTTTAGCTCGCCTGGCAGGCTTACTTCGCCGGCTTGACCGAAGCGACTTCCTTGTCGGCCTGGTCACGCGTTGCCTTGATCGATTGCGGCATGTACTTTTGCATGAGACCGTTCACGACGTCGCGGCCAACCTGGTCTTGCACCTGGATGAACTTGCGGCCGGTCGGGCTCTTGTAGAACGCGGTCAGGTCCTTGATTTCCGACGTGCTGTAGTACTTCGCGTATGCGTCGTATTGAGCTTGCATCGCGTCCTGACGGAAGCTGTCGGTTGCGAACACCTGGCCCGCGCCGTCAACCAGCTTCGGCACCGCATTTTTTTGCAGCGCCGGGACGGAAGCCTGCTTCTGCTTGTCCGTCATCGTCTTGTTTTCGCTCAGGGCGTCCGACAGGATGGCCGGAACCAGTTGCTTGGCTTGCATCTGCGCGCTGTTGCCAATTGCGCCGACGAGCTTCTGCGCGTCGATTGCGTCCAGCAGTTCCTTGATGGCAGCCTGCTTGGCCGGATCAACCGGTGCCGCGGCAGCAGCCGGCGCCGCCGGAGCCTGGCTCTGAAGCGCTTGAGCCATGGCAAGGGTCGGCACGAAAGCAACCAGCAACATCAGTTGTTTGAATCGTTTTTGCATCATTACTCCCTAATAGAAATGAACTTGAACTGCGAGCTGCGCGAGACGCGTATCGGCCCGACACGCCATTATTCTCCGCGCAGCTTTCAACTCGTTACTGAGACTGAAGGCCGCGACACGGATTAAACCGCATCGCCATTTTCACCGCCGTTGTCGCCTTCGGCTGGACCTTCGACGTCGGCTTCCACATCGACATCCGCTTCCGCCTCAGCAACCTGTTGCAGACCTGAAAGCTTGGTCCCTTCGTCAAGGCTGATGAGTGTAACACCTTGGGTTGCGCGTCCCATTTCTCGAATTTCCGACACACGCGTGCGGATCAGCACACCAGTAGTCGTGATCAGCATGATCTGCGCCTCCTGGTCCACCAGCGTGGCGGCGACGACCTTGCCGTTGCGCTCCGACGTCTGGATTGCGATCATGCCCTTCGTACCGCGCCCATGACGCGTGTACTCGGTGATCGGGGTGCGCTTGCCGAAACCGTTCTCGGTTGCGGTCAGCACCGACTGCTGCTCGTCGCCCGCCACCAGCAGCGCGATCACGCTCTGGCCGTCTTCGAGCTGCATGCCGCGCACGCCGCGCGCCTCACGGCCCATCGGCCGCACGTCGTTCTCGTCGAAGCGAACCGCCTTGCCCGAATCGGAGAACAGCATCACGTCGTGCTGGCCGTCCGTGATGGCCGCGCCGATCAGGTAGTCGCCGTCATCCAGACCGACCGCAATAATACCCTTGCGCAACGGTCGGCTAAAGGCTTCCAGCGGGGTCTTCTTTACCGTTCCCAAGGCGGTGGCCATGAACACGAACTTGTCGGCCGAGAACTCCTTGACCGGCAGCACGACCGTAATCTTTTCGCCTTCCTGCAGCGGGAACATATTGACGATCGGCCGGCCGCGCGAATTCCGCGAACCCTGCGGCACTTCGTAGACCTTGACCCAATAAACACGGCCGCGATTCGAGAAGCACAGAATGTGATCGTGCGTGTTGGCGATGAAGAGCGTGTCGATCCAGTCGTCTTCCTTCATGGAAGTGGCCTGCTTGCCGCGACCACCGCGTTTCTGAGCGCGATATTCGGACAACGGCTGCGATTTCACGTAGCCGGTATGCGACATGGTCACGACCATTTCCTGCGGCGTGATCAGATCTTCGGTGTTCAACTCGGTTGCGTTCAACTCGATCTTCGAGCGGCGCGCGTCGCCGAATTCGGCTTTGACCGACGTCAGTTCGTCGACGATGATCGCCGTAATGCGTTCCGGGCGGGCCAGAATGTCCAGCAAGTCGGCGATTTGCGCCATTACTTCGCGGTACTCGCCGATGATCTTGTCCTGCTCCAGACCCGTCAGGCGTTGCAGACGCATCTGCAGGATTTCCTGAGCCTGGGTATCGGAGAGACGGTAGAGTCCGTCGGACTGCATGCCGAAGGACGGATTCAATCCGTCCGGACGATAGGCTTCGCGACCACCGGCCGACGCGTTTTCCGTCTCGGCACGCGCCAACATCTCGCGCACCAGCGACGAATCCCACGGACGCGCCATCAATTCCTGTTTGGCGATCGGAGGAGTTGGCGCGGCCTTGATGATCGCGATGAACTCGTCGATGTTGGCGAGCGCCACCGCGAGGCCTTCGAGCACGTGGCCGCGTTCGCGAGCCTTACGCAGTTCGTATACAGTGCGCCGCGTCAGCACTTCCCGGCGATGCGACAGGAAGCACGACAGCATTTCCTTCAGGTTCAGCAGCTTCGGCTGGCCATCGACCAGCGCGACCATGTTCATGCCGAACGTGTCCTGGAGCTGGGTGGCCTTATACAGATTGTTGAGCACCACCTCGGGCACTTCGCCGCGCTTGAGTTCGATGACGACGCGCATGCCGCTCTTGTCCGACTCGTCGCGGATGTCGGAGATGCCTTCGAGCTTCTTTTCGTTGACCAGTTCGGCGATGCGCTCCAGAAGCGAGCGCTTGTTCACCTGATACGGCAACTCGTCGACGATGATCGCCATGCGCTGGCCGCGATCGATTTCCTCGAAGTGCGTGAGCGCGCGCATCACCACGCGGCCGCGGCCCGTGCGATAGCCGTCGCGCACGCCGGCCACGCCGTAGATGATGCCGGCGGTCGGGAAATCAGGCGCGGGGACGATCTCGATCAGTTCGTCGATCGTGGCTTCCGGGTTCTTGAGCAAATGCTGGCACGCGTCAACGACCTCGTTGAGGTTGTGCGGCGGGATATTGGTCGCCATGCCGACCGCGATGCCGGACGAGCCATTGATCAGCAGATTGGGGATGCGCGCCGGCAGAATGGCCGGTTCGTTTTCGCTGCCGTCGTAGTTCGGCGTGAAGTCGACCGTTTCCTTGTCGATGTCGGCCAGCAGTTCGTGGCCTATCTTCGCCATGCGGATTTCGGTGTACCGCATGGCCGCGGCGTTGTCGCCGTCGACCGAACCGAAGTTGCCTTGGCCGTCCACTAGCATGTAGCGCAGCGAAAAGTCCTGCGCCATCCGGACGATGGTGTCGTAGACAGCCGTATCGCCGTGCGGGTGATATTTACCGATCACATCGCCGACGATACGCGCCGACTTCTTGTAAGCCCGGTTCCAGTCGTTGTTGAGCTCGTGCATGGCGTACAGCACGCGCCGGTGCACCGGCTTCAGGCCATCGCGAACATCGGGAAGCGCACGCCCCACGATCACGCTCATCGCGTAATCGAGATACGAACGGCGCATTTCCTCCTCTAGGGAGATTGGCAGAGTCTCTTTGGCGAATTGATCCATTATCCGTATCTTTTACGTGCCAAGGCGGCAGTAAACCGCGCCTTCGCGTAAGCATTGCAGGCGCAACGCATCACGCGATTCTAACATGCCGCGTATTCCGCCCTGGCGCGGGTACGTATACCTATTAGCGGGCGCGCGTGAAGAGCGCGCCGCCGCCCCACTTTCGAGCCGAAGCAGGCTCGAATTGTGCGTGGCGCAATCCGCCGCTGAGCCATGACTGGCGGCCCGTCCAGGCGATTGCTTTTGTTGCGCATGCACCACAATTGGAGGGCGATTCGATCGGGGGCGGATTTTTTTATCGTCGGAAGGGAACGATATGGCAAAATGCCAACGCACAAAGAGTTAGACACTGCTCGAAGTCTACACAGCACCTTTTTTGTTCTGCACCGATGTTATACTTCGAGCAATGTATGACTTGTCTTCGTCAACAGGCTCGCAGTAAACCTGCGGTAATCTCAATTTCGAGAGGAGAAATATGAATAAACTTTCAAAGCTCGCGTTCATTGCAGCTACCGCGGTTATGGCTGCATCCGCCATGGCACAGTCGGTGCCGGCGTCGCGACAAGCTACGAACGACAACTGGGTGAATGGTACCGGCGAATACGTGTGGATGAACGGCACGAACGAACTCTGCTGGCGCGATGCATTCTGGACGCCGGCAACGGCCAACGCCAAGTGCGACGGCGCCCTGGTTGCTCAGGCTCCGACGCCGCCGGCTCCGGTCGCACCCGCACCGGCCATCACCAGCCAAAAGATCACGTATCAAGCTGACGCACTGTTCGACTTCGACAAGGCGATCCTGAAGCCGGCAGGCAAGGAAAAGCTGAACGATCTCGCATCGAAGATCCAAGGCCTGAACCTGGAAGTCGTCGTCGCAACGGGTTACACGGACCGCATCGGTTCGGACAAGTACAACGACCGTCTGTCGCTGCGCCGCGCTCAAGCTGTCAAGGCATACCTGGTCAGCAAGGGCATCGAATCCAACCGTATCTATACGGAAGGCAAGGGCAAGCGCAACCCGGTCACGACCGGCTGCAACCAGAAGAACCACAAGCAACTCGTCGCCTGCCTCGCACCGGATCGTCGCGTGGAAGTCGAAGTTGTCGGCACTTCGAAGCAGTAAGCTACAAATTACCGCAGTATCGAAAAGCCCCGCTTCGGCGGGGCTTTTTTTGTGTCCGCCCTCTGCGGCGCCAGCCGGTCCCCGAAACGCGGGCGCAATGCCTCCTCTAAATGCTTCGTGGCGCCGATGGACGGCATTTTGCCGCCTCGCCCCTCCGCCTATATACTCACGGTTTATCCTCGAGCACCCTCTCATCGAGGCAGCTTTCGCCATGACCAACGCCGATCCCCACGAACTACAGAAATTTAGCGATCTAGCGCATCGTTGGTGGGACCCGAATGCCGAATTCAAACCGCTGCACGAACTTAATCCGATTCGCCTGAGCTGGATCGACGCCCATGCACATTTGCCCGGCAAGAACGTTCTGGACATCGGCTGCGGCGGCGGCATTTTGTCGGAATCCATGGCAGGACTGGGCGCGCATGTTAAAGGCATTGATCTGTCGAACCAGGCGCTCGGCGTCGCCGATCTTCACAGCCTTGAAAGCGGCGTAACGGTTAGTTACGAAGAAATCGCCGCCGAGGCACTCGCAGCGCGCGAACCGGGAACCTACGACGTCGTTACCTGCATGGAAATGCTGGAGCACGTACCGCAGCCGGCCGCCATTGTCGAGGCATGCAAGACACTGGTGAAACCCGGCGGCTGGGTGTTCTTCTCCACGCTGAACCGCAATGTGAAGTCGTACCTGTTCGCTGTGATCGGCGCCGAATACATCGCGCGAATGCTACCGAAGGGCACCCACGACTACGCGCGGTTCATCCGCCCGTCGGAATTGGCGGGTTTCGTGCGCGCCGCAGGCCTGCGCACGGCCGATATCAAGGGCATTGTCTACAATCCGCTCAGCAAGCATTTCACGCTGTCCGCCGACACGAGCGTGAACTACATGCTCGCCTGCCGCCGCGACGTCTGATCCGCCCCGACCCGCCGGACCTGGACCATTAATGAGCGATCCCACGCCCCTGCCCCAACGCGAAGACAACGACGATGCGCTCGGTCTTTGCCAGGCCGTACTGTTTGACCTGGACGGCACCTTGGCCGACACGGCGCCTGATCTTGCGGCCGCCGTCAACAAAATGCGGCACGATCGCGGCCTCGCGATGGTGCCGCTCGAAAACCTCCGCCCACTTGCTTCCGCGGGAGCGCGCGGGCTGATCTGCGGCGCGTTCGGGATTGGCCCGGAGGATCACGAGTTCGCCTCGATGCGGGAAGAATTCCTCGCTAACTACGAAGCCGACCTGTGCATCGAGACAACGCTGTTTCCGGGCATTCCCGAATTACTCGACGAACTCGACGCACGAGGCGTGCGCTGGGGCGTCGTCACGAACAAGGTCGCGCGGCTCACCGAGCCGTTGATTGCGCAACTCGGCCTCGAGGAGCGCGCGGGCTGCGTGGTGAGCGGCGACACGACGGCGCATTCGAAGCCGCACCCTGCACCTTTGCTGCACGCCGCGCGCGAACTGGACGTAGTGCCCGAGCGCATTGTCTACGTTGGCGACGACCTGCGCGACGTGCAAGCGGGCTTCGCCGCCGGCATGAAGACGGTGGCGGCCGCGTACGGTTACTGCGGCGACGATATTCCGCCGACGCAATGGCACGCACAACACGTCGTGCAATCACCGGCTGAATTGCAAAGACTGCTGCGCGAGATCGGCTAACGTGCGCGCGGACTGCGGTGCGGCCGCGACGGCACAACGCCGCACCGCAAAACAATCAGCGAGGACGCGGCGTTCAAACTGTTGTAAAATTACTGTCGGCCCATAAGTACTGGGCAACGAACCGCGGGGGCGACCTGGTTTCGACAGGGGTTGCGAAGCGGCTAGGGCATGTCGAGGACCCGTCACCTCGTTAATCAATGGGAAAAACGTAACTGCAAACGACGATACGTTCGCACTGGCAGCCTAAGGGCCGCCGTCCTCTGCCTAGTTCACTGACGGGCTAGAGTCGCAAGACCGGTAGCAATACCGACAGAGGTCATATACGTCAGTTAAGCCTTGGCGGTGTCACGACGTCCGGGTCGAAAATCTAGTGAATCGCCGTAGTGCAGCGTGTTCGTCCGCGTCGCTGCGGTTAAATCAAAAGACTGAACTAAACATGTAGAACTGGTCGTAGAGTGCTTCTGGACGCGGGTTCGATTCCCGCCGCCTCCACCAAATTCTGTTCCAGCAGAGTCCTAGAACCCGCGATAGCTTTTGCTTCGCGGGTTTTTTGCTGCCTGTCGCTGTCCTTCCCGCCGGCCACCCGCTCTGCCTGGCTGCCGCAACAAACCCGGGTTCACAAAACACCGCTCAGGGTGGAAGATGCGCCGCATCCGCGCGCGCCGCCGCCCACACGACGCATTTCTCATAGTCCATTCTCCAGTTCTGTCCCAAGGCGACCGTGTCCCCGATCGGCTCGTCGTCGCGAACGGCGAATATCATTTGGGCTTTCACCAGGCCAGCGAGTCGCTTCCGGTGTCAACCCAGCACCAGTTCGTCGGTAAGATTCCCGACCGCTGCGATTGGTCACGCGCTACGCCGCCGGCATTCCCACCGGCACCCGGCATCCACTGGAAGCACGGAAAGCGCGGCAATTGCTGCAGCTTCTCGCCTCGCCCGAAGCCGCCGCCGACATCGCCGGAACCGGTCTCGACCCGCCGAACAAGAAGTGAATGGAATAAACGGCAACGCTCGATCGTTTGTACGTCACGCGCGGCCGCACGCCGCGTTCCGCGCGAGACCAACACCAAAATTCAGGAGCCGACAACATGCGCAAGACTCTCTTCTGCCTCGCCCTTCTCGCACTGCAGCAGACGGCGTTCGCCGAGGCGCCGAAAGTCGTCGACGGCCGCTTCGTCACCGCCGACGGCATGACGCTTTACACCTTCGACAAGGACACCACGCCTGGCGTGAGCGCCTGCACTGGCGGCTGCGTGAATTATTGGCCCGCGGCAACAGCTAGCCCATCGGACAAGCCATCGGGCGACTGGACGCTGATTCCCGGCGCCGACGGCAAGCAGCAGTGGGCGTACAAGGGCCGTCCGCTCTATCGCTACGCGGCCGATAAGCAGGCGGGCGATACGAAGGGAGACGGCTTCAAGGACGTGTGGCATACGGCGAAGCCCTGAACGAGCGTCAGTCCCAAACAGCCAGGCAGTACGCCCAAACGCAAAACGCCGGCAGAACGCCGGCGTTTCGCCAACAAACAGAACCCCCGCTTACTCGTCTTTCGGACACTGCAGGTTGCAGCCGTTCGGGTCGCCCATGTCGCCGCGCTTGCGCTTGGCCGACTTGTTGCCGTGCTGATATTTGTCCGAAGGCGCGGATGCGGCGAACGGCATTTGCGGATGTTCCGCGAGGCGGAACTCGTCCTGCAAGATGCCGCCCGGCACACCGGGCGAATTCTGTGCAAAGGCAACCGAAGCAGTGGCGATCAGCACACCGGCCGTCGCGGCGGCAACGCATGCGTGAAGAAATACTTTCATGTCGATTCAGCGCGTTCGCGCGCGGTTAGGGTCAAAGCGGAAAGCTGAGAGAGTATCCCAAACGGACACCCCGCGCAGTGCCCAACCCTGCTTTATGTTTACAACGGCTTACGCCGCGGCTTCGCCGAGTCCAAACTCCAGGTCGAGCAGCTTGCCGCAGTCGCGCGGATCGTAGCCTTCGAGGTGGTCGACGCTCTGCCGGAACGCCGCGCCGCGCAGCAATTCGATCACCGTCGCGAGCGGCCCGCGCTCGAGCCGCGCGCGGTCGCACGCGAAGTAATAGTCTTCGTCGACGACCGGAATGAAGTCGAGCCCGAAATGATGCGCGGCGGGCTCCACGCCGAAGCCCGCATCCGCCATGCCGCTCGCCACGAACGCCGCGATCGCCGAGTGCGTGAGCTCGGTCGACGCATAGCCGTTGACGCGATCCGGATCGACCCCGACCTTGCGTAGCGCAAGATCGAGCAGCATGCGCGTGCCCGAGCCGGGCTGGCGAGTGACGAAGCGAATATCGTCGCGCGCGAGATCGCTCAGGCCGCCGATTCCCTTCGGATTGCCCTTGCCGAGGAAGAGCCCCTGCTTGCGCCGCGTCAGATGCACGAGCACATGACGCTGCGGATCCAGCCAGCGCCGATAGGTATCGGCACAGACCGCGCGAAACTCGCCGAGCGGCAAATGAAAGCCGGCCAGATCGCACTCGCCGCGCGAGAGCGCAATGACCGAGTCGGCGCTGTCGCGGTACTTGATATCGACCGGCAGATCGTTGGCGACCAACGTCGTGACGAGCGCGGCCACTGCGTAGCCATGCGACGCGTGAATGCGCACGTTCTCGGTGGGCGGCGCGAGCCAGCGGTTCAGATCGCTTGCCACCTCGCTCGCGAGCGCCCGCATGTTGCCGTCGAGCCGCTCGCCGCACAAACGTTGCGCGCGCAGCACCGCTTGCCCGAGTTCGGAGAGCACGGAGCCGCGGCCGCGTTCCTTCGCGATCAGAGGACCGCCCAAACGCTCCTCGATACCACGCAGCAAACCCCACGCGTGACGGTAGGACAAACCCTTAAGCGTCGCCGCCTGCGCGATGCTGCCGGACTCGTCCACCAACGCGAGCAGCGGCACCACGTCCGACAGGCTTACCTCCCGGCCGTCCGGACCCTTCACCACCAGTTGTGCCTGGCACTCTATCCTGATCATATATGCTCAATCATTTCCTATTGCGCAAGCCGTTCCTGCCGCATATCGTTGGGTATCTTATATATCTAACAAGCAAAGCATACGTGCACGCATTATGAATCACAAGTGCATATATATGACTTTGGAGGAGCCCCCACTTGGACGATTCAAACGCCATCGCGCCGGAGCAGATCGTGCAGCGTCACGCACAACCGGGAATGTCGCTGCTAGCGGTACTGCACGCGATTCAGGACGAACTCGGCTACGTGCCGCCTGACACGGTCGCGCCGCTCGCACGAGCGATGAACCTGTCGCGCGCGGAAGTGCACGGCGTCATCACCTACTACCACCACTTTCGCACGCATCCCGCCGCGCCTGTCACGGTGCAACTGTGCCGCGCCGAGGCATGCCGCAGCATGGGCACCGAAGCGCTCGCGCAGCATATCGAGGCGCATACCGGTTGTCGATTCGACGCGGAGCATCAGCATGATGCGACGGTCGAACTGGAATCGGTGTACTGCCTCGGCCAGTGCGCGCTGTCACCGGCGCTGATGCTCAACGGCACCTTGCACGCCAGGGTCACGCCGCAGAAGTTCGACGCCATCTTCGCGGCCGCCAGCAAATGTGTGGAGGTGACGGCATGACGCGCATCTACGTTCCCTGCGACTCCTCCGCGCTGGCGCTCGGCGCCGATGCGCTTGCCGAAGCGATCGCGGCCGAGGCCGCACGCCGCGGCATCGAAATCGAACTGGTTCGCAACGGGTCGCGCGGCCTGCTGTGGCTCGAGCCGCTCGTCGAGGTCGCAACCGCGGCAGGCCGCATCGGCTACGCCAACATCGAGGCGAGCGACGTCGCGGCGCTCTTCGACGCCGGCTTCGTGGAAGGCGGCGAGCATGCGCGGCGCGTCGGCGTGGTCGACGACATTCCCTACCTGAAGAAGCAGCAGCGCCTGACCTTCGCGCGCATCGGCATCACCGATCCGCTTTCGACCGACGATTACGCCGCTCACGGCGGCCTCGAAGGTCTGCGCAACGCATTGCAAACCGACGGCGACGCCGCCTGCGAAGCCTTGATCGAATCCGGTCTGCGCGGCCGCGGCGGCGCGGCCTTCCCGGCCGGCATCAAATGGCGCACGGTGCGCGGCGCCAAGGCGGCGCAGAAGTACATCGTCTGCAATGCGGACGAAGGCGACTCCGGCACCTTCTCCGATCGCCTCGTGATGGAAAGCGATCCCTACGTGCTGATCGAAGGGATGATCATCGCGGGCGTCGTGACCGGCGCGACGGTCGGCTACATCTACGTGCGCAGCGAATATCCGCATTCGATCGCGACGCTCGAAGCCGCGATCGCCAAGGCGCGCGCCGCCGGCTGGCTCGGCGACAGCGTGCTCGGCTCGGCGCATCGCTTCGACCTGTTCGTGGCGAAGGGCGCCGGCGCTTACGTGTGCGGCGAGGAAACCGCGTTGCTCGAATCGCTCGAAGGCAAACGCGGCATCGTGCGCGCGAAGCCGCCGGTGCCCGCGCTCGTCGGTCTGTACGGCCAGCCCACGGTGATCAACAACGTCATCACGCTCGCCACCGTGCCGATCATCTTCGCGCGCGGCGCGGCGTTCTACAAAGACTTCGGCATGGGCCGTTCGCGCGGCACGCTGCCGTTCCAGCTCGCCGGCAACGTGAAGCAAGGCGGCCTGGTCGAACTCGCGTTCGGCGTAACGCTGCGCGAACTGCTGTACGACTACGGCGGCGGCACGGCAAGCGGCCGGCCGGCGCGCGCGGTGCAGGTGGGCGGCCCGCTCGGCACGTATCTGCCGGAAAGCCAGTGGGACATTCCGATGGACTACGAGGCGTATGCGTCGGTCGGCGCGGTGGTCGGCCACGGCGGCCTCGTCGTGCATGACGACACGTCGAACCTCGCCGAACTCGCGCAGTACGCGATGCATTTCTGCGCGCTCGAATCCTGCGGCAAGTGCACGCCATGCCGGATCGGCTCGACGCGCGGCGTCGAGGTGATCGCACGGATCCGCAACGGCGATACCTCCACGCGGCAAGTGCAGTTGCTGCGCGATCTGTGCGACACGATGGTGTCCGGATCGCTGTGCGCGATGGGCGGCATGACGCCGTTCCCGGTTCTCTCCGCGCTCGACCATTTCCCCGAAGACTTCGGTCTCGCCAACCTAGACGATAGCGCGCCCAAAGCGGCCGCGGCCTGACCCAGGAGCCCCACCATGTCCGACATGCTCAACTCCCCTGCCGGCGGCTGCGGCTCCGGCAACTGCGCGTGCAAATCGCAAGCGCAACAACGCGCGACCCGCTCGGTGTACGACGACACCGACTACGGCACGCCGGCGCGCCACGCCGACATCGACGTGACGCTCGAAATCGACGGCCAGTCGATCACCGTTCCAGCGGGCACTTCGGTGATGCGCGCCGCCGCCGAGGCCGGCGTGAACGTGCCGAAGCTCTGTGCGACCGATTCGCTCGAACCGTTCGGCTCGTGCCGTCTGTGTCTGGTCGAGATCGAAGGCAAGCGCGGCTATCCCGCGTCGTGCACGACGCCGGTCGAAGCCGGCATGAAGGTCCGCACGCAAACGGATCGTCTGCAATCGCTGCGCCGCAACGTGATGGAGCTGTACATCTCCGATCACCCGCTCGATTGCCTCACCTGCCCCGCCAACGGCGACTGCGAACTGCAGGACATGGCGGGCGTGACCGGCTTGCGCGAAGTGCGCTACGGCTTCGACGGCGCGAATCACCTGAAGGACAAGAAAGACGAATCGAATCCGTACTTCACGTATGACCCGTCGAAGTGCATCGTCTGCAATCGCTGCGTGCGCGCGTGCGAGGAAACGCAAGGCACGTTCGCGCTGACCATCGCCGGGCGCGGTTTCGAATCGCGCGTGGCGGCGAGCGAAAACAAGCCGTTCATGGACTCGGAATGCGTGTCGTGCGGCGCGTGCGTCGCCGCGTGCCCGACCGCTACCCTGCAGGAGAAAACCGTCATCATGCTCGGCCAGGCCGAGCACTCGGTTATCACCACTTGCGCGTATTGCGGCGTCGGCTGTTCGTTCAAGGCGGAGATGAAGGGCAACGAGGTCGTGCGCATGGTGCCGCACAAGAACGGCGCGGCCAACGAAGGCCACGCCTGCGTGAAGGGCCGCTTCGCCTGGGGCTATGCAACGCACAAGGACCGCATCACCGAGCCGATGATCCGCGCGAAGATCACCGATCCGTGGCGCGAAGTCAGCTGGGAAGAAGCGCTCGACTACGCGGCTTCGGAGTTCCGCCGCATTCAGGCGAAGTACGGCCGCGACTCGATCGGCGGCATCACGTCGTCGCGTTGCACGAACGAGGAAACCTATCTCGTGCAAAAGCTCGTGCGCGCCGCGTTCGGCAACAACAACGTGGACACCTGCGCGCGCGTGTGCCACTCGCCCACCGGCTACGGCCTGAAGACCACGCTCGGCGAATCGGCGGGCACGCAGACCTTCGCCTCGGTCGACAAAGCCGACGTCATCGTGGTAATCGGCGCGAATCCGACCGACGGCCATCCCGTGTTCGGCTCGCGTCTGAAGCGCCGCGTGCGTGAGGGCGCGAAGCTGATCGTCGTCGATCCGCGCCGCATCGATATCGTCGATACGGCGCACGTGAAGGCCTCGCATCATCTGCAATTGCGCCCCGGCACCAACGTGGCCGTCGTGAATGCGCTGGCTCACGTGATCGTGACCGAAGGCTTGCTGAACGAAGCGTTCGTCGCCGAGCGTTGCGACACGCGCGCCTTCCAGCAATGGCGCGATTTCGTCGCCCTGCCGGAGAACGCTCCGGAAGCGACCGAGGAAGTCACCGGCGTGCCGGCGCAAGCCGTGCGCGAAGCCGCCCGCATCTACGCCACCGGCGGCAACGCCGCGATCTACTACGGCCTCGGCGTCACCGAACACGCGCAAGGTTCGACCACGGTGATGGGCATCGCGAATCTGGCGATGGCCACCGGCAACATCGGCCGCGAAGGCGTGGGCGTGAATCCGCTGCGCGGTCAGAACAACGTGCAGGGCTCGTGCGACATGGGCTCGTTCCCGCATGAGTTGCCGGGCTACCGCCACATCAGCGACACGGTCACGCGCACGCTGTTCGAGCAAGCGTGGAACGTCACGCTGCAGCCGGAACCGGGTCTGCGCATTCCGAACATGTTCGACGCGGCGCTCGACGGCAGCTTCATGGGCCTGTACTGCCAGGGCGAGGACATCGTGCAGTCCGACCCGAACACGCATCATGTATCGGCGGCGCTGTCGTCGATGGAATGCATCGTCGTGCAGGATATTTTCCTGAACGAGACCGCCAAGTACGCGCACGTGCTGCTGCCGGGTTCGTCGTTCCTCGAAAAGGACGGCACCTTCACCAACGCGGAGCGCCGTATCTCGCGCGTGCGCAAGGTGATGCCGCCGCTGCCGGGTTACGCGGACTGGGAAGTGACCATACTGCTCGCGCGTGCGCTCGGCTACGAGATGGACTACACGCATCCGTCGCAGATCATGGACGAGATCGCGCGTCTCACGCCGACTTTCCACGGCGTCTCGTACAAGAAGCTCGACGAGCTCGGCAGCATTCAGTGGCCGTGCAACGAGAACGCACCGGACGGCACGCCGACCATGCACATCGACACCTTCGTGCGCGGCAAGGGCAAGTTCGTCATCACGAAGTTCATCGCGTCGCCGGAAAAGGTCACGCGCAAGTTCCCGCTGCTGCTCACGACGGGCCGCATCCTGTCGCAGTACAACGTGGGCGCGCAAACGCGCCGCACCGAGAACTCGCGCTGGCACGACGAGGACCGGCTGGAAATCCATCCGCACGATGCCGAGGAACGCGGCATCAAGATGGACGACTGGGTCGGCATCGAATCGCGTGCGGGGCAGACCGTGCTGCGCGCCAAAATTACTGAACGGATGCAGCCGGGCGTCGTCTATACGACGTTCCACTTCCCCGAATCAGGCGCGAACGTGATCACCACCGAGAGCTCGGACTGGGCGACCAACTGCCCGGAATACAAGGTGACCGCGGTGCAGGTGATGCCGGTCGAACAGCCGTCGCAATGGCAGAAGGACTACTCGCGCTTCAACACCGAGCAGCTGGATCTGCTGAAGCATCGCGAGTTGGCCAACGTGACGTCGGGCAAGTGAGGCGAGCATGGACAAGCAGAACCTGATCGACATGGCGAACCGGATCGGCGAGTTTTTCGAGTCGATGCCGGATCACGACGAAGCACTCGCCGGCGTCGCCGATCATATCCACCGCTTCTGGGAGCCGCGCATGCGGCGCGCATTGCTGGCGTCGCTGGATCACCCGGACGCCGACGGCATTGCGATGTCGGCGATCGTCAAGGAAGCGCTCGTCAAGCATCGTGAGGCGCTGACGCCGGCTGCGCCCGCCACGGCCTGAGCAGGCGCGGCTGTCACCATGTTTTGGCGCAAGCGGGCGGCAATTGCCGCCCGCCCGCAACCCACCGCAACACCCCGCAGCCAGCACGCGAGGCGGCCCCTCACAGGGCCGCCTGCTCCGGTATCTCGCCACTCACCGCAAACCACGCTTCGCAGTGCCGCGCCAGGCCGTGCAGATCGGAGCCCGTGCGCCCGCGCGCGCTGATGTAGCCGTCCGGCCGCACCAGATAGAACGACGGCCGCGTGCGTCCATACGATTCGGCGAGCGCGGGACCGCCGTCGCCGGTCGTATCCGTGATGCGCCAGATGCGCACCGCGCCCGGCAACAATGTCTCCACTTCGGCGGCGAGCCGCTCCAGTTCCGCGTCCGGCGGCGGCGCGTGCTTCGCCGCGGGATCGAGCGGCGTTTCGTCGACGGGTAACGGCGGCACCAGCAGGAACAGCGAGAAGAACGCCGGGTCGTGCAGATCGTAAATGCAGCCGACGCCCGGCGCGCGGCCGAGCGGTCCGTCCACCACATGCACCAGCGCATCGGGCGCCCGTTCGCCGGCACGCGGGCCGCCGTCGAGCACGCGTTCAAACGTAAGCGGACTCCGCCGGTACTGGATCGACAACTCGCTGATGGTCAGGCGCGCCGCATCGCGCAGCGGCCCAAGCGCGGCGAGCACCGGCATCACGCGCTCGCGCAGCAGCTTCAACGGCCCATGATCGGCCTCGGCCATCTGCGTGATGAAGCCGGTCTGCCGCAGCACGTCGCGTTCGATCGGATGACGTTCGAGATGATAGGTGTCGAGCAAACGGTCCGGCGCCGCGCCCTTTAAAACGAGCGCGAGCTTCCAGCCGAGATTGAACGCTTCCTGAATGCCCGTGTTCATGCCTTGCGCGCCGGCCGGACTGTGGACGTGCGCGGCGTCGCCCGCGAGGAAGATGCGGCCGACGCGCAGCCGCTCGACCATCCGGCTGTTCACATGAAAATACGACGACCACGCGAGATCCGACACGTCGACTCGTTCGCGCACGCGCCGCGCGATCAGCGCCTTGCATGCTTCGAGCGACGGCGCCGGCACGCTGTTGAGCGGCGGCTCGCCCAGCACCGCGGGCGTCGCGAGCGTGGCGCGCGACACGCCGCCAGCAGGCTCGGCCGCATGATCCGCGATCAGACGATGCCGGCCATGGCCCATCGGAAACAACGCGACCAGGCCCTCGCCGGAAGCGAAAATATGGAACTCGTCTTCGGGCCAATCGGTTTCGGCGTGCAGATCGGCGAGCAGGAAAGTCTGCTCGAAGGTCTTGCCCGTGAAGCTCAAACCCAGCCGATGACGGATCGCGCTGTGCGCGCCGTCGGCGGCGATCATGTACGACGGACGCAGCGTTTCCGTGTGGCCGTCCGCGCGCCGCAGCGTCGCCTGAACGCCCGCGGCGCCCTGCGAAAACATGGTCAGTTCGACGCCCCGTTCGACCGTCACGCCGAACTCCGCCAGATGCTCGGTCAGCAGACGTTCAGTCACCGACTGATCGAGAAACAGCAGATACGGATAGCGCGTGTGCAGCGGATCGAAATCGAGCTGCGCGAGCCGCATGCCGTTGGAAAAAAGGTTAGCGGCACGCGCGCGATGACCTCGTTCCAGAAACCGCTCGACCAGCCGATGCTGTTCGAGTAGTTCGAGCGTGCGCGCCTGGATGCCGATGGCCCGCGAGTACGGGTTCGGTCGCATCGCTTTGTCGATCAGACGCACGGGGATGTGGGCACGCGCGAGACTCATCGCCGCGGCAAGCCCGGTGGGCCCCGCCCCGACGATCAGCACCGGCGACGCGTCGTTTGCAGCAGCGTCCATGCAGAACTCCGGAGACAACGGTGCGCTCTAGTGTACGCCGCCAACCGCTTGCTCAACGGTGCGCCGCATCAATCGCGGGGGCGCGGACAAGTGTGCGGCTGTTGCGCTTCGTCGCGATGTCGTGCGCGTGCCGCGCGTCAATGCGCATGCGGCGGATGGTCCATCGCGCAACGATGCTCGGTCGTGCCGAGGTCGACTTGCAGCGTCGCATGCTGCATCGAAAAACGTTCGCGCAGCGTGACGACGATGCCGTCGAGCGATTCGTCGCCGGGATGGCCCGCCGGCATCACGAGATGTGCGCTGAGCGCGTTGCCGGTAGTCGACAGCGCCCAGACGTGAAGATCGTGCACGTCGACGACGCCCGGCTGATCCGCAAGATAGTCGCGAATGCGCTGCATATCGACGCCCGGCGGCACGGCGTCGAGCGCGAGATGCGCCGAATCGCGCAGCAGACCCCAGGTGCCGTACACGATCACCGCGACCACGAGCAGGCTCATCACCGGGTCGAGCCACGTCCAGTTGGTGTAGAGAATCGCGAGGCCGCTGAGCGCGACCGCCGCGGAGACGCCGGCATCCGCGGCCATGTGCAGGAAGGCGCCGCGAATGTTCAGGTCTTCCTTCTGACCGCGCATGAAAAGCCATGCGGAAATCCCGTTGACCACCATGCCCACGGTGGCGACGACGAACACCGCGAGTCCGGCAACCGGCGCCGGATTCATCAGGCGCCCGATCGCCTCGGCGACGATCACGCCGCACGCGAATAGCAGCAGCGCCGCGTTGGCAAGCGACGCGAGAATCGACGAGCTGCCGAAGCCGAACGTGAAGCGTGCCGACGGACGCCGCGTGGCGAGCCATGTGGCGCCCCACGCGAGCAGGAGGCCCAGCACGTCGGAGAGGTTGTGGCCGGCGTCGGCGAGTAGCGCGGTGGAATGCGCGATCACGCCGTAGACGGCTTGCATCACCACGATCGCGACGTTCAGCGCGACGGCGAGCGCGAATGCGCGACCGTGGCCGGCGGCGGGCGCGTGGGCGTGGGCGTGGGCGTGGGCGTGGTGATGGTGGGCGTGGTGATGGTGGGCGTGGCTGTGGCTGCTGCTGTGGCTGCCGCTGCTGTGGCTGCCGTCGCTGTGGCTACCGCCACCGTGGCTGTGGCTATGGCCGACGTGTTCGTCCTCGCGCTCGTCGTCAGGGCGGTTCGGGGCAACGTTGTTCTTCATGTCGGATCCAGAGGAAATTCGCTGGCCGGTTCGGCCACGTGCTCGAGCATCCCGGCCAGCATCGCGCTGATGTGGCGGTCCGCGGCGAGGTAGAACACCTGCTTGCCCTGCCGCTCCGCGCGCACGATTCGCGCGGCGCGCAGCAGCCGCAAGTGGTGGCTCACCAGCGACGGCGACAGACGCAGCGCCTGCGCCAGCGCGCCGACCGCGCGCCGTTCGTCGGCACACGCCAGCACGATGCGCAACCGCGTCGGGTCGCCGAGCAGGCGGAACAGATCGGCCAGCGGCACGAGGGTGTCCGCGGAACGGTCTTCGGGGCTGTTCGGCGGCGCGGAAGAAACCATGACAGGCGGTAGCGTGAGCGTACATATGAACAGGTATTCATACGTTATACATTATTGAGACGACCGGTCAAATCGCAGCGCGGTCCGGCGAGTGTGGGAAAATGCGGCGTTCGTTTCATCCGGCCTACCCTCCCCCGTCATGCAACCTGTATTTGACCGCGCTTTCGCGGCGCATCGTGACGGCCGCCTCGACGACGCCGAACGCGGCTACCGCGCGACGCTCGACGGCAATCCCGCGCACGTCGATGCGTTGCATCTGCTGGGCGTTCTGCGCCACCAGCAAGGCCAGCACGCCGAAGCCGCCGAGCTCGTGCGGCGCGCGGTGAACCTGCGCCCGCAAGACGCCGCGCTGCAACTGAATCTCGGCAACGCCCTGAAGGCGCTCGGCAAACTCGAGGACGCCATCGAACGATTCCGCAACGCGCTGACGCTGGCGCCGTCCTTCCCGATGGCGCACTACAACCTCGGCAACGCCTATGCCGCCGCGGGCCGTCATGAAGACGCCGCCGATGCCTTCGCGAAATCGCTGCGCCTGCAACCGAACGACGCCTCGTCGCACAACAACCTCGGCAATGCGCTGCACGCGCTCGGACGCCACACGGAGGCGATCGCGTCGTTCCAGCGCGCGCTCGAACTGCGTCCCGGCCACGCGGGCGCGCTCAATAACATGGGCATGTCGCTGAACGCGCTGGGTCGCGCGGACGAGGCGATTCCGTGCTTCCAGGCCGCGCTCGCCGCCGAGCCGCGCTTCGTCGCCGCGCACTTCAATCTCGCCAATACCTTCGACGCCACCGGCCGTCACGCCGAAGCGGTCGCGTCATTCGAGGCCGCGCTCGCCTTGCAGCCGAACCTGCCTCCGGCCATCTACGGCATGGGCAATGCGCTCGCGGCGTTGGGGCGTCATGCGCAGGCGCTGCCGTATCTGGAACGCGCGGTCGGTCTCGATCCGCAATTCGCGCTCGCATGGCTGAGCCTCGGCGCCGCGCATCAGGCGCTCGGCGCGCACGCCACAGCGGTGCGCGCATTCGACCAGGCGTTGCGCTTGCGCCCCGACCTCGCGAGCGCGCACATGAACCGCGCGCTGGCGTGGCTCGCATTGCGCGATTTCACACGCGGACTGCCGGAATACGAATGGCGGCTGCAAACGATGGCGCAACCGGCGATCCAGACGCTGCCGCGCTGGCACGGCGAGCCGATCGAGCAGCGCACGCTGTTCATTCATGCCGAACAGGGTTTCGGCGATACGCTGCAATTCGTGCGCTTCGTCCCGCTGGCCGCGCAGCGCGCGGCGCGCGTCGTGCTCGAAGTGCAGCCGCAACTGCTGCCGCTGCTGGCGCCGGCTGCCGAAGCCTGGCGCGTCACGCTGATCGCCCAGGGCGCGCCGCGCCCCGCCGCGGATCTGCAATGCCCGCTGCTGAGCTTGCCGCTCGCGCTCGGCATCACCTACGACACCATTCCGGCGCGCACGCCCTACCTCAGCGTGCCGCCCGCCTATGCCCGCAAATGGCGCGGCTCGCTCGGCGGTCAGGCAAAACGCAAGATCGGCATCGCGTGGTCGGGACGCATCCAGCAAAACGAAACACGTTCGATGCCGCTCGCCGCGCTCGATCCGCTCTTCGCGCTCGAAGGCATCGACTGGATCGTGCTGCAACCGGAACTGAGCGCCGAGGAACGCGCGGCGCTCGACGCACATCCGCGGGCGGCGTCGATTCATCGTTTCGACGAGCGGATCGGCGATTTCGCGGACACCGCGGCGATCATCGCGCGGCTCGACGCGGTGGTGTCGGTGGATACGTCCATCGCTCACCTTACCGGCGCGCTGCGCAAGCCGCTCTGGCTGATGCTGCCGTTCGCCGCGGATTGGCGCTGGTTTGCCGGCGAGACGCGCAGTCCCTGGTATCCGGGCGCGACGCTCGTGCGTCAGCCGCGGCCTGGCGCATGGGGTGAAGTGGTCGAGGCGGTGGCGGACGAATTGCGCCGCAGCTAGGCGCGTCGTTCGCCCGGCGTCGTTCGGCGTCTGCGGGCGATCGCGTTGCCTCGGCGGCGGCAAAAGAAAACCCCGCGTTCTCACGAACGCGGGGTTTTTCTTCAATTGCCCGAATGAACGGGCGACCGTCAGGCCGTCCGATACTGATCGCGTGATCCCGGCGTGCGATACAGCGCCAGCGTCGCAACCAGCCCACAGATCGCCGCAAGGCCCAGGAACAGACCAGGCGCGGCCTTGTTGCCCGTGTCGTGAATCAGCAGCGTCGAAATAGCCGGCGTGAAGCCGCCGATCGTCGTCGCCAGGCTGTAAGCCAGAGAGAAGCCGGCTGTACGCACTTCGACAGGCATGACTTCGGTCAGCGCGACGACCATCGCGCCGTTATAGCTGCCGTACAGGAACGACAGCCACAGTTCGACGCCCAGCAGCCGCGCGAAGGAAGGCTCCGCGACCAGCCATTGCAGCGCCGGATAGGCGGTGACGATCGTCAGCGCGGTGAAGGCGAGCAGCACCGGACGGCGGCCGATGCGGTCCGACAGCGCACCCGCGAGCGGCAGCCAGATCAGGTTCGACAAGCCGATGCAGACGGTGACGACGAGCGTATCGATCGACGAGAGCTTAAGCACTTCCTTGCCGAAGGTCGGCGTGTACGCGGTGATCATGTAGAACGACACGGTGGTCATGATGACCATGCCCATGCCGCCGAGCACGGTGCCCCAGTTGGCGGCCATCGTCTTCACGATCTCACCCATGCCCGGATGATGCTTGCGCGCCTCGAACTCCTCGGTTTCCTTCAGCGAACGGCGGATCAGGAACAAAAACGGCACGATCAGACAGCCAATGAGGAACGGCACGCGCCAGCCCCAGGCGACCATCTGGTCCGCCGGCAGCATCTTGTTGAGCACCACGCCGATCAGCGCCGCGAACACCACGGCAACCTGCTGACTGCCCGACTGCCACGCGCAATAAAAGCCCTTGTTGCCCTTGGTGGCGATCTCCGACAGATACACGGAAACGCCGCCCAGCTCCACGCCGGCGGAGAAGCCTTGCAGCAGACGGCCGAACAGCACGAGCACCGGCGCGAGCACGCCGATCGTCGCGTAGCCTGGGATCGCCGCGACCGTGAGCGTGCCGAGCGCCATCAGGGCGAGCGTGAGGATCAGGCCCTTGCGCCGGCCGTGATGGTCGATGTAGGCGCCGAGGACGATCGCGCCGAGCGGCCGCATCAGGAAGCCCGCGCCGAACACCGACAGCGACAGCATCAGCGAGGCGAATTCGTTGCCGCTCGGAAAGTAGGTCTTGGCGATCGCGGAGGCGTAATAGCCATAGACCATGAAATCGTACATCTCAAGAAAGTTGCCGCTGACGACGCGGAACACTGTCTTGAACTTGGATTCTTGCGATGAGGAAGCGGCGTGTGACGCAGTAGACATGACACTCTCTAATGGGCCCTTCGCCATGCGTGCGCGCGGCGATCAGGCAGTTGGTACGATCCATGGGATTCGGCAAGCGGATGCCACGCGCGGATAGAAGAGCGGACGCGCCGGGGGCGCTGCATTTTCTTATTCAAATCATTTGCGTGGTATCAGGGTAAACGTTGTGAATCACGCGAAACCCTGTCCGCATAATGTTAGCGTTGATTGCGCTGTGGCGTAATGCATACAGTTTCATTACCGAACAGCGCCGTCGTAACCTCGCGGTAAACTTTGCAGCCAGCACTTTCGTCGAGCACTACCGATGCAAACCACCCGCGCTCTTTCGCTGCGCCCCGCGACCCTCGCGGACTGCGCGCTCATTGCATCGATCCACAGCACCAGTTGGCAGGCCACCTATCGCGGCCTGCTGCCGGACGCCTTCCTCGACGGCGAAGTCACGCGGGAGCGCGCCGCCTATTGGGAAGCCCGACTGAGCGCACCGGGCGGCGAGCGCCGCGCCGTACTGATCGCCGAGTTGGCGGGCGAGCCGATCGGCTTCGTCTGCGTCGAACGACAACCGGACTCCGCGTGGGGCGTGCTGCTGGACAACCTGCATGCGTTGCCCGCGTACCAGGGCATCGGTGCGGGCAAGCTGTTGATGCGCGCCGCCGAGGATTGGGCTCGCGCGCAAGGCGAGGCGCAGTTATATCTGTATGTGCTGGAAGGCAATACGTCGGCGATCGGCTTCTACGAGCGGCAAGGCTGGCAGTTCGTCGGCGCGGAGCCGGATCATATGGGCGGCGTGGATATTACCGCCTTGCGCTATGTGTACCGGCTGGATCGATAAAACAGGCGCGCGCGTCGTTTGATCGTCGGCCAGACGATCGCGGGCGAAGGTCGATCCGCATTGCTTTTCGGAACAGTCCGATCGTTTGTTCGGCGGCCTCTTGGCATCATCTTCGCCACTCCGATGGCTTCACAGTAAAACGCCCACGCGCCCACGTGCTCCCCGGAGCGCGGCATTTCCCTGCAACGTCGACCCGCCCGCACACGCCAGGCGTTTCGCTCGCATCGTCCTGAAGCCTGAGTCCCTAGACCTGCGTCCGCTGATCGGCGGGCTACTTTAAAGGCGCTGGAACAGACCGATGCTCACCATTCCGCTCACCCCAATCGTAGGCGCCATGGCGCTGCCGTGCCTGCGCCCGCTTGGCCACTTGCCGGCGTCTTTCGGTCACGACTGGACGCTGCTGCCGCCGGTCCGCAGTTTGCGTGCGGAACTCAAGGCACTCTACGCAGCGATGCTGCGTACCTTCTGCATGAGCGAAGAGACCATCCGCTCGCTATGCAAATGGGTGCCGCTGGAACGGCGTGCGGCTGCCGCGACAGTATTCGATGCGCCGTCCAACCACTTCCCGCCCATTACCGCTGAAGGGCAGCCCTTCGAGCGAATCAGGATGCCTGCATTCGAGCCGGAATCGCATGGATCGTCGGTACATTGGAGCGCAATAGCGGGTGGTGCCTGCGCACTCGGCGGCGCTGCGATGCTTGCATGGATTACTGTCGGTCAGTTGGACCCTCGTCCGACACTTGGGGACAGTATTTTCGGCAGTTCGTTGACGGTCGATCGCGGCTCACCGTCGGCTGTTGATCGCAGGGCTGACGCAGCAGCGACTCAGCAGGCGGCCGCGAACGGCGAAGCAAATCGGCGAGCGCCGGGTGGACAATCGGCGCATGTGAGCGCAGGTGCCTCACCAACGGTTGCAACTGCGAACGCAACCGGATCTTTCAAGGAATCCGCAGTCGCGACCGCGTCGGAGGCCGACACACCTCGTCCAACGGGTCCGGTTCCGTCGCGTCATGCCGAAAAGACTTCTCCCGATGCAATCACGGCTCGTGTCGCAACCGCCGCCACCGTCTCATCCGTGCAGGCCCCAGAGGGCAGGGCCGTCTCACAGCGCCGCGGCAAGCTTCGCGAGAAGGCTGCCGGCCTGCACGGCAAGAGCTACCGTCAAAACAGCCATAACGGCACGGTAAAGCGGCTTCCGTATCAGCCGGCACTGAACGATGACATCCCGCCTATCGCGGCTCCCTCGACTACGCAATACACGTTCGCGAAACCATCGGCGGCGGGATCTTATTCGCCACTGGAGCCATCGCGGCTTGGCGTCGACGAATACACGTCCGTGGCGATGTCCGCCGGCACGCACCTTCACGACATCGCGCGGTCGCCGCGCGCAGCTTCCACAAGTCATCCGTCTGGAACGAATGGAACGGAATGGATGAATCACATGTCGCAGCGCCGTGTAACCGAAGTCCCGGATCAATTCGCCAGGTAAGCGCAACGCCGTTTCGAACACGCGGCGCAAAAAAAAGCCCGGCCATGCATGGCCGGGCTTTTTACCTTCATACCCTTACTTCTGGCCTGGCAGGCCAAGTTCCGTTTGCCGCTGCAGTTGCATCACTTCGTTCTGCACTTGACGCAGTTGCGCCTGCGCCCTTTCCTTTTCCGCGTGCAATGCGGCCGCTTCGCCTTGAGTCTGCCGCTGGTAGTCGTTGACCTTGGCCTGCTGCGTGCGCGCGACGTCGAGATCCGCTTGCAAGCGCTTCGCGCGCTCCGCCGACAACGCGATGATGTCCTCGATGTAAGCCTTTTGGGCCTGCAACTGTGTGCGACGAATCTCGACCTCCGCGAGTTGCGCCGTCTGCTGGACGAAGCCCGTATAGATCGCCTCCGCTCGGCCCGCGTTCTCCGACTTGATCACGCGCCAGAAATGTTTGTCCTGAAATAATGCGACGTAGTACGCCATCTCCCGCGGATAGAAGAACAGGCTCGCGCCGTAACTACCGTTATATGTGGTGCGCAGTTCGCTCAGCTTCGCGTCGTGAATCATCTGCATCAGTTCGGCGACGTTGCCTTGCGCGTCCGCGGCGGCAGGCGTGCCGGAGGCCGCGCTGCGCAGCGCGGCGGCCACCGGCTCCGGTGTCAACGTGTTCATGGCCGGTCGCGTGCCGACCAGAGGGGCGGACTCGTCGCTTTGCGCTGCCAGCACAAAACCGCCATGCTGCAACAGCGCACACGAGGTCGCGAGCAGCATGGCGCGCCGTACAATCAAGGGGTACTTCATACGTGCATGCTCCATGCAAATCCAAATCAGCCTAGGATTATCGCGCGGATTAGTCGTTAAGCGAAGCGTTCAGATGTTGCGCGCACAGACTTTAAATCGAGATAAATCGCCGGCGAATGGATTGGCCAAATAACTCGGGTAATCGCGGAATAAAAAATTTCAGATAGGACCGAAACGCAACGATCCGCCTTTTGTGGGCTGCGGTCGGATCACGTTAATTTGACGTAAATCCAACGATATGCGGGTTTGCAATAGGGAGATAGATTGCTTGTCGTTAAATTCGCGTGCCGTCGATCTTGGTTCATCAACAACTCGCATTCCTCGCCGCCTTAAAAGCGACCGGTAATCAAGCGGCGGACAAAAGCATTGCTGCATCGACAAGCCAAGACTCGGTGAGACTGCGGAGCGTGGACCGAAAGACAACGACCGGGAAACCAACGCGAGGCGCGCCGCCAAATCCAACAGCAACGCGCCCCCGACAACTCCACCTCGCGGGACGCGCTTTTGACCACGCGCGAATCTCAACAGCGTCAAAACCGCGTTTCGCGCGCCACCCGCAGAAAGGTATCGAGCAATGGCGTGCAGTCGAGCAGTTCCTCGCCACCCGCGCGATGGAACTCCGGGTGCCACTGCACGCCCATCACGAACGGCGCCCGCCGATAGCGCACGGCCTCGATGATGCCGTCCGAAGCCGACACCGCTTCAATGTTGAGATCGCGGCCCAGCGTCTTGACCGCCTGATGGTGAATCGAGTTGACGATCGCATCGCGCCGGCCCGGAAACATATTCACCAGCGTGGAGCCGTCCGGGAAGTGAATCCCGTGCCGATGCTGATCATAGTTCTCGTTGACGTGCGCACCCGCGGTCGGCACATCGGTAGCGATGTCCTGATACAAGGTCCCGCCAAACGCCACGTTGATCAGTTGACAGCCGCGGCATACACCCAACACCGGCTTACCCGACTCGATGAACTCGTGCAGCAGTTCCAGCTCGTACATGTCGCGCACACGGTCGCCCGGCCATTCGTGACTGGTTGCCGCTTCCGCGTAGGACTGCGGCGAGACGTCCGCGCCGCCTTGCAGCAACAGGCCGTCGAGATGCTTTGCGTAATCGCGCAAACGGATATTGCTCGGGTGCAGCATGCCCTGATGACCGACCGTCGGAATCATGAACACCAGCACGTCGCGCGACATCACCCAATGCGCGATCGATTCCTCCAGGTACTGCAGCGTCTTGCCGCGCAAGCCCCTCGCCCCCGGCTCCGGATGAAAGATGCGCGCCGACACGCCGATGCGCAGCGTGCGCTGCGTGATCCGCTGACCGGCGCGATCGAACAACTGCCGCGCGCGCGCCGCGATGATGCGGCCGAACACCGTCCACGCCGAATCGTTCTGCTTCAGATAGCGCGGAGGCGACGGCGGCAATGCGTTCGGCGGCGGCGGGTTGGACGCGCTGAAGTCGGGCGCGGCGCCGAAACCGGGCGGCGGCGAGCCGGCCGGGCGCCCGCTGGATGCCGCTGCCTGACCTGAAGCGGCGGTATCGCCGGCGGAGGTAACCAGTTCGCCGTCGATCGCTTCGCTGCTCGCGGGCGGCATGGGTGGCGGCGTCACGGGACGGGTGCCGACACGCTGCGCGTCACGCTCGTGAGCCGCCGCTTCCTGCTTCGCGGTGGATGCCGCCGCTGAACTGCGTGCCTCTTCGGCGTCGCGTTGCCGCGCCGTTTGCGAATCGGTGGGTGTGACGGCCGACGCGCTTTCAGGGTCGTCGGTGGATGACCGGACGGCGGCTCCCTCAGTTGCCGCAGATGTGGTGGAAGCACCGCTAGCGCTCGCCGGCGAACCTTCCGGCAACACGCTGGAGCGCGGCGCGCCGGCGCTGGAGTCCGCACCCGCGGCTGACGCCGCGGCGCGTGAAACCCCGCCCGCTGAAGGACTCGCGCCCTTGCCCGCCGTCCCCGAATACACCTGCGGCGTCACCGCATCCTTGATCGGAGATTGCGTGGAATCTTCATGCGAGGGAGGCAGCGAGGCTGCCGGCTCATTCGGCGCGATGTCGGATTTCTGTGCGCCCGGCGTGGCCGGCGACGCCGAAGGCGACGGTGGGCTGCCAGGCTCGCCGGCATTTTCAGGTTTGTTTTCGCTCATGACAGTCAGACAGGCGCCTTGCACGCGAACGAATGAATATGCCCTGATTATCCGCCAGCGGACCAAGCCCCGCAAACCCACACACAATTGGTCACATTGTTGCGGCGGGCAATGCACGCCATCCGACTCAAGGATCGGGCTGTTCGTCGAACGTTTCGCGCAGCGCGATCTGCATCGCCGCGTGGATTTTCACGCACCAGCGCCACACGAGCGCAAGCAGCAGCGCGGCGCAACCGAGCACCGCGATGAGCAGGCCGGTCGGCGGCAGGATGCCGCTCGAGAGCGCCGCGACCAGCAGGAACACGCCGACCATCGAGACCACCGGCACCAGGTCGGAGATCGCGTAACGGATCGCACGCGTGAAGCGCCCCGCGATCGCCGGCTGCACGCTGACCTCGGCGAGCAGCAGCGCGAGCGACTTGGTCTTGCGATAGACGGCCACCAGAAACGGCATCGATATGACCAGCGCAATGCTCCACAAGACCACGCGCTGCATGGGCTCGGCCGTCAGCCAGCGCGCGAGCAAGCCGCCGGTGTAAGGCGCGCTATACGACACGATCAGAAAAATCGCGGCGACCAAAGCCAGGTTCACGGCGATCTGCAAAATGATTCGCCGCGTCATGCTGAACAACGTCGGTTCACCGGTTCCAGTGCTCAGGCTGCGCACCCACTGGCCGTACATGCCGAATACGTTGGCGAGCGTGCGCGGCATCGCGTGACCCAGCCGCTGCGTCAGCGGGTCCGCAGCCCGGATCAGATACGGCGTAAACAGCGTGGTCAACGCCGATACCGCGACCGCGATCGGATAGAGAAACGCGCTCGTCACTTTCAGCGTCAAGCCGAGCGACGCGATGATGAACGAGAACTCGCCGATCTGCGAGACGGTCATGCCGACCCGCATCGCCGTGCGTCCGTCCTTGCCGGCGAGAAAGGTGCCGAGCCCGCACGAGACGATCTTGCCGGCGATCACCGCCACCGTGATCACCGCGATCGGCCACGCGTAGTCGACCAGCACCGCCGGGTCCAGCATCAAGCCGATCGTCACGAAGAAAATCGCGGAAAACGCGTCGCGCAGCGGCGCAATCAGATGCTCGATGCGGTGCAGATGGCGCGACTCCGCCATGATCGCGCCGATCAGAAAAGCGCCGAGCGCGATGCTGTAGTCGAGCTTCACCACCAGCAGACAGAAGCCAAAGCAGAAGCCGAGCACCGACACCAGCAGCATCTCGTCGCTCCTCGCGCGCGCCACATAGTTCAGCGCGCGCGGCACGACCAGAATGCCGACCACCAGCGACACCGTCATGAAGAGCAGCAGCTTGCCGAGCGTGACCACTGCGATACCCGCGCTCAGTTGACCGGTCTGCGCGATGCCGGACAGCAGCACGAGCATCGCGATGGCGAGAATGTCCTCGACGATGAGAATCCCGAACACCAGTTGCGCGAAGCTCTCGCGCTTCAGACCCAGTTCGGAAAGCGCCTTGACGATGATCGTGGTCGACGAGATCGCGAGGATCGCGCCGAGGAACAGCGAATCCATCGGACTCCAGCCGAACGCGCTGCCGATCTCGTAGCCGAGCCACAGCATCAGCACGATTTCGGAGAGCGCCGCGACGATCGCCGTCGCGCCGACCTTGAACAGCTTGCGCAGGCTGAATTCCAGCCCCAGCGAAAACATCAGGAACACCACGCCGAGTTCGCCGAGGGTCTGAATGGTCTGCTCGTCGTGGATCAACTGGAACGGCGGCGTGTACGGCCCGATGATCACGCCCGCGGCGATGTAACCCAGCACCACCGGCTGCTTCAGGCGATGGAACAGCACGGTGACGACGCCGGCCAGCGCCATCACGACCGCCAGATCCTGAATGAAGCCGATGCCGTGGTGCATGAATGCGTTCCTTACAGAAAGTAATCTTGAAAACGCAGTGTAGCAAACGCCCGCCTGGCGCCGAATCGCGGAAAGCGCCGAAGGGCGCGGGATTGCCGCCTGCTCTTGAACTCCCGACGATGCCGCGCAGCAGAATGTTTTTGACACGCTGGACGCCTGTGAAATATCACCATAATATTTGGCGAATATTTTTAGGGGAGTCGAATGATGCGGCAGGTGTCCTTCAATGTTGTGGAGCGTTCCGGCGACAGTCGCGCCGAAACGGTGGAAGTGAATCGCTTGACCATCGCCGGTTGGGCCGGGCGCGACCAGGCCGCGATCGAGCATCACATCGCGGAACTGGCCGCGCTTGGCGTAAAGCGTCCCTCCACTACGCCGTGCTTCTACCGCCTCGGCGCGGAGCTGCTGACGCAGGCCGAACTCGTCGACGTGGTCGGCGTGAAGTCCAGCGGCGAAGCGGAATGCGTGCTGGTGCAATCGAAGGCGGGCTTGCTCGTCACCGTCGGCTCCGACCACACCGACCGCGAAGTCGAAGCCTATGGCGTGACCGTCTCCAAGCAGGTGTGTCCGAAACCGGTCGCGCGCGACGCCTGGCGTTTCGACGACCTCGCCGGCCACTGGGATCGACTGGAATTGCGCGCCTACGCGGTGACGAACGGCGAGCGGCGCGTCTATCAGCAAGGCAGCATCGCCACGCTGCTGCCCGCCGCCGACTTGCTCGAGCGCGCGCCGCTCGCACCCGGCGCCGCGATGTTCTGCGGCACGCTGGCCGTGCAAGGCGGCATCGTCGGCATGGCCGACGGCGACGCGCTCGAACTCGAATTGCACGATCCCGTCCTGAACCGCACACTGCGCCACGCCTATCGCGTGCGAGCGCTTCCTATCGTCGAATGAGGCATCCGTTCATGACTCAACCTTCGCTCTCCGCCACCGCCGACGCGTCGTCAGACGCATTGCTCGAAGCCGCCGCCCTGCGCAAGATCACCTGGCGCATCATACCGTTCCTGTTTCTCGTCTACGTGCTGTCGTATCTGGACCGCGTCAACATCGGTTACGCGAAGCTGCAGTTCACCGGCGACCTCGGCCTTTCCAACGCGGCCTACGGACTCGGCGCGGGGATCTTTTTCTTCGGCTATTTCGTGTTCGAAGTGCCGAGCAATCTGCTGTTGAAGAAGTTCGGCGCGCGCGCCACCATCGCCCGCATCACGATGCTATGGGGACTGCTGTCCTGCCTGATGATGTTCGTGCGCTCGGAAACGATGTTCTACGTACTGCGCTTTTTTCTCGGCGTCGCCGAAGCCGGCCTGGTGCCGGGCGTGGTGCTCTATCTGACCTTCTGGTTTCCGTCGGACCGCCGCGCGCGGATGGTCGCCGTATTCATGGCGGCGATTCCGGTGGCGGGCATCATCGGCGCGCCGTTGTCGGGCTTTCTGATGTCGGCGCTGCACGACGCGCACGGCTTGCGCGGCTGGCAGTGGATGTTCCTGATCGAAGGCATTCCGTCGATCCTCACCGGCTTCTGGGCGTTGGCCGTGCTGCGCAACACGCCCGCCGAAGCCGCCTGGCTCAGCGCCGACGAAAAGCGCGTGATCCTGAGCCGGCTCTCGCGTGACAACAGTTCGGCCGCGGCGGCCGGCGCGGAGCACAGTCTCGCGGTGGCGTTGCGCTCGGGCCGCTTCTGGCTGCTCACGCTGATCTACTTTTGCCTCGTCACCGGCAACGCGGGCTTTTCGTTCTGGCTGCCGCAGATCGTCAAGGACCTCGGCGTGACCAACCTCGTCACCAATGGCTTCGTCACCGCGATTCCCTATCTGGCCGCGGGCATCGGCATGATCCTGATCGGCCGCTCGTCGGACGTGACCGGCGAACGGCGCTGGCATTACGCGGTGTGCTGCTTCATCGGCGCGGCGGGCTTGCTCGGCAGCGCCTCGGTGACGAACTCGATCCCGCTCGCCGTGACCGGCTTGTCGATCGCGTATATCGGCATTCTCGCGGGCTTCGGCATCTTCTGGTCGATGTCGACCACCTTCCTGCAAGGCACCGCGGCAGTGGCCGGCATCGCCGTGATCAATTCGATCGCGAATCTCGCGGGTTACGTGAGCCCGTATGTGCTCGGCATCGTCAAGGACGCGACGCATAGCGTGACGTTCGGTCTGGTGCTGATCGCGGGCGCGCTGATCGTCGGCGGGCTGGTCACGCTGATGATGCCGCGCGTGAAGGTGCGGCACGCCGCCGGAATCGCGCCGAGCGGCGCCTGAGTGGCCGCGCTGCGCGTGATCCGGGTGATCCTTGCGACATCCGCGCTGCGCGGACCGCGCGGCGCGCCGGTCGCCCAAGCCGACCGGCGTTGTCCACCCCGCACCCGCAAAACCTTGCTCTACAATGCGGACGACCCCGCCCGCTCTCTTTCGACATGACGCTTTTGCAGACTGCCCGCCCTCCCCGGCCCACCCGCGCGACCGCCGCCGCGAGCCTCGCCGAACAGGCGTATGCGTTCGTCAAGCGCGAGATCATCACGATGCGCCTGCGGCCGAGCGAGGTGCTCAACGAGGCCGAATTGATGACGCTGACCGGCATCGGCAGAACGCCGGTGCACCAGGCGCTGCACCGGCTCGTGCACGAAGGCATGCTGACCATCATGCCGCGCAAGGGCATCATGGTCCGCCCGGTTTCACTCGACGACGTGCTCGCGATCATCGACGTGCGGCTCGTCAACGAAAGCCACTGCGTGGAACTGGCCGCGCGCCACGCGCAGCAGCACGACTACGATGCGATGCAGGCGCTGCTGGAGCGCTCGGCCGTGTGCGTCGCGGCGCACGACATCGAAGGCATGATGGACATCGACCGCGAATTTCATCTGGCGATCTCCGCGGCCTCGCGCAACCCGGTGCTCGCCGACATCCTGCGCGGGCTGCATGAACGCTCGCTGCGCTTCTGGTTCATCTCGCTGTCCGAGCCGCATCATCTCGAAGACGTGCACGAAGAACATCTCGAACTGTTTCGCCTGCTGCGCGAACGCGATGCCGAAGGCGCCCGTCGATCGGTGCAAAAGCACATCGAGGCGTTCCGCGCGACGCTCTTCAATCGCATCTGAACGAAGCTGAACGAACCTGAAACCCGACCGGCTTCACGCGGTTCAACCGGACTCCACCGACATCATGGCCACCGAATTCACGCCCTTCCCGCCGCTTGCCCAGCTTGCCGCCGACCTCGCCGCCGGGCGCACCACCAGCCGCGCGCTCGTCGAAACCGCGCTCGAACGGATCGCCGATCCGGCGGGCCAGGGCGCGGTCGCCTTCATGCACGTCGACGCCGACAGCGCCCGCGCCGCCGCCGACGCGCACGACCGGCTGCGCGCGGCCGGCACGGTGCTCTCGCCGCTCGCCGGGATTCCGGTATCGGTGAAGGACCTGTTCGATATCGAGGGCCAGCCGACCCGCGCCGGCTCCATCGTGCTGGCGGGCGCGCCCGCCGCCAAGGCCGACGCCGTCACGGTCGCGCGCCTGAAGCGCGCCGGCGCGGTGATCGTCGGGCGCACCAACATGAGCGAGTTCGCGTTTTCCGGGCTCGGCTTGAACCCGCATTACGGCCATCCGTTGTCGCCGTACCGGCGCGGCGTGAAGGGCGACGAGCGGATTTCCGGCGGCTCCTCGTCGGGCGCGGCGGCGTCCGTCGCGGACGGCATGGCGGCGGTCGCGCTCGGCACCGACACGGGCGGCTCGCTGCGCATTCCGGCGGCGCTGTGCGGGCTGACCGGCTTCAAGCCGACCGCCGCGCGCATCCCGAAACAAGGCGGCGTGCCGCTGTCGTCGACGCTCGATTCGTTCGGCCCGATCGGCGTCTCGGTTGCGTGCTGCGCGCTGGTCGACCGGATGCTGGCCGGCCTCGAACCGCGCATTCCGGCGGCCCGTCCGCTCGAAGGTGTGCGCCTCGGCGTACTCACTCACTACGTCACCGACGGCGTCGAGCCGGAAGTCGCGGCGGCGATCGATACCGCGCTCAAGCATCTGGAAGCGGCCGGCGCGATCGTCAGCGAAGTGCGTTTCGCGCCGCTCGACCGTTTGCCCGAGATCAACCGCTTCGGCTTTGCGCCGATCGAAGCGTATGCGTGGCATCGCCCGCTGCTGGAAAAGCACCGCGACCAATACGACCCGCGCGTGCTGGTGCGCATCCTCAAAGGCCAGCCTGCCAGCGCCGCCGACTATCTGGATCTGCTCGCCGAACGCCAGGCCATGCTCGACGAGGCCGCCCGCACGCTGTGGCAGCGTTTCGACGCGGTGGTCGCGCCGACCGTGCCGGTGGTCGCGCCGCGCGTCGCCGATCTGGTCGACGACGACGAAACCTTTGGCCGCGTCAACGCGCTGATGCTGCGCAATCCGGGCGTGTTCAACTTCCTCGATGCGTGCGCGCTGTCGCTGCCCTGCCACTTGCGCGGCGAAGCGCCGGTCGGCCTGATGCTGGCAGGCGCGCCGCATGCCGACGACGCCTTGCTCGCCATCGGCCGCGGCGCCGAAGCGGTGCTCAACGCGATTCGTTGAGCGTCGGCATGGACTCGACGGCGCTCAGTGACGGCGCAGTGCAGTGACGGCGCAGTGACCGGGCGGACGTTCGCGCTAGAATCGCGGGCACCGCCCTTTAGTCTAGAGAGAGCCACACGATCCATGAATAACGACGAAGCGATACTGCGCCGCGAGCGCACCCTGCTGGTCCTGCTTGGCCTGATCTGCGTCGGCCTGGTGGCCGGCGCGCTGTACCTGCAATACTTCAAGCGCGAAGACCCGTGTCCGCTGTGCATCATCCAACGGTATTTCTTCCTGCTGGTCGCGATTTTCGCGTTCCTCGGCGCGTTCTTTAACAGTTGGCGCGGCGTGCGTCTGCTGGAAGTGCTGGCGGGCTTGTCGGCGCTGGCCGGCATCGTGACCGCCGCCCGGCATGTGTATGTTCAGGCCCGGCCCGGTTTTAGCTGCGGGTTCGACGCGCTGCAGCCGCTGGTCGACGGCTTGCCGCCCGCTCAGTGGCTGCCGGGCGTGTTCAAGGTGGCCGGGCTGTGCGAAACGCCGTATCCGCCGATTCTGGGTCTGTCGCTGCCGCAGTGGTCGCTGATCGCGTTCGTGGTGGTGTTCATCGCGCTCGCGCTGAGCCTGTATCGCAATCGCGGCCGGGTGGTCTGAACGGGCTTGCCGCGTTGCAATAACGCCGGACCGCGCCGCCCGCCGTGGCGGCCGCGGTCCGGCGTTTTTTTGCCCCCCAATTCCCCCGGCGTTGCCGCATCGCGCCAAATAGCGCGACCGGCGCACCCCGCCCAATCTCCCGCAACTTCGCGGCTTGCCGCGAATCGTACCGATCACATGACCGCTTCCGAATAAGCTTCATGCGAGAAGGGAAATATTTTCGGGGCAAGCTAGTGCTATCTTCGGACATGGATGGCGATCTACGTGCGCGAGGCCGGCTTCGGCCCGACCCCATGCGTAACGCGCGCCCGGTCCGCACTGTCTTTCGGATTCGCCATGACAACGCAAACCATCCGCTTCTATCACCAGGGGTCCGTCCGTGAGGTCGCGGGCGTGCCCGCATCGCGCACCGTGCTCCAGCATCTGCGCGAGGACCTGCATTGCACCGGCACCAAGGAAGGGTGCGCGGAAGGCGACTGCGGCGCGTGCACGGTCGTCGTCGGCGAACTGGACGCGCAAGGCGGCCTCGCGCTGAAGGCGGTCAATGCCTGCATCCAGTTCCTGCCGACGCTCGACGGCCGCGCCCTCTTCACCATCGAAGACCTGCACGGCGCCGACGGCGCGCTGCATCCGGTGCAACAGGCAATGGTCGATTGCCACGGTTCGCAATGCGGCTTTTGCACACCCGGCTTCGTGATGTCGATGTGGGCGCTATACGAGAATCAGCCGGCCGCCGCGGGCCTGCCCACGCGCGATGAAGTCAACACCGCGCTGTCCGGCAATCTGTGCCGCTGCACCGGCTACCGGCCGATCGTCGACGCGGCGCAGAAGATGTTCGACTACCCGCACTATCCACGCGTCACGCTGGACCGCAAGGCCGTCGCCGAGACGCTGCGCCAACTGCAACGCCATGACACCTTCGAATACCGCGCGCCCGACGCACGCGGCGCCGCGTTCGGCTCGCCCGCCTTCCACGCGCCGCTCACGCTCGACGCGTTCGCCAGGCTGCGCGTTGAGCATCCGCAGGCGCGGCTGCTGGCGGGCAGCACCGACGTCGGCCTGTGGGTCACCAAGCAGTTCCGCGATCTCGGCGACATGCTGTATATCGGCAACGTCGCCGAACTGAAGACGGTCGAGCGCGATGCGCAAACGCTGACGATCGGCGCCGCCGTCACGCTCGAAGACGCCTACGCGGCGCTCGCCGTCGATTACCCCGAACTGGCCGAAATGTGGACGCGCTTCGCCTCGCTGCCGATCCGCAATGCGGGCACGCTCGGCGGCAACATCGCGAACGGCTCGCCGATCGGCGATTCGATGCCGGCGCTGCTCGCGCTCGACGCCGAAGTGGTGCTGCGCCACGGCGCGAAAACGCGCACGCTGCCGCTCGACGCGTTCTATGTCGGTTACCAGAAAACCGCGCTCGCCGTGGGCGAATTCGTCGCGGCGCTGCGCGTGCCGCGGCCGGCGGGCGATCTGCGTTTTCGCACCTACAAGGTCTCGAAGCGCTACGACCAGGACATCTCCGCGGTATGCGCGGCGTTCGCGCTGCGCCTCGGCAAGAACGGCGACAGCGGCACGATCAGCGAAGCGCGCGTCGCGTTCGGCGGCATGGCGGCGACGCCCAAGCGCGCCGCGCAAACCGAAGCCGTGCTGACTGGCGCGACATGGAACGAAAGCACCGCGCGGCAAGCGATGACTGCACTCGCCGCCGATTACCAGCCGCTCACCGACATGCGCGCTTCGAGCGCCTATCGACTGAAGGTGGCGCGCAACCTGCTGTGGCGCTTCCACCTGGAAACGCGCGATGACGCGCCGCTCGCCCTCCTCGACGTGAATGCGTTCGCGTTCGAAGCCGGCGCGCCGGACGCGGCCGTTGCGAAGGAGCCGTCGTGATGAACCGGACCGATGCGTTTGTCGACCCCGCCGCGAAGCATGAAGGAACGCAGGAAGGAAAGCACGCCGCGCCTCAGAACAAGGAAACGGCGATCGGCGCCTCGCTGCCGCATGAATCCGCCGCGCTGCACGTGAGCGGCGAAGCGACCTACACCGACGACATTCCCGAACTGCAAGGCACGCTGCACGCGGCGCTCGGACTCTCGCGGCATGCGCACGCGCGCATCGTCTCGCTCGATCTGGACGCGGTCAGAAAAGCGCCGGGCGTGATCGCCGTGCTGAGCGCCGAGGACATCCCCGGCGAAAACAATTGCGGCCCCGTGCTGCACGACGATCCGATTCTCGCCGCCGATGAAGTGCTGTATCTCGGCCAGCCCGTATTCGCCGTGATCGCCGAGAGCCATGACCTTGCCCGCCGTGCCGCCGCGCTCGCCAAAAGCGACGACGTGATCCGCTACGAACCGCTCGAAGCCATTCTCACGCCCGCCGACGCGAAGGCGGCGAAGCAGTTCGTGCTGCCGCCGCTGCATCTGAAGCGCGGCGACCCCGAGGCGAAAATCGCCGCCGCGCCCAACAGGATCACCGGCAGGTTCGAAGTCGGCGGCCAGGAGCAGTTTTATCTCGAAGGCCAGATCGCCTACGCGGTGCCGAAGGAAATGGACGGCATGCTCGTCCATAGTTCGACGCAGCATCCGAGCGAAATGCAGCAGGTGGTCGCGCACATGCTCGGCTGGCCCGCGCACAACGTGGTGTGCGAATGCCGGCGCATGGGCGGCGGCTTCGGCGGCAAGGAATCGCAATCGGCGCTGTTCGCGTGCGTGGCGGCGCTCGCGGCGAAACTGCTGCGCCGCCCGGTCAAACTGCGCGCCGATCGCGACGACGATTTCATGATCACCGGCAAGCGGCACGACGCGGTCTACGAATACGAAGCGGGCTTCGACGATCAAGGCCGCATTCTCGGCGCGCGCGTCGAAATCGCGTTGCGAGCCGGCTATTCGGCGGACCTGTCCGGCGCGGTCGCCACGCGTGCGGTTTGTCACTTCGACAACGCGTACTACCTGTCCGACGTCGACATCGTCGCGCTGTGCTGCAAGACCAACACGCAGTCGAATACCGCGTTTCGCGGCTTCGGCGGACCGCAAGGCGCGCTGGTGATCGAAGTGATGCTCGACAGCATCGCGCGTCAATTGAATCGCGATCCGCTCGACGTGCGCATGGCCAACTACTACGGCATCGGCGAACGCGACACGACGCCGTACGGTCAGCGCGTGGAGGACAACATCATCGCGCCGCTCACCGACGAACTGCTCGCCACCAGCGACTATCGCGCGCGCCGCGCGGCGATCGCCGCGTTCAACGCGAACAGTCCGGTGCTCAAGCGCGGCCTCGCGTTCTCGCCGGTCAAGTTCGGCATCTCGTTCAACGTGCCGTTTCTGAATCAGGCCGGCGCGCTGGTGCATGTGTATAAAGACGGCTCCGTGCTCGTCAATCACGGCGGCACCGAGATGGGCCAGGGGCTCAACACCAAGGTCGCGCAAGTCGTGGCGAACGAATTCGGCGTGCCGCTTTCGCGCGTGCGCGTGACGGCGACCGATACGTCGAAGGTCGCGAATACCTCCGCCACCGCGGCCTCCACCGGCAGCGATCTGAACGGCAAAGCCGCCGAAGCCGCGGCTCGCGCGATTCGCGCACGGCTCGCGGATCTCGCGGCCAAACAACTCGGCGGCACCGCGGAAGCGGTGCAATTCGCCCACGGCGAGGTGTCGGTGAATGGCGGTGCGATGCCGTTCGAGCAACTGGTCGGCGCCGCGTATCTGGCGCGCGTGCAATTGTGGTCCGACGGTTTCTACGCCACGCCGAAAGTGCATTGGGATGCGAAAACGCTGACCGGTCACCCGTTTTATTATTTCGCGTATGGCGCGGCGGTGTCGGAGGTCGTGATCGACACGCTGACCGGCGAATGGAAACTGCTGCGCGCGGACCTGCTGCACGACGCCGGTCAATCGATCAATCCGGCGATCGACATCGGTCAGGTGGAAGGCGGTTTCATTCAGGGCATGGGCTGGCTCACCACCGAAGAGTTGTGGTGGAACCGCGATGGCCGTCTAATGACCCACGCGCCGTCCACCTACAAGATTCCCGCCGTGAGCGACACGCCGGCCGCTTTCCATGTGCGGCTCTATCAGAACCGCAACGCCGAGCCGACCGTGTTCCGTTCGAAGGCGGTCGGCGAGCCGCCCTTGCTGCTGCCGTTCTCGGTGTTCCTCGCGATTCGCGACGCGATCGCGGCTGCGGCGCCTGGTATCACGGCCGGTGCCCAACCCGCGCCGCCGCTGCGCGCGCCGGCCACGCCTGAAGCGATTCTGGATGCCCTGGAAGCACTGCAAGCGCCCGCTGCGAACGAACTCGCAACGCAGCCCGCAACCCAGCCAGCAACAACCGACACGACAGCTTGATAAACGATACCAAGGCCCGACGCGACACGAACGCGTCACGCCGCACTCAACCGGCCGCACGGACACCCCCGCACGGCCACGCACGGAGAACCGCCGGATGCAAGCCTGGCTGCCTGACCTGCAACAACTGCTCGCGCACGGCGACGCCGCCGTGCTGGTGACGGTCGCGCGCGTCGAAGGTTCGGCGCCTCGCGGTGCCGGCACCAAGATGATCGTCACGCGCGACTCGGCGAAACATACGATCGGCGGCGGGCACCTCGAATGGAAGGCCATCGAGACCGCGCGCCAGGTGTTGCGCGACGGCATGCGCTCGCCGCACATGCGCCGGCTCGAACGTTTCGCGCTCGGCCCCAGTCTCGGCCAATGCTGCGGCGGCGCCGTGATCCTCGCGTTCGAGCGGCTCGACATCGGCGACCTCGGCTGGATCACGTCGCTTGCGAAGCGCGTGGCCGCCGGTCTTTCGACGGTGCGCAGCGTATCATTCGGCCCCGCCCCGGATGCGGTGATGCTGTCCGATCCCGAGCCGGGTGTGGATGCCGCCGACTGCCTGCTGTGGGACGGCGCCGGTTTCGACGGCAGCGGCGCGCTGCTCACCGAAACCATCGCGCCGCGCGACTTTCCGGTCGTGCTGTTCGGCGCCGGGCACGTGGGCGCCGCGCTGGTTCGCGTGCTCGCCACGCTGCCGTGCAACGTGCGCTGGGTCGACGAACGCGATGCGCAGTTTCCCTCCGCGGCATCGCTGCACGCGCCGAACGTGAAGCTCGATCCGAACGACGCCCCCGACGAAGCCATCGATCAGGCCGCGCCGAACACCTACTTCATCGTGATGACGCACAACCATGCGCGCGATCTCGAACTGGCCGAGCGCATCTTGCGGCGCGGCGACTTCGCGTTCTTCGGCATGATCGGCTCGTACAGCAAGCGCAAGCAGTTCGAGCATCGGCTCGCCGCGCGCGGCATCGACCCGTCGCGGATCGCGCGAATGAAGTGCCCGCTCGGCGTCGACGGCATTCTCGACAAGTCGCCGGAAATCATCGCGATCTCGGCGGCCGCGCAATTGTTGCAGGCCGTCGAGGCGAACGCGAACCCGCGTCACGCCACGCAAACGGTCTAACGCTAACGAACTTTTGAACCACCATGAAAACAACGACCGCCACCCCGACATCGCTCGCCGAGAAAACCGCTCGCGCACCGAAGGCCGAACTGCATATCCATATCGAAGGCTCGCTCGAACCCGAACTGATCTTCGCGCTAGCCGAACGCAACGGCGTGAAGCTCGCCTACGATTCGATCGAAGCGTTGCGCGCCGCGTATGCGTTCACCGACCTGCAATCGTTCCTCGACATCTATTACGCCGGCGCGAGCGTGCTGCTGCACGAGCAGGACTTCTACGACATGACCACCGCGTACGTGGAACGCTGCCTCGCCGACAACGTGGTTCACAGCGAAATTTTCTTCGACCCGCAGACCCACACCGAACGCGGCGTGCCGATCGCGACTGTCGTGGCCGGCATCGAACGCGCGCTCGCGGACGCGGAAAAGCGCGGCATGACGAGCAAGCTGATTTTGTGCTTCCTGCGCCATCTGTCCGAGGAAGACGCGCTCGCCACCTTCGACGAGGCGCGGCCTTTGTTCGAGCAGTACAGGCATCGTCTGATCGGCGTCGGCCTCGATTCGTCGGAGCGCGGCCATCCGCCTTCCAAGTTCGAGCGCGTCTTTGCCAGGGCGCGCGCGCTCGGCCTGAAGCTCGTCGCGCATGCGGGCGAGGAAGGACCGCCTTCGTATATCTACGAAGCGCTCGATCTGTTGAAGGTGGACCGCGTCGATCACGGCGTGCGCAGCATCGAGGACCCGGCGCTGGTCACGCGCCTCGCGGATACGCGCGTGGCGTTGACCGTGTGCCCGCTGTCGAACCTCAAGCTGTGCGTGTTCGACGACCTCACCAAGCACACGCTGAAGGACCTGCTCGATAGCGGCGTCGCGGTGACGGTGAACTCCGACGATCCGGCTTACTTCGGCGGCTACGTGAACGCCAACTACTTCGCCACCATCGACGCGTTGAAGCTCAACGATGCCGAGGTCTACACGATCATCCGCAATGGCTTCGAAGCGTCGTTCGTCACGCCCGAGGAACGCCGCGACCTGATCGCGAAGCTCGACGCGTACTGGCATCGGAACGGCTCGCACTGACGGGCCAGCGCACGGCAGCCGGCGGCGGCTGGGGTTCCTTGCGAGCCGGGATAAAGCCGCCGTCCGCGCTGTTCGGCTTTTCACATTCGGAGACGGTTTTTCCATGACTCAATCGCCTAAAGCGGCTAAAGCGACCAACGCGGCCAACGCGGCGCCTGAAGCAGCGGCCCAATCAGCATTCCGCGCGCAACTGCTGACCTTCAACGGCGATCCCGCGCACTCGTCCAATGCCGTGGTCTTCAACGAGGACGGCTTGCTGATCGTCGAGAACGGCCACGTCGTCGCGGCGGGCGCGTATGCGGCGCTCGCGTCGCGGCTCGCGCCCGGCACGCAAGTACGGGAGATGCGCGACAAGCTGATCGTGCCGGGCTTCATCGACACGCACATCCACTTTCCGCAGACCGACATGATCGCGTCGCCGGCGCCGGGGCTGTTGCCGTGGCTCGACACCTACACGTTCCCCACCGAGCGCCGCTTCAGCGATCCGGCTCATGCGCGCGAGACGGCGAGTTTTTTCGTCGACGAACTGCTGGCTTGCGGCACGACCACCGCGCTCGTGTATTGCACCGTTCATAAGGAATCGGCGGATGCGCTCTTCACTGAGAGCGAAGCGCGCAATCTGCGCATGGTGGCGGGCAAGGTGCTGATGGATCGCAACTGCCCCGAGTTTCTGCGCGACACCGCGCAATCGGGCTACGACGACAGCGCCGAACTGATCGGCCGCTGGCACGACCGGGGCCGTCAGATGTACGCGCTCACGCCGCGTTTCGCGCCTACCTCGACCGAAGCGCAACTCGAAGCATGCGGCACGCTCGCCCGCCTGCATCCCGATGTCTTTATCCAGAGCCACGTCGCGGAAAACACCGACGAAGTGAAATGGGTCGCCGATCTGTTCCCCGGCCACCGCAGCTATCTGGACATTTACGATCACTACGGCCTGTTGCGCCGCCGCGCGGTGTACGGCCATTGCATCCATTTCGACGACGAAGACCGCAAGCGCATGGCGCAGACCGGCGCCGTCGCGTCGCACTGCCCGACCTCGAACCTGTTCCTCGGCAGCGGCCTGTTCGACTTCGACAAGGCCGACAAAGCCGGCATGCCGATCGCGCTCGCCACCGACGTGGGCGGCGGCACGTCGTTCTCGATGCTGCAAACGATGAACGAAGCGCATAAGGTCGCGCGTTTGGGCGGTCATCATCTGACGGCCACACGCATGTTCTATCTCGCCACCGCGGGCGCGGCCGAAGCGCTCGATCTAGCGGATAAAGTCGGCACGTTGAAGCCGAAGTCCGAAGCCGACTTCGTGGTGCTCGATCCGCAAGCGACGCCGCTGCTCGCGCGCCGCACGGCGCGCACGGAGTCGTTGGAAGAACTGCTGTTCGCGTTCGCGCTGCTCGGCGACGATCGCGCCGTCTATGAAACCTATGCGGCCGGCAGGCGCGTGCATCGCCGCGACGATGTGCGCCAGCTTGCGCCGCGTGCGGCGAGAATCGCGGCCTGAAGCAAAATCGCTTGCAGGTAAAAAAACGGCGCTTCGTTTCTCCGAAGCGCCGTTTGCATTTTCCCCGCCGTAGAGCGCGGTCAACGCTGGGTGCACACCTCATGCAGCGCATTCAATCGACGCACCGGATCGGCCACATACGGATTCGATTCGTCCCATGCATAACCCGCCAGCACCGCGCTGATCATGCGCCGGATCGACGGCGTCTGGTCCGGGTAGTAGATGATGTCCTGCAACTCGCCGGTGTACCAGCGCTCGACGAATGCGCGGAACGTATCGATCCCCTTGCGCAAGGGCACATCGTAATCGGCGGACCAGTCGACCGGCTCACCGTTCAATTGCCGGTTCAAGGTCTGCACCGCGAGATGCGCGGAGCGCAGCGCGATCGTCACGCCGGATGAGAACACCGGGTCCAGAAACTCGCCCGCATTGCCGAGCAGCGCATAACCCGGCCCATGCAAACGCTCGACGTTCGCCGCATAGCCGCCGATCTGCCGCACCGGCATCAGGAACGGCGCGTTGCCGATCAAACGGTTGAGCGTCGGCTCCTGCTGGATCAACCCGCGCAGTTTGGCTTCGCGCTCCGCCTCCGGCACATCCAGGAAACTCGACTCCGCCACGCAGCCCACCGACGAGCGGCCGCCGGCCAACGGAATCATCCAGAACCACACGTCGCGGCGCTCGGGATGCGTCGCGACGCAAATCTTGTCGCGGTCGGTCGCGCCGGCCGGAATGCCGTCGCGCACATGCGTGAAGATCGCGGCGCGCGTCGGCATGCGCGTGGGCGCTTCGAGACTCAGCAAGCGCGGCAGCACGCGGCCAAAGCCGCTCGCGTCCAGCACGAAACGCGCTTCGACCTGATACGCATGATCGGCTTCATCGACCACATCGACGAGCGGCGTCGCGCCGGTGTGCATCGCGCGCACCGTGTGACCGAAGCGCACGTCGGCGCCTTGCCGCGCCGCGCAGCGGATCAGGATGTCGTCGAACACCGCACGCTCGACCTGATACGTGGTGCCCCACCCCGGCGAATGCTTGTCGCGGAAGTCGAACGACGACGACTGATCGCGGTAGACGAAATGCGCGCCGTTCTTGTACTGGAAGCCGGCCTCGACCACCGCCTGCAGCATGCCCGCTTCCTCGAGGTAGGTCATGCTTTGCGGCAGCAGGCTCTCGCCGATCGAGAAGCGCGGAAAGTGCTGGCGCTCCAGCACCAGCACCGAGCGGCCCGCCTTGCGCAGCAGCGCCGCCGCGACAGCGCCCGCCGGACCTGCGCCGATGATCGCGACGTCGACCGCCGTGCGCCGTGACGAATGTGTATCCAAATTAACCTCAATCATGTACTTGCCGCGAACAGCGTTACGCTGCATCCTTACTTCTCGTTACAATTCGCGTCGACCGTAAAAACAAATATTTCGCCGGGAGCCCAGCGTGTCGCCATCCGAAACATCCAGCGTGCCTTTCGTGCCGGAAACGGCCTTCGGGATCTGGTTCCTGCGTACCCATACGTGGGAACATCATGTGCTGCGCGTCGCGATCAACGACCTCAAGCGCCTGATCGATGCGCCCTTGCCCACCGCGCCGGTGATCGTCGACGTCGGCTGCGGGCAAGGCATATCGTTTCGCCTGCTCGCCAACGCGTTCAAACCGCAACGCATCATCGGCATCGACTTTCACGAGCCGTCGCTGGCGCTCGCCGCCAATGCGGCCAACGCGTGCCGCGACAAGCTCGCCGATATCGAACTGCTGCACGGCGACTGCGCCCAATTGCCGTTGCCCGATGCAAGCGCCGATATCGTGTTTTGCCATCAAACCTTCCATCATCTCGTCGAGCAGGAGCGCGCGCTCGCCGAGTTCCGCCGCGTGCTGAAACCGGGCGGCCTTCTGCTGTTCGCCGAATCCACCGACGCGTACATCAAATCGTGGGTGATCCGGCTGCTGTTCCGTCATCCGATGCAGGTGCAAAAGAGCGCCGACGGCTACCTCGATATGATTCGCCGCGGCGGTTTTGCGTTCGGGCAACGCAACGTTTCACTGCCTTATCTCTGGTGGAGCCGCGCGAAAGACTTCGGCCTGCTCGAACGTCTCGGCCTGTACCGTCCGCAGCCCGGCAAGCGTCGCGAGACGCTCGTCAATGTGGCGGCCGTCACGGCGGATTGACGGCCTGGAACATCTCACGAGGCGGTGGCCGCGCCACCGCCTCGCCTCCGCACCTGCGCTTACTTGCGCTTACTTGCGCAACGTCACCACATCGCCCTTCAGCGCGACGCCCGCGATCACCGCACCCGCGCCGCACGTGAACTCGGTCGCGCTCTCGCGCACTTCGTTCTTGTAGTTGCTCTTGATGTTGATCACCGCGTTGCCGCCTTCCTTGCGCGCGCGGTCCTGCAATTCGATCACCGCCGACAGAAACACGTGCTGGCAAGCCGCCACGTCGCTCTTGCCGAACGCGTTGGTCTTCTTGTTGGTGGCGAACTCGCCGATCGTCTTGATGACGGCCGGATGCCGCTGGCCCGCGAAATACAGCGGGATGTCGTCGCCGACCTTGCCCGGCTCGCTTTTCAGCGCCTCTTCGACCGGATAGTTGCCGACCGTGTCGCGGGCAAAAACCGGCGCGCTGCCCAGCACGGCGAACGAAGCGAACAGCGCGGCACACATCAGATGGCGTTTCATTGAGGTTCCTCGTTGGTTTTTGTTGGTCAAGTGTTCTGTTTTTTATTCGGCTCAGTTCGCTTCGAGCACGACGAGCCGGCCGCTCACCGCGATCGCGGCGGCGCTCGGACTGACACCGCAAGTGAACTCGGTCGCCGAGTTGCTTTCGCTGCTGTGAAAGCGCGTCGACACGTCGATCACGGCATTGGCGTTGCGCTCGCGTGCCGCCGCGCGCAGCTTCTGCACCGCCTCGGCGAGCGCTTCATGGCAGGCGTCGTCCGGGCTCGATACCTTGCGGGCGATCCGCACGGAATACGACACGTCGCCGAGTTCGCTTTTCACCGCCGGATGATCCTGCTTGCCGAAATACACCGGCACGCCGCCGACCTGGCTCTTCACCGCCGGGCGATCCTGCTTGCCGGCATTCACCGCCACGCCGCCGGGCGATTCGCCGCCCGCCGCCGCGAGCGGCAGCGACTTCACCTGCGTCGCGCAGCCCGCTTGCGTGAGCACCACGGCCGCCACTGCGCCCCATACCAAAGCTTTTTTCATTTTTGTCACCCTCGATTTTTCGAATGCGGCCGTGTCAGCCGCCCTGCCATGCTTCAAACATCAGGCTCGCGCAACTGCCGCCGAACCCGAACGACACCGACATCGCCGTGTCGATACGCGCAGCGCGCGTCGTTCGCACGAGCGGCATGCGTTCGACATCGGGCTCCGGCGTTTCGATGCCCGCCGTGCCCGCGATGAAACCGTCGCCCATCATCAGCAGCGTGTAGATCGCCTCGTGCGCGCCGCACGCGCCGAGCGGATGCCCGGTCATGCCCTTGGTCGACGAGAACGCCGGAACCTCGCCACCGGACGCCACGTCGAATACCGCGTTCAACGCACGCAGTTCCTCGATGTCGCCGAGCGGCGTCGACGGCGCGTGCGTGTTGACGTAGTCGGGCCGCTTGCCCGCTTCGTCGAGCGCGCCGCGCATCGCGCGCGCGATCCCCGCCGCACGCGGCGCGACCATGCCCGCCGAGTCCGTGCACTCGCCGAAGCCCGTCAGCTCCGCGTGGATGCGCGCGCCGCGCGCCAGCGCATGCTCCAGCGCTTCGAGCACCAGCACGCCGCCGCCCGAGGCGATCACGAAGCCGTCGCGCGCGGTGTCATAAGGACGCGACGCCGCTTGCGGCGTGTCGTTGAAGTGCCGCGACAACGCGCCCATCGCATCGAACATCAGCGTCATGTTGTCGTGCAGCGCTTCGCTGCCGCCCGCCAGCACGATCTGCTGACGGCCGCTCTGAATCAGTTGCATCGCCTGGCCGAGCGCGAGCGCCGAGGTCGTGCACGCCGACGACGGCGAATAGCCGACGCCTTCGAGCCCGAACACCTGCGCGACATTCGCCGACGCGGTGCTGCTCATCGCCTGCGGCACCGTGTACGGCGGCACTTTCTCGACGCCGCGCGCATGCGCGATCGCCATCGCCGCGTCGTAACTCGCCATCGCGCCGACACCCGAGCCGATCACCACGCCGGCGCGCGGCGAATGCAGCGCGGCGGCGTCGAGCCCGGCGTCGGCGATCGCCTGGCGCGCGGCATGACACGCGAAACGCGCGGTGTCGCCCATGAAGCGTTCGAGCTTGCGCTCGAACGGCGCCTCGTGCGCGACCGAGGCGACGCCCGCCACCTGCGAGGCGAAGCCGCGCTCGCGCCACGCGTCGATCCGCTGGATGCGCGAGCGGCCCGCGCGCAAGGCGGCGGACACTTCGTCGAGCGTATTGCCGAGGCACGACACGATGCCCATGCCGGTCACGACCACGCGTTGCAGTTTGCGTTGTGCCGCCACGCTCATCGAACGCGCCTGAAAATCAGCGACGTATTGATGCCGCCGAACGCGAAGTTGTTGCTCATCACATGCTCGGCGTCGATCTCGCGCCCCGCGCCGACGATGTAATCGAGCGGCGCGCAAGCCGGGTCCACGTTCGCGAGATTCAAGGTCGGCGCATACCAGTTGCGCTTCATCATCTCGATGGTCCACCACGCTTCGAGCGCGCCGCACGCGCCGAGCGTGTGGCCGACGTAGCTCTTGAGCGAACTGATCGGCATGCGCTCGCCGAAGGTCTGCGCGGTCGCATGGCTTTCGGCGATGTCGCCGCGATCCGTCGAAGTGCCGTGCGCGTTCACATAGGCGATCGCTTGCGGCGGCAGTTGCGCGTCGGCGAGCGCGAGCCGCATCGCGAGCGCCATCGTTTCGGCGGTCGGCTGGGTCATGTGCGCGCCGTCCGAATTGCAGCCGAAGCCGACGATCTCCGCGTGAATCCGCGCGCCGCGCGCCACCGCGTGTTCGTACTCCTCCAGCACCAGCGTGGCCGCGCCTTCACCGACCACGAGGCCGTCGCGCGCGGCGTCGAAAGGACGCGGCGTGAGATGCGGCGCGTCGTTGCGCGTGCTGGTGGCGTACAGCGTGTCGAACACGGCGACCGCCGGGCCCGACAGTTCTTCCGCGCCGCCCGCCAGCATCAGCGTCTGCTTGCCGGCCTGGATCGCTTCATACGCGTAGCCGATCGCCTGGCTGCCCGACGCGCACGCGCACGAGGTCGGAATGATCCGCCCTTTCAGGTCCCAGAACAGGCTCACGTTGACCGCCGCCGTGTGCGGCATCATCTGCACGTAGCTGTTCGACGTGACGTCGCTCATCGAGCCGGTTTCGAGCATCGTGCCGAACGCGCGAATCGGCTGCACCGAGCCCGACGACGAACCGTAGGCGACGCCCATGCGGCCGTCCTTGATGCTCGCGTCTTCGGCGAGGCCGGCGTCCATCAACGCCAGTTCGCTCGCGCGCACCGAGTACAGGGAGACCGGCCCCATCGAGCGCGTTTTCTTGCGCGGATAGTGCGCGGGCGCGTTGAACGCCGGCAGCGGACACGCAAGCCGCGTATGCAGCGATTCGAAGTAATCCCATTCGGGCATGCGCCGCACCGCGTTCACGCCGCTCTTCAGGCGCGTTTCGATGACGTCCCAGCTATCGCCGAACGCGGTCACGCCGCCCATGCCGGTAATGACGACGCGCTTCATCACACCATCCCGCCGTTGACGCCGATCACCTGGCGCGTGACATAGGAGGCCGCATCCGACATCAGGAAGCTGACCACGGACGCCACCTCGGCAGGCTGGCCGACGCGGTTCATCGGCACCGTTTTCAATGCGTGTTCGAGCGGCATGTCGTCGAGCATGCCGGTTTCGATCAGTCCCGGGGCCACGCAATTGACGGTGATATTGCGCGTCGCCAGTTCGACGGCAAGCGCCTTGGTCGCGCCGATCAAACCGGCCTTGGCCGCGCTGTAGTTGACCTGGCCGCGATTGCCCATCACGCCCGACACCGACGCGATCGTGACGATGCGCCCGCCCTTGCGCGCGCGCACCATCGGCATGGTCAGCGGATGGACGACGTTGTAGAACGAGTCGAGACCGGTTTCGATCACGATGTCCCAGTCTTCCTCGGTGAGCGCGGGGAACGCGGCGTCACGCGTCACGCCCGCGCTGCACACGATGCCGTAATACGGGCCGTGCGCCGCCACGTCCGCTTCGAGCACCTCGCGGCACACGGCGCGCTCGCGCACGTCGAATTGCAGCACGCGCGCCGTGCCGCCTTGCGCGGCGATGCCCGTCGCGACCGCCTCGGCTTCGGCGCGTCCCGTGCGGCAATGCACGGAGACGGCGAAGCCGTCGGCGGCCAACTGATACGCAATCGCGCGGCCAATGCCGCGGCTTGCGCCGGTAACGAGAACACGCCGGCTCATGAACTGAAACTCCCTTCGATGAATGACTGAAAATCGGCCGGTTGAAACACCTTGATCACCGCCTCGGCGCAGCACACGTCGCCATCGTGGATCGTGCATTCGTACGCGCCGTGGCCTTCCTCGCTGCGCAGCAGTTCGGTGGCGTGGATCAGCAATTGTGCGCCGCCCGCGAACGACGCCTGCAACGCCTTGTAGCTGCGCGAACCGAGCAGCACGCCGGGACGCGCGCGGCCGCCGCCGCGCATGGCCAGCAACGCGACGTGCGCGGCGATCGCCTGCGCCATCAGCTCGATGCCGATCCATGCGGGCATCGCGCCCTCGGCGTTCGCATACCACGCGTCGGCGCGCACGGTGGCGCGCGCGCTCAGCGTCTCTTCGCTGAAACTGCTCACCGCGTCGAGCAGCAGCATGGTGCCGCGATGCGGGATGATCGCTTCGATCGGTTGATCGATCAGTTCCTGGGGAGTTGGCGTCGGGTTCATCGCGCGCATTATCGGGCAAGAATCATCGGGCGAGAATCAGGCTGACATTGCTGCCGCCGAACGCAAACGAATTGCTCATCACGTACTGCTCGCCGACGCCGCGCGGCAAGAAGCGTTCGCTCTCGACGAGATCGAGCGCGGGCAGCGCGGGGTCGGCCTCGCCGTCCCAGAGATGACGCGGCAGCGCGACATCGTCGCGCGCGAGCGTGAGCCATGCGAAGCCGAGCTCGGTCGCGCCGGCCGCGCCGAGTTGATGGCCGGTCAACGGCTTGGTGCCGCTGGCCGCCACGCCGCCGGGGAACACGCGCGCCATCAGATGCGCTTCCATCTCGTCGTTCTTGCGCGTGGCGGTGGCGTGCAGATTCACGTAGCCGATCGCCGACGGCGCGATGCCCGCATCGGCCAGCGCCCCGCGCAACGCGAGTTCGCCGCCTGCGCCAGTGGGATCGGGCGACGAAATATGATGCGCGTCGCTCGATTCGCCGACGCCCGCGAGCCGCACCGCCGCTTCGTCGCGACTCATCAGAAACACGGCCGCGCCCTCGCCCACGTTGATCCCGCAACGGTTGCGGCTCATCGGATTGGTGCGCACGCCGCTGGTCGATTCCAGCGACGCGAAACCCTGCACCGTCAACTCGCACAATGAATCGACGCCGCCCACCACCACCGCATCGCACAGTTGCAGTTGCAGCAGCCGGCGCGCCGACGCGAACGCCTTCGCGCTCGACGTGCAAGCGGTCGAAATCGTGAACGCCGGGCCATGCAGGTCGAGCACGGCGGCGGCGAACGGCGCGGCCGTGCCGATTTCCATTTGCCGGTAATTGAAGTTGGCTGGCAAATCGCCCGCCTGGGCCTGATAGACGAACGCGGCCTCGGCCGCTTCGATGCCCGACGTGCTGGTGCCGAGCACCACGCCGATCCGATCCGCGCCGAAGCGCTCGCGCGCGGCGTCGACCGCGGGCGCGATCTGCGCGAGCGCGGCCAGCAGCAAGCGGTTATTGCGGCAGTCGTAACGGGCGAGCGCGGCGGGCGGCGCCAGATCGAGCGGCGCGAGCACGCTGCCCACGAACGCCTCGCCGATGCCCGTGTGCGCGTTCGCCATGCCGGGCGCGCGAGCGGCGGCGAGCGCGGGAACGATCCGGTCGAGGTCGCCGCCGAGCGCATTGATCATGCCGAGCGCGTGCAAATAAACCGATGGCGCATTCATGCGAGCCTCCTTGATTCCGATGGCATGCCGATCGGCGCGAGCAGCACCGATACCGCGATGCCGAGCGCGAGCGTCGCGCCGAAGCTCTTCAACGCCGGCATCGCGCTCATGCCGAGCATGCCGAACGACAGCAGCGTGGTGGCCGCCGAGAGCAGCACGCCCGTCCACACCGCGCCGAGATCCGCGTCCGCGCGCAAACAGCCTTCGCGCAGAAACACCGCATAGTTTGCGCCGACGCCAAGCACCAGCATCAAGGCGAGCCAGTTGAACAGATTGAGCGGGACGCGCGCGTAGCCGAACACCGCGAGTGTGACGCCCACCGCGAGCAGGACCGGCAAGGTGACGGCGATGCCGCCGCGCGGGCCGTAGCGCAGCATCAGCAGCACGAGCACCAGCGCCAGCGCGCCGCCGAGCCACCAGCCGCTGTCCACGCGGTATGCGCCGAACAGCTTCGACACGCTCGCCGCCTTGTCGACGAAAGCGACGCCCGGCACCGCCTGGGCGGTGGCGATCAGCGCGGCTTCGTTGCGCGGTGTGACGCCTTGCGGAATCACCACGGCCGCATAGGCTTGCGTGTTCGAATCGACTTCGCCCAGCCAGAGATGCCTGTACGGTTGCGACCAGGGCGCGGCGAGCCATTTATCCACCGTCAGCAAGGGCTGCGGTTGCGCGAACGCGGCGAGCCACGCATCGGCGACTTCGTCCTTGAAGCCCGCTTGCAGCAGCGTGGCGCGCAACGCGGCGGGATCGTCGAATACGTGCCGTGCGAGCAACGCGCGGTCTTCGGTCTGCTGTTTCGCGGACGGCACGAACTGCGCCACCGATTGATAGCCGCCGACCTGGTTCGCGGTGCCGCTCAACGCATCGAGCTTCGCGCCCAACGCTTCGGCGCGTTGCAGCACGCGTTCCGGCGTCTCGCCGCGCACGACGAAAAACTGTGCGCTGTTATCCACGCCGACCGCCGCGCGCACTTTGTCCTCCTGCGCGACGAGCGATGGATCGCGCTCGATCAGCAGATGGATGTCGTCGTCGCTAGTGAGCCGCAGCCAGCCGGGAATCGCGACGATCAGCAACAGCGCCGCCACGAACCACGCGCGCTTGCCGCCAATCGCGCGATGCCATACCGTCAGCCCGCGCGCCGCGCCGGCAAAGAGGCGCTGCGGACTGCGCTTCGGCGCGTGCGTGAGCAGCGCGGGCAGTAGCCACAGCACGGACGCGAACGCCGTCACGATGCCCGCGATCGCGAAACACGCGATCTGCTTGAGCGCGGGAAACGGCACCCACATGAGGATCGCGTAACCGAGCAGGCTCGTCGTCAACGCGACCGTCAATGCCGGGCGCACCGTGCGCGCGCCGCGGCGCGAATCCCAATCGCGCTGCGCGCCGAGATACACGACGAAGTACTGGATCGAGTAATCGACCGCTTCGCCGATCAGGCTCGCACCGAACACGAGCGTCAACAGATGCAGCTTGCCGAACACCAGCATCGTCACGGCGAGCGCGCAGACGATGCCGAGCGCCGTCGACACGAAACCGAGCAGCAATAGACGCGGCGAGCGGAACACCCACATCATCAGCAACGCGATGCCGCACAGCGACGCCACGCCGATCAGATGCACCTCGTGTTCGGAGGCGCTGCGCGCCGATTCGGCGTAGAACACGGCGCCGGTTCGCGCGACCGAGACGTCGGGGAACGCCTGCTTCAACGCGTTTTCGCCTTGGGCGAGCGCGGCGAGCACGGCGTGTTGAGTTTTCGATTCGTAGGCGGAGCCCGGCAACGTGGCGACGATCAGCACGCTGGTCTCGGCGCCGCGATGCGCGACCAGCATGTTGTCTTCGAGTTCGAGATTCGACGTGGCGAGCGGCAGGCCGCCGAGCCAATGTTCGAGCCAGCCGAACGGATCGTCGGCGAGCGGCGTGGTCAGGCCGCCGCGCAAGGGGCTGTAGATGCGTTGGGCGAGCATGCCCGCCAGCGCCTTGGGAGCATTTTCTTCGGAGTGTCCCGCAAGGGGACTTCCAGCGGAACGCGGGGCTGCTTTCGGAGCGTCGCCCGCCGTGGCGCTCGACGCATTGCTCGTCGCCAGGGCCGCGCGGTCGGACGGCGTCAGCAAACCGAAGCGGTACGGCATGTACAAGGCGGCGATCCGCGACAAATCGAACGGCGGCAACTCCGCCGTGACCGAGCCGAACGCCCCGCTCTTTTGCAGCGACGCGCCGAACTGCTTCGCCGCCGCTTTCGCGTGCGCGTCATCGTTGCTGCTGACGAGAAAAACCGTGCGGTCGCCGAGCGCGCTCGCGAGCGTATCGACCGCTTTTTCGGCGACGGGGTCCGCTTCGGTCGCGGGAAGCAAGGCGAGCAGATTGGTCTGCAATGGCGACGGTCCCGCGAAACGCCAGCCGCTATACAGCGACGCGACGAGCGCGAGCAACAGCCATGCGGCACGTATGCCCCACACCTGTTTCGCGGATCGCTGTTGCAGCATGTCCATCACGGCGCTCCGAGCAGCGTGCGCTCAGCCGGCGCGAGTTCGGTCACCGCCGCGCTCTTCGCGAAGTCGAGCTTCGTGATGTCGCCGTTCGCGAGCGTGATGCGCAAGCTTTGCAGATAGTCGCCGCCATTCATCTGCAAGCCCTTGATCGATTGCGCGATTTGCGGCTGGTTCGGCGTGAGCTGCATGCGCCATTGCGCGGCGCTGCCCTCGGCCTGCACGTCGAATTGCGAATACAGCGCCGACAGATCGCCGCCGAGCATCGCGCGCATCATCTTCGAAACTTGCGCGACGCCGCGCGTGCCTTGCGCGCCGCGGGCCGTCACGCGCCGGCCGTTGGCGTCGACTTCGGCCACGCCGGTATCGGTGATCACATAGGTGGCCTGGTACGGTGTGTCGATCCGCCAGATCACGCCACGCTCGCGGAAAAACAGCAGCGAGCCGGTGCTGACGAGCGGCTGCTTCATCGCGGCAAGCGTCTGGGTTTGCGTGAATTGCGCACGCACGCCTTTGGCTTGCGCGAGGTGTGAAGCGATTTGGGAGACCAGGGCGGGGTTGCCGGCGGGCGTTGTTTCCGCGGCGCGGGCCGCGGCCGGCCAGGTCACGATGGCCGATACGCTCAGCAAGCATGCCGCGCTTGCCATGCTTGCCACGCTCAATGCGATCAGGCGGCCCGCTGCCGTACGGCGCAACTTCATCGTCCCCATACGCGCTCCAGCTTGGCGAACACGACCGGCGGCGACACGAACTGCAACTCCTGCGTCGCGGCGTCGACGGCGACCTGGATCGTGTAGCCCTTCGTCAGCCGCGTGCCGGACCCGCAATCGACGATTTCATAGCCTATTTTCAGGCGGTTTTCGTGTTCGAGCAGTTCGGTGCGGACTTCGATCCGCTGACCGTAAGTCGCGGGCCGCACATACTTCAGATGCGCCTCGACGATCGGCCATAGATAACCCGAGGCCTGCATCTCGCGATAGTCGTAATCGAACGCGCGCAACAAAGCCGCGCGGCCAATCTCGAAGTACTTCAGATAGTGGCCGTGCCAGCACACGTTCATCGCGTCGACATCGTGAAACGGCACTTCGACCATCGCGCTTGCCGTGAGCGTTTTGCGAGAGCGGGTCATGCGTTCGCGCCTCCGCGATAGTCGTGCAGCAATTCGCATGCGGCGATGCGCGCGGTCAGCGCGCGCAGTTCGTTTTCCAACGCGCGGTCTTCGTCGACGAATGGCGACTGCGCGCTCACGCTGTCGATAAACGCTTGCAGCGGCGCGGGAATCGGCGTGGCGCTATCGATCTTCAAACGCAGACGCGCGGCTTGCACCGTTGCGAGCGTATGCGCGGCGGCGACCTGCTCGGTCAATTCGAGCACGCGCAAGCAGTCGCGCGCGGCGATCGTGCCCATGCTGACCTTGTCCTGGTTGTGCGCCTCGGTCGAACGCGAAAAGACGCTCGCGGGCATCGTGTTCTTCAGCGCCTCGGCCGTCCACGCGGACGACGAAATCTGCACGGCCTTGAAGCCATGATTGATCGCGGCGCGCGCGGGCGCGGCGCCCGACAGATTGCGCGGCAAGCCGTTGTTGAAATTCACGTCGACCAGCAGCGCAAGCTGACGGTCCATCAGATCGGCGAGATTGGCGACCGCGACCTTCAGCGAGTCCATTGCGAACGCGATATGACCGCCGTAGAAGTTGCCGCCGTGCAGCACGCGTTCGTTGTCGGGATCGATCAGCGGATTGTCGTTCGCGCTGTTCAGCTCGTTCTCGACGTCGCGGCGCACCCATGACAGTGCGTCGCGCGCCACGCCGATCACATGCGGCGCGCAACGAATCGAATAGCGGTCTTGCAGACGATGCCCCGGCGTATCGTCGCGTCCGCTCAGATCGTCGCGAATCCACGCAGCGGCTTCGGCCTGGCCGGCGTGCGGCTTCACTTCGAACAGCATGGCGTCGAAGTGCGCGGCGCGGCCGTCCAGCGCCACCGTGGAGAGCGCGGTCAGGCGCGCGGTGAGCCGCGTCAGATGATCGGCGCGGGCAAACGCGAGACAGGCGAGGCCCGTCATCACCGCAGTGCCGTTCATCAACGCGAGACCTTCCTTCGGCGCGAGCGTGAGCGGCGCGTGGCCGAGTTCGCTCCACACGTCGCGCACATCGCGCAAGCGGCCTTCGAACATCACCTCGCGCTCGCCCGCGAGCGCCGCGGCCACATACGAGAGCGGCGTCAGATCGCCGCTCGCGCCCACCGAGCCTTCCGACGGAATGCGCGGCAGCACGCGATGATTGATCAGGTCGGCAAGGCGTTCGAGCAATACGGGGCGCACGCCGGAAAACCCATAGGCGAGCGAGTTGAGCCGCGCGGCGATCACGGCCAGCGTTTGCGCGTCGTCGAGATGCCGGCCCATGCCGCAACCGTGATAACGCGTCAGTTGCAGCGGCAAGGCTTCGACCAGTTCCATCGGCACGTCGACCACGCATGCGTCGCCGTAACCGGTGTTCACGCCGTAGACGGTCGCGCTCGCCGCCAGATGACGGCGCAGGAAATCCGCGCCGCGCTGAATGCGCGCGCGCCACGCCGGATCGGCGCTCAACGCAACCGGCGCGCGATGATGCGCGATCGCGACGACCTCTTCGATCGTCAGCTTGCGCGCGCCGATCACCACCGGGTCTGCATTTGCGTTTTCGTTTGCGCTCGCGCTCGGCGTTTCGATCAGATCACGTTCGGCCATTCGCGCCTCGCTTGGGGCTGGCCCAGAAATCGAAGAAATTGAACCATTGATAAGGAGCCTTGCGGCAATAGTGTTCGAGCCGCGCCGCGTAGCGCTGCGCCCACGCGGCGAGATGCTGCGCGCGTTCGCGGCGCGGCAACTCGATGCGTTCGGCGAACGGCTCGAAATACAGCCGATAACCGCCGCGCTCTTTCAGGCAGAAGAACAGATAGACCGGACAGCCCAGCGCATGCGCGAGCACGTAGGGGCCTTGCGCGAAGGGCGCGGCCGAGCCGAGAAATTGCGCTTCGGTGGTGCGGCCCGCCTCGTGCGCGGGAACGCGGTCGCCGACGATCACCAGCAGCTCGCCCGCATCGACACGCTCCTGCATCATCATCGCGGTCTCCGGTCCGAAGTCGCTGACTTCGAGCAGATGCCGGGCGAACTCGCTGTTGGCCGACGCCAGCACGCTATTGAAACGCCGCGCGTGCTCCGTATAGACGACCGCCGTGACCTTCGCGTATGCGCCGCGCGCGGCGAGCGCGCGAGTCATTTCCAGGTTGCCGAGATGCGCGCCGATCACGAGCGCGCCCTTGCCGCTTGCGACCAATGCCTCGAACGCGGAAGGATCCTCGAACGTGACGTCGGCGGTATTCACGCGGCCCGACCATGCGGCGAGCTTGTCGAAGCCCGATTGCGCGAAGGCCAGCATGTGCCGGTAGGCGGACAGCCAGCCGGGGCGCGGCGTATCGTCTTGCGGCGCGGCCTCGCCGAGACGTCTGAAGTAGTTGCGCGACGCCTCGCGCGCGGCGCGGCCCGTCAGCAGGAAATACGCGACGATCGGATGCAGCCAGAGCGAGGTGAAGCGTCGGCCGAACAGCTTGCAACTGAGCGCGAGCAAGGACATGCCGAGGTGAGAGCCGCGTTCGGCGATACGCCACCAGTCTTGCGGGCTTTCCGCGGTTGCGGTTGCGGTTGCGGTTGCGGTTGCGGTTGCGGTTGCGGTTGCGGTTGCGGTTGCGGTTGCGGTTGCGGTTGCAGAGCGGCGCGGCATCAGCTTGTGCGCGAGCAGCATCGGCAGACGCCACAGCATGCCGAACACGAGCCGCGTATGACTGCGGCTGATGCGCACGTTGTCCCACAGCACGTCGAAATGCGAGACGCCGTCGGCGGCATACGTGACGCGCGTCGGAATCGAACGGAACGCCGCGCGCCGCCAGTAGAGGCGCACGAGAATCTCGATGTCGAAGTCCATGCGCGTCGGCAACCGCACGCGGTCGATCAGATCGCAGGCCAGCGCGAGCGGATAGAGGCGAAAGCCGCACATCGAATCGCGGATCGTCAGCGAGAGCGTTTCGATCCACACCCACACGTGCGTCAGATAGCGGCCGTAGAGGCGCGCTTTCGGCACGCTCTCGTCGTAGACCGGTCGGCCGAGGATCACCGCGCCTGGTTCGGCGCGCGCGGCGTCGATGAAACGGGGCACGTCGGTGGCGTCGTGCTGGCCGTCGGCGTCGATCTGCAACGCGTGCGTGTAGCCCGCCGCGCGCGCGGCGCGCAGCCCCGCCATCACCGCCGCGCCCTTGCCGCCGTTGACCGGCAAACGCAGCAGCGTGAGTTGCCCCGCGTATTGCCGCGCGAGCGCGGCGAGCACGTGTTGGGTCGGTTCATCGCTGCCGTCGTCGACGACGAAAACGGCCAAGCCGTGCACCGCGAGATGGGCGACGGTCGCGCCGATCGCGTCCTTGTGGTTGTAGATCGGAATGACGATGCACGGAGCGAAGTTCATCACGCGGGCTCCCGATACACGATCACACCGGATGCGCAGTCGCGGCCGCTCAGCCGATAACTGAACTGCACGCGCCGGCGCGCGGCGTCGTGAGCCAGCGTGAGATCGAGCACCGCGCCGGGCGGCACCGGCGCCATGAACTTCAGGCGGTCGATCGACGCAACCGCGCTGACGGCCGGCAGATGATCGGCGGCGAGACGCATTGCCCAATCCACCTGCACCACGCCCGGCAGAATCGGCAGCCCGGGGAAGTGGCCGGCGAAATGCGCGAGCGTCGGCGGCACGCGCAGCTCGTAATGCAGCGTATCGCCGCTGCGCGCTTCGGCGAGCACTTCCACGCCCTCGGCGCGCGGCTCGAAAGCCGCCGCCACCGCGGCGACCGGCAGCTTGCCGCGCGCGTCGAACGGCAAGGTCACGCGAAACCGCCAGTGGCGCGGCAGCACCACCACATCGAAATATTCAGCGAGATGACGGCGCAGCGTTTTCGCGAGCAGCACGCGGCCCTGGTCGCGCAACGCCGCGCTGCCCGCTTCGGTCAGCGCCACCACGGCGCCGACGCGCTCGCGCGAAGCGCCTTCGAGCGGCACGATCGCCGCTTGCACGACATACGGATGCAACGCGAGCCGCGCTTCGAGTTCCGGCAGCGAGACGCGCTTGCCGTCGAGCTTCAGCACGCGATCGAGCCGGCCTTGCAGACGGAAACGGCCGTCGGCGTCGAACGCGATCTTGTCGTCGGTGCGATGCCAGCCGTCGTGATCGAGATGCGGCGAGCGGACGTTCAGCGCGCCGTCTTCGTCGCGGCGCACTTCGATGCCGGTCACCGGTCGCCATGCGTCGCCCTGATCCTGGCGACGCCACGCAATGCCGCCGGTTTCGGTGCTGCCGTAGATTTCGAGCGGCGCGGCGCCGAAGGCCGCGGCATATTCCTGCGCGGCTTCCAGCGCGAGCGGCCCGCCCGACGAGAAGAACGCGCGCGGCGCGGGCGTCAACGCGGCGAAGCCGGGCAGCGCGGGCCAGCGCGACAGTTGCGCGGGCGTCGAGACCACCACGGTCGCGCCGCAGTGCCCGATCTGCGTTTGCAGATGCAAGGGTTCGATGCTGACCGCGCGGTCGAACGCGCGGCCCGCCGCCAGCGGCCACAGCACGCGAAACAGCAGGCCGTAGATGTGATGATGCGGGACGCTCGCGAGCATGGTCGCGTCGCCGACCAGCGCGCCCCACTGCTGTTCCAGCGTGTGCACTTCGGCGTTGAATTGCGCGAGCGTCTTGCGGATCGGTTTGGGACGGCCGCTGCTGCCCGAGGTGTAGAGCGTGAGCCGGGCTTGCGGATCGATCGTGTATGCGGTGGGTGCGGCGCGCGACGCATCGGCGGCGCTGGCGCTGGCGCTGGCGCTGGCGTTGGCGTTGGCGTTGGCGTTGGCGTTGGCGTTGGCGTTGGCGTTGGCGTTGGCGTTGGCGTTGGCGTTGGCGTTGGCGTTGGCGTTGGCGTTGGCGTTGGCGTTGGCGTTGGCGTTGGCGTTGGCGTTGGCGTTGGCAGCAGCATCCCACACGAAGGGCGGCAGGTCGGCGTCGCTCAACACCACATCGTAGGCGTCGGCGAGATCGGCCAGATAGCCCGGCGTCGCATTGGCCGGAATCACCGGCTCCTTGCCGCACGCGAACAGCGCGAACAGCGCGCACGAGAAATCGAACGGATCGTCGATGCACAACGCGTAGCGCTGCGCGGACCGCTCCCGCACCAACGCGGCCAATGCCGAGACGCGCGCGCGAAACGCCGTGCGATCGAGCACGGCACCGCCATCGCGGCATACCGGCGCATTCGCCGCCGAAGCCTCGGCCGTCAACAGATCATGCAGCGCGATCATGCGGCCTCCGAACGCGCGGCGCGCGGCAGCACCACGAGATAACGCCAGATCACTTCGGCTACCAGCAGCACGCCGATCAGCCCATAGGCGATCGCGCCGTTATAGAGCGACCAGCTCGCGCGGCTCCAGTACAGCGCCGTATAAGCGGAGAACGCGCCGTTCAGCGCGAAGAACACGCACCATACCTGGGTCACGCGCCGCGTATGGCGCACCGCGCGAGGCGGCAGATCCGGATTGCCCAGGCGCGCAAATTTTTCGATCATCGTCGGCCCGCGCACGAGCGTCGCGCCGAACGCGATCAGCAAACCGAGATTCACGAGCGACGGATAGAGGCGCAACAACAATTCGCTGTTGGTGAAGACGATCGCCGCGGACGCGCAACTCAGCAAGCCGACCACGGTCCAGTCGATCGTCGAAAGACGCCGCAGCGAAGTCGCGACCGGGCCGCTGCCGGCCCAGCGCTGCAGCCACAGGATCGCGAACAGCATGCAGCCGACATAGCGCGGCGTGTCCCAGCGCCACGCGCACAGGATCAGCGCGGGATACGCGAGTTTCAACAGCACCTGCAGGACGGTTTTGGCCCAATGGCGCCCCGCGCGAGGCGAGGCCTGCGCGACCCGGTCCGACGCCGCCTGCATTCGCGGACGCACGGAATGCATCAGCCCTGTGCCGCCAGCAGCGATTCGACGGCAACGATCACGTCGCCGACGGTACGCACCGATTTGAACTCCTCGGGCTTGATGCGGCGGCCGGTCATTTCCTGCAGCTTGATCGCGAGGTCGACGGCGTCGATGCTGTCGAGATCGAGGTCTTCGAACAGATGCGCCTCGGGCGTGACACGCTCGGGCTCGATCGCGAAGTTCTCTTTGAAAATGGCGCGGATGCGCTCAAGAATCTCAGCCTCGGACACGGTTTATTCCCCCTTCTTTGTAGTTTCGCCGACAACCTGCGCCGCTTCGCGCTGACTCGCCACCAGCGCGGCCAGCGTGCTGATGGAGCGAAAGTGCTCGCGCGTGCGCTCGTCGTTCGCCGCGATGGTCAGTTGGTATTGTTTGCGCAGCACGATGCCGATTTCCAGCGCGTCGATCGAATCGAGACCGATGCCGTCGGTATCGAACAACGGTGCGTCGTCGTCGATATCGGCGGGGCTCAGGTCTTCCAGATCGAGAGCTTCGATCAGAAGCTGTTTAATTTCCAGTTTTAAAGAATCCATAATCGAACAGGTGCCGGGTAATGTGTGCCTCGACGGCGCTCGTCACGCTGCGCGCGGCGAGAGCCGGTGTAGTGTCGTCGTCCGCGAACTGCTCGACGCCAAGCGGCTCGAGCACGTTCACACGTATGCGGAACGCGCGCGCCGGCACGTCGTACCAGCGCATCTGCTTGGTGAACGCGGGCGGGTCGCAATCCATCAGCACCGGCACGATCGGCGCGCCGGCCTTCAACGCCATGTGCGCGAAACCACGCGAAAACGCGTGCAGCCGGTTCGGCGCGGGGCTGCGCGTGCCTTCGGGAAAAATGATCATCGTATAGCCTGCCGCGAGCTGCCGCGCGCCGGCTTCGACGAGATCGGTGGGATCGGCATTGCTCACGTATTCCGCCGAGCGCACGATGCCCCAGAAACAGGGGTTGCCCCAATGCGCGTTTTTCACCACGCAACAGGCATGCGGGGTGAGCGACAGCAGCACCATCACGTCGAGGTAGGTCGGGTGATTGGCGACCACGATCGCCGGACCGCCGGCGCGCAACATCCGCGCGCCCGACACCTCGAGTTCCATCACGCCGATGCGCTGCAGCACCGCGACCAGCGCGCGGAAAAACCAGTGGATTACGGTCGTCACCGCGACCTGGCGCGACGCGCGATGCGGCCACAGCCATGCGAACGGAAACACCAGCACCGAAAACAGCAGTCCGCACACGCCGAACACCACGAAGGCCATGCCCGTCGCGCAGAACCGCCAGATGTAATCAAGCCGCGCGATCATGCCAACTCCAATGCCAGATAACCCCGGCGCCTTGCCAGGCGGTGGTCGCGCCGGTTTCCAGACAGTGCAGCAGCGCCTGGCTTTGGGTCGCGAAACGCTCGGCGGGGGGCGTGGGGCTTGCCTTGTTTGTTTCGCCTGCCTCGTTTGCCTCGATGGCCTCGACTGGCGGCGCTGCCTGGGCCTCGCCGGCCGCGGACCGCGTGCACGTCAGGCGCCCCGTCGCCGCCTCGTCATCCAGCAGGATCGCGATCGCGCCGCCCTGCACTTCGTCCTCGATCGTGCCGTAGGCTGTGTCGGCCGGTTCGTCAGCGTACACCAGCAGCACGGGCGCGCCCGGCTCGGTGGCGTGTTGCGCGTAGGCTTCCAGCAGCGCGTAGCCGAGCGTCTCGGCGCCGGCCGAGATCGCGCTGGCCGCCGAGCGGTCGCCGCGCGCGATGCCGAACACGCCCGTCATCGCATTCAACACCGACAGGCTGAACGCGGTCGGCGAGACCGGCTCGCCCGCGCTGATGGCGCGCAGAATGTCCGTGGTGCGCCGCAATTCGCCGTGGCGCGAGGCGAACACGACCCGAACCTCGTTCCGCGCGACACAATCGTGCGCAACTTTCAACGCGGCTTTGGACAGCGTGCTCAGGCGACGCCGCATGATCGGCTCGATAAAGCCGATATCGGGTGGTGCGGATGCGGCAGCAGGCCAGCAAGACCAGCGAGCGACCGGAATGGTCCAGTGCGGATCGGGCATATCGGTGTTCGCGCGTAGAAGCAGGGAGAGGCTGAAGCGCCTGACGGAATACACAGCCGTCACAGCGTGTAGGCGCCGCGCGGACCGGCAATCTCCAGCCGGGGTCAAACCAATCGTCTTTTATGTAGGTTCAGCGGATTAACGGCACTTTGGTCCGATTATTAAGTGCCTTTTGATATTTGTTGGTGGATGGTCTCGGGCTCCTTGGGTCGCCGGAATCATACTGAATATTCTGGATTAAATCAGCCGGAAAAGACGTATCCATCTGTAATCCGTCTCGCCAGTGCCACGGATCCGCGAAGGAGCCGTTTCGCGCCGGTCCGGCGGCCCCGCCGCCCTGATCGGATCGGGTGCGGGACGGTTTGCGACGCTCCCCGGCGGCGCGATGCCGGGATTAACGGACACATACTTTCATTTAACTTTCCAAGAACTGTTTCACCTGGGAACATCTCAATAACGTCGGCCGGCGCGTGAGCGAGCGGCTATCCATGCAGTCCAGGGCCCGCTTCGCCGTGCCAACCAATCGCGCCGTTCCCGTACTGGCCTGCGGCGTCCCCGTTGCGCATAAGGACAGTCACGCCTGCTATACTCCGTCCCTCATTGGGGAGTAGCCGCCCCGCGGCACGTCCGCACCGCTGTCCGGTGCATCGCACGTGCGGTTCGCGGGGGCGTCTGTCAACACACTTGGCCTGTACGGCCATGGCAGCCGCAGCCTCTGGCCTGGCGAGACCGATGATCCACACGCGCCGCAAGAGGGCCCGGCGTGTCGTGGGTCGTCGCTCGTTCACATCTCGGCCCGGGGAACCTATACAACGTGGATCACGCTTTCATCATTTCGACCGGAGCGGTCGCGCTCGCCGAGATCGGCGACAAAACACAACTGCTCTCGCTCGTGCTGGCCGCGCGCTATCGCAAGCCGCTGCCGATCATTCTCGGCGTGCTGACCGCCACCCTCATCAATCACGCCTGCGCCGGCGCGCTCGGCGCGTGGCTCGGCTCGCTGCTCACGCCGACCATCATGCGTTGGACGCTGGCGGTATCGTTCATCGGCATGGGCTTGTGGATTCTCGTGCCGGACAAACTCGACGCGGACGAAGCCGATACCAGCCGCACGCATTTCGGCGTGTTCGGCGCGACCGTGGTGACGTTCTTTCTTGCGGAGATGGGCGACAAGACGCAGATCGCGACGGTGGCGCTCGCCGCGCGCTTTCACGATTACGTCGGCGTGGTGGCGGGCACCACGGTCGGCATGATGATCGCCAATGTGCCGGCGATCCTGCTCGGCGACCGCTTCGCGCATCGCCTGCCGACGACGCTCGTGCACGGCATCGCGGCGGTGATATTCATCGTGCTGGGCGTGCTGGCGTTGTGCGGCGTGGGAGTTTAGCCGTGGTCCGCAAGCGCGGCCGGGCCTGAGGGCGGCGGTGCAACGCCCGCCCCACCGCGCGCGGCGCATCGCGGCGCGCAAAAGAAAACGGCCCGGCGAGGATGACCTGCCGGGCCGTTTGAGCCGTGCCACAGCCGACGCCTTTTGCGCGCCGGCTTCGCACCGCTTGCCTACTGCACCGCTTTCGCGCCCGACGCCGGCGCCGGTGCGGCCGCTGGCGCGGCGCCGGTCGCGGCCACTTCGTTCGAGGCGCCGCCGTTCTTGTCGAGCGGAATCTTCACCGTGCGCACTACGCCGTTGCCGATCGGGAAATCGGCCAGCGCGCTGCGCGCCAGATACGGCATGGCCCGCACCAGCGACGACTCGCCACCCGAGTTGCGCGCCGTCACGTTATAGACCTCCTTGCCGGTGGCGCGCTCGGTAATCCGCACGCCCAGCAGATGCGTGAAGATCGGGTAGCTCTGATTCACGTAGGCGGTCGGAAACGGACCCCAAGGCCCCCACGGATCGAACGGCCTTCCCCAATAAGGCGCCGGCCACGGGTTGTAATACACCGGCTCGGCGACCGTCACCATGTCGGAGCGAATGCCATACGAGAGCCCGACCAGATAGCGCGCCTGCGCGGTGTCGACCTGGCGGAACGCATGCGCGGCGAGTTCGTTGGCGACGATGCGCTCGTAAGTGCTGAGTTCCAGATTGTTCTGCTGATCCGCCGCCCGTGTGAACGCGTAGGTACGGGTAGCGTCGCTGCCGCTCCAGTCCGAGAACGCGGTGACCTGGGTCGTGACATAGGTGGTGCAGCCGGACAGCAGTACCGTCAGCGCCGCCAGTAGCAGCGTGGCGCGGCGGGTCCATCGATTGATTTTCATGGTCTACCTCGTGAAGCCTCAGTGTTGCCTCTGCCTTGGGTTCTCCCATTCACACGGCTTATCCGCATGGGCGCCCGATAATACGCTGACCTGGCGGTTCGGTAAAAAGTTCGGCCCGCACGATCCGCCGAGGCTTTGTACAATGGCCCGACAAGCCCGGCTGGTCTGCGCTTTCATTGCCCTTCATATGGCCTTCATATGAGCTTCAGGCAGCCGGCCGCTCAAGTCCCATCACCACAGAACGCCATGGCCGATACCGCAACGCCCAATGTGATCCGCCGCGCCGATTACGCGCCGCCTGCCTTCCTGATCGACACCGTCGCACTGGAGTTCGATCTGGTCCCCGAACGCACCGTCGTCAAAAACACGATGCGCGTGCGCCGCAATCCGGACGCGTCGCGCGCCGCGCACCTGGAGCTGATGGGCGAGCAACTGGAGTTCGTCGGCGCCGCGATCGACGGCAAGCCCTTCGCCAATGCGCATGCGCATGAGCACGGCTTGCTGCTCGACAACGTGCCGGACAGCTTCGAGCTCACGCTCACCAGCATCTGCAATCCGGCCGGGAACACCACGCTGTCGGGGCTCTATGTATCGAGCGGCAACTTCTTCACGCAGTGCGAGGCCGAGGGTTTTCGGCGCATTACTTACTTCCTCGACCGTCCGGACGTGATGGCGACCTTCACGGTCACCCTGCGGGCGAGCAAGGCGGATTATCCGGTGCTGCTGTCGAACGGCAATCTGCTCGAGGAAGGCGATTTGCCGGACGGCCGCCATTTCGCGCGCTGGGAAGATCCGTTCAGAAAGCCGAGCTATCTGTTCGCGCTGGTCGCGGGCAAGCTGGTCGCGCTGGAGGAACGCGTGAAAACCGGTTCGGGCAAGGAAAAGCTTTTGCAGGTGTGGGTCGAACCGCACGATCTCGACAAGACCCGTCACGCAATGGATTCGCTGATCCATTCGATCCGCTGGGACGAAAAACGCTTCGGGCTCGAACTCGATCTGGACCGCTTCATGATCGTCGCGGTGAGCGACTTCAACATGGGCGCGATGGAGAACAAGGGGCTCAACATCTTCAACACGAAGTACGTGCTGGCGAACCCCGAGACGGCAACCGATACCGACTTCGCGAACATCGAGGCGGTGGTCGGCCACGAGTACTTCCACAATTGGACCGGCAATCGCGTGACCTGCCGCGACTGGTTCCAGTTGAGCCTGAAGGAAGGCCTGACGGTGTTCCGCGATCAGGAGTTTTCGGCCGACATGGCCGGCGGCCAGAGCAACGGTAGCGACGAAGCCGCGCGCGCCACCAAGCGTATCGAGGACGTGCGCGTGCTGCGCCAGATGCAGTTCGCCGAGGACGCGGGTCCGATGGCGCATCCGGTGCGCCCGGAAAGCTACGTCGAGATCAACAACTTCTACACGATGACGGTCTACGAGAAAGGCTCGGAAGTCGTGCGGATGTATCAGACGCTGTTCGGCCGCGAGGGTTTTCGCAAGGGCATGGACCTGTACTTCGAGCGTCATGACGGGCAGGCCGTGACCTGCGACGATTTCCGCCATGCGCTGGCCGATGCGAACGGCCGCGATCTGGCGCAGTTCGAGCGCTGGTACAGCCAGGCCGGCACGCCGCGCGTGTCCGTGCGCACGAAGTACGACGCCGCGCAGCAGCGCTACAGCGTGACGCTCACGCAAGGCTATGGCGAGGCCGCGCCTGCCGCGCGCGAAACGCAAAAGGGTCCGCTGCTGATTCCGTTCGCGATCGGCCTGATCGGCAAGGACGGCCGCGACCTGCCGCTGCAACTCGAAGGCGATGCCGCGGCGTCGGCCTCCACCACGCGCGTGCTCGAGTTCACGCAGACCGAACAGACCTTCACGTTCGTCAATGTGGCGCAAGAACCGCTGCCCTCGCTGCTGCGCAATTTCTCGGCGCCGGTGATCGTCGAATACGACTACTCCGCGGAACAGTTGGCGTTCCTGCTCGCGCACGACAGCGATCCGTTCAACCGTTGGGAAGCCGGCCAACGGCTCGCCACGCGTGAACTGCTGGCGCTCGCCGGACGCGCGGCCACCGGCGTTGCGCTGGAACTCGACGACTCGGTGGTCGCCGCGTTCGCCCGCGTGCTCACCGACGAAACGCTCTCGCCTTCGTTCCGCGAACTGGCGTTGATGCTGCCGTCCGAAGCGTATCTCGCCGAGCAGATGGCGGAATCCAATCCGGCCGCCGTGCACGCCGCGCGACAGTTCGTGCGCAAGCGCCTGGCGAATGCGCTCAAGAACGAATGGCTCGCGGTGTATGAACAACATCGCACGCCCGGCGCATATGAAGCGACACCCGAGGCCGCCGGTCATCGCACGCTGAAGAATCTCGCGCTGTCGTATCTCGTGGAACTGGACGATCCGGCCGACGCCGTGCGCCTCGCGTCCGCGCAATACGATGCCGCGAACAACATGACCGACCGCTCGGCGGCGCTTGCGGCGCTGCTCAACGCGGCGGCTGCGCATGGCGGCGGCGCGCAGGCGCAGCAGGCGCTGGACGACTTCTACCGGCGCTTCGAGAAGGAGCCGCTCGTCATCGACAAGTGGTTCGCGCTGCAAGCCACGCAGCGTGGCAGCGCGCAGCGACCGGTGATCGAGATCGTGCGCAAGCTGATGACGCATCCGGCCTTCAACCTGAAGAACCCGAATCGCGCGCGCTCGCTGATCTTCAGCTTCTGCGCGGCCAACCCGGCGCAGTTCCACGCCGAAGACGGCTCGGGCTACGCGTTCTGGGCCGATCAGGTGATCGCGCTCGACGCCATCAATCCGCAAGTGGCCGCCCGCCTCGCCCGCTCGCTCGAACTGTGGCGCCGCTTCACGCCGACGCTGCGCGAGGGCATGCGTGCGGCGCTGGAGCACGTGGCGTCGCAGGTGAAATCGCGCGACGTGCGCGAGATCGTGGAGAAAGCGCTCGCGTGATGCACACCTGAAAGCTGTTCTTGCATCGGAAAGCCGGCACGTGTTGCCGGCTTTTTTTCGTCCCGCGCGTGTGCGTGTGCGTGTGCGTGTGCGTGTGCGTATGCGTGTGCGTATGCGTGTGCGTGTGCGTGTGCGAGTCGGCCGGCCCGCGGCGCTCAAGGTTAGCCATCCGGACGACTGTTCGTTTGACGCTGGCGGAGTGAAAGTAGACGCATCCATTTAACTCTTTACGTTTAACGCGATGAGTTATATCATCCCATGATCACGACATTCGGCGACAAGGCCACGGCGAGAATTTTTCAGGGCAAGTTCGTGCACTCACTGCCGCTTCACATGCAGGCGCTCGCGCACCGCAAGCTTTTGATGATCGACGCCGCCAGTTCCATCCACAGTCTGCACGCGCCGCCCGGCAACCGGCTCGAAGCCTTGCAAGGCCGGCGCAGCGGGCAATGGAGTATTCGGATCGATGCGCAATGGCGCATCTGTTTTCATTTTGTCGACGGAGAGGCGCTGAATGTCGAGATTGTCGACTATCACTGACTATTGGGAGACCGGCATGGTCATCAAACGCTCCGATCTGAACAGCATCGATTTCTCCGACATCGATGCCGGCGACAGCATCCCGGAGATTCATCCGGGCGAGATTCTGCGCAGCGAGTTTCTGGAGCCGCTCGGCATGTCCGTGAATGCGCTGGCGCTGGCGTTGCGCGTGCCGGCGCCGCGCATCAATGACATCGTGCGCGGCAAGCGCGCCATCTCCGCGGATACGGCGCTGCGCCTCGAGCGCTACTTCGGTGCGAGCGCGCAGTTCTGGCTCCATCTGCAAATCGCCTACGATCTGCGCGTCGCCACCGCGGCGGCCGGCGAGCAGATCGAACGCGAGATCGAACCCATGCCCAAGGCGGACCGCCCGAAAATGCCGAAAGTGTCGGCCGAGCATGGCCGCGCCGCTGCGCTTGCGGCCAGTCTCAGAGGCAACGCCGCGCTCGGCAAGGCGCGCGGCAAAGCCTGAAATTCGCCGCCTCGGCCGGTGTCACGCGCCACCGCCTCGCGCTCTTTGGTTTTTTAAAAGCACGGAGCCGGCACAGCGAGCGGGTAAAATCGAGACATTCCTCAAGCCTCCGGAGTACAGCAATGGCTTTGCAACGTCGTACCACTCTCACGAAGTACCTGATCGAGCAGCAGCGCGAGACCAACAACCTGCCTGCCGATCTGCGCCTTTTGATCGAAGTCGTCGCGCGCGCGTGCAAGGCGATCAGCTACCACGTCAGCAAGGGCGCGCTGGGGGATGCGCTCGGCACGGCGGGCAGCGAAAACGTCCAGGGCGAAGTGCAGAAGAAGCTCGACATTCTGTCGAACGAAATTCTGCTCGAAGCGAACGAATGGGGCGGCAACCTGGCCGGCATGGCGTCCGAGGAAATGGAGCAGTTCTTCCCGATTCCGGCCAATTACCCGAAAGGCGAATACCTGCTGGTGTTCGATCCGCTCGACGGTTCGTCGAACATCGACGTGAACGTGTCGATCGGCACGATCTTCTCGGTGCTGCGCTGCCCGGACGGCCAGCAGCCTACCGAACAATCGTTCCTGCAGCCGGGCACGCAACAGGTCGCCGCGGGTTATGCGGTGTACGGCCCGCAAACCGTGCTCGTGCTCACCACCGGCAACGGCGTGAACTGCTTTACGCTCGACCGCGAGCTAGGCTCGTGGGTGCTCACGCAAAGCGATATGCGCATTCCGGTCGAAACGCGCGAGTATGCGATCAATGCGTCCAATGAACGCCATTGGTATCCGCCGGTTCAGCAGTACATCGGCGAATTGAAGGCCGGCAAGGAAGGCTCGCGTCAGAGCGACTTCAACATGCGCTGGATCGCCTCGATGGTGTCCGACGTGCATCGTATTCTGAACCGCGGCGGAATCTTCATGTATCCGGCGGACAAGCGCACGCCCGACAAGCCGGGCAAGCTGCGTCTGATGTACGAGGCCAATCCGATGTCGTTCATCGTCGAACAGGCGGGCGGCGCGGCAACCAACGGCGAGAAACGCATTCTCGACATTCAACCCAAGAGCCTGCATGAGCGCGTGGCCGTGTTCCTCGGTTCGAAGAACGAAGTCGACCGGGTCACCCGCTACCATCTCGAAGCGAAAAAGTGAGTTCAGGGGCTTGCCAAGCTGATAAAGAAGTCCCTATAATCTCGATTCTCCTGATGCCGGAATAGCTCAGACGGTAGAGCAGCGCATTCGTAATGCGAAGGTCGGGGGTTCGATTCCTCTTTCCGGCACCAATAAGTTTCAAGCAAAAAGCCCAGTCCTCGCGACTGGGCTTTTTGCTTTCAGGTTCTCTGTATCCGCTACTGGCGACTCATTCATGCAAGCCGAACCACGCTCCTTCAACGACCGCCCCGCGAGGTCACGGCGACGAAATTATCGCGCGGCAACGGTGGCGTTTCATCACCGCGCGGGGCGCCATGATCGCCGAGGAATCGCCTTCCGAATTCCACCGATATAGGGGTATTCGATGAAACGGTATGTGAAGGCGGAACACATAACAGTCACCGTGGCGACCGCAGCAGCCAAGGCCCCATAGTATGCCGGCGACAGGTCCGCGACCGGCGTGTAGTGATTCACCAAACGCGAGGCGAGATACAGCACCCAGTTGTGAAGCAGATACAGGCTATAACTAAGAAGACCCAGAAGCCGTGCGGGACGACAGGTGAGCAAACCGAAAAGGGAATTACCCGCCGCGAAGATAACAAAGGGAGCGAAGAGCAAAGCGGCGCCGAGCGGCGTATACGTATTAGCCTGGTAAAGCGCTGTTGCAGCAATGCAGCCAAGCGCGACAACTGAGCCAGTCAACCCCGCAGCCAGTTCCCGTACCGCCCTGACGCGGACCAGATGAGCGGCGGCACAGCCACCGACGAAAAACCACTCGATCTGCGTCGGTGAAAATAGCGCGATGCAGAGTCCCGCACCCGTCGCCACAACCCAGGTTCGACCGCCGGCAGCAAGCGCTGCGGCGAACGGCAGGATCAAATAAAACTTCCACTCGTAGACGAGCGACCAGAAAACAGTGTTGATCAGGCCGGTCTGCTTAAGTCCATTGATATCCCGTGCGCCGGGAATAGTGAAAAACAACCAGGATGCGATTTGTCCGGCGAGGTCGGCGAGCGGCACCGAAAGGCGGAAATGTGTCAGCGCCGCGGCTGTAGCGATGACAAGTCCCGCGCTCGCAAGGTACATCGGCACCAGACGACGAACGCGGGACGCATAAAACTTCAACGTATCCATGCCGCCGCCGCTCTCGATAACTCGCCCCCAGAACAGGAAAGCGGTGATCATGAAGAAAAAGGCAACCGAGCCGCGCCCCAGAAAGGTGTTTAATCGCGACAGCGTCAAATCCCATGATCCCGTTCGATAAAACTGTTCGTTGATTACGACGTGATGCACCAGGACGCCCAATGCCAGATATCCGCGTAGACCGTCAATTGCATGGAATCGGCTGGAAGAGATTTCGCGCTGTAAAACGGACTTGAAGAAGCCGAAGCGGGCGAGACAAATTGAAATCGCCATTGCAATAGCGATGACAAGCGCAACGCCGGATACGAGGTCGGAGCCGCCAATCTGCATGGGAACACGCCGAAAAAGCGGCAATTATAGCCAGAGGAGGTGCGCTGTCCTCTGCCGTTGGCGCGACAACCGCGCGTCGGCGAGAGATCGTTTCCTTTTTACTCATCCGGCGGAGCCTGGCAGTTTCCAGCAGCGTCGAGAAATACCAAACTTCTTGCTTCGAGATTCAAGCAAAAAGCCCAGTCCTCGCGACTGAGCTTTTTGTCTTTCCGCACTTTCTGTAGCCGAGTCGCCATTGGCTGCCACGGCAACCCAGGCGCCGCATTGCACTTACTCGCCCACGCGCAGCCTGTCGTATTGACCGGTGATCGAAAGATTGCGGGCCACGACGGGATCTTCAACAATCGCCGTCTCGTTTTGCCGAGTCCCGTATGCAACGACCGCTTCCTGCGGTGCCGACGGGAACCACAAGATCCGGCCGGCACACTCGATTCCGACCTGGCGTCCATTCCAGTAGACAGCGTTTTCCATGACGAACTCTCTGAAGGGCGAACACAGCCATCTTCCGCGCCAGTCGCGGCGCTTCCGTTATCCACCGCACTCAGGGCCGCGGATAGCTGCTTCAATGATAGGCGGCGGTGAGGGCGCGAACCGGCCTGTCATTTGGCGGCGATGTTTTGGCGCGCGAGGATGGCTGCATGGGCCTGCGGAAAACCTCAGCGGACTTTGGCCGATGTGGGCCAACGCTCGTGTCAGGAAGAACGGCGCTCGTCACAACCCCGCGGACAACGCGCTTTTTCGATGCGAAAAACCAGTGCACGATAACGCCATCGATCTTCAAATTTCGGCGTCGCACTCAAGGAGACTGGCATGACGATGAACCGCTACAACCTGCTCGGCCGTTCGGGTCTACGCGTGAGCCCGATCGCACTCGGCACGATGACCTTCGGCACCGAATGGGGCTGGGGCGCCGACGAAAAATCGGCGCAGCGCCTGTTCGATCTCTATGTGGATGACGGCGGCAACTTCATCGACACCGCCAACCTGTACACGGAAGGCACCAGCGAAAAATGGCTGGGTAAATTCGTCGCGGCCCGCGGCCTGCGCGAGCGGCTCGTCATCGCGACCAAGTACGGCTACAACGCGGAACCCGGCAATCCCAACGCGGGCGGCAACCATCGCAAGAACCTGCTGCGCGCACTCGACGGTTCGCTCCAGCGGCTCGGCACCGATTACATCGACCTCTATTACCTGCATACGTGGGATCGCGTCACCCCGGTCGACGAAGTGATGCGCGCAATGGACGACGCGGTGCGCGCCGGCAAGATCCGCTACGTCGGCCTGTCGGATACGCCCGCGTGGTTCGCCGGCCGCGCGCAGACACTTGCGGAATGGCGCGGCTTCGAACCGGTCGCGGCCATGCAGCTCGAATACTCGATGATCGAACGCAATGCGGAAAACGAATTCGCCGATCTAGCCGCCAATCTGGGCATGGGGCTCGTGCCGTGGAGCCCGCTCGGCATGGGGGTGCTGTCGGGCAAATATCGGCCTTCGCAAAGCGGATCGGCAAGCGGTTTTTCCGGCGACGGGCGTCTTGCGGCGATGGCCAGCGCGCCGCCGCCCGGCTTCGACAAACTGACCGAGCGCAACTTCCGGATCGTCGCGGAACTGGAGACGGTCGCGAATCTGGCCGGGCGCCCCATGGCACAAGTCGCGCTGAACTGGTTGCACCAGAAGCGTGGCGTATCGAGCATCATCGTTGGCGCCACGCGGGCGGATCAGTTACAGGAGTCGCTCGGCTCGCTGGACTTCACGCTCGCGCCCGAACTGGTCGCGCGGCTCGACGCCATATCGGAACCCGCGCGCCCATTCCCGTATTACATGTTCGCGGACGGACATCAAGCGCGAATCCACGGAGAAGTGGAAGTCGCCGACAAGCCGGCGGCCTACGCCAAGCCCGTGAAGATTCCTGCGTCGAGCGCGTGAAAACGCAGCATGTTTGTTTACCGAAAAGCTCGAAAGCGTACTTACCCGTCAACGATATCGGGGTATCAATCGTTTACTGACTGAATGGGTTGAATGAAATGGCGGGCACGATCGGTAAATAACGGACGTGCGATTCGCAAGACGAAAATCGTGCCGATTCTGCATTGCACAAAATCGCGGATGACTTAAAGCTCACCCATCGACGGCCCGCCTACCGAATCAACCGAAAAATTTTATTCAAATACCATGTTGCATTGCCGCCATGTGCCGTTAAAGCAACAAAGAGCATGTCAGTCGCATCAGATACTGGTGCGAAACGGGGACCGAGGCAGATAATCGGTTTGTAAAGGAGAGAGACCATGGATGCCAAACCGCCGAAGATTCCGACCCCGGATAAAGTTTTTAGTCCGGATCCGGAGCCCGCTGGCGTCGAATTTTTGGGTGCGGAATTGCCTGAGCACGTTCGCGCTTTTTTCGACGAACAACGCAAGTCGTGCGACTCGAAATAATCGAGCAGTGGCGCAATGCAGCATCGGCGTCCGCGCGTGCCGCGGGCGGCGATGGGGTGCACGCGTCCCACGAGTCGTTTGACACTCATCCGGGTAAGCGGAACATGGCCGGTTGATTTCGGCGCCGCCCTCGCGACGCCGACGTGTCTCGTCCGCAATCCCGCGACGTTGCCGCGCTTGTTTTCCGCCGGTCGGCACATCCGTTCCCGCACATCGTCTATCCTTCTGTTTTTTCTTCGACGGCCGCTCGGCCCACGCCCGCCTTCCATGAATCGTTCGTATCGCTTCGGCGCATCATGCGCACTTATGTTCCTTGCGGCCCTCGCGTTCGCGCCCGTCCCAGCCATCGCGGACGGCGACGACACGGCCCTCACCAATCTGATCGCGCTGGCTTCGCAACGTCTCGCATTGGCGGAACCTGTCGCGCGCTGGAAGTGGGCGAACCATCGGGAGATCACCGACACGCCGCGGGAGAACGCGTTGCTTGCCGACGTCGAGAAGCGCGCCGTGGCGGCGAATGTGGACCCGGCGTTCGCTCGGGCCTTCTTCCAGGATCAGATCGACGCAAGCAAGGACGTGCAAAACGCGCTGTTCGCCTCGTGGCGCAGCAGCCGGCCGCCCGAAGGGCCGGCGCCGGATCTCGCCACGAGTACGAGACCGCAGTTGGACCGGCTGACACAGTCGCTCGTGGCCGGGCTCGCACGCGTGCAGCCGCTGCGCGCCGCACCGGATTGTCCGTCGCGTGTGGCGCAATCGCTGGCTAACTGGAAATCGCTGACGCGCTACGACTCGACCCGTTCGGGCGCGCTGACGCGCGCGCTGGGCCATGTCTGTGAAACCGGTGGAGTGGGCGCGACCGGTTGATCATGCAAGCTTGAGAGCCGCAGACCTGGAGCGGTTGCACGGGGGCGGCACGCGAATGCCGGGTGCAACTCGCTTTGAGCGGGAAGCGCTTAGACGAGCTCCTTCAAGCAGGACTCGGCACGGGGGTGTCACTCGATACACTCAGCGGCATCAAGCGCAAGCCGCGCGCGAGATGGCTCTGCAGGATGCGATACGTCGATGGTTCGAATGGTCCCGCGACGCTCGAAGCATGCAACTGCGCGGCCTGCGCAAGCGAAGACGCGTGGCCGACGTAATGCCACCGGTCGACAACGTGAAAGGCGCGCGACTGCGACGCCTCCTCCCGCTCCTCGAAAACAACCGGCCCCGGAAACGGCCACGGCGCATCCGCCGGATCGCTCTTCGTGACGCGCGGCACACGGTTATGACCGGGGCGCAGCGTGGCGATCCACTGCGCTTCGGCGAGCATCGCGCCCAATTCGCCGCCGGTCGCGTGCCATTCGACACGACGCACCTGCTGAGCAAGCCGAATATCCTTTGACGAACGCCGCTCGCCGGTCAAATGTGCGCGCAGCCGTTGCCGCACGCGCACACTTCGTCCGACGTACAGCGGCAGGTCTGCGTCTCCATAGAACACATACACGCCGCATCCGGCCGGCGCCGTATCGAGCAGGTCTTCCGTGATGTCGCCGGCAAGCTGGTAACGCCGCGTGGTGCGCTCGATTTGCGTCCGCAAGACGTCGAGCGGTACGAGGCCGTGCAGACGCTGCCAGAACTGCCAGATCAGATCGGCGTCGGCCAGCGCGCGGTGGCGATCGGACGGCACGAGTGCGTGCCGTTCCACCAATGCGTCCAGCCCGTGGCGCTTCTCCGCGGGGAAAAGCGCGCGCGACAGGCGCACCGTGCATAGCACGTCTGGGTCGAACGCGAGTCCAACCCGGCGAAACTCGCCGCGCAAAAAGCCGCGATCGAAACTGGCGTTGTGCGCCACGAACAGTTTGCCGTTCAGGCGCTCGAACAGTGCCGGCGCGATGGCGTCGAAGGTCGGCGCGCCGCGCACCATGGCGTTCGTGATGCCGGTGAGCTGCTGAATAAAGGATGGAATCGGCTGCTGCGGGTCGACCAGGCTGCTCCAACGCGACACGCCGGCAGGTCCCACTTCGACTACGCCGACTTCGGTGATGCGATGCTCGCTAGTCGAGCCTCCGGTGGTTTCAAGGTCGACGAAAGCGATGGGTACATTCAGGGCCGGTTCCGGCGGAAACTGTTCAGACATGAAAGAAGATACTTTGGACGCGTGGCTTTGCGGCAAGTATGCACCAGTTGGCTGCCGCGTACTCGAACAGCACGTGGTTTAGGGCTGGACTGCGTGCGGAGAGCGTGGATTTGAGATGTGCCCCAGCCGCCATTAGCGTCCCGGAAATTACTTAGCGCGAGTAAGGCGGATTCAAAAAATCGAGGAAGCCATTCGATTTTGGTCGCGACCGCTGCCGTTCTTTTAAACCTGGACATTGTTCATCGTAACGAAAAACCCGATACACATAAAAAAAGCCCTCGCATTAAACGAGGGCTCTCTTCAATCAATTGCCCGGCAGCATACGAGGAGCAGCGTTGCTGCGATTCACAGCGGCTGAATGTTCGCCGCTTGCTTGCCCTTCGGGCCGGCCTTGACGTCGAAAGAGACGCGCTGGTTTTCCTTTAGCGACTTGAAGCCTTCGGCGCGAATCTCCGAAAAGTGCGCGAACAAGTCCTCGCCACCCGAATCCGACGTGATAAAACCAAATCCCTTAGCATCGTTGAACCATTTGACGATACCCGTTTCCATTTCCTGTTTCCTTGATGAGTTTCAAATATCGCGCATTTGCGCTCGCGCCGACTTGCTTGCCATTTCATTCATCATTGAGGCCCTCACGGCTGTGCGCAAATCAGATTGAATGAAAGGGCACTGTCGTTATACGAGGAACGAAGAATTGGCGTCAAGCAAATTTTTCGTATGCATTTAGCCTGCATAGAGATAATGCGCGGTGCGTGCCAAGTTAAAAGAGAGTCACTAATCCCGCAGCGATCCAGCCGATTCGGGTCTTGTTACTGGATTAAAAACTGCTTATGCCGGATAGCGGGAAAATTTTCAGATTTCATCCTAAAATATGTAACAAAAGATGTTTTTCCGTAAGTGTTTGTCCGAGTTGTTGGTCCCGAGTCGGCGCATCATGATGGAAATCACCTAGTAGTAACGCGTATCAGGAGTTCACCATGCTGTTCAACCAATTGCGACGTTTTATCAGTTGGCTCATCCAATCGCCGTTTGAGGTTTTCTCCGACTCATCTACGCTGGAGTTCGATCCCATGTGGCATGGAGATCATTGGCAAAACCTGTTGTCATCGCCCATGGACGCGCGCCGTTACGTGATGGAAGACTGGAGCGTCTCCCGCCTGGTCGATTGGACCGACGTGGACGGGCCACTTCCGGCGCACTGAGTACGTCCCTCTCCGAGACCGGCGGGCGAAAAAAAAAGCGCGACTAGGAAGTCGCGCCGACAAAGGTTTGGAGATCTTTTTCGTCAACGAAAAAGTCTGCTTCGGAAAGCAGAAACCTGAGTATAGCTGCTCGGTCTCGCGTGATTGTTTACATAAATAACAATCATCTATTGCAATACCGACAACAATCATTTCGTGGTGATTTCCAACGTTGTTTTCTCGCATCGAACGCTGTAGTAAATGAGCAACGCTGTTTGGTTGACACGCGATCCCCATCGTTCCAATAACCGCGAAAGCCTTTGTTTATAAGGCTCGATCCGCACGGCGCATCGTTTCTTATCGCGTAATACTTTATTGCAAAAATCGGAACGCCCACGGCCCAAGCCCTCTCCCTACACTTTGCGTAATTGGAAACCGGCGCGTTTAGACTGCGACGCGCGCTTATGCGGACCACGCCTCTCGCAGCGCCCGCGTGAAGGTTTCCTGAAGCCAGGGTTCCATTACCCACTCTCGCTCTCGGAGTTACAACATGAAAAAGACTCTCATGGTCGCGGCCCTCACGGGCATGTTCGCAACGGCTGCACATGCTCAAAGCAGCGTCACGCTGTACGGCTTGATCGACGCCGGTATTACTTACACGAACAACCAGCATGGCCACAGCAACTGGCAAGAAACGAGCGGTTCGGTGAACGGCAGCCGCTGGGGCCTGCGCGGCGCTGAAGATCTAGGCGGCGGTCTGAAGGCCATCTTCACGTTGGAAAACGGCTTCGGCATCAACGACGGTTCGCTGAAGCAAGGCGGTCGCGAATTCGGCCGTCAGGCGTTCGTCGGCTTGTCGAGCAACCAGTTCGGCGCCGTCACCCTCGGCCGTCAATACGACAGCATGGTCGACTATGTCGGCCCGCTGGCATTGACCGGCACGCAGTACGGCGGTACTCAGTTCGCCCACCCGTTCGATAACGACAACCTGAACAACTCGTTCCGGGTCAACAACTCGGTCAAGTTTCAGAGCGTCAACTACGGCGGCTTCAAGTTCGGCGGCATGTACGGCTTCTCGAACCAGGCCGACGGCTTTGCGAACAATCGCGCTTACAGCGCGGGCGCATCGTATAACTGGGGCGGGTTGAACGTCGCTGCGGCTTACCTGCAATTGAACAGCAACGGCGCAACGGGCGCATCCGCAGCGTTCAATAGCGGTGGTGCGGTGTCGAGCGACAACACGTTCTTCGCCGGCCGTCAGCAAACGTGGGGCGCGGGCGCGAACTACTCGTTCGGCCCGGCAACCGTCGGCCTCGTGTACTCGCAAACGAACCTGTCGGGCCTCGCTGGCATCGGCCAAGGCGCATCGGGCCAAACCGGCGGTATCGGTTTCGCCAACAACAGCGCTCACTTCCAGAACTTCGAAGCGAACGCTCGTTACGCTCTGACGCCGGCGGTCAGCATCGCCGGTTCGTACACGTACACCCGTGCGAGCCTCGCTGGCACGCGTCCGCACTGGAACCAGTTCAACCTGCAAACCGCGTACGCATTGTCCAAGCGTACCGACGTGTACCTGCAAGGCGAATATCAGCAAGTCAACGAAAACGCCGTCGTCGATGCCGACATCAACGGTCTGGCCGCTTCGGGCAACAACAAGCAAGTTGCTGTGACCGCAGGTCTGCGTCACCGCTTCTAAAGCGGCGAGCAGTACCAGCACTATGGAAGGCGCCGTTCGCGGCGCCTTTTTTCATTGATGCCGCAAATGGAAGCGCGCGCTGACGATATGGGATAGACCGGTTGTCAGACGTCGAATGGGAGCGGACCAAGCACTTGCTCCGTACGGCGGGCGCTAGAGATCGTTGGCCCAGCAACCGCCGACTCGCGTGCCGTGCTCGACGCAATTCCATGGATTGAGCGCACGGGCGAGCGCTGGCTATATCTGCCCACCCACTTTCCGCCATAACAAACCTGTTACGCGAGGTATCTGAACTGGAAACGCAACGGCACGCTCGAGCAGATTCGCGCGCTGCCCGGCGTTCAGGACTCTCTTGTGCGGGGCACCAAAGCAGCGCGAAGCGCACCACCCTCCTTCGTCTCGCCCGCCTATTGCGACACGACGGCGCGCGGCGCCGGTCTAGCCACCGTTGTCAGGCGGCGGATATTTGACGTCGAGTATATCGATCGGCTGCGGTCCGGCCGGCGTGTACAGCGTCACCGTATCGCCGATTCTTGCCTTGAGCAGCGCGCGCGCAATTGGCGAGATCCAGCTCACATGACCGATGTCGAGATCGACCTCGTCGATGCCGACAATCGTCACGCTATGCACCTCGCCGTCTTCCGTCGCGTATTCGACGGTCGCGCCGAAGAACACCTGATCGACGTTTTCCTGTTTGCTGCTGTCGACGACTTCGGCAAGGTCGAGGCGTTTGGTCAGAAAGCGGATTCGCCGATCGATTTCGCGCAGCCGGCGTTTGCCGTAGATGTAATCGCCGTTCTCGGAGCGATCGCCATTCGACGCCGCCCACGACACGAGCTTGACCACCTCCGGCCGCTCGACGTCGATCAGATGCAGCAGTTCATCACGCATGCGCCGGTAACCGGCCGGCGTGATGTAGTTTTTCGTACCCGCCGGCACTTCGGGCTGGGCGACGTCGAGGTCGTCGTCATTCTCTTCACTCGACTCTTTGACAAAGGCCTTGTTCATGATGGTCCGTTAACCGCAGCACGCGACTGCCTACCAAGGGTACACGATCGTGACCATGAGACAAATCGCAGTTACATGCTTCCCTTTTTCAAAAGCTTTGCTATAATCTCGTTTCTGCGTGCGGCTGTAGCTCAGTTGGATAGAGTACTTGGCTACGAACCAAGGGGTCGTGGGTTCGAATCCTGCCAGCCGCACCACTTATTCGAGTGGCCTCCCTCCGGGGAGGCCCTTAGTTTTACCCGGTTTCATCGCAGCATCATTGCGCGAGACGCTACCTGTTTTAGCGTGCGGCTGTAGCTCAGCTGGATAGAGTACTTGGCTACGAACCAAGGGGTCGTGGGTTCGAATCCTGCCAGCCGCACCACCCGCACATGCACGAGGGCCTTCCGATCGGAAGGCCCTTTGTTTTTGTCTGGACTTAATGTCAGGCATCCGTGGTTAGATCACGCTGAGACACCGCCACGCTCGACAACCCCAGTGGCTGTCTATATTCACGCCGTTACCGCGGCGGCGACTTGATATCGCCGATCCGGCCGTCCGGCGTCGGTACGTCCTCGGCGAAATCTTCCGCGGTTTGCTCGCCGATCGCATGCGCCCGCTCGCCCATCAGCGTCTGCGCCTGACGTATCACGTCGCCCACGCTATCGCCGAAACGGCTTTCGACGAAAGCCCGCAGCAGCGCAACCCGCAACGACTCGCCTCGCCCTTCCACGGCTCCTCGCCCGCCGTCGAATTCGGCGACACAGTGCGCCACGCCGTGGTCGGTCCGCTCACGCACTTCCAGCCGTCGCACCCGGTCGAGGACCGCCGTGGCCGCCTCCCACGAGGTGGAGGGCGTGAAGCGGCCGTCCCACGGACGACCGCGGTCATTGCCGATGATCGAAACGGTTTCGCCGCTGTCGGTGAACTGGATTTCGCGCACGAAGTCGTGCAGGCTGCGAGCGACCCAATAGTCGAGCGCAAAGCCGTTGAGGTCAGCTACTTTCATGAGCGTTCTCCCTGATTTTCAGATGAGACTCGCTGGTGGCAGGCGGGTTCAGAGTGGAACGACGAGGCCGGAAACGCCGTGGGCCAAATCCAATGGCGCCCTGAAGCAAACCTCGGATCAGTAATCCGCCCGCTCGCGGTCGATCCGCATGCCGCCGTCGTGCCGGTGATGCCCTTCCTCGCTCGGCCGTTCACGCGCAATACGCATCACGTCCGGGTTCGTGCGCACCCTGCGCATCACATTGGCGAGATGGACACGATCGCTCACCTGGATCACGAAGCGCAGCACCGTGGATTCCTGCGACAAATCCTCGTCCATCGCAATGTGAACGATGTTCGCGTCCGCCGACGTGATGTCGGCCGCCACGCGGGCAAACACGCCCTTGGTGTTCTTGACCAGCACCTTCACGGCAACGTCGAACAGACGTCCGGGCTGCGGCGCCCAGGCGACGTCGATCCAGCGGCCCGGATCGCGCCGGTGAATCCGCTGCGCGACACGGCAATCCGTGGTGTGGATCGCCATGCCGAGGCCGATGCCGATATAGCCCATGATGTCGTCGCCCGGAATCGGACGGCAGCAGGCGGACAACTGCACCGACATACCTTCAGTGCCGGTGATGACGACCGGCGGCGCATGAGGCAACCCGGATTCGGAGCGCGAGCCGTCGTCGTCGGCATCGCGGCCGCTCATCAGCACCTCGATGCGTTTGGCCATGACCGCCGCGACACGCCGCCCGAGACCGATGTCCGCGAAGATTTCCTGACGATTCTTGTTACCCGTCCACTGCACGAGCTTTTCCCACGCTTCGGGCGTCACGTCCGACAACGCGAGGCCGTAGCCCTTCAGCGCCTGATCGACCAGGCGCTCGCCGAGCTGGACGGATTCGTTCAGACGCATCGTCTTCAGATAGTGGCGGATCGCCGAACGCGCCTTGCCGGTGCGCACGAAACCCAGCCACGCCGGATTCGGCTTCGAATACGGCGCGGTAATCACCTCGACGATATCGCCGCTCTTCAACTCGGTACGCAGCGGCAGCAGTTCATTGTTGATCTTCACCGCGACGCACTGGTTGCCCAGGTCGCTGTGGATCGAATAGGCGAAGTCGAGCGCGGTGGCGCCGCGCGGCAACGCCATGATCTTCGACTTCGGCGTAAACACGTAGACCGCATCGGGGAACAGATCGATCTTGACGTGCTCGAGGAATTCGCTCGAATCGCCCGCTTCGCTCTGAATGTCGAGCAGCGATTTCAACCATTGATGCGCACGCTTTTGCACGTCGTTCAGATCGGCACCGCCGTTCTTGTACAGCCAGTGCGCGGCCACGCCCGCTTCCGCGATCTCATGCATCTTGCGCGTGCGCACCTGAAACTCGATCGGCGCGCCGAACGGGCCGACCAGCGTGGTGTGCAGCGACTGATAGCCGTTCACCTTCGGAATCGCGATGTAATCCTTGAACTTGCCCGGCACCGGTTTGTAGAGCGCATGCAGCGCGCCGATGCACGTGTAGCATTCCAGTGCGCTGTCGACCACCACGCGAAAGCCGTACACGTCGAGCACCTGCGAGAACGACAGTTGCTTGTCGCGCATCTTCTTGTAGATGCTGAAGATAGTCTTTTCGCGGCCGGTGACCTCCGCGTCGAGCTTCGCGTCCGCAATGGCGCGCTGCACCGACTCCAGGATCTTGCCGACCACCTCGCGCCGATTGCCGCGCGCGGCCTTGACGGCTTTTTCGAGCGTGGCGTACCGGTGCGGATTGAAGTTCGCGAAGCTGAGATCCTGCAACTCGCGATAGGTATTGTTCAGACCGAGCCGGTGCGCGATCGGCGCGTAGATATCGAGCGTTTCGCGCGCCACGCGGCGGCGCTTTTCATGCGGCACCGCACCGAGGGTGCGCATGTTGTGCAACCGGTCGGCGAGCTTCACCAGAATCACGCGGACGTCGCGCGCCATCGCCAGCAGCATCTTGCGGAAGTTTTCCGCCTGCGCCTCTTCGCGATTGCGAAACTCCATCTTGTCCAGCTTCGACAACCCGTCGACCAGTTCCGCGACCTTGGCGCCGAATCGCTCGGCGAGTTCCGCCTTGGTCACGCCCTGGTCTTCCATCACGTCATGCAGCAGCGCCGCCATGATCGCCTGGGCGTCAAGGTTCCAGCCGGCGCAGATTTCCGCGACGGCGACAGGATGCGTGATGTAGGGTTCGCCGCTCTGGCGATACTGGCCGAGGTGGGCTTCGTCGCTGAAATGGAAGGCCGCCTTGACCTCCTTGATCTCTTCCGGCTGCAGATAGCCGGACAAGGCGGACGTCAGCCTGGCAATGGATACGACGTCATGCCGGCGCGGTTGCTCCGGCGTGGCGGTCGGCCCGAACAGATGGCGAAACGACTGTTCGAGGACCGCGTCGATGTACTTCCGTGCAGAAGAGGGCGAGTCGGCGTCGTGTTCCACATCCGTGGCGGTGGGCGGGGTAGCACTCATGGTCGCCTCCGTAGCGGTTAGGGTTGGACGCCGATCTGTACGTTGATGCGATTACATGCGGGAGATAAGCCGCGATCGGAACGGAACGGGGCGCCTTAAACCGGCACCTTCTTCAGCATTTCGACGCCGACCATTCCCGCCGCGATTTCACGCAATGCGACGACCGTGGGCTTGTCGCGGCTCTCGATCTTCGGCGTGTGCCCTTGAGCGAGCTGACGCGCGCGATAGGTTGCGGCAAGCGCCAGTTCGAAACGATTCGGGATCTGTTTGAGGCAGTCTTCGACGGTAATGCGGGCCATGTTGGGTTCCTTCTCAGTATGTTGCTTATTCTACCTTATGTGCTCGACACACCACCGCGCTCACGCGTGCGGCAGGTGAATGCCGAGCTGCACGAAAAGCTGCGTATGACGCGCGTATTGCGAGCCGAAACGCGAACGCGTGGCGGCCACTAGGCACCGCAGTTCGCCGAGCGCGCGATCGAAGTTGTCGTTGATCACGACGTACTCCGCTTCGGCCGCGTGCGCCATCTCGCTACCCGCAGCGAGCAGGCGGCGCGTGATGACGTTCGGCTCGTCCTGGCCGCGTTTTTTCAGCCGCTCTTCGAGCGCTTCGAGCGACGGCGGCAGGATGAAGATTTCCACTGCGTTATGAAACTGCTTCTTCACCTGCTGCGCGCCTTGCCAGTCGATTTCGAGCAGCACGTCATGGCCGCTTTTCATCTGCTCCTCGATCCACACACGCGAAGTGCCGTAGTAGTTGCCGTGGACTTCCGCGCTTTCCAGAAACTCGCCCGCGTCGTGACGCCTCATGAAATCGTCGACGGTCGTGAAGTGATAGTGCTCGCCGTCCTGTTCCTTCGGGCGCGGCGGGCGCGTGGTGTACGAGATCGACAGACGGATCGCTTCGTCGCCGGCGAGCAGCGCGTTCACGAGCGTCGACTTGCCCGCGCCCGACGGCGCGACCACCATGAACAGGTTGCCCGGATAAGCGCCGGCGTAGGGATTGCGCGGTGCGCCGGTTTCGCGTGTAGGGTCGGTCATGTTCGTGTTGCTCCAGCCTTATTCCAGGTTTTGTACTTGCTCGCGCATCTGTTCGATGAGCAGCTTCAAGGTCATCGACGAATCCGCCAGTTCCTTCGCGGCCGCCTTCGAGCCGAGCGTGTTCGCCTCGCGATTGAGCTCCTGCATCATGAAGTCGAGCCGCTTGCCGACCTTGCCGCCCTTCTCGATCACATGACGCGTTTCGTTCAGGTGAGCCGTGAGGCGCGACAGTTCCTCGGCGATGTCGATGCGGATGCCGTACATCGTCACTTCCTGGCGAATCCGTTCGTTGATCTCCTCGCGCGAGACGATGGTCGCGGCCGTATCCGGCGCGGCGATGCCGAGCGCTTCCTGCAAACGTTCGACGATCTTCTGCTGGTGCCTGGCGATCAGCTCCGGCACGAGCGGCGTGATCTTCGTGACGATCGCTTCCATCTCGGTGACGTTGGCGAGCAGCATCGTCGCCAGTTGCGCGCCTTCGCGGGCGCGCACGTCGATCAGATCGGTAATCGCCTGCTTGCCGCAGGCGAGCACCGCGTCGCGCAGCACGTCCTGCGCCACGCCGGTTTCCGCGAGCACGCCCGGCCAGCGCAGAATTTCGCCGGCGCGCAGACGTTCCGCTTCCGGGAACGTGGAGAGCACCGTGCGCTCGAGCAACGCGAGTTGCGCCAGCGTGTCGTGACTGATCGACCCCGCGTTGGCGGACTGTTCGCTGCGCTGCAGGTTGATGCGGATATCCACCTTGCCGCGCGAAAGCTTGTTCATCAGCATCTCGCGCAGCGTCGGTTCGCACACGCGCACGTCTTCGGGCATGCGGAAGTTCAGATCGAGAAAGCGCGAGTTCACCGTGCGCAGTTCGACCGAGACGCTCACGCCGCCGGTGCCTGCCGCCGCGACGAGTTCGCGTGTCGCGCTCGCATAGCCAGTCATGCTGTAGATCATCGTATTTCTCGCGATTGTGGCCATGCGTTCGACGATGGCCGGAGAGTCGAATCGCCCGGCGTGTACGAGGCGCGGGGCGGGGAATTCGTATTATCCCATCTTTGGCGATAGAACCCCTTTGAGATGCCCGCTGCACGTGGGCAACCGGCCTGCCCGATCGGCTGTAAAATTGCGCTTTTCCTTCCGCCTTCCTCACGACCAAACCCACTATGACCGACACCACCCAACGCCCCAGCGGCCGCCAGGCCAACCAGCTGCGCGACGTGCGCATCACGCGCCACTACACGAAGCATGCGGAGGGCTCGGTGCTGGTCGAATTCGGCGACACCAAGGTGATCTGCACGGCGAGCATCGCGGAAACCGTGCCGTCGTTTTTGCGTGACCGTGGTCAAGGGTGGCTCACCGCCGAATACGGCATGCTGCCGCGCGCCACCCACACCCGCAGCGACCGCGAAGCGGCGCGCGGCAAGCAAACCGGCCGCACGCAGGAAATCCAGCGTCTGATCGGCCGCGCGCTGCGCTCGGTGTTCGATCTCGAGAAGCTCGGCGCGCGCACGCTGCACATCGATTGCGACGTGATCCAGGCCGACGGCGGCACGCGCACCGCCGGCATCACCGGCGCCTTCGTCGCCGCGCACGATGCGGTGACGAAGCTGCTCGCCACCGGCCGTATCGAAACCTCGCCGATCAGCGATTACGTCGCCGCGATTTCGGTCGGCGTGTACGACGGACTGCCGGTGCTGGACCTCGATTACGACGAGGACTCGCAATGCGACACCGACATGAACGTGGTGATGACGGGCGCGGGCGGCTTCGTCGAAGTTCAGGGCACGGCCGAAGGCGTGCCGTTTTCGCGCGCTGAAATGAATGCGCTGCTTGATCTGGCGAGCGACGGCATCAACACGCTGATCGCGAAGCAGAAAGAAGCGTTGGAGCACAAGGGTGAGTGAAGGTCGTCAAGGCAACGGCGCGATTGCATCAGGTTCGCCGTTGACAAAAGTCGTGCTGGCGTCGAACAACGCGGGCAAGCTGCGCGAATTCGCGGCGCTGCTCGGCGCGGCCGGCATCGAATTGATTCCGCAAGGCGAGTTGAACGTGCCGGAGGCGGAAGAGCCGCATCCGACTTTCGTCGAGAACGCGCTTGCCAAGGCGCGTCATGCGGCGAAGCTCACCGGCCTGCCCGCCCTCGCGGATGATTCCGGCCTGTGCGTGCGCGCGCTGCGCGGCGCGCCGGGCGTCTATTCGGCGCGTTACGCGCAACTGGCCGGCGGCGAGAAGAGCGATGCCGCGAATAACGCGCGCCTCGTCTCCCTGTTGAAGGGCGAAGCCGACCGGCGCGCGTATTACTACTGCGTGCTGGCGCTCGTGCGTCACGCGGACGATCCCGAGCCGTTGATCGCGGAAGACCGCTGGCATGGCGAGATTCTGGACGCGCCGCGCGGCCGGCATGGCTTCGGCTACGACCCGTACTTCTTTTTGCCGTCGCTGAATGCCAGCGCCGCGGAACTCGAGCCGGCGGTGAAGAACGCCGGCAGCCATCGCGCAATGGCGTTGCGGCAACTGCTCGCGCGTTTGACGGAGGAAGCGTGATTCCGATCAGACCGGCGCCGGCCGATATCGGCAATGGCGTCATCAAGGCATTCACGTCGCCGGGCAGCATTCGGCTGACGTCGCTGCCGCCGTTGTCGTTGTACGTGCATTTTCCGTGGTGCGTGCGCAAGTGTCCGTATTGCGATTTCAATTCGCACGAGTGGAAAGGCGAGACATTTCCCGAGAACGACTATCTCGACGCCTTGCGCGCCGATCTGGAGATGGCGCTGCCGCTCGTCTGGGGACGCCAGGTGCATACGGTGTTCATTGGCGGCGGCACGCCCAGCCTGCTGTCGGCGGCCGGGCTCGACCGCATGCTCTCCGACGTGCGCGCGCTGCTGCCGCTCGACGCCGACGCGGAAATCACGCTTGAAGCCAACCCCGGCACCTTCGAGGCCGACAAGTTCGCGCAGTTTCGCGCGAGCGGCGTGAACCGCTTGTCGGTGGGCATCCAGAGCTTCAATGAAGCGCACCTGAAGGCGCTCGGCCGGATCCACGACTCGGCGCAAGCGCGTCACGCCGTCGAAGTCGCCGCGACCACGTTCGACAACTTCAACCTCGACCTCATGTTCGGCCTGCCGCGGCAGACGCTCGCCGAATGCCAGGCGGACGTCGAAACGGCGCTGTCGTTCGCGCCGCCGCACTTGTCGCTGTATCACCTGACGCTCGAACCGAACACGCTGTTTGCCAAATTCCCGCCCGCCTTGCCCGACGACGATGCCTCCGCCGATATGCAGGACTGGATTCACGAACGCACGGCGGCGGCCGGTTACGAGCGCTACGAGGTGTCGGCGTATGCGAGGCCGCATCGTCAGAGCAAGCACAATCTGAACTACTGGCGCTTCGGCGACTATCTCGGCATCGGCGCGGGCGCGCACACCAAGCTGTCGTTTCCGAATCGCGTGTTGCGTCAGGCGCGCTACAAGCATCCCACCACCTTCATCGAGCAGGCCAAGGCCGGCGCGGCAGTGCAGGAAGAGCACGAGGTCGGACCACGCGATCTGCCGTTCGAGTTCATGCTGAACGCGCTGCGGCTGGTGGAGGGGTTTCCGGTGCATCGGTTCATCGAACGCACGGGCATGTCGATGACGTCGATAGAACCGGCTTTACAGGAAGCGGAACAGCGCAAGCTGATTACGCGCGACCATGAAAAGATTGCGCCGACGCCGCTCGGCCAGGCGTTTCTGAACGATTTGCAAGCGCTGTTTCTGAAGGATTCGCAGTGATTGCAGGCTGGCCGGACGCCGCAACGAGGTTTTTTCAGGTTACAATTTGCGGCTTGGAGGTGTGGCCGAGCGGTTTAAGGCACCGGTCTTGAAAACCGGCGAAGGAGCAATCTTTCCGTGAGTTCGAATCTCACCGCCTCCGCCAGATCATCAATGCAAAACGGACCGCGAGGTCCGTTTTGCGTTTCTACTGGGCGTGATAGCAATCAACGCGCAATGAACGAGTCGGCTCGTCTAATTTGATCGACTTGTGGTCCGCTCCGGTCGCGCCCCTCGCTGTTTTTTGCCACCACCACCTAAACCAGCGCGGTCGCCTCAACCTCGATCTTCAATCCGTAATGCAGTTGCGGAACCGGCACGACCGCACGCGCCGGCCGTGCGTCGCCGGCCCATTGCGCATAGATCTGATTGAAGCTCATCCAGTATTCGACATCCGCGATATAGACGCGCACCTGCACCAGTTGCGCGATGCTGCTGCCGGCGCCTTCCAATGCGGCCCGCAGATTGGCCAGCACCTGCTCCGCCTGAACCTCGAACGAGGCGCCGGAAAGCTTCTCGCCTTGCGCATTGATCGGCAACTGTCCCGACACGAAAACAAAACCGTTGGCGATCGCGACGTGACTGTAATGACCGCCCGGTTTCGCGAGGTTGACGGGGTTGTCTGTATGCGGCAAACGAAGGGCCTGCTGGCTATCAGCCATGAATCCGACTCCGAAGGTGGTGACTATGCGGTGCATGCCCGCGCATATGCGCCACATGCGCCACATGCGCCACATGCGGCTCGATCGTGCGACCGCAACGGCTTACGCGAAAGCATGGAGAACGCTCGCAGAGAGACAACGCGGCAAACCGACACCGCGATATTTCGCGCGATCAACCGTTCCAGCGAAAGAGCCGGTATAGACCGCCCGTCCCCCGCCCCGCGCGTCACACATCACACGCCAAGCGTCTCCAGCTTCTCGCGCGCATCGGCGCAACGGCGATTCAGATCGCGATGCATCAACTGGCTGTCGAGCAATGTCGATACGTCGGACAATCCGTAATCAAAGCGCAAGACGTATTCGATATCGGTGTAGTCGTGATACGCGCCGCTGTCCGCCAGCTTCTGCGCTTCGGCAAAAGCGGCATGCTGCCGTTCGCCATTCATCAAGTCTCTGATCGCCATGATTGCCGCTCCGAGGAACAGTGACACCATCATAGCAACGCAAATCAAACTGCACGGTCGCGCGCGCGCAACACCTGGTGTTTTCCGTAGCCGTCGCGCGGCGAGGTCAACTCGCCATCAAGCGGCGGCAACGGGCACCTTCGTTCCATGCCACCGGACGACCAGGATCCGCCCGACGTAGCACAGCGAGCCCGCCACGCCAACGACAATGCCCATGCCCTTGGGCGAGCCGTCCTCCCAAAGTCCGACCGCGAGGCTCGACAACGCGCCCAGCACCAACTGCATCGCGCCGAACACCGCGGCCGCGGCGCCGGCATTCGCCGGATAGCGGTGCATCAGATCGGTCGTGCAATTGGCGGATAACAGACCCACCACGCCGACCACGAAAAACAGACCGGCCACGATCGACCACAACCCGCCCCATCCCGTCAGCGACACGAGGCAGACGAACAGCGAAGCGATGCAACTGACGCTCGCCGAAAACGAAATGATCGGCAGCGATCCGAGCCGGCCGACGAGACGCGTGTTCATCAAGTTGCCGAGCATGATGCCGACGATATTCAGCGCGAACAGAAATCCGTAGTGTTGCGCCGACACGTGGAAATATTCGATGTACACGAACGGCGTCGCGGTGATGTACGCGAACATGGAGGCGAACGCCATGCCGCCGCACATCATGTGCCCCCACGCGACCGGATCGCGCAGCAACTTGCCGTATGCGCCGAACGATTGCAGCAAGGCCGACTGCGCACGCTTCTCGCGCGGCCACGTTTCAGGCACCTTGAGGAACGCGGTCACCGCGCAAACCGTCCCGAACAGCGTCAACACCACAAACACGACGCGCCAGCCGCCGAGCAGCAGCAACTGCCCGCCGATCAACGGCGCCAGCAACGGCCCGATCGAGGTGACGATGGCGAGCATCGACAGCACGCGCGCGGCGTCGGTCGGCCCGTGCGCGTCGCGCGCAATCGCGCGCGCCAGCACCGAGGCCGCGCCCGCGCCCAGTGCCTGCACGAAGCGGAACACGATAAGCGATCCGATCGAGAACGACAGCGCGCACGCCACGCTGGCCACCGCATACATGACGATGCCGCCGAGCAACACGGGTCGGCGGCCATACGTGTCCGACAGCGGACCATAGAGCAGCATGCCGATCGAAAAGCCGAACATGAAGCTGGTGAGCGTCGTTTGCGCGGCGCCGGTGCTGATGGCGAACGCCTGCGCGATGGTCGGCAGGCTCGGCAAATACATGTCGATGGAAATCGGTCCGCATGCGGCAAGCGCACCGAGCAACAGAATCAGCCGGCCATCGGGCCGGCGTCTGACGACGTGAGACATGGGAATCCAGATGAAGCGCCGCGCCGTGACCGGCAGCGAAGCGGTGAAACAGGGAAAACAGCAGCTTGACGGCCTCGATTGTACGCGACGGTTAAAGCGCCGCCGCGTCGGATCGTGATCGGCAGCCACATGAGAATGCGCCTGCGGCAAGCGCGTCGCCGATCGGTTAAGCTGCCGCCTGAACCACGCGGACGCTACGCCTCGTGTGTCCGCCGTGCCCTTTGCCCACCGTTCCGCCTGGACTTTCGATGACCGCATTCCTGCTGATCTGGAGCCCCAGGAAATGGCCGTGGCCCGAATTGCCCGACGTGGCAAGGCGCGTCGCCTCGGGTATCGCGGTGACTGACGTGTGGGGGTGCGGATTCGCTCGCGGCATCCTGCCGGGTGATCGCGTGTTCCTGCATCGCGTCGCCCAGGAGCCGAAGGGCATTTTCGGCTCCGGTTACGTGACGCGCGCCCCCTATGAGGTTCCCGACCCGGCGACCAAACGCGGCTACCGGCTGTGCATCGACTTCGCCTACGACTGGCTGGTCGATGCGCACGAGAGCCCGGTGATCCCACGCGAAGCGTTGCGCGTGCATCCGTTCTCGGTGCAGACATGGGATGCACAGAGTTCCGGCACCGTCATCAAGCCGATCGCCGAAGGTGCATTGGAAAAGCGTTGGGCCGAGCTCACCGGCAGGCGCAAACCGCCGGGATTCGATGCCGCGCCGGCGGGACCCACGCGCTCGAGCAAGGTCACCGCGCATGCGGCCGCTGCTGAAAAGAGCGCGGCGCAAAGTCGCACGGCGATCAAGTCGGACACGTCGCCAACACCGTCGAACCAAAGCGCGGGTGCGGGCGGGACCAAGGCGGCAACCAGGGCTGCGACGAAACCCATTGCAACGACACGCAACCGGCGTCGATGAGCCACGCGCGCAATCACTGCGTGCAAGCCCAGCCTGACAGGGGCTACCGCAAAGCCCGTTCACGCTGACTCCGGTACAATTTCTCCACTCACCCCGGCGCCGCGCGAACCGGCTGCACACCCCACGCGCCGCTGCGCAACCCCAATTCCATCCATCGTCATGTCCAAAAACGAAACCCTCTTCGACCGCGCGCAACGCACCATTCCTGGCGGCGTGAATTCGCCGGTCCGCGCATTTCGCTCGGTCGGCGGCACGCCACGCTTCATCGAGCGCGCCCAAGGCGCCTACTTCTGGGACGCGGACGGCCAGCGTTACACCGATTACATCGGCTCGTGGGGTCCGATGATCCTCGGCCACGTCCACCCGGAAGTGCTCGAAGCCGTGCAGCGCGTGCTGGTCAACGGCTTTTCGTTCGGCGCTCCGACTGAGTCGGAAGTAGAAATCGCCGAGGAAATCTGCAAGCTGGTGCCCTCGATCGAACAGGTCCGCATGGTATCGAGCGGCACCGAGGCGACCATGAGCGCGCTGCGTCTCGCGCGCGGCTTCACGAACCGCAGCCGTATCGTCAAGTTCGAGGGCTGCTATCACGGCCACGCCGACAGCCTGCTGGTCAAGGCGGGTTCGGGCCTGCTGACCTTCGGCAACCCGACTTCGGCAGGCGTGCCGGTCGACATCGCCAAGCACACCACGGTGCTCGAATACAACAACGTCGCGGAACTCGAGGAAGCGTTCAAGGCATTCGGCAACGAAATCGCCTCGGTGATCGTCGAGCCGGTCGCGGGCAACATGAACCTCGTGCGCGCCACGCCCGAATTCCTGCAAGCGCTGCGTCGTCTGTGCACCGAATACGGCTCGGTGCTGATTTTCGACGAAGTGATGTGCGGTTTCCGCGTCGCGTTAGGTGGCGCACAAGAGGTCTACGGCATCACGCCGGACCTGACGTGCCTCGGCAAGGTGATCGGCGGCGGCATGCCGGCGGCGGCTTTCGGCGGCCGGCGCGAGATCATGGCTCACCTCGCGCCGCTCGGCGGCGTCTATCAGGCGGGCACGCTCTCGGGCAATCCGATCGCCGTTGCCGCCGGCCTGAAAACGCTGCAACTGATCCAGGCGCCGGGCTTCTACGACACGCTGGCCGCGCGCACCACGCGGCTCGCGCAAGGTCTCGCGACGGTGGCGCGCGAAGCCGGCGTGCCGTTCGCGGCCGATTCGCTGGGCGGCATGTTCGGGCTGTACTTCACCGAATCGATCCCGGCGAGCTTCGCCGAGGTCACGAAGAGCGACGTGCCGCGCTTTAACGGGTTCTTCCACAAGATGCTCGACGCCGGCGTGTACTTCGCGCCGTCGGCTTACGAGGCGGGCTTCGTGTCCATCGCTCATGACGACGCGATCATCGACGCCACGATCGACGCGGCGCGCGGCGTGTTCGCCTCGCTCTCGGCCTGAACCCCGCAACGGACGCAACGCAAACCGTACCGAAGCCTGAACCGACGCCCCATACTGCCTAGCCACCGTACCGACCGGACCCCGATGTTCTCGCAAACCGACTTCGTCCATATGGAACGCGCGCTCGCGTTGGCCAACCGCGGCATGTACACGACCGACCCCAATCCGCGTGTGGGTTGCGTACTCGTCAAGAACGGCACGGTGATCGGCGAGGGCTTCACGCAACCGGCCGGGCAGGACCATGCCGAGATCCGCGCGTTGAAAGACGCGCGCTCGCGCGGTCACGATTTGCGCGACGCCACCGCCTACGTGACGCTCGAACCGTGCAGCCATTTCGGCCGCACGCCACCGTGCGCGAACGCGCTGATCGAGGCGCAGGTCGCGCGCGTGGTCGCGGCAATGGAAGATCCCAATCCGCAAGTTTCCGGGCGTGGCCTCGCGATGCTGCGCGACGCCGGCATCGAAGTACGCTGCGGGCTGCTCGCCAACGAAGCGCACGAACTGAACATCGGCTTCGTGTCGCGCATGACACGCCGCCGCCCGTGGGTGCGGATGAAAGTGGCGGCCTCGCTCGACGGCCGCACCGGCTTGCCCTCGGGCATCAGCCAATGGATCACCGGCGAAGCGGCGCGCGCCGACGGTCATGCGTGGCGTGCCCGCGCGTCGGCGATTCTGACCGGCATCGGCACCGTCAGGGAAGACGATCCGCGCATGACGGTGCGCGCCGTCGACACGCCGCGCCAGCCGCGGCGCGTGCTGATCGACAGCCAGCTCGACGTGCCGCCTGAAGCGCAGATCCTGGCCGGCGCATCCACGTTGATTTTTTGCGGCAATCTCGACCAGCGTCATACCGAGCGCGCCAACGCGCTGCGCGATCGCGGCGCCGAAATCGTGCAGTTGGCGAACGCCGCCGGCAAGGTCGACCTGCCCGCCATGCTCACGGTGCTCGGCGAGCGCAACGTGAACGAACTGCACGTGGAAGCGGGCTACAAGCTGAACGGCTCGCTGCTGCGCGAAGGCTGCGTCGACGAACTGCTCGTCTATCTCGCGCCGAGCCTGCTCGGCATGGACTCGATGAGCATGTTCAATCTGAGCGCCCCCGAAACGCTCGAAGGCCGCGTCAAACTGAATTTCCACTCGATCGACCGGATCGGCGACGATCTGCGGATTCTCGCGCGCTTCGTGCCCTCGGTCGCGCCTGAGCATACCGCCGGCCCCGGCACCGATCCGGCATCCCCACCCGTTTCGAATTGAGCAAGGAATAGCACGATGTTCACAGGAATCGTCGCGGCAGTCGGCCGCATTGAATCAGTCAAGCCGCTGGGCACGGACGGCGACGCGGGCGTGCGGCTGAACGTCGAAGCCGGCGGCCTCGATCTCGAGGACGTGCAGCTCGGCGACAGCATCACGATCCAGGGCGCCTGCATGACGGTGGTCGCGAAAACCGCGCATTCGTTCGAAGTGGACGTGTCGCGCGAAAGCCTGAACTGCACGGCGGGCCTCGGCGAACCCGGCGAAGTCAATCTCGAGAAGGCGCTGCGCGCGCACGACCGGCTCGGCGGCCATATCGTCTCCGGCCACGTGGACGGCCTCGGCACGGTCACGCATTTCGCGCCGGTCGGCGAATCGCACGAACTGCGCGTGCTGGCGCCACGCGAGATCGGCCGCTATCTGGCGTACAAAGGCTCGATCACTGTCAACGGCGTGAGTCTGACCGTCAACTCGGTTAAAGATCGCGACGATGGCTGCGAATTCTCGATCAACCTGATTCCCCACACGGTTGAAGTCACCGCCCTCAAGCATCTGCGCGAAGGCGCGAAGGTGAATCTGGAGATCGATCTGATCGCGCGGTATGTTGAGCGCATGCTGTCGGCGGCGTCAACCACGGGTCGGTCGTAGTTCGTTGAACCAGGCGGGGTCTCCGGGTTAGTCCTCGCCGACTTACTCGGCGATCCGCTGCCGGAACCACTCCGCCAGCGCAACTTCTTCGAGCGCCCCCGCGGCGACCATTTCCATCGTCTTTACCGCGTCGGCGGGATCAAACTTCAGCCGATAGCCATTGTCGGCGAGGAAAAGCCGCCCAACCACCCAGGCTGTTCGCTTGTTGCCGTCCGCGAAGCCATGATTCCGCGCCAACCCGTAGACATAGGCCGCTGCCAGGGCAGCCGCATCGGCATCCGCATACACGTCCAGATTCTGCGGCCGTGCGAGCGCCGACTCCACCGCCCCTTTGTCGCGCACGCCATCGAGCCCGCCGTGCTCGGCAAGCTGGCGATCATGCACGGCATAAGTGAGATCCGCGCGCACCCAACGCCATGCTGTCATTTGGCCAGTGCTCGCAAAATATCGCGATCATCGTGCATGATCTCTTCAGCCAGTTTCATCTGGCGTTCAAAGTCCGGGTTGTATGGCGTGATCCGGTACCCGCCTTCGGGTGCCTCGGTCAGATAGACCGTATCGCCCTTCTGTACCTTGAGGCGTGCCATCGCCTCCTTGGTGAGAATGAAGCCAGCCGAAGCCCCCACCGTTGTGACCTTGAAAGTAAGCATGACGCCCTCCTCGCTATATAACTTTTATTATATAGCCGCAAATCTCCCAAGGAACAAGGCTGTCTCCGCTGACTGAAACACGCCGACATAACAAACTGCAAAAACCGGCAACACCCGCACACGCATGGGCTGGCGGCGGCGCCTTGCCGCCCTCAACCCGTTCATGCATCCACCGTTCGAACGAGCATAGCAACAGCGGACGGCTCAGCGCCAGTCGGCCAAACGGCCTATGCCGTCCGGCAGAGGCGACGTGGACGGGCGCGTGGCGTAAAATACGCGCTTTCCCGAAAATCTCGCCAACATGACGCTCGCCTCCACTCCAGAGATCATCGCCGAACTGAAAGCAGGCCGGATGGTGATCCTCGTCGACGAAGAAGACCGCGAAAACGAGGGCGACCTCGTGATCGCCGCCGAATTCGTCACGCCGGAAGCGATCAATTTCATGGCCCGCTACGGCCGCGGTCTGATCTGCCTGACGCTCACGCAGGAACGCTGCAAGCTGCTCAACCTGCCGCTCATGACCTACCGCAACGGCACGCAGTACGGCACGGCGTTCACGGTCAGCATCGAAGCGGCCGAAGGCGTGACCACCGGCATTTCGGCGGCCGACCGCGCCCGCACGATCGCCACGGCGGTCGCGCCGGACGCGAAAGCGGAGCACATCGTGCAGCCGGGCCACGTGTTTCCGATCATGGCTCAGCCGGGCGGCGTACTGGTGCGCGCCGGCCACACGGAAGCCGGCTGCGATTTCACGGCGCTCGCCGGCCTCACGCCGGCCGCGGTGATCTGCGAAGTCATCAAGGACGACGGCACGATGGCGCGCCTGCCGGATCTGCTGGAATTCGCCCGCGAGCACGGCCTGAAGATCGGCACGATCGCGGACCTGATCCACTATCGCAGCCGCACCGAGTCGATCGTCGAGCGGATTTGCGAGCGCACCATGCAAACCGCGCACGGCGCGTTTCGCGCGGTGATGTATCTCGACCAGCCGAGCGGCCAGCCGCATATCGCTCTCGTGCGCGGCACGCCGCAACCCGACCACGACACGCTGGTGCGGGTACACGAACCGCTGTCGGTGCTGGATCTGCTCGAAGTCGGCGAATCCACCCATTCGTGGACGCTGGACGCGGCGATGAAGGAAATCGCCCAACACGACCTCGGTGTGATCGTACTGCTGAACTGCGGCGATTCGAAAGATCATCTGATCGACGTTTTCAAGGCGTTCGATTCGAAGGAAAAAGCGGAGGCGCTCAAACGCCGCCCGGTCGACTTCAAGACGTACGGCATCGGCGCACAGATTCTGCGCGAACTCGGTGTCGGCAAGATGCAGGTGCTGTCGAACCCGCGCAAGCTGGGCAGCATGTCGGGCTACGGTCTCGAAGTCACGGGCTTCGTGCCGATGCCGGGCAGCACCTCGCAGGCCCCGCAGCAAGGCTGATCCGACCATTCACGCGCTTCGCGCTCACTCAAAACACTACGGAATTCACATGGAAATCGGACAATATCAACCGAATCTCGACGGCGACGGACTGCGCATCGGCATCGTCCAGGCGCGCTTTAACGAACCCGTTTGCAACGGCCTCGCGGACTCCTGCATCGAGGAACTCGAACGCCTCGGCGTGACCGGTGAAGACGTGCTGCTCGTCACAGTGCCGGGCGCGCTGGAAATTCCGCTCGCGCTGCAAAAGCTCGCCGAAAGCGCGCAATTCGACGCGCTGATCGCGCTCGGCGCGGTGATTCGCGGCGAGACCTACCACTTCGAACTGGTGTCGAACGAAAGCGGCGCGGGCATCACGCGTATCGGCCTCGATTTCGGCATTCCGGTCGCGAACGCGGTGCTGACCACCGAAAACGACGAGCAAGCCGTCGCCCGCATGACCGAGAAAGGTCGCGATGCGGCGCGCGTGGCCGTCGAAATGGCGAACCTCGCCGTCGCGCTCGAACAACTCGGCGGCGACGATGAGGAAGAAGACGAAGAAGAGGAACAGGCATGAAGAGCGCACGCCGTCGCTCCCGCGAGTTGGCCACGCAGGGGCTCTATCAGTGGCTGCTGTCGGGCTCGCCCGGCGGTGAAATCGACGCGCAACTGCGCGGCGCGCAGGGCTACGACAAGGCCGACCACGAGCATCTGGACGCCATTCTGCACGGCGTGATCCGCGATTCGGAGGCGCTCTCCGCCGCTATCGCACCGTGCCTCGATCGCCCGCTCGAGCAGCTTTCGCCGGTCGAACGCGCGGTGCTGCTGGTCGCCGCCTTCGAACTGAAGAACCACCTGGACATTCCCTATCGCGTGGTCATCAATGAAGCGGTCGAGCTCGCCAAGACGTTCGGCGGCTCCGACGGCTACAAGTACGTGAACGGCGTGCTCGACAAGCTGTCGGCGCAACTGCGCGTCGCTGAAACACAGGCCGCCCGCAAGCATTGAAGTGTCACACGCGTGGCCGCGTCGCGCGCCATGCGCCGTATTCGAGCAGGGCCGAACGCTGCAAGGACGTCGTCGAATGCACGAACCTGATGCACGAGACGCCGTCCCGCCCTTGCTTCTGAACTGGATTTGATCGTATGAACTCCGTGACCGAACCCTTGGTGCGGCTTGCTGCGCGCGTCGACGCCATCCAGCCTTTCTACGTGATGGAACTGGCCAAGGAAGCCGCGCTCCTCGAGCGCGACGGGCGCGACATCATTCACATGGGAATCGGCGAACCCGATTTCACCGCGCCCGAGCCGGTCATCGAGGCGGCTGCGAGCGCGTTGCGCCGCGGCGTCACGCAATACACCAGCGCGCTCGGCCTGCATGCGCTGCGCGAGGCGATTTCCGCGCATTACGCCGAGGTCCATGGCGTGAGCGTCGATCCGGCGCGGATCGTCGTCACCGCCGGTGCTTCGGCGGCATTGCTGCTGGCTTGCGCGGCACTGGTCGATCGCGACGACGAAGTGCTGATGCCCGACCCCTGCTATCCGTGCAACCGTCATTTCGTGATCGCCGCCGAAGGCAAGCCGGTCATGGTGCCGAGCGGCCCAGCCGAGCGTTTCCAGCTGACCGCCGCGGACGTCGAGCGCCTGTGGAACGAGCGCACCCGTGGCGTGCTGCTGGCGTCGCCGTCGAACCCCACCGGCACGTCGATCGAACCGGCCGAACTGGAACGCATCGTCAAGGCGGTGCGGGCGCGCGGCGGCTTCACGATCGTCGACGAGATCTACCAGGGCCTGAGCTACGACGCGAAGCCCGTGTCGGCGCTCTCGTTCGGCGACGACGTGATCACCGTCAACAGTTTCTCGAAGTACTTCAACATGACCGGCTGGCGTCTGGGCTGGCTGGTGGTGCCGCCCGGCATGGTCGGCGCGTTCGAAAAGCTCGCGCAAAACCTGTTCATCTGCGCGTCCGCGCTCGCCCAGCATGCGGCGCTAGCGTGCTTCGAACCGGAAACGATCGCGATCTACGAAGCGCGGCGGCTCGAATTCAAGCGCCGCCGCGACTTCATTGCGCCGGCCCTGGAATCGCTCGGCTTCTCGGTGCCGGTGATGCCGGACGGCGCGTTCTACGTGTACGCCGATTGCCGCACGGTCGCGCATCCGGCGGCCGGCGACAGCGCGGCGCTCACCAGGGCGATGTTGCACGATGCGGGCGTGGTGCTGGTGCCGGGCATGGACTTCGGCACGCACGCGCCGAAGCAGTACATCCGGCTGTCGTACGCAACCGCCTATCCGAAACTGGAAGAAGCGGTCGACCGGTTGGCGAGGCTCTTCGGGTTACATTGACCGGAAAAAGCGGCACGCCGCGCGGGTCACGGCCGACAGGAGCCAGGGGCCGTATGAGTCATATGAGCCATCAGCCGCGGCCAGCCGAACCAAACGCCGTTCCCCAAACGCAAAAAGGACACCTCGTCGGGTGTCCTTTTTCGTAACCATCGCTGTCGCAATACGCGATCAGCGTAACGCCGTGAACCTCAGGCGCCCATCTCCGAAGCCGATGCCACATGCTTGGGCGCATTCGAGCTGGCGTCGTCCTGCTCGGAAACCGGCGTCTTCGGCGCTGCCGCGCTCAGCGGACGACTGCCTTCCAGCGTCACCTGCACGCGCTTGCCGTTGTTCGTGCCAGCCGCGGCAGGCGCATTGTTCGAGGCTGTCAGGACCGGCGCCTGCGGGGCATTGACCGGCACCTTGCGGCCGCGCGCCACGTCGCGCAGCCGGCCGCGCTCGGCCATCACCTTGGCGCCGTAACCGCCGTCGTCCTGCGAGGTCGAGCCGACGTACAGGCGCAAGCCGCCCGGCAGCGAACCGCCGCGCGCGATGCAGTCCTTCAGCACCAGCGCGCCCACCTTGATGTTCGCGACCGGTTCGAGCGCCGCGCTCTGCCCGCCGAAATACTGGAACTTGTCCGAATGCACCTTGGACATCACCTGCATCAGCCCTTGCGCGCCGACGCCGCTCTCAGCGTAGGGATTGAAGCCCGATTCGATCGCCATCACCGACAGCAGCAGGAGCGGATCGAGACCGACTTCGCGGCCGGTGTCGAACGCGGCCTTCACGAGCTCGCTCACCGGCTCTTGCGCCACGCGATAGCGGCGCGCGAGGTACGACGCCACCAGATCCTGCTCGCGAGTCGAGATGAGCACACGGTCGTCGCGTGCGTCGGCCGAGACGCGCTGCGACGGAATCAGCTCCGCCAGCGCGGCGACGCTGTGCATGGTGCGCGGGTCGAGCCCGTTCAGCGCGGCCACGCCCATGCCGGCCGAGCCCGTGCCGTCAAAGGCGCCGTCGTAGCCGGTATTGCTGGTGCTCACGATGGTGTTGGCGTTGCTCGCCCCGCCGATCGCGTCGGCAGCGCCCGAATTCGCGGACAACGAGTCGTCGGAAGCCGCGCTTCCAGCCGGTCCGAAGGCCGGCAGCGGATGGCCCTGCAGCAGACGTGCGGGACCGGCTTGCACAGCGGCGGAAATGACCGGCATCAGCTTGGCGGCCACGGTGCCGCGCCAGGCGGCCGGCATCAGCCACAGCGCGAGCGCCACCACGACGGCGATACCGCCGACGATGCTGAACAGGTGATGACTCATTCGGGTCCCGCGACGCAGCACACCGCGCACAACTTGCGCGATACGCTCATCGGGACGCCACGATAACCAGGCGTTCATTCAGATCTCCCATGTTGCATGATCCGCGAACTCCGCCAGTTCAACAGGCGGTAACACACATTCGCAGAGTCAAGACGTCGCGTGCTCTGTCTGGTTCGGCCAGCAGCGGCGTCGGGAAAACGGCACATACCGTTTGTGGGGAGCCATCCTGGAAAGAGCCCGCGGCATACCAAAAAGCAGGCGGGCGGCGGCTCCCACGCGAAAAACCAGCGTCAGTCGGACGCTGGCGAGGACTTCAACAAGGCCGTCAGATACCGTGCAGGGGGTCGGCAAAACGGTGACGCGTTGCGTCTGATGGGACCGGGGGCAGTGGTAAAAAGGTTCACGCCCTGCAACCAACGTGGACGGATTCTATTCAGCGTTTTATAGATCGTCAACACTATAGATAGGCAAAAGTATAACTAATTGTAATAATGAAAGGCGCTTAGGCCACTCAAAACCGCGCGCCAAGCCCTTCTCGATCTATCTCGATTCTCTCGTTCGAACCTGGCCGTTTGGCCAATCCACGTGCGTCAGCCAACACAGGTAAAATCGACAATTGTTTTGGTGCCGCAAATGCTTGCCGCGCCCTCCTTTTTCGCCGCTTGCGCGGCTCTGAACCGCAACAGATGAAATACAAAGACCTGCGCGATTTCGTCGGCCGCCTGGAACAGATCGGTGAACTCCGCCGTATCTCGCAAAACGTCTCCCCCGTCCTGGAAATGACCGAGATATGCGATCGCGTGCTGCGCGCCGGGGGCCCGGCCGTGCTGTTCGAGAGCAGGCAGCGGCATGCGTTTCCCGTGCTCGGCAACCTGTTCGGCACCCCGCGCCGCGTCGCGCTCGGCATGGGCATCGACACGCAAGCCGGGGAAGGCGACGGCGCCGCACTCGAATCGCTGCGCGACGTCGGCCGTCTGCTGTCCGCATTGAAGGAACCGGAGCCGCCGAAAGGATTCAGGGATGCCGGCAAGCTCTTCTCGCTCGCGAAGGCGGTTTGGGACATGGCGCCCAAAACGGTGAGCGCGCCGCCCTGCCAGGAAATCGTCTGGGAAGGCAACGATGTCGACCTGGAAAAACTGCCGATTCAGACCTGCTGGCCGGGCGATGCCGGCCCGCTGATCACATGGGGTCTTACCGTCACAAAAGGCCCGAATAAGAGCCGACAAAATCTAGGCATATACCGCCAGCAACTGATCGGCCGTAACAAACTGATCATGCGCTGGCTTGCGCACCGCGGCGGCGCGCTCGATTTCCGCGAGTTCGCATTGCGCAATCCTGGCAAGCCCTATCCGGTGGCCGTGGTGTTGGGCGCCGATCCGGCGACCATCCTCGGCGCGGTCACGCCGGTGCCGGACACGCTGTCCGAATACCAGTTCGCCGGGCTGCTGCGCGGCGGGCGCACCGAACTCGCGAAGTGCATCACGCCAGGCGTCGACGGTTTGCAGGTTCCGGCGCGCGCGGAGATCGTGCTCGAAGGCTTCATCCATCCGCAGGAAGGCACGCCCTCGGCCGCTCCCGCAGGTGCTCCGCCGCGTCCGGCCAAGGGCGCGTCGGCCGGCTATGAACATGCGCTGGAAGGTCCATACGGCGACCACACCGGCTACTACAACGAACAGGAGTGGTTTCCCGTCTTCACGGTCGAGCGCATCACCATGCGGCGCGACGCGATCTACCACTCCACCTACACCGGCAAACCGCCCGATGAACCGGCCGTGCTCGGCGTCGCGCTCAACGAAGTGTTCGTGCCTCTGCTGCAGAAGCAATTCACCGAGATCACCGACTTCTACCTGCCGCCCGAAGGTTGCAGCTACCGGATGGCGATCGTGCAGATGAAAAAGAGCTATCCCGGCCACGCCAAGCGCGTGATGTTCGGCGTGTGGAGCTTCCTGCGGCAATTCATGTATACGAAATTCATCGTCGTGGTCGACGAGGACGTGAACATCCGCGACTGGAAGGAGGTGATCTGGGCGATCACCACGCGCGTCGACCCGTCGCGCGACACGGTGCTGGTCGACCGCACGCCGATCGACTACCTGGATTTCGCCTCGCCCGTGGCCGGGCTCGGCTCGAAGATGGGACTCGACGCAACGAACAAATGGCCCGGCGAAACCGATCGCGAATGGGGCCGCCCGATCGTGATGGACGACGCGGTCAAGCAGCGCATCGACACGCTGTGGAACGAGTTGGGCCTGTAGGGCGATCGGTACAACAAGACTGAATAACGAAGCTGACGGAGCCGTTGCGCGGATGCATGCCTTTTCAATGATGTCGGACGGTTTTTTCCTGTCCTTGTCGCTGTGCCTGGATATCGGTCTCGTGAACGTCGCCATGATTTCGCTGACGCTGTCGCACGGCTTCAAGCCGGGCTTCTGGCTGGGCCTCGGTTCCTGCATCGGCGATCTGATTTACGCGGCGCTCGCGCTCGCGGGCATGGCCGCGTTGTTGCAGTTCGAGTCGGTGCGCTGGGTGGTGTGGATCGGCGGCGCGGCGATCCTGCTTTTTCTGACGTGGAAGATGGCGCGCGAGGCGATGTTCCCGGCCTCGGCGCCGCCCGTGGCCGGCGAGGCGGATGCCGATGCGCCGCATCTGTCAGCGTGGCGCGGTTTTCTGCGCGGCGTATTGCTGGCGATGTCGTCGCCCTCGGCGATTCTGTGGTTCGCGGCGGTGGGCGGCGCATTGATCGCGAAAGCCGGCGCCACGAGCGCGACGACCGCGCCGGTGTTTTTAGGCGGCTTCTTTCTCGGCGGTCTGTGCTGGACGGTCTTTATCTGCGGACTCGGCAGCCACGGGCGCAAACGCGCCGGCACCGGTTTGCTGCGCGCCTGCCATGTGCTGTCGGCGCTGCTGTTCGCGTACTTCTCGTATAGCGTGATCGTCAACGGGTATCGCGATCTGATCGTGCAGACCGCGCACGCGGCAAGCTCATAAAGACGGTTCGCAGCCGAGGCTGACGAGCCGTCCTCGCTTTAGATGCAGCAAGCGTGGCAGCGGAAGCCTGCTCACGAACGAGGCTCAGGCGAGAAACTGCGCGAGCTTCTCGAGATCGACGTTGCCGCCGCTCACCACCACGCCCACGCGTTTGCCCTTCACCGGAACGACGCCGTTCAGCACCGCGGCTGCGGCGAGGCAGCCCGTCGGCTCGACCACCATCTTCATGCGCTGCGCGAAAAAACGCAGGGTCTCGATCAACTGCGCGTCGCTGACCGTTTCGATTCGCGCGACCAGTTTGCGGATGATCGCAAACGTGTAATCGCCCAGATGCGTGGAAGCGGCGCCGTCGGCGATCGTGCGCGGCGCGTCGATATGCACGATCTCACCGCGCGCGAGCGATTGCTGACCGTCGTTGCCCGCCTCGGGCTCGACGCCGATCACCGTGCACGCCGGACTCAGCGCCGCCGCCGACAACGCGCTGCCGCCGATCAGCCCGCCCCCGCCGAGGCAAACGAACAGCATGTCGAGCGGGCCGGTTTCATCGATCAGCTCTTTCACCGCCGTGCCCTGCCCTGCGATCACATGCGGATGGTCGTATGGCGGGATCAGCGTCATGCCGCGCTCTTCGGCGAGCCGCCGGCCGATCTCCTCGCGATTCTCGGTATAGCGGTCGTAGGTGATCACCTCGCCGCCATAGCCTCGCGTCGCCGCCACCTTGGCCGCGGGTGCGTCGTGCGGCATCACGATCGTCGCCTTGATGCCCGCGAGGCGCGCCGACAGCGCGATCGCCTGCGCATGATTGCCCGACGAATACGTCAGTACGCCGGCCTTGCGTTGCTCCGCGTCGAAATGCGAAATCGCGTTGTAGGCGCCGCGAAACTTGAACGCGCCCATGCGCTGAAAGTTTTCACATTTGAAGAACACCGACGCCCCGGTGCGCTCGTTGAACGTGCTCGAAGTCAAAACGGGGGTGCGGTGAGCGACGCCCTCAAGACGCACAGCGGCGTCGAGTACGTCGTCGAAGGTGGGAGCGGGAAGCGCTTGCATCGGCGAAACTCTCCAGAGCGGTGGCGAAGCCGCCATTCTCCCAGCTTCGACAATGCTTTGGAACGTGAACCGCGCGATGATCTTTTACCTGGGCCGGCGGCGCGAAACACCGCGAGCGCGGACTCAAGGCTTCATCGCTGCAACAACTCAAAAGGCCCGCATAAAAACAAACGGCGTAACCCGGCGATCAAGCCGGCGTTACGCCGTTGGCACATTCCGTTGTTGCCGCGATCAATGACGATAGTAGCCGCGACCGTGCCCGTAATAACCACCATAACCACCGCGGTAGTAGCCGCGGCCATAGTAAGGACGACCGTAGCCGTAGTACCCGCCACCCACCACCACAGCAGGGGGCGGGCCGTAGACCACAGGCGGCGCGTACACCACCGGCGGGGGCGGCGCGTAATAGACAGGCGGCGGTGCGGCATAGACCGGGTACGCCGGCGCGATCGGCACCCCGATGCCGATACCCACGGAAACATGCGCCTGCGCGGCGCCGACAAGCCCCGCGCCGAGCGCGGCGGCAACGACAAACGGAACGATCTTTTTCACTTCTATTCTCCTGGCGCGGCCCACTGTGGTCGCCGACTTCGCATGCCTTGCATGCTACAAAATCAATGTATCGAAAAAGATCGCATAGCGCTGTTTGCATTTGTTGCAAATTGCAATTCGCGGCAAGGAGCGGCTCTGGCGGCCTGCGTTGCCCGCAACAGGCGGGCCGCGCGGTGAGTTGCCCACCAAGGGATTGCATGTCTTCTTAACGCGCGCCGATCAATAGCTTTTCCACCGCGCCGCCCCGGCCGACCGGCAACCGGTAATCTTTGATTACAAATTAGATTCAATCCGACGCCCAAAACCCAAAATGCCCGACGCAATCGCGCCGGGCATTCCCTGGCTGTCGAGACGGTGCTATTTCAACCGACTTTCACATAGACGAATTCGCGGGACACGCTGGGTGGAACATACGCGCCGCTGATCCGCACGCGCGGCGTAAGACGCTTTTTCTGTTCCCACCAACGGCGGCGCTGCGCATGTGTCAGGAACCGCAAGTGTTTTCGGTAAGAAAAAATGCTCATGGTGACCTCCCGAATCTGACTGCGAGACAAATACCCGGAACAACAACTGCGAAACCGGTTCATGGTCCAATCTCATGGTCCACTTTAAGCAGTTTGCGAGCCCACCGGGTGCGCGCCGCCCGATGAGCGCTCAGCCACGCCATATCGGGCGCGAACTGATCAGAGGAAAGCCGGCACGGCCATGCCGCAGGGCGGACGGATGCGCGATACTGCGGCATTCCCTTCAAACGTCCCAGTCTGGAGCAGGCACCCATGTCCCAGTCTTCTTTGCCGCGTCTCGGCTTTATCGGTGCGGGCCGCCTCGCGCGTTGTCTCTCGCTCGGTTTTTCACGCGCCGGCTATCCGGTCACCGCGGTGGCGAGCCGCACCGCGGCTTCGGCCGGCCGGCTCGCCAGTCAAATCGGGCAGTGCGCGGCGTTCGACGATCCCCAACGGGTGGTCGACGCCGCGGACATCGTCTTTTTAGCCGTTCCCGACGACAGCATCGGTACGTCAGCGCACACACTGCGGTTCAGGCCGCACGGCCAGGCGCTCGTACATTGCAGCGGCGCATCGCCGGTCGAACTGCTGACGCCGGCGCGCGATCAGGGCGCGGCGGTCGGGGGCTTTCATCCACTGTACCTGTTTGGCGGCGATCTCGCCGACCTCGACCGGATCGCCGGCTGCTCGGTCACGATCGAGGCCGACGAGCCGTTGAAGGGCTCGCTGACGGCGCTCGCCGTCGCGCTGGGCTGCCATCCGCTGTCCATTCCGGCGGGCGGCCGCATGCTGTATCACGCCGCCGCGCACTATGCCGCGAGTTTTGCGCTGTGCAGCCTCGCCGAATGCGTCGCGCTGTGGCGCACGCTGGGCTTTGCCGAAGACGACGCGCTGCGCGCGCTGCTGCCGATGCTCGCCGGCACCATTGAAACCGCACGCGACAAGGGTTTGCCCAACGCGCTCGCGGGCCCGGTGTCACGCGGCGACACGGGCGTCGTGCGCAAACAGCTCGCGCTGCTCGAAGGCTTCGGCGGCGACCATGCGGCGCTGTACGGCTTGCTGTCGCGGCGCGCGGTCGAACTCGCCCGACGCCGCGCCGCGCCGCCCGCCGCGATCGAAGCGATCGCCGAGGCCGTGGAGGAATCGCTCACCCGCTCCCTAAATGCGGCTGCGGCAGGTGCAAGCGTCAAGTAAGCCGTGATAATGTGACGTCCGGCGCCGCGCGCAATCCGCCAGCGACGCGCTTAGGGGCCGGCTTAGGGACCAAGTTAGGGACCAGGTTAAAGACAGGTTAAGCACCACGCTCAGGGACCAGGCTTCGGCATCAACAGACGAGAACCAACAATGATCAAGGTCAGCATCCTTTATCCGTACCGGGAAAACGGCCATTTCGACGTGAACTATTACTGCGTCACGCACATGCCGCTTGCGGCGAAACTGTTTGGGCGGTCGCTGAAGGGCTGGTCGGTCGACGTCGGCATCAACGCGGGGCCGCCGGGCACGCCGCCGCCGTATGTCGCGGCAGGCCACTTTCTGTTCGACAGCGCGGATGATTTCTACAAGGCGTTCAAGCCCGCTTCCGAGCAACTGGTCGCGGACATCCCCAATTACACCGATGCTGGCAACGGCACGATCCTGATCAGCGAGATCAAGGTTTCGGCTTGATGTCGAGCGGCTTGGGTCGGGTCGCGACGCGCTGGTTCGACGTTGAACACGACTCGCGAGGCGCTGAATCGGAGCGCCGCGCGATTGCTTGAGAAAGACGCTTGACGCGCCGCTCCCGCGAGAAAGCGCTTGAACCCAAATGAAACCGCCGGCGCGTCGACGGACAGCGCCGGCACCCCGCGGCCGGTGGACGGCCGCTATTCGAAGGATAAGGACACGAGATGTTTGGCGATATCGCCCGCTTTTTACTCAATACCATCTTCACGCTGTTCGGCGCCGCCCTGCTGCTGCGCGCATGGCTGCAAGTCGTGCGCATGCCGCCCTACAACCCGGTCACGAACGCCGTGCTGCAAGCCACCAACTGGATCGTGCTGCCGCTGCGGCGCATTCTGCACAGCACGCGCAACGTCGACTGGGCGAGTATCGTCGCGGCTCTGCTTGCGGCGATCGTCTATGTGGTGCTGATGGTGGTGCTCACCGGCGCCGATCCGCTCACGCTCGCGCCGACGCTGCTGATCGTCGCCGTGCTGACGCTCGTCAAGTGGGCGCTGAATCTGATCATCTGGTTGACGATCCTGATGGCGTTGCTGTCATGGCTCAATCCGCGCTCGCCGGCCATGCCGATCCTGTATCAACTGACCGCGCCGTTTCTGAATCCGCTGCGCCGCGTGATGCCGCAACTCGGCGGCATCGACCTCTCGCCGATCCTGCTGTTCGTGATCGTGCAGGTGCTGCTGATGGTGGTGACGCGCGCGGCCGTTCAGTTGACTTACTTCGTGATCTGAAGGCGCTCGCTGCGCCAGTGAAAGCGGGCGGCGGCGCGATTTGCGCTAACCGCCTGTTCCCGAGTAAAATAGCGCGCTCTGCGGGCGTCGTATAATGGTAATACCCTAGCTTCCCAAGCTAGAGCCGTGGGTTCGATTCCCATCGCCCGCTCCAGATACTTTCCATCCCGCCTGGTGACGAACCAGATAGACAGATAGAAACCAGGCGGCCACGCGAAAGAATCTGCATCTACCGCATGTCCCGCCTGTTGCATCCTCTTGCGCTTGTCACTCAAAAAGAATCAGCGTTTTTCAGCATCTCAAACCCACTGATTCACTTCCCATAACCGGCGAGCAAACGCGGCATTGTGATACCGGCCGAGAACATAGCGAATGCCGCCGCGGCATTCTTCCACCGCATTCCCAAACGATTTTTCTCCCTCGGGATTCAACGCATATTGCGCCGGCAATAACTGATAAAGCCCGCGTGCCGAAGACCTCGGATTGCGTGATCCCACTTACGGATGGCCATGACGGTGACCAAAACGTCATCATGCCGGCGATGCCGAAGCCAGCCGCAAGCACCCTCGTCTGGACGCCGCCTTTTGGGTTGTGCTACCTTACGCGCACTTGCAACGCCCGCTCCACCTTCCTGCTAAGCCTCGAGCCTCTAGCGGAATCCAGCACGAGCCGCCTCGATGAAGGCGGCTTTTTTGTAGTGGCGGCGCGAAGCCCTCACCTTGTAGCAGTCTCGACAATGATCCACGATCCAAACGACGCCGGCTTGCCCGACGAACTCACGACGCCCGCGAGCGAAACCGACGGCCAATCCGCCGGCGACACGCTGCAACAGGAAGCCCCGCACCGGCGCCGTATCCGCAGCTTTGTCACGCGCGCCGGCCGCGTCTCGACCGGCCAGCGCCGCGCGATGGATGAACTCGGTCCGCGTTTCGTGGTTCCGTTCGCCCCGCAGCAACCCGACTGGAACAGCGTGTTCGGCCGTGAAGCGCCGCGTGTGCTGGAAATCGGCTTCGGAATGGGCGCGACCACCGCGGAGATCGCCTCGCACCGTCCCGACGACGACTTCCTCGGCGTCGAGGTGCACGAGCCAGGCGTCGGCGCGTTGCTCAAGCTGATGGGCGAGCAGCAGTTGTCGAACATCCGCATCATTCAGCACGACGCGGTCGAAGTGCTCGAACAGATGATCGCGCCGGACAGCCTCGACGGCGCGCACATCTTCTTTCCCGATCCGTGGCACAAGGCGCGTCATCACAAGCGCCGGCTGATCCAGCCGAAATTCGTCGCCTTGCTGGTTTCGCGCCTGAAGCCTGGCGCGTATCTGCATTGCGCGACCGACTGGCAAAACTACGCCGAACAGATGCTGGAAGTGCTAAGCGCGGAGCCCGCGCTCGAGAACACCGCCGACGGCTACGCGCCGCGCCCCGAGTATCGTCCCGTGACGAAGTTCGAACGCCGCGGGCTGCGGCTCGGACACGGCGTCTGGGATCTGGTGTTCCGTAAACGCGGCGCGCTCTGATCGCTACTCGCCTCGCAAGCTGCAACGAAAAAGGTCCGCAAACGCGGACCTTTTTTCATGGCACTCATGGCACTCATGGCAACGGGGTTAAGACAAACTCAACTGGTCCAGCTCAACGCGCCGCTATAGCCGACCAGCAAGATCAACAACCCGAAGCCGATCCGATACCACGCGAAAGCGGTGAAATCGTGCGCGGCGACATAGCGCAACAGCCAGCGCACGCAGGCGAACGCGCTGATGAAGGCCGCCACGAAACCGATCGCCAAGGTGCCGAGCACATCCGCGGACAGCAGTTGCCAGCCTTTGTGGAGCTCGTAACCGGTCGCGCCGAACATGATCGGAATCGCGAGGAAGAACGAGAACTCCGTGGCGACCCGCCGGTCGAGCCCGAACAGCATTCCGCCGATGATCGTCGAGCCCGAGCGCGAAGTGCCTGGAATCAGCGCGAAACATTGAGCCAGGCCCACTTTCAGCGCATCCAGCGCGGTCAGATCGTCCACGCTCTGCACGCGCGCCGCCCTCTCGCCTTGCGCGCGCTGGCGCGCTTCGGCCCACAGGATCACCACCCCGCCCGCCACCAGCGCGAACGCGACCGGCACCGGCGAAAACAGCGCGGCCTTGATGGACTTTTCCAACAGCAAGCCAAGCACAATTGCCGGAATCGTCGCGATGATCACGTTCAGCGTGAAGCGGCGCGCATCGGGTCGGCTCGGCAAGCCGACCACCACACTGACGATGCGGCGGCGGAACTCCCAGCACACGGCGAGAATCGCGCCGAGCTGGATCACGACATCGAAGGTTTTCGCGTGTTCATCGGTGAAATTGAGCAGACTGCCCGCGACGATCAAGTGGCCGGTGCTCGACACCGGCAAGAACTCCGTCAACCCTTCGACGACGCCCAGAATCAGCGCCTTGCAAGCCAATAGCCAGTCCATCCGTGCCCCTCATCGCTGTATGTAGATAGTTGGAACAAGGGCCGCACGATAACGCTGCGGCCCTGACGACCGCGCGCTTGCGTCATTTCTCGACGATTTGCACACGTATGCCGTTTGTAAGGATGGTGATTGTACCGGGTTCGTAATTCACACCGGCGAATTGCAGTTGTTCGGGCTTGAAAGTGTAGATCGGATAATTGGTCAGCAACTGCGTGGCGAGCAGTCCCGCCGCGGCGTTGATCTGCTGCGTGTAGGCCTGCGCCTGTCCGGTCACGCTGACGTTGTCGACGTTCGGCGACTTCAGCACGACCGACTTGCTGGCGGCATCGTAAGCGAGTTCGCTGGAAAGCGTGAAGACGCCGTCGACCGGCTGCGGCATGAACGGACTCGCGAAGCGCGCGTCGAGCTTCACCGAAACGCGGTTCGCATCCGGCAGAAGGCCGACCACCGGATGCGTCAGCACGACATCGAACACTTGCGACACCGTGCGCTGATACGGAAACTTGCGCTGCACCGCGTCTTGCACCTGCTGCTGCGAAAACGTGTAGTGCGACGGGATGAACGGAAAGATCGATGCGGCGCAGGCTGCCAGCGACACAGTGATGCCAAGCGCGCCGCAGCCTGTCAGCGCTGCGAGCAGGAAGCGGCGCCGGGTCGGCGCAGCGGATCGGGTCATGCGAAATCTCCTTGTGGAAGCTTTTTCTGACATCGGTTGCGGCGCGCCGTTCGCGCTATCGGCGTGCCGACGCTTGCGCTTGCGGCTGAGTTTGCGTTTCGAGCCGGGTTAGCCACGCGAGTGCTTCGTCGCGGTTCGCGCCACACATTTCCGTCTGCGGTTGCAGGCCCGAACAGCAGGCCGGCCGCTCCGGCTGCCCGAAGATCGCGCAGCGCAAATCGTCACCGAGTTGCACGCAGCGCACGCCCGCCGGCTTGCCGTTCGGCATGCCCGGAATCGGACTCGAAATCGACGGCGCGATACAGCACGCGCCGCAATCGGGTCGGCAGGCGTGACCCGCCACATGAAACGGGGATTTGCACTTCGCAACGGTGTTTGGCACATCTTTCACGGCATTTTTCCTGACACTCGACAACACGCAATGCATAAGCAGAACCGCATTGTGCCATCGCATTCCGTGCGGGCTTTTGCATAATTGCGTGCGTATGGCATCCGCTTCACCGATACGTTCGAGCCTGAACGGGAACGCTTGCGTGAAGGCTTCGCGCGAACCCAAAGCGGCCGGCTTGCCCGTCGCCGGATTTTCGGCCATAATCTGCGTCTTCGCCGCGCGCCATGTTCCAGCGCGTGCGCTGCAAGATCTGCCCAGGTGGTGAAATTGGTAGACGCAGGGGACTCAAAATCCCCCGCCGCAAGGCGTGCCGGTTCGATTCCGGCCCTGGGCACCAAACAAAATCCAAGCGTTAGCATCCCCCGCTATCCTTCAGTACCCAATCCCGCGAAATCCCTCCATTCGCGGAAAAATTCCCCAAGCTTGTCACACCGCCACACGTCGATGCTCAACGCGTCCTTCGGCAATCGCAATCAGCTTCTGATCGAGCGTTCGAAACCGCAAGAAGTCCCACCGCGGGTTTAACTCTAGAAACTTTATTCCCGCCGCGCCGATAACGCGGACAGGAACCGTTTGCCAGTCAGTCCGCCGGCAAATCGGCCGCGCTGGTTTCGAGTGCCGCATTGCGCGGCGCCGCGGCGCGAACTTCACCAACCTCGATGAAGAAGGCGCAGATGCGAAAGCTCCGTTTCACGCAGAAGTTATGGCTGCCGCTGCTGATCAGTCTCGTTGCGTTGCTGGCGGTATCGGTATTCGCCGCCTGGCAATCGCGCGAGACCCGCATCGAGGAGCGCAAGCACGATCTCATGAACGTCGGGCAGGTCGGCGTGAGTATCGTCAAGGAATATGCGGCGCTGGCGCAAGGCGGAGCGATGTCCGATGCGGACGCGCAAAAGCAGGCGCTCGCCCGGCTGCGCGAGATCCGCTATGGCGAGGACGGCTATTTCCTCGTGATCAACTCGAAGCCGCGGATGGTCATGCACCCCATCAAGCCGGCGCTCGAAGGCCGCGACCTCGCCGCAACGGCCGATGCCGACGGCCGTCACCATTACGTGAGCTTCGCCTCGGTGGCGCAGGCGCCCGAAGGCGGCTTCGTGGATTACGTGTTTCCGCACCCGAACGTGACGCCGGTGAAGGCGGTCGCCAAGATCGGCTACGTGCTGCGCTACGCGCCGTGGGACTGGATCATCGCGACGGGCGCCTACGTCGACGACATCGACGCCGCTTTCATGCGCTCGCTGTGGATGCTGGGCGCGATCTTCGTCGGCATCTCCCTGCTGCTGGTGGCGCTCGTCACCGTGACGAACCGCAGCATCCTCCGCACGATCGGCGGCGATCCGGCCTACGCGGCGGAGGTCGCCGAGGCGATCGCGTCCGGCGATCTGACCGTTGCGATCGCCACGCGCAGCGGCGACACGTCGAGCCTGCTGCACGTGATGCAGCGCATGCGCGACGCGCTCACCGGCACGATCCGCCAGATCAAGCGCGCCTCCGACAACGTCGCGTGCGGCGCGAACGAAATCGCGAACGGCAACGCGGACCTGTCGGCGCGCACGGAGAACCAGGCGGCGTCGTTGCAGGAAACGGCTTCGAGCATGGAACAGATGACCGCGATGGTCCGGCAGACCGCGGAGCACGCGCGCACCGCCAGCGAACTCGCGGCCAACGCGGCGCACATCGCCAACCGGGGCGGCGACATGATCACCGAGGCCGTCGGCGCGATGAAGGACATTTCGAGCGAATCGGGGCGCATGGTCGAGATCATCGCGACGATCGAAGGCATCGCATTCCAGACCAATATCCTCGCGCTCAACGCGGCCGTCGAGGCGGCGCGCGCGGGCGAGCAGGGCCGTGGATTCGCGGTCGTCGCGAGCGAGGTGCGCAGTCTCGCGCAACGCAGCGCGACCGCGGCGAAGGAAATCCGCGAGCTGATCAGCCATGCGGTGGAACGCGTCGGCAGCGGCGCGACGCTGGTCGAAAGCACCGGCTCGACGATCGACGACGCGCGAGACGCGATTCTGCGCGTGACCGGCGTTGTGCAGGAGATCGCGGCGGCGGCGGCCGAGCAGAGCGCGGGCATCGATCAGGTCAATCTCGCGGTCACGCAGATGGACAGCATGACCCAGCAGAACGCGGCGCTCGTCGAAGAAGCGGCGGCCGCGGCGCAGTCGCTGAAGGAGCAGGCGCTGCATCTGCAGCACACGGCCGCGGCCTTCCGGCTCGATACGCGCGACGTCGGCGAGGAAGCCGGGAGCGAACCCCAGGCAGCGCCGCGCCGCGCGCGCGAACCGGCGTTCGCGTGAGCGCCGGCTGCGCGTCGCGCCGGTCGTTCGCGGATCGGCTCCGTTCCACGCGGAGGCGGCAAGCCATCATGCGAATTCAAAGCGGCGCGCCCTCCGAATCCGCTATGTCAGCGCGCAAATAAAAACCGCTCCCGCAGCCGTTTCAGCGGCATGCGTGGAGCGGCTTGGATCGCGCCACGCCTGCGCCGACGTGAGAGCGCAACACTCGCCGCCCCCACCGCCGCGAGCTTTATCGCTCGGCCATTCGCGCGCCGACAAGCATCGCCGCGCGCCGGCGCTTGAACACATAGCCGCCCCACATCACGACCAGCCACGCGGGCACGAGCCACACCGCAGCCGACAGGCCCGGCGTCATCGCCAGAATCACGAGGATCATCGCCATGAAGGCGAGGCAGATCCAGTTGCTGACCGGAAACCAGAACGACTTGAAGACGAGCGTCTCGCCCGCCGCCATCATCGCCTTGCGCGACTTCAGATGCGTCAGGCTGATCAACGCCCAGTTCAACACCAGCGCGGCCACCACCAGCGCCATCAGCAGGCCGAGCGCTTCAGCGGGAATCAGATAGTTGAGAATCACGCAGGTGAACGTGGCGAGCGCCGACAAACCGATCGCCATATACGGCACGCCGCGCCGGTCGACCTTCATGAGCACACGCGGCGCGTTGCCCTGCTCCGCGAGACCGTAGAGCATGCGGCTATTCGCATACACGCCGCTGTTGTACACGGACAGCGCCGCCGTCAACACGACGACGTTGAGGACGTTCGCGGTCAGTGTCGAGCCGATCTGCGAGAAGATCATGACGAACGGGCTGCCGCCGGCCGCGACCTGGTTCCACGGATATAGCGAGAGCAGCACTGTCAGCGAGCAGATGTAGAAAATCAGAATCCGGTAGATCACCTGATTCACGGCCTTCGGAATGCTCTTCTGCGGATCGGCGGCTTCGGCCGCCGTGATGCCGATCAGTTCGAGCCCGCCGAACGAGAACATGATGACGGCCAGCATCATGAAGAGGCCTTGAAACCCGTGCGGGAAAAAGCCGCCGTGGCTCCAGAGATTGGCGAGCGAGGCTTGCGGGCCGCCGCGTCCGCTGATGAGCAGATAGCCTCCGAACGCGATCATGCCGATCACCGCCACGACCTTGACGATCGAAAACCAGAACTCGGTTTCGCCGTAGGCTTTGACGTTGGCGAGATTGATCGCGTTGATCAGCGCGAAGCACACCAGCGCCGACACCCAGATCGGCACACCGGGCCACCAGTAATGGACGTAGGTGCCGACCGCGGTCAGCTCGGCCATGCTCACGAGCACGTACAGCACCCAGTAGTTCCAGCCGGACAGAAAGCCGGGAAAGTCGCCCCAGTACTTGTACGCGAAGTGGCTGAACGAACCGGCAACCGGTTCCTGCGCGACCATCTCGCCCAACTGCCGCATGATCATGAAGGCGATGACGCCGCCGATCGCATAGCCGAGAATCATCGACGGGCCGGCTGCCTGAAGCACGCTGGCCGAGCCGAGAAACAGGCCGGTGCCGATCGCTCCACCCAGCGCGATCAACTGGATGTGGCGATTCTTGAGCCCGCGCTTCAGGCCGTCCTGCTGTTGTGCACTATTCAAATTGCGCCCCAGTGTATGGATTTCGATCACCCGGACAGACTCGTGGTCCGTCCCGGCAGAACCAAAAATTTTACCGTGACCGAAAGGGCCTAAATACTGGGAGCAACCCGCGCCCGGTTCCGCACCTTACTGACGTGCAACGATATTGATTGACACCGCGAGCCGCTTCGGTATGTTGCGCTAGTCGAGGTTTCAGCCTTCGGAGATTCAACATGTCGCCCAAACGCCTGCTCCGCGCCGCTGCTTTGTGTCTCTGTTTCGCTGGGGCGGGTGCGCTCGCGCAAAGCACGGCGCCTGCGGCGTCACTCATCATGGCGCCCGATGCCAAGCCGGCCAGCGCACCGGGCACGGCAGTTCCGGATCAAGCGGCGCCCACCGCAGCATCTGCGCCGGCGGCGACCGACGCGCCAACCGCGCCGCCCGCCACGCCTTTCTCCACAGTCCCAACGCCGTCCGCCGCGCCGATGACCGGCCCCGTGCGCAATGTGGTGCTGGTGCACGGCGCTTTCGTCGACGGCTCAAGTTGGAACGGCGTCGTCGCGAAACTGCAGCAGAAGGGTTATCACGTGAGTTCGGTGCAAAACCCGCTCACCTCGCTCGCCGACGATGTCGCCGCCACACGCCGCGTCCTCGCGCGCCAGGACGGCCCGACCATGTTGGTCGGACATTCATGGGGCGGCGTCGTGATTACCGAAGCGGGCGCGAATGCGCCGAACGTCGCTGGCCTCGTGTATGTCGCGGCGATCGCGCCGGACTTGCACGAGTCGACCGCCGATCTGATGAAGCGCGCCGCGCCGATGCCGGCAGGCAAAGGCATCACCACGGACGCGAGCGGCTTTCTCTGGCTCGACCGCGCGAAATACCGCGCCGACTTCGCCGCCGATGTGCCCGAAAACCTGACACGCGTGCTCTCCGCCGCGCAGCAGCCGATCGCCGCGAAGGCGTTCGGCGAAACGGTCAGCCAGGTGGCGTGGAAGGAGAAACCGTCGTGGTACGTGTTGACCACGAAGGACCGCGCGGTATCGCCGGACGTCGAAAAATTCATGGCCGAGCGGATGGGCGCCAAAGTCGTGCCGATGGCGTCGAGCCACCTCGCACCCGTGTCGCATGCGGGTGCGATCGCCGACGTGATCGATCGCGCGGCGCGGGAGTTGAGCCGGCAGCAATAGCCGGCCGATAGCGAAGGATTATGTGGCGGCAGGAATCGGTGGTTGCGAGCGCTCGGGCAAAACAAACGACCGTTGCCCGCCTAACGCAGCATGAACGACATCGCCGACAAACAATTCAGCATCCGCACCGCATCTTCCGCCGACGCCGCATCAAAACGCAGCGTGACGGCATCGACACGCGTGAGCGTCGGCCATTGGCAAAACAGATCGGCGAGCGCGGTGGTTTGCACACGCAGTTCACACTCGACGGGTTTCGCCCCGGCGCGCGTGGCGTGCGGCGCATGACCCTCGGCGAGATGCTGCCGCACCACTTCGCGCGCGGCCGTTCCGATCGCATCGCGCGCGTTGGCCGGGCTTTGCGTGACGCCGCTGGCATGCCCCGTCGCGCTCTTCGTCACGACGAAGCGCGCGCGCGGAAAACGCGGCGCGGTTTCCTCGGCAAAAACGTCGTCGCCGGATAAAAGCGCCACACGTGCGCCATATTCTTCGGCCAGCGCGCCATACAAACCCGCCTCGCCCACTTCGACGCCGTTCAGCGAAACCCGCGCGAACGCGAAGCTGTTGATCGTATGCGCGAGGATGCCGCGCGCTTGCGACTTTGCGTGATAGCCGATCATGAACACGAGCGCCGCGCCGTATTCGAGCCCGGCCATCATGCCGAGCGTGCGCGGCTTGCCGAGCACCACCTGGGCGCGTGCGTCGAGCAGATCGGGCAACAGGTTGCGAAAGCCGCCGTGCGAATCGTTGACCCATACCTGGGTCGCGCCGCCGGCGAATGCGCCTTCGATCGCGGCGTTGGCTTCGAGCGTCATCCAGCGGCGCGCGGCTTCGTATTCGCCGTTGCCCGCGCGCGTTTGCTCGGGATGGAACACGCCGGCCACGCCTTCTATGTCGGCGGAAATGAGGACTTTCATCGGGAAGATTGCTTGAGGAGTTGAGCGAGATCGGGGACGCTGTCGTGCAGCGAGAGCCGCTTGCGGCCGTCGCGGCCCGTCACGGAAGTGGCGCGCCATAAGGCATCGACGATTGCCTGCTCGGCGCTGTCCGCGCAAGCCTGGAACAGTGGATCGAGGCACGCGTCGGCGAGTAACGGCGGCAGCGTGACGAAGTCGGCATCATGCGGCACGGTATAGGCGGTTGAAAACGCCAGCGCGATGTCGCCGCTGCCGTGACCGTAGACGGAGCCGGTTCGCGCAAGACCGGCTGCGGCGCGCAACGACAGACGCTTGAGTTGCCGCGCGTCGAGCGGTGCATCGGTGGCGACGATCATGATGATCGAGCCTTGCTCGGGTTTTGCTATCGGCGCTGTCGCGGCGTTCGTGTTCGCGGCGCAGCCGGCGCCGGCCGCATCGACGGCATCGGCGGCTTTCGCCGCGCGCTCCGCCAGCACACGACCAAGCGCCGCGCCGTCGATTGTCAGCATCGGCAACCGGCCGAAGTTCGCCAACACGAGCGCGCCGACCGTATAGCTGTGACCGGCCACCTCGATCACGCGCGATGCGTTGCCGATTCCGCCCTTCAGATCGAAGCACGACATGCCCCGCCCCGCGCCGACCGAGCCGCTCGCGACATGTGTGCTTGCGGCATCGAATGCGTCGTCGAAATGCCGTTCGTGGACGGCCAGCGCCTGGATATCGTTCAGGTATCCGTCGTTGCATTCGAACACCAGCGGATTGACCGTCGGCCACTCGCGCCCGATTCGCGGATTGGCCTTGATCGCCGCGCGAATCTGCGCCTGTGCGAGCGCCGCGACGCCGAAGGTATTGGTCAACGCAATCGGCGTTTCGAGCACGCCGAGTTCCTCGACCTGCACGAGTCCGATGCTTTTGCCAAAGCCGTTGACCACCGACGCCGCCGCGGGCACCTTGTGCAGAAACGGATCGCCGCGATGCGGACGAATCACGGTCACGCCGGTTTGCACGGCGCCGTCGTCGAGCGTGCGGTGACCGACCGTGACGCCATCGACATCGGCGATCGTGCCCAGCGGACCGCTCGTCAATACGCCGATATGCGGCGCGCCTTCGCCCACGTTTCCGCCCACGTTTTCACCCACACTCATGCGCGATCCAGCTTCGGATCGAGCGCGTCGCGCAAGCCGTCGCCGAGCAGGTTGAACGCCAGCACCGTCAGGAAAATCGCGAGACTCGGAAACAGCGCGATATGCGGCGCGGTCACCATATCGGCGCGCGCTTCGTTGAGCATCGCGCCCCACTCGGGCGTCGGCGGCTGCGCGCCGAGTCCGAGAAACGACAGGCTCGCCGCCGTGATGATCGAGGTGCCGATGCGCATGGTGAAGTACACCACCACCGACGAAATCGTCCCCGGCAAGATGTGACGCACGATGATCGTCCAGTCCGACGCGCCGATGCTGCGCGCCGCCTCGATATACGTGAGCTGCTTGAGCATCAGCGTATTGCCGCGCACGAGCCGCGCGAACGCGGGAATGCTGAAGATCGCCACCGCGCAGATCACGTTGATCATGCCGTTGCCGAGAATCGCCACCACGCCGATCGCCAGCAGAATGCCGGGGAACGCGAACAGCACGTCGGCCACGCGCATCGTGATGCGATCCCACCAGCCTTCGTAGTAACCGGCCAGCAGCCCGAAGAACGTGCCGATCACCGCACCGATCGCCACCGACAAAAAGCCGGCTTCGAGCGAGATGCGCGAGCCCGCCAGAATGCGGCTGAAAATATCGCGGCCCAGCGAATCGACGCCGAACCAGTGCGCCGCGGAAGGACCCGCGTTCAACGCGTCGTAGTCGAAGAAATTTTCCGGGTCGTACGGCACGATGTGCGGCGCCGCGAGCGCGACCACGATCAGCAGCAATACGAAGATGCCTGCGGCGAGCGCCACGCGCTGCTTACGGAATTTGCGCCAGAACTCGCTCCACGGCGTGCGGATCGCGCGTTCTTCGTTGAGGGACTTGGCCGCATTCGGCTCGGTGGCTGTCGTGCTCATGCGGGCCTCACTTGAAACGGATGGTCGGATTGATCACGGCGTACAGCACGTCCACGATCAGGTTGATGATGATGAATTCGAGCGAGAACAACAGCACCTCGGCCTGAATCACCGGGTAGTCGCGCATCGACACGGCGTCGACCAGCAGGCGTCCGAGGCCCGGCCAGTTGAACACGACTTCGACCACGATCGAGCCGCCCAGCAGAAAGCCGAATTGCAGACCCATCATCGTGATCACGGGAATCATCGCGTTGCGCAGGCAGTGCTTGACGATCACGAGCCGCTCGGGCACGCCCTTGGCGCGCGCGGTGCGCACGAAGTCCTCGTTCATCACTTCGACGAACGACGCGCGCGTGAAGCGCGCCATCACCGCCGCGACGGCCGCGCCGAGCGTGAGCGAGGGCAGCACGTAGCTCTGCCACGAACCGTCGCCGACGATAGGCAGCCAGCCGAGCTTCACCGAAAAGATTTCCATCAGCAGCATGCCGAGCGCGAAAGCGGGAAACGAAATACCCGATACCGCGAGCGTCATGCCGAGCCGATCGGGCCAGCGGTTGCGCCACACCGCCGAGACGATGCCGATGGCCATGCCGAGCACGACCGCCCACACCATGCTGGCGAGCGTGAGCCACAGCGTCGGCATGAAACGCTCGGCGATTTCCTGGCTCACCGGCCGCTTGCTGCGCGTGGAGGTGCCGAAGTCGCCTTGCGCGATCCTCGCGAAGAAGTGGGCGAACTGCTGCGGCATCGGCTTGTCGAGGCCGAGGTCGGCGCGCACCAGCGCGACGGTCGCCTCGTCCGCGTCGGGACCGGCGGCGAGCCGCGCCGGGTCGCCGGGCAACAGATGCACGAACAGGAACACCAGCACGGCGACGATGAAGAGCGTCGGCAGCAGGCCAAAGAGACGTTTGACGATGAAGTTCAGCATGAAACCCAATCCGGCAATGATGCGGGCAACGAGAAATCGTTCTGTGCGACGGGCCGCCGTTCGTCCAGCGTTCCGGTGTATTTCAGCGAATACGCCGGAGCGGAACGGTCAGCCCGTCGCGCGAATCACTTGATCGCGATCTCGTCGAAATTGAACGAGCCGTCCGGCGCGACATACGCACCCGACAGACGCTTGCTGCGCGCGTACACGACCTTCTCCTTCACGAGGAAAATCCACGGCGCGTCGGCCCAGATGCGCTTTTGCGCATCCGCGTAAAGCGACGTCTTTTGCGCGCGGTCGGTGGTTTCGAGCGCCTGCTTCAGATCGCTGTCGACAGCGTCGTTCTTGTAGTACGCGACGTTCATCATCTTCGGCGGGAACGAGACCGAGCCGAGCAGCGGCGTGATCGCCCAATCCGCTTCACCCGTCGACGACGACCAGCCCATGTAGTACATCCGCACCGGCGCCGTGACCGGGTCTTGCGCGCTCTCCACCCGCGCCACGCGCTGGCCCGCCTCGAGCGCCTCGATCTGCGCCTTCACGCCGACTTGCGCCAGTTGCTGCTGCACGAACTGGATCACCTTCTGTGCGGTCGAGTAGTTATAGGCCGACCACAGCGTGGTTTCGAAACCGTTCGGATAGCCCGCTTCCTTCAGCAGCGCGCGCGCCTTGGCCGGGTCATAAGGCCAGGGCCCGAGCTTCGTCGCGTAATCGACGCCTTCCGGCACCACGCCGTCGGACGGCGTCGCATAGCCGGCGAACACGACCTTCGTCAGCGCTTCCTTGTTGATCGCGTAGTTCAGCGCTTCCCGCACCTTCGGGTTGTCGAACGGCTTCTGGTTCACGTTCAGGCTGATGTAGCGCTGAATGATCGAGGGCGACGCGATCAGATCGACCTTCGGACTCGACTGCAATTGCGCGGCCTGTTCGAACGGCACCTGGAAGGCGAAATCCGCTTCGCCGGTGCGCATCAGCGCGGCGCGCGTGTTGTTGTCGACCACCGGCTTCCAGTCGATCGCGTCGATCTTCGGGTAGCCCTTCTTCCAGTAGCCGGCGAACTTCTTCACCGTCAGATCGCCCGCCGGGTCCCACTTCACGAATTCGAACGGACCCGTGCCGACCGGATGGAACGCGACGTCCTTGCCGTACTTCTTCAGCGCGTCCGGCGAAATCATCACCGCCGACGGATGCGCCAGCACGTTCACGAATGCCGAGAACGGCGCCTTCAGGGTGATCTTCACCGTGTACGGATCGACCACTTCGGTCTTCTCGATACGGTTGAACATGTTGTAGCGCTTGAGCTTGTTCGCCGGATCGATCACGCGGTCGAAGTTCGCTTTCACCGCGGCGGCGTTGAAGTCGGTGCCGTCCTGGAACTTCACGCCCTGGCGCAGCTTGATCGTGTAGACGCGCGCATCCGGGCTCGCCGTGTAGCTGTCGGCGAGCACGTTGACGAGCTTCATGTCCTTGTCGAAGCCGAACATGCCCTGATAGAACGACTTGGCGACGGCTTGCGAGAGCGTGTCGTTGGAGTCGTACGGATCGAGCGTCGTGAAGGTGGAGGCGACGGCCATCACAGCCGTGGTATCGGCGTGCGCCGCGTTGCCCGCGAGCATCGCGAACACCACCGCGCAGCCGCTGACCAGCGCGCGCAAACGAAACGGAGAAGACGGGACCAGCAGGTTCATGAGTTGGCTCCAGGCTGCGAAATGAAACAGGTTGAGGTGCTGCGAGAAAGGTCTGGTACGTCGGGTTGCTTTAGGTTTCGTTTATTCGGTTCAGTAGGCACCGCCGACGCGATGCCGGGCGACGAAATGGTCCGGTCCCACCGCGATCAGCGGCGCCACGGCCGGTTCGTCGTTCAGCGCGCGGATCGGGCTCGGAATCTCATCGGCGGCGAGCATCCGTTTCGCGTGACGGCGCGCCGGATCGGCCACCGGCACCGCGCCCATCAGCTTCTTCGTGTAAGGATGCTGCGGCGCCTCGAACACCGCGCGGCGCGGGCCAATCTCGACGATCTGCCCGAGATACATCACCGCGACGCGATGACTGACGCGCTCGACCACCGCCATGTCGTGCGAAATGAACAGATACGCCACGCCGAGTTCGCGTTGCAGATCGAGCATCAGATTGACGATCTGCGCCTGCACGGAGACGTCGAGCGCGGACACGGATTCGTCCGCGATCACCACCTTCGGATTCAACGCCAGCGCGCGCGCAATCGCGATCCGTTGCCGTTGACCGCCGGAGAACTCGTGCGGATAACGGCGCGCGGCTTCCGGCGGCAAGCCGACTTTTTCGAGCAGCCAGGCGACGCGCGCCTGCGCTTCGGCGCCCTGCGCGACGCCGTGCACGAGCAGCGGCTCCATGATGGAAAAGCCGACCGTCAGGCGCGGATTCAGCGACGCGAACGGGTCCTGGAAAATGAACTGGATATTACGGCGCAGCGCCTGCAACGCGGGGCCGGTGAGCGAGCTGATTTCCTTGCCGTCGAATTCGATCGAACCGCTTTGAGTTTCAACGAGGCGCAACAGCGAGCGGCCGGTGGTCGACTTGCCGCAGCCCGATTCGCCGACCAGCGCGAGCGTTTCGCCCGGCCGCAAATCGAAGCTGACTTTTTCGACCGCATGCACGCGGCCCGTCACGCGGCCGAACACGCCGCTCTTGACCGGGAAGCGCGTGACCAGATCGCGCACCCGCAGAATCGGCGGCGTGCTGACGAGCACGAGCGGCTGCGCTTCCTGCGCGACCGCGGCGGCGGGACGCACGGCTTCGTCCGCGCCGGTGAGGCCCGCCTGCTCGACCGTCAGGATCGGAAACCTGGCGGGCTGATCGGTGCCCTGCATCGAGCCGAGGCGCGGCACCGCCGCGAGCAGCGCCTTCGTATAAGGATGCGACGGCGCGGCGAAGAGCGCATCCGACGCGCCCTCTTCCACCTTCTCGCCGCGATACATCACCAGCACGCGATCGGCCACTTCGGCCACCACGCCCATGTCGTGCGTGATGAAGATCACGCCCATGTTCATCTCGTCCTGCAAGCCGCGGATCAGTTGCAGGATCTGCGCCTGGATCGTCACGTCGAGCGCGGTGGTCGGTTCGTCGGCGATCAGCAATGCGGGCTTGCACGAGAGCGCCATCGCGATCATCACGCGTTGGCGCATGCCGCCCGACAGTTGATGCGGAAACCGCGCCGCCACCCGGCGCGCTTCGGGAATGCGCACGAGTTCGAGCAGACGCAGCGTTTCCGCGTGCGCGGCGGAACGGCTCTTGCCCTGATGCAAGGCGATCGCCTCGCTGATCTGATCGCCGACCGTGAAGACCGGATTGAGCGAGGTCATCGGCTCCTGGAAGATCATCGCGATGTCGGCGCCGCGAATCGAGCGCATCGTGCCCGACGACGCTTTCGCGAGGTCGAGCACGCTGCCGTCGCGGCGCCGGAAGGCGATGCCGCCGCCGGCAAGGCGCCCACCGCCATGCTCGATCAGCCGCATCAACGCGAGCGAGGTCACCGATTTGCCCGAACCCGATTCGCCGACGATCGCGAGCGTCTCGCCGCGCTCGACGCTGAACGACAGATGGCGCACCGCGTTGACGGTTGCGTCGCCGCTGCGAAACGCGACCGACAGATCGTCGACCGCGAGCACGCGTTGCGGCGGCAAGGTTTCGATAAGCGGACGGGCGGTGTGCGATGAAGTCGGCACGGTGGTTCCTTTGAATTCGAACGCGGCTAGCGAAAGTTCAGGCGATAACGCGGGCATACCAGGCGATAACCCGGCGAGCGGATCAACGGTAGATCGCCGTCACCGGCGTTTCGCCGGGACGCGCGAAACCGCGATACATGCCCTCGGTATTGAACGGCAGCGTGACGTTGCCGCGCGCATCGACGGCGATCAGGCCGCCACGGCCGTCGATCCTCGGCAGGCGGTTCATCACGACGTCGTGCGCCGCCTCTTCCAGCGAAATCTGGCGATAGGCCATTTGCGCGGCGACGTCGTAGGCGGCGACCATGCGCATGAACATCTCGCCGGAGCCGGTGGTCGAGACCGCGCACGTCGCGTCGTCCGCATAACAGCCCGCGCCGATCAACGGCGTGTCGCCGACGCGGCCCACCTGCTTGTTGGTGACGCCGCCCGTTGAAGTAGCCGCCGCCACGTGGCCATGCCGATCGAGCGCGACCGCGCCGACGGTGCCGAACTTGCGGTTCGGGTCGATCGGCTCGTGCGGCGCGGGATCGTCGTCGTTCGTGGACGGCAAGCCCGCGAGCGTCGCGCCGTCGTGGTCGAGCATCGCGCGCTGCCGGTCGCGCGCGAGCAGCCATTGACGGTGGCGCGCCTCGGTATGGAAATACCCGGGCTCGACGAATTCGAGTCCGTGCGCGGCCGCGAAGGCTTCCGCGCCTTCGCCGGTGAAGAGCACATGCTCGCTGCTTTCGAGCACGCGGCGCGCCGCCAGAATCGGATTGCGCACGCGTTTCACGCAGCAGATCGCGCCGGCTTCGAGCGTGCCGCCGTCCATGATGGCGGCGTCGAGTTCGTGCGTGCCGGCCGCCGTGTAGACCGCGCCGCGACCTGCGTTGAAGAGCGGGCAATCCTCGAGCAGACGCACGGCTTCGCTCACGGCGTCGAGCGCGCTGCCGCCGTCGGCAAGGATGCGCTGGCCGGCGCTCAGCACGGCATGCAAGGCTGCGTGATATTCGGCTTCGGCGCCGGACGACATCGACGCGCGCAGGATCGTCCCTGCGCCGCCGTGAATGGCAATGACTGCGTTGGAGTTCATCGTTTGGTTTTGCTGGTGCGGGTGGTGCTGCTGGTGCGGGTGGTGCTCGCGCCGCGCTTGTCGCGGGCCGCGCCACTGGAGGCGCGCGCGGGTTTGTCCATTGCGGCGATCGGCGCGGGCTGAGGATCGGTGAGCCAGGGCAGCACGAATTCGGTGACGTCGGCGGCCGCTTTCACCGAGCGCTTGGCGCGATACGCGACCGCGTCGCAAAGTGCCTCGATCACGGCGAGCACGGCGGAGTCGGCATTGGCCGCGAGCCGCCGCTCGGAGCGCACGTACAGCGAGAGATCGGCGAAATGCGCGAGCGGCGAGCGCGGGCTGTCGGTTAGCGCAAGCACGCGCGCGCCACGGCTCGCGGCACGGCGCGCGAGTTCGATGGTGTCCTCGACATAGCGCGGGAATACGATGCCGATCACCAGATCGCCTTCGTCGGAATTGAAGAGACGCCGCGCGGCATGCGACGGCCCGCCGATCAGCGCGAGCGATTGCACGTTGTCGTGATACGGCATCAGCCCGTGCTCCATCAGGCCGGCGAGAAACGAGCTGGTGCCCGCGCCCAGCACGAACACGCGGCGCGCGGCGAGGATCGCCTCGACGGCGGCTTCGGCCGCGGCGCTGTCGATCGCGCTGCGCGTGGAGTGCAGGTTGGCGGCGGCCTGTTCGAGCGACGCGTCGATCAGGTTGTCGCCGGCCGCGAGCGATTCCTGCGCGCTGCGCAATCGCTCGACCGGCGCGAGCGTCGCTTCGAAACCGCGCACCAGCGCCTCACGAAACTGCGGATAGCCGTCGAAGCCGAGCGTGCGCGCAAAGCGATTCGCCGTCGCCACGGACGCGCCGACCACGCTCGCCAGTTCGTCGATACGCATCGTGGCCGCGCGAAACAGATTGGCCAGCACGTATTCGCCCATGCGCCGGTGAATCGGCGTGAGAGTCGGCATGGCCGCCGCAATGCGCGAGGCGATGGCCTGCTCGGCGGAGTTGGGAGCAACGGATGGGTGATGAATCATACGAGCGAGGCGGATCACCTGATGTAAGCCAAATGCATGAAAGTATGTTTACATAGAAAACGCCTGGAAAAAAATTCATTTTCATCCGCGCGGGTTTTCCCGAACGTTTCAGGGGCACGCAAGGCGGCTCACCACGGCGACGAGCGGCGCGGCGGCGAGACTGATCTGTCCGGCGGACTGCGTGACCCGATTCGACCACGCGAGCCGCTGAAATGCGGCGGGAAAACCGGGAAAACGGATCGCGGACGAAGCCGGCGAAGAGGACTGGGCGTGCATCGGTGAACGCCCGCAACGAGGTAGGGGAGACCGTCGTCGCCGCTATCGCGCGGCGCGGCGCTCCACTTCTTGCGGTGTTATTCTTCGCTCGCCATGAATCTCGAAAGCATCCTCTTCACTCAAGGTTTCGGCTCGCGCCGCCAATGCCGCGCGCTGATCGCCGACGGCCGCGTGAGCGTCGGCGGCACGGTCCGCACCGATGCCGACGCCGATTTTCCAATCGACGACAGCGCGTTCAGCTTCAGCGTGGACGGCGTTGCCTGGCCGTATCGCGAGCGCGCCTATCTGCTTCTGAACAAGCCCGCCGGCTATGAATGCTCGCGCGAGCCGCAGCATCATCTGAGCGTGTTCAGCCTGTTGCCGCCGCAATTCGCCGAGCGCGGCGTGCAGTGCGTGGGCCGCCTCGATCAGGACACGACCGGCCTCTTGCTGCTCTCCGACGACGGCAAGTTCGTCCATCTGTTCACGTCGCCGAAACGCAAGGTGCGCAAGGTGTATGTCGCGACCACGCGTCATCCGGTCGACGACGCGCAATTGGCCGCGCTGCGCGACGGCGTGTTGCTGCACGGCGAGCCCAAGCCGATCGCCGCCGTCGAAGCGGAGGCGCGCGGCGACCGTCAGTTGGCGCTCACCGTGATGGAAGGCAAATACCACCAGGTCAAGCGGATGATCGCGGCAGCCGGCAATCGTTGCGAGGCGCTGCATCGCGAGCGGATCGGCGGGCTCGCCTTGCCCGCCGCGCTGGCACCCGGCGCATGGCAATGGCTCGACGAAACCGACCTCGGATCTTTACGAAGCGGGTAAACCGGTAGCGTCCCCTTTAACGCATTGATGCAGCACGAAAAACATGGGCGCGATCGCGCACATAGGCTGCGGGACGCGCATCGATGCGCTGCGTCGCAGCATGCCCTTCCTTTCAGCGCCCTCTATACTCGATTAAACAAGGACTAAAAAAGTTCAAGGAGGGTGCCATGGTCGTCCACGACACAAGCGGGATCTGGTACATGATGGTTGCTTTCGCCGGCCTCGGGCTGGTGGTGATCGGCGGACTGCTGATCGTGATGCGGCGGCGGCACAAATACCAACCCAATCTGATCGGGGCGTTGATCGGCGCGATGCTGTGCTTCCTGCTGCTGGAAGCGTTGCCGGCGTTGACCTGATGCATTGACGCCGCTCGGCGCCGGCTCGTTCGGCCGGCGTGATGTGGTGTGAGTGGCCGAGGATGTCCGGCACCGTGGTTCGTCGACCGTGGGTCGACTAACCCTCACGCGGCCACATGTTCATGGCGCGCGCGTTGCGCTCCCACGCAAGAAATCTTCGACGCTCGGATAACGCAAGCGCACGCGCAATTCTTCCTTGAGGCGCCGGTTCACGAGCCGCCTCGATTCACGCATGAAAGACAGCAGGGTCGGCTCGATCTCCTGTTCCGCTTGCGCGCGCGTGATGCGAGGCGCGCGCGGCAAGCCGAACGCGTCGGCAACCCGGTCGAAATACTCCCCCATCTTCAGCGACGTGTCGTCGGACGCGTGGATCGCGCGCGCCGGCCGGCCGTGCGTCGCGAGACGCACGAGGATCGCGGCGAGATCGTCGGCGTGGATATGGTTGGTGTAGACGTCGTCGGCATCGATCAAGGCGGGCGTGCGCTTTTCGAGGCGCGCCAACGGCAGACGATTGCGCGCATAGATGCCAGGAATGCGCGCGATGCTGGCGGCGAGCGTGCCGCGCGCCGTCGCGCGCCGCAATTGCCGCTCGGCCGACACGCGGCGTTTCGCGCGAGCGTTGGCCGGTTGCGTGTTGCGCGTTTCGTCGATCCACGCGCCGCCGCAGTCGCCGTAGACGCCCGTCGTGCTTGCGTAGACGAGCCGTATCGGCGCGCGTGAGCCGGCGGTCCGGCGCACCCCGTCGGGTACAATATTGGCTGCTTCAGATTCAGGCCACGAGGCAGCGCTCAGGTTGCGCAACCCGCGGCGCAGCCGCCCTACCGGCGCCACCGCGCCGCGTGCTGCGCGCAGCGCGCGATCGCGGCGAGTGCCCAGCGTGGCGAGCAAGGCGCGAGTCCGGCGATCGTCGTCGCCGGTTTTTTGCGGTGGCGCGAGGTGCAGCACCGTCGGCGCGAGACCGGCGAGCCGTTTCAGACTGCGGCGCTCATCGAGGTCGCCGACCAGCGGTGTGACGCCCGCAGCGCGCAATTCGGCGCTGCGCTCGGCGTGGCTGGTCAGCGCGAAGATATTCGCGCGCGGTCGCAGCAAGGGCACGCAGCGCATGCCGACGTCGCCGCAACCTACGATTAACACGCGCGGCCGGCGTAAATTTCGTGTCGCTTTCATGGTGCAGGCATTGTAGCCGTCAAGCGCGGCAGGTATCGCGCAGTTGAGACCGCGCGTTCCATGACGCCGGTCCCATCGCGCGGGTCCGATAACGATTACCGACTTTTCGATTTCGAACACTCTATGGCATTTAACGTCACGCTCCGGCAAAGCGGCCGGCAGTTTCAGGTAGAACAGGATGAACCGGTGCTCACCGCCGCCTTGCGCCAGGGCATCGGCCTGCCCTACGGTTGCAAGAACGGCGCCTGCGGTTCGTGCAAGGGCACCGTGGTGAGCGGTGAGATCGAACAGCGCTCGCATTCGTCATCGGCTTTGTCGAACGACGAGAAAACGCGCGGCATGGCGCTGTTCTGCTGCGCCACGGCCTGCTCCGATCTCGAAGTGGACATCCGCGAAGTGGCCGGTGTCGGCGACGTGCAGGTCAAGAAGCTGCCCTGCCGCGTGAACGCGATCGAACGGAAAGCCGACGACGTGGTCGTGCTGAAGCTGCAACTGCCCGCCAACGAACGTCTGCAATATCTCGCCGGCCAGTACCTCGAATTCATCCTGAAGGACGGCAAGCGCCGCAGTTATTCGATGGCGAGCGCGCCGCACACCGAAGGCCCGATCGAATTGCATATTCGTCACATGCCTGGCGGCGCCTTCACCGATCACGTATTCAACGCGATGAAAGAGCGCGACATTCTGCGCTTCGAAGCGCCGCTCGGCACGTTCTTCCTGCGTGAGGAATCGGATAAGCCGATCGTGCTGCTCGCCTCGGGCACGGGCTTCGCGCCGCTGAAGGCGATCGTCGAGCACGCGGCGTTCAAGAACCTCGACCGGCCGATGACCTTGTATTGGGGCGCGCGCCGCAAGAAGGATCTGTATCTGCTCGACCTGGCCGAGCAATGGGCTCGCGAGATTCCGAACTTCAAGTTCGTGCCGGTGCTCTCGGAGCCGGACGCGAGCGATGCGTGGACGGGCCGCGTCGGCTTCGTGCATCGCGCGGTGGTCGAGGATCTGCCTGATCTGTCGGCTTACCAGGTGTATGCATGCGGCGCGCCGGTGATGGTGGAGTCGGCGCAGCGCGATTTCACGCAGCATCATCGGCTGCCGGAAGACGAGTTTTATGCGGATTCGTTTACTAGCGCGGCGGATCTGGCGAATCCGGTTTGAGCGGTAACGCAGCGTCAGCGTACACGCGTCGATGCTCGCGGAGCTGAGTTCGGCAAGCGCGGCTGTGCACGCGGCCGCGCTTGGCGCATGGATGGCGGATGCCGATAAACGCGTCGATTTTGACCTGCAGTGCGCGCGCCTGATTTTCAAGCGCCGCATGCTCGGGCAAAAGCAATTTGCGCAAGGGCGTATGGCCGTCTGTTCCGGCTACACCGAGATTGGATGCGACAAAGTCGACTGCCGCCAGCGTGTCGAACAGCATCTCACCCCACACGGGTTCGTGATGCGCGACACGATTACGCGTCTGATAAATGCGTTCCAACCGGATGGCCACCGCCGACCGGTTTATCCGCTTGTTGGGGAAAATGCGCTTGAGCGCCGACTTCCATAGTGTCTGTTCATAATCGCTGGAAAAGAGCCGCTTCCAGAAGTACATCGTGAGCTGAGTGATGACTTGCCCGCTCCGAACAGAGATTGCTCTTTGCCGTGCATCGAGCCGAAACTCATGGCGCAGCGCGGCCGGCACGCCGCGGCGAAATGCTGCCTCGTCCAATGCGTGTTTCTCAGTGGGCTTAAGTTTGGCGTAGGCGGCACGCTGGGCACCGCGCACCGCCGCTTCGATCTTGGCGCGCTCCTCGTCCTTCCATGTAAAAGGCCCCGGTGGGCGACGCAACCAGCCGCCAACGCCGAAATGTTCGGTCAGCCTGTCGCAGGCTGCGTTGCGCAGTGCGATTTCGACCACCGCGGTTACGCTCATCAGCGCGCCCGCCACTTGCAGCATCTGCTGATGAAGCGCGACCGCCGCGCGCGTGGTGCCCGCCAGCGACTGAAAGGTGTTAAGGCGTTCGCCCGAAAGCAGCGCGGCGACTGCCGCAATGTCTTCGTCAGTCAGATGTTCCATTGACGTTTGGCTCCTGGGCTTTTAGAATCGTCGGCGATAAGTCGGGATCAGCGTCGGCAGCTATCCTCGGATGGGCGGACCCCCGGCTTCCTCATTCAAAACGGGCGCTCACTCGAGCGCCCGTTTGCATTTCCAGCGGTTGTTTTCATGCGCCACCGATTCCGGCACCGCCCGCGCAGAAATGATCCGCGTCACATTTTAGTCAGCCATACGTCTCATAATCGGTCTGCGATCTGAACTCGCGCTGCCCACAAAAATATCGGCACAACGCAAATTCACGGTTTACACCAGCGCTTTCCTTGTCGTATTCTTTCGCGCATGAACCGCATCCAATCCGAACTTCGACGTCGCCGCTCGCCGCTCCCTTAGGGACGCCGCCGGCTTCGCCACGGATTCGCGCCGCACAACGGCGCAAGCTGTTCGAATCATGAAAGCCACGGCATGCCGTGGCTTTTTTGTTTTTCCTGGCCTTCTTCCCTACCGGGCCACCCTTCATTCACTTTTCACCCTGCTGTCTGGAGCCTGCCGTCATGAACTTCACTGAGTACCCGATCGAGTCGCTGATGTACATCACGAACCGGCCCGAAATCGTTTTCACGCACGGCAAGGGCTCATGGCTCTACGACAACGACGGCAAGCGATATCTGGACTTCATCCAGGGCTGGGCGGTCAACAGTCTCGGCCACTGCAATGAAGGCATGATCGAAGCACTCAACAAGCAGGCGCAACTGCTGATCAATCCTTCGCCGGCGTTCTACAACGAGCCGATGGCAAAGCTCGCCGCTCTGCTCACGCAGCACAGCTGCTTCGACAAGGTGTTCTTTGCGAACAGCGGCGCCGAAGCCAACGAAGGCGCGATCAAACTCGCGCGCAAGTGGGGCAGGAAATACAAGGACGGCGCGTTCGAGATCATCACGTTCGATCACAGCTTCCACGGCCGCACGCTGGCCACCATGTCCGCGAGCGGCAAGCCGGGCTGGGACACGATCTACGCACCGCAAGTGCCCGGCTTTCCGAAGGCGGATCTGAACGACATCGCATCGGTGGAAAAACTCATCAACGCGAAAACGGTCGCCGTGATGCTCGAGCCGATCCAGGGCGAAGGCGGCGTGATTCCCGCCACGCGCGAATTCATGCAGCAACTGCGTGCGCTGACGAAGCAACACAACATCCTCTTGATCGTCGACGAAGTGCAAAGCGGTTGCGGCCGGGCCGGCACGCTGTTCGCCTATGAGCTGTCGGGCATCGAGCCGGACATCATGACGCTCGGCAAGGGCATCGGCGGCGGCGTGCCGCTCGCGGCGCTGCTCTCGAAAGCGGACGTCGCCGTGTTCGATGCCGGCGATCAGGGCGGCACCTACAACGGCAACCCGCTGATGACCGCGGTCGGCTATTCGGTGATCTCGCAACTGACCGCGCCGGGTTTCCTCGAAGGCGTGCGTGAGCGCGGCGACTATCTGCGCACGAAACTGCTCGAGTTGTCGGAAGAACGCGGCTTTATCGGTGAACGCGGTGAGGGTCTGCTGCGCGCGCTGCTGCTCGGCAAGGACATCGGCAACCAGATCGTCGAGAAGGCGCGCGACATGCAGCCCGACGGTTTGCTGCTGAACGCGGCGCGTCCGAACCTGCTGCGCTTCATGCCGGCGCTGAACGTGACGAACGAGGAAATCGACCAGATGATGGCGATGCTGCGTTCGATCCTCGACACGCTGTAATCAATCGGACAGGACACGCCTATGACGACGAGCGCCGCGCTATCGATTCGCCGCTTCGACGCGAGCGACACCGATGCCGTGGTCGCGCTATGGCAGGAAGCGTTCCCCGAGTATCGGGACGTGACGCGGCCGCAGCGCAACCCGCATCTGTCGATCGCCAACAAGCTGGCGACGCAACCGGAACTGTTCTTTGTGGCGGTGCTCGGCGAGCGAATCGTCGGCACGGTGATGGGTGGGTATGACGGACACCGTGGCTGGCTATATTCGCTCGCGGTGGATGCGTCGCTGCGTCGTCATGGCATCGGCACGCGTCTGGTCGCGCATGTCGAAACCGCATTGACCGAACGTGGCTGCCCGAAGCTGAACCTGCAAGTCCTGTCCGCGAAGGCGGACGTGCGCGCGTTTTACGAAGCGCTCGGTTATCGCGCCGACGCGGTGATCAGTCTCGGCAAGCGTCTCGGCGAATTCGCGGACGCCGCGCCGGCTGCGTAAAGCCGCGCCGCCCGAATGAAAAAAAGACCACATGCGTTTATCACGCATGCGGTCTTTTTCATCGGCATGGCAAACCTGGCTCGGGTCAATGACCCACTCATTCGCCCAGGTAAGCCGCCCGCACCTTCGGATCATCCAGCATCTGCTTCGCGTCGCCGGACATCGTGACGAGCCCCGAGTCCATCACATAGCCGCGGTTCGCGGCCTGCAACGCGAGACGCGCATTCTGCTCGACCAGCAGCACGGTCATGCCTTCAGCCGAAATAGCGCGCACCACCTCGAAGATCTTCTCGACCATGATCGGCGACAGACCCATCGACGGCTCGTCGAGCAGCAGCAGCTTCGGCTTCGAGATGATCGCGCGCGCCATCGCCAGCATCTGCTGTTCGCCGCCCGAGAGCGTGCCCGCATACTGCGTCGCGCGTTCCTTCAGGCGCGGGAAAAAGCCGAACATGCGATCGACGTCCGCCTTGATGCCGTCGGTATCGTTGCGCAGATAGGCACCCATCTGCATGTTCTCGACGATCGACATGCGCGCGAAGATGCCGCGGCCTTCCGGCACCATCGCGAGGCCGCGCTTGAGCAGCTCGTGCGCCGGGATGCCCTTGATCGACTGGCCCATGTACTCGATGTCGCCGGCCGAATACGGCTTCAGACCCGTGATCGCCTTCATCGTCGTGGTCTTGCCCGCGCCGTTCGCGCCGATCAGCGTGACGAGTTCGCCCTGCGCGACTTCGAGGTCGATGCCCTTGACTGCCTGGATGCCGCCGTAATTGACCTGCAGGCCCTTGATTTTCAACATTGCTTGCGTTGTGGACATCAGTGGACTCCCGCACCCAGATAAGCTTCGATCACCTTCGGATCCTTCTGCACGTCTTGCGGCAGACCTTGCGCAATCACCTTGCCGTAGTCGAGCACCGTCATCTGGTTGCACAGACCCATCACGAGTTTCACGTCGTGTTCGATCAGCAGGATCGTCTTGCCGTCCGTGCGGATCTTGTCGAGCAGCTTGGTCAGCTCGACCTTTTCCGTTGCGTTCATGCCCGCCGCCGGTTCGTCCAGCGCGAGCAGCTTCGGATCGGTTGCCAGTGCACGCGCGATTTCCAAACGGCGCTGGTGGCCGTACGACAGGTTGCGCGACGTGTAGTCCGCGTACTGCGCGATGCCGACGTATTCCAGCAGTTCGATCGCGCGCTCCTTGATCTCGCGCTCTTCGCGGCGCTCGGCCGGCGTCTGGAACACCGCGCCCACCAAGCCGTGCTTCGTGCGCACGTGGCGTCCGACCATCACGTTTTCCAGCGCGGTCATGCCGCCGAACAGACGGATGTTCTGGAACGTGCGCGCGATCCCGGCCTTCGCCACCTGATAGACGGCGGTCGGCGTGTAGTTCTCGCCGTCGAGCTTGAAGTCGCCCGAATCCGGCGTGTACAGCCCCGTGATCACGTTGAAGAAAGTGGTCTTGCCGGCGCCGTTCGGGCCGATCAGACCGTAGATCTGGCCGGCCTTGATTTCGAGGCCGACGTCGGACAGAGCCTGCAGGCCGCCGAAGCGTTTGTTGACGCCCTTCACCGACAGTCGAATGTTGTCGCTCATGTGTTTTCTCCCTGCCGGTTTATGCGCGCACCGGCTTCTTGCCGGCCCGTTTCGCAATCTTCGCGATCTTGTCCTCATGCTTCGGCGACGGCCACAGGCCTTCCGAGCGGTACAGCATGATCACGACCATCGCGAGGCCGTACAGCAACTGACGGATCACTTCGGTATCGACGATTTCATGGCCGAAGATCATGTTCTGCAGCGGACCCATCGTCGAGCGCAGGAATTCCGGGAACACGGCGAGCAGCACCGCGCCGAGAATCACGCCCGGAATGTGGCCCATGCCGCCGAGCACCACGCACGCGAGCACCACGACCGATTCCCAGAACGTGAACGATTCCGGCGACACGAAGCCCTGGAACGAACCGAACATCGCGCCCGACAGACCGCCGAACGACGCACCCATCGCGAACGCCAGCAGCTTCACGTTACGGGTGTTGATGCCCATCGCCTTCGCGGCGATTTCGTCTTCGCGGATGGCGGCCCACGCGCGGCCGATACGCGAGTGCTGCAAGCGCGTGCACGTCCAGATCACGAACAGCGAGCAGATCACGAACAGGTAGTAGTACATGTACACCGACGGGAACGAGAACCCGAGGAAGGTGTGCGTCTGGGCGAGGCTGAAGCCGCCGACGTTGACCGGATCGATCCCCGTGATGCCCTTCGGTCCGTTGGTGATGTTCACCGGACGGTCGAGGTTGTTCATGAAGATCCGCACGATTTCCCCGAAGCCGAGGGTCACGATCGCGAGGTAGTCGCCCCGCAGACGCAAGGTCGGCGCGCCGAGCAGAACCCCGAAGAGCGCGGCGAGCGCCATCGCGCACGGCACGATGATCCAGATCGGCGTATGCAGCCCGTTCGGCGCCAGATGCGCGATCCACTCGAACTGTGAGGCCAGGTGCGGCGAGCTCAGCAGCGCCGCGGTGTACGCGCCGATCGCGTAGAACGCGATGTAGCCCAAATCCAGCAGGCCGGCGAAGCCGACCACCACGTTGAGACCGAGCGCGAGCATCACGTACAGCATCGCGAAGTCGAGCACGCGGACCCAGTAGTTGCCGCCGGCGGCGCCGATGATCATCGGCGCGGCGATCACGAAGATCGCGGTGATGATGCCGACGACCAGCGTCTTCGTGAGGTTCTTTTCAGGGATGAGCGTCGTGGACGGCTCGATCGGTTGAATTGAGGTCATGTCTGTTTACTCCTTATGGCCCGGGATCAAGCGCGATCCGCAACACGTTCGCCGAGCAGGCCCGACGGACGGAACACCAGCACGATGATCAGCACGATGAACGCGAACACGTCCTGGTAGTTACTGCCGAACACGCCACCGGTCAGGTTGCCGATGTAGCCGGCGCCCAACTGTTCGATCAGGCCGAGAATCACGCCGCCGACCATTGCGCCGCCGAGATTGCCGATGCCGCCCAGCACCGCCGCGGTAAAGGCCTTCAGGCCGGGGATGAAGCCCATGTAGAAGTGAGCGTTGCCGTATTCGGACGCGATCATCACGCCGGCGAGCGCGGCGAGCGCCGAGCCGATCATGAAGGTCGCCGAAATCACGAAGTTCGGGTTCACGCCCATCAGGCTCGCGACGCCGGGGTTCTCGGCGATCGCGCGCATCGCGCGGCCGAGCCTGGTCTTGTGAACCAGCAGCAGCAGGCCGCCCATCACGAGGAACGCCACCACGATGATCACGATTTCGGTCATCGAGATCACGGCGCCGGGCGTCGTTTCGGTGGCCTTGATCACGTTGATCGGATCGGTGGGCAGCAGTTGCGGGAACGGCAGCGGGTTGCGCGACCAGATCATCATCGCGAGCGTTTGCAGCAGGATCGACACGCCGATCGCGGTGATCAGCGGGGCGAGACGCGGCGCCTTGCGCAACGGCCGGTAAGCCACGCGCTCGATCGTGTAGCCGACCGCCGCGCACACCACGGCGGCGATCGCCAGCGCGATGCACAGCGTCGGCACGTTGCCTAAGCCGGGGAAGTGGTTCTGCAGCACGCCTATGGCGGAGAGCGCGACCATTGCGCCCACCATCAACACGTCGCCGTGAGCGAAGTTGATGATGCCCAGAATGCCGTAAACCATCGTATAGCCCAGTGCGATGATGGCGTAAACGCTGCCAAGCACCAGCCCGTTGAGGACCTGCTGGATGAAGATATCCATTTAATGCTCCTTAGCCCGTGCGGCCGGATTCGCGTTCTTCATCAGCCGGTGGGCGGTGATGCGTTACGGAATCTCAACGGCACTGCGGGTACTGATGTAAAAGACCGGTAAGGGTTATCCGCCGCCGGTTAGCCTTGACGACCGGGATGCGGTCGCGGGCTCGCCTTGAGCGGATGCAAAAACGGCACCGTTGGGTGGTTTCGGTGCCGTCAGGCTGAACGTCCCGTCATCACATCTTCACGACGTCGAGAACCGCTTTCTTGCCGTCCTTGAAGTCGTAAAGCGTAATGGCGCCCTCTTTCAAATCACCCTTGTCGTCGAACGCGATGTGGCCGATTACCCCGGTGTAATCGGTGGACGGCATCGCAGCCAGCACCTTGGGCGCCTCGATCGAATTAGCGCGCTTCATTGCATCGACAATCACGTACACAGCGTCGTACGTGAACGGTGCGTAAATCTGCACCGGCGTGTGGAAGCGGTCGACGTACTTCTTTTCGAAGTCCGCTCCCCTGTCCATTTTCGAAAGCGCGAGTCCCGCTTCCGAACAGACCAGGTTTTGCACGGCGGTTCCCGCCAGCTCACCCACCTTGTCGGTACACACGCCGTCGCCGCCAAGGATTTTTGCCCTGATTCCGAGCGCCGCCGCCTGCTTCGTAAACGGCCCGCCCGTCGCGTCCATGCCGCCGAACATGATGACGTCCGGATGAACACTTTTGATCTTTGTGAGGATGGCCCGGAAATCCGTGGCCCGGTCGTTCGTCGCTTCGCGCGCGACGATCTTTGCTCCGCTCGCCTCGACGGTCTTCGCGAATTCGTCCGCGAGCCCCTTACCGTAGGCGGTCGCATCGTCCACTACGGCGATGCGTTTGGCGCTCAACGCCTTCGTGGCGTAATTGGCGAGCGCCGGCCCTTGTTGTGCGTCGGTGGCGACGACCCGGTAGGCCGTCTTGAAACCCTGCTGCGTGTACGCCGGATTCGTCGACGACGGCGAGATCTGCACGATGCTCGCATCGCTATAAATCTTCGAGGCCGGAATCGACACGCCCGAATTCAGATGCCCGACCACCGCCACGACGTGATCGTCGACCAGCTTCTGTGCGACCGCCGTGCCCGTTTTCGGATCCGCGGCATCGTCTTGCGCGTCGAGCTGCAACTGGATCTTGCGGCCGTCGATCGTCAAGCCCTGCGTATTGATTTCCTCGACCGCCAGGCGCGCGCCGTTTTCATTGTCCTTGCCAAGATGCGCGATGCCGCCCGTCAATGGGGCCGCATGGCCGATCTTCACGATCGTCGCTTCACTAACCGGTGCGCTTGCCGCCGTCGCAGCCGATGCACCCGCTCCCGCCTCGCCATCCTGTTTCTTGCCGCACGCGGTCAACATCGCAACCGCGGCCGCGATGGACACGGCGTAAGCAAACTTGACTCGCATTAAGTAGGTCTCCCGCGCCTTGCAAAAATCTATTGTCCGGGACCCGGAGGCCTTGAGAACGCGCGCATTGTAACTCCAATTTTGCGACGGGCAATATTGTTGAACCGGCAGGGTTTTCCTGCATTGCAACCTTATTTTGAGAGCGGAATCCGTCAATGGGCGCAACCGGGTTGCGACTGTTTTTCGTGCATCAGTTGCACCATCGTCGCGCCCACTGGCATCAAGTGTTGCGGCCGATTCGCTCAGTGCCCGATTCCGCCGTGGCTCGCATTAGGTATTACGTTTTTGCGCCCATTCAGAGTGACGCACTATTTTAGTGCGCCAAAAATCGGCGCAGCGGTTTCGACGTCATTTAAATGGGGCGCTACCGTGCGAAACGCGCTAATACTCGGGTCGGATTTCAAAAAAATTTGCGCGCCAGCGCACAAAAAACGAGCGAAAGGCGCGATCCGGCACTTTATCTTTTGGGGCGCAGCGCGAACCGGACGGCGAAAAAAAACGCGCCCTTGGGCGCGCTTCTTGTGAGGAGATATTTGCTCTTAGGCCGGCAAGCCCAAGCCGCGCGGCAGCGGAAAAGCGATGTTTTCCTCGATACCGTCGAGCGCGCGCACATTGCGCACGCCGAGCTCGCGCAAGCGGGCGATCACCGCCTGCGCCAATACTTCCGGCGCCGATGCGCCGGCCGTCACGCCGATCCGGCGCTTGCCCTCAACCCAGACCGGGTCGATCTGGTCCGGCGAATCCACCATGTAGGCGGGCACCCCGAGCTTTTCGGCAAGTTCGCGCAGCCGGTTGGAGTTGGAACTGTTCGGGCTGCCGACCACGATGACGACGTCGCACTGCGGCGCCATGAACTTCACCGCGTCCTGGCGGTTTTGCGTGGCGTAGCAGATGTCCTGCTTCTTGGGCTCGCGGATCGACGGGTATTTGGCCTTCAATGCGCCGATGATTTCCGCTGCGTCGTCGACCGACAAAGTGGTTTGCGTGACGAACGCGATCCGCTCGGGATCGGCCAGTTGCAAAGCCTGCACGTCTTCAATGTCCTCGACCAGATGCATGCCCTCGCCGGCCTGCCCCATCGTGCCTTCCACCTCGGGGTGGCCCTTGTGGCCGATCATGACGATGTCGAAGCCGTCCTGGCGCATCTTCGCGACCTCGATATGCACCTTGGTCACGAGCGGACAGGTGGCGTCGTAGACACGCAGCCCGCGCGACTCGGCTTCCGAACGCACGGCCTTGGAGACGCCGTGGGCGCTGAAAATGACCGTATTGCCGGCCGGCACCTCTTCGAGCCGCTCGATGAAGATCGCGCCCTTCTTGCGCAGATCCTCGACGACGTAGGCGTTGTGGACGATTTCGTGGCGTACATAGATCGGCGAGCCGTGCAGCTTGATGGCCCGCTCCACGATCTCGATCGCCCGATCGACGCCGGCACAGAACCCGCGCGGCTGCGCCAGCAGGATCTCGGTTTCGGCAAGAGTCGTATCCGTGATGCTCATGTTCACAAAATCCCGATGATTTTCACTTCAAACGCCACCGCCTGGCCGGCAAGCGGGTGGTTGAAATCGAACAGGGCCGACGTTTCGCCGACTTCCTTCAGGACGCCGGCGTAACGGCCGCCGCCCGGCGCGTTGAATTCGACCAGGTCGCCTGGCGAAAAATCCTCGCCGATCATGCTGTTTTCGCGCAGTGTGGCCAGCGAGACGCGCTGAATCAGTTCGGGATTGCGGGGACCGAACGCCTGACCTGGCGCTAGCTGAAAGGTCGAATGGTGGCCCACCTTCAAACCTAGCAGAATATCTTCCAGCGGCGGCGCCAATTGACCCGCACCGAGCAGAAGCGTGGCGGGTTTGTCGGTAAACGTGTTGATGACTTCGGCGCCATCGGCAAGGGAAAGCCGGTAATGAAGCGTCACGTGGGAACCGGGCTTCACTTCGGAAATGTCGATGATGCTCATGCAATGCTCGCTCTGTCGAAGCGCGCTGCACGCGTGCGCCGCGGGCGCAGGCGACGCGTGTGGCAAACCATCGGGGTGCCGCGCGCAAAGCGCTTATTGTAAGCCACATAGCGTGCAGCGGCTTGCGGCCGTCGCGCGCACCGCGAGGTGCCCGCGGCGTCGCCCGCCGCGCCGAACCCGAAACCGGAGGACTCTATATATATGGCCGATCACGCCTGCACGATTGATAAAACGACGCTGGAATCGGCCTCGCCGGAGCCGGACGCTCGTGTGTGTCCACCGGAGTCCGCCGCGCGCTCGTCGCCGGCGCTCCTGCGAGGCAAATGGCACAAGAACGACATGCCGCGCGAGCGGCTGATCGAGCAAGGGCCTGGCGTGCTATCGGATACGGAAATGATCGTACTGGTGCTGGGTGCCGGCTTGCCCGGCCACGACGTATTCAGCGTCGCGGGTGCCTTGCTCGACCGGTTCGGCTCGCTGCGTGCGATGCTCGACGCGACGTATGCGGACTTCGACGGCCTGCGCGGCATCGGGCCTGCGAAAAAGGCGCAATTACTCGCCATCATGGAAATGGCGCGGCGCTCGCTGGTCGATAAAATGCGCAAGCGCTCGCTGATGAACTCGCCCGAAGCCGTGGAAAACTACCTGCGGCTGCTGATCGGCGGTCGGCAGCAGGAAGTTTTCGTGTCGCTCTTTCTCGACGCCCGGCATCGGCTGATTCGTTGCGAGGAAAGCGCGCAGGGCACGCTTACGCGCATGGCGGTGTATCCGCGCGAGATCGTGCGACGGGCGCTGAATCTGAATGCCGCCAGCCTGATCGTCGCGCATAATCACCCGTCCGGCGCGGTTCAGCCGAGCGCGAGCGACTGCAGCCTGACGCACACGCTACGCGACGCCCTTGCGTTGATCGACGTGCAACTGGTCGATCATCTGGTGATCGGCGCGGACAGCACCTACTCGTTCGCCCGCGCCGGCTGGCCGTGACACGGCCTGAGCGCGGATCGGAAAGGCGTTGCGCCGTATGCGGAGTCCAAATAAGGTTTGATTTTGCGGCTTTTTTTCTGCTAGAATTCCGGTTTGCCTATTTCCAACCCCCTGTTCCGAAGCCACCAAGGCGTTCCGGAAAGGAAAAGCGACTGCGGTTTCAATAAACTTCAGCGCGGCTCTTTTCAGGAAACTTTCACGGCGTTCGAACTCAGAATTAGCGTATTAGGAGTGCTCTCATGGCACGCGTATGCCAAGTAACTGGGAAAGCGCCGATGAGCGGCAACAACGTTTCCCACGCGAATAACAAAACCAAGCGCCGGTTCCTGCCGAACCTGCAAAACCGCCGCATTTGGGTGGAAAGCGAAAACCGTTGGGTGCGTCTGCGCGTTTCGAACGCTGGCCTGCGCCTGATCGACAAGAACGGTATCGACGCTGTGCTCGCAGACCTGCGCGCACGCGGTGAAGCCTAAGGAGTAAATCATGGCGAAAGGCGCACGCGACAAGATCAAGCTGGAATCGACCGCAGGCACGGGTCACTTCTACACGACGACGAAGAACAAACGCAACATGCCGGAAAAGATGCTGATCAAGAAATTTGATCCGGTCATCCGTAAGCACGTTGACTACAAGGAAACCAAGATCAAGTAAGCCTTGGTTCCTGCCTGACGAAGACAAAGACATGCAAAAAGCCTCGCATTCGTGCGGGGCTTTTTTGTTTTTGGCACGCCGTCGCATTGCGCGGTGCTTACCCGTTCATCGAGCCCTCTCATCTCTCAAGACGGTCCTATCCTGTTCGGCCAGCTTTCCCTAGTCCGTCGCGGCGCGTATCCTTTCTCGTTTTAGCGGCGAGCAAATGGCGCGCCGTCACGGCAAAACGAAAGACGGAGATGTGGGCATGGAATTCGATGTGGCGATTGTCGGTAGCGGTTTGGCCGGGTTGAGCGTCGCGCTCAATCTCGCTCAAACCCGGCGGGTTGCGGTGGTCGCCAAGCGATCGATGACCGAGGGCGCAAGTGACTGGGCGCAAGGCGGCATTGCCGCGGTTCTGGATTCGGCGGACAGCATCGAAAACCACGTGCGCGATACGCTGATCGCCGGCGGCGGCCTGTGCGACGAAGCCGCCACCCGCTTCATCGTCGAGCACGGGCGTGCCGCGATCGAATGGCTGATCGGGCAAGGCGTACCCTTCACCAAGGACGACGCCGCCGAACTCGGCTTTCATCTGACGCGTGAGGGCGGCCATAGCCATCGCCGGATCATTCATGCCGCGGACGCAACCGGCCACGCCGTGGTCGCCACGCTCAGCGAGCGTGTGCGCCGTCATCCGAACATCACGCTCCTCGAAGATCATTACGCGATCGACCTGATAACGTCGGACCGGCTCGGCTTGCCGGGGCGCCGTTGCCACGGCTTGTACGCACTCGATCTGCAGAGCGGCCGCACCGTCACGATTGAAGCGCCGCACACGGTGCTCGCCACCGGCGGCGCCGGCAAGGTCTACCTTTACACGACCAACCCCGATACGGCGACCGGCGACGGCATTGCGATGGCATGGCGAGCCGGCTGCCGCGTGGCGAACATGGAGTTCATCCAGTTCCACCCCACCTGCCTCTTCCATCCATACGCGAAGTCGTTCCTGATCTCCGAGGCGGTGCGCGGCGAAGGCGGCATCCTGAAGCTGCCGGACGGCACGCGCTTCATGCCGAACCACGACGAACGCGCCGAACTCGCGCCGCGCGACATCGTCGCGCGCGCGATCGATTTCGAGATCAAGAAGCGCGGCATCGATTGCGTGTATCTCGACATCAGCCATCAACCGCCTGAATTCTTGCGTGAACATTTTCCAACGATCCTTGCACGCTGCCTGGAGTTCGGCATCGACATCACCAAAGAGCCCATTCCCGTCGTGCCGGCCGCGCACTACACCTGCGGCGGCGTGGTGACCGATTTGGCGGGGCGCACCGATCTGGCGGGCCTCTACGCGGTTGGTGAAACCTCGTGCACCGGCCTTCACGGCGCAAACCGGCTTGCCAGCAATTCGCTGCTCGAATGCCTCGTGATCGGACGCTCCGCCGCGCAGGCCATCGAGGAAGAAGGCTTCTGTGCAGCCGTCCACGCGCCGCTGCCGGACTGGGACGAAAGCCGCGTATCCGATCCGGACGAGGAGGTCGTGGTCGCGCACAATTGGGACGAACTGCGCCGGCTGATGTGGAATTACGTCGGCATCGTGCGTACCGACAAACGGCTCGCGCGAGCCCGGCATCGGCTTGCGCTGCTGCGCGACGAGATCCATGAGTACTACGCGAACTTCAAGGTGAGCCGCGATCTGCTCGAACTGCGCAATCTGGTCGACGTGGCGTCGCTGATCGTCGACGGCGCACGTTCGCGGCGCGAGAGCCGCGGCCTGCACTTCAGCCGTGATTGGCCCGCGACCTTGCCGAAAGCGCTGCCGACGGTTCTCTCGCCGGAACACGTGCGCAACCGCAACGTGTGATCGATATCGAGCCCGAAATGAAAAGGCCACCGCTGGTTTTAACCGGCGATGGCCTTTTAGCGGTGGATACGGTCGCTTTCGGCGACGCGCGTTAGACGATCCGCATCGAGTAATCCGTTGCGCGTACGTCTTTCGTGAGCGCACCGATCGACACACGATCGACGCCCGTTTCGGCGATCGTCCGCACCGTCTCGAAGTTCACGCCGCCCGAGACTTCCAGCACCGCTCTGCCCGCCGTGATACGGACCGCTTCGCGCATCGCATCGAACGAAAAATTGTCCAGCAGAATGGATTGCGCACGATGGGCCAGCGCGGTTTCGAGTTGCTCGATCGTCTCGACTTCTATCTGGATCGACACACCCGCATTCAGAGCGAGCGCCGCGTCCATCGCCGCGCCAACACCGCCCGCCGCGGCGATGTGGTTTTCCTTGATAAGAATGCCGTCGTACAGCGCGAGCCGTTGATTCGCGCCGCCGCCGACGCGCACGGCGTATTTCTGCGCGAGCCGCAAGCCCGGCAAAGTCTTGCGCGTATCGAGAATGCGCGTTCGCGTATGCGCGATCGCGTCCACATAGCGGCGCGTTACGCTCGCCACACCTGAGAGCAGTTGAAGGAAGTTCAGCGCGTTACGTTCAGCGGTCAACAATGCACGCACCGGACCGCGCAGTTCGCAAACCGTGCTGTCCGACATCATGCGATCGCCCTCGCGATACCGCCACCGCACCTCGATCCGTGGATCGACCTCGTGCATCACCGCGTTGAACCAGGGCACGCCGCACAGCACCGCATCCTCGCGCACAATAATGCGCGCATCGCGCACTTCGTCTGCGGGAACAAGGCGACCGGTCTGGTCGCCGGCGCCAACGTCTTCGATCAACGCATCGGCAACATTGCGAGCCAACGCAGCATCGAACGCGGCGCCGTACTGGGCGTGAATGTCAGCGAACAGCGGCGACACCGCATCGGTCGGATTGCGCTCGATCGCCCCCATTACGCTGCTCCCACGTTCGAATAAAGTTGCGCGTCCCGCGCGAGATCGCCGCTTGCCTGCACGCGTTTCTTGTGACGCGCCGCGAACTCCAGCATTCGGTCGATCGGCAGACGCGCCCGCTCGCCAATTGCACGGTCGACGAAAATTTCGTTATGACCGCGCTCGAGCACCTCGGCCAGGTTCGCGAGACCGTTCATGGCCATCCAGGGACAATGCGCGCAACTCTTGCACGTTGCGCTGTTGCCCGCCGTCGGCGCGGCAATCAAGACCTTGCCCGGCGCGGCGAGCTGCATCTTGTGCAGAATGCCGAGATCGGTTGCCACGATGAAATGCGTCGCGTCGAGCTTTTGAGCGGCGTCGATCAGTTGCGTGGTCGAACCGACCACGTCCGCTTGCGCGACTACATTAGCCGGCGACTCCGGATGCACCAGCACTTTCGCGCCCGGATATTCAGCGCGCAGCAGATCTAGTTCGATGCCCTTGAATTCATCGTGCACGAGACAGGAGCCCTGCCACAACAGCATGTCGGCACCGGTCTTGTTCTGGATATAGCTGCCGAGGTGCCGATCCGGCGCCCAAATGATCTTCTCGCCACGCGCATGCAGATCGGCGACGATCTCCAATCCGATCGACGACGTCACCATCCAGTCCGCGCGCGCCTTGACCGCCGCGCTTGTGTTCGCATACACGACCACCGTGCGATCCGGGTGCGCGTCGCAGAACGCTGAGAATTCATCCACCGGACAACCGAGATCGAGCGAACACGTCGCGTCGAGATCCGGCATCAGAATGCGCTTGTCCGGGCTGAGGATTTTGGCGGTCTCGCCCATGAAGCGCACGCCGGCGACCACCAGCGTTTGTGCCTCGTGATCACGGCCGAAGCGCGCCATTTCGAGCGAATCGGCCACGCAGCCGCCGGTTTCGTCGGCAAGTTCCTGCAGTTCCGCGTCAACGTAGTAATGGGCGACGAGCACGGCTTTCTCGCGCTCGAGCAATGCGCGAATGCGCGCCTTCAACGCCACCTTCTGTTCCGCCGACGGCATGTCGGGCACCTTCGCCCACGCCTGCCCGATTCCGCAGGTGGTGCCCTGCGCCTGTGGCCGGTCGTATTCGACGGTCCTGATCGCCTGCTGATCCATGATCTCCTCTGCCCTCGCTCTGCCGCTGCGGACTGTCAATCGTACGTCGTTGCGGTTTCCGCAGCCCAAAAAGCAAAACCCCGCCAACGCGGGGTTTTGTGACGTAACGAAATTTTAATGGATTTCGGGATCAAGCATAGCGACGCAGACGCATGGCGAATTCTTGCAGCGCTTTAATGCCGCTTTGTTCAGCGCGATGACACCAGTCTTGCAACTGCACCAGCAATTGGTCGCGCGACGCATTCGAGCGCTCCCACATTGCCGCAAGTTCGTTGCGCATGTCGATGTACGTCTTGAGCTTCTGGCTACTCGCGAAGATTTGCGGCAACTGACGCTTCTGCGGTTCGTCTAGACCGGCTTCTTCCTTGTGGAACCAGCTACGCGCACCGCGCATCAACTGGTATTTCTCACGCGCACCCACTTCCTTCAGATGCGCCAGTTCCTGACGATAAGCACGCTTGAGCGCCTTGCCGTAACGCGCCATCACTTCATAGCGATTTGCCAGCACGGCTTGCAGGGTATCCTGGTCGAGCACCATTTTGCCGGTGGTCAGACGCGGCGTAGGCGCGATCTTCTTCACCTTAGCGAGGCGAAACGCCGACATGATGCGGATGTACATCCAGCCGATATCGAACTCGTACCACTTGTTCGAGAGCTTGGCCGAGGTCGCATACGTATGGTGATTGTTATGCAGTTCCTCACCGCCGATGATGATGCCCCACGGAAAGATGTTGGTGCTGGCATCCGAGGAGTTGAAATTGCGGTAGCCCCAGAAGTGCGCGAGACCGTTGACCACGCCAGCTGCCCAGAACGGAATCCACACCATCTGCACGGCCCAGATCGTCAGCCCGACAACGCCGAACAGTCCGACGTTCAGCACCATCATCAGGCTCACGCCGAGAATCGGGTACTTCGTGTACACGTTGCGCTCCATCCAGTCGTTCGGCGTGCCGTGACTGAACTTGCGCATCGTTTCTTCGTTCTTCGCTTCAGTGCGGTACAACTCCGCGCCTTCGAGCAGCACCTTCCAGATGCCGCGCGTTTGCGGGCTGTGCGGATCTTCTTCGGTCTCGCACTTGGCGTGGTGCTTACGGTGAATCGCGGCCCACTGGCCGGTCAGCATGCCCGTGGTCATCCACAGCCAGAAACGGAAAAAATGACTGACGACCGGATGCAACTCCAGCGCGCGGTGCGCCTGGCAGCGATGCAAATAGACCGTCACGCCAATGATCGTGATATGCGTCACGACGAGTGTGTACACCACGAGTTGCCACCAGGAAAAGCGCAGCAGACCGTGGGCAAGGAAATCAAGCAAGGAATTCAACAAGGCAATTTACCTGTGGAACGAGAGACACGAGGCACACGCAAAATTACGCGTGTCAAGAAAGTGAAAGCATACAGCGGGATTGGACGACATTCTACTGGAAGCGTTCCAAGTGTTTGTAACAAATAGGGATTTTTTGCGCCGCATCAACGGGTCGTGGCGCGCCGCCGTGTTCTTCAAGACAGGTTAGCGCGCGCAAATCCCCGTTCAACCGGCCTTGTCGGCCTGGTTGGCAGCAGGAGCGGTTATTGTTACCGGTCGCGACAACGTGTCGCCGACGTTGCCGACAATCCGCACTTCGCGTTGCGCATAAGGGATCGAGATGCCGTGTTCCGAAAAGAGCCGCCAGATGTTCCGGTTGACGGCCGAGCGCACGGCGGACGTACCGGTTGCTGCGTCCTCTATCCAGAAACCCAGTTCGAGATTGATGCCGTCTGCACCGAAGCCTGCCAGATAAGGCGTGGGCGCCGGCTCCTGCAGCACTCGTGCAACGCCTTCCGCGGCTTGGGCCAGCAGCGTCATGGCGTGCTCGACGTCAGATGTGTAAGCGACCTGCACGGCGGCTTTCGCATACCCGCGCGTCAGATAGGACGACTGGTTCTGCACCACGTCTGTAATGAGCTTCTCGTTTGGAATCAGCGTTTCGATGCCGTCCAGTCCGCGCACCACCGTGTAACGCGTGCGGATCTGCGTGACCATGCCTTGCAGGCCGGTCACGTTGATCGTGTCGCCGATCCGCAGCGACCGGTCGATCAGAATGATGAAGCCCGACACATAGTTGCTGGCGATCTTCTGCAGCCCGAACCCCAAGCCGACGCCGAGCGCGCCGCCGAACACGCCCAGCACCGTGATGTCGATGCCGACCAGCGACAGGCTGATCAGCACTGCCGCCAGCACGAACGCCGCGCGGCCGACCCGCGCCACCACCACCTTCAAATTGGCGTCGAGCGTCTTCGCGCGCATCAGGCGGTCTTCGAACGCGGCGCCGAGCCACATCGCGACGATCATCGTCACGCACACCCACAGCAGGCCCGTGGTGAGCGAAAGCAGCGTCAGGTGCGCGTTGGCGACGCGAAACTTCACGCTGGCCATCCACGCGATCACGTCGTCCTGAATGCCCATCACGGTGAGCGCCATCGCGATCCAGACGACCAGCGAGACGATCTTTTCGACCAGAAAGAGCCACGCATGCGTTTCGCCGTCGTGGCTAAAGACCCGCCGCGCGAAGAAAAACACGATGTAGATAAAGCCGATGCCGAAAAGCGGCACCAAAGCCAGATCCAGCAGCGACGTATGCATGAACTGGGCGGTGATCGCCCGCGCGAGCCACACGAGCGCCGCGCCGGTCAGCGGAAAAAACGCGCGATTCAGGCTTTCCGCGCCGAAGCGCAGCGTCTGGTAGCGCGTTTGCCGACGCAGATCGAGCGTCCTGCGCAACAGACGCGCGAGCAGCCACGCCACGGCGAGCGTCGCCAGCAGCACGCCGATTTGCCACAGCATCACCGGCTCGCCGAAATCGCGCGCGAGGTCGCCGAACATATGAGAAAAAATGCGGTTTTGCATGATGTTTACGAATTCGCCGGCGCGCCGGATTCAGGAGACGAACCCGTGCGCGCCGGCATAAAGCGCCTTCCGCTTAGCTCTGGCGTTCGAGCACGGCGGCGAAGAAGCCGTCGGTTGCGTGGCGGTGCGGCCACAGCGACAGGTAATCGCCCATTTCCATGTCGATGCGCTGCTCGGCCAGCACGTCACGCGCGGGCACGAGCGCGAAATCGGGGTGATCGGCGAGGAATTGCTGCACGACCGCTTCGTTTTCGGCTTCGAGGATCGAGCAGGTCGCGTAGACGAGCCGGCCGCCCTTCTTCACCAGACGCGCCGCGCTCGCCAGAATCGACGCCTGCTTCGGCGCGAGTTCCGCGACCGACTCCGGCGACTGGCGCCACTTCAGATCCGGATTGCGGCGCAGCGTGCCCAGGCCGCTGCACGGCGCGTCGACCAGCACACGGTCGATCTTGCCGGCAAGACGCTTGATCTTGGCGTCGTGCTCGCTGTCGATCAACACCGGATTCACGTTCGACAAGCCGCTGCGCGCGAGGCGCGGCTTGAGCTTGGCAAGCCGCCGCTCCGAAATGTCGAACGCATAAAGGCGCCCGGTGGAGCGCATCGCCGCGCCGAGCGCCAGCGTCTTGCCGCCCGCGCCCGCGCAGAAGTCGACGATCATTTCACCGCGTTTGGGCGCGACCAGCGAGCAGAGCAACTGGCTGCCTTCGTCCTGCACTTCGACCCAGCCGTGTTGAAACGCGTCCAGCTTGGTGAGCGGCGGCTTGCCGACCACCCGCACGCCGAACGGCGCGAACGGCGTGGCGCCGCCCTCGATACCGGCTTTCGAGAGCGCGTTCAGCACGTCGTCGCGGCTCGCCTTGATCGGGTTTGCGCGCAGGTCCAGCGGCGCCGGGTAGTTCAGCGCGGCGGCCAGCTGCGCCAGTTCCGCGGCCTCGAAGCGCTTCGACAGCGCCTGATAGATCCAGTCGGGCAGATTCAGGCGAATCCGCAGCGGCAGGCTCTCCGGGTCGATCATCGCGACGTGTTCGAGCCATTTGGACTCGGCATCGGACACGAACGGCTTGAGCGCCGTGCGGCCCGCCGTCTGCATGAGTCCCAGCAAGGCCATGCGGCGCGCCGGACTGCCCGCGCCGCTCTCGGCCAGATGAGCGAATTCCATGCGCCGGCGCAGCACCGCGAACACCGCCTCGGCGATCACGCCGCGCTCGCCGTGTCCGAGCTTCGGATGAGCGCGGAAAAAGCGGCTGGTGGTGGCGTCAGCCGGGCCATTTAGTTTTAGGACTTCGGCCAGCAAAGTCTCAGTTTGTCCGATCAAAAAACCATGCAATCTCATGCGCCCTCTCCGGCGGTGTGACCGGCAAAGAGCCATTGCGGCTCCGGCGGCGTAAGCGTGACACGCAAGCCGTCGAGGGCAAGACGCCCTTCGACGAACCAGCGCACCGCGCGTGGATAAATAATGTGTTCGGTTGCCAGCACGCGTTCGGCGAGCATGGCGGGCGTGTCGCCGGCCTGCACCGGAACCGCCGCCTGCGCGACGATCGGCCCGTGATCCAGCTGCGACGTGACGAAATGCACCGACGCGCCGTGCAGCCGCACGCCCGCGTCGAGCGCCTGTTGATGCGTTTTCAGCCCCGGAAAACTCGGCAGCAGCGACGGATGCACGTTCAGCATGCGCCCGGCGTAATGGTCGACGAAACCGGGTGTGAGCACGCGCATGAAGCCGGCAAGTATGACCAGATCCGGCGAGAAACTGTCGATGAGTTCCGCCAGCGCGGCGTCGAAGCGCTCGCGATCGGGGAACTGGCGGTGGTCGACCACGGACGTGGCAATGCCATGCGACGCCGCGAACGCAAGGCCCGCTGCGTCAGGACGGTTGGCAATCACGGCGGCGACTTGCGCCGGCCAGGCTTCGTTCGAGCAGGCTCGAACGATCGCTTCCATGTTGCTGCCCCGCCCGGAAATCAGGATGACGAGTTTTTTCATCCGCGGATTTTATCATTCGGGGCCACGGAATCCGCGAGGCGCCGCCGTCTCAAGCGCCGAACGTTTATAATCGTTTGTTTTGCGGCACCCCGGCCGCCTATCCCCAACCCGCTATCGTGAGAGTCTTCCGCGGTCTTCCCAATGCTGAAAGCCGTGCGCCTTGCGCACTGACCATCGGCAACTTCGACGGTGTCCACCGCGGCCATCAGGCTTTGCTCGCCCACGTGCGGGCCGCGGCAGACGCGCGCGGCCTGCCTGTCTGCGTGATGACCTTCGAGCCTCACCCGCGCGAGTTCTTCAACCCGGCCGGCGCGCCGCCGCGCATCGCCATGCTGCGCGACAAGCTCGAGGCGCTGCGCACCAACGGCGTCGATCGCGTGGTGGTCGAGCATTTCAATCACACGTTCGCGAGCCAGTCGCCGGATGCGTTCGTGGAACGGATCATCGTCAACGGGCTGCACGCGCGCTGGGTGATGATCGGCGACGACTTCCGCTACGGCGCAAAGCGCGCCGGCGACTTCGAGTCGCTCAGGGCCGCGGGGCAGCAGTACGGTTTCGAGGTCGAGCAAATGGCGACGGTGGCCGATCCGTCCGGCGCGCGCATTTCCAGCTCGGGCGTGCGCGCCGCGCTGGTGGCGGGCGACCTCGATTCGGCGCGCGCCGCGCTAGGCCGCGATTATCTGATCAGCGGCCACGTCGTGCACGGCATGAAGCTCGGCCGCGATCTCGGCTTCCCCACGCTCAACCTGCCGATTGCGCATAAGCGTCCGGCGCTCGCCGGCATTTTCATCGTGCGCGTGCATGGCGTGACGGACGAACCGCTGCCGGGTGTCGCGAGTCTCGGCCTGCGTCCCACCGTCTCCGATTCCGGGCGCGAGCTGCTCGAAGTGCACCTGCTCGATTGGCACGGCGACGCGTATGGCAAACTCGTGCGCGTCGAATTCCTGAAGAAGCTGCGCGACGAGGAGAAGTACGTCGACCTCGAAACGCTGACCGCCGCAATCGCGCGCGACGTCGCCAACGCGCGCGCGTGGTTCGCAGCCGTCGGCGCCGGCACGCCGGGCAGCCGTTCCACCGGTTTCGCCACCTCGGCCACCGACCGAATTAGATAACCGCCGCGGTACGCGCGCGCGCCGCCGGCGCCGCGCGTACCCTCGCCGCGCGCATCGAAGGGCGTCCGTGGATCACGGCACATGCCTGCCGGGCGCGCCCAACGCCCTCGCGCATCGAGCGCAAACCGCGCACGCTGCGCATAGAAAGAATTCACCGCGACCTCATCATGAGCAACAAGAAAGCCGATTCGAAACCGCAGTCACGCTATCCGGTCAACCTGCTCGACACGCCGTTCCCGATGCGTGGCGATTTGCCCAAGCGCGAGCCGCAATGGGTCAAGGAGTGGCAGGAACGCAAGGTCTACGAGAAGATCCGCGCCGCCTCCAAAGGCCGCAAGAAATTCATCCTGCACGACGGCCCGCCGTATGCGAACGGCGACATCCACCTCGGCCACGCGGTGAACAAGATCCTCAAGGACATGATCGTCAAGGCGCGCAACATGGCGGGCTTCGACGCGGTCTACGTGCCGGGTTGGGATTGCCACGGCATGCCGATCGAAATCCAGATCGAAAAGCAGTTCGGCAAATCGCTGCCGGCCGCCGAGGTGATGCAGAAGGCCCGCACCTACGCGACCGAACAGATCGAAAAGCAGAAGGCCGGCTTCCGGCGTCTCGGCGTGCTCGGCGACTGGGACAATCCGTACAAGACCATGAACTTCGCGAACGAAGCCGGCGAAATCCGCGCGCTCGCGAAGATCATCGAAAAGGGTTATGTGTTCCGCGGCCTGAAGCCGGTGAACTGGTGCTTCGATTGCGGCTCGGCGTTGGCCGAAGCGGAAGTCGAGTACAAGGACAAGACCGACCCCACCATCGACGTGCTGTTCAGCTTCGCCGAGCCGGAAAAGACCGCGCAAGCCTTCGGTTTGAACGCGCTGCCGCGCAACGAAGGCGGCATCGTGATCTGGACCACCACGCCGTGGACCATCCCCGCCAACCAGGCGTTGAATCTGCATCCGGAAATCGTCTACGCGCTGGTCGATACGCCGCGCGGCCTGCTGATCCTGGCCGCGGAGCGCGTCGAAGCCTGCCTGCAGCTATACGGCTTGCAAGGCTCGATCGTCGCCACCGCGCCCGGTGCGAAGCTCGCGAACCTGCGCTTCAATCATCCGCTCGCGGCCGCGCATCCCGGCTACAAGCGCACGGCGCCGGTCTATCTCGGCGAGTATGTGACGACCGAAACGGGCACGGGCATCGTGCACTCGTCGCCGGCCTACGGCGTGGAAGACTTCGTGTCGTGCAAGGCCCACGGCATGGCCGATTCGGACATCATCAATCCGGTAATGGGCGACGGCCGTTACATCGAATCGCTCGCGCTGTTCGGCGGCCTGTCGATCTGGGCGGCCAATCCGCAGATCGTCGAAGCGCTGCAGGCGGCCGGCTCGCTGCTGCGCACCGAGAAATACACGCACAGCTACATGCACTGCTGGCGCCACAAGACGCCGATCATCTACCGCGCGACGTCGCAGTGGTTCGCCGGCATGGAGGTCAAGCCGAACGACACCGACAAGACGCTGCGCGAAACCGCGCTCGAAGGCATCGAGAACACCGCGTTCTACCCGTCGTGGGGCAAGCAGCGTCTGTTCAGCATGATCGCGAATCGCCCGGACTGGACGCTGTCGCGTCAACGTCAATGGGGCGTGCCGATGGCGTTCTTCGTGCACAAGGAAACCGGCGCACTGCATCCACGCACGCTGGAGTTGCTCGAAGAAGTCGCGCAACGCGTCGAGAAAGCCGGCATCGAAGCGTGGCAAACGCTCGATCCGCGCGAACTGCTCGGCGACGACGCCAACATGTACGAAAAGAACCGCGACACGCTCGACGTCTGGTTCGATTCGGGCACCACGCACTGGCACGTGCTGCGCGGCTCGCACAAGGACGAACTGCAATTCCCCGCCGATCTGTATCTGGAAGGCTCGGACCAGCACCGCGGCTGGTTCCATTCATCGCTGCTCACCGCCTCGATGCTCGACGGACGCCCGCCGTACAACGCGCTGCTCACGCACGGTTTCACCGTCGACGGCGAAGGCCGCAAGATGAGCAAGTCGCTCGGCAACGGCATCGACCCGCATGATGTGGCGAACCGGCTCGGCGCGGAAATCATCCGGCTGTGGATTGCGTCGACCGATTATTCGGGCGAACTGGCCATCTCCGAGGAAATCCTGAAGCGCGTGACGGAAAGCTATCGCCGCATCCGCAACACGCTGCGCTTCCTGCTCGCGAACCTGTCGGACTTCGACTTCGCGCAACACGCGCGTCCGCTCGAAGACTGGCTCGAGATCGATCGCTATGCGGTGGCGCTGGCGGCGAATCTGCAGAACGACATCCTCTCGCACTACGACAAGTACGAGTTTCACCCGGTGGTCGCCAAGCTGCAGACGTTCTGCTCGGAAGACCTCGGCGGCTTCTATCTGGACGTGCTGAAAGACCGCCTGTACACCACGGCGGCGGATTCCGTCGCGCGCCGCTCGGCGCAGACCGCGCTGTATCACATCGCGCACGGTCTGCTGCGTCTGATGGCGCCGTTCCTGTCGTTCACCGCCGAGGAGGCATGGAAGATCTTCTCGCCGAACAGCGAAACGATCTTCACGGAAACCTACCACGCGTTCCCGCCCGTGCCGGACGCCGGCGCGCTGCTCGACAAATGGACGCTGCTGCGCGCCGCGCGCGGCGACGTCACGAAGGCGCTCGAGGAAGCGCGCGTGGCGAACCTGATCGGTTCGTCGCTGCAGGCGGAAGTGGAAATCCGCGCGAGCGGCGCGCGTTACGATGCGCTCGCAAGCCTCGGAGACGACCTGAAGTTCGTGCTGATCACGTCGGCGGCGAACGTAGTCAAGGTTGACAGCGAGGCCGAGGAAAGCGTCGACGTGATCGCCTCGGCATACCTGAAGTGCGAACGCTGCTGGCATTACCGCGCGGAAGTCGGCGCGAACGCCGAGCACCCCACGCTGTGCGGGCGCTGCTTCAGCAATCTGTTCGGCAACGGTGAAACGAGGAGCGCGGCATAATGGCACGAAGCCTGTCGAAATCGTCGTCCGCAAGCGGTTCGCTCGCACCGTGGCTCGGCGTCGCGCTGATCGTGATCCTGTTCGATCAGCTGACGAAAATCGCGGTCCAGAAGGTGTTCGCCTACGGCGTCGCGCACGAGGTCACGTCGTTTTTCAACCTGATCCTCGTGTACAACCGCGGCGCCGCCTTCAGCTTCCTCGCGATGGCGGGCGGCTGGCAGCGCTGGGCGTTCACCGCGCTCGGCGTGGTCGCGGCGCTCGTGATCTGCTATCTGCTCAAGCGCCACGGCGCGCAGAAGCTGTTCTGCACGGCGCTCTCGCTGATTCTCGGCGGCGCGCTCGGCAACGTGATCGACCGGATTGCGTACGGCCATGTGATCGACTTCCTCGATTTCCATGTGCGCACCTGGCACTGGCCGGCGTTCAACCTCGCCGACAGCGCGATCACGATCGGCGCGGCGCTGCTCGTGATCGACGAGTTGCGCCGGGTGCGCGGTTCGCGGTAACGCCGCGTCGGTCCGCGAACGGGCGTCCTCGCAGCACGCTCCGTCCGCGCGTCTGGTCTGACTCGGGCGAATCGCGGCGGTGCGCTGCAAGCACCGCTCGTCCGCCACCATGCTTTGTCGGAGGCTTTCGTTGGCAACCGCAGAACTCGCAGGCAAACACCTCGTCCTCGGCATGACAGGCGGGATCGCCTGCTACAAGATCGCCGAACTCACACGCTTGCTCACCAAGGCCGGCGCGACCGTGCAGGTCGTCATGACCGAAGCGGCCACGCAGTTCATCACCGCCGTCACCATGCAGGCGCTGTCCGGCCGCCCCGTCTACACCAGCCAGTGGGACGGGCGCGTGCCGAACAATATGGCGCACATCGATCTGTCGCGTGAAGCGGACGCGATCGTGATCGCGCCCGCCTCCACCGACTTCCTCGCGAAACTCGCGCACGGCATGGCCGACGATCTGCTGTCGACGCTGTGCGTCGCGCGCGATTGTCCGCTGCTGGTCGTGCCGGCAATGAATCGGCAGATGTGGCAGAACCCGGCCACGCAGCGCAACGTCGCGCAACTGCGCGCGGACGGCGTTGAAGTGCTCGGCCCGGATTCGGGTCCGCAAGCGTGCGGCGAAATCGGCGACGGGCGCATGCTGGAAGCGTCCGCCACCTATGAAGCAATCGCCTCGTTCTTCGCACCGAAGATTCTCTCCGGCCGGCGTGTCCTGCTGACCGCAGGTCCGACGTTCGAGCCGCTCGACCCGGTGCGCGGCATCACCAATCGATCGAGCGGCAAGATGGGCTTCGCCTTGGCGCGCGCCGCGCAGCAGGCCGGCGCCGATGTGCATCTGGTGGCCGGCCCGGTCGCGCTGGAAACGCCGTGGGGTGTGGTCCGCGAGAACGTGCAAACCGCCCAGCAGATGCACGCCGCGGTCATGCGCGCGGTCGCCGACGCCGACATCTTCATCGGCGTGGCGGCGGTGGCCGACTGGCGCGTCGATCACGCCAGCGAGCACAAGATCAAGAAGGCCGCCGATCGCGCCATGCCGACGTTCGCGTTCGTCGAAAACCCGGACATCCTGGCCTCCGTCGCGAAGCTCCCGCATCCGCCGTTCGCGGTCGGTTTCGCCGCGGAAAGCGGCGACCTGGAAACACACGGCGAAGAAAAACGCGTCCGCAAAAACGTGCCGCTTCTGATCGGCAATCTTGGCCCTCAGACCTTCGGCCTCGACGATAACGAAGTGATCCTGTTCGAAGCAGGCGCCGCCACGAAGCTGCCGCGCGCCGACAAGCAGACGCTCGCGCGCGCGTTGATCGCCGAGATTGCCAGGCGTCTGCCCGACACGAGTCTGATTCGCTGAACGCCACTCACGGCGACGCCCGCTGAAGCGCCGGGTTCAAGCGAAAACGAATCACCTGGAGCCGTACTGCCATGACGCGACTTTCCGTGCTGGATCAAACGCCCGTGATCGACGGGCACACGGTGGCGGACGCGATCGCCGCCACCGTCGAACTGGCGCAGCTCGCCGACGATCTCGGCTACACACGCTACTGGTGCGCCGAACATCACGGCTTGCGCGGCGTGTCGAACCCTTGCCCCGAAGTGATGCTGGCGCACCTCGGCAGCGTCACGAAACGCATTCGTCTGGGTTCGGGCGGCGTCATGCTGCCGTACTACAGCCCGTTCAAGGTCGCCGAGCAATTCATGATGCTCGAGGCGCTGTTTCCGAACCGGATCGATCTCGGCGTGGGACGCGCGCCGGGCGGCGATATGCGCACGGCGCAAGCGGTCGCAGCGGGCGCCTATAATCGCGGCGATATTTTTCCGCAGCAGGTGGCCGACCTGCTGGGGCTGATGCATGGCACCTTGCCCGACGATCACCTTGCGCACGGAGCGCTGCTGCAACCGCAAGTCGATACGCGTCCGCAATTGTGGATGCTCGGCTCAAGCGAATTCGGCGGACTGCTGGCGGCGCAACTCGGCATCCGCTTTGCGTTCGCGCATTTCATCAATGCACATTTCGGGCACCAGGTGGCGCAGGCGTATCGCGAGCGATTCAAAGCCAGTCAGGAAACCCAGCAGCCGTACCTCGCCGCCGCCGTGTTCGTGATCTGCGCGGACACCGAACAGGAAGCCGCCGATCTGGAGAAAGCCGTCGACTTGCGTCGCGTGCAAATGGCCTATGGCCTGAACGAACCCATTCCGACGATCGCACAAGGCGTGGCGCAGGAATATGGCGAGCGCGAGCGGCTGGTGATCGACCGCGAGAAACCGCGCAGCATCATCGGCACGCCGGAAAAAGTGACCGCGCGCATGCGCGACTTGCAGGCCGAATTCCAGGCCGACGAATTGATCGTGCTCACCGTCGCGGGCAGTTATCGCGCGCGGCTGCGCTCCTATGAACTCCTCGCCGACGCGTTCCAACCCGGAAGCGAGACTCCCACTTCTTAACCCCGAACCTGCATGAAACTCGACCTGAAGATTCTCGATGCGCGCATGCGCGACCAACTCCCGGCCTACGCGACCACCGGCAGCGCGGGCCTCGACCTGCGCGCCTGCCTCGACGAACCGCTGACGCTGAAGCCCGGCGAAACCGCACTCGTGCCGACGGGTCTCGCGATTCACGTCGGCGATCCGGGTTATGCAGCAATGATTCTGCCGCGCTCGGGATTGGGCCATAAGCACGGCATCGTGCTGGGCAATCTGGTCGGCCTGATCGATTCAGATTACCAGGGGCAGTTGATGATCTCGACCTGGAACCGCGGCGAAACCACGTTCGTGCTGAATCCGATGGAGCGTCTCGCGCAACTCGTGATCGTGCCGGTCGTGCAAGCGAAGTTCAATATCGTCGACGATTTCGAAACCAGCGAGCGCGGCGCGGGCGGGTTCGGCAGCACCGGCAAGCATTGATCCGGCGGCGAGGCAGTTTGGTCGCCGAGGCAGAAAGAAAAACGGCGCGGGTTTGAGCCCGCGCCGTTTTTTGCGTCACTACTAATCTGACTGAACGTTACTCGACTTCGACCGCTTCCGGATTCGGATTGCGCGGCGCCGGATGCTCGTCGAAGGTCAACTGCACCTTGTCTTCCGCATCCACGTCCACCGAAACGCGGCCGCCGTTCATCAGCTTGCCGAACAGCAGCTCGTCGGCGAGCGCGCGACGAATCGTGTCCTGAATCAGACGCTGCATTGGCCGTGCGCCCATCAACGGATCGAAACCGTGCTTGGCGAGATGCTTGCGCAACGCGTCGGTGAAGAGCGCATCGACCTTCTTCTCATGCAACTGATCTTCCAGTTGCATCAGGAACTTGTCGACCACGCGCATGATGATTTCCTCATCGAGCGAGCGGAAGCTGATCGTCGCGTCCAGACGGTTACGGAACTCCGGCGTGAACATGCGCTTGATGTCGACCATTTCGTCGCCGGTTTCCCGGCGATTCGTGAAGCCGATCACCGACTTGCCCATTGCCTCGGCGCCCGCATTCGTCGTCATGATGATGATGACGTTGCGGAAATCCGCCTTGCGGCCGTTGTTGTCCGTCAGCGTGCCGTGGTCCATCACCTGCAGCAGCACGTTGTAGATGTCCGGGTGCGCCTTCTCGATTTCGTCGAGCAGCAATACGCAATGCGGTTTCTTCGTGACGGCTTCGGTCAGCAAGCCGCCCTGGTCGAATCCGACATAGCCCGGCGGCGCGCCGATCAACCGGCTGACCGCATGACGTTCCATGTATTCGGACATATCGAAGCGGATCAGTTCGATCCCCAGCGTGAACGCCAGCTGCTTCGCCACTTCGGTCTTGCCGACGCCCGTGGGACCGGAGAACAGGAACGCGCCGATCGGCTTGTCGAGCTTGCCGAGACCCGCGCGCGCCATCTTGATCGCGGCCGACAACGCGTCGATAGCCGGGTCTTGCCCGAACACCACGCTCTTCAGGTCACGGTCGAGCGTTTGCAGTTTGCTGCGATCGTCTTGCGACACGCTTTGCGGCGGGACGCGAGCGATCTTCGAGATGATTTCCTCGATCTCGTTCTTGCCGATGGTCTTCTTCTGCTTCGACTTCGGCAGGATGCGTTGCGCTGCGCCCGCTTCGTCGATCACATCGATCGCCTTGTCCGGCAGATGCCGATCCGTGATGAAGCGCGCCGACAACTCAGCCGCCGCCGACAACGCACCCGACGAGTACTTCACGCCGTGATGCTCCTCGAAACGCGACTTCAGCCCGCGCAGGATCGCCACCGTCTGCTCGACGGTCGGCTCGGTCACGTCGACCTTCTGGAACCGGCGCGACAATGCCGCGTCTTTTTCGAAAATGCCGCGATACTCGGTGAAGGTCGTCGCGCCGATGCACTTGAGCGTGCCCGACGAGAGCGCCGGCTTCAGCAGATTCGAAGCGTCCAGCGTTCCGCCGGAAGCCGCGCCCGCGCCGATCAGCGTGTGAATTTCGTCGATGAACAGAATCGCGTGCGGACGTTCCTTCAATTCCTTGAGAACCGTCTTGAGACGCTGTTCGAAGTCGCCGCGATACTTGGTGCCGGCGAGCAACGCGCCCATGTCGAGCGAATACACCTGCGCGTCCGCCAGAATGTCCGGCACTTCGCCGCGCGTGATGCGCCAGGCAAGGCCCTCGGCGATCGCCGTCTTGCCGACGCCCGCCTCACCGACCAGCAGCGGATTGTTCTTGCGGCGCCGGCACAGCACCTGCACCACGCGCTCGACCTCCGACTCGCGCCCGATCAGCGGATCGATGCGGCCGTCTTTCGCCATCTGGTTCAGGTTCTGCGTGAACTGGGCGAGCGGCGTTTCCTTCTGCGCGGCGGCGTCGTCGGACTCGGCATTCGCGTCGCTCGCTTTCGCGGCGTCGGTGCTGCTGGTCTTGGCGATACCGTGCGAGATGAAATTCACCACGTCCAGCCGCGTCACGCCCTGCTGTTGCAGGTAGTACACCGCATGCGAATCCTTCTCGCCGAAGATCGCGACCAGCACGTTCGCGCCGGTCACTTCCTTCTTGCCGTTCGAGGTGGATTGCACATGCATGATCGCGCGCTGGATCACACGCTGGAAACCCAGCGTGGGTTGCGTGTCCACGTCGTCCGTGCCGGGCACGGTAGGCGTGTTGTCATGAATGAAGTTGCGCAGGTTCTGGCGCAGATCCTCGATATTGGCCGCGCATGCACGCAACACCTCCGCCGCTGTCGGATTGTCCAACAGTGCCAGCAAAAGGTGTTCGACCGTTATGAACTCGTGCCGCGCCTGGCGTGCTTCCATGAACGCCATGTGCAGGCTGACTTCCAGTTCCTGGGCAATCATGCTTCCTCCATCACACACTGCAGCGGATGCCCGGCCTGCCGTGCGTGGGTAACGACTTGCTCGACTTTGGTCGACGCGATGTCCCGCGTATAGACCCCACAAACTCCCCTGCCCTCGCGATGCACCTTCAACATAACCTGTGTTGCGGTTTCACGATCTTTATTGAAATATTCCTGCACGATCATCACGACAAATTCCATTGGCGTGAAGTCGTCGTTCAGCAGCACCACCTTGTACATGGACGGCGGCTTGAGCTTTTTCTCCTGCCGCTCCAGTACGGTGCTGTCCTGCTTGTCCGGGATAATCGCCATACACCCATTCTAAACAACTAGGACAGGCCCGCAATCCTGTCAAAACCCGGCCACGTGCGGCCGGTGAGCCCGTTCGCTACCGCATGATGGGAAATCGCCCTTCACGCGTGCGTCATTCGACGAGCCGATTGCGGAGCCGGCCCCTATCCAGTGATGCGTCGCGGCTGTGTTGCGCCGCAGTCGGATCGAGTATCGCACAACCTGCCGTGACCGGCTGGGACTCGCCCAAGCCGGCTGGCGCCGGGCGACCGCTGAACAGCAGGTGAGTCGATTATGCGACTTTTCAAGACCGCCCGCTTGCGCCAGCGCACACAACGGAAGCGGGAAAAACCCTGGAAAGTGCCGTGTTTGCAACGCGGCAACGGCGTCTCAAAATTTTCTTGACACTCGAATAAAGAGCCCCAACAATCAAGCTGGCACTTTTTTCACTGAGCCATAATTTCGAAAAAATGCCGATGGTGAGCTTGTGAGGAGGGAGCGGCTGCATCGCGCGGTCGTCGAGCTTTTCGAGGGCTCGTGGTAGTGACATGAGTTACAGGGGAAGTTGGAATGGCAACTGGTACGGTCAAATGGTTCAATGACGCAAAAGGTTTCGGATTCATCACGCCTGACGAGGGTGGTGAGGATCTGTTTGCACACTTCTCGGCCATCCAGATGAATGGGTTCAAAACCCTCAAGGAAGGTCAAAAGGTGACCTTCGAGGTCGTGCAAGGCCCGAAAGGCAAACAGGCATCGAACATCCAGGCACCTGCCTGAAACTGCTCGATCCCGTCCTTTGAAACCCGGCTTCGTGCCGGGTTTCTTTTTTTGGGCGCCGCGATGCCCGTCGTGCTGGCGGCACGAGACGTCCCAAATAACGGGTGACTGGTCGCTTTCCCGGCACCGGCGCATAAAAAAACCCGGCCGCCTCGCGACGCCGGGTTAATCGACGCAAGCCGGATCAGCCCGGCGAGCGGCTTACATGTTTTCGATCAGCACCTGTCCGAACCCGGAACACGACACCTGGGTCGCACCTTCCATCAGGCGCGCGAAGTCATACGTCACCCGCTTTTGCAGGATCGATTTTTCCATCGACTTGATGATCAGGTCCGCCGCCTCCGTCCAGCCGAGGTGCCGCAACATCATTTCCGCCGAGAGAATTTCCGAGCCGGGGTTCACGTAATCCTTGCCCGCATACTTCGGCGCGGTGCCGTGCGTGGCTTCGAACATCGCGACCGAATCCGACATGTTCGCGCCCGGTGCAATGCCGATACCGCCGACTTGCGCGGCGAGCGCGTCCGAAACGTAATCGCCGTTCAGGTTCAGCGTGGCGATCACATCGTATTCAGCCGGACGCAGCAGGATCTGCTGCAGGAACGCGTCGGCGATCACGTCCTTCACCACCACGTCGCCACCCGTCCTGGGGTTCTTGATTTTCATCCACGGGCCGCCGTCGATCAGTTCCGCCGCGAATTCCTTTTGCGCCAGCGCATAACCGTAGTCACGGAAGGCGCCTTCCGTGAACTTCATGATGTTGCCCTTGTGCACCAGCGTGACCGAGCGGCGATCGTTGTCCAGCGCATACTGGATCGCCTTGCGCACCAGACGCTCCGTGCCTTCGCGCGACACCGGCTTGATGCCGATCCCCGAGGTTTCCGGGAAGCGGATCTTCTTCACGCCCATTTCCTCGCGCAGGAACTTGATGACCTTTTTGGCCTGTTCGGATTCAGCCGGCCATTCGATGCCGGCATAGATGTCTTCCGAGTTCTCGCGGAAGATCACCATGTTGGTTTTCTCGGGCTCACGCACCGGCGAAGGCACGCCCTTGAAATACTGCACCGGACGCAAGCACACATACAGGTCCAGTTCCTGGCGCAGCGCGACGTTCAGCGAACGGATGCCGCCACCCACCGGCGTGGTGAGCGGGCCCTTGATCGACACCACATATTCCTTGAGCACCTGCAAGGTCTCTTCGGGCAGCCACACGTCCGGGCCGTACACCTTGGTCGACTTCTCGCCGGCGTAGATTTCCATCCAGTGGATTTTCTTCTTGCCCGCGTATGCTTTCTCCACCGCGGCATCCACGACCTTGAGCATCACCGGCGTAATATCGACGCCCGTGCCGTCGCCTTCGATAAACGGAATGATCGGCTGGTCGGAAACGTTGAGCGAGAAATCGGCGTTGACGGTGATCTTGTCACCGCCGGTCGGAACCTTGATGTGCTGATACGGCATGATCGGACTCCAGTGAAGGCTGTGCTGAAAGCTGATGGGAGACTGCGAAAATGGGCGCTCCTCGCTACGCGCAATGCCGGACGCCCGCAAGCGGCCTGGCCGCTATTCTAGCCCACGCGGGTGCCGCAACGAGGCCGCGACGGCTCGGGGTTTTCCAACATGGCGGCAAGGCCGGCCGGCGAGGACGCCGCGCTCATCTCTTACATAAGACCACGAACTTGCCGTCAGCGCTTATGCATTATGATCCCGCCATTCGCAACTGAAGCAGCGGCGCACGAGGCCTGAACGATGGCTTGCGCCGCGGCCCGCGCAACTCGCCCTTCATCGATTCCCCATGCGTCTTCTTGCTCTGAACAAACCGTTCGGCACCATCTGTCAGTTCTCGCCGCATGAAACGCGCGCGTCGCTGGCCGACTGGGTCAAGGTGCCGGGCGTCTATCCGGCGGGACGGCTGGATTCCGACAGCGAGGGACTGCTGCTTCTCACCGACGACGGCGCGCTTCAAGCGCGCATCGCGGAGCCGCGTCACAAGCTCGTCAAGCGTTACTGGGCGCAAGTTGAAGGCGCGGTCGACGCGGCCACGTTGAAGAAGCTGGCGCGCGGCGTCGATCTCGGCGATTACGTCACTCGGCCCTGTCGCGCGGAGTACGTGGAACCGGGCGACTCGCTCTGGACGCGCACGCCGCCGATCCGCTTTCGCGCGGCAATCCCGACGACGTGGCTCGAACTCTCGATCACCGAAGGCAAGAACCGCCAGGTGCGACGCATGACCGCGGCGGTCGGCTTTCCGACCTTGCGTCTCGTGCGCGTCGGCGTCGGCGCGCTCGACATTTTTTCGCTGAGGCTTCAACCGGGGGAAAGCGTCGAATTGCCGCCGAAGGCGCCGTGGGACGGCGTCGTCTGAACGCCTCGCCCTGCGCGACAAACCCGCACGGTTGTGCATCAACGCCCGCGCTCGATGGCGGCAAGAAAAGCCAGGCCGCTGTAAAAGCCAAGCCGTTGTATCGGTAGCCAAAAGCACGCGTGAAACCATGATGAAAAACGCGTGAAACAATCGCATGCGCCGCCATGCGGCAGCAGGCCTTCGCATCGATACATCCGCTAATAAACTTTCCACGAAATTCGCGTCAACCGGTGCGCGAGCTCACGCGTTATTCGACGCAGATGCCGCCCGAAGCTATCCGGCATTCAGCCCTAAGGGCCTTTGTGCAAGCCGCTCTCGCGGTGAAGCGCAGGGAGTCTGAGCGCTAGGCAGACGCGTCGGAAAATTTGTTCGATGCGCATGTCAACCGAAAGGTGGATGGCACGTTTACCGACATGACTCTCATATAACCGGGTCATTGGGTTAATCAACTAAAGCTGAGGATTTCAAAATGAACAAACTGATCGCCGCTCTGGTCGCTGGCCTCTTCGCAACGGCAGCATTCGCACAAGCTTCGGCACCGGCAGCTCCGGCAGCCGCTTCGGCAGCTCCGGCAGCAGCAGCTTCGTCGGCAAAGAAGACCACGAAGCACGCTCACAAGAAGTCGCACAAGAAGGCAGCATCGGCTGCTGCTGCAGCTTCGGCCGCTTCGGAGTAAGTTTGTTGTAAAAACGCAGTCAAGAACTAGCTTCATTGCCGTTCTTACGGCGTTGAAAGGCAGATCGCCGCAAGGCTTTCTGCCTTTTTGTTTTTGACGCGCTCGCGTAACATTCGCGGGTTAATTTCCAGCAAGGAGTCATGCCGTGCGATTTTTCATGCGCTCGTTGGTTGCGCGTTTCGCCGTTGCCGTCGCATTGCCGCTCGCCGCGATAACGCTTGCGGCCACCGCCGCCCCCGCTCACGCGCAGCCGATACCGGCCGGCGCGAAGCAGCCCGGCGACTTCCCGCGCGCGAAGCTGACCGCGGGCATGTTCGTGATCGACGCCGCCGTCGCCGCCAACGATGCGGACCGCGAGCAAGGCCTGATGTACCGCACGAGCCTCGCGCCGAACGAAGGCATGCTGTTCGTCTTCAACGAGAACGCCGTGCATTGCTTCTGGATGAAGAACACGCTGATCCCGCTGTCGATCGCGTTCATCCGCGCCGACGGCACGGTCACCGATATCGACGAGATGCAGGCCGAGACCACCAACAATCACTGCCCGAAGAACAACGGCGTGTATGCATTGGAAATGAGCAAGGGCTGGTTCACGTCGAAAGGCATCAAACCGGGGATGAAAATCCAGGGCTTGCCGGCCGCGCAATAGTTTCAGGCGGCCACCGCGGCCAACGCCACCGCCTCGCCCGCCGCTTTTCCGGAAAAGCCGGCGCCTTCACCAGGCGCCGGCTTTTTCATTGGCGTGGCCAGGTGCGCCGGCGGCGCCGCACCGCTATCCAATGGGCCGAAGCCCCGCCAGCAGGCGTTCCCACCCGGCTGGCAAGATTCCTGCAAAAGACGGGCCGACGCGCTATCCTAGTATTCTTAGCAAAAGCAGCACTCAAGCTCTCCGGGCAGCACAGGCTGCCGCCCGGCCAGCGTTTCAGGCGCGCCATTCCAAGGAGGTTCACGTGCCCCGCAAGACTCCCATCGAGCGCTACCGGAATATCGGCATCAGCGCTCACATCGATGCCGGCAAAACCACCACTACTGAACGCATCCTGTTCTACACCGGCGTGACCCACAAGATCGGCGAGGTTCACGACGGTGCGGCGACGATGGACTGGATGGAGCAGGAGCAGGAGCGCGGCATCACCATCACGTCGGCGGCCACCACCGCTTTCTGGAAAGGCATGGCCGGCAACTACCCCGAGCACCGCATCAACATCATCGACACGCCGGGTCACGTCGACTTCACGATCGAGGTGGAACGCTCGATGCGCGTGCTCGACGGCGCCTGCATGGTGTACGACTCGGTCGGCGGCGTGCAGCCGCAGTCCGAAACGGTGTGGCGCCAGGCAAACAAGTACAAGGTGCCGCGCATTGCGTTCGTCAACAAGATGGACCGCGTCGGCGCGGACTTTTTCCGCGTGCAGCGGCAGATCGGCGACCGTCTGAAGGGCGTCGCGGTGCCGATCCAGATTCCGGTCGGTGCGGAAGATCATTTCCAGGGCGTGGTCGATCTCGTGAAGATGAAGGCGATTTACTGGGACGAAGAGAACCAGGGGATCAAATTCGAGTATCGGGACATCCCGCCGGAACTCGCGGCCACCGCGAAGGAATGGCACGACAAGATGGTCGAGGCCGCGGCGGAAGCCAGCGAAGAGCTGCTCGACAAGTACCTGCATGGCGGTACGCTGAGCGAAGAGGAAATCAAGCACGGCATTCGCGTGCGCACCATCTCCAACGAGATCGTGCCGATGCTGTGCGGCAGCGCGTTCAAGAACAAGGGCGTGCAGGCGATGCTCGACGCGGTGATCGATTATCTGCCGTCGCCGGTCGACGTGCCCGCGATCTCCGGCCACGACGAGCACGACAACGAAATCGAGCGTCATCCGAAAGACGACGATCCGTTCTCCGCGCTCGCGTTCAAGATCATGACCGACCCGTTCGTCGGGCAACTGATCTTCTTCCGCGTCTACTCGGGCGTGGTGAATTCGGGCGACACCGTCTACAACGCGGTCAAGGAAAAGAAGGAGCGCCTCGGCCGGATCCTGCAGATGCACGCGAACGAGCGCAAGGAAATCAAGGAAGTCTATGCGGGCGACATCGCCGCGGCGGTCGGCCTGAAGGAAGCGACCACCGGCGACACGCTGTGCGACCCGGCGCACGTGATCATTCTCGAACGCATGATCTTCCCCGAGCCGGTGATTTCGCAGGCCGTCGAGCCGAAGACCAAGGTCGACCAGGAAAAGATGGGCATCGCGCTGAACCGTCTCGCGCAGGAAGACCCGTCGTTCCGCGTGCAGACGGACGAGGAATCCGGCCAGACCATCATCTCCGGCATGGGCGAGCTGCACCTGGAAATCCTGGTCGACCGGATGAAGCGCGAATTCGGCGTCGAGGCCACCGTCGGCAAGCCGCAGGTGGCTTACCGCGAAACGGTGCGCAACAAGGTCGAGGACGTCGAGGGCAAGTTCGTCAAGCAGTCGGGCGGCCGCGGGCAGTACGGCCATGCGGTCCTCACGCTGGAGCCGGCGCCGCAAGGCAAGGGCTACGAATTCGTCGACGCGATCAAGGGCGGCGTGATTCCGCGCGAATACATTCCGGCGGTCGACAAGGGCATCCAGGAAACGCTGAAGGCCGGCGTGCTGGCGGGCTATCCGGTGGTCGACGTGAAGGTCACGCTGACCTTCGGCTCGTACCACGACGTGGACTCGAACGAAAACGCGTTCCGCATGGCCGGCTCGATGGCGTTCAAGGAAGCGATGCGCAAGGCCAGGCCGGTGCTGCTCGAACCGATGATGGCCGTCGAGGTGGAAACGCCCGAAGACTTCATGGGCAACGTAATGGGCGATCTGTCGAGCCGCCGCGGCATGGTGCAAGGCATGGAAGACATCGCCGGCGGCGGCGGCAAGCTGGTGCGCGCGGAAGTGCCGCTCGCGGAGATGTTCGGCTACTCGACCTCGCTGCGCTCGGCCACGCAAGGCCGCGCCACGTACACGATGGAGTTCAAGCACTACGCTGAAACGCCGAACAACGTGGCCGAGGCCGTGATCAACGCGAAGCACAAGTAAGCACCGCCACGCCGTATCGCCATGCAAGCAAGCACGAAAGCCCGTTCCCTGTGGACGGGCTTTTTTTATGCCACGACGCCGCTCGAACCGCCCGGCCACACGCAACGTTTTTGACCGTGCAAGAATGCCGGACGGCGTCGCGTCCCCACAGGACATTCGCCAATCAGGAGACACGCCATGAGCCACGACCACGAACATCCGCACTACAACGACGAACAACCCGCGCCGCCCGTCGACTGGCGCGAGCATGGCGTGAAGGTGATCAAAGGCGATCAGCTCGACAGCAACACCGCGCAAACGCCGGGCATGAATCGCGCGGCCGCGATCAACGCGGCGCGAGTCGGCGCGCAAAAAATCTGGGCCGGCATGGTCACGATCCATCCGAACGCGAAGACCGGCGCGCATCATCACGGCGCGCTCGAAAGCGTGATCTACGTGCTGCGCGGCCAGGCCCGCATGCGCTGGGGCGAGCATCTCGAGTTCACCGCCGAGGCCGGTCCCGGCGACTTCATCTTCGTGCCGCCCTATGTGCCGCATCAGGAAATCAACGCCAGCACCGACGAGCCGCTCGAATGCGTGCTGGTGCGCAGCGACAACGAAGCGGTAGTGGTGAATCTGAACATCGACGCCGTCGAGGCGCCGGAAACGGTCTACTGGGTCGATCCGATTCACAAGCATCCGCACGATCACTAATCCTTCTTCATGCCTTGTTCACGCGACTCATGACGCCGACCGCTTCGCTGCGCCCTCGCCTCCTCACGCTGTACGCCGTGCTGATCGCCGCCAACCTCGGCGCGTGGGCATGGGCGCTGATCGCGTTGCGCGACTATCCGCTGCTGCTCGGCACCGCGATGCTCGCCTACGGCTTCGGCCTACGCCACGCGGTGGACGCGGACCACATCGCGGCGATCGACGCCGTCACGCGCAAGCTGATGCAGGCAGGCAAGCGGCCGCTCGGCGTCGGCCTCGCGTTTTCGCTAGGTCATTCGACGATCGTGATCGTGGCGACGCTCGGCATTGCGTGGACCGCGCATTCGCTGCACGGACAACTGGAAAGTTTCAAGGCGGTGGGCGGGACGATCGGCACGCTCGTGTCGTCGGTGTTTCTGCTCGTGCTGGCTTGCGTGAACCTCGTGATTCTGCGCGACGTATGGCGCCGCTATCGGCACGTCCAATCCGGCGGCGAACCGCTCGCTCAAACGACCCAGACGATCGTCCCCGCCGGCTTGCTGTCGCGCGCATTGCGCCCGCTGTTCCGGCTCGTCACGAAAAGCTGGCACATGTACCCCGTCGGCGTGCTGTTCGGCCTCGGCTTCGACACCGCGACGGAGATCGGGCTGCTCGCGATTGCCGCGTCCGAAGCGGGCAAGGGTCTGCCGCTCTATTCGATTCTCGTGTTCCCGGCGCTCTTCACGGCGGGCATGACGCTGGTCGATTCCACCGACAACGTGCTGATGGTCCATGCCTACGGCTGGGCGCTCGACGACCCCAAACGCAAGCTCTACTACAACGCGAGCATCACGTTCGTCTCGGCCGTGGTGGCGATCGCGATCGGCGGCGTGGAAGCGCTCGGCCTGCTGTCGGACAAGCTCGGCTTGAACGGCGGCGCATGGGACGCGGTGGCGAGCGTGAACGCGCGCTTCGGCGTACTCGGCTACGGCATCGTCGCGGCCTTCGTGGCGTGCTGGATCGGCTCCGTGCTGTTTCACCGCTGGCGGCGTCCGAACGCGGTGGCGCGGTAAATCCAACTCGTCGCGCGTCGTGTGACCGGTAAGGATGTCGTCGTGACGTCGGCGGTTCATCCGTTAGCGCATCGGCCGCCATCGCCGTTCGCCGGCCAGGAACTTCGCAAGCCTTGCTCGATGGCTTCGCGGAACGTTGCGATGACGATACACACCCGCCCCTTTATCCGTCAATCGGGAACCCGGCGCCACCCCGGGCGCTCCGAATCCGCGGTCAATCGCTTACACTGAAGCCGCTTTTGCGTCATCGCCCTGTCGCGCGTGTTCGGCGCGGCGCTTCAGAACCGGCAACAGAACGGACTGGATACTCCCTCGATGAAGACTCCCGCGGACCGCTTTCCCGATCTCGACCTAGCCCGCCACTCCGCCGACACCTACGGCAACCACGCCATCGACGAATGCCTCGCCGGCCGTATCACGCGCCGCGAACTGCTGCGCTATGCAAGCGTGATCGGTTTGTCGCTGGCGGGCGGCGGTGTACTGAATGCGCCGCATGCGCGCGCCCAAGGCACATCGGGCCCCTCCAACCAGACGATCCGCGTCGCTCACCTGACGCCTGCGGGCGCCGTCGATCCGCTCACCGTGACGGACGCCGCGAGCCTCGCGCTGCTGAACCAGACCGGCGAATTCCTGATCGACGACGACGGCGAAAAGCGCGTGCTGAGACCGGCGCTCGCGCTCTCGTGGAAACCGAACGACAAGGGCGACGTGTGGACCTTCAAGCTGCGCCCGAACGTGAAATTCCACGACGGCCAGCCGTTCACCGCGAAAGACGTCGCCGCCACCTTCGACCGCCTCGCCGACCCGGCCAGCGGATCGGCGGCGCTGTCGGTGCTCAAGGGCGTGCTGTCGAAAGGCGGCGCCAGGGTAGTCGACGACCACACGATCGCGTTTCATCTGGACGCGCCGAACGGCAACTTCCCCTACTACGTATCCTCGGACAATTACAACGCCGTGATCCTGCCCGCGAGCTACGCGGGCGGTTATGAAAAGAGCTTCATCGGCACGGGCCCGTTCAAGTTCGAAAAGTATCAGCCGAAGGTCGGCGCGTCGTTCGTGCGCAACCCCGACTACTGGGGCGAAAAAGCGTTACCGCAGCGCGTGCAGTTCTCGTTCTACGCCGACCAGCAGGCGCAGTTGCTCGCCTTGCAAGGTCATCAGGCGGACGTGATGGGCACCTTCACCGTGCAGGGCGGCGCGGCGATCCTGAACAATCCGGACTTCAAGACCATGGGCGTGAAGTCGAGCGCGCATCGGCAGATTCATATGCGCACCGACAGTCCGCTGTTCAAGGACAAACGCGTGCGCCAGGCGCTGGCCTTGTCGCTCGATCGCGATCTGCTGGTGCGTGGCCTGTTCAAGGGCCGCGCGCAACTCGGCAACGACAGCCCGTTCGCGCCGGTGTTTCCGTCATCGGATGCGGGGGTCGCGCAACGCCGGATCGACGTCGCGAAGGCCAGGCAACTGCTCGCGCAAGCGGGCGTGCCGAACGGCTTCGACGTCACGCTCACCACCGAAAAATACATGGAGATTCCCGATCTCGCGGTTGTCGTGCAGAACGCGGCGAAGGCGATCGGCGTGCGCATCAATCTGAAGGTCGAGAGCCAGTCGCTGTATTACGGCGCGGGCACGCCGGGCAAATCGGATTGGCTGGACTCGCCGCTCGGCATTACCGACTACGGCCATCGCGGCGTGCCGAACGTCTTCCTGAACGCGCCGCTCACCAGCAACGGCACGTGGAACGCCGCGCACTTCAAGAATCCGCAATACGATCAACTGGTCGCGCAATTCGTCGCGGCGATCGATCTCGGCTCGCAGAAGAAAATCGCCGGACAGATTCAGACGCTGTTGCTCGACGAAACGCCCGTGATCATTCCGTTCTTCTACGATCAACTGATCGCGATGCGCAAGGGCGTGAACGGCGTGCGCTTCACCGCGATCGCGCAACTGTATTTCGACCGCGCGGTGTTGAGCGCGTGATGTCGAACGCAGATGCGCTTTGACGCGGAAGCGCTCGAACGCATGAGCGCACGGTGCTTTCCCGGCTGGAGATCACGATGTCGACCACGGTGCCCCCTTCCGCCTCCCCCGGCTCGAACGGCAACGCGGGCCGCGTCGCGCGCTTTCTGGCGACGCGCGTCGGCTTGTCGTTGATCACGCTGTGGCTGCTCTCGGTGATCGTGTTCGCGGGCGGCCAGTTGCTGCCCGGCGACATCGGCCGCGCGGTGCTGGGCCCGCTTGCCGACGCGCGCGCGGTCGCCGCGCTCAATCATCAACTCGGCGCCGACCGTCCGCTGATGACGCAATACATCGAGTGGATCTCGCATTTCGTGCGCGGCGACATGGGGCTCTCGTATGCGTACCGTGAGCCGGTCGGGCCGTTCATCGCCGACGCCTTGGCGCATTCGGCCAAGCTCGGCCTGCTCGCGTTCATCGTCGTCGTGCCGCTCGGCATCGCGGGCGGCGTGTGGTCGGCGATGCACGCGGGGCGCTGGCTCGACCGCACGATCAGCATCGTGGGATTGTCGGCGACGGTGGTGCCGGAATTCGTCTCGTCGATCGTGCTGATCCTGGTGTTCGGCGTGTGGCTGCGCTGGCTGCCGATCGAGGCGTCGTATCCGCCCGACGCCGGCGCGCTCGAACAGTTGCGCTATCTGATCCTGCCGGTGTTGCCGCTGGTGCTGGTGTTCTTCGGCTACATCGCGCGCATGGCTCGCGCGGGCACCGTCGAGGCGCTCGACGCCGACTACACGCGCACCGCGATCCTCAAGGGCCTGCCGCGCCGCATCGTGATCTGGCGGCACGTGTTGCGCAATGCGTTGCTGCCGACCATCACCGTGGCGGCCACGCAGCTCGGCTACATGATCGGCGGCCTGGTTGTCGTAGAGACGCTGTTCCACTATCAAGGCATCGGCTCGCTGATCTACAACGCCGCCAAGGCGAAGGACTTCCCGATGCTCGAAGCGGGCGTGCTGACCATCGGCGTGGTCTACACCGTCGCCAACCTCGTCGCCGACGCATTGCACGTGCTGCTCAATCCGCGGCTGCGGGTGAGGAGCGCCGAATGAGCACCATCGTTCCGCCGGCCGCGCCGCGTGCCGTCGCCGAGCCGCGCTTCGATCAGTTGCGCGTGCTGCTGCGCTCGCCGACCTTCGTGATCGGCGTATTGATCGTCGGCTGCTGGATTGTCTGCGCGATCGCCGGGCCGTGGCTCGTGCGGATCGATCCGTATGCATCCGATCCGCTCAACTCGCTGATGCCGCCCGATCGCACGCACTGGTTCGGCACCGATCAACTGGGCCGCGACGTGTTCTCGCGCGTGATCGTCGGCGCGCGCGACATCCTGACCATCGCGCCGCTCGCCACCTTGTTCGGCACGCTGGCGGGCACCGCGCTCGGCTTGATCGTCGGCTACTTCGACGGCTGGGTCGACAACGTGGTCGGCCGCGCGATCGACGCCGTGCTCGCGCTGCCGCTCGTGATCGTCGCGCTGCTCGCGCTCGCCGCCGTCGGCGCGTCGAACTTCACCGTGATTCTCGTGATCGGCGTCACCTTCACGCCGATCACCGCGCGCACCGTGCGCGCCGCCGTATTCGCCGAACGGCATCTCGACTACGTCGCCGCCGCGCAACTGCGCGGCGAACGCGCGCCGTACATCATGTTCGCCGAGATCCTGCCGAACGTGCTGCCGCCGATCATCGTCGAGGCGACCGTGCGACTCGGCTATGCGATCTTCGCGGTCGCCACGCTGTCGTTCCTCGGCTTCGGCATTCAGCCGCCTTCAGCCGATTGGGGACTGGCGCTCTCCGAGTCGTACACGCTGATGGCGGGCGGCGCGTGGTGGACCGTGGTGTTCGCGGCCGGCGCAATCGCCAGTCTGGTGGTCGGCGTGAACCTGATCGCCGACAGCGTGCAAGGAGTGCTCGACCGATGAACGGCCCGCCGCCCGCCTCGTTCCCCGCCTTCGACGTGTCGAAGAGCGACCGCACGGATGCGCTGACCGTCGTCGGCCTGACGGTCACGTACCGGATTCGCGGACGCGATCGCGAAGTGCTGCAAGACGTCTCGTTTCGCGTGCGTCGCGGCGAGGCGTATGGTCTCGTCGGCGAATCGGGTTGCGGCAAATCGACGGTCGCGATGGCGGCGCTGCGCTATCTGCCGCGCAACGGCAAGGTGAAGGCGGGCAAGATCGTGATCGCCGGCAAGGACGTGCACAAGCTCGACGCCGACGCGTTGCGCACGATGCGCGCGAACGCGATTTCGATGGTCTACCAGGACCCGGGGCGCGCGCTGAATCCATCGCTGACGATCGCGCGCCAGGTGACCGAAGCGTTCGAGGCCGCCGGCGTCTCGCGCGAGCAAGCCGTGGAGCGCACGCTCGACATGCTGAAGCGCGTGCGCATCGCCGCGCCCGAGCGCGTGATGGACAGCTATCCGCATCAGTTATCGGGCGGCATGCAGCAGCGCGTGGTGATCGCGATGGCGCTCGCCTCGAACCCCGCGCTGCTGATTCTCGACGAGCCGACCACCGGCCTCGACGCCACCGTCGAAGCCGAAGTGCTCGACCTCGTGGCGCAGTTGCGCGAGGAGCTCGGCACGGCCGTGCTCTTCATCAGCCATAACCTCGCGGTGATCGGGCGGATGTGCGAGCGCGTCGGCGTGCTGTACGCGGGCAAGCTGGTGGAGGAAGGCGCGACGCAGGATGTGTTCGCGCGGCCGCGCCATCCCTATACGGTCGGGTTGCTGCGCTGCTTGCCGACCACCGGGCGCAGCAAGGACACCGAGCGGCTCGATACGATCGCGGGCAGCCTGCCCTCGCCGGGTTCGGTCACGCAAGGCTGCATTTACGCGGATCGCTGCCGCCTCGCCGACGACCGTTGCCGCCGCGAAGCGCCGCCGCCCTATCGGGTGAGCGCCGCGCACGGCGATCAGATGTCGCGCTGCCATTACCACGAACGCGCGATCGAGTTGCCGCGCGCGAGCGCCGAGTCGTTGGCGGAGCACGGCAATGCCGCGACAGCGACAAACGGCGGCCGCGCGAACATCGTGCTGCGCGCGGAAAAACTGTCGAAGACGTTCCACGTATCCGGCGCGCCGCTGCGCGCGGTGGACAATGTCTCGATCGACCTGGCGAGCGGCGAGACGCTGGGCCTCGTCGGCGAGTCGGGCAGCGGCAAGACGACGCTCGCGAAGCTGCTGCTCGGCTTGCTCGCACCGGACGCCGGCGGCGTGCTCGAACTCGACGGCGCGCCGCTCGCCGCGCGCGTCACGCGACGCAACGACGAGCAGGTCAAGTCGTTGCAGATCGTGTTTCAGAATCCCGACTCGGCGCTCAATCGCGCGCATTCGGTAAAGCGGCTGATCGGCCGCGCGTTGTCGCGCCTCACCGCGCTGCGCGGCCCCGCGATCGACGAACGGCTCGCCACGTTGACGGCGGCCGTGCGCCTGCCCGAACGCTACCTCGGCTCACGCACGCGGCAACTGTCCGGCGGGCTCAAGCAGCGCGTGGCGATCGCGCGCGCGTTTGCCGGCGAGCCGCGCGTGGTGGTATGCGACGAGCCGACTTCCGCGCTCGACGTCTCCGTGCAGGCGGCCATTCTCAACCTGCTCGCCGATCTGCAACGCGAGCGCGGCGTGAGCTATGTGTTCATCTCGCACGATCTGCACGTGGTGCGCTATCTGTCGGACCGCATCGCGGTGCTGTACCTCGGCAGGCTGCTGGAAATCGGGCCGGCCGCCGCCGTGTTCGACGGGCCGCAGCATCCTTATACGGAAGCGCTGCTGTCGTCCGTGCCGACGCTCGACGCTCGCGCAAGCCGCGCGCGCATCCGCCTGTCCGGCGATCTGCCGAGCGCGGCGTCGCCGCCGTCCGGCTGCGTATTCCATACGCGCTGTCCGCGCAAGCTCGGCGCGATCTGCGAGCAGCAAGACCCGCCGTTTCTCGAGGCGGGGTCCGGCTCAGGCGACGCGGGTCGACGGGCCACGCATCGCATCCGCTGCCATATCCCCGTCGATGAATTGCGCGTCCTGCAGGCCGCCTCAAGACGCGACGACGCAGGCAAGGTCGGCGGCGACGGCTCGGGAAACCCATCGGAAAGCGCCGCGCGCAACGAATAGCGCCTACGTCTGACCGGAACCAAACCGGCGCGATTGCCTCATATCAGATTCAACGTTCGATATGAGGGCACCACAACATGCAACGAAACGTCCCCCGCCTTGCCGCGCGCGCGGCCACCGGCCTCGTGATGGCCGCCGCTCTCGGCCTCGCATCGCTCGCTCATGCGCAAACCGCGGCGCAACCTCCGGCACCCGCACCCGCGCAAACCCCGGCGCAAGCCGCGCAGCCGCTGCCGCAAACGCTGTCGCAAGCGGCACCGCCGGTCGATCCCAGCTTTTCCGCCTACTCGCTCGTGCAAACCTGCAAGAAGAAAAACGACAACGTCGCGCAGGGCCAATGCGTCGGCGCGATCCGCGGCATCATCCACGGCTATCAGTACGGCGTGCTGTTCCTCGGTCAGCGCGTGTCGCTGCCGGCCAATGAAACGCAGCGTGTGTCGCTCTGTTTGCGCAACGCGCAGGTGTCGTCGATCGTCGAGGAATTCGTCGCGGACGCCGCCCAGGTCAACGAAGACTCGCTCAAGCACACGCCCGCCGAAGTCGCCGTGCTGGGTTCCGTGCACATGCATCACAGTTGCAATTGATAACGCGCGCGCGGCGAGCCGCTCAACGTTGCGCCGCGCTCATCAAAGCATTTCCAGCGGACGCTTGCCGCGCGGCGGCTTGAAGTAAGCGTCGATAGCCGCGAGTTCGCCCGCATCGAGTTGCAGTTGCGAAGCAAGGTGGTTGGCGCGCACGTGCTCGACGCGGCCCGCCTTCGGAATCGCGAACACGCGGTGATCGCGCAGCACCCACGCGAGCGCCAGTTGAACAACCGAAACGCCGCGCGCACCCGCGATGTCGTCGAGCGGCGAGCGTTTCGGCAAACGGGCGTGATCGACGGGGCTGTAAGCCATCGTCGGCATCTTGCGCGCGGCGAGCCACGGCAGCAGATCGAATTCCGCCCCGCGGCGCGCGACGTTGTAGAGAATCTGATTGGTCGAGCACGCGTCGCCGCCCGGCGTGGCGAGCAGTTCTTCCATGTCGTCGGTATCGAAGTTGCTGACGCCCCAATGGCGGATCTTGCCGGCGCGGCGCAGCGCCTCGAACCCCTCGACGGTTTCGGCAAGCGGCACCGAGCCGCGCCAGTGCAGCAGGTACAGATCGAGCCGATCCGTTTTCAGGCGCTTGAGACTCTGTTCGCAGGCCGCGATGACGCCGCGCCGGCTCGCGTTGTGCGGATACACCTTGCTGACCAGAAACACCTGCTCGCGCAACCCGGCCAGTGCTTCGGCAAGCAGCGATTCCGTCGCGCCGTCGCCGTACATTTCGGCGGTGTCGATCAGCGTCATGCCCAGGTCGACGCCGCAGCGCAGCGCGGCGATTTCAGCGGCTCGGCGCGCCGGCTGTTCACCCATCTCCCAGGTGCCCTGCCCCAGTTTCGGAATGCGCTCGCCGTCGGGCAGGCTCACGCTTGCGATCTCGCTCGTCATGCTGACTCCTTGAAGTGGCTGAATTGAATGGACGGTAAGGCGTGGTCCGAATGCGTATGAAGATGCAGCGGCTCAAGCGAACGCTCACGCCGCATGCTACGGAAATCATAGCGACGAGTTTAGCCGTTGCCCGGCTCTCGCATCGGCCACCAGGCAAAAGCCCGCTATAACAACGGCGCGCCGATGTCTTAGAATTGCCGCTTGCCCTTCTTGCGTGAGCCCCATGACCTCTGCCTCGGAAGACCGCTGGCGCGATCTGCGCCCGGACCCGGAAAACGACACGCCGCTGTATCTGCAACTCGCTCGCAAGCTCGGCACGGCGATTCACGAGAACCGCTGGAACGCGGGCGAAGCGCTGCCTTCGGAGCGCGTGTTGTCCGAGGCGCTCGGCGTCTCGCGCATCACGTCGCGCAAGGCGATTGCGTTACTGGTCGAGCAGGGTTTGATCCGGCGCACTCAAGGCGCGGGCAGTTTCATCACGCCGCGCTACGAAGATCCGCTGTCGCGTCTGTCGAGCTTTAGCGAAATGCTGCGGCGGCGCGGTTTTACGCCGAGTTCGACGTGGCTGTCGCGCGAAATCTCGCCGGCTAACCGCGATGAAGTGATTCAGCTCGGTTTGTCGCCGGCGGCGGCGGTGACCCGGCTGCGGCGCTTGCGTCTGGCCGACGGCATCGTGATGGCGGTGGAGAATTCCACGTTCCCCGCCGCGGTGATTCCCGATCCGCAGGCGATCGGCGACTCGCTGTACACGTTCCTGGAAAATCGCGGACTGACGATCGTCCGCGCGCTGCAACATTTTCGCGCGGTGAACGCGAGCGACGAAATCGCACAGCAGATGAGCATCGCCCCCAACGAGGCGCTGCTGTTGATCACGCGCGTGGGCTACACCGCCGATCAGCGGGCGATCGAGTTGACCGACACGTACTGCCGCAACGATTACTACGATTTCGTGGCGGAGTTGAGGAAGTAAGCGTTGTGACTTCGAGGCGCTTGCGGGCAAGCGCACCGTCATGCCGACTGGCGCGACGCCGCCCGCGAAGCGCCGAACCGTCAATCAAGCGTCATACCCATTTGGCCTCGTGAGCGCCGACCCTCGCCGGCGGCAGCGCAAAAAAAGCAGGCGTTTCATCGAGGCGCTCAGCGGGCAACGCGGCCAGAACATGGCCGAATTCGGATTGCACGGTCCCGAGACAATCCCGCACATCGTCGATGGAAACGTCGGGCGTTTTCCAGCCGTCGGCAAGCAAGCCAAAAGACTGCAACCATCGGCCGGTCTGCGCGAGCGAGACTCTGACATGCCAACTGCCGCCTTCGGTGGCGCGTCGGGCCAGCGCGGCCATCGCGCCGAAGGCAGCCAGATAGCCGGTCGCGTGGTCCAGCGCCTGACACGGCAGATGCCGGGGCTCATCCGCGCCTGCCGCCTCGCGTTCAGTGAAAGCGATGCCGCTTGCCGACTGCACGAGACTGTCGAACCCGCGCCGACGAGCCCACGGCCCCTCGTGCCCGTAGGCTGAGACCGACACATAAACGATTCCGGGCCGCACGCGCGCCAGAGCGTCGGGACCGAAGCCTCGCGCCGCCAGAGCGCCGGGGCGATACGCCTGCAAGAACACATCGGCGTCGCCGGCGAGTCCGCGTAAGGTGTCGCGTCCAGCCGCGTCGCGCAGGTCGAGCAGTGCCGAACGCTTGCCGCGTCCGTTGTCGATTACGAGCGGCGCGATGTTCGGCAAGTGCGGCCCGTTGATCATCAACACGTCCGCGCCGTGCTGCGCGAGCGCCCGTCCGGCCACCGGCCCCGCAATGATGCGCGACAGGTCCAGCACGCGCACACCCGTCAGCGGACGATCCACGCCGCCCTCTCGCGGCGGCTCGGCCGGCGCGTCGCCGATACGCTCGATCTCGAACAACGGCAGTCCCGCAATCGCTTTCGCCTGGTCGAGCACGGCCCACTCGTCGGGCGAGCGGATCAGCGCGGCGCACAAGCCCGCGTCGGCGAGCGTCTGATCGAGCGCCGCGCCATCCCAGCCGCGAATCGCCTCGGCCACCGCGGCGCGATCGTTCTCGCAGCCGAGCACCTTCAACACACCGTGCAGGTGATGCGCGAAATTCGTATGCAGTTGAATCCAGCGGCCGTCTCGCGTTTCGTAGAAGCCCGTCACCGGATCGCGCAAGGCGGGCGGCGGCCCATCGTCGATGCGCAAATAGCGTTCGCTGCGAAACGACGCCAGCGCGCGCCGCATCTCGACCGTGACGTGTTGCCCGCGCCCGCTACGCAAGCGCCGGTATTCGGCCGCGGCGAGGCCGGTCGCGGCGATGGTCGCCGAGGCGAGCGTGCCGACCCGATAGACCGACGGCAGGCCCGGATCGGCGCCGGTCAGCGAGACCGAACGAAGCGCCGCCGGGTCGCACCCCGCGACGGTCCAGATATGTTCGAGCGCGAGTTCAGGCGTCATGGCGTTGCACCAAAGTCAAAGGAGGTGCACCGAGTCTAGGTTTTCGTCCCGCGTGGATCAATCTTGATTATGATAATCAACATATACTGATTTCTTGGGTTTTTGCTTCTCGCCATGCCGACATCGACTTTCCTCACCGCGCCGCAAGCCGCCGCCGAGCTCGGCGTCAGCCTTCCCACGCTGTATGCGTATGTGAGCCGCGGCATGCTGAGTTCGTCACCGAATACGGACGCGCAAGGCAAGCACCGGCTTTACGACGCCGGCGAAGTGCGGCGCCTCGCGCGGCGCAAGAAAGACGGCAAGCGCGCCGGCAAGGTCGCGCAAAAGGTGTTGGACTGGGGCGTGCCGGTGCTCGAATCGTCGATCACACTGGTCGCCGAGGGCCGTCTGCTGTATCGCGGGCACGACGCGATGGAGCTGGCGCGCACGGCATCGCTGGAAGATGTCGCCGCACTGCTGTGGGAATGCGGCACGCGGCGCATTGCCGATGCGCCCGCCGTACCGCTCGGCAATGCGCAGTGGGCGGCATGGCTCAAACTCTGGAGCGACAGCACGCCGCTCGACCGCGCGCTCGTGCTGCTGCCGGCCGCTGCGGCGCAGATGCCGCGAGTATGGGCGCTCGGCCGCGACGCCGAACTCGACAATGCCTGCGCCGTCATGCGGCTGCTGGCGGCCGCGATGATCTCGGCGGCGCCGTCGAACGAGCCGCTGCATCGGCAACTGGCTTCAGCGTGGCATGTGCGCAACCGGCAGCAGGCCGGGCTGCTGCGCGCGGCGCTGGTCGTCTGCGCGGACCATGAACTAAACGCGTCGACCTTCACGGTTCGCTGCATCACGTCGACGGGCACGCATCTGTTCGGCGCGGTGGCGGGCGGCCTGGCGGCGTTGGCCGGGCCGCGTCACGGCGGCGAGACCGCGCGCATCGCCGCGCTGTGCGACGAAGCGTCGCGCTCGGCCGATCTCGACCGCTATCTGGCGAACCGTCTCGCGCGCGATGAACACCGCGCGCAGGGGCCGGTGTTGTCGGGCTTCGGCCATCCGCTTTATCCCGCGGGCGACCCGCGCGCGCGACTGCTGCTTCAGATGCTGGCCGACTGTGCGCCGGCCCGCTCGCCGCTCGGCGAAGTGCTCGCGCTGGCGCGCGCGGTACGGGACACAACAGGCGCGGAGCCGACCCTCGACTTCGCGCTCGCCGCCATCGAGCGGGTGCTGGCTCTGCCGGCCGGCGCAGCCTTCACGCTGTTCGCGACGGGCCGGGTAGTCGGCTGGATTGCCCACGCAATGGAACAGACGCGCGACGGCCGCTTGATCCGGCCGCGCGCGCGGTACATCGGGGAGATGTGAGCGCGTGGCGATCGCGTCACCACGGCCCATTGTCAGGCAACGCCTAACCAGCGCGGCAGCCAGCGCAACACCGGCAAATCGAGCACCGGACTCGTGGCCGCCCGCTCCGAGCCGCTCGCCAACGCGAAACGCGCGCCGGTCTGCCCGGCGCTGACCCAGGCCACCGCCTTGCGCGGCAACTCGATCGCCTGCCCCGTTGCGAGCCAATGATCCTCGTTGTCGCCTTCCACGGTCAGCCAGATCTCGCCCGAGATCACCTTGAAGATCGACGGACGCGCGACACGCCAGGCCGCCGCGGGCTCGCCATGTTCCAATTCGAAAATCCGGACTTCACGCATCGCTTCCTCCTTCAGAGAACTTTTCCGTTGAATTGATTATTGACGTGCGATCATCGGAAACCCATGCACAGTTCCGAACAGTTCCATCGGAACTGTTCAGTCGAAAAACCAGACAGTTGGCGACGCCTGCGCGTGACAAAACCGCCACGCGGGCTGAACGCTTCGCGCGCGCCGGAGGCCAGGGCGAAGGAAAGAACCGCATGAAACTCGACATCTCAATCGATCGCGACAACGGCGTGCCGCTCACCGAGCAGATCGTCACAGGCGTCACCGCGTGGATCCGCTCGCGCACCGCGCGTCCCGGCTCGAAGCTGCCGTCGATCCGCCAGTTCGCGGCCGACTACGGCGTGAGCCGCTTTCCGGTGATCGAGGCCTACGACCGGCTGGTCTCGCTCGGCTACGTGGACTCGCGCCACGGCTCGGGCTTCTACGTCGCCGATCGCCAGCCGGCGAACACGCCGTGCCAGGGCAGCTCGGACCCGCGCCGCGCCGAGGACGAATCGGGTCATCTCCTCCAGCAGTTCAACCATCCGGGCGAGACGCTCAAGCTCGGCAGCGGCTTCATTCCCGAAAGCTGGCGCGACACGGACGGCATCGCGCAGGCGATCCGTCACGTCTCTCGCACGGACCCGGCGAGCATGGTCGACTACGCCACCCCGCTCGGCAACGTCGCCTTGCGCGAGCATCTGCAAGGCCGCATCGGCCAGTTGGGGATTCACGCGGACGCGTCGCAAATCCTGATCACCAACGGCGCGAGCCAGGCATTCGATCTGCTGATGCGCTACATGCTCAAGGCGGGCGACACGATCTTCGTCGAGGACCCCGGCTACTACAACCTGTACGGCCTGTTGAAGCTGCACGGCGTGAAACTGGTCGGCATTCCGCGCACCCGCACCGGTCCCGATCTGGAGGTGATGCAGGCGCAGTTGAAGCTGCACCGGCCCAAGCTGTTCTTCATCAACACCGTCTTCCACAATCCGACCGGCACCACGGTCGCGCCGCCCGTGGCGTTCCGGCTGCTGCAACTGGCGCGCGAGCACGGCTTCTCGATCATCGAGGACGACGTCTACGCCGACTTCCAGGCCGACCCCACCGACCGCCTCGCGACCCTCGACCAGCTCGAACACGTGATCTACATCGGCGGGCTCTCGAAGACGCTGTCGTCGTCGCTGAGGATCGGCTGCGTGGTGGCGAGCCACGCGATCATCAAGGATCTGGTCGACATCAAGATGCTGACGAGCATCGGCGGTTCGCGCTTTGCCGAAGCGGTCGCGGTATCGCTGCTGGAGCGCGGCGCGTACCGCAAATATCTGGAGCGCCTGCGCCGCCGCATGCGCGACGCGCTCGGCTCGACCATCCAGACGCTGGAAGACGCGGGTTGGGAACTGTTCGAGAAGCCGGTCGGCGGCAAGTTTCTGTGGGCGCGCGTGCCGCATGTGGAGGACGCGCAACGGCTGGTGGAATGCGGTGCGCCGTTGGGCGTGACGGTGGCGCCCGGCAACTACTTCCGCCCGAGCATGGAGGTGAGCCCGTGGATCAGGATTCACGCGGCGTTCGGCAACGAGCCGCGTGCCCAGGCGTTCTTCCGTGCTGCGGCGGCGTTGCCGGATCTGCGCGGCTGACTTGCGCGATCGCAAGGGCACGGCGCCTGCGCGGGGCCGGGCTTTTCCCTAGAATGGCGAGTCCCAGCCAGCCCCTGCGCGCCTAACCGCTCTCCATGTCCACGCCGACTCCGCCCCTCGCCGATATCTCCGCAACGCCATCGGCCCGCTCGCTCACCGTGATGCTGTGGCTGGTCGCCACCGGCTTCTTCATGCAGACGCTCGACGCGACGATCGTCAACACCGCGCTCCCCGCGATGGCGACGAGCCTCGGCGAGTTGCCGCTGCGCATGCAATCGGTGGTGATCGCCTATTCGCTGACGATGGCGGTCATGATCCCGGTGTCCGGTTGGCTCGCCGACAAGTTCGGCACGCGGCGCGTGTTCTTCAGCGCGATTCTCGTGTTCGCGGTCGGTTCGTTGCTGTGCGCGAACGCGCATACGCTGAATCAACTGGTGGTCTTTCGCATCGTGCAAGGCGTGGGCGGCGCGATGCTGCTGCCGGTCGGACGGCTGGCCGTGCTGCGCACCTTTCCGGCGGAACGCTATCTGCCGGCCTTGTCGTTTGTCGCGATTCCGGGCCTGATCGGTCCGTTGATCGGCCCGACGCTCGGCGGCTGGCTCGTGAAGATCGCCTCGTGGCATTGGATCTTTCTGATCAACGTGCCGGTGGGCATCGTCGGTTGCATCGCCACGTTCATCTTCATGCCGGATAGCCGCAACGAAAACGTCGGCAAGTTCGACATGAAGGGCTACCTGCTGCTGATCGTCGGCATGGTGGCGATTTCATTCGCGCTCGACGGCCGCACCGAGTTCGGCATTCAGCACGCCACGGTGCTCGTGCTGCTGATTCTGAGCCTCGCCTGTTTCGTTGCATACGGGTTGCATGCGGTGCGCGAGCCCGCGCCGATCTTCTCGCTCGACCTCTTCAAGATTCACACGTTCAGCGTCGGCCTGCTCGGCAATCTGTTCGCGCGGATCGGCAGCGGCGCGATGCCGTACCTGATTCCGCTGCTCTTGCAGGTGAGTCTCGGCTATAGCGCGTTCGAGGCCGGCATGATGATGCTGCCGGTAGCGGCTGCCGGCATGGCGTCCAAACGCCTCGTGACGACGCTGATCCTGAAGTACAGCTATCGGCGCGTGTTGATCGTCAACACGGTGCTGGTCGGCTTGACGATGGCCAGCTTCGCGCTCACCAGCACGGGCCAGCCGCTGTGGCTGCGGCTCGTGCAACTGGCGTTCTTCGGCGGCGTCAACTCGATGCAGTTCACCGCGATGAACACACTGACGCTCAAGGACCTCGGCACCGGCGGCGCGAGCAGCGGCAACAGCCTGTTCTCACTGGTGCAAATGCTCTCGATGAGCCTCGGCGTGACGGTGGCCGGCGCCCTGCTCGCCACCTTCACCGGCTTGCTGCCGCGCGTGACCGCCGCCAACTCGCTGCCCGCGTTTCATGCCACTTTTCTAGCTGTGGGCATCATCACGGCGGGCTCGTCGTGGATCTTCGCGCAACTGTCGCCGGACATCCGCACGCCGGCGAAAAAGACCGATCCATCGGAGCGCACTTGATGCTTGCGCGGGCGCGCTCATGAATGAGCGATGAACCGGCGATAAGCCGCTGACGAGCTTGTGACGAAAACAGTTGAGGAGCCGCCGACGATCTTGCGATGCGAGCCATTGACGAAGCGCCGACGATCTTGCGACGCGGGCCGCTGACGAGCCGCCGACGATCTTGCGACGCGAGCGGCGGACGAACCGCCAAGGAGCCGCCGACGAACCGCAACGGGGCGAGCCTCGCACCAGCGAAGTGCGAACAATCGCCTTCGCGCCCGCGCTGACGCCCCATCGACGCTTGCAAGCGTGACGGGCGCGCACGGAGGCTGTGTCTCAGCACTCGCATAGTTCTTGCTGGCTATCCTATAAACTTATGCTTTGCGCGTGCTGACCCGGGCCGAGCAGGCAAGCGCGCCGCCACCAACACACGACTGACATGATGAGCATGATCGAACTCGATCCCCCCGGCTTCCAGCCGCCGCGCCCGATGGCCGGCGATGAAGGCTCGCGGCGCACTGTTCTGTACGGCGGCTACACCGTTTTCAGCGTGTTTCAGCCGGTTTTCTCGGTATCGCACCGGCGTGCGATCGGTTATCACGCGTCGCTGCGCGCCCACGACGAACATGCGCTGCAAGTGCCCTCCCACGAAGTGTTCACGCAAGCCGCCCGGCGCGGCGATCTGCTGGAACTCGGACGGCTCGCCGAATCGCTGCATCTGGGCAACTTCAACGCGTTCGACAGTCACGACGAATGGCTCTTCCTGAGCCTTCATCCGGCCGCGCTGATGGACACCAGCTACGGCGACGCGCTGCTTGCCGGCCTCAAGGCGATGGGTTTGCCGCCGCAGCGCGTGGTGCTGGAGGTATCCGAGCAGGCCGGCGGCGAAACCACCCGCTTCGCCGAGATCATCGACGCGCTGCGCAAATCCGGCTTCCTGATCGCGCTCGACGGCTTCGGCGCGAAGCATTCGAATATCGACCGCGTATGGAACCTGCGGCCGGACATCGTCACGCTCGACCGCTGCATTCTCGCGCAGGCCAGCGAACACTCGCATATCGAACGCGTGCTGCCGGGCCTCGTCTCGCTGCTGCACGAATCCGGCCAACTGGTGCTGATGGGCGGCCTGACCACCGAGCGCGACGCGTTGATCGCGCTGGAATGCAACGTGGACTTCGTGCAAGGCGCGTTCTTCGCGGGTCCGAGCGTGGAACCGGTCAAGCCGCAAGCGGCGGCCGGTTTGATGGACTCGCTCTCCGCGGCGCTGCGCAAGCGCGTGACCGAACGCGAACGCGCGCAGTCCGCGCGGCTCGCCCCCTACGTGACGGCGCTGGAAACCGCGGCCGCGCAACTCGTCGCGGGCGAGCCGGTTTCCCGCGCGACGGCGCCGCTGCTCACGCTCGGCGAAACGGCGCGCTGCTTCGTACTCGACGGTTCAGGCCGGCAGATCGGCGACAACCTGCTGCCGCCGGGGCGCGCCTCGCAACGTGCCAAGCGCTTTCGCCCGCTGCTGCATTCGGAGGGCGCGAGCTGGGAGCGCCGGCCCTACTTTATCCAGGCGATGCGCCTGCCCGACCATGTGCATCTCACGCCGCCCTATCTGTCGATCAACGAAGCACACCTGTGCGTGACGGCCTCGATCGCCGCGCACACGCCGCACGGCACCCAGGTGCTATGCGTCGACATCAACTGGAAGTAGCGGCTCCGCGTAATCGAGGCGGCTGCGGAAACGGGGCCGCCAGGAGGGGTGGCGCAACGGAACTACCCAGCAGGCCAACCAAGGCCGCCCGCCGCCCAGGCCACTTAGACCGGCACCGCCATTGAGCCCGCCGGGGCCGCCACGGCTACCGGGCCGTGCTGGATTCGCGCGAGCAATCGGGTGACAGCCGGGCGGCCCAGCACACGGTTGGTTGCCTGCAAACGCGCGACGCTGGTCACGACGCGCAACGCGACGATCTTCGCCGAGCCGTCCGCGAAGCGATTCGTGGACACCTCGATCAAGCCGACCACCTCGCCCTCGGAAAGCAACGCGATACACATCGCGCCCTCCATCGACAGCACCTCCGCATGGCTCGCCTGCCGCGCGAGCGACGTCACCTTGTCCATCCAGCCCGTCACTGCCGGTTCGCGCGCGCACACCGGCGCGTCGCTGACGACTTCCGGGGCGTCGCTAAAGAGGCGCAGCAAGCCGGCCCTGTCTTGTGCCTCCAACGCCGTGCGCAAGCGCTCCACGATCCGCGCATGGGCGGCGGGGTCGGGCCGGCCGATCGGCGCACCCGCGCGCCGCAAGCGCTCTCTCGCCCGATGGACGATCTGCCGGCATGCAGCCGGCGTGCGCTCGAGGATCGCGCCGATCTCCTTGTAGTCGCAATCGAACGCTTCGTGCAACACGAACGCCGCACGTTCGTCGGGCTTCAGACGTTCGAGCAGCAGCATCACGCCATAAGACATGTCCGCCGCGCGCAAGGCCAGTTCCTCGGCCGAGGGCGCGAGTTCGTCGAGCCACGGCTCCGGCAACCAGCCGGCGGCTTGCGACGCGCGCTCGCGCCGCGCATGCCGCAACCGGTCGATCGCCGCGCGCGTGGCGACCGTGGTGAGCCAGGCGGCGGGCGTATGCAGTTCGCGCGCATCGGCGAGATGCCATTTGAGCCAGACGTCCTGCACCACGTCTTCCGCTTCGGCGCGGCTGCCCAACATGCGGTACGCCAACGCGAGCAGGCGGGCGCGCGCGGCCTCGAAACTGGATGCCTTGTCGATTTCTTGTTTCGTCATGGGTAGACCTCCAGATCGTGCGTGGTGAAAAGACGCGGCGCGCCGCCTGCGGGTTTGTCGGGGCGCGCGACGCTGCCGGCAAACGCTGCCGGCATCTCTCAGCTTGACGGCTGGGCACCGTCCGATGTGACAGCTCGGCGCAAAAATATTTCGGTCACGCCGGATCTCGCCGCCTCGTCATAAGGACAACAAGCGGCGCAATTCGTGCGCCCTTTCGAATCAGGTGCCGCTACGGCTATCGGCGCGGCGCCGCATCACCTGGGGCAACTCATGCACTTCAACTATTCGCAGATCACCGGCCTCGGCCTCGTGCCCACCGTCATCGAACAGTCCGGGCGCGGCGAGCGCGCGTACGACATCTATTCGCGTCTGCTGCGCGAGCGCATCGTCTTTCTGGTCGGCCCCGTCAACGAACAGTCAGCCAGCCTGATCGTCGCGCAGTTGCTGTTTCTCGAGTCCGAGAACCCCGACAAGGATATTTCCTTTTACATCAATTCGCCGGGCGGCTCCGTGTACGACGGCCTCGCCATTTACGACACCATGCAGTTCATCAAGCCGGAGGTGTCCACCTTATGCACCGGCTTCGCCGCAAGCATGGGCACCTTCCTGCTCACCGCGGGCCAGCGCGGCAAGCGGTATGCGCTGCCGAATGCGCGCATCATGATTCACCAGCCGTCCGGCGGCAGCCAGGGCACCGCTGCGGACGTCGAGATTCAGGCAAGGGAAGTGCTGTATCTGCGTGAACGCCTGAACGGCATGATGGCCGAACGCACCGGGCGCAGCGTCGAGGAGATCGCGCGCGATACCGATCGCGACAACTTCATGTCGGCGGAGGGCGCGAAGGCGTACGGGTTGATCGACGACGTGCTGGAAAGCCGCGCGGCGCTCGCCGGCATGACTCGTCATCAGCACATGTAGCGCGGCACGTCCGCCCTGCGGTTCCGCCAACGGAAGCGGGCTTCGCGAAACGATTCTCCCGCGCCTGAATTTTCGCGGGAAAACGCTCGCTGCCGGAACGCTTTCGCTTGCCGCATCGGTGCGCCTGGAACACAAAAGCTGATCACCCTCGCTGGAATCGCTATCATGATCGCGATTCGTCGAATTCGACGTTCGCTTCAATGGAGAGATATATGGCGTCATCCAACGAAACCGTCAGCATGGCGCTATTCTGCGACTTCGAAAACGTCGCGCTCGGCGTGCGCGACGCGAAATACGACAAGTTCGACATCAAGCTGGTGCTCGAACGGCTGCTGCTCAAGGGCAGCATCGTCGTGAAGAAAGCGTATTGCGACTGGGACCGTTACAAGAGCTTCAAAGGCGCGATGCACGAGGCCAATTTCGAATTGATCGAGATTCCGCACGTGCGCCAATCGGGCAAGAATTCCGCCGACATCCGGCTCGTGGTCGACGCACTCGACCTCTGCTATACGAAATCGCACGTCAATACGTTCGTCATCATCAGCGGCGATTCGGATTTCTCGCCGCTCGTGTCGAAGCTGCGCGAGAACGCGAAGCAGGTGATCGGCGTCGGCGTGCAGCAGTCCACTTCCGATCTGCTGATTGCGAATTGCGACGAGTTTTTCTTCTACGACGACCTCGTGCGCGAGAGTCAGCGCACGGTCGCCAAACGCGAGTCGTCACGTCCGCAACAAGCGGCGCAGCCGGCGGCCAAACGCTCGCCCGACGAAGAGAAAGGCCGCAACAAGGAAGACCTGGAAAAGCGCCGCACCAAGGCGGTCGAAATCGCAGTGCAAACGTTCGACGCGCTCGCGTCCGAACGTGGCGACAGCGGCAAGATCTGGGCTTCGGTGCTGAAGAACGCGATCAAACGCCGCAAGCCGGATTTCAACGAGACGTACTATGGTTTTCGCGCCTTTGGCAATCTGCTGGAAGAGGCGCATGCGCGCGGGCTGCTCGAGTTCGGCCGTGACGAGAAATCCGGCGCCTACGTGTATCGGAGCACGGCGGCGAACGTAGCGGGCGAACACGCGAGCGAGTCGAGCGAAGCGGCGGAATCGGCGGAACAACTGTACGAGGCGCAGGTTGCCGAAGCGGCGATCGCCGAGTCGAGCGGCAAACACGAATCACGCCGGCGCGGTCGCGGCAATCGCAAGACAGGACGTGGTCAGCAGGAAGCCGTTCACGAAGAACGCACGTCGGCCGAACACGGCGAGAGCGCGCAAGCTCAAGCCGAAGAAGCGCACTGGCATGCGCCCACGAGCAGCGAGCCGATTTCTCAGCAGCCGGAAGAGCAGTGGGCGCAGCCGTGGGCGCAAGCGGAAAACGCGCCAGTCGAACCGGTCAACGAGGAGAACACCGGCGAGCAGCCGGCGAACGCTGCGCCGCCCAAGCGTCGCAACGAACGCACGCCGCGCAAGACGGCAGCCAAAAAGGCGAGAAAGAACGCGCCGCGAGCAATCGACGAGATACCGGAAATCGCCGCGCCCGCTGAAGCACCGGCGCAGCCCGTCAGGGAAGAACAGGCGCCCGCGCCTGCAAAAAAGGCCGCGCGGAAAACCGCGCCGCGCAGCCGCCGTCCGCGTAAGACCGCGGCGACGAGCGACGCGGAGTAAGCGTCCGGTTTGCGTGATGTGCGCGGCGCCGCATCACCGTAAGCGGAATACCGCCGCGCCGTTGGTGGCCCGTATGTATTTTTGCCGCGCGCGATCATCGGTGTCGTGAACGTGTTGCACCAGGTTTCGTTAGTAATACGGATACGGGGCGTACATGACCGGCGGCCCGTAGTAACGCGGCGGCGGCGCGACGTACACCGGCTGAGGCGCATAGACCGGCTGCGGCACGTAGACCGGCATTTGCGGCTGCGAGATTGTGTTGCCCTTCGACGTCATACACTGAGCGTACGCGGCGTCATACCGGGCCTGCAGGCTATTGGCCGAATACTGCGCGCCGTTCGCGCCGGCCGCACCGCCGAGCAGCAGGCCACTGCCCGCGCCGATGGCCGCGCCCGTGCCGGCGTTGCCGGCTGCCGCGCCGATCAGTGCGCCGACCGCAGCGCCGCCGAGCGTGCCGACGGCGGCACTGTTGACGCTGTTCGCGGTCGAGCCTTGCGACGCGCCGGTCGCGTCGGACGAACGGTAGGCGTAATCGCGGCAAGCGTAGTCGTCCTGCTGGAACTGGTTGAGCGACTGCCCGCTGCGCGGCAGCGCGACCACGGAGGGACCGCTCGGCGGCACTACCGCACAACCGCCGAGGAACGCGAGTGCGACGGCGCCGACAGGTAACGCGACGCGCATCGGTTTAAGACTTGAGATCATGGTGGCGCAGCTTGCATGGGATGAGAAACATACGTTAGGCCAATCCACGTGAAGCATGTTTACCAGATGGTTACCGTATGTTTTTCATCCGCGCTACACGCGCCGCCAGGGGCTTGCGCGAAAGTCGCGCGCGTCGGCTGGGGTGCTGGTGCACGCGTTGCTCTGCATGCGGTTGTCGTTACTAACTGTGACAAAGATGCGTCGCCACGCGCTTCACGACGCCGTCCGGCGAGCGTTGGCCGGACGGTTCTACTGACGAATCCCGCTCCCGATAACACTCCAGATCCGGCGCCACAAAAAGAAAAGCCCTCGCATTCGAGGGCCTTCTTATCAGCTATCGAGCTTTACCGTGCAACGCCGCGTCTGGATTGCCCAGCCTGTTTAGCGCGCCGCACTTGAGCTCACCGGCAATCTCACGCGAAGTTCTTCGCCGCGAATTCCCAGTTGACGATGTTCCAGTATGCCTCGACGAACTTCGGACGCGCATTGCGATAGTCGATGTAGTACGCGTGTTCCCACACGTCGATCGTAACCAGTGCTTTTGCGTCGGTCGTGAGCGGCGTGGCGGCGTTGCTCGTCGACACGAGATCCAGCGAACCGTCTGCCTTCTTCACCAGCCATGCCCAGCCCGAGCCGAAGGTGCCGACCGCGGTCTTCGCGAACTCTTCCTTGAACTTGTCGAACGAACCCCACTTGGCGTTGATCGCGTCAGCCAGTGCGCCGGTCGGCGCGCCGCCACCTTGCGGCGACAGGCTGTTCCAGAAGAACGTGTGGTTCCACACTTGAGCCGCATTATTGAAGATGCCGCCGGAGGACTTCTTGACGATTTCTTCGAGCGACAGATTCTCGAACTCCGTGCCCTTGATCAGATTGTTCAGGTTGGTCACATAGGTCTGGTGATGCTTGCCGTAGTGAAATTCGAGCGTCTCTTCCGACATGTGCGGAGCGAGTGCGTTTTTCGCGAACGGCAGCGGCGGGAGCGTATGTTCCATGGTGCTTTCCTTCTGTCTGTATCTGTTGTGGGGAGTCTGCGGATAACGCTATAGAGCACTCGATTGTAGGCGAGTTGGAATAACCCCGCAAACCAACGGACTTTATGCACGGCATGGGTGAAACCGCCGTGAATAAAGCGTATTGAGTGCTCTCGCATCGCATGTGCCCGCTCCATGCGAGAGCTCGAAATCCCGCTGCCGCAACCTGTCGGCGAAATGTCAGAAACCGTCGGTAAGACGCGGCTGCACATCGGCGAGCGCGATGTCCGCGGCGCCTTCCGCGAGATGCACCGTCAGGCGCCGGCCCGGTTTCAACGACGACGGCGCGCGTATCGCGCGTCCGCTTTGCGCATCCAGCACGGCCGCATAACCACGCTCGAGCGTGCGCTGCGGACTCAGCACTTCGAGCCGTGCGGCGAGCGTTGCGATGCGAGCGGTCTGACGTTCATGGTGGCGCAACAATGCGGCGTCCAGCCGCTGCGTGAGATTGCCGAGCTTCGCCTGATGCGCGGCGAGATCCGGACGCCAACGCTGCCAGCGCATCTGCAGCAACGAAAACCGCGCTCGTGCGTCACGCACCGGCCGCGCGCCCGCCGATGCGAGGCGCATGCTCAGTTGCTGCAAATGCGTGCGTTGCCGCGCGAGGCGCTCGCTCGGCGACACGAGCCTGCGCGCGAGCCAGTCGAGTTGTTGCGCGCGCCGCTCCATCATGCGGCCGAAGCCGCGCGCGAGCGTCGCATGCCGGTGATCGAGCTCGCGCAACAACAGGACACGCTGCGGACTGACGAGTTCGGCGGCGCCGGTCGGCGTGGGCGCGCGCACGTCGGCGGCGAAATCGGCGATCGTGAAATCGGTCTCGTGACCGACGCCGCTCACCACCGGTATCGCGCTTTCCGCGATCGCGCGCGCCAGCACTTCTTCGTTGAACGCCCACAGATCCTCGATCGAGCCGCCGCCGCGGCACATGATCAGCACGTCGACTTCGCGCCGCGCGTTCGCCTTGTCGACCATCGCGGCGAGTTTGGCGCTCACGCCCGCGCCTTGCACGGGCGCGGGGTAGACGATCACCGGAATATGCGGCGCACGGCGGCACAAGGTGGTCAATACGTCGCGCAACGCGGCAGCTTGCAGCGACGTCACGATGCCGATCGCGCGCGGATGCGCCGGCAACGCGCGTTTGCGCTCGGCGGCGAAGAGCCCCTCGGCTTCGAGTTTCGCCTTCAGCTTCAGGAACGCCTCGTACAGACGCCCCTGTCCTGTGCGGCGCACCGCCTCGACATTCAGTTGCAGTTCACCGCGCGGCTCGTACATGGTGACGAGCGCGCGCACCTCGATGCGATCGCCCTCGCGCGGCGTGAACTCCGCGTACTGCGCCCGGCCGCGGAACATCACGCAGCGCATCTGCGCCTGCGCGTCCTTGATCGAGAAATACCAATGGCCGCTCGCGGCGCGCGTGAAGTTCGACACTTCGCCGACCACCCAGACGAGCGGAAACGAGCGTTCGAGCATCGTGCCGATCGCTCGATTGAGCGCGGAGACGGGGACGACAACCTCACCGCCCGGCGTGGCGGACGAAGAAAAAGGACTTTCGGGATTCATGCGGGGACTATCCGTGACTGGCCGGACAGACGATAGACCGAGTGGCTATCGTCGTCCAGCACGGCGGCTGAATTGTTAAAAGTGTCCACATGGCGGGACGCGCTCGGCAAATAGCGCCGGCGCATCCGCCGGAGCGCGCGAATTCGAAGCATGTCATTGATTTATATCGCGTTTCCGTCCCAATAACGAGAACGATTGCCGATAAGTCGCGCTCGCGACGGCCCTCCCAGCCCATTCGATGGCAGGTTCTCCACAAAGTTATCCACAGGCCATGCGCATCGGCTGAAGCGCTCGTCCGCCGCGCGGCGGTGAAGCACGCGACTTGCCGGGCGGGACGCGCGCGCGCTAGAGTGGCGGGTTCGACCGCATGCCGAACGCTGCGCCGGTCGTGCCAGTACGGCCCATCGGCAGGCAATTGCGCGACATGCGGCGCAACTGCATTGGATGCCGCCGCAGCTTCATTTGCGCTTCATTTTTCGATCGCCAGGAGAACCGCGTTGATGTCTGTCCCGCGTATTGCGCCTAGCCTCTCCACGCCGCCGTCCTTTACGACGACGAACGGCGTGCCGCTCGTTCATCCGGCGTGCCGATGAGCAATCTCACCGACCGTCTCGAGGCCCGACTTGCGCGCGAATGGCAACGGCGCGGCCCGCTTGCATGGGCGCTGACGCCCCTCGCCTGCGTGTTCGGCGCAATCGCCGCCGCTCGCCGCGCCGCCTTTGCGCTCGGCTGGCTGAAATCGGTGCGCGTCGGCGTGCCCGTGGTGGTGGTCGGCAACGTGACCGTCGGCGGCACCGGCAAGACGCCGACCGTGATCGCGCTGGTCGAAGCACTGCGCGCGGCGGGCTTCGAACCCGGCGTGGTGTCGCGTGGCTACGGCGCGCGCGTGAACCAGCCGACGCCGGTCACGCCCGCTTCCACGGCGAGCGTCGGCGGCGACGAGCCGTTGCTGATCGCGCGCCGCACCGGCGCGCCGGTGTGGGTCTGTCCAGACCGCGTGGCGGCCGCGCAAACGCTGTGCGCCGCGCATCGCGATGTCGACGTGATCGTGAGCGACGACGGCTTGCAGCACTACCGCCTCGCGCGCGACGCCGAAGTGGTCGTGTTCGATCACCGGCTCGGCGGCAATGGCTTTCTGCTGCCCGCCGGGCCGTTGCGCGAGCCGCTGTCGCGCCGCCGCGACGCGACGCTGATCAACGATCCGTATGCGCGCAGCCTGCCCGCGTGGCCGAACACCTTCGCGCTGCGGCTCGCACCCGCCGACGCGTGGCATCTCGACAATCCCGCGCTGCGCCGTCCGCTCGCGCAATTCCAGGGTGAGCGCGTGCTGGCCGCGGCCGGCATCGGCGCGCCGGAGCGCTTTTTCGCCACGCTGCGCGCCGCCGGCCTCACGCCCGCCACCCGCGCGCTGCCCGATCACTATGCGTTCGAGCGCAATCCGTTTACCGACGTCGACGCCGATGCCATCCTGATAACGGAAAAGGATGCGGTAAAATTGGGGTCCTGGCACGACGCGCGCATCTGGGTTGTCCCGGTCGAAGCCGCGCTCGATCATCGCCTCATTGCATTAGTTGTGGAGAAAATCCGTGGACGCTCGCCTGCTTGAAATTCTCGTCTGCCCGATCTGCAAGGGCCCGCTCAGCTACGACCGCGCCGCGCAGGAATTGATTTGCAACGCTGACAAGCTCGCCTATCCGATCCGCGACGGCATCCCCGTCATGCTGGTCGACGAAGCGCGGCAGACCGTCGAAGGCACGCCGGTGGATTTGAATCCAGGTTCCGTGGCTTGAATTGGCGGGATCGGCGTTGCGCTTGCGAGGTTGCTTCGGTCGCGGCGCCCCGCGGGTTTGAGCGGCAGGTTCGAGCAACGCCGCCAGGTTGCGTCAGGGTCCGCGCGTCTGGTCGGAGCCTCCACCCAGGTTTTCACGCCGCGTCCGCAGTCCTCGTTTGCCGTCTTTCCCATCCGCGACCGCTGCATGCGCGGTCGCTTAATTCCCGTCTTATCGCCGCCCGTCTTTAGATGACTCACGCCAACGTCAGCCCTCCCCCGTTCGTCGCCGTCGTGCCGGCCCGCCTCGCCTCCACCCGTCTGCCCAACAAGCCGCTCGCCGACATCGGCGGCAAACCGATGGTCGTGCGAGTCGCCGAACGCGCGCGCGAATCGGGCGCGCACCAGGTGCTGATCGCGTCGGACGCGCAGTCGGTCCTCGACGCCGCCCGCGAGCATGGCTTCGAAGCCGTGCTGACGCGCGCCGATCATCCGTCGGGCACCGACCGTCTCGCGGAAGTCGCGGCGCGATTCGGCTGGAGCGACGAAACGATCGTGGTCAACGTGCAAGGCGACGAACCGCTGATCGATCCGGCGCTCGTGTGCGGCGTGGCGTCGCACCTCGCGGCCAGCAACGGCTGCGCGATCGCCACCGCCGCGCATCCGATCACCGACCCCGCCGAAATCTTCAACCCGAACGTCGTCAAGGTCGTGATCGATGCGCGCGGCGTCGCGCTCTACTTTTCGCGCGCGCCGATTCCGTGGGCGCGCGACGCCTATCAGCCGCATTGGCCCAGCGTCGGCGCGATGCCCACGCCGCCCGCGCCCGCGATCGTCCACCGGCATATCGGCTTGTACGCGTATCGCGCGCAATTTCTGCGCACGTACCCGAGTCTCGCGATCTCGCCGATCGAGCAAGCCGAGGCGCTCGAACAACTGCGCGCGATGTGGCACGGCGAGCGGATCGCGGTGCTCGTGACCCACGACGTGCCGCTTCCCGGCGTCGACACACCCGCCGATCTCGCGCGCGTGCGGGCTTTATTCGGGTCTTGAGCGTAAAAACCCGTGGCATAATCGGACGGTTGTGCGCGCCTCCTGGCGCCTCCCGTTAAGCAGCGAGAATGAGGGTTTGCCCGGTCGCACCGTTTCCGTCTTGCAGCGCCGTCATAGCCGATGTGCAGCGCGAGACTTGAACGGCAGTTCGATGCGGGCCCCCACGAATCGCGGGATGGCCGCAGCGCCACCAAAGAATTCACATAGATCTGGAGATATCACATGCGTTTGATTCTTTTGGGTGCGCCCGGCGCGGGTAAGGGCACTCAGGCCACGTTCATCAAGGAAAAATTCGGCATTCCGCAGATTTCCACCGGCGACATGCTGCGCGCGGCCGTCAAGGCGGGCACGCCGCTCGGCATCGAAGCCAAGCGTTTCATGGACGCCGGCGAACTGGTCACCGACGAACTGATCATCAATCTGGTGAAGGAGCGTTTGCAGCAGCCCGACTGCGTGAACGGCTATCTGTTCGACGGTTTCCCGCGCACCATCCCGCAAGCGGAAGCGATGAAGCAAGCCGGCGTCGCGATCGACTACGTGCTCGAAATCGACGTGCCATTCGAGGAGATCATCGTGCGCATGAGCGGGCGCCGCTCGCATCCGGCCTCGGGCCGCACGTATCATGTCAGGTTCAATCCGCCGAAAGTCGAAGGCGTGGACGACGTGACCGGCGAACCGCTGATCCAGCGCGACGACGACAAGGAAGAAACGGTCAAGAAGCGTCTGCAAGTGTACGAGGCGCAAACCAAGCCGTTGATCGAGTACTACAACAACTGGGCGAAGAACGGCGATGCCGCCTCCCCGCTGAAGGCGCCGCAATACCGTCGTATCTCGGGTCTCGGTAGCGTCGACGAAATTCGCGAACGCGCGTTCGAGGCGTTGAAGTAACTCGCTCGTCGCTGCATTCGTTGTGCTGGAACCCGCCCATGTCGGCGGGTTTTTTGTTGCGTGCCGCGCGCCCCGCGCTGCCTTGTCGCGCGGCCGCTTTCTTTTATGCGTTGCAGCATAGTCGCTACAATCGATCGTCCAAAACATACTCGATCGACACATTACCGAACCGTAGCAAAGGAGAAGACATGGAGATTCGTGACAACGTATTCCTGATCACCGGCGGTGCATCGGGCCTGGGCGCGGCCACTGCGCGCCTCGTCGTGGAGAACGGCGGCAAGGTGGTGCTCGCGGATCTGAATCAGGATGCCGGCGACGCGCTCGCGAAGGAACTCGGCGGCGTGTTCGTCAAATGCGACGTCAGCCGCGAAGACGACGCCACGCAAGCGGTCGAAGCGGCAACGAAGCTCGGCACGCTGCGCGGCCTCGTCAATTGCGCGGGCGTCGCGCCGGCCATCAAGACGGTCGGCAAGGACGGCCCGCATCCGCTCGATTCATTCGCGCGCACCATCTCCATCAATCTGATCGGCACCTTCAACATGATCCGGCTCGCCGCCGCGGCCATGTCGAAGTACGAACCGAATGCGAACGGCGAACGCGGCGTGATCATCAACACGGCGTCGGTGGCCGCGTATGACGGCCAGATCGGCCAGGCGGCTTACGCGGCATCGAAAGGCGGCGTGGTCGGCATGACGCTGCCGATCGCACGCGACCTGTCGCGCAACGCAATTCGCGTGATGACGATTGCGCCAGGCATCTTCGAAACGCCGATGCTGCTCGGCATGCCGCAGGAAGTGCAGGACGCGCTCGGCGCAATGGTGCCGTTCCCGCCGCGCCTCGGCAAACCGGCGGAATATGCGATGCTGGCCAAACAGATTTTCGACAATCCGATGCTCAACGGCGAAGTGATTCGGCTGGACGGCGCGATCCGCATGCAGCCGAAATAACGAGGTGTCCGGTGTGCTGTTTGACAGGCGCGCCGCAAATTAAAACGCCTGCGCATGAGTCATGCGCAGGCGTTTTGTTTTGGCTCGTCGTTCGGACCGATTGCCGGTCTGTCAGTCGCGATCGTCGGGCTGGGTGCGTTGACGCAGTTCATGCAATTGCGACTCCACCACCGTTGCGTCCTCGGCATCCGGCCGCTCGCCGAGATAACGTTCGAGGTCCTCGAGCGCGGGGCGCAGATAATCGAGCCGCGCATAGGCGAAGCCGCGGTCGCGCACTTCCTCGATGCTTTCCGGCAGCAGAATCACGAGACGCTGCTGCACGGCCAGCAAACGCTGCCAGCGCTCCGTCTGAAGATACGTGGACTTGAGATTGCGCAGCATGCGGGCGAGAATCTCGCGCCGCGTGGCCGGCTGCAACAAGATGCGCAGCGCGCGGCTCACCGACTCGCCCGCCGACGCCACATACGGCTCCAGCATTTCCACCATCTCCGATTCGGACAGCGATTGCCCGCTGGTCGGATCGAGCATCACATCGCCGTCGGGCGTCGTCACACGCAGCAGGAAGTGCCCCGGAAACGACACGCCACGCACCGGAATGCCGATCTGCTCGGCCATCTCCAGATACAGCACCGCCAGCGAAATGGGAATGCCGCGGCGCCGCTTGAGCACGGCGTTCAGGTGGCTGTTGTCGGGGTCGTAGTAATCGTTGAGGTTGCTGGCGAAACCCAGCTCGCGAAAGAAAAACCGGTTCAGGATGCCGACCTTCTGCTTGATGTCGGCGTCGTCCGGCATGCGGCGCTGCAGGCGCACCACCAGTTCGTCGATCTCGGCCAGCGTGCCTTGCAGATCGAGGTCGGGATAAGCGTCCTGCGCGAGCGAGAGCGCCGCCTCGGTCAGCGGCAGGCTCTCGTCCTCGGCGACGAGTGTGCTGAAATAGTCGAGAACCCGCGTCATCGTGATCACTTCACTCGCCTTCTGAAATACGCGTACTTGAAGCCCATCAGCCAAAGCATACCGAAATATAGCGCGGCGAACAGCACGAGGCACGCGCCCAGCAACGCCATCCGGTCGAGCGGCCGGCTATGCATGCCGATCCAGTCGAAGCTGATTGCCAGCCAGTGCATCGCGCCGGCCAGCACCAGACAGGCGCCGAGCAACTGCACGAAAAATTTGGGCCAGCCGTGCGACGGCATATAAATGCCGCGCTTGCGCAAGCCGAGGAACAACAACAGCGCGTTGCCGCAAGCGCCGAGCCCGACGCTCAGCGTGAGGCCGGCGTGCGAGAAAATCGGCACGAACAGATAGTTGCTCAACTGCGTGAGAATCAGCACGCCGACGCCGATTTTCACCGGCGTCTTGATGTCCTGCTTCGCGTAAAAACCGGGGGCGAGGATCTTGATGAGGATCAGGCCGATCAGGCCGACGCCGTAGGCCGACAGCGCGCGAGAGACCATCACGACCGCGTTGCCGTCGAACTTGCCGTAATGAAACAGCGTGGCGGTGAGCGGCTGGGCAAAGAAAAACAGCGCGACCGCGCTCGGCGCGGCCAGCAGGAACGTGACGCGCAGCCCCCAGTCGAGCAGCGACGAATATTCGTGCGGATCGGCGTCGACGTGCGCCTTCGAGAGACTCGGCAACAGGATCGTGCCGAGCGCGACGCCGAGCAGCGCGGTGGGAAACTCCATCAAACGGTCGGCGTAGTTGATCCACGACACCGCGCCGGGACCGATGCGCGATGCAATATTCGTGTTGATGATCAGGCTGATTTGCGCGACCGACACCGCGAACATGGCGGGCACCATCTTGGAGAGCACGCGCTTCACGCCGCGATGCGCGAGCGCCTTCACCGGGTTCAGGCCGATGCGCGGAATCATGTCGATCTTCTTCAGACCCGGCAGTTGCACGGCAAACTGCAGCACACCGCCCGCGATCACGGCCCACGCGAGCGCATAAACCGGCGTTTTCAGATGCGGCGCGACGAACATGGCCGCGACGATGAACGCAACGTTCAGCAGGACCGGCGCGAATGCGGGCAGCGAAAAGTTCTTGTACGTATTGAGCACGCCCGACGCCAGTGACGTCAGCGAGATGAAAATGATGTACGGGAACATGATGCGCGTCATGGTGACCGCGAGCGCGTACGCCTGGCCCTCATGCGCGAGACCCGACGCGACGACGAACACCACGCCCGAGGCGCCCACGACGCCGATCAGCGAGAGGATCGCCAGCGCCCACGCGAGCACCGTCGAGGTCGCGTCGACCAGCGCCTTGGTGGCGTCGTGCCCTTGCTGGTTCTTGAATTCGGCGAGGATCGGTACAAAGGCTTGGGAGAACGCGCCTTCGGCGGAAATGCGGCGCAGCAGGTTGGGGATGCGGAAGGCGACGTAAAACGCGTCGGTATATTGACTGGCGCCGAACGCGCGAGCAATCAGCGTTTCGCGGGCCAGACCGGTCACGCGCGACAGCAGCGTGAAGCCGCTGACCGTCAGCAGGGCTCGGAATAGATTCATGGGGCGCTTATTATACGGGTGCCGCAAAGGCGGACGACGAGCCGGAACGCGATTCGGACCGTTTTTCGAGGTGGACGTTCGCTGAGGTGTCGTCGGCCGAGGCGTTTTTTGTTGCGGAGGGCGCGCGTTTGTTCATCGTCCGCTCATATCGCCGCCCGCTCGTGGACTTCGGCGGGCTGATGGAAACGTGGCCGCGCGAATCGTCAGGCGCATCGGAATCGGCGATTCCCCGTTGTCACGTGCCTGATTTTGTTGCTATAATCGCCGGTTTCGAAGCTCGCTTAACTTTCGGACGGGGTAAAAGTACGCAATCAAGCACGCCGCATTCAAGCGTGAGAAAGCGTCAACCAACCTCGAAGTACGCCGGAACACGGGCCCGCCTTCGCGTAGTTCGATCGAATTTTTCGACACTTTTTGCGCTCTTGGGCAATCGCTTCCAAGAGTTCGGATCTAAAAGCAGCACCTCACCACTTGAAGGTCAGGTACTGGAAACAGGAACAGGATAAGGAACCGTCATGGCTAACTCCGCACAAGCACGCAAGCGCGCCCGCCAGGCCGCCAAGGCAAATTCGCACAACTCGGCACTGCGCTCGAAGTTCCGCACGGCTATCAAGGCTGTCCGCAAGGCGATCGACGCCGGCGACAAGGCCAAGGCCGCTGAAATCTTCCAGGCATCGTCGAAGACCATCGACATCATCGCCGACAAGAAAATCGTTCACAAGAACAAGGCAGCTCGCCATAAGAGTCGTCTCGCTGCAGCCATCAAGGGTCTGCAAGCGTCCGCAGCCCAGTAATTCCGGTCGGCCCGCTCCGGTGGGCCACGTCCTGTTTCCGCTGCACGGAAAAGCCCGCCTCGGCGGGCTTTTTTGCCTCGATTCAACTCCCCCCCGCCGGCTCCGCGACTCGTCTCATACATGAGCGAGACAGGCTGTCCGCTGAAGCTTCCCGCTTTTAGCCACAAAAAAACCCGCTGCTTGCGGGTTTTTTGTTTTTGGCGGCCTTGCGACGACGTGCGCCTTAACGCGTGTTCTTACCTTGCTGCGTGCCGTGCTCAGGCGGCAACTCGCATGCCTCGGTCACCACGAGATCATTGTCTTTCGCGAAGTTCAGAACGAAATCGAAAGCCATAGGTTCGATGTCGCGCAAGCGTGAATCGAGGATCACGCATTTGAGGTCGCCGATCATGGTCGGCCGGACGTACGACGAGTACTGCAGATAAGCGTTCGGCCCCTTTGCACCGGGGCCGAAGCATGACATCACGCCTGCGAGCCGCTCCGACCAGTCGCTCGGCCGAAACCTCTTTCCCGTCGACGTGATGCCCTGAATGAAATATTCGGTTGGAGCTGCTTCGGCCATGTAGGAATACCTGTGTGACTGCCCAGCGGGATGACGGCACCATGACGGCGATGCGGCTCTGAGATGCCTGAGCCCGCCATGCATGCGGCGTTGGCGAACTGCGCCAGGTGCACTGGCGAAGCGCCGGCTAGCTAGCTTGACTGCGTTGCTTGACTGAGCCACCTCGGCGCCAGCCATGACCGCACCCGGGAAGGTTTTTCGAACCGCGTGAGCCATGTCCCGCAAGCGAAATACCAGCCTGCCGGGCTTTGGGATAACTTGCGGATTATAGCGCAGCGTGCCTTTTTCCGCACCGCACACAAGCTTTATCCGACGGGCCCGCGAGCCTTTCGGACAGCTTTCCCAGCCTTTTGCCTGACTCGTCAAATCAGGCGAAATCCTTTATGCTGCATTGAGTTACCACAAACGACGGCGGCGCCGTCCGGCAATCCCTGCCGGGTGAGACCGCCGTATTTGTTTCATGACCGCCAAGAAAATTCGCCACTATCTGCAGTTCAAGGATTTCTCGCTGGAAGACTACGAGTACGTGTTGGAGCGCGCACGCATTCTGAAGCGCAAGTTCAAGAACTACGAGACTTACCACCCGCTGCACGACCGCACGCTGGCGATGATCTTCGAGAAGAATTCGACACGCACGCGCCTGTCGTTCGAAGCCGGCATCTTCCAGCTGGGCGGCCACGCCGTCTTCATGAGCACGCGCGACACGCAGCTCGGCCGCGGCGAGCCGATCGAAGACGCGGCGCAAGTGATCTCGCGCATGGTCGACATCATCATGATCCGCACGTTCGGCCAGGACATCATCCAGCGCTTCGCCGAGAATTCGCGCGTGCCGGTGATCAACGGACTGACCAACGAATATCACCCGTGCCAGGTGCTGGCGGACATCTTCACCTTTTTCGAGCATCGCGGCCCGATTCGCGGCAAGACCGTCGCGTGGGTCGGCGACGCCAACAACATGCTCTACACGTGGATCGAAGCCGCGCAGATTCTCGGCTTCAAGCTGCGCCTGTCCACGCCGCCCGGCTACAAGCTCGACCGCGCGCTGGTCGCTGCCGAAAGCGCGCCTTTCTACGCGGAATTCGACAACCCGAACGAGGCCTGCGCGGGCGCCGACCTGGTCACCACGGATGTGTGGACCAGCATGGGCTTCGAGGCGGAAAACGAAGCGCGCAAAAAAGCTTTCGCCGACTGGTGCGTCGACGCCGAAATGATGGCGCGCGCCAACTCCAATGCGCTCTTCATGCACTGCCTGCCCGCCCACCGCGGCGAGGAAGTCAGCGCGGAAGTGATCGACGGTCCGCAAAGCGTCGTGTGGGACGAGGCGGAAAACCGTCTGCACGTGCAAAAGGCGTTGATGGAGTATCTGCTGCTCGGCAAGCTCAATCACTGAGCGAGCCGCGTTTCAGCAGCTCAGCCGGCCGTTGCGTGCAGTGCGACGGGTTCTCGACTATGAATCCGCGTCGCGCGCGCCGCATCCGGCTGCAGTCCATTGCGCAAGCGGACCGCCGATCACACCGCACCGTCCCAAAAACGCGGGCCGCCGGCGGTTTAGTGTCAAAATAGTGTTTTTCCGTGCTCCGGAACCGCCGGCGCGCCTTGTTTTCCCGCTTTCTCCAGCTACGAGTTCACCATGAGCGATATCAAGAAAGTCGTGCTCGCCTATTCGGGCGGCCTCGACACCTCCGTCATCCTGAAGTGGTTGCAGGACAACTACGACGCCGAAGTCGTCACGTTCACGGCCGACATCGGCCAGGGCGAAGAGCTGGAACCGGCGCGCAAGAAAGCCCTGCAACTCGGCATCAAGCAAGACAACATCTTTATCGAAGACCTGCGCGAAGAATTCGTGCGCGACTTCGTGTTCCCGATGTTCCGCGCCAACACGATCTATGAGGGCGAGTACCTGCTGGGCACGTCGATCGCGCGTCCACTGATCGCCAAGCGCCAGATCGAAATCGCCCGCGCCAGCGGCGCGCAAGCGGTCTCGCACGGCGCAACCGGCAAGGGCAACGACCAGGTTCGCTTCGAACTCGGTTACTACGCGCTTGAACCGGGCATCAAGGTGATCGCACCGTGGCGCGAATGGGATCTGCTGTCGCGCGAAAAACTGCTCGCCTACGCGGAAAAGGCCGGCATTCCGATCGAAATGAAGCACAAGCAAGGCGGCGCGCCGTATTCGATGGACGCGAACCTGCTGCATATCTCGTTCGAAGGCCGTCACCTGGAAGATCCGAAAGCGGAAGCCGAGCCGGAAATGTGGCGTTGGACGGTGTCGCCGGAAGAGGCGCCGGACCAGGCGGAATACCTGGACATCGAGTACGAGCACGGCGATCCGGTTGCGATCAACGGCAAGCGTTTGTCGGCGGCCGAAATGCTGACCGAGTTGAACCGTCTGGGCGGCAAGCACGGCATCGGTCGTCTGGATCTGGTGGAGAACCGTTACGTCGGCATGAAGTCGCGCGGCTGCTATGAAACGCCGGGCGGCACGATCATGCTGAAGGCGCACCGCGGCATCGAGTCGATCACGCTCGACCGTGAAGTGGCGCATCTGAAAGACGATCTGATGGCCCGTTACGCGTCGCTGATTTATAACGGTTACTGGTGGAGTCCGGAGCGCCGCGCGCTGCAGGTGCTGATCGACCATACGCAGGAGAAGGTCAACGGCTGGGTGCGTGTGAAGCTGTACAAGGGCAGCGTCTCGGTCGTTGCGCGCGATTCGAAGGAAACGCTGTTCGATAAGACGATCGCCACGTTCGACGACGACGGCGGTGCTTACAACCAGGCGGACGCTGGCGGGTTCATCAAGCTCAACGCCCTACGCATGCGAATCGCGGAAAACGCGCGTCGTCAGCGTAGCTGACGACGCGCGTTTCGGCGAAGGCTAACTTCGCGCAAGCGAAGTTAAGCGCCGCAAGGCGCGGGCCGAAGCCAAAACACCCCCGTCAGCGCAGCTGACGACGCGCGTTTCGGCGAAGGCTAACTTCGCGCAAGCGAAGTTAAGCGCCGCAAGGCGCGGGCCAGCAACCAAAACGCAGACACAAAAAAGGCGCCGGGAGGCAACTCCCGGCGCCTTTTTCCGTCCCGCGGACAAATCACGCCATCACAAACAAACCGGCTCCGCTTCCAGTTCCACGCCAAAGCGCGTCAGCACATCCTGTTGAATCGCCTTCGCGAGCGCCAGCACTTCTGCGCCGCTCGCGCCGCCGCGATTCACCAGCACCAGCGCCTGCCGCTCATGCACGGCCGCGGCGCCCATCGCGCGCCCCTTCCAGCCGCATCGATCGATCAGCCACCCCGCCGCAAGTTTGACCCGGCCGTCCGGTTGAACGTAGGACACGAGGCCGGGCTCGCGCAGCTTCAGCGCCTCGAACTGCGCCGCCTCGACGACCGGATTCTTGAAAAAACTCCCCGCGTTGCCCAGCTCGAGCGGGTCGGGGAGCTTCGCGCGACGCACCGCGACCACTGCATTGAAGATAGCCTGCGCGCTCGGCGACGCGGCGTCGTCCCCATTGCCGCTCGCGGCCAGTTCACGCGCCAGATCGGCGTAACCGGCGCGCGGCTGCCAAACCTTCGGCAAGCGGAAAGTAACCGACGTAATCACGAAACGGTCGCGCCCTTCCCGCTTGAAAAAACTGTCGCGATAGCCGAACCGGCAAGCCTTCGCATCGAGTTCGACCACCGCCCCCGTTGCCAGCTCCACCGCGCGCAGCGACGCAAACCGCTCGCACATTTCCAGCCCGTAAGCGCCGATGTTCTGAATCGGCGCCGCGCCCACCGTGCCGGGAATCAACGCGAGGTTCTCCAGACCCGGCAGCCCTTGCGCCAGCGTCCACGCGACGAACTCATGCCACGGCTCGCCGGCTGCGGCCTCGACATACCAGGCGTCGCCGTCCTCCCGCACGATGCGGCGGCCCCGCAGCGCCACCAGCAGCAGCAGCCCCGCGAAATCCCCCGTCAGCACGACATTGCTGCCGCCGCCCAGAACGAGGCGCGGCAGGCCGGCGGCGCGCGGATCGCGCACGGCCGCCATCAATTGCTCTTCGCGCTCGATACGGCACGCAAGCTGCGCGCGAACATCGAAGCCGAAGGTGTTGTGCGCCTTTAGCGGATAGCCGGCAATGAACGCGGCGGAAGCGGATTCGGACATCGGAGCGGGAACAATGAAACGACGAATGGGCGGCGGATAAGACCAGATCGAGCCTCGGCCGCGCGACAATGCGCGGCGGCCTTGGGCAAAAGGGAGTGGCGTCGGTAAAATGACATCCGGTCCGTGATTATAGCGAGTGCCCCGTGAGCAGCCGACCGGCCGCGTCATGCACCGCAGCACTATTGGGAGAAAGCAATGCCATCGTTTGACGTCGTCTGCGAAGCGAACATGATCGAAGTCAAGAACGCGATCGAGCAGTCCAACAAGGAAATTTCAACCCGCTTCGACTTCAAGGGGTCGGACGCGCGCGTCGAACACAAGGAAAACGAGATCACGGCTTATGCGGACGACGACTTCAAGCTCGGTCAGGTGAAAGACGTGCTGCTGTCGAAAATGGCCAAGCGCAACGTGGACGTGCGCTTCCTCGACTACGGCAAGATCGAGAAAATCGGCGGCGACAAGGTCAAGCAGGTCATCAAGATCAAGAAAGGCGTGTCCGGCGACCTGTCGAAGAAAATCGTGCGCCTCGTGAAGGACAGCAAGATCAAGGTCCAGGCGAGCATTCAGGGTGACGCGGTGCGCATCACCGGCGGCAAGCGCGACGATCTGCAAAGCGTGATCGCGATGCTGCGCAAGGACGTCACCGACACGCCGCTCGACTTCAACAACTTCCGCGATTGAACGCGTAGTGCGCGCGGTATCGAGCGCGCGCTGAAGGTTTGGCGCACGCGCAGTGGATAGTCATTGCGTCATCGCGCGCCGGCCGCGAAGCGGCCACGATTACAAGTTGGACCAATCAACACCGTTCGACGCGCAACGCAGCTCCCGCTCAAGCTCCGTTGCCCGACGCCGGCCCTCCTGCCGCATCGACCTTCTTTTTCTTGTCGCCGATGCGGCTTTCCTCACCGCGGATCAGCTTGGCGATATTGCCGCGATGACGCCAGATCAGCAGCGAACTCATCACGACGATCGCGAGCGCAATGACGTGCGGCCCGAACAGAAAACCGTCGAAGATCGGCGCGAACGCCGCCGCGGCCAATGCCGCGAGCGACGAATAACGCGTGAAGAAAGCCACGATCAACCACGTCAGCAAAGTCGCAAGGCCGAGAATCGGATTGATCGCGAGCAGCACGCCCGCCGCGGTCGCCACGCCTTTGCCGCCCTTGAAGCGGAAAAAGACCGGATACAGGTGGCCGAGAAACACGGCAACGGCTGCGATGGCAACCGAGGTGTCGTCGAGTCCGTAACGCGCGCCGAAGTGCACGACGAACCATACCGGCAGCCAGCCTTTGAACGCGTCGCCGATCAAGGTAAGGATCGCGGCCTTCTTGCTGCCGCTGCGCAGCACGTTGGTGGCGCCGGGGTTGCCCGAGCCATATGAGCGCGGGTCGTCCAGCCCCATCGCGGCGCTCACGATCACGGCGAACGACACCGAACCGATCAGATAGGCAACGACGGCAACGATCAGATTTTGCATCTAGGACTCTTATAAGGATCGGCGGTCTGAAACTCGATACCCCAACCGCAACAGGGAACGAAACACGGAGCAAAGCGCGGAACAAAGCGCGGAACAAAGCGGCGCACATTCTACCGAACCCGCCCGCCCGAAAAACATTCAGGCAAACGTCAATCGACGCTCGCGCATTGCACCGGTTTCGCCGCCAGCAAATCTGCGAGCACCTTCGGCTCGATACTGACCAGAAAACCGCGCCGCCCGCCGTTCAGCCAGATGGTGTCCATCTCGAGGATGCTCGACTCCACGTAGACCGGCATCGGCTTGCGCGTGCCGAACGGCGACGTGCCGCCGATCAGGTAACCCGAATGACGGTTCGCCACCTCCGGCTTGCACGGCTCGACGCGTTTCGCGCCGATCTGCCGCGCGAGATTCTTGGTGCTGACGGTGCGGTCGCCGTGCATCAGTACGATCAGCGGCTTGGCATGCTCGTCTTCCATGACCAGCGTCTTGACGACGTGATGCTCGTCCACGCCGAGCTGACGCGCCGACTCCGCGGTGCCGCCGTGCTCGACGTAATCATAAGGATGCTCGCCGAACGCGACGCCGTGACGGCGCAGAAACTGCGTCGCGGGCGTTTCGGAGACGTGTCTGGATTTGCTCATCGGCGCATTGTAATGGCGAGTTTGCACAACGGCTATTTGCCGAATGGCCAATTGTGCGGGTCGGGCGCTTGTGGCACGATCGTTCGGGAATGTTCCGGCGCAGTGTACGCCGGGCGCGAGCCGCAAGAGCGGGGAACTGTGGTCGGCTGCTTTGCATGGGACCGGGGTAACGCGCTTTGGCGTGAACTGTGGTCGACCGCCTTGCATGGGACCAGAGTAAGCCGCTAAAGCGGCAACTCTGGTCGACCGCTCTGCATGGGACCAGAGTAAGCCGCTAAAGCGGCAACTCTGGTCGACAGGAGACAGTGTTGAGTATTGACTTATCCACCCGTTCCACCATCGATATCCCCGCGCTGCTGGCGGCGCTGCCCACGCGCATCGCCGAGATTCCGGCGCTCGCGGCCGCGCGCGATCCGCAACACGTCGCGTTGATCGAGGACGCGCGTCGTTTGACCTGCGCGCAGCTCGCGCAGGCAGTCGAAACCGTCGCCGCGTTGCTAAGTGATTGGGGCGTGCGCGGCGGCGATCGCGTGATGATCGTCGCGGAAAACAGCATCGTCCAGATCGTGCTGCTGTTCGCGGCGGCGAGGCTCGACGCGTGGGCGCTCGTGTCCAACGCGCGGCTGTCCGCGGCGGAACTCGACTCGATTCGCGCGCACGCGCAGCCGCGCGTGGTCGCCTATGCGGTGGAAAGCTCAACCGACGCCCAACAGCACGCGCAGCGGCATGAAGCGCAACCGGCGCCGGCCAGCACGCCGGACATCGGCGCATGGTCGTTCACGGTGGACGCCACGGCGAAAGCCGAACCCGTCGAAGCCGCCAACGACCGCCAATGCGCCGCGCTGATCTACACCACCGGCACCACCGGCGCGCCGAAGGGCGTGATGTTGTCGCATCGCAATCTGCTGTTCATCGCCGCGATCTCGAGCCGCTTGCGCAAGGTCGGCCCCGACGACGTCGTCTATGCCGTGCTGCCGATCTCGCACGTGTACGGCTTCGCGTCGGTTTGCCTCGGCAGTCTCCATGCCGGCGCAACGTTGCGGCTCGCGCCGCGCTTCGCGCCGGAAGCCGTGCGCCGCGCACTCGCCGAAGAACACGTGTCGATCTTCCAGGGCGTGCCGGCCATGCACGCCAAACTGCTCGAACATCTGGAGACACACGGTCATTCGTGGTGCGCGCCGCATCTGCGCTTTGCCTATTCGGGCGGCTCGCCGCTCGAGGCCGCGTTGAAGGCGCGCGTCGAAAGCGTCTACGGTCTGCCGCTGCACAATGGCTACGGCATGACCGAAAGCAGCCCGACTGTCTCGCACACCATGCTCGATGCGCCACGCGGCGACTGCTCGGTCGGTGAAGTCATTCCGGGCGTCGAGGTGCGCTTCGTCGGGCTCGACGGCGTCGATGCCGCGCGAGGTGAAATCGGCGAGCTATGGGTGCGCGGCCCGAACGTGATGCTCGGCTATTACCGCAGCCCGGAGCAAACGCGCGCCGTCGTAACCGAGGACGGCTGGCTCAAGACCGGCGACCTCGCGCGCCAGGACGCGGATGGCGCGTTGCATATCGTCGGACGCAGCAAGGAGCTGATCATCCGTTCGGGCTTCAACGTGTATCCGGCCGAGGTCGAACACGTGTTGAACGCGCATCCGCAGGTCGTGCAATCGGCGGTGATCGGACGCGCGGTCGAGGGTAATGAGGAGGTGGTCGCGTTCGTCGAACTGATTGCCGGTGCGCAGGTGACGCCGGCCGAATTGGTCGAGTGGTGCAGCGAGCGTCTCGCGCCGTACAAGCGCCCTGCCGAAGTGAAGGTGCTCGCCGCGCTGCCGGCGGCGTCGACCGGCAAGATTCTCAAGCACCGGCTGCGGGAATTCGTCTGAAGCAAGCGTCGCGACAGCAACGATAACCGCAACCAGCACGGCGCGAACGCCCGCTCCTCACCCCCGCGGATGATGCTGCGCATGCAGCGACTTCAAGCGCTCGCGGGCCACGTGCGTATAGATCTGCGTCGTGGAAATGTCCGTGTGGCCGAGCAGCAGTTGCACGACGCGCAGATCGGCGCCGTGATTCAGCAGATGCGTGGCGAACGCGTGCCGCAGCGTATGCGGCGAAAGCGGCGCATGCACGCCGGCCGTCGCAGCGTGCCGCTTGATGATGTTCCAGAACTGCTGCCGCGTCATGCCCTCCGCGCGGCTGGTGACGAAGAGCGCGTCCGTCGCTCGCGCACCCAGCAGCGCCGGGCGCGCTTCGCGCAGATAGCGCTCGATCCAGCCGTGCGCTTCCTCGCCGAACGGAATCAGGCGCTCCTTGGAGCCCTTGCCCATCACGCGCACCACGCCTTCGTTCAGACCCACTTCCACGGTCTTCAGCGTGACGAGTTCGGTGACGCGCAAACCGCTCGCGTACATCAGCTCCAGCATCGTGCGGTCGCGCAAACCCAAAGGCGTGCCGACGTCGGGCGCGCCGAGCAGCGCTTCGACTTGCGCTTCGCTGAGCGTCGACGGAAAACGCGGCGGCTGCTTGGCCGAGCGGATGCGCAGCGTCGGATCGACCTTCGCGCGATGCTCGCGCACCGCCCAGCCGTAGTAGCGGCGAAACACCGAAAGCCGCCGGTTCGCGGAGGTGGATTTGTCTTTCTGCCGCGCCGCGCTATAGGCATTGAGATCGGCCTCGCTGGCGGTGTCGAGCGACGTGTTGCGGGTTTTCGCGAGCCATTCGCAAAAGAGTCTCAGGTCGCGCCGGTATGCATCGAGCGTGTTGCGCGACAGGCCGTGTTCGAGCCACAGCGCGTCGCAGAACGCATCGATCGACGCGGAGCTCGCCAGAAAAAGAGGTGACGCGATGGGCGCGTCGTCAGCCAGAGTGTCGCTCATGCGTATGGAATGCCTTCATGCGCCAGGAGCCAGCGCTTGACGTTGCGAAAGAAGCCGTCTTCGGCGTGATGCGAAAACCCGCCGATGCCGCTCGAACTCACCACCCGATGGCACGGAATCACGATTGGAAAATAGTTGGCGCCGCACGCCTGACCGACCGCGCGCGGCGCGCTGCCGAGTTGCTTCGCCAACTGCCCGTAGGTGCGCACGGCACCCGGCGGAATGTCGCTGATCGCCTGCCATACGCGCTGCTGAAACGCCGTGCCGACCGATGCCAACGGCAAGTCGAACTTCGCGGACGCCCGCTCGAAATACCGTTCGATCTGTTCGGCCGTCTGTTTCGCCAGTGGCGTCTCGGGCGCGACGTTCGCAATCGAGTCGGGAAGATAGACGATCTCGCGCACGGCATCGCCTTCGAGCCGGATGCCGACCTTGCCGAACGGCGCATCGATCACTGCGTTGAACATGGTTGCCTGCTCCTCACTGGCGGCGCTTTTTTCCGATTTCGCTAGCGTACCTGCATGGCGTGCAGGCGTTCGAGTGCCGCTACTTTACGCCGCTTCCAACGCCCATTCCACATGCTCGCGCACGACGGCGGACGGGTCGTCGGCACGCGAGCGCAGCGCCTCCACGATCGCCTCACGTGCGTCCCCGCTCAGACTTTCCGAAGACGCACGCAGCGCATTGCCCATCCCCACCGCGAGATTGCGCAGCCAGCTCTCGTAACCGATGCGGCGAATCGCGCTGCCCTGCATGCGCGTGTCGAACTCCTGCGCGCTCCATGCAAATAGCTCGACCAGCGACGCGCGATCGAGCCCATGCCGCACGTCGAAATCGTCGACCGGCGCGGCTTGCGCGAACTTGTTCCACGGACACACGAGTTGGCAATCGTCGCAGCCATACACACGATTGCCGATCAGCGGCCGCATTTCCAGGGGAATATTGCCCTTCAGTTCGATCGTCAGATAGGAAATGCAGCGGCGCGCATCGACCTTGTAAGGCGCGACGATCGCACCGGTCGGACAGGCGCCGATGCAGCGCGTGCAACTGCCGCAATGCGAGCCCGGCGTTTCCGGGGCCACTTCGGGCGAGGTCTCGGCATCGGTCGGCAAGGGCACGTCGACGTAGATTTCACCGAGGAAAAACAGCGAACCGGCGTCGCGTTGCAGCAGCAGCGTATGCTTGCCGCGCCAGCCGATGCCGGCCTTTTGCGCCAATTCCACTTCGAGCACCGGCGCCGAATCGGTGAACACGCGGTAGCCGAATACGCCGATCGCGGCTTCGATTTTCTCGGCCAGTTGTTGCAAACGGTTACGCATGACCTTGTGATAATCGCGGCCGCGCGCATAGATCGACACCACCGCCGCCGACGGATCCGCGAGCCGCGCATGCTCGGCCGCGCGCCAGTCTCGCGGTGCGGGCGGCGCGTCCGGCAAGGCGCTTTCGTTCGCCTTTCCGTTCAATGTCCGCGCGGGCAAATAGGCGATGCGCGCGGTAATTACACGTCGCGTGCCGGCCACAAGCTCGGCGGGCCGCGCGCGTTTCATGCCGTGTTTCGCCATATAATCCATCTCGCCGTGGCAACCCGCTTCCAGCCAGGCTGCAAGCGGCGCCTCCGCGGCGGAGAGATCGGTATCACTAATGCCGATCGCCGCGAAACCCAGTTCACGGCCCCACGTTTTGATGTCCAGCGCGAGCGCATGCAGCGCCGCTTCATCCAAACGACGCTCGGCACGCGCATCGTCGTCAGACGCAGGCGTGCGGGACACAGGGGACTCCGGACTTCGGTTCATCACGTCATTTTACGAGAATGCCCGTCAATCCCGATCACGCGATCCAACCGCCCGCGAAGGTCCTGCTCGAACGCACCTTCGCGCTCGCGGACGAAGCCGCCACGCACGCGTTCGGCGAGCGCTTCGCGCTGGCGATCGAAAGCGTGCGCGCGATGGCGCAAGAAGCGTCGCAGGAAGCACAGCGGCACGCTCCGGCCGCTGCCGGCGGCCAGGCATTCCACGGGCTGCAAGTCCAACTCATCGGCGACCTCGGCGCCGGCAAAACCACACTCGTGCGCGCCACGTTGCGCGGCCTCGGCCACACCGGCCGCGTGCGCAGTCCCACGTACACGCTCGTCGAACCTTATGTGCTCGCGCGGCCCAATGGGGAACTCGCGCTCTATCACTTCGATCTGTATAGATTCACCGATCCGGCCGAATGGGCCGACGCGGGCTTCCGCGAATACTTCGACAGCGGCGCGATCTGCCTCGTCGAATGGCCGCAACGCGCGGGCCGCCTGCTTGGCGTGCCGGATCTCGTCTTCTCGCTCGACCTGGACCACGCGGGCGACGGCCGCGTACTCGTCGCACGGGCCTACAGCGAATCAGGAAAGGCATGTCTCGAAAGATGTTGATCAAACCGTTCCGCTCGATCGAATCGGCGGCCACCGCAACGCATAACTGGCGGCGCCGGCAGATGCTGCGCGCGGGCGCATCCACGCTCGTGCTCGGTCTCGTCGCCCCGCGCCTCGCGTGGGCCAGCTCGGTGCTCGGCGTGCGCGTCTGGCCGGCGCGCGACTACACGCGCGTGACGATCGAATCGGATCAGCCTTTGCAAAACGCGCAGCAATTGCTGCAAGGCCCGGACCGGCTGGTGGTCGACCTGAACGGCCTCGATCTGGACCAGGCGCTGAAGGATCTCGTGTCGAAGATCACGCCGAACGATCCGCAGATCCAGTCGGTGCGCGTCGGGCAATATCAGCCGCATGTGGTGCGAATGGTGTTCGACCTGAAGGGTTCGGTGAAGCCGCAGGTGTTCACGCTGCCGCCGGTCGGCGCGTACAAGTACCGGCTGGTGTTCGACCTGTACCCCGCCGTCGCGCCCGATCCATTGATGGACCTCCTCGCGCAGACCGAGCGCAAGGAACAGAGCCTGAATGAAAACAGCGCGCCGCCCGCCACGCTGAGCGGCCCCGGCACCACACCGCCCACCGCGGACAACAGCGAAGCGTTCTTCGAGCGTTATGCGCAGAACGGCGGCTCTGCCGCGCCCAGCGTGCCGCACGCGCCGGCGCCGCTGCCGCCGATTCTCGGCAAGCCGGCCGCGCCCGCCGCGCCCGTCACGCCGCCGAGCGCGATCGCCCGCAACAAGGGCGGCGCCAGCGGCGGAAGCAGCGCCGGCAAGCTCGGCGACGACAACGGCGGCGACGACACCTACGCCTTCACCACGCCGAAACCCGGCAAGAGCAACACGGTGCGTCTGTTGACCGTCGCGATCGATCCGGGTCACGGCGGCGAGGACCCCGGCGCGATCGGCGGCTCGGGCACTTACGAGAAGCACGTCGCACTCGACATCGCCAAGAAGCTGCGCGCGAAGATCGACGCGCAACCGAACATGCGCGCGATGATGACCCGCGACGCCGACTTCTTCGTGCCGCTGAACGTGCGCGTGCAGAAGGCGCGGCGCGTCGGCGCGGATCTGTTCGTATCGATTCACGCGGACGCGTTCACCACGCCCGACGCGAAGGGCTCCTCGGTGTTCGCGTTGTCCGAGCACGGCGCGTCGAGCGCGGCGGCGCGCTGGATGGCGAACAAGGAGAATGCCTCGGATCAGATCGGCGGGATCAACATCAAATCCGCCGACGCCACCGTCAACCGCGCGCTGTTCGACATGTCGACCACCGCGCAGATTCGCGACTCCATGCGCTACGGCAACTTCGTGCTGAAGGAGATCGGCGGCATCAACAAGCTGCACAAGGGCTCGGTCGAACAGGCGGGGTTTGCGGTACTGAAAGCGCCTGACATTCCGTCGATCCTCGTGGAAACCGCCTTCATCAGCAACCCGGACGAGGAGCGCCGCCTGAACGACGACGCCTATCGCGAGAAGATGGCCGATGCGATCATGACCGGCATCAAGCGCTATTTCGCGGCGAATCCGCCGTTGGCGAAGAACCGCATGACTTGACGGCGCGCGCAGTCGCGCCGCCCCGCATCAAGCCGCGCCCTGGTGCGCAACGCAGAACGGCCGCTCGATCGCGGCCGTTCTGCTATCCGGTCTCACATCCGCTCAACGCTCAACGCGCCGGCGACAAACGCTGCACGACCCAGCCGCCGAACACGTTCACCGCCAGCCCCGCCATCACCAGCAAGGCGCCGACGATTTGCGCGACGGACAAGCGCTCGTCGAGAAACAAAGAGGCGGACGCGAGCCCGACGATCGGCACCAGCAACGAGAACGGCGCGACCTGGCTCGCCGGATAGCGCGAGAGCAGCCGGCTCCACAACCCGTAGCCGAGCAGCGTCGCGACGAACGCGAGATAGACGACGGCGAAAATCGACATCGCGCTGATGCCCGAGAGCGCCGCGGCGATTCGCTGCGGTCCCTCGAACGCATACGAGAACGCGAAGAACGGCAATGGCGGAATCAGGCTGCCCCACACCACGAGCCCGACCAGATCGACCTTGCCCACCTTCTTCGTGACGATGTTGCCGAGCGCCCACGAACACGCGGCGCACAGCGTGAGGACGAAACCGGCGAGCGTCATCTCGTGACCGCCTTGCAAGCCGATCAGCGCGAGCCCGCCCGCGGCGATCAGCAATCCGACGATGTTCGGCACGCGAAAGCGCTCATGCAGGAACAGCGCCGCGAACATCAGCGTGAAAAACGCCTGCGCCTGCAGGACCAGTGAAGCGAGCCCCGCCGGCATGCCCACATACATGGCCGAGAACAGAAACGCGAATTGACCGAACGAGATCGTCGCGCCGTAGGCGAGCAGCCAGCCCCACGGCATGCGCGGACGCTTGACGAAAAACACCGCCGGCACCGCGGCGAGCGTGAAGCGCAGCGCGCCGAGCAGCATCGGCGGCACACCATGCAGGCCCACCTTGATCACGACGAAATTGACGCCCCACGCCAGGACGACCACCAGCGCGAGCAGCAAATCCCTGGGCGACATCCCAGTCTCCGATTGGTTGTTCAATCCGGCAGTTTAGCGGAGGCGGCCGCAAGCGATGGGCCGCGCTACGGATTGCCGGAGCGCCGACGTGCTTCGATCCGTCAGCATTCCGCCCTCCGCAGTAGAATCATCCATTGAGCAAAATCCCCCCATCCTTCCAGCCGAGCCGCCCCATGTCCTCCTCGATCAAAGCAGTCCTCAAGCCGCATCTGCGCGACGTCGGCAATCTGACGGTGCGGCGCGTGCTGCCAGCCCTGGCTGCGCGTCTGATCGGGCCGTTCATCTTCTTCGACCACATGGGCCCCGCCACGCTCGAACCCGGTGTCGGTCTCGACGTGCGCCCGCATCCGCATATCGGCCTCGCCACCGTCACCTATCTGTTCGAAGGCGCGGTCATGCATCGCGACAGTCTCGGCTCCGAGCAGAAGATCGTCCCCGGCGACGTCAACTGGATGACGGCCGGGCGCGGCATCGTCCACTCCGAGCGCACGCCCGCCGAAGACCGCGCGAGCGGCCTCACCATGCACGGCATCCAGACCTGGGTTGCGCTGCCGTTAGAGGACGAGGACATCGAGCCGTCGTTCGCGCATCACGCCGCCCACACGCTGCCCGTGGTCGAGCGCAACGGCGTCACGCTGCGCGTGATCGCGGGCACGGCCTTCGGCGAAACCTCGCCGGTCGCGACGTTTTCGGGCACGCTGTACGTCGCCGCGCAGTTCGCGCCGGGCGGCGCCTTCGCGCTCGAACCGGAGCACGAGGAACGCGGCGTGTACCTCGTGGACGGCGACCTGGAGATCGACGGCGCGCCGCTCGAACCGGGTCAGATGGCGGTGCTCGCGCTCGACGAAACGGTCACGCTCGCGAGCACGCAGGGGGCGCGCGTCATGCTGCTCGGCGGTGAGAAACTCGATGGCGAGCGCTTTATCGAATGGAATTTCGTCGCCAGTTCGCGCGAGAAGATCGAAGCCGCGAAGCTCGCGTGGAGCAATCAGGAGATGGGCAAGGTGCCGGGAGAAACCGAATGGATTCCGCTGCCGACCCGAAAATGAACACCGGCAGGCGCGGCCGAACGCGCCGCGTTGAATCCACGGCACTCGCCCCCAACTAGTCAACAAACCGTTTTATCGACGAGGACGCAATGGACACCACTCTGGCCACTTTCGAACAGGACGTCATCACGGCGTCGACACTGGCTCCCGTGCTGGTCGATTTCTGGGCGCCGTGGTGCGGCCCCTGCAAGACGCTCGGCCCGATGCTCGAAAAGCTCGAAGCCGAAGCCGCCGGCAAATGGAAGCTCGTGAAGGTGAACGTGGACGAGAATCAGGAACTGGCCGCGCACTTCCAGGTGCGCAGCATTCCGCACGTCATGGCGTTCGCCGACGGCCGGCCGGTCGATCAGTTCGTCGGCGTGCTGCCGGAAGGCCAGTTGCGCGAGTTTATCGAGCGGCTCGTGCCGCAAGGCGCGGACGCGTCGCGTCTCGAAGCGCAAACCGCGCTGGCCGAAGGCCGCCGTGAAGATGCGTACGATGCGCTGCAAGCCGCGCTCGCCTACGACCCCGGCTTCGACGAAGCGCGCATGGACCGCATCGAAATGCTGCTCGAAGACAACCGTATCGACGAAGCGCGCAACGAAGTCGATCTGCTGTCGCCGAAAACCACGCAAGGCATCGACGCGCGCTTCAACGCGATCAAGACGCGGCTCGACGCGGTGGACGCCGCCGCCGACCTGCCGCCCACGGATGCGCTCGAGGCCAAGGTCGCGTCGAACCCGGACGATCTCGAAGCGCGCTTCGATCTGGCTAGCGCGCTGATCGCGCGCCGCAAGTATGCGGGGGCGCTCGAACACCTGCTGGCGATCGTGCAGCGCGACCGCACGTTCCGCGACGACATCGGCCGCAAGACGATGCTGTCGGTGTTCGATCTGGCCGCGCATCAGCCGGAACTCGTGTCGCAATGGCGGCGCAAGCTGAGCGCTTCGCTGTTCTGATCCGTGCCGCCGTTCAGGTGCGGCCGGTGCGCCGCGCCTGGATGCGCTCTCAAGCTGCTGCCGCCTGCTTCGCCAACGCCCGCAGCACGTGCGCGGCCGCGGCAAACCCGAAGCTCGCCGTCACGCATACGCTCGAACCAAAACCCGCGCAGTTCAGACCGACCGGCCCGGTGTGCCCCGGCGAGGTCGTGACGTGCTCGGCTTCCTCGTCGATATCGCAGACGGCCGCTTCGGGATAGATCAGCGGCTCGTCGGAATACACCGCGCTCACCTTGAACTTCGCCTTCGGCCCGCGCGGAAAACCATGCTGTTTGCGTAACTGTCCACGTACTTTCGAGAGCAACGGGTCCTGGATCGTCAGCGCGAGATCGTCGATGCGAATGCGCGTGGGATCGATCTGGCCGCCCGCGCCGCCCACCGTGATCAACGGCTGTTTCTTCTCGACGCACCATGCGATCAACGCGGTCTTGGTGCGCACGCTGTCGATCGCGTCGACCACATAATCGAAACCGCCGCCGAGCGTCGCCGCGAAGTTATCCGGCTCGACAAAATCCTCCACCAGCCGCACGTCGCAAAACGGATTGATCGCCGCGATGCGCTCGGCCATCGCTTCCACTTTGGGCTTGCCGAAGTTGCCGTCGAGCGCGTGGATCTGCCGGTTGGTGTTGCTTTCGGCGACGTTGTCGAGGTCGATCAGCGTGAGCGTGCCGACCGCGCTGCGCGCCAACGCCTCCGCCACCCACGAGCCCACTCCGCCGATGCCGATCACCGCGACATGCGCGCCTTCGAACGCGGCGAGCGCCGGCGCGCCATACAGGCGAGCGATGCCGCCGAAGCGCCGCGCGCGGTCGGCGGTTTCGCTCCCGTCGACGCTGGTAGTAAGATCGGATTGCGCGGTGGTGCTGGACATGGTGACAAGGCTCGTTGAAAAGAGGCAATACAGAATGGGGCGACGCCTGGGTACTCGCAGTCGGTATTTTGCCTGAACGCGACGGTCGGGATGGCCGTGGGCGTCGCGGCGTCGCCAGCTAACCGAAGGCTTTACGAAAGGCGCGCAAGCGCGAGACGGCATGCCTCGATGCAATGTCCGATCCCTTGATCTGGCCGCGCGCAAAGATTTCGCTCCTTAGCTATACTGGCCGAACTGTAGCGTTCGCATAAGAACATGACCTCACTCGCCGAACTTCGAAAAAATTATTCGCTCGGTTCGCTGGACGTTGGCGATGTCGACCGCAACCCGTTCCGTCAATTCGAAACGTGGTTTCAACAAGCGGTGGACGCCAGGCTGCCGGAGCCGAACACGATGACTCTGGCCACGGTCGACTCGCGCGGCCGGCCTTCGGCGCGCATTGTGCTGATCAAAGGCGTGGACGAACGAGGCTTCGTGTTCTTCACCAACTACCAGAGCCGCAAGGGCCTGGAGCTGGCCGCCAACCCCTACGCCAGCCTCCTGTTCTATTGGATCGAACTCGAGCGCCAGGTGCGCGTCGAGGGCCGCGTCGTTAAAACCAGCGAGGAAGAAAGCGATGCGTACTTCGCGTCGCGCCCGCTCGGTTCACGCATCGGCGCGTGGGCGTCCAATCAAAGTCAGATAATTGAAAGCCGCTCGCAGCTTGAAACACGCGAGCGCGAAATCCGCCTGCAATACGGCGACCAGCCGCCGCGCCCGCCGCACTGGGGCGGCTATCGTCTGGTCCCCGAGGCCATCGAATTCTGGCAGGGCCGGCCGTCGCGTTTGCACGACCGGCTGCTCTACACACGTTCAAGCGAAAGCAGCGACTGGCTGATCTCCCGCCTCTCGCCTTGAACCCGAATACAACGCCGCCAGCGCGTTGCCAACGCAGCAGCGCGCGGCGGCAGGATCGTGCTCGCGGCATGGGAGTTGCGTCGCACTGAGTAACGATCCGCACGAGCTTTGCTTTAGTTCAACAGACACGGAGAAATCACATGTTCTGGGAGAAAAAGCTGGCGCAGTGGGTGGACGATGTAAAAACGAGGGCGAACTTGCCAGCGCGCCTTGTGCTGTGGGACGGCCAGCAACACGACTTCGGGCAGTTCGCCGCGCCTCAGGTCACGCTGCACGTCAAAAGCGCCACGGCGCTGCCCTATCTGCTCGAACCGAGCCTCGACAATCTCGGCGAGGCCTACGTCAAGGGCAAGATCGACATCGAAGGCAAGCTGTCGGACATCATCAATATCAGCTACCAGCTCGCGCGCAGCACCGTCACCAGTGCGAGCAAGCTGGCGCGCGTGCGGCGCTACTTCAATCATTCGAAAGCGTCGGACAAGAAGGCGATCCAGTATCACTACGACGTCTCGAACGAGTTCTACAAGCTGTGGCTCGACGAGAACATGGTGTACTCGTGTGCGTACTTCGAAAACGGCGACGAGGATCTGGCCACCGCGCAGATCAAGAAGATCGACCACATCCTCACCAAGATCCAGTTGCAGCCGGGGCAGCGCCTGCTCGACATCGGCTGCGGCTGGGGCGCGCTCGTATTGCGTGCGGCACGCAAATTCGGCGCGAAGTGCGTGGGCGTGACGCTCTCGCAGAATCAGTACGATCTCGCCACCGCTCGCGTGAAAGCCGCGGGCCTCGAAAGCCAGATCGAGATTCGTCTGCAGGATTACCGCGACGTGGTCGGGCAGTTCGACCGCATCACCAGCGTCGGCATGTTCGAACACGTCGGCCGCAAGAATCTGCCGGGCTACTTCGAGAAGATCCGCGACCTGCTGGTCGACGACGGCATCGCGATGAATCACGGCATCACGTCGAGCGATGCGGACAGCGGCGAGACCGCGCTCGGCGGCGGCGAATTCATCGACCGCTATGTGTTCCCGGACGGCGAACTCCCGCACATCAGCCTCGCGCTCGAATCGATGCAGCGCGGCGGGCTCGAAGCGGTTGACGTGGAAAGCCTGCGCCGTCACTATGCGCACACGCTGGAAATCTGGGCGGAGAACTTCGAGGCGCATGCGGAGGAAGCCCGCAGTCTGGTCGACGACGAAAAATTCCGCATCTGGCGCGTGTATCTGGCCGGCTGCGCGTATGCGTTCGAGAACGACGACGTGTCCATCTACCAGGTGGTGTGCCGCAAAGCCGGCCGCAGCGCGAAAACCTTGCCGTGGTCGCGCCGCTATATGTACGAGAAACCGCTGTGATACGGGTACGCCGCCACGACTTGCCGTGGCGGCGTACCCAGGTTGCGTGACGGGGCGGCGTCCATTGGCGGGCCGACGTGGCGCAACCTTTGAACAGCAGGCCGAACATCGATGGACCAGAGCGGGACGAGTGAAGTGGGAGAGCCGGTGAACGGCGAGCATGACGCGGCAGCCGAGGCCGGGCAATTCGATCTGTTCGGCATGCCGGTGGAGCCCGCGCCATGGCCATCGAAAGCGGCTCAAAACGCACAAGCGGAGCGCCCGGCCGTTCCCGCCGACGCCCCCAAGAAACGCCGCGCCCGCGAGGTGCTGGCGGCCACGCCCTCGCCGGAACTCCTCGCGCTCGCCGCCGAACTGCCGCCGCAAGTCCACCTCGGCACCTCGACGTGGTCGTTTCCCGGTTGGAACGGCATTGTCTACGGCGACGAATACAGCAACAGCAAACTCTCGCGCGAAGGTCTCGCGGCCTACGGCGCGCATCCGCTGCTCAAGACGGTCAGCATCGACCGGTCGTTTTATCAGGCGCTCACCGTCACCGAGTATTTGCGCTACGCGCAGCAAGTGCCGGCGCATTTCCGCTTCATCGTGAAGGCGCCGATGACGATCACCGACGCCACCGTGCGCGCCGAACGCGGCGAGCCGGTCTCGCTGAATCCGTGTTTTCTGAATGCGCAAATGGCGATCGACGACTTCGTCACGCCATGTCTCGAAGGACTCGGCGCGAAAGCCGGCGCATTGGTGTTTCAGTTATCGCCGTTGCCCGATCAGATGCTGGCCGAGCCGGCGGTGTTCATCGAACGCCTCGCCGGATTCCTCGCGGCATTGCCGACGTTGCCCGAAGGCACCTGCTACGCAATCGAAATCCGCGACGCCAGTTTGCTGACGCCGCGCTTTATCCGCACGCTGAAGGCGGCGGGCGTGCGCTATTGCGTCGGCATTCACGCGCGCATGCCGGACCCGCTGCGCCAGGCCGCGGCGCTCGCGCTGCTGGACGGCGAGCCGGCCGGGCCGCTGATCGTGCGCTGGAGTCTGCACGGCGGCTTCAAATACGAACAGGCGAAGGCGAAGTACGAACCGTTCGATCGACTGGTGGACCAGGACCCGGCCACGCGCGCGTCGCTCGCCGAACTGGCCGCGCGCTACGCGCTGGCCGGCCAGCCGGTGGTGATCGCGGTCAACAATAAAGCGGAAGGGTCCGCGCCGCTCAGTTGCGTGGAACTGGCGCGGGCGATCGTCGAGGCGTATGCGCGGCTGGCTCACGAGCATGAGCATGACCCAATGCAGCCGGCGCCCGGCGAACATGAACGAAACGAAAGCGGCGAACCAGGCTAGGCGAACCCTCGCTCAACGAGGGCTCGTTGGCTATCGCCCGGCTGAATCGAACCACCGCTCCGCTCAACTCGCCTTGACGCGATGCGCGAACTTCTGGCGAAACTTCGCGACTTTCGGCGCCACCACGAACGAGCAATACCCCTGGTTCGGATGCTGCGCGAAATAGTTCTGATGATAGGCCTCAGCAGGCCAGTAGTTGCCGTCGAGCGGCAGCACTTGCGTGACGATCTGCCCGTCGTAAATGCCCTGTTCGCCGATCTCGCGAATCGCCTGTAGCGCCGTTTCGCGCTGCGCGTCCGAATGCGTGAAGATCACCGAGCGATATTGCGTGCCGACGTCGTTGCCTTGCCGGTTCAATTGCGTCGGATCGTGGATCGCAAAGAAGATATCCAGTATCTCGCGATAACCGATCTTCGCCGGATCGAAGTCGACGTTCACGACTTCCGCGTGGCCGGTCACGCCATCGCATACCTGCTCGTAGGTCGGATGCTGCGTCTGACCGCCCGCATAGCCCGACTCCACCGAGTTCACGCCATCGACGCCCAGATATACCGCTTCGAGGCACCAGAAACACCCGCCACCGAGGGTGGCGACTTCGCCTGTCTGACTCATGCTGCTCGCTCCTTGAGACTCATAGTCGGCCGATGCCGGTCCCCGCGTGGCCGCAACGCTCATGCCCATCGCGGCGTTCCAGCTTAGCGGGTTTTCCACATACCGGCAGGGGTCGCGGCCAATGCCGCCGCGATTGCAGTTAAAATTGGGACAAATCGACGATTTTCACTATGACTTTCGAATCATTTGTTTCCGGCCGCACGCGCGATGGGTTCAGCCTTGGATTCTCAAGGCTTGCGCCGAAGGCTTTCATCCGATGAAGCGCGCCAGCCCGCCCAACTTCGACCAGAACGCCTTCAAGCAGGCGCTCAGCCAATTCGCCACCGGCGTCACCGTCATTACAACGCGTGCGGAGTCCGGCCAATTGATCGGCATCACGGCCAGCTCGTTCAATTCGGTTTCGCTCAATCCGCCGCTGGTGCTGTGGAGTCTCGCCACGCGCTCGGCGTCGATGCCGGTATTCCGCGCCAACAGCCACTATGTGGTCAACGTGCTGGCCGGCTCGCAACTCGATCTGTGCAAGCGCTTCGCCACCGTGAAGGGGGATCGCTTCGAAGGCGTGTCGCACGCGCAAGGCGATACCGGCATGCCGGTGCTCGACGGCGCGCTCGCCTGGTTCGAATGCCATAACCGCAGCCGCTACGAAGAAGGCGACCACGTGATTTTCGTCGGCGAGGTGGAGCGCTGCGGCGTGCACGAGCATGTCGCGGAGGTGTCGCCGCTGGTGTTCCAGAACGGCCAGTTCCACGGACTCAAACCACTCTGAAGGCGACGCCCTGTTTTACACGCGGTACAGGTAGGCCGCGCAGCATGAGCGGGCGATGTGTGAAACGTCCGATAAACGCATGGCACTTCGGGGCTTGCGCGATCGGCGGTGGATTCAACGATCGTTATGCGACGCGCCATGCCCACCGGTTTTCGTCACCAGCGACACCGGCACGCCCGAATCTTCCTTGAGCGTCTGCAGCACGATATTCGAGCGAATATCCATCACGCCCGGCGCTTTATAGAGGCGATGCAGCACGAAATCGGAATAGTGCTTGAGGTTGTGCGCGAGCACGCGCAGCAGGTAATGCGTTTCGCCGGTCACGACGAATGCGCCGACCACTTCCGGCCAGTCTTGCAGCGCCTGTGCAAAACGCTCATGCCAGTTCTCCTGGTCGTTGCGCATCGACACCTGCACGAACGCCTCCAGTTCAAAACCCAGCACTTCGCGATTCAGACACGCGCGGTAATGTTCGATGACGCCCTGCTCTTCCAGGAGGCGCAAGCGTCGCAGACACGCCGACGGCGAGAGCGAGATGCGCTCCGCGAGATCCAGATTGCTGATGCGTCCTTCCTGCTGAAGCACCGCCAAAATACGGCAATCGGTGGCGTCGAGCGAGATCGCGTTCATATTCGGTCTCCCTTTCCCATTTGACTCAAATTATGTTCCAAGACAACGCGTAGAAGGAGATTTTTTCGCAATCACATTTCGCGGCAAGCCACCTATCATTCCCGGATAGACAAAACACCGCAGATGGAGATATGGACACACTCTGGGACATCACCCCCGCCGTCGATACCGCGACGCCGGTCTGGCCGGGCGACACGCCGGTCGGCATAGAACGCGTGTGGCGCATGGAGGCGGGCTCGCCGGTCAACGTCGCGCGGCTGACCTTGTCGCCGCACACCGGCGCTCACACCGACGCCCCGCTGCACTACGACGCCGAGGGCGCCGCCATCGGCCACGTGCCACTCGACGCCTACCTGGGCCGCTGCCGGGTGATTCATTGCATCGGCGCCTCGCCTGTTGTCACGCCACAACACCTGAACGGTTCGCTCGACGATCTGCCGCCGCGAGTCTTACTGCGCACTTACAGGAACGCGCCCACCGCGGCCTGGGACAGCGCGTTCTGCGCGGTCGCGCCGGAGACCATCGACCTGCTGGCCGCGAAGGGCGTGAAGCTGATCGGCATCGACACGCCGTCGCTCGATCCACAGGAATCGAAAACGATGGACGCTCACCACCGCGTGCGCGCGCATCGCATGGCGATACTCGAAGGCATCGTGCTGGATGCCGTCGCGCCCGGCGACTATGAACTGATCGCGCTGCCGCTGAAGCTGACCACGCTCGACGCGAGCCCGGTGCGCGCGGTGTTGCGCGCGCTGGCCAGCACCCACTGAACGCTTTTCCTGACCGACTGGACCACCATGAACCATCGTGACGAAGCACTGGCGCTCGACCGCGCCGACCCGCTCGCGGCCCTGCGCGACCAGTTCGCGCTGCCGCCGGCCACTATCTATCTGGACGGCAACTCGCTCGGCGTGGCGCCCGCCGCCGCCGCGCAGCGCGCGCAAACCGTGATCGGCGCCGAATGGGGCGAAGGCCTGATCCGCAGCTGGAACAGCGCCGGCTGGTTCGCGTTGCCGCGCCGGCTCGGCAACAAGCTCGCGCCGCTGATCGGCGCGGCGCAGGACGAAGTCGTCATTACCGATACGATTTCGATCAACCTCTTCAAGCTGCTGTCGGCCGCGTTGCGGCTGGCGAATGCGCGCGATCCGAAGCGGCGCGTGATCGTCTCCGAGCGCTCGAATTTCCCGACCGATCTGTACATCGCGCAAGGGCTGATCGAGCAGCTCGATCGCGGCTACGAACTGCGTCTCGTCGACGATCCGTCGGAACTACCGACCGCGATCGACAACGACACGGCCATCGCGATGATCACGCACGTGAACTACCGCACCGGCTATATGCACGACATGGCCGCGGTCACGAAGCTGATCCACGACCAGGGCGCGCTCGCGCTATGGGATCTCGCGCATTCGGCGGGCGCGGTGCCGGTCGACCTGAACGGCGTCGGCGCCGATTACGCGGTCGGCTGCACGTATAAGTATCTGAACGGCGGACCGGGCTCGCCCGCGTTCGTATGGGTGCCGCAGCGTCACCAGAACGACTTCGCTCAACCGCTGTCCGGTTGGTGGGGTCATCGCGCGCCGTTCAAGATGGACCCGACCTATCAACCGGACGACGGCATCGGCCGCTTCCTGTGCGGCACGCAGCCGATGGTGTCGATGTCGCTGGTCGAATGCGGGCTCGACGTGTTCCTGCAGACCGACATGCAGGCGATCCGCAAGAAATCGCTGGCGTTGACCGATCTGTTCATCGAACTCGTTGAAACGCGCTGCGGCGAGTTTCCGCTGAAGCTCGTCACGCCGCGCGCGCATCGGCAGCGCGGCTCGCATGCGAGCTTCGAGCATCCGCACGGCTATGAGGTGATGCAGGCGTTGATCGCGCGCGGCGTGATCGGCGACTACCGCGAGCCGCACGTGTTGCGCTTCGGCTTTACGCCGCTGTACACGCGCTTTGTCGACGTGTGGGATGCCGTGGAAACGCTGCGCGACGTGCTCGCGAACGAGACCTGGCGAGCGCCTGAATTCGCCGCACGCGGCGCTGTGACCTGAGGAGCACGCAATGACCGATCACATGCAAACGCCGGGTTTGCCGGAAGAAAAACCGGCGCAAGGATGTCCGTTTGGGCATGGGCAGACCGCGGCGCCCGGCGCATCCACGAAGTCCGCTTCTTCCGGCGACGGCTGGCACGACGCGCAACTCGATTTCTCCGAATCGATGAGCTACGGCGACTATCTGTCGCTGGGAACGGTGCTGAATGCGCAGCATCCGCTGTCGCCGGATCACAACGAGATGCTGTTCATCATCCAGCATCAAACCAGCGAGTTGTGGATGAAGCTCGCACTGTATGAATTGCGCGCGGCGTTGAAGGCGGTGCATCGCGACGAGTTGCCGCCGGCGTTCAAGATGCTCGCGCGCGTCTCGCGGATCATGGAACAACTCGTACAGGCATGGAGCGTTCTCGCGACGATGACGCCGTCCGAGTACACCGCCATGCGACCATACCTGGGAAGTTCTTCCGGGTTTCAGTCGTATCAGTACCGGCAGATCGAGTTCCTGCTCGGCAACAAGAACGAGCAGATGCTCAAGCCGCACGCGCATCGCGCGGACGTGCTTGCCGAGGTGAAGGCTTCGCTGGAAGCGCCTTCTTTCTACGACGAGGTGGTGAGGCTGCTTGCGCGTCGCGGGTTTGCGATTTCACCTTCCAGACTGCAGCGCGACTGGACGCAGCCCACCACGCACGATGCTTCCGTCGAGGCGGCCTGGCTCGAGGTCTATCGCAACCCGTCGCAACATTGGGAGTTGTATGAGATGGCCGAGGAACTGGTCGATCTCGAAGACGCGTTTCGCCAGTGGCGGTTCCGGCATGTGACCACGGTGGAACGGATCATCGGCTTCAAGCAAGGCACGGGCGGCACGAGCGGCGCGCCGTACCTGCGAAAGATGCTGGACGTGGTGCTGTTTCCCGAGCTTTGGCATGTGAGGACGATGCTGTAGTTCACCTCGCGGTATAGCCCCCATCGATCGGCAAACACACACCGCTGATCATCGACGCCGCGTCGCTCAACAAAAACATGATCGGCGCGGCGACCTCGGCGGACTCCGCAAACCGCTGCAAGGGAATCGCCCGCAACGCGGGCTCGCGCTTCGCGGGATCGCTCCATGCCTGCACCGCCATCGGCGTCAACGTGACGGTCGGATTGACGCTGTTCACGCGAATGCCGAACGGCCCGAGTTCGATGCACAACGCGCGCGTCACCGCATCCATCGCCGCCTTGGAAGCCGAATAGCTCAGATGATCGTCCAGCGCGACGAGCGCGGCCTGACTCGACACGTTCACGATACTGCCGGCGCGCCTGGCGTCGATCATCCCGCGCGCCACGTGCTTCGCCACCAGCACGGCGCCACGCGTATTCACCGCCATCACGCGATCGAAACTGGCGGCCGTCGTATCCACCGCGCGTTCGAGCAACGCGATCCCCGCGCAATTCACGAGGCCGTCGAATGGATCGAGCGAGCCCAATGCATCGTCGATCGCGGCTTCGTCGCTGACGTCGAGCGTCAGCGGCTCGCAGCCGGTCTCTTCAGCGAGGCGCGCGAGTTCATTGACGTTGCGCGCCGCGGCGACCACGTTCGCGCCGGATGCGCACAACGCCTCGACCGTCGCGCGCCCGATTCCGCTCGATGCGCCCGTGACCAGAATCGACTTGCCGGAAAAATCGAAAGTAGCATTCATGATGATTGCAACCGATGCATGACCGGCTTCAACGCCGGATAAAGGTCCGTATAAAGGCCGAAGCGCTTTTCGTACAGCGCGAGGCGCGCGGCGTCGGGCTGCGCGCGCTCGATCAGCGTCACCCAGCCGCCCTGCGCTGCCTCGGGCGACACCAAACCGGCGCCCACCCCGGCCAGCAGCGCCGCGCCCATCGCCGCTTCCACTTCCTGCTCGATCGTGTAGACCGGATAGCCGGTAATGTCCGCGATGATCTGCATCCACAGATCCGAATGCGCGGCGCCGCCCACGACGATCAATTTGTCGTCCAGCGACTGCGCGCCTTTGCGTCCCGCCTCGATGTTGTGCTTGAGCGCGAACGACACGCCTTCCAGCACCGCCCGATACAGATGCGCGCGCGTATGGAACAAACTCAGGCCGACAAAAGCGCCGCTCGCCTTCGCGTCCCACACCGGGCTGCGCTCGCCCATCAGATACGGCAGGAACATCACGCCATCCGAACCGGCGGCCACCTTCGCGGCGGACTCTTCGAGCAGGCGATGCGGGTCGCCATGCGGCGTCGCGCGCGCGGCCTCGATCTCCGCATGACAGAACTGCTCGCGATACCACGTCACCGACGCGCCCGCCGTGATCGCGCCGCCGAACACATAGATGTCGCGCTGACCGTTGAAGACGTGCGGCATGCTGATCAGGCCGTGCCGCGCATCGACGGTCTGGTTGATATAGCCCCAGCACATGCTGGTGCCGATCATCGCGACATGCTGGCCGGCACGCGTGACGCCTGCGGCGAACGTCGCCACCGCCGCATCCACGCCGCCCGCGACGATCGCCGTGCCCGCTTCGAGTCCGAGTTGTTCGGTCCATTGCGATAGCAGGCCGCCCACCACTTCGGACGATTCCACCAGCCGCTCCGGCATCATGGTCGCCGGAATGCCGAGCATGTCGAGCGCTTCGTCGGACCAGTCGCGCCTGGCGATGTCGTAGATGCCGCCGATATTGCCCGCCGAACTGTGATCGACCGCGACCTCGCCGGTGAGCATATAAATGATGTACGCGTTCGGCGGCAGGAAATAGCGCGTGTGCGACCAGACGTCCGGCTCGTGATCGCGCAGCCACAGCATCTTGGTGTAGCCGTAATAGCTGTCCACGCCGTTGCCGGTGATCGCGTACAGGCGTTCGAGATCGACGTTGCCGCGCACCCATTCGACCTGATCGGTCGCGCGCCGGTCCATCCAGATCAGGCACGGATAGAGCGGCCGCATATCGCTATCGACGACGATGCCCGAGCCGCCATACAGGCTGCTCACGCACACCGCCTTGATCGACGCCGCCGCGACGCCCGTCTCTTTCGCCTTCGTCACGCAAGCGGCGATGCATTCCACCACCGCCTTGAACCACACCGCAGGCCATTGCTCGGCCCACAGCGGCTTGGGCGTATCCGGCTGATAGCTCGACGCATGCTGCGCGACGATCGCGCCGTGCTGATCGACGAGCAGCGCCTTGGTGCTCTGCGTGCCGATATCGACGCCGATGACGTAGTTCATACTGTCTCCGTTTATATGCCGCTCGCGTTCGCTCGACGCTGCAAACGTTCAGGCGCGCGGCTTCATCAATACCTTGATCGAATCGAGCGAGTCGGCGACCTTGATCGCCTCCTCCCATTCCTCCAACGAAAAGCCGTGCGTGACGATGCCCTTCGAGGTGACGAGTCCGCGCGCCAGCAGATCGATTGCGATCGGATAACAGTAGGGTCCAAGATGCGCGCCGCGCACGTCGAGTTCCTTGCGATCGCCGATCACCGACCAGTCTAGCGTGGTATCCGCGCCGAACACCGAAAACTCGACGAAGCGCCCGAGCTTGCGAATCAGGTCCATGCCCTGGTTCACGCCGACCGGCGCGCCGGTGGTCTCGATGTACACATCGCAACCATAGCCGTCAGTGAGCGAATGGATGATCGCGAGCGCGTCGTCCTGCTTCGGATTGATCGTCACGTCGGCGCCGTACTCGCGCGCGAGCGCGAGGCGCTCTTCCACCAGATCGATCACGACGAGCTTCTTCGGCGTTTTCAGATGCGCGACTTGCGTCATCATCAGGCCGAGCGGTCCGGCGCCCGCGATCACCACCACGTCGTCGAGTTGCACATCGCCGCGATTGACCGTGTGAATCGCGCAGGCGAGCGGTTCGATGATCGCCGCGTCTTCGAGCGAGATGCCGTCGGGAATCTTGTGGACGATCGCGGTCGGCGGAATGCGCATGTATTCGGCCATGCCGCCGTCCGCGACTTCGCGCTGAAAGCCGAAGATGTTGTGCACCTCGCACATCCAGTATTGGCCGGACTTGCAGTAACGGCACTTGCCGCAGGGCACGATCTGCTCGGCGATCACGCGGTCGCCGGGCTTCACGCCGAAGTGCGCGGCCGCGCCTTCGCCGATCTCCTCGACGAAGCCGAAGAATTCGTGCCCAGGAATCACCGGCGCTTTCACCCACGGGCTCGGGCCGCCCCAGAACATCTTCGCGCCCGAATGGCATTTGCAGTCGCTCGCGCAGATGCCGCACGCGGCGATGCGGATCACCAGTTCATGCGCGCGCGCCTTGGGCTTCGCCACCTGTTCGACCCGATAGTCTTTCGGCGCATGACAGACGATGGCCGTCATGCTCTGCTTGTCAGCTTGAGTGGATTGAGTCATTGCGTGGTCCTGCTGGAAAGAGAAAGTCAGTGGAGAGTTATTTTCTGCGGTCGCGGCTGATGTAGATCGCGAGCAGAATGATTCCGCCCTTGATCACGTTCTGCACGTACGGATTCACGCCGACCATGTTCAGGCCGTTGTTCAATACGCCGAGCAGCAGCGCGCCGATCAACGTGCCGATGATCGAGCCGCGTCCGCCGGAAATCGAGGTGCCGCCCATCACCACCGCCGCGATGGCGTCGAGCTCGAAGCCCACGCCCGCGTTCGGCTGGCCGCTCATCAAACGCGCGGTCAGCACGATCGCGGCGAACGCCGAGGTCAAGCCGGCGATCGTGTAGACGATCAGCTTCACGCGCGCCACGCGCACGCCGGAAAGACGCGTCGCCTGTTCGTTGCCGCCGATCGCATACACGTAGCGGCCGAACGGCATGCGTTCGAGCAGCACCCAGGCGATCGCGTAGATCACCGCCATGATCACGACCGGCGCCTGAATGCCGACAATCTTGCCGCTGCCGAAGAAGCTGACCCAGTCGGGCAAGCCGTCGATCGGATAGCCGCCCGTGTAGATCAGCGCGAGGCCGCGGGCGATGCCCATCGTCGCCAGCGTGACGATGATGGGCGGCATGCCGGCGAACGCGACGAAGAAACCGTTGGCCGCGCCAAAGCCGAGACCGACCGCGACGCCGATCGCAAGCGCCGTCACCGCATTCATCCCGGCCACCATCAGGCCGGCGGCGAGCGTGCCCGATAAAGCCATCACCGAACCCACGGAAAGGTCGATGCCGCCGGTCAGAATCACGCAGGTCATGCCCACGGCGATGATCGCGTTGATTGACACCTGGCGCAGCACGTTCTCCAGATTCGCGCCGGAGAGGAAACTGTCGCTCGCGAACACCATCACGATGCACACCGCCACCAGGCCGACGAACGGATAGAACAGCGTCGAGCGCTTCAACGCGGCCCAACTGAAACGCAGCGGCGCACCGGGGACGCCCCCGCTGACGGTGGACGTTTTCGGCGAGGAAGAAGGATTAGGCGAGTTCATGGCTTGCTCCACGGGTGCCGGCTGTTGCATAGGTCATCACGGCGTTCGAGTCGATCTGGTCGCCTTCGAGCATGGCTTCGATGCGGCCCTGGCGGAACACGGCGACGCGGTCGCACATGCCGACGATCTCCGGCAATTCGGACGAGATCATGATGATCGAGTAGCCGCGCGCGGTGAGTTCGCGCATCAGCAGATAGATTTCGGCTTTCGCGCCGACGTCGATGCCGCGCGTGGGTTCGTCGAAGATCAGGATGTTGGTGTGGTGATTCAGCCAGCGCGCGATCACCACCTTCTGCTGATTGCCGCCGGAGAGCGTCGCGACTTCGGTGTGCATGGTCGGCGCCTTGACGCCCACGCGTTTCATGATGTCGGCGGTCGCGCGCGCTTCGCTGCGCTGGTCGATGAAAAACCGCAGCGAGCGATACTTGCCGAGGTTGTTGATCGAGATGTTCTGCTTGATCGAGAAATCGGTGATCAGCCCTTCGGTCTTGCGGCTCTCCGGCAGAATGCCGACGCCGGCGCGCAATGCGTCGGCCGGATCGGACAGCTTCGCGGCCGTGCCGTTGATGCGAATCTCCTTCACGTAGGCCGCGTCCGCGCCGATCACGGCGAGCGCGATTTCGGTGCGCCCCGAGCCGACCAGTCCCGCGAAGCCGAGAATCTCGCCTTCACGCAAATCGAAACTCAGCACCGGACTGTCTTTGCGCAGTTGCAGCTTGTCGACCTGGAGCACGGTTTTCGCATCGGCGGCGAGCGGCGGCTTCGGCGGAAAGCTGTTTTCGATGCGGCGGCCCACCATCATCTCGACGAGCCGGCTCACATCGGATTGCGCGACCTCGGTCATGCCGACGTACTGGCCGTCGCGCAGCACGGTAATGCGGTCGCACACTTCAAAGATCTCTTCCAGATGATGCGAGATGAAGATCATCGCCACGCCCTGCTTCTTCAGGTCGCGCATGATCGCGAACAGATGCTCGGCTTCCGCGGGCGTGAGCGTCGCGGTGGGTTCGTCGAGAATCAGAATGCGCGCTTCCAGCGACAACGCCTTGCCGATTTCGACGAACTGCTGCTGCGCCACCGACAGCTCGCGAATCGGCACCGACAGATCGATCGCCACGCCGAGCCGCTGAAAGATCGCCGCCGCCGCGCGCCGCATCTTGCCGCGCTCCAGAAGGCCCAGGCTGTTTCTCAACTCGCGGCCGAGAAACATGTTCTCCACCCCGTTCAGATACGGAATCAGGCTGAACTCCTGAAACACGATGCCGACGCCCGCGGCCACCGCGTCGTGATAATTCGTGAAGTGGCGCGCGGCGCCGTCGATCGTGATCGTGCCTTCGTCCGGCTGATAGATGCCGCACAGGATTTTCATCAACGTCGACTTGCCCGCGCCGTTCTCGCCGAGCAACGCGTGAATCTCGCCGCGCGCGATCTCCAGGTGAATGTCTTGCAGCGCCTTCACGCCGGGAAAACTTTTGCTGATGTGTTCGAGCTTGAGTATCGTGTCCATCGGGTCCTCCTTCACGGCTCGCCGACGCGCCCATTCGAACGCGGCACGGCGGCGAGCCTTCGCCTTACCAGCTGAAACCCTTGGCGTTGCTCTTGTCGACCATCTTCACGTCGACCGGAATCGCTTTCGGCACATTGGCGCCCCACTTCTTCGCGAGCGCGACGCCGAGGGCGATGCGCACCTGGTCGGCGGGGAATTGCGCGGACGTTTCGACGAACTTCGAATTCGGCTTCTGGATCGCGGCAATCGCTTCGGGCGCACCGTCGACGCTCGTCAGCTTGATGTCCTTACCCGATGCTTCGATCGCCGAGAGCGCGCCCATCGAGCCGCCGTCGTTCACGCTGAACACGCCCTTCAGGTTCGGATGCGCCTGAATCATGTTCTCGGTGACGGACAAGGCCGTCGCGCGTTCCTGCTTGCCGTTCTGCGTATCCACGAGCTTGACGCCGGGGCTCCTCGCGAGCGCCGCCTTGCAGCCGCGCACTCGTTCGAGAATCGGCACCACCGGAATGCCGTCGAGAATCGCCACTTCGCCGCTGCCGCCGATCGACTTCGCCAGATACTCGCAAGCCATCACCCCGGCGTCGAAGTTCTTCGAGCCGACGAACGAATCGACCGGACCGTTCGCGTTCGCATCCACGGCGACCACCACCACGCCCGCCTTTTTCGCCGACGTCACCGCCGATTGAATGCCGGTCGAATCGGTCGGATTCACGAGCAGGATGTCGATCTTCTTTTGCAGCATGTCCTCGACGTCGCTGACCTGCTTGCTGACGTCGTGATGCGCGTCGGTGACGACCACGGTCGCGCCCATCGACGCGGCCGCGTCGTTCAGCGCTTTTTGCATCGTCACGAAGTACGGGTTGTTCATCTCCTGGAACGTCATGCCGATTTTCAGCGGCGCGGCCTGCGCCGCCGGCGCGGCGATGAACGACAGGCCGACCGCAAGCGCCGTCACCGCGGCCGTGCGGCGTGCGAGGGTCTTCAACGATGCCTGCTTCGAATTGGATTGCGTCATGGTTGTCTCCGTTTTTAAAAATGAGCACGTCCCTCACGCTGTCGAAAGACAGCGCGATACGTGTTTGCAACGCGGGTCGGTGAAACGCTTCGGCTCGAGGCCGGGAATGCTACGTGGGTGCCAGGTTGGGGGGATAAGCGGCGGCGGCGCTGCGCGGCAAACCCGGCGCGAGCACGATTGCGGGCACAGCGTCGTCGATGCCCACGCCGCGCGCGGCGGCTTCCTCGGAAGCGTCGCGGCTCGCGCCGTTCAGTTGCTGATAGCGGCGAAACTTCGAGGGCGCCATGCCCTTCACGGCAAGGAACTGCCGGTTGAAATTCGACAGGTTGTTGAAGCCCGCCTTGAAGCAGATCTCGGTGACGCTCAGGTCTTCGTCCGTCAGCAGTTGGCATGCGAGGTTGATGCGCATGCGATTCACGTACTGCACGAAAGGCAAGCCCGTATGACGGCGGAAGTAACGCGAGAACGCGCTCACGCTCTGCCCCGCCAGTTGCGCGAGGTCGGATTCGCGCAATTCGCCCGCGAGGTTCTTGCCGATATACGAGAGCACGTGATTGATGCGGGTCGATGCGAAACCCGTGGGGTCCGCCTGATACGCGGGGCTGGCGAGCGTCTCGCGATCCTCGGCGCTCACGAGGATTTCGAGCATCGACATGAACAGCACCAGACGGCGCAGCCCGCGCGCCGCCAGCAATTCCAGAAAGAGCGGCTGGATCACCGCGCTCGTCGTCGCGCCGAACGACACGCCGCGGCGCGAGTCGGCCAGCAGCGCTTCGACCTGACGCCACTCCGGAAAACTGCCGACGCAGCTCGACACGAACTCCTGCCCGAATTGCACGACCAGATTGCGTTGCGCGATCGTCTCGCCTTGCGGCACGTCGCTCACCCAGTTGTGCGGCAGGTTCGGCCCCATCAACACGAGGTTGCCGGGCGCGAAGCTGCTGATATGGTCGCCGACGAACATCTTGCCGGTGGTCGCGACGATCAGATGAATCTCGTACTCCGGGTGAAAGTGCCAGCGCACCGTGCGATACGGATAGCCATGCGACCACACCTTGAAGGATTCGTCGCGGCGTACGGCCACGATCTCGAGATCGGGTTGCACTGTCTGCCTCCATGAAGCGGCTTCGTGATCGCGCCGCGGGTCTTCGTGTTGTATAGCGAAAAGTAGCCTTCAATGGCGTTATCCACCACTAAAAATGAAACCGCGGACCGATACTTTTTTGCATTCGGGTTAGTCCCGACCCGGTTCGCGTCAAATTTGATGCAACGCAATACACGGGGCAACGCGTTCCCATCATGCGACGACGCATCGTCACGCATGCCGGAACGCACTGCCGCGCCGCGCTGCGCCACGAAAACCCTGCGAGCTCGCCTTGACTTTCGTTTCGGCGGATACGATCATTCGTTCACAGTAAGAGCAAATGCTCCATCCAGAGAAAAACGCACGCGCAAGCCGTGCGAGTCAAGGCATTCAGGAGACGCACATGAACAGCGGGCAAGGCGGCGCGGCCGCACACGTGATCCTCCACATCGGCGCGGGATCGTTTCATCGCGCCCACCAGGCGTGGTATCTGCATCGTTTGAATGAAGCGAACGTGGCGGGCGAGCCGCACTGGTCGCTGGCGGTGGGCAATATTCGCGGCGACATGAATGCGGTGCTCGAAGCGCTCGCGGCGCAAGACGGCGTCTACACGCTCGAAACCGTCACGCCGCAGGGCGAGCGCGCGTATGAAACGATTCGTTCGATCGAGCGTGTGGTGCCGTGGACCGAAAGCCTCGACGCGCTGATCGAAGCGGGCGCCGACCCGGCCTGCAAGATCATTTCGTTCACGGTCACCGAGGGCGGCTATTACCTCGACGAGCACCACAAGCTCGATACCGCCAATCCCGATCTCGCCACCGATCTCAAGGGCGGCCACACCACCATCTACGGCGCGCTCGCGGCCATTCTCGACGCGCGCATGAAGCGCGGCGCCGGTCCCGTCACATTGCAGACTTGCGACAACCTGCGCAGCAACGGCGAGCGCTTTCACGCCGGCATGAGCGAGTTTCTCGAACGGCGCGGCGCGAACGAACTGGCGCGATGGTTCGACGACAACACCGCCTCGCCGAGCTCGATGGTCGACCGCATCACGCCGCGCCCCACGCCGGACGTGCGCGAACGCGTCAAGGCCGCGACCGGCGTCGACGACGCCTGCCCGGTGATGGGCGAAGCGTTCATTCAGTGGGTGATCGAAGACCGCTTCATCGCGGGACGGCCGGCCTGGGAAAAGGTCGGCGCGGAACTCGTGGACTCGGTGCTGCCCTACGAGGAAGCGAAGATCCGCATTCTCAACGCGACGCATAGCTGCATTGCGTGGGCGGGCACGCTGGTCGGACTGAACTACATTCACGAAGGCACGCTCGACGCGGACATCCAGAAGTTCGCGTTCGATTACGTCACCGAAGACGTGATTCCGTGTCTCACGCCGAGTCCGCTCGATCTCGAACGTTATCGCGACGTGGTGCTCGAGCGCTTCGGCAATCCGTATATCCAGGACACCAATCAGCGTGTCGCGGCCGACGGCTTTTCGAAGCTGCCCGGCTTTATCGCGCCGACGCTGGCCGAATGTTTCGAGCGCGGCGTCACGCCCGCGGCCACGGCAATGCTGCCGGCGCTGTTCTTCCGCTTTCTCGATCGCTGGCAAGCCGGCAAGCTGCCCTACGCGTATCAGGACGGCGTGATGGACGAGCGCGTCGCGCGCGGCTTCTTCGCGGCGCCCGATCCGTTGCAGGCGTTCGCCGCCGACCGGCTGCTGTGGGGCAGCATGGCGCAGACGCCCGAACTGGAATCGGCGCTGGCGGGCGCGCTCGCGCGCGTCGACGTGTGGCTGGCCAAACGCGGCGCGGCCTGAACATCGCGCTCGAACAATCCGCTTGAATATCCCGCACTCAGGCATAACGCGCATGGCACCGTGCGCGATGTGCGGCTAAAGTAGCGCATCCCTAACGACGAAGGTTCCGCGCCCATGTATCTCGGCATCGACCTCGGCACGTCCGAAGTGAAAGTCCTGCTGCTCGCCTCCAATGGACGCGTGATCGGCACGGCAGGCTCCCCGTTTACCGTTTCGCGCCCGCATCAGCGCTGGTCCGAGCAGAATCCCGAGGACTGGTGGGCCGGCACGCGCGCCGCGCTCGCCGCGTTGCGCGCCAAACATCCCGACGAGTTCGCGGAGATTCGCGGCATCGGCCTCTCGGGCCAGATGCACGGCGCGGTGCTGCTGGATGCGCAAGACCGCGTGCTGCGTCCCGCGATCTTGTGGAACGACATGCGCAGCGACAAGGAATGCGCGGAACTGACCGGGCGCGCGCCGCAACTGCACAGCGTGGCGGGCAATCTCGCGATGCCGGGCTTCACCGCGCCGAAGCTGCTGTGGGTCGCGCGCCACGAGCCCGAGATCTTCGCGCAAACCGCCTGCGTGCTGCTGCCGAAAGATTACCTGCGTCTGCAACTGACCGGCGGCAAGGTATCCGATCCATCGGATGCGGCCGGCACCCTGTGGCTCGACGTCGCCAAACGCGACTGGTCCGACTCGCTGCTCGCCGCCTGCGACATGACGCGCGCACAGATGCCGAAGCTCGCCGAAGGCAGCGAGCCGTCCGGCACGCTGCTGCCCGAGGTGGCGCGCGAGTTCGGCTTGAGCGACGGCGTGGTCGTCGCGGCGGGCGGCGGCGACAACGCCACGAGCGCGATCGGCATCGGCGCGACACAACCGGGCGACGGCTTCGTGTCGCTCGGCACGTCAGGCGTGCTATGCGTGGTCGGCGACAGCTTCAGGCCGAATCCGTCCTCGGCGGTGCATGCGTTCTGTCACGCGATTCCCGATCGCTGGCATCAGATGAGCGTGGTGCTGTCGGCGGCGAGTTGCCTGCGCTGGGTCTGCAAGCTCACTTCCACCGACGAACCCACCCTGCTCGCCGAAATCGAGGCGCTGCCCGTCGACGCGTTGAACACCGCGCCGCTCTTTCTGCCCTACCTCTCCGGTGAACGCACGCCGCACAACGACCCGTACGCGCAAGGCGTGTTTTTCGGCATGACTCACGCGACCGACCGCGCCTTGCTCGGCTACGCGGTGCTCGAAGGCGTGACCCTCGCGCTCACCGACGGCCTCGACGCGCTGCGCGCGGCCGGCACGGAAGCGAAGGCGCTCTCGCTGCTGGGCGGCGGCGCGCGCAGCGATTACTGGGCGCAACTGCTCGCCGACGCGCTCGACACCGCTACCCGCAAGCACGGCGGCGGCGAAACCGGCGCGGCGCTCGGCGCGGCACGCCTGGGCTGGCTGGCCGCGGGCGGCGACCCGGACAAGGTGCTCGCCAAACCGCCGATCGAAAAGGAGTTCACGCCGAACCCGCGCCGTCACGCGGAACTGCGCGCACGGCTCGACGCGTATCGCGCGCTGTACCGCCATGTGCGGCCGCTGTTCGACCCCGCGCGTCAGCGGCTCGCGTAAGCGACGCCGGCGCAGCCGGTTCTCCGCCTGTTCCCGTTAACACGCGAGGACCGGCTGCTATCATCGGCGCACTTCAAGCAGAACCTCACCGTGCCCAAGTCCACAGAAAAATTAGATCTTGCTACCCGCGCCGCGTGGCTCTACTACGTCGCCGGCAATACCCAGAACGAGATCGCCGAAAAGTTGCAGGTATCGCGCCCGGTCGCGCAACGGCTGGTCGCCTTCGCGGTGGAAAAGAATCTGATTCGCGTGCGCGTCGATCACCAACTGGCCGATTGCCTCGCGCTCGCCGATCAACTGTCGAAGCGCTACGGCCTCTCCATGTGCGAAGTGGTGCCGGTCGACAGCGATACGTCCGAGGAAGTGGACCGCAAGCTCGCGGTGGCCGGCGCGCAGGTCATGGAGCGCTATCTCAGCGCGGAAAAACCGATGGTGGTCGCGGTGAGCAGCGGCCGGACGCTGAAGGCCGCGGTCGATCAGATCGCGCAGCTCGACCGTCCGCAGCACAGGCTGGTGTCGATGGTCGGGGCGATCGCCTCGGACGGCTCCTCGAACCGCTACGACGTCGCGCTGCACATCTCGGAAAAGACCGGCGGCAAACACTTTCTGCTGCCCGCGCCGTTGCTCGCCGATAGTGAGGCCGAGCGCGCGCAATGGTGCAATCACCGGCTTTATCGCATCGTCGAATCGCTGTCGGCCAAAGCGGATGTCGCGTTCGTCGGCATCGGCGATATCGGGCCGAAATGTCCGCTGCACGTGGACGGCTTCATCACGTCGGCGGAAGTGAAGGAGTTGATGCGCAACGGCGCGGTGGCCGAAATGCTCGGCCTCACGATCGACGCCAGCGGCGCGCATGTCGAATCGCCGACCGGCCGGCGCGTGACGAGCATCCCGCTCGATTCGCCGCCGCGCCGTCCGACCATCGGCTTTGCCGGCGGCGCGCGCAAGCGCGAAGCGGTGATCGCGGTGCTCAAGGGCGGCTGGCTCTCGGGACTCGTCACCGACGAGTTGTGCGCGCGGGCGGCGCTCGAAGCCTGAGCGCCGTTGTCGGCCAAACGTGGCCAGGCAGCGGCGCGAACGCCGCCGTCCCCGTCGTCACGCGGCCAGCACTTCCACGATCTTGCGCTGGAACGCCTTGCCTTCGCTGTCGAACAGATGACAGTGTTCCGGCGTCGCGCCGAGTTTCTGCACCGCGCCTTTCGACTGCCGTTCGAGCGGCGGAATCCGCGCGATCAGGCCGTCCGGCGCGACGCTCGACTCCGCGTACAGATAGGCCGCGTCGCCGAGCGATTCGACCGCCATCGTGCGCGCCGACACGCCGTCTTCGGTCGTGCCGACATGCAGATGCTCGGGGCGAATGCCGACCGTCACCTTGTCGCCCTGCTTGACCGACGCCGGTTCCACCGCGACGCGCTGCGTCTCGCCGGTTTCGTACAGCACCGTCACGCCGTCGTGCGCGACCGACTGCACGATGCCTTCCATGAAGTTCATCTTCGGCGAGCCGATGAAACCCGCGACGAAGCGATTAGCGGGCGCGTGATACAGCATCGTCGGGCTGCCGACCTGTTCCAGATTGCCCGCCGACAGCACGACGATCTTGTCGGCCAGCGTCATCGCTTCGACCTGATCGTGCGTCACGTAAATCATCGTGGTCTTGAGTTCGTCGTGCAGGCGCGCGAATTCGAGGCGCATCTTCACGCGCAATGCGGCGTCGAGGTTCGACAGCGGTTCGTCGAACAGGAACACTTTCGGCTTGCGCGTGATCGCGCGGCCAATCGCCACGCGCTGGCGTTGGCCGCCGGAAAGCTGCTTGGGCTTGCGATCGAGCAGATGATCGATGTGCAGGATCTTCGCCGCGTTGCGCACGGCCGCGTCGATTTCCGGCTTTTTGGTGCCGGCGAGCTTCAGGCCGAACGCCATGTTGTCGTACAGCGTCATGTGCGGATACAGCGCGTACGATTGGAACACCATCGCGATGCCGCGCTTGGCGGGCGGCACGTCGTTCATGCGCGTGCCGTCGATGGTGAGATCGCCGCCGCTGATGTCCTCGAGGCCGGCGATCATTCGCATCAGCGTCGATTTACCGCAACCGCTCGGGCCCACGAACACGACGAACTCGCCGTCCGCGATGTCGAGGTTGATGTCGCGCATCACCTCGTTGTCGTCGTAAGCCTTTCTGATGTTGCGCAGAGTTACGCTTGCCATGATGTGTCTCCGTGTCATGCTGTGTGTTGCTTATGCGTTGATGAAGCGCGCTTACGGCGCCGCCGCCGTCGCGCTCAGCGTCCATTGCGCGACCAGTTCGGGCAACTGCCGCATGTCGTCGAATACGTGGCGCGCGCCCGCTGCGTGCAGCTTGCCGATCTGCGCCTCGCTCGCATGGCCGCCGCCGATGAAACCGAGCACCGTCATGCCCGCCGCGCTCGCCGCCGTCACGCCGGTGACGCTGTCCTCCACCACGAGGCACGCGGATGGCGCGAGGCCCAGGCCTTGCGCCGCCGCGAGATAGACATCGGGCGCGGGCTTCGGATTGGGCACCGCATCGGCGCAAAAAAGACGGTCGCCGAAAAACGTCACGAGGCCGGTGCGCGCCAACACGGCTTCCACGTAGGGGCGGAAACTGTTGCTCGCGCACCCCTTGATGAGCGGCACCTGGCCGAGCGCGGCCACGATGCCTTCGACCGCGCTCGCCTGCATCGCCGCCGCTTCCACCGCGCAGCGAATCGCGTCGATGTCCTCGACGGTGAGACTTTTACCGAGCTGCGTCGCCGTGCCTTGCAACACCCTCTCGATGCGCAAGCCGAGCAGCGGCAGCACGACCGGCTCGACGTCGCTGCCCGGCCAGCGGGCTTCGAGTTCGTGCACCAGCATGCGCGCCGCCACGGCTTCGCTGTCGATCAGCACGCCGTCGCAGTCGCAGATCAGGGCGAGATTGCCTGCCGTCATTTGACCGCCCCGAAGGTGAGACCGCGCACCAGTTGCTTTTGCGACAACCAGCCGACGATCAGGATCGGCGCGACCGCGAGCAGCGAGGCGGCGGACAGCTTGGCCCAGAACAGGCCCTCAGGACTCGAGTACGAGGCGATGAACACGGTCAGCGGCGCCGCGCTCGAACTCGATAGATTGATGCTCCAGAACGCTTCGTTCCACGACAGGATCACGAGCAGCAGCGCGGTGGAGGCGAGTCCGGGCAACGCCATCGGCATCAGCAGATAGACGATCTCCTGCCACGTCGCGGCGCCGTCGATGCGTCCGGCTTCGAGAATGTCGCGCGGAATCTCGGCGAAGTACGTGAACGACATCCACACCGCGATCGGCAGATTGATCAGCGTGTAGACGATCACGAGGCCCGACACCGTATCGAGCAAGCCGCTGTTCTTCCACAGCAGATAGATAGGCACGAGTACGCCGACCGACGGCATCATCTTGGTCGACAGCATCCACAGCAGCACTTTCTGCGTGCGGCGCGTCGGAAAGAACGCCATTGCATAGGCGGCCGGCACGGCGAGAATCAGGCACAGCACCGTGACGCCCGCCGAGATCAGGATCGAATTCCACGCGAACGAAAAGTAATTGCTGCGCGCGAACACCTCGCGGAAGCTGTCGAGCGTCGGGATGAAGAATAGCGACGACGAATACGCCTGCTGTTCGGTCTTGAATGCGGTGATCGTCATCCAGAAGATCGGAAAGAACAGCAGCAGCGCGACCAGCCAGGCGATCACGCCGGGAATGCCGCGGCGAATCGCGGCGAACGGCGACCTGGCCGGCACGGTCATGGGCGTCGCGCTCGACGCCGGAGTGGAGGCAACCTGGCTCATTTTTCGTACTCCCCTTTCAGGTTCTTCGCGAGCATCCGCACGAGGAAGAACGACACGATATTGGCCAGCACGACGGCGAGAATGCCGCCCGCCGAGGCGAGACCGACGTCGAACTGTTGCAGGCCGAGCGAATAGATCAGGTACGACAGATTGGTGGTCGCGGTGCCCGGACCGCCGCCCGTGGTCGTATAGATTTCAGCGAAGATCGACAGCAGGAAAATCGTCTCCATCATCACCACCACCGCTATCGCCCGTTTCAGGTGGGGCAGCGTGATGTAGAAGAACATCGAGAACGGACCGGCGCCGTCGATGCGCGCCGCTTCCTTCTGCTCCTGATCGAGCGACTGGATCGCGGTGAACAGAATCAGGAACGCGAACGGCAGCCACTGCCACGCCACGATCATGATCACGGCCGTCAACGGATACTCGGCGAACCAGTCGATCGGCTGCATGCCGAGCGCGCGCATGCCGTCCGCGATCAGACCGTACACCGGATGCAGGATCATGTTCTTCCAGATCAGCGCGCTGACCGTCGGCATCACGAAGAACGGCGCGATCGCGAGCAGCCGCGCCACGCCCTGGCCGTAGAACTTGCGGTCGAACAGGATCGCCATCAGCACCCCGCCGACCACCGTGATCACCAGCACCGCGACGATCAACTCGAGCGTGTGTCCGATCGAGGGGCCGAACGACGGATCGCTGGCCAGATATTTGTAGTTGTCGAAACCGGCAAAACCCTTCAGGTCCGGGTTCAGCAGGTTGTAGCGCGAGAACGAAAACCAGATCGTCATCGCGAGCGGAATCGCCATCCACAGCACCAGCACCGCGACCGAGGGCGAAACCAGCCAGCGGGCGGAATTGGCTTTGCGGACTTCGCGTTCTTTTTCCGTCTGGGGATGCGCGGACATGAGAGGCAGGCGCAGAGGACGCATGATTGACCACCTGTTCGGTAATGCGCGGGACGTCGGCCTTGGCGGCCCGAACCGCGTTCGGCTACCGCGATTTGAAAGCGCTGTCGCGGCGCGTGCGCGGCAAGGACGGCCCGCTGTGCTGCGTGAGCCGGCTGACGGGCGTCAGCCGGCGCGTGCCACGGGAAGTCAGTGACTTACCTCAGTGACTTACTTCTGATAACCGGCCTGTTTCACCGCGCGATCCGCGGTGGCCTGGCCGGCGGCGAGCGCCTGATCGACCGTCATCTGACCGGCGATCGCACCCGAGATGCTCTGACCGACCACCGTGCCGAACGACTGGAACTCGGGAATTCCGACGAACTGCACACCCGTGTACGGCACCGGCTTCGCCGTCGGATGTTCCGGGTCGGCCGTTTCGATCGCCTTCAGCACGAAGTCGCCGAACGGCGCGGCCTGCTTGTACTCGGGGCGCGCATACGTGGACTGGCGCGTTCCCGGCGGCACCGAGGCCCAGCCTTCGTCTTTCGCGACCAGTTCGATGTACTGCTTCGAGGTGGCCCACGTGATGAACTTCTTCGCCGCGTCGGTTTGCTTCGACGATTTCGGAATCGCCAGCGCCCACGCCCACAGCCAATGCGAACCCTTCGGCGTGACGGCGACCGGCGCGGCGGCGAAACCGACCTTGTCCGCGATCTGCGATTGCTGCTTGTTGTAGAGCATGCCGGCGGCGACCGTGGCGTCGATCCACATCGCGCATTTACCCGACGACATCAGCGTGAGATTTTCGTTGAAGCCGTTCGAGCTCGCTCCGGGCGGGCCGTTTTTCTTCAGCAGGTCGACGTAGAAGCTGATCGCCTTCTTCCATTCCGGCGAGGTCAGTTGCGCGTTCCATTTTTCGTCGAACCAGCGGCCGCCGAAGGTGTTCACCACCGTCGTGCCGTAGGCCATGTTCTCGCCCCAGCCCGCCTTGCCGCGCAGGCAGATACCGTAGATGCCGTTGGGCTTGTCGGTGAGCTTGTCGGCGAATTGGGAGATCTGCTCGTAGGTCGGCTGATCGGGCATCTTCAGGCCCTTCGCCGCGAACAGGTCCTTGCGGTAATACGTCATCGAGCTTTCCACATAGAACGGCAGCGCGTACAACTGGCCGCCGCTGGAAAGGCCGTCGCGGGCCGTCTTCACGACGTCGTTCAGATCGTAATCCGCGGGCAGGTTCGTGAGCGGCGTGAGCCAGCCGCGCTTGCCCCATTGCGGGGTTTCATACGCGCCGATCGTCACCACGTCGAACTGGCCGCTGCCGGTCGTAATGTCGGTGGTGGCGCGCTGGCGCAGCACGTTTTCCTCGAGAATCACCCAGTTCAGCTTGATGTCGGGGTTGGCTTTCTCGAACGCGGGCGAGAGCTTCTTCAGCTCGATCATGTCGGGATTGTTCAGCGTCGCGATCGTCACCGTGGCCGCCGACGCGCTCAGCGCGAAGCAGGCGATAGCGCCGGCGCTGGCCGCTTTTAGCGCGGATTTGAGGGCTGGTTTCATGTGTTGTCTCCTTTCTCGTACGTTATGTGATGCTGCGTTTATTCGACGAAATTTGTGTGACGGCGGCGATGAAGGGCCGTGCTTCAGCTCATCCAGTTGCCGCCGTCGACGTTCAGCGTTTGCGCGGTGATGTAGTCCGCATCCGCCGAGGCGAGAAACAGCGCGGCGCCGGTCAGATCGTCGGGCACACCCATGCGCCCGAGCGGCACCGCTTCGCCGACGAGGCGCTTCTTCTCGCCGAGCGGTCGGTTTTCGTAACGGGCGAAGAGCGCGTCGACCTCGTTCCACATCGGCGTATCGACGACGCCCGGCGCGATGCCGTTCACATTGACCTTGTGCGGCGCGAGCGCCAGTGCCGCGGATTGCGTGTAGCTCAACACGGCGGCCTTGGTCGCGCAGTAATGCGACACCAGCGCCTCGCCGCGCCGCCCGGCTTGCGACGACATATTGATGATCTTGCCGCCGTGGCCCTGCTCGACCATCTTCTGCGCGACGGCTTGCATCAGGAAGAACATGCCCTTCACGTTGACCGCGAAGAGGCGGTCGAACACGTCCCAGGATTCATCGAGGATCGGGCGCATGTCGAAGAGCGCCGCGTTGTTGAACAGAATGTCGATCTGGCCGAAGCGCTCCAGCGTGCTCGCCACGATGCGATCGATGTCTTCGCGGCGCGTGACGTCGGCCCGGACCGTCAGCACGCGATCGCCGTAGGCGGTGCGCAGCGCGTCGCCGAAACTGCCCGCCGGCTTCACGTCGACCAGCACGCAGCGCGCGCCTTCGTCCAGATATCGCCGGGCCACGGCCTCACCGATGCCGCTTGCCGCGCCCGTCAGAATGGCCACCTTGTCTTGCAATCGTGCCGACACTGCTCGTCTCCGGTTCGTTTCGCTTTTTGAGGCGCGGTGAGCGAACGCTCATTGCGCGAACAATTGCTCTGTTTGTGATCGAATGATCGGATACGGACCGGGTCATGTCAAGGCGCGCAGTGAGATTTCGATGGTGCAGCGCGGCAGGACCGCACGGGACGTGATTCCCGCAGCGATGTCGCTTCGAGCAATGAATGCGGACACCGCGCTCGACGTTCAGATGACTGACAAAAATTCGAGATACGTTATATCATTGCCGACTCGCACCGCTCCGCAACCTTGCCGGTTCGTTGCCGCCGACATGCCACTTCGTCAGGAGGTCCGTACTGATATGGCTACATCGATTGCAGAACATCACGCCGTGCGGCTCGCGCACGCCGACGCGCACGCCGCCTTGCACGGGCTCGCGCTCACGCCGCTGCGTCGTCAGGTGTATGCGGCGATCGTCGCGAGCGAACGGCCGGTCGGCGCCTACGAGTTGCTGGCCGCGCTCGAACCGCAACGCGGCCGCATGCCGCCCACCACCGTCTACCGCGCGCTCGACTTTCTGCTCGCGCACGGCTTCGTCCATCGGATCGAATCGAAGAACGCCTACGTGGCCTGCTGCGAAGTCGGCGTGCCGCATCGCAGCCAGTTCCTGATGTGCGACCGCTGCGGCGCGACCGTCGAGATTCCCGGCGACGATCTCGCGGAACAGTTGTCGCACAGCGCGCCGGCGCACGGCTTCGAGGTGCATCGGCAGGTCGTCGAATTGAGCGGCTTGTGCGCGGTGTGCGCTCGCGCGACGCAGCCGGGTGCGCCGGCTTGAGCGTCGCCCGAACGCGGCACGCGGCCCTGGCATCCAGGCCGCGGCTCGCCGCTCCTGAAACCCTTTGACCCATCCACCTCTCACGCAGCAGGAAACAACGATGAAGAAAATCGGCTCGATGTTATTCGGAGCGCGCCGTGCGCTGAAGCTGTCGAAGTACGTGGCCGCCGCCGCTGCCGTCTGCGCGCTCGGCCACAACGCCTTTGCCGCGGATACGAAAATCCCCGTAGTCGCCGCCGAAAACTTCTACGGCGACGTGGTGCGTCAACTGGGCGGCGAGCGCGTCGACGTGACGAGCATCCTGAGCAATCCGGACCAGGACCCGCATCTGTTCGAAGCCAGCCCGAAGACCGCGCGCGCGCTGGAGCATGCGAGCCTTGTGGTCTACAACGGCGCCGACTACGATCCGTGGATGGCAAAATTGCTGGCCGCGTCGAAGAACACGAAGCGCACGACGATCGTCGCCGCCGAGCTGGTCGGCAAGAAGAGCGGCGATAATCCGCACCTCTGGTACGACCCGGCAACCATGCCGAAGGTGGCGCGCGCGGTGAGCGAAGCGCTCGTCGCGGCTGACCCGGCGCACAAGTCGGCGTACGATGCGAACCTCGCGAAGTTTCTCGATTCGCTGAAGCCGATCGACGCGAAGGTCGCCGACCTGCATGGCCGCTACGCCGGCGTGCCGGTGACGGCAACGGAGCCGGTGTTCGGCTATATGTCGGACGCGATCGGCCTCACGATGCGCAACTTGCGCTTCCAGATGGCGACGATGAACGACACCGAAGCAAGCGCGGCCGATATCGCCGCGTTCGAACGCGATCTGCGCGAAAAGCGCGTGCGTGTTCTGATCTATAACAGCCAGGCAACCGAGGCTCTGACCCAACGCATGTTGAAGCTCGCGCAGCAATCAAAGGTGCCGACGATGAGCGTCACCGAAACCGAAACGACCGGCAACACCTATCAGACGTGGATGCTCAAGCAGCTCGACGCGCTGGGCGCGGCGCTCGCCGCGGGCGATACGGGCAAGGCGGCAGCCGCTTCGAGTGTCAAAGGAACAACGCAATGAATCCGACTGGCCGCGCCACGCCGGCAAATCCATCGACGAGCGCGGCACCGCACGCGCCCGTGCTCGAACTCGAGCACGTCACGCTCGAACTCGGCGGCCGCGTGATTCTGCGCGACACGGGTCTGGTCGTGAACCAGGGCGAATTCATCGGCGTGCTCGGGCCGAACGGCGCGGGCAAGACCACGTTGATGCGCGCCGTGCTCGGCCTTGTGCCGGCGGCCAACGGCGCGATTCGCGTGCTCGGGCAACCGGTCGAGCGCGGCAACGCGTCGATCGGCTACATGCCGCAGACGCGTAGCGCGCTCGCCGGGCGCCGCGTGCGCGGCCGCGATTTCGTCGCGATGGCGGCCGACGGCCACCGCTGGGGCTTGCCGCACGCGGACAGCGCGACCCGCGCGGATGTCGAACGCGTGCTCGATCTGGTCGACGGACGCAAGCTGGCCGAACGGCCGTTGTCGGAACTGTCGGGCGGCGAGCGTCAGCGTCTGCTGCTCGCGCAATGCCTGCTCGGCAACCCCAAGCTGCTGCTGCTCGACGAACCGCTGATCAGCCTCGACCCGCATCATCAGAAGAGCGTGGTCGAACTGGTGCGGCGCGTGCAGCAGGAACTCGGCATCGCCGTGCTGTTTTCGGCGCACGAACTGAATCCGCTCCTGAACGCGCTCGATCGCGTGCTGTACCTCGGCAGTGGCGTGGCCGCGCTCGGCACCGTCGATGAAGTGATCACGAAGCCGGTGCTCTCGCGCCTCTACGGCTCGCCGATCGACGTGATGCGCGTGAACGGCCGCATCTTCGTGATGTCGGGCGACGTCGAAGTGGAAAAGCACGATCACGAGCACGAACACGACGAGAACGGCGGCCATGCGCATACGCATGGGCACCAGCACGACTCACGCAACGGACACATGCACGATGTTTGAATACGATTTCATGGTGAATGCGTTCGCGGCGTCGGGGATCGTCGCGGTGCTGGCGGGCGTGGTCGGCTATTTTCTGGTGCTGCGCGGACAAACCTTCGCGGGTCATGCGCTCTCGCACGTCGGCTTCACCGGCGCGACCGGCGCCGTGCTGATCGGCATTTCGCCGATCTGGGGGATGATCGGCTTCACGCTCGCGGCGGGCGTCGGCATGGGCGCGCTCGGTGAGCGTCTCGCCGGACGCGATGTGGCGATCGGCGTGATTCTCTCGCTGTCGCTCGGTTTCGGCCTGCTGTTTCTGCACTTCTTCACCGCCTACGCGACCCAGGTCACCGCACTGCTGTTCGGCAACGTGCTCGGCGTGAATACGTCGACGCTCGGCGTGCTGGCGGCGTTGGGCGTCGTCAGTTTGCTGGCGCTCGCAGCGATCATGCGGCCGCTGCTGTTCGCTTCGTTGCAGCCGGAACTGGCCGAGGCCAAGGGCGTGTCGTTGCGTCTCGTGTCGGTGCTGTTTCTGGCGATCGCCGCGCTGGCCGTGGCGGCGTGCACGCAGATCGTCGGCGTGCTGCTGGTGTTCACGCTGATGGTCGGTCCGGCCGCCGCGGCGCAAAACGTGACCACGCGGCTTTCGATCGGCCTCGTGCTCGCCGCCGCGCTTGCACTGGTGCAGGCATGGCTGGGATTGACGCTGGCGTTCCATACCGATTGGCCGACCAGTTTCTGGATTACCGTGCTGTCGGCGGCGGTGTATGGCGGGAGTCTGTTGGTGCGGCGCTGAGTTGGCGGGTCGCGGCGGCACACACCTGAATGCCGCCGCGATCGCCTCAGGACTTCAGCCGAGCAGCACCTTCGCGTGATGCGCGATGTGATCCTCGATGAAGGTCGAGATGAAGTAGTAACCGTGGTCGTAGCCCGCATGACGGCGCAGTGTGAGCGGCTGCCCCGCGGCCTTGCAGGCGGCCTCGAACACATCGGGATTCAGTTGCTCGGCGAGGAATTGATCCGCGAGCCCCTGATCGATCAGAATGCCCTGCGCGAACTTGCGCTGCGCATGCGCGACCAGTTCGCTCGAATCGTATTGCTTCCAGGCCGCACGGTCCTCGCCGAGATAACCGCTGAACGCCTTCTCGCCCCACGGGCAACGCGAAGGCGCGGCAATCGGCGCGAACGCCGACACCGAGCGATAAATCTCAGGATTGCGCAGCGCCAGCATCAACGCGCCATGACCGCCCATCGAATGCCCGAAGATGCCGAGGCGCGCGCCGTCCACCGGCAGATTCGCGAGCGCCGTTTCGCGCAGCTCGTCACGCACGTACGAGTACATCCGATAGTGCTGCGCCCACGGCTGCTGCGTCGCGTCGACATAAAAGCCCGCGCCCACGCCGAAGTCCCACGCCGCGCTTTCGCCCGGCACGCCCGCGCCGCGCGGACTGGTGTCCGGCGAGATCAACACGATGCCGTGCTGCGCGGCGAAGCGTTGCGCGCCGGCCTTGATCGGAAAAGTCTCTTCCGTGCAGGTCAGTCCCGCGAGATAGAACAGCGCGGGCACGTTCGCGTTGGCCTGCAGGGCCTGCGGCGGCAAATACACGGAGAAGCGCATCGGCAGACCGATGGTCTGCGAGTCATGCCGGTAGATACGCTGCTCGCCGCCGTGGCAGGCATGCTGCGACAAAAGTTCAAGCATCGCGATGCTCCTTTTTACGCGGGTCAATAAAGCACGACGGAGCGGATCGACTCGCCCTTCTTCATCAGATCGAAACCTTCGTTGATGCGCTCGAGCGGCAGACGGTGCGTAATCAGGTCGTCGATATTGATCTTGCCTTCCATGTACCAGTCGACGATCTTCGGCACGTCGGTACGGCCGCGCGCGCCGCCGAACGCCGAGCCCTTCCACTCGCGGCCCGTCACCAGTTGGAACGGACGCGTGCTGATCTCCTCGCCCGCCGCCGCCACGCCGATGATGAACGACTGCCCCCAGCCCTTGTGCGTGCACTCCAGCGCCTGGCGCATCACCTTCGTGTTGCCGATGCATTCGAACGAGTAATCGGCGCCGCCATCGGTGAGTTGCACGATGTGATCGACCACGTTCTCGACGTCGTTCGGGTTGATGAAGTGCGTCATGCCGAATTTCTTCGCCAACTCGACACGGCCGGGGTTCAGATCGACGCCGATGATCTTGTCCGCGCCGACCATCTTCGCGCCTTGAATCACGTTCAGGCCGATGCCGCCGAGACCGAACACCACCACGTTCGCGCCCGCCTCGACCTTCGCCGAATACACAACCGCGCCGACGCCGGTGGTCACGCCGCAGCCGATGTAGCAGATCTTGTCGAACGGCGCGTCTTCACGCACCTTCGCGACCGCGATTTCCGGCACGACAATGTAGTTCGAAAACGTGGACGTGCCCATGTAGTGGAACAAGGGCTTGCCGTCCAGCGAGAAACGCGAGGTGGCATCGGGCATCAACCCCTTGCCTTGCGTCGAGCGGATCGCCTGGCACAGGTTGGTCTTGCGCGACAGACAGAACTTGCATTGGCGGCATTCCGGCGTGTAGAGCGGAATCACGTGATCGCCCTTCTTCAGCGTGCCGACGCCGGGACCGACATCGACGATCACGCCCGCGCCTTCATGGCCGAGAATCGCCGGGAAAATGCCTTCGGGATCGGCGCCGGAGAGCGTGTAGTAGTCGGTGTGGCAGATGCCCGTCGCCTTCACTTCGATCAGCACTTCACCGGCGCGCGGCCCTTCGAGATCGACTTCCTCGATGGTCAACGGGGCGCCGGCTTTCCATGCGATTGCTGCTTTGGTCTTCATCGTGAATGCTCCTGTGAGTCTGTGAATGCGAGTCGCGTCGCGGCGGGGAAATCTCGCGACGCGCTGTTGTCCGGTTCGGAAGCTGCGGCCGTGCGTGTGTCGCTTCACGAACTCGCGCTGGCGCAGTCGCCCTGCACGGCTTGCCGAGCCATAGCTTAACGTGCGGGAAGCGTCATGGTATTGCAAAGTGCGCCGCAGCATTGTCGGTAGCTGACATCGCCGCGGTTACCGGCGCGCGGTGTCGTCGAACCAAGTCTCCACGCGGCCGTACAGATCGAGAAAGCGCGCGTAGCGTTCGGCGAGCGCCGCATCGCCTTGCGGACCCGCGACACGCGTCGCGCCCGGCGCGAGCGCGGCGAGATCGCCGGCATGCCAATGCCCGCTCGCGAGGCCGCCGAGAATCGCCGCGCCGCGCGGCGCCGCGTTCGGGCAATCGACCGCGTGCAGCTCGACGTTCAACGCATCGGCGAGCAATTGCCGCCAGCGCGCGTCGACGGAACCGCCGCCCGCGAGCTTCAACGTCGTCACGCTGGCGCCGCTCGCGCGGATCGCGTCGAGACCGGCGCGCAGCGAGAAAGCGACGCCTTCGAAAGCGGCGCGCATCATCGTGCCGCGCGTGTGGTCGAGCGCGAGGCCGAGCCAGCCGCCGCGCGCCGCGGGGTTGAGCCAAGGCGTGCGCTCGCCTGTGAGGTAGGGGAGAAAGCTTAAGCCCGTAGGCGCATTGACGGCTGCACCGGTTGCATCGCCAAACGCATCGCTATAAGCGTCCGCCCATTCGTACGACAACCATCCGCGCACGCGCTCGAGCGCGATACCGACGTTTTGCATCGCCGCCATCCGATACCAGTGATCGCTCGCCGCCCGATAGCGATGCAGTCCCTTCACCGCCACAGGCTCCCGCTCGGCGAGCACGACGATTTGTCCGCCGGTGCCGGTGGTGAGCAACGCGTCGCCATCGCGCGCGAGTCCGCTGCCTAACGCTGCGCAGGGTGTATCCGCCGCGCCGGTCGCGAGCATGATGCCGGCGCGCAGCCCCAGCGCCTGCGCCGCCTTCGCCGACAACGCGCCGCCCGCGGCATAAGACGGCGCCAACGGCGCGAACCACTCACGCGGAATACCGAGCCGCTGAAGCAGTGCGTCGTTCCATGCGCCGGCCGGGTCGGCGAGCGCGGTCGCGCAAGCGTCCGAGGGATCGGTGAGCACCGCGCCGCCGAGCGCCACGCGCAACCAGTCTTTCGGTTGCAACGCCCAGCGCGTCTCGCGCGCGGCTTGCGGTTCGTGCCGCACGATCCAGCCCAACAAGGGACCCGCCATGCCGGGCGCCACCGGATTCGGCTGCGGCTCGCGCCACTGATCGAGCAAGGCCAAGGCGCGCGTGTCGGGCCACAACATCGCGGGGCGCACCGCTTCGCCCTCGGCGTCGATCAGCACGACGCCGTGCATCTGCCCGGAGAAGCCGATGGCCTGCACGTCGAGCCGCGCGTCGGCAGGCAAGCGCGCCATCGCTTCGCACAGCGCGCGCCACCAGGTTTGCACGGGAGTTTCCGCCCAACCCGCATGGGGTGTTTCGAGTGCGTAAGCGACGCTCGCCACCGCCTGCTCGCGGCCGTTTTCGTCGACGATCGCTGCCTTGAGGGAACCGGTGCCGAGATCGATGCCGAGAAAGCTCATGGGAGATAGAACGTCAAGTTGGAATGGAGAACAGCGTGCAAAAGCTGCCGGGGAAGGCGTCGTTTTTCTCAGAACCGTGCGGTTCCGCGAGCGCGCCAGGAAGCAAACCGACGATCGACGAATCGCGGGTTAACCCCGCCGCGCCACGCGCCATACGAAAACCGCACTATGCGGTCAGCCGGATACAGCGCATCGATTCTCACATATATCCGCTCGACTCGGGCGCACCTGGCAGGCCGCTTCGCAGCGCCTGCGCGAAGGGGCACCGGACGCGCCTCGACGCGCCGCGCGCCGCGAATCCGGCTTTGAAAAGCGCCTCGCGCATATCGTGAGCGGGAATGCCGGAATAGGCCCCAGCGGTCTTGTTGTGCTTTTTCGTCGCCGATACCTTGGAGCCATCCCAAAACGAGACGGTGGAGACAGACGATATGCAAGCCAACACGGTTCATCCGTGCGACGAGCGGCTGCCCGCGGGCCAGTTGCTCACCCTCGGCATTCAGCACGTTCTGGTGATGTACGCCGGCGCGGTCGCGGTGCCGCTCATCGTCGGCGCGGCGCTCAAGCTGCCGAAGGACCAGATCGCGTTCCTGATCAGCGCCGATCTGTTTTCCTGCGGCATCGCCACGCTGATACAGACGCTCGGCCTATGGATCTTCGGCATCCGCCTGCCCGTCATCATGGGCTGCACGTTCGCGGCCGTCGGTCCGATGGTCGCGATCGGCACCAACCCGTCGCTCGGCATACTCGACATCTTCGGCTCGACGATCGCGGCCGGCGTGGTCGGCATTCTGCTCGCGCCGGCGGTCGGCAAGCTGCTGCGCTTCTTCCCGCCGGTGGTGATCGGCGTGGTGATCTCGGTGATCGGGCTGTCGCTGATGGAAGTCGGCATCAACTGGGCGGCCGGCGGCGTGGGCAATCCCGAGTACGGCAATCCGGTTTATCTCGGCCTTTCGCTCGTCGTGCTGATGCTGATTCTGCTCATCAACAAGTTTGGCAAAGGCTTCGTCGCCAATATCTCGGTGCTGCTCGGCATCGTCGCGGGCTTCGTGATCGCGCTCGCGCTCGGCCGCGTCGACATGGACGGCGTCACGCACGCGCCGTGGGTCGGCTTCGTGATGCCGTTCCACTTCGGCCTGCCGCACTTCGATCCGCTTTCGATCGCGACGATGGTCACCGTGATGTTCGTCACCTTCATCGAATCGACCGGCATGTTCCTCGCGGTCGGCGACATGGTCGATCGTCCGGTCGATCAGAAGACGCTCGTGCGCGGCTTGCGCGTGGACGGCCTCGGCACGCTGATCGGCGGTATCTTCAACTCGTTTCCGCACACCTCGTTCTCGCAGAACGTCGGCCTGATCGGCGTGACCGGCGTGAAGAGCCGCTTTGTCTGCGCGATGGGCGGCGTGATCCTGGTGCTGCTGGGCCTCTTTCCGAAGATGGCGCAAGTGGTCGCGTCCGTGCCGGCCTTCGTGCTCGGCGGCGCGGGCATCGTGATGTTCGGCATGGTGGCGGCGAACGGCATCAAGGTGCTGTCGAAGGTCGACTTCGTGAAAAACCACCACAACCTCTTCATCGTCGCGGTGAGTATCGGGCTGGGCCTGGTGCCGGTGGTCTCGCCGCACTTCTTCTCGAAGCTGCCGGCCGCGCTGTCGCCGCTTCTGCATAGCGGGATTTTGCTGGCGTCGGTGTCGGCGGTCGTGCTGAACCTGATCTTCAACGGCGTGAAGAGCGAGAAGAACGCGCAGTGCGAAATTCGCCAGGCGGGCCATGATCTGGACGGACGCGGCGACAATGAAGCGCCGGGCGACGAGATGCTGCGAGCCGCGGATCTGCACTGAGCGTGGAGAGCGGCACTGCGCCGCGCTGTGCGACCGATGGGCATCGCCCGTCGCTCACACGCTGCGGACAGACGAAAACGCCACGGCATGCCGTGGCGTTTTCGCGTGTTTTCGCGCGTTTTTGATTACCGGCTGAACAGGACGGCTTCCCTTGAAACAGAAAGCCGCCCCGCAAGCCTGTTGTTGCTACAAGACCTAACCCGCCGTGGCCGCCGACACCGCCACCGGTGCGCTCGCCGCACCGTAGTCGACCGGTGCGTCAGCCGGACGCGGCTGCTCGCCGTTCCGCTCGATCCAGCCACCGCCGAGCGCCTGGTAAAGCGTGACCAGGTTTTGCAGACGTTCCATTCGCGCGGTAACCAGCAACTGCTGCGCCGAATACAGACTGGTCTGCGCGGTCAGCACCGACAGATAGCTGTCGACACCATTCGTATACCGCAGATTCGACAAATCCAGCCGGCGCTGTTCGGCGAACGTATTGCGCTCCAACGCCTGAATCTGCTGATCGTAGGTGCCGCGTGCCGCCAGCCCGTCCGCCACTTCACGGAAGGCCGTCTGGATCGCCTTTTCATACGTCGCGATCTGGATGTTCTTCTGCACGTGGGCGAGATCGAGGTTGGCCTTGTTCTCGCCGCCCTCGAAGATCGGCACGGTAATCGACGGCGCGAAGCTCCATGCCGCCGAACCGGGCTTGAACAGACCGCCCAGCGTCGGGCTCAGCGTACCGAAACTGCCGGTGAGCGAGACCTTCGGGAAGAACGCCGCGCGCGCCGCGCCGATGTTCGCGTTGGCTGCGAGCAGATTCTGCTCGGCCTCCATGATGTCCGGACGACGGGTCAGCAGATCGGACGGCAGACCCGCCGGAATATCCGTGAGGAGATTCTGGTTGTCGAGCGGCATGCCCGGCGGAAGGTCGGCCGGCAGCGGCTCGCCGAGCAGCAACGTGAGCGAGTTCTCCGCCTGCGCCCGCAGACGCGCCTGCGACTGCAGGTTGGCCAGAGCCTGCTCGACCACGGTCTGCGATTGCCGCAAATCGAGTTCCGAACCGGTGCCGTTATCGAATTGCAGCTTGGTGATCCGATACGACTCCTGCGCGGATTTGAGCGTGTCCTGCGTGACCTTGAGCAGATCGTCGAGTTCGAGCACCGTGAGGTACTGATTCGCGACCTGCGACACCAGCGAAATTTCCGCCGCCTTGCGCGCTTGCGCGGTGGACAGATACTGCGCCAACGCCTGGTCTTTCAGGCTCTGAATCCGGCCGAAGAAGTCGATCTCCCACGACGCGTTCAGACCCACCGAATACGTGTTCGAGATCGTCTGGCCGCCCACCGACAGATTCCTCGGCGTGCGCTGCTTGCTTTGCGACGCCGCCGCGTCCAACGTCGGGAACAGCGCCGCGCGCGTGATCCGGTACTGCGCCTGCGATGCCTGGATATTCAGCACCGACACGCGCAGATCGCGGTTGTTCTTCAGCGCGATGTCGATCAGCCGCTGCAGGCGCGGATCGACGAAGAAGTCGCGCCAGCCGATGTCGGCGGCAGCCTGGCCGTTCGCGCTGCGCGCCGCGCCGGACGCGCCGGGCTGGCCGGACTGGGCCGGCTGGGTCGCGCCCGGCTGCGTGTCGTACACGCCGCCGGTCGGGAAGGCGCCCGACACGGGCGCGGCCGGACGCTCGTACTTCGGCGCCATCGTGCAACCCGCGGCGAGGAACGCGACCGCTACTGCAATCAAAGAGTGTTTTTGCATCTCAATGTCCGTCCTTGCCCGAGCCTTGATCCGTCGACCCGCCGCCTTGCGGATGGTGCTGGTTGTAGTGTGCGAGCGCCTCATCCGGGTCTTCCTTCTCGCCGCCGAACTTCGCGCGGATCACGACGAAGAACATCGGGATCATGAAAATCGCGAGGAAGGTGGCCGTCAACATGCCGCCGATCACGCCGGTGCCGATGGCGTGCTGGCTCGCCGAACCCGCGCCGTTGCTGATCGCGAGCGGCATCACGCCGAGAATGAAGGCGAGCGAGGTCATCAGGATCGGACGCAGCCGCAGACGCGCTGCTTCCAGCGCGGCTTCGATCGGCCCCATGCCTTGCCCCTGCTGCAGCTCGCGGGCGAACTCCACGATCAGAATCGCGTTCTTCGCCGACAAGCCCACCGTGGTCAACAAGCCCACCTGGAAGAACACGTCGTTCTCCAGCCCGCGCAGCGTGGCGGCCAGCAATGCGCCGATCACGCCGAGCGGCACCACCATGATCACCGAGAACGGGATCGACCAGCTTTCATACAGCGCCGCGAGACACAGGAACACCACGAGGATCGAGATGCCGTACAGGATCGGCGCCTGCGAACCGGACTGGCGCTCCTGCAACGACAGGCCCGTCCATTCGTAGCCGATACCCGCGGGCAGCTTCGCCACGAGCGCTTCCATCGCCGTCATCGCCTGACCGGTCGACTTGCCCGGTGCCGCCGCGCCCTGGATTTCCACTGCGGAAATACCGTTGTAGCGTTCGAGCTTCGGCGAACCGTAGCCCCACGAACCGCTCGCGAACGACGAGAACGGCACCATGCCACCCGCGGTATTGCGCACGTACCAGGCGTTCAGGTCTTCCGGCTTCATGCGGAACGGTGCGTCGCCCTGCAGATACACCTTCTTGATCCGGCCGTCGATATCGAGGAAGTTGTTCACGTACTGCGAGGCCCACGCGATCGAGAACGTCTGGTCGATCGCGGACAGCGACACGCCGAGCGCGGCAGCCTTCTCGTGGTCGATGCTCACCTTGAACTGCGGCGTATCGTTCAGGCCGTTCGGGCGCACCTGAGCCAGCGTCGGATCTTTCGCCGCCATGCCGAGCAGCATGTTGCGTGCTTCCATCAGCTTCTCGTGACCGACGCCCGCGCGATCCTGCAATTCGAAGTCGAAGCCCGCGGCGGTGCCGAGTTCGGGAATCGACGGCGGATTCACCGGATACACCAGCGCGTTCTTGTAGCCGCCGAAGTGCATGAACAGACGTCCCACCAGCGCCTGGACCTTTTCGTCCGCATGCTGGCGCTGCGAATAGTCCTTCATCCGCACGAACACGAGACCCGCGTTCTGGCCACGGCCGGCGAAGCTGAAGCCGTTCACCGTGAAGGTCGATTCGACGATGGCCTTCTCGCTGTCGAGCAGGTAGTCGGACACGCCCTTCAGCGCGCGCGCCGTGGTTTCCTGGGTCGAGCCCGACGGCGTTTGCACGAGCACGAACATCGTGCCCTGGTCTTCGTCGGGCAGGAACGACTTCGGCAACTTCACGAACAGCAGGCCCACCGCGAAGATCACCACCATATAGATGATGAGCCAGCGGCCCGAGCGCTTGATCACGTGGTGCACGCCCGAGTGATACTTGTCGCGGCTCTTGTCGAAGGTGCGGTTGAACCAGCCGAAGAAGCCCTTCTTCTCCTCGTGATGCCCTTGCGGAATCGGCTTGAGGATCGTCGCGCACAAGGCCGGCGTGAGAATCAACGCGACCAGTACGGAGAGCACCATCGCCGCCACGATCGTCAGCGAGAACTGCCGGTAAATCGCGCCGACCGAGCCGCCCGAGAACGCCACCGGCACGAACACCGCCGACAGCACGAGCGCCACGCCGACCAGCGCGCCGGTAATCTGGTCCATCGCCTTGCGAGTGGCCTCGCGAGGCGACAAGCCCTCCTCGGCCATGACCCGCTCGACGTTTTCCACCACCACGATCGCGTCGTCCACCAGCAAGCCGATCGCCAGCACGAGCCCGAACATGGACAGCGTGTTGATCGAGAAGCCCACCAGACCCATGACCGCGAAGGTGCCGAGCAGCACCACCGGCACGGCGATCGTCGGGATCAGCGTGGCCCGCAGGTTCTGCAGGAACAGGTACATGACCAGGAACACCAGCACGATACCTTCGAGCAGCGTCTTGACCACTTCCTCGATCGACAGGCGCACGAACGGCGTGGTGTCGTACGGGTACTTCACGACGAGGCCGTGCGGGAAGTACTTCGACAGTTCGTCGACCTTCGCGCGCACCGCCTTGGCAGTGGCCAGCGCGTTCGCGCCGGTGGCGAGCTGAATACCGAAGCCCGCCGTCGGCTGGCCGTTGTACTTGGTGTCGAAGTTGTAGTTCTCGCCGCCGAGTTCGATGCGCGCCACGTCCTTGATACGGACTTGCGAGCCGTCAGGATTGACCTTCAGCAGCACGTTGCCGAACTGTTCGGGCGTATTGAGCAGCGTGGCTTCCGTGATGGTGGCCTGCAGCACCTGGCCCGGCACCGACGGCGTGCCGCCGAGCGAGCCGCCCGCGACCTGCACGTTCTGCGCTTGCAAGGCCGATTGCACGTCCACCGGCGTCAAGCCGAAGTTGGTCAGCTTGTTCGCGTCGAGCCAGATCCGTATTGCGTACTGCGAGCCGAACAGCGTCACCGTGCCCACGCCGTCGATACGGCTGATCGGATCCTGAATGTTCGACGCGACGTAGTTCGCCAGGTCGTACCTGTTCATGCTGCCGTCTTCGGACACGAACGCGAGCACCAGCAGGAAGCTGCTGCTCGATTTGGTGACCTTGGTGCCCAACTGCTGCACGGCCTGCGGCAACAGCGGCGTGGCGAGCTGCAGCTTGTTCTGCACCTGCACCTGCGCGATGTCGGGATTGGTGCCGGCCGCGAACGTCAGCGTGATGGTGGCGGTACCCGAGTCGTCCGACGTGGACGACAGATACAGCAAGTGGTCGAGACCACTCATCTGCTGCTCGATCACCTGCGTGACGGTGTTTTCCACCGTTTTCGCCGATGCGCCCGGGTACGATGCGCTGATCTGCACGGCCGGCGGCGCGATGGTCGGGTATTGCGCGATCGGCAGTGTGAACACCGACGCGATACCCGCGAGCATCAGAATGATGGCGATCACCCATGCAAAAATCGGGCGATCGATAAAGAACTTTGCCATGAGGCGGGCTCCCTGTTATTACGCGCCCGATGCAGCAGAGGCAGGTTGAGCCGTCTGGGCAGCACCGCTGGCGGCCGGCGCGCTCTGAGCTGCGGCGCCGGAAGCCGGGGTGGCGGGAAGTTGCGCGGCGATGGCCTTGACCGGCGCGCCGGGGCGCACCTTCTCGGTACCCTGGACGATCACGCGGTCACCCGGATTCAGGCCGCTTTCGACCACCCAGTTCGAACCGTACGTACCGGTGGTGACGAGCTGACGCAGGCTGACCTTGTTGTCCTGGCCGACCACCAGCGCGGTGGGCTGGCCCTTCTGGTCATGCGTCACGCCGATCTGCGGCACGAGAAGCGCGTTTTCGTTGACGCCTTCCTCGATCTTCGCGCGCACGAACATGCCCGGCAGCAGCACCTTGTCCGCGTTCTTGAAGATCGCGCGCACGGTGACCGAACCGGTGCCCTGATCGACCGTCACGTCGGTGAACTGCAGCTTGCCCTTTTCCGAATAGGTGCGGCCGTCTTCGAGAATGAGCGAGACCTTGGCGGCCTCCGGGCCGCTCGTCTTCAGGCGCCCTTCCTGCATTTCGCGGCGCAGCTTCAGTCCGTCGAGGCTCGACTGCGTCAGGTCCACGTAGACCGGATCGAGTTGCTGGACGGTTGCCATCAGCGTGGCGGCGCTCGCCTGCACATAGGCGCCCGGCGTGACTTGCGACACGCCGATCTGGCCGGTCACGGGCGAGGTCACGTCGGTATAGCCGAGGTTGATCTGCGCCGTGTCGACCGCCGCCTTGCCCGCGGCGACGTCCGCCGCGGCCTGGCCTTGCGCGGCCACCGCGTTGTCGTAGTCCTGCTTGCTGACCGCATTGGCGGCGACCAGCACCTTGTAGCGGTTGGCCTGCGCGGTGGTGGACGCGAGGTTGGCTTGCGCCTTCGCAAGCGCCGCCTTCGCGTTGTTCAAGGTCGCGATGTACGGCGCCGGATCGATCTTGTACAGACGCTGACCCGCCTTGACCTGGCTGCCTTCCGTGAACTCGCGGCGCAGCACGATGCCGTCGACCCGCGCGCGCACTTGCGCGACGAGGAAGGCACTGGTGCGGCCGGGCAGTTCGGTGACGACGGGCACGGCCGTCGGCTGGACGGTGACGACCCCGACTTCGGGCGTTTGTGGCGGCGGGGCAGATTGTTTTGGTCCGCACGCTGCCAGCAATACGGCAGCCGTCGCGGCACTGATTAGGCGGAATGGAATCCGTTCGACGCGCATGGAGCGACCTCTGTCAAGGACTGAGAATGAAAAAGTGCGCGCATCCCTACCCCGGGGACGGCAGCGCACACAGGCGTCTCGCGACGCTAGACCGGAAGCCCGGGGATGCAAGCCGAACCTGCGGGACACCTTGGGCGAAATGCGCCATACCTGGGAATTGCCGCACGAAGCCGCCCGGAGAAGCGCGGCGCAAAAGTGTTTTGAAAGGCAACAGTGACGGATATTAACTGCTCGTCACGGCTTGGGCTATCCGATCGTGGGGTGCTATTATATATACATTCACGAATGCATGTAAAAGTACGTTTCCCTTCTCGCAGCGCGGGGACCTGCAAGATCGGTTCAAAATTTGCTTGTCAGCAGACGGATTGTCACCGGGCGCACTTCAAAACGCTCGGGAAAACCCCATGATTACGGCAGGTTATACCGTATGGCCAGAAGAACCAAGGAAGAGGCGCTGGAGACGCGCAGCAGCATCCTCGATGCGGCCGAACAGGTCTTCTTCGAGAAGGGCGTGTCGCGCACTTCGCTCGCCGACATCGCGCAGGCGGCCGGTGTCACGCGCGGCGCGATCTACTGGCACTTCGCGCACAAAAGCGATCTGTTTACCGAAATGTTCGACCGCGTGCTGCTGCCGCTCGACGAACTCAAGGCCGCCTCGCAAAACCCCAATGAACCCGATCCGCTAGGGCGCCTGATGGAAATCTGCACGGTGTGTCTGCGCGACACCGCTAACGATCCGCGGCGCAGGCGCGTGTTCGACATCCTGTTTCTCAAGTGCGAACTGGTGGAGGAAATGGGCCCGGTGATGATCCGCTATCAGGCCACCATGCGCGAGGGGCTCAACAGCATCGAGGGCGGCCTGCGCAACGCCATCTCCAAAGGGCAAATGCCGGCCGACCTCGATGTCACGACGGCGGCGTCGATGGTGCACGCGTTCGTCGGCGGCTCGCTGCGCGACATGCTGCTGTTGCCGGACGCCACCGATTTCGGCAAGCACGCGCAACAGATGGTCGAGGGTATGTTCGACGCGCTGCGGCTGAGCCCGGCGTTGCGCAAGGGCTATGCGCAGCGGCCGGCCGGCAGGCCGGCCGTCTAGCGCTGTCGTCGTTCTACGCGGCAGCCCGGCTGGCCCGCGCCTTCTGATTCGAAGCATGGATATTGCCGCGCTCGAGGGGTGTCCCGTTCGTCACCGCGGCGATCCACTCGTCCGTGCTGGCCACCGCCGCGAAGCGCGAGTGCAGCACCACGCTGAATACGCGGTGAATGTCCTCTGCGCTGGCAAAACCCGCGCTGTTCTCATACGGCACGGAACCCGTCGCGTCGTGCAGGAATTCGACGGCCAGCCCCGCGTGAACCGCATGATTGATGGTCGACGCGTCGCAGTTATGGGTCATGTAGCCGGCCACGGTCAGCGTGTCGATCCGCTGATCGGCAAGCCAGTCGGCCAGATCCGTTCCGGTGAACGCGCTCGGCAACGACTTCTCCACATAGTGATCGTGAGCGCGCGAACTCACTACCGGATGCAGGTCCGCGCCCTCGGTGCCGCGCGCGAACAGCGGCGAGCTGGCGGGCGCAAGGTTCTGCACCACCACCACCGGCACGCCGGCGGCGCGTGCCGCATCCATCGCGCGTCCGATGTTGGCGAGCGAGCTTTGCACGTCCGGGTATTCGATCGGCAAATTGCCGCTTACGTATTCGTTCTGTACGTCGATGACGATCAGCGCGCGGCGCGGTGTGGTCATGGCAAGACTCCTTCCTGTTCGATGAGTGGGGGGGGGCTCGCTTCTGCCCCGGCCGGTCGTCGGCCTTGCTCGACTTCCGATCCAGCCTTCGGGCAGCGGGCGATGACTGCATTGTTCGCCCGCCGCCGTTTTCCCGACAGCGGCCCGCACGACAATAGTCGCTAGAATCGGGCCATCGTTTAATTCACGAGGTGACGGATGGCTACACCGGCTCTGCCTGCCGCAATGGACGACGGCGCGTCCCGACATGTCATCGCGGTGATCGCGTTCGACCGCATCAGTCCTTTCCATCTTTCGGTGCCCTGCGTCGTATTCGGCGAAGAGCGCAGCGGCGGCGATCTGCCCGATTTCGACTTTCGCGTCTGCGCCGCCGAAAGCGGCACGCTGACCACCACGGCCGGCTTCACGATCGCCGTCACGCACGGACTGGCGGCGCTCGCCGACGCCCACACGATCATCGTGCCGAGCTGGCGCGATCCGGACGAGCCGCCGCCCGCCGCGCTGCTCGACGCACTGCGCGCGGCCCATGCGCGCGGCGCGCAACTGGTCGGGCTCTGTCTGGGCGCATTCGTGCTGGCCGCCGCCGGCATCCTCGACGAACGGCCGGCCTCCACTCACTGGGCGTGGGCCGACGACTTCGCGCGCCGCTATCCGCGGGTGCGGCTCGATCCGGACGTGCTTTATGTCGACGACGGCAACGTGCTGACCTCGGCCGGCACGGCGGCGGGTCTCGACTGCTGTTTGCACGTGCTGCGCAAGATGTGCGGCGCGCGGGCGGCGAACTACGTGGCGCGTCGGCTGGTGGTGCCGCCGCATCGGCAAGGCGGCCAGGCGCAATACGTTCAGCAGCCCATGCCGCCGAACCTGCGCGGCGACCGGCTAGCGGGCCTGCTCGATTGGGTCAGCGGAAATCTGGATGCGCCGCATACGCTTGACACGCTCGCCGAACGCGCATTGATGAGCCGCCGCACTTTCACGCGACGCTTCCGGCTCGCCACCGGCACGACCGTCGGCGCATGGTTGCTGGCGCAGCGGCTTGCGCGCGCGCAGCAGTTGCTCGAGAGCACCGACGAGTCGGTGGAACGGATCGCGGCCATTGCGGGGTTCGGCTCGACAGCTTCGCTGCGGCAGCATTTCGCGCAGGCGTTTCGCACTTCGCCGTCCGCATGGCGGCGGGAGTTTCGTGGGGTTTGAGCGCGTGAATGTTGAACGCAGGTGCGAGCGTTCGACCGCTCGTAAAAGGACGCTGACCAGGGGCGCGGACCAGAGACGTACGCCAGTAGACATGCCGAGCGCACGCGGACGCACGCAGGGCCGCGCATCCCGAGCAACGGCGGAAGCGATCGAAAGCGCTCAACGGCGACGCCCGTGCCGGGCCGCCAACGCCGTTTCGTAGTGGCTCACCGGGATTTCGTAGTCGCGCCGGCGCGACAGCGGCGACACGCGCGGCGGACGTAAGTCAACGAAGCAAGGCCACGCCAACCGATCAATGCTCGCTGATCCAGCGCGCGACATACAACAACAGCGCCACCAGAAAAATCATCACGGCCCAAGCCCAGTTCGGCACCGCATGCGGACTGGGCTCGGGATGCGAGACCCCAGGCGACACACCGTGGGACGTCCCATGCGCCGCGCCCGCCGCCCGTCCGGGCAACGCGTTGCCATGATCGGCGCGCGTGCGCCGCGCCACGCTGCCGAGCGTGATCGGCCGCAGGAACACATGCTGACGGCGCACCGCCGAGCCGCGCGCGCGATTCGGCCCTTGTCCATGTTTGGCCCGCACGACCGCGGCGAATTCTTCGAAAAAGTCATCGGCAAGCTGATGCAGCGCGTTTTCCAACTGACGCGTGGGCAGTTCGGCAAGCGGTCCCGAGGAGGTTGCCCAGATCGTGTAGTCGATCCGCGTACCCCGCTCGCCGCTTGCGCCGTGCGCGCTGTCTTCACCGCGCAAGCGCACTTCGATCTGGCCGCGCAACGCGCCGACGCCTTCGGCTCGCGCCTTGAAGTTGATGGTGCGGTGCTCGGCATCCGCCGGCCCGGAATCCTGGCCGGCCACGTGGGCGCGCGCTTCGTAACGCGCGCGCAGCGGGCCGAGCGGTACGGTCAGGGTGAGCGCGTATTCGCCGTGGGCGAAGCGCGTGAACGACTCGCAGTTGTCGAGGCTGGCGCGCAGCAAGGCGAGGTCCTGCAACGCATCCCAGACATCGGACGGTGCAAGCGGAATCCGTAACGCGTCGTTCACTTCCATGGCAGCCTCCGCGATGAACGCGCGACAGCGGGATCAGGACGTCTGATCGATGCGGTCGACGCGCGATGCGTAAAACGCGAGATACCCCTTGATCCGCATGACCGACTCGAACGGCGTCTCATAGCTCCACACCGCGTTTTCGATCAGGCCGTCTTCGGTACGCAGATGGAAGTACGACGCCTCGCCCTTGAACGGGCAGTGCGTGGTGTGCGCCGAACGTTCGAGCCGCGCCATGTTCACGTCTTCGCGCGGAAAATAGAACACGTCCGGCAGACCGGTTTCCGCGAGCGTCAGCCCCGCGTGCGTGTCGGCCATGGTCACGCCGCCGTGTATCACCCGCACGCGGTGACGGTTACCGGTGATCGCGATGGTGTGCTCGCCCTGGCTGGCGGCAGACCTTCCGTGAGGTGTCAAGGCATCGCTCATGTCTCGGCTCCGTGAAGTGTGCGGTCCTATGCGGTCGTATGCGCTCGCGCAAAACAGTAAAGCCACGGGGGTGACCCGTGGCTTCATTATCGGCCAAACTCTGGCCGATTGCGCAGTGTTCCTCGCCGCGTTTGCGCCGCTATCCAGCCAGTGTTCCCGCATGGCGTCCGACGTTGCCGCGGCGCCGCCAGGCAAAGCCCAGGCGCTTACTGGGTATTCCAGTAGAAGGCGGCCTTGGCGCTGCCCTTGGCGGGTACGGTCACAGCCTTCGACTGGTCCCGGTCCTTGTATTGCGCATGCACGGTGTAGCGGCCCGGGCGCAGCTTGATCAGCATGTACGGCCCGCGCGACGTGGCGTTCAACACCTCGCCGTTGTGCGCGTCGACCACCCGCACGTGGACGTCCGCAAGAAACTCCGCGGTGGGACCGGTAAAGCGCAGCGACAGCGGCCACTGGCTTTGCGCCGCCTGCAACGCCTTCGATTCGTCGAGACCGACGCCGCCCGACACGAACGAGACGTCGCCCTGCTGCTGAACTTGCGGCAGACCGCTACCGTTCGCGTTGCCCGCGCTGGTGTCGTCGGCGGTGGTGCCGCCCGTGACCTCGCTCGCCTGCTGTGCATGGGCGCCGCCCGCCAGCCCGAGCGTGAGCGCCGCGCACACCGCGGCGGCTACGATCCTTCGCTGATTGCGTTGGGTTTTCATCGGTTCGCTCCTCGTTAAGGTCCTTATGGCCCGGTGTGCCTCGAACGGCCCCGGATCAAGTGAGACGCAACCTGCGTGCCACGCTGCGGATCGTGCCCGCTGCAAGCCGCTGGCCACGCCTTATGAGGTGGCGCGCGGCGTCTTCCGCACCGCTGCTGAACACGCGAAAAAAAGCCGGTCCGCGAGCAGGATGTGCAAGGACCGGCAAGCGTTACTTCTTCAGATTCCCGCGCAGACCGGCTCGAACGCCGGTCGTGCCGCGAATCGGCAATCCACTCGCCGATCCGCCCACGGCTCGGTTATCAGCCGAGATCGACGGGCACGAAAATCTGCGCATTGTCGCGCTGGATCAGCAACGCGATGCTGTTGCCGGCGCCGGCGATCATCTGCTTGAGTTGATCGACGCTCGCCACCGGCCGGCCGTTGACCGCCAGAATCACGTCGCCCGGCTGAATGCCGGCACTTTCGGCCGCGCCGCCCGATTGCTGCACCAGCAGACCATGCGACACCGACGCGCCGCTCTTCTCCTGCGGCGTCAACGGCCGCACGGCCACACCGAGCCGGCTTTGCAACTGGGGCGGCTGATCGGCCTTGTCCGAGGCGACCTTGGTATCCGACAACGAGCCGATCGTCACCTTCAGATCCTTGGTGCTCTTGTCGCGCCACACCTGCACGGTAGCCGGGCTGCCCGGCGCGAGACCCGCGACCTGCGACGGCAGATCCGCCGAGTCGTCGACCGGTTGGCCGTTCACGGACAGGATCACGTCGCCCGGCTGCAAACCGGCCTTGGCCGCCGGGCCGCCCGGATCGACCGAACTGACGAGCGCGCCTCGCGGTTTCTGCATGCCGAACGAGTCGGCGAGCGTCTGGTTCACGCCCTGCACCGCGACGCCGAGACGCCCGCGGCTCACGTGACCGGTCTTGACGATGTCGTCCTTGACCTTGATCGCTTCATTGATCGGGATCGCGAACGAAAGGCCCTGGAAGCCGCCGGTCTGCGAGTAGATCATCGAGTTGATGCCGATCACTTCGCCTTGCAGGTTGAAAAGCGGTCCGCCCGAATTGCCGGGATTCACCGGCACATCGGTCTGGATGAACGGCGTGTAATTCTCGTTCGGCAGCGAACGCGATTTCGCGCTGATGATGCCCGAGGTCACCGTGTTGTCGAAACCGTAAGGCGAGCCGATCGCGACCACCCACTGCCCGACCTTGCTCTGGCGTGGATCGCCGATCTTCACGGTGGGCAGATTGCTCGCATCGATCTTCAGCACGGCGACGTCGGATTGCTTGTCGGCGCCGATCACCTTGGCGCGGAATTCGCGCTTGTCGGTGAGCTTCACCGTGACGACATTGGCGCCGTCCACCACGTGCGCGTTGGTCAGGATATAGCCGTCATTGCTGACGATGAATCCCGAGCCCAGGCTCGCGCTCGGCTGATCGGGCGCATCGCCGCCGTCAGGGCCTTGCATGCCCGGCATGCCGCCGAAGAAGTGCTTGTAGAACTGATAGAAGGGATCGCTCGGATCGATCGGCAACTGGTTGCCGCCGCCGTTGCCGCGCAATGCCGCCTGCTTCACGACATGCTTGGCGCTGATGTTGACGACGGCCGGGCCGTAGGTTTCGACGAGGCCCGAGAAGTCGGGAATGCCGGTCTTGGCGGCGGCTTCGGCGGGCATCATCGCGGCTTGCGCGGGCGTGATGACCTGCGGCGCGGGCACGTCGCGATGGCCCGCCACGTAGCCGACGGAGAGCGCCGCGGCGACAGCGACTGCAACGGCGCCGCGGGACAAGGTTTTCGCGTTCATCGTGTACTCCTGGAGGGGAGAAAGAGGCTTTGGGATGTCACGAAGCGTACGTGCTATCGCTTAAAAGAGTCTTAAGCAGCGACAGATCGCTTGATTCCCGCTGATAAGGCCGCGTTAAGCCTCGTTTAAGCCTCTTTACGAACAGAAAGCCCCATCTTCAGAAACGCACGGTGACCTGCAAACCGCCCGCCGGCGATTCGGCGAGCGACACGGCCGCGTGATGCTGGGTGGCGATGCGGCGCACGATCGCGAGCCCCAAACCGCTGCCCGCCACGTCGGTGCGCGCGCGGTCCGCGCCGGCGCCGACACGGTAGAACCGATCGAACACACGATCGCGCTCGGCCGGTTCGATGCCCGGTCCGCTATCGGCGATCCGCACCACCGGACGCCCGTCTTCGACATGCAGCGAAACATCGACATGCCCGCCCGGCGGCGTGTACTTGGTCGCGTTGTCGACGAGGTTGTTGAACATCACGCCCAGCGCCTCCGCGTCGCCGATCACCGTGGCGGACTCGCTCGCCTCGATGCCGAGATCGACGCCGCGATTCTGCGCGAGCGGCGCGTAAGCCGCCACGCAGTCCCGCAGCAGCGCGCGCAAGTCGATCGTGCTGGTGGCGCCGAGGCCGTCCGGCTCGGAACGCGCGAGCGCCAGCAGTTGCTCCGCGAGGCGCGTGGCGCGCGTGACGCCCGTTTGCAGATCGGCAAGCGCTTCACCGCGGGCGGCATCGTCTTTCGCGCGCGCCACCAGTTGCGCCTGAATCTGCACCGCGGCGAGCGGCGTGCGCAGTTCATGCGCGGCGTCGGCGACGAACGCTTTCTGAATGTCGAGCGCGGTGGCGAGCCGTTCGAGCAGCCCGTTCAACGCGCGCACGAGCGGCTGCACTTCGAGCGGCAAGCGCTGGTCGGGCAAAGCTTCGAGCGCCTCCGGACGGCGCGTGTCGAGCGCGCTCGTCACGCGCCGCAAGGGCCGCAGTCCGCGCCCGACGATCACCCACACCGCCACGCCCAGCAGCGGCAGCAGCACGATCAACGGCCACAGCGTGCGCAGCGCGACGTCGGCCGCAAGCCGGTTGCGCACGGAAAGCGGCTGCGCCAGTTGCACGACGTTATCGCCGACGATCGCGCCGTACACCCGCCACTCGCCGCGTTCCGTACGTTCGGTCGAAAAGCCGAGTTCGGCGCGCGGCGCAAGCGGCGCACGCGGACGCGAGTAATACATCAATACGCCGTTGCGATTCCAGATTTGCAGCACGATGCCTTCGTCGCCGGTATCGCGAGAACCGAGCACCTGCGAGAACGGTTCCGACGGCAGCGCCGCGGCGATCTGCTCCAACTGGTAATCGAACAGTTCGTTGGCTTCGGCAAGCGCCTGCCGGTAGATCAGCCAACCCGCGATGCCGATGCCGAGCAGCATCAGCGCAAGGAGCCACACCAGCAGTTGATGGCGAATCGACCTCATCGGCTCAGGCGTCCTTCGCGATCATGTAGCCGAGGCCGCGCACGTTGCGGATCAGCTCCGCGCCGAGCTTCTTGCGCAGCGCGTGAATATAGACCTCGACGGTATTGCTGCCGATCTCCTCGCCCCAGCCGTACATCTTCTCCTCGAGCTGGCTCTTGGAGAGCACCGCGCCCGGCCGCGCGAGCAGCGCCTCCAGCAGCGCGAACTCGCGAGCCGACAGCGCGACCGGCGCGCCGTCGAGCGTCACCAGATGCGACGCGGGATCGAGCGTCACGTTGCCGTGACGGATGGTCGAATCGCTGCGGCCCGATTGACGCCGGATCAGCGCGCGCATGCGGGCGCCGAGTTCGTCGAGGTCGAAAGGTTTGACGAGGTAATCGTCCGCGCCGGCGTCGAGTCCTTTGACGCGATCGGCGATCGCGTCGCGCGCGGTGACGATCAGCACCGGAATCGCATGGCCGCGGGCGCGCAGCGTGCGCAGCACGTCCAGTCCGTCGCGCTTGGGCAGGCCGAGGTCGAGCAGCACCAGATCGTAAGGCTGGGCGGCCGCCGCGCTGAGCGCCGCTTCGCCGTCCTCCACCCAGTCCACCGCGAAGCCTTCGCCGCGCAGCGCCTTGCGCACGCCCTCGGCGATCATCCGGTCGTCTTCGACTAGCAATATGCGCATGGCCCCAAGGCTCCAAACATTTGATGATGCCGCATTCTAGCCTCCGCTCGCGGCGCGCGCCGCGTGGCGCTTTTTCCACCGCAGCGCGGCGGCATGTCTCTACAATGTGCGCTTTGCGTCGCGCGGCCCGGTTCGCCTACGCGTGCGTTGCGTATGCGGCATGCGTCGAGCCGCCGCCTTTGCATCATCGGGTCGATGCGGCGCTCGCGAACGCGCCACGCAATCGCTGCACGAACGACTCGCGCGCTGCGTCGGCATTCACACGCTCGCTTGTTTGCCCCACGTGCCACACGTGCCCCACGCCCTGAAATCTTGCCTGCCCGCCCGTCCATGACGCTCGCTTCGTTGTCTTTTCTTGTCCGCGACGTGCTGCCGCGGTTATTCGCTTCGTCCGCTTTTGTGAACGCCAAGCCCCGCCGGTTCGCGCCGCGCACCGCAGCCCTGCTGCTTGTCTGCGCCGCGCTCGGCTGCGGCGGCGCGGCGCTGCCGCTTGCCGCCGAGGCTCGCGTCAAGGCCGCGCATCCGCGCGTCAACGTCACCACGGTGTTGCCGCCGCAGGTCATGGCCGGCTTGCAGCGCGCCCACGTGCCCTTGTCGTCGATCAGCGTGGTGGTGGAAAAAATCGGCGACCGCACGCCGATCGTCGCGCTCAACGCCGGCAAGCCGATGATGCCCGCCTCGACGATGAAGCTCGTCACCACTTACGCCGGCCTGTCGATTCTCGGCGCGGACTATCGCTGGCGCACGAACGCCTACGCGGACGGCAGCGTCGACGCCAACGGCGTGCTGCACGGCAATCTGTACATCCAGGGCACGGGCGACCCGAAGCTGGTGCCGGAAGAACTGATCGACCTCGTGCAGAAGATCCGCAAGGCGGGCATCACCGGCATCGACGGCGCGCTGGTGCTCGACAAGCGCTACTTCGATCCGTCCACGCGCGACCTGCCGCCCTTCGACGACGACGCCAGCGCGCCGTACAACGTCGGCCCCGATCCGCTGCTCTACGCGTTCAAGTCGCTGTCGTTCACGCTGACGCCTTCGTCCGACGGCAGCGTCGCGATCGACGTGCTGCCGGCGCTCGCGCAGTTGCAGATCGACAATCAGATGCGCGCGGTCAACGGCCCATGCCGCGGCGACGCGGCTTCGGTGTCGCCGTCCGTCGCGCCGCAAGCCAACGGCACGGTCATCGCGTCGTTCACCGGCGACTACTCGGTGCGCTGCGGCCCGCGCACTCTCAACGTCGCGGTGCTCGATCACTCCGCGTTTTTCGCGGGCGGCTTCCTCGCGCTCTGGCAGCAAAGCGGCGGCACCTTCAGCGGCGCGACGCGCGAGGGCGCGGTGCCGCTCGGCGCGCGCCTCGTCGCCATGCATCAGGGGCCGGTGCTCTCCGATATCGTTCGCGACATCAACAAGTTCAGCAACAACACGATGGCGCGCAACCTGTTCCTGACGATCGGCGCGGCCGAGGAAAAGCCGCCCGCCACGCCCGCCAAATCGGCGCGCGCGATCGAGGCGTTTCTGCGCCGCGACAGCGTCGACATGGAATACCTGACGCTCGACAACGGCTCGGGCCTCTCGCGCGACGAGCACATCACCGCGCTCGCGCTCGCCGATCTGCTGCAGCGGGCCAACGCGAGCCCGGTCGCCCAGGTGTTCGTGGAGTCGCTGCCGATCGCGGGCGTCGACGGCACGATGCGCAACCGCTTGACCAACCGGGGCGCGGGCGGCAACGCGCACATCAAGACCGGCACCTTGCGCGACGTGCGCGCGATCGCGGGCTATGTGGCCTCGGCGGACGGCAACAGCTACGTGGTGGTCAGCCTCATCAACGATCCGCATTCGGAAGCGGCGCGCGCCGCGCACGACGCGTTGCTCGAGTGGGTGTACCAGGGACCGGAACAGGGCGCGAGGCAAGTCGCGGCGCCCGTCACCGAACCGCGCGCTAAATCGGCCGGCGCGGCGGACGGCAAACCCAGGAAAAACCCGCGCAAACGCGGCGCCCATTGAGGATTCCTTCTAGCGAAGCCGCGCGCGCCCATGCCCTAAGCGTGTACGCTGTCGGGCAGTGTTCGAGGGGCGCGTAAAACACCCAGCGCGGCGCGCGAGCCGCGCAGCCGCCACGGTAGCGAGGGCTCCTCAAACGATAACGACACCAACCGCCGCGGCACACGCGGCGCTCAGGGACCACGGAGGAAGACACGATGCAATTCGATGCCGAATTGCTGCTGCTCGCCATGGCGCCGGTCTTTCTCGCATGCATCGGCTGGGAGGCGTGGCATGTGCGGCGCACGCGCCCCGGCGCGCGGCTCTATAGCTGGCCCGACACGCTCTGCAACGCCGCGCTCGCGCTGATGCAGCAAGCCGCCGACAAACTCGCGTGGCTCGCCATCATTCCCGTCTACGCGTTTGTCCACGACCACTACCGCGTCCACACCTGGCAGGCGAGCTGGGTGTCGTTCGCCGTGCTGTTCGTCGCGCAAGACCTGCTCTACTACGTGTTCCATCGTTGCAGTCATCGCGTGCGCTGGCTGTGGGCCGCGCACGTCGTGCATCACTCGTCGGAGCGGATGAATTTTTCCACCGCGTTCCGTCAGAGCCTGATGTATCCGGTCGCCGGCATGTGGCTGTTCTGGATTCCGCTCGCCGTGCTCGGCTGTGCGCCGACGCAGATCGTCGCCATCGTGTTGATCAATCTCGGCTTCCAGTTTTTCGTGCATACGCAGGCGATCGGCAAATTCGGCGGCAAGCTCCGCTGGCTCGAATACGTGTTCAACACGCCGTCGATTCATCGCGTACATCACGCGCGCAACGATCGTTATATCGACCGCAATTACGCCGGCGTGCTGGTGATCTGGGACCGGCTATTCGGCAGCTATGTCGAGGAAGATTCGCGCGAGGCGCCGGTGTACGGCATCGTCGAACCGCTTCACACGTATAACCCGCTCAAGGCGACGTTTCACGAATGGGCATCGATGGCCGCGGACTTCGCGAGCGTGCGCGGCTGGCGCAACAAGCTGCGCGCGCTGTTCGCGCCGCCCGCGTGGGCCGCGGATTATCACGCGCGCCGCGCCGCGGACCCGGCGCCCACGACCCTGGATACGACGATGAACGAACGCAATACGGCCGCGTTTCAAACGACGCGCAGACCGTAGAAGATTCTGTAAGCTGTCGTCACGCCGCCGACGCGGCGGGCGCTGCCTGCAACACATGGCATAGGGCCAGACATACGAGGAGATGAAGTCAAAATGAATCAAACAGCATCGAGGAAACAGCGGTGGTCGCGCGTCACGAAAGTCACGCTGGCCAGCACGGCGTTTGCGCTGCTTGCGGCGTGCGGCGGCGGCGATGACAACAACAATTCAAGCAGCACGCCTGCGGGCGGCGTGAAGTTGCAGATCGTGTCGTTCGGCGACAGCTTGTCGGACGTCGGCACCTATGCGCCGGTGATCCAGGGCAGCTTCGGCGGCGGCCGCTTCACGACCAATCCCGGTGAGGTGTGGACGCAGAAAGTTGCCGAATACTATGGCGACACGTTGTCCGCCGCGGCACTCGGCGGCTTTGGTCAACCGCTCGTGAACACCTCCGGCTATGGCTACGCGCAAGGCGGCGCGCGCGTGGTGGACCCGAACGGTCCGGGGCACGCGGCGGCCGGACAACCGAGCTATGCGCAAGCCACCACCGTGCCGGTCGTCACGCAGGTGCAAAACTATCTGTCCGCTCACGGCAGCTTCAATTCGAATCAATTGGTGCTCGTGAACGGCGGCGCCAACGACATTTTCGTGCAACTCTCCGCGCTCACGGCCGCGATTCAGACCGACATCGCCGGCGGCATGGACGCGCAAACTGCGGTACTGAAGGAAACGCAAAACACGCTGGTGCCGGTGGCCGTCGCGCTGGCGCAGCAGGTCGGCGTGATTCTGCAGAACGGCGCAACGCACGTGGTGGTGGCGAACGTTCCGGACATCGGCAGCACGCCGCTCGCGCAGTCGTTGATCCCGACGTCGGGGCCGCTCGCGCCGACGTTGTTGTCCGGGATCACGAAGGTGTATAACGCCGCGTTCTTCGGTGCGTTACAGCAGGCCGGCATCTACAGCAAGGTCATTCCTATCGACGCTTACACATGGCAAGACACGCTGATGGCCAACGCATCGGCCAGCGGTTTTACCGTGACGAACACGGGCACGGCGTGTAATTTGACCGCGATGGCGGCGGCCGCCGCGCAGTACGGCGTACCCAATCCGTCGGCGTATGCGTCGTCGCTGTTCTGCTCGCCGCAAACCTACACGGTCGCGGGCGCGGATCAGACTTACATGTTTGCCGATACGGTGCATCCGACGACGCACGTGCATGCGCTGTTCGCACAGTACGTGCAGCAGCAGATCGCGGCTAGTGGGCTTGGCAAGTGAGGTGATTCAGGGCGCCGTGTGACGGCGTTGGTTTTTTATTCCGCGAACGCCTGGCTGATTTCAAGCCAGGCGTTTTTCATGGTGTGCGCGAATAAAACGCCGGGGCCTACCCTTGCGCTTCAAACGCAGCCGCGGCGCGGCCAAGCCGGTCATTGACGGCGATCCACTCGATCGTGTCCGGCAGCTTCTCGATGAGAATCCGCGCTACGTTCGCCCGATCCAACGCTCGCAGCAAACCGTACAACTCGCGCGCGTAAACGTGCGGATCCTCAGGCGCGGCAACGAAATGCACGCCTTCGGCGTCAGCCCAGCGTCCGGCACGCGAAGCGCGCGCCACCAACGCGACACGTTCGTCGGCTCGATCCGCATGACGCGCGGCAAGCAACGGCTCGATCGCCTCGAAAGGCAGCAGCGCCAACGGCGTGCGCGGCGCATAGTGCGCTTTCAGCGTACCCGAGGCGCGCGGCGCGGTCGCGTCGGAGCCATCCGGCAGGCGCGGCGCCTCGCCGAGCACGTCGGCGATATCTTGCGGCGTCACCCGCCCCGGTCGCAACAACGCGGGAAAGCCGCGCGACAGGTCCACGATCGTCGACTCGATGCCGACATCCGACGCGCCGCCATCCAGCACATGAATCGTGCCGCCGAACTCGTCGCGCACATGTTGCGCGGTGGTCGGGCTCACATGCCCGAACCGGTTCGCCGATGGCGCCGCCACCCCGCCATGTCCGTCGCGCAACGCGCTGAACGCCTCCAGCAAGGCCTGCGCCACGGGATGCGACGGACAGCGTAGCCCCACCGAATCCTGCCCGCCGCTCACCGCCGGATTGATACGCGCGGCACGCTTCAGAATCAACGTGAGCGGACCCGGCCAGAACGCGTCGATCAAACGCTGCGCCTCGGCCGGCAGATACTCGACCCAATAATTCGGATCGCCTTGCGGCGCGAGATGCACGATCACCGGATGATTCGCCGGCCGGCCCTTCGCCGCGTAAATACGCGCGACCGCGTCCGGGTTCTCGGCGTCGCCGCCGAGTCCGTACACGGTCTCCGTGGGGAAGGCGACGAGACCGCCCGCGTCGAGCAGCGCCGCGGCATGCTCGATCTGCGCGGCGGTGACGGGCAACGCGTTCGCCGCGCCCTCGGCCGGTTTCTGTTGATCGGGCATGGCGCGCGTCAGCTCGTTGCGATATGCAGAAGCCGCGCGCAATCGCGCGCCGCCGTGCGGGCTTCTTCGAGCGTCGCCGCCGTGAAGTTCACGTGACCCATCTTGCGGCCGCAACGCGCCTCTTCCTTGCCGTACAGATGCAGACGCGCCGCCGGCATCGCGGCGACCTCGTGCCATGGCGGCGTGGCCGCCGCGCGCTTCGGGCCGTCCGGAAACCACACGTCGCCGAGAATGTTCAGCATCACCGCCGGCGAATGCTGACGCGTGTCGCCGAGCGGCATGCCGGTCATCGCGCGCACCTGCTGCTCGAACTGGCTGGTCGCGCAGGCGTCGACGGTGTAATGGCCGGAGTTGTGCGGACGCGGCGCCATTTCGTTGGCGACGAGCGAACCGTCTTCGAGAATGAAGAATTCGACGCACAGCACGCCCACATAGCCGAGCTTGTCGGCGATTTGCAGCGCGGCCTGCTGCGCTTGCGCGACGAGCGTCGCGCTGGCATCCGGCGCGGGCACGATGGTGTGCGACAGCACGCCGTCGCGATGCGTGTTCTGCGCGAGCGGATAGACCGCCGACGCGCCGCTCGACGCGCGCACGATCAGCGCGGACACCTCGAACTTCAGCGGCAAGCGCTTTTCCAGCACGCACGGCACGCCGCCGAGCGACGCATGCGCCTCGCGCACTTCGTCGGCATTGCGCACGCGAATCTGGCCCTTGCCGTCGTAGCCCATGCGAGCCGTCTTGAGGATGCCCGGCAGCACGGCTTCAAGCTTGGCGTCGTCGAGCGCGGCCAGCGCGTCCGACGATTCGATCACCACATGCGGCGCCACCGTCACGCCCGACGACGCGATAAAGCGCTTCTCGGCGATGCGGTCCTGCGCCACCGCCACGCAGCGGCCGGCCGGGCTGACGAACGTGGTTCGCGCGAGGAAATCGAGGCTCGCGGCCGGCACGTTCTCGAATTCGGTCGACACCGCGGCGCACAGCCGCGCGAGTTCGGTCAGCGACGCTTCGTCGTCGTAAGCCGCGCGCAAGTGGCGGTCGGCGACCGCGCCCGCCGGGCTGTTTTCGTCGGGGTCCAGCACGGCGACGCGATAGCCCATCGCCTGGGCGGCAAAGCAGAACATGCGGCCGAGCTGGCCGCCACCGACCATGCCAAGCCATGCGCCGGGCAGAATCGGTGAAACCGGTGTGTTGTCTGGGTTCATCTTAGTGGTCGGTCGCGGCTGGCGCTTCAGCAGTCAAACTGCACGCCGGCCGGGGGTCAGACAGGGGGACGTCTAAAACAATCGCCTTCGCGCTTACAGCGCAGGCAGCACCATGGCGTGAGCCGCCTCGTTCTGGCGCACACGGAACGCCGCCAGTTTCTCCGCGTACTCCGCGCTCGTGCCGCTCAAAATCGACACCGCGAACAGCGCCGCATTCGCCGCGCCCGCTTCGCCGATCGCAAACGTGGCGACCGGCACGCCCTTGGGCATCTGCACGATCGAATGCAGCGAGTCGACGCCCTTCAGATACTTGCTCGCCACCGGCACGCCGAGCACCGGCACCGTGGTCTTGGCGGCCAGCATGCCCGGCAGATGCGCCGCGCCGCCCGCGCCCGCGATGATCGCGCGGATGCCGCGCTCGCGCGCCCTCTCGGCGTAGGCGAACATCTCGTCGGGCATGCGGTGTGCGGAGACGACCTTCGCTTCGTACGGCACGCCGAATTGCTGGAGAATCGCCACGGCGTTTCTCATCACTTCCCAGTCGGAACTGGACCCCATCAGCACGCCGACGACTGGCGCGGCATGCGTGTGGGCAGTCTGGACTTCACTCATGTTGCGGCTTCCTTGTTTCTTGAGAGCGCCCCGGACCTGTCGCTGCGCGCCTGGCCTTCAGGGGACTTCCTGCCGGAGCGAAAACCTGGGGCGGCCCGGCGTTTTCCCGCGCGGCGCGGTCCACCCAGGCGCGCGTAATCAGGCCAGCTTGTGACCGGTCAGGCGTTCGAGCGCTTCCTGATACTTCTCGCCCGTCTTCGTCACCACGTCGTCGGGCAGCTTCGGCGCCGGCGGTTCTTTTTTCCACGACTGCGTTTCGAGCCAGTCGCGTACGAACTGCTTGTCGAACGAAGGCGGATTGGTACCGACCTGATACTGGTCAGCCGGCCAGAAACGCGACGAATCGGCGGTGAGCGCCTCGTCCATCAGGTATAGCTTGCCGTGATTGTCCAGACCGAATTCGAACTTCGTGTCCGCGATGATGATGCCGCGCGTGGCCGCGTAATCAGCGGCTTCCTTGTACAGCTTGATCGAGATGTCGCGGATCGTGGCCGACAGTTCCGTGCCGATGCGGCGCTCCATCTCGTTGTAGGTGATGTTTTCGTCGTGGTGGCCCATCTCGGCCTTGGCCGCCGGCGTGAAGATCGGCTCAGGCAGCTTCTGCGCGTTCTGCAGCCCGGGCGGCAATTCCACGCCGCACACCGAGCCGGTGGCCTGGTAGTCTTTCCAGCCGCTGCCGGCCAGATAGCCGCGCACGACTGCCTCGACGAGAATCGGCTCGAGGCGCTTCACGACGACCGCCCGGCCCTTGACCTGCTCGACTTCGTCCGCGGCCACGACGGATTCGGGCGCCACACCCGTCAGATGATTCGGCACCACGTGCTTCAGCTTCTCGAACCAGAAGTTCGCCATTTCGTTGAGCACGCGGCCCTTGTTCGGAATCGGCTCGCCCATGATGACGTCGAACGCCGACAGACGGTCGGTCGTGACGATCAGCAACTGGTCGTTGCCCACCGCATAGTTGTCGCGGACTTTACCGCGGCCGAGCAGCGGCAGCGAGTGGAGCGTGGATTCGTAAAGGGTAGACATCGTCGTGGTTCGCTAAAAGTGAGGCAAAAAAGTGTGAGCGGAACAAAAGGGAAACGCCGTTCCCCGGATGATGCGGGAACGGCGATCTAACGACAACCTGGCCAAACGGCCAGGCGCAGAGCCAAAGCTTGACCCCGATGCAGCTTAACGGACGACTTGCGCCAGCTCGCCCGACTTGTACTTCTCCGCGATTTTATCAAGCGAAACCGGCTTGATCTTGCCGGCCTGGCCTTCGCAGCCGAACTGCGTGTAGCGCTCGATACAGATCTTCATCGCGGCTTCGCGCGCCGGCTTCAGATAATCGCGCGGATCGAACTTGCCCGGATTGGTCGCCATGTAGCGGCGGATCGCGCCGGTGATCGCGAGGCGCAAGTCGGTGTCGATGTTGATCTTGCGCACGCCGTTCTTGATGCCTTCCTGGATTTCCTCGACCGGCACGCCGTAGGTTTCCTTCATGTCGCCGCCGAATTCGCGGATTTCCGCGAGCAGTTCCTGCGGCACCGACGACGAACCGTGCATCACCAGATGGGTGTTCGGAATGCGCTGGTGAATTTCCTTGATGCGCTGGATCGACAGGATGTCGCCCGTGGGCTTCTTGCTGAACTTGTACGCGCCGTGCGAGGTGCCGATCGCGATCGCGAGCGCGTCGCATTGCGTCAGCTTGACGAAGTCGGCGGCCTGTTCGGGATCAGTCAGCAGTTGCTCGCGGGTCATCGTGCCTTCCGCGCCGTGGCCGTCTTCCTTGTCGCCCTTCATGGTTTCCAGCGAGCCCAGCACGCCCAGCTCCGCTTCCACGGTGATGCCGATCGAATGCGCCGCTTCCACCACCTTGCGCGACACCTCGACGTTGTATTCGTAGGAAGCGACCGTCTTGCCGTCGGCTTCGAGCGAACCGTCCATCATCACGCTGGTAAAACCGCTGCGGATCGCCGCCATGCAGACCGCCGGCGACTGCCCGTGGTCCTGGTGCATCACGACGGGGATGTGCGGATAGGACTCGACCGCCGCTTCGATCAGGTGGCGCAGGAACGCCTCGCCCGCGTACTTACGCGCACCGGCGGAAGCCTGCATGATGACCGGTGCGTTGACCTTGTCGGCCGCCGCCATGATCGCCTGCACCTGCTCCAGGTTGTTCACGTTGAATGCCGGAAGGCCGTAGCCGTTTTCAGCGGCATGGTCCAGCAGTTGACGCATTGATACGAGAGGCATGCTGTAACTCCTTAGATTGAAACGAATTCTTATGCCGTCGGCATCTTTTGGGCGATTCGATCGCGAAGCAAGCTGCGCACCCTTTCGGTCGGTCGGCGCAGTTCGCGCAGCCTGGAAAGCGCGCGGCGCATCTACCTTCGCCCAAGCGCGCTGTTCGAGTCTGTGCGCCGCCTCTCGCGGGGCATGACAGCCTGCTTCGCTCGATCAAGCCTGTGCCGATCGAGCAGTCTGCTACTCGTCGCAGCGAATCAATACGGTTCGCCGACCCGCACGATCTTCAGCGTATTCGTGCCGCCGGCCTGGCCCATCGGCTCGCCGACGGTCAGCACCACCATGTCGCCGCGCGACGCGTAGCCCTTGCTCACCACGGTTTCCAGCGCCTGTTGCAACGCCGTGTCGCGGTCGGTGTTGGTGTCCAGATGCAGCGAGGTCACGTTGCGGTACAGCGCCATCGCGCGTTCGCTGCCGACGCGCGGCGTGAGCGCGAAAATCGGCACGTGCGTCCAGTGACGCGACATCCACAGCGCGGTCGAACCGGATTCGGTCAACGCCACGATCGCCTTCGCGCCCAGGTGATACGCGGTAAAGAGCGCGCCCATCGCGATGGACTGGTCGATGCGCGTGAACGTTCGATTGAGGAAGTCCTTGTCCAGCTCCGACTGTTCGGACTTTTCGGCTTCGATACAGATCGCCGCCATCGTCTCGATGGTTTGCACCGGGTACTTGCCCGCCGCCGATTCCGCCGACAGCATCACCGCGTCGGTGCCGTCGAGCACGGCGTTGGCCACGTCCGACACTTCGGCGCGGGTCGGCACCGGCGCGTTGACCATCGACTCCATCATCTGCGTGGCGGTGATCACGAATTTGTTCGATTCGCGCGCCATCCGGATCATGCGCTTTTGTAGCGCGGGAACCGCGGCATTGCCCACTTCCACGGCCAGATCGCCGCGCGCGACCATGATGCCGTCCGACGCGTCGAGGATGCCTTGCAGCGCCGGAATCGCTTCCGCGCGCTCGATCTTGGCGATCATCTTCGGCTTGATGCCGTACGGCGCGCCGGCGATGTTCGCCAGTTGGCGGGCCATTTCCATGTCCGTGGCGTTCTTCGGGAACGATACCGCGACAAAATCCACGCCGAGCGACATCGCCGTCCGGATGTCCTCCATGTCTTTCGCGGTCAGCGCGGGCGCCGTCAGACCGCCGCCCTGGCGGTTGATGCCCTTGTTGTTCGACAGATCGCCGCCGATCTTGACGGTGGTGTGAATCTCGTTGCCGAGCACGCGGACCACGTTCAGCACGATCAGGCCGTCGTTGAGCAACAGCACGTCGCCCGGCTTCAGGTCGCGCGGCAGATCCTTGTAGTCGAGACCGGCGCGTTCCTGGTTGCCGAGTTCACAGTCGGCGTCGAGAATGAACGGCTCGCCGGCGACCAGCGCGACCTTGCCGTTTTCGAATTTGCCCACGCGGATCTTCGGGCCTTGCAGGTCCGCCATGATGGCGACTTCGCGGCCGGCCTGACGGGCCGCCTCGCGCACGAATTCGGCGCGCTGGCGGTGGTCGTCGGCGGTGCCGTGCGAGAAATTGAGCCGCACCACGTCGGCTCCTGCCTGAATCATTTGCAGGAGGATTTCCGGCGTGCTGGAAGCCGGTCCGATGGTGGCGACAATCTTGGTGGCGCGATGCATGAGTCTCCTCGTCTGGGTGAGATCGCTGGAAAGAGCGCTGCGAGTCGGATGCGGAGGCTGCGCACCGAAGGATGCTGCCAGGGGCCGCGCGCCGGTTGAAACCAGCGTCGCTTTATTGGATGAAGCGGTGTTCGATACGGGCACGCGGGGCGCCGGCGGGGGAGCGAGCACGGCCGTTTCGCCGAGAGTCCGCGCCGCTATCGGGGCGGCGGCGGAGCGCGCCGGGCGCTCCCCTGCCGATGCTGCCGCGGTGTTGCGCGGCGACTTGCCGCCGCGCGCCTTGGCGGACTTGACCGTGGGGGAGCGCGTCGCCACGTCAGGCCCGCGATTCGAGGATTTCGACCGCCGGCAGCTTCTTGCCCTCGAGGAATTCGAGGAAGGCGCCGCCGCCCGTCGAAATGTAGCTGACCTTGTCGTGAATGCCGTACTTGGCGATCGCCGCGAGCGTGTCGCCGCCGCCTGCGATCGAGAACGCCGGCGATTTGGCGATCGCCTCGGCCAGCGTCTTCGTGCCGTTGCCGAACTGGTCGAATTCGAACACGCCGACCGGGCCGTTCCACACGATCGTGCCGGCTTTTTCCAGTTGAGCGGCCAGCGCCTTGGCGGTTTCCGGTCCGATGTCGAGGATCAGGTCGTCGTCCTGTACGTCGGCGACGGCCTTGACTTCGGCCTTGGCGGTGGGCGCGAACTCCTTGGCCGTGACCACGTCGGTCGGGATCGGCACCGAGGCGCCGCGGGCTTTCGCGGCCTCGATGATGGCCTTGGCCTCGTTCACCAGATCGGCTTCGGCGAGCGACTTGCCGATCTTCAGACCCGCGGCCAGCATGAACGTATTGGCGATGCCGCCGCCGACGATCAACTGGTCGACCTTGTCGGCGAGCGACTTCAGAATGGTCAGCTTGGTGGACACCTTCGAGCCGGCGACGATCGCCACCAGCGGGCGCTTCGGCGCGCCCAGCGCCTTGCCGAGCGCTTCGAGCTCGGCGGCCAGCAACGGCCCGGCGCACGCGACGGGCGCGTACTTCGCGATGCCGTGCGTGGTGGCCTCGGCGCGGTGCGCGGTGCCGAATGCGTCGTTCACGTAGACGTCGCAGAGCTTCGCCATTTTCTGCGCGAGTTCGTCGGAATCCTTCTTTTCGCCCTTGTTGACGCGGCAGTTTTCCAGCAGCACGACCGAGCCCGGCGCCACGTTCACGCCGTTCTCAACCCAGTTGGAGACCAGCGGCACGTCCCGGCCGAGCAGATCGGCGAGGTGTTTGGCGACCGGCGCAAGCGAATCTTCCGGCTTGAAGTCGCCTTCGGTCGGACGGCCCAGGTGCGACGTGACCATCACGGCCGCGCCGGCGTCGAGCGCGGCCTTGATCGCCGGCACGGAGGCGCGGATGCGGGTGTCTTCGGTGATGTTGCCTTGATCGTCCTGCGGCACGTTCAAATCGGCGCGGATGAACACGCGCTTGCCGGATAGCTTGCCTTCGGCGATCAGATCGGAGAGACGCAATACCTTGTTCATGGGCGTTTGTGTGCGAGTTGATGAGAAGGCGGTGGCGGACGACGCGCGGCGGGCGAGGCGCGACAAGCTTCAGCGCTTCGGCACGGCGGCGGCTCCACTGAATCGGGTGCCGGCGGCGGGGCCGCGGCTCGCGCGATGCAGCGGCGCGGTTATCCCGGAAACGGCCATTTTAACTGATCCTTACGGCCTTCTGACCCGCGGCGGGGCGTATGCCCCGTATTTGCCAGCCGCTTGGCCCGTGTCGCGACGCAGCATTTACCGCCCGATCCACGCCCCCCAACTCACACGACAAGGCGCAGGACGGTGAATACGAGCATCCCGACGACGATCGTGCCAAGCATGGTGCGCCGCCACAAAAACCACCCGAGACCGGCTAGCGTCGCATAAAACTCGTGGTTGGACGGCGCGAACGACAGACCTTCGGGCGTCGCCAGCACGTCGGGGAGCACGACGGCGGCCAATGCGGCCGCCGGCGCATAACGCAGCATCCGCTGCACGCGCTCCGGCAACACCGTGCGCTCACCACCGATTAGAAACATCGCGCGTGTCACGGCGGTGACCAGCGTCATGCCGAAAATGGCCAGCCAGATTTGCGTGGATGTCATCGGGAATCTCCGGCGCTGTTGCTACGGATACGGCGCAGATCGGCGCGCTCGACCATCAGATCGGCGGCGCTGCCGGCCACGATCGCGGCGATCACCGCGAGCGGCAGCCCGAGCCGGTACGGCAGATCGAAGGCGAGCAGCGACACCACGCCCGCCACGCTGACCGCGACCAGCGTGGAGCGCGTCGCGATCGCCGCCACCATGATGGGCAGCAGCGCCAGCGTGCCGGCGAGGCCAAGGCCCCAGTTGTCGGGAATCATGCTCGCCAGCAAGATGCCGGCGACCGACGACACTTGCCACGACAGCCAACTGCACAGCGCCATGCCCCAGAAATACGCCTCCTTGCCCGGCACGTAGCCGGTCGGGAAGCTCTTTTTCTGGAACAGCAGATAGATCACGTCGCCGTTGAAGTAGCCGAGCACGATGCGCCGCCACATCGACAGATAGGAGAAGTGCGGCGCGAGGCCGACGCTGAAGATCACAAAACGCGTATTGACCATCGCGGCCGTGAGCAGCACGGTCCAGATCGGCAGCTTGGCGGCGAGCAGCGGCAGCACCGCCAGTTGCGACGAACCGGCGTAGCACAGCAGCGACATGGCGAGCGCCTGCGGCACCGTGAGCACCGACTTGCTCATCGCGATACCGGTGACGAGGCCCCACGAGAAAATCGCCATGAGCGTGGGCGAATACGCGCGCGCGCCCTCGATAAAGGCGCGGCGATCGGTATCGGACAGACGAGCGAGCATGAGGCGAAACGCGGACGCGAGGCGGCGCCGCAACGAAGGGGAAGTCGGCGCCAGGTCGTCAAGCACCCGCTGGCGCATCCGGATATGAATTATGCGTGCGCCGAATTATAGCGCCCGAAGTGCGGCCAAATGCCCGTTTGGTGTGCAAAAGACGCTAAAATAACGCTCCTCGCATGACCCCACGAGAAAACGCCGGGCAGCCCCAGGTTTTCTTGTCCCTGCGCTTGTCCCCGCGCTTGTCCCCCGCGGCCTCGCGCAAGGCGCCGGGTTCGAGGGCACTCACAAACGCACAACCGCACCCGCTGGAGAATCGTATGTCAATGGCCGACCGCGACGGCAAGATCTGGATGGATGGCAAGCTCATCGAGTGGCGCGATGCCAAGATCCACGTGCTCACCCACACGCTGCATTACGGCATGGGCGTTTTCGAGGGCGTGCGCGCCTATAAGACGGCCGACGGCGGCACCGCGATTTTCCGTCTGCAGGAACACACCAAGCGGCTACTCAACTCGGCCAAGATCTTCCAGATGGACGTGCCCTTCGACCACGAAACGCTCGCCGCGGCGCAGCGCGAAGTGGTCCGCGAAAACAAACTGGAGTCCTGCTATCTGCGCCCCATCATCTGGGTCGGCTCGGAAAAGCTCGGGGTGTCGGCCAAGGGCAACACGATCCACGTGGCGATCGCCGCCTGGCCGTGGGGCGCTTACCTCGGTGAAGACGGCATCGCCAAGGGCATCCGCGTCAAGACCTCGTCGTTCACGCGCCATCACGTGAACGTGTCGATGGTGCGCGCGAAGGCGTCGGGCTGGTACGTGAACTCGATCCTCGCCAACCAAGAAGCGATCGCCGACGGCTACGACGAAGCGCTGCTGCTCGACGTCGACGGCTACGTGTCGGAAGGCTCGGGCGAGAACTTCTTCCTCGTCAACAACGGCAAGCTGTACACGCCCGATCTGTCGTCGTGCCTCGACGGCATCACGCGCGACACGGTCATTACGCTGGCGCGCGACATGGGCATTCCGGTGATCGAAAAGCGCATCACGCGTGACGAGGTCTACACCTGCGACGAAGCGTTCTTCACCGGCACGGCCGCCGAAGTCACGCCGATCCGCGAGCTCGACAACCGCACGATCGGCGCGGGCGCACGCGGCCCGATCACCGAGAAGCTGCAGTCGGGCTTCTTCGACATCGTGAACGGCAGGAGCGAGAAGTACGCGCACTGGCTCACCAAGATTTAACGCGCGTTGCCCTGGCTTCGGCTGTTTAACGGCGCAACGCCCGCACCCTGCATACAACGAGAAAGTCTCATGAGCGAAATCAAGGAAATGCCGCTGGTCGAACTGTCGGCGAAAGATTTGCCGGCGTACTGCCCAAACCCGGCCATGCCGCGCTGGAGCGCGCATCCGCGCGTTTTCATCGACGTCACGCACGGCGAGGCGCGCTGCCCGTATTGCAGCACGCGTTACAAGCTGCGCGACGGCGAAGTGGTCAAAGGTCATTAAGACCGAACGCTACCCACTGAGCAGCGGGCGCTGGCGGCGCGGCGCGCCTGGCTGGTCCCTCGCGGGACGGCAGCCGGGCTTTCCGCTTGCTCCTGAGTTGCTGTCGGCTGATTCACCGCCCGATCTACCGCCTGATCCATTGCGGATTCCACTGCCCGGTTCGCCGTTCGGCGAGCCGCGCGTGGCCTTTCAGCGGGCAGCGGCGAACGTTAGGCGGCAGCCAGGGCAGAGGCAAACGCGGCTACGAGCGCCACACCGGGCGCGCGGGACGCAAGCCGCCACTGCGCATCCGGCTTTGCGGAACGAGCGCCAGGCAGCTCGCGGCAATTTCCCTTTTACCTATCCGAACGCCGCGCGCATGGCTCGCGCGGCGCTTCGACTGAACACCGGACACTCACTCTGATGCGTCGCGCGTTGGTTATCGCACCGAACTGGATCGGTGACGCATTGATGGCGCAGCCGCTGTTTGCGCGCCTCGCGAAATTGCACCCGCGCATGGTCATCGACGCGGTCGCGCCCTCCTGGGTCGCGCCCGTGCTCGAACGCATGCCGGAAATCCGCGACGTCTACGCCACCGACCTCGCGCACGGCAAGCTGCAAATGCTGCGCCGCTGGCAACTGGCGAGCGACTTGCGCGACGTCGGCTACGACGCCGCCTACGTGCTGCCGAACTCGCTCAAGTCGGCGCTGATTCCGTGGATGGCGGGCATCCGCTTGCGCATCGGCTATACCGGCGAAAGCCGCTACGGCCTGTTGAACGTGCGCCACGCCAATCCGCGCAAGGACGAGCGCCCGCCGATGGTCGACCAATACGCCGCCCTCGCCTACGCGCCCGGCGCGAAGGTCCCCGGCGATCTGCCGATGCCGCGGCTCGACGCCGATCTGAACGAAGCGGCGCGTGTCTCCGCGCGCTTCAATCTCGATACCCGCGTGCCGCTGCTGGTGTTCTGCCCCGGCGCCGAGTACGGTCCCGCCAAGCGCTGGCCGCCCGAGCATTTCGCGGCGCTCGCGCAAATGGTCGGCCAGTCGTTCCCGTACACGCAGATCGTCGCGCTCGGTTCGCCGAAAGATGCGCCGTTGGCCCAGGCAATCGCCGAGAAGGCGCCGAACGTGCGCAACCTGTGCGGCCAGACCGCGCTGGGCGAAGCGTGCGCGTTGATCTCGCGGGCCGGCGCGGTCGTCACCAACGATTCCGGTCTGATGCACGTGGCGGCCGCCCTGCGCCGGCCGCTGGTGGCGGTGTACGGTTCCACCGATCCGCGCCACACGCCGCCCTTGTCGGAGCTTGCGAAGGTACAATGGCTTCATCTCGAATGCAGCCCCTGTTTTCAGCGCGAGTGTCCGCTCGGCCATCTGAACTGCCTGAAGCAGTTGAGCGCCGAGCAGGTCTTCGGCGATTTGCGCGGCATGCTGCTCGCGCAACGCTGAGCCCACTGACACTCGCACGCAACACCGCACGCCCTGAGCGCGTCGCGTCATGTTCGCGCCTTGCGGCGCGGGCATTCTGGCGCTCGGGTGCGATCGTCCGGCGCGCCGGACTGTCCCGCTGACCGCTGCCCCGCAACCGCGCGCCGCGCACAAGAGACTGACGAGCCATGCCACGTTTTGCCCATATCTTCGAAGCCGCCGCCGATACGCTGAATGCCTACTATCAGGCCGTCGCCGAGGTCAATATCGACAGCTTGATGGGCCTGTGGATCGATGAGGAGTTCGTCAGTTGCATCTGCGCCGACGGCTCGCATCTGCACGGTCTCGACAGCATTCGCGCCGGCTTGCAGATCCAGCTCGAAGCCGCGCCTGTTTCCATCGAACCGCTCGATATCCGCGTCTACGACAGCCTCGGCACCGTCGTCTACGCGATCGCCGAAGCGCATCGCCCGGCCGATCCTACCGCCACGCCCGCCATGGTGTTCACCACTTACGTGATGGTCCACGAGCGCGGCGAATGGCGCATCGCGCACATTCATGCAAGCCCGATGCCGAACGAGGCCGCCAGCCAGTTCGCCACGAAAATGCGGCATGGCCAGGGCTCGCTGCACTGACGCGCGCCTTGTTCCGTTTCATCTCCTGTTCGACGCCGGAATGAGCACGCCCCGCACGAAGTCCCCCGCCCCGAAGGAAGCCCTCTTGGGGAGCTGGGCGGCGACGCACGATCAATCCGCCGCTTCCGTCGCCGCCCGCGCCGCGGTCGCTGTCGACGCTACTGTCGAACTGCTCTATCGCGCGCCGCTCTGGCTGCCGAACCGGCATGCGCAGACCATCGTTCCGTCGCTGTTCGCGCGCCGCCCGGCGGTGACGTTCCGCCGCGAGCGCTGGGACACGCCCGACGGCGACTTCATCGACCTCGATTGGGTCGTGCACGATCCTGCCGGCAACGCCACTTCCGCCCCTCGGGCGCCTGCCGCCGACGCCCCGCTCTTCGTGCTGTTTCACGGCCTGGAAGGCAGTTCGGCGTCGCACTATGCGGCCACGCTGATGTCGGCCGCGCGCGAATACGGCTGGCATGGCGTCGTGCCGCACTTTCGCAGTTGCAGCGGAGCGTTGAATCTGTTGCCGCGCTTCTACCATCTCGCCGACAGCAACGAAGTCGATTGGATTCTGCGGCGCTTGCGGGCCGCGCATCGCGGGCCGATCGTCGTGGCGGGCGTGTCGCTCGGCGGCAATGTGTTGCTGCGCTGGCTCGGCGAGCGGCGTGACGATGCGGCGCCGGTTGTCTCGGCCGCGGCGGCCATTTCCACGCCGATCGACGTGCACGCCGGCGGACGCGCGCTGTCGCAGGGCTTCGGCATGGTCTACACGCGCAGTTTCCTGAAGACGTTGAAGCAGAAGGCCGAGCAGAAGCTGGTCCAGTTTCCGGGCCTGTTCGACCGTGACGCGATGCTCGCGAGCCGCACGATGTACGAGTTCGACAACGTCGTGACCGCGCCGCTGCACGGCTTTCGCGATACCGACCACTACTGGAGCAGCGCGACCACGCGGCCTTTGCTGCCGCACGTTCAGGTGCCGACGCTGGTGCTGAACGCGCGCAACGATCCGTTCCTGCCGGCCGCTGCGTTGCCGTCACGGCACGACGTGTCGGTCGCGGTCGAACTCGATCAACCGAGGCACGGCGGCCACGCCGGCTTCATGACGGGGCCGTTCCCCGGCCGCATCGACTGGCTGTCGCGACGCGTGTTCGGCTACCTGGAGCGGCACGTCGATCATGGATGACATCGTCAGGCAGGCCCTCGCCAAGTGGCCTAATGTGCCGGGTTGCACAGGGTGGCTGATGCTGGACCGGCGCGGCAACTGGCGCATGCGGGACGAGGCGGCGCAGGCGAGCGGCTTGCCCGGTGAGCCGATCCGGCATGAGGCGCTGCTCGGATTCATCAATCGGAACTACGACGCCGACGAACACGGACAGTGGTTCTTTCAGAATGGCCCGCAGCGGGTTTATGTCGAGCTGGGCTATACGCCGTGGGTGGTGAGGTTGTCGCTCGATGCCGCCGGCGCGCTTTCGCTGACGGATCAGGCCGGCGGCGCGTTCGAGCCCTCGGCGGTATTCGTCGACGATGAAGGCGGGATCGTGTTCGTCGATGGCTCCGCGCCGCCGAGGGTCGCGGTTTTGCATGATCACGATCTGGAAATTTTCGCCGATCACGCCACACTGACAGACGATTCGACGGGCGGCGAGTTGCGCTGGAACAATGGGCTGGTCTTGCCCTTGCAACCGGTGCGGCGAGCGGAAGTCGCCGCGCGGTTCGGCTTTGTTGCCAGTCCGGCGGCGCGAGTCTAGGGTCTCGGTTCCGGCTGTTTGCTCCGCGCGAGCTGTATCGCGGCTCTGCCGTTGAGCGGCAACGATGCCAACACGCCGCTAGCTCTTCTCGTCGAGCGGCAACGATGCCAACACGCCCCTAGCTCTTCTCGTCGAGCCGCTCCTCCTGATAGCGGCCCTCCATCTCATGCAGCCTCGCATCGACGGTTGCGAGGTCGTAGTAGCCAATCGCCTTCAAATCGCGCGCGTCCTTCAGTTGACGGATGGCCGATGGCCACGCCCCCTCGAGCGCGAACTTTTCCGCCATTGCGCGATGCTGTGTCAACGCATCGCCGCTGCCGGCGCTGGCCTGCGCGAGATACATCCACCAGGCCGGCTGGTCCGGTTGAGCACGCGTCTCCTGGCGGGCCAAGACCTGCGCATCGGCAAAACGCCGCAACGTCAGCAGTGTGCGGATATGCATGTCGATCGCAGCATTCGACTGCGGCCAGCGCTTTTGCGCGAACTCGGCGAGACGAACTGCTTCGTCGTTGCGACCGGCGCGCCGCGCGATATCGGCGGCCAGCACGTCGAGGCTCGGCGAGCTGCGCGCGGGCTCCCCTGCTCCTTGCTCGCTCACGCCAAACGCCGCGCGCGAGGCAGCCAGCGACGCCGCCGCGTCGTCGTAACGGTCCAGCAGCATCTGTCCATAGGCGATGCCGTACCAGTTCGCGGCGACATTCACCGCTGTCCGGTCCTCGATCTCCGAGCGCAAGCGCGAAATTTCGTCCGCGTATTCGCCGCGCGAGCGATCCTGCAGCAAGCGCGCCCGCGCTCGCACGAAACCATATTCGGACGCTTGATGCGGCTGCCGGTACGGCGCGCGGCGCGCGCGGTCTTCCATGTCGGCAATCCGTTCGCCGGTCAGCGGGTGCGTGCGCGCATAGGCCGGGATGCCCGTGTCGCTCATCGACGCGCGATCGAGGCGGCCGAAGAAGCTCGTCATCGCATACGGGTCGTAACCGGCGCCGGCGAGCAGCAGGAAGCCGACGCGGTCCGCCTCGTGCTCGGCGGAACGCGAGAAACGCAACTGGTTGTCGATGGCATACGCCTGGCCGCCTATCGCGATCGCGCTGCCCAGGTCGCCGCTGTGCGCGAGCACGCCCGCCAGGACGCCGAACAGCATGCCGGCGAGCGCGGCGTAGGTGCTGCGCTCGCCGGCCGTGAGCATCCGCGAAATGTGCCGCTGCAAGACGTGGCCCATCTCGTGGCCGACGACGGACGCAAGCTCGGACTCGGTTTGCGTCGCCACGATCAAGCCGGTGTTGACGCCGATAAAACCGCCCGGCAACGAGAACGCGTTGATCTGCGCATCGCGCACCGCGAACAGATCGAAGTCCGGACGATAGCCGCCGATGTAGAGCGTGCTCGCCGCCGCGGCGAGTTTCGCGGCGACCGAGTTGAGGTAGTCGCGCACCAGCCAGTCGTCGAGATAGTCGGGATCGCGGCGCACTTCGCGCATCACGCGTTCGCCGAGTTTGCGCTCGGCCTGCGGCGTCAGCGAGTCTGAACCGCCGCTGCCGAGGTCGGGCAATTGCTGCGCGACGATCGGCGCGCGCCAGCCGGTGTTTGAACCGCCGCCCCGAAGGAAGTCCCGTTGGGAAAAGCGGCTCCGCGCGCCGCCATATACGCCGAACACGCCTTGTGCGATGCCGGGCGGCACGATCGGGTCCGCATAAGAATCGGCCGGGCCACTCACCAACGGCGATTCCGCGGACTGCATGGTGCCGGGCGTGACATTGGACGCGGCATGCGATTGCGCGAACGCGCCCGGCGGCGCGGCGAGCGCAACGGACAACAACGCGGCAAGAAAGCGTTTGAGACGCATCCGAGATCGGTATGACGAAGTCGAAAAGCGACGCCCGCCGCTCGGACTAAGATAGCGGGCATGGGGTCATTGTAGTCAGTCGCCGCAGTGCTTCGGACAGTTTGGCTGATCCGGGCCGCAGACACCTCGCTACGAATCCCCGCCCCGGCGCGCTGCTATGATAGGCGCCCTCTGAAGGAGCCCAACCATGCCTGAACTCACTCATTTCGACGCTGCCGGCCAGGCGCATATGGTGGACGTCGGCGGCAAGCAGGAGACCAAGCGCATCGCCATCGCGCGCGGCTCGATCCGCATGTTGCCGGAGACGTTCGCGCTGATCCGCGACGGAAACGCGAAAAAAGGCGACGTGATCGGCATCGCGCGCATCGCCGCGATTCAAGGCTCGAAGCGCACCGCCGATCTCATCCCGCTCTGTCATCCGCTTGCGCTGACGCGCGTCAAGGTGGACTTCGAACTCGACGACACGCTACCCGGCGTCCATTGCACGGTTCAGGTGGAAACACTCGGACGAACCGGTGTGGAGATGGAAGCGCTGACCGCCGTTCAGGTTGGGCTGCTGACGGTGTACGACATGTGCAAGGCGGTCGATCGCGGGATGACGATCACCGATGTGAGGGTGATGGAAAAGCACGGCGGGAAATCGGGGGATTGGGTGGCCGGGGGGTGACGACGCCCCGCTCACCTCTGCGGCGTATGAACGACAGCGCGGCTCAATCCTCCTCGCTCTCGTCGTCCTGATTGACGTCGTGCGGCGGCATGCCATAGCGCTTCATCAATTCCGCCTTGAAGCCGGTCAACGTCTTCTGCTCGTCGCACAGTTCGTACAGATAGCTCAATTGCGACGGCCAGTCTTTCAATTCCTCGGCGAAGATTTTCAGGCGTTCGACGGTGTCGAATGCCGCCGCCGTATCGCCACTCAGCGCCTGCAATACCGCATAGCGGCGCAGCACCGTTTCGCCCGGCAAGAGCGCCATCGCCTGCCTGTGCATGGCGAGCTTGTGCTGCAAGTCCATCGAATTCATCGGCAGCAGCGTCGCGAGACCGTAATCGCCCCACGCCCGAAAGAGGAACGACGGGTCCGCGCGATACTGCTCGGCGGGACGCGCGCCGTAATACAGCACCTCGGCGCGCGCGTAGTCGCGATACACCGGATAGAGCGCCGCGAGGCCGCCGAATACCACCACCACAAACGCGCCGAACGACAGACGCCCGGGAACGAGCCGCAACGGCCGCGTCTCCAGCAAGCCGAACACGAACATCGCCGGCAGCAGAAAGAACATGTACTGCTGCGGATATTCGACCAGCGCATGCATCACCAGCACGCCGATCAGCGCGATGCCGAACACGCGCGCGGCAGTTTGCGGCGCACGCACCACACGCACGAGCCACGTGACGAGGCCGAACAGCACGATCGCGAGGCCGATCAAGCCGGTCTTGGCGAGCAGGTCGATGAAAATGTCATGCGAGTTGTTGGCGATCTCGACGCCGCCCAGCGTCTTCGCGAACTCGTATTGATAGCTCGGGAATTCGCCCCAGCCCACGCCTAGCAGCGGATGCGTCTTGAACATCGTCCACCCGTACCTCCACAACGCGAGGCGCGGCGCGATCTGGCCGGCGTCCTTGAAGCGGTCGGCCGCGGATTGCCCGAGCTCCAGGTGATAGCGCACATTGGCCCAGCGGATCAAAGCATTGATCGCGAAGAACAGCACCGCCAGCACGATCGGGATGATCCATTCGCGATTGCCGCGGCGTAACTGAGCGTGATCGCGCGTCTGTGCGAACGCCATCCAGAAACCCGCCACCACGAGCACGCCCATCTGCAGCCACGGACCGCGCGAGACGGTCAACGCGAGTCCAACCGCGAAAATCGTCGACACCAGCAGCCAGATGCCGACGGCGATGCGCCGCGTCTGCACGAGATACAGCGCCCCCGCCATCGCGAACGCGATGTAGGTGGCGAGGTGGTTCGCCTGCGCCATATTGCCGAACGGCCGGCGCTCGGTGGTCACGTTATAGGCGACGACGAACGGCGACACGCGCACCTCGAGATGAAACAACTGGATCAGCTGACAGAACACCGCGAACAGACCGCCCACGATCAATGCCCCGGCCGCCCAGCGCAGCGCCGTCTCATTGAGCTTCGCGCGCGTGAAACCGTAGCCCGCCTGCGTCGCCATGAATGCGGCGAGCAGAAACCCGCCGCCGAGCCAGTTCATCGACGGCTGCGCGACCGGCAGCAACACCGATTGCGCCACCAGCAGCAGCCCGAACAGCAACGGTACGAGCGCGACGACGGGCGATGCGAACGAAATGCGCGGTGTCGCGCTGACGAACAGGAGCACGACACCCGCGCCGGTCAGCAGATACAGCGCGAGCGCGGTGAATTCAGCGTAGAACGTCGGAATCGGATACGTGTGGTTGACAACTGCATACGGCAGCACCAACGCGAGAGCCAACAGAACGAGAGAGAGGTAGCGCGCGAATGGGGTGGGCATCGAGTAACCGGTGGGCGTCAGCAACCGGCGCACTATACAAAAAAATCCTCCCGCTGTGCGCCGGCCGAGCTGAAATATGCCAAAAATCAGCCTTTTACGTCGATGCGCTCACTCATCCATCCGATTCGCGTCGTCGGTCACGAGCGGCATTCCGGCGGGGCGAGATTCGACGGCAAGGTGGGCGCTTCAGCGGGTGCGGGACCGGCGCCCGGCGCCGGCAGCGACGACGCGGCTTTACCGCCGGTGAAGCACTCCCACGTGAGCGAGCCCGCCTGCATGGCGCCCTTGCTCAACGCGACGCGCGCGGTCGGCGCATCCGCGTTGTCTGGAACCGATGGTACGAGCGCGAGCGTGTTCGAGCCGGCCGGCGCAACGCGCGTCGTGAAGGCGACGGTGATCTGGCCGGTATCTTCGTCGACGCGAACGGACTCCACGTTGCGCGTGGCCGGCGGCGACGCATAACCGCCGCCGAACGCATTGCCGCTCGCGGCATTTTCGGCCACCGCGAGCCGCGCCGATGCGGCGAGCGACAGCCCCTCGCCCACACGGCTGCGAGCCAGATAGTCCTGGTACGCGGGAATCGCGTAGGCGGCAATCACACCGACAATCGCCAGCACGATCATCAGTTCGATCAGCGTGAAACCGAAGCCGACGCGGCGGAATGCGCGCGTAAGCCGCGCGGACCAGCGCGCTTGCATAAACGTGGAACGCGAGCGCGGCACGGCGTGGGAATAAGGGGAATACGGCAAGGTAACGATCATCTGCAAGCTCCTGAAACGAAAAAAACGCCTGCCCCGCAAATCGGGAACAGGCGTTTCAATCGTAGCCAGCAGCGCTTGTTTCACCCAGTCGGCCGAATGGCTAACGTTGGGCCGGCGCGACGGCACTGGCCGCGCTCACCACAAGACGCCGCGCGTTTCACTCCGCTCGAGATCGAACCTCAAGCCGCCGCGCGATGAGCATTGCGGCGCTTGAACAGATAACCGACGATCACGACGAACAAAGCGCCCGCGATGCACATGCCGTACTCGGCTGCGGGCGTATCGAGGATCGGCCAACGGTCGCCCGCCGGGTCGTTGATGATGAGGCCGCCCGCGATCCAGCCGAGCAACGCGGCGCCGAGCGTGATGACGATCGGAAAGCGGTCGAGCAGCTTGAGCACCACCTGGCTGCCCCACACGATCAGCGGAATGCTCACCACGAGGCCGAAAATCACCAGCGCGAGACGGTGCTCCGGATCGGCCGCCTCAGCCGCGCCCGCAATCGCGATCACGTTGTCGAGGCTCATCACCGCGTCCGCGACGATGATCGTCTTGATCGCCGACATCAGCTTGTCGGCCGGCTTGACGTTCTCGTGGGGGTCATGCGCGGGCGCCATCAGGCGCACGCCGATCCACAGCAACAGGAGGCCGCCGGTAAACTTCAGCAACGGCACGTCGAGCAGCGCCACCGCGAACGCGATCAGCGCCACGCGCAACAGAATGGCGCCGACCGTGCCCCACAACACGCCCTTCGTGCGCTGTGCCGGCGGCAAGTTGCGGCAAGCCAGCGCGATCACGACGGCATTGTCGCCGCCGAGCAGAATGTCGATAACGATGATCTGTATGACTGCGCCCCAATGGAGCGTGGCGAAAAACTCGAGCATGAGTAAAAGAATAAGAAGAAATCGGACACGGGGCCAATAAAAAAGCGGAGGAGTCTAAAAACTCCCCCGCTTCTTAGAACCGCACGCTGACGAAAGGACTCCGTAAGCGTATCAAAAACACGCCGGCATTGCAGGCGAATTTCGACTTACAGCATCGCCTTCAGAAGACGCGCCATTTCCGACGGGTTCTTCGTGACCTTGATGCCGCAAGCGTCCATGATTTCCAGCTTCGCTTCGGCCGTATCGGCACCGCCCGAGATGAGCGCGCCGGCGTGGCCCATGCGCTTGCCCGGAGGCGCCGTGACACCGGCGATGAAGCCGACCACCGGCTTCTTCATGTTGTCCTTGATCCAGTACGCAGCGTTCGCTTCGTCCGGACCGCCGATCTCGCCGATCATGATGACGGCGTCCGTATCCGGATCGTCGTTGAACATCTTCATCACGTCGATGTGCTTCAGACCGTTGATCGGGTCGCCGCCGATACCGACCGCCGACGACTGGCCCAGGCCGATCGCCGTCAGTTGGCCGACTGCTTCATACGTGAGCGTGCCCGAACGCGACACGACGCCGATGCGGCCCTTGCGGTGGATGTGACCCGGCATGATGCCGATCTTCAGTTCGTCCGGCGTGATCGTGCCGGGGCAGTTCGGTCCGAGCAGCAGCGTCTTGCGATTTTCGCGGCGCATGCGGTCCTTGATCTCGATCATGTCGCGCACGGGAATGCCTTCCGTGATGCAGATCGCCAGATCCAGATCGGCCTCGACCGCTTCCCAGATCGCAGCCGCGGCGCCTGCCGGCGGCACGTAAATCACCGACACGGTCGCGCCCGTTTCAGCCTTGGCTTCAGCGACGCTCGCGTAGATGGGAATGCCTTCGAAATCTTCGCCGGCCTTCTTCGGGTTCACGCCCGCAACGAACGCTTCGCGGCCGTTTGCGTATTCACGGCAAGCACGCGTATGGAACTGACCGGTCTTGCCGGTGATGCCCTGCGTGATGACCTTGGTGTCTTTGTTAATCAGAATCGACATGTATTGACCTCTGTTCGTTTGGCGCCGCGCGGTGGCGCCACGAGGCGGGATGTTCTCCGCCCGCGTCGCTTACGCGCCGCCATTCGTAATCCTGGTTAATCCTGGCAAAAAACCGTGGACTAAGGCTTACGCCTTGCCCGAAGCGGCCGCGACGACCTTCTGAGCCGCTTCTTCCATGCTGTCCGCCGCGATGATCGGCAGACCGGATTCAGCGAGCATCTTCTTGCCGAGGTCCTCGTTCGTGCCCTTCATGCGGACGACGAGCGGCACCTTCAGCGACACGGCCTTCGACGCCGCGATCACGCCTTCCGCGATCACGTCGCAACGCATGATGCCGCCGAAAATGTTGACCAGAATCGCCGTCAGGTTCGGGTTTTTCAGCATGATCTTGAACGCTTCCGTGACCTTCTCGGTCGTGGCGCCACCGCCCACGTCGAGGAAGTTCGCCGGTTCGCCGCCGAACAGCTTGATGGTGTCCATCGTTGCCATGGCGAGGCCCGCGCCGTTCACGAGGCAGCCGATGTTGCCGTCGAGCGAGATGTACGCGAGGTCGAACTTCGACGCTTCGACTTCAGCCGGATCTTCTTCGTCCAGATCGCGATACGCGACGATTTCCGGATGACGGAACAGTGCGTTCGAATCGAAGTTGAATTTCGCGTCCAGCGCGATGACCTTGCCGTCGCCGGTCAGGATCAGCGGGTTGATTTCGGCGAGCGATGCGTCGGTTTCCCAGAACGCCTTGTACAGACCTTGCAGGATCGCGCGCGCTTGCGGGATCGATGCGTCGGGCACGCCGATTTTCTTCGCGAGGTCGTCGGCTTCGGCGTCCTTCAGGCCGGTCGACGGGTCGACCGCAACCTTGTGGATCAGCTCGGGCGTCTTTTCCGCGACTTCCTCGACGTCCATGCCGCCTTCGCTCGATGCCATCACGACGATCTTCTGCGAAACGCGATCGATCACGAGGCCGACATACAGTTCCTTCTTGATGTCAGCGCCTTCTTCGATCAGCAGGCGATTCACCTTCTGGCCTTCCGCGCCGGTCTGGTGCGTGACGAGCTGCATGCCGAGGATCTGGTTCGAGTACTCGCGAACCTGTTCCAGCGTCTTGGCAACCTTCACGCCGCCGCCCTTGCCACGGCCGCCCGCATGGATCTGAGCCTTCACGACCCACACCGGGCCGCCGAGCTCTTCCGCGGCCTTGACCGCATCATCCACCGAGAAGACCGGCTTGCCGCGCGGTACCGCGACGCCGAATTTCCGCAGGATTTCCTTACCCTGGTACTCGTGAATCTTCATGCGTGATTCCCTTCAGTCTGAGAGTTGGATTGAACTTCGTTTCCGTCGCCGCCGTTCATGCCGGACGCGTTGCCGCCCTCGCCCTCGTGGCGGGCCGCTCCATCTGACGATGCGCCGCGATCCGCTGTATACGGAGCGCGGACATACCAGCGCGGATAAAACTGCTGCACCGCCTCGCCGTCGAAACGCAGCGCGTGGCAGCGTCCCAATTGGAATGGCGGTTTGTCGTTGGAATGCTCGCCCGCGCCGCTGGACGATGCGCGTTCCGAACTGGCGCTAGCGCCCGGCGCACCCTCGTTGATGTTCCACACGTCGCCGGCGAACGCCTGGATCGCGACGGTCGGCAGGAGCGCGCACAACTCGGTGAGATGCGTGCAGCCGGCCGTGCCGGCCAGCAAACGGGCGGCATCACGACGGAAGTTGCGGAACAGATTGAGCCCGATGAGGGCACGGTAGGCGGGATTGCTGGCTTGGCACAGACCGGGATAGGGCACCCAGTCGGACGACGCCTCGGCGTCGACGACATTGAGCTTGCGATCGATGGTGATGCGAAGCCAGAGTTCATGAATCGGCTGACCATGAGGCCGGACGCCCGACGCAAGCACCACGTCGCGCGGTTTTTCGTCGGTCAAGCACGCTTCCACATCCCACAGGCCATCGGCTCGCTCGTAGGCTTCCGCTCTGATTGCGCGACGGTGGCGCAACTGACGGGACACTGGCGGGGAGAGCGGCATGCGGAAAGGAAAGGCCGGATTGGAAAACCGGTGAATTTTAGCATACTGGGTATTTGAGACAGGTCGGAATGCGCGGCGACGCCCAGCGGGCCGGGGCGAGCGAGCAGCGCCCGCTGGCTACTCGCCGCTCCACTCCTCGTCGATACCCTTGAGGATCTTGCCGATCGTCGCGCCCGAAAAACCGCGCGACGCCAGAAAACGCGCCTGCTTCGCGCGTTCGGCGGGCGTTTCGGGAAGCTGGCCGAATTTCTTTTGCCAAACGGCTCGGGCTCGCGCGAGTTCAGTTTCGCGCAATTGCGCGCCGGCTTCCTCGACTAGCGCCGGGTCGACCGCGTGTTGCTTCAATTCGCCGACGATCCGGCTCGCGCCCAACCGCGACGAGCGCCGATGAACCAGACTTTCGGCGAAGCGTGAATCGGACAGCCAGTTTTCCGTTTCCAGTGAATCGAGCAAGGTGTCGAGCGAATCGGTTTCCTCGACGAACGGTTTCAGCTTGCGCGCGAGTTCGGCGCGGCTGTATTCACGGCGAGACAAATAGCCGAGCGCGCGCCCTTTTAGCGAACGGGCCGGGCGTTGGGATTTCTTCGCTTCGTCTTGATCCGGCTTCGCTTCGCCAGGCGCGCGACGCGAGCGGGTGTAGGTGGTTTCGGTGACTGAAGCGGCTTCAGAAGAACCCGAGGGGCTTCCGGAAGGATCAGAAGTAACACGTGGGGAGGAGTCAAACTGCGCGCGCCGCGAGCGACGGCCCGCGGCGCGATCATGTGCGTCGAACGATTCGGACGGGTCGAACGGATCGTTCGAATCGCCGTTACCGTCACGCGGGCCGCCCGCGTTGCGTCCAGCATTGGACAACGGCCGGCCCTTGCGTATCACGTGATGGTTACTCTTCTTCGCCCGCGACTTCGGCGCCCGCCCCGGTCACTGCTTCGGCCATGGCGTTCACACCCAGCGATTCGCGGATACGGTTTTCAATTTCACGAGCGATATCAGGATTCTCGCGCAGGAATTCGCGCGCGTTGTCCTTGCCCTGACCGATACGTTCGCCGCTGTAGCTGTACCAGGCACCGGCCTTGTCGACGATCTTCGCCTGCACGCCGAGGTCGATGATCTCGCCCTGGCGCGAGATACCCTCGCCATACAGAATGTCGAAAATCGCTTCGCGGAACGGCGGCGCCACCTTGTTCTTGACGACCTTCACGCGCGTTTCATTGCCGATCACTTCGTCGTTCTTCTTGATCGAACCGATGCGGCGAATGTCCAGGCGCACCGACGCGTAGAACTTCAGCGCATTGCCGCCCGTGGTGGTTTCCGGATTGCCGAACATCACGCCGATCTTCATGCGGATCTGGTTGATGAAGATCACGAGGCAGTTCGTGCGCTTGATCGTGCCGGTGAGCTTGCGCAGCGCTTGCGACATCAGACGCGCTTGCAGACCTGGCAGCGAGTCGCCCATTTCGCCTTCGATTTCGGCCTTCGGCACGAGGGCCGCGACCGAGTCGATCACGATCATGTCGATCGAGCCCGAGCGCACCAGCGCGTCGGCGATTTCGAGCGCCTGCTCGCCGGTGTCCGGCTGCGAGACCAGCAGGTCGTTCACATTTACGCCGAGCTTGCCCGCGTACTGAATATCCAGCGCGTGTTCCGCGTCGATAAACGCCGCCGTGCCGCCGATCTTCTGCATTTCGGCGATGACCTGCAGCGTCAGCGTGGTTTTACCGGATGACTCCGGGCCATAGATTTCGACCACACGGCCACGCGGCAAACCGCCGACGCCCAGTGCGATGTCGAGACCGAGCGATCCGGTTGAGACCACCTGGATGTCTTCGACTGCCTCACCTGCGCCGAGCCGCATGACCGACCCTTTGCCGAACTGCTTTTCGATCTGCGCGAGTGCGGCAGCGAGTGCCTTGCTCTTTTCAGCAGTCAGTCCAGCCGAGCCTTTCTTGCTTTCTTCCATGAATCGTCCTTTGCTATGATGAACGGCGTCTGAGGCAGGTGCGCAGCGCGTTTTCAACGAACGGCGCACGAAACTCAGACACTGTATAAAAAAACAGTGGTTTTGGCAAGCACGATTCCATGCGAACGCGCATATTTACTCTCGCGCTACCCCACCACCCACAATAATTTTCGGAGACCGCTGTGCGCCGCGGGGACACCCAAGGTGCCGGCAAGGCCAAAGCTGGCGCACCATGCGAATTCTGATTGCCGAAGACGACAGCATACTCGCGGACGGTCTGGTTCGATCACTCCGCCAATCGGCCTATGCCGTCGATCACGTGAAGAGCGGCGTCGAGGCCGACACCGCCCTGTCGATGCAAACCTTCGACCTGCTGATCCTCGATCTCGGCCTGCCGCGCATGTCCGGGCTCGAGGTGCTGCGCCGCCTACGCGCGCGCAATTCGAACCTGCCGGTGCTGATCCTGACCGCCGCGGACAGCGTCGACGAACGCGTCAAGGGCCTCGATCTCGGCGCCGACGACTACATGGCCAAACCCTTCGCGCTGAACGAACTCGAGGCGCGCGTGCGGGCGCTGACCCGGCGCGGCGCGGGCGGCGGCCCGACCGTCGTGCGGCACGGCTCGCTGTCGTTCGACCAGGTTGGCCGCATCGCCTATGTCAACGAACAGGTGATCGACCTGTCGGCGCGCGAGCTGGGCTTGCTCGAGGTGCTGCTGCAGCGCATCGGCCGCCTGGTCTCGAAAGAACAACTCGTCGACCATCTATGCGAATGGGGCGAGGAGGTCAGCAACAACGCGATCGAAGTCTACGTGCACCGGCTGCGCAAGAAGATCGAGCCGAGCGGCGTGCGCATCATCACTGTGCGGGGCCTGGGATATTGCCTCGAGAAGGCGGCGTCGCCCGCGAACGTGAACGCCCACGCCGGCGAGAGCGAGGGCGCGCCGCCGCCGTCCGCCGCCGGGCCCGAACCCGAGCCGCCGTCGGGCCCGATGCCGGCGAGCCACCATTTCAAATAGGGAACGCCCCATGGCCGCTCGCGCAGATCGCCCCACGGCGCACGCGGCGGACCTCGACGAAGCGCGCGACGAGCGCTACGCCAATCCGTTCGCCCCGCCCGACGAGACCGAAGCCGCCGCCGCGGCGCGTCCGCGCTCGCTATTCGGCGAGATTCTCGACTGGATGTTGGCGCCGCTCCTGCTGCTGTGGCCGATGAGCCTCGCCGTCACCTATCTCGTCGCCAAGTCGATCGCCAACGGGCCGTTCGACCGCGCGCTCGAAACCGACGCCTATGTGCTCGCGCGCCAGATTCATCCGGTGAATGGCGTGGCGGAGCTGTCGCTGCCCGATTCCACGCGCGATTTTCTACGCACCGACAATGTCGACAGCCTGTTCTATCAGGTGCTCGGCACGCGCGGCGAACTGGTCGGCGGCGAGCGCGACATGCCGTTGCCGCACGAGGACGATCGCCCGCCGCCCGGCCTCGTCGAATTCCGCGACGACGTGCTGCACGGCAACGACATCCGCGTCGCCTATACGACCGTCGAGTTTCCGCAGACGCCCGGCGCGCAGCCGGTGCTGGTGCAGGTCGCCGAAACGCTCGACAAGCGCAGCCAGCTCGCCAACGACATCATCAAGGGCGTGATCCTGCCGCAGTTCGTGATTCTGCCGCTCGCGATCCTGCTGGTGTGGTTCGGCCTGTCGCGCGGACTCGCGCCGCTGCATGCGCTGCAGGACCACATCCGCGCGCGCCGCCCCGACGATCTGTCGCCGCTGGAAGCACGCCGCGCGCCGCCCGAGATAGAGCCGCTGGTCACGTCGTTCAACGATCTGCTCACGCGCCTCGAACAGAACATGGAATTGCAGAAGCGCTTCATCGCCGATGCCGCGCATCAGATGAAAACGCCGCTGGCCGGCCTGCGCACCCAGGCGGAGCTGGCGTTGCGCCAGGACGTCTCGGCGGAAGTTCATCGCTCGCTCGAACAGATCGCCACCAGTTCCGAGCACGCGGCGCGGCTCGTCACGCAGTTGCTGGCGCTGGCGCGTGCCGAGAACCGCATGTCGGGGCAGATTTTCACCACCGTGGAGGTCACCGAGGTCGCGCGCCATGCCGTGCGCGACTGGGTTCAAGCCGCGCTCGCCAAGCAGATGGACCTCGGTTACGAAGCGCCCGAGGAACCGGTCGAAGTGGACGGCAATCCGGTGATGCTGCGCGAAATGCTGTCGAATCTGATCGACAACGCGATCCGCTACACCCCGGCGGGCGGACGCATTACCGTCAGGGTTCGGCATGAGGCGACAGCGCGGCGCGTCCATCTCGAAGTCGAGGACACCGGCATGGGCATTCCGGCGGCCGAGCGCTCGCGGGTGATCGAGCGCTTCTACCGGATTCTCGGCCGCGAAGGCGACGGCAGCGGCCTTGGGCTTGCGATCGTCCGGGAGATCGCAACCATGCACGGCGGCGAACTGACGATCGAGGACAACGTCTATCAAACCTCGCCGCGGCTTGCCGGAACGCTGGTGCGTGTCAGCTTGCAAGCGCACGAACCGGCACGGGACTTACCCTAACGCTGATTGAACGCCAAACCGGACGGCGGCAATTATTGAGACACGTTAGCCGCGCGTTGGCGTGGCTTTTAGCCAAATTGGAAGGTGTTAGCCAAAATTCGCCGCATGAACGACGCAACCCTGTTCACCCCGCCACGTCAGTAGCCCGTAAGTTTCCATTCCAATAATCGGTTCCACGGGGACGCCTTGCCGGCGAACCGCGTGCATATCAATATTGGAGACGACATATGGCTACCGTTGGCGGGCAACTCTCGCATACGCCGATGACGCGAGAAGAGAAGCGGGTGATCTTCGCATCGTCGCTGGGTACGATTTTCGAGTGGTACGACTTCTATCTGGCCGGTTCGCTCGCGGCTTTCATCAGCAAGAGCTTTTTCTCCGGCGTCAATCCGACCGCCGCCTTCATTTTCACGCTTCTCAGCTTTGCCGCGGGTTTCGCGGTGCGGCCGTTCGGCGCGATCGTGTTCGGGCGCCTCGGCGATATGGTCGGGCGCAAGTACACGTTCCTCGTCACGATCGTGATCATGGGTCTGTCGACGTTCCTCGTCGGCTTCCTGCCCGGCTACGCGGCGATCGGCATGGCTTCGCCAGTGATCTTCATCGCGATGCGCATGCTCCAGGGTCTCGCGCTCGGCGGCGAATACGGCGGTGCCGCCACTTACGTCGCAGAACATGCGCCGGCGGGACGCCGCGGCTTCTACACCGCATGGATCCAGACCACCGCCACGCTCGGCCTGTTCCTGTCGCTGCTGGTGATTCTCGGCGTGCGCACGGCGATGGGCGAGGACGCGTTCGGCGTATGGGGCTGGCGCATTCCGTTTATCGCGTCGATCGCGCTGCTGGCCGTGTCGGTGTGGATTCGCTTGCAACTGCATGAGTCGCCGGTGTTCGAGCGCATCAAGGCCGAAGGCAAGACCTCCAAGGCGCCGCTCTCGGAAGCATTCGGCCAGTGGAAGAACCTGAAGGTCGTGATCCTCGCGCTGATCGGCCTGACAGCCGGCCAGGCCGTGGTCTGGTACACGGGTCAGTTCTACACCCTGTTCTTCCTGACGCAGACGCTGAAGGTCGACGGCGCGAGCGCCAACATCCTGATCGCGATCGCTCTCCTCATCGGCACGCCGTTCTTTCTGTTTTTCGGCTCGCTGTCGGATCGCATCGGCCGCAAGCCGATCATCATGGCGGGGTTGCTGATCGCCGCGTGCACGTACTTCCCGTTGTTCAAGGCGCTCACGCATTATGCGAATCCGGCGCTGGAAACCGCCACGCTGAAATCGCCGATCGTCGTGATCGCGAATCCGGACGAATGCTCGTTCCAGTTCAACCCGGTCGGCACGGCGAAGTTCACGAGTTCGTGCGACATCGCCAAGAGCGCGCTCTCGAAGTCGGGCTTGAACTACGAGAACGTCGCGGCGCCGGCGGGCGCGCTCGCGCAGATCAAGGTCGGCGACACGGTGATCAACACCTATGACGGCAAGGCCGCCGACGCCAAGGAGCAAGGCAAGACGTTCGACAAGACGCTCGCGACGACGCTGAAGACGGCCGGCTATCCGCCGAAGGCCGATCCTTCGCAGATCAACTGGCCGATGACCGTGGCGATCCTGACGATCCTCGTGATCTACGTGACGATGGTGTACGGGCCGATTGCGGCGATGCTGGTCGAGATGTTTCCGACGCGCATCCGCTATACGTCGATGTCGCTGCCGTATCACATCGGCAATGGCTGGTTCGGGGGCTTCCTGCCGGCGACCGCGTTCGCGATCGTCGCGGCGAAGGGCAACATTTACTCGGGGTTGTGGTATCCGATCGTGATCGCGCTCATTACGTTCGTGATCGGCATTCTGTTCGTCAAGGAGACCAAGGACTCGGACATCTACGCGAGAGACTGAACACGGGGTGTCCGGGGCTGCTTTGAAAAAGTAGCGCGCCGGGGGTTGACAGCCTCCGGCGCTATCCCCATAATCTCGCTTCTTTCGGCGAATTAGCTCAGTTGGTTAGAGCGACGGAATCATAATCCGCAGGTCCGGGGTTCGAGTCCCTGATTCGCCACCAGTTGCAAGAAAAAGCCCGCTTCGGCGGGCTTTTTTTCGTCCTTGATTTTTATACGGTTTCTGGCAATTCGAGGACGCGGCGCGTTTGGCCGATAAGCTCACCGGTACAACCTGCTGGTACAAACCGGGCTCGCAGGGAGGTCCACATCCGGATGGACGACGAATTGGCCAAAAAACTGTACGTGTGCCGTCCGCGCGGTACTTCGGTGCCTCGATTTCGCGCTGTCATCCTGGACAGTTTGCGCCCCTACGCCGACGGCCAAAAATGTTCAAGCGGACACTGGGGCAAAGACCCGTCGCGACAGCGCGAGCGACGGCGACTATTTCGGTTTGGACTGACTGACGGCGTTGCGCGCCCGTCGACGACCACCTCGCCGCCGGTACCGCGCCGATTCTCGACTTGCAGGGTGAGAACGACGCAGTGTCGCCTCGTCGGTTCTCACAGCTTCTCAAGTCCATGCTCGGCGACCGCGAGACGGTAGTCGTATTGCCGAATGCGGGACACGCGATGGCGCCCGCGCAGCCCAAAGCGATGGCTGATGCGATCTCAACGTTTGCGAAGCGAGTCAACCAATAACGCGACGCTTGACGTCGGGGCAGCGAAGCGGCCCTGGCGTCTCCCGAAAGAACAAGGGAACAGCAATCACGTGCTAACCAGCGTGGCAGACGCAGACTGCTAGCGATGTCTGTTCTAATCGGCAGCAAAGACCACGGCTGCGGTATCGCCGACTTCCGTAAAGCTTCGGACAAAGCGATAGGCTTGGCTATCGATATGAATCTGGTTCCCGCCCGAGGAGGTTAGCTCGAGCATGTCGTTTGCAAGCGAAGTTGCGATCGTGCCAATCTGCTTCAGGTCCTCGGGCAAACCTGCTGGGTCGCCCAAATAGACGGTACACGCATCGACCGTGTGTCGCATCATCACGATGCTTGTCGCGCTATCGAGTGCGCGCTCAAGATACCCGGCGAGAATTCGCAGCGATTCCGGCACGTCTGCGCCATAAGCGTTCGCTAAGCCAATATCGTCTGTCACTTTGAACTCCTTCGGCCGTTTGGGCCATGTGAGCGGCTCGTGTCTTTTTTCCACTGACAGGCGGGTGGGCCGCTTCCGTCCTAACCGACAGTGATGCAGCACATGGCTCGGCTGCCAGTCAGGCTTACATCTCACCGGGACCGTGCATCATCCGATGATGACTGCGGCGGCGTCGTGTTCATGCGAGCATACGTGATCCGCGTCCCCGCTCGGAATCACGCAGCGGCGGTACGGCCCCGCGCTATTCGCGTCGGCGCGATTCGCCATGCGAGAACATCCGCCGCTTTGCGGTTGGAGACTTCGAGCCAAGTCACGACCCGCCTTTGTACGTCTCAACGAAGCTCGCGAGGTCTGCCCAGTTCGGTGACGATAGCAGCTCCGGATGGTCCTGTTGCACCTTTAGCGCGACGCGACGAAAGGCCTGTGCGCATGCAGAGAAGCCAGTCGATCGTGAGACAGAAGACGCACCCACGTGCGCCGTTCGTGGTAAGCCAATCGTCAACCCGCGACTGCTCCGGAAGAAAACCAGACATGTTGTCGCTAATCGCACGCTCGCCTGCCATTGCCATCAAGCGATTGGCACGGTGCCCGTCGGGAGCGGCGCAAACCAGCTATCGCAAACGGTGAAATTCCTTGCGAAAAATCATAAACAGGCAGCGCGTCGGCGGTGTAATAGCCCATCACCCATTGATAGGTCGGCCGGTGGTGGGTCGTGTCGCGTAGACGTATCCGTCGTATTGCGAATGCTACTTGCGGATGTGGATCTGACGAAGAACGTCCGAGAACATGTCGCTCGCCGCTGACCGTGAGAGATTTACGCCTTGCGCTCGAATTCCCATAGTGCCGGCTGTTGACGGAGAGTCCCATTCCGGTCCGGGGCGAAAACATCTGGCATACGCTCTCCCTGCTGCACTAGCACGCCCGGGACATTGTGGCCTTGTGCCTTCCAGATACCGGTTTCGGGGCAAACCTGACCGGTACGTACTGTCACAGGCTCAGTGTCCAGCGAGGTCGGCTGAGACTGTTGGCGTGCATCGAAATCCCGTGCGAAGTCAACGAGGTCCTTCGGGTAGGCGACGTGGTCGCGAAACGCCGAGTCGTCGAGTTCGAGAAGAAAAGTAGCGGCAGCCGCCTCCACGGCCCAATAGCCAACGTAGGCGCCGCCCTCCTGCTCGTTAGCCTTCAGGTGGCTATCGTGCCAAGGCGCGTCATTCATGGCTGCGTACCAGCCCTCAAGATACGCAGTGATATCTCGAATGCTTTCCTCTTCGGAATCGCGGTAGAAACTGTTAATGAGTAACCGATAGGGTCGGTCATGAAACCATTTGTCAACATCGTACCGGCCATCCATGCCATATGACAGGAGGTCTTCATAAAGTGTGTCCTGCGCACGGTAGAACGGGTCCAGCATGTTCGAAAGACGCGGGAGCAATTCGGTGCGATGCAGGAGAAGGCAAAGGCTGATGAGCTGCATTGCCTTGTCGTACTCGCCAATCTCCCCAAACATCAGGGGTGGGACACTATCGTCCTTTATTGCAGCGCGGTTCAGCGTCGTGTACGACTCAAGCGTATCGACCAGCAGTGGCAATTCATCTCGCAAGGCGATCAGACTTTTTCCGCCAGTGAACTCCAGTAGAAATCGACGATGAGCATAGGACGCCCGGTACCTTGCCGCGAGCGCTTTGCGCTCTGTGTCCGTCGAGCCACTGGGCGCTTCATGTCGGGCCCAATACTCGATCTGTTCGGTGAGTTGCGGCAGCAACCAGTCGTAATACTGCTTGCTCAGGAATCTTTGACGCCTTCCTGCTTCAAAATCGTCCATGAATCGGGTCTCTTAAACTGATTGCCGTAGTAGTTTGCGTTGCTTTTTTTCGACTGCAGCTTGCACTTCCGCATCGCGGTAATGATGCGTCGAAGGTACCCCGTGGTCCGAATGGCTATGTTCGTCTCCCTTCAGCAGAGCAGCTTCATGCTCGACTGCCGCCGGTAAATAGAACGGCACATACAGGATGTGTCGAGAATAACCTTCAATCAAAATCTTGGCCGCAACTGTCTCAAGAACCGCTTTGCTTAGGTTCGTTTCTATCCATTGATGGCTCATCTGAACCATTTTTCCCGTACTTTTCTTCGGCTCCGCCTTGCCCTCGAGAACATCCGGCGGTGGAGCTTGAGTCCGGGGCCGATTACGCCCGCCGCCCGGCTTGCCGCCGGCGGGCGGCGACACAGCAGCGGTCTGCTGGTCATCCGCAGGCGGTTCAAGGAGTTCATCAGCAGACGGGCGCACTGCATCCTTGATGCGTGACGCCAGGCCAAGCTTCGGCGACATATTCCGCTTTCCTTCCGGGTCCTTCATCGGCTTGTCGACCTTCGACGACTTCGCCTCCACGATAGCAAACGGCTTTCCTTCGTTCCTTCCGGGGTTCGCGCGCCATACACCGTCAATACCGTGACCTCGTGGCCGCAAATCGAACAGCTTGTTCAGCTTGCCGTGGTCATTCAGTTTCCCCGGCACATCGGCGCCCGGCTCATGCGACCATTTGCCAAGCAGCCCCTGGTCATGCGCTTCCCATCCCTTTCCCCATCTCAGAGTCTCATAGCAATAATAGTCAGCAATATGCTCGCCGAGGATGCCGGTGACTCCGTTTGTGATGTCGGCCACCGCGAGCTTTGCGTTCACCACGCCCGGACTCGACGATGCCGATGGCCGGTTATGCCCCTCTTCAGCCTCGACCCCCACTTCCCCGGCTTATCAGTTTCCTTACGACGCTTGAGCGTCGTCTGCGCCGACGAGTTCGGCTGCTTCTTCTTCCAATGAAGGAGCTTGCGCTCGAGGAACTGCGTCAGCCAGTACGGCAGGTTAGTTTCCACCCATACGAGCGCCTGCCTGAACGTAGCCTGCGCCGCGACCGGCATCTCCCTGAACAACCAGGATTTCTCGATGTGTTCACGCGCACCGGTCAGCACGGTCTTCAGGCCCGACGCGTCGAACAGCTTGTCGACCAGTTCTTCCGGGCTCGTGTGAACGCCCGCGCGCTGCAGCACCAGCCGGAGGATATCGAAGAGCAGCGGTCCGTAGATGTCGGACTTGTGATTGACGAGGCGGAACGTGCGCTTCACGCCGGCGCCGACCACCGGTACCCATCCGACCACGGCAAACACGAGGTCGATGCCCGCCTCGACCTTGACCATCTCGTCGGTGCTGTCGCGACTGTTCCACACTGTCCAGACACTCTCACTCGTGTCGTACACGTTCTGTGCGACGTAGAAGAGCGGAAACGCATTCGAAGCCATCGACAGGCCAATCTGCTCGACCGCGTCCTCGATCGCCTGTTGGTCGTTATCGCTCATTGCACGTCCGGCCGGCCAGAGAAACGGTCAAAAAGACTTGCGAGATTCTCGTGAGTGATTCCGTCATGGCCCGCTGCGTGGAGTTCCTTCAGAACGTCGTCCGGCGCAAGCTCCGTTGCCGCCGGAAGCGGTGCCCGGGTGAAGGGACGCGCATCCTCACCGAAGAATGCCTTCACGGGGCCGGGCGGTACATCGTGCAGCACCGCATAGCCATTCGCATCGAGCTTGCCGGACATCACCCCACCGTTTTCGAACATCACCTTGTACGGCGCATTCGGTACGGGTTTCAGCGAATCGTCGGCGAGATTCAGTTCAAGCCTGTTGTGCAAGTCCCCCTTCGGCAGCACAGGCATGTCGTAATTGCCCTGCGTCGGACCATTGAACGAATGCTGGCTACCCTTGATGTCAATCTTTCCGGGGGCGTGAATTTCGATGTTTCCGCCCGAGATGCGGATGTAAGCGCCGCCCGAAGTCAGCAGGATGTCCTGCTTCGCCGCCATTTCGATTTTTTCGGTCGCGGACAACAGCTTGACCGTCTTCTGCGCGGTCAACTCGACATTGTCGGCATGGGCCCGAATCTCGACCTTGCCCTTTGCGGCAAAGACCTTCACCCCAGCATGCTGTGCAAAAAGACTGATGCGCTCGGCAACGCTCGCGATAAGCGACTTGCCGGTCGCAATATGAGCGCTCTGGCCGCTCACAATATTCAGTTGCTCGTCAGCAGTGGTATGGGCGGTTTGCTGCGTCGACAAGGCGATGCCGGCCGGGCCGGCGAACAGCATGACAGGTTGCCTGAACGCATTCGCATTGCCGGTGCCGCCGCCTGCCGTCCGGCCGCCCGATGTCGCGCCTGACACGCTGTCCTGCGTGGCTTCGGTAAATGCCTTCAGCGCGTCGCGCCCATCCTTCAGGCTTGCAGCTTGATGGGTGGTGCTTGCATCCGACAATGCTTCGAGCACGCTTTCCGCGTTAACCAACTGCTGTTGCGCCTGCCGCGCTTCGAGCTGCTGAACCGCGGTCCCCGTGCCGGGGTGCGTCGAGACATACAGCCCTTTTGCTGCCCGGATGGCGTCGTAGGCGTCGGACTTCAGGTCGAAGCCGCTGCCGACATAGCCGCCCCGCGTATTGCCGGTCTGCTCGATGAGATAGCCCAGATGCAGGTGTGCGTTGGTGCTCGACGAATATAGGCGAACGCGATTCTGGCCGGTCGCGTCATCCATGACCATCTCGTTGTAACCGCTACCCTGGTATTCTTTCGACCGGTAGCCTGAGAGCAGTCCGTTCGAGTGCCATTGCGGCCTGGTCGCACCGTTGTACACGCGTCCTGTCACAATCGGGCGGTCGCAGTCGCCCCCGACCCAGTCGATGACGACCTCCTCGCCAATGCGCGGAATGTGGACGGCACCATATCCGCCACCGGTGTCCGAATAGGCCGCCCGCACCCAGCAAGATGCTTTCTCATCGCCATCGTTCAGGCGGTCCCAGTGCATTCGCACCTTGATACGATTCAACGAGTCGGTATAAACCTCCTCGTTCGCTGGCCCGACCACGGTTGCCGTCTGCAGATACATAGCCGGCTTACGGTGTTCGAGGAGACTGCGAAACGGCACGGCGCGGCGTTGGGCTTCGATTTCGACCAGGAAGAATCCCTCGCTGCCGTCCGCATGAGGCACGAGATGCGAATCCGTCGTCGCGGCCTTGACGGCCCGCTTCGTCTCAAGCTCCCGCTTCAGGCTATGCGGGAAATCCGGCGTTTGACTGGACACCGGCAAGTTGTTCTCGATGAACCACGCGGTCGCGATAACGACGAACTGCCGGTCCTGCTCGCTGTCCCGGTCGTGTTCCGGATGGTCGGTCAGTTCGAACCAGCGGCCGGCATCCGCCCGCCGCAACCCACCGACGCCGTAAAAACGCTTTGCCCGCGATTCCCATTCCTCCATGCGGATTTTGGAGAGCTGGTCGCCACGCTGCTGCTCACCGTAGGTGTACGCGCCCGTGTATTCGTATACTTCGGCCTGCTGGGGCAGGTTGCCCTGATTGTCCAGCGTGGGAACACTCGTACCTTTCGGGTTCCCGGAGGTCGGCGGTGACCTGTAATCGAACGTGCGAGTCGTCAGCGTCGTACTCTGCAGAGCGCGCGTGCCGCTCCACTGCACCAACGCGTCCGCCTCGCCGCCTGTGCCGGCCCGATAAAACGGCACACTCTGCGCGTGATAACGCCGGCAACGAAAACACTCGATCGGTGATAACGAGCATGTGCGACTTGCCGTCCGCCGCCTGCTCGAAATAACCGTACAGACCCTCGGACTCCATCAGGCGATGAACGAAGTTCCAGTCGTCTTCATACTGGACACAGAACGAGCGCGAAGGAAGCTGCGTTTGCAGGTCGAAGCGAAATGCGCCTTGTGCCTGCGGATGGCCGTTGAATACTTCGATCAGAATGTCTTCAGCGGTCTTTTCCTGAAATATGCGTGCGTCCTTCCGGAATCGCAGCAAATGCAACCACGAAGAGAAAACCAGTTGGTAGCCGACAAGGCCGCCGTCAGACCCAAGCCGCCGTGCCGTATGCACATAACCGTGGTGAGGCAGATAAGTCTTGTCGGTCTGTTGAATCCAGAGCGTGACAGACTGGGCAATGAGCGTTTTCAGTTCAAGCGAATCGCGCAATGAGACCACATCGACCGTAAATTCAAAGTTTCGGCCGATACGCGACTTGCCAATAACCCGTTGAGGCACCAGAACGTCGGCGCCAAGGGGCGTGTCCAGCCTCAGCAGCCTTTCGGTTTGATTGATGCCCGCGTTGATTGCCGCAGCAAGATCCTGCGCACCCATCTTTCTGGTCTCCGGAAAGTTCAAATCTCGAAGCGTCCGAAATCATATGATGAACGCGAATATCGCACAATACTGCGTGCGCGCCGCGCTCCGAGTGACACGTGAATTACATATTCCAGCCAATATTCATTTGCTCCATCGGTAGCTTCCAGAAAAGCCGTTTCACGAACGTGACGCCCACTAAATTACATATGTATTCATGCAATCAGCGTCTTCAGATTGTTAAATATTGCAATTCGAGGCTCCGCTTTTCGTTATCGCTTCATACTGCCTTCGTTTCCGGTTTGGCATTAGCCAAAGGCTGCGCAAATTGAAAACGGAAACAGCGGACACGGATTTCAAGGACCAGCACGGAAATCAATCGAATTTCGCCGTTTATACAAAATGAATAGAAAGAGAAAGGGAATTCGTTGCCCGTCCAATAGGACATCCGCAAAGGCCACGCTTTTACCCGCGACGCTGGAGTCCGTCCGTTCGGTTTCGCTACGCAATCACCTGGCGCTCGCGGCATTGCGTGCAGGCGACGGAAACGGACACCTGCTCAGCGACCTGATACACGTGCTGTACATGGCCTGGTATCTACGGGAGGCCGGCTTCGGAACCGCCGACCACGCACTGTTTCACGAAGCTGCCGAGGCGCTCGAGCGCAGCGCGGCACGAGCGACAGCAGCCGATGTCTGGCAGGTTAGCCCGGACGACGCGGCAAGTCTGGAACGGCTGCTGGCGCTCCATGACCAGCAGTTGGCGAGTACGCCTGTCGGCGTCATGCTCGGGGCACAAAGGCGGCTATTGCGATTCGCAACGAGTGACCGGAAAACGCCTTGGCACGACGCGGGGCCGTGATCAGCGAGGACGATCCCGTAGCGCTCACGCGCGGCTCTGCAGAAACGCTGCGGACACTGCGCGCGCGGAGTCCGACGAACTGACATCACTACGGCCGACGAAGACACCTAACCAAATCGAGGCGACGCTAGAGCCGTCCCTGAAACCGATTGTAAAACCATGCGCAACGGCTACCCGAAGCTGCTATCTTGAGAACGATGGTAGCCGCGAAGCCAAGCCGGACAAGGGTCACCGGCCATCTGCCGCGAGTCCCTGATTCGCCACCAGTTGCAAGAAAAAGCCGCTGATCCGCAAGGTTCAGCGGCTTTCCTGTTTTGGCCTTCCAAACAGCAACTTCAAGGAGGTTTCTTGATGACGTTCCGCACTGCCGCGCTTGCCGCGGCCACCGCTTCCATCGCGCTCGCAGGCAGCGCTTGCGCGCTTACGGCTCACGCGCAGACGCCGTCCGACAGCCAATGGCGTCCGAGTTCGATGACACTCCCCACCTTGCTGCAGAACGGCTACCGCATCGTTGCGGTCGTCAACGGCGCGCAAGGCGCTGCCGGTCCGGCCGATACGATCTTCGTTCAGCGCGACCAGAGCGCCTTCAAATGTATCGACTCACAGCAGCCGGACGCCAAGGCGAAACCGTCGACACCGCCGCCAGGGTGCTTCGAACTGGTGCCGCCGTCGGGAGCGGCCGCTGCTTCCGAAGCAAAGTAAGCGCGTCAGCGTGAGCGGCGCAAGAGCGGTTGCGCGCTCAACCCACGCTCGCGCTCCGCTCACCCTTCCGCCAAGCGACGCTCAAGCCTCGATCCGCCCGCGCGTCACGCCGAGCAAACCCGCCATCGCCTCGCGCGCCGCGGCGGCGTCTCGATCGCGAATGGCCTCGAACACCGCCGTATGCTCACCCAGCGACGCGTTGAACACCGCCGCGCGCTTGGCATTCAGGCGTAACTGCGCTTCGAGCGTGCGCTCGATCAGTGTGCCGAGCGGGATCAGCAATTCGTTGCTGCACGCGATCAGCACGCTCAAATGAAATTGCAGATCGGCACGCACCCATTCGTCGACGTTGCGCGCCGCCACCATCGCCGCATGAGCCGCCGCGAGCGCATTGAAAGCCTCGTCAGTGCGCGACGCCGCCGCGAGAGCCGCCGCATACGGCTCGATCATCTCGCGCATCTCCTGCAATTTGAGCGCGAACGCAACGGGCTCGGCGACTCGCGAGTACCAGTCGAGCACATCGACGTCGAGCAGATTCCACGCGTGCTTCGGCCGCACGCGCGTGCCGACCCGCGGACGCGATTCGATCAGTCCTTTCGAGGTCAGCGTGCGCAGCGCCTCGCGCAACACCGTGCGGCTCACGCCGAAGGTGTCCATCAATTCCGCTTCGCGCGGCAGGATCGAATCGGGCGCGTAGTCGCCGCGCAAAATCGCGGTCGCCAGCATATGGGCAACGCGCCCATGCAGATCGTGCTGAATAGGTTTCTCCAAACGGCCTTGCGGCTCTATCGACATCGGCAGGCGGAGCGTTCGAGATCAGCCGGCACTTCGAGGCTCACCAGCACTGCTTCGGCCCGGTGCCGCAACGACCAGCGCTTCGCCACTATGTGGCAAATAGTACTATTAATAGTACTGAAGCGCGCTTTTGTTGTAGCATGTGGATCCCCCGAATCGTCAGCAGACGCGCAAGTCGCAAGGAGACGCACACCATGAAAATCACCAAGCTCGAAACCTTCATCGTTCCGCCGCGCTGGTGCTTCCTGAAGATCGAGACCGACGCAGGCATCGTCGGCTGGGGCGAGCCGGTGGTCGAAGGCCGCGCGCATACGGTCGCGGCAGCCGTCGAAGAACTATCCGACTATCTGATCGGCAAGGATCCGCTGCTGATCGAAGACCACTGGCAGGTCATGTACCGCGCGGGCTTCTACCGCGGCGGCCCGATCACGATGAGCGCGATTGCCGGCGTCGACCAGGCGCTGTGGGACATCAAGGGCAAGCATCACGGCGTGCCGGTTCATGCGCTGCTCGGCGGCCAGGTGCGCGACAGGATCAAGGTGTATTCGTGGATCGGCGGCGACCGTCCGAGCGACGTCGCGAACAACGCGCGCGCCGTGGTCGAACGCGGCTTCAAGGCGGTGAAGATGAACGGCTCGGAAGAGCTGCAGATCATCGACACCTTCGACAAGGTGCAAGGCGTGATCAACAACGTCGCGGCGGTGCGCGAGGCGGTGGGGCCGAACATCGGCATCGGCGTGGACTTCCATGGCCGCGTGCATAAGCCGATGGCCAAGGTGCTGGCGAAGGAACTCGATCCGTACAAGCTGCTCTTCATCGAAGAGCCGGTGCTCTCGGAAAACGCGGAAGCATTGCGCGACATCGTCAATCAGACCAACACGCCGATCGCGCTGGGTGAACGCCTGTATTCCCGCTGGGACTTCAAGCACATTCTGGCTGGCGGCTACGTCGACATCATCCAGCCGGACGCGTCGCACGCGGGGGGCATTACCGAGTGCCGCAAGATCGCGTCGATGGCCGAAGCCTACGACGTCGCGCTCGCACTGCATTGCCCGCTCGGCCCGATTGCATTGGCCACCTGTCTGCAGATCGACGCGGTGAGCTACAACGCGTTCATCCAGGAGCAGAGCCTCGGCATCCACTACAACCAGGGCAACGATCTGCTCGACTACATCAAGAATCCGGAAGTCTTCAAATATGAAGACGGTTTCGTGTCGATTCCGCAAGGCCCCGGTCTCGGCATCGAAGTGAACGAAGAGAAGGTGCGCGAGATGGCGAAGGTCGGGCACCGCTGGCGCAACCCGGTGTGGCGCCACGAAGATGGCAGCGTCGCCGAATGGTGATTGCGTGAAGCAACGCCGCCCACGGGCGGCGTTGTCGTATTAGCGGGCACGTTACGGTGACGTGACGCACGCGCGGCGACCGTCACGCGACACGCCGCAACACGGGTCGGAACACGTGTTTTCCGGCCGTTACGCCGCGCGGCCCCTGCTCCGCAGAGCCTTACACAACAAAGGCCCTTACGTCGCGATTGACCCGGCCTCAGCCCAGCGCGGCAAACGCCGGCACGCTATGCGACAATGCCGCCGCCGCGACGAACACGCCGATGATCGCCAGCGCTTCCAGATACAGGATGTTTGCGAAGGTATGCGCGTCGATTGTCGCGGCCGTGCGACGCAGGCGCGGCAGCGCCACGAAGCGGTTGAGCCCGCCGAGCACGAGCGCCAGCGCGACAAGCGCAAGCTTGAGCATCAGCACGTGACCCCATGCGCTGAATTCGAGCGCTTCGAATGAGCCGCCCGACCCGCGCACCGCATTGAATACGCCTGAAAACAGCACGAGCACGACCGCCACCACCGAGACGTTCGACATCTGCGTCGCCGTGCGGATCAGCATTCCGCGCGCGGTCGACGTGCCGAGCGCGGGCATCACCGAAAGCCCGCCCGCCATCGCGAGCCCGCCCCACACGCTCGTCACGAGCACGTGCAGTGTTTGCATGGCGATTGCCGCCGACGCGAGCCCGGCGTCGGCCGCATGACCGAGCGATGCCTTGCCCGCCGCGATCGCGACCACCGCGAGCCACAGCAGCGCATTGCGCAGCATGCCCGTATGACTCGCCATCGCCGTGCCGAGCAATACGAGGGCACCCGCGAACGCAACACTCCAGCCATATCCGACATGCGTTTGCGTGAGCACCGTCGGCACCACGCCGATCGCGGCAGCCAGCCCCACACCGCTCATCGAGGCCGCCTGATACAGCAGCCAGCCCAGATCCGCGAGCACCAGCACGACGGTGGCCGTCAACATCGCCCGTTGGGCGCGCAACCAGCCTGGCCGCGCGGGTGCGATCTTGGCTTGGGCATCTTTCGCGAGCCACGCGCCGAACAACGCCGAGCCGACGGCAAACGCAAACGCGACGTTCATGAGCGCGGCCATGGCGACCTGCCCGATCCAGAGTCCGTCCATGCTCATTTGACGGTAAACGCAAAGTCGCCCTGGGTACGGTGGCCGTCCGTGGCGACCGCCGTCCAATGCACCGCGTAGCGGCCCGCGCTCAACTGCGGCAGCGGCAGGTGCAAGACCTTCGCATCCTGGCTGTCGACCTGCGACGCAGCCGGTGCGGCCGACTTGCCGCTCGCGTCGGCGAGCGCAATCTTGCTGAAAGCCGGTTCGAGCGGCTCGGTGAAGCGGATCGTCACTTGCGTGGGCGCGGCCACTTCGGCGTTCGCCGCCGGCTCGCTCGACACCAGATGCGCATGCGCGAAAGCCGTGGACGTCGCAAGCAGCGCCGTGGCGCCGAGCGTCAACACAAGCAGCCTCGGGCGGGAGAAATTGGATAGCTTCATGTAAGGCCGATAGCGGATAAACAGGAAAACGATGGAGGCGGAACCAGCGCGGTCTGAGTCACGGGGACGCCTGCGAGCCCGCAAGTGTACGCTTCGATGCCGCCCTCGCGGCTCGGTTCAACCTGCTTTATCACGCGAGACGCCGGGTACAACGCTGACGTCCGCGATCGCGCGGATTGATGCGGGACAACGTCAAATTCGTCCTGATCCGACACTGCGCGTCAAACTGTCGCACGACTGTGAGGACTGGAACCTTCTCTAATGTGGCAAATAGTCACCATCAGCCTTCGATGATAGAATGCTGCGTCGCCGCAGCGCCGGCTGCCCTTCACACCGAGCCGCTCGAAGTTCGGTCAGGTCCCCGATTTTGATGGAGTTACGCGTGTCTTCAAGACGCATTTTCCGCCCGTTGCTTGCCCTTCTGCTGATCGGCTCCGCGGGTGTCTATAGCGCTGCGAAAGCGCAGACTCAACCGAAGGCCCCCGATACGATGGAAGCGCGCGTGCAAGGTTGCACGGCCTGCCACGGCACGCATGGTCAAGGTACTGATAACGACTACTTCCCGCGTCTCGCCGGCAAGCCGGCCGACTACCTGTACAACCAGTTGCAGAATTTCCGCGAAGGTCGCCGCAAGTACCCGCCGATGAACTACCTCGTCACGTATCTCTCGGACGACTACCTCCATCAGATCGCCACGTACTTCTCGCAGCAACGCCCGCCGTATCCGCAACCGGCCAAGCCGACGGTGTCGGCGGCCACGCTCGCGCGCGGTCAGCAGATCGTGCTGAAGGGCGACGCATCGAAACAGATTCCGGCTTGCGCGGCTTGCCACGGCAAGGGCTTGACCGGCATGGAACCCGCTATTCCGGGTCTGGTCGGCCTGCACTCCGATTACATCAGCGCCCAGCTCGGCGCCTGGCGCTCGGGTTCGCGCCACGCCATCGCGCCTGATTGCATGCAGACCATCGCCACGCGCCTGACCGATGAAGACGTGAACGCCGTCGCTGCATGGCTTTCCACGCAACAGGCCCCACAAAACCCCGTGCCGGCTCCGGCCCGCTCGATGAAGACTCCGCTTGCCTGCGGCAGCGAACCGCAATAAGGCACCAGGAGAGACACTCACATGAAACGCAAGTCTTTGTTCGCCCTCTCGGCAGTCGTCGTCGTTGCGGCTGCCGCACTCGTTCCCGTCCTGTGGTCGGGCGGCGACAACCTGCATAACGGCACGGCCGTCGCGGCAACGCCCGCCGACCAGGCCGCGCTGATCAAGAAGGGCGAGTATCTCGCCCGCGCCGGCGACTGTATCGCCTGCCATACGGTGCGCGGCGGCAAGCCGTTCGCCGGCGGCCTGCCCATGGCCACGCCGTTCGGCACGATGTTCACGCCGAATATCACGCCTGACGACCAGTACGGCATTGGCAAGTGGACCCAGGACGACTTCTATCGCGCGATGCATACGGGCCGCTCGAAAGACGGCAGCCTGCTGTATCCGGGCTTCCCGTTCACGAGCTACACGAAGGTCACGCGCGCCGACTCGGACGCGATCTACGCGTACCTGCGCTCGGTCGCGCCGGTCAACGTGGCAAGCCGTCCGCACGAACTGAAGTTCCCGTTCAATCAGCGCAACATGCTGATCGGCTGGCGTACGCTGTTCTTCCGCGAAGGCGAGTACAAGCCTGATCCGACCAAGTCGGTCGAATGGAATCGCGGCGCGTATCTGATCGAAGGCCTCGGCCACTGCGGCATGTGCCATACCTCGATCAACGCGATGGGCGGTCCGGTCAGTTCGGCTGCGTTCGCCGGCGGCCTGATCCCGCTGCAGAACTGGTACGCACCGTCGCTGACGTCGAACAAGGAAGCCGGCCTCGGCGACTGGGAAACCAAAGACATCGCCGATCTGCTGAAAACCGGTGTGTCGAACCGCGGCGCGGTATTCGGTCCGATGGCTGAGGTGGTTCACAACAGCCTGCAGTACATGACGGACGCGGACATCAACGCAATGTCCACGTACCTGAAGACGATCCCGCAGAAGAGCGAAGCGCCGGAACCGCTGCAGTTCGAAACGTCGGAAAAGTTCGGTGGCGAACTGTTGAAGCAAGGTCAGAAGATCTACGCTGACAACTGCGCGAAGTGTCACGCGGAGAACGGCCTCGGCATGCCGCCGGCCTTCCCGCCGCTCGCGAACAACCAGTCGATTCAGATGTCGTCGGCGGTGAACCCGATCCGCATGGTGCTGAACGGCGGTTATCCGCCGAGCACGGAAGGCAACCCGCATCCGTACGGCATGCCGCCGTTCGCGCAGTCGCTGTCGAATCAGGAAGTGGCCGCCGTCGTGACGTACATCCGTATGTCGTGGGGCAACCACGGCACGGCTGTCTCGCCGCAGCAAGTGGCTGAACTGCGTTCGGCGCCGCTCGACTAAGCAGCGTGAGATGCACCCTGGGCGCGGCCGGCGAAACTCGCGGCCGCGCCCTTCGTTTTTTTCAGCACCGGTATCATGTGGGCCACATTGGCCTCGATGACGCCGCGCAGGAGGAAAGAGCCGTGCATGTCGGTGAGCGTTTCAACAGCATTACCCACCTCGTCGGCGCCGTGCTGTCGGTGGCGGGGCTGGCTACGCTCGTGACGATGGGCGCGCTCGCGGGCGATGCGTACAAGGTGGTGAGCTTCAGCGTGTACGGTGCGATGCTGTTCGTGCTGTATGCTATCTCGACGCTGTACCACAGCGTGCGCAACCCGCGCGTGAAAGCTGTCTTGCAGAAATGCGACCACTCGGCGATCTATTTGCTGATCGCCGGCAGTTACACTCCGTTCACGCTTGTCACGTTGCGTGGGCCGTGGGGCTGGTCGCTGTTCGGCGTAAGCTGGGGGCTTGCCGCCCTCGGCATCGTGCAGGAACTGACGCTCGGGCGTCGCACCCGCAGCGTTTCGATGGTGCTGTATGTATTGATGGGATGGCTCGCGCTCGTTGCCATCCGTCCGCTGGTCACGGCTTTACCGACCGCGGGTACCGCCTGGCTCGTGGCCGGCGGAGTCATTTACAGCGCCGGCATCTACTTCTTCATCAACGACGAGCGCATCCGGCACGGACATGGTATCTGGCACCTGTTCGTACTGGCGGGCAGTCTGTGTCAATTCGTCAGTGTCGCGCGCTACGTCGCGTGACACGCCACGGCGGCGAAATGCAACTTAAGGCCAGTCAACGTGTCTGCATAGCGCGTTGAAGCATTCGGCACGCGTTCCCGCGTGCCGCCGATTTCTCCGCGACCGGAACTGGGCTCTGGCCTCGAATACGCCACGAAGGCGTATTCATGCCGCGTTTTGCCCACTTGGGCCCCGTTGTGCCGTTCGCGATACTGCATTGCAAAGAGTTTTTATGTCTTTTGATTCCCTCGGCTTGTCCGAACCCTTGGTCCGCGCTGTACACGAACTCGGCTACACCACGCCGACTCCGATCCAGACACAAGCGATTCCCGCCGTGCTCAACGGCGGCGATCTGCTGGCCGGCGCGCAGACCGGCACCGGCAAGACCGCCGGCTTCACGCTGCCGATCCTGCAGCGCCTGAACACCATGCCGGGAGTCGCCACGGCTTCGGGCAAGCGCGCGGTGCGCGCGCTGATCCTCACGCCCACGCGCGAGCTTGCGGCCCAGGTCGAAGAAAGCGTGCGCGCTTACGGCAAGTACCTGAAGCTGAAGTCGACCGTGATGTTCGGCGGCGTCGGCATCAATCCGCAGATCGGCGCGTTGAGGAGCGGCGTCGATATCGTCGTGGCCACGCCGGGCCGTCTGCTCGACCACATGCAGCAGAAAACCATCGACCTGTCGCATCTAGAGATTCTCGTGCTCGACGAGGCCGACCGCATGCTCGACATGGGCTTCATCCACGATATCAAGCGCGTGCTCGCGAAGTTGCCGCCCAAGCGTCAGAACCTGCTGTTCTCGGCGACGTTCTCCGACGAGATCAAAACGCTCGCCGACAACCTGCTCGACTCGCCGGCGCTGATCGAAGTCGCACGCCGCAATACGACCGCCGAGACGGTCGCGCAAAAGATTCACCCGGTGGATCGCGACAAGAAGCGCGAACTGCTCACGCACCTGATCAAGCAACACAACTGGTTCCAGGTGCTGGTGTTCACGCGCACCAAGCACGGCGCGAACCGCCTCGCCGAGCAGCTCACGAAAGACGGCATCAGCGCGCTGGCGATTCACGGCAACAAGAGCCAGTCGGCTCGTACGCGCGCGCTCGCCGAGTTCAAGGACGGCACGCTGCAGGTGCTGGTCGCCACCGACATCGCCGCACGCGGCATCGATATCGACCAGTTGCCGCACGTGGTCAACTACGATTTGCCGAACGTGCCGGAAGACTACGTGCACCGCATCGGCCGCACGGGTCGCGCGGGCGCGACGGGCGAAGCGATTTCGCTGGTGTGCGTCGACGAACTGCAATTGCTGAAGGACATCGAGAAGCTGATCAAGCGCGCGGTGCCCCAGGAAGTGATCGCCGGTTTCGAACCGGATCCGACTGCGAAGCCGGAGCCGATCCTGCGCCGCGGTCAAGGCGGTGGCGGTGGCGGCGGACGTTCGCCGCGCCAGGGCCAAGGTGCGCCGAAGCGCGATGGCGCTTCGTCCGCGAAACCGGCGCAGCGCTCGGGTCAGCGCCCGGCGAACGGTCAGCAGCAACCGAGGCCGCAAGGCGCAAAGCCGGCCGGCAACGGCGGCCAGCCGCGCCGCGACGGTCAGCGTCAAGACGACCGGCCGCGCGCTGTCGCGCATGAAGGCAACGGCGCGCAGCATGCGCCGCGCAAGCCGCAGGCCAATAAACCGCAAGGCGGCAACCCCGGCGCTTTGCTCGGCGGCACCAAGCAGCGCAACGACGCGCCGCGCGGCGGCCAGCCGACACGCAGCGGCCAGCGCGGCCGGTAAACTTCAAGGCTCGCCAGCCGTCGTCCTGATTTAGCGCAACAAGGGACTAACGGCTGGCCGCAGTTCGCTTCAGGTGCTCGATCTGCCGTTTCCATCGGTCGAGCACCGCCTCCTTCCCCTCTTCTTCCAGTTCGAACGTGATGCCGCTCGTCAGGCGCGCATAACGCACGCTTTGCGTCTCCGCCGAGTCGATCGAGCAGATCAGATAGACCAGTCCGCTGTCGTCGCCTTCAACGCAAGGCAGCGGCGCGACCCGCAACTGCACCTGATAAAACGCCTCATCGCAAACAAAGGTCAATGCGGCCCGGCCGTTGCGCTCGATCGCGCGCGTCGCCCTCGCTTGCGGCCACAACGCGATGCACAGCGTGCGCGAATCCGGCGCATACAGTTCGCCGACGCCGAGCAGCGACGTACGCACATGACCATTCGTATCGACGCTCAGCAGCGAGGCGGTGAACCCCGTCTTGCTCGCCAGCGACGAACCGTCGAACAGCGCGCGCACGGCATCGGGCCATTCGTCGAACACGTTCTGTTCGAGCGGACGGGGGGGTGCGGGAGAGTCGCTCATCGTGTCGATCCGTCGAGTAAGTCGGTCAGGCTCAAAAATGCCTCGAAGAGCGAATGGCCCGCACGAGCGGGCCATTGGTGTTCATGCGGCAAGCCAACTGAAAACTCAGCGGAAGAACACGTGCTGCGTGATCTTGGCGAGCGGATAATGCACGCCCGGCTGAATCCTCGCGGGCAGGTCGAGCGGCTTGAGCAGCATCTTCACGCACATATCGGCCGACAGATTGCGCCGCACCAGCGCATTGATGCGCGCCGCGCGCTCGCGGTTGTAGAGCGAATCGTGCACGCGCTCCGGATAGCGAATTGCGAACACGTGGCGCAGCGCGATCTCCGAGTCTTCGTTCTTGATCTCCATTACCCGGCGCATCAACGCGCCGAGCACGGCGAGACGGCCGTTGCCTTCGATCTTGTTGTACTTCTTGAAGTATTTGAAAAAGTGCTTGTAGTGACGGACTTCGTCGATGCGGATGTTGTCGGTGATCTGCTTGAGCACGGGTTCGTCCGAGCATTCGCCGATCGCGCGATACAGCGTTGCCGTGCCTGTTTCGACCACGCAGCGCGCGACCATTTCGAGCGCACGCGTCTTTTCGAAATCTTCCACCGAACACGTGAGCGAATACTCGTCCATGAAATTGCGGAACGCGGTGTCCCAATCGAACTCCGGCCAGACGTAAGCGATATACGTCTTGAGCGCCCGGCCGTGCTGCATTTCCTCCGGCTCCCACTCGTTGTTGAGCCAGGCGGAGACCTCGGGATCGCCGTCGAAGAACGTGCTCAGATTACTCGTGTAAAGATCGGTGCCGCTTTCGATAAACGAAGCGGCGCACAGCAGCAACAGCAAATCTTCGTTGGCGACAGCCTTCTGGCGATCTATGCGGGTGAGGTCGATATCCTCGATCCGCCAGGGCATGGCGTGGTTCGGCTCTGTGTGCATCGTGTCTTGCTCCGAAAGCTGTATCGACTCGTGGAGCATGCTCGCAACCGCCCGCTCTCGCCAGGTGGTCCGCCGTGTCTGATACAGCGTCGTGAATTAGAGTTAACCCCTTGTATCTTGCATCTTAGCCGGTGTTTCGCAACTCTGCAGATAACCCAGCACAGACCATGCCGGAACGTCGCAGTTCAATCCCAGGGTAGTCGATTACACCGTCGAACGGGAGCGCCGTGCGTGAGGCGTAAAAAAGCCAGCTCGGCGAGCTGGCTTGAGTCTGCATGAAAAGCCCTGCGGATAGCGCATGCGAAGCGCCCCTTTGAACGGCGCCGCGCTTCGCGAATGGAACCGCTCAGAACCCGGCGGCCAGGCCGTCGCGACGGCTGTCGCTCGCCGCCACATAGCCGCGCTCGGGATCGTTGCGATCGAGCTTCCAGATGTACTGGCCGGAGCCAAAGTCCATGTACGGATCGTCGACCGACTTGATCGTGTGGCCGAGCTTCTGCAAGGCTGCGGCGGTGTTCGAATCGAGCGTCGCTTCGACGTCGAGCGTGAAGTCGCGGTTGACCTTCCAGCGCGGCGCATCGCAAGCGGCCTGCGGCTGCTGACCGTAGTCGAGCATCCTGACGATCGATTGCAGATGACCTTGCGGCTGCATGTCGCCGCCCATTACGCCGAAGCTCATCACCGCTTCCTGCTTGCCGTCCACCTGCTGCGTGAGGAACGACGGAATGATCGTGTGGAACGGCCGCTTGCCGCCTTCCACGACGTTCGGCGACCTCGGGTCCATCGAGAAACCGCAGCCGCGATTCTGCATGGAGATGCCGGTGTCCGGCACCACGATGCCCGAACCGAAACCCATGTAGTTCGACTGGATGAAGCTGACCATCATGCCGCGCTCGTCGGCCACCGACATATAGATCGTGCCGCCCGCTTTCGGCATGCCGAAGTCGAACGGCGTCGCGCGCTTGTGGTCGATCAGCTTCGCGCGCGAAGTGAGGTAGGCGTCGTCGAGCATCTGCTCGGGCGTGACTTCCATCGAACGCGGATCGGCCACGTAGCGATAGACGTCGGCGAACGCGAGCTTCATCGCTTCGATCTGCAAATGCTGCGATTCGACGTTGTCGACGGCGAGCGCCTTCACATCGAATTTTTCGAGGATGCCCAGCGCGATCAGCGCCGCGATGCCCTGCCCGTTCGGCGGAATCTCATGCACGGTGTAGCCGCGATATGCCTTGCCGATCGGCTCGACCCAATCCGCGCGATAGTTGCGCAGGTCGTCGATGGTCAGCGCGCCGCCGCCCTCGCGCGAAAATGCGGCGATCCGCTCGGCGATCTCGCCTTCGTAGTAAGCGCGCGGACCTTGCTCGGCGAGCTTGCGCAGCGTCTTCGCGTGGCCCGGAAAGCGCACCAGCTCGCTCACTTCGGGCGCGCGGCCACGCGGCATGAAGGTTTGCGCGAAGCCCGGCTGGTCTTTCAGGTCGGGCACGGCCGCCGCCCACTTATGGGCGACGATGCTCGCCACCGCGTGACCGCGCTCGGCGATTTCGATCGCCGGCTCCATCAGATCGGCGAACGGCAGCGAGCCGAATTTTTGATGCAGCGCTTCCCAGCCCGCGATCACGCCGGGCACCGTCACGGCATCCCAGCCGCGCACGGGCTGCTTCGCGAGGCCGTTTTGCTCGCCGTACTTGCGCTTGAAATAGTCGACGTTCCACGCCGAGGGCGACACGCCCGACGCGTTCAAGCCGTGCAGCTTCTTGCCGTCCCACACCAACGCGAACGCGTCGCCGCCCAAGCCGCACGACACCGGCTCGACCACCGTGATGGCGGCCGCCGCCGCGATCGCCGCGTCGACGGCATTGCCGCCTTTCCACAGCATGCGCAGCCCCGCCTGCGCGGCAAGCGGATGCGACGTCGACACGATGTTGCGCGCGAATACGGGCAAACGCGGCGTTGCATAAGGGTTTTGCCAGTTGAAGCCAGTCATGGTCGAACACTCTCGAAAGCGCGGCCCGGCGCATGAACATCGCCGCAACCACAGGAACGGGTAAAAAAAAGCGGAACCCCGGATTGCAGCGCGATCCGGCACAAAAAACAAATTCATTTGCGAAATGAATCAATGCATGGCGAGGCTGAATGCCGTCACGCATCGTCGCCGATCGCACGCATCTTGCGCGAGATGACGGACACGGCTCGCGATGGTCTTACAATACGCTCACCCCGTTCACGCATCGCTCGTTTCCGGCCCGGCTGAGCCCGCCGCCGGCGGGCAGCGCCGATAAAAACCCACGACCCGAGACACATGACCCGAGACCCCCGCCTGACTCTCAATGCCCGGCAACAGGAACTGCTGGAGTGGGTGCAACGCGACGGCTTCGTGACCGTGGACGACCTCGCGGCTCACTTCGACGTGACGCCGCAGACCATTCGCCGCGACGTCAACTGGCTCGCCGACATGAACCTGCTGCGCCGCTATCACGGTGGCGCCAGTTTGCCGACCAGTTCCGAGAACGTGTCCTACACGGCGCGTCAACGGATGTTCCATGACGAGAAACGGCGCATCGCGGCGCTGGTCGCCACGCACATTCCCGACCAGGCCTCGCTGTTCATCAACCTCGGCACCACCACCGAGGAAGTCGCCCGCGCGCTCAACCGGCATCGCGGCCTGCGCGTGATCACCAACAATCTGAATGTCGCCAGCATGATGAGCGGCTATCCGGATTGCGAAGTGCTGGTGACGGGCGGCATCGTGCGGCCGTGGGACAAAGGGATCGTCGGCGAACTGGCGATCGATTTCATCCGCCAGTTCAAGGTGGACTTCGCGATCATCGGCACGTCGAGCATCGAAACGGACGGCACGCTGCGCGATTTCGACACCCGCGAAGTGCGCGTGGCCGAGGCGATCATCCAGCATGCGCGCACCGTCTTTCTCGCCGCCGACAACTCGAAGTTCGGCCGGCCCGCGCTAGTTCGCCAAGGTCATCTCGACCAGATCGACGCCCTTTTCACCGACGCCGCGCCGCCCGCCGAAATGATGGAAACGCTCACCGCCGCCAATTGCCAGGTGTACGTCGCCGGGTAAGGCCAGGCGTTCTCCGCCATGTTGCAGCGCACGCGAAACTTCGAGTGAATTCAAGGATTTGCCCGCTGCCTTGAACCGCCTCGACGGCGCTGGATTGTCAAAGGGAAAATTTACTGGGACTCCTTTGGTGTTTAACGTGCGGTTGACTACACTCCAGTTCCCCGACGTTCGTTTCGCATTCCGCGTAGCGCCGGTTGCGTGAACCCGTCGCGTAAGCCGTACTTCCCGCCTGATCCTGTAGCGGACCTCACTGGCCTCTGGCCAGTTGCCGGCAAGGCCGTCCGCGTTTGCTTGACATGGAGAGAACGATGCTGAGTCCGCATGAATTCGCCACGCTGTTGCTCGTCAAGGACGCTCCCAATCAGGTCGACATGGAGCGGGAAGAACTCGATGCACTACTGGAACGCCAGTTGGTGCAACTCGAACGGCTCGCATCGGGCAATGAACAATGGCGCGTCACTGAAAGCGGCGATAGCGCACTGAGGGCCATCAAACGTTTTTCCTAGCTACGTTCTGGGTTATGGCTGCAGCCACCGGAGTCGCCAGCCGACATCCGGAGGCGTGAGCATGGGTTGCGCCACAGACGTGACGCGCCCGCGTCGCCTTGACGATGCACCTATTTGCTTCGAGTAATCCGGCCGCCGCCGTGGGGCGCGGCCGCTTCGTTGCGTCCCGAGCCAGGCGCGCGCCGTCACGCCGCAATGCCGCGTGGATTTTATCGAGCTTTGTCGGGCGAAAGCCCCGCGGCCCCGGCCGAAGCCGAGCCTCAACCGCTGCGCAAGGTCGGATCGACCGCGGCGCGCCAGCTCAACGCCCTGGCCCGCTGATCGGTGAAGAACGCGACCCACTGGTTGCGCACCTGCGGATCCGCGCTCATGCCTTGACTTGCATAGCGCTGCGCGATCGTGGCCTGAAACGCGCAGTACTGGTCTTTCGACAGCTTGCCGCGCCGGTTCGCCACATAAGCATCGAATAACGTCGCATACACGCCTTGGGCGTCGTTGCCGTAATCGACCGGCTCGGCGCTGCACATCTGCTGCAACGACGCGAACGACGGCGCGCCCATCGTCCCGTTCAGGCTTGGCGTGCCGACGCACCCCGTGAGAAGCGCAGCGGCGCCGATCATCAAAAGTCCACGCATGAATTCCCCTCGAAATGGCTACTGCGCAGAGTATCGTCCGTGGCCGCGCGTTGCGCCACCACTCGACCCGCGAGACAAAGAGGTGAGCCCGGCAAACCGAACTTTACTTTTTCGAATATGTTCATTAAAGTTCGAAAACGAACACCAGCGGTTCGATAGATTTTCCATACGACTTCCGACAACACCTAGGGGACACAGCAGGTGACGCAAGGCTCGAGATACGATTTGCTCGTCGTGGGCGGCGGGATCAACGGCGCGGGAATTGCTCGCGACGCGGCAGGCCGCGGCCTGTCGGTGCTGCTGTGCGAACAGGACGACCTCGCGGCGCACACGTCGTCGGCGAGCACCAAACTGATTCACGGCGGCCTGCGCTATCTCGAGTACCGCGAGTTCGGTCTCGTGCGCAAGGCGCTGCAGGAGCGCGAAACGCTGCTGCGCGCAGCGCCGCACATCATGTGGCCGTTGCGCTTCGTGATGCCGCACATGCCCGATCTGCGGCCGGCCTGGCTGATTCGCGCCGGCCTGTTTCTCTACGATCACCTCGCCAGGCGCGAACTGCTGCCCGGTTCGCGCGGCATCGTGATGCGCAATCATCCGGCGGGCGCACCGCTCGTCGATTCGATCAAGCGCGGCTTCGTGTATTCGGACGGCTGGGTCAACGACGCGCGGCTCGTCGTCCTGAACGCGCTGGATGCCCAGGAGCGCGGCGCGAAAATCCTCACGCGCACGAAGCTCGTCAGCGCGGTGCGCGCGGGCGGCGAATGGCGCGCGCAACTCAAGCGCGGGGACGGCACGCTGCTCGACGTTCGCGCAGCCTCGATCGCCAACGCCGCGGGCCCGTGGGTCGGCGAACTGCTGCAAGGCGCGCTCGGCCGCAAGGCGTCGCATAGCGTGCGCCTCGTGAAAGGCAGCCATATCGTCACGCGGCGCCTGTTCGAACACGATCACGCGTACATCTTCCAGAATCCCGACAAGCGGATCATCTTCGCGATTCCGTACGAGCACGATTACACGCTGATCGGCACGACGGATATCGAATATCGCGGCGACCCCTCGCAGGTGGCGATCAACGCGGAGGAAATCCAGTACCTGTGCGATTCGATCAACCGCTACTTCAAGGACAAGATCTCGCCGGCCGACGTGCGCTGGACCTATTCGGGCGTGCGGCCGCTGCTCGAGGAAGAAGGCGCGGACAATCCGTCGGCGGTCACGCGCGATTACTCGCTCGAACTCGACGCGCCCGCGGACGAAGCGCCGCTGCTCTCGGTGTTCGGCGGCAAGATCACCACCTTTCGCAAGCTCGCTGAAGAAGCCGTCGACAAACTCGCGCAAGCGTTGGGCGGCAACGCGAACGCCGCACCCTCGTGGACGGCCGGCGCGCCCTTGCCCGGCGGCGACATCGCGCACGCGAACTTCGAGCGCTTCGTCACCGAATTCAAGCAGCAGCATGCGTGGCTGCCGGCCGACCTGGCTTACCGCCTCGCCCGCGCATACGGCACGCGCGTTGAGCGCGTGATCGGCAACGCGCGCTCGGTGGCCGATCTCGGCCGCGCATTCGCGCCGGGTCTGTACGAGGCCGAGCTGGTTTATCTGCGCGACACCGAATGGGCGCGCAGCGCTCAGGACGTGCTGTGGCGCCGGTCGAAACTCGGGCTGCATGTCGAGCCGGGCACGCTCGATTCGATCACGCACGACATCGACGTGTGGTTCGCACGCGAACCGGTGCGACAGAGCGCATAGTTAGACTCTCGACGCAGCCGTCGCAACGCACCGCGCTCGCGGCTCACGTGAACCCGACCGATTCACCCCTCGGCTAGACGAAGCCGGCACGCACGAAACCATTGCGGCCCGCTCAAAACAACAAGCCGTTCCCGTCGCCGGTCCGCAGTCCGGCGATCCATAAAACGCATGGAGAAGAGACAATGCAGGATCAGTACATCCTCGCGCTCGACCAAGGCACCACTAGTTCGCGTGCGATGCTATTCGACCGGCTCGGCAATATCGTGTCGACCGCTCAGAAGGAATTCCAGCAAATCTACCCGCATCCGGGCTGGGTCGAGCACGATGCGCAGGAAATCTGGTCGACGCAAGCCGGCGTCGCCGCCGAAGCCGTGACGCGCGCCGGCATGAACGGCACCTCGATCGCCGCGATCGGCATCACCAATCAACGCGAAACCACGGTCGTGTGGGACCGCGAAACCGGCCATCCCGTCTATAACGCGATCGTCTGGCAAGACCGCCGCACCGCCGACTTCTGCGACCAGCTCAAGGAGCGAGGTCTGGAGGAAAAGGTCCGCGCGAAAACCGGCCTGCCGATCGACTCGTACTTCTCGGCCACCAAGATTCGCTGGATTCTCGACAACGTCGAAGGCGCGCGCGAAAAGGCGAGGCAAGGCCGCCTCGCATTCGGCACGGTCGATAGCTGGCTGGTGTGGAATTTCACCAAGGGCGGCCTGCATGTCACCGACGTGACCAACGCATCGCGCACGATGCTCTTCAACATCCATACGCTGAAGTGGGACGACGAACTGCTCGACGCGCTCGACATTCCGCGCAGCATGTTGCCGGAAGTGCGGGCATCGTCGGAAGTCTATGGGCCGACCAGGACCACCGTGTTCGCCTCCAAGATTCCGCTCGCGGGCATCGCCGGCGATCAGCACGCCGCGCTGTTCGGGCAGATGTGCACGCAGTCGGGCATGGTGAAGAACACCTACGGCACGGGCTGCTTCCTCGTGATGAACACCGGCGACAAGCCGATCGAGTCGAAGAACAATCTCGTCACCACGATCGCCTGGCAAATCGGCGACCAGATCAACTACGCGCTCGAAGGCAGCATCTTCATTGCCGGCGCGGTGGTGCAATGGTTGCGCGACGGCCTCGGCATCATCAAGAGCGCGGCGGAAATCGAAACGCTGGCGCGCAGCGTGCCGCATTGCGACGGCGTGTACCTGGTGCCGGCCTTCGCCGGGCTCGGCGCGCCGCATTGGAATGCACGCGCGCGCGGCACGCTGTTCGGCGTGACGCGCGGCACGACCTCCGCGCATATCGCACGCGCCGCGCTCGACTCGATCGCCTATCAATCGCTCGACGTGCTGAAGGCCATGGAAGCCGACTCCGGCATTCGCATCGGCGAATTGCGCGTGGACGGCGGCGCCTGCGCGAATAATCTGCTGATGCAATTCCAGGCCGACATTCTCGGCGTCGACGCGGTACGCCCGAAGGTTGCCGAAACGACCGCGCTCGGCGCGGCCTACCTGGCCGGCCTCGCGGTCGGCTACTGGAAGGACGTGGACGAACTCCAGAACCAGTGGAAGCTGGAGCGCCGCTTCACACCCGCGCTGCCGCACGCCGACGTCAAGCAATGCCTCGACGGCTGGCAACGCGCGATCCGCGCCGCCAAGGCCTGGGCCGACGCGTCCTGAGCGTCCTGACCATCCCACGCGGCCCCAAACCCGCTCGACTCCAAGCTCTCGATGCAACGAAGCCGCTTATCCGGCGGCTTCCTGACAACCCTGTTTCGGATCAACCTTCGATGTCTCCTTACATTGCGGAATTCATCGGCACGGCGCTGGTGGTGCTGCTCGGCGACGGCGCCGTCGCCAATGTGCTGCTCGCGCGCACCAAAGGCAAAGGCGCGGACCTGATCGTCATCGTGATGGGCTGGGCGATGGCCGTGTTCATCGCCGTCTACGTCACCGCGTCGTTTAGCGGGGCGCACCTGAATCCTGTCGTGACGGTGAGTCTCGCACTGGCCGGCAAGTTCGCCTGGGCCAAGGTGCCCGGCTACATCGCGGCGCAGATGCTCGGCGGCATGGCGGGCGCGCTGCTCGTGTGGGTCGCGTATCGCCAGCATTTCGCGAAAGAAGGCGATGCCGATGTGAAGCTCGGCGTGTTCTGCACGTCGCCGGCGATTCGCAGCGTGCCGCACAACCTGTTGACTGAAATGATCGCGACCTTCGTGCTGATTCTCGGCGTGCTGTATCTGGCTGCGCCCGAAGTGGGTCTCGGCGCGCTCGACGCGTTGCCGGTCGGCCTGCTGGTGCTCGGCATCGGCATCTCGCTCGGCGGCCCGACCGGCTATGCAATGAGCCCGGCGCGCGACTTGTCGCCGCGTCTGATGCACACGCTGCTGCCGATTCCCGGCAAGCGCGACAGCGACTGGCGTTATGCGTGGATTCCGGTGTTCGGTCCGCTGGTGGGCGGCGCGGTGGCAGCGGGGCTGTATTTGTACCTGCACACGCACTGACCTTGCGGCCAGGCAATGCGGTTAAGAAGCGGTAGTTAAAGAGCGGGCACGAAGCCGCGCTCAAGAAGCGCGCGAACGCAAAGCAGCGGCGTCGCGCAGCCCGCGCCAAAGCACGTATCATGGCGCTTTTCAATCCGCGCCCGAGCTTGCTTCCGCCTGGCTCACGCGCTTCCCGCTTTCCGTTTCAAGGCATGATCGACCACCTCATCTGTGACTGCGACGGCGTGCTCGTCGACAGCGAAATCATCGCCGACCGCGTAATGGCCGAAACGCTGACCGCCGCCTTCCCCGGTCTCGACTTCGAAGCGGTCGTCAAGACGGCCTTTGGCCAGCAAACCTCGCGCTTTCTCGAAGGCATCGAGAAGTCGTTCGATATCGTGCTGCCCGCGGACTTTCTCGCGACCGTCGAACATCAGGTCGAACTCGCGCTCGCGGCATCGCTCAGCCCGATCAACGGCGTGCACGACGCATTGCAACGCGTCACGCTGCCGGCCGCGGTCGTGTCGAATAGCCGGATGGCGCGCGTGCATGCCTCGGTGCGGCGCGCGGGCTTGCAGCAGATTTTCGGCGAGCGAATCTTCAGCGCCGAACAGGTGGCGCGGCCCAAGCCTTATCCCGATGTCTATCGCTTCGCCGCGCAGACGCTGGGCGTGGATCCGTCACGATGCATCGTCGTGGAAGACAGCGTGGCCGGTTTGAACGCGGCGCGCGCGGCGGGCATGAAGACGATCGCGTTCGTCGGCGCGAGCCATATTCCCGACGGGTACGCGGACGCGCTGCGCAACATGGGCATGACGCGCATCATGAAGCACATGGATCAACTGCCCGCGCTGATCGAGGCGGGCGTGCGCGGCGAGTTCAGAGACGTGCAGTCGTAGCCGTTTCGCTTCGCGGCACGAGCCACAAAAAAGGCCGACTGCGCAACAGTCGGCCTTGTCGTTTGAGCGGCGTGCCGGATCATCCGGCGCCGCACATGCCACGCTTCAGGCTTCGGCCACGCATTCCCGCGCCGCCGCCAGCGCCTCGCGAAACGCCACCAGTTCGGCGATCGTCAGCATCGGCAGATCGTGTTGCCGTGCGAAGCGCTCGACGTCCGCGCCGCGCGTCATCGTGCCGTCCGCGTTCATCAGTTCGCACAGCACGCCGGCCGGCTTCAGACCCGCGAGAATCGCCAGGTCGACCGTCCCCTCGGTGTGACCGCGACGCGCGAGCACGCCGCCGGGCATCGCCCGCAACGGGAACACGTGGCCCGGCCGCACGATGTCGGCGGGCTTCGCCGTATCGGCGATCGCGGCGCGAATCGTCGTCACGCGATCGAGCGCGGATACGCCGGTGGTCACGCCGTCGCGCGCCTCGATCGACACGGTGAACGCGGTGCCGTGACGGCTTTCGTTGTTGACGGCCATCGGCGGCAGTTCGAGCGCGCGGATCTTCTCGTCGGGCAGGCATAGGCAGACGATGCCGCTGCATTCGCGGATCAGCAGCGCCATGGTTTCGACGGAAAGACGCTCGGCGGACACGATCAGATCGGCTTCGTTCTCGCGGTCGTGGTCGTCCTGCAGGACGACGGCGCGGCCATCGCGCATGGCTTGCAAGGCGGCGGCGATGCGCGGCGGAACGGCTTCGGTGGCGAGCAGCGGGAGATCGAGGAATGCATCGGGTGCAATCGTCGACGGTGCGGGAAAAGCAGCAAAAGACATGGTTGAAACGCTCATCGCAAAAGTTGGGCGAGAAACGTTTCAGGGCATTGCAAACAGACAAGGACGCGCCGTTGAACGCCGCCCGAAGCGCCGTTCACGCACCGCTCGAATGACTCGCGGCGCCACGGAAAACGTAGATGACTATCTGCACATCTTCTTCCATCCGGACTCTGACCGTCGGCTCTGGCTTCGCACCAGATCTGCTGACCCCGCTACGGCTTTCGATACGCTGAGAACCTGAACGACGCGGGCGCTCGCGGGCTCGCCGGCTCACGCTTTCGCGCTGCCGGCATACCGCCGGTGGGGAATTTCGCCCCGCCCTGAAGACGCACTGATTGCCGGATCGACCGGCTGGCAAAGCATACAGCAGTCGCGCGCGGCTCGCAGCGCAACCCTACTGGACAGACGGGCATCGCCAGGGCAGCGCCGCGGCGCCCGCGTCCGGCCTACAGCGTTCCATCAAACCGGCGCGGCCTCGCGCGTCGTCTCGTGCGGCGCGGGCACGTCCCAACGCGGCGGCGTCTCCGCCTTCAGCGTGACGCGAAACGCGCGCGCTTCCGTGTCGCCGGGATTGCGCAGGCTATGCGGCTGATCGGCGTCGAACACGATCGCGTCACCCGTGGCGAGCAACTGGCGTTGATCGTGCACGCTGACTTCCAGCGTGCCTTCGCTCACCACCAGATTCACCGTCGTGCCCGGCGCGCGGCGCGTGCCGGCTTCGGTGTGCAACGGCGCGATGCGCAACTCGTGAAACTCGGCGGCGGTCGGTTCGGCGTCGGGATAGAGCGGCCGCGCCGAATAGCGCCCGTTCGAGCTGACCACGCGCGACGAGCGCTCCGCCGGCAGATGCTCGAAGCCGTTCGTCGCATGCCGCCGCAAGAACGCCGCCACCGACACCTTCAGCGCCGCCGCCACCTTGCACAGCACCTTGATGGACGGCACGCTGCGCGCCGATTCGATCTGCGCGAGCATCGCGCGCGACACGCCGGAAGCGCGAGCCAATGCGTCGAGCGAGAGTTGCCGCTCGGCGCGCAAACGCGCGAGATTCACGCCGACCAGATGCTCCAGTGCATCGAAGGGTTCGGATGCACGCGGCGACGTGCCGGGGTCGGCGGCGGGATCGCGAACCAGCGCAAGCGGGGAATGCATGATTGCCTCCTGTAGCGCCGCCGGACGGCGGGCAAGCGGTTAGTGGAAGCAAGATAGCATCGGGTCCGGCCGCGCCCAACGAAGTTATCTTCACACTGTTATCAGCATTGCGGAGGACGCTTCCCGCAAAGCTTGTGCGAATTTTTTATATGAGCCGAGCGCCCGGCTGAGCGGCGCACGCGCGGTCATGCGCGCTGCGTCACCACCGCCTCCGGCGAATCCATACGCGCGGCGACCCACGTCAGCAGCAACGCGGCCACGCTCACCGCCGCCGCGACCCACGGCAACGTATCGAGCGAATGGCCGTGATCGATCACGACACCGCCGAGCCACGCGCCGCCCGCATTGCCCACATTGAACGCGCCGATGTTCAGCGTAGAGGCCAGATTCGGCGCCGCAGCCGCCTTCTCGACCACGCGCATCTGCAGCGGCGGCACCGTCGCGAATGCCGCGATGCCCCACACGAAGATCGTGATCGCTGCGGCCACCTGCGAATGGCTGGTGCGCGCAAAGATCGCCATCACCACCGCGAGCGCGACCAGGATGCCCATCAGCGAAGGCATCAGCGCGCGGTCGGCGAGCTTGCCGCCCACCGTATTGCCGATCGTGAGGCCCACGCCGAACAGCACCAGAATCAGCGTGACGCCGCGCGGCGAGAAGCCGCTCACCTGTTCGAGAATCGGCGCGATATAGGTGAACACGACGAACACGCCGCCGAAGCCGAGCACCGTCATCGCGAGCGCGGTCCAGACTTGCGGGTCTTTCAGCACGCGCACTTCATGACCGAGACCGAGCGGCCCGGCATCGTGACGATTCGGCACCAGCGCCGTCACGCCCGCCAGCGACAGCACGCCCAATGCGCTGACGATCCAGAACGCCGCGCGCCAGCCGAATTGCTGGCCGATGAACGTGCCGAACGGTACGCCCAGCACATTCGCCAGCGTCAGGCCGGTGAACATCAGCGCAATCGCGCTCGCGCGCTTCTCGGCGGGCACGAGCGAAGCCGCGACCACCGCGCCGATGCCGAAGAACGAGCCGTGCGCGAACGACGTCACCACGCGCGCGATCATCAGCACCGAATAGCTGGACGCGATTGCGCACAGCGTGTTGCCGACGATGAACACGCCCATCAGCAACTGCAACGCCAGCTTGCGCGGCATCTTGCTGGTGAGCACCGCGAGCAGCGGCGCGCCGACCGCGACGCCCAGCGCATAGCCGCTCACGAGCAAGCCGGCCGATGGAATCGACACGGCCAGGTCGTGCGCGACCTCGGGCAACAGACCCATGATCACGAATTCGGTCGTACCGATCGCGAATGCGCTGATGGCCAGCGCGAGCAATGGAATGGGCATGCTTCTACTCCAGGTTCTCAAGTTGAGCGTGATCGCCGTGGCGCAGCGCGGTCACGAATTCGATGACGACGCCCGGCGCGAGCGCGACGAACAGTTGCAGTTCGGCGGGTTGCGCGCGCATCCGAGGCACTTGCGCGAGCCGATAGTCCACGCCGGCCGCATGCAAACGGTCGAGCAGCGACTGCCATTCGGCGGCGCCCTCCAGCCGGAATGCGATGTGATCGATGCGCGGCGTCGATCGTCCCGCTTGCCCGGGCGCCGTCGCCTCGATCAGATGGATGACCGGGCGACCGTTCGCGTACAGCCAATGGCCATCGATCGAAAACGGCGGACGCGCGCCGTCCGCCAGCCCGACGATGTCGACGAAAAAACGTCGGACGGCGTCGGGTTCGGCGGTGACGATCGTCGCGTGATCGAGTTGCATGGCGTGAGCGGCTGGCCGCACCAGGGTTTTCGAGGACTGGATTGTCGCCGCGACGCGTGGTTTTGATAATTGGCGTAGCATTTGAAGCATTATCAAATCCAAATTGAAAGTCTGACGACGATGGATAACCTCGGTGACATCCGCCTCTTCGTGGAAGCCGCGCAGCAGGGCAGCCTGTCGGCGGCGGGCCGCAAGCTGGGTTTGACGCCCGCCGCGGCGAGCGCACGCCTCGCCAAGCTGGAAGCCGGCCTGAAAACCCGACTCTTCGAGCGCACCACCCGGCAACTCAGGCTCACCGACGAAGGCCGCCTGTACCTGAACTGCTGCCGCCAGGCGCTGCAATCGCTCGACGACGCCGAAGCCGCGCTGCAAGCGGGCCAGGGCGTGGTGCGCGGCAAGGTGCGCATCTCCGCGACGTCCGACTTCGGCCGCAATCTGCTGATGCATTGGCTGGACGAGTTCAACGCGCTCTACCCGGAAGTGACCTTCGCGCTCACGCTGTCGGACTCGCTGTCGAATCTGGTGCAGGAGGACATCGACCTGGCGATCCGCTTCGGCGTGCCGCAGGACAGTTCGCTCGTCGCGCGCAAGCTGGCGCCGAACCGGCGCGTGCTGTGCGCATCGCCCGACTACATCGCGCGCAAGGGCGAACCCAGGGATCCGCACGACCTCGCGAATTTCGACTGCATCGTGCTCGGCACCGCGTCCGGCCCGGTCAACGAATGGCGCTTCACCCGCGGCGATGAAGTACAGAGCTACACGGTGCCGCTCGAAACGGCCCGCGAGACGAACGACGGCGCGGTCGCCCGCGAATGGGCGCTGCGCGGCTACGGCATCGCGATCAAGTCGATGTGGGACGTGGAAGCGGATCTGCGCACCGACGGCCTCAAAACCCTGCTGCCGGAGTGGCGCTATCCCGATGCGCCGCTGCACGCGCTCTACCATCGCAACCGCTTCATGGCGCCGCGCGTGCGCGCGCTGCTGGATTTCTTGAGCGAGCGCTTCGCGCAGGTGTCGGACGAACTGGAAGGCTTGCTGGGCCTGCCGCCGGAGCGGCCGCGCGCGAACGGAGCGGCCGAAACCCCATCCGATGAAGGGCTATAATATTGAGCTACGCGGCAAACCTGCATTGAAAAGGCGACAGCGCCGCTCCGCGGCCCGCCCGCATGTTTCGCCCCTCTTCACCTTTTAATTGACGCCCCCAGGTTAACCACTGCGACCGGCGAAATTCGATGACCAAGAAAGTTTATGTAAAGACCTTTGGCTGCCAGATGAACGAGTACGACTCCGACAAGATGGTCGACGTACTCGGCGCGGCTGAAGGGCTCGTCAAGACCGACACGCCGGAAGACGCGGACGTCATTCTGTTCAACACCTGCTCGGTGCGCGAAAAAGCCCAGGAAAAAGTGTTCTCCGACCTGGGCCGCGTGCGCGAACTGAAAGAAGCGAATCCCAACCTGATCATCGGCGTGGGCGGCTGCGTGGCGAGCCAGGAAGGCGCGTCGATCGTGTCGCGCGCGCCGTATGTCGATCTGGTGTTCGGTCCGCAAACGCTGCACCGTCTGCCGCAAATGATCGACAAGCGCCGCGAAACCGGCCGCGCGCAAGTCGACATCTCGTTCCCCGAAATCGAAAAGTTCGACCATCTGCCGCCCGCGCGCGTGGAAGGTCCGAGCGCATTCGTGTCGATCATGGAAGGCTGCAGCAAGTATTGCAGCTACTGCGTCGTGCCGTACACGCGCGGCGAGGAAGTGTCGCGCCCGCTCGACGACGTGCTGACCGAGATCGCCGGTCTCGCCGATCAGGGCGTGCGCGAAGTCACGCTGCTCGGCCAGAACGTGAACGCTTATCGCGGCGCGCTCACGTTGGGCGCCGCCGAAATCGCCGACTTCGCGACGCTGATCGAATACGTCGCGGAGATTCCGGGCATCGAACGGATTCGCTACACCACGTCGCATCCGAAGGAATTCACGCAGCGCCTGATCGACGCCTACGCAAAGGTGCCGAAGCTCGTCAGCCACCTGCATCTGCCGGTGCAGCACGGCTCCGACCGCATTCTGATGGCGATGAAGCGCGGCTACACGGTGCTCGAATACAAGTCGGTGATCCGCAAGCTGCGCGCGATCCGCCCCGACCTGTCGCTGTCCACGGACATGATCGTCGGCTTTCCCGGCGAGACGGAAGAAGACTTCGACAAGATGATGGCGCTGGTGCACGAGATGAAGTACGACACCAGTTTCTCGTTCATCTACAGCCCGCGTCCGGGCACGCCCGCCGCGAATCTGCACGACGACACGCCACGCGAGGTGAAGCTCAAGCGCCTGCAATATTTGCAGGCTACGATCGAACAGAACGTGCAGCGCATCAGCGATTCGATGGTCGGCAAGATCGAGCGCATTCTGGTCGAGCGCCCGGCGCGCAAGGACCCGAACGAACTCGCGGGCCGCACGGAGAACAACCGTGTGGTGAACTTCCCCGCGCCGCTGGCTTCGCACGCGCGGCTGATCGGCCAGATGGTCGACGTGAAGATCGTCCACGCGTACCCGCATTCGCTGCGCGGCGAACTCGTGCTGGTGCACGACGACGCACGCCCCGAAGCAAGCGCCCTTGCGGCAGCGGCCACCACTCACTGAGCGACGCGCGCCAGCGTCACGAACCGACAGGATCGATCCTCCGCCTTGAAGACCACTCAGCAGCATCTGGAATTCACCGCACCGCGCGACGACAACGCGCGGCTCGCCAACCTCTGCGGCCCGCTCGACGAAAATCTGCGGCAGATCGAGCAGGCGCTCGACGTGACGCTGCAACGCCGTGGCCACCGCATCACGATCCGCGGGCGCGGCGCGAAACTCGCGCTCACGGCGCTCGAAAACTTCTACAACAACGCGCGCGAGCCGCTGTCGGTCGACGACATCCAGCTCGCGCTCGTCGAAGTGCGCCACCCGGCGCGGCATCGCACGAACGGCAATGGCAACGGCCATGGCGATGCGGCGGTCGATCCGCGCTTTCCCGGCAATCCCGATCATCCGTTCGACGAACCCGCCGACAACGGCGAGGACGACCTCGAAGAGTTGGGCCCGAAGCTGTACACGCGGCGCGCCGATCTGCGCGGCCGCACGCCGGCGCAACGCGACTATCTGAAGCAGATCATCTCGCACGACGTGACCTTCGGCGTCGGTCCGGCGGGCACGGGCAAGACCTATCTGGCGGTGGCTTGCGCAGTGGACGCGCTGGAGCGCGATCAGGTCAAGCGCATCGTGCTGACGCGGCCGGCCGTCGAAGCCGGCGAGCGTCTCGGCTTCCTGCCGGGCGATCTGGCGCAGAAGGTCGATCCGTATCTGCGTCCGCTCTACGACGCGCTGTACGACCTGCTCGGCTTCGACAAGACCGCGAAGATGTTCGAGCGGCAGATGATCGAAATCGCGCCGCTCGCATACATGCGCGGGCGCACGCTGAATCATGCGTTCATCATTCTCGACGAGGCGCAGAACACCACGCCCGAACAGATGAAGATGTTCCTCACGCGCATCGGCTTCGGCTCGAAGGCGGTGGTCACGGGCGACACGACCCAGGTCGACTTGCCGCGCGGCGCTAAGAGCGGGCTGATCGAAGCGCAGCAGGTGCTGTCGGATGTGCGCGGCATTGCGCTCACGCGCTTCACCAGTGCGGACGTGGTGCGGCATCCGCTGGTCGCGCGAATTGTGGAGGCGTACGATGCACATTCGCAGAAAACGGCCAATCCGGCGGATTCGCGCTGAGCCTCGCCGATTTGCGTCGAGCGGCGCCGAATGCCACGGCATGGGCCGCGGAAAACAAAGCAACAAGAGCAACAAAATCCATCACGCATGAGCCGCGCCCCGAAACTGACGTTGAATCTGCAATTCCCCGCCGCCAAGGCCTGGCCGGAACACAAGGCGCTGCTGCCGCGCGCCGCCGTGGCCGGCTGGATCAAGGCGGCGCTTTTCGCGGACGGCGAGCTGACCGTGCGTTTCGTCGATGCCGAAGAAGGCCGCACGCTGAATCGCACCTATCGCGGCAAGGACTATCCGACCAACGTGCTGACCTTCGCCTACGCCGAATCGGAAGACGATCCGGTGACGGGCGACCTGATCCTGTGCTGCCCGGTGGTCGAAAAGGAAGCCGCCGAGCAGAACAAGCCGCTGATCGCGCACTACGCGCATCTGCTGGTGCACGGCACGCTCCATGCCCAGGGCTACGACCACGAAGTCGAGGAAGAAGCCGAGGAAATGGAAGCGCTCGAAACGGAAATCCTCGGCAAGCTGGGTTTTCCCGATCCGTACCAATAGCCGCCGCCAACCCCGTTCAAACCGACCGTGAGCACCTCTTCCCCCGAAGCCGACACGCGAATGCCCTGCCCCGACTATCCGCCGGCGCTCGGCGAATCGCGGCTCCTGACGGACGAGGAACTGCGCGCGTCGCTCGAATGCACATTGCGCGATTGGGACCGCGCAAGCGATCTGTGGCTGTTCGGCTATGGCTCGCTGATCTGGAACCCCGGCCTGCCGACGCTCGAAGCCACTCGCTCCAAGGTGCACGGCTATCACCGCGGGCTGTATTTGTGGTCGCGCGTGAATCGCGGCACGCCCGAGCAGCCTGGCCTCGTGCTCGCGCTCGATCGCGGCGGCTCGTGCACCGGCATCGCGTTCCGCCTCGCCGCGGAGGGCGCGATGCCGCATCTGGAAGCGCTTTGGCGCCGCGAAATGGCGATGGGTTCGTACCGCCCGGCATGGCTGCCGTGCGTGCTCGCCGACGGCCGGCGCGTCGACGCGCTCGCCTTCGTGATGCGCCGCGACGTGCCGAGTTACACCGGCAAGCTGCACGACGAGGTCGTCAAAACGGTATTCGGCTGCGCGTGCGGACGCTACGGCACGACGCTCGACTATGTCAGCCGCACGGTCCACGCGCTGCGCGAAAGCGGCATGCCCGACCGTGCGCTGGAAGCGCTGCTAGAACGGTGTCGGGCGGCCGGGCAAGCGGACGGCCGCCGCTCGAACCAGTGAGTTGTTTGCGCGCTCATCGGCGCGCCGCCGGTGAGGCCTGTGTGAAACCCCTGCGCGGTCGTCGAACGCGGTAACCGCCGATGCGCCGCCCGCCGAACGGAACGCGCCCGCCGCAAGCATGCTCATCGCGTAACCAGCCGCGCTTTTTTGCTTCGGAACGCTTTTCCCCGCGTAATCAGTTAGGATTGACCTACGCTTCGCCTGCGCGACGGGGCGGTTTCACCGTTGCTTCACTCATCGCCAGCCAGGCGGGACACGGTCCTGCCATGTGCGTGGTGTATCCTTAATGCTCTGCAACAGCGCGCCCAGTCTTGCCGGGCGCACTACCATGAACGACACGTATCCCAGTCGACGCCAACTCGACAAACCGCACGAAAAACGCTCACTTCTCGAGCGTCTGACCGACTTCATTTCGCCCGAGCCCGACTCGCGCGCCGAACTTCTGGAAATCCTGCAGGACGCGCACGAGCGCAACCTGATCGACGCCGACTCGCTGTCGATGATCGAAGGCGTATTCCAGGTCTCCGAACTCAGCGCCCGCGACATCATGGTGCCGCGCGCGCAAATGGACGCGATCAACATCGCGGAAAGCCCCGCGGAATTCATTCCCTACGTGCTGGAAAAAGCGCACTCGCGCTATCCGGTCTACGAAGGCAATCGCGACAACATCATCGGCGTGCTGCTCGCCAAGGACCTGCTGCGCTATTACGCCGAAGAGGAATTCGACGTGCGCGGCATGCTGCGCCCCGCCGTCTTCATTCCCGAATCCAAGCGCCTGAACGTGCTGCTGCACGATTTCCGCGTGAATCGCAATCACCTCGCGGTGGTGGTCGACGAATACGGCGGCGTGGCCGGCCTGATCACGATCGAGGACGTGCTGGAGCAGATCGTCGGCGACATCGAGGACGAATACGATTTCGACGAGGAAAGCGGCAACATCATCGCGTCGCCGGACGGGCGTTTCCGCGTTCGCGCGCTCACCGAGATCGAGCAGTTCAACGAGGCCTTCGGCACCCATTACTCGGACGAGGAAGTCGATACGATCGGCGGCCTCGTCACGCATCACTTCGGGCGAGTGCCGCATCGCGGCGAAAAGGTCCGCCTCGACGACCTGATCTTCGAAATTCTGCGCGGTGATGCCCGCCAGATCCACATGCTGCTGGTGCGCCGCGATCCGCTCGCCGGCCAGCGCGAGCGCGAAGCACAGCACGTTCAAACCTGACCGGCTTCGTTTCTTCGCTTCCCAACTCCTCACGCCGACCGCGCAATAATGGCCGACCCGATTACCACCCGTTCGCGCAGCGGCGTGAGCGCCGCTGCCGCCGACACCCGCGGCCGCGCACTCCCCCGCTGGCATTACCTCGTCGCACTGGCCGCCGGTGCGGCGAACACGCTGTCGTTCGCGCCCACGCCGCATGGCGGCTGGCTCGAACTCGTCACCTTCACGTTCTTTTTCGCGTGGCTCACGCGCAGCACCGGCTGGAAAAGCGCCGCGCTGACGGGCGGCGCCTTCGGCTTCGGCAACTTCGTCTCGGGCGTCTGGTGGCTGTACGTCAGCATGCACGACTACGGCGGCATGGCCGCGCCGCTCGCGGGCGCGGCGGTGGTGCTGTTCTCCTTGTATCTGGCGCTCTATCCCGCGCTGGCCGCGGGCGTGTGGTCGTTTTGCGCCGGCCACGCGCGCAACGGCGCGTCGGCCTCCGACAAACCCTTCTCGCCGACGTGGCACGGCGCGCTCGCCTTCGCGAGCGCCTGGGCGATTAGCGAATGGCTGCGCGGCCTGATATTCACCGGTTTTCCGTGGCTCGCGAGCGGTTATGCACAGGTGGATGGACCGTTCGCCGGTTTCGCGCCGGTGGCGGGCGTGTATGGCGTCGGCTGGATATTGGCGCTGACGGCGGCGCTGATCGTGCAGGCGCTGCTGCCGCTGCTGCCCGCGCGCGTGTTGACCGACAGCGGCGGCAGTCAGCCCACCGGCTCTGAACGCCGCATTGCGCGCATCGCGGTTCCCGGCGGCATGGCCTTGGCGCTGATCGCGGCCGGCCTGCTGCTGCCGCTCGTGCAATGGACGGTGCCCGCCAACGCGCCACTGACGGTGCGCCTCCTGCAAGGCGACGTCAAACAGGAAATGAAGTTCGAGGAATCCGGCATGCGCGCCGCGATCGAGCAGTATCAGCAGATGATTACGTCAAAGCCCGCCGACCTCATCATCACGCCGGAAACCGCCATTCCCGTGCTCGCGCAGCAGTTGCCGCCGCGGTTCGCGTCGGCGGTGCGCGATTTCTCGGATTCGACCGGCAGCGCGATCCTGTTCGGCGCGATCGGCGGCACCATCACGCCGGAAGGCCGGGTGGTCGACTATACGAACAGTCTGTTCGGCGTCACGCCCGGCACCCGCGACGTGTACCGCTACGACAAACATCACCTCGTGCCGTTCGGCGAATTCGTGCCGTGGGGCTTTCGCTGGTTCGTCAATCTGATGAGCATTCCGCTTGGCGATTTCGCGCGCGGCGCGCCGGTGCAGAAGCCGTTCATCGTGCATAACCAGCCGGTCGCGGTCGACATCTGCTACGAGGACATTTTCGGCGAGGAGATCGCGCGCACCATCCGCGAGAGCGACACGCCAGCCGGCGTGCTGATCAACTCCACCAACCTCGCCTGGTTCGGCGACACCATCGCGCTCGACCAGCACTTGCAGATCGCGCGCATGCGCTCGCTGGAGACGGGCCGGCCCATGCTGCGTGCCACCAACACCGGCATGACCGCCGCGATCGACGCCAACGGCAAGGTGCTCGGACGGCTGACGCCGTACACGATCGGCTCGCTCGATCTGACGGTGCAAGGCACTTCGGGCAGCACGCCCTATGTGACGAGCGGCAACAATACGGTGCTGGCGGTTTCGTTGCTGCTGCTGGCGTTCGGGTTTGCATTCGGGCCGGGGATAACGCGGCGCCGGAATGGAAACAATAAGCCGCAGTAAATCCTGCGTCACCGCGCCGTCCGTTTATACGTGAAAGCGGCGCGGTGAATTCATCGCCGAACATCAACCCTCAATAGAAAAACGCGCGCTGACGGGATTCCGCCAGCGCGCGTTTTCCATAAATCAGGCGTTACTGATTCGAAGCGATCCGCTGCTGAATATGCTGCGCACGCGCCGGTGAAGCGGGATGCGAACTCAATATGCTCGATTTGCCGCCGTCCGCCTGCGCGAGTTTGTTAAATGCCGTCACCAATCCCGACGGATCGAGCTTCTTCTTTTTCTGCAAATCGAACGAATAATCGTCGGCCGCGCTTTCCTGGGCTTGCGAGAATTGCGCGTTAATCAGCTTCTCGGAAAACTCGCCGAGCTGCGAACCGGACAGCGCCGCCGCCACGCCGCCCGTTGAAGACGCCACCGAGCGCACCGCCGAGGTCGCGTATGCGACCTGCATCGCCTTCTTCGTATGGCCCAATGCCACGTGGCCCATTTCGTGGCCGACCACGCCGCGCACTTCGCTGTCGTTCATCATGTCCATCAGGCCGCTATAGACGCGCACACAGCCGTTGGCCATTGCCCAGGCGTTGACGTCCTTCGTGAGATACACCTTGTAGTTCACCGGCGTGCCGTTGATGTTGTCGCCCAGTTGCGCGGCGATCTTGTCGAGGCGCTTCTGGTACTTGCTGTTCGGCGCGGCGATCTTGTTTTCGCTGTCCAGTTGCGCGCAGGACTTGTCGCTCAGCGCGCGCACGTCGGTGTCGCTCAAGGTGGCGGCCTGGGTGGCCAACTGGCCGGACTGGATCAAGGCGGACGGATCGACATTGCCGACACTGGAGCATGCGGCAAGCAACGCGAACGCCGAAGCGGCGATGACGAGGCGATACTGTTTCATCGTGGAAGTCTCTTTGCGATGTTATTGATTTCGGCGGCGCGCTTTTAATACGCCGCCCCATTCGCAATGGCCGCCTACTGCCGACAAATAAAATCAGTGTATGTCGATTGCATCAGCCATTGCGCCACGCGCGCAGACAAAAAAAACGCCTGACGAGCAGGCGTTTTTTACCACGATGCAAGGTTTTATTCATGCTTTTGCAAGCTTGAATGACCTCAATTTTCAAAGTTGCCGCGAATTCGGGCAAGCATTCGTTCACGACGGCCGCATCGCTGGCGCGGTGCTTACTCGCTGCTTATGCGGTTCTTATTCCCTTTGTACGTCGATAACGCCCGTTCAATTCGCCGGCACGGTGTCGATAAACGACTGGCGCAGCGAAAGCTTCTGAAAATGCTTGTCCAGATTCGGATACGGTTCACGCCAGTTCAACTCGGGCATGCGGAAGTCGAGGTAGCCCAGCGCGCAGCCCACCGCGATGTCCGCGAGCGTGTAGTGATTGCCCGCGCACCACGGCTTGCTGCCCAAACCCTGCGACATCGCGATCAGGCTTTCGTCGATCTTGCGCTGCTGCCGCGCGACCCAGGCTTCCACGCGCTGCTCGGGCGCGCGCTGCGTGCCTTCGAGACGAATCAGCACTGCCGCGTCCAGCATGCCGTCGGCGAGCGCCTCCCAGCAACGCACCTCGACACGCTCGCGCCCCGACTGGGGAATCAGCTTGCCGACCGGCGACAGCGTGTCCACGTATTCACAGATCACTCGCGAGTCGAACACCGCTTCGCCATCTTCCATCACGAGGCAGGGCACCTTGCCGAGCGGATTGAAGGTGTGAATCTTCGTGTCCGGCGCCCAGACGTTCTCGGGCACCAGTTCGTAGTCGATCTTCTTGTCGGCCAGCACGATCCGCGCTTTACGCACGAAGGGGCTGGCGAGCGAACCGATGAGTTTCATCATGACCATCTGCCTTTTCTTGAATTCGGCGAAAGTATAAGGGCTTGGCGGCATTCCCGAGCAGCACGCCGCATGTTCGCGAGCCGCATGCAGACTCGCTGTGGATGGATTGCAACATTGCCCCGTCGCTCGTTCTGCGTCTAGCCGGCCGAACGGCCAACGCGGCGGCAAGGGGCGCGCGGACGGCATGCATGGGCGGCCATCGCGCTGTCTTACGTTGGCGCGGTGTAGCGGCCACGGGGGCCGGGCGGCGGCCTCCACCACGTCGTGGGCCCGAGCGCCCTCACGGGCCTGCGCGCCAGTAGCCCCGCCAAATAGGTCGCCGCATTGGGCGCTACAATCGCACGATGAACCAGCCGACCGAACCCACCATCGCCATCGACGTCTACCGCACGCGCCGCGAGCGCGTACTCGCCGCGCTGCGCGCCGCGGGCGGCGGCGTCGCCATCGTCCCCACCGCGCCCGAAACGGTGCGCAACCGTGATGCCGACTATCCGTACCGGCACGACAGCTACTTCTATTACCTGACCGGCTTCACCGAACCCGAGGCATTGCTGGTGCTCGACGCCAGCGCCGCGACCGGCGAGCCGGCGTCGATCCTGTTCTGCCGCGAGAAAAACGTCGAGCGCGAGACGTGGGAAGGCTTCCGCTTCGGCCCGGAAGGCGCGCGCGCGGCGTTCGGCTTCGACGCCGCATTCGCCGTCGGCGAAATCGATGCGCAACTGCCTCGGCTTCTCGCCGACAAGCCGTCGGTGCATTACGCGCTCGGCACGTCGGCGCAACTGGATGAGCAAGTGCGCGGCTGGCTTGAGGCGGTGCGCGCGCAGGGCCGCAGCGGCGTCGCGGCGCCCGGCGCCGCGCGCGACCTGATGCCGCTGCTCGACGACATGCGACTCTTCAAGGACGACCACGAACTCGCCGTCATGCGCCGCGCGGGGCGGATTTCCGCGCAAGCGCATCGCCGCGCGATGGCCGCGTGCCGCCCTGGCGTGCGCGAGTACGAACTCGAAGCCGAGTTGCTCTACACGTTCCGCAAATTCGGCGCGCAGGCGCCGGCTTACACATCGATCGTCGCGGCGGGCGCCAACGCTTGCGTGCTGCATTACCCGGCAGGCAACGCGATTGCCCAGGACGGCGACCTGATCCTGATCGACGCGGCGTGCGAACTCGACGGCTACGCGTCCGACATCACCCGCACCTTTCCGGCGAGCGGCCGCTTCACGCGGGCGCAGCGCGAGCTCTACGACATCGTGCTGGCCGCGCAGCAGGCCGCCGTCGACGCCACGCGTCCCGGCGCCAGCTTCGACGAGCCGCACCAGGCCGCCGTGCGCGTGCTGTCGCAAGGCTTGCTCGACACCGGCATCGTCGAACGCACGAAGTTCGCCTCGGTCGACGACGTGATCGCCGAGCGCGCCTACGCGCCCTTCTACATGCACCGCACCGGCCACTGGCTCGGCATGGACGTGCACGATGTCGGCGACTACCGCGAGCGCGGCGCGCCGCGCGACGAAGCGGGCGCGCTGCCGTGGCGCACGCTGCAGGCGTCGATGACGCTGACCGTCGAGCCGGGCCTATACATCCGTGCGGCCGAAGGCGTGCCGGAGCGCTACTGGAATATCGGCATCCGCATCGAGGACGACGCGATCGTCACGCCGACCGGCTGCGAGCTGATGACGCGCGACGTGCCGGTAGCCGCCGACGAGATCGAGGCGCTCATGCAGGAAGCCCGCGCGGCCCATGAAACGAGGACGTAATCCGCGATGAACGACGTTTCCCAGTCGGCGGTGATTCTGAAGCCCGCCGCCTCCGCTCAGTCATTCGATTTCGACGTGACGATCGTCGGCGCCGGTCCGGTCGGGCTGGCGCTCGCCGGCTGGCTGTCGCGCCGCAGCGCGACGCATGCGCTCAAGATCGCGCTCGTCGACGCGCGCGAGCCGGAGGATTCGATCGCCGATCCGCGCGCGATCGCCGTGTCGCACGGCAGCCGGATGATTCTGGAGCCGCTGAACTGGCCCGCCGACGCCACCGCGATCGAGCGCATTCACGTGTCGCAGCGCGGACACTTCGGCCGCACGCTGATCGACCAGCGCGAGCACGGCTTGCCGGCGCTCGGCTACGTGCTGCGCTACGGCTCGATCGTCCACGGTCTCGCGCAAGCGGTGCATGCCACGCCCGTGCACTGGTTCCGCTCCACCTCCGCCGCCGCGCCCACGCAGGAACACGACGGCGTCACGCTGCCGATCGAAACCGCGGGCGTCACGCGGCATTTGCGCACCCGCATTCTGGTGAACGCCGAAGGCGGCCTGTTCGGCGATCAGAAGAAAGCCGGCAAGAGCGCGGCGGCGGGCGACACGCGCGACTACGGACAAACCGCGCTGGTCGGCACGGTCAGCGCATCGGCACCGCAGCCGCACGTGGCGTGGGAGCGCTTCACGTCCCAAGGGCCGATCGCGCTCCTGCCGATGGGCGGCGTGCGCGGCGCGGATTACGCGTTGGTGTGGTGCTGCGCGCCCGAGGAAGCCGCGCGCCGCACGCAGCTTTCCGACGACGAATTCCTGCGCGAACTCGGCGCCGCCTTCGGCGACCGGATGGGCCGCTTCACGCAGATCCGGGGACGCGCGTCGTTTCCGCTCGGACTGAACGCGGTGGATACGCTCGTGAAGGGCCGCGTCGTCGCGATCGGCAACGCGGCGCAGACGCTGCATCCGGTGGCGGGCCAGGGTTTGAATCTCGGCCTGCGCGACGCGCACGCGCTCGCCGACGCGCTATCCGCGGAAGGCCCGACGCCGCTCGCCCTCGCGACTTTCGCGCAACGCCGCGCGCTCGACCGGCGCATGACGATCGGCGCCACCGACACGCTCGCGCGACTGTTCACCATCGACTTTGCGCCGCTCGCGATCATGCGCGGCCTCGCGCTCACCGCGCTCGAATTCGTGCCGCCGGTGAAAACCGCGCTGGCGCGTCAGATGATGTTCGGACAGCGCCGCTGAGCGCACCGCCCGCTTGCGCCGCGCGGTTTTTTTGCGCGGTTTTCCGGGCGCTTGGAGCAAGCGGCGCAAACGGCGGCGGCTCTATGAACCGGCCCGCTTTCATAGAAGATTTAATGGGTTACGGTCGACACATGTCGAATCCCGGTTATCCGTTAACGCTAAAATAGCGGTTTTCCCTTGCATTTCGCGAATGCTCCGATTGACGAAATTGAACAATCGGTTGCGCGCGCGTCCACGTCATGCCCACTCTCGGCTCCCACAATCTGCGTAACAACCTGTTCGTCGCCCCGATGGCCGGCGTGACCGACCGGCCGTTCCGGCAGCTCTGCAAGCGGCTGGGCGCGGGCTATGCGGTGTCGGAAATGGTCGCCTCGAACGCGCAGTTGTGGAAAAGCGAAAAGACCATGCGCCGCGCCAACCACGCGGGCGAGGTCGAGCCGATCGCCGTGCAGATCGCCGGCGCCGATCCGGCCATGATGGCCGAGGCGGCCCGCTACAACGTGGCGAACGGCGCGCAGATCATCGACATCAACATGGGCTGTCCGGCCAAGAAGGTGTGCAACGTGGCGGCGGGTTCGGCGCTGTTGCAGAACGAACCGCTGGTGCAGCGCATCGTCGAGGCGGTGGTGGGCGCGGTGGGCGTCGGCCCCGACGCGGTACCCGTCACGCTGAAGATCCGCACCGGCTGGGATCGCGACAACCGGAACGCGCTCACCATCGCGCGCCTCGCCGAAGCCGCCGGCATTTCGATGCTGACCGTGCATGGCCGCACGCGCGCCGACCTGTATCACGGCGAGGCCGAGTACGACACCATCGCCGCGGTGAAGGCGGCGGTGCGCATTCCGGTGGTCGCCAACGGCGACATCACGTCGCCGCAAAAAGCGCGCGAGGTGCTCGCCGCCACCGGCGCCGACGCGATCATGATCGGCCGCGCCGCGCAAGGGCGCCCGTGGCTGTTCCGCGAGATCGAACATTTCCTGCAAACGGGCGAGTTGCTGCCGCCGCCGCGCATCGACGAAATCCAGCAGGTGATGAACGAGCATCTCGAGGATCACTACGCGTTCTACGGCGAATTTACCGGTGTGCGCACTGCGCGCAAGCACATCGGCTGGTACACTCGCGGCCTTTCTGGCGCCAACGTGTTCCGGCATCGCATGAATACGCTGGACACCACGCGCGAACAACTCCTCGCCGTCAACGAATTCTTCGACGCACAGAAGGCGATCTCCGAGCGCCTCGTCTACGTCGACGAAACGCTCGACAACAACGACGGCGAGCCGGACCATACCGACCGACTAGCAGCATGAGCAAGAACAACATCGAACAATCTGTCCGCGACAGCCTGGGCATCTATTTCCAGGATCTCGACGGCTCCAATCCGCACGACGTCTACGACATGGTCATTTCATGCGTGGAAAAACCTTTGCTCGAAGTGGTGCTCGAGCAGGCCGGCGGCAATCAGTCGCTGGCCGCCGAGTATCTCGGCATCAACCGCAATACGCTGCGCAAGAAGCTGCAACAGCACGGTTTGTTGTAGCGCGTCGTCATTTCTTCGCGCCCTGCCACGTTTCCCTTCGGCTTTTCGTCTTCATCATGATCAAGCAAGCGCTCATCTCCGTTTCCGACAAGTCCGGCATCGTCGACTTCGCCAAGTCGCTGTCGGACCTCGGCGTCAAGATCCTGTCGACCGGCGGCACCGCGAAACTGCTCGCGGACGCGGGCCTCTCCGTCACCGAAGTCGCGGATTACACCGGCTTCCCGGAAATGCTGGACGGGCGCGTGAAAACGCTGCATCCGAAGGTGCACGGCGGCATTCTCGCGCGCCGCGATCTGCCGGAGCACATGGCTGCGCTCGAAAAGCACGACATTCCGACAATCGACCTGCTGGTCGTGAACCTGTACCCGTTCGTGCAGACGGTGTCGAAGGAAGCGTGCTCGCTGGAAGACGCGATCGAGAACATCGACATCGGCGGCCCGACCATGCTGCGCTCGGCTGCGAAGAATCATCGCGACGTGACGGTGGTGGTCGACCCGGCGGACTACGCGGTGGTGCTCGAGGAAATGCGCGCGAACGGCAACGCGGTGTCGTACAAGACGAACTTCCGCCTCGCCACCAAGGTATTCGCGCACACCGCGCAATACGACGGCGCGATCACGAACTACCTGACGAGCCTGACCGACGAATTGCAACACGCGTCGCGCAACACGTATCCGTCCACCTTCAATCTCGCGTTCAACAAGGTGCAGGACCTGCGCTACGGCGAAAACCCGCACCAAAGCGCCGCGTTCTATCGCGACCTGTCCGTGCCGGCCGGCGCGCTCGCGAACTACAACCAGTTGCAAGGCAAGGAACTGTCGTACAACAACATCGCGGATTCCGACGCGGCGTGGGAATGCGTGAAGACCTTCGACGTGCCGGCCTGCGTGATCGTCAAGCACGCCAATCCGTGCGGCGTGGCGGTGGGCTCGGACGCGAACGAAGCGTATGCCAAGGCGTTCCAGACCGATCCGACCTCGGCGTTCGGCGGCATCATCGCGTTCAACCGCGAAGTGGACGAAACGGCGGCGCAAGCCGTGGCCAAGCAGTTCGTCGAAGTGCTGATCGCGCCGTCGTTCAGCGTCGAGGCTCGCCAGGTGTTCGCGGCCAAGCAGAACGTGCGTCTGCTCGAAATCGCCTTGGGCGAAGGCCATAACGCGTTCGATCTGAAGCGCGTCGGCGGCGGTCTGCTGGTGCAGTCGCTCGATTCGAAGAACGTGCAGCCGCGTGAATTGCGCGTGGTCACGAAGCGTCACCCGACGCCGAAGGAAATGGACGATCTGCTGTTCGCGTGGCGCGTCGCGAAGTATGTGAAGTCGAACGCCATCGTGTTCTGCGGCAACGGCATGACGCTCGGCGTCGGCGCGGGCCAGATGAGCCGCGTCGATTCGGCGCGCATCGCGAGCATCAAGGCGCAGAACGCCGGTTTGACGCTGACCGGTTCGGCCGTGGCGTCGGACGCGTTCTTCCCGTTCCGCGACGGTCTCGATGTGGTGGTGGCCGCGGGCGCGACGTGCGTGATCCAGCCGGGCGGCTCGATGCGCGACGACGAAGTGGTCGGCGCGGCGGACGAGCACAACATCGCGATGGTGTTGACCGGGGTGCGGCACTTCCGGCATTGATTCCGGCTTTTGGGGCACGGCGCGCGGTTCGATTGGCGCATCGGTCACCCAGTTGGCTTGAATGAGACGGCTTGGTGGAGACTTCCATCGGGCCGTTTTTTGTTGCATTCCCTGTGCGCTGCACCGTTCAATCGTCCGGGTCCTTTCTCTCGTAACCTCCGCTGACATCGGGATGCTGGCTGATGTAAGTGCTGAGCCCCTGCCCTCGTCGCGCGAGACGCTTGAGCGCGGCAACGTGCTTCACACCGACGCTCGCCTCCGTGTACCAATACGCGACACCGGCCTTGAAACGGACCGCGACATAGTCGTCGCCAATCTCATACGCCGCGACGCCCGAATCGCCACTGACATTACGATAGCGCTCCATCCGCGATGACCTCCCTGTACGCATGCAGCAGCAGTTTCTATTCCGCCGACATCGCCGCATGCCGGCCGCCGCGCGGCACGTTCGTTGTAGTATCGCAGGCACCAGCTTTTTACCGCGCGTGCGGCACTCCATGAGAATTCTCGGCATCGACCCCGGCTTGCGCGTGACCGGCTTCGGCGTGATCGATCAAAGCGGTCACACGCTCAGCTATGTCGCGAGCGGCGTCATCAAGACCGCCGACGCGGATCTGCCGTCGCGTCTCGGCACCATTTTCGAAGGCATCTCCACGCTGATTCGCCAGCATTCGCCGGATCAGTCGGCGATTGAAAAAGTGTTCGTCAACGTCAATCCGCAATCCACTTTGCTGCTCGGCCAGGCACGCGGCGCGGCAATCTGCGGACTGGTGGCGGGCGGCGTGCCGGTCGCCGAATACACCGCGTTGCAGTTGAAGCAGGCCGTGGTGGGCTACGGGCGCGCAACCAAGGAGCAGATGCAGCAGATGGTGGTGCGGCTGCTCAGTCTTTCCGGCGTACCCAGCACCGACGCCGCCGACGCGCTCGGCATGGCGATCTGCCACGCTCACGGCGGATCGACGCTGAGCACGCTCGGCGGCATCGCACCCTCGCTGGCGAAGAAGGGGCTGCGCGTCAGGCGCGGACGCCTCGTCGGTTAAGCGAAAAAGCGCGCGACGCGCCGCCCGCTCGCTGCGCTACACTCGCCCTTTCTCTCAAGAATGAACTCCCCATGATCGGTCGCATTGCCGGCGTTCTGCTGGAAAAAAATCCGCCGCATTTGCTCGTCGACTGCAACGGCGTCGGTTATGAAGTCGACGTGCCGATGAGCACGTTCTACAACCTGCCGTCGACCGGCGAGCGTGTCGTGCTGCTCACGCAAATGATCGTGCGCGAGGACGCGCATCTGCTGTATGGCTTCGGCACGGCCGAGGAACGCTCGACCTTCCGCGAACTGCTGAAAATTTCCGGCATCGGCGCGCGCATGGCGCTGGCGGTGCTCTCGGGCATGAGCGTGCACGAACTCGCGCAGACCGTCACGCTGCAGGATGCGGCGCGTCTCACGCGCGTGCCGGGCATCGGCAAGAAAACGGCGGAACGGCTGCTGCTCGAACTGAAGGGCAAGCTCGGCGCGGATCTCGGCGCGACGGCCGGCGCGGCGTCGGCATCCGGCCACGCCCCCGATATCCTCAACGCGCTGCTTGCCTTGGGCTACTCCGAGAAAGAAGCGTTGGCGGCCGTCAAAAACGTGCCGGCCGGCACCGGCGTTTCCGAGGGCATCAAGCTGGCGTTGAAGGCGCTGTCCAAGGGTTGAAGCCAGGCGCGCGCGGTACAATGAACCCATGATCGAAACCGACAAACTCGCCGCCGAACGCATCATCGCGGCCACGCCCGTCTCGCCGAACGAAGAAGCGTTCGAGCGCGCGTTGCGCCCGCGCCAGCTCGAGGAATACGTCGGGCAGGAAAAAGTGCGTGGCCAGTTGGAAATTTTCATCGAGGCCGCCAGGCGCCGTTCGGAATCGCTCGACCACGTCCTGCTGTTCGGGCCGCCTGGTTTGGGCAAGACCACGCTCGCGCACATCATCGCGCGGGAAATGGGCGTGAATCTGCGGCAAACGTCCGGCCCAGTGCTCGAACGCGCCGGCGATCTCGCCGCGCTGCTCACCAATCTCGAAGCCAACGACGTGCTGTTCATCGACGAAATCCACCGGCTCTCTCCGGTCGTCGAGGAAATTCTGTATCCGGCGTTGGAGGACTATCAGATCGACATCATGATCGGCGAAGGGCCGGCCGCGCGCAGCGTGAAGCTGGACCTGCAGCCGTTCACGCTGGTCGGCGCGACCACGCGCGCGGGCATGCTGACCAATCCGCTGCGTGACCGCTTCGGCATCGTGGCGCGGCTGGAGTTTTATAACGCCGAGGAACTCTCGCGCATCGTCACGCGTTCGGCATCGCTGCTGAATGCACAGATCCATCCGGACGGCGCCTTTGAAATCGCCAAGCGCGCGCGCGGCACGCCGCGGATCGCCAACCGGCTGCTGCGGCGCGTGCGCGATTTCGCCGAGGTGAAAGCCGACGGCAACATCACCGCGCAAGTGGCCGACGCGGCGCTCAAAATGCTCGACGTGGACGCGGTCGGCTTCGACCTGATGGACCGCAAGCTGCTCGAAGCGATTCTGCACAAGTTCGACGGCGGCCCGGTCGGCGTCGACAATCTCGCGGCTGCCATCGGCGAAGAGCGTGACACGATCGAAGACGTGCTCGAACCGTATCTGATCCAGCAAGGCTTCCTGCAGCGCACGCCGCGTGGGCGGGTCGCCACGCTGCTGACCTACCGGCATTTCGGTCTCGCCGCGCCGGACTCGTCGAGCGGACTGCCCGGCTTGTGGGATTCGGCCGCGACCTGAGCCAGGCGCATGCAGTTCGAAGCGGCGCGCCCCAGCGCCCCGCCCGATCGACTTCGCGGTTACAGCACCTTCTTGAAACTATCGTCCGCGCTGGGCGCATCGAGATGCGACACGTCCGCCCACGACACGATGGACGCCTTGCCGTCGTCAAAATCCACCACGTTCACGCTCGTATTCAGCAACGCGTAATCACGCGGCGCATCGAGCGGCAAAGCGCATGCGAACCGGCGCACGCAATCGAGCACACCGCCATGCGCGACACACGCGATTCGTCCGCCAGGATGCGCGGCCACTAGCGGCTCGACCGCATGCAGCACGCGATGGTAGAAGACGCGTTGCGACTCGCCTTCCGGCGGTGCGAAACCCGGATCACGGGTTTGCCAGTGCGCGTGTTCATCGGGGAAACGCGCGGCGATCTCGTCGCTGTCATGCCCCTGGAACGCGCCATAGGAGCGCTCGCGCAAACCCTCGCGCAGTTGCAGCGGCAAGCCGAGCATCTCGGCAATCGGCTGCGCGGTTTGCTGCGCGCGCTGCAGGTCGCTGGAATAAATCGCATCGAGCCGCGCGCCCTGCTTCGCTTCATTCGCGATGCGGCGCGCAAGGCGTTGCGCCTGCTCGAGCCCGGTCGTCGCAAGCGGAATGTCGATGTGACCTTGAATGCGCTTGATGCGGTTCCAGTCGGTCTCGCCGTGGCGGATGAACAGAATCTGCGTGGTCATGGGATGAAGTGGGCGCTATTCGCCGGTTATGCCGAGCCGGTATTGTCGCAAATCCGGCTGGAGAGTAGACGCGCGCGCCGTTGCGCGCCTGGTGTTGACGCGCGCTTAGGCGTTCGCCTGGAGCCAGAAGGTCACCGGCCCATCATTGACGAGCGACACCTGCATGTCAGCGCCGAATTCGCCTGTCTCCACAATCGGATGCTTCACGCGGGCCGCCGCAACGAAGTAATCGAAGAGCCGCTTGCCTTCATCCGGTGGCGCGGCTGGCGTGAAGCTCGGGCGCAAGCCGCTGTTCGTATCCGCGGCCAGCGTGAACTGCGAAACGAGCAGCAAACCGCCTGCGCGGCCCGCGCCGTCGAGATTCTGCACGGAGAGATTCATCTTGCCGGCCGCGTCGCTGAACACGCGGTAGCCGAGCACCTTGGCGAGCAGCCGGTCGGCTGCGGCTTCCGTGTCGCCGCGCTCCGCGCAGACGAGCGCCAGCAGCCCCGCTTCGATCGCGCCGGTCACGCGATCGTTCACGCGCACTTCCGCGTGCCGCACACGCTGGATCAGCGCGATCATCGGCGCGGCTCCGAATGCAATGCCCGGCTCATCAGGCCGTCAGCGTGACGCGCGCAAAACGGCGCTTGCCGACCTGCACGACGTACTCGCCGGCCTCAACCTTCAGGCCCTTGTCGGACACGGTCGCGCCGTCGATCTTCACGCCGCCTTGCTCGATGTTGCGCAGCGCTTCGCTCGTCGACGGCACGAGGTTGGCCTGCTTGAGCAACTGGCCGATCGCGAGCGGCGCGCCGGCCAGCGTGAGCGACGGAATATCGTCCGGCACTCCGCCCTTCGCGCGATGGTTGAAGTCTTCGAGCGCGCGCTCGGCGTCGGCTTGCGAGTGAAAGCGCGCGACGATTTCCTGCCCGAGCATCACCTTGAAGTCACGCGGATTGCGGCCCGCTTCGATCTCTTTCCTGAAGCCGGCGATCTCTTCCATCGGGCGGAACGAGAGCAGCTCGAAGTAACGCCACATCAGCACGTCGGAAATGCTCATCAGCTTGCCGAACATGTCGTTCGGCTTTTCGCTGATGCCGATGTAGTTGTTCTTCGACTTCGACATCTTCTCGACGCCGTCGAGCCCTTCGAGCAGCGGCATCGTCAAGATGCACTGCTGTTCCTGGCCGTACTGCTTCTGCAACTCACGGCCCACCAGCAGATTGAATTTTTGATCCGTGCCGCCGAGTTCGAGGTCGGCGTTCAGCGCGACCGAATCGTAGCCTTGCATCAGCGGGTACAGGAACTCGTGGATCGAGATCGGCACGCCGCTCTGGAAACGCTTGGTGAAATCTTCACGCTCGAGAATCCGCGCGACCGTGTAGCGCGACGCGAGCTTGATCATGCCGTCCGCGCCGAGCGGCATCGACCACTCGCTGTTGTAGCGGATCTCGGTCTTGTCGCGGTCGAGCACGAGCGCGGCCTGCTCGAAATAGGTTTTCGCGTTCGATTCGATCTGCTCGCGCGTGAGCGGCGGCCGCGTGGCGTTACGGCCCGACGGATCGCCGATCAGCGACGTGAAATCGCCGATCAGAAAGATCACCGTGTGACCGAGGTCCTGCAACTGACGCATCTTGTTCAGCACGACCGTATGGCCGATGTGAATGTCCGGCGCGGTGGGATCGAGCCCGAGCTTGATGCGCAGTGGCGTGCCGGTCGCCGCGCTCTTCGCGAGCTTTTGCGCGAATTCCTCTTCGATCAGCAATTCGTCCACGCCGCGCTTGGTGACGGCGAGCGCATGACGGACTTCGTCGGTGATCGGAAAAGCGGGACTGGGCTTGGTGGACTCGGTGCTCATGCTGGAAACTTGAAGTCGCGAAAAAGGGTGATTGTCCCATAGATGCACGCCGCCGCGCCCATTGACTCGGCCACAACGGGCGCGGCGGCGCACGATTTCCATGTGCGGACGTGGCGGTGAGCGCGGTCGCGTTTTTTCTTCAGCCGCGCTTGCGCCAAGAATCTGCTACAACCAACGCAACGAACCATCGACAGGAGCAGCAACGTGGCGCAAGACCCCGCAGACGGCATCTACTTCGGATTGATGTCAGGCACGAGCATGGACGGCGTGGACGGTGTAGCCGTCAGATTTGCCCAAGGGAAACCGCCGGAAGTGCTGGCCGAGGCGTTTGTCGGCTTCGCGGCGGGCTTGCGCGAAGCGCTGTTCGCCTTGCAACAGCCTGGAGACAACGAAATCGAACGCGAGGCGCTGGCCGCCAACGCGCTCGCGACCCGTTACACGGTGTGCTGCCACGAACTGCTGCGCGGCGGACGCCTATCCGCCCCGGAGGTGCGCGCGATCGGCGTGCACGGGCAGACGGTGCGGCATCGGCCGGAAAAAGGCTACACGCGGCAGATCAACAACCCCGCGTTGCTCGCGGAAATGATGCATATCGACGTCATCGCCGATTTCCGCAGCCGCGACGTCGCGGCGGGCGGCCAAGGCGCGCCGCTCGTGCCGGCGTTTCATGCCACGGTGTTCGGCATGAAGGACGAGACGCGGGTGGTCTGCAATCTCGGCGGCATCAGCAACATCACGGTTCTGAACGCGACCGGCAGCGTGCGCGGCTTCGACTGCGGGCCGGCGAACGCGCTGCTCGACGAGTGGGCCGAACGCCATCTCGGCAAACCCTTCGACGAGAACGGTCATTTCGCGGCGGGCGGCCAGGTGGACCGCACGCTGCTCAACGCTTTGCTCGATGAGCCGTTTTTCGCGCAGCAGCCGCCGAAAAGTACCGGCCGCGACCTGTTCAATGCGGAATGGCTCGACGCAAAGCTACAGCCGTTCGCAACGCTCGCCCCCGCGGATGTGCAAGCGACCCTGGTCGCCCTCACGGCGGTGACGGTCGCACGCGAAATCGAGCGGCATGCGTCGGATGCGAGAGCGGTCTACGTATGCGGGGGCGGCGCGCGCAACCCGGAGATTCTGAAGGCGCTGCAGCAGGCGCTGGAGGACAGCGGCGTCAGCGGCGTTCCGGTAATGACGACCGACGCGCTCGGCGTGCCGCCGAGCCAGGTCGAGGCGCTAGCGTTCGCCTGGCTGGCGATGCGCTGCGTGGCGCGCCTGCCGGGCAATCTGCCGGCGGTCACCGGTGCGGCCGCGGAACGCGTGCTGGGGGCGATTTATCCTCGCTGACAAATGGAAACGGGGCCGAAGCCCCGTTTCCATTTACAACTTGTTCGCCTAACCGGCCATCAAACCGAGAACGACGAGCCGCAACCGCAGGTGGTCGTGGCGTTCGGGTTCTTGATGACGAACTGCGCGCCGTTGATGTCGTCCTTGTAGTCGATTTCGGCGCCAACCAGATACTGGTAGCTCATCGAATCGATCAGCAACTGGACACCGCTCTTGTTCATGATGGTGTCGTCTTCATTAACGGCTTCGTCGAACGTAAAACCGTACTGAAAGCCCGAGCAGCCGCCGCCCTGCACGAAAACGCGCAGTTTGAGGTCCGCATTGCCTTCTTCTTCGATCAGTTGCTTGACCTTGTCAGCCGCTGCGTCGGTAAAAACGAAGGGGGCGGGCATCTCGGTCACGGGTGTGTCGGTGACTGCGTTCATTCGAACTCTCCAAAAAGCTTCTAACCGCTATTGTAGGGCTGATCTCGATATCGTGCCGAAGCCCACAAAATCAATGGGTTCTTCCACGAAAATCGACGGGCGGCGCGATTGCCGGCAGCAGCCCGCCCGAGCGGATGAATCGCCGGCCACGCGCTGAATCCACCGCGACAGAGCGACGCCGCGCGAGCAATAAAAAAGCCGCCTTCGCGAAAGCGTTGGCGGCTTTTGCAGCGCTCCAGCCCGAAAGCCGGTTCGCACCCGAAGCGATTAACGCTTCGAGAATTGCTTCCTGCGACGTGCCTTGTGGAAGCCGACCTTCTTACGTTCGACTTCACGAGCATCACGCGTCACGAAGCCGGCGTGCGACAGTTGCGGCTTCAGCGTTGCGTCGTAGTCCATCAGTGCGCGGGTGATGCCGTGGCGAACCGCACCGGCTTGACCCGTTTCACCGCCACCCGTGACGTTGACCTTGATGTCGAACGTAGCGGCGTGGTTCGTGAGTTCCAGCGGCTGACGCACGATCATGAGCGACGTTTCGCGCGAGAAGTAATCGGCGATGGGCTTGCCGTTCACAACGATATCGCCCTTGCCTGCCTTGATGAAGACGCGTGCGACGGCGCTCTTGCGGCGGCCCGTGCCGTAATTCCAGTTACCGATCATGTGGGCTCCCCTTAGATCTCGAGCGCTTTCGGCTGTTGTGCCGAATGCGGGTGCGTTGCTTCAGCGTAGACCTTCAGCTTCTTGATCATCGCGTAGCCCAGCGGGCCCTTCGGCAGCATGCCCTTGACCGCTTTCTCGAGCGCACGGCCCGGGAAGCGTTCCTGCATCTTGCCGAACGTCGTTTCATAGATACCGCCCGGGTAACCCGAGTGGCGATAGTACTTCTTGTCAGTAGCCTTGTTGCCCGTGACCTTCAGCTTGCCGGCGTTGATAACGATGATGAAATCACCGGTGTCGACGTGGGGAGTGAATTCAGGCTTGTGCTTGCCGCGAAGACGGTGTGCCACTTCGCTGGCGACACGCCCGAGAACCTTATCCGTCGCGTCAATCACGTACCATTCGCGCGTCACCTCATGGGCTTTTGCGGAAAACGTCTTCATGATCGATCCAAAAAAATTGCTGCGCCCAATGTGTTTTTTCCTGCTTGTAGTGTGCGCATCGAGGCGCGTGCAGGCTCTCCCTGTTCTTCCTCCGCGGGCGCGGATGCGGAAAAGCCCTGAATTATAAAGGAATTTGCTACACCAAGTCAAAAGGCGCGGGAGTTTGCGCGAGATGTGCGGTGATCTGGCTGGCAAGGCGCGCTATGTAGCCCGCTGTCCTACTGAAATCAGCCTCGCACGGAAAAAGGCGCGGACGAAAAAAAACCCGAACGAGCGGTTCGGGTTTAATCCACCAAAGGAGGAGGTGGAGGAGACAGCGGAGGTTGCGAACTGCTGCAACCGATGAAATCGATTATATGAGACGCCCTTGTGCAACGCAAGAACATTTGCATTGCGAAATGCAATCCCGCAATGTGAGAAACACTATCGTTGCAGGCCGGACGTCGAGTTTCCTTTGAAATTAAGGTACAAGGCCTTTTTGCCAGCGCATGCGGACGTGCCGTCTAGAGTAAAACCCCTAAAGCCCCCAGGCATTCCCCGAACCGACTGCGGATGCCGCAGTGCAACACGCAAGTAGCTAGTTCGCATAATTTCGGGCGAAAGTCGCCTCGGGCGGACACCCAAACGCCGGGCTACAATGCGTCTCTCATAGCGAAGCGCGGTGGAGCACAGCATGGAATGCAAAGTTAGCTGGATGGGACAGGACGGGATGGCGTTTGCGGCCGAGACGGGCAGCGGCCACCTCGTCACGATGGATGGCGCGCCGGAAGGCGGCGGCCGCAATCTCGCGCCGCGCCCGATGGAAATGGTTCTGCTCGGCACCGGCGGCTGCACCGCCTACGACGTCGTGATGATCCTGAAGAAAAGCCGCCAGGAAATCGCCGGCTGCTCGGTGACGCTGAAGGCCGAGCGCGCCAGCGAAGACCCGAAAGTGTTCACCAAGGTTCACTTTCATTTCACCGTGACCGGCAAGAACCTGAACCCCGCCACGGTCGAGCGTGCGATTAATCTGTCGCACGACAAATACTGCTCGGCGTCGATCATGATCGCGAAAACCGCCGAGCTCACGCACTCATTCGACATCGTCGCGGGCTAAGGAGTCGCGCGGCGCGCGGTTCGGCGCGCTCGCTGCTAACCGCCGCCCAGGATAAGCACGAAATAAAATGCCGGCGTCCGCATGGACGCCGGCATTTTTGTTATATCAGGTGGCAAAGCAGGCCGATAAGCCGGATTCTGTGCACGCGCCACGTCCGAAAACGCGACGCGCGTGGCAGCCATTCCTCTAGGCGCGCCATTACTGACACGCTCGAGCTTCCTACCCGCAGACGTGACGGGGGCCCCGTCCTGCATCTCGAAGATGCTAGCCTGCCTACTTGGAATTGCTCCGGGTGGAGGTTACCGTGCCGGTCTGCCTTGCAGCAGCCGCGGTGCGCTCTTACCGCACCGTTTCACCCTTACCTGATCCCGGCTTGCGCCGGGCCATCGGCGGTTTGCTTTCTGTTGCCCTGTTCCGCGTGTCGCCACGGATGGCCGTTAGCCATCACCCTGCCCTGTGGAGTCCGGACTTTCCTCGCCCTCTTTGGCCGAAGCCGCGGAGGCCGCGACTGCCTAGCCTGCTTTGCTGGCGAGGATTTTAACACTTGGGTAGCCGGCAAGCCGCTTGAACCGCTGAAATAGCCGAATGGCCAAGTCGATGAGTGGATCCAGTAGAAATCCGGCGCCAGCCCCTTAAAGCCTCTGGCCGGCGCGCCGGCCTGCCCGAAACACGGAAATGTCGTCGTAAAACGCGGGCGATTCGTTCTCCGCCCACCAGCCGGGAATGCCCAGCACGGGAAGCGGCGCGAACATACGGCTCGTCAAGGCGTCGGTGTTCAGGAGCGCCGCGCTCACGGATTCGTCGAGCCACGCGTCGCGCGCCACGGCGTCCCATCGGAAATAGTCGGACGGCACATCGACGATCCACGCATGCCCCGTGCAGGCCTTGAACGGCGCGATCAGCTTTTCCAGCAACGCGTGGCCGAAGCAACGCACTTCGCAACTCGCACCCCAAGCGTCGCGCCGGGCAACCAGCAGCGTCCGCCAGTCGAATCCGCGTAACGCGGCGCTCAATGCCGGATCGGCGCAGGCGAACAGCAACGCGTTCTCGTCGAACAAGGTCAGCGTGTCGCGTACGCCGCCGCGGGTCGGACCGACGCCCAGCACATCGATTGCCGCCGACTGCCGCGCATTCAGCGCCGCCTTGATACGCGGAAATGCAAACCACATCGAACCGTTGAAGAAGTCATGCAGATTGTGGCGTGTCGGCACGCAGCCGGTGGCCGCGATATGCGCCTCGTATGCGGCGCCGGGCGGCAGATCGTCTTGCGCGATGAACGCAAGCCGCTGCCCGCGCCCGGTGGTCTGCCGCATCTCGCCGGCATCGGCGTTCATTTCGGCGAGCAAGGCCGCGTAACTGGTCAGCGCGGCCTGCTGCCAGCGCTGGCCGCGCCCGGCGAACTGCGCGAACCACGGCGCCGTCCAGTCGATATCGGCGAAGCCTGGCCGCGCCGCGTCACGCACCTGCATCTAAGGCGACCTCAAACCAGGCGCCAGGCGATCGACTCACCGCCACGCAGCGGCACAACCGGCGTGTCGCCGACCGGCAGCTCGGCCGGCAACGTCCATTCCTCGCGACGCAGCGTGACCTTCTCCGCGCTGCGCGGCAGGCCGTAAAAATCAGCGCCGAAAAAGCTGGCGAAGCCTTCGAACTTGTCCAGCGCGCCCGCTTTGTCGAATGCTTCCGTATAGAGCTCGAGCGCGTGCAGCGCCGTGTAGCAACCCGCGCAGCCGCACGCGTGTTCCTTCAGACCCTTCGGATGCGGCGCGCTGTCGGTGCCGAGAAAGAAACGCGGATTGCCGGAAGTGGCCGCCTCGACCAGGGCCACGCGATGCGTCTCGCGCTTGAGCACCGGCAAGCAGTAGTAATGCGGACGAATGCCGCCCTGGAAAATCGCGTTGCGGTTGTACAGCAGGTGATGCGCGGTGATGGTCGCGCCCAGCAGCCCCGGCGCCACGCCGGCTTCGCGGATGTAGTCGACCGCATCTTTCGTGGTGATGTGTTCGAACACCACCTTCAGCGCCGGAAACTCGCGGCGCAGCGGCGTCATCACGCGGTCGATGAAAACTTTTTCACGGTCGAACAAATCGATCGACGAATCCGTCACTTCGCCATGCACGAGCAGCGGCATGCCGGTTTCCTGCATCACTTGGAGCGTTTTCGCGCACTTCATGATGTCGGTGACGCCCGCGTCGGAGTTGGTCGTCGCGCCCGCCGGATACAGCTTCACGCCATGCACGAAACCGCTTTCGCGTGCGCGGCGGATTTCGTCGGGCGGCGTGTTGTCGGTCAGATAGAGGGTCATCAGCGGCTCGAACCGCGCGCCGGCCGGAATCGCGGCGATGATCCGCTCGCGGTACGCCTGCGCCATCGCCGTGGTGGTGACCGGCGGCTTCAGGTTCGGCATGATGATCGCGCGACCGAACTGGCGTGCGGTATCCGGCAGCACGGCGGCGAGCATCGCGCCGTCGCGCACATGCAGATGCCAGTCGTCCGGGCGAGCGATGGTGAGGGAATCGATGGGAGCGTTGGGAGCGGTCATGGCGAAGGGGCGAGATTATGCGGCAAAAAGCCAATCGACCTGTTCAAACCGCAACATTGCAGCCTAAACACACGTCAATTTTGCTATTTGGCGTTTCTGGCTCGGTGATATGCTTGGAATTCATCATTGTAACGGCTCGCCCCGTTCACAGGCTTACCCGCAACATGTGCCAACTTCTCGGAATGAACTGCGCCGCGCCAACGGACGTCACGTTCTCGTTCACCGGCTTTGCGGCGCGCGGCGGCGTCACCGATCACCACGCGGACGGCTGGGGTATCGCCTTCTTCGAAGACAAAGCCTGCCGCCTGTTCATCGACCATCAATCGTCGGCCACCTCGCCGATCGCCGAGATGGTCAAGCGCTATCCGATCAAATCGAAGAACACCATTGCGCATATCCGCAAGGCGACGCAAGGGCACATCCTGCTGGAAAACTGCCATCCGTTCATGCGCGAATTGTGGGGGCGCCACTGGATCTTCGCGCATAACGGCGACCTGCAAGATTACTCGCCGGCGCTGACGGGGCGTTTATCAGCCGGTCGGCACGACCGATAGCGAGCTCGCGTTCTGTGCGCTGTTGCAAGGCTTGCGCAAGGCTTTCCCCGGCACGCAGCCGCCGCTCGACGAACTGTTCGCCGCGCTTGAAACGCTCACGCGTGAGATCACGCAATTCGGCGTGTTCAATTTCCTGATGTCGAACGGCCAGGCGCTGTTTGCGCATTGCTCGACGCACCTGCACTACATCGTGCGGCGCTGGCCGTTTTCCACTGCGCATCTGGTCGACGCGGACGTCTCGATCGACTTCGCCAAATACACCACGCCGGAAGACCGGGTCGCGGTGATCGCAACCAAGCCGCTGACCGACAACGAAGTGTGGACCGCGTTCGAACCGGGCGATCTGCTGATGTTCCAGCACGGCGACGTCATCGGCCGCGTCAACGTGCCGGTGCCGGCCTCGGTACTCGAGAAGCTGCGGAATCCGGCGCTGGATGCGTCGGCCTCGGTGAGCACGATAGCGGCTTCGGTCGAACCCGCCAGTCCTGCCGGGACGGAGGCCGAAGTCGATCTCGAAGCGGCCGACGACGCCGCCGCGTTCGAATCCTGAGCCACGACGCGCCTGCACTCGCAGGCGTCGACAGTCCGCGCGCCGCACATGAAAAAGCCGCTTCGTCCCCGAAGCGGCTTTTCTTTTTCTCCCGGCAAGGGCCGCGCCCAATAAACCGCGCGGCCGCAAAAGACTCAGTGAAGGATTTTCGCCAGAAAATCCTTCGCGCGATCCGACTTCGGGTTCGCGAAAAAATCTTCCTTGCGGTCGTCTTCGACGATCAAGCCCTTATCCATGAAGATCACGCGATGCGCGACCTTCTTCGCAAAGCCCATTTCGTGCGTGACGCACATCATCGTCATGCCTTCCTGCGCGAGTTCGACCATCACGTCGAGCACTTCGTTGATCATCTCAGGATCGAGCGCCGAGGTCGGCTCGTCGAACCAGCATCGCGATCGGGTCCATCGACAACGCGCGTGCAATCGCCACGCGCTGCTGCTGCCCGCCCGACAACTGCCCCGGATACTTGTCCGCGTGCGCACGCAAACCCACGCGATCGAGCAGCTTGTAGCCCTTGGTCGTGGCTTCCTCGTTCGAGCGGCCCAGCACCTTGATCTGCGCGAGCGTCAGGTTCTGCACGATCGACAGATGCGGGAACAATTCGAAATGCTGGAACACCATGCCGACTTTCGCGCGCAACTTCGAGAGATTGGTTTTCTTGTCGGTGAGCGACTGGCCGTTGATGACGATCTCGCCCTTCTGGAACGGCTCGAGGCCATTGACGGTTTTGATCAGCGTGGACTTGCCCGAACCCGACGGCCCGCACACCACCACCACTTCACCCTTTTTGACTTCCGTCGTGCAGTCGGTCAGTACTTGAAATTGACCGTACCACTTCGAAACATTCTTGATAGAGATCATCTTGCGACCTTTTTCTGAAGACCTTTGACGAGGCTCGACGCGACCACACAGATCACGAAATAACACGCGCCAGCGAACAGTACCATCTCGACATTCGTGCCGTCACGGTCGCCAATATTCGTGGCGGTGCGGAAGAAGTCGGCGAGGCTGATCACGTAGACGAGCGACGTATCCTGAAACAGCACGATGCCTTGCGTGAGCAGAAGCGGCACCATTGCGCGGAATGCCTGCGGCAGCACCACGAGACGCATGGCCTGCGCGTAGTTCATGCCGAGCGCGAACGACGCATTGACCTGCCCGCGCGGCACCGACTGGATGCCGGCGCGAATGATCTCGGAATAGTACGCCGCCTCGAACAGCGAGAAAGCGACCATTGCCGACGCGAGGCGAATATCGATATCGGGCGAGAGCCCGAGCACGTTCTGCAACACCTGCGGCACGATCAGGAAGAACCACAGCAGAACCATCACCAGCGGGATCGAACGGAAGATCGTGACGTAGCCCTTCGCGAACCACTCGAAAGGCTTGAACGACGACAACCGCAACATGGCGAGCACCGTGCCCCAGATGATGCCGATCACGATCGCGATCAGGGTGATCTTGATGGTAACGATGGCGCCGGTCCACAGCGTAGGCAGTGCGCCCGGAATACCGCTCCAGTCGAAATGGTGCATCACTTGCCTCCGATATAGCCGGGCAACCGGGTCTTGGCTTCGACCCAGCGCATCAGTTGCATCACGATCAGATTGATCAACACATACGCCAGCGTGACCGCGATGAACGACTCATACGTCTGCGACGTGTAGTCGACCAGTTGGCGCGCCTGCGCGGACAGATCCAGCAGACCGATGGTCGACGCAACCGCCGAGTTCTTGAAAATATTCAGAAACTCGGACGTAAGCGGCGGCACGATGATGCGGTACGCGACCGGCAACAGCACGTAGCGATACGTCTGCCATTGCGTGAAGCCCATTGCCAGGCCCGCGGCGCGCTGGCCGCGCGGCAACGCGTTGATGCCCGAGCGCACCTGCTCGCACACGCGCGCCGCGGTGAACAGTCCGAGACAGATAATCGACGATGAGAAGAACTGCGCACTCGGCGGCAGTTGCTTGTACCAGGTGCCGATCGACACGGGCAGCAACTCCGGTATCACCAGATACCAGATGAAGAACTGCACGATCAGCGGGATGTTGCGGAAAATCGCGACATAGAGCGTGCCGATGCCCGACGCCCATTTGTTCGGCACCGTGCGCAGCACGCCGAACAGCGAGCCGACGATCAGCGCGATCACCCATGCCGACAGCGACACGGTAATCGTCACCCAGAAGCCGGACATCAGCCAGCCCAGATAGGTGGTCGGCTCGCCGGTCGAGACCGGACTCAGCAGAATGCCCCAGTTCCAGTGATATGACATGACCAAGACTCCAGCAAAAAGAAACGGAAGAAGCGTGCGGCCCCTTCCGTTTCGTTCAGCAATTCAAAAACAGCTAAGGTTTAATCGATAGCCTTGTCATTCGGGCTCTTGTAGAGCGCCTTGATGTCGTCGCTTTCCGGGAAGTTCAGGTTCAGGCCCTTCGGCGGAATCGGCGATTCGAACCACTTCTTGTAGATCTGACTGGCTTCGCCCGAGGTTTCGACCTTCGCGATCGCGTCGTCGACAACCTTCTTGAACTCCGGATCGTTCTTGCGAATCATGCAGCCGTACGCTTCGTGCGATTGCGGCGCGCCGACGATCACGAAGTCGTCCGGCTTGTTCGATTTCGCGCGTTCGCCTGCCAGCAGCGCGTCGTCCATCATGAACGCGGCGGCGCGGCCGGTGGAGAGCGTCAGGAACGACTCGCCATGATCCTTCGCGCTGATGATGTTCATGCCCATGCTCTTGTCCTGGTTCATCTTGCGAAGCAGGCGCTCGGAGGTGGTGCCGGCGGTCGTGACGACCGTCTTGCCCTTCAGGTCGGCCCAGTCCTTGATGCCGGAGTCTTTCTTGGTCATCAAGCGTGTGCCGATCACGAAGATCGTGTTGGAGAATGCGACCTGTTGCTGGCGCTCGGCGTTATTCGTGGTCGAACCGCATTCCATGTCGACGGTGCCGTTCTGCACCAGCGGAATACGGTTTTGCGACGTAACCGGCGTCAGCTTGACCTTCAGGCCAGGCATGTTCAGCTTCTGCTTGACCGCCTCAACCACTTTCAGCGCGAATTCCTGCGAATAGCCGATGACATTCTGCTTGTCGTCGTAATACGAGAACGGGATCGACGATTCGCGATGGCCCAGCGAAATGACGCCCGTGTCCTTGATCTTTTTCAGCGTACCGGCGTCTTGCGCATGCGCGCCAACCGTAAACAGTCCGAGAGTCGCGAGCAGCAGCGCAGCTTTTTTAACCTTCATTTGTGATCTCCTTGGCAAGAACCGGCGCCAGTTTAGCAAAGTAATTATTCTGAAAGTATGGCTATAAACCATGTTTGTTGCGTCTCGCCCAAAGGGGACTTGCTTCGGGGCGCGCGCCGCTATGGTTTACAGCGCCTTAACCCAATCAGTCAAGCTTTACGGGCATGCGAATGCGGGCGGCATCGATACGATGCCGCCCGCCGGGTAAAACACGCGGTCTTGTGAACCGCGTTGAAGCAAGCGTATTCGAGCGGGTCCGCGGGTGGCGGAGCCGCCGTTCACGCAAACCGATCAGGGATACAGGCCGCGCATTTCGCGCGCTTGCAGAATCCGCTTACACGCGACGATAAACGCCGCGGTACGCACGGAGACGTTCTGCTCGCTCGACACCTGCCACACCGCGGCGAATGCTTCTCGCATCACGCGCTCGAGGCGCTGGTTGATTTCGTCCTCGGTCCAGAAGAAGCTCGAGAAATCCTGCACCCATTCGAAGTACGACACCGTCACGCCGCCCGCATTGGCCACGACGTCCGGAATCACGAGAATGCCGCGATCGTGCAGGATGTCGTCCGCCGCCGTGGTGGTCGGGCCGTTGGCGCCTTCCACGATGATCTTCGTCCTGATCTTGCCGGCGTTCTTTTCGGTGATCTGGTTTTCCAGCGCGGCCGGAATCAGGATGTCGGACTCGACGGTCCAGAATTCCTCGTTCGTCACGGCATCCGCTTCGGGGAAGCCGCCCACGCCGCCCGTCTTCGCCACGTGTTCGAGCAAGGCGACCGCATCGATACCGGTCGACTTGTACAGCGAGCCGGTGTGATCCTGCACCGCGACCACCTTCGCGCCCGCTTCCTGGAACAGACGCGCGGCGATGCCGCCCACGTTGCCGAAGCCTTGCACGGCGATGCGCGCGCCTTCGATATCGAAGCCGATGCGGCGCGCCGCTTCGCAGCCGACCACGTACACGCCGCGGCCCGTCGCCTCGCGGCGGCCCAGCGAACCACCCAGCGTGATCGGCTTGCCCGTCACGACGCCGGTCGCCGTTTGGCCCTGGTTCATCGAGTAGGTGTCCATCATCCACGCCATGATCTGCTCGTTCGTGTTCACGTCCGGCGCGGGAATGTCGGTGTTCGGTCCGATGATGATGCCGATTTCACTCGTGTAGCGGCGCGTCATGCGCTCCAGTTCGCCACGCGACAAGGTGCGCGGGTCGACGCGGATGCCGCCCTTGGCGCCGCCGTAAGGTACGTTCACCGCCGCGTTCTTCACCGACATCCACGCGGACAGCGCCATCACTTCCGACAGCGTCACGTCCTGGTGATAGCGCACGCCGCCCTTGCCCGGACCGCGCGACACGTTGTGCTGCACGCGATAGCCCTCGAAGTGCGCGACGGTGCCGTTATCGAGTTCGATAGGCACGTCGACGATCAGGATGCGCTTCGGGCGCTTCAGGGTTTCGAGCCAGCGGGACAGCGAGCCGAGGTACGGCGCGACGCGGTCGACCTGACGCAGGTAGTTGCCCCAGGGGCCGAGGTCTTCGCTGTTGAGGTAGGAGGGAATGGACTGCAACGTTGCGGCGGATTGTGCGGCTTGCTGCTGGGAAGACATGAACGCTCCGGCGTTGATCGAATAGCAGCATTGTGGAAAAACGCCATTTTGAAATCCAATGCCGTTTCCTTATCCGATTATGTTTTATTTGCATAACCATCGGAAAGCCGCAAATCCACGTCGCGGCAAAGCATGTTTTTCAGCGGGCATCCGCGCCATGCGCCAGTTCCTCGGCGACGACCTCCCACAACCGCCGCACGAGTACCTGCCGGGCATCGTCGCTCTTCGCCGCCAGTTTGTCGCGGTAGAGGCGAATCTCCATGGTCAGCGTGAGTTGCCCTTCCGGCGTGCCGCGCGTCGCGCGATCGAGACGGATCAGCTTGCCCTCGGCGACCGCGTCCTCCACCGCGCTATGCGGCAGGAACGCGACGCCGTGGCCGGCCAGCGCCATCGCCTTGAGTCCCTCGGCCATGTCGGTTTCGTAGAGCCGGTCGAGGTACAGGCGCTCCGGCGCGTTGGCGAGGATCACCTCGGTCATGCGGCCCAGATACGCGTTCGGCGTGTACGACAGATACGGCGTGGACGCCTCGGCGGTGCCCGGCAGCGTATGGCGCGGACGGCCGGCGCGGCCCGGCGCCGAGAACGGACTGATCGGCTCGTTGCCGAGCGTCAGCATGTCGTAGCGGGCAGGGTCGAGCGCGACCGGATGGCTCGGGTGGTGATAGCCCATCATCAGATCGCAGCCGCCCTCCACCAGCGACAACGCCGCGTCGTGCACGTTCAGCGCGCGCAGTCGCGTGTGGATCGTGCCCATCTGCGCTTCGATGCGCTGCAGCCAGCGCGGAAAGTACGTGAGCGACAGCGTGTGCGGCACCGCGAACTCGATGGTCGCTTGCGGCGTCGCCGTATGGCCGCGCAGCAACGCGCGCGCCTCGTGGAACTGCGACAGCATCGCGAGCGCCTGCTCGTTGAAAACCTGACCGGCCGCCGTGAGCCGCGTCGGATAAACGGAACGGTCGATCAGTTCAGTGCCGAGCCACGCTTCGAGCGCCTGAATGCGCCGGGAAAACGCCGGCTGGGTGACGTGGCGTAATTCGGCCGAACGGCTGAAACTGCGCGTTTCCGCGAGCGAAACGAAGTCTTCGAGCCATTTCAGTTCCATGCGTAGCCTGCCGCCGGCGGGAGAGAAGAAGTCAGCATTCTAGATCGTGCCGCCATGCGGGTCGCGGGCGGGAGCGGAAATCAGGAGCGGCACCGTCCGGTGGTAAAATTCGCGGTTCCCGCAGTTTCCTCCGCGTTTTTCATCCTTGCGTCAGCCCCCATCATGTCCGACACCCGCCCCGACACCCTGTTCGCGCTGAACGCGCTCTCCCCGCTCGACGGCCGCTACGCCGCGAAAACCGAAGCCCTGCGCGACTGGCTTTCGGAAGCCGCATTCATGCGCAATCGCGTGACGGTCGAAATTCACTGGCTGATCGCGCTCTCGCGCGCGGGTTTCGCCGAAGTGCCGCGCTTTTCCGAAGCCTCCGAGCAATTCCTGCTGCAACTGGCCGAGCGCTTCACCGCGCACGACGCCGCGCGCATCAAGGAAATCGAGCGCGTGACGAATCACGACGTGAAAGCGGTCGAGTACTGGCTGAAGGAATCGGTGAAAGGTCAGGAAGAACTGGAGCGCGCCAGCGAGTTCATTCACTTTGCCTGCACGTCCGAAGACATCAACAATACGTCGCACGGGCTGATGCTGGCCGGCGCGCGCGAGCACGTCATTTTGCCCGCGCTGCGCTCGGTGCATCAGCGCCTCGTCGCGCTCGCGCATGCGCACGCCGAACAGCCGATGCTCTCGCGCACGCACGGCCAGCCGGCGAGCCCGACCACGCTCGGCAAGGAAATCGCCAACGTCGCCGCGCGCCTGGAACGCGCGATCGACCGTGTCGCGAAGGTCGAACTGCTCGGCAAGATGAACGGCGCGGTCGGCAACTTCAACGCGCATCTGTCCGCCTATCCCGAGTTCGACTGGGAAGCGTTCTCGCGTGAAGTGGTCGAGCAGCGTCTGAAGCTCACGTTCAATCCGTACACGATCCAGATCGAGCCGCACGACTACATGGCCGAACTGTTCGACGCCGTGTCGCGCGCCAATACGATCCTGCTGGATCTGGACCGCGACGTGTGGGGCTACATCTCGGTCGGCTACTTCAAGCAGCGCACGAAGGCCGGCGAGATCGGTTCGTCGACGATGCCGCACAAGGTCAATCCGATCGACTTCGAAAACTCGGAAGGCAATCTCGGCCTGGCAAACGCCACGCTGCGCCACCTCGCCGACAAGCTGCCGGTTTCGCGCTGGCAGCGCGACCTGACCGACTCGACGGTGCTGCGCAATATGGGGGTCGCGTTCGGTTACTCGCTGCTCGCGTACGACTCGCTGATCCGCGGTCTCGACAAGCTCGAAGTGAACGCGCAGCGCCTGAACGAAGATCTCGACAATTGCTGGGAAGTGCTGGCCGAGCCGGTGCAAACGGTGATGCGCCGCTACGGCATCGAGAATCCTTACGAGCAGTTGAAGGAATTGACGCGCGGCAAGGGCATCACGCGCGAGGCGCTGCAAACGTTCGTCAGCGGCCTTGCGATCCCGCAAGACGCGAAGGATCGCTTGCTCGCGATGACGCCGGCTTCGTACATCGGCAAGGCGGTCGAACTGGCGAAGCGGATTGCCTGAGCTTCCCGCCGGGGCTCATGACATGAAAACCCGGGCATGAAAAAGGCGCTCCACGGAGCGCCTTTTTTCATTCCACGTCAGCTAACCGCTCACCGCGATTGGACCTGCTTCAACACATCGTCGATGATCGCCTCGGGCGACAACTCGATGCTCACCGTGATCGCCTCATCCGGGCCCGGCTCCTCGAGCGTATCGAGCTGGCTTTGCAGCAGCGACGGATCGAAGAAGTGGCCGGTGCGCATCGTCAAACGCTGTTCCAGCACTTCGCGCGAACCCTTCAGGTAGACGAAGCACACATCCTTGTCGCCGTCGCGCAGCACGTCGCGATACGAGCGCTTGAGCGACGAACACGTGAACACCGCCGTCTCGCCCGCCTTCTGCTTTTCTTCGATCGCGGCGCGGATGGTTTTCAGCCAGGGCCAACGGTCCTCGTCGGTGAGCGGAATGCCCTGGTGCATTTTCTCCTTGTTGGCGGCGCTGTGAAACGCGTCGCCGTCGGTGAACGCGCACTGCAGGCGTTCCGCCAGCATTTCGCCAATCCTCGTCTTGCCGGCGCCCGACACGCCCATTGCGATCAAAATCATCAAAAACTCCTTACACGACCGTCGACAATGCGAAGGTCAACGCCAAACCCATCACCGAGATGATGGTCTCGAGGAGCGACCATGTCTTGAAGGTCTGCCCCACCGTCATACCGAAGTACTCCTTGATCAGCCAGAAACCGCCGTCGTTCACATGCGAAAAGATCAGCGAGCCGGAGCCGGTGGCGAGCACCATCAATTCCGGCGTGACCTGCACGCCGCTGGCCGCCGCGATCGGCGCGACGATACCGCAGGCGGTGGTCATCGCGACCGTTGCCGAACCCGTGGCGAGGCGAATCAACGCGGCCACCAGCCAGCCGAACAGCAGCGGCGACAGATGCATCGCCGTCGCCACGCCGACGATTTCCTTCGAAATGCCGCTATCCATCAGCACCCGCCCGAAACCGCCGCCCGCACCGACGATCAGCGTAATGCCCGCGATCGGCGCGAGACATTCGCCGCAGAACTTCTGGATCTGCTCGCGGTTGAAACCGCGGCTCGCACCGAAGGTCCAGAAGCTGACCAGCACGGCGATCAGCAGCGCGACGTCCGAATTGCCGACGAAATGCAGCAGGTCGTTCGCCAGCGTTTTCGGCGTGAATACGAGATCGGCCCAACTGCCGACCAGCATCAGGATCACCGGCAGCAGGATCGTGAAGAGCGTCACGCCGAAGCCCGGCAACTCCCGCTTCGGCGCCGCATTCTGCGCGCCGTTCATGCCAAGCTCGTCATGGCCGACAAATTGCGCGGCGAGCGGATTGTCCTTCGGCAGCTTGATGAAGCGGTTGATCAGCAACGCGAACAGCGGGCCCGCGACGATCGCGGTCGGCACGCCGACGATCAGCCCATAGGCGATCGTCTTGCCGATATCGGCGTGATACTGCTGCACCGCGAGCATGGCGGCCGGGTGCGGCGGAATCAGCCCGTGCACGACGGAAAGCCCCGCGACCATCGGCAAGCCGACCAGCAGCAGCGATTTGTTGGTGCGCTTCGCGACGTTGAACGCGATCGGAATCAGCAGTACGAAGCCGACCTCGAAGAACACCGGCAAGCCGACGATGATCGCCACGACCATCATCGCCCAATGAATATTCTTCTCGCCGAACCAGTCGATCAGCGTGGTGGCGATGCGTTCGGCGCCGCCGGATTCGGCCATCATCTTGCCGAGCATCGTGCCGAGGCCGACCACCACCGCGATGTGCCCGAGCGTGTTGCCGTTGCCGGTTTCGAACGATTTGACGATGGTGCCGATCGGCATGCCGGACACGAGGCCCAGCAGCAACGACACGATGATCAGGACGAGTAGCGGGTAAATCTTGTAGCGGGTGATCAGCAGGATCAGCAAGGCGATGGCGATCACCGCGTAGACCAGCAGCATGCTGCCGTGAACAGCTTCCATGAAGCTCCTCCTTCGTTATTGGTTGTGGGTGCGCACGGCTGGCACCTCGTCTCGTGGTGGCCAGCGGCGATGCCGGAAAAACCGGCTCGCCGCGCGGACGCTGAATTTTACTTGCTGTTCTGCCTGAAGGCGCGCGAATCCAGCACGCATATCGAAAGAAGCCCCGCCGCGACAGCCGTGGTGGCTATATCGACGAGGCTCCTTGCAGGCAAGACGGGGATGACACGGAATCGCGCGCCGCTTCGGTTCAGTGAAAACTCAATGCGCAGGCGCCGCCAGTTGGCTGGCCGCACGCGCGAGACGCGTGACTTCGTCCCAGTGCTGCGAGGCGAGCGCGGCCTTCGGTGTGAGCCATGAGCCGCCCACGCACACCACGTTCGGCAGCGCCAGGAAATTCGGGGCCGTTTCGGCCGTGATGCCGCCGGTCGGGCAGAACTTCAGCGTCGGGAACGGGCCGTGGAACGCTTGCAGCATCGGCACCCCGCCCGCCTGTTGGGCCGGGAAAAACTTCACGATCTCGTAGCCGAGTTCGAGCGCGGTGATGATGTCGGTCGGCGTCATGACACCCGGCAGCAGCGGCAAGCCGGCGTCCTGCGCGGCCTTGTGCATGTCTTTGGTCAGCCCCGGCGAGACGCCGAACTTCGCGCCGGCTTTCTTCGCCTGCGCGCAATGCTCGGGCTTCGTGATCGTGCCGACGCCGACCACGATGTCCTCGGCCAACTGGCTCGCGCGTTCGATCGCTTCGAGGCCCGCCGCGGTGCGCAGCGTGATTTCGAGCACCTTCACGCCACCCGCGTGCAGCGCGCGCGACACATGCTCGCCCTGTTCGACGGAGTCGAACGCGAGCACCGGAATCACCGGGCCGAGGCGCACGATATCGCTTACTGTTTTCGAGGTCATGGTCAGACTCCTTGTTTCTGCAGCGCTTGGCTGGCTTGAGTGGTGCTGGTGTGTGCATGGCCGTGCTGGTGCGCGCCGCGCTCGCCCACCATCGGGCCGAACACCGACGCGCCCTGCTCCGCGGGCGCCGCCGCCGCACGGAACACGCCGAACAGTTCACGGCCGAAGCCGACTTCGTTTTCCGCCTGATGCCGCGGCACGGCGCCCGGCCGCGCGGCCCATTCGGCCGCGTCGATTTCGATATCGAGCACGCCGGCTTCCGCGTCGATCACCAGCATGTCGCCGGTGCGGACCTTGCCGATCGGGCCTTGCAGCAATGCTTCCGGCGACAGGTGAATCACCGCGGGCACCTTGCCCGAGGCGCCCGACATGCGGCCGTCGGTGACCAGGGCCACATGGAAGCCTTGATCCTGCAACACGCCGAGCAGCGGCGTCAAACGATGCAGTTCGGGCATGCCGTTTGCCCGCGCGCCCTGAAAACGCACGACGGCGATGAAGTCGCGCTTCAGCTCGCCGTTGTCGAATGCTTCCTGCACGGCTTCCTGCGAATCGAACACGATGGCCGGCGCCTTCACCTTGCGATGCTGCGCCGCCACCGCCGAAATCTTGATCACGCCGCGGCCGAGCTTGCCCTGCATCAGACGCAAGCCGCCGTCCGGCTGGAACGGCTCCTTGATGCCGCGCAGCACCGCGGTGTCCGCGCTTTCGGCCGTGCCCGGCACCCATTGCAGCTTGCCGTCGAGCAGCTTCGGCTCCTCGGTGTAGTGCTTCAGGCCCTTGCCCGCGACCGTGTTCACGTCTTCGTGCAGCAAGCCGCCTTCCAGCAGATTGCGAACGAGGAACGCGACGCCACCGGCCGCGTGGAAATGGTTCACGTCGGCCTTGCCGTTCGGATAAATCTTGGCGAGCAGCGGCACCGCTTGCGACAGCGTGTCGAAGTCGTCCCAGTCGATCACGATGCCCGCCGCGCGCGCAATCGCCACTAGGTGCAGCGTGTGATTGGTCGAACCGCCCGTGGCCAGCAACGCGACGATGCCGTTGACGATCGCCTTCTCGTCGATCACGTGCCCGATCGGCATGTAGTTGCCGCGCTCCACCGTCAGATCGAGCACGCGACGCGCGGCTTGCGCGGTCAGCGCGTCGCGCAGCGGCGTGTGCGGATGCACGAACGCCGAGCCCGGCAGATGCAGGCCCATCACTTCCATCAGCATCTGGTTGCTGTTCGCGGTGCCGTAGAACGTGCAGGTGCCGTGGCTGTGATACGCGGCGGCTTCCGCTTCGAGCAGCGCATCGCGGCCGCACTGGCCGGTGGCGAAAAGCTGACGCGTCTTGGCTTTCTCGTCGTTCGAGAGGCCGCTGCCCATCGGGCCGGCCGGCACGAAAATCGTCGGCAGATGGCCGAATTGCAGCGCGCCGATCAAAAGACCGGGCACGATCTTGTCGCAGATGCCGAGGCACAGCGCCGCGTCGAACATGTTGTGCGTGAGCGCGACCGCGGTGCTCATCGCGATCACCTCGCGCGAGAACAGCGACAGCTCCATGCCCGCGTTGCCTTGCGTGACGCCGTCGCACATGGCGGGCACGCCGCCCGCGAATTGCGCGACGCCGCCGTTTTCACGCGCGGCTTCCTTGATGATGTCCGGGTAGTTTTTGTACGGCGCGTGCGCCGACAGCATTTCGTTATACGACGACACGATGCCGATGTTCGGCTCGCGGATCGCCTTGATGGCGAGTTTGTCGCGGCCCTCCAGCCCGGCAAAGCCGTGAGCCAGATTCGCGCACGAGAGCGCGCCGCGCGCCGGGAACCGGCCCTGTGCCTGGTCGATGCGCGACAGATAAGCCTCGCGAGTGGGCTTGCTGCGCTCGATCACGCGTTGGGTGACCTTCAACAATTGCGAATGCGGGGAAACCATCGGAGCTCCTTCTTCGCTGGCTAAAGACGACTTGCGGACGACTTGCGGGCGTTGCGCGCACTATGCCAGGCAGGTATCGCGGGGGATGTCGGATCAGTCGACGCCGCCAATGTTAGTAGAAAAACTACACGGTCGCAATCGCGAGTCGTGCTGCGCTGCGGCATCGCCGAACCGCCCGTCTCGGCCTGCTGGCTTGGGTTGGGCGCTGCGCCTGTGAACCTAGGGATTACACCTAGACCCGAATATGTAGTTTTTGTACCTTGTTTGGCAATCAGATATAGTCCACGCATTCTTCAGCATAGTGCGAGTTTTACGATGATGCTGTCCCAAGTGGAAGAGATGCGCGATCAGTTGCGCCCATCCGAGCGCAAGCTGGCCGACTACGTGATCGAGTCGCCGCGCGAGGTGCTCGATCTGTCGATGACGGAAGTCGCCGCGCGTGCCGGCGTGAGCCAGCCGACCATCGCGCGTTTCTGTCACGCGCTCGGCTTCTCGGGGTTTCGCGAGTTCAAGATCCGGCTCGCGCAGGGCATTGCGTCAGGCGTGCCGACCGTCTATCGGGACGTGCGGCCGGACGAAGGCGCGCCGGGGCTCATCGCGAAGGTCTTCGACCGAACCATCGGCACGCTGATCCAGGTGCGCAACAGCCTGTCGCCGGATAGCGTCGAAGCGGCCGTCGAATTGCTGGCGAACGCGGCGCGCATCGAGTTCTACGGGGCGGGCGGCTCGGGCATTGCCGCGCAGGACATTCAGCACAAGTTCTTCCGGCTCGGCATGCCGAGCGTCGCTTACTCCGACCCGCACACCTATTCGATGTCGGCGGCGCTGCTCGGTCCCGGCGACGTGGTGGTGGCGGTTTCCAACACGGGCCGGACCCGCGACATCATCGAAGCCGCGCGCTCGGCGCTGGCTCGCGGCGCGAAGGTGATCGCGATCACGCATGGCAATTCGCCGCTGGCGCGGGTCGCGACGATCTGCCTGTTCTCGAACGTCGTGGAGGAAACCGACGTGTTCTCGCCGATGACTTCGCGCATGTCGCATCTGGCGATCGGCGACATTCTGGCGGTCGGCGTCGCGCTCAAGCGTGGACCCGATCTGGTGGAACGGGTGGGGCAGGCGAAAGGGGTGATCGCCCGATTGAGGATCGATGGGGAGGTTTGAGCGACCGGGTCCGAAGCTTTCTCAGAACGGCTTGATCACCACCAACGCGACCGCTGCCAGCATCCCCAGTACCGGCAGCTCATTGAACATCCGATACCACTTGTCCGTCCGCCGATTCTCGCCGCGCTCGAACCTGCGCAGCAACACGCCGCAATAGGCGTGGTAAACGATGAGCAGCAGCACCACGCCCACCTTCGCGTGAATCCAGCCCTGCCCGCGCCCGATTCCCACCGCGAGCCACAACCACAGCCCGCACGCGAGCGCCGGCACCGCGATAAACGTCATGAAGCGAAACAGCTTGCGCGCCATCGTCAACAGTCGCGCCGTCGCGGCGGGCTCCGTTTCCATCGCCAGATTGACGAAGATGCGCGGCAGATAGAACAGACCGGCAAACCAGGAAGCAATCAGGACGATGTGAAACGTTTTTACCCAAAGCATCGGCGGTCCTTGTCGTTCGTATAACGCGTTGGCGCGAAAAGAAGCGCGCTCGGCGGCGCGCTTGTGGTTGTGCTTGTGCGGAGAAACCGGGGCGGCGGCGCGGTTTTTATTGCCGCCCTTCGCCGTGCCCCAGCACGATGTATTTGAGCGACGTCAGCCCTTCGAGCCCCACCGGTCCGCGCGCGTGCAGCTTGTCGTTCGAAATGCCGATTTCCGCGCCCAACCCGAATTCGAAGCCGTCCGCGAAACGCGTTGACGCGTTCACCATCACGCTCGCCGAATCCACTTCGCGCAGGAAGCGCATTGCGCGGTCGTGGTCTTCCGTAACGATCGCGTCGGTGTGCCGCGAGCTGTACTCGTTGATATGTTCGATCGCCGCGTCGACACCGTCGACCACCTTGATCGCCAGCACCGGCGCGAGATATTCGGTGCGCCAGTCTTCCTCGGTGGCATCGACCAGCGGGCCGACGCCGGCTTCCGCCAGCACCGCGCGCGCCGCGGCATCCACCCGCAGCTCGACTTCCTTGCCGCGGTACAGCTTGCCAAGCGGCGGCAGCACTTCGGCCGCGATACCGCGCGCCACCAGCAGCGTTTCCATCGTGTTGCAGGTGCCGTAGCGGTGCGTCTTCGCGTTATCGCAGACGGTCAGCGCCTTGGCCAGATCGGCGCGATCGTCGACATACACGTGGCAGATGCCGTCGAGGTGCTTGATCATCGGCACGCGCGCTTCGTTCATCAGGCGCTCGATCAGGCTCTTGCCGCCGCGCGGCACGATCACGTCGACGTATTCGGTCATCGTGATCAGCTTGCCCACCGCGGCGCGGTCGGAGGTGGCGACTACCTGTACGGCGTCCGGCGGCAAACCGGCCGCCGCCAAGCCTTCGCCGATCAGCTTCGCCAGCGCGGTGTTGCATTCGAGTGCCTCGGAACCGCCACGCAGGATCGTCGCGTTGCCCGATTTCAGGCAGAGCGCGGCGGCGTCGATCGTCACGTTGGGACGCGATTCGTAGATGATGCCGATCACCCCCAGCGGCACGCGCATCTGGCCGACCTGGATGCCGCTCGGCCGGTACTTCAGATTGCTGATTTCGCCGATCGGATCGGCGAGCGCGGCGACTTGCCGCAAGCCTTCGACCATCGTCTTCAACGCCTTGTCCGACAGCGTGAGGCGATCGATGAAAGCGGCGTCGAGACCCTTTTCGCATGCACGGGCGACGTCGCGCGCATTGGCTTCCTTCAGCAACGCGGTGTCACGTTCGATCGCCTGGGCGACGGCGGCAAGCGCGGCGTTCCTGGCCGCCGTCGACGCCCGCGCCATCGCACGCGAAGCGTGGCGGGCGCGGCGGCCGAGGTCGGTCATGTACTGGTCGATATCCATGGTGATTCTCGTGGTGCCGCGCACGTTCACGTGCGGCGGACGGGCAGAATTAGCGAAAGATCAAACGATTGTAAGTCGGGCGGCGGTGCTTTGCTTGCGCCACCGAACGGCAATGCGGGGGACTTCATATTGCGCCGCCTGGGCGTGGGAGCGATGCAAGCGGTACGTGCCGGCATCGGCGGCGGACATCAGCCTACCTTCACCGCTCGCCGGGTCAGCGCGCGAGCCATGCCCAATCAGCCGGGCCTTCGCCCCGGCGCAACAGCCGCGGTGCGAGGTCGCGGCGGCGGCACAGGCACCGCTTTTGCCGGCGACGCCACCGTCATGGCCAGTTCGAACAGTCCGTTCCACGGATCGGGCGGCGGGTCGTTGCGATGATTGCCCGGCGTGCCGCCCGACAAACCCTTCACCTGCCGGTCGAGGCGCGCCGCCAACGCGAGCGCCTTCTCCAGGGCGCTCTCGGTGACGCGCGACAACGCCGGCCCGATCAGCCGCTCACGCGGGCCCCACACGCGGTTCTCGCGCACCAGCATCGCGAGCGGCTTGCCGGCCGCGACACCGCGCTTGATCCGCAGCAGCGTGCGCACTTCTTCCACGACCGCCCACAACACCAGCACCGCGGCCTCGCCTTCGCCGCGCAGACCGTCTAGCATGCGCGTCAAGCGGCCGACGTCGCCCGCGAGCATCGCTTCGTTCAATTTGAAAACGTCGTAACGCGCGACGTTCAGCACGGCGTCCTGAACCTGCTCGAAACTCAGCGACCCGGCCGGATACAGCAGGCCCAGCTTCTGGATTTCCTGATGCGCGGCAAGCAGATTACCTTCCACGCGCTCGGCGATGAACGCGAGCGCGCGCCGCCCTTCCTCGCCTGCGGCCACTCGCTGCCCTTGAGCGGCGAGCCGCTGCCCCACCCAATTCGGCAACTGCGCGCGCTCGACGGGATCGATCTTCAACGCGACGCCGGCTTCGGCCAACGCCGTGAACCACCCCGACTTCTGCGTGGCCGCGTCGAGCCGCGGCAGTGTGATCATCGTCAGGACGTCATCGTTGACGGCGGCGGCAAGCGCCTTCAGCGCGTCGGCGCCTTCCTTGCCGGGCTTGCCCGACGGAATGCGCAACTCGACCAGTTGACGGTCGCCGAACAACGACATCGACTGGCTCGCGCCGAGCAGCGAACTCCAGTCGAAACCCCGCTCGACGGTGAACACCGAGCGGTCGGTGAAGCCGGCCGCGCGCGCGGTGGCGCGAATCCGGTCGCACGCTTCCTGCGCGAGCAGGTGCTCGTCGCCGTACACGACGTAGAGGCCGGCGAGTCCCTTGGCGAGATGCGCTTCGAGCGCGTCAAGTCGGAGTTGCATGGCTACCGATCGGCGAGGTTGAACAGGTGCGGCAAGTGAATCGAAATACGGCGCTCACAGCGGCGGCGGCGGCAAAGGCGCGCGCGGCGCAACCGCCGGCGCTTCCTGACCCGGCGCGGGATGCAGCGACTTCACGATCTCGAGACGCCGCGTGAGCTGGTCTATCGCGTCGTTCTCCATGTCGGCGAAAAGAATGTCGGACTCAGCCGCCTTCGCCTGCGAATACTGGTCGCTATAGGTCATCGCCCGGTTCAGCGCGATCACGCTCGGCGGAATCAGGATCGTGCCGTCCTTGCCGGTCAGCGTGTAGTTCATCGAGAGATTCAATTGATACTCCGCGACGACACCCAGCGAGTTGAGCGTCAGCGTGCTGATGCCGCGGTTCTCCGAGATCAGCAGCGTTGCGTCGGCATTCGCGGGCGACTTGACCACCACCGTGTCGCTGCCGCCTTGCACCATGCGCGTAAGCCGCGCGCCCGCCGCGGCCGAACCGCCGGAGATATAGAGACGTTTGAACGCGTAGTCCTGCTGGCCGCGCAGTTGGAAGCCGCAGGCGGACAACATCAGCACGCTGCAAGCCAGCGTCAATAACGATCTGCGAGTCACATTGGCTCCTGGTTCGCAGTAGATTCCGCAGCGAGGACAAGCGCCGCCGCATGTGGCGGCGTCCTGCCTGCTGTCGTGTCTTGATGGATCTTCACGAGAAAACGCCGGGCCACCCCAAGGTTTTCCGCTCCGCGCGAAGTTTCCCTGGTGGCGCTCAAACGACGACGTTCACGAGGCGGCCCGGCACCACGACGATTTTCTTCGGCGCCTTGCCTTCGCTGAACTTCGCGACCATCTCGTGAGCGACCGCGAGTTGTTCGACCGCTTCACGCGAGGCGTCTTTCGCCACCGTCAGCGCGCCGCGCACCTTGCCGTTCACCTGCAGCACGAGTTCGATCTCGGCCTGCTCCAGCGCCTTCTCGTCGACCTTCGGCCACGGCGCGTCGAGCAGCGAGCCGAATTCGTCGGCGTAACCGAGTTCGCGCCACAACTGGAACGTGAGGTGCGGCACGACCGGATACAGCACGCGCAGCATCACGCCGTAGGTTTCGCGCAGCACGCCCGGCAGGGCGCTCTTCGCGCTGTCGAGCGCGTTGAGCATCTTCATCGCCGCCGATACGACCGTGTTGTACTGCAAGCGCTGGTAGTCGAAGTCGGCCTGCTTCAGCACGCTATAAATCTCGCGGCGCAGCGCCTTGTCGGTCTCGCCGAGTTGCGCGGCATCGAACTTGCCGCCCGCGCGCAACGCTGCCTCGTTCGCGTGGCCGAAGCTCCACACGCGGCGCAGGAAACGGCTCGCGCCTTCCACGCCCGAACCGGACCATTCCAGCTGCTGCTCGGGCGGTGCCGCGAACATCACGAACAGACGCGCGGTGTCCGCGCCGTGCTGATCGATCAGCAATTGCGGATCGACGCCGTTGTTCTTCGACTTCGACATCTTCTCGACGCCGCCGAGCACCACCGGCTGACCGTCCGCGTTCAGCACGGCGCCGACCGGGCGGCCCTTGTCGTCGAACGAAACGGTGACCTCGGCCGGGTTGTACCAGGTTTTCTTGCCCGCTTCGTTTTCGCGGTAGTAGGTTTCGTTGAGCACCATGCCCTGCGTGAGCAGATTTTTGGCCGGCTCGCCGAACTTGACCAGGCCCATGTCGCGCATCACCTTCGCCCAGAAGCGCGAGTACAAAAGGTGCAGAATCGCGTGCTCGATCCCGCCGATGTACTGGTCCATCGGCGCCCAGTAATCGGTGCGCTCGTCGACCATGGTCCTCGCGTCCGGCGCCGCATAACGGTAGAAGTACCAGGCCGAATCGACGAACGTGTCCATCGTGTCGGTTTCGCGCCGCGCCGCGCCGCCGCAGGTCGGGCACGTGCAATTCACGAATGCCTCCGACTTGGCGAGCGGGTTGCCCGTGCCGTCCGGCACGAGGTCTTCCGGCAACACCACCGGCAAGTCTTGTTCCGGCACCGGCACATCGCCGCAAGTCGGGCAGTGGATGATCGGAATCGGCGTGCCCCAGTAACGCTGGCGCGACACGCCCCAATCGCGCAGGCGCCACGTGATCTGCTTGTCGCCGAGGCCGAGCTGCTTCAGATCGGCGGCGATCGCATCGACCGCCTGCTCGTAGTCGAGGCCGTCGTACTTGCCGCTGTTGACCAGCGTGCCGGTTTTATCGCCGTACCATTCTTGCCAGGCGTCCGTCGAGAATGCCTTGCCTTCGACAGCCACCACCTGCTTGACCGGCAAACCGTATTTCTTCACGAACGCGAAGTCGCGCTCGTCGTGCGCCGGCACACCCATCACAGCGCCTTCGCCGTAGCTCATCAGCACGTAGTTGCCGATCCACACTTCCACCTGTTCGTGCGTCAGCGGATGCGTGACGTAAAAGCCGGTGGCCATGCCCTTCTTTTCCATCGTCGCGATGTCGGCTTCAGCCACGCCGCCACGCTTGCACTCCTCGATGAAGGCTTGCAGTTCCGGCTTGTCTTGCGCGAGATGCGTGGCGAGCGGATGCTCGGCGGCGATCGCGGCGAAAGTCACGCCCATGATCGTGTCGGCGCGCGTGGTGAACACGCGCAACAGCTTCTGTTCGCCGTCGATTTCATACGGGAAGCCGAAGTTCACGCCGAAGCTCTTGCCGATCCAGTTCTGCTGCATGATCTTTACGCGCTCGGGCCAGCCGAGGCCTTCGAGGTCGTTCAGCAGTTCATCCGCGTAATCGGTGATGCGCAGGTAGTACATCGGGATTTCGCGCTTTTCGACCAGCGCGCCCGAACGCCAGCCGCGTCCGTCGATCACCTGCTCGTTGGCGAGCACGGTCTGATCGACCGGGTCCCAGTTGACGGTGCCGGTTTTCTTGTACGCGATGCCCTTTTCGAGCATCTTCAGGAACAGCCACTGATTCCACTTGTAGTAATCGGGGCTGCAAGTGGCGACTTCACGCGACCAGTCGATTGCGAGGCCCATCGACTGCATCTGCTTCTTCATGTAAGCGATGTTGTCGTAGGTCCACTTGGCGGGCGGCACGTTGTTGGCCATCGCAGCGTTTTCCGCCGGCATGCCGAACGCGTCCCAACCCATCGGCATCAGCACGTTGTAGCCGTTCATCCGCAAATAGCGGTACATCACGTCATTGATCGTGTAGTTGCGCACGTGCCCCATGTGCAGCTTGCCCGACGGGTACGGCAGCATCGAGACGCAATAGAACTTGGGCTTGCTGGCGGTTTCCGTCGTCTTGTACGCGTCGATCGCGCGCCATTGCCCTTGCGCGGCGGATTCGACGTCGGAGGGAACGTATTTTTCGTGCATGGTGTGATGGTGTCGCTGGGTTCGGTGCTTTCGCACCGGCCGCTTGGTGCTCTGCTGGATGAAATGGCGTCGTTTCCCCTTCTGCGGGGGAAAGGGCTGATTATACCGTTCGCGGACGGGTGCGCCGCGCGGTATGGCTAGCTGGCTAGCGGCTCGCGCCAGGCGGCGGCGGGTCCGTCACGAAGCCGATCCGCTCGAGCCCGGCCTGCTGCGCCGCGCCCATGACCTGTGCGATCACTTCGTAACGCGTGGAGCGCTCGGCGCGCAGTTGAATCTCCGGCTGCTCCGGCTGTTTGCCCGCTTGCGCGAACCGCGCGCGCATCTGCTCGAGCGTGATGACGTTGCCGTCCCAATAGAGCTTGCCGGCGGCGTCGATGGAAAGGGAAATGGTTTGCGGCGTTTGCCGCGCGGGCGCTGCCGCCACTTTCGGCAAATCGAGGCGGATTGCGTGCGTGAATAAAGGCGCGGTAATGATAAAAATCACCAGCAACACCAGCATCACGTCGATCAGCGGCGTCATGTTGATCTCGGCCATCGGCGCGGCCGTCTGCTTTTTCTCGAGTCCGCCGAATGCCATGTCGCCTCTTTCGCGTGAGCAACGCGCTTAGTGAGTCGGAGCCTGCCGGGCCCGCGGCGCGGTGTGGGCCTGCTCGACGGGCGCGCACACGTATGCGTGCAGATCGTGCGCGAAGCCGTCGAGTTCCTCCGACAATTGCCGCACGAGGCGCCCGAGCACGTTATACGCAAGCACGGCGGGAATCGCGACCACGAGGCCGAACGCGGTCATGATGAGCGCCTCGCCCACCGGACCGGCGACGTTCTCGATTTGCGCCTGGCCGCTCGCGGCAATGCTGCCGAGCGCGTGATAGATACCCCAGACGGTGCCAAGGAGGCCGACGAAGGGTGCCGTGCTGCCTACCGAGGCCAATAGCACCTGGCCGAATTCGAGCCGCCGCTGCGACGCATTGAGCGCCTGGCGCAACGCCCGCAGCACCCGTTCGCCGCGCTCGACGCGGGCGAGCAGCGCACCCGGAATGTCCACTTCGGACGCATGCAGGGCCGCCTCGGCGAGCGGCGTGAAGACACGCTCACGGTCCACGCGCTTCAACGCCGCGACACCCTCGGAGAGCGTGGGCGCCTGCCAGAACTGCGCGATGGCGCGCGCCGCCTGCCGTTTCGCGCGGGTGAGAATCCAGCTCTTGACGATCAGAAAACACCAGCTCGCAATCGACATGGCCAGCAGCACATAAGCGACGCCATGCGTGATCGCGTCACTGGTTTGCAGGTAATGGATGATGCCGCTGCTGCCTGCCATCTGACCTCGCCGTGGAAAGTGATTCGAGGGACGCGAACGGGCGCCGCGGTCCGGCACGCCCGGACAGACGCTCAACGCAGGCCGAGCACGTCCTGCATGTCGAAGAAACCGGTTTTGTGGCCTGCGAGAAAACGCACGGCACGAAGCGCGCCTTGTGCATACGACAAACGGCTCGCCGATTTGTGCGTGATTTCGATGCGCTCGCCGATGCCCGCGAACAACACCGTATGGTCGCCGACAATGTCGCCGCCGCGAATCGCCGAGAAGCCGATGGTGGACGGATCGCGTTCGCCGGTCACGCCTTCGCGGCCGTACACCGCGCAGTCGTCGAGATTGCGGCCGAGCGCGTTGGCGATCACTTCGCCCATGGTCAGCGCCGTGCCCGACGGCGCGTCGACCTTGTGGCGGTGATGCGCCTCGATGATTTCGATGTCGTAGCCGGTCGCGAAATGCCTGGCGGCGTATTCGAGCAACTTCAGCGTGACGTTCACGCCGACGCTCATGTTCGACGCGAACATGATGGCGATCTTGTCCGCCGCGGCGCGCAATTGCACTTTCTGTTCGTTGTCGAACCCGGTCGTGCCGATCACCATTTTCACGTTGTGGCGCTGCGCCGCTTCGAGATGGACCAGCGTGCCTTCGGGACGCGTGAAGTCGATCAGGTAGTCGGATTTGGCGAATACGCTTTCGATGTCGTCGGTGAGCGCGACGCCCGTCTGTTTGCCGACCAACGCGCCGGCGTCCTGACCGAGTTGCGGGGAACCCGCACGGTCGAGCGCGCCCGAGAGCGTGACTTCAGGATCGTTAAGGACGGTTTCGATGAGCATGCGGCCCATACGGCCCGATGCGCCAGCAATGGCAATTTTCATGGCTACGAGGGTTCGAAAAGGCAAAACCCGGCAAGTGCGGGAGAAAGCGGCGCCGGGCAGCACGCACCGGCGCCGCGCATCATGGGAAAGCGGAGAATCTGGCGGGCGCCACGCGGGGCGCCCTTGCCGTGACGCGGCACGCGTTCGCCACGCCCGCGCCGTATTCATCTTAAAACACCGACCGCCTGGTTACTCGCTCGTTCCCGAAGTCGACGGAGTAGTCAGCGGCGCACTGTTGCCCGTTTGCGAGCCAGTCGGTCCCACCGGATTGCTCTGCGCGCCCTGCGCCTGCGGAGGCGGCGGACGGTGGAACTGGAACTGCGGCTGACCCGGGGCCGTCGGGCCCTGTGGCGGTACGCCGCCGGCGTTCGGGGTCGGCGCGGTGGAGCGCACGGAAGACCGCGTATTGCCGGACGGCGATTGCACCGCATTGGTCGCACGATTGGCCGCTTGCGCGGCTTCCGCATTGGCGTCCGTGGACGGTGCGGTTACCGCGGCAGCGCCCTCGACGGACGGCGAACGCACCGTGTCCACCGCGATCGGCGCCGCTGCGGCCGCCACCGGCGCGCTCGCGCCGCCGGCACTGCTGGCTACGTTCGGCGCAGCGGCCTTTTTGCCGCGCCTGTCGCCGTCGATCTCAGCCAGCAATTCGAGGTTGGACGGCAGGTCCTCGCCGCCCGACCAACTGGCGACGCGGTCGCCCGCGAACATGACCACGAAGTCGCGCTGCTGCACGACGTTCGTCGAACCGCGCTTGAAATAGAACACGTAGTCCCAGCGATCCGCGTGGAACATGTCGGCCAGGAGGGGCGTGCCGAGGATCTGCCGCACCTGAGCGCGGGACATGCCGACCTGCATCTGCGAAGCCGCTTCTTTCGAGACAAAATTGCCTTGCACCACCGTGATGCGATACGGGGTAATGCTTTGCGCAATGCGCTGCGTCAGACTGTCGTAAGTGGAACATCCGGCAAGAACCGCGACAGTCGCAACAGCGATCAAGGTACCCCGCATGCGGCTCCCCCGGTAGATCAATTGAGATTTTGAAATCATTTCACTCACCGTGCGGGCCCGCTGACGAGCCGCGCGAGTTTCATTCCATCGAAGATGACCAGAACGGCAAAAACACATTACTATGAGAGCCCAGCATTGTACTCTAGGGATCCCTTGCCATGACCAATCCAACCGATCTCAAGAATATCGGGCTCAAGGCGACCCTTCCGCGCCTCAAAATCCTTGAGATTTTCCAGCACAGCCCGGTGCGCCACCTGACCGCCGAAGACGTCTACCGCAACCTGTTGCACGAGGAACTCGATATCGGCCTTGCCACCGTCTATCGGGTCCTCACGCAATTCGAACAGGCGGGCTTGCTGTCGCGCAGCAATTTCGAATCGGGCAAGGCGGTGTTCGAATTGAACGAAGGATCGCACCACGACCATCTCGTGTGCCTCGATTGCGGGCTCGTCGAGGAATTTTTCGACTCCGAAATCGAGAACCGTCAGCAATCCATCGCGAAGGAACGCGGCTTCAAGCTGCAGGAGCACGCGTTGGCGTTGTACGGCGCGTGCACCAAGGAGAATTGCCCGCATCGCAAGCATTGATGCGATCCGGGCCGCGTCGGGGTGCGCGGTCCGGTGGAAAAAAGACCCGCCCGGTGTGAATCGGGCGGGTCTTTTTGCGTTTGGGGCACGGCGGCGGGCTTGGGCGGGCAGTCCTATACCGACAGTTCGGCGCCTGCTTCGAACATCAGCCGCCACGGCTCTTCCAACGTCAGTTCGTCGCAGTTGGGCTGCTCGCCGCCGCGATCGACCACCACGAAATCGCTCATCTCGTCGAGCGCCAGCAGCGGATGGTGCCAAACGCCTTTCGCGTAGTTCACGCCCTGCCAGCCGTCGCTCCAGAATGCGCGCATCCGCGCCGGATCGAATTCGCCCGCCGGCGCGACCACCACCAGATAGCGGCGCGCCGTCAAGGGAATGAACGCCTGGCTGCCGAGCGGGTGCCGCTCCATCATCGTGATGTCGACCGGCAACGGACGCGGTTGCGCGCGAAACAGGTTGATCAGCGGCCGGCCGCCCTGCTCCGTCACATCGACGGCGGCGAGGTCGTGATAGCGCTCGGTCGTGCCGCCGTTGATCGCGAAATGGCGCGCGCCGTCCAGTTCGATCACGTCGCCGAATGGCGCGAAGGCGGCTCGCGTCAGGCGCTCCATCTGCAATGTCTTCATCGACGCCGCTCCGTTATGCGAGGTCGCCCCACAGGCGCAGACGCGACACGCCACCGTCCGGAAAGATATTGAAACGCACGTGCGTGACAGGCCCGAGCGATGCGATGCCGTCCGCGAACGTGTGCACGTGGTCCATTTGCAGCTTCTGCTCGGCGAGCAGTTCGGGCCAGAACATCGCTTGCGTGACGAGCGATTCGTCCGTGCCGCCCGTCACGCGAGCGGCTTGCAGCGAACAGCGGTCGGGGAAATTGCCCTTGAAGTGCGCGGTGTCCACCTCGATCTTGCGGATCACGCCCGGCCGCGCCAGCGCGACGATCGCCCAGTCGTTGCCCGGCTCGCGGCGGCGCCGCGTCTCCCAGCCGTCGCCCATGTTGACGCCGCGGCCCGGCATCAGCATCTGCGAGGCCGGACCGAAATGCTGGTTATTCGCCGCGACCAGATACGCGCCGTTCTCAATCGCCGCAAGGTCCAGCAGCGTGCCGCGCTCCACGCGCGCCCAGTCGCGCTTCGGTTGGCCGTACACGCGCAGGCGCGCGAGGCCGCCGTCCGGATACAGATTCACGCGCAGATGCGTGAAGGCGCGCGCGTCGTTCACTTCGACGTAGTGGTGTTGGTTGCCCTGCAGCGTGGTCGGCGGCACGAGCGTTTGCCAGTCGGCGTTGTCCGGCGGCACGTCGCTGTCCACATGGCAGGCGTCGATCGACGCCGCCGGCGGAAAATTGCCGGTGAAGTGGCTCGTATCCAGATCGACGCCGTGCACGACGCCCGCCCGCGCGAGCCGGATCACGCAATAGTCGTGACCGGTCGTGCGCTTACGGCGAGTTTCCCAGCCGTCCATCCACTTGCCGTGGTCGTCGTATTTGCCGGGAATGAACACCGCGGGCTGAGGGTCGAGCATGCGTTCTTTCGGCGCGAAGAATTCGTCGCTGGCGTGGAGCGCTTTCGCGCCCAGACGCGGGTCGGCGAGGTTCATATAGCGGCGGGTGAAGGCAGGCGCGTTCGGGTCGAGGATCGGATTGGCCATAGTCTCGGTAGGCGACGAAAAGTGAAGGAGCGCCAGCGGATTTCGGAGCATCCGCCGGCGCGGAAAAGCGCGCTGCGTTGGCGCGCTGGTCGGTCAGACGATTCGGGATATCAGACGGCTGGCGCGTGTTCGCCGGCGGCAGACTCGGGGTCCATGCCCTCGCCAGTCGGGACGTAGCGCAACGCCGCGTCGCGATTCAGCACGCGATGCGCCCGCGCCCGGTCGATATCGTTTTCCCACACCGCGACGACCACCGTCGCCACGCAATTGCCGATCAGGTTGGTCAGCGCGCGGGCAATGCCGACGAACCAGTCGACCGGCAGGATCAGCACGAGGCCGAGGACGGGAATCGCCGGAATGGCGGACAACGTCGCGGCCAGAATCACGATGGCCGAGCCCGGAATGCCGTGCGCGCCCTTCGACGTCACCAGCGATACCAGCACCACCACGATGAGGTCGTGCGTGGACAGCGGCGTGTTGGTGGCCTGCGCGATGAAAATCACAGCCAGGGTCAGATAAATGGAGAAACCGTCGAGATTGAACGAGTAGCCGGTCGGAATCACGAGACCGACCGTCGAATCCTTCACGCCCATCCATTCGAGCTTGCGCATGACCTGCGGCAACACCGCATCGGACGACGCCGTGCCGAGCACGATCGACAGTTCCTCCCGCAGATAGCGGATCAGCTTGAAAACGTTGAAGCCGGCCAGCCGCATCACCACGCCCAGCACCACGACCACGAACACGATGCAGCTCGCGTAGAACACGAGCACCAGCATGCCGAGTTGCTTGAGCGAGTCGACGCCGTACTTGCCGGTGGTGAACGCGATCGCGCCGAGCACACCGAGCGGCGCCAGCTTGATGATGAAGCTCATCACCCGGAAGAACACCTGGGCGAGTTCGTCGATCAGGCTGCTCACACGCTGCGCCTTGGTGCCGAGCAGAGACAGCGCCGAGCCGAACAGCACCGAAAACACGAGGATTTGCAGGATGTCGCCGGTCGCGAACGCGTTCATCGCCGTATCGGGGATGATCTTCAGCAGAAAGCCCGCCGTGTCCTTGAGGCTCTTCGCGTGCTCGGCGTATGTCGACAGCGAAGCCGGATCGAGCGAATGCAGATCGATGTTCATGCCGACGCCCGGTCGCGTGACATAGGCCAGCACGGCGCCGATCACGAGCGCGATCGTCGTCATCACCTCGAAGTAGATCACCGCCTTCAGGCCGACGCGCCCGACCTTGCGCAGATCGCCGGCATGCGCCATGCCGCTCACCACGACGCAAAAGACGATTGGGCCGATCACCATCTTGATCAGCTTCAGGAAGCCGTCGCCGAGCGGGCGCAGCGATTGGGCGAAGTGCGGGAACACCGCGCCGATCACGATGCCGGCCAGCAGCGCAATGACGACCCGGCCAAATAGCGAATTGAAGAATTTCAACACGGCTTCCTCCTGGTTGCGGTTCACTCAGTTCAGACTGGTCCGACCAGTGCTGTTATGGCGAATAGTAGGAAGCCGATATACTGGCGTCAAGGATTACAAAAACAGTGTTTACCCGCTATTTTCCCTGACTGCCAAGGTTCGGCGAATATGCCGATGACGCTTGACCGCACGGCATTCGGGACACGTATTACAATGCTGGTCAGACCGCATTCTCAAGTGAGCCACGATGAAGAACGTCCCGCACACCGTCACAGACGCCGCCATCGCGACCATCCGCGAACGGATCGAGGCGGGGGTCTATCCGGTGGGAAGTTTGCTGCCGGCGCAGCGTCAGCTCTCCGAGGAACTGACGATCAGCCGCGCGTCGCTACGCGAGGCGCTTTCCACGCTGGAAGCGCTCGGTCTGCTGGTGATACGGCCCGGCAAGGGCGTCTACGTGGAAAGTTCGCAGGCCAAGGCCGCGCAATCCTGGCGCTTCGCAAACCAATCGTCGCTGCCGGATACCTATCAGGTGCGCTTTGCGTTGGAGGGTTTTGTCGCACGCATGGCGGCGCTCGCCGTCAGCGAATCCGACCTCGTGTGGTTCGAGGACAATATCGCGGCCATGCAAACAGCGCTCGCCTGCGAAGAACTCGACGAAGCCGCACGCCTCGACTACGACTTCCACATGCGGATGGTGGGCATTGCCGGCAACGCGGCGATCGAATCGATCCTCAGCAGCAGCGCCGACATCATGAAGGAAAGCCAGCGTCTGCCGTTCTATCGGCGCGAACTGGTGCTGTCCACCTACAACGAACATCGCGCGATTCTGGATGCGCTCACGGCGCGCGACTCGGCAGCGGCGGGCAAGGCGATCGAAACTCATATCTCCAACGCCGCGCAGCGGGCCGGCGTCTATTTCCCGACGCCGCGGACGTAAAAAAACCGCTCCGAGGAGCGGCTTTTTTTCTCCCTTCGCCTGCCGTCAAAACAAGACCGCAGGGCGAACGAAGCAGACGACTTACTTCGCGTTGGCCAGCGCCACCGCCGTGTCCAGCATGCGGTTGGAGAAACCCCACTCGTTGTCGTACCAGCTCGACACCTTCACCAGGCGGCCCGACACCTTGGTCAGCGTCGCGTCGAACGTCGACGAAGCCGGGTTGTGGTTGAAGTCGATCGACACCAGCGGCGCGTCGTTGTAGCCGAGAATGCCCTTCAGCGCGCCTTCCGACGCTTCCTTCATGATCTTGTTGACTTCATCCACCGTCGTGTCGCGCGCGGCGATGAAAGACAGATCGACAACCGACACGTTGATCGTCGGCACGCGAATCGCGTAGCCGTCCAGCTTGCCGTTCAGTTCCGGCAGCACCAAGCCGACCGCCGATGCGGCGCCGGTCTTGGTCGGGATCTGGCTATGCGTGGCCGAGCGCGCGCGGCGCAGGTCTTCGTGGTACACGTCCGTCAAAACCTGGTCGTTCGTGTATGCGTGGATCGTGGTCATCAGACCGTTCACGAGGCCGATCTTGTCGTTCAGCGGCTTGACGAGCGGCGCGAGGCAGTTGGTCGTGCACGATGCGTTCGAGATCACCGTGTCCGATGCCTTCAACACGTTGTGATTCACGCCGTAGACGATCGTTGCGTCGACGTCCTTGCCGCCCGGCGCGGAGATGATCACTTTCTTTGCGCCGCCCTTGATGTGCGCGCTCGCCTTTTCCTTGGTCGTGAAAAAGCCCGTGCATTCCATCACGACGTCGACGTTCAACTCGCCCCACGGCAGTTCCGCCGGATTGCGGTTGGCCAGCACGCGGATCTTGTCGCCGTTGACGACGAGGTAGTCGCCGTCCACCGACACTTCGCCGGGGAACTTGCCGTGCGCGGTATCGTATTGCGTCAGGTGAGCATTGGTCTTGGCATCGCCGAGATCGTTGATGGCGACGATTTCGATATCGTGCTTCTTGCCGTTTTCATAGAAGGCGCGCAACGTGTTGCGGCCGATCCGGCCGTAGCCGTTGATTGCGACGCGAATCGTCATGGTCTATCTCCTGATGGCTGAAAAAATACGTCCATGTTCGTCTGACCGGCAGCGTTGCCGCGCGTTCGCACGCAGACGGCAACGCTTGCGGAAGATCAGCCGAGTGCGGCTTTAGCCGTCTCCACAACATGCTCGACGGTGAAGCCGAAATGCTTGAACAGCACGCCAGCGGGGGCCGATTCGCCGAACGTGTCGATGCCGACCACGCCGCCCTCCAGACCCACGTACTTGCGCCAGAAATCCGTCACGCCCGCTTCGATCGCGACACGGCGCACGCCCTTCGGCAGCACGCGCTCGCGGTATTCGGCGTCCTGCTTGTCGAACACGGTGGTCGACGGCATCGACACGACGCGCGCCGCGATACCTTCGCGCGCGAGCGGCTCGATTGCCTTCAACGCCAGTTCCACTTCCGAACCGGTCGCGATCAGGATGACCTTGCGCGCGACGATCTCGTCATTCCAGTCGCGCAGCACATAACCACCCTTTTCGATGTTGGCGATCTGCGCGTCGGTGCGCTCCGAGAACGGCAGGTTTTGACGGCTGAAAATCAGGCACGACGGACCGTGATGTTCCACCGCGTGGGTCCAGGCCACGGCCGTTTCGACTGTGTCGGCCGGCCGCCACACTTGCAGATGCGGAATCAGACGCAGGCTCGCGACGTGTTCGATCGACTGGTGCGTCGGACCGTCCTCGCCCAGACCGATCGAGTCGTGCGTGAATACGAAGATCGACGGCGCCTTCATCAGCGCGGCGACGCGCAGCGCGTTGCGGCTGTAGTCAGAGAACGTCAGGAACGTGCCGCCGAAGGCCTTGAAGCCGCCATGCAGCGCCACGCCGTTGATCGCGGCGCTCATGCCGAACTCGCGCACGCCGTAGTTCACGTAGTTGCCGGCTGCCAGGCCTTCCGGGTTCACCCGCACGGGCTTGGCGGCCTTCCAGTTGGTCAGGTTCGAACCGGTCAGGTCGGCGGAACCGCCGAGCAGTTCCGGCAGCACGGCCGACAAACCTTCGATGGCCTGCTGCGATGCCTTGCGCGTTGCGACGGTTTCCGCGCGTTCGTTCGCGCCGGCGATGATCGCCTTCGCCTTGTCCGCCCAGTCGGTCGGCAGTTGCTTGGCCATGCGGCGCGAAAATTCGGCGGCTTCCCGCGGATATTTTGCCTGGTAAGCAGCGAATGCCTTATCCCAGTCGGACTCGAGACGCGCGCCGCCCTCCTTCGCGTCCCACGCCGCATACACTTCCTGCGGGATCACGAACGGCTCCCACTTCCAGCCGATCGCTTCACGCGTCGCCGCGATTTCCTTGTCGCCGAGCGGCGCGCCGTGCGAGTCGTGGCTGCCGGCCTTGGTCGGCGCGCCTTCGCCGATGACGGTCTTGCAGCAGATCAGCGTGGGCTTGTCCGATTGCTTCGCTTGCTTGATCGCCGCGTCCACCGCGTCGACGTCGTGGCCGACCACGTTCGGGATCACGTTCCAGCCGTAGGCTTCGAAGCGCTTCGGCGTGTCGTCGTGGAACCAGTGCACCACTTCGCCGTCGATCGAGATGCCGTTGTCGTCGTAGAACGCGATCAGCTTGTTCAGCTTCAGCACGCCGGCAAGCGAACAGGCCTCGTGCGAAATGCCTTCCATCAGGCAACCGTCGCCGACGAACACATACGTGTGGTGGTCGACGATCTTCGCGTCGGGCTTGTTGAATTCAGTGGCGAGTAGCGACTCCGCGAGCGCCATGCCGACGGCGTTCGCCAATCCCTGGCCGAGCGGGCCGGTGGTGGTCTCGACGCCCGGCGTGATGCCGTATTCCGGATGGCCCGGCGTCTTCGAATGCATCTGGCGGAAGTTCTTCAGCTCCTCGATCGGCAAATCGTAGCCGGTGAGGTGCAGCAGCGAGTACAGCAGCATGGAGCCATGGCCGTTCGACAGCACGAAACGGTCGCGATCGGCCCATTGCGGGTTCTTCGGGTTATGGCGCAGATGGCGCGACCACAAAGCCACACCGATTTCGGCCATGCCCATCGGCATGCCGGGGTGACCGGAATTCGCTTGTTGAACGGCGTCCATGGACAACGCGCGGATTGCGTTGGCCATCAAGGAAGTGGGTGCGGGAGACGGGGTCGTCATGTCGAGTCCGGAGACAGAGTCAAAAGGCGGTGTGCGCTTGAGGCCCGGAAGCTCGGCGGCCAGTCCGCCTCGGCGCACGGTGCGGCGCCGGGAGACGCGAAACGGGCAGAGCAAACGGACAAGGCTGAAAGCGTCACATTCTAACAGAACGTTAGACCCGCCCTGCGCGGAAAGCCGCCCGTCCGTGCGGCCCCCGCGCCCTGCAACGCCGCGCGGCGCGTGGTCCTTTACAATTATGCAACCTGAATTCGCCGCGCTCCGGACAGAGCCCGTCATCCCGTGAGCACTCTCTTGCTGTTCCACCCGAGTCCCGACGCCGTGTACGGTTTTCCGAACGCGAAACTGGTTGCGCGCGTCGATTCGCCTTATCAGCGCATCGAGGTGTGGGACACGCCGCAGCTCGGCCGGCTCTTCACGCTCGACGGCCGCCCGATGACTTCGACCGGCGACGAGTTCATCTATCACGAATGCATGGTGCATCCGGCCGCGCTGGCGCATCCGTCGCCGCGAAGTGCTCTGGTGCTGGGCGGCGGCGATGGCGGCGCCGCGCGGCAACTGCTCAGGCACCCGAGCATCGAGCGGATCGTGGTCGCGGAGCTCGACGAGGAGGTAGTACGCCTGACGCGCGAACATCTGCCACAGGTGCAAGGCGGGGCTTTCGACGATCCGCGCGTCGAACTGGTCATCGGCGACGCCGCGCATTACGTGGCGGCAACGGCAACGGCGCGGTTCGATCTCGTCGTATTCGACCTTACTCCGCCCGATTCGCCTGCCGCCGGGCTCTATACACCCAATTTCTACGCACACCTCAAGCGGGTAATGAGCCCGGCCGCCGTGCTCTCCGTACACCTCGGCTCGCCCTACTTTCATCCGCGGCGTATCGCGGACCTGCTCGACGGCTTACGGACCACGTTCGCCGTCGTGCGCACGATGAACACCTTCGTTCCGCTCTACGGCTCGCTGTGGATGATGGCGACCGCCAGCGACGCGCTCGACCCGGCCGCCATCGCTTCCGAAACGCTTGCACAGCGCCTCGAAGCGCGGCAAATTGACTCGCTCAAGCACTATGCCCCGGCCTTGCACGCCGGCCTCTTTTCGGCATCGTCGTTAGCGCGGGATAAACTAAGTCGATTCCTAAAGCCGTTGTGCTAACACGCGGGCACAATATACGGTTCAGTCAACGCGCAATCGGCGTATCGATCGCGGTTGCCTGCCTCGCCTGCGTCTCGCAAACCCCATAGATCCGGAGAACTCCATGACCGCCTCCCGCCCAGCCGGTGTGCCTTGGTTGACCCCCTATCTGACGGTGCGCGACGCGCGTGTCGCGACTGCCTTCTTCGAGGCCGCTTTCGGTTTCGAGGTCCGTGACAGCGTGCAGGACGACGGGGTCGTCATGCATGTCGAAATGACTTATCAAGGACAGTTGATCGTGATGTTCGCGCCGGAAGGCGCGTTCGGCTCGGCGGCGAAAACCCCGAAAAGCGCGGGCGCAATTGCGCCGCAATCCTTCTATGTCTATGTCGACGATGTCGACGCGGTTTACGCACGCGCGCTAGCCGCCGGTGCAAAATCGCTGAGCGAGCCACAGGATCAGTTCTGGGGCGACCGGTTCGCCCAGGTCGAAGATCTGGACGGCTACCGTTGGGCGCTCGCTCGCCACCTTTCGTGAACCAATGAGTATTTTTCTGATGCCTCGCTTTTTCGTCGGTATGCCCCTCAACCCCGACGACATCTTGCAGTTGCCCGATGACGTCACCCGCCACGTTCTCGTGCTGCGCTTGCAGCCCGGTGATTCGATTGTGCTGTTCAACGGCAAAGGCGGTGAGTACAGCGCCGAACTCGTCGAGGTCGAACGCCGCTCGGCCAAGGCGATAGTTCGTGAATTTCGCGCGGTGGAAGTCGAAACGCCGTACCACCTCACACTCGCGCAAGGTATTGCGGGCGGCGACAAGATGGACTGGCTCATCGAAAAGGCGGTCGAACTCGGCGCCTCCTGTTTCGTGCCGCTAACCACCACGCGCAGCGTCGTGCGGCTTGCCAGCGAGCGTGCGCAACGGCGGCATGCGCATTGGGAAGGCGTCGTGCGCGCGTCGTGTGAGCAGTGCGGGCGCAATCGCCTGCCGGAAGTCATGCCGGTGCGCGAGATCGCCACCTGGCTCGGCGCGCTGCCACGGACACCGCAAGAAGGCGAATTGCGCATTCTGTTGTCGCCGCGCGCCAACATGAGCTTTTCGGCATTGCCCACCGAGCCGCCGCAAGGACGCGTCACCGTGCTGATCGGTCCGGAAGGCGGTTTTTCCGCAGTCGAGGAAGCGGCCGCCACCGCCTACGGATTCGCGGTCATCGGCCTCGGGCCACGCGTGTTGCGCACCGAAACGGCTGGCATCGCGGTCCTCGCCGCGCTGGCGGCTCGCTGGGGCGGCTGGTAAGTCGGCGCCCACGCCGTCCCGCGCACGGCACTATCTCGACGAGCTGCCGCGCTATGCGCCCGACTCGTCAGACGAAGCAGCGTCAAGTGCATCGCCCCCCGTTTAGAGAGCAGAAAAGAGAAAGGCCCGCCAAAAATCGGCGGGCCTTTCTCTTTTCTGCAACCTTTCCCGGAACAAGCGGCGCTCGGGCGACTGATCAGGCAAACGAGTAAAACACCCGGAACGCCACCTTGCGCTCGGCCCAGAACTCGGCCGCTTCGCGGAACACGTCGAGCAGCGTCTCGCGGCCTTCCTTGTCGAACTTTTGCGCGACCGGCAATTGTTCGAGCACGATCACGAAACCGGGCTGGGCGCCCGCCTTTTGAACCAATTCGGTGAGGCAATCGTAAAGCGCGTCGTAATTCTTGCCGAAATGCTTCGGGAACAGGAACGACGTGGCGATAGTCTCGAGCACTTCCTGTTTGGACTGCGCGTTAGCGCAATACGCATACAGGAAATGCTGACCGAGTTGATTGGCCTCGTCAGCGAGATCCTGCACGCGAAACGCGCGGATCGACTGTACGATGTTCGGTCGTACGGTCTTGAAAAGGCTCATGGGCTCCTCGTTCGATGAAAGCACAGTGCTGGCTTCGCTCTGGTTATCGCGGCCCTGATCGCCGGCACGCATCTGCATGACGCGTTGGAACAAATTGCCGTCGCCGGCCGCGAAAAGATCCGTCGCGACTCCGGAGTCGTGCGCGTAGACGTTGTCGCTCATGCCGTTCATCCCGATGTCATTCAACAATACGATTAAAAGTGGTGTAGTGGTCGTCCGAGTAGTAGCAGTTATCGGTGCGCCTTAGCGGACCTCCGCAGACGATGCGGCGCGCCCCGCGATTACGTGAGCGAGGCGTGGGAACGGTGTATTCGTGGTAGTAGCCGCGCCGATGGGCCGGCAGCAATCGTTCGCGATTGCCGAACACGATGCCGTCCTTTTCATAGGGATAAGGCCCGCCAGCGTCGATCAAGTTCAATGTATTGACTGCCTCGCGCGGCAATTGCGCCACCGCGATGCCGCCCTGCCCCTGAGCGTTTGTACCCGGTGCCGTGGAGTCGCGAGCAAACGCGCCAGGCACGGTGCCGGATAAAGCGCAGAGCGTCAAAGCACCGATCAGCACGCCTTTCATGCCCAACCACTTGCGTGCCATGTATCAGGGGTTCCCCGCTGTTAGATCACGAGTTTGACGACCATGAAAGTCGTAAGGGTATCGCTAATAGCCAACGGAATCAACGTTCGCCGGGCAGGCGAAATCTTTCGTCAGGCGGGAAAGGGCCCCGGAACGGGCTTTGACGACTTTTGACAGATTACTTAGCCTGATCAGGCTAATATTAGCGCGACGGCGCAAACAGAGACCGATGGCATGGTGTTGCGACATCGCATGCGTGCCTCTGCCGCTATTTCCCGTCGCGGGGACTTTGGGCTCTCGAAGTCCCGAAAGCTTGACTGTGTCGTTTGCCTTTTGGGTGGCAATCCCCTGCTTACCCGCAGGCGTGCCCATTGCGGGCACGCCTTTTTTTGCGTGGCGCCGAAGAAAGTCGATCAGCGCTACACATTCCGCCCCGCCAGGGATCAGCGGGCGGCGATCACATCCGCCACCAGCAACGCCGTCATATTGACGATACGGCGCACGGTGGCCGAAGCGGTCAGCACGTGAACCGGCTTGGCCGCGCCAAGCAGCATCGGACCAATCGCGATGTTATTGCCCGCAGCGGTCTTCAACAGGTTGTACGAGATGTTGGCTGCGTCGATGTTCGGCAGCACGAGCAGGTTCGCATCGCCTTCGAGCGTCGAATCGGGCAGCACTTCGCGGCGCAGATTGGCGTCGAGCGCGACGTCGCCGTGCATTTCGCCGTCCACCTGCAGATCGGGCGCACGCTCCCGCAGAATCTCCAGCGTGTCGCGCATCTTCTGCGCGGTCGGCGCATTGCTCGAACCGAAGTTCGAATGCGACACCAGCGCGACCTTCGGTTCGATACCGAAACGGCGCACTTCCTCGGCGGCCATGATCGTGATCTCGGCCAGTTGTTCCGGCGTCGGATCGACGTTCACGTGCGTATCGACCAGGAAAATCTGCCGATTCGGCAGCACCAGCGCATTCATCGCCGCGTAGACGGCGCAACCCTCGCGCTTGCCGATCACCTGGTCGATGAAGTGCAGATGCCGATGCGTCGTGCTGATCGTGCCGCAGATCATGCCGTCCGCTTCGCCCTTCTTCACCAGCATCGCGCCGATCAGCGTGGTGCGGCGGCGCATTTCGAGCTTCGCCATCTGCGCCGTGATGCCCTTGCGGGACATCATCTTGGCGTATTCCTGCCAGAAATCGCGGTAGCGCTCGTCATGATCGGTGTTCACGACCGTATAGTCCTGACCCGCCACCAGACGCAGGCCGTAACGCGCGATCCGCTGCTCGATCACCGCCGGACGGCCGATCAGAATCGGCTTGGCCAGCTTTTCATCGACGATGATCTGCATCGCGCGCAGCACGCGCTCTTCCTCGCCCTCGGCGAACACGATGCGCTTTTTCTCCGGCTCGACGCTGCGCGCGAGCTGGAAAATCGGCTTCATGGTCGTACCGCTGTGATACACGAACTGCTGCAGATGCTGTTCGTACGCGTCCATGTCCTCGATCGGACGCTCGGCGACGCCCGAATCCATCGCGGCCTTCGCCACCGCCGGCGCGACCTTGACGATCAGGCGCGGGTCGAACGGCTTCGGAATCAGATATTCCGGCCCGAACGACAGATCCTGAATGCCGTAAGCCGTCGCGACGATATCGCTCTGCTCCTGGCGCGCCAGTTCGGCGATCGCATTCACCGCCGCGATTTCCATTTCACGCGTCACCGTCGTCGCGCCCGCGTCCAGCGCGCCGCGGAACAGGAACGGGAACACCAGCACGTTGTTCACCTGGTTCGGGTAGTCGGTGCGGCCCGTGCACAGCACGGCGTCCGGGCGCACTTCCAGCGCCAGCTCCGGGAGGATTTCCGGTGTCGGGTTGGCCAGCGCCAGAATCAGCGGCTTGTCCGCCATCTGCTTGACCATCTCCTGCTTGAGCACGCCGCCGGCCGAAAGACCCAGGAAAACGTCCGCGCCGCCGATCGCCTCGGCAAGCGTGCGCGCCGCGGTTTCGCGGGCGAAACGTTCCTTGTCCGGGTCCATCAGTTCGACGCGGCCCTTGTAGACCACGCCGGCCAGGTCCGTGACGGTAATGTTTTCGAGCGGCAGGCCGATGTCGACCAGCAGATCCAGGCAGGCCAGCGCCGCCGCGCCCGCGCCCGACGACACCAGCTTGACTTCCTTGATGTCCTTGCCGACCACCTTCAAACCGTTGGTGATGGCCGCCGCGACGACGATCGCCGTGCCGTGCTGGTCGTCGTGGAAAACCGGAATCTTCATGCGCTTGCGGCATTCGCGTTCGACGATGAAGCAGTCCGGCGCCTTGATGTCCTCGAGGTTGATGCCGCCGAAGGTCGGCTCCAGCGCCGCGATCACGTCGACCAGCTTATGCGGATCGGATTCGTTCAGCTCGATATCGAACACGTCGATGCCGGCGAACTTCTTGAACAGCACAGCCTTGCCTTCCATGACCGGCTTCGACGCGAGCGGCCCGATGTTGCCGAGACCCAGCACCGCGGTGCCGTTCGTGACGACGCCGACCAGATTGCTGCGCGCGGTGAAGCGCGCGGCGTTCAGCGGATTTTCGACGATCTCCTCGCACGCGAACGCAACGCCCGGCGAGTACGCGAGCGCGAGGTCGCGCTGGTTGATCATCTGCTTGGTGGGTGCGATCGCGATCTTCCCTGGGGTGGGAAACTCGTGGTAATCGAGGGCGGCTTCGCGGAGTTTGCTATTGACGGGAGTCGACATAAGGCGGGCTTCGAAGGGCAGATTAGAATAGATGTTCGACGGCATTGTAGCCCCAATCGCCCGCTGTATCCCTTCAATACGGGTACAACTGCCGCGACTGAAACGTAGCGAAAGACCAGCCCGGCGTGCTTCGGGCCAGGCGCAAACCGCGCTCGAACCACCCGCGCGCCGAGTGCCGAACCGTGGCATCTTCGTCGAATGCGCGTCGCGCGGCGGCTCTCGCAGCCTTGTCGTGACGCTTTCGCGGCCCCTATCCTTCACCCATCGCCACCCATGCTCTCCGAGTTCTCGCTGATCGACCGTTTCTTCGCGCGCCGCGCCGCGGCCCAACCGTCCGACGCCGCGGCGGACACGCTCGGCATCGGCGACGACTGCGCACTACTCGCGCCCCGCGCCGGCGAGGTGCTGGCGATATCCACGGACATGCTGGTGGAAGGCCGCCACTTCTTTCCCGATATCGATCCCGAGGCGCTGGGTCACAAGGCGCTCGCGGTGAACCTGTCGGACCTCGCCGCGATGGGCGCGCAGCCGCAAGCGTTCACGCTGGCGTTCTCCCTGCCGAAAGCGGACGAAGCCTGGCTCGCCGCCTTCAGCGAGGGCCTCTTCGCGCTGGCCGAACGCCACGGCTGCGCGTTGATCGGCGGCGACACCACCGGCGGCCCGTTGAACCTGTGCATCACCGTGTTCGGCAGCGTGCCGCCGCGCATGGCGCTGCGCCGCGACGCCGCGCGGCCGGGCGACGACATCTGGATTTCCGGCACGCTCGGCGACGCGCGCGCCGGGCTCGGCGTGCAGCGCGGCGAATGGTCCGCGGACGCCGACGACGCCGCGAGGTTTCGCCATGCGCTCGAACGCCCGGAGCCGCGCGTCGCGCTCGGTCTCGCGCTGCGCGGCATCGCGCACGCGGCGCTCGATCTGTCGGATGGACTCGCCGGCGATCTGCTGCACATCCTCGAACGCTCGAACCTGCGCGCCACCGTCGACGCCGACGCCGTGCCGCGTTCGGCCGCGCTGCGCCGTCTGTCGCCCGAGGTCCAGCGGCGCTGCACGCTCGCGGGCGGCGACGATTACGAACTGTGCTTCACCGCGCCGCCCGCCGCGCGCGCCTCGGTGGAAACAGCCGGCCGCGAGGCGGGCGTGCCGGTCACGCGCATCGGTACAATAAGCGCTCTTCAAACGGCGGCCGACCGCCCCGCGATCGACTGGCGCGATGCCGCCGGCGCGCCGCTCACTCTGACGTTGCAAGGCTTCGACCACTTTCATGCAGACTGATCAACCGCTCGGCCCCGCCGACGATCTCATCGGCAACGAGCCGCCCAAAGCGCCCCGCCCGCAGCCGCGCCGCGCCACCGCGCGTTTCATGCTGTCGCATCCGCTGCACGTTCTGTCGCTCGGTTTCGGCAGCGGCTTGTCGCCCGTCGCGCCGGGAACGGTCGGCACGCTGTTCGCCTGGGCCTCGTTCGCGGTATTGAGCCGCTATCTGACCGTGATCGAGTGGGGCGTGCTGATCGCCGCCGGCTTTATCTTCGGCATCGCGATTTGCGGGTTTACCGCGAGGAAGCTCGGCACCGACGATCCGTCGCCTGTAGTGTGGGACGAAATCGTCGCGTTCTGGCTGGTGCTGCTGATGGTCACGCCCGTCACGCTGACCGGCCAGTTCTGGGCCTTCATCGTGTTCCGCTTCTTCGACATGGTGAAACCGCCGCCGATCAGTTATTTCGATCGCCGTCTGAAGGGTGGTTTTGGCATCATGTTCGACGACCTGGTCGCCGCGTTTTTCACGCTGCTCGTGATTGCGCTCTGGCGCATGTCGGTTTAACCGCGCCGCCCGGCAACGCCGCTGTGCCGCCGGGATTCCAACCGCCGCCCCTGTTTTTCGGATTGACGACGCCATGCCTACCGATTCCGTGGTTCATCAGCTCGCGATTCGCGTGAGCAACCGCCTGCGCGATGAGCGCCTGCTGCTCGTCACCGCCGAATCCTGCACGGGCGGCATGGTGGCGACCGCGATTACCGATATTTCCGGCAGCAGCGGCTGGTTCGAACGTGGCTTCGTCACGTATTCGAATCAGGCGAAGTGCGAGATGATCGGCGTGCCGCCCGATCTCATCGACAAGCACGGCGCGGTCAGCGAACAGGTCGCGCGCGCGATGGCCGAGGGCGCGCTGCGCAACAGCCGCGCGCAGGTGTCGCTGTCGATCACCGGCGTCGCCGGCCCCGGCGGCGGCACCGCGGCCAAGCCGGTCGGCATGGTGTCGTTCGGCTGGAGCAACCGGCTGCATACGTCGGTGGAAACGAAAATCTTCAAGGGCGATCGCGAACAGATCCGCGTGCAGGCCGCCGCGCATTCGCTGCGCGGCATGCTCGCCTTGCTCGACGAACGCGAACATTAAACGTCGCTGGAATGCCGAAACCGATGACCGATTCCCTCGCAGCCAAGGACGCATTGATTCGCCGCTTCGATCTGAAACCGCATCCCGAAGGCGGGTTTTTCAGCGAGACGTACCGGTCGGCGGAACGCGTGACGCGCGCCGACGGTTCAGCGCAAACGCGCTCGGCATCCACCGCGATCTATTACCTGCTGTGCGACGGCGCGCATTCGGCGTGGCATCGGATCAAGTCCGACGAGCTCTGGCATTTCCATGCCGGCGAGCCCTTGCTCGTTCATGTGCTCGATGAAGCGGGCGCGCTGGTGACGCACCGCCTGGGCAATGCGCTGACGCATGCCGATGCCGTGTTTCAGGCCGTGGTGCCGGCGGGTTTGTGGTTTGCCGCGGAATGCGCCGATCCGTCGACGTTTGCGCTGGTGGGCTGCACGGTGGCGCCGGGATTTGAATTCAGCGAGTTCGAACTGGCGGATGTCGGCGCGTTGAAGGCGCGGTATCCCCGGCATGCGGCATTGATCGAGCGGCTCGGGCCGGGCCGCACCGGGTAGCGTTGAATCGCGCTCGGGCGCACCCGATTCGCAAACCGGTCGCGCCCGATTCCCTCAAGACACGGTTGTAATCAACGACCGCCGTCCATCACCGAAACGCATTGATCCGGTCCCGCGTTTGCTTCGCGGCGTTCGCCGCGGCGTCGGCGAAATCGTCGTCCTTGCCGGCGTAAATGATCGCGCGCGACGAGTTGATCAGCATGCCCGTGCCGTTCGCGGTGCGCCCGGCATTCACCGTTGCCTCGACGTCGCCGCCTTGCGCGCCGATGCCCGGAATCAGCAGCGGCATGTCGCCGACGATCCCCCGCACCGCTTCGATTTCCTTCGGGAAAGTCGCGCCGACCACCAGACCCAGCTGGCCGCTCGCGTTCCACTTATCCGCCGCCAGTTGCGCGACGACCTGATACAGCGGACGGCCGCCCGTCTCCAGGAATTGCAGATCCGAGCCGCCCGCGTTCGAGGTGCGGCACAACACGATCACGCCCTTGCCTTCGTGCGCCAGATACGGCTCGATCGAATCGAAACCCATGTACGGATTCACCGTCACCGCGTCCGCCTGATAGCGCTCGAACGCCTCGCGCGCGTACTGTTCGGCGGTGCTGCCGATGTCGCCGCGCTTCGCGTCCAGAATCACCGGCAAGCCCGGATGCTTCGCATGAATGTGGGCGATCAGCTGTTCGAGCTGGTCTTCCGCGCGATGCGCCGCGAAGTAGGCGATCTGCGGTTTGAACGACGACGCATACGGCGCGGTGGCGTCGACGATGGTGCGGCAGAAATCGAAGATCGCGTCGGAACGGCCCGCGAGCGCGCCCGGAAATTTGCTGGGCTCGGGATCGAGGCCGACGCACAGCAGCGAGTTTGTGCGCTGCCACGCGTCGTTGAGTGTCTGGATGAAATTGGACATGGAGGGTCTCGCGGCGAGCCGATTGCGGAAAGAGGCGCGTATTTTACCCGTGCTGAGCGGCGGGCCGCGCTCGGGCGTGTCGGGCGCCAGCGGCTGGTCCACGCCTGCACCATGCCAATGCTCCTCGCGCGCCCCTCTCGCCCCGCTCCGCCCTACTGCCGCCGCCGCGACCCGCGCGCGCCCGGCATCGAGCGCAAACCCGTGCGTTCGACCGTGAAGCGAAAGGTGCGCGTCAAGCGCTCGCCGCGTCCTAGCAACGTCATGCCGTTTTCGCACGCGCCGCCGGCCAGGTTCATCGCGTTGATCGGATGATCCACCGGTTCGAAACAGAAGAAATCCTCACCGCGCGGCGTGTACAGCACGTAATAGTCGGTGTCGGCTGCGATGTTCAGCGACAGGCGGCGCTTGGGCCACACCACCGCCGCCTGTCCGCTCCAGCCGGTAAACGCGTGATTGACGATGGTGTCCGGCAGCGGATACGCCACGCCGAATTGCCACGCGGGCGGCGCCGGCACGTGGCGCACCGGCAGCCAGTCGTCGCCGGAAAGCCAGAGGCCGCCGGCCGCGGCCGATAGTTCGGTAGCGGCGTCGCGCACGAAGAAGGGATGCACGCCGAGTCCGAACGGCAGCGCCTCGCGGCCCGCGTTCTCGACTTCGAGCGTGATGACGAGCGTGGGGCCGTCCAGCGTATAGCTTTGCGTCGCGCGAAACGCGTAGGGCTTGCCGTCGTGACGATCGAGCGTCAGACGCACGTTCTCGCGGTCCGACTCGGCCACCTGCCAGGCGGATTGCCAGCCGTCGCCATGAATCGGCAACGGTTCGTCGGCGCGATTGCGCGGCACGTCGACACGCCGTCCCGCGACGGTGAAGCGCCCGCCGCCGATCCGGTTCGAATACGGCAGCAGCGGATAGCAAGCCAGTTCATTCGGCTGCGTATCCGCGGTGAGGTGGCGGCAGCGACGAAAAATCGGCGTAAGCGCGCCGTCGTCGCGCCAGTCGAAACGCGTGATGCCGCCGCCGAGCGTGGGCGCGACGTCGAGACGCAACTGCGCGTTGGCGAGCGTGATGCACGCGAGTTCGCCGCCGCTGGTTTCGCCGACCGCCACCGCCGACGTGCTGGGGCCCGCCAGCACGGGATTGGCCGCGGCGGCGAGTCGCGAGCGCCGGCTCTGGGACGAAGAGGAAACAAGATTCGCAACAGTCATATCTGGCTCCATCGAGAGGCGTGGGACGTGGCCGTCATTGCTGACGGATGCTGTGGGCGATTTTTTACACCGGTCGCCTCTGGGTCCGAACTGCATGCTGCCGATGTGCTGCCATCGGATTTGCGACGTCGACTTCTGATTGGCTTTCAAATTCACTGCATCGACACGCCGCGCCGCCGCCCCGCGAATGAGGCAGCGTCATTCTGCGCTATGCGGGCGCGCCCTGGAACACCGGCTCAGGCAATCCCCGATGCGCGGGCGTGGCGATGAACACGCCGCCCGCGCGAGCGTCGCCCGCGAGCGCCGCCGCGTCCAGCCCGATGCGCGCGCTCGTGATGTAGAGGGTGCCCAGTTGCGGGCCGCCGAACGCGACGCAGCTCGGCTGCGTGGTCGGCACGTCGACGCGTTCCGTTTCCACGCCGTCCGCGCCATAACGCACGACGCGCCCGCCGCCCCACTGCGCGTTCCACAAGCCGCCGTCGCGATCGACGGTCGAGCCGTCGGGCTCGCCGGTGGCGTCCGTCAGCGTCGCGAAGAGGCGGTCGTTGGCGACACCGCCGTCCGCGCGATAGTCGCAGGCGCGGATTTCGCGAGTCGGCGAATCGCAGTAGTACATCGTCGCGCCGTCGGGGCTGAACGCGATGCTGTTCGAGATCGCCGGCGCGGGCAGCGGCAGACGCTCCAGCGAGAGATCGCGGTTCAGCCGGTAGAAACCGCCGATCGCTTGCAACGGCGCGCCTTCGTCTTTCGTGCCGAACACGAAGCGCCCCTGGCGATCGCAGCGGCCGTCGTTGACGCGCGTGTTCAGGCCGGGTTCGACGTCGACGATACGCTGCGTCTCGCCGGTGGCCAGGTCGAGGAACGCCAGATGCGTGGCGAGACCTAGCAACAGGTAATGCGGATCGGCGCACAACGCGAAAGTGCCAAGGCGCTCGGGCATGCGCCAGAACGTCGTGCGGCCGTCGCTCGGATCGTGGCGCCACAGGCGCGCGCCTTCGATGTCGACCCAGTAGAAGCGGCCGGTTTGCGCACACCACGTCGCGCCCTCGCCGAGCGTGCATTTCGTATCGAGCAGCAGCGCCGCGCGATGCGAGGTACGCGATCCCGCACTCACGCCCAGCCTCCGTCCACCACGATGTCCTGCGCGGTGATCATCTTGCTGTCGTCCGCCGCGAGGAACAGCGCCATGCGCGCGAGGTCAGCGGGGTCCAGCTCGGCGTCGATGCACTGCCCTTCCTTGATCGAGCGGCGGCCCGCGTCGTCGAGCCACAGGCGCTTCTGCTTCTCCGTCATCACCCAGCCCGGCACCAGCGTATTCACGCGAATATTGAAATGCCCGAGGTCGCGCGCGAGACCGCGCGTCAAACCCTGCACCGCCGATTTCGAAATCACGTACACCGGATAGCCGCCGTTCTTCAGCATCCAGCTAATCGAGCCGAGATTGATGATCGAGCCGCTGTTGGCCGCTTTCATGTCCTCCATCACCGCCTGGGCCGCGAAGAACTGGTGGCGGATATTCACCGCGATGCCCGCGTCGAACGAAGCGGCGGTGACTTCGCCGATCGTGTGACGCTTGTCGTTCGCGGCGTTGTTCACCAGCACCTGAATCGGGCCGAGCGCGGCCCTGACGTCGGCGATCGCTTTTTGCAGCGCGTCGATGTCGGTCAGATCGCACGGCAGGAACAGCGGCTTGTGCTTCGAATCGCCGAGTTCGTCGGCGAGCGCTTCGCCCGCTTGCGCATCGATATCGAAGAACGCGACGCGCGCGCCTTGCGCCGCGAAATGCTCGACGAACGATGCGCCGATACCGGTCGCGCCGCCCGTGATCAACACCGTGCGGTCGACGAGACTCGGGTAGCGCGCGAACACGTTCCCCGCGAGACGGGCGTTTGCATTGGCCGGAGACGACATCGTTCGATTCCTTTTAGAACAAAGTGGTGAGTCGCAGCATTGATCGCGAGTTTAGTCGCGCGATCCGCGGTTCTTCAACTGGTCGAGCAGCACGGCGGCGAGCAGGATCGCGCCGCGCACGAGGTACTGGTAGAACGCGTCGATGTTCAGCAGGTTCATCACGTTCTCGACCGTGCCCATGATCAGCACGCCGATCACGACGCCGGAAATCGTCGCGCGGCCGCCGAGCAGCGAGACGCCGCCCAGCACGCACGCCGAAATCACGTTCAGCTCGAAGCCTTGCGCCGCGTTCGGCTGACCCGACGTGATCCGCGACGCGAGGATCACACCCGCCAGCGCCGTCACCGCGCCTTGAATCAGGAAGATATAAACGCGCGTGCGTTCGACGTTGATGCCGGCGAGACGCGACGCTTCGGGATTGCCGCCGATCGCGAGCGTATTGCGGCCGTACACGGTCTGGTTGAGCATCACCCCGAATACGATGAAGCACATCAGCGTGACCCAGATCGGCAGCGACACGCCGAAGAAGCTCAGGCCGCCCAGCTCGATGAACGTATCCGACGACACGCCGACCGCCTGCCCGTGCGACACGATAAAGCCGAGACCGCGGACGATTTCCATCGTCGCGAGCGTGGTGATCAGCGCGTTGACGCGCAGATACGCGATCACCGCGCCGTTCACGAAGCCGATCACCGCTCCGGCGAACACCGCCGCGACGATCGCGATGAACGTATTACCGGTGGCGTTCAGCACCATCGCGCACAGCACGCCGGCAAACGCGACCGTCGAACCGACGGACAAATCGAAATCGCGCGACGCGAGACAGAACATCATCGTGCACGCGACCATGCCGATCTGCGAGATCGACAGCGCGAGGCCGAGCATGTTGTCGATCGAGAAGAAGTGATCGACGGTCAGCGACATCGTGACGAACATCACGATGAAGATCACGATCAGGCTGTACTCGGTGATTTGCTGCCACCATTTCGCACGATCGTTGGGCTGCGGAATCAGCGCTTCGGCGGCGCTTTTGGCGGCCTGTTGCGCGAGGTTTTCTCTGGCTTGCATTTTGAATACTCCTCCCGTTCCCCACGGGTTGCCGGACTTTCGTCCAAATAAGGTTCAGGCCGCCTGGCTCACGGCGTTCGCCGTGCCTGGCAGCGCGGTCGAGCTTTGCGGCAAGGCGAGGCTCAACACCGATTGTTCCGTTGCATCCTTGCGCGACAGTTCGCCGGAAATCCGGCCCTGGCGCATCACGACGATGCGGTCGGACACGCCGAGCACTTCCGGCAATTCCGACGAGATCATCACGATCGCGCAGCCGCGTTCGGCGAGTTGATAGATCACGTTGTAGATTTCGTGCTTCGCGCCGACGTCGATGCCGCGCGTCGGTTCGTCGAGAATCACGACTTTCAGGTCCGGCTCGGCGAGCCAGCGCGACAGAATCGCCTTCTGCTGATTGCCGCCCGACAGAAAGCGGATCTTCTGGCGGCGGCTCGGCGTCTTGATCTTCAGCAGCTTGATGAAACGGTCGGCGGTTTCCGCTTCCTTGTTGCGATCGAGGAACATCCCCGCGCGCAGATAGTGCCGGCGGCAACTGATGTTGATGTTCTCCGACACGGTCGCCATCGCGACGATGCCCTCTTCCTTGCGATCCTCCGGGCACAGCACGATGCCGTGCCGGATCGCTTCGCCCGCGCTGCGCACCTTGATCGGCTTGCCGTCCAGCACGAGTTCGCCGCCCTTCTTATGATCCGCGCCGTACACGAGGTGCATCAGTTCGCTGCGGCCCGCGCCCACCAGCCCGAAGAAGCCGACGATCTCGCCGCGCCGCACCTCGAAGCTGGCCGGCTGCGCGAGCGCATGGCCTTCGATGCCCTTGGCGGCGAAGCGCACTTCGCCGAGCGGCCGCTCCGAGTAGTTATAGATGTCCGAGATTTCGCGCCCCACCATCTCGCTGACGATGGTGTCGCGCGACACGCCTTCGAGCGTCGGATGCGAGGCGACCTTGCGGCCGTCGCGAAAGATCGTGCAGGCGTCGCACAGTTCGTAAATCTCGTCCATGCGGTGCGAGATGTAGATCATCGCGCGGTTGTCGGCGCGCAGATCGCGCACCAGCTTGAACAGCACTTCGGTCTCGCGATGCGACAGCGAACTGGTCGGCTCGTCCAGCGCGATCACGCGTGCGTTGCGCAGCAGCGCCTTGCAGATTTCGACCATCTGACGCTGCGCGATCGAGAGCTTGCGCAGCTTCGCGCTCGGATCGAGCGCCACGCCCATCGCTTCGAGCCGTTCCAGCACGAAGCGCTTCGCCTCGCGCTTGTTGACCCAGCCGAGCGAGTTCGGCAATTGGCCGAGCAGCAGATTTTCCGCGACCGTCATGTCGGGCACGTATTGCAGTTCCTGGTGAATCACCGCGATGCCCGCCGCGATCGACGAAGCCGCGCTGGTGAAGCGCACCTCGTTGCCGTCGATCAGCACGCGGCCCGAATCGGGCTGATATTCACCGCCGAGAATCTTCAGCAGGGTCGACTTCCCCGCGCCGTTTTCGCCCATCAGGCCGTGCACCTGGCCGACGTTGACGTCGAAGGACACACCGTCGAGCGCGCGCACGCCTGGAAAGACCTTGCCGATATTGTCAAAACGTAGCGTCGCTGACACTTCGCCTCCTATGTCGACGGGAGTTAGCGCTTTAGCGCTTACTCCTGTCCCATGCAGTTGTATGTCGACAGGAGCTAGCGCTTCAGCGCTTACCTCTATCCCATACAGTTGTATGCCTACCTGACCTGGCGCTTGAGCGCTACTCAGATCCCATTCGTGTGACCGTGCGTCGAAGCGCTCGTGGATGCTTCAACGCACGGTTTGCCTCAACGCTTCATCGCTTGTTGCCGCCGCCGGTGCGCGCTTTCATGCACTTCATGAACAAGGGTGCACCGGCAGTTCGTTTCTCCGCGCGTCGAACCGCTTACTTCGACGCGAGGCCCATCTTCTCGCGCACGTCGCCGACGTTCTCACGCGTGGCCAGCATGCCGGTCGTGAGCGTCAGGGCCGGCGGCGCCTTGCCTTGCGTGATCCAGTCGTACATCAGCGTGGAGGTTTCCTCGCCGTGGCGCTTCGGGCTGATGATGACCGTGCCGAAGAAGCCCGTCGGCGACGGCTTCTTGAATTCGTTCAAGGCCGAGTCCGAACCGCCAATGCCGATACCGATCATGTTGTCCGCCTTGAAGCCGCGGCCTTCCGCTGCGCGCACCGCGCCGAGCACGCCTTCGTCGTTCAGCGCGTAAGCGACCCAGTGCTTGAACTGCGGGTTCTTGGTCAGCGCGATGTTGGCCGCGTTGAAGGCGTTTTCCGTGTCGGTCTTCGCTTGCGGCGCGGCGATCACGTTGGCCTTCGGGAAGCCGGCGGCGACCAGCGCATCGGTCGCGCCGCTGGTGCGGTCATGCGCGGTCGGCAGTTGTTCGTAGGTGACGTCGATCGCGCCGACGTCCTTCATGTCCCAGCCGCGTTTCTTGATTTCCGCGGCGAGGCCGTCGCCGACCTGCTTGCCGATGTTGTACGCCGAGATGCCCATGTGCGGCACCGAGGCGATCGGCTTGCCCGCGCCGTCCACCAGACGATCGTCCACCGTGATCATCTTCAGGTTATGAGCCTTCGCCTTCGCGACGATGCCCGGTCCGAGCTTGACGTCCGGCGTGCAGATCACGAAACCTTGCGCCTTCTGCGCCGACAGGTTGTCGATCGCGCTCATCACCTTCTCGCCCGAGGGCGCGCCGATCTTCACCAGCGTGAAGCCCTTTTCCTTGGCGGCGATTTCGGCGAACTTCCACTCGTCCTGGAACCACGGCTCTTCCGGCTGCTTCACGAGGAAGCCGATCTTCACCGGATCGGCGGCTTGCGCGGCCGTTGCGTTGAACAGCACACCCGCCGCCGCTGCTGCCAGCGTGAGGAAAATTCTACGTTTCATGATGCGTGTCTCCTGACTAATTGATAACGAGAAGGTATCGGCCGCGTCTTCTTGTACCGGTTGTGACACACGCGGCCAGCGCGTCGTCCGGTGAAACTTTGTTGCTTGTTTTACTGCCCGTTTTTTACTGCCCGTTTTGCTGCTGTTTTGCTGCTGCTTCGCTTTCAGTTGCGTGCGGCCACCGCCGCGTTCAGTCGTGATACAGCGCCGAGCGGCCGCCATCCACGGTGATGCACGTGGCGTTGATGAACGGCGCTTCGTCGGAGGCGAGAAACACCGCCGTCATCGCCACTTCTTCCGGGCGGCCGATGCGTTTCATCGGCTGCAGCGCGAGCGTCGCCTGTTGCGCCGCGGCCGGATCGGCTTGTTCGTTCCACCAGTCGTGCGTCAGTTGCGTTTCGATGTAGCCCGGCGCGATCGCGTTGACGCGCACGTTGCGCGGCGCGTACTCGATACCCAGCGCGCGCGTCAGACCGATCACACCGTGCTTCGCCACCGGATACGGAAAACAGCCGGGGATGATCTTGAACGCATGCGTCGAGGCGATGTTCACGATGCTGCCCGAGCCGCGCTCCACCATGCCCGGCAACACCGCGCGGCAACCGTTCCAGACGCCGTCGAGGTCGACCGCGAAGCAGCGGCGCCAGTCGTCGTCCGTCATGGTCAGCGGGTCGCAGAACACGTTGATGCCGGCGTTGTTCACCAGCACGTCGGGCGCGCCGAACGCCTGTTCGGCCTCGCTCACCGCCTGCCGCACCGAAGCCGCTTGCGTGACGTCGGTCTCGACCGCCAGCACGCGCGCGCCGGTTTCCGACTCGATCCGCTGCGCCGTCTGCCGCGCGGTTTCGAGGTTCAGTTCCGCCAGCACGACCGCCGCGCCCTCGCGCGCGAAGGCGAGCGCGATCGCCGCGCCGATGCCGCGCCCGGCGCCCGTGATCAACGCGACTTTTCCGGCGAGCCGATTCATTTCTTCGCGCCTGCGCGGGCGATGCGCAAACCGTTGATGAACGCCTTCGCGTGCGAAGCGGTCACGGCCGCGCTCTGACCCGGCTTGTACAGCGCCGAGCCGAGGCCGAAGCCGTTCGCGCCCGCGCTGAGAAACGGTCCCATGTTGTCCGGCGTGATGCCGCCGACCGGCACCAGCGGCACCTGCGCCGCGATCACCGCGCGCCAGGCCTTCACCACCTGGCAGCCGAGCTGTTCGGCGGGGAACATCTTCAGCACGTCCGCGCCGTTCTTCAGCGCGATGAAGGCTTCGTTCGGCGTCGCCACGCCCGGCGCGCATGCGAGACCTTGCGCCTTCGCGGCGATGACCACATCGGGATCGCTGTGCGGCATGACGATCAGTTCGCCGCCCGCCGACTTCACGTCGTTGACGAAACTCGGATGCAGCACCGTGCCCGCGCCGACGATCGCGTCGGCCGGCAACGCCTTGCGGATCGCGGCGATGCTGTCGAACGGCTGCGGCGAATTCAACGGCACCTCGACGATGCGAAAGCCCGCCTCGTACAGCGCCTGGCCGTGGTCGGCCGCATCGGCGGGCGTCACGCCGCGCATGATCGCGATCAGCGGACACACCTCGAACGCCGCGATCAGACCCGCGTGCGGCATGTAGGGAGCGGGCAGATTGATGTGAGGTTGCATGTCGGTTCCTTGTTTCGTGGACGGCGGCGCTGCCGGTTATCCGGCTCGCGCCGCCTGAGGCGCCGGATTGACGAGCCCCGCCTGCGAGGCGACGCGCCACAGGCCGCGCTCGGTGGCGTGCTTCACCAGTTCCGCCTGCGTGCAGCCGTAGAGCGCCAGCGCGAGCCGATAGCGCTCGCACAGCGCCTCATTGCCGATCAGACGCAGGCTCTCGCCGGCGAGCGAGTTTTGCTGTTGCCTGAGCACGGCCTCGAGGCCGGCCAGCTCGTGCCCGATCAGCAACCCCGACAGATAGTCGGGCTGCTGCTCGCGCGTCAGTTGTCCGGTGAGACCGAGCGTGCGGGCGCTGAAGATCGTCGCGAGCACGCCTGCCTGACCTTTTTCGCGGGCGATGCTCACGCCGTGCAGGAACGCCTCGGTATCGGGACGGTCCGGCGTGACCATCGTGCGGCCGAGGATCGTGTGCTCGCGCAATGCCGCGAACACTTCGCCGGTCATGAAGGTTTGAAAACGTTCGATGCGGCCCGCCTGCACCACCGCCCATTTGGCGTGCGTGCCGGGCAGGCCGATCAGCGCGCGCCTGCGGGTCCCGGCGGAATCACCGTCATCGCCGTCATCGCCGAGCGCGCCGAAGATCTGCGTTTCCTCGCCGCGCATCACGTTGGGCAGCTCGCCGCGTTGCAGGACGCCCGGCACGATATGCAGCGTCGCGCCGCACGCCGCCTTCACGCGGACGATGCCGGCCACCAGCGCGTCGGCGCTCGCCGGCGCATCGACATAGGGCGCTTCCATCCAGCCTTGCGCGCTGCCGACCATGCCCGCCGCGATCACCGGCAGCGCCGATGCGTGTTCGAGCCAGGGGCCGCAGGTGTCGTCGAATGCCGCGTCGAAGCCGCCTTGCTCGGCGCTGCGCGGCAGATTCATGATGCCGGCCGTCGACGCGCGCGTCGCCAGCACCTTGCCCGCCGCGTCGAACAGATACGCGCGCAGCGAGGTCGTGCCCCAGTCGAGCGCGATCAGGGCGGCGTGGGCGTTGGCGTTGGCCTCGGCGGCGCCTGCCGCAACGTGGTTGGCTGCCGGCGTGGGAGAACCCGCTTGCTTCATCGTTTGATCCTGCGGGTTGCCGGTTGAGGTGCGCGCCAACCGAGTTCCTCCGAGATCGCGCGCGCTTCGCGCTGCACGACCGGAATCAGCTCGTCCATGCGTTCGAGCGACATATACGGAATGGTGCTCGCCACCGACAGCGCCGCCACCACCGCGCCCGACGCATCGCGCACGGGCGCCGCCACGCAGCGGATCGACGCCTCGTTTTCCTCGAGGTCGAAGGTGTAGCCGCCGGCCGCGTAGTTAGTCATGCGCTGCATGAAGGTCTGCGCGTCGGGCCGGTTGTCCGGCTTGAAGCTGACGCCGGCGAGCGCGCGCCGCGATGCCTCGAACAGCGACTGCCAGAGCTCCGGCCCGAGGTCGAGCATCATCGCCTTGCCGATCCCCGTCGACGCGAGCGGCATGCGGTGACCGACGCGCGAGCGCATTTCCAGACCACGGGTGCCGGGAATCTTGTCGATGTACAGGACGTCGTCGCCATCGCGCACGCCGAGATGAATCGTGTCGAGCGTCTGCTCCGCGAGCGATTCGAGATGCGGTCGCGCGACCGCGGTGAGCGGCATCTGTTCGAGCGCGATGGTGCCGAGTTCGATCAGCTTCGGGCCGAGCAGATACCCGCCTTGCACCTGCCGCAGATAGCGCGCCTGCACGAGGCTGCTCACCAGCCGATGCGTGGTGCTGCGGGTCGTGCCGAGCGCGGCGCCGAAGGTGCGCAGATCGCGCACGCCGGCGGCGGCCGCTTCCAGAATCGCCAAGCCGCGCAGGAGCGTTTGGGTGCCGGCTTGCTGCGGGGTGATGTCCAGCAGCGTGCTGGGCAGCCCGATTTCGTTGACGACGGCCGGTTGCGCGACGGGGCGCGGGGCTTTCGCGGCGGCGGTCGGCTGCGGCCGCGGCTGTGATTGCGGCTGCGGCGCAGCGCTGCTCGCGTGGTCGGCTTGCGGAGCCAGATCGGCTTCGGACGCGCTCGCGGCGTGAGTGGGCATCGCTTTGTTCATGGCGATTCGCTTTTCGGTGGTTTTTTGCGCTTACAGCGCGGGGCCGGAGAGACGGCCTTCTGTGCTCGCCGTGCGGCGGGCGCGGGGGTGCTGCCTTTGAGTCTTAGGCATGGTTTGGCTTTGTCTCCGGTTTTCTTTTGCTGTCGCTGTTTCCTGCGGTCAGGTTCGTGGTTTTTTCTGACCTGCGGTGCGGCTTTTCTGACCTGCGGTGCGTCTTGGGGTGGATTGTAGGGCGGTTTTTGAGAAAGCTCCAATATGTGAGTGTTGGATTCAGATAATGGGATTTTTGGTTGCCGTGGGCTTTTGGGTTTGGTGGCCTTTCCTTGCAGGTGGCCTTTCCTTGCAGGTGGCCTTTCCTTGCTGGTGGCCTTTCCTTGCTGGTGGCCTTTCCTTGCTGGTGGCCTTTCCTTGCTGGCTTAGTGGTCTATTAGCGTCGCCCCTGTGCGGGGCAATGCTCTCAACTTAAGCCCCGCTGCATCAAGCGAGTTTGTACGCGAGATGGAAGTGGGGCTTGGCTTTTCTGGGTGGTCTTGGATAGGAGCGTGAGGGCTGTATCCGGCATCGGGTCTGGTGGATCATTTCCAGCACACCGGCGAGGCCGTCCAGACAGCGCTGGATGCGCAGAAGACACGCGCCGAGGATGGGCTTGAGTGCGCCCAGTGCATACACCCGGTTAGGACGGCTGGCATGTCTGTCGTCGTGCGGCGCATCGAGATCGCTGAGCAGTGTGCACAGGTTGTCGGCGAGGATTTTTGCGCCGAAGTCCTGCTGTAACGCCAGGTAATCGAGGCCTGTGACGGCTTCCAGCCGCAGCCGGTGCTTGAGTCGTTTGAATGCTTCCTCGACCCGCCAGCGCTGGTGATAGAGCGCGCCGAACGATGCCGCCGGATAACGCCCGCCATCGAGCAGCGAGGTCATCAGCACACGCACGCGACCGCCCGGCGTGACGTCGCGGATCAGGCGCACAGTCGTGGGCGTACGCGCCAGTTCATAGGCGCGGGCATCCGGTTCGCTGGGCGCTTCCAGTGTCACCACATGCTCGGCTTTACCGCTGCGGATAAAGGCGCTGACGCATTTCCAGTTACGCGCATCGACGCGCATGCAGAACGGGATTTCGCGCTGTGCGAGCGCCGCCACCATCGCGTTGCCGATATAGCCGCGATCGAGCAGCAGCAGGTCGGTATGCGGTTGCAGTACATCGAGGGCTTCGAACAGCATCTGCCGCTCGCCGCCGTCGGCGGGATGAAGTGCAGCGTGCAGGGTCAGTTCGGAACCCGGCAGGAACAGCGCAAACGCGTAGTGATCGGCGCGCAGTTCATGGCCGCGACGCGTGCCCACACGCAGGCGGCTACCGTCAGCGGCGACCAGCCTCAGGCCGTGCCAGCGCATCGAATCGATATGGGGTTGGGCCAGCGAGATCAGGCGGGCGCGGGCCAGTTCGAACAGTTCGGCAGACACTCCCCGTCGCGCCTTGCTGAAGGCCTGTGCGCTGACAGCGCGGGTGCGCCCGCCGCTGCTTCCCAGTGCGCCGAATAGCGCGTCAAGTTCGGCCTGCACACTGGCGCACATGCCGGACATCATCAGCGCGGCCATGCGCGGCAAGGTCAGTGTGCGATTGCGGGTAAAGGCAGTGGGAGAACGACGCACGCGATCGGCGAGCGCCGGATCGAGCAGGAAATCGGAGAACTCAGCCAGAAGCCGCGAGGACGCTGGTATTTGAGTTCATATCGTTGATTTATCAGTGAGTTATGCGATGAAGTTTACAGGGGCAATGCCTCGTTTACAAGCTCTTTGAGGCTTAAGTTGAGAGCATTGCCCCGCACAGGGGCAACGCCAATAGACCACTAACAAATCAAGCAAAGGCCAAAAAACCAACCCCAAAACCAAAACCAAACCCGCCGACCAGGCAAAAAAACCTCAATCGGGCAATTCCGCCGCCCCCATCCTCCGAGCAATGACCCTCGCGCGTTGCGCCAAATACCCAGACCCGCGATGCTCATCAAAATACCTGGGCTGCGGCAGCATCACCGCCAACCGCGCCGACTGCCCCGCGCTCAACTTACTAGCGGACGTCTTGTAGTAATAGCGCGCCGCCGCCTCAGCCCCATAAACCCCATTCCCCCATTCAACCGAGTTGAGATAGATCTCAAAGATGCGCTCCTTGTCCATCAGGCTCTCGAGCATCCACGTAATGATCAACTCCTGTCCCTTGCGGATATAACTCTTCTCCCGAGACAAAAACAGATTCCGCGCCAATTGCTGCGTGATAGTCGACCCGCCGCGAACGATCTTGCCCTTGGCCTTATTCCGCTCCCAAGCCTGCAAGATGGCGTCCGTTTCATAGCCGTTGTTGCTGGCGAAATTCGCGTCCTCCGAAGCGATGATCGCGCGCTTCAGATTGCGCGAAATCTGGTCGTACGGCACCCACGTACGCTGCATCGAAAGATCCGGCCGTTCCCGCGACAACCGCCACGCGTCCGAGCGCATGAAAGCCGTCGAGCGCGGATTAACGTAATTCCACACCGCGATCTGCGCGAAGTAAAACGCCTGCGTCACGAACCACGCAATCGCCAGCACGGCGCCCAGATAAAACATCCATCGCACCGGACCTGGCCGGCTCGCGCGCCGCGTTGCTGTCATCGGGGTCTCAGTCCTGGAGTCGGTGAATGCCGCGAGATGAAGCGCGCTCTACGCGTGCGACGGCGCCGTCAACAGCGCACGCAATTCGGCCAGCACCGGCGCGCCGTCGGGCCGCACGCCGCGCCATACGTAAAACGATTCGGCAGCCTGCTCGACCAGCATGCCGAGACCGTCGGCGCCGCGCGCGCCAAGTTTGCGCGCGTGTTCGATGAACACCGTCGGATGCGCGCCGTACATCATGTCGTAGGCGAGCGTGCCGCTGCCGAACGCGCGGTCGTCGCACTCGGGCAACGACGCCTCCAGACTGCCCGCCGTCGCGTTGACGATCACGTCATACGCGCCGGCTTCGATCGCCCGCGCGCTGCCGCCGCTCAAACGGCACGCGGCGTCGCGCGCGGCTTGCGCGAACTGATCGACGAGCGCCTCGGCCTTCTCCGCCGTGCGATTGACGATGGTCAGCGTGTGCGGCGCGCGCTCCAGCATCGGCAGCACCACGCCGCGCGCGGCGCCGCCCGCGCCCAGCAACAGGATGCGCGCGCCCTTCAACGGCACGCCGAGATTCACCTCGATGTCGCGAACCAGTCCAAAACCGTCCGTGTTGTCGCCGTAAATACCGCTCGAATCGACGCGCAAGGTGTTCACCGCGCCCGCCGCCGCCGCGCGCGGCGACAACACATCGGCGAACGCATGCGCGTCGAGCTTGAACGGCACGGTCACGTTCAGGCCGCGTCCGCCTGCGTCGATAAACGCGCGCACATGCGGCACGAAGGCATCCACCGGCGCGAGCAAATGGCTGTATTCGATCAGCTCGCCGGTCTGCGCGGCAAACCGGCCATGAATGAACGGCGATTTGCTGTGAGCGACCGGATTGCCGATCACCGCATAACGGTCGCGCGACGGGTTGGCGTTCATCGTCCCGGCTCCGTCACGTGCTGCTGGTCGGCTGACGCGTCGCTTGCGCCATCGCCGTTCCCGGCGTCGCCCTGCGCGGCCGCGTCGCCGTCGAGGTTGGCTTCGGCTTGCGCCTCGGCTTCGCCTTCGGCGCTTGCATCGGCGGCGTCGATGATTTCGTCCTCGCCGTCATCCGCTTCCTCGACCTCGCCACCGCTCGTCACGGTCGGCGCGTCGAGCACATGCAGCAGACGCACGGACGCTTCGACGGTCAGTTCGTCGAGCGACATCACTTCCATCAGCAAGCGCGTGCCGCGTGCGTGCACGCCGAGGCCCGGCACGTGCAGCAGCAGCGGAATTTCCTCGAGGCGCACCAGATCGCCCTTCACCACCGACGCCACTACCTGCTTCCTGTTCTCCTGCTTCAGCCAGCGCAGGCACCAGAAGTACTCCATGCGGCGCTGGTGATCGGCGTACGCGGTGTAGGTGTCGTCGAAACCTTGCACGACCGCGAACAGATCGGCGTCTTTCGGCTTGAACGGCGCGGCCAGCTTCGCGGTCACGCCATGCTGCACGCAGGCGATCAGTTGCCACTGATTCACCAGGTCGACGTAGCGGCGCAGCGGCGAGGTGCTCCACGCGTATTGCGTGACGCCGAGGCCCTCGTGCGGCGCGGCCGAGGTCTGCATGCGGGTGCGCTTGGGGCCGGTCGGCGCGCCGAATGCGCGCTGCGTGCGATAGATGCCGGGCACGCCGTGATCGTGCAAAAACGCGCCCCATGACGAGTTGGCGAGAATCGCCAGTTCCGCGACGATCGTGTCGAGCGGCGAACCGCGCCGGCGCGGCGTGATCGTGATGTGCTCGCCTTCCACGTAGAAGTTGAAGTCGGTATTGCGCTGCACTTCGCGGCGCAGGCCGTAACCGGCGCGCGCGGTCTGTCGTTTCTCGAACAGCGCCTGCGCGAACGGCCACAGCACGGCGATGTCTTCCTTGTGCGGATAGTCGCCGGTGCCGGCGGCAAGCGCCTCTTCGGTGACGAGTTCGTCGAGCGTGTTGTGACGCAAGTTGTTCTTCACGAACACGCGCTCGGCGCGCGTTTCGCTCGCGACGATTTCCTGCGTCTCGCGATTGACGATCACATACAGCGAAAGCGCCGGCCGCAAGCCGCCTTCGGCGAGCGTAAACGCTTCGACGACGCTGTCGGGCAGCATCGTGATCTTGTCGCCCGGCATGTAGACGGTGGACAAGCGCGTGCGCGCGATCGCATCGACCTCGTCGCCGCGCTGAATGCCGAGCGCCGGCGCGGCGATGTGCACGCCGATCCGCACGCGGCCGTCCGCCAGATGCTCGACGGAGAATGCGTCGTCGATTTCCGTGGTGGTGATGTCGTCGATCGAGAACGCCTCGACGTCGGCTTCCGGCAAATCCTCCGGCAACGCGCCGACCTGGACCGGCGGGAAACCGGTGCCGTGCGGGAAAAACTCCGATAGAAATTTGGCCTCGTGCAGCGCGCGCGCCGACGCAATGCCGCCGCATTCGAGCATCAGGCGCGCCTGCGAAATACCGCGCGCCGCCGCGGCGCCCTCGAGCGCCTTGTATTCGATCGTGTTCTTGTCGGGCCGCGTAAGCAACGCGAGCGCCTTGCTGCCGGTGAACGCTTCGGGCAGACGGCCGGCCTTCAGTTCTTCCTCGTAGCCCGCCTGCACGAGCGCCTGCTGACGCTTGCGCTCAAGGCCGGCGAGCGCCATTTTCAGTTGCTCCTCGGGCGCGCGCTGATACATGCCGCGGCCCTTGCGGCGGAAGTACACGGGCGCGCCGTGCATGCGCAGCACCAGCGCCGCGCGCTCGATCGGGCCGAAGCTTTCGCCGAAATACTCCGCGCCGAGCGCGGCGAACGGGAATTCGTCGTCAGGCGCGCATTCCCACAGGAAATCCAGATCGATGTCCTGCGCGGCGGCGTCGGCCTGCTGCATCAGTTCGGCCGCGCTCGGCTTGTCGAATTCGATCAACACGTCTTTCGCGCGCACCTTGGCGCGCCGGCCGCCCGGCAACTCGACCTGAAACGCATCGCCCTGGCGCGACAGCACGCTGCCCGCCTTGAAACTGCCCGATTCCTCGAAGAAAACGTTCACTCAATACTCTCGTTCTGACTTGCATCTGCCGGCGCATCCGATCTGATTTCAGCGATCGGTCGACTGCGTGCGCGGCGCGGCAACGTGTTCGTGGTAGTGGATCCGCGGCGCGATACGCGCGCGCCGGCGGGTTGAATCCGATATTCGGCGGCCCGATCGCCGGATCGCCGGATTTGCGTGACTTCAGGCGGCTTCGCGCGGCGCCGGCGGCTCGACGTCTTCGGCGTCGCAAAAGGCCAGCACGTCGTCGACATATTGCGCAAACTCGCTGATCGCGTGGTCGCTTCCTTCGATCAGCGTAGTGCGTGCGCCGGGATAGTGCGCGAGCATTTCGCGGTAATCGAGCACCTCGTCGCCGGTGGCGGCCAGCAAATAATAGCGTTCGGGCCGCGTGATCGACGCCACGCCGAGCGCGCGCAACTCATCCAGATGATGCGGCTCGACAACGATGCTGCCGCCGCCGTGCCACAACGGCTGCTCGCCGAGATAGGCGCTCAGATCGCGCTGCGGCACGACCGCGGGGTTCAGCAAGACGGCGGGCCAGCCGTGCTTCTCCGCGAGATACGTGGCGAAATAGCCGCCGAGCGAACTGCCGATCAGCGTGACATGGTCGGGTTTCGCGGCAGCCACCAGCGATTCGGCGAGCGCGACCGTCTCGAGCGGCGAGACCGGCAGCATGGGGCAGCACCATTCGTCGCCGCGGCCCAGTTCGACGAGGCGCGCCGCCAGCACGCGCGCCTTGAACGAATTGGGCGACGAGCGGAAACCGTGCAGATAAAGGATCACGAAGCGCCTCGCGCTGAAAGTGCGTCGAGCAGCTTCTGATGCACGCCGCCGAAGCCGCCGTTGCTCATCACCAGAATCTGGTCGCCGGGGCGCGCCGCGCGGACCACCGCTTTCACCAGCGCGTCGAGATCGTCGAAGGCCTGCGCCTTGCCGCCGAGCGGCGCGAGCGCTTCGCCGAGGTTCCAGCCGAGCGCGTCGCGGCCGGACGGCGCGCCGTAGCCGAATACGAGGTCGGCGTCGGCAAGACTGGCCGGCAACTGCGCTTTCATCACGCCGAGCTTCATGGTGTTCGAGCGCGGCTCCAGCACCGCGAGAATCCGCGTGTTGTCGCGGCCGACGCGGGCGCGCAGACCGGCCACCGTGGTGTCGATCGCGGTGGGGTGATGCGCGAAGTCGTCGTAGACGGTCACGCCGTCGACGCTGCCGCGCACTTCCATGCGGCGCTTCACATTCCGAAAACTCGCCAGCGATTTCGCGGCTTGCGCCGGCGGCACGCCGACATGGCGCGCGGCGGCGATCGCGGCCAGCGCGTTCATGCGGTTGTGCTCGCCCTGCACCTGCCACTCGACCACGCCGACGCGCTCGCCGTTGTGATACACGGCGAAACGCTCGTCGACGGGCACGCCGTCTTCCGCAGGCAGGGTTTCCCAGCCGCCCTGCACGCCGAAACGCTCCACCTCGCTCCAGCAACCGCGGGTCAGCACCCGTTCGAGCGCGTCCTCGCGACCGTTCGTCACGACGCGGCCGATGCCCGGCACCGTGCGGATCAGGTGGTGGAACTGCGTTTCGATCGCCGCCAGATCCGGGAAGATGTCGGCATGATCGAATTCGAGGTTGTTCAGGATCGCGGTTTTCGGCCGGTAGTGAACAAACTTCGAGCGTTTGTCGAAGAACGCGGTGTCGTACTCGTCGGCTTCGATCACGAAGAAGCTCGAATCGGTCAAGCGCGCCGACACGCCGAAGTTGAGCGGCACGCCGCCGATCAGGAAACCGGGATTGAGGCCCGCGTCTTCGAGCAGCCAGGTCAGCATCGAGCTGGTGGTGGTCTTGCCATGCGTGCCGGCCACCGCCAGCACCCACTTGCCGTTCAGCACGTGCTCGCCGAGCCACTGCGGACCGGACACGTACGGCAGGCCGCGGTCGAGGATCGCTTCCATCAGCGGGTTGCCGCGCGAGACCACATTGCCGATCACGAACAGATCGGCGTTCAGGCCGTTCAATTGTTCCGCGTCGTAACCTTCGATCAGCCGAATGCCTTGCGCCTCGAGCTGCGTGCTCATGGGCGGATAGACGCCGGCGTCGCAGCCCGTCACGGTGTGACCCGCGCCGCGCGCGAGAACCGCGAGACCGCCCATGAACGTGCCGCAGATGCCGAGGATGTGGATGTGCATAAGCCTGTCGTGCCGCGCGGGCGTTTTTGCGAGGGATGGGATGCAGCGAAGCGGCCGGAACGACCGTCCGCAAAGGACGGTATTGTAACCGACCGCTTCCCTCCGCCCCACGGGCGCGCGCCCGCGCCGCCCGTCCAAAGGCCGGCGGCGGCTAGCCGGAAAGGCCTGTAATCAATCTCTAGTATGATTCAGAGATGGTCCGCAAATCACACTTCGATCCGCAGCGCGTGCGCGAGGAAATCGCCATCGCGGCTGCCCGGCTGATCGCCGAAGACGGTCTCGACTACGCCACGGCCAAGCGTAAGGCGGCGCGCCAAGTGGTCGGAGAGAGCCGTGTTGCCGGCGAATGGCTGCCGGATAACGACCAGATCGAGGAAGAAATCCGCGAATACCAGGCGCTCTTCCAGGGCGACAGCCAGCCGGCCCTACTGAGGCGGCTGCGCCATATCGCGGTGGACTGGATGGAGCGGCTTGCGCCGTTCAACCCTTATCTGACTGGCGCCGTACTCGGCGGCACGGCCGGCGAGCACTCGGATATCCACCTTCAGGTGTTCTGCGACAACCCGAAGGAAGTCGCGATCTACTTTTTGAACGCCAACATTCAGTACGACGTCTCGGAAACGCGGCATTTCGCCGGACGCGGCTACGTCGAAACATTGAGCTTCATGTGGCGCCCACCCGATGAAGGGCGCGACGCGGAGCCGGTCGGCATCCACGTCGCCTTATACGAAACCGACGATCTGCGCGGCGCCGTGCGCGCCGACGCGCGTGGCCGCACCGCCCGCGCCAATCTGCAAGCGGTCCAGACACTGCTCCAGAGCAGCGACATCCCTTCCTGACCCAAGACAGACGCAACATGAACATAAGACGTATCGTGGCCGGCGCGCTAGTCGCTATCGTGGCGGCCGGAGGCGGTGTGCTCGCCAATCATTGGCTGAACGGCAACGATGCCCAACTTTCGCAGTCTGCGCAGTCGAAACCCGGCGAGAGCGCCGTCACCCAGTTATGGAGCGCGCCCGTGACCGACGCGACGGGCAAGCCGCAATCGCTGGCCTTGTTCAAAGGGCAGCCGATCGTCGTCAACTTCTGGGCTTCCTGGTGCGGACCCTGCGTCGAGGAAATGCCGGCTCTTTCGCAGCTTCAGCGCGAATATGCGAAGAAAGGGATCCGCTTCGTCGGACTTGGCGTGGATTCGGAGAAGAACGTCCAGGCGTTCTTGCAGAAGGTCCAGGTCGCCTACCCCGTCTATGTGACGGGGTTCGGCGGCGCCGATCTCGCCCGCGCGTTCGGCAACACGGCGGGAGGCCTGCCCTTCACCGTCGTCATCGACGCGCAGGGCAACGTGCGGTCGTCAAAATTAGGACAAATCGACCCGCAGGCGCTGAAACAGACGCTTGACGCCCTCTAAAACTTACATTCCTTTAACACTCGGATAATCGCTGAAGGCACTCGTTTCGCCGAAAATCCCGCATTTTTGGCGGAAGTTGGCAGGCCCGCGCGATGATACGGCCGCTTGGCGACCGTGGCGTATATCGGCGAAACTAGACAAGTTTCTCTAATCAGCGCTAAAGTGCGCCCAATTCCACGGAAAAAGAAGCGACCATGACGCGACTGTTGGTACTGCACGGACCGAACCTCAACCTTCTCGGCACCCGGGAACCCGAGGTCTATGGTCGCGTGACCCTGCCGCAGATCGATCAGGCGCTGGCGGACCGCGCAGCGGACGCCGGCGTCGAACTGGCCTCATTCCAGAGCAATCACGAAGGCGCGCTGGTCGACCGCATCCAATCCGCCCGGACTGAACACACCGATTTCATCCTGATCAATCCCGCCGCGTACACGCATACGAGCGTGGCCATTCGGGACGCACTGGCGGGGGTCGGCATCCCGTTCGTCGAGATTCACCTGTCGAACGTGCATCGCCGAGAACCGTTCCGGCATCACTCGTATTTCTCCGACCAGGCTGAGGGCGTGATTTGCGGCCTCGGCTGGAAGGGATATCTATACGGGCTCGAATTCGCGCTCGACCGGCTCGCCGCCGGTTCATCGCGCGGCTGATTTCCAAACACATCTAATTTGCGCCGGCCGCACACGCGCCCGGCACTTCACGTATTAAAAGGGGCTCCTGATGGATCTACGTAAACTAAAAACTCTGATCGACCTCGTCTCGGAGTCCGGTATCTCCGAACTCGAAGTGACCGAGGGCGAAGGCAAGGTGCGCATCGTCAAGAATGCGCCGCCGGTTTACGTGCAGCCGTCCGCCTCGTACGCACCGCAATACGCACAGCCCGCGCCGCCCGCCGGCGAAGCGCCCGCCGCGACGGCTCCGGCCATTCCCGCAGCGGCCGCGCCGCAAGGCCACGTGGTGACCTCGCCGATGGTCGGCACGTTCTACCGCGCGCCGTCGCCGGGCGCCGATCCGTTCGTCCAGGTGGGCGACACGGTCAAGGAAGGCCAGACGATCTGCATCATCGAAGCGATGAAGCTGCTCAACGAAATCGAGTCGGACGCGTCCGGCGTGGTCAAGGAAATCCTCGTCGAAAACGGCCAGGCGGTCGAATACGGCCAACCGCTGTTCGTGGTCGGCTGACGCGGCACGCACTGCGCTCGCCGCCCGCGCGCCCGCTGTTCGAGGCGCGCGACCGATCCTCTGAGGCAGCCTGTGTCGTGAACGACCGGGCGCCCATTGATGAGTCGAAAACCCGCTATGTTTGAAAAAATCCTCATTGCCAACCGTGGCGAGATCGCGCTTCGTATCCAGCGCGCCTGCCGCGAACTCGGCGTCAAGACGGTCGTCGTCTATTCGGAAGCCGACAAGGAAGCCAAGTACGTGAAGCTCGCCGACGAGGCGGTCTGTATCGGCCCGGCGCCTTCGAATCTCAGCTACCTGAACATGCCGGCGCTGATCAGCGCAGCCGAAGTCACCGACGCCGAAGCGATTCACCCCGGCTACGGCTTCCTGTCGGAGAACGCCGACTTCGCCGAGCGTGTCGAGCAGTCCGGTTTCACCTTCATCGGCCCGCGCCCGGAAACCATCCGCATGATGGGCGACAAGGTCACGGCGAAGCAAACCATGATCAAGACCGGCGTGCCCTGCGTGCCGGGTTCTGAAGGCGCGTTGCCGGAAGATCCGAAAGAGATCGTGAAAATTGCCCGCCAGGTCGGCTATCCGGTCATCATCAAGGCCGCCGGCGGCGGCGGTGGCCGCGGCATGCGCGTGGTCCACACGGAAGCGGCGCTCGTCAACGCGGTCAACATGACGCGCGAGGAAGCCGGCCGTGCGTTCGGCAACCCGCAGGTCTACATGGAGAAATTCCTGGAGAACCCGCGGCACATCGAAATCCAGGTGTTGTCGGATTCGTTCAAGAACGCCGTATGGCTAGGCGAGCGCGATTGCTCGATGCAGCGCCGTCACCAGAAGGTGATCGAGGAAGCGCCGGCGCCGGGCATCGCGCGGCGCCTGATCGACCGCATCGGCGATCGTTGCGCGGACGCCTGCAAGAAGATGGGCTATCTTGGCGCGGGTACGTTCGAGTTCCTGTACGAAAACGGCGAGTTCTACTTCATCGAAATGAACACGCGGGTGCAGGTCGAGCATCCGGTGACCGAACTGATCACCGGCGTGGACATCGTGCAGGAACAGATCCGTATCGCGGCGGGCGAAAAACTCGCGTTCCGTCAGCGCGACATCGTGTTCAAGGGTCACGCGATCGAATGCCGGATCAACGCGGAAGATCCGTTCAAGTTCATTCCGTCGCCGGGACGTTTGACGTCGTGGCACATGCCGGGCGGTCCCGGCATCCGCGTCGATTCGCATGCGTACAACGGCTATTTCGTGCCGCCGAACTATGATTCGATGATCGGCAAGCTGATCGCTTACGGCGCGACGCGCGAGCAGGCGATCAAGCGGATGCGCATCGCGTTGTCGGAAATGGTGGTGGAAGGCATTCAGACCAACATCCCCCTGCACCGCGAGTTGATGCTGGATGCGAAGTTCGTCGAGGGCGGCACCAGCATCCATTACCTCGAAAACCGCCTGGCCGCGAAGCTGCAAGCCGCGCCGGAAGAAGCATAAGCCATGAGCTACCGGGAACTGATCGCCGAGCTGCCACGCGAGCACGCGGAGGAATTCTCCGACGCGCTGCTCGAGTTGGGCGCGCTGTCCGTATCGGTCGAGGACGCGGACGCCGACACGCCCGACGAACAGCCGCTGTTCGGCGAACCCGGTCTCACGCCGGATCGCTCGGCATGGCAGCGTTCGCGCGTGATCGCGCTGCTCGCGCCGGAACACGAGCCGGCGGTGCTGCTCACCGCCGCGGCGAACCAGTTGGGTTTGTCCCCGGCGCCGGCGTTCACCGTGCGCGAGGTCGAGGAACAGGATTGGGTGCGGCTCACACAGTCGCAATTCGATCCGATTCCGATCGGCCAACGTATCTGGGTCGTGCCGTCGTGGCACGACGCGCCGGACCCCGAAGCACTCGTGCTGGAACTCGATCCGGGCCTCGCGTTCGGCACGGGCAGCCATCCCACCACGCGTCTGTGCATGGAGTGGCTGGAGCAGTCGGTCGAGCCGGGGCAGTCCGTGCTCGACTACGGCTGCGGCTCGGGCATCCTCGCGATTCTCGCGAAGAAGTGCGGCGCCGATCCGGTGTACGGCATCGACATCGATCCGCAAGCGGTCGAGTCGGCCCGTCACAACAGCGAACGCAACCGCGCGGACGTCACCTACGGCCTGCCTGACGAATGTCCCACCGGCGAGTTCGATATCGTGGTCGCCAATATCCTGTCGAATCCGCTCAAGCTGATGGCCTCGATGCTCTCGTCGAAGGTCAAGCCGGGTGGCCGGATCGCGCTGTCGGGCATCCTCGCGCGGCAAGCGGACGAAGTGGCGCAGGTCTACGCGCGATGGATCGACATCGGCGTATGGCGCGAGCACGAAGGCTGGGTATGCCTAACGGGAACGCGCCGCGAAAGCCTTTAGAATAAGGGGTATTGTCCAACCAACGGCCTCCCCGGCTTATCGGCCCAATATGCTCCTGGCAACGCGCTGTCCCTTCTGCGAAACCGTTTTCCGCCTGCAACCGGCGCAGCTCGCGCTGCGTCGCGGCCTCGTGCGTTGCGGCAATTGCAATGAAGTCTTCGACGCGTCCAGCAGTCTGTTCGACATCACCGAAGGCGGGGACTTTTCCTCTGCCAAGCCGGTCGCCGCCGCCGCGGCGATCGAGGCGCTCTCCGGCGTGCGCCCCGAGCGGCTCGATTTCCGCGCGAGCAACTGGGACCCTCACGCGCCCTTTCTGGACGCCAAGGTCAACAACGGCCTGCCGTATGACGGGGGCAACGTGCCGCGTATGGCGGCTCTCGCCGGCGCGGCCGCGCCGCATCGTCACGTCACGGATGAACCGGAATTTCCGGCCGGCGCTTTCACCGCGCCGACGGCCGCCGACGACGAACCTATCCTCGCCGACGCGCCACTCGACCCCTTCGCGTACCCGGCCGAGCCGCCGGCGGCAGATGCGCCGCGCGTCTGGCACAAGACCGAGCGCGCGCCTGAACCTCCCGTCGAAGAACCGCTTGCCGGAGAGCCGGCTTTCTTTCGCGGCATCCCCGACAACGAGCCGCGTTTCGGCGCGAGCGGTGCCGGCGCGGCCGGCTTCGGTGCCGCCGACCCCGGAGCGGCGAGCGGCTTCGGCACAGCCGGTACAGCGCCGAGGGGGCCCGCCGCTGCTGCCAGCGGCGAACCGTTCTCCGTCCATCCGGTGAACGACGGCGTCGATCCGTTCCCCGTGGTGCGTGAAACGCGTCCCGCCGAACCGCGCCGTGTCGGCTGGATCATCGTCGGGTCGGTGCTGGCGGTGCTGTTGATCGTCGCGCTCCTCGCGCAACTCGCCTGGTGGCAGCGCGAAACCGTGCAGGTCTATTTCCCGAGTTCGCAAGCGCTCTACGTGAAGGCCTGCGCGCAACTCGGCTGCCAGGTGACGCCGCCGCACGACATCGACGGCTTGCAGGTCGAGCCGTCCGATCTTCGGCAGATCGACGGTCCGCACAAGCTCGAACTGAAGATGCCGCTGCGCAACCGCTTCAATGTCGCGTTGGCCTACCCGGCCATCGAACTCACGCTGCTCGACGATCAGAACAACGTGGCCATGCGCCGCGTACTGTGGCCGCAAGATTACGTCGCGCCCGGCACGCCGATCGCGGCCGGTCTGCCCGCGCACACCACGCAAACCATGATCGTGCGCCTCGACACGGGCAATGCGGTCGCTTCCAATTTCCGCGTACAGATTTTTTATCCGTAACGCATCCTCGCGCGCCCGGCTTCGACCGGGCGCGTTCACCGTCATTCCTGACGACTTTTCGGAGCACGACAACATGAGTCAAGTTACGCTGGGCGGCAACCCGATCGAAGTGGCCGGTACCTTTCCGTCGGTGGGCCAGAACGCCCCCGCCTTCTCGCTGGTCGGCAAGGATCTGAAGCCTGTGTCGCTCGCCGATTTCGCCGGCAAGCGCAAGGTGCTGAACATCGTGCCGAGCCTCGACACGCCGACCTGCGCCACCTCCACCCGCAAGTTCAACGAAGCGGCCGCCAAGCTGAGCAACACGGCGGTGATCGTGGTGTCGGGCGACCTGCCGTTCGCCGCATCGCGCTTCTGCACGACGGAAGGCATCGAGAACGTCGTCACGGCCTCCACGTTCCGCGGCCATGAGTTCGCGCAAGCCTATGGCGTCGACGTGACGAGCGGCCCGCTCGCGGGTCTGACGGCGCGCGCCGTGGTGGTGATCGACGAGAACGACAAGGTCGTGCACGCCGAATTGGTCGGCGAGATCAAGAACGAGCCGAACTACGATGCAGCACTCGCCGCGCTGAAGTAAAAACCTTCGCGCACGCACTCCGGCGCCGCGCTTCATGCGCGGCGCTGTCACATCGTCGCGCCTTTCTCTTCGTTGATTTTTACAGGAACGCTCGCCTTGGCTACGCTGATTTGCGGCTCGCTCGCCTACGACAACATCATGACCTTCGAGGGCCGTTTCCGGGAGCACATCCTGCCGGAGCAGGTCCACATCCTGAACGTGAGTTTTCTCGTGCCGACGATGCGCCGCGAGTTCGGCGGCTGCGCGGGCAACATCGCCTACTCGCTGAATCTGCTGGGCGGCGACGCGCGCATCATGGGCACGCTCGGCTCGGTGGATGGGCAACTCTACATGGACCGTTTCACGCAACTCGGCCTGTCGACGGAACACGTGCTGATGGTGCCCGACACCTATTCGGCGCAGGCGATGATCACCACCGACCTGGAAAACAATCAGATCACCGCGTTCCATCCCGGCGCGATGATGCAGTCGCATCTGAATCGCGCCGGCGAAGCGCCGGGCATCACGCTCGCCATCGTCGCGCCCGATGGCTACGACGGCATGGTCCAGCACTCGGAGCATCTGGCCGCGGCTGGCGTGCCGTTCATCTTCGATCCGGGCCAAGGTTTGCCGCTGTTCGACGGCCCGTCGCTGCGGCGCATGATTGAACTTGCTACTTATGTAGCTGTCAACGATTACGAAGCCAAACTGGTGAGCAACAAGACGAGCTGGTCGATCGAAGAAATGGCCGGCAAGGTCGAGGCGCTGATCGTCACGCTCGGCGAACACGGTGCGCAGATTCATCACGCCGGCGGCGTCGAAGAGATTCCGGCGGTCAAGGCACGGCAAGTGCTCGATCCCACAGGGTGCGGAGACGCATTCCGCGGCGGGTTGCTGTACGGCATCGAGAACAAGCTTGGCTGGGCCACCACCGGCCGTCTCGCGAGCCTGATGGGCGCGCTGAAGATCGAACACCAGGGCCCGCAAAACTACGCGCCCACTCGGGCGGAGATCAACGAACGGTTCGAGCAGGCGTTCGGATACGGCCTGCGGTAATACCGAGAGCTATTGGAGTTAGGGAATGAAAACAATGAGTCGCCTGGTGGTGGTCGCCTTGATCGCCGGTTCACTGGCCATGTCGGGGTGCGCATACAACAGCAGTTCCGCCGACGTCTACACCGCGTCGCAAGCGCAGCGTGAGGAAACGGTTCGCATGGGCACGGTCGACAGCGTCCGCGCGGTGAAGATCAGCTCGAACAACGGCCAGCCGAGCGGCTTGGGCGCGATCGGCGGCGGTGCCTTGGGCGCGGTGGCCGGCAGCGCGCTCGGCGGCGGCCGCGGCTCGATCGTGACGGGCATCATCGGCGGGCTGGCCGGTGCGGTGGCGGGCAATTCGGTCGAGAACGGCGTTGCCGTGCGCGACGGTCTCGAGATCACCGTGCGGCTCGACAACGGCGACATGCGCGCGATCACGCAAAGCGCCACCGGCGAAATCTTCCGCGCCGGCGACCGCGTGCGACTCCTCTCCAGCGGCGGCGTCACGCGCGTCACGCACTAGTTTCCCCTCTCGCGCGGCAGCGCTTTACGCGCCGCCGCGGCGACCTCACACGCATGCCCTCCCCTGTGCATGCGTTTTTTTTCGCCTGTCGATTGCATGCGGCATGAGATCCGCGAGCGAATCCTGGCATTGCTCGCACGCGGCGCAAAAAAAATCCCGTCGCCGGAAACCCGGCAACGGGACCCTGACCGAGTAGCGCTCGATCACACTGCGTTAAGCGCTACTCGATCATCGGACACATCATGCGACGTGTCGAAGTGCTTCTGCTCCTACCGCTTACGGACGGCTGCCCGTCGGGAACGGCCATGCCGCTGCCGGGTTCAGCGCGGTCTTCACCGTCGCCGCCGGTGCGCTCGAGACAGTAGTCGCAGCGGGTGCAGGCGCAGCCTTCTTGGCGACAGCCTTCTTCGCAGGCGCAGCCTTCTTGGCAGGAGCAGCGGCCTTCTTCGCGGCAGCCTTCTTGGCAGGCGCAGCCTTTTTAGCAGGCGCGGCCTTCTTGGCAGCAGCCTTCTTGGCGGGCGCAGCCTTCTTGGCAGCAGCCTTCTTAGCCGGTGCGGCCTTCTTTGCCGCAGCCTTCTTCGCCGGCGCCTTCTTTGCCGCAACCTTCTTTGCTGCAACCTTCTTCACAGCGGCCTTCTTCGCCGGCGCTGCCTTCTTGGCCGGCGCCTTCTTCGCTGCAACCTTCTTCACAGCGGCTTTCTTGGCGGCAACCTTCTTGGCCGGAGCAGCTTTCTTCGCTGCAACCTTCTTAGCCGGTGCCTTCTTCGCTGCAACCTTCTTCACAGCGACTTTCTTCGCCGCTACTTTCTTTGCCGGTGCGGCCTTCTTAGCCGGAGCAGCTTTCTTTGCTGCGACCTTCTTCGCTGCGGGCTTCTTAGCTGCGGCTTTTTTTGCAGTTGCCATCATTTTCTCCTTCAGGTTTTCAGATGAGAGTCAGTTCAAACTACACCCTTCGTCAAAACCCGCTTCCCGCGGACGCTTCTCAAGGCGCGCGCTACGAAGCGGGCTATTCATCGGCGTACGCAGGTGCTGCGCGCTTACGCTAATGAATGCGGTAAGGCGCGCCGTGCCCTTGGGCACCGCGCGCCAAATCTGGTCGGCACTGGATTCCAGCGCCGGCAATTGCTTGATCGAGCCGCCGGCGATCACGCCAACGGCTTTTTCCGGGGGGAAGTTTGCCCATCCCACTGAAGGGTTCGCAAAGTGCCGGTCATGTTCGTGGGCCGCGAAGGCACGCGGCGCACTGGGCACGCTTTGCATCAGGCGATTAAGCTCCTAAACATAAGTGCCGCGGCCTTGGGCCCACGGCATCCCCATCGATGAATACATCTGCGGCTCGAACCCGGATCACTCCCAGGTCAGCGCGCCGCCTGTTTGATATTCGATCACTCGCGTCTCGAAGAAGTTGCGTTCCTTCTTCAGGTCGATCATCTCGCTCATCCACGGGAACGGGTTTTCCTCGTTCGGGTACAGCGGATCGAGACCGATCTGCTGGCAACGACGGTTGCAGATGAAGCGCAGATAGCTCTTGAACATCGACGCATTGAGGCCGAGCACCCCGCGCGGCATCGTGTCTTCCGCGTAACGATATTCAAGTTCGACCGCTTGCTGGAAGATCTCGCGGATTTCCGCGCGGAACGCAGCCGTCCAGAGTTGCGGGTTTTCGAGTTTGATCTGGTTGATCAGGTCGATGCCGAAGTTGCAGTGCATCGACTCGTCGCGCAGGATGTATTGGTACTGTTCCGCCGCGCCGGTCATCTTGTTCTGGCGGCCGAGCGCCAGGATTTGCGTAAAGCCGACGTAGAAGAACAGACCTTCCATCACACAGGCGAACACGATCAGCGAGCGCAGCAGCGTCTGGTCCGCTTCGAGCGTGCCGGTCTTGAAGGCCGGGTCGGTCAGCGTGTGGATGAACGGAATCAGGAATTCGTCTTTCGCGCGGATCGAGGCAACCTCGTGATACGCGTTGAAGATTTCGCCCTCGTCGAGGCCCAGCGATTCGACGATGTACTGGTAAGCGTGCGTGTGGATCGCCTCTTCGAACGCCTGGCGCAGCAGGAACTGGCGGCATTCGGGCGCCGTGATGTGGCGGTAGGTGCCCAGCACGATGTTGTTGGCGGCGAGGGAATCCGCCGTCACGAAGAAGCCCAGGTTGCGCTTGACGATGCGGCGCTCGTCTTCGGTCAGCCCGTTCGGGTCTTTCCAGAGGGCGATGTCGCGCGACATGTTCACTTCTTGCGGCATCCAGTGGTTGGCGCAACCAGCCAGATACTTTTCCCAGGCCCACTTGTATTTGAACGGCACCAACTGATTGACGTCGGTCTGGCCGTTGATGATGCGCTTGTCGGCGACATTGACCCGCGCTTCGGAAGCGGCAGCCGTTCCGGCGGCGCGAGGAGCGGAAGCAACGGGAGCGACAGCGATGTCGTTCGCGAAGATGTCTTGAGCCGAGGGAGCGTGAGGAGCGGAACGCGTTCCGACTTGCGAACCGACAGCCGATCCCGCAGCGTTGCGCAACACGTTCTGTTGCGTAGCGCTCGAGGGAGTTACGGCAGTGATCTCGTCATCCCAGTTGAGCATAAATGTCACCATCAATTTAGAACGGTTTGTACCATCTTTTCACGAGCGATAAAAGCCTTCGCCGATGAAAAATCCTGTTTTCGATTCGCGTTGCTACGTTCATACAACACTTTGTTCGACACTGTGTGTGCGTCGCCTCATGTGAAGCGTGTTGAACGTGTGTCGTCGAGGTGCTTCGCGAGCTCGAAGAGCAACGTATCGAAGCCTCGTTTCGCTGCTCTATCTATCTGTATCGCGGAGTGTGCGTGGAGCATGTTGCGTTGCCGACTGCTGCCTCGCTCGCGGCTTCTGCATTTACCCGCGTTTGCCATTTCGTCAGTGGCGGCGAGGTGAAGTTCAATGCAAGGTCGAGCGATGCATCTGGCCGGCTGCGTTGCCTTGGCCTCATCGATCGAAGCGTTTGCCGAGCGCACTGTGCCGCGCGCTTCGTTGGTGCCGCCGACTGCCGACTGCTGATCTACCGCTTCACGGCCTCAGTCGCTTGCCGTGCTTCGCTGCTTTCGATGAACGACGCAGCTTCGATCTCAACCACCGCGCCGCTCATCTCATTCGCTTCTGCTTCACTTCCACCAGGTTCGCTGCTCGCTGCATGCGGGTCTGCATGCGGGTCATTACCTACACCCGTCAGCAAACAACGATCCTGCTATCCGCTTCGTGCTCGCCGGGTTGTTACTGGCAAGCCTCGCACTCGTCGAAGCCGGGGTCGCCCGGACGCATCATGCACACCGGACCATCCGCTTCCGGCGCGGCTTCAACCGCGACTGCCGGCACTGCGGGCGCGGCCGCTGCCGCCGCCTGGATGCCGCCGCCAGCAACGCCGCCGCTCACGCCGAAGCCACCCGCCGCGCCGCCGCCGATACCGCCCGTGCCTTCACCGCCACCCGAGGACACCGCGTTCAGCGCGCCGTGCGCCACCGTCGATTTTTCGACGTGCGTCGCCGCCATCGTGCGGAGGTAGTAGGTGGTCTTGAGACCGCGCACCCAGGCGAGCTTGTAGATCTCGTCGAGCTTCTTACCCGACGCGCCACCCATGTAGATGTTCAGCGACTGCGCCTGGTCGATCCACTTCTGACGACGCGAGGCCGCTTCGACCAGCCACACCGGATCGAGCTCGAACGCGGTCGCGTAGATCGCGCGCAGGTCGGCCGGGATACGGTCGATGCGCGAGAGCGTGCCGTCGAAATACTTCAGGTCGGCGACCATCACTTCGTCCCACAGGCCGCGTGCCTTCAGGTCGCGCACCAGGTAGTCGTTGACCACCGTGAATTCGCCTGACAGATTCGACTTCACGTACAGGTTCTGGAAAGTCGGCTCGATGCAAGCCGACACGCCGATGATGTTCGAGATCGTCGCCGTCGGGGCGATCGCGACGCAGTTCGAATTGCGCATGCCGTAGTTGGCGATGCGCTGGCGCAGTTCGGTCCAGTCCATCGACTCGCTCGAGTCGACTTCGACGTAGCCGCCGCGCGCTTCGGCCAACAGCTTGAGCGAGTCTTGCGGGAGGATGCCGCGATCCCACAGCGAGCCGCGGTAGCTGGAGTAACGGCCGCGCTCCTGCGCCAGTTCGGTCGACGCGTAGTAAGCGTAGTAGCAGACCGCTTCCATCGAGGTGTCGGCGAACTTGACCGCCTCGTCCGACGCGTACGGCGTGCGCAGCAGGTGCAGGCAGTCCTGGAAGCCCATGATGCCCAGGCCGACCGGGCGGTGCTTCAGGTTCGAGTTACGCGCCTTGGCGACCGCGTAGTAATTGATGTCGATCACGTTGTCGAGCATGCGCATCGCCACGCTGACGGTGCGCTTGAGCTTGTCGTGGTCGAGCGCGAGCGTGCCGTCGGCTTGCTCCTTCAGGTGAGCGACGAGGTTCACCGAGCCCAGGTTGCAGACGGCGATTTCGGCGTCGCTGGTGTTGAGCGTGATTTCCGTGCACAGGTTCGACGAGTGGACCACGCCGACGTGCTGTTGCGGCGAGCGCACATTGCACGGATCCTTGAACGTGATCCACGGGTGGCCGGTCTCGAACAGCATGCCCAGCATCTTGCGCCACAGTTGCGCCGCCGGCAGCTTCTTGAACAGCTTGATCTCGCCGCGTGCGACCTTGTCTTCGTAAGCCGTGTAAGCCGTTTCGAATTCGGCGCCGAACTTGTCGTGCAGGTCCGGACAGGTGGACGGCGAGAACAGCGTCCAGTCGCCGCCTTCCATCACGCGCTTCATGAACAGGTCGGGAATCCAGTTCGCCGTGTTCATGTCGTGGGTGCGGCGGCGGTCGTCGCCGGTGTTCTTGCGCAGCTCGAGGAATTCCTCGATGTCCAGGTGCCACGTTTCCAGGTACGCGCACACCGCGCCCTTGCGCTTGCCGCCCTGGTTCACGGCCACCGCCGTGTCGTTGACCACCTTCAGGAAGGGAACCACGCCTTGCGACTTGCCGTTGGTGCCCTTGATGTGCGAGCCGAGCGCACGCACGCGCGTCCAGTCGTTGCCGAGGCCGCCGGCGAACTTCGAGAGCAGCGCGTTTTCCTTCAGCGCTTCGTAGATGCCGTCGAGGTCATCGTCCACCGTGGTGAGATAGCACGACGACAGTTGCGAGCGGCGGGTGCCCGAGTTGAACAAGGTCGGCGTGGACGACATGAAGTCGAAGCTCGACAGCACGTTGTAAAACTCGATCGCGCGCGCTTCGCGGTCGATCTCGTTCAGCGACAGCCCCATCGCGACACGCATAAAGAATGCCTGGGGCATTTCGATCCGCACGCCGTCGTGATGCAGGAAGTAGCGGTCGTACAGCGTCTGCAGACCGAGGTAGCCGAATTGCAGGTCGCGGTTGTTGTCGAGCGCGGCGCCGAGGCGCTTCAGATCGAACTGCAGCAGCTTGTCGTCGAGCAACTCGGCTTGCACGCCGCGCTTGATGAACTGCGGGAAGTACTCGGCGTAGCGCTCGCCCATTTCGGCTTGCGTGACTTCTTCCTCGAGGATCTCGCGGCGGATGGTGTGCAGCAGGATGCGAGCGGTGACCTGGCTGTAAGCCGGGTCTTTTTCGATCATCGTGCGCGCGGCCAGGATCGCCGAGTCGTACACCTGGCTCATCGGCACGCCGTCGTACAGATTCTTGACCGTCTCCGCGACGATCGGCTCGGCGCTCACGGCGTCGCCCAGATTCGCGCAAGCCGATTCGATGATGCCGCGCAGCGCAGCCATGTCGAGCGGATGCGTCACGCCGTTATCGGTGACGTTCAGACCCGGCGCGCCGCCGGCCACCTGTTCGTCATGACCGCGCGCCTGGGTGCGCTTCTCGCGATACAGCACGTAAGCACGCGCGACGTTGTGTTCGCCGCCGCGCATCAGCGCGAGTTCGACCTGATCCTGGATGTCCTCGATATGGAAGGTGCCGCCGTTCGGGCGGCTGCGCAGCAAGGCGCGCACGACGTTCTGCGTGAGCTGCTCGACCAGTTCGCGCACACGCGCCGACGCGGCGCCTTGACCACCGTTGACAGCCAGAAATGCCTTCGTCACGGCGATGGCGATTTTCGACGGCTCGAACGACACCACGCTGCCATTGCGGCGGATCACCTTGTAGTCGGCGTAGGTCGCTTGCGGCGCGAGCCCCTGGGCGCCTTGTGCCTGGCCGAATGCCTGGCCAGTCGGTGAACCCTCGTACCGGGTCGTCACGTTGTCGGTGGTTTGCATGTGCAAAGCTCCTGGTCCTGGAAATGTTGCGGCGAATGCCGCGGATTAAAACGAACGCTGCGCCGCCGCGTGCGCAAGCGATGGGGTGCAGGAAAAAGGCCGGCTGAGCCGGGTGGCGGGATGCGACAGCGATGAAGCCTGGTTCGAATTCGTAACGGTCTTCATCATGTGTGTCGCGATCACTTGCCACGCCCCTTTCCTGAGTGCTTCTGGATGCCGCCGGTGGTCTCTTCCGGCCGCGCCGCAGGAATTTTTATCGCTGCCTGGAATGCTTGCGGCGCCATGCTCGAAGAGCGGGGCGCCGCTGACTTATGCACCAGTTGTGCACCCGTTGTGCACTCGGTTATTCACATGGTTATGCACAAGAAAGCACAAGATATAGTGCAAAACCGAATTTCTGGCACCAAGTATAGTGGAGTTTCGGGACAGGTCAAATCGATTTATTTGCTCTCGAAGGGTTGACTTTCGCCTCGTCCGGCGCAAAGCCGTCTCCCCGGAGAACAAGGCGGCGCCTTGCTCTCGTCGCATCACGCGGTATCGCGCGAAGGGCCGTTACGGCGTTTTGGAAAACTTGAGATAGGGGAAATACTGAGCGGGAAGCGAAGTGTCGCGTTGCAGACGCCGCCAGTCGAAATGAGGACCTGGATCCGTCTTGCGGCCGGGGGCGATATCCGAGTGACCGGCAAGCGCCTCGATCGGATAGCGCGCCTTGAGCGCCTTCACAAGGGCGCCGAGCGTGCGGTATTGCGCCGCTTCGAAAGCAGTGGTGTCGCTGCCCTCGAGCTCGATGCCGATCGAGAAATCATTGCAACGCTCGCGGCCGAAAAAATTCGACGGCCCCGCGTGCCATGCACGCTCATTGCAAGAAACGTATTGCTCCAGCACCCCGTCGCGATGAATCACGAAATGCGCCGACACTCGCACGCCGCGCAGGTGCGTGTCGTAGTACGGATGGGCATCGCAGTCGAGCGTGTTCTGGAACAGTTCGGCGATCGCCGTCCCGCCGAACTCATTGGGCGGCAGGCTGATGTTGTGGACGACGATCAGCGTCGGCAACGCGCCTTCGGGCCGCGCTTCGAAATTCGGCGAGGGGCGTTTGCGTGCGGCGGCGACCCAACCGTCGGCGTCGACGGTGAACCCGACGCTCATCGAGCGTCGCGGCCCGTGGGTCGCGCGCCGTGGCGCCGCGCATGGGCGGCGCTGCAGAACGGCTGCCCCGCCACCACCACGGAATCGCTCTTCGGCGCATGCACGCCGCACTCGACACAGCGGATCATCGGCTCGGCGAGTTGGGGCTGAGCTTGCGCTTGCGCGGAGCCGGCCGAGCGCGCGCCGCCATGCGGACCCTTGGCGCCCGCGGCGCCGTTCGCGCCCGCGCGTTGCGATGTCTGCGCGTCATGACGGCGCAGCGCCTTCACCAGCCACTGGCCGACGATGAACAACATGATCAGCAGAAATATTTGTCGCATGGCACACGCTCACACTACGGCTCGGTGCAACAGCACCTCGAAAACAAAACGGCTGCCGACGTACGCCAGCAGCAGCGCGACGAACGAAGCCAGCACCCAGCGCAATGCCGCACGGCCGCGCCAGCCGGATACCTTGCGCGCGGTCAGCAGCGCGCCGAACATCACCCAGGAAAGAATCGCGAACACGGTTTTATGATCGAGGCTCAACGCGCGGTCGACCAGTTGCTCACTGAACACGATGCCCGAAATCAGCGTGAGTGTGAGCAGCACGAAGCCGGCGCCGATCAGGCGGAACAGCAGTTTTTCCAGCGTGAGCAGCGGCGGCAAGGTATCGAGCCAGCTCGACAACCAGCCGTTGCCGGCCGCGGCCCCATGCCGTTGCGATACGCCGCCGCGCATGGCGTGCAAACGCCGCTCCACCAGCAGCATCAGAATCGCGTGCAGCGCCGCGATCACGAACAATCCGTACGCGATGTTCGCGATCAGAAAGTGCAGCTTGAACATGGGCGCCGCGGAATACGGCAGCACGCGCACGCCGTTGAACGCCAGCGGCAACAACGACGCCACGCAGGCGAGCGGCAACACCAGCAGGCGCAAGCCGTCGAGCGGAAAGAAGAAACTCTCGATCCAGTAGATGCCGGCGCCGAGCCAGAACATCGCCGAAAGCGCGAACGCGAAACCGAACACCATCGCGTTCTGGGGAAAGATGGTGGTATGCAGCAACACGCCGTGCGCGAGCAGCGCGAGGAAAAGCAGCGCACGGCCCGGCGTGCTCATGCCCGAAGCGGCCGACACGCCCGCGGCAGCCGGCGCGCGTGGCACGGGCGGCACGCTCTCGAGCATGGGGCGCACGGCGGCGTGCCGGTGCGAGCGCCAGCCGGCCACGGCAAGGCCGCCGTAGAGAAGCGCAGTGAGGGCATACAGTACAATATCCATATTCGAAGTTTACACTAGGCCCCTACTCCGCGACGTCTTCCACTTCGCGCGCTGCGCGGGCCGCACTGCTCATCGCTCCCCATGCTCGACAATCTGACACAACGGATGGCGCGCGTCGTCAAGACGCTGCGCGGCGAAGCCCGGCTCACCGAGGCGAACACCCAGGAAATGCTGCGCGAAGTGCGCCTCGCGCTTCTCGAGGCGGACGTCGCGCTACCCGTCGTGCGCGAATTCATCGCCAAGGTGAAGGAGAAGGCGCTCGGCGAGGAAGTCATCAGCAGTCTGTCGCCGGGCCAGGCGCTCGTCGGCGTCGTGCAGCGCGAACTCACCGCGATCATCGGCGGCGACTATGAAGGCAAGGCGGTCGAACTGAACCTCGCCGTCACGCCGCCGGCCGTCATTTTGATGGCGGGTTTGCAAGGCGCCGGCAAGACGACCACGGTCGGCAAGCTCGCCAAACTGCTGCGCGAAAAGTACAAAAAGAAGGTGCTGACGGTTTCGTGCGACGTCTACCGTCCCGCTGCTATCGCGCAGTTGAAGACGGTGACCGAGCAGGTCGGTGCGGACTTCTTCCCGTCCGAACCGGATCAGAAACCGGTCGATATCGCGCGCGCCGCAGTGGACTGGGCCAAGCGCCACTATCACGACGTGCTGCTGGTCGACACGGCCGGCCGTCTCGGTATCGACGAAGCGATGATGCAGGAAATCACCGCGCTGCACAGCACGCTGAAACCCGCGGAAACACTGTTCGTGGTCGACGCGATGCTGGGTCAGGATGCGGTGAACACCGCCAAGGCCTTCAGCGATGCGCTGCCGCTCACCGGCGTCGTGCTCACCAAGCTCGACGGCGACTCGCGCGGCGGCGCGGCGCTCTCGGTGCGTCACGTCACGGGCAAGCCGATCAAGTTCGTCGGCGTCGCGGAGAAGCTCGACGGCCTCGAAATCTTCTACCCGGACCGCATGGCAAACCGGATTCTCGGCATGGGCGACATTCTCGCCCTCGTCGAGGAAGCGCAACGCGGCGTGGACGTGCAGGCCGCGCAAAAGCTCGCGGACAAGGTCAAGAAAGGCGGCGACTTCGACCTCAACGACTTCCGCGCGCAGCTCACGCAAATGAAGGGCATGGGCGGCCTGTCGTCGCTGATGGACAAACTGCCCGCGCAGTTCCAGCAAGCCGCCGCCGGCGCCGACATGAGCCAGGCCGAAAAGCAGATGCGCCGCATGGAAGGCATCATCAATTCCATGACGCCGCTGGAGCGCGCCAAACCCGATCTGATCAAGGCCACCCGCAAGCGCCGCATTGCCGCCGGCGCGGGCGTGCAGGTGCAGGAAGTCAACCGCATGCTGAACCAGTACGACCAGATGCGCACGATGATGAAGAAACTGAAGGGCGGCAACATGCAGAAGATGATGCGCGGCATGAAGGGCATGTTGCCCGGCATGCGCTAAGCTTTAGCAAGACGGCGGGCGCGCATGGCTCGGCGCATGAACAAGGGCACGCGCGGCCGACTCCGGTCCTTGCGGGTTTATTCCGTACCGCACGCCGCCGTCGCCCAAGGGGACATCCTTCGGGGCGTTCTCACCCACACTATGTATACAGTTACCGCCTGTCAGACGTCATGAACCGCGAAGAAGCTCTCCACATTTTCAGCCACTCCGAAGAAATCGTTTCGGCCGACGACGTCAACGCGTCGATCAGCGGCATGGCGGCCGCCATCCGCGACGAGATGAGCGAGGACTTTCCGCTCGTGCTGTCGGTGATGGGCGGCGCGGCGGTGTTCACCGGCATGCTGCTGCCGCACCTCGATTTCCCGCTCGAGTTCGACTACATCCACCTCACCCGCTACCGCAATACCACCAAAGGCGGCAGCGAGATGCAGTGGCGCGTGGCGCCGGCCGAGTCGGTGAAGGATCGCGTGGTGCTGGTGCTCGACGACATCCTCGACGAAGGCGAGACGATGGCCGCGATCCGCGACCGCATCCTCGAGATGGGCGCGAAGCGCTTCCTGAGCGCGGTGCTGTGCGAGAAGATCATTCCGAAGGCGAAGCCGCTGCGCCCGGATTACTGCGGTTTCGAAGTGCCGGACCGCTATGTGTTCGGCTGCGGGATGGACGCGAGAGGTTACTGGCGCAACCTGCCGACGATTCGAGCGCTGACCGACGGGGCTTGAGCCGTTGAACCGCCTTTGAGCGCGGGTGCGAAGCGATGTGAAAAAGCGGCCGACTGGCCGCTTTTTCTTTGCCGTGATTGGCCGAAGCGCCGTTCCGCTGCGTGCGGCCAATCTCCGCGCCGGGCCCGACTCATAAGTGATTCACGAAAGACCGGATGCCGCCGAGCATCATCTCGACCGAGATCGCCACCAGCACCAGGCCCATCAGGCGTTCGAAAGCCATCATTGCGCGCTCCCCAAGCCATGCCTCGATGCGCTCGGAGAGCATCAGCACGATCGCGCAGACGATCATCGTGACAGTCAGCGCACCGATCCACTCGAGCATCTTGCCGGGCGCCTGCGACGTCAGCAGCATCACGGTCGCCAGCGCCGAGGGGCCCGCCAGCGCCGGAATGGCAAGCGGCACGATCAACGGCTCGCCGCCGCGCACGTCGCCACCGAATGGGCCGTCCGGATGCGGAAACACCATTCTCAGCGCGATCAGGAACAACACGATGCCGCCGCCGATGCGCAGCGACTGGTCGGTCAGACTCATCATGCGCAGGAAGCGATCGCCGAGCACCATGAACACCAGCAGGATCGCGAAGGCGATCGCCACTTCACGGAGAACGACGATCGCGCGCCGCCTGGGCGCCACACCGCGCAGGCAACTGATGAAGATCGGAATGTTGCCGAGTGGATCGGTAATCAGGATGAGCAGGACGGTGGCGGACAGGAAGGTGTACTCCACTGTCCGCTCCGCTTAGCGCGCCAGGGCCGCGCGGACCTTCGCGATCACCGTTTGCGCGGCATCTTCGAGCGGCAACAGCGTCGCTTCGGCGTCGCGGCGGCCCTGGTATTCGAGCTTGCCGTCCTTCAGGCCACGGTCGCCGATCACCAGACGATGCGGCACGCCGATCAATTCCCAGTCGGCGAACATCACGCCGGGCCGCTCGCCGCGATCGTCGAGGATTACGTCGATGCTCGCTTCGACCAGCGTTGCATACAGCTTGTCGGCCTGCTCGCGCACGGCTTCGCTGCGGTCGTAGCCCATCGGGCACAGCACGACTTCGAACGGCGCGATCGATTCCGGCCAGATGATGCCCTTGTCGTCGAAATTCTGCTCGATCGCGGCGCCCAGGATACGCGTGATGCCGATACCGTAGCAGCCCATTTCCATCGGCTGCGGCTTGCCGGTTTCGTCGAGGCAGTTCGCGTTCATCGCTTCCGAATACTTCGTGCCGAGCTGGAACACGTGGCCGACTTCGATGCCGCGGCAAATGTCGAGCACGCCCTTGCCGTCCGGCGACGGGTCGCCCCTCTTGACGTTGCGAATGTCGGCGACGACCGGTTCCGGCAGATCGCGGCCCCAGTTCACGCCGGTGATGTGGTAGTCCACCTCGTTCGCGCCGACCACGAAGTCGCTCATGTTCGCCACGGTGCGATCCGCGACGACCTTGACCGGCTTCTTCGGATTGATCGGACCGAGGTAACCCGGCGGCGTGCCGAAGGTCGCGATGATCTCGGCTTCGGTCGCCATGCGGAACTCGGACAGACCCGGCAGGTTGCCCACCTTGATCTCGTTCAGATCGTGATCGCCGCGCAGCATCAGCAACCAGATGGTCGGCTCGGCGCCTTCGTTTTCGGTAGCGAGGACGATCGACTTGATCGTGCGTTCGAGCGGAATGTCCAGCAGTTCGGCGACGGCTTCGCACTTGGCTTTGCCCGGCGTCGCGGTCTTTTTCATCGCCTCGGCGGGCGCCGCGCGTTCGGCGTAGAGCGGCAATGCTTCGGCCGCTTCGACGTTCGCGGCGAACTCGGAGGTCGGGCAATAGGCGATCGCGTCTTCGCCGGTTTCCGCGATCACGTGGAATTCATGCGAGCCGCTGCCGCCGATCGAACCGTTGTCCGCCGCCACCGCGCGGAAATCCAGACCGAGACGCGTGAAGATGCGCACGTACGCGTCGTACATCTTGCGATACGTCTCACGCAGACCTGCCGCGTCCTTGTCGAACGAGTACGCGTCTTTCATGATGAATTCGCGGCCTCGCATCACGCCGAAACGCGGACGGATTTCGTCGCGGAACTTCGTTTGGATCTGATAGAAATTCACCGGCAACTGGCGATAGCTCTTGATCTGATTGCGCGCGATGTCGGTGATCACTTCCTCGTGCGTCGGTCCGAGCACGAAATCGGATTGCTTGCGGTCCTTGAAGCGCAGCAGCTCGGGGCCGTACTTTTCCCAGCGGCCCGATTCCTGCCAGAGTTCGGCCGGCTGCACCGAAGGCATCAGCAATTCGATCGCGTCCGCCCGGTTCATTTCTTCGCGCACGATGGCTTCCACCTTGCGGATCGAACGCAGGCCGACCGGCAGGTAGTTATAGATGCCGCCGGCGACGCGGCGGATCATGCCGGCGCGCACCATGAGCTTGTGGCTGACGATTTCGGCGTCGGCAGGCGCTTCTTTCAGGGTGCCGATAAAGAAACGGGAAGCTTTCATTCAGATTATCCAAAAGCGGCGGCTCCGGAGGGACCGCCCGAAAGGTGAAAACGGTGGGAAATCGACACTGATCCGGCGCCTGGCCGGTACGGATTCGCCCGCTATCGGCACGCACTGGCCGATCCCGGCGCAGAAGCCGCCGCGCAAAGCCTTTACACGTGGGATAAGGCGCGGAAAGACTGACAGGCTACCGCAAACAGGCCCTTTTGCGGCGAATCGTTCCATTCTGGTGCGAATCGGTGCGGCGGGACCGTTATCTGTTTATAATCAAAGCAATTTTAAAGGATTCGAAGGTGGTTGTATGCTGGATCGTGAAGGCTTTCGCCCGAACGTCGGCATCATCCTCTTGAACGCGCACAACGAGGTGTTTTGGGGCAAACGGCTCCGTGAACATTCCTGGCAGTTTCCGCAAGGGGGCATCAAGTACGGAGAGACCCCCGTGCAAGCGATGTATCGGGAGTTACACGAAGAAACCGGGCTGCTTCCTGAGCACGTCAAGGTGATCGGTCGCACACGCGACTGGTTGCGTTACGAGGTGCCTGACAAGTTCATCAAGCGCGAAGTACGCGGTCATTACCGCGGCCAGAAGCAAATCTGGTTTTTGCTCAGAATGGTTGGACGCGATTGCGATATCTGCTTGCGCGCCACCGACCACCCTGAGTTCGATGCGTGGCGCTGGAACGAGTACTGGGTGCCGCTCGACTGTGTGATCGAGTTCAAGCGGGATGTGTATCAGTTGGCGCTGACGGAGCTATCCCGTTTCATGCGCCGGGCTGCGCCGCGTGCGGAAAAACCTGGCGGGCACCACGGACCGCGTTATCCCCGGATAGCGTCGTCAATGGAAAGTCCGCCGGATTCCACGGTGATGACGGTGACCACTGTCAGCATCGAAACATCGATTCGCACGGCGGCCGAGTCCGATTGCGGTTCGGGCGCCAGATCGGCGGACGAGGTTGGCGCTGCTCCCGAACGCGAAGACGAATCGGCTCATGAAACCGCCGGCTCGCTGTTCCGCCCGGGCGTGCGCAATTAACAACGCAGTGCGGCTGTCCATGCCGTCTCTCTCTGGCGCGGCTCCTCGAGTCGCGCCAGTGTTTCGAGGAAACCATATTGAAAGCACTTGCTCTCGTCGTGGCGTGCGTCGCCACCGGCGCCCTGCTGGCTGGCTGTTCGAGCGCCGGCAAACCCACCAACAAGGACGACAGCGCATTTACCTACCTGCTGGACCGACAAGGCACCTGGGTTGAGAACAAGGTGGACACCTTGCCGCCGCTACCGCAAGAATCGAATCTGCTGCCCTTCGAAGTCTCCGGCAATACGCCGCTGCACTTTTCGATCGACCGGAATTCGCTCAGCGTCGGCTCCGACGGTGTGGTGCGCTATACCGTGGTTGTGACGAGCCCAGCCGGCGCGCGCAACGTGAACTACGAAGGGATTCGCTGCGATACGTATGAATGGCGCCTGTATGCGGGCCTGAACGCGGATCACGACGGTTGGGACCGGACGGTGGCGAACGATTTCACCCGTATCGAGAATGGCGCGCTGAACGCGTATCACGCCGCGTTGTACCAGGATTATCTGTGCGCGAACAAGATACCCACGGGTAACGCGAAGCAGATTGTCGAGAATATTCGCTATAAGCGCACCGCGGCTTCCATGGTTCGCTAAAGCGCTGTTCGCGAGCGTACTTCGGGTCTGTAGGCGTCGGCGGATGTGAAAAAGCCGTTCCAGCTTTCGCTGGAACGGCTTTTTTTCTGTCTCGTTGCACTTGGCAGTGAATCAGACCAACACCAGGTTGTCGCGATGAATCAGCTCCGGCTCCAGCATATAGCCGAGCACCGATTCGATTTCACCGCTCGGACGCCGTTGAATCAACTTGGTTTCCGCGCTGCTGTAATTCGTCAGTCCACGCGCCACTTCGCGCCCTGCGGCGCTCAGACAAGCGATTACTTCACCGCGCGCAAACGCGCCTTGCACGCCGACGATGCCGATCGGCAGCAAGCTCTTGCCGCCTTCGGTGAGCTTCTCGACTGCGCCGTCGTCGATCACCACATGGCCGCGCACCTGCAGATGATCGGCCATCCACTGTTTGCGCGCCGCCATGCGCGCCGTGCGCGCGATCAACTGCGTGCCGATCGCCTCGCCCGAGGCCAGTCGCGACAACACGTCCGCCTCGCGCCCACTAGCGATCACCGTGTTCGCGCCGCTGTGAGCCGCGCGCTTGGCGGCAAGAATCTTGGTCAGCATGCCGCCGCGCCCCAGGCTCGAACCCGCACCGCCCGCCATCGCTTCGAGGTCCGGGGCACCGGCGTCGGCCTGCTGGACAAGCGTGGCATTCGGGTCCTTGCGAGGGTCGGCGGTGAAAAGCCCTTGTTGATCGGTGAGGATGACAAGCGCATCGCCTTCGATCAGGTTGGCGACCAGCGCGCCGAGGGTGTCGTTGTCGCCGAACTTGATTTCGTCGGTGACGACCGTGTCGTTCTCGTTGATGATCGGCACCACGCCCAGACGCAGCAGCGTGAGCAGCGTGGAGCGCGCGTTCAGATAGCGCTCGCGATCGGCCAGATCGGCGTGGGTCAACAGAATTTGCGCGGTCTGGATCGAATGCTCGGCAAAACGGCTTTCATACACCTGCGCAAGGCCCATTTGCCCGACGGCCGCAGCCGCCTGCAATTCGTCGATTTCGCGTGGCCTCTTAGTCCAGCCGAGCCGCTGCATGCCTTCGGCAATGGCGCCCGAACTCACGAGCACCACTTCCTTGCCTTGCGCTCGCAGCGCCGCAATCTGCGCGGCCCAGCGGCCGATCGCAGCATGATCGAGGCCGCGGCCGTCGTTGGTGACGAGGCTCGAACCGACTTTCACTACCAATCGCCGTGAGTCTGCGATGACGGAACGCATTGTGCGCGGTCTCCAAGATGACGCTTGATGCATGCCGGCAGCCCGCGAGGGCGCCGACGCTCGCGCTTGTTATTCCTGCGGATCGGCGCTGGATCCGTCCGCGGCGGCCGGTGCTTGCGGTTTCTCGCGAAAGCGCACGTCGGCGGCGAGATCTTCGGCTTCGGCCGCGCGTTGCGCGTCCGAATGTGCGGCGATGTAATCGAACACCGCATAGCAGAGGTTCTCGCAACCCTGGCCGGTCAGCGCCGAGATTTCGAATACCGGGCCGTCCCAGCCAAAGCCCTCGATGAAGGCCGAAACACGCGCTTCGCGCTCGTCTTCCGGCACCATGTCGAGCTTATTGAGCACCAGCCAGCGCGGCTTTTCATACAGCAACTCGTCGTACTTGCGCAGTTCGTTGACGATCGCCTTGGCTTCCGCCACAGGATCGACCGCGTCGTCGAACGGTGCGAGGTCGACGATGTGCAGCAAGAGTCCTGTGCGCTGCAAGTGACGCAGGAACTGGTGACCGAGGCCGGCGCCTTCGGCCGCGCCCTCGATCAAGCCGGGAATATCGGCGATCACGAAACTGCGGCTCGGCCCCACACGCACCACGCCGAGATTCGGCGCGAGCGTCGTGAACGGATAGTCGGCAATTTTCGGTCGTGCGTTCGACACCGACGAGATGAAGGTCGACTTGCCCGCATTCGGCATGCCGAGCAAACCGACGTCCGCCAGCACCTTCAGTTCGAGGCGCACCATGCGGCGCTCGCCAGGCTTGCCGTCGGTTTTCTGACGCGGCGCGCGGTTCGTGCTGGACTTGAAATGCAGGTTGCCGAGACCGCCCGCGCCGCCTTGCGCGATCTGCACGGTCTGGTTGTGCTCGGTCAGATCGGCGATCAACTCGCCGGTCTCCATGTCGGTGATGGTGGTGCCCACCGGCATGCGCAGCGTGATATCGTCGCCGCCCTTGCCGTAGCAGTCCGCGCCGCGGCCGTTTTCGCCGTTGCGCGCCATGTGTTTTTTCGCGTAGCGGTAGTCGATCAGCGTGTTGATGTTGCGGTCCGCGATCGCGATCACGCTGCCGCCCCGGCCGCCGTCGCCGCCATCCGGGCCGCCGAACGGAACGAATTTCTCGCGGCGCATCGACGCGCTGCCATCCCCTCCGTCGCCGGCGATGACTTCAATCCTCGCTTCGTCAATGAACTTCATGCGTAACTCCGTCCCGTGGTGTACTGCTCAATGGTGCTGCCAGATTTGATGCTGCCGCATGCTTCTATTTTGCCGCGCTCGCCGCGCGATGATCAATCGGCCGAACGACATAGGCATGCCGGCATGAAGGATTCATTCCCGCCCATGCCTGCGGCGGAAAACACCGCAAATAAAAAAAGCCCCGCTAACTTCGCGGGGCCTTTTCCGGTCCTGAAGCCCGTGCCTGGGTAAAACTCAGACTGCTGCCGGGACGACGTTGACCATGTGCTTCTTCGCTGCGCCTTTGGTCGAAAACGTGACGTGGCCGTCTGTCAGCGCGAACAAGGTGTGATCCTTGCCGATACCAACGTTTTCGCCCGGGTGCATGCGCGTGCCACGTTGACGCACGATGATGCCGCCCGCGTTGATGGCTTGACCGCCGTACACCTTCACGCCGAGACGCTTCGACTCGGAGTCGCGGCCGTTTCGTGACGATCCGCCTGCCTTTTTGTGTGCCATTTGATTTGCTCCTTAACCGGTGCGCTTACGCGTTGATCGCGTCGATGCGCAGTTCGGTATAGTTCTGGCGGTGGCCGCCATGCTTCTGGTAGTGCTTCCGGCGACGCATCTTGAAGATGGTCACTTTTGCGTGACGACCTTGCGACACGACGGTAGCCTTGACGGAAGCCCCACTGACCAGCGGCGTACCGAACTTAATCGATTCGCCTTCGCCCACTGCGAGAACCTGGTCGAGCGTGATTTCAGCGTCAATGTCTGCCGGTATCTGTTCTACTTTAAGTTTTTCGCCGACGGCAACTTTATACTGCTTGCCACCGGTTTTTATGACCGCGTACATTGAGAACCTCACTCTGTGTTCATTTTTCCCACGCACCGCGCGCGGAAACCCGTGATTATACATAGAGTTAGCTGCTCGGTCAAAACTCGTTGAGAGCCGCCATGCGCACCGTCCGGCGCCTTGCCCGCCCAGCGTAGCCGCGCCGCCCGCCGTGGCGCAGATCGCCCCCGCGCCGTAGCCTGCGGCCCGGAACTGCCGCGATTCGCCTTATAATTCGCGGCACTACCCAATTCAGCCATCATGTCGTCGACCGCCACCCCCTCCCCCAACGCCGCCAGCCTGCTCGCCCCGATCGCCGAAGACATGGAGCAGGTCAATCGCGTCATCCGGCACCGCCTCGCGTCCGACGTGATGCTGATCAACCAGATCTCCGAATACATCATCAGCGCCGGCGGCAAGCGGCTGCGGCCCGCGCTGCTGCTGCTGGTGGCGGGCGCACTGGGCGAGACCACAGGGCACCGGCACGTACTGGCGGCGGTCGTCGAGTTCATCCACACGGCGACGCTGCTGCACGACGACGTAGTCGACGAATCGGACTTGCGGCGCGGCCGTCAGACCGCCAATGCGCTGTTCGGCAACGCCGCGAGCGTGCTGGTGGGCGACTTTCTGTACTCGCGCTCGTTCCAGATGATGGTCGGCGTGGGCAAGATGCGCGTAATGGAAATCCTGTCGGAGGCGACCAACATCATCTCCGAAGGGGAAGTGCTGCAACTGCTCAACATGCACGACGCCGACGTAGACCAGTCGCGCTACATGCAAGTGATCCGCTACAAGACCGCCAAACTGTTCGAAGCCGCCGCCCAACTGGGCGCGGTGCTGGCCGGCGCGGACGCGAAAACGGAAGCCGCCGCGGCGGAGTTCGGCCGGCGCATCGGCACGGCGTTCCAGATCATGGACGACTGGCTCGACTACACGGGCACGGCGCAATCCATGGGCAAGAATGCCGGCGACGATCTGCGCGAAGGCAAACCCACGCTGCCGCTAATCTATCTGATCGAGCGCGGCACGCCTGAGCAGTCGGCGCTCGCACGTGAAGCGATCGAGCAAGGCGGCACCGATCGCTTCGACACGATTTTCGAGGCGATCACGCGTTCGGGCGCGCTGGACCACACGCTCGAATGCGCGAAACAGGAAGCACAGGCCGCAGCCGCAGCAATTTCGTCGTTCCCTGATTCCATTTACAAAGAAAGCCTGCTAGAATTATGTTCTTACTCGACGGCGAGACAGTCTTGAATGAGACTGAAACGCCGGGTTTGTCTGAATTGAGTCCGCAGTACCAAATTCGGGGTGTAGCTTAGCCTGGTAGAGCGCTACGTTCGGGACGTAGAGGCCGGAGGTTCGAATCCTCTCACCCCGACCAGATTTTCCTTGTTAATTCAAGGTTCGAAAAACCGCCCAGCTTGCTCGGCGGTTTTTTTGTTTGCGTCTCGCTTTTCGCTTCCCATGCGTGAGCTGCGCCGATGTGCCGATCGTCCCGGGCCATCCGAACGGGCGGCTCGCATAATCCCCTCTGCTATATTCACTCCATCCTGTCCCTATCCGTCACTACGCGTGGAACAACTTCCCTTATGGGCGCAGATCGGCGCCGTCTTTCTGCTGCTCATCTGCTCCAGCTTCTTTTCGATCTCTGAAACGGCGATGATGGCGCTCAACCGCCATCGCCTGAAACATCTTGCCAATCAGAACGCGTTCGGCGCGAAGACCACGCAAGGCCTGCTCGGGCACACCGATCAATTGCTGAGCGTGATCCTGATCGGCAACAATCTGTTCAACACGATCATCCCGGTGCTCACCACGTCGATTGCACTGCACACGTTCGGCCGCAACAACGTGGTGCTGTCGATCGCGACCGGCATCGTCGCGTTCCTGATCATCGTGTTCGCGGAAATCACACCGAAAATCGTCGGCGCCACGTTTCCCGAAAAAATCGCGTTGCCGGCCAGTCTGCTAATCGCGCCGATGATGCGCGTCGCCAAGCCGCTCCTGTGGTTCGTCAATCTGTTCGCGAACGGCATCTTGCGCGTGCTGCACATCAATACGAAAGACGTGCGCGACCAACGCCTGTCCACCGAGGAACTGCGCACCATCGTGCTCGAATCCGGCAGCTTCATGCCGACCAAGCACCGCAGCATTCTGCTGAACCTGTTCGACCTCGAGAATATTTCCGTGGACGACGTGATGATCCCGCGCCGCCGCATCGAATCGCTCGATTTCGACGCGCCGTTCGAACAGATCCTGCATCAACTGGAAACCTGCTACCACAACAAGCTGATCGTCTATCAAGGCGACATCGACCGCGTGCTCGGCGTGCTGCATGTTCGCAAGACGCTCGCCGCCCTGCACAACCAGGAACTGGAGCGTGAGACGCTGCGCGAGCTGCTGGCCGAGCCGTATTTCGTGCCGACCGGTACGCCAGTGTTCCAGCAACTGCAATACTTTCAGGAGAGCCGTCACCGCACGGCGCTGGTGGTCAACGAATACGGCGAACTGCAAGGACTCGTGACGCCGGAAGACATCATCGAAGAGCTGATCGGTGAGTTCACCACGTCGATTCCGCGTAGCGCCAGTTCGCGCGGCGGCTGGAACGAAAATGGCGAATGCATCGTGGCGGGCAGTATGCCGCTGCGCGAACTGAACCGCTGGCTGCATCTCACGCTGCCCACCGACGGACCCAAAACGCTCAATGGACTGATCCTCGAAATCCTCGAGGACATTCCCGATGGCGACGTCTGCGTGCAGATTGGCGAACTCAAACTCGAGGTATTGCGCAGCGACGATCAGGCGATCCGCACCGTCAAGCTGTTCAAACCGCCGGTACGCGCCAAAACCGGCAAAGCGTCGCGCGGCTGACCCGGCGCACGCCAGCATCGCACACGAGCGCAGCGCGCGCCATTAGCCGAATGGCTGAATGGCGACGGCCGCCGCCATACCGGATGATGAAGCCGTCACGTTCCACAGGCGGCTCATCACCGAATCTCATGCAAGCTTCTTTTCAACCCGCAGCGGCATCGTTGCGCCCCGTCGCGTTCAATAGCGAAAGCGCCGCCAAGGCGAAGCCCAAGGCATTCACGCCCGACGCCAGCGCCAATCTCACCGATCCGGACAACGCCCCCGCCGTGCGGCTGTTGACCGACACGCTGCAGGAAGCCACCCGCCGCAACGCGTCGGACCTGCACATCGAGCCGGCCGAACACGGCTGGCGCATGCGTCTGCGAATCGACGGCGTGCTGCATGCAATACCACAGCCGCCCGCGCATCTGCGCGACGCCTTCATCACGCGCGTGAAGGTGCTGGCGCGCATGGACATCGCCGAGCGCCGGGTGCCGCAAGACGGCCGACTACGCATCGCCACGTCGCCGGGACGGGTCGAGGACTATCGCGTCAACTCGCTGCCGACCCTGTTCGGGGAAAAGCTGGTGTTGCGTCGGCTCGACGCGCTGCCCGCCGATCTTTCCCTCGACTCGCTCGGCCTCGATCCGCGGCAACGTGAAACCGTCGATGCCGCGATTCGCGCGCCGCATGGCCTCGTGCTCGTCACCGGGCCCACCGGCAGCGGCAAAACGCTGTCGCTGTATTGCTTCCTGAATCTGCTCAACGGCGAGGCACGCAATCTCTGTTCAGTGGAAGACCCGGCGGAGATTCAATTGGCCGGCATCAATCAGGTCAGCGTGCGCGAAAAAGCCGGGCTGACTTTCGCGGTGGCGTTGCGCGCGTTTCTTCGGCAGGACCCGGACGTGATCATGGTCGGCGAGATCCGCGACGAGGAAACGGCCGACGTCGCGGTAAAAGCCGCGCAGACCGGCCATCTCGTCCTGTCCACCTTGCATACGAACGACGCGCCCGCCGCCATCGCGCGCCTGATCGACATCGGCGTCGAGCCGTACAACCTGGCAGCGGCGCTGCGGCTGGTGACCGCGCAGCGGCTGGTGCGGCGACTCTGCGCTGCTTGCCGCGCGCCCGCGCCGCAATCGGCAGCGGCGCTTCGGGCAGCCGGCTTCACCGACGACCAACTCGACGGCTGGGAACCCTACGCCGCCACGGGATGCGCGGGATGCCACGGTATCGGCTACCGCGGCCGTGTCGGCGTGCATCAGGTGATGCCCGTCTCCGATGCGATGCGTGAAATGATCGTGGCGAGCGCGGGCACGCATGAACTCGCTCGGCTCGCGCAAACCGAGCAGGTGGCCACCTTGCGCGACGCGGCGCTGGCCCGTGTACGCGACGGCACCACGAGTCTCGCCGAAGCGCTCGCGGCCACCGAGGTTGCATGAGCGCCGTCACGCCCCGTCCGCCGCTAGCGGCCGACGTGCGCTTCAAATGGCGCGGCGTCGACGGCAACGGTGCAAGGAAAAACGGCGCGCTCATCGCGCCGGACGCCGGTTCCGCGCGCGCGATGCTCAAGCGCGACAACCTGTTCGTCGTCGAACTCACGGCGCAGGGGCCGGCGCCGCGCGCGAAAGCCCGCGCCGCGGACGTCACGCTCTTCACCCGGCAGCTCGCCAGCCTGCTGCGCGCCGGTCTGCCGCTCGCGTCCGCGCTGGAGCTGCTGGCGCAAGCGCAGACTTCGCGGCGGCAAGGCATGCCGCGCATCATCGGCGCACTGGCGCGCGACATCACCGGCGGCTTGCGTTTCTCGGCGGCATTGCAGCGGCATCCGGCGCAATTCAATGCGCTGTACTGTCAGCTCGTCGAAGTGGGCGAAGCAGCGGGCGCGCTCGCCGCCGTCCTCGCCCGCATCGCCGATGACCGGGAACGCGCCGCCGCGCAACGCGCGAAGGTGCGCGCCGCCCTGACCTATCCGCTTGCGATTCTGTTGCTGGCGTTGGCGATTACCGCGGCGTTGCTGATATGGGTCGTGCCGACCTTCAAGCAGATCTTCGACGGCTTCGGCGCCAAACTGCCCGCGCCGACGCAGTTCGTGCTGGCGCTATCGGCCGGCGCGGCGCGCTGGAGCATACCGGTGATCGCCATGCTCTTCGCGGCAAGCTCGGCTATGACCTTTCTGCTACGAACCTCTGAAGCGGCGCGCCTGCGCTTCGCGCGCTCGTCGCTGAAAATACCGGTCGCCGGTCCGTTGCTCGGCACGTTGTGCGCGGCGCGCTGGAGCCGCGCGCTCGGCACCTTGCTGTCGGCCGGCACGCCGCTCGCCGACGCGTTCGATTCCCTGACGCACGCCACCGGCAACGCGTTCTTCGACCGCGCCACCGTCGAGATCGCCGCGCGGCTGCGGCGCGGCGAACGGCTCGCAGCGGCAATGCGCGCGGCGCATTGCTTTCCGCCGGAGATCGTGCAGCCGGTTGCGGTTGCCGAGGAATCCGGCGCCCTCGACACCATGCTGCTCGACGTGGCCGCGCTCGCCGATCGTCAGGTAGACGAAAAGATCGGCACACTGGCAAGCCTGTGCGAGCCGCTTGTGATCATCGTGCTGGGTGCGCTGGTCGGCGGCCTCGTGATCGCGATGTATCTTCCCATTATTCAACTCGGCAACGTGGTGTAGCATCGCAGCCGAATCCCCCCCTTTACCTATGCAGGCGACTCTTCCACTCGTGCCAGAAACCTCTTCCAGCCTGCTTTCGAGTCTACTGCCCGGTCATGTCGCAACGGGTCTCGGCCTCGCGTTCGGCAGCTTGCCGGCCGGCGTTCAGTTCACGTTCGCGATCGTGTTCGGCCTCGTGATCGGCAGCTTCCTGAACGTCGTCGTGCATCGGGTGCCGATCATGCTCGAACGCGCATGGCGCGAGGAAATCAGCGAGGCCACCGATAAGCCGGTGGAACAAGACGGCCTGCCGGCGCGCTACAACCTGTGGGTGCCGCGCAGCGCGTGCCCACACTGCGGTCATGTCCTCAGCGCATGGGAGAACCTGCCGGTGCTGAGCTACGTGCTGCTGCGCGGGCGCTGCTCGGCATGCAAGGCGCGCGTGAGCCTGCGCTATCCGGCCATCGAAATCGCCAGCGCCGCGCTCGCGGCAGGCGCGCTCGCGCTGTTCGGCCCGACCGGCACGGCGCTCGCCGCGTTCGGACTCTGCGCGGCGCTGCTCGCGATGAGCGCGATCGACATCGACACGCATCTACTGCCTGACTCGATGACGCTGCCGCTCTTGTGGGCGGGTCTCATCGTCAACTTCAACGGCATGTTCGCGAGCCTCCATGACGCGGTGCTCGGCGCGATTTTCGGCTACCTGGTGCTGTGGGCCGTGCATTGGTTATTCCGGCTGGTGCGCGGCGTCGAAGGCATGGGTTATGGCGATTTCAAACTGCTGGCGGCGCTCGGTGCGTGGCTCGGCTGGGCCGCGCTGCTGCAGATCGTGCTGATCGCCGCGCTGACCGGCGCGGTGGTCGGTCTCGCGGCCACATGGCGCGGCCGCATGCGCTTCGCGGAACCATTGCCGTTTGGGCCTTTTCTCGCGGCCGGCGGCGCTGTTACGCTGTTCGTCGGCACACCGCTTTTCATGGTTCTGGGAGGCTGAAGCATGTTCGTTGTGGGACTGACCGGCGGCATCGGCAGCGGCAAATCCACCGTGGCCGATCTATTCGCCGCGCATGGCGTACCGCTTGTCGACACGGATCGGATCGCGCACCGCATCACCGCGCCGCATGGCATGGCGATGCCGCAAATCGCCGCCGAGTTCGGCAATGTGTTCGTCGCGGCGGACGGCTCGCTCGACCGCGCCCGCATGCGCGCCCTGGTGTTCAGCGACGAAGGCGCGCGCAAGCGGCTCGAAGCCATCACGCATCCGTTGATTCGCGCGGAAACCGAACGGGAGCAGCGGGACGCACAGGGACCGTACGTCATCGTAGTCGTGCCGCTGCTCGTGGAGTCCGGCAACTGGAAAACGCGCGTGAACCGCGTTTTGACTGTGGATTGCAGCGTCGACACGCAAATCTCGCGCGTGATGCTTCGCAATGGTTTCAGCCGCGAACAGGTGCTGGCGATCATCGGCCGCCAGGCGACGCGCGAAGCGCGCCTCGCCGCAGCCGACGACGTGATCGACAACGACAACGTGCCGTTCGATGCACTCAAGGCGCAAGTCGACGCTCAGCATTGCGTGTACCTGTCGCTCGCGGGCGCGTGAGCGGCACGCGCCCACATCTCCGCTCCTGCGTTGAACTTTGCCGCGTCACGCGAGCCGAAGCACGCAGAAAACTGCCCGAAACACGTGAAGGAAGTTGCGAAAACGTGCCAAGAAAGTGCGTGATTGCTAGGGTAGTCCCACGGCATTAGAATGTCCTGCATTCCCGTCACCGACCACGCCCGAGGCGAGCCCGCTTGATCCTTTACGAGTATCCCTTCAACGAGCGAATCCGGACGCTATTGCGCCTCGAAGATCTGTTCGAGCGCTTCACGTTCTTTCTGACGCAGGAAGACGCCAGGGAACATCACGTTGCACTGACAACGCTGTTCGAAATCTCAGAGGTAGCGGGTCGCGCGGATCTGAAGTCGGATCTGATGAAGGAACTCGAGCGTCAACGGCAAACGCTCGCGCCGTTTCGGGGCAATCCGGGAATCGAGCAGAACGCGCTCGAAGCGGTGCTCGGCGAAATCGAGCAAACCTTGTCGGGCCTTTCGCAAATGCAAGGGAAAACCGGCCAGCATCTTGCAGACAACGAGTGGCTCGCCAGCATCCGCAGCCGAGCGATCATCCCTGGCGGCACGTGCAAGTTCGATCTGCCTTCGTACTACGCCTGGCAGCAAACTCATCCCGATCAGCGCCGGCAAGACATTGCCAAATGGGTGACGCCCTTGCTGCCGCTGCGCGATGCCGCCACGATCGTCTTGCGTCTCGCGCGCGAATCCGGCCAGGCGTCCAAGGTCATGGCGATGCAGGGCAGCTATCAGCAAATGCTGTCCGGCCGTTCGTATCAATTGATGCAGGTACGCGTGGCACCTGAATTGCGTGTGATCCCAGAAGCAAGCGCCAACAAGTACATGCTGTGGGTGCGTTTCACCGTGCAGGACGGCGATCTGCGTCCGCGCGCCGTCGATATCGACGTGCCGTTCCAGCTCACCTTGTGCAGCCTGTAACGTTCGCCCCGTAAAACCGGATCGCGGGGTCGCGCCTTTAAAGCGGCGGGAAGCACCCTATATTCGACCTATATTCCATTCGCGATTGACTGCCTGACCGTATGCCCACTGTCGTCAAATGCCCTACTTGCGGAAAGGATGTCCGCTGGACCCCTGAAAACCGCTTTCGCCCGTTCTGCTCCGATCGTTGCAAGCAGATCGACCTCGGCGCCTGGGCCGCCGAGAAGTACAAGATCGGCGCCTCGGACCAGGACGCGCAGTCCGACGAGTCGCCGGGCGGGGACTACAACCCGCACTGAATGCAGCGCCGCGCGCACTGTTCCACGCACGCGGACGCTGCGTCGCACAGCGCTCGCGACCTCACGTCGTTCCGCTAGTTTTTCTCAGCCGCGAGCCATTCCAACACGGGAATCGTCGCCGGCAACAGAGGCGAGACATCCGCGGGCAGTGCCTGCCAGACAAACGCCTGACCCTCGCGCCCGTGCGGCTCGCCGGCCCAGTCCGTCACCTTGCAGAAGAACAGCCGCACATACGCATGCGGGTAATCGTGTTCGAGCGTATGCCAAAGGTGGCTTGCCTTGACGTCGATGCCCAACTCTTCGTGCAGTTCGCGAGCCAGCGCCGCTTCGACCGACTCGCCCGCCTCCAGCTTGCCGCCCGGAAACTCCCAATAACCCTCGTACGGCTTGCCGGCCGGACGCTGCGCCAGCAGATACCGGCCGTCGGGCTGAATCAGCACGCCGACGGCGACTTCCGTCACCGGACGGCCCGCGGCGTTGTTCCGCGCGCCGCTCATGCCTCGTTCTTCCGGCCGGACCAGTCGCGCGCGAATTGCCATGCAACGCGCCCCGAGCGCGACCCGCGTTCGAGCGCCCACACCAGCGCATCGCCGCGCGCCGCCTCGACTTCCGCGTCGTCGCAACCGAAATGGCGCAGCCAGTGGCCGATGATCGACAGGTAGTCGTCCTGCTTGAACGGATAGAAGCTGACCCACAGCCCGAAGCGCTCGGACAGCGAGATCTTTTCCTCGACCAGTTCGCCGGGATGGATTTCGCCGTCGGACGTGTGCTTGTACGTCTCGTTGTCGCTCATGTACTCGGGCAGCAAATGACGGCGGTTCGAGGTCGCGTAGATCAGCACGTTGTCCGATTGCGCGGCGATCGAGCCGTCCAGCGCGACCTTCAGCGCCTTATAGCCCGACTCGCCGTCCTCGAACGAGAGATCGTCGCAGAACACCACGAAGCGCTCCGGCCGCTGCGCGATCAGCTCGACGATATCGCCGAGATCGTGCAAGTCGTCCTTGTCCACTTCGATCAGACGCAAACCGTCTTTCGCATACGCGTTCAGGCAGGCCTTGATCAGCGACGACTTGCCCGTGCCGCGCGCGCCCGTCAGCAGCACGTTGTTGGCCGGCTGCTTGTGCACGAATTGACGCGTGTTCTGCTCGATCAAGCCTTTCTGGCGATCGATGTTTTGCAGGTCCTCGAGCGTGATGGTCGAAATCGCCGGCACCGGCTGCAAGTAGCCGCGCCCCTGGCGCTTGCGCCAGCGAAAAGCGACCGCCGACGACCAGTCGATCTGCGGTGCGGCGGGCGGAAGCATTGCTTCGAGGCGAACGAGCACGGCTTCGGCTCGGGTCAGAAACTGTTCGAGTTTGTCCATGGCTGTGAGTGAGCGGCCGTCAGCCGCGTGATGAACCTGGTTACGAACGATAGTCGGCGTTGATGCTCACGTAGTCGTGCGACAGATCGCAAGTCCAGATCGTGGCTTGCGCGTTGCCGCGGCCGAGCACGACGCGAATGCCGATCTCGCTCTTTTTCATGACGCGCTGGCCGTCTTCCTCGCGGTAGGCCGGATTGCGGCCGCCGGCAGTCGCGACCAGCACGTCGTCCAGATACAGATCGATCTTGCCGACGTCGAGATCGTCCACGCCGGCATAGCCGATGGCCGCGAGAATGCGGCCGAGATTTGGATCCGATGCGTAAAAAGCCGTTTTCACGAGCGGCGAATGGCCGATCGCGTACGCGATCTGGCGGCATTCGCCGACGCTCGAACCGCCTTCGACATGCACCGTCATGAATTTGGTCGCGCCTTCGCCGTCGCGCACGATCAGTTGCGCAAGCGTTTGTGCGACTTCGGTCACCGCGTCGCGCAGCGCTGCGTAGGCGGGCGAATCGGTGGAGGTGATCGCCGGCAGGCTCGATTTGCCCGACGCGATCAGGATGAAGGAATCGTTGGTCGACGTATCGCCGTCGATCGTGATGCAGTTGAACGAGCGGTCCGCCACGTGCTTGACCAGCGCGTCGAGCACCGGCTGCGCAACCGCGGCGTCGAACGCGAGGAAGCCGAGCATGGTCGCCATGTTCGGCTTGATCATGCCGGCGCCCTTGCTGATGCCGGTTAGCGTGACCGTGTGGCCTTCGATCGTGACCTGGCGCGACGTGGCCTTCGGCAGCGTGTCCGTGGTCATGATCGCCTGCGCCGCGTCATACCAGTTCGCTTCCTTGCGGTTCGCCAGCGCGGCCGGCAGGCCCGCCTTCAAACGATCGACCGGCAGCGGCTCCAGAATCACGCCCGTCGAAAACGGCAGCACCTGTTCCGGCGCGATGTCGGCCAAACGCGCGAGTTCGGCACAGGTTTCGCGCGCATGCGCGAGACCCGGTTCGCCCGTACCCGCATTGGCGTTGCCGGTGTTGATCACCAGCGCGCGAATCGGCTTGCCGCCCGCACGCACGCGCTCCAGATTTTCGCGGCACACCGTGACCGGCGCGGCGCAAAAACGGTTCCGCGTAAACACGCCGCCTACTGTCGCGCCTTCGTCGACGGAAATGACGAGCACGTCCTTGCGGTTCGGCTTGCGGATATTCGCCTCCGCCCAGCCGAGCGTGACGCCGGCGACGGGATGGAGTTGAGCGGGATCGATCGAGGGGAAATTGACAGCCATGGTCGCGACCTGTCGAAGAAAATGCCGGCGGACGCCGGCATCGAGGGATCGGAAACTGATGGCTCGGGTGTGTTGCCGAACCACCGCGAAATCAACAGCAAGCAGCGTACAAAACGACGCGGCGCGCTCGGAAGCGCGCTGCCTTCGGCATTACGCGATCTTGCCGTGGCACTGCTTGTACTTCTTGCCGCTGCCGCACGGGCACGGGTCGTTGCGGCCGACCTTCGGCACCTCGTCTGCGCTGACACGCGAGCCCGCCGCGTGCGACGACGAGCCGTGGCTCATCGCCTCGCCGATCATGGCGGCGGTGGCCGCCTCGGCGGCAACGGGCGCCGCGGCGGCGGCCTCGGCGAATTCGGCGTGACGGAACTCGACGTTTTCGAGGTGGCTGCCCTGCTCCTCGAACTGCTCGGCCGCCTGTTCCAGTTGCTCCGGCGACTGGATCTGCACGTTCATCACCACGCGGGTGACTTCGAGTTTGACGGCGTCGAGCATGGCGGCGAACAGTTCGAACGCCTCGCGCTTGTATTCCTGCTTCGGATTCTTCTGCGCATAGCCGCGCAGGTGAATGCCCTGGCGCAGATGATCGAGCGCGGCCAGATGTTCGCGCCAACTGCGATCCAGCGTTTGCAACATGATGGAGCGTTCGAACGCGCTGAACGATTCGCGGCCGACCAGTTCGACCTTCGCTTCGTACGCTTCGTCCGCGGCGCCTTCGACCGCTTCGAGAATCTCGTCCACGCTGATCGAGTTCGACTCGTTGATCATTTCCTGGATCGCGAGGTCGAGTTGCCATTCGTTGCGCAGCACTTCCTCCAGTTCAGGCACGTCCCACTGCTCCTCGATGCTGCCGGCCGGCACGAACTGATGAACGATGTCGGCGATCACGCCATGGCGCATGGCGCCGATGGTTTCCGTGATGTCGTTCGCTTCGAGCAATTCATTGCGTTGCTGGTAGATCACCTTGCGCTGATCGTTCGACACGTCGTCGTATTCGAGCAATTGCTTGCGAATGTCGAAGTTGCGCGCTTCCACCTTGCGTTGCGCCGATTCGATCGAGCGCGACACGATGCCCGCCTCGATCGCTTCACCTTCCGGCATCTTCAGGCGATCCATGATCGCGCGCACGCGGTCGCCCGCGAAAATGCGCAGCAGCGGATCTTCCAGCGACAGATAGAAGCGCGACGAACCGGGGTCGCCCTGACGGCCCGCACGGCCGCGCAACTGATTGTCGATCCGGCGCGACTCGTGACGCTCGGTGCCGATGATGTGCAGACCGCCCGCGGCCTTCACCTGATCGTGCAGCGCCTGCCATTCGTCGTGCAGCTTCTGGATGCGGCGCTGCTTTTCGTCGGCCGGAATCGTTTCGTCCTGTTCGATGAACGACGCCTGCTTTTCCGCGTTGCCGCCGAGCACGATGTCGGTGCCGCGGCCGGCCATGTTGGTGGCGATCGTGATGCGCTTCGGACGGCCCGCTTCGGCGACGATCTCCGCTTCACGCGCGTGCTGCTTCGCGTTCAGCACCTCGTGCGACAAGCCGGCCTGCTTCAACAGATGCGACAGCAGTTCCGAGTTTTCGATCGACGTCGTGCCGACCAGCACCGGCTGCCCGCGCTCATAGCAATCGCGGATGTCGCGGATCACCGCGTCGTAGCGTTCCTTCGCGGTCTTGTAGATCTGATCCTGCTTGTCGATCCGCTTGGGCGGACGGTTGGTCGGGATCACGACCGTCTCGAGCCCGTAGATCTCGTTGAATTCGTACGCTTCGGTATCGGCCGTGCCGGTCATGCCGGCCAGCTTCGCGTACATGCGGAAGTAGTTCTGGAACGTAATCGACGCGAGCGTCTGGTTCTCGCTCTGGATCTTGACGTGTTCCTTCGCCTCGACGGCCTGGTGCAAGCCGTCCGACCAGCGGCGGCCCGACATCAGACGGCCGGTGAATTCGTCGACGATGACCACCTCGCCGTTCTGCACCACGTAGTGCTGATCCTTGAAGAACAGCGTGTGCGCGCGCAGCGCCGCGTACACGTGGTGCATCAGCGTGATGTTCTGCGGCGCATACAGGCTTTCGCCCTCGCCGATCAAGCCCCACTCGGCGAGCAGACGCTCCGCCTTTTCGTGGCCCGATTCCGTCAGGAACACCTGACGGCCTTTCTCGTCCAGCGTGTAGTCGCCCGGCTTCTCGACGCCGGTGCCGTCCGCCTTCTCTTCGCCGATCTGGCGTTCGAGCAGCGGCGGCAGCGCGTTCATGCGCACGTAGAGTTCGGTGTGATCCTCGGCCTGGCCGGAGATGATCAGCGGCGTGCGGGCTTCGTCGATCAGGATCGAGTCGACCTCGTCGACCACCGCGAAATTGAGGGCTCGCTGCACGCGTGCGTCGGTCTCGTAGACCATGTTGTCGCGCAGGTAGTCGAAGCCGAATTCGTTGTTGGTGCCGTAGGTAATGTCGGCGGCGTAGGCCTGTTGCTTGGCCGCGTGATCCATCTGCGACAGATTGATGCCGACCGACATGCCGAGGAAGTTGTACAGCCGCGCCATCCATTCGGCATCGCGCTGCGCGAGATAGTCGTTGACCGTGACGACGTGCACGCCGCGGCCCGACAGCGCGTTCAGGTAGACCGGCAGCGTGGCGACGAGCGTCTTGCCTTCGCCGGTGCGCATTTCGCCGATCTTGCCGTAGTGCAAGACCATGCCGCCGATCAGTTGCACGTCGAAGTGGCGCATTTTCAGCGTCCGCTTGCTCGCCTCGCGACACACCGCGAAGGCTTCCGGCAGGAGCTTGTCGAGCGATTCGCCGCTCGCGACGCGCTGGCGGAATTCACCCGTTTTGGCGCGCAGTTGATCGTCCGCCAATTGCTCGATCTGCGGCTCGAGCGCATTGATCGCCGCGACGGTCTTTTGGTATTGCTTGACTAACCGCTGATTGCGGCTGCCAAAAATCTTCTGTAGAAAGCCGGTGGTCATCGGATCGGTGTCTGCGTCGCGGCTTCGGCTGGTTCGCGGCGTGCGGTTCATGCACGTGCGCTCCCGGGTCGGAAGGGCCTCGGCGGCTTAGTCCAAGAGTGAATTCGAATCGCGCATTTTAGCACGCGCCCCCGCCCGCGCCTGTGTCAGCGGTGCGACGGCGGCAAGGCGTCCGAAGCCCGTCGCAGCGAGCTCCGGCGGCGCCGTTCGAGGCGGACCGCGACGTGTCTCGCGCGGTACAATCGCGGCGTGAACGCGCATGGGGCGCGAACACGCCGTCACGATCGAACATGAGCCGTTCTCCGTCCTTTTCAAGGCCGCCGCCCAAGCAGTTCAACGCGCGCCGCCCGCAGCCCGTCGCCGAGGTGCTCAAGCGCACCGACGCGTTCGCGGCCCTGCGCGCGGGCGTCGAGCAGATCGCCGCGCTGGAGAAGGATTTGCGGGAACTGCTGCCCGACTATCTGGCAACCAGCGTGGAGCCCAGCTTCATCAAGGAAGGCGTGCTGGCGCTGTTTGCCGCGCACAACGCTTTGGCGGCGCGTTTGCGGCACATCGAGCCGCGCTTGCTATCCGATTTGCAGCAGCGCGGCTGGCCGGTGAATGCGCTGCGAATCCGCGTGCGGCCGCAGCCTGTCAAGGAACCGCCGCCGGCCAAGCAGGCGCGCATGACGCCGGTCGGCGCCGACGCGCTGCACGCGTTGAGCGAATCGCTCGCGCCGTCGCCGCTACAGGAAGCGCTGGCGAAAATGGCGGCACGGCATCGGAGAAATCGCTGAGCAAAAAAAAGCGGCCCGTTTGGGCCGCTTGTTTATCATCCGTTCGCTTCGAGGTTTTCAACCGCAGAGCTTATGCAAAAGCCGTCTGCGTCTCGTAGGCGAAGCCGCGCGGCGCTTTTTGCTGGTCGTCGAAGGTGACGATTTCGTACGCATCTTCATGCGCCAGCAGTTCGCGCAGCAGCGCATTGTTCAGGCCGTGACCCGACTTGTACGCGTTGTACGAAGCCAGCAGCGGATGACCGATCACATACAGGTCGCCGATCGCGTCGAGCATCTTGTGCTTCACGAATTCGTCGTCGTAACGCAGGCCGTCGTTGTTCAGAATGCGGTATTCGTCGAGCACGATCGCGTTGTCCATGCTGCCGCCGCGCGCCAGGCCGAGTTCGCGCATCATTTCGACTTCATGCGCGAAACCGAAAGTACGGGCGCGGGCGATTTCCCGCACGTATGACGTATTGGCGAAATCCACTTCCAGCGCCTGACCGGTTTTATCCACAGCCGGATGACGAAAATCGATTGTGAATTTGAGCTTGAAACCGAAATACGGATCGAGACGCGCGAATTTATCGCCGTCGCGAATTTCGACTGGCTTGGTGACCTTGATAAATTTCTTCGCCGCGTTCTGTTCTTCAATACCGGCCGATTGAATCAGAAACACGAAAGAACCCGCGCTGCCGTCCATGATCGGGATTTCCTCGGCGGTGACGTCGACGTAAAGATTGTCGATGCCGAGACCGGCGCAGGCGGACATCAAATGCTCGACCGTCGACACGCGCGCGCCGTCTTTCTGCAGCACCGAAGCGAGGCGCGTATCGCCAATCGACATTGCCGATGCGGGAATATCCACCGGCGTGGGCAAATCCACGCGCGAAAACACGATGCCGGTATCCGGCGCCGCCGGACGGAGCGTCAAGTCGACTTTACGGCCGGAATGCAGGCCGATGCCGACTGTCTTGACGATCGATTTGATAGTGCGCTGCTTCAACATGGTGATCTTCTATTCGATTGAAAATCCCAATCGGGACTTTTTGTTCCATAGCACGAATTATACTCCATTACCCTAAGGAGCGTCGTCGCATGGAACGTATCAATCTGTTTCGCTCCATTACCCGCTGGGCGGCTGCCAGGGAAAGCGTGACGGGCCGATGTCCGGAACGGAGGCGTTTCCGGTCATCGGCCCGCGTAACGGCATGTCACAAAAGCGTCTTATCCGTCGTTGCCCTTGCACAACACGCTCGCGGCGTACCGCTGTGTGACCGGGGGCGAAGGATTCGACGTCGAGTGACTAGCTCAACGTAGCCAGAATACTCCCTGCATCGCTGACTTCGAATTTGCCGGCAGCCTCGACGTTCAACGTCTTGACCACGCCGTCGTCGACCACCATTGCGTAGCGCTGGGAACGGATTCCCATGCCGCGCGCCGACAAATCCTGCTCCAAACCGAGTGCCCGCGTGAAAGCCGCGCTGCCGTCCGCCATCATGCGCACCTTGCCCGAGGCGTGCTGATCGCGTCCCCACGCGCCCATTACGAACGCGTCGTTGACGGACACGCACCAGATCTCGTCGACGCCAAGCGCGCGAAACTGCTCGGCATGCTCGACATAACCCGGTACATGTTTGGCCGAACAGGTCGGCGTGAACGCGCCCGGCAATCCGAAGATCACCACGCGCTTGCCCGCCGTCTGCTCGCGCACGTCGAAGCTGTTAGGCCCGATCGTGCAGCCCGCCCGCTCGTCTTCGACGAATTCGAAGAGTGTCGCGTCGGGCAGCTTGTCACCTGCCTGAATCATGCTCAGTCCTTTGCATCGATGCGGAGCATGCTCGCACGTCGTCGTGTCGCAGTGATTTCAGCGTCAGCCCAATCACAGGCTGCGCCGTCCGGCGACAGTCGCCCCATCCGCTTCGCGAATCCGAAGAGGGCACTTGTCCTTGCCGCGAATCCGACGATACGCGGCCTGATCGCCGTTCACCCGCCACGCTCGTGCAGTCGTCCGCCAACGCTTTTAAAACAGAGCGGCGACGAAAGCCTGCTCGTGCGCTCAGTCCGCCTGCTTGCGCAGGAACGCCGGAATGTCGTACGTGTCGACGCCCTTTTCCTGCAACGCCTGCACATGCGACGCCGCCGTATCGCGCGACGTGCGCCATACAGCCGGCGTATCCAGCGCGCCGTAATCGGCGGTGCTCGCGTGCGACGGCGTATAGCCGGCGTGGTGCGCGTTGACCGGCTGGTTGTCGGTGCCGGTGCGCAGCAGCGTCATCGGTGCCGATTGCTGCTTCTTCGCCGCGCGACCCAAGCCCGTTGCCACGACCGTCACGCGCAGCGCGTCGCCCATTGCATCGTCGTACACCGCGCCGAAGATCACCGTGGCGTCTTCCGCCGCATAGCTCTTGATGGTGTTCATCACTTCGCGCGTTTCCGACAGACGCAGCGAACGGCTCGACGTGATGTTCACCAGCACGCCACGCGCGCCCGACAGATCCACGCCTTCCAGCAGCGGGCTGGCGACAGCCTGCTCGGCGGCCAGACGCGCGCGATCGACACCGGCGACCGTCGCCGTGCCCATCATCGCCTTGCCCTGCTCGCCCATCACCGTCTTCACGTCCTCGAAGTCGACGTTCACCAGACCGTCGACGTTGATGATTTCCGCGATGCCGGCAACCGCGTTGTTCAGAACGTCGTCTGCGCACTGGAAGCACTTGTCCATCTCGGCGTCATCGCCCATCACCTCGAACAGCTTGTCGTTCAGAACGACGATCAGCGAGTCGACGTGATCCTCCAGTTGCTGCGAACCGGCTTCCGCGACGCGCATCCGCTTGCCGCCTTCGAATTCGAACGGCTTGCTGACCACGCCGACGGTCAAGATGCCCATTTCCTTGGCGATCTGCGCGACCACCGGCGCCGCGCCCGTGCCCGTGCCGCCGCCCATGCCGGCGGTGATGAACACCATGTGCGCGCCGCGCAGCGAATCCGCGATGCGTTCACGCGCTTCTTCCGCTGCCGCGCGGCCCATTTCCGGCTTGGCGCCAGCGCCAAGCCCCGTATTGCCGAGCTGGATCACCGCGGTGGCGCGCGAGCGCGACAGCGCCTGCGCATCCGTGTTCATCACGATGAAGTCGACGCCTTGCACGCCTTTGTTGATCATGTGCTGAACGGCATTGCCGCCAGCGCCACCGACTCCGATCACCTTGATGATGGTGCCGTTCGTTTCGGTTTCCAGCATCTGGAATTCCATGTTGCCTCCGTCAAGATAAAAAATTGCAGCCACTCGGCCGTTATTCGGCAGGAGATCGGGCAACCCCCTGTCGCGCGCCGGCCGCCGGCACCAGCGCGTATTTTTTAAAGCCCGTTCTTTAAAGCCAATTCGTTAGAAGTTGCCGAGGAACCAGTCCTTCATTCGCGTGAACACCTGCCCCATCGACCCCGACTGCACCGCGACCTTGCGGCCGCGCATGCGTTGCGAGCGTCCTTCGACGAGCAGGCCCATCGCCGTCGAATAACGCGGGTTGCGCACCACGTCGGCGAGACCGCCCGCGTATTCCGGCACGCCGATGCGCACCGGCTTCAGGAAAATGTCCTCGCCCAGTTCGACCATGCCGAGCATCATCGACGCGCCGCCGGTCAGCACCACGCCGGAGCTCAGCAGTTCCTCGTAACCCGACTCGCGCACCACCTGCTGCACGAGCGAAAATAGTTCCTCGACACGCGGCTCGACCACCGCCGCCAGCGCCTGGCGCGACAGCGTGCGCGGACCGCGCTCGCCGAGACCCGGCACTTCGATCATTTCGTCGGGATCGGCCAGCGCCTGCTTGGCGATGCCGTAATCCACCTTGATGTCTTCCGCGTCCGGCGTCGGCGTGCGCAAGGCCATCGCGATATCGCTCGTGATCTGGTCGCCGGCGATCGGAATCACCGCCGTATGGCGGATCGCGCCTTCGCTGAAAATCGCGATATCCGTCGTGCCGCCGCCGATATCGACCAGCACCACGCCGAGCTCCTTTTCGTCCTCGGTCAGCACCGCCAGCGACGACGCCAGCGGCTGCAAGATCAGATCGTTCACTTCGAGCCCGCAACGGCGCACGCACTTGACGATGTTCTGCGCCGCGCTCACCGCGCCGGTGACGATATGCACCTTCACTTCGAGACGAATGCCGCTCATGCCGATCGGCTCGCGCACATCTTCCTGGCCGTCGATGATGAATTCCTGCGTGAGGATGTGCAGCACCTGCTGATCGGTCGGGATGTTGATCGCCTTCGCCGTCTCGATCACGCGCGCCACATCCGTCTGCGTGACTTCCTTTTCCTTGATCGCCACCATGCCGCTCGAATTGAAGCTGCGGATATGGCTGCCGGCGATGCCGGTGAATACGTTCGTGATCTTGCAGTCGGCCATCAACTCCGCTTCTTCGAGCGCACGTTGAATGGACTGCACGGTGGCCTCAATGTTCACCACCACGCCCTTTTTGAGCCCCTTCGATTCGCTCTGGCCGAGACCGATCACCTCGTAGTGACCCTCGCCCTTCAACTCGGCGACGATGGCCACCACCTTCGACGTCCCGATGTCGAGGGCGACCAGCAGATCTTTATAGTCTTTACTCATAGCGTGCTCATTGCGTGTGATGTCCGTTTACTTCTTGCCCTTGTCGGGTTCGCTGATGAAGCGCATGCCAGCGGCACGAATCGCGAAACCGTTCGGATAGCGCAAGTCCGCATACTCAATGTCCTTCCCCCAACGTTGCGTCACCGCGTTCCAGGCCGCGGTCAGGCGCTTGCTGCGATCGAGCAGCGTGTCCTGATTGCGTTCGCGTCCAAGTTCCACCTGCATGCCGTTCGACAGCTTCACCGTCCACGCGTAGCGCGGCGACAGCGTCACTTCCTCGGGCGTCGCGCCTAACGGCGCAAACCATTTCTGGAAGTCGTGATACCGCGCGACGACTTCCTTCGCTGTTCCGTCCGGGCCGTCGAATGCAGGCAGCTCCTCTTCGAGTTCGCCCTGGTTCGCGGTGAACAGTTCGCCGTCCACGCTCACCAGTTGATCGCTGCCCCACGTCCCCAGCGGTTTGTACTCTTCGAGCGTGACAGCCAGCGCATTCGGCCAGACGCGCCGCACGCTCGCGTGACGCACCCACGGCATCTGCTCGAACGCCTGACGCGCGACGTCGAGATCGACCGTGAAAAAGTTGCCCTTCAGACGCCCGACCACACCGGCGCGCACCGTCGGCGAATTGATGTGCTCGGTATCGCCGTCGATCTGAATCTCGTGCAGCGCGAAGTTCGGGCGCTGGATCAGCCAGTAACCGCCTGCCGCCAGCAGCACGAGCACCAGCAACGCATGCAATGCGTTGGCGGCGAGATTGAGCTGGCGAACGTTGTTCCACATGGTGTTGCTTTCGAGTTGCCCCGTTTAGTCCTTCTCAGTCCTTCAAGGTCAGCGCCAACACGCCGACGACCAGTTCCTGATAGCTGATGCCCACCGCGCGCGCCGCTTTCGGCGGCAGCGAGTGATCGGTCATGCCGGGCGCCGTGTTCACTTCCAGGAAGTACGGGTTGCCGTCGGCGTCGAGCATGAAATCGGCGCGGCCCCAATCGGTGCAGCCGAGCACGTCGAACGCGCGGCGCGCCAGCACTTTCAGACGCGCTTCCTCATCCGCCGTCAGGCCGCACGGAATCAGGTATTGCGTGTCGTTGGCGATGTACTTCGCGTGATAGTCGTAGAATTCGCCGGCCGGCACGATGCGGATCACCGGCAGGTCGAGATCGCCGGCGATGCACGCGGTGTACTCGCCGCCGCCCTCGATGCTCTTTTCGACCACCACGATCCTGTCGTACTTGACCGCTTCGATCAGCGCCGCCGGCAATGCGTCGGCGCTCTTCACCTTGATCACCGCGACGCTCGACCCTTCGCTCGCCGGCTTCACGAAGAGCGGCAAGCCGAGCTTCGCGACGATCTCGTGGGAGCGCGCTTCGTAGTCGTCGCCGCGCAGCACGGCTTCGAACGGCGGCGTCGGAATGCCCAGTTGCTGCCACACGAGCTTGGTGCGGAACTTGTCGAGACCGAGCGCCGAGCCGAGCACGCCGCTTCCCGTGTAGCGGATGCCGTAAAAATCGAGTGCGCCCTGGATCTGGCCGTTCTCGCCGTAGCCGCCGTGCAGCGCGTTGAACGCGCGCACGAAGCCTTCATCCTTCAACGCGGCGAGCGGACGCTCGGCCGGATCGAACGGATGCGCGTCGATACCGGCGTCGCGCAGACCTTGCAGCACGAGGCGGCCGGAATTGAGCGACACCTCGCGCTCGGCGGAATCGCCACCGAGCAGCACTGCCACCTTGCCGAATTGTTTAGGGTCGATACTGCTCATCTCACACCTTCGTTTCCTGCGCGAGACGACCCGGCACACCGCCGATCGAACCCGCGCCCATCGTGATCACCACATCGCCGTCGCGCACCAATGCAGCGAGCGCGTCCGGCACTTCATCCACCGTATCGACGAACACCGGCTCGACCTTGCCCGCCACCCGCAGCGCCCGCGCCAACGCGCGGCCGTCCGCGGCGACGATCGGCGCTTCGCCGGCCGCATAGACTTCGGTGAGCACCAACGCGTCGACGGTCGACAGCACCTTCACGAAGTCCTCGAAGCAATCGCGCGTGCGCGTGAAGCGGTGCGGCTGAAACGCCAGCACCAGACGCCGGCCGGGGAACGCACCGCGCGCCGCCGCCACCGTGGCCGCCATTTCAACCGGGTGATGCCCGTAGTCGTCGACCAGCGTGTACGCGCCGGTTTTACCGTCGGCCACGATCGGCACCTCGCCGTAGCGCTGGAAGCGCCGGCCCACGCCGTTGAAATCCGCCAGCGCTCGCTGGATATCGGCATCTTTCACTTCGAGTTCAGTCGCAATCGCAATCGCGGCCAACGCGTTCTGCACGTTATGCTCGCCCGGCAGGTTCAACACGATGTCGAGCGGCGGCGCGTCTTCGCGCATCGCGGTGAAATGCATCTTGCCGCCGCGCGCTTCGACGTTGACCGCGCGCACTTGCGCATCGGGCGCCAGGCCGTAGCGGATGATCGGCTTCGACACGAACGGCAGGATTTCCTTCACGCTCGGATCGTCGACGCACAGCACGGCAATGCCGTAGAACGGCAGACGATGCGTGAACTCGATGAACGCCTGCTTGAGCCGCGCGAAGTCGTGGCCGTAGGTGTCCATGTGATCCGCGTCGATGTTCGTGATGACCTCGATCACCGGGAACAGGTTCAGGAACGACGCGTCCGATTCGTCCGCCTCGGCGACGATGAAGTCGCCCGTGCCCAGCCGCGCATTCGCGCCCGCGCTGATCAGCCGTCCGCCGATCACGAAGGTCGGATCGAGCCCGCCCGCGGCCAGCACGCTCGCCACCAGCGACGTGGTAGTGGTCTTGCCGTGCGTGCCGGCAATCGCGATGCCCTGCTTCAGGCGCATCAACTCCGCGAGCATCACCGCGCGCGGCACGATCGGAATACGGCGATGGCGCGCGGCCAGCACTTCGGGGTTGTCGCTGCGCACCGCCGTGGAGACGACCACCGCGTTCGCGTCCTCGATGTTCTCCGCCGCGTGGCCGATCGCGATGCGCGCGCCGAGCGCCGCCAGCCGATCTGTCACGGCGTTCTTCGACAGATCCGAGCCGCTCACCTGATAGCCGAGATTGAGCAGCACCTCCGCGATGCCGCTCATGCCGACACCGCCGATGCCGACAAAATGAATGTGTTTGACGATGTGTTTCATTGCTTTCCTTCTGGGCTCGCGCCCGAAATCGAACCCGCCACGGTCGCGCAAATCTGCGCGACCTGTTCCGTGGCGTCGGGTTTCGCGAGCGAGCGCGAACGCTCCGCCATTTCCGCGAGGGTCTCGCGCGTCTGGCTGCGCAACCATTCGGCGAGCGTTTCCGCCGACAGGTCGCGTTGCTGCACGACAAGCGCCGCGCCGTTGTCGGCGAGGAACGCTGCATTGGTTGTCTGGTGATCGTCCACCGCATACGGAAACGGCACGAAAAACGCCGCCACGCCGACCGCTGAAATCTCCGCGACCGTCATCGCGCCCGCGCGGCAAATCACGAGGTCCGCGTTCGCGTAGGCGCTCGTCATGTCGTCGATGAAGGCGACGAGTTCGACGCCGGCTTGCTCGCCGTCGGCGGTTTGCAATCCCGCTTCCGCGTAGTTCTCGCGCAGCGCGTCGATATGCTTCGCGCCCGCCTGATGCACGATGCGCGGACGTTCGTTCGGCGCCAGCAGCGCGACCGCGCGCGGCACCACTTCGTTCAACGCGGCCGCGCCGAGACTGCCGCCCACCACGAGCACATTCAACGGGCCCTTGCGTTGCGCGTAGCGTGCTTTGGGTGCGATTGCGCGTGCAAGTTCCGCGCGAATCGGGTTGCCGGTCCATTCGCCGTGCGGCAGCGTATTCGGGAACGCGACCAGCACACGTTTCGCGAGCTTCGCGAGCACTTTGTTCGCGAGGCCCGCGATCGAATTCTGTTCATGCAAGACCAGCGGACGGCCGCTCAATACTGTCATCAAGCCGGCCGGGAACGTGATGTACCCGCCCATGCCGAGCACGACATCCGGCTTCACGCGACGCAGCACGCTCAGGCTTTGCGCGCAGGCGCGCAGCAGATTCACGGGCAGCATCAGCTTGGTTTTGAGGCCCTTGCCGCGCAGGCCGCCAAAGCGCACGTATTCCAACGCGATGCCGTGCTTCGGCACCAGCGTCGCTTCCATGCCGGCAGGGTTGCCGAGCCAGACGACCTTCCAGCCCCACGTCTGCATCAGATGAGCGACCGCGAGACCAGGGAACACGTGTCCCCCGGTGCCGCCGGCCATCACCATCAGCGTGCGTTGCGGCAGGGAGGTCATACTTTTCCTCCGCGCATGAGAACCCGGTTCTCGTAATCCACCCGCATCAACACGGCAACCGCCACGCAGTTCAGCACGATGCCCGAACCGCCGTAGCTCACGAGCGGCAGCGTGAGCCCCTTGGTCGGCAGCAAGCCGAGGTTCACGCCCATGTTGATGAACGTCTGCGCGCCGAACCAGATGCCGACGCCCTTCGCCACCAGGCCCGCGAACGTGCGGTCGAGCGCGAGCGCCTGACGGCCGATCTCGAACGAGCGGCGCACGATCCAGTAGAACATCAGGATCACCATCAGCACGCCGATAAAGCCGAGCTCCTCGCCGATCACCGCGAGGATGAAGTCGGTATGCGCTTCCGGCAGATAGTTGAGCTTCTCGACGCTGCCGCCCAGGCCCACGCCGAACCACTCGCCGCGCCCGAACGCGATCAGCGAGTGCGTCAATTGATAAGCCTTGCCTTGCGCGTAGCGGTCGTCCCACGGATCGAGGTACGCGAAGATCCGCTCGCGACGCCACGGCGACGCCCACACCAGCAAGCTGAACGTGCCAACCGCGGTGGCCACGAGGCCGCCGAACAGCTTGCCGTTCACGCCGCCGAGAAACAGCACGCCCATCGCGATCGCCGCGATCACCATGAACGCGCCCATATCCGGTTCGAGCAGCAGCAACGCGCCGACGAGCCCGACCGCCACCGCCATCGGCAAGAAGCCCTTGGCGAAGCTGTGCATGTATTCCTGCTTGCGCACCGTGTAGTTCGCCGCGTAAATCGTCACCGCGAGCTTCATGATTTCCGACGGCTGCATGTTCGTGATGCCGAGCGGAATCCAGCGGCGCGCGCCGTTCACGCCCTTGCCGACGTGCGGAATCAGCACGATCACGAGCGCAAGCAACGCGAGCAGGAAGAGTTTGGGCGCGTACTTGTCCCACGTCGAAATCGGAATGCGGAACGACACGATGCCGATCACCGAGCCCATCACCACGAAAATGATCTGGCGCACGAGGAACGCATAGTCGCGATACGACGCGTATTTCGGCGAATCGGGCATCGCGATCGACGCCGAATACACCATCACGACGCCAAGACCCAGCAGCGCGACGACCACCCACAGCAGCGAGTGGTCGTAGTCGAGCATGCGCGAGCGCAGCGGACGCACGCCGTTGACAGCGCTCGCGAGGCCGCTGCCGTCCGCGCGGCCGGCTGCGCGAGCCGCGCCGCCCACGGCGCCGGCGCTTTCGCGCGAGCCGCCAGTGCGCGAGCCGAATCGTTCGGACCAGCTCATATCATCGTCCCCCGTTCGGCAGCGATGTCTTCCACGGTGCCGCGGAACACCGCGGCGCGGTGCGCGTAACTCTTGAACATGTCGAAGCTCGCGCACGCCGGCGACAGCAGCACGGCGTCGCCGGGCTGCGCCAGCGCGGTGGCCGCGCGCGTCGCTTCCTCGAGCGTGGCCTGATCGGTCAGCGCGATGCCGGTGTGTTCCAGCGCGGCGCGGATCAGCGGCGCATCGCGGCCGATCAGCATCACGGCGCGGCACCAGCGCGTCACCGGCTCGGCGAGCGGTTCGAAATCCTGGCCCTTGCCGTCGCCGCCGGCGATCAGCACGACGCGCTGCGCGAGGCCGTCGAGCGCGGCGACCGTCGCGCCGACGTTGGTGCCCTTGCTGTCGTCGACGTAATCGATGCCGTCGATCGACGCGATCAGTTCCACGCGATGCGGCTCGCCGCGATATTCACGCAGACCGTGCAACAGCGGCGCGCCGGGCAAGCCGATCGCGCGCGCGAGCGCATAGGCGGCGAGCGCGTTCGCGGCATTGTGCAGGCCGCGGATGCGCAAGGCGTCCGCGGGCATGAGGCGCTTGAGCGCGATGTTCGGCGGCGCGACCACTTCGTTCTTGCGGCGACGCTTCGGCGCGGCGGACTCGTCGCTCGCGTCGAGATCGTGCGCCTGAACCAGCCACACCATGCCGTTATCGCGCAGCAAGCCGTAATCGCCGTCGTTCTTCGGCTCGGTGACGCCGAAGGTGATGATCGCCGCGTCGCTCTCTTCGGAGGGCGCGAGCGCCATGACGCGCGAGTCGTCGCGGTTCAGCACGCGCACGGTCTGTGTACCGAAGATGCGGCCCTTCGCGGCGGCGTAGGCATCGAGGCCGCCGTGCCAGTCCAGGTGGTCTTGCGTGATGTTCAGCACCACCGCCGCGTCAGGGCTGAACGTGTGCGCGGTTTCAAGCTGGAAGCTCGATAGTTCCAGTACCCACACGTCGGGCAGCGCGGTGTTGTCGATCGCCTCGGTGAGCTTGTCGAGCAGAGCCGGGCTGATGTTGCCGGCGACCGCGACCTTCTTGCCGGCGCGTTCGCACAACAGGCCCGTGAGGCTCGTGGTCGTGGTCTTGCCGTTGGTGCCGGTGATCGCGACGACCTTCGGCGCGTAGCCGCTTTCGCCGAGCGTCCGCAGCGCCTGCGAGAAGAATTCGAGTTCGCCCCACACCGGAATGTCCTGCTCGCGCGCCGCCGTGATCAACGGCAGCAGGTCGGCCGCGAGCGGCGACAAGCCGGGGCTGATCGCCACGAGTTCGACGCCTTCGAGCAACACGGGAGAAAACGGCCCGCCGACGAATGCGGCGTCGACGGCATGCGCTTCGAGGGCGGACAGGTTCGGCGGCACCTCGCGCGTATCGGCCACACGCAGCCGACAGCCGTGCCGCGCGCACCAGCGCGCCATCGCGAGACCGGATTCACCCAGTCCCAGCACGAGCACCATCGGCTTTTGCCGATCCCGAAACTTCTCGCCGAACATCGCCTGCTTCCCCTAATACCTGCTGCTTAACGCAGTTTGAGCGTGGACAAACCGAACAGACACAACATGAGCGTGATGATCCAGAAACGCACCACCACTTGCGTTTCCTTCCACCCCGACAGCTCGAAATGGTGATGCAGCGGCGCCATCTTGAAGAGACGCCGGCCTTCGCCGAAACGGCGCTTGGTGAATTTGAACCACGCAACCTGCAGCATCACGGAGAGCGTCTCCGCGACGAAAATGCCGCCCATGATGAAGAGCACGATTTCCTGGCGCACGATCACCGCCACCGTGCCGAGCGCGCCGCCGAGCGCGAGCGCGCCGACGTCGCCCATGAACATCTGGGCGGGGTGCGTGTTGAACCAGAGGAACGCGAGCCCCGCCCCGCCCATCGCCGAGCAGAAGATCAGCAGTTCGCCCGCGCCGGGGATATGCGGAAACAGCAGGTATTTCGAGAAGACCGAGCTGCCCATCACGTAGGCGAACACGCCGAGCGACGCGCCGACCAGCACGACGGGCATGATCACGAGACCATCGAGACCGTCGGTGAGATTCACCGCGTTGCTGGAGCCGACGATCACCAGATACGTCAGCACGATGAAGCCCCACACGCCGAGCGGATAGCTGATCGACTTGACGAACGGCAGCATCAGGTCGGCGCGCGCGGGCAAGCCCATCGACAAGCCGCTTCGCACCCATGCCATGAACAGGTCGAACACGCGCACGTTGTTCGCTTCCGACACGCTGAACGCGAGATACACGGCCGCGAACAGACCGATCACCGATTGCCAGAAATACTTCTCGCGCGACGACATGCCGCGCGGATCCTTGTAGACCACCTTGCGGTAATCGTCGACCCAACCAATCACGCCGAAGCCGAACGTGACGAGCATCACGATCCAGATGAAGCGGTTGGTCAGATCGGCCCACAGCAGCGTGGCCACGGCGATGCCGAGCAGGATCAGCACGCCGCCCATGGTCGGCGTGCCGGATTTGACGAGGTGCGTTTGCGGACCGTCCTTGCGGACGGCCTGGCCGACCTTCATCGCGGTCAGCTTGCGGATCACCGCCGGGCCGCAGACGAGCCCGATCAGCAGCGCGGTGATGGTTGCCGCCACCGCACGGAAAGTCAGATAACTGAACACGCGCAAGAAGCTTGCGTCATTCTGCAGCCATTGCGCCAGCGCCAGTAGCATGCTTCGGTCCTTCTATTTCAGTGTGCGGCGGGCGCATTGCCCGCCGGGTTGGGTTGTGGACTCGTTACGGCGTCCACCACGCGCTCCATTTGCATGAAGCGCGAGCCTTTCACGAGAAACGTTGCGGCAGCGCCGAAACCGGCCTGCTGCAATTGCGCGACCAGCGTGCCGATATCGGCGACGTGATGCGCGTCGGCGCCATACGCGGCGCAGGCGTCGCGCGAGGCGTCGCCCATTGCGTACAGCGCGTCGATGCCGCGTTCCCTGGCGTACGCACCGATTTCGCGGTGAAACGCCGGACCGTTGTCGCCGACTTCGCCCATGTCGCCCATCACCAGCACCCGCGGCGCGGCACACGAGGCGAGTACGTCGATCGCGGCGCGCATCGAATCGGGGTTCGCGTTGTAGGTGTCGTCGATCACGGTGGCGCCGGCGAGCGCGCCGAGCGCGGCACGCTTCACCTGCAAGCGGCCCTTCACCGCGCCGAACGCTTCGAGACCGCGCTTGATCGCGTCGAGCGACACGCCCGCGGCCAAGGCGGCGGCCGTCGCGGCCAGTGCGTTGTGCGCGTTGTGGTTGCCGAGCACTTGCAGCGTGACTTCGACGTGGCCTTGCGGCGTGTCGATGCTCAGCACGTTGCCCACGAAGCTGCCTTTCACGGCCGCTTCGGTGACATGCTCGGCGTCGTTCAAAGCGAAGTCGACGATGCGGTTGCCGGTTGCCGCGACGCGCCAGATGCTCGCGTAGGCGTCATTGGCCGGAAACACCGCGACGCCGTCCGGGGCGAGCGCGTGAATCACGCTCGCATGTTCGAGCGCGACCGCTTCGACGGTCGCCATGAATTCCTGGTGCTCGCGCTGCGCGTTGTTCACCACCGCCACCGTGGGCTCGGCGATCTTCGCGAGCAGCGAGGTTTCGCCCGGATGGTTCATGCCGAGCTCGACCACCGCCAGTTGATGCGCGGCGTGCAGGCGGAACAGCGTGAGCGGCAAACCGATGTCGTTGTTGAAATTGCCGGCGGTCGCAAGGCGGGCATCCGCGCCCACCGCGGCGGCGAAGATCGACGCGATCATTTCCTTGACCGTGGTCTTGCCGTTGCTGCCCGTCACCGCGACGAGCGGCATGCCGAACCGGCGGCGCCAGCCGCGCGCGAGCGCGCCGAGCGCCACGCGCGTATCGGCCACGCGCAAGGCGGGCACACGCCAGTCGTCGGGTGTATGCGCGACCAGGACCGCCGTGACGTTGCGCGACGCGACTTCCGCAAGGAAGTCGTGCGCGTCGAAACGCTCGCCCTTGATCGCGACGAACAGATCGCCCGGACCGGCGCTGCGGCTGTCGGTCGACACGCGTTCGAACGCGACGCTGTCGTCGCCGATCACGGTGGCGCCGGGAATCAGCGCGGCGGCTTCACGCAGCGAGAACATCGTCATTCGCCACCTCCGCGTGCATGCGTCGCCCGCGCGGCGAGTGCGAGACGAGCGTGATCCTGATCGGAGAAAGCGCGCTTCTTGCCCATGATTTCCTGGGTTGCCTCGTGCCCCTTGCCGGCCAGCACGATGACGTCTTCGCGCGCGGCGCCGCGGATCGCTTGCAGAATCGCGCTCGCGCGGTCCTCGATGCGGCGCGCTTTGGACGCGTCTTTCATTCCCGCGACGATCTGCTCGATGATCGATTGCGGATCTTCGCCGCGCGGGTTGTCGCTCGTCACCACCACGCCGTCGGCGGTTTTCTCGGCAATCGAGCCCATCAGCGGACGCTTGGTGGCGTCGCGGTCGCCGCCGCAGCCGAACATGCAGATCAGTTGACCGCCGCGAGCTGCCGCCATCGGGCGCAGTGCTTCGAGGGTTTTTTCCAGCGCGTCGGGCGTGTGCGCATAGTCGATCACGACGAGCGGTTCGTCGTTCTGCAAGCGGCCGCCGAGGCGCTGCATGCGGCCGTTCACCGGCTGGAGCTTCGCCAGTTCGGCAAGCGCGGCGTCGAACGGCACGTCCGCAGCGAGCAACGCGCCCAACACGCCAAGCAGATTCGCAACGTTGAATCCGCCGAGCGTTTGCACTTCGGCTTCGGCGTTGCCCCAGTCGGACGTAGCCAGATGAAACGCGGTGCCCGTGGCGGTGGCGCGAACCTTCGATGCAAGGAGCCAGGCATCGGCTTGCGGCGCGTCTTGTTGGGACGTGCCGGTTTCATCGAGCCCGTAGGCGATCGTGCGCGCGTGCCCTTGCGTGCTTGCCAGCAGGCGCCGGCCAGCGGGGTCGTCGCGGTTGATCACCGCCGCGCGCAGTTCGGGCCACGCGAAAAGACGCGCCTTGGCCGCTTCGTAGGCTTCGAAGGTGCCGTGGTAGTCGAGATGGTCTTGCGTGAGATTCGTGAACACGGCGATGTCGAACGCCGTGCCGTTCACGCGCCCCTGATGCAATGCATGCGACGACACTTCCATCGCGACCGCCTGCGCGCCCACGTCGCGCAATCGCGCGAGGCTGCGTTGCAGTTGCGGCGCGTCGGGCGTGGTGAAACCGGTGTGCACGAGCTGACCCGGCAACCCGGTGCCAAGCGTGCCGATGATCGCGCAGCGCGTGCCGAGCGCGGTCAACGCCGCCGAGATCCACTGGCTGCAGGAAGTCTTGCCGTTCGTACCGGTGATGCCGATCGCGAGCATCGTGTCGCTCGGATCGCCATACCAAACGCTCGCGATCGAGCCGGCGAGTTCGTTCAGCGCCGGCACGGCCAGTGTCGTGGCCGGATCGACGGTGCCGCCGTAGCCCTCGGGCTGAACCAGCACCGCGGCCGCGCCGCGTTTGAGCGCGCCGTCGATGAACGGGCGGTTGTCCGCGCCGTCGACCGCATAGGCGAAAAACGCATCGCCTGCCGCGAGCGAGCGTGTGTCCGCGTGCAGATGCGCGCCTGGCTGCACGCGCGCGCGCAGCCAGGCCAAGGCGTCGGCGATCTGCCGGTGCGCCGGATGTCTGTTACGGAGCACGCTCATCGCACGACTCCGGGATGGCTTTTCGCGCTGGCGGAGATCGTCATCTTCTTCGCGCCGGCGTTAGTGGAGAGCTTCCTGGCCGTTGCGGCCGTGGCCGGCGTGTTCGGCGCGGCGGGCGCCGCGTCGTCCGACACCACCATCTGCTTGACGGGCATGTCGGGCGGCACGTTCAGCGAGCGCAGCGTATCGCCGACGATGCCGGAGAACACCGGTCCCGAGACCTGGCCGCCGAAGTGGCTGCCCGCCGTGGGTTCGTCGACCGACACGGCCACCACGATGCGCGGATTCGGCATCGGCGCCATGCCGACGAACGACGCGCGGTACTTCGAGTGGTCGTAGCCGTGCGGGCCGTGCTTGTAGGCGGTGCCGCTCTTGCCGCCGACGCGATAACCCGGCACGGCGGCGTCCGGCGAGGTGCCGCCCGGCGCCGTCACCGTTTCGAGCATCGCGCGCACCTGGCGAGCAGTGGTCGGCGAGAAGATTTGCGGGCCCGCAGCCGGCTGGTCGCCCGGTGCGCGGAAAATCGACACCGGCATGATCTCGCCGTCGTGCGCGATCGCGGTGTATGCGCGGCCCAACTGGAACAGCGACACGGACAGGCCGTAGCCGTAAGACATGGTCGCCTGTTCGATGCGGCGCCAGTTCTTCCACGAACGCAGACGGCCAGCCGCCGCGCCGGGGAAGCCGACCTTCGGCGCCTGGCCGAGACCGATGCTGGTGTACATATTCCACATCTCTTCGGGCTTGAGCTGCATGGCGATCTTCGTTGCGCCGATGTTGCTCGATTTCTGGATCACGCCGCCCACGGTCAGCACGCCGAAGGCGCTGTCGTCGGTAATCGGCGCACCGTCGAGCACGAAGCGGCCCGAACCCGTATCCACCAGTGTAGTCGGCGTCACGCGGTGCAGATCCAGCGCGAGCGACACGGTGAACGGCTTCATGATCGAGCCGGGCTCGAAGGTGTCGGTCAGGATGCGGTTGCGCAACTGATCGCCGGTGAGGTGTGAACGGTCGTTCGGGTTGTACGTGGGGTAATTGACGAGCGCCAGCACTTCGCCGGTGCGTACGTCGATCACCATCGCGGCGCCGGCCTTCGCCTTGAATTTCTGCACGGCCGCTTTCAGGTTCGTGTACGCGATGTACTGGATCTTGCTGTCGATCGACAGATCCACGTCCTTGCCGTTATGGGGCACGACCTGCTCGTCCACGTCCTCGATGATGTGGCCGATGCGGTCCTTGATCACGCGGCGGCTGCCCGACACGCCGGCGAGCAGCTTCTGGTCGCCGAGTTCGACGCCTTCCTGACCTTCGTCTTCCACATTGGTGAAGCCGATCAGGTGCGCCGTGATCTCGCCTTCCGGATAGAAACGCTTGTACTCGTCGCGCGCGTAAATGCCGGGAATCCCGAGCGCGGCGACCTTCGCGGCGACGTCGACCGGCACCTGGCGCTTCACGTAGACGAACGTCTTGTCTTCCGACAGCTTGGTGCGCAACTCCTTGCTCGTCATGTCGAGCAGCTTGCCGAGCGCGGTGAGCTTGTCGGCGCCGAGATCGTCCGGCACGGATTCGGGAATCGCCCAGATGGCGCGCACCGGCAGACTCGTGGCGAGCACGAGACCGTTGCGGTCGAGAATCTTGCCGCGCGTGGCCGGCAGTTCGAGGCGGCGCTGATAGCGGATTTCGCCCTGCTTCTGATAGAACGCGTTGCCCGGCCCCTGGATCCAGAACGCGCGCCCGGCCAGCGCGACAAACGCCATGAACAGCAGGAACACGACGAGCTTGGAGCGCCACATCGGCAGACGCACCGAGAGGATCGGGTTCGCCGAGAAAGCCACGCTTTTGCGAGCCGACGATTTTTTCATCGCACGCCTCCGCGGGCGGTCGCGGACGCCGCCGACGCCGGACCGGAAGTCGGGATGGGCGCGTCTTCGGCCTTGGCGGCGTGCGGGTCGAGCGTCAGATATTGCGTGCGGCCGGTGCTGACCGCCTGCATTTTCAGCGAGGCCGTGGCGAGCTGCTCGATACGCGACGTTTTCGACAGCGCGCTCTGCTGATATTGAAGCTGCGAATAATCCTGCTGCAGTTGACGCTCCTGCGATTGCGCGCGCTGCAACTGAATGAAGATCTGACGCTGCTGATTGGTGGCGTTGACGACCGACAAGGCGCAGCCCATCACGATCATCAGCAGGAAGATATTGAGGCGATTCATGGTGCGATCCGCTCCGCCACCCGCATCACGGCAGAACGGGCCCGCGGATTCGCGGCGACTTCAGCGTCGCTCGCGAACACGCGGCCGATGATTTTGAGCGGAGGGCTCGGCAGATCGACGGCGCGAATCGGCAGGCGGCGATCCACCGCCGGCGTACTGGCGTGCGCCTGCATGAATCGCTTGACGATCCGGTCCTCGAGCGAATGAAAGCTGATGACCACCAGCCGCCCCCCTTGCTCCAACAGCGACAACGCTGCTTCTAAAACGACTTGCAGCTCCGCAAGCTCTTGATTGATGTGAATCCGTATAGCCTGAAAGGTGCGGGTTGCCGGATCCTTGCCCTTCTCACGGGTTTTGACGACGTTAGCCACGATTTGGGCAAGCTCGCCCGTGCTGACGAGAGGCCCAAGACGGTCGGACTCTGCCCGGCGAGCAACAAGCGCCTTTGCAATCTGAAAAGCAAACCGTTCTTCCCCATAATCTCGTATCACCTCCGTCAATTCCTGCACCGTGGCCCGCGCCAGCCAGTCAGCGGCAGACTCGCCGCGCGTCGGGTCCATGCGCATGTCGAGCGGGCCGTCGGCGCGAAAGCTGAAGCCCCGCTCCGGGTCGTCGACTTGCGGCGACGACACGCCCAGATCCAGTAAAACACCCGACACCCGCCCTACTCCGCGCTCCGCGATTGCGCTGCGCAGTGAAGCAAAACTCTCGTGCACGATCTCAAAGCGCGGATCCTCGATCTGCTGCGCGGTGGCGATGGCGAGCGGGTCTTTGTCGAACGCGATCAGACGCCCGGCTTCCCCCAACCTCTCCAGCACCAGCCGGCTATGACCGCCGCGCCCGAAGGTGCCGTCCACATACACGCCGTCCGCGCGCGTGACCAGCGCATTGACCGCTTCTTCCAGCAGCACCGTGCGATGCTGCAATTCGTTTCCCATCGCAGGTGCCATATATGTATGCCGCGATCAGAACGTGAAATTCTTTAACGCTTCGGGCATGCCCTCGGCGATCGCCGCCTGTTCCTTCGCGGCGTAGGTTTGTGCGTCCCACAGCTCGAAGTGCCGGCCCATGCCGAGCAGCGTTACTTCCTTTTCCAGCGAGCCGGCCATGCGCAATTCCGGCGACACGAGCACGCGGCCCGCGCCGTCCATATCGACGTCCATTGCATTGCCGAGAAAAATGCGGCGCCACCAAGTCGCGTTCATGGGCAGATTGCCGACCTTCTCGCGGAAGATCTCCCATTCAGGGCGCGGAAAGAGCAACAGGCAGCCATCCGGGTGCTTGGTGATCGTCACCCGGCCCTCTGCCTGTGTCTGCAGCGCATCCCGATAGCGAGAAGGGATCGACATCCGCCCTTTCGCATCGAGTGTCAGCGCCGACGCCCCTTGGAACACTTCGCTCTCCCGTCTTGCGGCGCTTTTTGCGCCGGCTGCCCGTTTCGTGAAAATCTACCCCAAACCACCCGTGAGATCACACAAAAATACACTTTCTCACACTGTCTCCCACTTTAGAGGAACGCTAAACAGGGGTCAAGGGAGAAACACGCTTTTCGGACGAATTTTGTTTGTTAGAACAAGGACTTAGCGCCACTCCTTCATGTCAGACATAAAACGGAAAACCGTTATAAATGAATGAGCTAGTGCAACTTGTGAAGGTGATACGTGAAAAGCGCGGGGGAAAGGCGCGCGACGTAAGAGATCGTCAAGCGAAGCGGGGAGGTGTTGGCGGGCGTTCGGAGGAGTTTCAGGGACGACGGGTGACGGGCCGTCCCACTTTCGGGCGATGCCTGGGGCAACCCGCTCGGGCTTTATATGTAATAGGCGGTGCGCGTCATGACTTTCGATACCGCGCGCATCATGGCGCGCGCCGGGAACGGCAACTCGACGCCGCCCGCATCCATGGCGGCCTTACCGTGCCGTACTTCGTCCGCGCGCATCTGCTCGACGATCGCGCGCGACTCGCGGTCGGCCGCGGGCAGCTTGTCCAGATGGCTATCGAGGTGTTGCTCCACCTGGCGCTCGGTTTCGGCCATGAAGCCGAGACTCACCCGGTCGCCGAGGCGCCCCGCCGCGAGTCCAATCGCCAGCGCGCCGGTGTACCAAAGGGGGTTCAACAGGCTGGGGCGCGAGTCGAGCGCCTCGAGGCGTTTGGCGGTCCACGCGAGATGATCCTCCTCCTCGATTGCAGCGTGATTGAACACGGCGCGCAACGACGGAGACCGGGTAGCCAGTTTCTGCGCCTGGTAAAGCGCTTGGGCACATACCTCGCCAACATGGTTCACGCGCATTAAACCGGCCGAGTGCGCGCGTTCCGCCGGTGACAATTCGATCGGCTCCGCCACCGATTCTTGCGGAACCGGCAACGGACGACTCATCCGCGATACACCGGTCATTGAGCGTAAACCCCGATCAAACTCGCTAATCAACTCGTCCAGAAACATTAAGCGCTCCCTGATTCGACAACCGCTTGCCGCTCCGACAGGCCCGCGCGACAAGCATTTGCGGGATCAAACCGGTTCTGCGGAAACCTCCAATTCGCATGAATCGGGCGGCCAGTTTCGAATTTTAGACCATGTTGCGTAAACGAAACAGGAGCGTTCCCGGCTATCTCCTTTTTCTTTGTGCCATGTATGCCTTTTGTTACATTACGTGCAACTTCTCGCGAAGTTGGACAAGCAAGGCCTCAACGCTACATAAATATTCGCCTTGTACAAAAGATTCGTAATTCTTGGAGATCATTCGATGAAAAAGTCGCTTCTCGCTCTTGCAGCACTGGGCGCATTCGCAGGCGTCGCTCATGCTCAGAGCAGCGTGACCCTGTACGGTATCATTGACGAAGGCTTCAACATCAACACCAATTCGGGTGGCAAGCACCTGTACAACCTGTCCAGCGGCGTCATGCAAGGCTCGCGTTTCGGCCTGCGCGGTGCGGAAGATCTGGGCGGCGGTCTGAAGGCGATCTTCGTGTTGGAAAACGGCTTTGACGTGAACAACGGCAAGCTGGGTCAAGGCGGTCTGATGTTCGGCCGTCAAGCTTATGTGGGTCTGTCGAGCCAGTTCGGCACGGTCACGCTGGGTCGTCAGTACGACTCCGTCGTCGACTACGTCGGTCCGCTGGAAGCGGGCGACCAGTGGGGCGGCTACATCGCTGCTCACCCGGGCGACATCGACAACTTCAACAACGCATACCGCACGAACAACACGGTCAAGTTCACGAGCGCCGACTACGCCGGCCTCAAGTTCGGCGGCACGTACAGCTTCGGCGGTATTGCTGGCGACGTCACGAAGAACCAGATCTGGTCGTTGGGCGCGGGCTACAACAACGGTCCCCTCGTTCTCGGCGTTGGTTACTTGAACGCACGTACGCCGGCAGCTTCGGGCGGCCTGTTCAACAACGGCGGCCAGTCGCCGCTGCCGGCTGCTAGCGCAGCTGTGTCGTCGCCGGTTTATGGCGCGTACACGTCGGCGAACACGTACCAGGTAATTGGTGCCGGTGGCGCGTACACGTTCGGCGCCGCAACGGTCGGCCTGACGTACTCGAACATCCGCTTCTCGAACCTGGGCGTGGCGTTCGCGCAGCCGGCGGTCCGCGGCCAATCGGTTACGTTTAACAACGCGGAAATCAACTTCAAGTATCAGTTGACCCCGGCATTGCTGGTCGGCGCTGCATACGACTACACGCGCGGCGCGACCATCGAAGGCGCATCGCGTGCGCAGTACCACCAAGGCTCGCTCGGCGTGGATTACTTCCTCTCCAAGCGCACCGACGTGTACGTGATTGGTGTGTACCAACACGCCTCGGGTGACGTGCTGAATGCAGCAGGCACCGGCACGGTCGCTGCAACGGCTGGCATCAACGGCCTGTCGGGTTCGTCGAACCAGAACCAACTCGCGGCTCGCGTTGGTATCCGCCACAAGTTCTAATAAGTCGTAAAAAAGCAGTTTGCCTCAAGGCGCCTTCGGGCGCCTTTTTTTGTGACCGTCGCCGCTGCACTGGCTTTGCCGGCCTTGTGGCGACAGCGCGAAAAAAGCCCGGCCGACTTTCGTCGTGCCGGGCTTTTTCGTTTTCGCCCTACCGTGCGTGAGTTGCGGCGCAGCTTCGCGCTGCGGCCCAAGCGTATGCGGGTCCGGCCTACGCCCGGCCGTCGCGCAATTCCCGGCGCAGAATCTTGCCCACGTTGCTCTTCGGCAGTTCCGCGCGAAATTCGACGATCTTCGGCCGCTTATAGCCGGTCAATTGCTGCTTGCAGTAGGCGAAGACATCGGCGTCGGTGAGCGCAGGATCTTTCTTCACGACGAACAGCTTCACCGCTTCGCCGGAATGCTGGTCCGGCACGCCGACCGCGGCGACTTCGAATACGCCCGGCAGCTTGGCGACCACGTCCTCGACTTCATTCGGATAGACGTTGAAACCGGACACCAGGATCATGTCCTTCTTACGATCGACGATCTTGACGAAGCCGCCCTCGTTCATGACGCCGACGTCGCCGGATTTGAAGAAGCCGTCCTGGGTCATCACCTTGGCGGTTTCGTCCGGCCGGTTCCAATAACCCGCCATGACCTGCGGCCCGCGGATGCAGATTTCGCCCGGCTGGCCGAGCGGAACTTCGTTGTTTTCGTCGTCGCGGATCGAGATTTCCGTCGACGGCAGCGGCAGACCGATCGTCCCACTGTATTCAGTGACGGTCACCGGATTGCAGGTGACGCAGGGCGACGTCTCCGACAAACCATAGCCTTCGATGATCGGTGTATGCGTATGCTCGTACCAGCGTTTGGCGACCGCTTCCTGGACCGCCATACCGCCTCCATTCGCCGCAATCAGCTTCGAAAAATCGAGCTTATGAAAATCCGGACTATTCAGAAGCGCGTTGTACAGCGTGTTGACGGCGGGAATCGTCGTGATCGGATAGCCTTCCAGCGCCTTGATCATGCCGGGAATGTCGCGCGGGTTCGGAATCAGCACGCCGAGGCCGCCGGTGCGAATCGTCAACAGGCCGCACACCGTCAGCGCGAACACGTGATAGAGCGGCAACGCGACAACAGTGATGAACTGGTCGATGTCCGCACGGTTCGCGCGAACCGGATCGAGCCAGACTTCCGACTGCAGCACGTTGGCGATCAGATTGCGATGCAGAAGCGTCGCGCCCTTGGCCACGCCGGTGGTGCCGCCTGTGTACTGCAGAAACGCGACGTCGTCGGGACGTTGCTGGACTGGCTTGAAGCTTTGGCGGGCGCCTTGCGCGACTGCGGTGTTGAATTTGACGTGGCCCGGCAGGCTCCAGGCCGGCACCATCTTCTTCACGCGGCGCACGACGAAGTTGACCAGCGCGCCCTTGATACCCATCAGGTCACCCATCGCCGCCACGACGATATGCTTGATCGACGTGTTGCGAACGATTGCCTGCACGGTGACCGCGAAGTTTTCGAGCAGGACGATCGCTTCCGCTCCGCTGTCCTTCAATTGATGTTCGAGTTCACGCGGGGTGTAAAGCGGGTTCACGTTGACAACCACGTAACCCGCGCGAAGGATCGCGGCAATCGCCACCGGGTATTGCAGCACGTTCGGCATCATGATTGCGATGCGCGCGCCGCGAGCAAGACCCTTGGACTGGAACCATGCGGCGAGTTTATGCGAGAGCGCGTCGAGTTCGCCGTAGCTGATCTCCTGCCCCATGCAGACGAATGCCGGTTTGGCGCGATGATCGCGGAAGGCTTCTTCAAGCAATTCCGAGACTGACGAATAGCGGCTCGGATCGATCTCTGCGGGTACGCCGGGCGGATAGGATTTCAGCCAGATTTTGTTCATGCAGCGTCTCCTTCTTTATTTTCGAATGGTCGTGCTAAAAACGCATCGTAGCATGGGCACCTCGGTACTATTCGCGAAAAGCGGCATAGTAGACGGCAGCCTCGAACCAGTTCAGGACGAGGCTCGCGCAATCATTTGAATGTATTTCAGGCCCGCTCGACTTCGACGAGACAGTCGTAAAAGGTTGCCGACCCACCCAGATCGGTGAGCGCCTGACTGGTCACCTGGTTGGCGTTCCGACCGTCCGGCGCGAGTTTCTTCCACCAGATCGACAGGCCGACGACGAGCCCTTCGCGCGCCTTGTCGGTGACACGGGCGCGCGCTTGCATCGAGCCGCGGTCGTTGAAAATGCGTACCTGATCACCATCGACGATTTTTCGCTGTCGAGCGTCAACCGGATGAATATCCAGGTGCGGCACGCCTTCCGTCGAGCGCAAACTTTCAATGTTCACGAAGGTGCTGTTCAGAAAATTGCGGGCGGGCGGTGAGATCATCGCAAGCGGATAGCGGGCGGCCAGTTCGGGCGCCCCGTCGGCCGATTCGTAGGGCGGCAAGTAATCCGGAAGCGGGTCGAGCCCTTGCTGCGCGAGGCGCTCACTGTAGAACTCGCATTTGCCGGACGGCGTGCGAAAGCCGCCTTCGGCGAACGGCGCGTCGGGCAAGTTCAGCTTCGCCCAACCGGTCTGCTTCAGCGTATTCCAGTCGACGCCTTCGAGCGTTTTGTCTTGCCAACGGAATGCAGCTTGCGCGACCGTTTCGTCGCTTTCATACAGCGCCGGCTCCTCGATGCCCATGCGACGCGCGAGGTCACGGAAAATCTCGGTGTTCGGCCGAGCATCGCCAACCGCAGCGATCGCCGGCAAATTGACCATCACGTGGGTATGCCCATACGACTTGTGCACGTCGAGGTGTTCGAGCTGCGTCGTGGCGGGCAGCAGTAAATCGGCGTAGTCGGCGGTGTCGGTCTGGAAATGCTCCAGCACGATCGTGAACAGGTCCTCGCGCGCAAAGCCCGCCGCGACTCGCTCCGAGTCGGGAGCAACGGCAACTGGATTCGAGTTGTAGACGATCAGTGCCTCGACTTTAGGCCCGAACGCGGCGCCGCCCGGGTGCAGCAAGGCGTCGCCGATCGCATTCATATTGATGACGCGAGACGGCTTGGTCGGCCAACCCGGCATCAGGTCCGGGCGCTGCAACGCGTGCGAGTCGACAGGCGCCCATCCGGACGACGACAGCAGCGCACCACCCGCTCGTTCCCGCCATGCGCCTGTCAACGAAGGCAGGCTGGCGATGGCGCGCACGGCGTTGCCGCCGCCGCGGACCCTTTGCAAGCCGTAGTTCATTCGGATCGCGGACTTCCTCGTGCTGCCGTAAAGGCGCGCGAGGTCGACGACCACTTGTTCGTCGATGCCGCAAATGTCGGCAACTCGTGCCGGGGAATAGCTGAGCGCGCGAACCTTCAGTTCGGCAAAACCTAGCGTATGGGCCGCGATGTACGCGTGGTCGAGCCGGTTTTCCGTGATCAGCACGTTCATCATGCCGAGCGCCAAGGCGGCGTCGGTGCCGGGTTTCAGCGCGATGTGCTGGTGACATTTCTCCGCCGTCAGCGAGCGATACGGATCTATCGCGATCAGGCGCGCGCCGCGGCGTTTGGCTTCCTGGGCACGCGTCCAGAAATGCAGGTTCGAAGCGATCGGATTGGAGCCCCAAATCAGAATAACCTCGCTCTCGGAGAAGAACTCGGTGAGCATGCCGAGGCTCGCGCCATAGGTGTATTTCAAGCCTGCGGCGCCGGCTGCCGCGCAGATGGTGCGGTCCAGCTGCGATGCGCCCAGCTTGTGGAAAAATCGCTGCGCGATGCTATCGCCCTGAACGAGGCCCATCGTGCCGGCATAGCTGTACGGCAGGATTGCTTCCGGTGCGCGGCTCGCGATTTCGGAGAGACGCGCGGCGGCCAATTCCAACGCTTCGTCCCAACTGATCGGCTCAAAGCGACCCTCGCCTTTTCGGCCGACGCGCTTCATTGGGGTCGTTAGCCGATTCGGATGGTGCACCCGCTCCGCATAGCGGCTGACTTTGGTACACAGCGCGCCTTGAGTCGGCGGATGCTCCGGGTCGCCGACGACTTTGATCGCCCGCCCACCCTCGACGGTCACGCGCATCGCGCAGGTATCGGGGCAATCGTGTGGACACACGGCGCGAGCGAATTCGGTCGGAGCATTCATCGGGCGACCCGTCCAACGTAATGGTGAATGGAGGCAATCTCGAATTTTAGCGTCCATTGCGGTTTAGCCTCGCGATGCCTCCAAAAATGCCTTCGGCGTAGAATCGGTTATCACCGTGCCCGGGCCACATGGCCCCGAGCGATTCCACGCAAGCCCAAGCACAGGCGCAACATCACTTCCATCATGAAACTAATCCCCGAAATTCAAGCCGCTCATGGAGAAATCCAAACCCTTCGACGAACGATTCATGCTCATCCGGAACTGCGCTATGAAGAGACAGCAACAGCAGACCTGGTTGCGAGGAATCTTGAGTCCTGGGGCATCGAAACTCACCGTGGCTTAGGCAAAACAGGCGTAGTCGGCGTACTGAAGCGCGGCAACAGTGCGCGCTCGATTGGACTGCGCGCAGACATGGACGCTTTGCCCATTCAGGAACTGAATGCCTTCGATCATCGCTCGCAACACGATGGAAAAATGCATGCATGCGGCCACGATGGGCATACTGCGATGCTCCTCGGCGCAGCGCGGCATCTGGCAAGTCACGGCGAGTTCGACGGCACGATCGTGTTCATTTTCCAGCCAGCCGAAGAGGGCGGCGCTGGCGCCCAAGCAATGATCGACGATGGCCTGTTCGTTAAATTCCCGGTAGACGCGGTGTTCGGCATCCATAACTGGCCAGGCATGCCGGCGGGCCACTTTGGTGTGACCGAGGGCCCCATCATGGCGTCGAGTAACGAATTTCGAATTGAAATCAAGGGCGTAGGATCCCATGCGGCGCTACCGCACAACGGACACGACCCGGTGTTTACTGCGGTGCAGATTGCGAGTGGCCTGCAGAGCATCATTACGCGGAACAAGAAGCCAATTGACACCGCGGTGTTGTCGATTACCCAGGTTCACGCCGGGGATGCCGTCAACGTTGTCCCGAATGTTGCGTGGATCGCCGGAACGGTACGCACTTTTACCACCGAAACACTGGATCTGATTGAAGCGCGTATGCGCAAAATCGCGGAAAGCACTGCGGAAGCCTATGATTGTTCCGTCGAAATCCAGTTTCACCGAAACTATCCGCCGACAATCAACAGCGGCGAAGCGACGCGTTTTGCGGCAGCGGTCATGAAAGAGGTTGTGGGGCCAGAAAATGTCGACGATGCCGTCGAACCGACGATGGGCGCCGAGGACTTTTCCTTCATGTTGCTGGCGAAACCGGGCTGTTACGCATTTCTGGGCAACGGCGAGGGTGGCCACCGGGATTCGGGGCATGGTGCTGGCCCTTGCATGCTGCACAACGCGAGCTATGACTTCAACGACGAGCTATTGCCAATCGGTTCAACGTACTGGGTGCGATTGGCGCAACGGTTTCTTGCGCAAGAAAAATGAGGTAATTATGCGGGCGTGAGGCAGTTTCTTGTCGCCGCCTCCTCGCTCTTGCGAAGGCGTGAGGCGGTGAGCGGGGCTTTGTGTGGACCTTTCTGGTTTTGCACCGCTTTTGCAGGACATGGCGATTTTTCGGGGCCGTAAACGCACAAACCCCACCGGTGTGGGGTGGGGTCTGTGTTTCTGCATGGGAGCCTGACGATTACCTACTTTCACACGGGCAATCCGCACTATCATCGGCGTGGAGTCGTTTCACGGTCCTGTTCGGGATGGGAAGGGGTGGTACCGACTCGCTATGGTCATCAGGCATGACTTGTTGTCAGGTTGACGCGGGGGTCAACACGACCAATCTGGAAGAAGTAGTGTCTGGTGCATCGCACCAGGGGCAATGGGGTGGTGAGTGTATCGGGCACAACGCGGATCTCAACCGTGCGGGGCGACGCGGGGAGGCGCCACCGGAAACACACTGGTTATAGGATCAAGCCTTACGGGCAATTAGTATCAGTTAGCTCAACGCATTACTGCGCTTACACACCTGACCTATCAACGTCCTGGTCTTGAACGACCCTTCAAGGGGCTCGAAGCCCCGGGGATATCTCATCTTAAGGCGAGTTTCCCGCTTAGATGCTTTCAGCGGTTATCTCTTCCGAACATAGCTACCCGGCGATGCCACTGGCGTGACAACCGGTACACCAGAGGTTCGTCCACTCCGGTCCTCTCGTACTAGGAGCAGCCCCCTTCAAATATCCAGCGCCCACGGCAGATAGGGACCAAACTGTCTCACGACGTTTTAAACCCAGCTCACGTACCTCTTTAAATGGCGAACAGCCATACCCTTGGGACCGGCTACAGCCCCAGGATGAGATGAGCCGACATCGAGGTGCCAAACACCGCCGTCGATATGAACTCTTGGGCGGTATCAGCCTGTTATCCCCAGAGTACCTTTTATCCGTTGAGCGATGGCCCTTCCATACAGAACCACCGGATCACTATGACCTGCTTTCGCACCTGCTCGACTTGTCGGTCTCGCAGTCAAGCACGCTTATGCCATTGCACTATCAGCACGATTTCCGACCGTACCTAGCGTACCTTCGTACTCCTCCGTTACACTTTGGGAGGAGACCGCCCCAGTCAAACTGCCTACCATGCACTGTCCCCGGTCCGGATTCACGGACCAGGGTTAGAACCTCAAACAGATCAGGGTGGTATTTCAAGGATGGCTCCACGCAAACTGGCGTTCACGCTTCAAAGCCTCCCACCTATCCTACACAGACCGGTTCAAAGTCCAATGCAAAGCTACAGTAAAGGTTCATGGGGTCTTTCCGTCTAGCCGCGGGGAGATTGCATCATCACAAACACTTCAACTTCGCTGAGTCTCGGGAGGAGACAGTGTGGCCATCGTTACGCCATTCGTGCAGGTCGGAACTTACCCGACAAGGAATTTCGCTACCTTAGGACCGTTATAGTTACGGCCGCCGTTTACCGGGACTTCAATCAGGAGCTTGCACCCCATCATTTAATCTTCCGGCACCGGGCAGGCGTCACACCCTATACGTCCACTTTCGTGTTTGCAGAGTGCTGTGTTTTTATTAAACAGTCGCAGCCACCAGTTTATTGCAACCCCTTCACCCTTTGCGCGCAGGCGCATCAAGCTACAGGGGCGTACCTTATCCCGAAGTTACGGTACCAATTTGCCGAGTTCCTTCTCCCGAGTTCTCTCAAGCGCCTTAGAATACTCATCTCGCCCACCTGTGTCGGTTTGCGGTACGGTCTTGTTGAACTGAAGCTTAGAGGCTTTTCCTGGAACCACTTCCGATTGCTTCGTCACCGAAGTGACTGGCCTCACACCCTTGAATTACGCGCCCGGATTTGCCAAAGCGCCTTCTCCAATGCAAGGACCGGGACTTCCAACACCCGGACAACCTTCCGCGATCCGTCCCCCCATCGCATTCAACAATGGTGCAGGAATATTAACCTGCTTCCCATCAGCTACGCATTTCTGCCTCGCCTTAGGGGCCGACTCACCCTACGCCGATGAACGTTGCGTAGGAAACCTTGGGCTTACGGCGAGGGGGCCTTTCACCCCCTTTATCGCTACTCATGTCAGCATTCGCACTTCCGATACCTCCAGCACACTTTCCAGTGCACCTTCGCAGGCTTACGGAACGCTCTCCTACCATGCATATAAATATGCATCCGCAGCTTCGGTATATTGCTTAGCCCCGTTACATCTTCCGCGCAGGACGACTCGATCAGTGAGCTATTACGCTTTCTTTAAAGGATGGCTGCTTCTAAGCCAACCTCCTGACTGTTTTAGCCTTCCCACTTCGTTTCCCACTTAGCAATATTTGGGGACCTTAGCTGGCGGTCTGGGTTGTTTCCCTCTTGACACCGGACGTTAGCACCCGATGTCTGTCTCCCGTGATTGCACTCTTCGGTATTCGGAGTTTGCTATGGCGTAGTAATCCGCAATGGACCCCACAACCATGACAGTGCTCTACCCCCGAAGGTGATACACGAGGCACTACCTAAATAGTTTTCGGAGAGAACCAGCTATTTCCAGGTTTGTTTAGCCTTTCACCCCTATCCACAGCTCATCCCCTAACTTTTCAACGTTAGTGGGTTCGGACCTCCAGTACGTGTTACCGCACCTTCATCCTGGCCATGGATAGATCACCTGGTTTCGGGTCTACACCCAGCGACTGAATCGCCCTGTTCGGACTCGCTTTCGCTACGCCTGCCCTAATCGGTTAAGCTTGCCACTGAATGTAAGTCGCTGACCCATTATACAAAAGGTACGCCGTCACCCCTTGCGAGGCTCCGACTGTTTGTATGCATGCGGTTTCAGGATCTGTTTCACTCCCCTCCCGGGGTTCTTTTCGCCTTTCCCTCACGGTACTGGTTCACTATCGGTCGATCACGAGTATTTAGCCTTGGAGGATGGTCCCCCCATCTTCAGACAGGATTTCACGTGTCCCGCCCTACTTGTCGTACACCTAGTTCTTCCTCGCTGTTTTCGTCTACAGGGCTATCACCTGCTATGGCCGCACTTTCCAGAGCGTTCGACTAACAATGAAGATAAAGAGTACAGGCTGCTCCCATTTCGCTCGCCACTACTCTGGGAATCTCGGTTGATTTCTTTTCCTGCGGTTACTTAGATGTTTCAGTTCACCGCGTTCGCTTCACGTAGCCTATGTATTCAGCTACGGATACTCCATAAGGAGTGGGTTTCCCCATTCGGATATCGGTGGATCAAAGCTCGTTTGCCAGCTCCCCACCGCTTTTCGCAGGCTACCGCGTCCTTCATCGCCTGTGATCGCCAAGGCATCCACCACATGCACTTGTTCGCTTGACCCTATAACGAGTGTGTCTCCCGGTCCTTGCGGATCCGTTGAGCTCGCTACAGGTTGAGTATTCGTGTTGCGCCGTATTCCAGGGCAATCTTCCGATTCCCCTTTCATACATTGATACAATCACAACCCTGATTCACCTACTCGGACACCCATCTCGAGGTACCCTTTCGTGAATCTCTTTACTACTTCTTCCTGATTGTTAAAGAACGACAGCCGATATCGCAGTTGCCATAACCGCGTATCACTCTGACTGGCTCAATCGCCAATGCAAAACGCTCTGTGCCGTACACAGAACACTGCGCATTGAGGATTGGTGGAGGATGACGGGATCGAACCGACGACCCCCTGCTTGCAAAGCAGGTGCTCTCCCAGCTGAGCTAATCCCCCGGGATCATGCAGATGCGCCAGAGGGGTTGCATTCAGCACACCAGACAAGACAATGGTGGGTCTGGATGGGTTCGAACCATCGACCCCCGCCTTATCAAGACGGTGCTCTAACCAGCTGAGCTACAGACCCCTGAGTCTGCCTGATTTCACAGCCGATAAGCGTGAGCGCTCAACACTTGGACGCGTTAGCTCGAGAAAGGAGGTGATCCAGCCGCACCTTCCGATACGGCTACCTTGTTACGACTTCACCCCAGTCATGAATCCTACCGTGGTGACCGTCCTCCTTGCGGTTAGACTAGCCACTTCTGGTAAAACCCACTCCCATGGTGTGACGGGCGGTGTGTACAAGACCCGGGAACGTATTCACCGCGGCATGCTGATCCGCGATTACTAGCGATTCCAGCTTCACGCACTCGAGTTGCAGAGTGCGATCCGGACTACGATCGGTTTTCTGGGATTGGCTCCACCTCGCGGCTTGGCGACCCTCTGTTCCGACCATTGTATGACGTGTGAAGCCCTACCCATAAGGGCCATGAGGACTTGACGTCATCCCCACCTTCCTCCGGTTTGTCACCGGCAGTCTCCCTGGAGTGCTCTTGCGTAGCAACTAGGGACAAGGGTTGCGCTCGTTGCGGGACTTAACCCAACATCTCACGACACGAGCTGACGACAGCCATGCAGCACCTGTGTTACGGCTCCCTTTCGGGCACTCCCACCTCTCAGCAGGATTCCGTACATGTCAAGGGTAGGTAAGGTTTTTCGCGTTGCATCGAATTAATCCACATCATCCACCGCTTGTGCGGGTCCCCGTCAATTCCTTTGAGTTTTAATCTTGCGACCGTACTCCCCAGGCGGTCAACTTCACGCGTTAGCTACGTTACCAAGCCAATGAAGGCCCGACAACTAGTTGACATCGTTTAGGGCGTGGACTACCAGGGTATCTAATCCTGTTTGCTCCCCACGCTTTCGTGCATGAGCGTCAGTATTGGCCCAGGGGGCTGCCTTCGCCATCGGTATTCCTCCACATCTCTACGCATTTCACTGCTACACGTGGAATTCTACCCCCCTCTGCCATACTCTAGCCCGCCAGTCACAAATGCAGTTCCCAGGTTAAGCCCGGGGATTTCACATCTGTCTTAGCGGACCGCCTGCGCACGCTTTACGCCCAGTAATTCCGATTAACGCTTGCACCCTACGTATTACCGCGGCTGCTGGCACGTAGTTAGCCGGTGCTTATTCTTCCGGTACCGTCATCCCCCCGCCGTATTAGGGCAGAGGTTTTCTTTCCGGACAAAAGTGCTTTACAACCCGAAGGCCTTCTTCACACACGCGGCATTGCTGGATCAGGCTTGCGCCCATTGTCCAAAATTCCCCACTGCTGCCTCCCGTAGGAGTCTGGGCCGTGTCTCAGTCCCAGTGTGGCTGGTCGTCCTCTCAGACCAGCTACAGATCGTCGCCTTGGTAGGCCTTTACCCCACCAACTAGCTAATCTGCCATCGGCCGCCCCTGTAGCGCGAGGTCCCGAAGGAGCCCCCGCTTTCCTCCGCAGAGCGTATGCGGTATTAATCCGGCTTTCGCCGGGCTATCCCCCACTACAGGACACGTTCCGATGTATTACTCACCCGTTCGCCACTCGCCACCAGGGTTGCCCCCGTGCTGCCGTTCGACTTGCATGTGTAAGGCATGCCGCCAGCGTTCAATCTGAGCCAGGATCAAACTCTTCAGTTCAATGCCTGTTACTGTTTTTCGGTTGTTTTACCAACCGGTCGCTCACTCAACGTACTGACGAATGATCATCCTGTCTTTCAACAGGAAAACCTTCCTTTCATTACTGTGTGAGACTTGATACTTTCGCTTCCGGCAGACCCCGAAGAATCCACCGCGCGCCGCGCATCAAGCGCCCACACTTATCGGCTGTTAGTTTTTAAAGATCGCTTACGCATTCACCACCGTCACGACGCCCACTTCAACCACCCGGCACCGCTTCGTTCTGCGTCGCTGCATCTGCAGCAGAGAAACGAGATTATGGAGAACTTCCGTCACGCCGTCAACAGGTTTTTCCAACTTTCTAACCCGTCCGACCTGCCGCAAACCCCCGCCATTGCTGGCTCTCCCGCTTCCCGCGCCCCGCTGTCCGGGGCACGAAAGAGCGAGATTCTAGCGACCCCGAACGGGCCTTGCAAGCGTTATTTTGACAAACGTATTAACGATGTTTGAAAACCGGTTTGCGCTTCTCCACGAAAGCGGCCATCCCTTCTTTCTGGTCTTCCGTCGCGAAGAGCGAATGGAATAGGCGGCGCTCAAAATGCACGCCTTCCGCAAGCGTCGTTTCATATGCGCGGTTGACCGACTCCTTCACCATCATCACTGCCGGCAGCGGAAATTCAGCGATGGTCGCAGCTGCGGCGATGGACTCCTCGACCAGAGATGCGGCAGGAATGACGCGCGAAACGAGTCCGGCACGCTCGGCTTCCGCGGCATCCATAAAACGCGCGGTCAGGCAGAGGTCCATTGCCTTCGCCTTTGAGACGGCGCGCGGTAGCCGCTGGGTGCCGCCGGCACCCGGCATGATGCCGAGCTTGATTTCCGGTTGACCGAACTTTGCTGAATCGGCGGCAAAAATGATGTCGCACATCATCGCCAATTCGCAGCCACCGCCGAGGGCGAAGCCTGCCACCGCTGCAATGATCGGCTTGCGGATGGAGCGCACCGCTTCCCAGTTGCGCGTGATGTAGTCGCCTTTATAGACGTCCATATACGTATAGGTCGACATCATGCCGATGTCGGCGCCCGCCGCGAACGCCTTCTCGCTGCCGGTAATCACGATCGCACCGATGGCGTCATCATCATCGAACTCGCGCAGTGCCTTTCCCAACTCGTCCATCAGCGCATCGTTCAAGGCGTTCAGCGCCTTCGGACGATTCAACGTGACCAAACCGACCCGCCCTCGCGTCTCAACCAGAATATTTTCGTAAGCCATGCCCGCCTCCTAATCGATTAGTTCACGCGCGAAAACGCTTCGCGCCGTCGTTCCAGTAATGCTACCATTCACAAACCAACCGGTCGGTCAATTATTCGACAGGGTTTTCTCAACGCACAGCCAAAGCCCTCTGCCATGACACACCCCCTATTCGCGAAGCACGAAGACACGTTGCAAAAGGCCCTCACCGCCATCGAGACGCGTGGCTACTGGAGTCCGTTCGTCGAGATGCCCAGTCCGAAAGTGTACGGGGAAACAGCTAATGCGGACGGCGAAGCCGCCTTCAAAGCACATCTGAACAAAGTCTTCGAGCTGGACCAACCGTCCACCGGAGAAACCGTCGGCGCGGAGGTCTCGCCGTTCGGGTTTCCGCTCGGCGTGCGCTATCCGAAGGCGGATCCCGACGCACTCATTGCCGCAGCCGCCGAGGCGCAGCGCGACTGGCGTGGAGCCGGTCCGCAGGCATGGGTCGGCGTATGCCTGGAAATTCTGGCGCGCGTGAATCGCTCCAGCTTTGAAATCGGCTATAGCGTGATGCACACAACCGGCCAGGCATTCATGATGTCCTTTCAGGCCGGCGGCCCGCACGCACAAGACCGAGCGCTCGAGGCGGTCGTGTATGCGTGGGACCAACTACGCAGTATTCCGGCCGACGCCCACTGGGAAAAACCGCAAGGCAAGAACCCGCCGCTCTCCATGCACAAGCGTTACACCGTCGTACCGCGCGGCACGGGCCTCGTACTCGGCTGCTGCACGTTCCCGACATGGAACGGCTATCCGGGCCTTTTCGCCGATCTCGCCACCGGCAACACGGTCATCGTCAAGCCGCACCCCGGCGCGATCCTGCCTCTCGCGCTGACTGTACGAATCGCGCGTGACGTGTTGCGCGAAGCCGGTTTCGATCCGAACGTCGTCACGTTGCTGGCCACCGAGCCGAACGACGGTGCGCTCGTCCAGGATCTGGCCGTGCGTCCGGAAATCAAGCTCATCGACTTCACGGGTAGCACGCAGAACGGCACGTGGCTCGAGCGCCATGCGCACCAGGCGCAGGTCTATACCGAGAAAGCCGGCGTCAACCAGATCGTGATCGATTCGGTCGACGACATCAAAGCCGTTGCCCGCAACATCTCCTTCTCACTCGCGCTGTATTCGGGCCAGATGTGCACGGCGCCGCAAAACATCTATGTGCCGCGCGGCGGCATTCGCGCCGCTCATGGCACGCTGAGCTTCGACGAGGTCGCGCAGGCCATTGCCGGCGCGGTGCAAAAACTGGTGGCCGACCCGGCCCGCGCAGTCGACCTGCTTGGGGCGATTCAAAACGACGGCGTCATCCGGCGCATCGAGGAAGCGGACCAGCTCGGCCGCGTTCTGGTCGAAAGCCAAGCGCTCGAACATCCGACTTTTGCCGGCGCGCGCGTGCGTACCCCGCTCGTGCTGCAACTGGATGCCGCCCATGATCACGCCAGCTTCACGAAGGAATGGTTCGGCCCGATTTCGTTCGTGATCGCCACGGATTCGACCGCACAATCTCTCGACCTGGCCGGCGCAATCGCCGCCGAGCACGGCGCGCTGACACTGTCGGTCTATAGCACCGACGAAGCCGTGCTCGAAGCTGCTCACGAGGCATCGATCCGCGGCGGCGTCGCACTGTCGATCAATCTGACGGGCGGCGTATTCGTCAACCAGTCGGCGGCCTTTTCCGACTTCCACGGCACCGGCGCAAACCCGGCGGCCAATGCCGCGCTGACCGACGCCGCCTTCGTCGCCAACCGCTTCCGCGTGGTTCAAAGCCGCGTTCATGTTGAACCCAAAGCAGCGCCTGCGGTAGCTGGCTGAACGACATAAGACGGAAGCACAGCGTTTGTCTTATGCCGTTTGGCCGAATGGACCGCGCTGTACGCCCCAACTAACATGAGACATCGAATCGGCATCTCGCGCCGATTCCTTTCGGCAGGAACCCATATGAACGACGCTTTCATTTGCGACGCGATTCGCACCCCAATCGGCCGCTACGGCGGCGCCCTGAAGGATGTCCGCGCCGACGACCTCGGCGCGGTGCCGATCAAGGCGCTGATCGAGCGCAATCCGGGCGTCGACTGGCGAATGCTCGACGACGTGATCTACGGTTGCGCCAATCAGGCCGGCGAAGACAACCGCAACGTCGCGCGCATGTCTGCGTTGCTGGCCGGTTTGCCCACGGAGGCGCCCGGCGCAACCATCAATCGCCTGTGCGGCTCGGGCATGGATGCGGTCGGCACCGCCGCTCGCGCGATCAAGGCGGGCGAGGCGCGTCTGATGATCGCCGGCGGCGTCGAAAGCATGACGCGCGCGCCGTTCGTCATGGGCAAGGCCGGCAGCGCGTTTTCGCGGCAAGCCGGGATCCACGACACCACCATCGGCTGGCGCTTCATCAATCCGCTGATGAAACGCCAGTACGGCGTGGACTCGATGCCTGAAACCGCGGAAAACGTCGCTGTCGAATTCGGTATCAGCCGCGCGGACCAGGACGCGTTTGCCCTGGCAAGTCAACAAAAGGCGGCCCGCGCGCAGCGCGACGGCACGTTGGCCCAGGAAATCGTCGGCGTTGAAATTGCACAGAAGAAAGGCGATCCCGTGCGCGTGACGCTCGACGAACATCCACGGGAAACTTCGCTCGAAAGCCTGGGCAAGCTCAAGGGCGTGGTTCGTCCGGACGGTAGCGTGACCGCCGGCAATGCGTCAGGCGTAAACGACGGCGCATGCGCACTGCTGCTCGCGAACCAGCAAGCTGCCGATCAATACGGCCTGCATCGCCGCGCCCGCGTGGTGGGCATGGCAACGGCGGGCGTGGAGCCGCGCGTCATGGGCATCGGGCCGGCGCCGGCTACGCAAAAGCTCATCAGGCAACTCGGCATGACGCTCGACCAGTTCGACGTGATCGAACTCAATGAGGCCTTCGCATCACAGGGCCTAGCCGTTCTTCGCACGCTCGGTCTGCGCGATGACGATCCGCGCGTCAATCCGAACGGCGGAGCGATTGCGCTTGGCCACCCGCTTGGCGCATCGGGCGCGCGTCTGATCACGACCGCGCTGTATCAACTCGAACGAAGCAATGGCCGCTTTGCACTTTGCACGATGTGTATCGGCGTGGGCCAAGGCATTGCGTTGGTGATCGAGCGGCTCTGACGGCGGCACCGCAGCGCCCATCGATCAAAGACACTTTGAGAGGAGACACCCAATGTCGTATGAAGCGATCCGCGTGCACATCGACGCATCCAATCATGTTGCGACCATCACGCTAAACCGCCCGGACAAGCTCAATAGCTTCACGCGCGCAATGCATCAGGAACTGAGCGCGGCACTCGACGAGGTCGAAGCCTCCGGCGCGCGCGCCCTCGTCCTGACCGGCGCGGGACGCGGCTTCTGCGCGGGCCAGGACCTGGCGGACCTCGACTTCACGCCCGGCGCGATGACCGATCTGGGGGCACTGATCGATGAATATTTCAATCCGCTGATTCGCCGCCTGCAAGCGCTGCCGCTGCCAGTGATCGCGGCAGTCAACGGCACGGCTGCCGGCGCCGGCGCCAACCTCGCGCTGGCTTGCGACCTTGTGCTCGCGGCCCGGTCCGCAAGCTTCATTCAGGCTTTCGTGAAGATCGGCCTCGTGCCGGACTCCGGCGGCACCTGGTTTCTGCCGCGACGTGTCGGCATGGCGCGCGCCTTGGGGCTCGCCATCACCGGCGACAAACTGGGGGCGGAGAAAGCCGAAAGTTGGGGCTTGATCTGGCAAGCCGTCGACGACGCGGAGCTCGCCTCCAGCGCGGCGCAACTCGCCGCAACACTCGCACAGCAACCAACGCGCGCGATGGCCGCGATCAAACAGGCGATGCGCGCCGGCGCGACGCAAACGCTCGATCAGCAACTCGATCTGGAACGCGATCTGCAACGCCAACTCGGGGCGTCCCACGATTACGCGGAAGGCGTGCAAGCCTTCGTCGAAAAACGCGCGCCGCGTTTCGAGGGCCGCTGACATGTCCACGCAACCAAACCGTCCCGAGCAGATGACGCCGGACGAGCTCGCCCGCGCAACCGCCGCCGCCATGTACGAGAACGACGCATGCAGCCGGGCGCTCGGCCTCGAGATCGTCGAGGTGCGCCAAGGCTATGCGCGTCTGCGCATGGTCGTGCGCGACGATTTTCTGAACGGCCATCAGATTTGCCACGGTGGCCTGATTTTCACGCTCGCCGATTCGGCGTTCGCGTTCGCCTGCAACACGTACAACATCAACACGGTCGCATCCGGCTGCTCGATCGAGTTTTTGCGGCCGGTTGAAGGCGGCGACGTGCTGATAGCGGAGGCCATCGAGCAAACGCTGAGCGGCCGAACCGGCATCTACGATATTCGCGTCACGAACCGCGCGGAGGAAACCGTCGCAATGTTCCGCGGTAAGTCCGCGCAAATAAAAGGCAAGCTGATTCCCACGGGCGATTAATCGGCCGAGGGCGCGGCAATCAGGAGGCAACCGTACGCCAACCACCCGGCCGCCCCGCAGCAAATCCACAAGAGATTGCGCGGCACCGCGCCGGCTCATTGGCACCACGTCCATAAATAGCAGACAGTCCCCGGTTTTTTGCGCGAGCGCGCCGCACACCAGACTCAAGCATTGAGGCAGCAAGGAGACATTCGATGACTACCGCCCTTCCGCTCGATCCGATCGAGACCGCCAGCCGCGACGAACTTGCCGCGCTTCAACTCGAACGGCTCAAATGGTCGCTGAACCATGCGTATGAAAATTCGCCGGTGTATCAGCGCAAATTCGATGAAGCCGGCGTTCATCCAAGCGACGTGAAAACGCTTGCGGACCTGGCCCGCTTTCCCTTCACCACGAAGAAGGATCTGCGCGACAACTACCCGTTCGGCATGTTCGCGGTGCCGCAGGAACAGATCTCACGAATCCACGCGTCGTCCGGTACGACCGGCAAGCCGACCGTGGTCGGCTACACGGCGCGCGATATCGATACGTGGGCGAATCTCGTCGCGCGTTCGATCCGCGCCGCCGGCGCGAAGCGCGGCGACAAGGTTCACGTGAGCTACGGCTACGGCCTCTTCACGGGCGGCCTCGGCGCGCACTACGGCGCGGAGCGCGCAGGGCTCACCGTCATCCCGTTCGGCGGCGGTCAGACCGAAAAGCAGGTGCAGCTGATTCAGGATTTTCGGCCCGACATCATCATGGTCACGCCGAGCTACATGCTTTCGATTGCCGACGAGCTCGAGCGGCAAGGCATCGATCCGGCGACTTGCTCGCTGCGTCTCGGCATCTTCGGCGCGGAACCGTGGACCAACGACATGCGCCATGCGATCGAAAAGCGCATGGGCATCGACGCTGTCGATATCTACGGCTTATCCGAAGTGATGGGGCCCGGCGTGGCGTCGGAGTGTGTGGAAACGAAAGACGGCCCGACCATCTGGGAAGACCATTTCTATCCCGAGATCATCGACCCTGAAACCGGCCAGGTGTTGCCGGACGGCGAACTCGGCGAACTGGTGTTCACGTCGTTGACCAAGGAAGCGCTGCCGATCATTCGCTACCGGACTCGCGATCTTACGCGCCTCCTGCCGGGCAGCGCCCGCACCATGCGTCGAATGGAAAAAATCACCGGGCGCTCGGACGACATGATGATCGTGCGCGGCGTGAACGTGTTCCCGACACAGATCGAGGAATTGCTGCTCAAGCAGCACGCTCTCGCGCCGCACTACCAGATCGTGCTCACCAAGGAAGGTCCGCTCGACGTGCTGACGTTAAACGTGGAGCCCTGCCCGGAAACGGCGCCTGACACCGTCGCGTTGAACACGGCAAGGCAGGCGCTGGCGTACGACATCAAGGCGCTGATCGGCGTAAGCGCCGTGGTGAATGTGCTGGCGGTGAACGGGATCGAGCGCTCGGTGGGAAAGGCTCGCCGGGTAGTGGACAAGCGTAAGTCGGGGCTTTAGGCCAGGCGGCCGGCGCCGCACCCGATTGCGGCGCCGGGACTGCAACGTTAGCCAACGTTAGGCACTTCAATGCCCACGCGACACGCGGCGGCCTTGCCTCTGGGGAAAACCGCCGCGCTCGCCACCGTTAGCTCATCACGAATTCGGCAGCAACAACCACATCCGGCCGCCCTGCTTCATCTTGCCGGCCAAATCGCCGGCGTCGTCGCCCAGCCCCCAGAAGTAATCGGCGCGCACGCCGCCCCTGATCGCGGAACCCGTGTCTTGCGCGAAGACGAGGCGATTCATCGGCGAGTTCGTCAGCGGACGCGTGGTCTGCAAGAACACCGGCGTACCGAGCGGAATGGACGCCGGATCGACCGCGATCGACCGCTCCGGCGTCAGCGGCACACCGAGCGCGCCGATCGGACCGTCCGCGCCGCCGCCAGGCACGCTCTCGCCGGACGGCATCTCCCGGAAAAACACGAAGCGCGGATTGGTATCGAGCAGCGCATCGACCCGCGCCGGATTCGCGCGCGCCCATGCCTTGATTCCCTGCATGGTGGCCTGCGAAGGCGTGAGTTCGCCACGATCCAGCAGCCACCGCCCGATCGACTTGTACGGCTGATTGTTGGTGCCGCCAAAGCCGACCCGCATCACGCTGCCGTCTTCCATCACGATGCGCCCCGAGCCCTGCACTTGCAGGAAAAACGCTTCGATCGGGTCGTCGACCCACACCAGTTCGTTGCCGTTGAGCACGCCGGAGCGCTCGAGTTGCGCACGCGCCGGCAGCGGCGCGCCCGCACGATAACCGGACGGCCAGCGATACAGCGCCGTTTGATACACGCCGTGCCGCGTACGCGAACCGCGCAGCAACGGCTCGTAGTAACCGGTCACGAGACCGTCGAGCGTGCCGTCGTTATTCGCTAGCTGGAATGGCGTGAAATAGGCTTCAAAAAACGCCCGCGCACTGGTGACGTCGAGGTCGTCGATTTGCGACGCCGCGGCACAAGCACGAGCCCAGTTCGATTGACGCGCCAGCCTCACGCAGTTTTGCCGCAAAGCGGCCGTCGCGCCGATCAGCGAATCATCCTGCCATCCCGGCACTTGCTGCCAGGCCACCGCCGTGAGCCGCGCCGGGGCAATCTGCCCGGGTATGATCGCGGCGCCCGTGGGCGGCGAGACCGAAGGCCGTACCGCGCCGCCGCCGCCGCAGGACGCCAGCATCACCGCAACCGAAAGCGCCCCGAGCCACGCTCCGGCCGTGCGGACAAAACGCATACAATGTTCGTTCTTGATGGAAACCGCCATGTCTGATCTGTTCGACGAATACCCAATGCTCATCTTCGCGCTGGAATCGCTTCTCGCGCTCTTCCTGCTCGTCTTTATCGTTGTGTGGACGTCGTCAGGCAAGAAGAAAGCCGCACGCGCCAACGATAACCAACAGTCCAAGCAGCAAAAAACGCGGTAAAGCTGGGCGCTCAACCGCGCAATGGACTGTTTAAAGACCGCGGGCCACGCCCCCGGTTCAATGCAACGTGCGCGGCATGCGCAAGATGAACTCCGGCACCGGCGCATCGAAACGCTCACCGTCTTCCGCCACGCAAAAATACTCGCCGCGCATCGTGCCGACCGGCGTGGCGATAACCGCCCAACTCGTATATTCGAAGTGCTCGCCCGGTTTGAGCAGCGGCTGATGGCCGACCACGCCCAGGCCCTTCACTTCCTGCACGTTATTGTCGCTGTCGGTAATCACCCAATGACGCGCAATCAACTGCGCGGGCACCTGGCCGCTGTTACGGATAGTCAGCGTGTATGCGAACGCATACTGGCGGCGCTCCGGGTCCGACTCTTCGGGCAGATATTGCACCCGCGCCGAGACGCTGAATTCGTACTGGCTCATCGTGATTCCGATCTGGTGAAACAGGTGTGAAAAATCGCGGAAAGCCCTAGCGCCAATGGTTTGCGGGCGCATCGGCGAAGCGGCGCTTGATGGATTGGCATTCTGCTTCATGCGCGGCACGCCCGCAACCGGACAAATCCTCTGGCCAAGGGCGACTCAGGCGTTTTGTCACCTGGTGTATCACCCACGCGGTTCGAACCGCAGCCGGCCTTGAACCGCCCGTCAGCCATGCGCGAACCATACGCGCGCCACGCGCAAGCCGCCTGCAAGCCGGTTCAGAACCGCACAAAACGGTAAAATAGCGCTTTCCCGCTTGCCTCCGCCCCCCGCCATGACGCAATTCCGCATCGCACCCAGCATTCTGTCCGCCGACTTCGCGCGCCTCGGCGAGGAAGTGCGCAACGTCGTCGCCGCCGGCGCCGACTGGATTCACTTCGACGTGATGGATAACCACTACGTGCCGAACCTGACCATCGGTCCGCTCGTCTGCGAGGCGATCCGCCCGCACGTGGACGTGCCGATCGACGTGCATCTGATGGTGCGCCCGGTCGACCGGATCGTGCCGGACTTCGCGAAAGCCGGCGCGAACCTGATCAGCTTTCATCCGGAAGGCTCCGATCACATAGACCGCACGCTTTCGCTGATTCGCGACCACGGCTGCAAGGCCGGCCTGGTGTTCAACCCCGCCACGTCGCTGAATTATCTGGACCATGTGATGGACAAGCTCGATCTCGTGCTGATCATGTCGGTGAATCCGGGCTTTGGCGGTCAATCGTTCATTCCCGAGGCGCTCAACAAGCTGCGTGAAGCACGCAAGCGGATCGACGCCTATAAGGAAAAGACCGGCCGCGAGATCCATCTGGAAGTGGACGGCGGCGTGAAGGTCGACAACATCGCCGAAATCGCGGCAGCCGGCGCCGACACGTTCGTGGCCGGTTCGGCCATCTTCGGCGCGCCGGATCACAAGGTCGTGATCGACAAGATGCGCGCCGCGCTTGCCGGCATCGAGCACTGAAACCCGGCGCCATGACCGCTCCGCTCACTGCTCCGTTTAGTGCTCCGTTTCCCGCCCCGGCGTTCACCGGCCCGCGCCTGCAAGCCGCGATCATCGACCTCGACGGCACGATGATCGACACCGCGGACGATTTCACCGCCGGCCTGAACGGCATGCTCGCGCAACTCGACGCACTCGAAACCTCGCGCGAGGAAGTGGTCGGTTATGTCGGCAAGGGTTCGGAGCATCTGATCCGCAGCGTGCTCGCGCCGCGTTTCGAAACGGCCCACGCACAGGATCGCTTCGACGAGGCGCTCGCGCTCTATCAGGCGGAGTACGCGAAGATCAACGGCCTGCATACGCGCTTGTATCCCGACGTCGAAGCCGGCCTGATCGCCATGCGCGACGCCGGCCTCAAACTCGCCTGCGTGACCAACAAGCCGCACCGGTTCGCGGTCGACTTGCTGCGGCAGTACGGGCTCAGCCAGTATTTCAGCGTCGTGCTGGGCGGCGACAGCTTGCCGAAAAAGAAGCCGGACCCGCTACCCATGCTCACGGCCGCGGCGCAACTCGGCGTCGAACCGCAAGCCACGGTCGCGATCGGCGACTCCGAAAACGATGCGCTCGCGGGCCGCGCGGCGGGCATGGCAACGCTTACCGTGCCATACGGCTACAACCACGGCCAAGCTATACAAACAATAAAATCCGATGGTATAGTTGCCTCGCTGCTGGAGGCCGCCAAGGCAATCGCAGCGCACCAATCCACGACTTGAAAAGTCCCTCATCCTCATGTTTCTGAATAAAAAACGGAGTCTGATTAGCATCGACCGGGGAGCCTGGCCCTGGCGTCGCTGGTCGCGCTAACCTCCTCTGAGGTACGCTGAAGTTCGTCTTCGGCAACCGTTTTTTACTTCGCTGCGCTCACGCGTTTTTTTCCATCGTCTTGTTTCGCTGCACCGGTTGATTCAGCCCGCGTGTACCCGCAAAGTACATCTGTGCGCTGACATTCGCTGCACGCGTCGATGGGAAACTCGCGCCGGTCGGTATCATCGTATCGAAACGTCGAACGAACGGCTGGCCGGCCGCGCAATGCCCCGCTTTGTCCGACGCACGCTGCCGCCGGACCTACGAACAGGATCGGAACATGACCGAACTCGAATTCCAGTCCCTCGCCAACGAGGGCTTCAACCGCATTCCGCTGATCGCCGAGGCGCTCGCCGACCTCGAAACGCCGCTTTCGCTGTACCTGAAGCTCGCGCAGAGCGAGCGCAACGGCGCCAACTCGTTTCTGCTGGAATCGGTGGTGGGCGGCGAGCGCTTCGGCCGCTATTCGTTCATCGGATTGCCGGCGCGCACGCTACTGCGCACCCGCAACGGCGTGTCGGAAGTGGTGCGCGACGGCAAGGTGGTCGAAACGCACGAGGGCGATCCGCTCGAATTCATCCAGCAATTCCAGGGGCGCTTCAAGGTGGCGCAGCGCCCGGGGCTGCCGCGTTTCGCGGGCGGCCTCGCGGGTTACTTCGGCTATGACGCGGTGCGCTACATCGAGAAGAAGCTTGCGCATACCGCGCCGAAAGACGATCTGAACCTGCCCGACATCCAGTTGCTGCTCACCGAGGAAGTCGCGGTGATCGACAACCTCGCGGGCAAGCTGTACCTCGTGGTCTACGCCGACCCGACGCAGCCCGAGGCATACACGAAGGCCAGGCAGCGTCTGCGTGAATTGCGCCAGCGTCTGCGCACGACCGTGCAGCCGCCGGTCACGTCGGCGAGCGTGCGCACCGACACCTACCGCGAATTCGCGAAAGACGACTATCTGACCGCCGTGCGCAAGGCGAAGGAATACATCGCCGCGGGCGAGTTGATGCAGGTGCAGGTCGGCCAACGTCTGACCAAACCGTACCGCGACAATCCGCTCTCGCTGTATCGCGCGCTGCGCTCGCTGAATCCGTCGCCGTATATGTACTTCTACAACTTCGGCGACTTCCATGTGGTCGGCGCGTCGCCGGAAATCCTGGTGCGCCAGGAAAAGCGCGGCGAGGACCGCATCGTCACGATCCGGCCGCTCGCCGGCACGCGTCCGCGCGGCAACACGCCGGAACGCGACGCCGAGCTCGCCACCGAACTCCTGAACGATCCGAAGGAAATCGCCGAGCACGTCATGCTGATCGACCTCGCGCGCAACGACGTGGGCCGCATCGCGCAGATCGGCTCGGTGGTCGTCACCGACAAGATGGTGATCGAAAAGTACTCGCACGTGCAGCACATCGTAAGCTCGGTGGAAGGCAAGCTGAAACCCGGCACCACCAATTTCGACGTGCTGCGCGCCACCTTCCCGGCCGGCACGCTGTCGGGTGCGCCGAAGGTCCGCGCGATGGAACTGATCGACGAACTCGAACCCGTGAAGCGCGGCCTGTACGGCGGTGCGGTCGGCTACCTGTCGTTCACCGGCGAGATGGATCTGGCCATCACGATCCGCACCGGCGTGATCGCCAACGGCAATCTGTATGTTCAGGCGGCGGCGGGCGTGGTCGCGGATTCCGTGCCCGAGTCCGAATGGCAAGAGACCGAGAACAAGGCGCGCGCCGTGCTGCGCGCCGCCGAGCAGGTGCAAGACGGCCTCGACAGCGACTTCTGACCGGAGACAGACCATGCTGCTCATGATCGACAACTACGACTCGTTCACCTACAACCTGGTGCAGTACTTCGGCGAACTCGGCGAGGACGTGCGCACCTACCGCAACGACGAAATCACGCTGGACGAAATCGCGAGGCTCAACCCCGAGCGCATCTGCCTGTCGCCGGGTCCGAGCAATCCGCAACACGCCGGCATCACGCTCGACGTGCTGCGCGAATTCGCCGGCAAGACGCCGATTCTCGGCGTGTGCCTCGGCCATCAGGCGATCGGCGAGGCGTTCGGCGGCCGCGTGGTGCGCGCGCAGACCATCATGCACGGCAAGGTGAGCACGATCGAAACCGACTGCAAGGGCGTGTTCGCCGATCTGCCCAGGCACTTCGCCGTCACGCGCTATCACTCGCTCGCGATCGAACTCGAGTCGCTGCCCGAGTGCCTGGAAGTGTCCGCATGGACCGAGGACGGCGAGATCATGGGCGTGCGCCACAAGCAACTCGCGGTCGAAGGCGTGCAGTTCCACCCGGAAGCGATCCTGTCCGAACACGGCCACGCCTTGCTCGAAAACTTCGTGAAACAGTCGAAGTCCGCCGTCACCCACCGCACCGCTTGATGAAGAGAGACGACATCATGTCGATTACGCCCCAGGAAGCGCTGCAACGGACCATCGAGCACCGCGAGATTTTCCACGACGAAATGCTGCATCTGATGCGGCTCATCATGCGCGGCGAACTCTCGCCCGTGATGTCGGCGGCGATCATCACCGGCTTGCGCGTCAAAAAAGAGACCATCGGCGAAATCACCGCCGCCGCCACGGTGATGCGTGAATTTGCCCGGCACGTCGAGGTGCAGGACAACTCGAATTTCGTCGATATCGTCGGCACCGGCGGCGACGGCTCGCACACCTTCAACATTTCCACGGCGACCATGTTCGTCTCCGCCGCGGCGGGCGCCAGGGTTGCGAAGCACGGCAATCGCGGCGTGTCGAGCAAGTCGGGCAGCGCGGACGTGCTCGAGGCGCTCGGCGTGAATATCGACCTGCAGCCGGAACAGGTGGCGGCGTCGATCGCGGAAACCGGCATGGGCTTCATGTTCGCGCCGAACCATCATCCGGCCATGAAGAACATCGCGCCGGTGCGCCGCGAACTCGGCGTGCGGACCATCTTCAACATCCTCGGGCCGCTCACTAATCCGGCCGGCGCGCCGAATCAGCTCATGGGCGTATTTCATGGCGACCTCGTCGGCATTCAGGTGCGCGTGATGCAGCGCCTCGGCGCGAAGCATGTGCTGGTGGTGTACGGCATGGACGGCATGGACGAAGTCTCGCTCGGCGCGGCGACGCAAGTCGGCGAGTTGCGCGACGGCCAGATCCACGAGTACGAGATTCATCCCGAGGACTTCGGCATGCAGATGGTGTCGAACCGCACGCTGAAAGTGGCCGACGCCGCCGAATCCAAGGTGATGCTGCTCGAGGCGCTCGACAACAAGCCCGGCGTCGCGCGCGAAATCGTCACGCTGAACGCGGGCACGGCGCTCTATTCGGCGAACGTGGCCGCGTCGATCGCGGACGGCATTCAGCTCGCACGCGAAGCGATCGCCAGCGGCAAGGCGCGCGCGAAGGTCGACGAACTGATCCGCTTCACCCAGCAATTCAAGCAGTCATTTTCGTAGCGAGATACTCATGAGCGACATCCTCGACCGCATCATCGCGGTCAAACGCGAAGAAGTGCGCGCGGCCGAACAGAGCGCGCCGCTCGAAGAACTGCGCCTCGAAGCGTCGGCGCGCGATATCCGCGATTTCGTCGGCGCATTGCGCGCGAAGCACACGGCGGGGCTCGCCGCGGTGATCGCCGAAGTGAAGAAGGCCAGCCCGTCGAAGGGCGTGCTGCGCGAGCACTTCGTGCCGGCCGAGATCGCGCGTTCGTATGAGAAGCACGGCGCGGCCTGCCTGTCCGTGCTCACGGACGTGCAGTTCTTCAAGGGCAGCGTCGCGTATCTGCAGGAAGCGCGCGCCGCGTGCGGCCTGCCGGTGCTGCGCAAGGACTTCATCGTCGATCCGTACCAGATCGTCGAAGCCCGCGCGATGGGCGCCGACGCGATCCTGCTGATCGCCGCCGCGCTCGATACCTCGCAGATGCAGGACCTCGAAGCGCTCGCGCATTCGCTGGGCCTCGCGGTGCTGGTCGAGGTGCACGACAGCCGCGAACTGATGGAAGCGCTCACGCTGAAAACGCCGCTGATCGGCATCAACAACCGCAATCTGCGCACCTTCGAAACGTCGATCGAGACGACCATCGGCATGCTCGAATCGATTCCCGACGACCGCATCGTGGTCACCGAATCGGGCATCCTGTCGCGCGTCGATGTCGACCGGTTGCGGGCGATGGACGTGCATACGTTCCTCGTCGGCGAGGCGTTCATGCGTGCGGAAGAACCGGGCGTGGAACTGGCCCGGATGTTTTTCTAGGCGCGGCGTCGGGACACGGCAGAGGTAGCGGAGCACGTCATGGGCATGGAACGCGAAATCAAGCTGGCGCTGCCGGCGAGTCAGGTGAAAGCGGCGACGCAGTGGTTCGTCGAGCGCACCGGTGAAGCGGGCCGCGCGGTCAAGCTGTCGAATATTTACTTCGACACGCCTCGGCTGACGCTCGCCAGTTCGAAAAGCGCGCTGCGTCTGCGGCATACGCCGGACGGCTGGTTGCAAACGTTCAAGACGGTGGGTCTCGCAAAGGGTGGTTTGCACAGCCGGCACGAATGGGAAATGCCCGTGGCAGGCGAAAAGCTGGAGATCGACGCCTTGCTGCACGAGTGCGACGAGCCGGCCGCCGGGCAAGCGCTGCGCCGGGCTGCGCCGGAACTGATCGAACTGTTCCGCACGAATTTCACGCGCACGCTGTGGCATGTCGAGATCGACGGATCGAAAGTCGAGGCCGCGATCGACCAGGGCGACGTTCTGGCTCAGGTGAACGGCGAACTCCGCCGCGCGCCGATCTCCGAAATCGAGCTCGAACTGAAATCCGGCGATGAAGCCGCACTGCACGCGCTGGCGGCGGAACTCGGCAAGCAGGTCGCCGGCCTCGCTCCCGACGACATCAGCAAGGCCCAACGCGGTTATCAATTGCGAGCGAGCTGACTCCGCGGCACAAACCCGCACGGCAAACGCACCTTGAGCCCCAACGCGTTTGCTGCGACACTTCCCCGCCATGACCTCCGCATCCCGCACCCGCTCCACGCCGTCGCAGGCTTCGCTGTTCGGCGACGCTCCGGCCACGCCGGCCAACGCAACCGCTCAGCCGCACGCACAGCCAACGACCACGCTCGAAGCCCAATTCGACGCCCTGCCTCCCGCATGGCGCGCGCACCTCAAACCGTTCATCGAAAGCGACGCCTATGCGCCGCTATGCCGTTTCGTCGACGGTGAGCGCGCCGCCGGCAAAACCGTCTATCCCACCGACGTGTTCCGCGCATTGCGCCTCACCAGCCCGGACGACGTGAAAGTCGTCATCCTCGGCCAGGACCCCTACCACGGCGAAGACCGCGGCACCCCGCAAGCTCACGGACTCGCGTTTTCGGTGCCGCCCGCCGTGCGTCCGCCGCCCTCGCTGCGCAACATCTTCAAGGAAATCGCCGCGAGTCTCGGCTACGAGCCGCCGCGTCACGGCTGCCTCGACGCATGGGCCAGGCAAGGCGTGCTGTTGCTGAACACGGTGCTGACCGTCGAGCGCAATGCCGCCGCGAGTCACGCGAAACGCGGCTGGGAAAAATGCACGGATACGCTGATTCACGAACTGGCGATGCGCCACGACGGCCTCGTGTTCATGCTGTGGGGCGCGCATGCGCAGGCCAAGCGCGCGTTGCTCGGCGGCAAGTCGCATTACGTGCTGGAAGCGCCGCATCCGTCGCCGCTGTCGGCGCATCGGGGCTTTCTCGGCTGCGGGCATTTCGCGGCGGCCAACGAGTATCTGGCGAAGCACGGCCGCCAACCGATCGACTGGCGCTTGCCCGACGAAGCGCAGACGCTGGCTTAAGCGCTCACGAATGCCACTCGCGCCGGCGACACGGGCCAACGCCTCGAAGGCATAAAAAACGCCACGGAATTCGCATTCCGTGGCGTTTCTTCATTCGTCGCCGCTGCGCTCACACGCTGCGGTCACATACAGCGGTTACATGCAGCGGCGCAACCCTCGCAGCTTACGCGGCAGCGATCGCTTCGCGCGCGGCGGCCAGCGCGGCGCCGGCTGCGTCCGGGCCCATGTTCAGGCCTTCGGCGTAGATGAAGTTGACGTCGGTCATGCCGATGAAGGCGAGGAAGGTCTTGAGATACGGCGTCTGGCTGTCGCCCGGCGTGCCCAGATACTTGCCGCCGCGCGCCGACACGATGTAGACCTTCTTACCCTTCACGAGACCTTCAGGACCGTTCGCCGTGTACTGGAACGTGACGCCGGCGCGTGCGATGAAGTCGAAATACGTCTTGAGCTGCGACGAGATGCCGAAGTTGTACATCGGCGCACCGATCACGACGATGTCGGCGGCTTGCAGTTCGGCGATCAGCGCGTCGCTGCGCGCGGCGATCGCGGCTTGCTCCGGCGTGCGCTGGTCGGCGGGCGTGAAGAACGCGCCGAGCACGGCGTCGTCCAGATGCGGCAGCGGTTCGGCTTGCAGGTTACGGACGACGACTTGCGCGCCCGGATTCGATTGTTGCAGCTTGGCGGTGAGTTCGTTGACGAGGAGCGTCGAGTTCGCGCCTTGCGAGCGGGCTGCCGAGTTGATTTGCAGGATCGTGGTCATGGTTGACTCCAGTGGGGGCGCGCAGTGTTGCGCGAGTGGAGTCATTGTGTTTTTTTACCGACCCGGGAAAAAGCCATTGAAAGGCGACGGATTGTTGCACTGGTAGAACAATCCGCCACCCTCAGCCGCCGATTGACGGCACTACGGATTACGATCAGCTTGCCAGCCAGCGCTCGCGGGCCTTGCGCGCGGCAGGCCGCCTGTCGCTGATCGTGAGCTTGTAGCGCGTCGCCTCAGGCCCGTCCAGCTTGACTTGCGCGGCGCGCAGTTCGTCGCGGCGAAAGGCATGGATTTCCACCTTTGCGCCGGGCAGATAGCGCGACAGCAGCGCGTCGAGATTCGAGCCGGTGACGCGCAGGCCGTCGAGCGCGATCAGCACGTCGCCGGCCGAGAGGCCCGCTTTCTGCGCGGCGCTGCCGTCGTGAACCGCCGTCAGCGTGCAATCCGCCCCGCCGCGCACTCGCGCACCGAGCGACGGTTTGCCGTTCTTGTCGAGATCGGGCGCGAGCGTCACGCCGAACGGTTCGAAAAGCGCGTCGAGCGGCAGATCGCGCGTGCCGTGCACGGCTTCGGCGAACAGTTCGCCCAATTGCGCGCCGGTCGCTTCGGCGAAAATCGCCTCGATCTCGCTTTCCTCGACGCCCACCGGTTTGCCGCGATAAAAGTCACGGCCGAAACGCTGCCACAGCAGACGCATCACGTCGTCGAGCGATTTGCGGTTGCCGGTTTGCGCGCGGATCGTCAGATCGAACGCGAGCGCGACGAGCGAGCCCTTGGTGTAGTAGCTGACGATCGCGTTCGGCGCGTTTTCGTCCTGCCGATAGTATTTGACCCACGCGTCGAACGAGCTTTCGGCGACGGTCTGCTTCAGGCGGCCACTGCCGCGCTGCACGCCGCCGATCACCTTGCCGATCATGCCGAGGTAGTCGTCCGGCGAAATCAGGCCGCTGCGCACGAGAATCAGATCGTCGTAGTACGAGGTGAAGCCCTCGAACAGCCACAGCAGCGACGTATAGTTTTCCGCGTTCAGATCGTACGGCGCGAACACGGCTGGCTTGATCCGCTTCACATTCCACGTGTGGAAGTATTCGTGGCTGCACAGACCGAGGTAGGTCCGGTAGCCTTCAGTGAGCGCCTCGCGGCCTTGCACCGGCAGATCGCCGCGATCGCAGATCAACGCGGTCGAAGCGCGATGTTCGAGTCCACCGTAACCATCGGCGACGGCCTGCGTCATGAAGACGTAGCGGTCGACCGGCGCTTTCTTCGACTTCGGCTCGAACAACGCAATCTGCGCTTCGCAGATGCGCTTGAGGTCGGCGGAGAGCCGCGCCATGTCCAGCCCGACCACGCGCCCGGCGATCACGATGTCGTGCGGCACGCCATGCGCCTTGAAGGTGGCAAGCTCGAACTCGCCGAGCGTAACCGGATGATCGATCAAATCATCGTAGTTCTGCGCGCGATACTCGCCAAAGCCGTAACGTTTCGTGCCGCGCGCTTCCGGCAGCGCGGTGGCGACACGCCAGTTTCGATACACGGCGCCTGCCGGCTTCTGGATGTCGACCACGCACGGCGCGTCCTCGTGGCCGAGCGGCGAGAGAAACACGCTCGTGCCGTTGAAGAAACCCGTCGTATCGTCGAGATGCGCCGCGCGCACCGACAGATCCCACGCATACACCTCGTAACGCAGCGTCAGCGCGCCTTTGACCGGCGCGGCCCGCCACGTGTGCTTGTCGGTCTTTTCGACACGCACCTTGCGGCCCGCCTCATTGACGGCGCGCAGCGTGACGATGTTGCGCGCGAACTCGCGCACCATGTAGCTGCCCGGAATCCACACCGGCAGCATGAAACGCTGGCCAGCCGGATCGGGATCCGCGACGGTGACGGTGACTTCGAACAAATGGGCGGCGGGTTGGCTGGGAACGATGCTGTAGCGGATCGGCTTCATCGGGGATCGGAAGATTCGAGGCGGGATGTTCGGGGCTTGATGTGAAAGGAGGCGCACTCCGCGCCTCCTTGCTTCGATGTGCTGCCTTGCTCGGTTTCGGCGCTCAATGCACCGCGGACAATTCCTTATTCAGGCGGTCTGCCGGCACGGCGCCGGGCAAACGGCGGCCGTCGGCGAGGAACACCGTGGGCGTGCCTTCGACGTTCATCGCGCGGCCGAGCGCCAGGTTCTTGTCGATCGCCGCGGTGTCGCAGGTGCCGGCGGCGGTGGGCGCCTGATGGTCCTGCATCCACGATTCCCATGCTTTCGCGCGGTCGGTCGAGCACCAGATCGACTTCGACTTGGCGGTCGAATCCGGCGACAGCACCGGGTACAAAAAGGTGTAGACGGTGACGTTGTCGACCGATTTGAGCGTGGTTTCGAACTGCTTGCAGTACGGGCAGTTCGGATCGGAGAACACGGCGATCTTGCGCGCGCCGTTGCCCTTCACGACCTTCACCGCGTTCGCGAACGGCAGGCTCGCGAAATCGATGCGGTTGGTTTCCGACAGACGCGCTTCGGTCAGATTCTTGCGGCTCTTTGCATCGACGATATCGCCGAGCATCAGGTAATCGCCGTTCGCGTCGCTATAAATGATCTGCGTGCCGAGGTTCACTTCGTAGAGGCCGGCGATCGGCGATTTCGTCACGCTCTTGATCGTGACGTCGGCGAGACGCGTTTGCAGCGTGGCTTTGAGCTTGTCGGTGGTCTGGTCGGCCTGCGCCGAGCAACCGATCGTGACAGCGGCAATGGCGAGCGCGGCGGCCACCATGCGAAAGGGGTTTTTCATGCTGAATTCCTGAATTCTATCGCGCGTAGTGCGCGTTGTGCGACATGCGCGTTTGCTACGTCTTCATTTGCGACGTGCGCGTTGTGCGACGGTTCCGGTCTGACCGCAACGGCGTCCGTCCGTGCATGATACCCGTCTCGCCGCGCCGGCCATGCGAGGTAGCGCGCGTTACCCGAGCGCGGCCGACACCAGCCAGCGCTTGATGAACGGCTGGGCGCCGACGAAGGCCATGCCCGTATTGCGCAGCACCTTGGCGAACGGGCCGGGAACGGAAAAGAGCTTTTGCAGGCCGTCGGTGGCGATCATCAGCGCGCGGATGTCCTCGCGGCGGGCGCGCTCGTAGCGGCGCAGCAGCACCATGTCGCCGAGATGGCGAAACGACTCCTTGCCGGCGACGGTTTCGGCGAGCGCCGCGACGTCGCGCAGACCGAGATTCATGCCCTGTCCCGCCAAAGGATGAATCAGATGCGCGGCGTCGCCGACCAGCGCGACGTGCGGCGCCACCAGCCGGTCGACGGTTTGCAGCGCGAGCGGGAAGCCCTTCGCGGGCGTCACGCATTCGAGCGCGCCGAACTGGCCGCCCGTTACGCGTTCCACTTCGGCGGCGAGCTGCGCCGGATCGAGCGCGACGAGTTGCTCCGCGTGCTCGGTGCGCGCCGACCAGACCAGCGACACGTGGCCGTCCGGCATCGGCAGCAGCGCGATGATCTCGCCGTCCCGGAACCATTGGTAGGCGGTTTCGCCGTGCGGCTTGTCGGCCTTGAAATTCGCGACCACGCCGGTCTGTTTGTAATCGCGCCGGTTCATCTTCGAACCGATCTGTGCGCGCACCCACGAATGCGCGCCGTCCGCGCCGACCACCAGATCGGCTTCGAGCACGTTGCCGTTGGCGAGGCCGACGCTCGCGCCGTCGGCGGTAAAGTCCAGCGCCTGCGCGCGCGTGTCGATCCAGGTGAGATTCGGCTGGAAGCGCAGCGCCGCATCCAGCGCGCGCTCGATCACCGACGACTCCACGATCCACGCCAGTTGCGGCACCGAGGCCTGAAACGCGGAGAAATGCAGTTCGGCGTGCGCGTCGCCGTAGACCCGCATGTCGTACACCGGCCCGAGCCGCGACGGGTCGAGCGCCTGCCAGATCCGCAAGCGCTCCAGCAAAGCCTGCGAACTCGACGACAACGCATAGACCCGCGAGTCGAAAGCGGCACCGGCGGGCAACGCCGCGCAGGGTTGCGCGAGCAGCGCCACGCGCAGCCCGCCTTGCGTCAGCGCGAGCGCCGCGGTCTTGCCGACGAGCCCGCCGCCGATCACGGCGGCATCAAAGGTCTGGTGGTGTGCGTTCATGCGCGCATTATAGCCGTGGGGGTTGCGGGGGACGGATCGGCCGCGCGGCTTACCCGAGGCAGATCAAGAAGCCGATCCGAACGGGTTACAATTACGCCTTCCGTGACAAAACTCGCCCAGAATCGCCGAGGCAACGCCCGGTCTGGTGTCCTGTCCCGCTCCGCTGCGTTTCCTCCGCCACGCCAAACGCGAAGGCTTTTCGAATCCTGCACACAGCGTCGAGCGCATCACGCAATTTACTGAATCACTGAAGGATTTCCATGAGCCTCAAATGCGGCATCGTCGGCTTGCCCAACGTCGGCAAGTCCACCCTGTTCAATGCGCTGACCAAGGCGGGCATCGCCGCCGAAAACTATCCGTTCTGCACGATCGAACCGAACGTCGGCATTGTCGAAGTGCCGGACGCGCGCCTGAAGGCACTCGCCGAAATAGTCAAGCCGGAGCGCATCCTGCCGGCGGTGGTGGAATTCGTCGACATCGCCGGTCTCGTGGCCGGTGCGAGCAAGGGCGAGGGTCTCGGCAACCAGTTTCTCGCGAACATCCGCGAAACCGACGCGATCACGCACGTGGTGCGCTGCTTCGAAGACGAGAACGTGATTCACGTCGCGAACAAGATCGACCCGCTGTCGGATATCGAGGTGATCAACACCGAACTGGCGCTGGCCGACCTCGCAACCGTCGAAAAGGCGCTCGCGCGCTATTCGAAGGCCGCCAAGTCGGGCAACGACAAGGAAGCGGCCAGGAACGCCGCCGTGCTCGAAAAGGTCCGCGCGCAACTCGACCAGGCCAAGCCGGTCCGCGCGCTCGACCTCTCGGACGAAGAAAAGGCGACGCTCAAGCCGTTCTGCCTGATCACCGCCAAGCCGACCATGTACGTCGCCAACGTGAAGGAAGACGGCTTCCATAACAACCCGCACCTCGACGCGGTCACGAAATTCGCGGCGACGGAAAACGCGCCGGTGGTGGCGGTGTGCGCGGCGATCGAAGCGGAAATCGCCGACCTCGAGGAAGCGGACATGGAAGTGTTCCTCGCCGACATGGGCATGGAAGAGCCGGGCCTGAACCGCGTGATCCGCGCGGGCTTCAAGCTGCTCGGCCTGCAAACCTACTTCACGGCCGGCGTGAAGGAAGTGCGCGCTTGGACGATTCATGTGGGCGATACCGCGCCGCAGGCCGCGGGCGCGATTCACACCGACTTCGAGCGCGGCTTCATTCGCGCGCAGACCATCGCCTTTAACGACTTCATCACCTATAAGGGTGAGCAAGGCGCGAAGGAAGCGGGCAAGATGCGCGCTGAAGGCAAGGAATACGTCGTGCACGACGGCGACGTGATGAATTTTCTGTTCAACGTTTGAGGTTTGGTTTCAACGCGCGGCGGACGTCGTATTGGCGCCGTCGCCGTTCGAGGCAGCCCCCGGAAGTGCCTGCTCAGCCCGCTCCAAGCGGGCTTTTTCTTTGGTCGCTCTTCACCGCGCCGGGGCACCGGCACCGCGGCGGCATCGCGACACCGTCCCTTTCCGATTCATCGCGGCCGATGTTAAATTGCGGCATTCGGCGCCATCGAAGCAACGAGCCGCTCGTCGACCACCGACGCCGAACTGTCATCGAACACAAATAGAATCGCGCGGTTTCATCCGCGCCCCGTTCCCAGCAAGCATGTTGCAGGGACCAGACTAAGCGCTAAAGCGCTAACGCTGGTCGACCAAGGAGACAAATCGATGAGTTGCAAGCCGCTGTTCCGTTCGCTTTCCGTGGCCGCCGTGCTGAGCCTCGGCGTCAGCCAGGCCGCCCATGCCGCCACCGAAATCCAGTTCTGGCACGCCATGGAAGCCGCGCTGGGCGAACGCCTGAACGACATCGCCAACGCGTTCAACGCATCGCAAAGCGACTACAAGATCGTGCCGGTATTCAAAGGCACCTACGACCAGACGCTCGCCGCCGGCATCGCCGGTTATCGCAGCGGCAATGCGCCGGCCATTCTGCAGGTCTACGAAGTCGGCACCGCGACCATGATGCAGGCGAAGAAAGCCGTGATCCCTGTCTCGGACGTGTTCAGGCAAGCCGGCGTGCCGCTCGATGAAAAAGCCTTCGTGCCGACCATCGCGAGTTATTACAGCGACGCCAAGACCGGTCACTTGATCTCGATGCCCTTCAACAGTTCCACGCCGGTGCTGTACTACAACAAGGACGCCTTCAAGAAAGCCGGGCTCGATCCGAATCAGCCGCCGAAAACCTGGGCCGAGTTGCAAGTGGACGCGCAGAAGTTGAAGGCCTCTGGCATGGCGTGCGGATACTCGTCGGGCTGGCAAAGCTGGATTCAGCTTGAAAACTACAGCGCCTGGCACGGCGCGCCGTTCGCGTCGAAGAACAATGGTTTCGATGGCGCCGACGCGCAGCTCGAATTCAACAAGCCGGTGCAGGTCGCGCACATCCAGTTCCTGCAGAACATGCAGAAGGACGGCTCGTTCACCTACGTCGGCCGCAAGGACGAACCGATCTCGAAGTTCTATAGCGGCGACTGCGGGATCATCACGAACTCGTCCGGTTCGCTCGCCACCATCAAGAAGTACGCGAAGTTCAGCTTCGGCACCGGCATGATGCCGTACGACGCGAACGTGAAGGGCGCGCCGCAGAACGCGATCATCGGCGGGGCGAGCTTGTGGGTCCTGGCGGGCAAGGATCCGGCCGTGTACAAGGGCGTGGCCGCGTTCCTCGCGTATCTGTCGTCGGCGCCGGTCGCCGCGAAGTGGCACCAGGACACCGGCTATCTGCCGGTCACCACCGCCGCGTATCAATTGACGCAGCAGCAAGGCTTCTACGAGAAGAATCCAGGCAGCGACACCGCGATCAAACAGATGCTCAACAAGCCGCCGCTGCCGTACACGAAGGGCTTGCGTCTGGGCAACATGCCGCAGATCCGCACCGTCATCGACGAAGAACTCGAACAGGTGTGGGCACAGAAAAAGACGCCGCAAGAAGCGCTCGACTCCGCCGTCACGCGCGGCAACGAACTGCTGCGCCGCTTCGAAAAAGCCGGCAGCTAAGCACGGCGCCAGCCGGCAGGGTTTCGGCGTGCTTCGCGCCGGAACCCTGCCGGCAGCAAGTCGAACCCAGGACACCTTCGATGGAAAAGCGCTCCAGCTTCGGCACCAGCCTGCTGCCCTATCTGCTCGTCGCGCCGCAACTCGCGATCACGCTGCTGTTCTTTCTGTGGCCGGCCGGCGAGGCGCTGTGGCAATCCACGCAAAGCCAGGACGCGTTCGGCACGTCGAGCGAATTCGTCGGGCTCGCCAACTTCAAGCAGCTCTTCGCCGATCCGCTCTATCTGTCGTCGTTCAACACGACGCTGATTTTCTGCACGCTCGTCACGCTGTCCGGGCTTTTGATCTCGCTGTTGCTGGCCGTTTGCGCCGACCGCGTGACGCGCGCCGCCAAGACCTATCAGACGCTGCTGATCTGGCCGTATGCGGTCGCTCCCGCGATCGCCGCCGTACTTTGGTCGTTCCTGTTCAACCCGAGCATCGGCCTCGTCACCTATGCGCTGGCGAAGTACGGCATCGTCTGGAATCACGCGTTGAATGCGAGCCAGGCGATGTTTCTGGTGGTGCTCGCGTCGGTCTGGAAGCAGATCAGCTATAACTTTCTATTCTTCTATGCCGGCCTGCAGGCGATTCCGCGCTCGCTGATCGAAGCCGCCGCGATCGACGGCGCAGGACCCGTGCGGCGTTTCTTCGGCATCGCGCTGCCCTTGCTTTCGCCGACCAGTTTCTTCCTGCTGGTGATCAACATCACCTACGCGTTCTTCGACACCTTCCCCGTGATCGACGCGGCCACCGGCGGCGGCCCCGCGCAATCGACCCGCACGCTGATCTACAAGATTTTCGCCGAAGGCTTCCAGGGACTCGACATCGGCAGTTCAGGCGCGCAGTCGGTGATCCTGATGGTGATCGTCGTCGCGCTGACCGTCGTGCAGTTCCGTTTCATCGAACGCAGGGTTCAATACTCATGATCGAGAACCGCCGAGGTTTCGACCTCTTCTGTCATGCGGTGCTGATTTTCGGCGTCGTGCTGGTGGTGTTTCCCGTGTATGTCGCGTTCTGCGCCGCGACGATGAGCGAGCGCGAGATTTTCAGCGTGCCGCTCTCGCTCGTGCCGAGCTCCCATCTGCTCGAAAACGTCGCCACCGTCTGGGCCCGCGGCAGCGGCAATGCGGCGGCGCCGTTCGGCCGCATGCTGTTCAACAGCCTCGTGATGGCGCTGGTGATTTCGATCGGCAAGATCGCTGTCTCGATGATCTCCGCTTACGCGATCGTGTTCTTCCGCTTCCCGTTTCGCAATCTCGCGTTCTGGCTGATCTTCATCACGCTGATGCTGCCCGTCGAAGTGCGGATCTTCCCGACCGTGCAGGTCGTGTCGTCGATGCAGTTGAGCAACACGTACAGCGGCTTGACGTTGCCGCTGATCGCGTCGGCCACCGCCACCTTTCTGTTTCGCCAGTTCTTCATGACGCTGCCCGACGAGTTGATGGAAGCGGCGCGCATCGACGGCGCCGGGCCCATGCGCTTCTTCTGGGACGTGGTGTTGCCGCTATCGAAAACGAACATGGCGGCGCTCTTCGTGATCACCTTCATCTACGGCTGGAACCAGTACCTATGGCCGATCCTGATCACGAGCCAGCAGTCGCTCACGACGGCGGTGGTCGGCATCAAGAGCATGATCGCGTCCGGCGACACCGCGACCGAATGGCATCTTGTGATGGCCGCGACGCTGCTCGCGATGCTGCCGCCGCTCGCCGTCGTGCTGACGATGCAGCGCTGGTTCGTGCGCGGCCTGGTGGACTCGGAAAAGTGAGCCGCGGTAAGCCGCACCTCGCATGAACGAACGTCGGTCGCGCAATGAAAAACGCGAAAAACACCGCGCACGCCGCGGCAAGCAACGAAAGGCTAAAACAGCATGGCTGCACTGACTCTGCAAGGCGTTAAAAAAACCTACGACGGCAAACAGTTCGTGTTGCACGGCATCGACGTGGACGTCGCCGACGGCGAGTTCGTCGTGATGGTCGGCCCGTCCGGCTGCGGCAAGTCGACGTTGCTGCGGATGGTGGCGGGACTCGAACGCATTTCCGAGGGCGAGATTTCGATCGCCGGCAAAGTGGTCAACCGACTGGAGCCCAAGGATCGCAACATCGCGATGGTGTTCCAGAACTACGCGCTGTATCCGCATATGAGCGTGGCCGAGAACATGGGCTATGCGCTGAAGATCGCGGGCGTCGAGCGGGCGCAGATCACGCAGCGCGTGCAGGCCGCCGCGCAGATTCTCGAACTCGAAGCGCTGCTGCAACGCAAGCCGCGTGAGCTTTCCGGCGGACAACGGCAGCGCGTCGCGATGGGCCGCGCGATCGTGCGCGAGCCGGCGGTGTTTCTCTTCGACGAACCGCTGTCCAATCTCGACGCCCGCCTGCGCGTGCAGATGCGCCTCGAAATCCAGCGTCTGCATGCGCGGCTCGCCACCACCAGCCTTTACGTCACGCACGATCAGATCGAAGCGATGACCTTGGCCCAACGTGTGATCGTGATGAACAAGGGTCACGCCGAGCAGATCGGCGCGCCGACCGAAGTCTACGAACGGCCGGCGACGGTGTTCGTCGCGGGCTTCATCGGCTCGCCGGGCATGAATCTGCTGGAAGGCCGCGTGTCCGACGACGGCTCGGCGTTCGAAGTCGCCGGCAACGGTCCTAAGCTGCCGCTGACGGGCACGGCTGCAATCGGCGGCGAACTCGCCAACGGACGCGAATGGACGCTCGGCATTCGTCCCGAGCACATGACGCCGGGTCACGCGGATGCGCCGCATGCCACGCTCACCGTCGATTCCTGCGAGTTGCTCGGCGCGGATAACCTCGCGCACGGGCGCTGGGGCAAACACGACGTAACGGTGCGCTTGCCGCATGCGCATCGGCCCGCGGCAGGCGAGGCGCTGCAAGTGGCGCTGCCCGCGCGGCATCTGCATTTCTTCGATCCGTCGACGGGACGGCGGGTGAACTGAGCGAGCGCCAGAAGCACACGCAAAGAAGAACAATGCAAGGAGACCATGAAAAGCGTCACCGTTAGCCGTTTCCGTCCTTACGCCGCCATCGCGGTGGCCCTGCTGTTCAGCGCCTCGTCGGCGTTTGCCTACGTCGCTCCGGGCACCTCACCCGACGAATCCAACCTCAGCAATCACGACAGCTACACCAACCGCGACGGCAACACGGTTCACGCGCCGGCCCGCTCCCTGTCCGGCAAGGTGCCGCAAGGCGCCACCGCGCGCTGCCGCGACGGCACCTACAGCTTTAGCCGTCATCGCAGCGGCACGTGTTCACGGCACGGCGGCGTCGCGGACTGGCTTTGAGTTCCGCGCTTCGACGTTGCCGAAGGCGCGTAAACCGCGCTCAGCGCCAAGCTCACGGCAATCGACCCTGCCGCCCCGCCCTCACCGCGAAGTACAATGCCACCTGAACCACCCGCCCGCGCGCGGGGCGTCGCGCAGTTCGACGCCGCACGCCATGCCGCGCCGGCCGGCGCCGGGCACACTGCCCGGCCCTAACACCGATTACCCATCCACCCACGGCAGCCCGTCCTCGATGCGGCCGGCGTCGTCAACGTCTATTGCAAGCAAATGGCCCAATACGTCTTCACCATGAACCGGGTCGGCAAAATCGTGCCGCCCAAGCGTCAAATCCTGAAAGACATCTCGCTGTCGTTTTTCCCCGGCGCGAAAATCGGCTTGCTCGGTCTGAACGGCTCGGGCAAGTCGACGCTGATCCGCATCATGGCCGGTGTGGACAAGGACATCGAAGGCGAAGCCACGCCGATGCCGAACCTCAACATCGGCTATCTGCCGCAGGAGCCGCAGCTCGATCCGAACAAGACGGTGCGTGAAGCGGTGGAGGAAGGTCTCGGCGACGTGTTCAACGCGCAGAAGAAGCTCGACGAAATCTACGCGGCGTACGCCGAACCGGACGCCGACTTCGACGCGCTCGCCGCCGAACAGGCCAAGTACGAAGCGATTCTCGCGACCACCGACGGCGGCAGCGCGGACCAGCAGATCGAAATCGCCGCCGACGCGCTGCGCCTGCCGCCGTGGGACGCGAAGATCGAGCATCTGTCCGGCGGCGAAAAACGCCGCGTCGCGCTGTGCAAGCTGCTGCTCGAAAAGCCGGACATGCTGCTGCTCGACGAGCCGACCAACCACCTGGACGCGGAATCGGTCGATTGGCTCGAACAGTTCCTCACGCGCTTTCCGGGCACGGTCGTCGCCGTGACGCACGATCGCTACTTCCTCGACAACGCCGCCGAGTGGATTCTCGAACTCGACCGCGGCCACGGCATTCCGTGGAAGGGCAACTACAGCAGTTGGCTCGATCAGAAAGAAGAGCGCCTGAAGCAGGAAGAGTCGTCGGAATCGGCGCGTCAGAAGGCGATCAAGAAGGAACTGGAATGGGTGCGCCAGAACCCCAAGGGCCGTCAGGCGAAGTCGAAGGCGCGTATCGCCCGCTTCGAGGAACTGAACAGCCAGGACTACCAGAAGCGCAATGAAACGCAGGAAATCTTCATTCCGGTCGGCGACCGCCTCGGCAATGAAGTGATCGAGTTCAAGAACGTCAGCAAATCGTATGGCGATCGTCTGCTGCTCGATGACGTCAGCTTCAAGATTCCGGCCGGCGCGATCGTCGGCATCATCGGGCCGAACGGCGCCGGCAAGTCGACGCTGTTCCGCATGCTCACCGGCCGCGAACAGCCGGATTCGGGCGAGATCGTGCAAGGCCCGACGGTCAAGCTCGCCTACGTGGACCAAAGCCGCGACGCGCTCGACGGCTCGAAGACCGTGTTCGAGGAAATCTCCGGCGGCGCGGACGTGCTGACGGTCGGCAAGTACGAAACGCCGTCGCGCGCGTACATTGGCCGCTTCAACTTCAAGGGCGGCGACCAGCAGAAGATCGTCGGCAATCTGTCGGGCGGCGAGCGCGGCCGGCTGCATCTGGCGAAGACGCTGATCGCGGGCGGCAACGTGCTGCTGCTGGACGAACCGTCGAACGACCTCGACGTGGAAACGCTGCGCGCGCTCGAAGATGCGTTGCTGGAATTCGCCGGCTCGGTGCTGGTGATCTCGCACGATCGCTGGTTCCTCGACCGCATCGCCACGCACATCCTCGCGTTCGAAGGCGATTCGCAAGTCACCTTCTTCGACGGCAATTACCAGGAATACGAAGCGGACAAGCGCGCGCGCCTTGGTGAAGAAGCTGCACGTCCGAAGCGTCTGCGTTACAAGCCGATCGCACGCTAAGTCCTGACGCCGCGGCCCGCTCGCCGGTTGGCGGGTGGGCCGTTTTTTCGAGCGCGGCCGGCGTGTGGCCCGCTGTTGCGCTCACCGCTGCACGCCGGCATTCGTCGGCGTTTTTTGTCAGGCGGCGGGGCACGCGCGTTGCTCGCCACGGCGTGATCTCAGGTTCAGGCGGAATGCCGCCGTTGCGTCAGTCGGAGCATGCGCGAACCGTTACGATCACAGCCGCACTGCACGACGCGGTGACGAGGAGGCAAGCATGGCGATGTCCAAGAGCAAGCGCTGGCTCGTTTCGATGAGCGGTGTGCTGCTGGTGCTGATCGTCGCCGTGGTCGGCGCGCTGCAATTCGCGCAGCGCGAAGTCAAGGAACGTGTGATCGCGGCGCTCGGTCCGCTTGGCAGCGCGGAAAGCATCCGCGTCGGTCTGACCTCCGTTCATCTCAGTCACGTTCTGCTCAAGGCGCCGCCCGGCTGGCCCGCCGGCGATCCGCTCCGAGCCGACGAAATCATCCTCACGCCCGATATCCGCGACCTGATCGCGCGGCGCATGCATATCCGCAGCGTGGTGGTGCGCGGCTTCGACATGGCGGTGTTGCGCAGCAAGGACGGCACGATCCGCTTGCTGCCGAATCTGCGCCAGTCGCTCAACGCCGACGGCAAGGACGACGTCGGCCGCAGCGCCGCGCCGGCATCGCGTGAAAAACTGGTCGATCACATTCGCTTCGAGCAGGGCAACTTCCATTTCCACGACATGACGGTCGGCCCGCCCGCTTTCAAAGTGACGGTCAGCAACGCCAATGCCACCGTCGATCACCTGCATCTGCCGGCGCTCAGCGAACCGACCAGCGTCGACGTCACCGGGTCGATCAAAGGCCCGGCGCATACCGGCACGGTGTCGTTCGGCGGCTGGATCAAGGTCGCGAACAAGGACTCGCAAACCGTCAGCAAACTGCATGGCGTCGATGTGGTGATGCTCGATCCGTACCTGCTGAAAAAGGCCGGCGCGAAGGCGCAAGTGACGGGCGGCACGATCGATCTCACCGTCGAATCGACGGTGCGCAATGACCAGTTGCACGCGCCCGGCACGATGACGGTCCACGGTCTGCAACTCGCCGAGAGCGGCAATCCGCTCGACACCTTCATGTCGATTCCCACGAAAGCGGCGGTCGCGGCGCTCAAGGCGCGCAACGACGACATCACGCTGCATTTCGTGCTCGACGGAAATCTGCGCGACCCGAAGTTCTCGGTGCAGGAAAGTCTGATGACGCGCATTGCCGCCGGGTTTGCCAAAGCGTTGGGCGTAAGCGTCGAGGGCGTCGCGAAAGGCGCGGGGGAAACGGTGAAAGGGTTGGGTAACGCGTTGAAGAATCTGCTGGGGCAGTAGTGGAAGCCGGCGCAAAGCTTATAGAGGCGAGAGCGCAAACGCGTTGCGTCGCCGCTTCGCCTGAACAACACCGCTGCTTAAACCGGCAGCCCCAACTCGCGCAGCTTCGCTTCGGTTTGCGCGGCGCTGATGTGATGCACGCCGTGCCAACCGAGCGCGATTGCCGCTTCCGCATTCTTCTGGTTGTCGTCGATGAAGACGAGTTCGCCGGGCTCGATGCCCGGCATTTGTAGCTCGATCCGCTCACGCATTGCCGCGAAGATCGCTGGATCGGGCTTCACGAGCCCCACCCGCCCCGACACGATGATGTCGCGAAACCGCCGCAGCGCAGGGTAATGCTCCCACGCATACGGAAACGTCTCCGCCGACCAGTTCGTCAGCCCGAACAGCGGCACGTCGGCGGCTTCGAGTTTTTCCATGATCGCGACGCCTTCTTCCAGCACGCCGGCGACCATCTCGTGCCAGCGCTCGTAGAACGCGCGGATCAGCGGTTCGTGATCGGGAAACCTGGCGATCAATTCGTTCGTGGCCTCGACGATCGGCTGGCCGCCATCCTGACGGATCACCCAGTCCATCGAACAAACGTGGGTGAGAAACCAGCGGCGCTCAGCTTCGTCAGGAATCAGCTGACGATAAAGATACTCGGGGCTCCAGTCGATCAGCACGCCGCCGAAATCGAACACGACTGCCTTGATTGCCATGCACTCTCCGTAAGCCACGCAATTGCGGCGATCAGATGGGTTGCGTGCGCAGTTCCAGCCATGCGCGGACGTCGCCCGACACGTGCGGCCACAAACGCGTGCGCACCATCTCGTGGTACGCGTTGAGCCACGCGCGTTCGTCCTCGCGCAGCAGCGCCAGATCGAGGCAACGCGTGTCGATCGGGCACAGCGTGAGCGTCTCGAACTTGAGGAAGTCGCCGAACTCCGTTTGTTCCGCGGGCACGTTCAGCACGAGGTTTTCGATCCGTACGCCCCACTTGCCCGGACGGTAGATGCCCGGCTCGACCGACGTGATCATGCCCTCTTCCATCGCGGTCCACGGTTCGGCCGGCGCATAGTGCGAAATCACCTGCGGGCCTTCATGCACGTTGAGGAAGTAACCCACGCCGTGACCGGTGCCGTGACCGTAGTCGGCGCCGGCTTCCCAGATCGGCGCGCGGGCGATCGCGTCGAGCATCGGCGAGCGGATGCCGCGCGGGAATTTCGCGCGCGACAAAGCCATCGTGCCTTTCAGCACGATCGTGAAATCGCGCCGCTGTGCCGCGCTGAGGGTGCCGATCGGCACGACGCGCGTGATGTCGGTGGTGCCGCTCAGATATTGCGCGCCGGAATCGATCAACAACAGCCCGTTGCCCTCGATCACCGAATGCGATTCCTCGGTGGCGCGATAGTGCGGCATCGCGCCGTTCGCGTTGAAGCCCGCGATCGTCGCGAAGCTCAGCGAGACGAAGCCGGGACGGCGCGCGCGGGCCGCCGTGAGGCGTTCGTCGATGGTCAGTTCAGTAATGGTTTCGCGGCCCAACGCGCCTTCGAACCATGTGAAAAACTCGGCGAGCGCCGCGCCGTCCTGCTCCATCGTCTCGCGCACGTGGGCGGCTTCGGCCTCGGTCTTGCGCGACTTGAAAAAGGTGGAAGGGTTGACCGCCTCGACCACCGTTACCGTTGACGGCACCGACTGGAGCGAACCGTAGGTGATGCGGCGCGGATCGATCAGCAGCGTGCTGCCGGCGGGCAGCGCGGCCAGCGCGTTTGCGGCCTTGGCATACGGTTCGACGCTGATACCGTCGCGCGCCAGCGCGTCGGCCAACGCCTGCGGCACCTTGCCGTCGGCGACGAAGAGCGACGCGTGGTCGACGCCGATCAGCGCATGCGCCACGAACACCGGGTTGTAGCTCACGTCGGCGCCGCGCAGGTTGAGCAGCCACGCGAGGTCGTCGAGCGTGGAGACGAAATGCCATTGCGCGCCCTTTTCCGCCATCGCGCGGCGAATCTGCGCGAGCTTTTCCGAACGCGCGACGCTCGCATGCGGCGCGGCGTGCTCGAACACGGCGTCGGCCGGCAGCGACGGACGCTGCGGCCAGATTGCGTCGAACAGATCGACGTCGGTACGCAGCTTCACGCCGTGCGCGGTGAGCGCCTGGGTCAGGGCGCGCGCCGCCGCCACGCCGAGCACCGCGCCGTCCACGCCGACCGTGGCGCCCGCCGCCACGTTCTGCGCGAGCCACTCGAAATGCGGGGCGGTCTGCTGGCCGCCGGTCATCTTCATCAACTGGACACCGGTGCCGGCCAGTTGCGCATTGGCCTGCTCCCAATAGCGGCTGTCGGTCCAGACGCCCGCGAAATCGGCGGTCACGATCAGCGTACCGGCCGAGCCGGTGAAACCCGACAGCCACTCCCGGCCCTGCCAACGGCCCGGTAAGTATTCAGACAAATGCGGATCAGCGGACGGCACCAGGTAGGCGGCGACGCCTTCGCGCGCCATGACGTTGCGAAGTGTGGCAAGCCGTTCGGGGATGGGGGAGGTTTCGGGGAGTCGGGCATTCATCAGAGTCACCTGCAAATATTCATCGACGGGACAGCAAGCCGACCGTCACGGCAACGGCGATCAACGCGATGCCGGTACACACCGGCCATTCGAGCAGATCGCCGTCATGGAAGAGACCAGTCACGTTGCCGGCCATGCGCGCGATAGCGGCGCCGAGCAGTCCGGTCAGGAGCGCCACCCACCATCGGGTTCGGCTCGAACGGCGCAGCGGATGCAGCCACCAGCCCGCAAGGCCGATCGCCGACCCCAGAACCACAATTCCGGGCCAACCCATTAGCGGCGGGTCTCGCGCAGTTTCAGATTTATCTCATGGGCGCAGGGGGACTGGACAGCTAGCATTCTTGTCTCATTAACTCTAGAGGTTCAGCACGGCGCTTTCCGCATAGCGGTTGAGTTTAGGGGTCGGGGTGATGTTAGGCAAGCTGTAAGCCTTACGAGAAAACCTGGTTCCTGCTGATTGCCACGCTGACAGCACGCCATGCGAATCGCCCTCATCGAGCCGGACCTGCGCCACGCCAAACTGGTCGGCCAGTTGATTTTCGCCGGCGGCCATGTGTGCCAGCACTTCACCGCGAGCACACCGTTTCTGAGCCGCGCGGCGGACGAATTCTTCGACCTTCTCATCACCGAAAGCTGGGCCGGCGACCATTCCGCCGAAGACGTGATTGCCCGCGCCCGCGCCATCCTGCCCAGCTTGCCGGTGATCGTGCTGATGTCGGCGCCGCGCGAAAGCCAGATCGTGGCCGCGCTGCACGCGGGCGCCGACGACTGCGTCAGTAAACCGGTCAGCGGCCCGGAGATGCTGGCGCGGGTCGACGCCCTGCTGCGGCGCGCCGGCCTGCGGCGCCCGCCCAACCGGCGGCGCGACGTCATCGGCGGCTACGCGTTCGACGCAGCGCAACTGGGCGTCACTTTCCGTGATCAGACGGTCACGCTGACGCCGAAGGAATTCCGCTTCGCGCGCCTGCTCTTCAACAATCTGTCGCGGCCGGTATCGCGCGCGCATATCCTCGAAACCGTCTGGGCGTGCCGGCGCGACGTACGGTCGCGTACCGTCGACACGCATGCGTCGCGCGTGCGGACCAAATTGCAGTTACGCCCCGAGCACGGCTATTGCCTGACGCCGCTATATGGCTACGGCTATCAACTCGACGCGCTCCCGCCGGAGGCCGCCGCGAAAGCTGCATGACGCGGGCTCAATGTAAGAATGGTGAAAACGCTATAATATTCAGCTAAACCATAGCCCCCCATATGCAGCTTCTAACGATCGGAATCAATCACCACACCGCGCCTGTCGCCTTGCGCGAACGCGTGGCGTTTCCGCTCGAACAGATCAAGCCCGCACTCGACACCTTCAAAAGCATCTGGCTCGGCCGCACGGCCCGCACGGCGCCGGAAGCGGCGATTCTGTCCACCTGTAATCGCACCGAGCTCTATTGCGCAACCGACGACCACGCCGCGCGCGAAGCCGCGATCCAGTGGTTCTCGAAATACCACAATCTGCCTATCGACGAACTTGCGCCGCACGTCTATGCGTTGCCCCAGTCGGAAGCGGTGCGGCATGCCTTTCGGGTCGCATCGGGGCTCGATTCGATGGTGTTAGGCGAGACGCAAATCGTCGGGCAAATGAAGGACGCGGTACGCACTGCTTCCGAGGCCGGCGCGCTCGGCACTTATCTGAACCAGTTGTTCCAGCGCACCTTCGCCGTCGCGAAAGAAGTGCGCAGCACCACCGAAATCGGTGCCCAGTCGGTTTCCATGGCGGCTGCCGCCGTGCGGCTCGCGCAGCGAATCTTCGACAAAGTGTCGAATCAGCGCGTGCTGTTCATCGGCGCCGGCGAAATGATCGAGTTGTGCGTCACGCACTTCGCCGCGCAGCAGCCACGCGAACTGGTGGTCGCAAACCGCACCGCCGAGCGCGGCTCGCGGCTCGCGGAGCGCTTCAACGGCCGGGCGATTCCCCTGTCCGAACTGCCCACGCGGATGCATGAGTTCGACATCATCGTGTCGTGCACCGCTTCCACCTTGCCGATCATCGGCTTGGGCGCGGTCGAACGGGCCGTGAAAGCGCGCCGTCACCGGCCGATCTTCATGGTCGATCTGGCCGTTCCGCGCGATATCGAACCCGAAGTCGGCCAGCTCGAGGACGTCTTCCTATACACCGTCGACGACCTCGGCGCGATCGTCCGCGAAGGCAATGCGTCGCGCCAGGCTGCCGTCGCGCAGGCCGAGGCGATCATCGAAACGCGCGTGCAGAATTTCATGCAATGGCTCGACGCGCGCAGCATCGTGCCGGTGATTCGCCACATGCATACGCAGGCCGACGTGCTGCGCCGCGCCGAAGTCGAACGCGCGCAGAAGATGCTCGCGCGCGGCGACGATCCGGCCGCCGTGCTCGAGGCGCTGTCACAGGCGCTCACCAACAAGCTGATCCACGGGCCCACGCACGCGCTCAATCGCGCGAGCAGCGACAACCGTGACACGCTCATTGAACTGATGAGCGGCTTCTACAAACACTCGGGTTCTTCCGAGCGTTAGCGGCGCAATCATCGCCGCGCTGTCCGCGCCACTTGCAAGTGGCCCGTGACGTGCTTCTGATCCGGGCATTCGCCCACTCCCTAGTTGCCGTCCTTGCCGGAGCCCGCTCCGATACCCGTCCGATGAAAACGAGCATGCAACGCAAGCTCGACCAGCTCACTACCCGGCTGGCCGAACTGAACGATCTGTTGAGCCGCGAGGACATCACCTCGAATCTCGACCAATACCGCAAGCTCACGCGCGAACACGCCGAGCTCGGGCCGGTGGTCGAGCAATACGCGCTGTGGCGCCAGGCCATGCACGACGCCGAGACCGCCCAGGAACTGCTGGCGGACGCGTCGATGCGCGATTTCGCCGAAGAAGAAATTCGCGCGGCCCGCGAACGCATGGACACGCTCGGCGGCGAACTGCAAAAAATGCTGCTGCCGAAAGATCCCAATGACGACCGCAACATCTTCCTGGAAATCCGTGCGGGCACGGGCGGCGACGAGTCCGCGCTGTTCGCGGGCGACTTGCTGCGCATGTACCTGCGCTTTGCCGAACGCAATCGCTGGCAGGTCGAGATGATGTCGGCGAGCGAATCGGATCTCGGCGGCTATAAGGAGGTGATCGTGCGGATCGCCGGCGAAGCGGCGTATTCGAAGCTCAAATTCGAGTCGGGCGGCCACCGCGTGCAGCGCGTGCCGGCGACCGAAACGCAGGGCCGCATCCACACGTCGGCTTGCACCGTCGCGGTGATGCCGGAAGCGGACGAAATCGGCGAAGTCGAGATCAATCCGGCCGATCTGCGCATCGACACGTTCCGTGCATCCGGCGCCGGCGGGCAGCACATCAACAAAACCGATTCGGCGGTGCGCGTCACGCACTTGCCGACGGGGATCGTCGTCGAATGCCAGGACGACCGCTCTCAGCACAAGAACAAGGACCGCGCGCTGAAGGTGCTCGCCGCGCGCATCAAGGACAAGCAATCGCACGAGCAGCAGGCGAAGGAAGCGGCCACGCGCAAGAGCCTGATCGGCTCGGGCGACCGCTCGGAACGCATCCGCACGTACAACTTTCCGCAGGGGCGTTTAACGGATCACCGGATCAATCTGACGCTGTATCGCCTGGAGGCGATCATGGACGGCGACCTCGGTGAACTGATCGCGGCTCTCGTCAGCGAGCATCAGGCTGAACTGCTGGCCTCGCTCGGCGACGCGGATTGAAGCGCGAATGAGTCGGCAGACGAAAGCAGACGGGCCGCGGATGAGCCCGGCTACACCCGCCGCGCTGTTGCGCGCCTCGCCGCTGCCGCCGCTCGAAGCGCGGGTTCTGCTCACGCACGTGCTCGGCTGGCGGCATACGCAATTGATTACGCGCGGCGATGAACCGCTCGCCGGCGCGTTGGTCGAGCGTTACCGGGCGCTGGAAGCGCGACGCGTAGCCGGTGAGCCGGTCGCGCAACTGATCGGCGCACGCGAATTCTTCGGGCTCGAGTTCGAAGTGACGCCCGACGTGCTGATTCCGCGTCCTGAAACCGAACTGCTTGTAGAAACCGCGCTGAGCGCGATGGACAAGCTCCCGCGGCCGCGCGTGCTCGACCTCGGCACCGGCACGGGCGCTATCGCGGTGGCGATTGCGTCGATGCGGCCGGACGCGCGCGTTTGGGCGCTCGACCGTTCTTCGGAAGCGCTCGCGGTGGCAACCCGCAATGCCGCCCGCCTGCTGGATGCCAACCGTCCCGGCGGCGCCGTGGTATTCCAGCATAGCGACTGGTACGACTCGCTCGACGCCGCACTGCGCTTCGAGGTGATCGTGAGCAATCCGCCGTATATCGCGAGCGGCGATCCGCATCTGTCGGAAGGTGATTTGCGCTTCGAGCCGCGCGGCGCGCTCACCGACGAAGCCGACGGCCTCAGCGCAATCCGCGCGATTATCGGTGGCGCCCCCACACGTTTGAGCGCCAACGGCGTATTGTGGATCGAACACGGCTACGATCAGGCCGAAGCCGTTCGCGCGCTCCTGTCAGCGCGCGATTTCGAGGAAGTGCGCTCGGAGCGGGATCTTGCCGGTATCGAGCGAATCAGCGGCGGACGGTGGCTCGGCTGACGCTTCGCGGATAGCCTTATCCGGCGCATGGATAAAGCGGCCCGGCGCTGGTCTTACCGAAATCCGCTATCATTTCAGCCTATTCCCCACACATCACGGAACCGCAAGGTCAGTCATGGATACGCAACAACGCATCAAGCAAATCGTCGACGAGAACAACGTCGTGCTCTTCATGAAGGGCAACGCTCAGTTCCCGATGTGCGGCTTTTCGGGCCGCGCCGTCCAGATCCTGAAGGCGTGCGGCGTCGGCGAGTTCAAGACCGTCAACGTGCTCGAAGACGACGAAGTCCGCCAGGGCATCAAGCAGTTCTCGAACTGGCCGACCATTCCGCAGCTCTACGTGAAGGGCGAATTCATCGGCGGCTCGGACATCATGATGGAAATGTACGAATCGGGCGAACTGCAGCAATTGTTTGCCGCGGCCTGAGCCTTTGCCCCACAAGGCGCCGCGAGCCATGGAAACACCCACTGCGGCGCCACGCCGGCTGATCGTCGCGATCACCGGTGCGACCGGCGCCATCTACGGCATCCGCTTGCTCGAGACGTTGCGCAAGCTGGGCGGCGTCGAGAGCCACCTGCTGATTTCCAGCGCTGGCTGGCTCAATATCCGGCACGAACTCCAGTTGTCCAAAGATGACGTGCATCCGCTCGCGGATGTCGTCCATTCGGTGCGCGACGTGGGCGCGAGCATCGCATCCGGCTCGTTCGCGACAGAAGGCATGGTGGTCGCCCCCTGCTCGATGAAAACGCTCGCGAGCATCGCGCACGGTTTTTCCGACAATCTGATCACGCGCGCCGCCGATGTCACGCTGAAGGAGCGCCGCCGGCTCGTTCTCCTCGTGCGGGAAACGCCGTTCAATCTCGCGCATCTGCGCAATATGACGGCCGTCACCGAAATGGGCGGCGTCATCTTTCCACCCTTGCCCGCCTTTTACAACCAACCCAAGTCGATCGACGAGATGGTCGATCACACCGTGTCGCGCGTGCTGGATCTGTTCGCGCTCGGACCGGCCTTGTCGCCGGCGTGGCAAGGATTGCACGGCGCGGATTAGTAACGATTGCGACGCAATCAATTCCGCTTTCCGCCGTTTATCAAAGATCAGTGCGGACTTATATTGGTAGCAATCCAATCTCCGCGCCGCCGCACCCGGCTGCGTTGCTACCATGAACCGCCTGCCTTCGCTTTTTCTTTCCCACGGCGCGCCCACGCTGCCGATCGACCCCTCGCTGCCGTCCGCCGAATTCGGCGTGCTCGGCGCGCAACTGCCGCGTCCCGAAGCCGTGCTGATGCTGTCGGCCCACTGGGGCACGGCGCGACCGGTGGCAAGCACGTCCACGGCGCCGGACACCATCCACGACTTCTACGGTTTTCCGCGTCAGCTATATGAGATCCGGTATCCGGCGCCGGGCGCGCCCGATGTGGCGCGCCGTGCCGCCCTGCTGCTCGGTCAAAACGACATCGCCGCCGATACCGAACCGCACGGCCTCGATCACGGCGCATGGGTGCCGATGCTGCTGATGTTCCCGGACGCCGACGTGCCGGTCGCGCAATTGTCGATCCAGCCGCACATGAACGCGGCGCATCACTTCCGCATCGGCCGTGCGCTGCGCGCGCTGACAGACGAAGGCGTGATGGTGATCGGCTCCGGTCAGATCACGCACAACCTGCGCGCCGCCGACTTTTCGGCGCGCCCCGAAGACGCCGACCCGCGCGTCGCCGAATTCACCGGCTGGTTCGAGGACAAGCTTGCGGCACACGACCTCGACGCGCTGCTCGACTACCGTCGCCAGGCGCCGCACGCGGCGCTGATGCATCCGACCGACGAGCATCTGCTGCCCGTATTCGCCGCATTGGGCGCCGCCGACGACGATTATTCGCTGGCGATTCAATCGCTCGGCACCTATCAGCGTGCGCTCGCCATGACGAATTACGTGTTTGGCAGCGCGTGACGTCAAAAGTGACGCCCGTAAAAAAACCCGCCTTGAGTCAAGCTCAAGGCGGGCTTTTTCATACGAATGCCAACACCAATCGAATCGCGGCCCGTTAATGCACCGCCATCTCTTCGAGCACCTCGTCGTGAATGTCACGCTCGTCCAGGTACTCCGAGCGATACCCGCTGCGCACGCCCCAGTAATAAAACACCAGTGAGAACGCGATCACCACGAGCATGTCCCAGCCGTACGGCAAGACGCCCAGACCGCCGAACTCCTTACTGCCGATCAGCGACAGCACGGCCATGATCGGCAGGTAGGCCACGAGCCACCACGCCGCCTTCAGATCACGTCCCCAACCGCCGAAACCGGACTTCGCCTGGAAGTAGAAGTACACCGGCAGCGCCACGACCATCAGCAGAATGATCTCGCCCGTCAGCGGCCACCGGGCCCAGTACAGGATCAACGACGCGCACACGAAGGCGAACGGCGCAATGATCTGCATGCCCGCAATGTGCAGCGGACGCTCCAGGTCGGTCGCCGCGCGGCGCAGCGCCATCAGGCTGATCGGGCCGGTCAGGTACGAAATCACGGTCGCGACCGAAATCACCGCCGCAAGCGAACTCCAGCCGCGGAAGAAGAACAGGAAAATGAACGACACCAGCAGGTTGAACCACATCGCCTGACGCGGCACGCCGTAGAACGGGTGCACATTGCCGAACATCTTCGGCATGGTGTTGTTGCGCTCCATCGCATAGATCATGCGGGTCGTGGTCGCCATGTAGGTCGTGCCGGTGCCGCTCGGGCTGACGAACGCGTCGACGTAGAGCAGGATGGCGAGCCAGTTCAGGTTCAGCGCGATCGCCAGTTCGGCGAACGGCGAAGCAAAGTTGAAATGGCCCCAACCCTTCATCACGTCGCTTGGGCTCACCGCGCCGATATACGCAACCTGCAGCAGCACGTAGATCACCAGCGCGAGCAGGATCGAGCCGATCACCGCGAACGGCACGCTCTTGCTCGGATTGCGCGCCTCGCCGGCCAGATTGATCGGGCTCTGGAAACCGTTGAACGCGAACACGATGCCGCTCGTCGCCACCGCGGTCAACACCGCCGACCAGCCGTACGGCGCGAACGTGCTCGCTTCGCCGAAGTTTTCCTTGTGAAAGCCCGCCATCATCAAGCCGACAATCGTCGCGCCCGGAATCAGGAACTTGAAGATCGTGATGGCCGAATTGGCGCGAGCGAAGAGCTTCACGCCCCAGTAATTCAGCAAGAAGTAAATCACCACCAACGCGGCGGACAGCAGGAGCCCATCGGTGGTTAATTCCCCGTTCACGAACAGCGCCTGCGCCCATGCATAGGGCCAGGTGCTCATGTACTGAATGGACGCCTCGGCCTCGATCGGAATCACCGAGACGATGGCGATCCAGTTTGCCCACGCGCTAATGAAACCCACGAGCGCGCCATGCGAATAGCGCGCGTAGCGCACCATGCCGCCCGATTCCGGAAACATCGCGCCGAGTTCGGCGTAGGTCAACGCGATTGCGAGAATCACGACCGCGCCGATGACCCATGCGCAAATGGCGGCAGGACCGGCGATCTTGGCGGCTTTCCACGCGCCGAATAGCCAGCCCGAGCCGATGATCGAACCCAGGCCGGTCAGCAGCAACGCAAACGGCCCGATGTTCCGTTGTATAGAACTTTTCACATCCTCTCCTGTATCAGAACCATGTGTCGGCACCGCGAGACATCGCTTGTGACGCTGCGGACGGTGACGTGCATGCATGCGCAACCGGCGCAACCCGGTGCGGGGCGCGTAGTTTAACGGTTGCCCCCGCCGCCTGCAGCCAAACCAAGGGTTGTCCCTGACAAAAAAGATCAGACAAACGGAAAGCTTTGTAAGGACGTCCCACCTTGCCATACCGAAATTTTGTAAAGATGCGGCGAGAGTGTTGACCTTCTCTCAAAATCGCCGTATAACGTCCGGGCAGGATTTCAAGCGGCGAGTGAATTGGTCTTTCGTAGTTCGCCCATCAACGGTACTCCGGTTGGTCCCATTACCCCCTTCCTTGATTTTCATGCACCCATTGGGCTTCGGCCTTATTTACCATCTTTAGGAACAAGTAATATGGAAACCGGTACCGTCAAGTGGTTCAATGACGCAAAGGGCTTTGGCTTCATCACGCCGGACGGCGGCGGCGAAGATCTGTTCGCGCATTTCTCGGAAATCCGCACGGAAGGCTTCAAGACGCTGCAAGAAAACCAAAAGGTCACGTTTGAAGTGAAGACGGGCCCGAAGGGCAAGCAAGCTGCCAACATCAAGCCGGTGTAAGCAGAGCGCTCCCTTCAGGACGCAAAAAACCCCGCCTCGGCGGGGTTTTTTTTTATATTCGTCGCAATGCTATGCGCTGATTATCTTCGCAGTATGTGATTGGTGATTCGGGTTTATCCGAACAGACGCCGCGCGTGAATACCGAGGCCTGTCGCGACACTGGCGAGACGGTCGCCGAATACCGCTTTGGCGTCTGGAAATGCAGCCGCCAATGCACCCGATAGAAACGCCAAACCGGTCGAGCCGCCCGTGAAGTAAATCGCGCTGACGTCGCGCGTGGCGATGCCGGCCGCCTGCACCGTGTCGCGTGCGGCCTGCACGATGCGGCGCGTCTCGTCCTGGCCGGCCTTGATCAACTGCGCTTCGTCGAAGGCGAGGCGCAGGTCGTCTTCCACTTCGTCGAGATCGATCACGGTTTCGCCGCCCGCCGCCACGCCGATCTTCGCCTCTTCGGCGTGCGCCGCGAGCGCATGCCCCAGGCGGCGCTCCACGACACGCATCAGGCGGTCGTGATGCTTGACCTCGGTGAACAGATGCCGCATCAGCGCGAGTTCGCCGACGCGCTTCGGCGCGTAGACGGTGTTGATCAGATGCCAGGTCGCCAGATCGAAATAAACCCGGTTCGGAATTTCGCGGCCTTCCGGGTCGAGCGCCTGATAGCCGAGTTCGCGCAGGATCGTCGCCAATTCGACGCGGCGGTCGAAATCGGTGCCCGCGACGTGCACGCCATGATGGGCCAGCACATCGTCCTTGCGCTCGACGCGCTTCATCCGCTCCGGCCCGACGCGCACCAACGAAAAGTCCGAGGTGCCGCCGCCGATGTCCGCCACCAGCACGAGTCCTTCCGCCGTCAGATGCGATTCGTAGTCGAACGCGGCGGCGATCGGCTCATACTGAAAGTGAATTTCCCGCAGACCGACCGAGCGCGCCGCCGCTTCGAGTTGCTGCTGCGCCATCTGATCGGCGCGCGGATCGTCGTCGACGAAAAACACCGGGCGGCCCAGCACCGCGCGATTGATCGGCCCGCCGGCGCTTTTTTCCGCCGACCGCTTGAGGTGATCGAGAAAAATCGCGATAACCTCGGTGTACTTGATCGCCGAACCGTCGCCCAACTCGGTCGAATTCTCGGCGAGCGGCGAGCCCAGAATGCTCTTCATGGAGCGCATCAGGCGGCCGTCGAAACCGTCGATATACGCTGCCAGCGCGGCCCGCCCGAATTCGCGGGTGTCTTCGTCGGTGTTGAAAAACACCGAGGTGGGCAGCGTCGAATAGGCGCCCTCGACCGGCGCGAGCTTCAGCGCCGCCCCGTCGGGGACAGCCACGGCCGAGTTGGAAGTACCGAAGTCGATCGCGCAATAGTTCATGGCAGGAATCGCCGCTCACGGCTGGCGCGGACAGAAGGGGGGAGCGGCTTTGTATCACGAAATCCCAACGGGCATCAACTGACGCTTCCGGCGCATCCGCAACAAAACCCACAGGCCTGTCGGGCGGAACGCAAATTGCTCACGCCAACAGGTTACGCCGCCAATTTATGACATTGAGGAGACTTTGAGCAATGAGCGCGCCGCCAACCGCCGCCGTCCGCGAAAAAAACACCGCCGTCGTCGAAACGGATCTGCCTTCGCGGCTGGACCGCTTGCCGTGGGGCCGCTTTCACTCGCTGATCGTCGTGGCGTTGGGCGTGACGTGGCTGCTCGACGGTCTCGAAGTGACGCTGGCGGGCGCGGTGGCGAGCGCGTTGAAGGCGAGCCCCACGTTGCAATTCACGAACGCGGACGTGGGCCTCGCCGGTAGTGCTTACATCGCCGGCGCCGTGCTCGGAGCACTCGGCTTCGGCTGGATGACCGACCGGCTCGGCCGTCGCAAGCTGTTCTTCATCACGCTCGCGCTCTATCTGGCCGCCACCGCGGCAACCGCGTTTTCGTGGAATCTGGCCAGTTTCCTGCTGTTTCGCTTTCTGACCGGCGCGGGTATCGGCGGGGAATATACGGCGATCAATTCGACAATCCAGGAATTCACGCCAGCCCGCGTGCGCGGCTGGACCGATCTCGGCATCAACGGCACCTTCTGGGTCGGCGCGGGGCTGGGTGCGGCGGGCTCGCTGGTGCTGCTCGATCCGAATCTGCTGCCGCCTGATTGGGGCTGGCGCGCGTGCTTTTTCATCGGCGCGGTGCTGGCGCTGGTGATTCTGCCGATGCGTGTCTGGGTGCCGGAAAGCCCGCGCTGGCTCCTGACCCGCGGCGGCGAGCCCGACGCGCGCTCGATCGTCGAAGCGCTCGAAACGCGCTTTCGTCGCGAGGGTCACACGCTCGTGGACCACGAACTCATTGCGCTGCGGCTGCGCGCACGCGGACATACGCCGCTGCGCGAGGTGTTCCACACGCTTTTCAACGTGCATCGGCGTCGCGCACTGGTCGGGCTGTCGCTGATGACCGCGCAGGCGTTCTTCTACAACGCGATCTTCTTCACCTACGCGCTCGTGCTCACCGATTTTTACCAGGTGCCGCCCGCGCATATCGGCTGGTATCTGCTGCCCTTCGCGCTCGGTAATTTCCTCGGACCGCTGGTGCTCGGCCGGCTTTTCGACGTCATTGGAAGGCGCAAGATGATCGCGGCGACCTACGGCATATCCGCGGTTCTGCTGACGCTGAGCGGCTACCTGTTCGAGCAGCACATGCTCACCGTCGTCACGCAGACGATCGCATGGATGGTGATTTTCTTCTTCGCATCGGCGGCCGCGAGTTCGGCGTATCTGACGGTCAGCGAATCGTTTCCACTGGAGATCCGCGCGCTGGCGATCGCGGTGTTTTACGCATTCGGCACGGCGCTGGGCGGCATCGCGGGCCCGGCGTTCTTCGGCAGGCTGATCGACACGCATCAGCGCAGCGAGGTGTTTTCGGGCTATCTGGTCGGCTCGGCGCTGATGCTCGCGGCCGCGGTGATCGCGGCGATCTGGGGCGTGGATGCCGAGCGCAGGTCGCTCGAGCACGTCGCGAGGCCGCTGTCGAGCGTGCTGGACGACGAGGAATAAAAAACGCGCGGTCGGCGCCGCGCGTTTTTCCATCACCGCCTGGGCGGCGAACCGCTCAGAAGGCCTTCTTCCAGCCGCCGCCGTAAGCGATGTCCGCCAGCGGCAGACGCTGACGCGCCGATTTCTCCCGCTCACGCAGCACCGGGTCCAGCTTGTCGACCTCGCCGTAATGGCCAAGCGCGATCATCGCGATCACTTCAACGTCCTTCGGGAGCTGGAATGCCGCGCGGAACGCGTTCGGATCGAAGCCGCTCATCTGATGCGCGGCGAGGCCGAGCGCGTGCGCCTGCAACACCAGCGCCATCGCCGCCGCGCCCGCATCGTAGGGTGCGCAGCGATTCACTTCGCCCTTGCTCGTGAGCGTGTGCGTGGTCACCGCGATCAGCACCGGCACCTGCGCATTCCAGCCCTGATTGAACGGCACCAGCGTGGCGAAGGCCTGCTTGAACGAGACTTCGTCGACGCTGCGGTCGAATACGACGAAACGCCACGGCTGCGCGTTATACGAAGACGGCGCCCAGCGAGCCGCCTCGAGCACGGAACGCAGGTTGTCGCGGCTCACCGGCTCGCTCGAATAAGCGCGCGGGCTCCAGCGGCCTGCAATCAACTCGTGGATGGCGACTTCGGTAGGGGCGGGTTTGTTGGTCATGCGCTTCTCTCGGTCGAAATTCATGGTCGACGGGCGGCTGCCCGGGGTCACATAGCATAACCGGGCTTCGCCGCGCGCGCTTCATCCTATGCGGGTTGGTTTTTGCGTCGGCTGGAATGCGAACGGCCCCAGTGGGGCCGTTGGTCCGGCTTCGCTTCGCCGTACCCCGCGCGCGGGGCGCGACCTTAGATCGCCTGCGGTTCCGGCACCTTGGCGGGCCGGTTGATGCGCAACACGATCACGGCGGCGACGAGACACAGGCCGCCCGAAATCATCGACGCCACCGTGTACGTACCGAGGCTCGCGCGCAGCATGCCGGCGCCGAGCGCCGCGAACGCCGCGCCCAACTGGTGACCGGCGACCACCCAGCCGAACACCACCGGCGCCGCTTCCTTGCCGTAAACGTCGGTGGCGAGACGCACGGTGGGCGGCACGGTGGCGATCCAGTCGAGGCCGTAGAACACCGCGAACAGCGGCAGGCCGAAGAAGTCGATGCCGAACGCGTGCGGCAGATACATCAGCGACAAGCCGCGCAGCCCGTAGTACCAGAACAGCAGCACGCGGCTATTGAAGCGGTCGGAGAGCCAGCCGGAAAGCGTCGTGCCGAACAGATCGAAGATGCCCATCGCGGCGAGCAGCGACGCGCCCTGCACTTCGGTCATGCCGTAGTCGCCGCACATCGCGATCAGGTGGGTGCCGACGTAACCGTTGGTACTCGCGCCGCAGATGAAGAAACTGAAGAACAGCAGCCAGAAGTCGCGCGTCTTGCTCGCCATGGCGAGCGTGCCGAAAGCGATTGCCAACGGATTCTGCTTCGTAGCGGGCGCTGCGACGGGCGCGTCGTGCGGTTCGCCGTACGGACGCAGCTTCATGTCGGCCGGGCGCTCCGGCAACAGGAACGCGACCAGCGGCAACACGATCGCCGCCGCCAGCGCGACCACCCACACCACCGGGCGCCAGCCGTGGTGCTGGGCGATGGCCGCGAGCATCGGCAGGAACACCAGTTGGCCGGTGGCCGAACTGGCCGTGAGAATGCCCATGACGAGGCCGCGGCGCGTGGTGAACCAGCGCGTCACCACCGTCGCGGACAAGGACAGCGCCGCGACGCCCGTCGAGCCGCCGACCATTACGCCCCAGATCAGGACCATCTGCCATGGATGCGTCATCAGCGACGACAACGCCACGCCTGCGGCCATCGTGCCGAGCGCGGCCAGCAACGTGGGACGCACGCCGAAGCGCTGCATCGCCGCCGCCGCGAACGGCCCCATCAGCCCGTAGAGCGCGATATTCACCGAGATCGCGAGCGAGATCGTCGCCCGGCTCCAGCCGAATTGATGCTCGAGCGGCACCATCATCACGCTCGGCGTGGCGCGCGTGCCCGCCGCCGCCAGCAATACCAGGAACACCACGGCGACAGTCAACCAGCCATAGTGGAAACGTCCGCCAATCAGTCTCGCTGCCCAGTTCATCGGTTCTCCAGTCGACACCGCTCACAAGAATGGCGCCGTTCGCATTCGCCGTTCGCACCATGACGGCTTCGGTAAAGGGTTTGTGACAGCTCAGTCACAACGGTGTTGCGATGTTAGTTACTGGTCGGTAACATGTCAAGGCGTCGATTTAATTTTCAGGTGCTTACCATGTCCCACAGCGAAACCCACAAGCCGGCCGGTCCCCGGCGCGCGCGCAGCGCGCAAACGGCCGGGCCACAGGCGCAGCAGCATCTGCTGCGCGCGGCGGACGAGTTGTTCTACCGCGAGGGCGTGCGGATGGTCGGCGTCGATGCGGTGGTGGAACGCGCGGGCGTGAACAAGATGAGCCTGTACCGCCAGTTTTCGTCGAAAGACGAACTGGTGATGGCTTATCTGGAGCGCAAGGACGAACAATTCTTCGGCTATGTGGAACGGAGCTTCGCGAAGCATCCGGGCGAGCCGGCAAAGCAGCTTCAGCAGTATTTCGACGACCTGGCGGTGCGCGCGTCGATCGAGGGCTACCGCGGCTGTCCGTTCGTGAACGTGTCGGTGGAGTTTCCCGACGCGGCGCATCCGGCGCGGCAATTCGTGTTTCGCAACAAGGAACGGTTGCTGGCGCGACTCACCGAACTGGCGACTGGCGCAGGCGCCGACGATCCGGTGGCGCTCGCCAACGCGCTCGGCTTGCTGATCGAAGGCGTGTACGCGGCCAGTCAGACCTATGGCCCCGGATGCGGACCGATTCTCGCCGCGCCGAAAGTCGCCGCGCAGTTGATCGCCGCGGCATGCGGCGGGGCGGCGGCTAAGGGTTGAACTGGAGCCGGCTGTGCGGTCTCACCGTCGCGAGGCGCGGATCGGCGCCAGTCCGCGCCGTTAAAATGGCGCTTTCCCCTTTCGCTGCGTGCCATGTCGTTGCCTGCCGAATCCCATGATGCCGTCGTTGCCGCCACCCGCCACTGGCTGACCCACGCCGTGATCGGACTGAATTTATGTCCCTTCGCGAAAGCAGTGCACGTGAAGGGGCAGATTCGCTATGCCGTTAGCGACGCCGTGAATATAGAAGCGGTGTTGACCGACCTCGAAGCCGAGTTACAGACGCTGCTTGCGTCCGACCCTGACGCCGTCGATACCACGCTATTGATTCTGCCGCGCGCGCTCGGCGATTTTCTCGAGTACAACGATTGCCTGTTTTTCGCCGAGCGGATGCTCAAGCAGCTTCGGCTCGAAGGCTCGATTCAGATCGCCAGCTTTCATCCTCATTACCAGTTCGAAGGCAGCGAACCCGACGACATCGAGAATTACACCAATCGGGCGCCTTATCCGATTTTGCATTTGCTGCGCGAGGACAGCATCGAGCGCGCTGTCGAGGCTTTCCCCGACGCTGAGGCTATTTATGAGCGAAATCAGGCAACCCTTCGACGGATCGGCCTCGCCGGGTGGAACGAACTGATGAAGCGGTGATTCATGGCGGCGGCCATGCAACGGCAGCGGCAGCGGCGTCGGGCAGCCACTGTTAAAGGCCACCTGCGGAAAAGCGAAATCAGGCGGACACGAAAAAACGCTCCTTCAACTCCCCGATTCCAAGCGTCTCCATCACCTCATTAAGCCGCTCGGCCGGCCGCCGCCTTGGCAAATCCTTATATTGGGCAATGATGAGTTCATTCTTCATGGAATGCTCCCACCCGACCAGTTCGGTCACGCTCACCTGATAGCCGTGCGCTTCCAACTGCAAGCAGCGCAGCACATTCGTGATCTGGCTGCCGAATTCCCGCGTATGCAGCGGATGCCGCCAGATTTCAGTCAACGCGTTCGCGAGCGATTTGCCCTTGTTCTGCCGTAACACGCCCGCCACCTCAGCCTGGCAGCACGGAACGACCACGATGTACTTCGCGTGCTTTTCCAGCGCGAAGCGGATGGCGTCGTCGGTCGCGGTATTACAGGCATGCAGCGCCGTCACGATGTCGATCTCGGCCGGCAAGCGCTCGGACGTGATCGAGTCGGCCACCGACAGGTTCAGGAAGGACATCCCCGTAAAGCCGAGCCGAGCGGCCAGTTCTTCCGACTTCGCGACCAGTTCCTCGCGCGTTTCGATGCCGTAAATGTGCGAAGCCCCACCAGCGGCGCCCTGAAATTCCTTGAAGAAAAGGTCGTACAGGATAAAACCTAGATATGACTTGCCCGCGCCGTGGTCGACGAGCGTCAAGGCGCCCTGCTTGTCCTTGAGGTCCTTGAGCAGCGGCTCGATGAACTGAAAAAGGTGATAGACCTGCTTCAGCTTGCGGCGGCTGTCCTGGTTCATCTTGCCGTCGCGCGTGAGGATGTGAAGCTCTTTCAGTAGCTCGACGGACTGGTTCGGACGGATTTCGTGGGTTTTGCTGGACATCGTGGAAACCGCCGCCGATTGCAACGCGAACGTGCGACAGGTGACGGAAAAAGGGAAAAGTTGCTGGCAGTTTACCCAAAGCGCGGCCCGCTCACCGAAGGAGCCGGGCGAATCATGCGAAAAAGGTCGACGATCTGGAATGTTTTCTGCTCGAACAGCGCGCAAAACAGCTTGCGGGCCGGCTCCCCGGCAAGGTAAGCCGTGCCGCCGATGACAACGGATTGCCAGCGCCGTGCTTCAATCGGCGAACCGGCTGCAGGTGGGGAGGGCGGTCCCGGAACAGGGACCTAATGTTACGTAACCAGAAGCGCGCCGCGATCCCGAGCGGACGCGCTCGGATATAACAGAGGCGGCAATGGATACGATACCCAACGGAAACGTCGAACAGAAGTTTCAGGAAATGCTGGCGAAACTCACTGCCACGCCGGTCTGGTCCGAGAAGCAGCAACTCGAACTGGAGATGGCGCGCGACATTTCCACGGAAATGCTGCGTCTGGCGGAAATCATGCGCGACGGCAGCGTCGATATGGAAACCTGCCTGACGATGCTGAAATACGCAAAAGTACTCGATTTCGTGATGACCACGCTCGCATCGAGGCGCGACATCAAACCGCAAACGCTGCGGGTCATTTTCAAGCTCGCCGGGCTCAAGGTGGACGAGGCTTACCCCAGTTAAACCGGCGTCACGCCGCGACCCGCGCGGGCGGCACGCGGCCGCTCGCACCGGTCAGCCGGCATCCCTTCTGGCGGAAGGGCGACACATCACGCGCGCGGTGCTTCGACCGGCGGCGTGCCTTCATGGAACAGGGTCTTGAGCTGCGAACGCAGTTCCGGCGAATCCTCGTGTTTGTGAACCGAAACCGCGTGCTGCACGGCTGCGTCGAGTAATTCGTCCTCGCTGTCGGCGGACATGGCAACGGTGCAGTTCATCTCGCTCGGGAATTCGCGACAGTCGATATATTTGCGGCTCATGGCAGTCTCCTGGTATCAACCTTCAGAACATCCGGACAGGGAACAGACGCGCGAACTCCGTCTTCCGCCGTCACGCGGCCGTTAGGGCAGCGCGGGCAGCGTGAAATCGTGGGCTGGTTCGAGGCGGAAAACGCGACACTGCGTCCGGTGGAAGGTATGTGAAAAGTATAGGTCGCGCGGGTCGGTCCCGAAGCGGCAAACGCAAACCGGGCCGATACGCAAACGCCCGAACCCAGCTTTTTTCGGCCTGCCGGCTCAGCCGCGCGTTTGCCCTGCGCTGCCCACGGTGTGAAAATAGCGCCCTTCGCGCCGCGCGATCGTCCGATCCCGCTGACGCACCGCCTCTTCCGCTCATCCGCAGGACCGCATGTCATCCTCCCTCGATTCCGCCCGCGTCGCCGTGATCGGCGGCGGCCCCGCCGGCTTGATGGCTGCCGAGGCGCTTGCCCGACATGGCGTGCCGGTCGACGTGTATGACGCGATGCCGTCGGTCGGCCGCAAATTCCTGATGGCGGGCAAAGGCGGCATGAACATCACGCATTCCGAACCGCTCGGACCGTTTCTGGACCGCTACGGTGCGCGCCGCGAGCGGATCGAGCCGTTGCTCGACGCCTTCGGTCCCGACGCTTTGCGCGCCTGGCTGCACGAGTTGGGCGTCGAAACCTTCGTCGGCAGTTCGGGCCGCGTTTTCCCGACCGATATGAAAGCGGCGCCGATGCTGCGGGCGTGGCTGCATCGATTGAGAGAAGCGGGCGTGCGGTTTCATATGCGCCACAAGTGGATTGGCTGGGTTGAGAGCGATGCCGACGCCGACGCCGACGACGCCACGCATGCGCTGCGGTTTGCCACGCCCGGCGGCCCGCAAGTCGTGACTTGCGATGCCGTGGTGTTCGCGCTCGGCGGCGCAAGCTGGCCACGCCTCGGATCGGACGCCGCCTGGGTGCCGCTCATGGCAGCGCGCGATGTGCCGCTGACGCCTCTGCAACCCGCCAACTGCGGCTTCGACGCCGACTGGAGCCCTTATCTGCGCGAGCGTTTCGCGGGCCAGCCGGTCAAGCCGGTGGCCATTTCACTCACTGGCGTAGACAATAAAGTCCACAATCGACAAGGTGAAATACTTCTGACCGAAACGGGCCTGGAAGGGAGCCTGATTTACGCGTTATCGGCGGCTATTCGGGACCGGATTCTCGCCGACGGCGACGTGACAATCAGTCTGGATCTGGCGCCAGGCTTGACTCTCGAGCGTGTCGTCGCGGAAGTCACGCGGCCGCGCGGCTCACGTTCGATGTCGAGCCATCTGCATGGCCGGATCGGGATTAGCGGGGTAAAACTGGCCTTGTTGCACGAGATTCTGTCGAAGGAAGCTTTCGCCGACGCGAACGTTCTCGCGCATGCCATCAAGTCGCTGCCGGTGCGGCTCACGCGGGCCCGGCCGATCGCGGAAGCGATCAGCACCGCCGGCGGCATTCCCTTTGAGGCGCTCGACGAGCATCTGATGATCGAGCGTCTGCCCGGCATGTTCTGCGCGGGCGAAATGCTCGATTGGGAAGCACCAACGGGCGGCTATCTTCTCACCGCCTGCTTCGCCAGCGGTTTGGCGGCGGGACGCGGCGCGTTGGCGTATCTCGAGGCGCGCGGCGCGCGCCCCTCCGCCGCATCGCCTACCGCGCCTTAAGACGCCACAGCGACGTCACTTCAGCCACGCGCGCCGCATGCAACGCATCGGTTTCGTCGGTCGACTTGGGATGCCGCGGACGAATATCCTCGCGGCCCGCCACAGTCAGCCCGGCCTTTTCGATCGCCGCAAGCAGCCACTCGCGCGTGCGCAAACCGAGATGCTCCGCGAAATCCGACATGATGAGCCAGCCTTCGCCGCCCGGCGATAGATGCTCCGCGAGACCGTTGAGAAAACCCAGCAGCATGCGGCTTTCCGAATCGTAGATCGCATGTTCGATCGGGGACGCAGGCCTCGCCGGCACCCACGGCGGATTGCAGACGACGAGCGGCGCACGGCCTTCCGGAAACAAGTCCACTTGCACCACTTCGACTTGCTGGTCGTAGCCGAGGCGCGCGAGGTTCTCTCGGGCGCAAGCGAGCGCTCGCGGGTCCTGGTCTGTCGCAACGATTTTCTTCACACCGCGCCTCGCGAGCAGCGCCGCCAACACGCCGGTGCCGGTGCCGATATCGAACGCCTTGTTCAGCGAGGGCAGTGGCGTTCGCGCGACGAGATCCACATATTCACCCCGCACCGGCGAAAACACGCCGTGGTGCGGATGAATGCGCTCGCCCAGCGCGGGAATCTCGACACCCTTCTTGCGCCACTCATGCGCGCCGATCAGACCAAGCAGTTCGCGCAGCGATACAACCGATGCTTCACCGGTGGCCGGACCATACGTTTCGATGCAAGCCTGTTGCACGTCGGGCGCGCGGCGCAACGGAATGCCGTAAGCGGCGTCGAGCGGAATCAGGATCATGCCGAGCGTGCGGGCGCGTTGCGACTGCGCCTGGCGATGCAGGTTGAAGGCGTCGAGCGGCGTCTCGCCCTGCTTGCGCGGTTTGCGTTCCAGTCGACGCGTAACCGCCTGCAGCAATTGGCGAGCGTTCTGGAAATCGCCGTTCCATAACAGCGCCGTGCCTTCGCAGGCAAGGCGGTAGGCGGAGTCGGCGGTCGTGCGGTCATCCGCGACGATGACGCGTTTCGGCGGCGGCACTGCCGCTTCGGAGCGCCAACGCGCGGTGCGGGGACCGTCGGCTTCGGGCCAGGTGATGGTTGCTGGGCTGGTCATGGTGAGGTGGGATCTGTGTTGCGGGAGTGACGCAATGAAATATCGCGTCGTCGGGGGGCGTTGCCCGCCGGAGTACTTGATAAGCGATGCCGACTGACGCCCCGAATAGTACCCCTGTCGTTCGGGTTCGCGGTGGGCTATTCGTCGGCGAACGCGGCCAAGGCTGGCCGTGGCACTGCACTTTCGCTACTGCGCGCGGCAAATGTAGACTGAATCGTCCACGATCGACAAGGTGAAAGAGATATGGTGAATTTCGGCCGTTTGAGGTCTCACGAACGCTTTGCGTCCGAGGTACTCTTCGGCCCTCAAAGGGCCAAGAGTCGGCGATGTTTTCACGGCCAAGTTCTGAAACACGGACGCTTGCTTTACAAGGCGAGCATGAATAAGCGACCGGGTAACATGGAATGTTCAAGTCCGCAGAGTTACAAGCGGCCCGACGGACCGGGTTAACCATGCTTAAAATCGATTATGCCGCACGCATGAACCTGCGCTTGCAGACCCGGCTAATAGACAGACCCGTATCGCCTATGTATAGTCATCGCCGACCGCCAAGGCGCACGGTCACAAATCATGATAGAACCTGAGAGAGCAATAAGGTACGCACTAAAATTTTAATAGCGCCATTAACGCCTTGAATATCGGGTTGCAGGCCCCTTACCGTGCCGCAACCCGATATATTTATTGGCGCGATTTAACGACGACTACGTTCCGCTCAAGAATAAAAAAACGGGTTTCTGAACATTTCAGAAACCCGTTTTCGTACTACTGGTGCCGGCTGCAGGACTCGAACCCGCCACCTCATGATTACAAGTCAAGCGCTCTACCTGATGAGCTAAGCCGGCTTTGAGCCCGTAATTCTACTTCACTTTACGATCTTCAGGCGAGCCCTTCCGCCGCCTTTCGATCCGTCGTCGTCAGGCTGGGGGCCCTCCGTCGCGCTATCCGTTTTGGCTGAAGCAGCATCGGCAGCCGCAGGCGAAGTCTCCACCACACGCGGCGCCGCCGGCATAGCGCTTTCGTCCGCCGGCACGGCGTCGGCACCGGAGTCCCGCGCCTCCCCGCCCGCCGATTCGACCGGAAACGCCATGCCCTGCCCGTTTTCGCGCGCATAGATCGCGAGAATATTGGCGATCGGCACTTCGATCTTGTGCGACTTACCGGAAAAGCGCGCGCTGAATTCGACCCACTCGTTGCCCATCTGCAGCTGGCTGGTCGCCTCGAAGCTGATGTTCAGCACGATTTCGTTGTCGCGCACAAACTGACGCGGCACGCGCGTCTGATTGTCGACCCGGACCGCGATGTGCGGCGTGTAGCCATTATCCGTGCACCATTCGTACAGGGCGCGCAACAGATAAGGTTTGGTGGAAATCTCTTGCATCAACAGTCCTCTGACCAGGCACGGGCCCGCACCCTCTCGACCGTGCGGCGCCCTTGCCCCAAAGCCATACTCAACGACGCATTACCTTTTCGGAAGGCGTCAGCGCTTCGATATAAGCCGGACGGCTGAAAATGCGTTCGGCGTACTTCATCAGCGGTGCGGCGTTCTTCGACAGCTCGATACCATAGTGATCCAGGCGCCACAGGAGCGGCGCGATGGCGACGTCGAGCATCGAGAACTCTTCACCGAGCATGTACTTGTTCTTCAGGAAGATCGGCGCAAGCTGCGTCAGGCGATCGCGGATCGCGAGGCGCGCCTTTTCGTGGTTCTTCTCGGCGGCCTTGCCCTTTTCGTTTTCGAGGGTGCCGACGTGAACGAACAGTTCCTTTTCGAAGTTCAGCAGGAACAGGCGGGCGCGGGCGCGCTGAACCGGATCGGCCGGCATCAGTTGCGGGTGCGGGAAGCGCTCGTCGATGTACTCGTTGATGATGTTCGACTCGTACAGAATCAGGTCCCGTTCGACGAGAATCGGCACCTGACCATACGGATTCATCACGGCGATGTCTTCCGGCTTGTTAAACAGGTCGACGTCGCGGATCTCGAAGTCCATGCCCTTTTCGAACAGCACCAGCCGGCAACGCTGGGAGAACGGGCAAGTTGTGCCGGAATACAGAACCATCATATTTACGTTTCCTCAAAAAGCTGAAGGGCCAGCGCGCGGAAAAACCGTTCAGCAGGTTCTTCCTGGCGCCGGCCCCACGCCGGGTGACGGCGTGATTATTTGATATGTTTCCAGTACGCGGCGTTCAGTCGCCAGGCGAAAAAGCTCAGAATGCCGAGGAAGAGAAGCACCCACACGCCAAGCTGTTTGCGGGTTTTCTGCGTCGGTTCGGACATCCATGACAGGTAAGACACGAGGTCGGCCACAGCAGAATCATAATCTACCGGCGACATCGTCCCCGGAGTGACCTGCTGGAAACCGACAAATTTGTGTACCGTCTCACCCGTTTTTTCGTCGATTTCATCGCCGAACTTCGCGGTACGCTGCCCCTGAAGCTGCCACAGCACGTGAGGCATGCTCACGTTCTCATACACCAGATTGTTCCAGCCGGTCGGCCGCGTATCGTCGCGATAAAAGCTGCGTAGATACGTGTACAGCCAGTCTTTGCTGCGCGCTCGCGCTTCCACCGACAAATCCGGCGGACTCGCGCCGAACCACGCTTTCGCGTCCTCGGGGCGCATCGCCACGGTCATGGTGTTGCCGACCTTGTCGGTGGTGAACAGCAGATTCGACTGAATGGCCGCCGGCGTGATGCCGAGGTCGGTCAACCGCTTGTAGCGCATCAGGTTCGCGCTGTGGCAATTCAGGCAATAGTTTACAAACAATTGCGCGCCGTGCTGCAACGAAGCGAAATTCTCTGCGTTATCAGGCGCTCGGTCGAGCGGGAAATTCTCGTCCGCGCGCACCGGGGCGGCCGCGAGCGCGAGCAGCGTCGCGCCGATCAGCGCGCACGTCGAAAGCAGTTTCTTCATTCGTGTTCTCCTGGCTCGCGATTAGTGGGGCTTGAACCGCACCCGCTCGGGCGGCTGCTTGAACGTGCCAAGCCTCGTCCAGAACGGCATGCCGAGGAAAAACGCGAAGTAGATCAGCGCGCACACCTGCGCAATCAGCGTGGCGGCCGGCGACGGCGGTTTGGTGCCGAGGAAGCCCAGTGTCAGAAAGGCAAACACGAAGATCGCGTAGAACACTTTGTGAAAGAACGGCCGGTAACGGATCGACTTCACCGGCGAGCGGTCGAGCCACGGCAGGAAGAACAGCGAGATCACCGCGCCGCCCATCACCACCACACCCCAGAACTTCGATTCGGTGAACGCCATCGCCAGAATCACCAGCACCGCCAGCACGGGCAAACCGATCTTCCACTTGCCGCGCGCACGCACCAGCGCGAGCAGGCCCAGCAGGGCGATCACGATCATCAGCACGATCTTGAACGGATCGGTGGTGGCGCGCAGCATCGCATAGAAGGCGGTGAAGTACCACACCGGCGCAATTTCCTGCGGCGTCTGCAACGCATTGGCGGGAATGAAGTTGTTCGCTTCGAGGAAATACCCGCCCATCTCCGGCGCGAAAAAGATGATCGCCGCGAAAATCATCAGGAACACCGTGACGCCGAAGAAATCATGCACCGAGTAGTATGGGTGGAACGGAATGCCGTCGAGCGGAATGCCGTTGGGGTCCTTCTTCGCCTTGATCTCGATGCCGTCCGGGTTGTTCGAGCCGACTTCATGCAGCGCCACGATGTGCGCGACCACGAGGCCGATCAGCACTAGCGGAATGGCGATCACGTGAAACGCGAAAAAGCGGTTCAGCGTGACGTCCGAGACGACGTAGTCGCCGCGGATCCACAGCGAGAGATCCGGCCCGATGAAGGGAATCGCCGAGAACAGGTTCACGATCACCTGCGCGCCCCAGAACGACATCTGGCCCCACGGCAGCAGATAGCCGAAGAACGCCTCGGCCATCAGGCACAGAAAGATCGCGCAGCCGAAAATCCATACCAGTTCGCGCGGCTTACGGTACGAGCCGTACATCAGCCCGCGGAACATATGCAGATACACGACCACGAAGAACATCGACGCGCCGGTGGAGTGCATGTAGCGGATCAGCCAGCCCCACGGCACCTCGCGCATGATGTACTCGACCGACGCGAACGCGAGCGTCGCGTCGGGCTTGTAGTTCATCGTGAGAAAGATGCCGGTGACGATCTGATTGACCAGCACCAGCAGCGCGAGCGAACCGAAGAAGTACCAGAAGTTGAAATTCTTCGGCGCGTAGTACTCGGAAACGTGCTTCTTCCACGCCGACGTCATCGGAAAGCGCCGGTCGATCCAGCCGGTGAGCCCGGTCGTCTCTACTTCGTGTTCGATCGCCATTACGCTTCTCCTTTCTCGTCCTTGCCGATCACGAGGCTGGTGGCCGACGTGAACATGTAAGGCGGGATGTCGAGGTTCTGCGGCGCAGGTTTGTTCTTGAAGACGCGGCCGGCCATGTCATAGGTCGAACCGTGGCAGGGGCACAGGAAGCCGCCAGGCCAGTCGTCCGGAAGATTCGGCTGCGCGCCCTCCTGGAAGCGCGGCGTCGGCGTGCAGCCCAGATGGGTGCAGACGGCGACGGCGACAAATACGCTCTGGTGATCGGCCCGTGAACGGAGTTCGTTGTTGCAGTACTCCGGCAAGGGCATGGTGAAAACATTCTTGGAGTGGGGATCCGCTACTTCGTTATCGGCCTTCTTGACGTCGGCGAGCATCTTGTCGGTGCGGTTGATGATCCACACCGGCTTACCGCGCCAGGCAACGGTCATCATGTCGCCGGGCTTGAGATTACTGATATCGACTTCGACCGGGGCACCTGCTGCCTTGGCCTTTTCAGATGGTGCAAACGAACTAACAAAGGGTACGACAGTGGCAACGCCTCCTATGCCACCTGCTACGGTCGTCGCTATCAGCCAGGTACGGCGGCTGCCGTCGACGCGTTCATCTTCCTTGTCTCGCATCACACGCCCCACTTCTGAGTTGGATTTTTCCTTCACGTCGCTTCTACCGCCGCTAGTTTGCGCGAATGGAGTCGCCATTTACAAGGGCCGATTGCCAAAAACCGTGCGAAGCCGTTGATATCTCAGGGTTTCTCCGTACAGATCGCAAACTTTTTCGCACCTCCTTTTAAGCGGCCCCTCCGTTATTCGAGCCTTTTTCTTCTCTAATGGCGATTTCAATTCAAACGGGATTAGGGATATCGATAAAGAGGTGTTCGATATCGAACGATTCGGATAGATGCTTGCCCACCGCCTGCACGCCGAAACGCTCGGTCGCATGATGGCCGGCCGCGAGAAACGCCACGCCGCTTTCCGCCGACGTGTGCATGACCGACTCCGACACCTCGCCGGTGAGATAGACGTCGGCGCCCGCGTTGATCGCCGCGTCGAACATGCCTTGCGCGGCGCCCGTGCACCAGCCCACGCGGCGCAGTTCGCGATCCGGGTCGCCGAATACGAGCGGCGTGCGGCCCAGCGTCTGCTCGACCTGAGCGGTGAAGTGCGCAAGCGTGATCGGCATCGGAAAGGTGGCGAGCCAGCCGAGATCGTTTTCGCCGAAGCGCGCGTCGCTGATCCAGCCCATCTTCGCGCCGATCTGCGCGTTGTTGCCGAACTCGGGATGGTCGTCGAGTGGTAGGTGGTAGGCGAACAGGTTCAGGTCGTTGCCGAGCAGCAGCTTCAGACGCGCATATTTACGGCCGGTGATTTGCGGCGCCTCGTTGCGCCAGAAGTAGCCGTGATGGACCAGCACGGCGTCCGCGCCCCACTCGAGCGCGGCCTCCAGGAAGGCCGCCGAGGCGGTCACGCCGGTCGCGAGTTTGCTCACCCGACGGCGCCCTTCAACCTGCAGACCATTGGGGCAATAGTCCTTGAAGCGCGCGGTTTCAAGGAGATTGTTCAAGTACAATTCAAGTTCGATCCGATCCATATAAACCTCCAGTCTTCAGATGCTTAGACGCTTTTGGCTGTTCTTTGCCCAAGCGGTGACCGTGCTGTTGGCGCTAATGTTCATCATTGCGACCCTCAAACCGCAGTGGCTCCAGCGTCAAGGGCAATTCGGCAAGCAGCTCGCCGAACCGATCGTCGCCCTCCGGGAAGTAGCGCCAGGCATCGGCAGCGGCCCACCGCAGGCGTCCTACGCGGACGCCGCGCAAAAGGCCATGCCCGCGGTCGTCAATGTGTTCTCCAGCAAGGATGGCTCACTGCCGCCCGACCCGCGCGCAAAAGATCCGCTATTCCGCTACTTCTTCGGCGACAAGAACAACCGCAAGCGGCAGGAACAGCCCGCAGCCAATCTCGGCTCGGGGGTGATAGTGAGTTCGGAAGGTTACATTCTAACGAACCAGCACGTCGTGGACGGCGCCGATCAGATCGAAATCGCGCTGGCGGATGGTCGCACCACCAATGCGAAGGTGATCGGCATCGATCCCGAAACGGATCTGGCCGTGCTCAAGGTCAACATGACCAACCTTCCCACCATCACGCTCGGCCGCATGGACCAGACGCGCGTGGGCGACGTGGTGCTGGCGATCGGCAATCCATTCGGCGTCGGCCAGACGGTGACCATGGGCATCGTCAGCGCGCTGGGGCGCAATCACCTCGGCATCAACACCTTCGAAAACTTCATTCAGACCGACGCGGCGATCAACCCAGGCAACTCGGGTGGCGCACTGGTCGATGCGAACGGCAACCTGCTCGGCATCAATACCGCCATCTATTCGCGCTCGGGCGGCTCGCTCGGCATCGGCTTTGCGATCCCCGTGTCGACGGCGCGCAGCGTGCTCGAGAGCATCATCACCACGGGTACCGTCACGCGCGGCTGGATCGGCGTCGAGCCGCAGGACGTGACGCAGGAAATCGCGGAATCGTTCGGGCTGGAGCAGAAGTCCGGTGCGATCGTCGCGGGCGTGTTGAAGAACGGTCCCGCCGACCGCGCGGGCATCAAGCCGGGCGACATTCTGATGAGCGTGAACGGCCAGGAAATCACCGACACCACGCGCCTGTTGAACGTGATCGCGCAGATCAAGCCGGGTACGGCCGCGAAGGTTCATCTGGTGCGCAAGAACCGCGAGATGGATCTCGAGGTGACGATCGGCAAGCGTCCCCCGCCGCCGAAGCAACCGGTGGAAGACAGCGGCGGCGATCAGCAGGACGAGGACGGCGGTTGACAAGCACGGGCGACGCGTTCAGCCGCCAGCACAGCGGCGCGCGCCACGACAGCAATGCGACACTCGTGGGGCCAAGGCAGCCGCCGCAGGATCGTTGAGCGCCGCGGCAGCATGGGGACGGCCAGTTAGGCGCTAGCACGCGTTGCAAAACAAAAAGGGCAATCCATTACGGATTGCCCTTTTTGTTTGCCTCGCGCTCCGCATCAAGCCGGCGGACTTGCATCCTCCACCGGCGGCGCCGGCTGCTTGCCGACGATCAACCGCGCCGCGATGATCCCGGCCTCATACAAAATGACCAGCGGAATCGCCAGAATCAGTTGCGAGAATACGTCCGGCGGCGTCACCACGGCGGAGATCACGAACGCGCCGACGATCACATACGGACGAATCTCCTTGAGCTTCTTGATGGTCAGCACATTCATGCGAACCAGCAGCACCACGACGATCGGCACCTCGAACGTCACGCCGAACGCAATGAACATGGTGAGCACGAAGCTGAGGTAATTGTCGATATCGGTGGTCATCTCCGCGCCCAGCGGCGCGTTGTAGTGCGCCATCACGCGGAAGATGGTCGGGAACACCACGAAGTACGCGAACGCCATGCCGCATAGGAACAGCGTGTAGCTGCTGCCCACCAGCGGCCCAACCAGCTTCTTCTCATGCTGATAAAGCCCCGGCGCGACGAACGCCCAGATCTGGTACAGCACGATCGGCAGCGCGATCACGAAGGCGACGAGCATGGTCACCTTCATCGGCACGAAGAACGAGCCGGTCACATCCGTGACGATCATCTTGCCGTCCTTCGGCAGATTCATCATCAGCGGGCGCGCCAGCAGCCGGAAAATGTCCGGCGCCCAATACACGAGCCCGACGAACACCACGATGACGGCAAGGCCGGCGCGGATGATGCGGTCGCGCAATTCAACGAGGTGGGAAATGAAGGTCTCTTCAGTGCCTTCGTCCTGTTTATGCTGGGGGTCGCTCACGCCGGCCCTCGGTTAGAGATTGTCGTTCTGATCATCAGAAAAAGCGCGTCGGACGACGCATGGCGGCCGGCGTATGCCGCGCCACGCGCGCCGCACCCGATTGCACGCGCGTGCGGCGCGTGGTGGCGCGCTTGTACCAGGCCGGCATGGCCGCCTGCTTGACGCGCCAGTTCTTGCGCCTGGGCGCCGCTGACGGCGTGCTGGTCTGCCACGACGAAGCGCCTACGTCACCTTCCAGCGCACCGCCCGCAATGCTCGGCGACACCGGCGCGCCGCTGTTCCACGCGTCGTTCAATTCGGTCTCGTGTTTGCGCAGATTGTCTTGAACGGAGGTTTCGACGTTGGTCGCGGCGGTTTCAAACTCGCTCTTCATGCGACGCAATTCGTCGAGTTCGATCTCGCGCGTGACCTCCGACTTGACGTCGTTGATATACCGCTGTGCGCGGCCGAACAACGCGCCGGCCGTGCGGGCGACGCGTGGCAGGCGCTCAGGCCCGAGTACGACCAGCGCGACGACGCCGATCAGCGCCATCTTGGTTAGACCGAGGTCCAGCATGAAGTGGAATGTCCGTGAATAACGCGGTTAAGCCACGCGATCGAGCCGCGGCTCAGCGGTAATCGCCGGAGTGCGGCGTCTTTTCCTTCGCATCCACGTCCACTGCGCCGTTGCGCGGCAGTTCGCGCTGCTGCGCGTCGCCCGCCGGCGTTTCCGCTTCCTTCACACCTTCCTTGAAGCCCTTCACCGCGCCACCCAGATCGGCGCCGATATTGCGCAGCTTCTTCGTGCCGAACACGAGCGCCACGATCAACAACACGATCAACCAATGCCAAATGCTCAACGAACCCATGACTACTCTCCTTAACCCCGACACCGCATTCCGATGCGGCGAAACTCATGCGCCTTACGGCGTGAACCGAAGCGCGTACGCTTCATCTATACGTTGCGGACTCTGCGACTGCAACCCACGACGCGGTATGTCATTGTGACCGGACGATCGCGTCGGCGCCGTTACAACGCGCAAAAAACAGCGGCGAAAACAACAGCCGCACTATTGTGGACCACCAAAACTCGCGGCGCGCCTTGTCGTGAAGCCTCAGCCCATCCGTTTCCAAGGGCGCGGCCCCGCGAGAATATGCGCGTGCAAGTGGTACACCTCCTGCCCGCCGCCCGGACCGGTATTGATTACCGTGCGAAAACCGGTTTCGCCACCGGTATACGCTACGCCGAGCTGGTCGGCGAGACGCGCCGCCAAAACAAGCATTTTACCAAGCAGCGGGACATCGCTTTCGGTGCAATTCGACAGCGTGGCGATGTGCTTGCGCGGAATCACCAGCACATGGGTCTCCGCCGCCGGACGGATGTCGCGGAAGGCGAGAAACTCGTCGTCTTCATGCACTTTGGTGGACGGAATCTCGCCGGCGGCGATCTTGCAGAAAAGGCAGTTCGGGTCGTGGCTCATCGTATTCCTGACGCAGTATGGCTAGAGCGCGAAGCGTGACATGACGTGACGCCAAGCGGCGCGGCTAAAGCCGACCCGGTAATGATCGGACGAACTCAGAACCACGCACGCGGATTCACGAGCGGCTTGTTATCGTACAGATACAGCCAGCCCTTGATAATACGGTACAACATCCAGATGCTGACGGCCCAAAGAACTGGAATCCCGATCACGACGAACAGCAGCAAGCCTCCGATCACATAGCCCAGCAGGCACATCCAGAACGAACGGATCTGCCAGTCGAAATGGGCTTCGTAGGGGGTACCCGCCGCGTCGGAACGCTTCACGTAGTTGATGATGATCGCGATCACGATCGTCAGGCCGCCCGTCAGCCAGTGCACGGCGTACAGCGCGTACAGCACGTGCGTGAGCGTGCGCAGGCTGCGTTCGCGCTCCGGCTCCAAGGCGTTGCGGTAGACCGGCGGCGGATAGCTTTCTTGCGACTGTTCCATGCTTGCGTCCTCCCGAGGATGCGATCAATGCGTTCAGTCCAATGTGGGCGCGGGTGCTCGCCACGTCAAGGGCATGACGGCCAGATTGGGAACAATCAGTCGCCGTTCTGCTCCCGCTCGCGGGTCTTGCGCAGCGCCTTTTCCTCGATGCCCGACAGACCTTCGCGACGCTCCAGCTCGGCAAGCACGTCCGCAGGGCTTAGATCGAAATGCGACAGCATCACGAGGCAATGGAACCACAGATCCGCGACCTCGCCGACCAGCGCCTTCGGCGCGCCGCCGTGACGCGTGTCCTTGGCGGCCAGCACGACTTCGGTGGCTTCTTCACCGATCTTCTTCAGCACTGCGTCGTCGCCCTTGTGGAACAGGCGCGACACGTAGGAGACATCCGGATCGCCGCCCTTGCGGCTGTCGATGATGGCCGCGAGGCGCAGCAGCGTGTCGGCCGTGGACGGCGTGGTTGGCGTGGTGTGCGTCATTTGTAAATGTGTTCGGGGTCTTTCAGCACGGGATCGACGGCGATCCAATCGCCGTCGTCCACCGAGCCTTCGAATTTCTGGAAAAAGCACGAGTGGCGGCCGGTGTGGCACGCAATGCCCGACACCTGCTCCACTTTCAGCAGCACGACGTCCTCGTCGCAATCGAGCCGCACTTCATGCACATGCTGCACGTGGCCGGACTCCTCGCCCTTGAACCACAGGCGCTGGCGCGAGCGCGAAAAATACACGGCGCGGCCGGTTTCGACGGTTTTCGCCAATGCCTCGCGATTCATCCACGCGAACATCAGCACGTCGTTCGTCGACGCCTCCTGCGCGATCACCGGCACGAGGCCGTTCGCGTCCCACCTGACCTTGTCGAGCCATTCAACAGCCGAAGAATTCACCACGTCACAACCTCACCGAAATGCCTTGATCGGCCATGAAGCGCTTGGCCTCGCCCACGGTGTGCTCGCCGTAATGAAAAATGCTCGCGGCCAGCACCGCGTCCGCATGACCGTCCCGGATGCCGTCGGCCAGATGCTGCAACGAGCCCACGCCGCCCGAGGCGATCACCGGAACCGGCACGGCATCGGACACCGCGCGTGTCAGCGCGAGGTCGAAGCCGCTCTTGGTGCCGTCGCGGTCCATGCTGGTCAAAAGGATCTCGCCGGCGCCGAGTTGCGCCATCTTGCGCGCCCATTCGACCGCGTCGAGGCCAGTGGCCTTGCGCCCGCCGTGCGTGAAAACTTCCCAGCGCGGCGGCTCGCCCTCGGCGGAGACGCGCTTGGCGTCGATCGCGACGACGATGCATTGCGAGCCGTATTTGTCGGTGGCGTCTTTGACGAGCTGCGGATTCGCCACCGCCGACGAGTTCATGCTGATCTTGTCGGCGCCCGCGTTTAGCAGCCGCCGCACGTCCTCGACGGCACGCACGCCGCCGCCGACGGTCAGCGGAATGAACACCTGCGAGGCGACCGCCTCGATGATCGGCAGGATCAGATCGCGTTGATCGGAAGTCGCGGTGATGTCGAGGAAGGTGAGTTCGTCGGCGCCTTGATCGTCGTAACGGCGCGCGATTTCGACCGGATCGCCGGCGTCGCGCAACTCGACGAAATTGACGCCCTTGACCACGCGTCCAGCCGTGACGTCGAGACAGGGAATGATGCGTTTAGCTAGAGCCATGATCGTGCAATTCTGCCAATACCGCTGATGAGGCCGCTCGCCAGGGAGCGGCAGGGGGGGCCGGCGCGGCCGGCCGCGTTGCGCCGGAGGTCTGCAAGGCGCATGCATGCGGCATGACGCGGTTTCCGTGACGCGCCTTCGCGCGGTGCGCTTGCGCGCCGATTTTGAGTCCACCGCGGCGCTTGAGCGTGTACCTCACAGCGCCTTGGGAAAAACTCAAGCGTCGTCCGATTCGCGCAGCCGATCGGCGAGGGTCTGCGCCGCGGCGAAATCGAGATCGCCCGAGTAGATGGCCCGGCCGCAAATCACGCCTTCGATACCTTCGTCCTCGACTTCGCACAGCGACTCGATGTCCGTCAGATTCGACAAACCGCCGCTCGCGATCACCGGAATTTTCACCGCGCGCGCGAGGCGTACCGTGGCTTCGATGTTGATGCCTTGCAGCATGCCGTCGCGACCGATGTCGGTGTAGATGATCGATTCGCAGCCGTAATCCTCGAACTTGCGCGCCAGATCGGCCACTTCGTGGCCGGTCAGCTTGCTCCAGCCGTCCGTGGCGACCTTGCCGTCTTTCGCGTCCAGCCCGACGATGATATGACCGCCGAACGCCGTGCAGGCATCCTGCAGAAAGCCCGGATTCTTCACCGCCGCCGTGCCGATGATCACGTACGACAAACCGTCGTCCAGATAGCGCTCGATCGTGTTCAGGTCGCGGATGCCGCCGCCCAGCTGGACGGGAATCTCGCCACCCACTTCCTCGATGATCGCGCGGATTGCGTCTTCATTCTTCGGCTTGCCGGCGAACGCGCCATTCAGGTCGACGAGGTGCAGACGGCGCGCCCCACGGTCGACCCAATGCCGGGCCATTGCCGCCGGTTCCTCGGAGAATATCGTCGCCTGGTCCATATCGCCTTGTTTGAGGCGTACACACTGACCGTCTTTCAGGTCGATGGCGGGAATCAGCAGCATAGCAATCGGGTGTTGTCTGGGAAGGGGTTGAAGGTCGGCGGCCGCGGCTGGTGGGCCAGCCCGCCGGAACGCCGTCTCGCTAGTTTAGTACAACTCTCGGCGCGCCCTTGCGGAGCAGCAAGGGCAAGCAAACTCGCGTCGCCGCGGCTCCGGCGCGCATCGCGCGCCCGACTTGTGGCGCTGCGGCACATGGCAGCACGATGAAGAAAGGCGCTCACGGATTCCAGTGGACGAAGTTGCGATACACGCGCAGCCCCGTTTCAGCGCTCTTTTCCGGGTGGAATTGGGTCGCGAAGATGTTATCCCGCGCCACCGCGGAGGTAAAGGGCACACCGTACACCGTTTCGCCGACGGTATGGGCCGCATTCTCCGGCACGACGTAATAGCTATGCACGAAATAGAAGAATGCGTTGTCGGCGACGCCGTCCCACAACGGGTGCGAATGCGCCTGACGCACGCGATTCCAGCCCATTTGCGGCACCTTGAAGCGCGAGCCGTCGTCCTGCACCTGGCCTTCCAGGTCGAAACGCAGCACCTTGCCGGGCAACAGGCCCAAGCCCGGCGTATCGCCCTCGGCGCTCCAGTCGAACAGCATCTGCTCGCCGACGCACACGCCCATCAGCGGCTTGCTGCGCGACGCTTCCACCACCGCTTCCTGCAGGCCCGATTCAGCGAGACTGCGCATGCAGTCGGGCATCGCACCCTGGCCGGGGAGCACCACGCGATCAGCCGAGCGGATCGCCTCGGGCTGGTCGACGATCGCCACGTCCGCTTCCGGCGCGGCCTTGCGCAATGCCTGCGCAACCGAGCGCAGGTTGCCCATTCCGTAATCCACAATCGCTATCGAAGTTTTCATTTCAAGTTAGGCAGCAATGCCTTCAATCCGTCGACGATGAATTCCACCGCCAGCGCCGACAACATCAAACCCATGAGCCGCGTGCCGATGTTGATGCCCGTGCGACCCACCCACCGGGCAATCGGTTCGGCGAGGCGCAGTGAAAAAAAGCAGATCGCCGCCAATACCGCGCCGATCGCCACGAGGCTGATCCGGTCGTACCAATGCGCCGAGGCGGACGCGTAAATGATCGTGGTGCTGATCGCGCCGGGGCCGGTCAACAGCGGGATCGCCAGCGGCACGACCGCGATGTTGTCCTTCTGCTCGGCTTCGTGGCGCTCTTCCGGCGTCGAACGGCTGTTGCCGATCTGCGCGTTCAGCATGTTGATCGCCATCAGCAGCATGATGATCCCGCCGCCCACTTCCAGCGAACCGACCGAAATGCCGAAGAAACTGATGATCTGCTGTCCGAGCAGCGTGGTCACCGCAATCACGCAGAACACCGAGATCGCCGCGATCCGGATGGTCCTGCGCCGCTCCGCGTCTGCCTGATGCGCCGTGAGGCTCATAAAGAACGGAATGGCGCCGATCGGGTTGATCAGCGCCAGCAGCGAAATAAACGACTTCAGAATGTCCATTGCACACCGGGGGAAGCGCAACCCGCCCTCTTTGCCCGGTCCTGGTAAATTCGCCGGCCAATGAGCCGGCTAACGAGCGCTCAAAGGCTGCCCTTGGTCGACGGAATCTGCCCCGCCGCGCGTTCGTCCAGTTCGACGGCCATGCGCAATGCACGCCCGAACGCCTTGAACACCGTTTCCATCTGATGATGAGCGTTCAGGCCGCGCAGATTGTCGATGTGCAGCGTAACGCCGGCGTGATTCACGAAGCCGCGGAAAAATTCAATGGAGAGATCGACGTCGAACGTGCCGATGCGCGCACGCGTGAACGGCACATGAAATTCGAGGCCCGGACGGCCGGAAAAATCGATCACGACGCGCGACAGCGCTTCGTCGAGCGGCACATACGAATGGCCATAGCGACGGATGCCCTTGCGATCGCCGATCGCCTTCGCGACGGCCTGGCCGAGGGTAATGCCGGTGTCTTCGACCGTATGGTGGTCGTCGATATGCAGATCGCCATGCGCTTCGATGTCGAGATCGAACAAACCATGCCGCGCAATCTGGTCGAGCATGTGGTCCAGAAACGGCACGCCGGTGGCCAGCTTCTGCTGACCGGTGCCGTCCAGATTGATCTTCACACGGATCTGCGTTTCGCTGGTGTTGCGAACGACTTCCGCAAGGCGCATGGTAATTCCTCGAATCTAGCTAGAAAGCGATAGTAGTGTGGGTTGGGAAAACCGGCGAGCGGGGCGCTTTGCCAGTGCGCGATTCAGTGCAGCACGAGTTTCAGCCCGGCGAGCAATTGCGCGTTTTCCTGAGGCGAACCCACGGTCAAACGCACGCAATTGGCCAGCAATGGATGCATTTTACTCACGTTTTTGATCAAAACCCGTGCCGTGAGCAGCGTTTCGAACAGAACGGACGCGTCCGGCACGCGTACCAGCAGGAAGTTGCCGGCGCTCGGGAACACTTCGGCGCCGGGCAACTGAGCCACCGCCTGCGCGAGTTTCGCGCGTTCTTCGCGCAATTGCGCGGCCTGGGAGTCCAGCACGTCGACGTGATCGAGCAGGAAGTCTGCGGCGGCCTGCGTCAACACATTGGTGTTGTAGGGCGGACGCACCTTGTCCAATTCGGTCAGCCAGGCGGGCTTGCCAACCAGATAGCCGAGCCGGATGCCGGCCAGCCCGAGCTTGGACACCGTGCGCATCACGACGACATTGTCGAACGCGTCGGCGCGCGGCAGCCAGCTTTGCTGCGCGAACGGCTGATACGCCTCGTCGATCACCACGAGGCTCTTGTTGGCCGCGGCGATGATGCGCTCCATGTCGGCGTCGTCGAACAGCGTACCGGTCGGGTTGTTCGGATATGCCAGATAGATGACCGTCGGCTCATGCTCGGCGATCGCCGCCAGCATCGCTTCGGTATCGAGCGAGAAATCCGCCCGCAGCGGCACGCCGACGAATTCCAGATTCGCCAGCTTCGCCGACACCTGGTACATCACGAAACCGGGCACCGGCGCGAGCACCTTGGCGCCCGGCTTCGCGCACGCGACCGAGATCATGCTGATGATCTCGTCCGAGCCGTTGCCGAGCAGCACGTCGCAGCCGGCGGGCACGCCCATCACGCGCTTGATCTTCTCGATCAACGCTTCCGGACGCGGCGCCGGGTAACGGTTCAGCGCGACGCCGGCCAGGTGCTCGCCGAGGTGCGCGGCCAGCACCGGCGGCAGCGGAAACGGATTTTCCATCGCGTCGAGCTTGATGTAGCCCGTGGCGTCCGGAACCGGATAGCTCGTCATCGCGAGCACGTCGCGGCGAATGATGTCTTGAGGTGTCGTCATAGGTCAGTGGACCAGGCCGCGAGGCAAACGCCGGACTGGCATCGGCGGCACGCTGCCGCCTCAGTTGGTCTCAGTTGTCGTTATTGAATGGAGACGCGGAGAACCGCACGCAATCCGTCGCCGAAGTCAGCGGGCATCAGCTCGATGCCCGCGCTCGTTATCGGATTCGCGAGGTTCAGCCGCGCTCAGCCGTTTTGCCGCATCCGGTATTCGGCGCTGCGAGCATGCGCCTGCAAGCCTTCGCCATAAGCGAGTTCCGCGGCGATCTCGCCGAGCGTCTGCGCGCCTTCCGCGCTGACCTCGATCACGCTCGAGCGCTTGAAGAAATCATAGACGCCCAAAGGTGACGAGAACCGAGCGGTACGCGAGGTAGGCAGCACGTGGTTCGGACCCGCGCAGTAGTCGCCGAGGCTTTCGCTCGTGTAGCGGCCGAGAAAGATCGCGCCGGCATGGCGGATCAACTGGCCCCACTGGTGCGGCTCCAGCGCCGAGATTTCGAGGTGTTCCGGCGCGATGTCGTTGGCGATCGCGCAGGCTTCGGCCATATCGCGCACCTTGACCAGCGCGCCGCGCCCTTCCAGCGACGCGCGAATCACATCGCGGCGCGGCATGGCGGGCAGCAGTTCGTTGATCGCTTCGTGCACGCGGGCGATGAACGCGTCGTCGGGACACAGCAGGATGGATTGCGCGAGTTCGTCGTGCTCGGCTTGCGAGAACAGGTCCATCGCGACCCAGCGCGGATCCGTGGTGCCGTCGCACAGCACGAGAATTTCCGACGGCCCCGCAATCATGTCGATGCCGACCGTGCCGAACACGCGGCGCTTGGCCGACGCGACATAGGCATTGCCGGGGCCGCAAATCTTGTCCACCGCGGGGATGGTTTGCGTGCCGTACGCCAATGCGCCGACCGCCTGCGCGCCCCCGATCGTGAAGACGCGATCCACGCCGCCCAGCAACGCGGCCGCCAATACCAGCGGATTTTTCACGCCATCCGGCGTTGGCACGACCATGACGATTTCGCGCACGCCGGCCACGCGTGCCGGAATCGCGTTCATCAACACCGACGACGGATACGCCGCCTTGCCGCCCGGCACGTAGATACCCGCGCGATCGAGCGGCGTGATCTTCTGGCCGAGCACGGTGCCGTCGGCTTCCGTGTATTGCCAGCTATGGCTGCCGCATTCGATCTTCTGCTTCTCGTGGTAGCCGCGCACGCGCGCCGCCGCCGCTTCGAGCGCGGCGCGGCGCTTGGGTTCGAGACTTTCGAGCGCGGCTTCCAGTTCCGACATCGGCAGTTCGAGCGCGTCGACGCTATTCGCCTCGAGACGGTCGAAGCGGTTCGTGTACTCGAGCACCGCGGCATCGCCGCGCGCCTTCACGTCGTTCAGAATCTGCGCGACCGAGCGCTCGATCGCTTCGTCTTCGCTCGCCTCGAACGCGAGCACCGCATGCAGCGACTTGTGGAAGTCGGGAGCGCTGGAATCGAGTTTGCGAATCTTGATAGACATACGGGTATCCGTTTCGGTAAGGCGCGCGTTAAAGCGGGGTCAAGCAGGACCAACGATTCAGGGTGTCGCCGCGCCGGCTTTCGACGCGCGTTCGAACGCGTCGAGGATCGGCCGCAACGCGGCGCGCTTGAGCTTCAGCGCAGCCTGGTTCACGACGAGACGCGACGAAATCTGCATGATCTCCTCCACCTCGACGAGATGGTTGGCCCGCAAGGTATTGCCCGAACTCACCAGGTCGACGATCACATCGGCGAGGCCGACCAGCGGCGCGAGTTCCATTGAACCGTACAGCTTGATCAGATCGACATGCACGCCCTTGGCGGCAAAATGCTCACGTGCGGTTTCAACGTACTTGGTCGCGACGCGCAAGCGGGCGCCCTGGCGCACCGCATTCGCATAATCGAAACCCGCGGCCACCGCGACCGACATGCGGCAGCGTGCGATATCCAGGTCGACCGGCTGATACAGCCCGCCGCCGCCGTGTTCCAGCAGCACGTCCTTGCCCGCCACGCCGAAGTCGGCCGCGCCGTATTCGACGTAGGTCGGCACGTCGGTGGCGCGCACGATAATCACGCGCAGGTTCGCATCGGTGGTCGGCAGGATCAGCTTGCGCGAGGTCTCGGGATCCTCGGCGACTTCGATGCCGGCGGCGGCGAGCAGCGGCAGCGTCTCCTCGAAAATACGCCCTTTCGACAGCGCCAGCGTGAGCGGCGCGCTCACCGCCGGCGACGACGACGTCTGCGGCACCGAACTCATGCCTGGCTCCCCGAAACCCGGCGCACCTTCGCGCCGATCGCGGTGAGCTTGGTCTCCATGCGGTCATAGCCGCGATCCAGGTGATAGATGCGGTCGATCAGCGTTTCGCCCTCGGCGCGCAGCGCGGCGATCACGAGACTCGCGGACGCGCGCAGATCGGTTGCCATGACCTTCGCGCCGGAGAGCTTCTCCACGCCGGTCACGAGCGCGGTTTTGCCGTCGATCGTGATGTGCGCGCCGAGGCGGTTCAGTTCCTGCACGTGCATGAAGCGGTTTTCGAAGATCGTCTCCACCACCTGCGCGGTGCCTTCGGCGATCGTGTTCAGCGCCATGAACTGCGCCTGCATGTCGGTCGGGAATGCCGGATATTCGGAGGTGCGGAAACTCACCGCGCTCGGACGCTTGTCCATCCGCACGCGCATCCAGTCTTCCCCTTCCTCGATCGCGACGCCCGCCTCGCGCAGCTTGTCCGTGACGGCTTCGAGAATCTGCGGGCGCACGCGGCGCAAGGTGACGTCGCCGCCGGCGGCCGCCACCGCGCACAGGAACGTGCCGGCTTCGATACGATCCGGAATCACCGTGTGCTTCGCGCCATGCAGTTTGTCCACGCCCTGGATCACGAGGCGATCGGTGCCGATGCCTTCGATCCGCGCGCCCATCGCGACCAGCAGATGCGCGAGGTCGCCGACTTCCGGCTCACGCGCCGCGTTCTCGATGACCGTTTCGCCTTCGGCCAGCACCGCCGCCATCAGCAGGTTTTCGGTGCCGGTGACGGTGATCATGTCGGTGATGATGCGCGCGCCCTTCAGACGCTTCGCGCGCGCCTCGATGAAGCCGTGCTCGATCGTGATCTCGGCGCCCATCGCCTGCAGGCCCTTGATGTGTTGATCCACCGGACGCGCGCCGATCGCGCAGCCGCCCGGCAGCGACACCCTGGCGTGACCGAAGCGCGCGACCAGCGGGCCGAGCACGAGGATCGACGCACGCATGGTCTTCACCATTTCATACGGAGCGACGAGATTGTCGACTTTCGACGCGTCCAGCGACACGCGCCCCGCGCCGCTCTCGATCCGCACGCCCATCTGGCCGAGCAGCTTGAGCATCGTGCGCACGTCCTGCAGATCCGGCACGTTGTCCAGATGCACGGGCTCCGAACTCAGCAGACCCGCGCACAGGATCGGCAACGCCGCGTTCTTCGCACCCGAGACGACAACTTCACCCGCGAGCGGGAAGCCACCTTCAATGATGAGTTTGTCCATGCCTGTCAGTTCCTGATCCGCCCGGACTTCGGCCGGGCCTGCCTTGATTGTGTTCGACGCGCCGCTACCGAGGTCGCGCCCTTCTTGAGTAATTCGCACTAAATTTCCAGATTACGCGTTCTGCCATTCGGCGGGCGTCAGCGTCTTCATGCTGAGCGCGTGGATTTCCTCGCGCATGCGGTCGCCGAGCGCCGCGTACACGAGTTGATGCCGCTGGATCGGCCGCTTGCCTTCAAAGCTCGGCGAAACGATGGTCGCAAAGAAATGCTGACCGTCGCCTTCGACTTCGAGATGCTGGCAAGCGAGCCCAGCGGCGATGTATTGCTTGACCTGTTCGGGAGTCGGCAACATGGGAAAGCTCCTGTCAGTGGCGCAGTTTGTAGCCGGACGCGAGCATGCGCATCGCCACCACGGCCAGCACCACGAAGAAACCGGCGACGATCGCGAGGCTCGCGAGCGGATTGATATCCGACATCCCGAAGAAACCGTAGCGAAAGCCGTCGATCATGTAGAAAAAGGGATTGAGCCGCGACACTTCGCGCCACACCGGCGGCAGCGTATGCGTCGAGTAGAACACGCCCGAGAGAAACGTGAGCGGCATGATCAGAAAGTTCTGGAACGCGGCAAGCTGATCGAACTTCTCCGCCCAGATGCCGGCGATCAGACCGAGCGTGCCGAGAATCGCCGCGCCGAAAATCGCGAACAGAATGATATACAGCGGCGCGCTGAAACTGACCGGCACGAACCAGATCGTCACGATGAACACGCCGAAGCCGACCGCCAACCCGCGCGCCACGGCAGCCAGCACATAGGCGCCGAACATCTCGTAGTGCGAGAGCGGCGGCAGCAGCATGAACACCAGGTTGCCGGTGATTTTCGACTGAATCAGCGACGACGAGCTATTCGCGAACGCATTCTGCAACACGCTCATCATCACGAGACCCGGAACCAGGAAGCTCGTGTACTCGACGCCCGGATACACCTGCACATGATCGCGCAACGCGTGGCCGAAAATCGTCAGATACAACAGCGCGGTAATGATCGGCGCCAGCACGGTCTGGAACGACACCTTCCAGAAACGCAGGATTTCCTTGTAAAACAGCGTGCTGAATCCACTATAGCCGGTCATGCAAGCCCCTCGATCATTTCCGGACCGTTCATCACCTGAACGAAGACGTCTTCGAGATCGGCCTTGCGGACTTCGATTTCGTCGAACGTGCAGCCCGCCGCGCGGCATTGCGCGAGAATCCGCTCGACGTCGTCATAGCTCGCGAGACGCAGCAGATGCTGACGGCCATTGCCGTTGCCCGCGCCGCCCTCCACTTCGAGCACACGCAGGTCGGCGGGCAACACGCCCTGGCCGAAACGCAGGAACAATTGCATGCCGGCAAAACGCTGCAGCAGCGCGCTGGTGCGATCGAGCGCGACCACTTCGCCGCGTCGCAGCATCGCAATGCGATCGCACAGCGATTCGGCTTCTTCAAGATAGTGCGTGGTCAGCACGATGGTGTGACCTTCGCGATTCAGGCGCGAGATGAATTTCCATAGGGTTTGACGCAATTCGACGTCCACGCCCGCGGTCGGCTCGTCGAGCACGATGACCGGCGGCCGGTGCACCAGCGCCTGCGCGACCAGCACGCGGCGCTTCATGCCGCCCGACAGCGCGCGCATGTTGGCGTCGGCTTTCTCGGTGAGGTCGAGATTGGCCATGATCTCGTCGATCCATGCGTCGTTGTTGCGCAGCCCGTAGTAGCCGGACTGGATGCGCAAGGTCTCGCGGACCGTGAAGAACGGATCGAACACGAGCTCCTGCGGCACGACGCCGAGCGCGCGGCGCGCCAGCCGGAAATCGTCGATAACGTCGTGGCCGCGCACGGCGATGCTGCCTTCATCGGCGCGCGCGAGACCGGCGAGGATGCTGATGAGCGTCGTCTTGCCCGCGCCGTTCGGACCGAGCAGTCCGAAGAACTCGCCTTCTTCCACCGTGAGGCTGACGCCCTTGAGCGCCTGCAAATCCTTGTAGCGCTTCTTGACGTTACGAATTTCTATGGCTGACATGACTGGGGGCCGCGCGCGTCGCGGCGCCTAAAGGGACCTTGCGGAGCCCAGGGTGGGCACACAAATGCTGGGAGAAACGAAATTGGGGCCGGTTAAGTGCCCCAAAAAACGTTTGATTATAGGGCAAAAATTGGCTGGCCCGGCTTGGGTCGGGGCGATCCGCGTGACGCTGATGGAGCGTCGATGCCGGCGCCAATGCGGCGCCGGCGGTATCGGGACAAGAGTCGGCGCTAAAGCGTTAGCTCTGGTCGACCGCTCTGCACGGGACCAGGGTATCGACGCCGTAGGCTTGCGCGAGGCTGGCGAGACCAGCCGGCAGATTGACGATCTCGAATCGGGCGCCGCGTGCCTGGGCGGCCCGCTGCCACGCGAGGAGGACGGCCAGCGCGGACGAATCGAATTGCGCAAGCGGTGTGCAATCCACGCCGCTCGCGCCCGCCGCGATGCGCTGCAAACCCGCCACGAGCGCACTCTTCGCGCTCGCGTGGGTCAGTGTCGCGCCGCTCTCGAAGCGGTTCACGACGGGGCTCAGCACTTCGCTCACGACTGCTTGCCCGCGGCGAGTTGCTGGTTGCGCTGCGTGAGGAACTGGATCAGTCCGTCCACGCCTTTCTGCTGAATCTGCTCGTTGAACTGCTGCTGATACGCCTGGATCAACCATGCGCCGAGCACGTTGATGTCATAGACGCGCCAGCCTTGCGGCGTCTTGTACAGACGGTAGTCGAGTTCGATCGGCGAGCCGTTGTTCATCACGACGGAGCGCACCACCGTATCGGTGTCGTCCGGATTCATGCGGAACGGCTTGTACTGAATCTGCTGGTCGCGGACCTGAGCCAGCGCGCCCGAGTAGGTGCGGATCAGCAGCATCTTGAACTGCTCGACCACCTGGTTCTGCTGCTCTGGCGTGGCGGTGCGCCAGTTGCGGCCCATCGCAAGTTGCGTGGTGCGGCGGAAATCGGTGTACGGCAGGATCTTTTCGTTGACGAGACGCGTGATGTGGTTGATGTCGCCTTGCTGGATCGACTTATCCGCGCGGATCGAATCGATCACCTGTTGAGTGACGGTCTTGATCAGCCCGTCCGGCGAATTGGCGTCGACCGTTTGCGCCGATGCACCGGCACTGGCGAACGAGAACAACGCAGCGAACAACGGAATCAGGAAGAATTTTTTCATATGTAGCCTTGCCTTAAAAATAGTGCAACCGTTTGAGCCGACATTAACACGCGAGTTCAGCGGCAATCCATGCGCAAACTGCGAGAGTCGTATCGATCTGTTACGGGCACATCATCAACGCAATTTAAACGACGGAAAGTTGAAACGCGTGGGCGGGACCAGTTGGCCGGCCGGAATCTGCGTCGTTTCGGGACCGCCGTTCATATCGATGGGCGGCGTTTCGGCGCTGCCCGAAGCGGCTTCAGGTTTTGCCGCAGTGCCGGTTGCGCCCGACGTTGTACCCGCTGTCGCGCCCGCCGCCGAAGCCGCTTGCGGCGGCGTTGCCGCAGCCGTACCCGAGGCTCCCGCCGCCTTCGCCGGAGCAGCCTGCGTGCCTGCGGCGGTGCCGGCCGTGCCGGTCACGGCGCCCGCCGGCGCGCCAGCCGCACTGGCCGCACCGGCGTCGACGTCTTCGTATTTGGGCAACGGCGCTTCGTCGCCGTAGTTCGGCAGCGCCTGCGCCTGCTTGCCGTCCGACAGCAAATACTGACGGCGCTGCAGGTACGCATTGCGCACGAACGAATACTTGTCGAGCGCGGCGCCCTCCAAGACATCGCTCGCATTCAGAAGGTTGGCGCGCGTGTTGACCACGTTCAGCCCATACAGCGCCCAGCTCAAGCCCGGCGGATCGATGTAGCTGAGCGGGTTCACATAATAGTTGCCGAGCGAGCCGACCGCGTCGCGCAACGTGCTCGGACCGAACAGCGGCAGCACCAGGTACGGCCCCGTCGGCACACCGTAGTGGCCGAGCGTCAGGCCGAGGTCGTTGTCGTGCTTGGGCAGCTTCGCGAGCGTCGCGACGTCGAACAGACCGCCCACGCCGAACACCGTGTTGATCACGATCCGCATGATGTCCTGCACGCCGTCGGTGATCTTCAATTGCAGCAGGTTGTTCGCCGCGATGTAGACGTCGCCGATGTTCGAGAAGAAGTTCGTCACGCTGTCGCGCACCGGCTGCGGCGTCACGAAGACATAGCCCTTCGCGACCGGCTTCAGCGCGTATTGGTCGATCTTGTCGTTGACGGTGAAGATGGTGCGGTTCAAGCCTTCGAGCGGATCGCCCTTGGTCGGCGTCTGCACGGTCGTGCAGCCGGCGAGCGCGGCCATCACGACGGTCAGCTTCGCCACCTGCAAGGCGCCCGCACCACTGATGCGTAGGGTCTGCATTTTTATTCTCCTTATTGACCGGCTGCGCCGGAAGCCGGAACCGCCGGTGTGGCAGGCACCGCCGGCGCCGCCACGGCCGCCGCGGCAGGTGCGGTCGAACCCGCCGAACCCGAGCCGGACTTCGACGCGCCCGAGTCAGCCGCTTTGCTGTACAGGAACTGCCCGATCAAGTTTTCCAGCACGATCGCCGATTGCGTCATCGAGATCGTATCGCCCGCCTTGAGCATTTCTGTGTCGCCGCCGGGTTCGAGCCCGATGTATTGCTCGCCGAGCAGACCCGAGGTCAGGATCTTCGCCGACGAATCTTTCGGAAACTGGTATTGCTTGTCGAGGTCGATCGTGACGACGGCCTGATACGCGTTGCTGTCGAAGCCGATCGAGCCGACCCGACCGACCGTCACGCCCGCGCTCTTCACAGGCGCGCGCGCCTTGAGTCCGCCGATATTGTCGAACTTGAGCTTGACCGGGTACGTTGCCTGAAACGACAACGAGCTCATGTTGCCGGCCTTCAGCGCGAGAAACAGCAACGCCACGAAACCCAGCACCACGAACAGGCCGACCCAGAAGTCGAGAGCAGTCTTTTTCATCGTCATCCCAAAGTGAATCCGCCGCGCCGCCGACACTCCCCGCCGGGCGCGACCCGTGACGCGCCGCCGGCGGAAAAAGCGCAACGCAGTCTTAGCTGAACATCAGTGCAGTCAGCAGAAAATCGAGGCCGAGCACGGCAAGCGACGCGTACACGACCGTTTTAGTCGTGGCGCGCGACACGCCTTCCGGTGTCGGCTTGGCTTCATAGCCTTGAAACAGCGCCACGAACGTCACCGCAAGCCCGAACACCACGCTCTTGACGACCCCGGCGCCCACGTCGCGCCAAACGTCGACGCCGCCTTGCATCTGCGACCAGAACGCGCCGGCGTCCACGCCGATCAGCAGCACGCCGACCACGTAACCGCCCAACACGCCGACCGCGCTGAAAATCGCCGCCAGGATGGGCATCGCAATGATGCCGGCCCACAGGCGCGGCGCGACCACGACCTTGACCGGGTCGACGGCCATCATTTCCATCGCGGTGAGTTGCTCGCCCGCCTTCATCAAACCGATCTCGGCGGTGAGCGATGTGCCGGCGCGGCCCGCGAACAGCAGCGCGGTGACCACCGGCCCCAGTTCGCGCACGAGCGACAGCGCCACCAGCAGCCCGAGCGCCTGCTCGGAGCCGTAGCGGTTCAGCGTGTAATAGCCTTGCAGGCCGAGCACGAAGCCGACGAACAGCCCCGACACGGCGATGATCACCAGCGAATAATTACCCAGGAAGTGGATCTGCTTCGTGACAAGCCGCGGCCGGCGCAGCAGCGGGAAAAATTCGAGCACCAGCCGGAAGAAGAAGCGCGTGGCGTAGCCGGCCGTGCCGAGCACGTCGAGCACCGAGCGGCCGACCGAACTGATCAGCGAGCCGATCATGACTGGCCTCCGCCAATGCCGAAGTCCGCCGCGAGCGGCGTCTTGCTGGGATAGTGGAATTTGAACGGGCCGTCCGGCGCTCCGTCGATGAACTGCCGCACCGTGGGATCGGTGGACGCGCGCAGTTCGGCCGGCGTGCCCTCGGCATGAACGCCGCCGTTGGCGAGGAAATACACGTAATCGGCGATGGCGAACGATTCGGGCACGTCGTGCGTGACCAGAATGGAGGTGGCGCCAAGCGCCTGATTCAGCGCGCGGATCAGATTCGCGGTGATGCCGAGCGAGATTGGATCGAGGCCGGCGAAGGGCTCGTCGTACATCATCAACTCGGGGTCGAGCGCGATGGCGCGCGCCAGCGCCACGCGCCGCGCCATGCCGCCCGAAATCTCCGACGGCAGCAACTGCCGCGCGCCGCGCAAGCCCACCGCGTTGAGTTTCATCAACACGAGGTCGCGGAGCAGTTCTTCGGGGAGATCGGTGTGCTCGCGCAGCGCGAACGCCACGTTTTCGAACACCGACATGTCGGTGAAAAGCGCGCCGAACTGGAACAGCATGCCCATCTTGCGGCGCAGCGCGTAGAGGCCGTCGCGCGTCTGCTGGCCGACGTCCTGGCCGTGAAACAGGATCTGACCGCGCTGCGCGCGTACCAGACCGCCGATCAGACGCAGCACCGTGGTTTTGCCGCAACCCGAGCCGCCCATGACCGCCACCACCTGCCCGCGCCTGAAGCGCAGATTCAGGTTCGACAGGACGGGCCGGTCGCCATAACCGAAGTCGACGTCGCGCAGCTCGAGTAAGGTCTCGGGAGAGGAAGACACGAAACTGACAGTCCTTTTACACGGAAGGCCGAATTATAGGGCCATCATGCAAAAGTTGCCGTGAGGAGCCCCGTCCCTTTACCCAACTTGACGATTATTGCGTAAACAATTGTTGCAGTGCAGAAACGGCGGCGGCGGGGTCCGCCGCTTCCGTCACCGCCCGCACCACGGCCGCGCAACCCACGCCGGTCGCCAGCACGTCCGGCAGCACCTGCAGGTCGATTCCACCGATCGCCACGAGCGGCACCACGCCGTCGAGCAGGCGCACATACCGGGCGAGGCGTCTGAGGCCCTGCGGCGCGGTGGGCATGACCTTGGTGGTGGTCGGAAAAACCGCGCCCAGCGCGACATAGCTTGGCCGGAAATGCAGCGCCTTGAGAATCTCGTAGAAGCCGTGCGTCGAAAGGCCGAGGCGAATGCCGGCTGCGGCGAGCGCGGAAAGATCCGCGCTATGCAGGTCTTCCTGGCCCAGATGAACACCGTACGCGCCCGCTTCCAGCGCGGCCTGCCAATGATCGTTGATGAACACCTGCGCGTCGTGTTGCCGGCCGACCGCCACGCAACGGGCGATTTCGCGCTTGAGTTCGTCGGCGGGATGAGCCGACTTGCGGCGCAACTGAACCGTCTTCACGCCTAGGCCCACCACCCGTTCCACCCACTCCGCGGTCGGCAGAACCGGGTACAAACCCAGTCGCTCCGGGCAGCGCGCGAATGCTTGCGCGGGCGCGTCCGGCAGGCCGGCGAGACGCGGGAAATGCGCGAGATCGGACGGAAATGCGTCGTCGGCGCGGGTTTCGTCGCCATCGCGCCAGGCAAGCGCCAGCACCAGCGCGTCGTGGGGATCGAAACCACAGTCCAGAAACGCGGCCAGCGCGGGAATCCAGTCTTCCGCCAGATGGCCTTCCAGGCGGTATTTTTCGCCGCCCAGGTGCAGCGTCGCGGTCTCCTGCGCCGCCTCGATCACCCCGGCGCCCTGCACCAGCCAGCGCGCCACCTGCTCGCCATGCCGCTGCGCGTCCGCGACGATGATCAGGTCGCCGCCGTTCGGCTCGTCCGGCGCGGTCAAACAGATGCGCCACGGCGCGTGCGTCGGCGGCCAGTCGCCGAGGCGCGCACGAATGCGCTCCGCGGCTTCGGTGAGTTCGTCGGCGGGCGGCCAGAACAGGTCGCGATCTTTCAAAGCCAGAGTCTGCGTCATGCGGCGCTCCCGTCTTGATGCCAGAACGGCATGCCGACCACCGGCGTGCTCGCGTGCGCGCTTTCGCGCTCGGCCATCGGCCCCGCCAGAAACGCCTGGCGGCCCGCCTCGACGCCCAGCGCGAAGGCCCGCGCCATCGCGTCGGGGTGCGTGGCCTGCGACACGGCGGTGTTCAGCAGCACGCCGTCGAAGCCCCACTCCATCACCTGCGCCGCGTGCGACGGCACGCCGAGACCGGCGTCGACGATCAGCGGCACGTCCGGCAGCCGCTCGCGCAGCACCCGCAGCCCGTATGGATTGATCACGCCCTTACCGGTGCCGATCGGCGCACCCCACGGCATCAGCGCCTCACAGCCGGCATCGAGCAGACGGCGGCCGATCACCAGGTCCTCGGTGCAATACGGCAGCACCTTGAAGCCGTCCTTGACCAGTTGCGCGGCCGCTTCGATCAGACCGACCGGGTCGGGCTGGAGCGTGTAGTCGTCGCCGATCAGTTCCAGCTTGATCCACTCGGTTTCGAAGATTTCGCGCGCCATGTGCGCGGTGGTCACCGCCTCGCCGACGGTCAGGCAGCCGGCCGTATTCGGCAGCAGCGGCACGCCGTGACGCTTGAGCAGATCGAAGAAGCCGGCTTCCGCGCCGCCTTCGTTCATCTGCCGGCGCAACGCGACGGTCACCATGCCGGGCCGCGCCGCGTCGATCGAATCGGATAACGATTGCAGCGACGGATAGCGCGACGTGCCGAGCAGCACGCGGCTCGCGAAGGTTTGGCCGTAGAGCGTGAGCGCGTCCGCGGGTTTTGGGGAAGTCATTTGCATCATGCTGGTCTCCGGCAATGCGTGGCGCGGGCTCAACCGCCGGCCACGGGCTGCACGACATCGAGCTTGTCGCCCGGCTGCAGCGCGCGCGCCGCATGCTGGGCACGCGCGACGAAATCGCCGTTCAGCGCGACCGCGAACGGCGGACGCGCGCCATACGCGGCGAGCGCATCGGCGACAGTCGCGCCTTCGGGCAGCGACAACGGCTTCTGGTTGATATGAATGTCCATGGTGTTCGAATACGGTTCAATCGATGACTGACGAAACTGCATGGCGCGTGCCTCGCTCATGCCGGCTCCCGCGCGCAATCCAGTTGAAACAGCTCGCTCCAGCGCGCCGCCTGCCGCCAGTCGGCGAAGGCGTCGGCACCGCCGATGCGGCCTTCGAGCAGCGCGGCCGCGAAGCGCACGGCTTCGTCGGCGACTTCGGGCACGATCATGTAGCCGTGCCGGTACAGGCCGTTCACGCGCAGCGTCCGCGCGCCATCCCACAGCAAGGCCGGACGGTGGTCCGGCAGGGTCGGACGGCACTGCGAATTCAGTTCGAGAATGCGCGCCTCGCCGAAGCCGGGATGCACGGAAAACGCCGCGCTCAGCAGTTCGAGCGCCGAGCGCACGCTGACGGGCGACATGTCCTCGCCTTCCACCTCGGTGGCGCCGATCACGTAGAGATCGTCCTGCTTCGGCGCGATATAGAGCGGGTAGCGCGGATGCAGCAGGCGCACTGGCCGCGTCAGCCTGATTCCCGGCGCATGCACGCGCGCCACTTCACCGCGAATGCCGCGCAGCGTGGGCAGCACCGGCTTCGCGCCTAAACCCCGGCAGTCGATGGTGATGCGCGCGGCAGGCAGCGCGCGGTCATCGACCGGCGTGTTCCAGTGTGTTTCCACGCCGCGCTGGGCGAGGCCCGCGGCGAGCGCGGCCAGCACCTGGCGGTTATCCAGTTGGCCTTCGCGCGGCAGCAGCCAGCCCTGATTGAAGCGGCCCGCCAAGGCCGGTTCGGCCGCGCCGACCTGGTCGCCCGAGAGCGTCACGAAGCCGCCGTCGAGCAGTTCCGCAGGCGCATTCGAGCGCACGCGGCGCTCGAACAGCGGCGCCTCGGTGCGGTCGGCGTGATGCCAGACGACGAGCGTGCCGTTACGCTGGAAGAACACCGGCTCAGGCAATTCGGCGAGCACTTGCGGCCAGCTATCGAGCGAACTCGCGCCCAGCCGCGTGATCAGCAACTCGGCGCTGGCGGCTTCCGCGAGGGGCGCCAGCATGGCCGCTGCGACCCACGCGGCGGCTTGCGAACCGGCGGCGTCGCCGCGCTCGTAAAGCGCTACGCGATGCCCCTGACCGGCGAGACGCCATGCGACGAGGCGCCCGCAAAGTCCACCGCCGAGCACCGCGAAGTCGGGTTGTGCGGGACGGTTCATCGCGCGCGCTCCCAGTCACGACGGCAAGCGAGGCCGAAGCACTGCGACGCGCCGACATGACCGGCGAACGCGTGGCGAAGAGCAAAGCACATATCTGAAGAATAGGCGGTCATCGAGTCCTTTCCGTACGGCAAGAAACGCACGTACCCAGGACGAAACCGGCGGGTAAGGCCGGCCGGGCAAAAAATGCGTTCGAATGACGCACGCCGCCCGGCGGGGAATGGAAGACTGGCTGCTTCCGGAAACTTCCCGCGCCGGTATTACCCGGATCGGGTGCAAAGGGTCTCTCTCAGCCTTGCCACCGCGGCATGAAATCATGCAGCCTGTGGGCAAAGCACCCCTGTTTCGTCGAAGGCCATTAGACCATAAAAGCCGCGGCGCCCGCAAACGAGCGGCCCTTCATCACGCGCGGTTTGATCCGGCACCGATCTTTTGTTTCGTCGAGACGGACGAAGCCCGCGCTCTGGCACAATGCCTGGACCGGACGCCGCGAGACCGGGGCGCGGGCGGCACGCATGGCCGTCCACGCGCCGGCGGCATCGAGGCGAAGGAGTCCAACGCGACTTAACTTCCGCTTAAGGACTTCGCAACAGAATCGCTCAGCCGGACGGGCGCTCATCATCGCGCTTACGCCCGGAGCTTCGCCATTAAACCCGCCGTAGAGCGAAGAGGCGGGCGACCGACCGACGGCCAGCCCCGGACGGGCCAGTTTCATAGGACCGGCCCCGCTTTGAGCCAGTACTACACAGGATGCTCATGACAGCCAATACTTCTATCAGCCCAGTGCTCCCGCCGGACGAAAAAGTCTCCGCCTGGAGCCTCATCAAACCTTACTGGGTCTCCGAGGAACGAAAAATCGCATGGTCGCTGCTCGTCGCGATCATCGCGATGAATCTGCTGGTGGTGTGGATCAACGTGCGCCTGAACCGCTGGAGCGCCGACTTCTACAACGCGCTGCAAACCAAGAACGTGCACGACTTCCCGCATCTGCTGATGGTGTTCTCGGGCCTCGCGTTCGGCTTCATCATCCTCGCGGTGTACGGGCGCTATCTGCGCCAGATGCTCGGGTTCCGCTGGCGTCAGTGGCTGACCACGCGCTACCTCAACGAATGGCTGCACGACAGCGCCTTCTACCGGATCGAACGCGACCGGCTCGCCGACAACCCCGACCAGCGGATCAGCGACGATCTGCAATCGTTCGCCACCACCACGCTCTCGTTGACGCTCGATCTGCTTTCCACCGTCGTCACGCTGGTGTCGTTCATCACGATCCTGTGGTCGCTCGCCGGCGCGTTGACCATCTCGCTCGGCGGCATGCCGATTCATATTCCCGGCTACATGGTGTGGGCCGCGGCGCTCTACGCGGTGGCCGGTTCGCTGATCATCCAGAAGGTCGGCCATCCGCTCGTGTCGATCAACTATCAAGCGCAGAAAGTCGAGGCGGATTTCCGCTTCGGACTGATCCGCCTGCGCGAAAACGCCGAGCAGATCGCCTTCTACAACGGCATGGAGACCGAGAAGACCAACGCCCGCTCGCTGTTCGGCCGTATCCGCGACAACTGGTGGCAGGTGATGAAGTACACCAAGCGGCTCACCTTCGTGCTCAGCTTCTATGGTCAGATCGCGATCATCTTTCCGCTGGTGGTCGCGGCGCCGCGCTACTTCGCTGGCGCCTTCACGTTCGGCGTGCTGATGCAGATTTCGAGCGCGTTCGGCACCGTCAGCGATTCGTTCTCGTGGTTCATCAACAGTTACAGCACCTTGGTCGAATGGCGCGCCACCGTCAACCGGTTGCGCGAATTCAAGCGGGTCGTGCATGCTCCCAGGTTGAAGGAATCGGTCTCGCCCGCTACCGCGCACGGCGGCATCAACCTGCATTTCGTCGACGCCGACAAACTCAGCACCGAGGGTCTCACGCTCGCGCTGCCGAACGGCAACCCGCTGTCGCGCATTCGCGATATCGCGATCGAGCCGGGCTCGCGCTGGCTGGTGCGCGGTCCGTCCGGCTCGGGCAAGAGCACGCTGATGCGCGCGCTCGCGGGCCTGTGGCCGTTCGGCGACGGCTCCATCGACGCGCCGGTCAACGCGCGCATGATGTTCATTCCGCAAGTCAGCTACATGCCGATCGGCACGCTGAAAGCCGCGCTCACCTATCCGTCCGCAGCCGACACCTATACGGACGACGAATGCCGCGAGGCGCTCGTCACCTGCCGCCTGTCGGAGTACGCCGACCGTTTGCAGGAATCGGGACACTGGACGCGCATTCTCTCGCCGGGCGAACAGCAGCGCCTCGCCGCCGCGCGGGTGCTGCTGCACAAGCCGGATTACCTGTTCCTCGACGAAGCGACGAGCGCGCTCGACGCGGACAACGAAGCGCGTCTCTACCATTTGTTCACGGAGCGTCTGCCGAAGGCGGCGATCGTGAGCGTCGCGCATCGCGAATCGCTCGCGGCGTTCCATGACGAAACGCTCGAGGTCGAGCGTTCGGACGAAGCGGTGGCGGCATAAGCGAGGCAAGCGCAACACCCCGAAACACCAGGAAACACGCGAGAAGAGTTAGAAAGCATTTGCGAAGCGGGCAAGCTGTTCCCCGCTTTGAAAATGCCTCCCAGCAGCGACGATAGCCGTGCGGGCCGAACCCCGTCCCGCCCGCCCCGCCACTCACTGCTAACGGACTCTTCGCACATGTCATTCGATCGCCGCTCCCATCCCCTGACCCGGCGCTTCGCGCTTGCCCTCGGCGCAGCGCTGCTGCTCACGAGCGCCGCGCAAGCCGCCCAGCCCACCGAGCCGGCGGACGTCTGCCCCGCGCTCGAACACATCGTCAACGCAACCGACTTCAAGCAGTTGCCGGCGCAATCCGCCGCGCAATTGCCGGGCATGTCGAGCGCGGACGATTGCCGCGCCAACCAGCACGCCTACGATTGCCACTGGCGCGCGCACTGGCAAGCCGACGGCGTGGTCAACGACCCGCTGCAAGAAATCGGCGCCGATATCGCCGCGTGCTTTCCGAACGTCGTGCACGACGTCAATACGCCGACGCGCCAGCATTTCATCGTGACCACCGACACGCGGCGCGTCAGCGTCACGGCGAGCGTGCAAGGGCAAAACGAACTGCGTCTGCGCGTCACGCGCTGAGCGTGCGCCCGCTCGACGCGATCCGCCGCGATCACCTTTTCGAAACCGCGCTCGTCGACCACTCATTGACCGCTATCAGGCCACGCATCATGACGCTTACGCCAGGCCCACGCGCTTATGCGTTCACGCGAGCCCCCCGGGCCGCGTGCGTCATGCTGCGCCGGCCTTGCGCGTGGCTTGCCGCCTGCGCCGCGCTGAGCGCCGGCTTGAATGGCTGCGCGTGGACGCTGATCACGGCCGCCGACGCCACCGGCTCCATGATTCAGGCAGGCTACGCAGTCGCGGCAAACTACTCGTCGCCGACCTTCGTCAACGGCCGGCCCGCCGACGTGCGCAACGTCTGCATCGAAGTGAACCAGAACGTGTCGGTCGGCGACTTCGTGCCGTCGCTGCAACTCGCGCTGGAGCGCCGCGGCATTCGCTCGGACGTCTACAATCCGGGCACCTCGCCCGCCGGCTGCGAGGCGCGCCTCGTCTATAACGCCGCGATCGACTACGGCCGCCGCTCGTTCAGCGACGAATCGATCCAGTACCTGTCGATCATCGATCTGACGTTGATCCAGCACGGCCGCATTCTCATCACCGCGCGCTATCAGACGGGCGGGCTCAACACCGACCGCTTCTCGTCCGCGTCGACCAAGCTCAACGGGCTGATCGAACGAATGGTGGTCGATCAAAAGGACCTCGCGCGTCAGCCGGTGAACACCATGCAAACGTCGCTCGCGAACTAGGGCGCGCACGCCGGCGCTTTCCGCTTGCTTTCTCTTACGCGAGAAAGAATTCGAAAGCGTCACGCGCTTTGCCGCGCACGGCCGGATCACTAAGATGACCCGGATGAACCAATCCATTCTGGTCGTCGACGACGACCCGGTCGTACGTGAGCTCGTCAGCGAGTACCTGCAGGGGCGCGGCTTCAAGGTGGCCACGCTCGAACACGGCATGGCGCTGCAGCGCAAATTGCAGGACGAGCGTCCCGCGCTGGTGGTGCTCGACATCATGATGCCGGAGCTCGACGGCATCAGCGCGCTGCGCGCGTTGCGCGTCGCGGGCGACGACATCCCCGTGATTCTGCTGACCGCGCGCGCCGATCCGATCGACCGCGTGATCGGCCTCGAACTCGGCGCCGACGACTATCTCGGCAAGCCCTTCGAACCGAGCGAACTGGTCGCGCGCATTCGCACCGTGCTGCGACGCCGCGGCACGATCGCGCCGAGCGCGCCCGAGCAGCGCGCACCCTATCGCTTCGGCCGTTTCGAGGTGAATTTTCCGGCGCGCGAATTACGCCGCGACGGCGAGCGCATCACGCTGCGCTCCAGCGAATTCGCCATGCTCAAGGTGTTCGTCACGCACGCGATGACCGTGCTCACGCGCGCGCAGTTGCTGGAGAAGCTGCACGGCAACAGCGAGGCGCATCGTAATCGCAGCCTCGATGTGTCGATCTGGCGCTTGCGGCGGCTGATCGAAGTCGATCCGTCGGAGCCGCGCTATGTGCAAACCGTGTGGGGACGCGGCTATGTGTTCGTGCCGGACGGCGAGATCGGCGCGGCGGAGCGCGGGGCGGCGCCGCCGGCCTGATGCGCGACGTGGGACGCGGAACGCTGGGTGCGCGATGCGCCGCGGATCGCACATCGCTCGCATCAGGACGTTCAGAACGTCAGCACACTCAGGAACATCCTCTGCAGCCAGCCCATCGTGGTCGCGTCGGAGATCATCCCCACGCCGGCCTGCTCGATGCGCGCGTTCGCCACCTTGCTCGACGCCACGTAGTTGCCCGCCTCGATATCCTTGGGATTGACGATCCCGGATAGCCGCAAGCGGTCGCGGTTGCCGCTCATCGAAATCATCTTCTCGCCGGACACCACCAGATTGCCCGTCGACATCGTGCCGATCACGGTGACGGCGAGCGTGCCGGTCATGCCGCTCACGTCGGTGAGACTGCCCTGGCCCTTGAACTCGGTGCTGGCCGAGCCGACGTTGAACAGTCGCGCGAGCCGCGCGGCCGCGCCGGTCGAATGGTCGGCTGCGTCGGCGGTAATGCTGCTCGAACGGCTCGCCGCCGCGGTCGAGCTGTTGTTGCCGCTGTACGACTCGGACAGGCGAATCGTCAGCACGTCGCCGATATGCTGGGCGCGCGGCGTTTCGTAAAGCAGCAGCGGCGTGCCGGCCTGATAGATCGCGCCTTGCGTGTTGACGTTCAGCGGCGCGGACGCGAGCGGCGGCGCCATCGGCGTATCGACAATCGACTTCTGGCTGCTCCCGCAAGCCGCGAGGCAAGCCGCCGCGCCCAGCGCGACAGTCAGACGTAGCGCACTCATGCATGCTCCTTGCCCGCATCGGCCGGGCTCAAAATCGGCGGCCATCCTCACCCCGCCTCGGCGCCGCTCGCCTGCCACTGCCGCACGACCGACTTCACCCACGCGTCGGAACCCTTCAGCAGATAGGTGAGCGTGCCGTTGCGGGTGCCCGGCAGAAAGCACAACGTGATCGAACTCACCGCGTTTTCCCAGACGTAGACCGGCATCGTGCTCGACGCCGACAAGCTGTGCGTGACGAGGTGCGCCGCGCCGTATCGGTCCGTGAGCGCCTCGCGCAAGTCCTCGGCGGTGATCTCGTCGATCACGAAAGAAATCTCGTACAGACGCAGCGCGCTTTGTCCCTCGACACGCGCGAAACGCAGCACGTGCTCCTGCGCCGGCACGCCGGCGACCACCGCTTGCGACACCGCCCAGCCGTCGTCCGCGCGATGCGCCCAGCGGCATGCGACCGTCAGGCTTTCGCGCGACTTCAGCCGCATGCCGAGCGCGCCCGCCTGCACGTCCGTCTCGCAGACCGGCACGCTGCCGACCGGCGTCGCGCGCACGGTGGAACTCGAACGGAACTCGTCGAGCGTGATGCCGAGCGCAATGCCGCGAAACGCGAACGGCGCGTCCTGCGAACGCCGGCGCACATCCGCGGCAGCGTCTCTGGACAGGGCGCTGGCCGCCCCGGCTTCGCGCGCGACCGGCTGCGCCTGAGCGGTCGATGAAAACAGTCCGCCGAGCAGCGCTAACGCACAGGCAATCCGTTTGGGTCTCATGATTCAGTCGATCGCGGATGAACACATGTCGAACGGCGTGGCCGCGGCATGACCGACGACCGGGATGATTTTCAGCGCGGACGAAGTCAGCCGGCACGGCAGCGCGGCGACACCGCAGCCGCCAAGCGGCAGCAGCGCGGCGCCGAGCGTCAACCACGCTGCGACGCGGATCACGCGCTCAATGATTCTCGGAGTCGACACGCGGGCCTCGATGTCTCAGGCCGTGGTGTTGACGTGGTGCCCGACGAGTCCGCCGGGCGCCGACGGTTGTCCGGTGGTGGCGGATTCCCGGGTCTGCGCGGTGCCGCTCGACTTGCCGGAAGCGGCGGGCTTTGGCGCGGCCTGGGTGGGCGCGAGCGGCGAAAAACGAGTGGAATTGACGTTGCTTGGGACGGTCATGGTGAGCCTCGCATGGCGCTGGATTGTCGGTTTCGCACCGCCTGCCGTGTGCCCAAGGCGTTAGGCTATCGTCGACATGCGGCGCAACGTACTGCATGACGGATCATCGCGCCGCACGCGCGCTGCCGATGCGCGAAGGAAAGCGCGCTTTTCAGCGGTTCTTACGAGCCATTGCCGCAGCTTGCAAACCGTTGCAGCCGCGCGCCAATACTTTCCCGGGAGAGTCGAGCGATGCCGGTCAGCGCCGCATCATGGTGTCCGCGCCGCTTTCGCTGTTGCCAACCCATGCCCAACGTATCGCCAAATGTGGCAGCGTCAGGATGTGGCCCGAGCCTTTGGCGGCGGGCCCTACGCGCACGGCGGGAAACGCGGGGCGGCGCTGCGTAAGCATTGGTAAGAAAACTGTCAGGCGTGCGTGAAGCGCGCCAGTCTAAAATTTCGCCATGAATCCACAGGTCCTTATCGTCGACGACGATCCGGTCGTACGCGATCTGCTATGCAAGTTTTTGCAGTCGAACGGCTTTGACGCGTCAGTGCTGCACGACGGCACGCATCTGCAACGCCGGCTCGAGCGTGAGCGGCCTTCAGTCGTCGTGCTCGACATCATGATGCCGGACACCGACGGCCTGCGCGCGCTCACCGCGCTGCGCGCCGCCGGCGACGACATTCCGGTGATCTTCGTGACGGCGCGCGGCACGGTGGCCGACCGCATCGTCGGGCTCTCGCTCGGCGCGGACGACTATCTGACCAAGCCGTTCGATCCGCGCGAGCTGCTCGCGCGCATCCACACGGTGCTGCGCCGCCGCGGGCCGTCCACCACCAGTGCGCCGGAAGCCCGCAAACCGTATCGCTTCGGCCCGTTCGAACTCGACTTCGCAACCCGTTCGCTCACCCGCGACAACGCCAAGCTGCCGCTGCGCGACAGCGAATTCGCGTTGCTGAAGATCTTCGTCAACAATCCGTACAAGGTGTTGTCGCGCGTGCTGATCCACGATCTCGTGCATCGCGACAATCTCGCCTTTCGCGACCGCAGCCTCGACGTGCCGATCTGGCGCCTGCGCCGCGTGATCGAAGACGACCCCTCCAATCCCTGCTACGTGCAGACGGTGCGCGGCAAAGGCTATGTGTTCGTGCCCGACGCCGACAGCACGCCCTTCGCCGGCGAGGCCGCCTCGAACGCATGAGAAATCCGCTGAACACGCTGTTCGGCAGAATGGCGTTGCTCGCCACGGCGGTGTTGTTCGCGATCCAGGCCGGCTGGTTCGTGCTGATCGTCATGCAGCCGCCGCGCCATGAAATCGACGGCTTCGCGCGCGGCATTCTGCTGGCGCTGCAGGCGGTCAACGGCGAGCCGATGAAGAGCGCGGCGCTCGCGCCCGCGATGCGCGTGCACCTCGTGCCCACCTGGAATATGCCGGCGAGCGTCCATCTGAGTACGCCGACCGATCATCCGCTGGTCGAATTGAGCCGGCACCTGCGCGAGAACCTGCCGCCCGGCACGCGGATCGCCGTCGACGATCTGCGCCCGCCGCAACTGTGGGTGCTGTTTCCCGGCAAACCGAACTGGGTGGTCCTGCCGGTCGACGTTCCGCCGCCTCCGCGCTTTCTGATCGAATCCATTTCGATGCTGCTCGCCGCGCTGATCCTGTCACTGTTCGCGGCCTGGCAGATGCAGCGCCCGCTGTCGCGCGTCGCCGACGCGGCCCGCGCGTTCGGCTCGGGCGGGCGGCCGGAGCCCGTGACCGAGCAAGGACCGCGCGAGTTGCGTGATCTGATCGGCTCGTTCAACGACATGATGCGGCGCCTGAACGAAGCCGGCGACGACCAGGCGGTCATGCTGGCCGGCGTCGCGCACGATCTGAAAGCGCCGCTCACGCGGCTCAAGCTGCGCGCGAGCGTGCTGGTCGCGGAAAGCGAGCGCGCCGGCCTGATACGCGATGTCGATTCGTTGACCAATATCGTCCAGCAGTTTCTGGAGTTCGCGGGCCAGTCCGCGGACGCGGGGCCGCCGGTCGAGGTCGACGAATTTCTGCGGGAACAGTTTTCCGTCGGCGAGAGCACCGAGGAAGCGCCGCTGTTCACGCTCGATCTGCGCGCGGGACCGTCATTCAGGCTTCCCCGCACGCTGCTCGACCGGCTGGTGACGAACCTCGTCGACAACGCGCTCGAACACGGTTCGGCGCCGGTGGACATCGCCACCGGGCGTGACGAGCGGCATTGGGTCATCAGCGTGCGCGATCACGGTTCCGGCATTCCCGACGACCGGATCGCCGCCGCCATGAAGCCGTTCGTCAGGCTCGACGCCGCGCGGGGCGGCGAAGGCCATTGCGGGCTGGGTCTCGCGATCGTCGCGCGGCTCGCGCACGATCGCGGCGGGCGCTGTCAGGTGCGCAATCATGCGCTTGGCGGGCTGGAAGTGCGGATCGAATTGCCGGTCGCGCCGGCAACAGCGTGATGGAAGAGGAGCTGGCGTGGCAGCGAACGCGCGCTTACGCGCCCTTACAGGACGAACCGGCGCGCTGGCCGCGGCCTTATAGTCGTCTCCGGCAACCTCGATGCCGCCCTTCTCCGTCCGCCCAGTGATTTGGGGCGGATTTTTTTTCGCCGCGCACTACCCCGTTATTGCCTGACTGCGGCTGCCTGACCGCCGTCGGGCAGCCCGGTTCAAACCCGGATCACACCACCAGACGGGCGCGCAACCGGTCGATCGTCGCCTGGGACACGCCGAGGCCTTGCGTCAGATAGCTCGCCATCGTGCCGTAGCTCGCCTGCACCTGATCGAAGCCCGCCTGCAGATAACTTTCCTGAACGTCGAACAACGGCGCCTCGCTCGCGGCGGCCGCAGCGCCGACACGCGAGCGCAGCATGTCGGTATGGGCCCTGATCGACAGCGCCGAATAGACGTTGCTGAGCAGATAGTCCTGCATGATCACATCGAGCGGAACGTTGGCGATGCTCTGCAGAAGCGCCGCGACCCAGCCGGCGCGATCCTTACCCGCGCTGGAATGAAAGAGCTGGATCTCGGCGCCCTCGGCAAGACGCGTGAGCAGCGCGCCGTAGCTCGCGCGCTGCGCGGCGCCGGTGACGTAGGCGCGCGCCTGGGCCTCCATGAACGCTGTTGCGGCGGCGGCCGTATCGAACGACGGCGCGACGAAGTCGCGGGCGCCCAGCACGTTGAACGCCTCGGACGTCGCGCCGGCCGGCAACGTATCGGCGATCCGCGCGACTTCGCCCGGCGTGCGCAGATCGTAGACGGCGGCGATGCCGAGGTGATCGATCGCGGCTTCGTCAGCGGCGCTGAAGGTCAGCGCGTTCGCGCGATAGAACACGCCACGGCGCATCTGCTTGCCGTCGACGGTGGGATAGCCGGCGGCGGCGCCCGCCACGTCGCGAAAGTTGTCGACCGACGCGAGCCGCGGCGTTTCCGGTTGACCGGCGTCGAGGCTGCCGCCACAGGCGGAGAGCAGCGAGCTGCCGATGCCCGAGACCAGCAGCACGCCGGCTGAACGCTTGAGGAACACCCGGCGCGACGCGGAGGTGCGAACGGGCGCGATCTGACTTGTCCGCAGTGCGATGCTCGCGAAGCGGCGAGGTGGCGAGCAGTTTTTTCCGGTTGCGGGCATTGGACGTGGCTGGCGCGAACGTGAAGGGTTATTCGCAGCATGGGCGCTGCGCACGCAGTTTAACGGCGGCAAATCTTCTTTTGGTTACGGGGTAGTAGTTCGTAAGGAACCTGACCGACTTGCTTCGCCGCCCCGACGGGTTCGCCTGCCGCGATGCGGCGCGGACCCGCCTTGGACCGCGGGCTTGAACCGCTGCCTTGGCACTGATTACCCGGCCTTTTCTTTCACGCGGCGCAACACATGGAAATAGAAAAGCCGGGTCACCCTTGCGGATGCCCGGCTTTGTTTACCGCTTCGTCGCCTCCACCTCTTCCTGCAAGCAATAACCGGTTTCGATGCATCGAGGCATGAAACCAGCGGAGACGTTTAGCGCGGCAGTTCCGAATGTCCCATCAGGAACGCGTCGACCGAACGCGCGCACTGGCGGCCTTCGCGAATCGCCCACACCACCAGCGACTGGCCGCGGCGCATGTCGCCCGCCGTGAACACCTTGTCCACCGACGTGTAATACGCCTTGTCGCCTTCGGTCGACGAACGCACATTGCCGCGTGCATCCTTGTCGACGCCGAACGCCTCGAGCACCGGCGACACCGGCTGCGTGAAGCCCATCGCGAGCAGCACGAGATCCGCCTTCATTTCGAATTCCGAGCCCGGCACTTCCTGCATCTTGCCGTCCTTCCATTCGACGCGCGCGGCGATCAGCTTCTCGACCTTACCGTTCTTGCCTTCGAGGCGCTTGGTCGCCACCGCCCAATCGCGCGAGCAGCCTTCGTCATGCGACGAGGACGTGCGCAGCTTGATCGGCCAGTACGGCCACACGAGCGCCTTGTTCTCTTCTTCCGGCGGCTGCGGCAGCAGTTCGAATTGCGTGACGCTCTTCGCGCCATGACGATTCGACGTGCCCACGCAGTCCGAACCCGTATCGCCGCCGCCGATCACCACGACGTGCTTGCCCTTCGCGAGCAACTGGTTCGCGACCTTGTCGCCGGCGTTGACCTTGTTCTGCTGCGGCAGGAATTCCATCGCGTAGTGAATGCCTTCCAGTTCGCGGCCCGGCACCGGCAGATCGCGCGGCGTTTCCGAACCGCCCGTGAGCACCACGGCGTCGAACTGCTCTTTCAGCTCGGCCGGCGTGATGGTTTCCTTTGCCGTGTTGCCGATGTGCGGCGGCAATGAATCCGCTTTACCGATAAACACGTTGGCGCGGAATGTCACGCCTTCGGCTTCCATCTGGCGCATGCGGCGGTCGATCAGCCACTTTTCCAGCTTGAAGTCGGGAATACCGTAACGCAGCAAACCGCCGATGCGGTCGTTCTTTTCGAACACGGTCACATCGTGCCCCGCGCGCGCCAGTTGCTGCGCGACGGCGAGACCGGCGGGGCCGGAACCGACCACCGCGACTTTCTTGCCGGTCTTGTGCTTCGGCGGCTGCGGCGCAACCCAGCCTTCGGCCCAGGCCTTGTCGATGATCGCGTGTTCGATCGACTTGATGCCGACCGGATCGTCGTTGATGCCGAGCGTGCAAGCCGCTTCGCACGGCGCCGGGCAGATGCGGCCCGTGAACTCCGGGAAGTTGTTCGTGGAGTGCAGCACCTCGATCGCGTTCTTCCAGTCCTGATGGAACACCAGGTCGTTGAAGTCCGGAATGATGTTGTTCACCGGGCAGCCGTTGTTGCAGAACGGAATGCCGCAGTCCATGCAACGTGCGCCTTGAATCTTCGCTTCGTCGTCGGTCAATGCGGCGACGAATTCCTTGTAGTGCTTCACACGCGTGAGCGGAGCTTCGTACGCCTCGTGGCGGCGCTCGAACTCGAGAAAACCGGTTGCCTTGCCCATGTGGTTCTCTTCTCTATCTGTATCAGGTGGGTAATCTTTCCCGCCGCACGTCGAACCATCGAGCGGCGGCGGGTACGGCTATGGGTGACGTCCTGGGTGACGTCTTTCGTGCGGACGATCAGCGAAGCAAATCAAGCGGCGAGCACTTCCTTGTTCGCCTTCTTCGCTGCCATCTCGCCCAGCGCGCGCTTGTATTCGGTCGGGAACACCTTCACGAATTGACGGCGCGACGCATCCCAGTTTTCGAGCAGCGCCTTGGCGCGCGGCGAACCGGTGAACTGGAAGTGACGCTCGATGAGCCCCTTGAGCAGCGCTTCGTCGGTCGTGCCGGCGTGCCACAGGCCCTTGTCGACCGTGCGTTCCTGCTCGGCCTGCTGCAAAACCGGATCGAGCGCGACCATCGACTTGTTGCACTTGCCGGCGAACATGCCGTCCGGGTCGTACACGTATGCGATGCCGCCCGACATGCCGGCCGCGAAGTTACGGCCCGTTTCGCCGAGTACGACCACCGTGCCGCCCGTCATGTATTCGCAACCGTGGTCGCCCGTGCCTTCGACAACCGCCGTCGCGCCCGAGTTACGCACGCAGAAACGCTCGCCCGCCACGCCGCGGAAAAACGCTTCGCCTTCGATCGCGCCGTACATCACCGTGTTGCCGCAGATGATGTTCTCTTCCGACTTGCCGCGGAAATCGTTGGTCGGACGGATGATGATGCGGCCGCCCGACAGGCCCTTGCCGACATAGTCGTTGCCGTCGCCGACCAGATCCAGCGTGACGCCCCTCGCGAGGAACGCGCCGAAGCTCTGACCCGCCGTGCCCTTCAACTGGATATGAATCGTGTCGTCGGGCAGGCCGTCGTGGCCGTACTTCTTCGCGATCAGGCCGGACAGCATCGCGCCGACGGTGCGGTTCACGTTGCGCACCGGCTGAATGAACGAGACGTGCTCGCCCTTTTCGATCGCCGCCTTCGCCTTCTCGATCAGCGTGTGATCGAGCGCGCGCTCCAGGCCGTGGTCCTGCACGTCGACGTGCTTGCGCGCGACTTCGGCCGGCACTTGCGGCAGATAGAACACGCGCGAGAAGTCGAGGCCCTTCGCCTTCCAGTGCTCGATGCCCTTCTTCATGTCGAGCAGTTCGGCGTGGCCGATCAGGTCGTCGAACTTGCGGATGCCCAGTTGCGCCATGATCTCGCGCGCTTCTTCCGCAACGAAGAAGAAGAAGTTGACGACGTGCTCCGGCTGGCCCTGGAACTTCGCGCGCAGCACCGGATCTTGCGTCGCGACGCCGACCGGGCAGGTGTTCAGATGGCACTTGCGCATCATGATGCAGCCTTCGACGACGAGCGGCGCCGTCGCGAAGCCGAACTCGTCCGCGCCGAGCAGCGCGCCGATCACGACATCGCGGCCGGTCTTCATCTGACCGTCGGCCTGCACGCGGATGCGGCCGCGCAACTGGTTCAGCACCAGGGTTTGCTGCGTTTCGGCGAGACCCAGTTCCCACGGCGTGCCGGCGTGCTTGATCGACGACAGCGGCGATGCGCCCGTGCCGCCGTCGTGGCCGGCGATCACGACGTGATCGGCCTTCGCCTTCGCGACACCCGCGGCCACCGTACCCACGCCCGATTCCGACACCAGCTTCACCGACACGCTCGCCGCCGAGTTGGCGTTCTTCAGGTCGTGAATCAGTTGCGCCAGATCTTCGATCGAGTAGATGTCGTGGTGCGGCGGCGGCGAAATGAGGCCCACGCCCGGCACCGAATAACGCAGCTTGCCGATGTAATCCGACACCTTGTGGCCCGGCAACTGACCGCCTTCGCCCGGCTTCGCGCCCTGCGCCATCTTGATCTGGATCTGATCGGCCGACGCGAGGTATTCCGCCGTCACGCCGAAACGGCCGGACGCCACCTGCTTGATCTTCGAGCGCAGCGAATCGCCGTCCTTCAGCGGAATGTCGACGATCACTTCGTCGCCGATCACCGACTTCATGGTGTCGCCGTTCTTGATCGGAATGCCGCGCAGTTCGTTGCGGTAACGGTTCACGTCCTCGCCGCCTTCGCCCGTGTTCGACTTGCCGCCGATGCGGTTCATCGCGACGGCCAGCGTGGCGTGAGCTTCGGTCGAAATCGAGCCGAGCGACATGGCGCCGGTGGCGAAACGCTTGACGATTTCCTTCGCCGGTTCGACTTCGTCGAGCGGAATCGCCTTCGACGGGTCGAGCCTGAACTCGAACAGGCCGCGGAACGTCATGTGGCGCCTGGTCTGATCGTTGATCAGGTGCGCGTACTCCTTGTACGTCTGGTACGAATTGCTGCGCGCCGAGTGTTGCAGCTTGGCGATCGCATCCGGCGTCCACATGTGTTCCTCGCCGCGCACGCGGTACGCGTATTCGCCGCCCGCGTCGAGCATGCCGGAGAGAACCGGGTTGTCGCCGAACGCTTCACGGTGCAGACGGATCGCTTCCTCGGCCACGTCGAAGAGACCAATGCCGCCGACCTTCGACGAGGTGCCCTCGAAGTACTTCTTGACCAGGTCTTCAGCGAGGCCGACCGCTTCGAAAATCTGCGCGCCGGTGTAGGACATGTAGGTGGAAATGCCCATCTTCGACATGACTTTCTGCAAGCCCTTGCCGACCGCCTTCGTGAAGTTGTAGATCGCCTTTTCCGCCGACAGGTCGCCCTTCATGCCGGCAGCCAGTTGGCCGAGCGTTTCCATCGCGAGGTACGGGTGCACGGCTTCCGCGCCGTAGCCCGCGAGCAGCGCGAAGTGGTGCGTTTCACGCGCCGAGCCGGTTTCGACCACGAGACCCGTGCTCGTGCGCAGACCTTGCTGCACGAGGTGCGTGTGGATCGCGGCGGTGGCGAGCAGCGCCGGAATCGCGACGTTGTCGCGGTCGGTCTTGCGGTCCGACACGATCAGCATGTTGTAGCCGGACTTCACCGCGTCGACCGCTTCCGCGCACAGCGAGGCGAGGCGCGCTTCGATGCCTTCCTTGCCCCAGGCCACCGGATAGCAGATGTTCAGTTCATACGAGCTGAACTTGCCGCCCGTGTACTGATCGATCGCGCGGATCTTCGCGATGTCCTTGAAGTCGAGCACCGGCTGCGACACTTCGAGACGCATCGGCGGGTTGATGTTGTTCGTGTCGAGCAGGTTCGGCTTCGGGCCGACGAACGACACCAGCGACATCACCATGTTTTCGCGGATCGGATCGATCGGCGGGTTCGTGACCTGCGCGAACAACTGCTTGAAGTAGTGATAGAGCGTTTTGTTCTTGTTGGACATGACCGCCAGCGGCGAGTCGTTGCCCATCGAACCGACGGCTTCCTCGCCGGCTTGCGCCATCGGCGCCATCAGGAACTTGAGGTCTTCCTGCGTGTAGCCGAACGCCTGTTGGCGATCCAGCAAGGCAGCGGCTTCGCGGCGTTCCGTCGCGACGTCCTCGGCCTTCGCCTCGATCTCGTCGAGCTTGATGCGCACGGCGTCGATCCAGCTCTTGTACGGCTTGGCGTTGGCGAGGTTGTCCTTCAGTTCCTTGTCGTCGATGATGCGGCCGTGTTCCATGTCGATCAGGAACATCTTGCCCGGCTGCAGACGCCACTTCTTGACGATCTTCGATTCCGGAATCGGCAGCGTGCCGGCTTCGGAGGCCATGATCACGAGGTCGTCGTCGGTGACGATGTAGCGCGCCGGACGCAGGCCGTTACGGTCGAGCGTCGCGCCGATCTGACGGCCGTCGGTGAAGGCGATCGCGGCGGGGCCGTCCCACGGCTCCATCATCGCGGCGTGGTATTCGTAGAACGCGCGGCGGTTGTCGTCCATCAGCGTGTGTTGCTCCCAGGCTTCCGGGATCATCATCATCATTGCGTGGACGAGCGGATAGCCGGCCATCACCAGCAGTTCGAGGCAGTTGTCGAACGACGCCGTATCGGATTGGCCCGGATAGATCAGCGGCCACAGCTTCGGCAGATCGTCGCCGAGCACGTGGCTCGCGATCGCGCCGGTGCGGGCGTTCAGCCAGTTGACGTTGCCCTTCACCGTGTTGATTTCGCCGTTGTGGGCGATCATGCGGTACGGGTGAGCCAGCTCCCACGCCGGGAAGGTGTTGGTCGAGAAGCGCTGGTGCACGAGCGCGAGCGCCGAGACGGTGCGCTCGTCCTGCAGGTCGCGGTAATACACGCCGACCTGCCCGGCCAGCAGCAGCCCCTTATAGACGACCGTGCGCGCCGACATGGACGGCACGAAGTATTCCTTGCCGTGCTTGAGCTTGAGCGCCTGGATGCGGTGGCTCGCGGTCTTGCGGATCACGTACAGCTTCCGCTCGAGCGCGTCGGTCACGATGATGTCCTTGCCGCGGCCGATGAAAATCTGACGGATCAGCGGCTCGCTCGCCTTGACGGTGGGCGAAATCGGCATGGTGTGGTCGACCGGCACGTCGCGCCAGCCCAGCACGACCTGGCCCTCGGCCTTCACCGTGCGTTCCAGCTCCTGTTCGCAAGCGAGGCGCGACGCGTGCTCTTTCGGCAGGAACACCATGCCGACGCCGTATTCGCCATACGGCGGCAGGGTCACGCCTTGCCTCGCCATTTCCTCGCGATAGAAGCCATCGGGAATCTGGATCAGGATGCCGGCGCCGTCGCCCATCAGCGGATCGGCGCCGACGGCGCCCCGGTGGTCGAGGTTTTCCAGGATTTTCAGGCCCTGCTCGATGATCTCGTGGCTTTTCTTGCCCTTGATGTGAGCGACGAAGCCGACGCCGCAGGCGTCATGCTCGTTCTGCGGGTCGTACAGACCTTGCGCGGCGGGAACCGGATGAGTCGGTTGCTGGTGGTCGTTCATGGGGACACCGTCTGTGAGGGGCCGGACAGGCCGTTTAACCGTTTTTCTATTGCCGCAGTGCGCACAGCAGCCGCGACGGCGCGCTCTTTACGCTGGATGCTACGCGTATCAAAAACGCCGGAATTCGGAATATACGCGACGAATCAATGGAATAGCAAATAAAACGTTGTGGTTGAGCCCCAATTATCAAGTTGGTGCATTGCGGTCGATTTTTATTGGTGCCATATCTAAAACGTGCAAAAGAAAACGGCATGCGAAGATGCCGTTCCATTACCGCCCGCCGACGCGAGGCCGGCTACTGCGTTTGCGGCGTCTCGCGGACCTTGCGCGGCCGTCCGCGCGGCAGCGGCGACACGCGCCGATTGGCCGCGCGCGCGGCCCATTCGCGGTAGGTGTCGCTGCCGAGCACCCAGCCCTTCAGCGTGGCCTGCTGAAGCTGACTGGCTTCGCGCTCGTCGAGCGGCTGTTCGCATAGCTCGCGGTAAGCGCGCTGCCGTTCGAACGGCGTATTGCCGAGCGACCAGTACAACGGGTGGTCGGTAATCAGGCTGTCGAGCGTCAGGCCGATGTGATGACGGTAGCTCGACCAGCGATAGTCTTCCGGCGCGCTCACGAGTTGCGCGCGCACCGGACACATTTCGACGACCCGGCTCGCCAGTAGAAAATAGCGCTCGCCCTCGATCACCGTGGCGCGGTAGCGCCCTTCCCACAACGTGCCGCGACGCGCATAGCGCCGGTTGAAATGGGCGACGTAGCGCCGCCCCACCGCCTGCATCGCTTTCGGCAGACTCGATTCCTCGGTGGGCGTGACGAGCAGTTGCACCGCGCCCGGCATCAACGCATAGGCGTGGATGGATAAGTGATGGTCGCGCGAAGCCGCTTTCAAACAGTCGATGAAGAGCTCGTAGTCCTGGTCGTCGACGAATGCGGGCTGCTGATCGAGTCCGCGAAGGATGACGTGCTGCGGCTGGTCAGGGACATAGAGACGTGCAAGCCGTGCCATGCTGAAGTATCCAATTAGTCGCGTTGGTACAAACCCGAAGGTCGGAAAAGCCGCATGCGCCGGAGGTTCGGCGCGGCGCGGCTGAGCCAGAAAACCGCGCGGAGCCTAGGGAGAAAGCTCTAACCGCCGCGTATGGTTTGTTTCAAACGTTGTCGTCATAATGAGCGGGCCTTTTATGGAGGAGCACATATGAAATTAAAACAGGCCGTAACGGGGATGGCGGCGCTAGCCTGCATGACAACGGCAGCACACGCGCAATCGGCCGGGAGCTTTGTCCTTTCAACAGGCTGGTTCCATCTTGCGCCTCAATCGAGCAGTGAACCGTTGAGAGTGACAAGCATAGGCGGCAGTCCGACCAATATCACAGAAGCCAACACCGGTGCATCACTAAGTTCCGCGGACACCATCGGCTTCACGCTCGGGTACTTCGTTACCGACCACATCGCGGCCGAATTCGTGCTTGGCTACCCGCCTTCATTCGACCTGACCGGCACGGGCAGCTTCGAACGATTCGGCAAGCTGGGCCAGGCGAAACAGTGGAGCCCGACTCTGCTGTTCAAGTACTTCTTCAACGCCCCCACCGCGGCGTTCCGCCCGTATCTCGGCATCGGTGTAAGCCGGGTCTGGTTCACCGACGCAAAGATCACCAACAGCGCGTTCGAGGCCAATGTTCTGCATGGTCCGACCAGCGTCGATACGGATAGTTCGTGGGCGCCGGTCTTCAATGCGGGTTTCACCTACGCGTTCGACCAGCACTGGTTCGCGGGCGTGTCGATCTCTTATCTACCGCTCAGCACGACCGCTAAACTGAACACCGCCGCCAGGACGCCGGTCGGCACGCTCAACGTGCAGTCGCAAACCAAGATCAAACTGAACCCGATCGTTAGCTACGTCAATATCGGTTACCGTTTCTAACGCTTCGCAGACCCTCGCGAAAATTGGGGCCGTTGAGCTAGGGTAGTCGAATTTTCGGGGCTTGGACAACGCCGTCATAGGTTCAATGGCGGCGTTCTTTATTTCAAGCAGGTCGAGCAATGGTTATCGGCGTCGGGCGCGGACGGCGCGATGCTCAGACGTAACGGCGAATCTTTGTAAATTTGACCCGCAATCGCGTGGCCTCGGTGCAATATCTGCTGACGGTTCGCGGCCCGCGTCATGGTGTGCAGGGGCTGCTGTTTGGCACCAAAGTTGCGTTCACATGGTGTTTCCCGCGTCGCGGCGTGAATCTGCGTGGCACCGTGGGGATTCTTTCACCCTCATCGACGGAGCGACCATGACAACACTTTCGAATACGCGAGACGCCCTCGGCGAATCCTGGACCAGCACCAGCCGCCGTGCGCGGCGCATCGCTCGCCATAGCCGCCACGCGGCCGAAGATATCGCGAGCGAACTGCGCACGCTGATGGCGGAACTCGAATCCACCCTGGCCGACGGCACCCAGGCCGACGCGGTCGCACTGCGCGGCAAACTGCGCAAACAGCTCGACGCCGCGCGCGCCCGTTTGAACGACACGCGCGAAGCCGTGCGTGAGCGCGCGGAAGTCGCGATGGCAGACGCGGACGACTACGTGCACGAAAATCCGTGGCAGACGATTGCGATCGTCGGCGGCGTCGCGTTGATCGCGGGCGCGCTGTTCGCATCGCGGCTGCGCTGAACGGGCTGCGCTGACACGTGGCGCGAAGCAACGCGGTGGCGGGCGCCGATGCGGTGCCCGCGTCCGCTTGCGCGCTCATGCCGAACGTAGACACAAACCCGCCCGCCGGCACGCGTCCGATCAGTTGTCTTCGATGACGAACAGCCGTTGGTATTCCTTCACCGCATATCGATCCGTCATGCCCGCGATGTAGTGGGCAATCAGACGCGGCTGCAGCGTCGCGTCCGTCGACTGATAGCCTGGCGGCAGCAGGCGCGGATCTTCCGTGAACGCGTCGAACAGGCCGACTACGACGCGGCGCGCCTTGTTCGCCATGCGCATCACCCGGTAATGGCGATACAGATTCTTGAACAGAAAGCGCTTGAGCGCCGCGGCCTGAGCGGCAATCGCCTCGCTATGGGCAACGAGCGGTGGAGCGGCGCGCACGGCGTCGAGCGAAGCCGGCGCGTGCCGGAGCAAATTCAGCTTGGTGGTATCGATCAGATCGACGATCAGCGTATTGATGATGCGGCGCACCGTCTCGTGAATCAGCCGGCGCCCTTCGATCTGCGGAAAGTCGTTGCGCGCCGCCTCATAGTGCGTCTGCCATAGCTCGACTTCGGCCAGTTGCTCGACGGTGAGCAGGCCCGAGCGCAAACCGTCGTCGACGTCGTGGTTGTTGTAGGCGATCTCGTCGGCAACATTCGCGATCTGCGCTTCGATGGACGGCTGCCGTCCTTCGAGAAAGCGCTCGCCCAAGGCGCCGAGCCGCCGCGCGTTTTCGCGCGAGCAATGCTTGAGAATTCCTTCGCGTGTTTCGAAGCAGAGGTTCAGGCCGTTGAAGGCGCCGTAGTGCTCCTCGAGATCGTCGACGACCGCGAGGCTTTGCAGATTGTGCTCGAAGCCGCCGTGTTCGCGCATGCATTCGTTCAGCGCGTCCTGACCGGCATGGCCGAACGGCGTGTGACCGAGATCGTGGGCAAGTGAGATCGCTTCGACGAGGTCTTCGTTGACGCGCAAATTGCGCGCAACAGACCGCGCGATTTGCGCCACCTCCAGACTATGCGTGAGCCGGGTGCGAAACAGATCGCCCTCGTGATTCACGAACACCTGCGTCTTGTACTCGAGCCGGCGGAACGCCGTGGAGTGGACGATGCGGTCGCGATCGCGCTGGAATTCGGTGCGGGCGCCAGGCGCTGATTCCGGATAGCGGCGGCCGCGCGACTGCGCGGAACGCGCCGCGTATGGCGCGAGATGCGCTTCCAGCGCTTCCTGGGCAGGCTCGCCGACCGACGCCGCGCCTGCCGGGTTGGGTTTTACATCGTCGCTGCGCCTGTCAGTCACCGGGTTCTCCGAAACATGGGCGGCGCCTCGTGATGCCGGTGCGCGATGCGTTGCTGCCGGAGTCTTGCCGCGGTTAAACCGCGGCGGCCAGCGTGGCGCGCACTTCGGCGTCGGGTGCCTGGGTAATCAGCGTCTCACCGAAACGCTTCAGCAGAATGAATTTGATCGCACCGGCTTCCGCCTTTTTGTCGACCTGCATGAGTTCGACGTAACGCGAATCGCCGAGCGCGGGCGCCCGGGTCGGCAAATGCGCGGCGACGATCACATCGACCAGACGCTTGCGCGCCGCTTCGTCGAGATAGCCCATGCGCACGGACAGATCCGCCGCCATCACCATGCCACAGCCGACCGCCTCGCCGTGCAGCCACTCGCCGTAGCCGAGCCCGGCCTCGATCGCGTGGCCGAACGTATGGCCGAAATTGAGGATCGCGCGCAGCCCGCCTTCGCGTTCGTCCTGCGCCACCACCGACGCCTTGATTTCGCACGAACGCTTGACCGCCTCGGCCAGCGCTTCGGGTTCGCAACGATTCAGCGCCTCGACGTTGGCCTCGATCCACCTGAAGAAACCCGCGTCGGCAATCGCGCCGGTCTTGATCACCTCGGCGATGCCCGCCGCCAGTTCGCGCGCCGGCAAGGTGCGCAGCGCGCCGATGTCGGCGATCACGGCCTGCGGCTGGTAGAACGCGCCGATCATGTTCTTGCCAAGCGGGTGGTTGATGCCCGTCTTGCCGCCCACCGACGAATCCACCTGCGACAGCAACGTTGTGGGCACCTGGATGAACGGCACGCCGCGCATGTAGCAAGCCGCGGCAAACCCGGTCATATCGCCGATCACGCCGCCGCCCAACGCGATCAGCGTGGTCTTGCGATCGGCGCGGGAGCCGAGCAGCGCGTCGAAGATCAGGTTCAGCGTTTCCAGGTTCTTGTACGCTTCGCCGTCCGGCAAAACGACCGTGGACACCTGCTTGCCGAGCGGCGCCAACGCCGCGCGCAGCGTGTCGCCATATAGCGGGTCGACCGTGGTATTCGTGACGATGGTGACCGAGCTGCCGGCGATATGCGGCGCGAACAGCGCGGTTTGGCCGATCAGATCGGCACCGATATGAATGGGGTAGGCGCGCTCGCCCAGTTCGACGTTGACGGTAATCATACGGTCCATTATGACGCAGGGTGTTTGACGACGCCGGCCATCTCGAGCTGCATCAGGACCATGTTGACGAGTCCGTTGACCGAAGGCCGGCCGGTTTCGATCACGAAATGCGCGCATTCGCGGTAGAGCGGGTCGCGCACTTCGTAGAGCGCTTCGAGGCGCGCCTTGGGGTCTTCGGTTTGCAGCAGCGGGCGATTCTTGTCGCGCCGGGTACGCAGCCACAGATCGTGCGGATTGGCGCGCAAGTAGATCACCACGCCGCGATTTTGCAGCGCCTCGCGGTTTTCCGGCCGCAGCACCGCGCCGCCGCCCGTGGCGAGCACGATATTGTCGCGCCCGGTCAATTCGGAAATCACGTTCGCTTCACGCTCGCGAAAGCCCGCTTCGCCTTCCAGTTCGAAAATCACCGGGATGCGCGCGCCCGTGCGCGCCTCGATTTCATGATCGGAATCGAAGAACGGGCGATCGAGACGGCGCGCAATGGCCCGGCCCACGGTGGTTTTGCCTGCCCCCATGAGCCCTACGAAAAATACATTGGCGTGTGCGTCCCGCGCTTGCAACGGTGTCCTCTGGCTAATCCGGTGTGGGTTCGTGCCGCAGCTTACTGGCAAAGCGGCTGCCTTGTCGAGCCTGCGCGCCGCCGCCGGCAAGCGGCGGCGGCATACCGCTAATTCGTCTGAATGACGCGCGGCGTGATGAAAATAGCCAGTTCGCTGCGCTGGTCGCGATGAGCCCGATGGCGAAAAAGCGCGCCTAAAAAGGGTATTTTGCCCAGGAGCGGCACCCGCGTCACATCGTTCCGCTCGTCGACGGCATAGATTCCGCCGATCGACACCGTACCACCATCCTCGACCTCGACGCGCGTCTGCACGTGTTTGGTGTTGATCGCCGGCCCGGCGTCGGTCAGCTCGCCGACGCTGTCCTTGGCCACATCGAGATCGAGCACCACCCGCCCGTCCGGCATGATCTGCGGCTCCACTTCCAGTTTGAGCGTGGCGCGGCGAAACTGCACGCCCGAGACGCCCTGCCCCACTTTCGCCTGATACGGCAGCTCGGTGCCCTGCTCGACCACCGCTTTCATGCGGTCCGCGGTGACGACCCGCGGACTCGATACGATCTCGCCGCGCCCCTCGGCCTCCAGCGCGCTCAGCTCGATGTTCAGCAGACGCGTGGCGCCGGCGGCGAACAGCGTGAGCCCGGCGGTGGCGGCGTCGAAGCCGGAAATCGGGCGGGCCGACAGATCGTAGACCGTCCCGTCCGTGCCGCCGGTCAACCCTCTCGCGGTGCCGTCGGCGTTGGTCGCCGCCATCGAGAGCCGCACGCCGAGGTTGCGCGAAAAACCGTGTTCGCCTTCGACGATCCGCGCCTCGATCAGCACCTGGCGGGTCGGCCGGTCGACGGACTCGAGGAAAGCCGCGATCTGCGCGACGCGGCCTTCGATATCGGTGACGAACAGCAGATTGGTGCGCGGATCGGCGGTGACGGCACCGCGTTTGGACAGCACGCGCTGGTTCCCCGAACCGGTCAGCAAACGCCGCACGTCCTCGGCGCGGGCGTAGTGCAGCACGAAAGTGCGGCTCGCGAGCGGCTCCAGATCGGCGGCCTTGGCGTGCGCCTCGAAACGCTGCCGCTCGCGTGCGGCGAGATCCGCGATCGGCGCGACCCACACGACGTTGCCGCGGCGCTCCATCGCGAGACCGTTGACATCGAGCAGCGTATCGAACGCGGCGCGCCACGGCACCTTGTCGAGCCGCAGCGAGACGGCGCCGCGCACTTTCTCGCTCGCGACGATATTCAGTCCCGTGAATTGCGCGAATGCGTTCAGCACGGCGCCGAGTTCGGCACGCTTGAAGTTCAGCGAGATCGGTTTGTCGTCGGCCGCGAGCCTGGCGTCGGCGAGCGTTTTCGGCGCGCCGCTCAGTCGCGCGAGCGGCGGCAGCGGCACCGGTGGTCCTTCGAGCGCGGAACTCGTCGCGGTGTCGTTGCGAGCCGGGGTCGCCTGGGTTGCCGAGGCTGCCGATCGTCTTCGGAGCGGCACGGAGCCGTCGTCGGCGTCGAACGGCTCCTCCGCGCGGCTGTTTTCAGCGGAGGCGGACGGGCGCGCTACATCCCGAGGCTCCGCCGACTCATCGCGAAACGGGTTGGGCGCTTCGGCGACAACGCCGCGCGGTGGCGGCGAAGCATTGTACGAAGCGTCCAATGGCACAACGCCGTCGTCGAGCGGCATGTTCGGTGGCAGCGGCGGCAGCGGTGGAGTCGAAGCTCGCGCGATGCCGACGCTGATCGCCGCGCCGACGTACACGCCGAAACACATACGAAGGCCGCAGCGCAGGCCACGGCCCGCACGTGGACCGATGCACATGGACGCGGGCACAAAGCGGAATGGTTTTACCAGCTTCATCAGGACGCCTCTTCCAGCGCCAGCGTGCGCGTTGTGCCGCCGTTGACGAGCGTGATGCCGAGGGCGTCGAAGCGCGTGACGCGCTCGGCGCCGATTTGCTGCCCGGACGCGACGGTTGTCGCGCCCTCCGGCGTATCGAGCAAAGCCAACCCACGCTGACGATCGTGCAGCACACCGACGAGGCGCAACTGCGGAGCGTCAGGCAGATCGCCCGCCGCCCGCATCTGCGGCCGCGAGAACGGGTCGAAGAAGACGATGTTGTCTGCGTCGGCCGAATCGGCATCCTCTTCGGCAAACGCAGCCGCCGACGCGGTTAAAGGAACCGGCCTCAGCGCATTGAACACGCGCAGCGTCGCGCTCACCGAAAGCGCTGCGCCATCCCGTTTGACGGTCACATCGACGGGGACGATCAGCACCGGCAGGTCCAACAGCCCGCGCAGGAACGCCATCAAGTGGACGAAGTCGGTGCGCGCGGTGAGTTGCAACGGGCGCATGCTTTCCGCGCCTGTGCCGCTGGCGGCGCCGGGTTCCAGCGCAATCAACGTGACGCCGTTCTGCGCGGCCAGTTCGGAGACGATGCGCACGTCGTCCACGGACGAAGGCGCTGGCGATCCGGTGCTCGACGTCATGGCCGGAGTGCTTGCCGATGCGGTGACCGACGCGGCTGCTTCACGGCGCAGCGCGGGCAATTGCGCGAGCGAGCGCTTCGCATCGGCGAGATGCCGCGTAGCAGCCTCCAAGGCGGTCCGGCTCGCCTCCACGCCGCCCAGATCCGCCACGATCCAGCCCTGCGCGCCAAGCCCGAACACCAGCGCGGCGATCAGCAATGCAACCGCCCTGCGACGGCGCCCGCTCCATGCTTCGAGCGGCGCACGCGCGCGCTTCAGCCAATGGGAAAGCATTGGGCGCGCGCTTGCCGCGCTGCCGAAATCGACAAACGTCGTACTCATTTCACACCTCTCGATTGTTCAGACTTCACAGGACGCCGCGCCGCGGATGCGGCCACGTGAGCCGTTTGGCGCACCGGATCGTCCCAGCGCAGACGAGCGCCGAATTCCACTTGTCCTGCGACTTGTCCTGCGACTTGTCCTGCGATACCCGCAACCACACCCGCGCTGCGGGGCGGCGCCGATCGATGCAGGTCGCTCACCTCCGCGCCCGTCACGCCGCGAATCGCGCTCAGACGCTTGAGCCACTCCGCCGAAGCCAGATGCCCGCGCGAGCTCGCCAGCAATTCCGTCTCGTGTTCGCGCTGACGCAACTGCTGTAACACGACGCCGTCGCCCGGCTCGAAACTGAGTGCGTCGAGCAGGTCGCGCAAATGCGTGAGCGGCTCGGACAAGGTCTTTGCACGCGCCGCGCCCTGGCGTTGCTCGTCTTGCGCCCGCAATAGCCCGGCATGTTCGGCGAGCGGCGCGGTGAATCGTGCGAGCGACTGTTCAATCGACACGCGCTGCGCATCGAGTCGCGCCTTTTCCAACGCCTGCCAACCCGCCAACGCGAGCACCGCGGCGCAACCGGCGAACGCGGCGGCGATGCATTCGAGTACGCACCGCCGGCGCGCGAGCCGCGCGTTGCGTTGCCTGTAGGGCAGCAGGTTGAAACCACCGAGCCACGATCGCGCGAAGCGAGCGCCGCGCGCGAAACCCGGCGCGCTGGCAGCCGGCACGTTCGAGCCGCGCGGATGCAAGAGGCCGCCCATCATTCGAACACCCCGCGCAACGCGAGCCCGAACGCGACCGCGCCGGTCGGCTCATGCAACAACGGATCGTCCAACGGTCGCGCAAGGCCGCCTAGCGCCGCGCATTCGAACGGCAACACCGTGCAGCCCAACACGTCGGCGAGATCCGCGATCGAAAATCCCACGCCGTCGAGCAGATCGACCTCGCCGCTCAACAACGCGCAGTCGAGTTCCGGGCCGCGCACGAGATCACGCAACGCATCGGCGAGGTCCGCGTGCTCTGGCGCCGGATAGCGCATTTCGCCGACGATGCCGTCGTCGACGATGCGCCATCCGTACACGCCGTCCGTGCCGACCCAGAGCGCGACATACGGCTCGTGCGGATCGAGTTCATGGCTCGCCGCATAGCGCATGGCGCGCAGCGCGGCATGCGGTTCGCCGTCGATCGCGGTCAGCGAGATACCGGCGGACGCCGCGCATTCGATACGCGCCTCAAGATGCTGGCGCGCCGTGGCGGCGATCGTCACCGAGCGAACCGGCGAAGACGTTTCATCGACAAACCAGTCGACGGCGAGCGCGTGCCGCTCGAGACCCGCGATCCGCTCCACTTCACTCATGACCGCCGGTTCGAGTTCGGCAAGCGCATGCCCGCCGTCCTCCGCGCAGCCGCTTTGCGCGGCGAGCCGCGTGAGCGGCACCGTGGCGGTCAACGTGGCCGACGCCGGCAGCGCCATCGCGCATCGCAACGCATGCGTCGCACAGGCGCGCGGCAGACCGGCAAACGCGTCGCGCAACGCACGCGCCACCGCATGGCGATCCGCGATCTCCATGCCGGCCATCGCGCCGGCGGCAAGCGGCACGGTGCTCACGTATTCGATATGCAATGCGGCGGTGGTGCGCGAAGGCTGACTCACCATGACGAGGCGCACCGCCCGCGCGCTCACGTCGATTCCCGCGGCAAAACGCCGGCCACCTGTTTGCACCTCTTGAAGCCACGATTTTTTGAACGCCATCACACCCTCCCTCAAACTCTCGCGGCGAACCATTCGAGCGCGAGTAACGAGGAAGAATTGTGCGTAGCCGCGCCGCCGCGCGACACTCAGCCAAATGGCTAACGTTGCGTGACACGTGCCGGCGCCGCACCAAAGCGGCTACAGTGAAGCCATTCCCGCGTCGCGCACCGACCTGCGCAGAAGTGTCAGTAAGCATGACGAAAGCTGAAAAGCCGGGCGGCTATAATCGCGGGACTGTTTTTTGGTGCCCATATGCAATCCACGTCTCCGAATTCCCCACCGCCCGCGCCGCACAAGCGCAAACGCCCGTTGTGGCTGAAGCTGGTCCTTGGCTTTGTCGGTCTGATCGTCGCAGGCATCGTGTGCGTGCTGCTGGTGCTCGGCTATGCGCTGGTGGTGGCAACGCCCAACCTGCCGTCACTCGAGGCGCTCACCGACTACCGGCCCAAGGTGCCGCTGCGCATCTACACGGCCGACCATGTGCTGATCGGCGAATTCGGCGAGGAGCGGCGCGACATCGTCCACATCCAGGAGGTGCCCGATAGTCTGAAGAAGGCCGTGCTCGCCATCGAAGACGCGCGCTTCTACGATCACGGCGGCGTCGACCTCACGGGTATCGCGCGGGCCGGCTTCGTCGCGCTCACCAACGGCCACGCCACGCAAGGCGCCAGCACGATCACCATGCAGGTGGCGCGCAACTTCTTCCTGTCGAGCGAGAAGACCTACACGCGCAAAATTTATGAAATGCTGCTCGCGTACAAGATCGAGTCGAAGCTGACTAAAGATCAGATTCTGGAGGTGTATATGAATCAGATCTATCTCGGTCAGCGCGCCTATGGCTTCGCGAGCGCGGCGCGGGTGTACTTCGGCAAGGATCTGAAGGACCTGACGCTGGCCGAGTCGGCGATGCTCGCCGGTCTGCCGAAGGCGCCCTCCGCGTATAACCCGGTGGTCAATCCGAAGCGCGCGAAAGTGCGCCAGGAGTACATCCTGCAACGCATGTACGAACTGCGCTATATCACCCAGCAGCAATACGACGAGGCCAGCAAGCAGGCGCTCGTGGTCAAGGGCGCGGGCAAGGAATTCAGCGTGCACGCGGAGTACGTCGCGGAAATGGTGCGGCAGATGATGTACGCGCAGTATCGCGAAGAGGCGTACACGCGCGGCCTGAACGTCGTCACCACGATCGACTCCGCCGATCAGGACGTCGCTTATCGCGCGCTGCGCAAAGGCCTGATGGATTACGAGCGGCGCCACGGCTATCGCGGCCCGGAAGCGTTCATCGATCTGCCGTCCGATGCGGACGACCGCGAACAGGCGATCGACGACGCACTGCTGGAGCATCCCGACAACGGCGAGATTATTGCCGCCGTCGTGACGGCGGCGAGCCCGAAGCAGGTGCAGGCCACCTTCATCGACGGCAATGTCGCGACCATCCAGGGCGACGGCCTGCGTTTCGCGCAGGCGGCGCTCAATGCGCGCGCGCAGCCGAATCAGCGGCTGCGGCCCGGTGCGATCGTCCGCCTCGTCAAGAACGACGACGGCAACTGGTCGATCACGCAATTGCCGCAAGTGGAAGGCGCGTTCGTCTCGGTGGTGCCGCAAGACGGCGCGATTCGCGCGCTGGTCGGCGGCTTCGACTTCAACAAGAACAAGTTCAATCACGTGACCCAGGCGTGGCGTCAGCCGGGTTCGAGTTTCAAGCCGTTCATTTATTCGGCATCGCTCGAAAAGGGACTCGGCCCGGCGACGGTGATCAACGACGCCCCGCTCTTTTTCAGCGCCGCGGAGACCGGCGGGCAGCCGTGGGAACCGAAGAACTACGGCGGCGGTTTCGACGGTCCGATGACCATGCGCACGGCGCTGCAGAAGTCGAAGAACCTGGTGTCGATCCGCATCCTCAGCCAGATCGGCACCAAGTACGCGCAGCAGTACATCACGCGCTTCGGCTTCGACGCGGAGCGTCACCCGGCCTATCTGCCGATGGCGCTCGGCGCGGGTCTCGTCACGCCGTTGCAAATGGCGGGCGCGTTCTCGGTGTTCGCCAACGGCGGCTACCGGATCAACCCGTATCTGATCGCCGAGGTCACGGATCAGCGCGGCATCGTCGTCGCCCATGCGCAACCGCTGGTGGCCGAGCAAAGCGCGCCGCACGCCATCGAGCCGCGCAACGCGTACGTGATGAACAGCCTGCTGCAAGGTGTCGCGCAACGCGGCACGGGCGCCAAATCCAATGTGCTGAAACGCACCGATCTCGGCGGCAAGACCGGCACGACCAACGATTCGCGCGACGCGTGGTTCGCCGGTTATCAGCACACGGTCACGGCGATCGCGTGGATCGGCTACGACAATCCGCGCAGTCTCGGCGACAAGGAAACCGGCGGCGGCCTGGCGTTGCCGGTGTGGATCGAATACATGGGTCGCGCGCTCAAGGGCGTGCCGGACTACAAGATGCCGAAGCCGGACAATGTGGTCGAAGTCGGCTCGGAACTGTATTTCGACGAGTTCACGCCGGGGCACGGTTTCATCGCGACGGTCGGCATCAGCCAGGCCGCGCTGGATGCGGCGAACGGCGCATCGGAGGCGCCCGCGCAGGTCGACGAGCAGGAAAAGCAGAACATCATGAATCTGTTCCGCGGGCATTAGAGAACCGCCGTAGCCCGTTGAAGAAAACCGCCGCGCTCGATGCGCGGCGGTGTCGTTTCAGGCTTGCTTTGGCGGGCGGTCCGTCAGTCGCGAGGCGCGCTTCGGGCAGCAGCACCCCGCCCCCGCCTTAACCCGGATTCACGCTTCGAAGTGAACCGGCTCGCCGGCCTGTTGCGTCGCGTACTCCGACAGCGCGGCGAAAAACTCCGTACCACTGCGGGTATCGCGCCATTCACCATCGACGAAACGGAAGTGAAAGCCGCCCGCTTTCGCGGCGATCCAGATCTCGCTCATCGGCGGCTGAAGGTTCACGATGATCTTCGAACGGTTCTCGAATTCGAGGGTCAGCACATTGCCGCTGCGCTCGAATTCGATGTCGGCGTCGGTGTCGTCGAGTGCGCGTTCGATGGCGGCTAGCGCGGCTTCCGCGCGGGTCAGGTATTCACTATCGGACATGCTAAACTCCATCGATTATTTATTCAGGGACAGTCATGCGAGTCGTTTCTCGGATGCGCGCAGCGGCGCCCGGCCGCGCGATTGTAGCGGGTCTAGCCATTCTCGCAGGTTGTGCACTTGCCGGCTGCGGGCAGCGTGGTTCGCTCTATTTGCCCACCGTGCCGCCGCTTCCGGCCAAGCCGATCGACCGGACGCAACCGCCGTCGCCGGATGAAGTGAAACCCAGCGCCGAAACCGCCGACGAAACGGGCACCGTGCCGAATACGTCGGGCACGCCGCTCACGCTGGCGCCGGAAAACCAACTCGCCGCGCCGCCCGCCTCCGCCGTTACTCCCGCTCAATAAGACCCTCGCATGACTCGATCCGCTTTTGACTACGTCGACGGCGTGTTGCACGCCGAAGACGTGTCCGCCGTCTCGCTCGCCGAACAGTTCGGCACGCCGCTCTACGTCTATTCGCGCGCCGCGCTCACCGATGCCTGGAACGCGTACGCCGGCGCTTGCGCAGGCCGTCGCGCGAGCGTGCACGTGGCCGTCAAGGCGAACAGCAACCTCGCGGTGCTGAACGTGTTCGCGCGTCTCGGCGCCGGCTTCGACATCGTATCGGGCGGCGAACTGGCGCGTGTGCTGGCGGCCGGCGGTAAAGCGGAAAACACCGTGTTTTCCGGCGTCGGCAAGAGTGCGGACGAAATGCGCGACGCGCTCGCGGCTGGCGTGAAGTGCTTCAACGTCGAATCGATTCCTGAACTGGACCGCCTGAATGCGGTGGCCGCCGACATGGGCAAGAAAGCTCCGGTTTCGCTGCGCGTGAATCCGGACGTCGACGCGAAGACGCATCCGTATATTTCCACCGGGCTGAAGTCGAACAAGTTCGGCGTCGCATTCGAAGACGCGCGCGCGACGTATCGAGCCGCCGCGGCGATGACTCATCTCGAGGTGATCGGCATCGACTGCCATATCGGTTCGCAGATCACCGAAGTCGCGCCGTATCTCGACGCGGTCGACAAGTTGCTGGAACTGGTCGAACAGATCGAGCAGGACGGCGTGAGCATTCGCCACATCGACGTGGGCGGCGGTCTCGGCATCACCTACGACGATGAAGCACCGCCGGAAATCGGCGCGTTCGTGCGCACCGTGCTCGATCGCATCGAAGCGCGTGGCCACGGTCATCGTGAAGTGTATTTCGAGCCGGGTCGTTCGCTGGTGGGCAATGCCGGCGTGCTGCTCACGCGCGTCGAGTTTCTGAAGCCGGGTGCGGAAAAGAATTTCGCCATCGTCGACGCTGCGATGAACGACCTCGCGCGCCCCGCCATGTACGAGGCGTACCACGCGATCGAAGCAGCGGCAAAGCGCGACGTACCGGCGCATGTCTACGACGTGGTCGGCCCGGTCTGCGAAAGCGGCGACTGGCTGGGTCGCGAGCGTCTGCTGGCGATCGAACCCGGCGATTTGCTGGCGATTCGTTCGGCCGGCGCGTACGGCTTCGTGATGAGCTCCAACTACAACACCCGTCCGCGTGCGGCGGAAGTGATGGTGGATGGTACACAAGCGCATGTGGTGCGCGCCCGCGAAGAGATCAAGCAGTTGTTTGCGGGAGAAACGATCTTGCCGGCGTAAACGTCGAGTTCGGCGTCTGACAAAAAAGGCGATGCCACCGCGGCATCGCCTTTTTAGTTTGTGCGACTCGCTTGCCGGTCAACCCGCCTTCGACCTTCGCTCGCGCAGCCATACGATCAACCGCCACCCCAGCAGCGCCAGCATGATTGCGCCGTAAAGCTTCGGCAACAGCAGATCGTTCTTGCCCGCCTTCATCCACCAGAAGTGCAGGATCGCGAGCACGCCGATCGCGTAGATCGCGCGATGCAATGTCTGCCAGCGACGGCCGAGTTTGCGCACCATCGCGCGCGGCGACGTCACGGCCAACGCGATCAGCAACAGGAACGCCGCGAAACCAACGGTGATGAAGGGCCGCTTGCCGATGTCCTTCACGATCTCGGCGACATCGAACCACTTGTCGAACCAGAGGTAAGTGGTGAAGTGCAGCGTCGCGTAGAAGAAGGCGTAAAGCCCGAGCATCCGCCGAAAGCGCACGAACGTGGCGACCCCGGTCAACCGGCGCAAGGGCGTCACGGCCAGCGTGATGCAAAGAAAGACGAGCGTCCAGAGACCGGTGGAGCGCGTGATGAATTCGATCGGATTCGAGCCGAGCCGATCGGTCATGCCGAACAATACGATGCGCGCGAGCGGATACAACGCGGCGACAAACACCGCGATTTTCGCCGGCACGATCCAGCGCGCGCCGGATGCGGGCCGCTTCACCGTCGTGGACGCGTGCGCTGCTCGCGGCGCCTTGCGCCCGCTCACAGCGGAAGTCTGTGTATCGAAAGCCATGGTCGCGTTGCTCAGAAATTCTTCTTCAGGTCCATGCCCTGATAAAGCGACGCGACCTGATCGCCGTAGCCGTTGAACATCAGCGTCTTGCGCTTGGGCGTGAAAAAGCCGTCCTCACCGATGCGCCGCTCGGTCGCCTGGCTCCAGCGCGGATGATCGACGTTCGGGTTCACGTTCGAATAGAAACCGTATTCGCTCGACGCGTAGGTGTTCCAACTGGTCGGCGGCTGCTTGTCGAGAAAGCGGATCTTCACCAGCGACTTCGCGCTCTTGAAGCCGTATTTCCACGGCACCACGACGCGAATCGGCGCGCCGTTCTGATTCGGCAGCACCTGGCCGTAGACACCCATCGTCAGGAGCGTCAGCGGATTCATTGCTTCATCCATGCGCAGCCCCTCGGAGTACGGCCAATCGAGCACCGGCGTCGAGAGTCCGGGCATCTGCGACGCATCTGCCAGCGTGATGAATTGCACGTACTTCGCATTGCCGGTCGGCTGCACGCGCTTGATCAGTTCCGAGAGCGGCACGCCAATCCACGGAATCACCATCGACCAGCCTTCGACGCAGCGCAGCCGGTACACGCGCTCCTCGAGCGGCGCGAGCTTCAGCAATTCATCGATGTCGTACACCTTCGGATTTTTGATTTCGCCCTCGACGCTCACCTTCCAAGGATGCGGGCGCAACGTGCCGGCGTTATGCGACGGATCGGCCTTATCGGTGCCGAACTCGTAGTAGTTGTTGTAGCTCGTGATGTCCTTGAACGGCGTGATCTTGTCGAGCGCGACGAACTTCGCGTTGGTCTTCGCCGCGAGCTTCTGCGCCTTCGGGTCCGGCGATGAATACGCCGCCAGCGCCTCGCCATTCACGCCGATCAGACCGCCGAGCGCCAGCGCGCCCGCCGCCTGCAACACACGCCGCCGGTTCTCGAATACGTGCCGCGGCGTGATTTCACTACGCGCGATATCGTCGCCGAGGAGTTGAATTCTGTCGCTTCGCTTGATCCACATCGTCCTGCTCCTTGCCGGCCCTGCCGGTTCGTTCATTTTACGGGGCCGAAGTCATGATCGCTTGTCCCGCGTCCGTCCAGCTATTCGTTGCTACTGCCATGACGAACACGTCGGGCGCGGCAAATATTCCGTCAGCCATAAAAAAACCGCCGGTGCGAAGCACGCGGCGGTTCTTAGTCGGGGCGGAGCGGCGAATCTTACAGCTTGCCGTAGCTATGCAGCCCCGACAGGAACATGTTGACGCCGAGAAACGCGAAAGTCGTCACCAGCAGGCCGGTCAGCGCCCACCAGGCGGCGACCGCGCCACGCAGACCTTTCATCAGACGCATGTGCAGCCATGCCGCATAGTTGAGCCAGACGATCAGCGCCCACGTTTCCTTCGGGTCCCAGCTCCAGTAGCCGCCCCACGCTTCGGCGGCCCACAGCGCGCCGAGAATCGTCGCGATCGTGAAGAAGGCGAAGCCCACGGCGATCGACTTGTACATCACGTCGTCGAGCATTTCGAGCGCCGGTAGGCGATCGGCCAGCACGCCGCGCTCTTTCATCAGGTACGCGACGCCGACCATGGCCGACAACGCAAAGCTGCCGTAGCCGATGAAGTTCGCCGGCACGTGAATCTTCATCCACCAGCTTTGCAGCGCCGGCACGAGCGGCTGGATCTGCTGCGCGTCACGGGCGACCGAGTACCACATCAGGAAGCCGACGGCGGCGCTGATCACCAGCAGCACGAACGCGCCGAGCGCGCGCGTGTTGTAGTGCTGCTCGTAATACAGATAGAACAACGCGGTGATCAGGCTGAACAGCACGAATACTTCATACAGGTTCGAGACTGGAATATGGCCGACGTCCGAGCCGATCAGGTACGACTCGTACCAGCGCACCATCAGCCCGACGAAGCCCATGACCACCGCGGCCCATGTCATCTTCGAACCGATTGCCGCACCGGTTGGCGAGCGCGACAGCAGGCCGATCCAGTAGAACACGGTGGCGAACACGAACAGCGCGCTCATCCACAGAATCGCGGATTGGCTCGAGAGGAAATACTTCAGGAAGAACGCCTGATCGGCACGGGCCAGATCGCCCTGGTAAATCTGGATCGCCCACAACGACAGCGCCGCGATGCCGACCATCAGCGGACGCACCGGCTTCCAACGCCAGCCGAGCACGACGAACACCGGCACCGCGCACACCAGCACCAGCTTGTCGTAGTAGTTCATGAACGCGTGATAGTGCGACAGCGCGAACCCCGCGCCAGCGACCATCACGACGGCGAACAGCCAGTCGAAGACACCGAGCCGTTTCAGAAACGGTCGCTCGTCGTACTCCGCCACGTTGAGCGACTCGCCCGCGAGCACCTTGCTGGGCCGCGACGATGATGAGGAGGGGGAAACCTGAGTCAAGTCCATGATCTTACCGGGTCGAATCTTGTGAGCTTGCGGACTGCGCGCCGGCGTGGCCGGGTTGATCGGCGCCGCGGGCGGCGTCGGGTGCTTCAGTGAGTTTGGCGCCCAGCGCGGCGCCGACTGCGTCGCGCGTTTGAACGAACTCCTTTTCGAAGTCGAGTGTCTTGCGCGCGCTCGACATCGCCATTACGACGTTCGTGCCGTGATCGGTATCCTTGAGCCAGAACCACAGGCGCCGTTCGCGAACGTAGAACATCGAAAAGATGCCCAATACGAGAAGCAGACTGCCAAGATACACGACTTTTTTGCCCGGCGCGCGCGTCAACTGAAATACCGAAGCTTGCACCTGCTTGAAGCCGTCAAGCTGCAAGTAAACCGGTGATCCATACAGAAAGCTGTCGGATATCGCGTTGATCGAGGCTTGAACAAAGCGGCTCGCGTCCGCGTTGGCCTGCGCTTCAGGCTCGCCATGCTGCTCGCGCGACAGTTGCCACAAATCCCACGTCGAGCCTTCCAGCATGCGCAGAAGCAGCCCGGCCGCCTTTTCCTGCTCGCCCTTCGGCACCGAGTGATCGATAAAGCCGGCGATCGCCTGAAAGCCGCCGACGGGCTGGCCGTTCGGCATCTTGACGCTGCTGTCCGCGCCCGCGAAAAGGGTCAGCACACGCAGCGCGCTTTCTTCCAGATGCTGCTGCAGTTCGGCATTCGAACCCGGCACCGAGCGCAGCGCGAAACGGTGAGCGGCCGCCGCGCGCATGGCCGGATTCTCAAGCGTCGCGCGCAGGTTCATCCATTCCTTGACGGTGCCGCCGGTGTCGGCGGGAATGCGCAGGTAGCGGAAGGGATCGTCCGGGTTCTGGCGCATGCCGGCGAGGAACATCTTTTCGCCGGCTACTTCCACCGGCAGCATGTAGTTGTTGTATTCGCGCGCCTGGCCGTCCTTGTCGCGCACCTTGTACTGCACCGAAGGGCCGACGTTGTGCAGTTCGAGCGGCTTCGACGTCTTCGCGCCCGAGCCGAGACGCTCGTCGAACGCTTCCTTCAGCGTGCGATGCGCGGCCACGCCGCGGGCGTCGTTCTGGCCGCTGCCGTTCGAGATGTTTTCGACGTTGATCGCGCGGAAATCGGTGAATTCGACGGTCTGTCCGTCCGCCAGCGACATGGCCTGGCCAAGCGGCGCGTTGCCGCCGATCGTGCCGGCGAACGGTGCGGTCTTCGCGCTTGCGCCGGTCATGGGGAACGCGGTCATCTGCATCTGCGAGCCGCCGTCCTGGAAGCTCGACTGATAGATCGACACGCCCTCGTATTCGAACGGCTTGTTCACTTCGATCCGCGCCGGCACGCGCGCACCGGTCTTATGGTCGACGACGACGATGTCGCTCGCGAACAGCTTCGGCATGCCCGTCGAGTAGTAGTCGACGATGAATTTCTTCAGTTCGATCGAGAACGGCAAGTCCTGAATCAGCGAACCGTCCGGCTGGTTCAGGATCGCCGTCGACACATGCTGCCCTTCCGGCACCCACGCGTAGCCGCGGAACGTGGGGTTCGACTGCGACAGGCGATGTTCGGCAGGAATCTCGTTGATTACCGTGTTCGCGCGGATCGCCGACTTGTCGAACAGCCACATTTGCAGCTTGATCGGCAGGTTGCTGTCGAGCAGGCCGCCGAGGCAGATCACCACGATCGCGATGTGAGCCGAGATATAGCCGAACTTGGTCAGCGCGCCGCGCTTGGCGGCAATCAGCGTTGCGCCGTCCGACTCGCGCGTGACGAATTTATAGCCGAGCTTCGCCGACAGCCTGGCGAGCACCTGGGCGGTCTGCGCGCGCGCGCCGTGCACCGCGAACTCGCCCTTGTGATGGAACGCGCGCAGGCTGCCTTCGCGAACCTTGTCTTTCCAGCTCCGGGCGTCGGCGAGCATTTTCGGCGCATTGCGGATCACGCACAGCGAGACCGACACCATCAGGAAGCCGAGGATCAGCATGAACCACCACGAGCTGTACACCGTGTACAGGCTCAGCGAGCGGAAGATGTCCGCCCAGAAGGGGCCGAACTGGTTGACGTAATTCGGATACGGATCGTCCTGCGTGAGGACGGTGCCGATAATGCTGGCGATGGACAGAATCACGAGCAGCGCGATGGCGAAACGCATCGAACTCATGACTTCGATGATGCTGCGCACGATGCGATTGCTCGACTTCGACTGCAGACCCGACGTGGTGACGCTCATTCATACTCCGACTGAACAGCAAAAAAGGGTGAGAGGCTGTCGTAGACACGACGCCCCCACCCTTTTCTTGTTTTGCACCGGCCCCGGCGGGCCGGTTGCGCTTGCGTGCGGACTCTTACTTAATGCAAGCCCGCGATGTAATCGGCTACAGCCTTGATCTCGCTGTCCGACAAACGCGATGCGACGGCATGCATCGCCTCGTTGTTGTTACGTGCGCCGGAACCCTGCGTGAACGCGGACAACTGCGCCACCGTGTAGTCCGACCATTGCCCCGACAGGCGCGGATACTGCGAGGGAATGCCCTGGCCCGTTGGCCCGTGACAGCTTGCGCATGCCGGCACGCCCTTCTCGGCCACCCCACCACGGTAAATTTTCTGACCGAGCGCCACGGTGTCCTTGCTATGCGCATAACCTGGCTTGGGAGCCTGCGCCGCGAAATAGGCCGCCACGTTGACCATGTCCTGGTCGGAGAGCGCCGCGGCCATGCCCGCCATGATCGCATTGTTGCGCGCGGGCTGCTTGGCGCCCGCCTGCGTCTTGAAATCCTTGAGTTGCTTGACGAGATACTCGGGATGCTGGCCCGACAATTTCGGGTATGCGCCGCCGGCACTGTTGCCGTCCGCGCCGTGGCACGACGCGCAAACCTGCATTGCGATTGCCTGCCCCCGATTGACGTCCGGCTTTGCCGGCTCTGCTGCTCGTGCCTGAATTGCCAAACCTGAAAGACCTGCCGCTACCTGAAGCACCATCAGAGCCTTGCACAGTCGATTCATTCGCACACCCTGTCTCGTCTTGTGGGATTTTTTAGAGAGCCCCCAAACCCGGCGCCTCGCGCCAGGCCCCCCGAAGGGGGCAAGAAAACTTGGGACGGCCCAGCGTTTTCCTGAAGGTTTTGCAAAATACGACAGCGACTGAGTGACCACCAGGAGCCGCCAAGGCACGCGGGGCGGCCCCCTCGGGTTTTCAGTAAACCATCGTATTGTACAATAACTCGCTAATCGCTAAGACGCCAGTCGGGCTTGACCCGTCCCCGCTCCGGGTTCCCCGGCGTCTCGAATCCTGGCCTGATCATGTCCTTCCTGCTCCACCAATCCCGCTTTTTCACGACCGTCAATCACTTGCGTGACCTGCCGGCCACCGCGCAGCCCGAGATCGCCTTTGCGGGACGTTCGAACGCCGGCAAGTCCACGGCGATCAATATCCTGTGCAATCAGAAGCGGCTCGCGTTCGCCAGCAAGACGCCGGGGCGCACGCAGCACATCAATTATTTTTCGGTGGGCAAGGCGGACGAGCCGACCGCGCATCTGGTGGACCTGCCGGGCTACGGCTACGCGGAAGTGCCCGGCGCGGCCAAGGCCCATTGGGAAGCGCTACTGTCGACCTACCTGCAATCGCGCTCGCAACTGCGCGGCATGATTCTGATGATGGACTCGCGTCGTCCGTTGACGGATCTGGATCGGCAGATGATCGAGTGGTTCGCGCCGACGGGCAAGCCGATCCATACGCTGCTCACAAAATGCGACAAATTGACGCGACAGGAAAGCATCAACGCATTGCGCGCGACGCAGAAAGGCTTGGCTGAATATCGCGCCGCCGGCTACCAAGGCGAGTTGACCGCGCAATTGTTCTCGGCGCTCAAACGAATCGGCATCGACGAGGCGCACGAGTTGATCGAAGGCTGGCTGATCCCCAAAGCCACGGGCGAAGCGGACGCCGCGCAGTAAGCGCTGGGGCTTCCGTCAGGCACGCAAAAGCGCCGTTTCGGCCGCCCATAAAAAAACCCGCCGCTTTAACGGCGGGTCAAACAGCCTAATCGAAAAAACGACAGGCACCCGCTCAGGGAGGAGAAGCGGGGAGGTCAGCGCAAGGCGCCTTGCTCGATCGGTATGATATACCATTGTCTCGAAAAGTTTCGGGAGCAGACGCAGACGTACTTGTCCACTCTCCACATCCATCATCTTCGATTCGATATGAGCTTCTACCCGCACTACCGTCCGCGCCGCATGCGCCGTGACGACTTCTCGCGCCGTCTGATGCGGGAAAACATCCTCACCACGAATGATCTGATCTATCCGGTGTTCGTCGTCGAGGGCACGAATGTACGGCAAGCCGTAGGGTCGATGCCGGGCGTCGAGCGCGTGTCGGTCGATCTGCTGATGGGCGTGGCCGAGCAATGCGTTGAGCTGGGCGTGCCCGTACTGTCGCTGTTTCCGGCAATTGAGCCGTCCCTGAAAACGCCTGATGGCCGCGAAGCAGCCAATCCGGCCGGCCTCATTCCGCGCGCCGTTCGCGAACTCAAAAAGAGTTTCCCCGAGCTGGGCGTGCTGACCGACGTCGCGCTCGACCCGTATACGAGCCACGGCCAGGACGGCGTGCTCGATGAAGCCGGTTACGTGATGAACGACGAAACTGTCGAGATTCTCATCGAGCAGGCCCGTGCGCAGGCTGAAGCAGGCGTCGATATCGTCGCGCCCTCGGACATGATGGACGGCCGCATCGGCGCGATTCGCGAAATGCTCGAGAGCGAGGAGTTTGTCCACACACGCATCATGGCTTATGCGGCCAAATTTGCGTCGGCGTTTTACGGGCCGTTCCGCGATGCCGTCGGTTCCGCGACGAATCTGGGCAAGAGCAACAAGATGACCTACCAGATGGACCCGGCCAATTCGAATGAAGCGCTGCGCGAAGTGCAAGCGGACATCAACGAAGGCGCCGATATGGTGATGGTCAAGCCCGGCATGCCGTATCTGGACATCGTGCGTCGCGTGAAGGACGAATTCCAGTTCCCCACTTACGTTTATCAGGTGAGCGGCGAATACGCGATGTTGAAGGCGGCCGCGCAGAACGGCTGGCTCGATCACGACAAGGCGATGATGGAATCGCTGCTGGCGTTCAAGCGGGCCGGCGCTGATGGCGTGCTGACGTATTTCGCGCTGGATGCCGCGCGAATTTTGCGCTCGCAGAAATGATTTGACGGCTTTCGTTAGCGGGCGACGACGCTGCTGCGCTGACGACATGGGAAAAAAGGAGGCGGACTTTTAATCCCGCCTCCTTTTTTTTTCGCATACTTTGCGCGTATCGAAAACCTGTGTGCGGCTACACACCGGGCGGGGTTGCGCGATCGAGGCTGCGTAAAAACTTGTCCGCTGATTCGTAACCGACGACGCGCAGTACTTCCTTACCGCCCTTGTCGAAGAAAATGATGCCTGGCGGCCCGAAAAGGCCGAATCGCTTGAGCAGCGCCTGATCGTCGGCGTTATTCGCCGTGACGTCGGCGCGCAGCAGGGTCAGTTGCTTAAGCTTCGCCCGGACGCGCGGGTCACTGAAAGTGAATTTCTCCATCTCCTTGCAGCTCACACACCAGTCCGCGTAAAAATCGAGCATGGCGGGCTGCACAGCCGTTTTGATGGCCAGATCGAGTTCGCTCGACGAACGCACCGGGGCGAACGTCAGATCGCTTTGCGCCCGCGTATCCAGCGCGTTGGACGTATTGGCCAAACCCGCCTCGCCGCCGCGCGCCGCCAGCACCGCAAGCGGCTTCAGCGGATCGGACGAGCCTGCGGCAAGGCCAACCAGCAGTGCCACCGCCCAGACTGCAAACGCAGCGCCAAGCCCTCGGCTCAGCCGGCGCCATATTGAGGAGCCAACGGCCGGCGCCGAGAACAGACCGAGCGATGCTGCGGCGACGAGCAGCCAGAGCGCGCTGAACAGCATCGTCGCGGCCGCGCCGAGCACCGGCCAGATGATCCACAGCGCCGCGGCAAGCAGCACGACGCCGAAGAACACCTTGACCCCGTCCATCCATGAGCCTGCGCGCGGCAGCAACGTGCCGGCACCGAGACCGATGATCAGAAGCGGCACGCCAAGGCCGAGCCCCATCGAGAATAGCGCCGCGCCGCCAAGCACCGCGTCGCCGGTATGCGCAATGAACGCCAGCACGGCGAAGAGCGGCGCGGTCATGCAGGCGCCGACCACCAGCGCGGACAGCGCACCCATCAAGGCTACCGCCGCGAATTTTCCGCCAGAGCGCCCCGCCGACGCCTGCGAAACGCCTTCTTGCCAACGCCGCGGCAAGGCGATGTCGAATCCTGCGATCAGCGTCAGCGCGAAAAGCGTCAGCAGTATTCCGAACGCGCCCAGCACCCAAGGGTTCTGCAGCCACGCGCCGAGGCTTTGCCCCACCAGCGCGGCCGCGATGCCGAGCGCCGTATATACGAGCGCCATGCCGATCACGTAAGCCAGCGACAACGCAAACCCGCGCGCACGCGTCACTCGCGCCCCTTCACCGATGATGATCGCCGACAGAATCGGAATCATCGGATACGAGCACGGCAGCAGGCTTAGTACGGCGCCGGCCACGAAAAAAAGCCCGACGATCGCGAAGAAACCACCACCTTGCAACAGCGACCGCGCATAGTCGGCGCTGGTAGCCCGCTCATACCACGACGCTCCGGCGGCCGGGGTGGGTTGCGTGGAAGCGCCCGCCGCCGCGTTGCCGGCCGGTTGCAGCGCCTCGCCGCTGACACGGTACACCCGGTCCATCGGCGGATAGCAGATGCCGGCGTCGGCGCAGCCCTGCGACGTCACCACCAGATCGAATTGTCCCGCCGCCTGTTTCACGGGAATGCGGATCGTCAGCTCGTTGCGATACGTTTCGACGTCTTTGTTGAAAGTCTGATCGAACTTGATGTGGCCGGCCGGCAACTGCGGCTCGCCGATAATTGCGGCGCCGTTGCGAGGCGCGAACGCAAAGCGCTCACGGTACATGTAGTAGCCGTCCGCGATCTTGTACGTGACGACGATTTCGCCGGGTTTTTCGCTGGCGCTGAATTTGAAGGCGACCGCCGGGTCGAGGAAATCGTCCGCAGCGCGGGCAATGCTGCCGAACGACCCGGCGAAGAGGCAGCCGAACACGAAAAAGACGATGCGCAGCGCATGAAGCGCGCGGCGGTCGAGACCGTTAAACATGGAGAGGACGTTGGGTTTCGGCAGTGATCCACTGGCCGTAGACGGATGATGCCGTCGCTTGCCACGAAAGGATTTCCGGCGTGTCGTAGGGGTGGTTCGCCTGAATGTATTGTTCGAGTTCTGGCGCCCGCGCGGCGCTTGTCTTGAACAGCAACTGGATTTCCTGCGCCGTTTCGATCGCGCCCTGCCAGTGGTAGCTGGACTGAACAACGCCCAGTTGAGAGACGCACGCGCATAGCCGCGCAGCTAACGCGTCCGTCGCCAGCTTCTGGGCAACGTCCGCGTCGGGTACCGTCGTCAGAATCAAGGTCACATTCACGTTCACAGAGGGCTCCGGCCAGGCACGATCAGCTGTCACTATCGTATCACCTAGCTTCGCGCGACCGCGGAGATGCCTGCGGCGAGCTTGCGGCATTTGGCCGCCAAGCATTTGTGCCGCGTGGGCTTTCTTCCCGCCAACAAAAAAGCCAGGCGTGCTGCCTGGCTTTTTCTTCGGGTGCTAAAAAGCTTACTCAGCTTCCTGCACTTCAGTTTCTTCGACTTCCGGACGGTCGAGCAATTCGACCAGTGCCATCGGTGCGTTGTCGCCAACGCGGAAACCGAACTTCAGCACGCGCAGGTAGCCGCCCGGACGGGTGGCGTAACGCGGGCCAAGCACTTCGAACAGCTTCGTGACCGAGTCACGATCGCGCAGGCGGTTGAACGCCAGACGACGATTTGCCAGTGACGGCTTCTTGCCGAGCGTGATCAGCGGCTCGACGACTTTACGGAGTTCTTTCGCCTTCGGCAGCGTGGTCTTGATGACTTCGTGCTCGATCAGCGAGTTGGACATGTTACGGAGCATTGCCAGACGGTGGCTGCTCGTGCGGTTCAGTTTCCGCAGACCATGACGGTGACGCATGTTAATTCCTTTGATTCAGAGTTTTGTTCCAGCTCTTCTATCACGCTCGGCTCCTCGGTTTCCCCTGAGGCGGCGAGTGCACGGGCCGGTAGTGAAAAAAGACAAGACGCGGATTTTAAAGGAAAATCCGCGTCTTTGCCAGTGCAGCGGCGGGTTCAGGTCCCGGGATTACTTGTCCAGACCAGCCGGCGGCCAGTTCTCGAGTTTCATGCCGAGCGTCAAACCACGCGACGCCAATACTTCCTTGATTTCGTTCAGCGACTTGCGGCCCAGGTTCGGCGTCTTGAGCAGCTCGTTTTCAGTGCGCTGGATCAAGTCGCCGATGTAGTAGATATTCTCGGCCTTCAGGCAGTTCGCGGAACGAACCGTCAGTTCGAGATCATCAACCGGACGCAGCAGGATCGGGTCGATCTGCGGCGCGCGCGACGGTGCTTCTGCCGTAGCTTCGGTACCTTCCAGTGCGGCGAACACCGACAGTTGGTCGACCAGAATACGCGCCGATTGACGGATTGCTTCTTCCGGCGAGATCACACCGTTCGTCTCGATGTTCATCACGAGCTTGTCGAGGTCGGTACGTTGTTCGACACGCGCGCTTTCAACGGCGTAGCTCACGCGGCGAACGGGCGAGAACGACGCGTCCAGCACGATGCGGCCGATGATCTTGGCCGATTCTTCGCCGTAACGACGCACATTGCCCGGCACGTAGCCGCGGCCTTTTTCAACCTTGATCTGCACGTCGAGCTTGCCGCCCTTCGACAGATGCGCAATCACATGATCCGGGTTGATCACTTCGCAATCGTGCGCAAGTTCAATGTCGCCCGCGGTGACAACGCCTTCACCTTCCTTGCGCAGCGTAACCGTCACTTCGTCACGGTTATGCAGCTTGAAGACCACACCCTTCAGGTTCAACAGCAGGTTGACCACATCCTCTTGCACACCGTCGAGCGTCGAATACTCATGTACGACGCCTGCGATCGTCACTTCGGTCGGCGCGTAGCCGATCATCGACGACAGCAATACGCGCCGAAGCGCGTTACCCAAGGTGTGGCCGTAACCGCGTTCAAACGGTTCCATGACCACTTTCGCGTGGCTTTCGCCAAGCGATTCAACTGCGATGATCTTGGGCTTCAACAAACTGGTTTGCATAGGTTTTCCTTTTCAATACCCTCGGCTCGTTACACCGATAAGGCTGACCGGTAACAACCTGAAAATAAACAGCCGAGACGCCCCCTTGCGCAACGCAATCGGGGTGCCCCGGCCGTTAATCCGATTACCGCGAATACAATTCGACGATCAGGCTTTCGTTGATATCGCCAGCGATGTCGCTGCGTTCCGGCTTCTGCTTGAACGTGCCTTCGAACTTCTTCGAATCAACAGCAACCCAGCTCGGCAGACCGCCTTGCTCAGCGAGCGACAGCGCTTCGAGAATACGGGCTTGCTTCTTCTTCTGTTCGCGCACCGCTACAACATCGCCTGCCTTCACTTGCATCGACGGAATGTTCGACACGACGCCGTTCACCGTGATCGCCTTGTGGCTCACGAGCTGACGCGCTTCAGCGCGCGTCGAGCCGAAACCCATGCGATACACGACGTTGTCGAGACGCGATTCAAGCAATTGCAGCAGGTTTTCGCCCGTGTTGCCCTTCAGGCGGTCTGCTTCGGCGAAGTAACGACGGAATTGACGCTCGAGGACACCGTAGATGCGCTTCACTTTTTGCTTTTCGCGCAGTTGCGTGCCGTAGTCGGACGTACGTGCACCCGAGGTGCGGCCATGTTGGCCAGGCTTGCTGTCAAGCTTGCACTTGTCAGCGAGTGAACGACGGGCGCTCTTCAGGAAAAGGTCAGTGCCTTCACGGCGGGAGAGCTTGGCCTTAGGGCCGATATAACGTGCCACGTTGATTCCTTCTATGATTGATCACGTGAATGCATGCACTCACGCTAGTCCGAGCCCTTTGGGTCGAACGGTGGGCTTAGTCAATTTAATAGCGCAAGCGGCCTGTGGTCGCCGGCTTACAAGCGCGGCGGCGACAGGCGCTAGCGAAAACAGCGTCTTAGATACGACGACGCTTCGGCGGACGGCAGCCGTTGTGCGGGACCGGGGTTACGTCGGAGATCGCTGTGATCTTGATGCCAAGACCATGCAATGCGCGCACCGCCGACTCACGGCCAGGACCGGGGCCCTTGATCCGCACTTCGAGGTTCTTCACGCCGTATTCCATCGCCACGCGGCCAGCCGATTCGGCCGCCACCTGAGCTGCAAACGGGGTCGATTTACGCGAACCCTTGAAGCCCTGACCGCCCGACGTTGCCCAAGCAAGTGCATTGCCTTGACGATCGGTGATCGTGATGATGGTGTTGTTGAACGACGCGTGAACGTGAACCACGCCCTCGGCGACGTTCTTCTTGACCTTCTTGCGAACGCGTTGCGCCGCGGAGTTGTTCGAAGCCTTAGCCATTACGTTTTCCTGTAACTGTCAGTTCCGCTTACTTCTTCAGCGATTGCGCTGCACGACGCGGACCCTTGCGCGTACGGGCATTCGTACGCGTACGTTGGCCGCGCAGGGGCAAGCCCTTACGATGCCGCACGCCACGGTAGCAGCCGAGATCCATCAGGCGCTTGATGTTCATCGTCGTTTCACGGCGCAGATCGCCTTCAACGATGAACTTGCCGACTTCTTCACGCAGCTTTTCGAGGTCTGCGTCGTTCAGGTCTTTGACCTTCTTCGAAAATGCCACACCAGCAGCGACGCAAATGTCGCGCGAGCGCGTGCGGCCGATACCGTAAATTGCCGTCAGGCCGATTTCGGTATGCTGGTGATTCGGGATGTTAACCCCTGCGATACGAGCCATTGTTTTTCCTCAAACAAAAAGCGCAAGCAAAAGCGCGGCGTTCAGCCTTGACGCTGTTTGTGGCGCGGATCAGAGCTGCAAATCACGCGCACAACGCCTTTGCGCTTGATGATCTTGCAATTGCGGCAAATGCGCTTAACCGATGCCATCACTTTCATGATATTACCCTTTTTTCAAATCACTTCGCCCGGAACACGATCCGCGCACGCGACAGATCGTAAGGCGTCAATTCAACCGTCACCTTGTCGCCCGGCAAGATTCGGATGTAGTGCATCCGCATCTTCCCGGATATGTGTCCCAATACGACATGGCCGTTTTCCAGCTTCACCCTAAAGGTAGCGTTAGGCAGGTTTTCGATGACTTCACCCTGCATCTGGATAACATCGTCTTTGGCCATAAGTCCTTTCAACGCATCGGGACGCCGCCGCCTTTGAAATTAGCTTTCTTCAGCAGCGATTCATACTGTTGCGACATAACGTACGACTGCACCTGCGCCATGAAGTCCATTGTGACGACGACAATGATCAGCAGCGACGTTCCACCAAAATAAAACGGCACGTTCCAGCGCAGCACCAGAAACTCGGGCAGCAGACAAACAAACACGATGTAGATCGCACCGGCCAGCGTCAGACGCGTGAGGATGCGGTCGATATATCGCGCCGTTTGATCGCCCGGGCGGATGCCTGGAACGAAAGCGCCACTCTTTTTCAGGTTGTCGGCCGTTTCCCTGCTGTTGAACACCAACGCTGTGTAGAAAAAGCAGAAGAAAACGATCGCCAACGCGTACAACAACACGTACACGGGCTGGCCTGGCTTGAGGGCTTCGGCCACGTTGTGCAACGTGTCTGCGAACCAGCCGGTACGCGACCCCGAACTAAACCAGTTCAGGATGGTTGCCGGAAAGAGAATGATCGACGATGCAAAGATCGGCGGAATCACACCCGACATGTTCAGCTTCAGCGGCAGATGCGAAGACTGTCCGCCGTAAATCTTGTTACCGACCTGCCGCTTCGCGTAATTCACAAGAATCTTGCGCTGGCCGCGTTCGATAAACACCACCAGATAAGTCACAGCAGCGATCAGCACGACGACGATAATCGCCGAAATGATGCTCATCGACCCGGTTCGCACCAGTTCGAAAAGACCACCGATTGCGTTCGGGAAACCCGCCGCAATACCACCGAAAATAATGATCGAGATACCGTTGCCAAGCCCACGCTCCGTGATCTGCTCGCCGAGCCACATCAGGAACATCGTGCCGGTGACCAGCGTCACGACCGTCGTCAACCGAAACACCATCCCCGGATCGATCACTAAGGCCGGCTGATTTTCCAGTGCGACGGCAATGCCGAATGCCTGGAACGTCGCCAGCAGGACCGTGAAGATACGTGTGTACTGCGTGATCTTCCGCTGTCCCGCCTGCCCCTCTTTCTTCAGCGCCTCGAGCTGCGGCGAGACAATCGCCAGCAACTGCATGATGATCGATGCCGAAATATAAGGCATGATCCCCAACGCGAAAATCGTGAACCGCGAAAGTGCGCCACCCGAGAACATGTTGAACATGCCAAGGATGCCGCCCGACTGACTTTGGAACAACTTTGCCAGTTGGTCCGGGTCAATACCCGGCACCGGAACGTGCGCGCCGATACGGTAGACGATCAGCGCCAGCAGCAGAAACACTGCTCGCCGACGCAGATCGCCAAACTTCGCCGCGCCGCGACCGGGTTTTGCGAGACTCGGGCTGTTAGCCAAGTACCTTCTCCGATGCAAATGCTAGTGACGGCAAATAACTTGCGCGTTACTCGGCAAAAGAGCCACCGACTGCTTCAATAGCAGCGCGCGCACCCTTCGTCGCACCCAGGCCCTTCACAACGACCTTGCGCTTCAGTTCGCCCGTCGCAATGATCTTGGCGCTCGTGATGAGTTCGCCGAGCAGACCGGCTTGCTTCAGAGCCAACAGATCGATTTCGTCGACCGGCAGCTTTTCCAGATCCGAGAGACGCACTTCACCGACGAATTCCTTCGTCAGCGAGGTGAAGCCCCGCTTCGGCAGGCGACGTTGCAGCGGCATTTGACCGCCTTCGAAGCCAACCTTGTGAAAGCCGCCCGAACGCGACTTCTGGCCCTTGTGACCACGGCCGGCAGTCTTGCCCAGACCAGAGCCGATACCGCGACCGACGCGACGCTTAGCGTGCTTCGAGCCTTCAGCCGGCTTCAGGTTATTCAATTCCATTATCAACTCCTTGAGTCCTGGTCAGCCGCTTAGCTGATGACCTTAACGAGGTACGAAACCTTGTTGATCATGCCGCGCACAGCCGGCGTGTCCTGCAACTCGCTGATCGAGTTGAGTCGGCGCAGGCCCAAGCCACGCACCGTAGCACGGTGCGTTTCACGGGTGCCGATCAGGCTCTTGACGAGCTGGACCTTGACAGTTTTATCAGACATGGTGTCCACCTTAGCCCAGAATATCTTCGACGGACTTGCCGCGCTTCGCCGCGATGTCGCCCGGCGTGGACTGCTTGCGCAGACCGTCGAGCGTTGCGCGAACGAGGTTGTACGGGTTCGTCGAACCGTGGCTCTTGGCCACAACGTTCTGCACGCCCATCACGTCGAACACTGCGCGCATCGGACCACCGGCGATCACACCGGTACCGTCCTTCGCCGGAGCGAGGAGGACCATCGATGCGCCGTGCTTACCGTGCACTTCGTGCTGCAGGGTACCGTTCTTCAGCGGCACCTTGAACATGTTGCGGCGAGCTTGTTCCATCGCCTTCTGAACAGCGACCGGCACTTCCTTCGCCTTGCCCTTGCCCATACCGACGCGGCCATCACCGTCGCCAACCACGGTCAGCGCGGCGAAACCGAGAATCCGGCCACCCTTCACGACCTTGGTCACGCGGTTGACCGAAATCATCTTTTCACGAAGGCCGTCGTCGCGTTCGTCAGCCTGAACTTTCGCTTGCATCTTTGCCATGACGAATTCTTCCCTTAGAACTTGAGTCCGGCTTCGCGCGCCGCATCAGCCAGCGCTTTCACGCGGCCGTGGTAACGGAAACCCGAACGGTCGAAGGCGACGGATTCGATGCCGGCAGCCTTAGCCTTTTCTGCGATGCGCTTCCCGATCAGAGTCGCAGCAGCAACGTTGCCGCCTTTGCCCGTCTGATCAGCCAGTTGCGCACGCACTTCGGCTTCGAGCGTCGACGCGCTGGCGAGCACCTTGGTGCCGCACGGCGAGAACACTTGCGCATAGATGTGCGTGTTCGTGCGATGCACGGCGAGACGCGCGACCTGCAGCTCAGCGATCTTGATACGCGTCTGACGAGCGCGGCGCAGGCGAGATTGAGTCTTATCCATGATTGCGCACCCTTACTTCTTCTTCGTTTCTTTGAGGATCACAACCTCATTGGCGTAACGCACACCCTTGCCCTTGTAGGGCTCCGGCGGGCGATAGCCGCGCACTTCTGCAGCGACCTGGCCAACTTGTTGCTTATTGATCCCCTTGATCACGATTTCGGTTTGCGACGGGGTTTCAGCCTTGACGCCTTCCGGCATCTGGTGCACCACGGGGTGCGAGAAACCCAGCGACAGGTTCAGCTTGTCGCCTTGCGCTTGTGCGCGGTAACCAACGCCAACCAGCGTCAGCTTGCGCTCGAAACCCTTCGTCACGCCGTTCACCATGTTCGCAATCAATGCGCGCATTGTGCCCGACATCGCATTCGCTTCGCGGCTCTCGTCAACCGGCTCGATCTTCAGCGTGCCATTGTCGTTCACCACTTTCACGAGGCGGTTTGCTGCCTGCGTAATCGTACCCAATGGGCCCTTGACGGTAATGCGATCGTCGCTCAGGGCCACCTCTGCGCCTTCCAGCGCGATCGGGCTTTTACCTACTCGAGACATGTTTCTCTCCTTTCGGCCTTAAGCGACGTAGCAGATGACTTCGCCGCCAACGCCCGTTGCACGCGCCTTGCGGTCCGTCATCACGCCCTTCGGCGTCGACACTATTGCCACGCCGAGGCCATTCATGACCACGGGGATGTCGTTACGGCCGCGGTACACACGCAGACCGGGCTTCGAGACGCGTTCAATGCGCTCGATGACCGGACGGCCGGCGTAGTACTTCAACACGATGTTCAATTCAGACTTCGCACCTTCGGACTTCACTGCGAAATCATCGATATAACCTTCGTCCTTCAGGACCTGCGCAATGGCAACCTTGACTTTCGACGAGGGCATTGTCACCGAAACTTTCTCAACCATCTGCGCGTTGCGGATGCGAGTCAGCATATCGGCGATAGGATCACTCATGCTCATTTATGTTTCTCCTATTACCAGCTCGCCTTGGTCAGGCCAGGGATCTCGCCGCGGAACGCGATTTCGCGAATCTTGTTGCGCGCCAGCCCGAATTTACGGAATGTGCCGCGCGGGCGACCAGTAATTGCGCAACGGTTGCGCTTACGGGTCGGATTAGAGTTGCGCGGCAGTTGTTGCAGTTCCAGACGTGCTGCGTAGTGCTCTTCGTCCGACTTGCTCATATCGCCAATGATCGCCTTCAACTCCGCACGCTTGGGAGCGTACTTAGCAGCGAGGCGAGCACGCTTCTTTTCACGTTCGATCAGTGCCAGTTTAGCCACGGTAACCTCAGTTTCTGAACGGGAACTTGAAGCTGGCGAGCAGAGCCTTTGCTTCGTCGTCGGTCTTCGCAGTCGTCGTGATGCTGATGTTCAGCCCACGGAGTGCGTCGATCTTGTCGTAGTCGATTTCGGGGAAAATGATCTGCTCTTTCACACCGATGTTGTAGTTGCCGCGACCGTCGAATGCACGACCCGACACGCCACGGAAGTCGCGTACACGGGGGAGCGCGACCGTCACGAAACGGTCCAGAAATTCATACATTGCCTGACCACGCAACGTGACCATTGCACCGATCGGATAGCCTTGACGGATCTTGAAGCCAGCGATTGCCTTGCGTGCCTTCGTAATCACCGGCTTCTGGCCTGCGATCTTCGTCAGGTCGCCAACGGCGTTTTCGATGATCTTCTTGTCAGCAACCGCTTCGCCAAGACCCATGTTGAGGGTGATCTTGGTGATGCGCGGCACTTCCATCACGGACTTGTAACCGAACTTCTCGATGAGGCCGGGTACAACCTTTTCTTTGTAAAACTCTTGCAAACGAGCCATTTTTTTACTCCGCAGCGTCAGGCGCTCAGCTCGGCACCGGTCGTCTTAAGGAAACGGACTTTCTTGTCTCCCTCGACCTTGATGCCTACACGCGATGCCTTGCCATTCGCGTCGACCAATGCGACGTTCGAAATTTGCAGCGGCATCGTCTTGGCTTCAACACCGCCCGTCGTACCCTTCATCGGGTTCGGCTTGACGTGTTTCTTGACGAGGTTGATGCCCTCGACAATCACTTTGCCTTCGCCAACGGACAGCACAATGCCGCGCTTGCCCTTATCTTTGCCGGTGGTGACGATAACTTCGTCACCCTTGCGAATCTTGTTCATCGCGACTCCTTACAGCACTTCAGGTGCCAACGAAACGATCTTCATGAATCGTTCGCTGCGCAACTCGCGCGTGACAGGCCCGAAAATACGGGTGCCAATAGGTTCGAGCTTGGCATTCAACAACACTGCGGCGTTGCCGTCGAACTTGATCAGCGAACCGTCCTGACGGCGCACGCCCTTAGCGGTGCGAACCACCACGGCGTTATAAATTTCGCCTTTCTTCACGCGCCCGCGCGGCGTTGCTTCTTTGACGGTCACCTTGATGATGTCGCCAATGCTGGCATAACGACGCTTCGAGCCGCCGAGCACCTTGATGCACATGACTTCACGCGCACCCGTGTTGTCGGCCACTTCAAGCCGAGTTTCGGTCTGGATCATGGTTTATCTTTCCCAACTTAATCCGGCCACACCACCATGGCGTACCCGGTCAGTCTTGGTCCCGTCAGCCAATCGGCTGCTTGGGTTAGAACAGCAGCGACGGCAAACGAAACCCGCCATCGCAATCCGGTGAATCCTTCGGAACAGGCTGGCGCCCGACCCGCTTCCCCCACCAACTTCGCCCGCGACGGGGCTCCCATAAAAGAGGGAAGACCAAGATTATATCAAATAATCTTGGTCTTGCAAGCGAAACCTACTGCGATTTCAATTACTTCTACAACTTTGCGGCGTCAGATGACGCGAGCAGCCTCGACCAAGCGAGCCACAACCCAAGCTTTCGTCTTCGAAATCGGACGCGTTTCCTGGATTTCAACGAGATCGCCCTCGTTGTACGTGTTCGCATCGTCGTGCGCGTGGTATTTCTTCGAACGCACAACATACTTGCCGTAGATCGGATGCTTCACTCGGTGCTCAACCAACACGGTGACCGTCTTGTCCATCTTGTTGCTGACGACCTTGCCGACCAGCGTCCGCTTGAGCGAGGTTTTTACGCTATCGTTCATTTCTGGTTCGCCTTCTCAGTCAGGACGGTCCGCACACGTGCGATGTCGCGACGAACTTTCTTCAGCTGGCTCGTATTCGTGAGCTGTTGGGTCGCGAGTTGCATGCGCAGGCCGAATTGCGCCTTCAACAGGTCCGACAGCTCCTTGTTGAGCGCGGCCTGATCTTTCTGGTGAAGTTCGGAAGCCTTCATCATTTGCTCCTTAGGCGCCGAGCTGACGCACGATAAACGTCGTCTTAAGCGGCAGCTTAGCTGCAGCCAGACGGAACGCTTCGCGTGCCAGCTCTTCGGTTACGCCGTCCATTTCGTACAGCATCTTGCCCGGTTGAATCTCTGCGACGTAGTACTCAGGGTTACCTTTACCGTTACCCATCCGTACTTCAGCCGGCTTGTGCGAGATCGGCTTGTCCGGGAAAATGCGGATCCAGATGCGGCCACCACGCTTGATGTGGCGCGTCATTGCACGACGTGCCGCTTCAATCTGGCGCGCGGTCAAGCGACCACGACCGATAGCCTTCAGGCCGAATTCACCGAACGACACCGCGTTGCCACGGGTAGCGATACCGGTGTTACGACCCTTCTGCTCTTTGCGATACTTTCTGCGTTTCGGTTGCAGCATCGTTATTCTCCAGTCTTCCCGTCGCCACCAGCGCGACGAGGAGCGCCACGGCGTGCACCTGCCGGGCCACCACCTTCACCATCACGACGCGGACGACGATCGCCACCCGGACGTGCGTTGCGGCGCGGACGCTTTTCTTCGGCGACTTCTTCGACCACCGGCGCATCGTTACGGCCGAGCGTGTCGCCCTTGTAGACCCACACCTTCACGCCGATGATGCCGTACGTCGTCTTCGCTTCCGAAGTTGCGTAGTCGATATCGGCACGCAGCGTATGAAGCGGCACCCGACCTTCGCGATACCATTCCGTACGAGCGATTTCGATACCGTTCAGGCGGCCAGCGCTCATGATCTTGATGCCTTGGGCGCCCAGACGCATCGCGTTTTGCATTGCACGCTTCATCGCGCGGCGGAACATAATGCGCCGCTCGAGCTGTTGCGTGATCGAATCCGCGATCAATTGCGCATCGGTTTCCGGCTTACGGATTTCTTCGATGTTGACGTGGACCGGAACGCCCATGCGGCGTTGCAGCTCCGACTTCAACAGCTCGATATCCTCGCCCTTCTTACCGATGACCACACCCGGACGCGAGCTATAAATCGTGATGCGCGCGTTTTTCGCCGGACGCTCGATAACGACGCGACCCACCGAAGCGTTCTTCAGCTTCTTCTTCAGGTATTCACGAACACCGATGTCTTCCTGCAACATCGCCGCGAAATTGTTGTTGTTCGCGTACCAACGCGACGCCCAATTGCGGCTGACGGCCAAACGGAAGCCAGTCGGATGAATTTTCTGTCCCATCGTATGACCCCTTAATTCCCGACCGTCACAGTGATGTGACAGGATTGCTTCTCGATGCGGTTACCGCGGCCCTTAGCGCGCGCGGTAAAACGCTTGAGCGATGCAGCCTTGTCGATGTAGATGCTCGTGATCTTGAGCTCATCGATATCGGCGCCTTCGTTATGCTCCGCATTCGCGATCGCCGACAGCACGACCTTTTTCACGATTCCCGCAGCCTTCTTCGGCGAGAACGTCAGAACGTTCAGCGCCTTGTCGACCGGCAAACCGCGGATCTGGTCAGCCACAAGGCGCGTTTTCTGCGCCGAGATGCGGGCACCGCGATGAATTGCTTTCACTTCCATCTTGAGCCCCTTATTTCTTGGCCTTCTTGTCGGCTGCATGACCCTTAAACGTACGGGTCAATGCGAACTCGCCAAGCTTGTGGCCGACCATGTTTTCCGAGATGTACACCGGAACGTGTTGACGGCCGTTATGAACGGCGATCGTCAGACCGATGAAATCCGGAAGGATCGTCGAGCGGCGCGACCAGGTTTTGATCGGCTTCTTATCCCGCGAAGCTGCTGCCGCCTCAACTTTCTTCAGCAAATGGGCGTCGCAGAACGGACCTTTTTTTACAGAACGTGCCATTGCTTACTCCTTAGCGCTTGTGACGGCGCTGGACGATCATGCTCGTCGTGCGCTTGTTGCTGCGGGTGCGATAACCCTTAGCAGGCGTGCCCCACGGGCTCACCGGATCGCGACCTGCAGCCGTCTTGCCTTCACCACCACCGTGCGGGTGATCGACCGGGTTCATTGCAACGCCACGCACCGTCGGGCGGATACCGCGCCAGCGGTTCGCGCCAGCCTTACCGATTTGACGGAGGCTGTGCTCTTCGTTGCCAACTTCACCAATCGTCGCGCGGCATTCAACGTGAACGCGGCGGATTTCACCCGAACGCAGGCGGACCTGTGCGTAGATGCCTTCACGAGCCAGCAACATCGCTGACGTACCGGCCGAACGCGCCATTTGCGCGCCTTTGCCAGGTAGCATTTCGATGCAGTGGATCGTCGTGCCGACCGGAATATTGCGGATCGGCAGCGTATTGCCTGCGCGAATCGGCGCTTCCGAACCCGACATCAGTTGCTGGCCTACCGTCACACCCTTCGGAGCGATGATGTACTTACGCTCGCCGTCTGCGTACAGAACCAGCGCAATGTTTGCGCTGCGGTTCGGATCGTACTCAAGACGTTCGACCTTCGCCGCAATGCCGTCCTTGTTGCGACGGAAATCGACGACGCGATAGTGATGCTTGTGACCACCACCCTTGTGACGCGTAGTGATGTGGCCGTTGTTGTTGCGGCCGGCAGTCGACGACTGCGAATCGAGCAGCGGTGCGAACGGCTTGCCCTTATGCAGATCCTTGTTGACCACCTTGACCATCGCGCGGCGACCCGGCGAAGTCGGCTTAACTTTAACGATTGCCATGATTACTTGGCCTCCGCTTCAAAGTTGATTTCCTGGCCGGGCTTCAGGCAGACGTAGGCCTTCTTCACGTCCTTGCGCTTACCCATGAAGCGGCCAAAGCGCTTGGCCTTGCCCTTCGAGACCAGCACATTGACGGAATTGACTTCCACCTTGAACAGCAGCTCGACTGCAGCTTTCACTTCCTGCTTCGTGGCATCGGGCGCGACTTCGAACACGACTTGTTCGTTCTTGTCGGCCACCAGCGTCGCCTTTTCGGAGATCACCGGCGCGAGCAGGACCTGCATCAAACGATGATCGTTTTTGCGAATCTCGCTCATGACAGCAACTCCTCGATCTGGGCGACCGCAGCCTTCGTGATCAGGATCTTCTTGAAGTAGATCAGCGACAGCGGGTCGGCGTAACGCGGCTCGACAACCGCCACATGGGCGAGATTGCGCGACGCGAGGTACAGGTTTTCATCAACCGTGTCGGTAATCACCAGCACGGAGTCGAGCCCCATCGCCTTGAATTTTTCGGCCAGCAGCTTCGTCTTCGGCGCTTCGAGCGTCAGCTCGTCGACCACCGAGATGCGGCCTTCGCGGGCCAGCTGCGAGAAGATCGAGCAGAGACCCGCACGATGCATCTTCTTGTTGACCTTGTGCGAAAAGTTTTCTTCCGGCGAATTCGGGAAGATCCGGCCACCGCCGCGCCACAACGGGCTCGACGACATACCAGCACGAGCGCGGCCCGTACCCTTCTGGCGCCAAGGCTTCTTGGTCGTGTGCTTGACCTGCTCACGATCCTTTTGCGCGCGATTGCCGCTACGGGCATTCGCCTGGTAAGCAACCACGACCTGGTGAATCAGGGCTTCGTTGTAATCGCGGCCGAACACGACGTCCGACGCGCTAACGCCCGCACCTTCCTGACCGTTGGCATTCAGGAGCTTAAGTTCCATTATTTCGCTCCTTTCACGGCACGCGTCTTCACGGCCGGCGTAACGAATACCTTGCCACCCTTCGCACCTGGAACGGCGCCCTTAACCAGCAACAGCTTGCGGTCGGCGTCGATCCGAGCGATTTCCAGGTTTTGCACCGTTACAGTGTCGTCACCCATGTGACCGGTCATGCGCTTGCCGGGGAAAACACGACCCGGATCCTGCGCCATACCGATCGAACCCGGCACGTTGTGCGAGCGCGAGTTACCGTGCGATGCACGGCCGGATGCGAAGTTGTAACGCTTGATGGTACCGGCGTAGCCCTTACCGATCGACACGCCTTGCACGTCGACTTTCTGGCCCACTTCGAACAGATCGGGACCGACCACGGCACCGTTCGACAACTCGGCAGCCTTGGCGGCATCGATCTGGAATTCTTTGAGGATTTCACCGGCTTGAACACCGGCTTTGGCGAGATGACCGGCCAACGGCTTCGTCACACGCGATGCACGGCGCGTACCGAATGCAACCTGCACGGCCGTGTAGCCGTCGGTTTCAACAGTCTTGATCTGCGTCACGCGGTTGTCGGACACGTCCAGCACGGTAACGGGAATCGAATCCCCTTCAGCCGTGAAGATACGGGTCATGCCAACCTTGCGACCTACGAGTCCAAGGCTCATCGTTTTCTCCATTCCCGACTGCGATTGGTCGGGGCTAATTTACAAAATGCCGGCGCCGTTTCGGGCATGAATTCATGCTGCAGCACGCCGACTTTTTTGCGCAAATGCGCGAAAAGCCTTGCATTATAGCGAGGCCTTTCGTTTTTCGCAAGCAATCAATGACTTAGCGTTGCCCGTGACCCCAGGCAAGCACCGAGAGCCTTATTGCAGCTTGATTTCCACGTCCACGCCAGCCGGCAGATCCAGCTTCATCAGCGCATCAACGGTCTTGTCCGTCGGATCGACGATGTCCATCAGGCGTTGGTGGGTGCGAATTTCGAGCTGATCGCGCGACGTCTTATTGACGTGCGGCGAACGCAGGATGTCGAAACGTTGAATGCGGGTCGGCAGGGGCACCGGACCACGAACGATTGCGCCAGTCCGCTTTGCCGTATCGACGATTTCAGCTGCCGATTGATCGATAAGGCGATAGTCGAAAGCCTTCAGGCGAATGCGGATTTTCTGGTTCTGCATGACAATTCCTCGGTAAAGAGCGAGGCGGCGTTGCGCCGCCAGACAGTAAAAGAACGTAGAGCCGGGCACCCGCTGAGGGCCGGCGCCCGGCTCCGGGCACCACTTGCTACAAATTCAAGCCGCGATTTTACTCGAGAATCTTGGCAACGACACCTGCGCCGACGGTACGGCCGCCTTCGCGGATCGCGAAGCGCAGACCCTCTTCCATCGCGATCGGATTGATCAGCTTCACCGTGATCGACACGTTGTCGCCCGGCATGACCATTTCCTTGTCCTTCGGCAACTCGATCGAGCCCGTCACGTCCGTCGTACGGAAGTAGAACTGCGGACGATAGTTGTTGAAGAACGGCGTGTGGCGGCCGCCCTCGTCCTTGCTCAGCACGTACACCTCGGCCGTGAAGTGCGTGTGCGGATTGATCGAGCCCGGCTTCGCCAGCACCTGACCACGCTCCACGTCTTCACGCTTCGTGCCGCGCAGCAGGATACCCACGTTGTCGCCTGCCTGACCCTGGTCAAGCAGCTTGCGGAACATTTCCACGCCCGTGCAGGTCGTCTTCACCGTCGGCTTGATACCGACGATCTCGATTTCCTCGCCGACCTTCACCACGCCGCGCTCGACGCGACCCGTCACCACCGTGCCACGACCCGAGATCGAGAACACGTCTTCCACCGGCATCAGGAAGGCGCCGTCAACTGCACGCTCCGGCGTCGGGATATACGTGTCCAGCGCGTCGGCCAGGTTCATGATCGCCACTTCGCCCAGCTCGCCCTTGTCGCCTTCCAGCGCCAGCTTGGCCGAACCCTTGATGATCGGCGTGTCGTCGCCCGGGAAGTCGTACTTCGACAGAAGTTCGCGAACTTCCATCTCGACCAGCTCCAGCAGCTCGGCGTCGTCCACCATGTCGCACTTGTTCAGGAACACGATGATGTACGGAACACCCACCTGGCGCGCCAGCAGGATGTGCTCGCGCGTTTGCGGCATCGGGCCGTCAGCGGCCGAGCACACCAGGATCGCGCCGTCCATCTGCGCTGCGCCCGTGATCATGTTCTTCACATAGTCAGCGTGGCCCGGGCAGTCGACGTGGGCGTAGTGGCGGTTAGCCGTTTCGTACTCGACGTGCGCCGTGTTGATCGTGATGCCGCGCGCCTTTTCTTCCGGCGCCGCGTCGATCTGGTCATACGCCTTCGCTTCGCCGCCGAACTTCTGCGTCAGAACCGTCGTGATCGCTGCCGTCAGCGTGGTCTTGCCGTGGTCAACGTGACCGATCGTGCCGACGTTCACGTGCGGCTTGGTCCGTTCGAATTTACCTTTAGCCATGTTTCTCTTCTTTCAAAAAGTTAATCGTTGAATGACTTGCCGCGCGATTACTTCGACTTCGCGTTGATGATCGCTTCGGACACGTTACGCGGTGCTTCAGCGTAATGCTTGAACTCCATCGTATACGTTGCACGACCTTGAGTCAGCGAGCGCAGCGACGTCGAGTAGCCGAACATTTCCGACAGCGGCACTTCGGCGCGAACGATCTTGCCGCCGCCAACCATGTCGTCCATGCCCTGAACGATGCCGCGACGACCCGACAGATCGCCCATCACGTTGCCCATGTAATCTTCAGGCGTTTCAACTTCCACAGCCATCATCGGTTCGAGAATGACCGGCTGCGCCTTGCGCATTGCTTCCTTGAACGCCATCGAACCGGCCATGCGGAACGCGTTTTCGTTCGAGTCAACATCGTGGTACGAACCGAACGTCAGGTGAACCTTCACGTCAACGACCGGGAAACCTGCCAGCACGCCGGACTTCAGCGTTTCCTGGATACCCTTGTCGACTGCCGGAATATATTCACGCGGAATCACGCCGCCCTTGATTTCGTCCAGGAACTCATAGCCCTTGCCTTGCTCATTCGGCTCGAGCGTGATGACAGCGTGACCGTACTGGCCGCGACCGCCCGACTGCTTGACGAACTTACCGTCGACGTCTTCCGCCTTGCCGCGAATCGTTTCGCGGTAAGCCACTTGCGGCTTGCCCACCGTTGCTTCGACACCGAACTCACGCTTCATCCGGTCGACCAGAATTTCCAGGTGAAGCTCGCCCATGCCGGAAATGATGGTTTGACCCGATTCCTCGTCCGTTTGAACGCGGAAAGACGGATCTTCCTGTGCCAGACGGTTCAACGCCAGACCCATCTTTTCCTGGTCGGGCTTCGTCTTCGGCTCAACAGCTTGCGAAATCACCGGCTCGGGGAAAATCATGCGTTCGAGCACGATCGGGCTCTGCGGATCGCACAGCGTGTCACCGGTCGTTGCGTCCTTCAGGCCGACGGCTGCAGCGATGTCCCCTGCACGGACTTCCTTGATTTCTTCGCGCTGATTTGCGTGCATCTGCAAAATACGGCCCAGACGTTCCTTCTTGTCTTTGGTCGCGTTCAGCACGGTGTCGCCCGAATTCACAACGCCCGAATACACACGGAAGAAGATCAGTTGGCCGACAAACGGGTCGGTCATGATCTTGAATGCCAATGCCGAGAATTTTTCATCGTCGGCTGCCCGGCGCTCACCCTTCTCACCGTTTTCCAGCTCGCCGGTAACCGGCGGGATGTCGATCGGTGACGGCAGGAAATCGAGCACGGCGTCCAGCATGCGTTGCACGCCCTTGTTCTTGAACGCGGTGCCGCAAAGCATCGGCTGGATTTCGCAAGCGATCGTACGGTCGCGCAGACCCTTGATGATTTCCGCTTCGGTCAGTTCGCCCGACTCGAGGTACTTGTTCATCAGGTCTTCGCTCGATTCAGCCGCGGCTTCGACCATCTTTTCACGCCATTCATTGCACGTGTCGACGAGTGCTGCCGGGATCTCTTCGTACGAGAACTTGGTGCCTTGGGATGCTTCGTCCCAAATGATCGCCTTCATCTTCAGCAGATCGACCACGCCCGTGAAGTTCTCTTCAGCGCCGATAGGCACAACGACCGGCACCGGATTCGCCTTCAGGCGCAGCTTGAGCTGGTCATAGACCTTGAAGAAGTTCGCGCCGGTACGATCCATCTTGTTGATGAACGCGAGACGGGGAACCTTGTACTTGTTAGCCTGACGCCACACGGTTTCCGACTGGGGCTGCACGCCGCCCACTGCGCAGTACACCATGCATGCGCCATCGAGCACGCGCATCGAGCGCTCGACTTCAATCGTGAAGTCGACGTGTCCCGGCGTGTCGATGATGTTAATGCGGTGCTCAGCGCGGTCGCCGGCCATGCCTTTCCAGAACGCCGTGGTGGCAGCGGACGTGATCGTGATGCCGCGTTCCTGCTCCTGCTCCATCCAGTCCATGGTGGCAGCGCCGTCGTGCACTTCACCAATCTTGTGGTTCACGCCGGTGTAGAACAGGATGCGCTCGGTCGTCGTCGTTTTGCCGGCGTCGATGTGAGCGCTAATACCGATGTTACGGTAGCGCTCGATAGGTGTCTTGCGAGCCACTTTGATCCTCTATGGGGATGACGCGATGCGAGAAAATACCCATCGCGCTGTAACACAAACGGGCGAGGCGCTTTGTAAGCGCACCCGCCCGGAATTTCTTTCCGATTTTTCTGCTAACCCGGGTTCGGGGAGCTTAGAAACGGAAGTGCGAGAACGCCTTATTGGCTTCTGCCATCCGGTGAACTTCGTCGCGCTTCTTCATTGCGCCGCCACGGCCTTCAGCCGCTTCGGAGAGTTCACCTGCCAGACGCAGGGCCATCGACTTCTCGCTGCGCTTCTTCGCGGCTTCACGCAGCCAACGCATCGCCAATGCCATACGACGCGACGGGCGCACTTCGACCGGAACCTGATAGTTCGCACCACCAACGCGGCGGCTCTTCACTTCCACCACCGGCTTGACGTTGTTGAGCGCTACCGTGAACACTTCCAGCGGGTCCTTGCCACCCTTGGTCTGGATCTGTTCGAAAGCGCCGTACACGATACGCTCGGCAACCGACTTCTTGCCGGAGAGCATCAGCACGTTCATGAACTTAGCTACATCTACGTTGCCGAATTTCGGATCCGGCAACACTTCCCGCTTGGGGACTTCGCGACGACGCGGCATGTTTCTTCCTTTACTTTTCAGTTGGAGCTATTTTTAGCTCCGCGGCCACCAACTAACCCGATTCATCTCTAGCGACTTACCAGCCTGGTCGGGTGACCACTTACTCGACAGCGCCGGCGATTCCGGCACCACCGCTATTACCGCCCTTGCAGGCGACCTGAAACTACTCTGACCGGCTAATTACTTGCCAGCTTTTGCACGCTTCGCACCGTACTTCGAGCGAGCCTGCTTACGGTCCTTGACGCCCTGGGTATCCAGCGAGCCGCGAACCATGTGGTAACGCACACCCGGCAAGTCCTTGACACGGCCGCCGCGAATCAGCACGACCGAGTGTTCCTGCAGGTTGTGGCCTTCACCACCGATATACGAAATGACTTCGAAGCCGTTCGTCAGGCGCACCTTCGCAACCTTACGGAGCGCCGAGTTCGGCTTCTTCGGCGTCGTGGTGTACACACGGGTGCACACGCCGCGACGCTGGGGGCAGTCCTGCAAAGCCGGGCTCTTGCTCTTCGTCGTTTCCGACGCGCGGCCTTTGCGAACCAGTTGATTGATGGTTGGCATTGTTTATTCCTGAAATTGAACAAAATCGACGCATCTGTTTCCGGGCAAAGCAGAAACGATTGCGCATCGAACTTCCGGATCCGATCGCAGCGCGTGGATTGATTCCGCGCGCAGGCATCTCAAGAACCGGAACCTAGCATAATATTCCGAAAATACTAAGAGAGTCAACAGCTTGCGATGCTTCGCACCCCAGCGGAGGCGCCCGAGCACTCAGTCGGCGGCGACGACTTCCAGCAACTCGTCGCCGAAACGATCCAGTTTCCGCGCCCCCATGCCCGGGATACTCCGCAAATCTTCGATGGAATCTGGGCCGTTGCGGGCAATCTCCGCGAGCGTCGCGTCGTGGAAGATCACATAAGCCGGCACACCGTCGCTCCTGGCCGTTTCGGTGCGCCACGCGCGCAGCCGCTCCCAGCGGGCGCGTTCGCGCGGACCCATGCCGATCGTGGGGTCGGCACGCTCGCTGGTGCGTCCGGACGACTGGCGGGAGCGCGTCGGCTTTACATAGCGACGCATCGTGACACTCTGCTCGCCCTTGAGCACCGGCTTGCTCGCTTCGGTGAGAACCAGCGAGCCAAATCCTTCGTGGTCGACCGTCAGATAGCCGAACGCGACGAGTTGGCGAAACACCGCACGCCACTCCGGCTCGCCTAGCGCGGCGCCGATGCCGAATGTGGTCAGCTTTTCATGCCCACGCTGCAAGATTTTTTCGCTGCGGTTGCCGCGCAGGATATCGATCAGATGGCCCGCGCCGAAGTGAAAACCGCTCGCCCGCTGCGCGCGAAACACGCAGGAAAGCGCCATCTGCGCTTCGCGCGTCGCGTCCCATGTGTGGGGCGGCTCGAGGCAGTTGTCGCAGTTGCCGCATGGCTCGCTCGATTCGCCGAAATAGGCGAGCAACCGCACCCGCCGGCAGGTCGCGGCCTCGCACAGACCGAGCAACGCATCGAGCTTGCCGGTCTGCACGCGTTTGTGTGCGTCGTCGGCGTCGGATTCGTCGATCATCTTGCGCTGCTGCACGACATCGCCGAGGCCATAGGCCATCCACGCGTTGGCAGCCATGCCGTCGCGACCGGCGCGCCCCGTTTCCTGGTAATAGCCCTCGACGCTCTTCGGTAAGTCGAGGTGAGCGACAAAGCGCACGTCCGGCTTGTCGATTCCCATGCCGAATGCGATCGTCGCGCACATCACGATGCCTTCCTCGCGCTGAAACATCTCCTGATGCTTCTGGCGGATTTCGAACTCCATGCCGGCGTGATACGGCAACGCGCGCATGCCTTTTTCCTTCAGCCACTCCGCCGTTTCTTCGACCTTGCGGCGCGACAGGCAATACACGACGCCGGCGTCGGTCGTGCCGTCCGGCCGCGTATGTTCCGCGCGAATGAAATCGAGCAACTGGGTGCGCGCATTGTCTTTTTCGACAATGCGATAGCGGATGTTCGGCCGATCGAAACTCGACACGAAAACGCGTGCGTCGTCCAGCGCCAAACGGTGAATGATCTCGTCACGCGTAATCGCGTCGGCCGTGGCGGTGAGTGCGATGCGCGGCACATTCGGGAAGCGCTCGTGCAGCACCGACAACTGGATATATTCCGGCCGGAAATCGTGCCCCCATTGCGACACGCAATGCGCCTCGTCGATTGCGAAGAGCCCGATGCGCGTGCGCTCCAGCAACTCCTGGAATCGGGGCGTCATCAACCGCTCAGGCGCCACGTACAACAGATCGATTTCGCCATCGCGCAATGCGCGTTCCGTGGCCATCGCTTCGGCACTCGACAACGTCGAATTCAGATACGCCGCACGCACGCCGACTTCAGTCAGCGCCGCCACCTGATCCTGCATGAGCGCGATCAGTGGTGAAACCACGATTCCCGTACCGAAGCCGCCTTCTCGCCGTACCAGCGACGGAATCTGATAGCACAACGATTTGCCGCCGCCCGTTGGCATCAGTACGAGACAATCGCCGCCGCCCGAGACGTGTTCGACAATTTCGCCCTGCTGTCCTCTGAACGCGGGGTAACCGAAGACTTCGTTGAGGATTTCGAGCGGACGGGACATGAATTTGAGAGAAGCAGCGTGGAGCCGGTGACACGAATTTTACCAACGCATTCGTGCTGCGCCCGCCATTTGCGACAAACGTTAGCCGTTTGGCCTAACAAATCAGCGCAAAGCACGCAAAAGAAGAGCGCATAAAAAAAAGCCGCTCAGTCGAAACTGAGCGGCTTCGCTGGCTGGTGAGTCCAAAGCGGCTAACGCCGCCCGGACTTACTCGCCGGAGTGGTGCTGTTCGGCGGCCGGGGTTTCCGGCGTACCGAATTCGAACGACTCTTCCGCTGCGATCTGATCGAAACGCTCGCGGTCGGACAGTTCCTTGCTCTTGCGTGCCTTGTGGAACGCGAGACCCGTACCGGCCGGAATCAGACGGCCGACGATCACGTTTTCCTTCAGACCACGCAGGTCATCGCGCTTGCCCATGATCGCCGCTTCGGTCAGCACGCGGGTCGTTTCCTGGAACGACGCCGCGGAGATGAACGAATCGGTCGACAACGAGGCCTTCGTGATACCGAGCAGCACGTTTTCGTACGTTGCCGGACGCTTGTCTTCCGCGATCATACGGTCGTTCTCGTCGAGCATGTCCGACCGCTCGACCTGTTCGCCCGGGATGAAACGCGTATCGCCGTTGTCCGTGATCTGCACACGGCGCAGCATCTGACGAACAATCACTTCAATGTGCTTGTCGTTGATCTTCACGCCTTGCAAACGGTACACGTCCTGCACTTCGTCCACGATGTAACGCGACAGCGCTTCGACGCCCTGCAAACGCAGGATGTCGTGCGGATCCGCCGGCCCGTCCACGATCATTTCGCCCTTGTTGACGACCTGACCATCGTGCACCAGAACCTGCTTTTCCTTCGCGATCAGGAACTCGTGCTGGTTGCCCTCGAGGTCCGTGATAACGAGACGCTGCTTGCCCTTCGTGTCCTTGCCGAACGACGTCGTACCCGTGACTTCCGCCAGGATACCTGCGTCTTTCGGCGAACGTGCTTCGAACAGTTCCGCCACACGCGGCAGACCGCCGGTAATGTCACGCGTCTTCTGCGATTCGGTCGGGATACGTGCGAGCACTTCGCCGACCTGCACTTGCTGCCCGTCCTTCACGGTGATCAGCGCGCCGACCTGGAAGCCGATTTGCACCGAGTGCTCGGTGTTCGGGATCTTGACTTCTTCGCCGTTCGCATCGAGCAGCTTGACCTGCGGACGCACCGTCTTCGACGCTTGCGAACCGCGGCGCTTCACGTCGATCACGACCAGCGTCGAGAGACCCGTCACATCGTCGATCTGCTTGGCAACCGTCACGCCTTCCTCGACGTTTTCGAACTTCACCGTGCCACCGTACTCGGTGATGATCGGACGCGTCATCGGATCCCACGTCGCCAGTTGCGTGCCGGCCTTGATCTGCGCGCCGTCCAGTTGCAACAGCGTCGCGCCGTACGGCACCTTGTGACGTTCGCGCTCGCGGCCGTGGTCGTCGGTGATCATCGCTTCGCCGGAACGCGAAATGACGATCTGCTCGCCCTTCGCGTTGGTGACGTAGCGCATCGTTGCCGTGAAGCGCACCGTACCGTTCGACTTCGCTTCGATCGACGAAGCCACCGCTGCACGCGACGCCGCACCACCGATGTGGAACGTACGCATCGTGAGCTGCGTGCCCGGTTCACCGATCGACTGCGCGGCGATCACGCCGACTGCCTCACCGACGTTGACCGACGAGCCTCGGCCCAGGTCGCGGCCGTAGCAGGCTGCGCACAGACCGTAACGCGTTTCGCAAGTCAGCGGCGTACGCACGCGCACTTCGTCGATGCCGAGGCGTTCGATTTCCTCGACCGCATCTTCGTCGAGCAGCGTGCCCGTTTCGTACAGCGTTTCCTGCGATTCCGGATTGACGACGTCAGCCACCGTCACGCGACCGAGGATACGGTCACGCAGCGCTTCGACGACTTCACCGCCTTCGACCAACGCCTTCATGGCAACGCCGTTGGACGTACCGCAGTCGTCCTCGACCACGACCAGATCCTGCGTCACGTCCACGAGACGACGCGTCAGGTAACCCGAGTTTGCCGTCTTCAGTGCCGTATCAGCCAGACCCTTACGTGCGCCGTGGGTCGAGATGAAGTACTGCAACACGTTCAGGCCTTCGCGGAAGTTCGCCGTGATCGGCGTCTCGATGATCGAGCCGTCCGGCTTCGCCATCAGGCCACGCATACCGGCCAGCTGACGAATCTGAACCGCCGAACCGCGAGCACCGGAGTCGGCCATCATGTAGATGGAATTGAACGACTCCTGACGCGTTTCGTTGCCGTCGCGATCGACCACCGGTTCCGTCGACAGCTGTTCCATCATCGCCTTGCCGACCGCTTCCGACGTTGCCGACCAGATGTCGACGACGTTGTTGTAGCGCTCTTGCGACGTGACGAGACCCGACATGTACTGACGGTCGTATTCCTTCACCTTCTTCGCGGCGTCGCCGACGATGGTTTCCTTCTGCGGCGGCACGAGCATGTCGTCGACGCAGATGGAGATACCCGCGCGCGTTGCCAGACGGAAACCCGACTGCATCAACTGGTCGGCGAAAATCACCGTTTCACGCAGACCGCACTTGCGGAATGCGGTGTTGATCAGGCGCGAGATTTCCTTCTTCTTCAGCGGCTTGTTCAGCACCGAGAACGGCAGGCCCGGCGGAAGAATCTCCGACAGGATTGCGCGGCCGACGGTGGTCGGATACAGCGTGATCTTCGGCACGAACGCCGGCGCACCTTCCGACTTGTCTTCGTTGTGGACCATTTCCGTGATCCGCACGTTGACGCGCGAGGCGAGCTCGACTTCCTTGTTCTCGTAGGCACGCAGTGCTTCCGAGACGCCGGTGAACGTCAGGCCTTCGCCCTTCGCATTCACCGCTTCACGCGTCGCGTAGTACAGGCCAAGCACGATATCCTGCGACGGCACGATCGACGGATCGCCATTGGCCGGGAACAGGACGTTGTTCGACGCCAGCATCAGCGTGCGCGCTTCCATCTGCGCTTCCAGCGACAGCGGCACGTGAACAGCCATCTGGTCACCGTCGAAGTCGGCGTTGAACGCCGCGCAAACGAGCGGGTGCAGCTGGATTGCCTTGCCTTCGATCAGCACCGGCTCGAAAGCCTGAATGCCGAGGCGGTGCAGCGTAGGCGCACGGTTCAGCATGACCGGATGCTCGCGGATCACCTCTTCGAGGATGTCCCACACCACCGGCGTCTGGTTCTCGACTTCCTTCTTCGCAGCCTTGATGGTGGTAGCGACACCCATCACCTCGAGCTTGTTGAAGATGAAAGGCTTGAACAGTTCGAGCGCCATCAGCTTCGGCAGGCCGCACTGGTGCAGCTTGAGCGTCGGGCCGACCACGATCACCGAACGGCCGGAGTAGTCCACGCGCTTACCGAGCAGGTTTTGACGGAAACGGCCGCCCTTACCCTTGATCATGTCAGCGAGCGACTTCAGCGGACGCTTGTTCGCGCCGGTCATCGCCTTACCGCGGCGACCGTTGTCGAGCAGCGAATCGACGGCTTCCTGCAGCATCCGCTTTTCGTTGCGGACGATGATTTCAGGCGCCTTCAGCTCGAGCAGACGCTTCAACCGGTTGTTACGGTTGATCACGCGGCGATACAGGTCGTTCAGGTCCGACGTCGCGAAGCGGCCGCCGTCCAGCGGCACCAGCGGACGCAGTTCCGGCGGCAGCACCGGCAGCACTTCGAGCACCATCCAGTCGGGCTTGATGCCCGAACGCTGGAAAGCCTCGAGCACCTTCAGGCGCTTCGCGTACTTCTTGATCTTCGCTTCCGAACCCGTGTTCTTGAGTTCGGTGCGCAGCATCTCGACCTGCTCGTCGATGTTGATCGCGCGCAGCAGTTCGCGCACGCCTTCCGCGCCCATTTCGGCGCGGAACTCGTCGCCGTACTCTTCGACCTTGTTGTAGTAATCCTCTTCGGTCATGATCTGCCGCGCTTTCAGCGGCGTCATGCCCGGATCGATCACCACATAGGCTTCGAAGTACAGCACGCGTTCGATGTCGCGCAGCGTCATGTCGAGCACCATGCCCAGACGCGACGGCAGCGACTTCAGGAACCAGATGTGCGCAACCGGCGAGGCCAACTCAATGTGGCCCATCCGTTCGCGACGCACCTTGGCGAGCGTCACTTCGACGCCGCACTTTTCGCAAATCACGCCACGATGCTTCAGGCGCTTGTACTTGCCACAAAGGCATTCGTAGTCTTTGATCGGCCCGAAAATCTTCGCGCAGAACAGACCATCACGCTCCGGCTTGAACGTCCGGTAGTTGATGGTTTCCGGCTTCTTCACTTCACCGAACGACCACGAACGGATTTTGTCGGGCGAGGCCAGACCGATCTTGATCGCGTCAAAAACTTCTGGTTGTTGGACTTGCTTGAATAGATCGAGCAGAGCTTTCATTGCCTTCTCTCCGTAGTCCGATTAGTTGCGGTCGAGGTCGATGTCGATACCGAGCGAGCGGATTTCCTTCACCAACACGTTGAAGGATTCCGGCATGCCGGCGTCGATCACGTGATCGCCCTTGACCAGGTTCTCATAGACCTTGGTCCGGCCGGTCACGTCGTCCGACTTCACCGTCAGCATTTCTTGCAGCACGTACGATGCGCCGTACGCTTCGAGCGCCCACACTTCCATCTCACCGAAACGCTGGCCACCGAACTGCGCCTTACCGCCCAACGGCTGCTGCGTCACGAGCGAGTACGGGCCCGTGGAACGCGCGTGCATCTTGTCGTCGACCAAGTGGTGCAGCTTCAGGTAGTGCATGTAGCCGACAGTCACCGTACGTTCGAACATCTCACCCGTGCGACCGTCGTACAGACGCACCTGGTTTTTCGACGGCGTCATGCCGAGGTTCTTCGCGATGTCGTCCGGGAATGCCAGGTCCAACGCGCGCGACATTTCTTCTTCCGTCGCACCGTCGAACACCGGCGTGGCGAACGGCACGCCTTCGCGCAGGTTCTTCGCCAGTTCGACGATTTCGTCGTCGGTGAAGCTGTCCAGCTCTTCAGCGCGGCCCGACTCGTTGTAGATCTTGGTCAGGAATTCGCGCAGTTCTTCGATCTTCGCCTGACGCTGCAGCATTTCACCGATACGCCAGCCGAGACCCTTCGCGGCCCAACCCAGATGCACTTCGAGAACCTGACCCACGTTCATCCGCGACGGCACGCCGAGCGGGTTCAGAACGACGTCAGCCGGACGGCCATCGGCCATGTACGGCATGTCTTCAATCGGAACGATCTTCGACACGACACCCTTGTTACCGTGACGGCCGGCCATCTTGTCGCCGGGCTGCAAACGGCGCTTGACCGCCAGGTAAACCTTGACCATCTTCAGCACGCCCGGCGGCAATTCGTCGCCTTGCGTGAGCTTCTTGCGCTTCTCTTCGAACGCGAGATCGAACTGGTGACGCTTCTGTTCGATCGAGTCCTTGATGGCTTCGAGCTGTGCCGCTGCTTCTTCGTCCGCGAGGCGGATGTCGAACCAGTGGTAGTGGTCGAGATCTTCGAGGTAAGCCTGTTCGATCTTCGTACCCTTCGCAAGCTTCTTCGGACCGCCGTTCGCGACCTTGCCGGTCAACATACGTGCGAGACGCTGGAACGCGTCACCTTCCACGATACGCAACTGGTCGTTCAGGTCGAGGCGATAACGCTTCAGCTCATCGTCGATGATCTGTTGCGCGCGCTTGTCGCGCTGAATGCCTTCACGCGTGAACACTTGCACGTCGATCACGGTGCCGCTCATGCCCGACGGCACGCGCAGCGACGTGTCCTTCACGTCCGAAGCCTTCTCACCGAAGATCGCGCGCAGCAGCTTTTCTTCCGGCGTGAGCTGAGTCTCGCCCTTTGGCGTGACCTTGCCGACCAGCACGTCGCCTGCTTCGACTTCAGCGCCGATGTAGACAATGCCCGACTCGTCGAGACGGCCGAGTTGCACTTCAGCCAGGTTCGAAATGTCGCGCGTGATTTCTTCCGGTCCGAGCTTCGTATCGCGAGCAACGACGTTCAGCTCTTCGATGTGGATCGACGTGTAGCGATCGTCCGCAACCACCTTCTCCGAGATCAGGATCGAGTCTTCGAAGTTGTAGCCATTCCACGGCATGAACGCGACCAGCATGTTCTGGCCGAGCGCCAGTTCGCCGAGGTCGGTCGAGGCGCCGTCAGCCAGCACGTCGCCACGCGACACGATGTCGCCGACCTTTACGATCGGGCGCTGGTTGATGTTCGTGTTCTGGTTCGAACGCGTGTACTTGATCAGGTTGTAGATGTCCACGCCGACGTCGCCGGCAGCGGCTTCATCGTCGTTCACGCGAATCACCATACGGCCCGCGTCGACGTAATCGACCACACCGCCACGGAATGCCTGAACCGTCGTGCCCGAGTCGACCGCGACCGTGCGCTCGATGCCCGTACCGACCACGGCCTTCTCAGGGCGCAGACACGGCACAGCCTGACGCTGCATGTTCGAACCCATCAACGCGCGGTTCGCGTCGTCGTGCTCGAGGAACGGAATCAGCGATGCCGCCACCGACACGATCTGCGACGGTGCCACGTCCATATACTGGATGCGGTCCGGCGTGACCATCAGCGTTTCGCCCGCTTCACGCGAGGAAACCAGTTCGTCGGTCAGCGTGCCGTCTTCAGCCACCGCCGCGTTCGCCTGAGCGATCACATAACGGCCTTCTTCGATCGCCGACAGGTAGTCGATCTGGTCGGTCACCTTGCCGTCCACAACCTTCCGATACGGCGTTTCGAGGAAGCCGTATTCATTCAGGTGCGCATACAGCGCGAGCGAGTTGATCAGGCCGATGTTCGGACCTTCCGGCGTTTCAATCGGGCACACACGACCGTAGTGCGTCGGGTGCACGTCGCGGACTTCAAAGCCGGCGCGCTCACGCGTCAAACCGCCCGGGCCAAGAGCCGAAACACGGCGCTTGTGGGTGATTTCCGACAGCGGGTTCGTTTGGTCCATGAACTGCGACAGCTGCGACGAACCGAAGAATTCGCGAATCGCCGAGGAAATCGGCTTTGAATTGATCAGATCGTGCGGCATCAGGTTTTCGCTTTCGGCTTGGCCGAGGCGTTCCTTCACAGCACGTTCGACACGCACGAGACCTGCACGGAACTGGTTTTCCGCCAGTTCGCCGACGCAACGCACACGACGATTGCCCAAGTGGTCGATATCGTCCACTTCGCCCTTGCCGTTGCGCAGCTCGACCAAGATCTTGATCGTGGCGAGGATGTCGTCGTCTTGCAGCGTCATCGGGCCGATGATTTCATCGCGACCGACGCGGCGGTTGAACTTCATACGACCTACCTTCGAGAGGTCGTATGCATCTTCGCTGTAGAACAGACGGTTGAAGAGCGCCTCGACCGCTTCTTCGGTCGGCGGCTCGCCAGGACGCATCATGCGGTAGATCGCGATGCGCGCGGCCATCTTGTCTGCGGTTTCGTCGATGCGCAGCGTCGACGAAATGTACGGACCCTGATCCAGATCGTTCGTGTAGAGCGTCTGGATGTCCTTGATCTTCGACTCGCGCAGCTTTTCGAGGACGGTTTCCGTGATTTCGTCGTTCGCGTTGGCGATGACTTCACCGGTGTCGCCGTCGACGACGTTCTTCGCCAGCACGCGACCGAGCAGATAGTCTTCCGGCACCGAAATGAACTTCGTCTTCGCGTTGTCGAGATCGCGAATATGCTTGGCGTTGATCCGCTTGTCCTTCTGGACGATCACGTTGCCGTCACGGTCCGTGATGTCGAAGCGCGCGACTTCACCACGCAGACGCTCGGGCACGAATTCCATCTGCGCGCCTTCCGGCATCAGCGTGAAATTGTCGAACACGAAGAAGTTTGCGAGGATCTGTTCCGGCGTGAGGCCGATCGCCTTCAGCAGGATCGTGACCGGCATCTTGCGGCGACGGTCGACGCGGAAATACAGTACGTCCTTCGGATCGAATTCGAAGTCGAGCCACGAACCGCGGTAGGGGATGATACGCGCGGAAAACAGCAGTTTGCCCGAGCTGTGCGTCTTGCCCTTGTCGTGTTCGAAAAACACGCCGGGCGAACGGTGCAGCTGCGAAACGATCACACGTTCCGTGCCGTTGATGACGAAGGAACCGGTCGGCGTCATGAGCGGAATTTCGCCCATGTAGACTTCCTGTTCCTTCACTTCCTTCACGACCGGCTTACTCGGCGATTCCTTGTCGAGCAGCACAAGACGCACTTTGGCGCGCAGAGCCGAACAATACGTCAAACCGCGCTGCTGACATTCCTTGATGTTGAATGCCGGCGGCGACAGCATGTAGCTGACGAACTCTAGACGTGCGAACCCGTTATGCGAAACAATCGGGAAAACGGATGTGAACGCAGCTTGCAGACCTTCCGGCTTGCGTTGCGTGGACGGCGTGTCTGCTTGCAGAAACGTGCTGAATGATTCAAGCTGGGTAGCCAGCAGGAAAGGTACTTGGTGAACGATGGGGCGCTTCGCAAAACTCTTGCGAATGCGCTTCTTCTCGGTGAAGGAATATTGCATACGATCTCCGAATCACGGCGGGCATTGTTGTCGAGGCAGGATACCTTGATGAGACAACCCGAGTGTTCACCGACTGAGACCCGATGGCCGTCCGATGGCTTGAACGAGCCTAGAAGCTTGGTGGTTGGCCGCTACCAACCGCTGGCTGACGGCAGCGGATGCCTGTGTTGCCCGCTACCCGACCAAACTTGCCTTCTGCAGTCGCTTCAGAAGACAAAGAGAAACGCCGGTCAATCTTGCCGATAGACGGTTTTTCTTTGACTTCTGGGAGCGATGTTTTTGCCCAAACGTCTTGCAAAAACGTGCCCCCCACAAAGCACAAAAAGGCCGGCGGTGGAAAACCGCCAGCCTTAGCGCAACGCGCTGAAACTTACTTGATTTCAGCCTTCGCGCCGGCTTCTTCCAGCTTCTTCTTGGCTTCTTCAGCAGCAGCCTTCGGTACCGATTCCTTAACAGGCTTCGGTGCGCCGTCGACCAGGTCCTTCGCTTCCTTCAGGCCGAGACCCGTCAGTTCACGAACGGCCTTAATGACCGAAACCTTGTTCGCGCCGACTTCCGTCAGGTTGACCGTGAATTCGGTTTGCTCTTCAGCAGCAGCAGCAGCACCACCGCCTGCCGGGCCTGCCACTGCAACAGCAGCTGCCGACACGCCAAACTTTTCTTCGAACGCCTTGACCAGCTCGTTCAGTTCCAGAACCGACATCGAGCTTACTGCCTCGAGGATGTCTTCTTTTGCGATTGCCATTTGAAATACTCCTAAATTGAATTCGGATACAGCCAGCGATCAATCACGCTCGACTGAAGTACCTTATGCAGCGGTTTCTTCGCCTTGTTTCTTTTCTGCCAGCGCGGCCAGAGCGCGCGCAAAGCCCGAAACAGGTGCTTGCATAACGTACAACAGCTTGGAGAGCAGTTCTTCGCGGCTCGGGATGTTTGCCAGCGCTTGCACGCCAGCCTTGTCCATCACCTTGCCTTCGTAGGAACCAGCCTTGATGACCAACTTGTCATTGCTCTTGCCGAAGTCGTTGACGACCTTAGCAGCAGCAATTGCATCTTCCGAGATGCCGTAGATCAGGGGACCGGTCATCTGCTCTGCCAGCGGAGCAAAGGGGGTACCTTCGACAGCGCGACGCGCCAGCGTGTTTTTCAACACACGAAGGTAAACCTGTTGCTCACGCGCTTTCGCGCGCAGCTTGGTCAGATCGCCAACCGTGATCCCACGATACTCAGCCAGAACCACGGTCTGGGCTTTCGCGACTTGCGCGGCAACCTCAGCGACGACGGCCTGCTTGCTTTCTTTGTTGAGTGGCACGGTTAACCTCCAGATTCGATACACGCGGCGTGCGCCTTGTGTACCGCGTTCAATAACGGCGTCCGACCAGTCAGGAGTATTTCGACCGTTGGAAATCCACATTGCTGCGGATATCCAACGGTTTCATCACTACAAAACCTTTTCGGGTTCGCCATCTGCGTTGGCTTTCCATTAAGGACCCGCCTACCCGCTGCGTGCCCGCCAACGGTCTTTGACAACCGGTTGCGTGATGCAGACCGCCACCTCGCAACCGCCCAAAGCCCATAAAAGCGTCTCGACTCTCGCCGAGACGACGTGAAATCTCTTACTGTGCCGCGAGCGACGCTTGGTCGACGCGAACGCCAACACCCATCGTGCTCGACAGAGCGACCTTGCGCAGGTAGACACCTTTGCTCGTTGCCGGCTTCGCTTTTTGCAGCGCGTCGACGAGAGCGTTCAGGTTGCTACGCAGAGCCGTCGGCTCGAACGAAGCGCGGCCGATGGTAGCGTGGATGATACCGGCCTTGTCGACACGGAATTGCACTTGGCCAGCCTTGGCATTCTTGACTGCCGTTGCGACGTCGGCCGTAACCGTACCGACCTTCGGGTTCGGCATCAAGCCACGCGGGCCGAGGATCTGACCCAACGTACCGACTACGCGCATCGTGTCTGGCGAAGCGATCACAATGTCGAAGTCCAGCTTGCCAGCCTTGACTTGTTCAGCCAGATCTTCCATACCGACGATTTCCGCGCCGGCGACACGGGCTTGTTCCGCCTTCTCGCCCTGTGCGAACACTGCCACGCGGACCGATTTACCGGTACCTGCCGGCAGCACGACCGAGCCACGAACTACCTGGTCAGACTTCTTCGCATCGATGCCGAGTTGCACTGCAACGTCGATCGACTCGTCGAACTTTGCGCTTGCACATTCCTTCACGAGCGACAGTGCGTCATCGATCGGATACAGTTTTTGACGATCCACCTTGGCTGCAAATGCTTGCAGACGCTTCGAAAGCTTAGCCATTTACACGCCCTCCACGGTGATGCCCATCGAGCGGGCGCTACCAGCGATCGTACGAACCGCTGCGTCCAGATCAGCTGCCGTCAGATCGGGCATCTTGGTCTTGGCGATGTCTTCAGCTTGAGCACGAGTGATCTTGCCGACCTTGTCCGTATGCGGCTTGCTCGAACCCTTGTCGATCTTCGCTGCCTTCTTGATCAAAACCGTAGCCGGCGGCGTTTTGAGAACAAACGTGAAGCTCTTATCCGCAAATGCGGTGATCACGACAGGAATCGGCAGACCCGGTTCCATTGCTTGAGTCTGAGCGTTGAACGCCTTGCAGAACTCCATGATGTTCAGGCCACGTTGGCCTAACGCCGGACCGACCGGCGGCGACGGATTGGCTTTACCTGCAGGAATCTGCAGCTTGATAAAGCCGATGATTTTCTTTGCCATGTTAAAAACCTCTTTGGAACGCCGCTCCGATACATGCAGACGTTCAGTGAGTAGTAGCGCGCGTTCACCGAAAAACAGGCTACTTGCGCTCCTCAACGGCCATTACGCGAGCCGTAAGCGCGAGATGCGGAACGCGCCGATGCCGCGTTCCGCAAAATTCTGAATTACAACTTTTCGACCTGGCCAAATTCCAGCTCGACCGGCGTTGCGCGGCCGAAGATCGTAACGGAAACCCGGACACGTGACTTCTCGTAGTTCACTTCTTCGACGCTGCCGTTGAAATCCGTGAATGGGCCGTCCTTTACCCGCACCATCTCGCCTACTTCAAACAGGGTCTTCGGTCGCGGTTTTTCGACACCTTCCTGCATCTGCGACATGATCTTCTCGACTTCTCGCGGAGAGATCGGACTCGGACGATTACGCGCGCCACCAACGAAGCCTGTCACCTTTGCCGTATTTTTCACGAGGTGCCACGTTTCGTCCGTCATTTCCATTTCCACGAGCACATAGCCCGGGAAGAAACGACGTTCGGTCACGGATTTGTGGCCGCCCTTCACCTCAACAACTTCTTCAGTCGGTACGAGGATCTGGCCAAACTGGTCTTGCATGCCGGCGCGTTCGATGCGCTCCTGAAGCGCGCGTTGCACGCTCTTCTCCATTCCGGAGTAGGCGTGCACGACGTACCAACGTTTTCCGCTCGGGGATGCCGGAGTATCGCTCATATCATTTCCAACCCAGAATCACCGAGAAAATCGCCCATTCGATGGATTTATCGCTAATCCAAAGAAAGATCGCCATGACGAAGACGAAGCCGAATACTACAAGCGTTGTCTGCGTAGCCTCTTTGCGCGTTGGCCAGACAACTTTGCGAACTTCTTTATACGAATCCTTGGCGAAAGCGATGAAGCCCTTGCCAGGCGCAGAGAGAAGACCGACTACGATGCCGGCAATCACACCGACAGCCAAGGCGGCTCCGCGGACGTACCACTCCTGGCCATTGAGCCAGAAAAATCCCACAAATCCGGCCAAGACCAACAATACGCCCGCGACGAGCATCAGCTTGTCGCTGGATGTATTTACAGTTTCGACGGAAGGATTCGCCATAACACCTTAACGAAGCGTCAAATGCGACGCGAGAGTTGGCAGGGGCAGAGGGAATCGAACCCCCAACCTTCGGTTTTGGAGACCGACGCTCTGCCAGTTGAGCTATACCCCTAAACCATTTGGGGTTGACGACACCGCCAACCCCGAAATTACCGATTAACGAGAACTATCTGGCGTTACTCGAGAATCTTGGCAACGACACCTGCGCCGACGGTACGGCCGCCTTCGCGGATCGCGAAGCGCAGACCTTCTTCCATCGCGATCGGATTGATCAGCTTCACCGTGATCGACACGTTGTCGCCCGGCATGACCATTTCCTTGTCCTTCGGCAACTCGATCGAGCCCGTCACGTCCGTCGTACGGAAGTAGAACTGCGGACGATAGTTGTTGAAGAACGGCGTGTGGCGGCCGCCCTCGTCCTTGCTCAGCACGTACACTTCGGCCGTGAAGTGCGTGTGCGGATTGATCGAGCCCGGCTTCGCCAGCACCTGACCACGCTCCACGTCTTCACGCTTCGTGCCGCGCAGCAGGATACCCACGTTGTCGCCTGCCTGACCCTGGTCGAGCAGCTTGCGGAACATTTCCACGCCCGTGCAGGTCGTCTTCACCGTCGGTTTGATACCGACGATCTCGATTTCCTCGCCGACCTTCACCACGCCGCGCTCGACGCGACCCGTCACCACCGTGCCACGACCCGAGATCGAGAACACGTCTTCCACCGGCATCAGGAAGGCGCCGTCAACTGCACGCTCCGGCGTCGGGATATACGTGTCCAGCGCGTCGGCCAGGTTCATGATCGCCACTTCGCCCAGCTCGCCCTTGTCGCCTTCCAGCGCCAGCTTGGCCGAACCCTTGATGATCGGCGTGTCGTCGCCCGGGAAGTCGTACTTCGACAGAAGTTCGCGAACTTCCATCTCGACCAGCTCCAGCAGCTCGGCGTCGTCCACCATGTCGCACTTGTTCAGGAACACGATGATGTACGGAACACCCACCTGGCGCGCCAGCAGGATGTGCTCGCGCGTTTGCGGCATCGGGCCGTCAGCGGCCGAGCACACCAGGATCGCGCCGTCCATCTGCGCTGCGCCCGTGATCATGTTCTTCACATAGTCAGCGTGGCCCGGGCAGTCGACGTGGGCGTAGTGGCGGTTAGCCGTTTCGTACTCGACGTGCGCCGTGTTGATCGTGATGCCGCGCGCCTTTTCTTCCGGCGCCGCGTCGATCTGGTCATACGCCTTCGCTTCGCCGCCGAACTTCTGCGTCAGAACCGTCGTGATCGCTGCCGTCAGCGTGGTCTTGCCGTGGTCAACGTGACCGATCGTGCCGACGTTCACGTGCGGCTTGGTCCGCTCAAACTTACCCTTGGCCATTTTCGACTCCTAAGAGGATTTATCCGTACGTTGCGCCGGGCGCAAACAATCACCGAGTACTTCTGGTGCCCATGGGCAGGATCGAACTGCCGACCTCTCCCTTACCAAGGGAGTGCTCTACCACTGAGCCACATGGGCGCTACATCTTGTGCTGGAGCGGGTGAAGGGAATCGAACCCTCGTCGTAAGCTTGGAAGGCTTCTGCTCTACCATTGAGCTACACCCGCAAGGATTCATGGATTCCCAACCACTTCTACAGCTTGCATTTTCTGGTGGAGGAGGTTGGATTCGAACCAACGTAGGCGTAAGCCAACAGATTTACAGTCTGCCCCCTTTAGCCACTCGGGCACCCCTCCGCAGAGAACTGACGATTATGAGGGAACAACCGCTCGATGTCAAGGCTTGCTTGATCGTTCCCACACCACAGCTTTCACCTATAAGGTAAATTCCTCTTCGCGTAAACGCACAAACCCCACCGGTGTGGGGTGGGGTCTGTGTTTCTGCATGGGAGCCTGACGATTACCTACTTTCACACGGGCAATCCGCACTATCATCGGCGTGGAGTCGTTTCACGGTCCTGTTCGGGATGGGAAGGGGTGGTACCGACTCGCTATGGTCATCAGGCATGACTTGTTGTCAGGTTGACGCGGGGGTCAACACGACCAATCTGGAAGAAGTAGTGTCTGGTGCATCGCACCAGGGGCAATGGGGTGGTGAGTGTATCGGGCACAACGCGGATCTCAACCGTGCGGGGCGACGCGGGGAGGCGCCACCGGAAACACACTGGTTATAGGATCAAGCCTTACGGGCAATTAGTATCAGTTAGCTCAACGCATTACTGCGCTTACACACCTGACCTATCAACGTCCTGGTCTTGAACGACCCTTCAAGGGGCTCGAAGCCCCGGGGATATCTCATCTTAAGGCGAGTTTCCCGCTTAGATGCTTTCAGCGGTTATCTCTTCCGAACATAGCTACCCGGCGATGCCACTGGCGTGACAACCGGTACACCAGAGGTTCGTCCACTCCGGTCCTCTCGTACTAGGAGCAGCCCCCTTCAAATATCCAGCGCCCACGGCAGATAGGGACCAAACTGTCTCACGACGTTTTAAACCCAGCTCACGTACCTCTTTAAATGGCGAACAGCCATACCCTTGGGACCGGCTACAGCCCCAGGATGAGATGAGCCGACATCGAGGTGCCAAACACCGCCGTCGATATGAACTCTTGGGCGGTATCAGCCTGTTATCCCCAGAGTACCTTTTATCCGTTGAGCGATGGCCCTTCCATACAGAACCACCGGATCACTATGACCTGCTTTCGCACCTGCTCGACTTGTCGGTCTCGCAGTCAAGCACGCTTATGCCATTGCACTATCAGCACGATTTCCGACCGTACCTAGCGTACCTTCGTACTCCTCCGTTACACTTTGGGAGGAGACCGCCCCAGTCAAACTGCCTACCATGCACTGTCCCCGGTCCGGATTCACGGACCAGGGTTAGAACCTCAAACAGATCAGGGTGGTATTTCAAGGATGGCTCCACGCAAACTGGCGTTCACGCTTCAAAGCCTCCCACCTATCCTACACAGACCGGTTCAAAGTCCAATGCAAAGCTACAGTAAAGGTTCATGGGGTCTTTCCGTCTAGCCGCGGGGAGATTGCATCATCACAAACACTTCAACTTCGCTGAGTCTCGGGAGGAGACAGTGTGGCCATCGTTACGCCATTCGTGCAGGTCGGAACTTACCCGACAAGGAATTTCGCTACCTTAGGACCGTTATAGTTACGGCCGCCGTTTACCGGGACTTCAATCAGGAGCTTGCACCCCATCATTTAATCTTCCGGCACCGGGCAGGCGTCACACCCTATACGTCCACTTTCGTGTTTGCAGAGTGCTGTGTTTTTATTAAACAGTCGCAGCCACCAGTTTATTGCAACCCCTTCACCCTTTGCGCGCAGGCGCATCAAGCTACAGGGGCGTACCTTATCCCGAAGTTACGGTACCAATTTGCCGAGTTCCTTCTCCCGAGTTCTCTCAAGCGCCTTAGAATACTCATCTCGCCCACCTGTGTCGGTTTGCGGTACGGTCTTGTTGAACTGAAGCTTAGAGGCTTTTCCTGGAACCACTTCCGATTGCTTCGTCACCGAAGTGACTGGCCTCACACCCTTGAATTACGCGCCCGGATTTGCCAAAGCGCCTTCTCCAATGCAAGGACCGGGACTTCCAACACCCGGACAACCTTCCGCGATCCGTCCCCCCATCGCATTCAACAATGGTGCAGGAATATTAACCTGCTTCCCATCAGCTACGCATTTCTGCCTCGCCTTAGGGGCCGACTCACCCTACGCCGATGAACGTTGCGTAGGAAACCTTGGGCTTACGGCGAGGGGGCCTTTCACCCCCTTTATCGCTACTCATGTCAGCATTCGCACTTCCGATACCTCCAGCACACTTTCCAGTGCACCTTCGCAGGCTTACGGAACGCTCTCCTACCATGCATATAAATATGCATCCGCAGCTTCGGTATATTGCTTAGCCCCGTTACATCTTCCGCGCAGGACGACTCGATCAGTGAGCTATTACGCTTTCTTTAAAGGATGGCTGCTTCTAAGCCAACCTCCTGACTGTTTTAGCCTTCCCACTTCGTTTCCCACTTAGCAATATTTGGGGACCTTAGCTGGCGGTCTGGGTTGTTTCCCTCTTGACACCGGACGTTAGCACCCGATGTCTGTCTCCCGTGATTGCACTCTTCGGTATTCGGAGTTTGCTATGGCGTAGTAATCCGCAATGGACCCCACAACCATGACAGTGCTCTACCCCCGAAGGTGATACACGAGGCACTACCTAAATAGTTTTCGGAGAGAACCAGCTATTTCCAGGTTTGTTTAGCCTTTCACCCCTATCCACAGCTCATCCCCTAACTTTTCAACGTTAGTGGGTTCGGACCTCCAGTACGTGTTACCGCACCTTCATCCTGGCCATGGATAGATCACCTGGTTTCGGGTCTACACCCAGCGACTGAATCGCCCTGTTCGGACTCGCTTTCGCTACGCCTGCCCTAATCGGTTAAGCTTGCCACTGAATGTAAGTCGCTGACCCATTATACAAAAGGTACGCCGTCACCCCTTGCGAGGCTCCGACTGTTTGTATGCATGCGGTTTCAGGATCTGTTTCACTCCCCTCCCGGGGTTCTTTTCGCCTTTCCCTCACGGTACTGGTTCACTATCGGTCGATCACGAGTATTTAGCCTTGGAGGATGGTCCCCCCATCTTCAGACAGGATTTCACGTGTCCCGCCCTACTTGTCGTACACCTAGTTCTTCCTCGCTGTTTTCGTCTACAGGGCTATCACCTGCTATGGCCGCACTTTCCAGAGCGTTCGACTAACAATGAAGATAAAGAGTACAGGCTGCTCCCATTTCGCTCGCCACTACTCTGGGAATCTCGGTTGATTTCTTTTCCTGCGGTTACTTAGATGTTTCAGTTCACCGCGTTCGCTTCACGTAGCCTATGTATTCAGCTACGGATACTCCATAAGGAGTGGGTTTCCCCATTCGGATATCGGTGGATCAAAGCTCGTTTGCCAGCTCCCCACCGCTTTTCGCAGGCTACCGCGTCCTTCATCGCCTGTGATCGCCAAGGCATCCACCACATGCACTTGTTCGCTTGACCCTATAACGAGTGTGTCTCCCGGTCCTTGCGGATCCGTTGAGCTCGCTACAGGTTGAGTATTCGTGTTGCGCCGTATTCCAGGGCAATCTTCCGATTCCCCTTTCATACATTGATACAATCACAACCCTGATTCACCTACTCGGACACCCATCTCGAGGTACCCTTTCGTGAATCTCTTTACTACTTCTTCCTGATTGTTAAAGAACGACAGCCGATATCGCAGTTGCCATAACCGCGTATCACTCTGACTGGCTCAATCGCCAATGCAAAACGCTCTGTGCCGTACACAGAACACTGCGCATTGAGGATTGGTGGAGGATGACGGGATCGAACCGACGACCCCCTGCTTGCAAAGCAGGTGCTCTCCCAGCTGAGCTAATCCCCCGGGATCATGCAGATGCGCCAGAGGGGTTGCATTCAGCACACCAGACAAGACAATGGTGGGTCTGGATGGGTTCGAACCATCGACCCCCGCCTTATCAAGACGGTGCTCTAACCAGCTGAGCTACAGACCCCTGAGTCTGCCTGATTTCACAGCCGATAAGCGTGAGCGCTCAACACTTGGACGCGTTAGCTCGAGAAAGGAGGTGATCCAGCCGCACCTTCCGATACGGCTACCTTGTTACGACTTCACCCCAGTCATGAATCCTACCGTGGTGACCGTCCTCCTTGCGGTTAGACTAGCCACTTCTGGTAAAACCCACTCCCATGGTGTGACGGGCGGTGTGTACAAGACCCGGGAACGTATTCACCGCGGCATGCTGATCCGCGATTACTAGCGATTCCAGCTTCACGCACTCGAGTTGCAGAGTGCGATCCGGACTACGATCGGTTTTCTGGGATTGGCTCCACCTCGCGGCTTGGCGACCCTCTGTTCCGACCATTGTATGACGTGTGAAGCCCTACCCATAAGGGCCATGAGGACTTGACGTCATCCCCACCTTCCTCCGGTTTGTCACCGGCAGTCTCCCTGGAGTGCTCTTGCGTAGCAACTAGGGACAAGGGTTGCGCTCGTTGCGGGACTTAACCCAACATCTCACGACACGAGCTGACGACAGCCATGCAGCACCTGTGTTACGGCTCCCTTTCGGGCACTCCCACCTCTCAGCAGGATTCCGTACATGTCAAGGGTAGGTAAGGTTTTTCGCGTTGCATCGAATTAATCCACATCATCCACCGCTTGTGCGGGTCCCCGTCAATTCCTTTGAGTTTTAATCTTGCGACCGTACTCCCCAGGCGGTCAACTTCACGCGTTAGCTACGTTACCAAGCCAATGAAGGCCCGACAACTAGTTGACATCGTTTAGGGCGTGGACTACCAGGGTATCTAATCCTGTTTGCTCCCCACGCTTTCGTGCATGAGCGTCAGTATTGGCCCAGGGGGCTGCCTTCGCCATCGGTATTCCTCCACATCTCTACGCATTTCACTGCTACACGTGGAATTCTACCCCCCTCTGCCATACTCTAGCCCGCCAGTCACAAATGCAGTTCCCAGGTTAAGCCCGGGGATTTCACATCTGTCTTAGCGGACCGCCTGCGCACGCTTTACGCCCAGTAATTCCGATTAACGCTTGCACCCTACGTATTACCGCGGCTGCTGGCACGTAGTTAGCCGGTGCTTATTCTTCCGGTACCGTCATCCCCCCGCCGTATTAGGGCAGAGGTTTTCTTTCCGGACAAAAGTGCTTTACAACCCGAAGGCCTTCTTCACACACGCGGCATTGCTGGATCAGGCTTGCGCCCATTGTCCAAAATTCCCCACTGCTGCCTCCCGTAGGAGTCTGGGCCGTGTCTCAGTCCCAGTGTGGCTGGTCGTCCTCTCAGACCAGCTACAGATCGTCGCCTTGGTAGGCCTTTACCCCACCAACTAGCTAATCTGCCATCGGCCGCCCCTGTAGCGCGAGGTCCCGAAGGAGCCCCCGCTTTCCTCCGCAGAGCGTATGCGGTATTAATCCGGCTTTCGCCGGGCTATCCCCCACTACAGGACACGTTCCGATGTATTACTCACCCGTTCGCCACTCGCCACCAGGGTTGCCCCCGTGCTGCCGTTCGACTTGCATGTGTAAGGCATGCCGCCAGCGTTCAATCTGAGCCAGGATCAAACTCTTCAGTTCAATGCCTGTTACTGTTTTTCGGTTGTTTTACCAACCGGTCGCTCACTCAACGTACTGACGAATGATCATCCTGTCTTTCAACAGGAAAACCTTCCTTTCATTACTGTGTGAGACTTGATACTTTCGCTTCCGGCAGACCCCGAAGAATCCACCGCGCGCCGCGCATCAAGCGCCCACACTTATCGGCTGTTAGTTTTTAAAGATCGCTTACGCATTCACCACCGTCACGACGCCCACTTCAACCACCCGGCACCGCTTCGTTCTGCGTCGCTGCATCTGCAGCAGAGAAACGAGATTATGAGACATCTCTTTCGTTTCGTCAAGAACATTTTTTCGCTTTCGCTTAAAACTTCTTTCTTGGCGCTACGCGCCGCTGGTTTCTACCGCGGCCCTCGTTTGCAACGAGGAGGCGAATCATAGGCCAACCTCAGCCATGTGACAAGGGTTTGACCAAATTCTTTTTTTGGCGGCTCACTTTAGGGACGAATTCACTACTGCAACGATAGGAACCGCATCCGCCATTGCGGCATAACCCGCATCGCTAGGATGAATATGATCGCCGCTGTCAAAAGCGCGCTGCAAGCGCTCCGGCTGCGCCGGATCGCGTAGCGCCGCGTCGAAATCCACCACCCCGTCGAAACCGCGGCTGCTCCGAATCCATTGATTGACCGCAAGCCTGATGCTCTCTCGCTGCGCCGGCAACGACGCGGGCGTCAGCGTCGAGCCGAACACCTTTACGCCACGCTGCCGCGCGGCGGCTACCACTCGTTGATATCCGGCGATCAGACCCGCAGCCGTGACCGGCGTATGCGGGAAATCGCAGTCGAGACCATTGCGGGCCGGCATCGCCGCGAAATTGATGTCGTTGATGCCAATCAGCAGAATCGCCGCCTTGACGCCAGGACGCTCGAGCACGTCGCGATCAAAACGCTGGACAAGCGCCTCGCCATAGCACGGCGAATCGCTTAGCAAGCGATTGCCGCTGATGCCGAGATTGACAACCGCAATCGAGCGCTCGCCGCTGCCGGCGAACCGGCGCGCTAGCGCGTCCGGCCAACGCTTGTTCTGATTGAGACTGGAGCGCATGCCATCGGTGATGGAGTCGCCGATCGCGGCCACGGCCATCGACGCAGGGGCGTCCACGGACAAGCCGGTCAGCCACACATATTGCGTAAACCGGCTGCGAAACGAATCGGCCGAAGTATCGGCCGTGTGATTGCCCGGTGCCGAAACATAGTTCACCTGGCTCGATACACGGTGCCACGCCACGATTCGTTGCTCCGCCCCCACGAACGCGCTGATCGCATAAGGCGCACCTTTGGCGACTTCGATTGCGACGGGATCGCTATCCAGCTCCGCTCCGGGCGGAATACTCACCGCTGTCTTCCCGCCGAACGTCACGCGCGTTTCGCTGCCGCCCAGAGCCGCGGCACCGCCGGCCGAGCGCGCGATGCGCAGTTCGTCGATGACCAACGCCGTCTTGCCGTACTCATTACTCAGATGGATCCGCGCCGATTTGCCGGACAGCGTCGGATAGACGATCTGGCGCACCGTGCGCCCCGCCACTTCTGGCGCGCGGTACAGCGAAGGCAAATCCGCACGTTGAGGAATCGGCTGCAGCGCCGTCGCCCACGCGGCCACCCAATGCGCGGAGGCGTCGGCGGCAAAAGCGCTCGGGGAAACGGCAAATTGGGTGAGCAACACCGCAGCGCATGCGGCAGCCAGAGTGCGAATGGTCATTCGGTGGTCGGTTCGAGGCGAAAACGTGCATTGTGCCCGATCGCAATGGCGGTCACGGGCGGCTGCGTACGCCCTTCGCCGACTCAGGCGGCCGCCCGCGCTCCGGTCATCTTCGATGCCAGCGCTTCCGCCACTTCGATTCCGTCGATCGCCGCCGAATAGATTCCGCCTGCATACCCGGCGCCCTCACCAGCCGGATACAGACCGTCCACATTCATGCTCTGATAATCGTCCCGGCGACGCACGCGAATCGGTGACGACGTTCTCGTCTCAACGCCCGTCAGCACCGCGTCATGCATGGCAAAGCCGGCGATCTTCTTGTCCATCTGCGGCAAGGCTTCGCGAATCGACTCGATCACGTAATCAGGCAGCGCGGTGCTGAGATCGGTCGGATGCACGCCGGGTTTGTACGACGGCACCACCGAGCCGAGCGAGGTGGACGGCCGTCCGGCGATAAAGTCGCCGACCAGTTGACCCGGCGCCATATAGTTGCCGCCGCCCAGCTCGAACGCCCGCTCCTCCCACTTGCGCTGAAACGCGATGCCGGCGAGCGGGCCGCCCGGATAATCGTCCGGCGTGATGCCGACGACAATCCCCGCATTGGCATTGCGCTCGGCCCGCGAATACTGGCTCATGCCGTTCGTCACGACGCGCCCAGGCTCCGAGGTCGCCGCCACCACGGTGCCGCCGGGGCACATGCAGAAGCTATACACCGCACGCCCGTTGCTGCAGTGATGCACCACCTTATAGTCGGCGGCGCCCAATTGCTTGTGCCCGGCGAACTTGCCGAACCGGCTGCGATCGATCAAACCCTGCGGGTGCTCGATCCGGAAACCGAGCGAAAAGGGCTTCGCTTCCATATAGACGCCGCGCTCATGCAGCATCTCGAACGTATCGCGCGCGCTATGGCCGACCGCCAGCACAACATTCTCGCAACGCAGCGTTTCACCGGTCGAAAGCTTCAGGCCGCGAACTTTGCCGTGGTCAATTTCGATGTCGTCGACGCGCGTTTCAAAGCGCACTTCACCACCCAACTCGTGGATGGTCGCGCGCATCTTTTCGACCATGCTGACGAGACGGAAGGTGCCGATATGGGGCCGGCTCAGATACAGGATGTCTTCCGGAGCCCCCGCGCGGACGAATTCGTCGAGCACCTTGCGACCGTAGTGCTTCGGATCCTTGATCTGGCTGTATAGCTTGCCGTCCGAGAACGTACCCGCGCCGCCTTCGCCGAACTGCACGTTCGATTCGGGATTCAGCACCGACTTGCGCCACAGGCCGAATGTGTCCTTGGTGCGCTCGCGCACGGCTTTGCCGCGCTCGAGGATGATCGGACGGAAGCCCATCTGCGCGAGGATCAGTCCGGCGAACAGGCCGCACGGCCCCATGCCGATCACAACCGGGCGCAATGTGGTGAATTGCGCCGGGGCCTTGGCGACGAACCGGTAAGTCATGTCAGGCGTCACGCCGCAATGCGGCACTGCGCCGAGCCGCTTGAGCGCGGCAGCCTCATCCGTTACCTCGACATCGACGATGTACGTGAGTTTGATGTCGGCGCGCTTGCGGGCATCGTGAGCGCGGCGAAAAACGGTGTATCGGATGAGCCCGTTCGCCGCCACGCCGAGTTCCGCGAGGCGCGCGCGGACCGCGGCTTCGAGGGCACTGTCGGGATGATCGAGCGGGAGTTTGATTTCGCTAAGACGTAACATGAGTACCGGGGATGCAGGAAGGCCGCAAATCGCGGCCAATTCGCAATTTTATAGGTTAAGCGTCGGCGCGGGGCGCCAGCGACGCGTGACTGCGGCCACCAAGGGTCCGCCAGCACCTATCGACGGCAAGGATCCGTCGCAAAAAAGTTATTAACCGACCGGTCGGTTGGCTTATACTGTGCAAACACAGAAACTTCCGCAGAGAGCGTCCCCATGTACACGCAATCCCTGGATATTCCCGGCAATGTCGCTCCGCTCGACTCGGGCGCGAATTCGCCTGAACAGGCGCGATTCGACGCAGTCATGACCGACGACGGCAAAATCGAGCCGCAGGACTGGATGCCGGACGCTTACCGCAAAACGCTGGTCCGGCAAATCTCGCAGCACGCGCATTCGGAGGTCGTCGGCATGCTGCCGGAGGGCAACTGGATCACGCGCGCGCCCAGCCTCAAGCGCAAGGCGATCCTGCTCGCCAAGGTGCAGGACGAAGCCGGCCACGGTCTCTATCTATATAGCGCGGCCGAAACGCTCGGCGTGTCGCGCGATGAGCTGATCGCGGCGCTGCATTCCGGCAAAGCCAAATATTCCAGCATCTTCAATTACCCGACGCCCACATGGGCCGACGTCGGCGTGATCGGCTGGCTGGTCGATGGCGCGGCGATCATGAACCAGATTCCGTTGTGCCGCTGCACGTACGGCCCGTATGCGCGGGCGATGATCCGCATCTGCAAGGAAGAGTCGTTCCACCAGCGCCAGGGTTTCGACGCGCTGATGTCGATGATGTCCGGCACCGAAGCGCAACGCGAACTGGTCCAGCAGGCCGTGAACCGCTGGTGGTGGCCGGTGCTGATGATGTTCGGCCCGAGCGACAAGGATTCGATCCACAGCAATCAGTCGTCGAAATGGGGCATCAAGCGCATCTCGAACGACGATCTGCGCCAGAAATTCGTCGATGCCACCGTCGACCAGGCCAAGGTGCTCGGCGTCACGCTGCCGGACCCGGACCTGAAATGGAACGAGGCGCGCGGCCACTACGACTACGGCGACATCGACTGGGAAGAGTTCTGGCGCGTCGTAAACGGTGACGGGCCGTGCAATCGCGAGCGTCTCGCCACCCGCGTCAAAGCCCACGACGACGGCGCCTGGGTGCGTGAAGCCGCCCTCGCCCACGCGGAAAAGCAGCGCCAGCGCGCGCAACAGCACGCCGCCTGACAAACGCGGCAAGAGCCATGCAAGGAATCAGGAGATCAGCATGAACAAGGAATGGCCGATTTGGGAAGTCTTCGTGCGCAGCAAGCAGGGACTCGACCATAAACACTGCGGCAGTCTGCACGCCGCCGACGCCCCAATGGCGCTGCGCATGGCGCGCGACGTCTACACGCGCCGCCAGGAAGGCGTGAGCATCTGGGTGGTGCCGTCATCGGCGATCACGGCCTCCGCGCCGCAAGACAAGACGGAACTGTTCGAACCGGCTGGCGACAAGATTTACCGCCATCCGACGTTCTACACGCTCCCCGACGAAGTCAATCACATGTAAGCGCGGCCATGCACACTACGCCTGAACATCTGCAATACGTGCTGCGCCTCGCGGATACCGCGCTGATCCTCGGTCAGCGCAATACCGAATGGTGCGGCCACGGCCCGGTCCTCGAAGAGGACATCGCGCTCTCGAACATGAGCCTCGATCTGATCGGCCAGGCGCGGCTGCTGTATACGCATGCCGCCTCGCTCGAACAGCAGCTCACCGGCAAAACCCGCACCGAAGACGACTACGCCTACTTCCGCGCCGAACGCGAGTTCGCCAATTACACGCTGGCCGAGTTGCCGCACTACGGCCCCCTGACCGGCACCGCGCAAACCGACAAGGACTACGCGGTCACGATCGTGCGCAATTTCCTCTACTCCGCGCTAATGGCGCACTTGTGGACGGCGCTCACCCGCTCCGCCGACGCGCAACTGGCTGCGATCGCGTCGAAGTCGATCAAGGAAACCAGCTATCACCTGCATCATGCAAGCGAATGGCTGATCCGTTTCGGCGACGGCACCGACGAATCGCACCGCCGCGCGCAAGCGGCGCTCGACTACCTGCTGCCGTACACGCGCGAGTTTTTCAGCACGGACGCCGTGGAAGAGACGATCGCCACCGCCGGCATCGGGCCGCTGACTTCTGACCTCGAACCTGCGTGGCTCGAGGACGTCCGCGCCACGCTCGACGAAGCCACGCTGAAACTGCCCGAAGCGGTCAAGCACATCACGACCGGCAAGCACGGCGAGCATTCGGAGCACATGGGTTTCGTGCTGGCCGAAATGCAGAGCCTCGCACGCCAGCATCCCGGCGCCACCTGGTAATCCGACGATGACGACCTCGACTGCCACACACGCGCCCGATGCCGCGCTCGCACGCGCGTGGGACGTGCTCGAAACGGTGCCCGATCCGGAGATTCCGGTCGTGTCGATCCGCGAACTCGGCATTCTGCGCGATGTGCGCCGCGCCGCCGACGGCGCGCTCGAAGTCGTGATCACGCCAACCTATTCCGGCTGCCCGGCCATGTCGCAGATCGCGGAGGACGTCGCCCATGCGCTTGACGTGGCGAACCTCAAGCCGTACCGGATCGCCACCGTGCTCGCGCCCGCCTGGACCACCGACTGGATGACCGCCGACGCGCGCGAAAAATTCCGCGCTTACGGCATCGCGCCGCCCACGGGCAATTGCGGTTCGGCCGCGCCGCCGCGGGAAAACGTGCTGCGCTTCGTGCCGCGAGCGCTGCCCGCGCCGCCGTGCCCACGTTGCGGCTCATCTCACACCGAGCGTCTCGCGCAATTCGGCTCGACGGCCTGCAAGGCCTTGTATCGCTGCCTCGACTGCCGCGAACCATTCGACTACTTCAAACCGTACTGATATGGCCACCCCGCAATTTCATCCGCTGCGTATCCGCGAAGTGCGGCCCGAAACCGCCGACGCGGTCTCCGTCGCCTTCGAAGTCCCCGCCGAACTGCGCGATCAGTACCGCTTCACGCAAGGCCAGTTCGTCACGTTGAAGACGCACATCGACGGTGAGGAAACGCGCCGCTCGTATTCGATCTGCGTCGGCGTGACGGACTACGATCGCGACGGCGAACTGCGCATCGGCATCAAGCGCGTGCGCGGCGGGCGCTTCTCGAACTTCGCCTTCGATACGCTGCAGCCCGGTCACACGATCGACGTGATGACGCCCGACGGCCGCTTCTTCACCCATCTGAACGCCGACCAGGGTCAGCAGTACATCGCCTTTTCAGGCGGCTCGGGCATCACACCCGTGCTCGCGATCATCAAGACCACGCTCGAAGTGGAACCGCGCAGCACCTTCACGCTGGTGTACGGCAACCGCAGCGTCGACCAGATCATGTTCGCGGAAGAACTGGAGGATCTGAAGAACCGCTTCATGAACCGCTTCGTGCTCTACCACGTGCTGTCCGACGACTTGCAGGACGTCGAACTCTTCAACGGCGTGCTCGATCAACAAAAGTGCGCGGCCTTCATCGAGAACCTGCTACCCGCCGATGCCATCGACGAAGCGTTCATTTGCGGCCCCGCCCCGATGATGGATGCCGCCGAGGCCGCCTTGAAAGCCGCGGGCGTGCCGCCGGAAAAGGTGCATGTGGAGCGCTTCGGTTCGCCGCTGCCGCAAGCGGGCGTGCCGCCGGTCGACATCACCGAGGACATGCCGGCCGCCGACCTCGAAATCGTCCTCGACGGAAAAAGGCGCAAGCTGCGCCTGCCGTACGAGGGCGTGAGCGTGCTCGACGTCGGCCTGCGAGCCGGCCTTGCGCTGCCGTATGCGTGCAAAGGCGGCGTCTGCTGCACCTGTCGCGCGAAGGTGCTGGAAGGCGAAGTGAAGATGGAAAAGAACTACACGCTGGAGGAGCATGAAATCCGCGACGGTTTCGTGCTGACGTGCCAATGCCATCCGGTCAGCGATCGGGTCGTGGTGAGCTACGACGAACGTTGAACCGCGCGCCGCGGCCGGTCCGTGCGACGTCCGCAGCGCTTTCAGCAGGTCCGCGATCCGCTTACACTAGGGGCCGCTCGCGATCGGACGTCCGTTCCGTTCGGCGAGCGGCCCCTTTTTGTTATCCCCGAGCGAAGCCACTGCCGATGAGCACGATCCATCTCACCAACGGCGATGTTGCCGCGGAATCACTGCGCGCCGCGCTTAAGGAGGCGGGCCGCGACGATCGCGTGCAAGCGCTGCGCGATGACCTGGCAGTCGGCCCCTTGCGCGGCATCGACGAGGCGCCCGAGGTGCGAGCCAGCTTCTGGGATCGGGTCAGCGCCGATACGAAGCGGGATTTCCTGCGCGAGTTCCGCGAGCAGGCGGCGACACTGGAAAAGATCGCTAGCGGCGATACAAATCTGGTGGCCTGGCATGGTGAAAGCGCATCGGATCAATTGATGCTCCGCCGGGTCTGCTATCACCTGCGCAACAGCCCGCAGCGCCTGAACGAAGTGCGTCTGTCGATTCGCGACCTTACCGACCCCGGCGCCTGGGCGCACAGTCGCAAAGACCGCGCGACCTCCGTCGGCATGTTCGCGCCGACCGTGCTGCAAGCGCACCTGTCCGACGCCGCGCCGATTTCGGTGCTGCGTATCAGCCGGCTCGCGCTCGAATGGCAGGAAGTCAAACACGCGAACGGCGAGACGCGGCGCTGGCGCGACAACTCATTTACAAGCGGCAACTTCGCCGACCTGGACGCGCGAATCCTCGACCACGTCACCGAGGACTGGCAACCCGCCGCGCGCGTTGCCGCTGAGTTGATGACCGCCGACCTCGGCTTGCTGGTCAGCGACAGCATCGCGCTATGGCGCTTGCACGAACTGGCCGCGACCCGGCGCATCAAGCTGCGCGGCGACGCGCGCGCGTGGCGCACGCTGGAGTTGTGCGCAGCGCTCTCCCACTGTCCACACTAATAGAAGAACAGACGACCATGGCCCGCACCCGAGCCCCCGACCACGAAACCCAGCGCGAGCAAATTCTCGAGTTAGCCGCGGCGAAATTCGCCCAGACCAGCTATCCGAGCACCTCGATGGCCGATCTCGCCGCCGCCAGCGGCACCTCGAAAGCGCGCCTGTACCACTACTACGCGAGCAAGGAAGCCATCCTGTTCGACCTGCTGGACCGTTACACCAAGCGGCTGATGCTGATCATCGCCGAGGTGGAGGGCGCAAGCCAACGCCGCGGACTCACGGAGCGGGAAACCTTCGCCGAGCTGATTCGCGCATTTCTATCCGAGTACGAGACGTCGCACAGTCGGCACGTCGCATTGCTGAACGACGTGAAGTATCTGGAGGATACGCAGCGCGAGATCATCCTGAACCGCCAGCGTGACGTGGTCGCGGCCTTTTCGCGGCAACTGGCGCGCGCTTATCCGGAGCGCGCCAGGCGCGAAAATCAAACCGCCCTCACGATGATGGTGTTCGGCATGATCAACTGGACGTTCACCTGGCTGAAGCCGGATGGCCGCATGGGCTATCGGGAGTTCGCCGAGCAGGTGGTCGGCATGGTCGATCATGGGCTGGGCTCAGCGCCGGATTGATTGCGCAGAGCAACAATAGTCAGGAGATACACGCCGACCTTCAGTTGCCTTGCCGCGACACCGAGGCACGAACGCCCGTTCAGTTTATTTATTGTTTAAAATCAATAGATTAATAGATCGGCGCGACGTTTTTAGGTGCTTTACTCGGAATTGGATACGGGTTTTCCCTAGTATGCGGTTAGCATTTCCGCTAAAATCGTTTTTGCGGCGCACCACGCCGCTCGATTAAAAGGAGAACCCGACCATGAATCCGATTACACCCCGCGCAGCCGAGCCGATCATCGCGCACGATCGGCTGTCGCAGCCAGCCGGTCGTGCACCCGCTCTGGTCCGTGAACTCACCGCTGCCGACCGCGAACGGCTGCTTACCCACTTCCTCGCGCTCGACGAAGATGACCGCCTGCTGCGCTTCGGCCAGATCGTGCCGGACCATGTCATCGAAAATTACGTTCGCGCCATCGATTTCAAGCGCGACACGGTTTTCGGCGTATTCAACAGTCAGTTGCAACTGACCGGCGTCGGTCACCTGGCTTATCTGCCGGTGGAAGGCGACAAACGCACCGCCGAATTCGGCGTATCAGTGCTGGAAAGCGCTCGTGGGCAGGGCATCGGCTCCAAGCTTTTCGAGCGCGCCGCCATTCGCAGCCGCAATACGCACGTCAGCATGCTCTACATGCATTGCCTGTCGCGCAATTCGACCATGATGCACATCGCGAAGAAAGCCGGCATGAAGATCGAGTACGCATACGGCGAAGCCGACGCCTATCTCACGCTGCCGCCGGCCGACCAATCCAGCATCATCGCCGAGATGTTGCAGGAGCAAGCTGCGGTGTTCGACTACGCGCTCAAACGCCAGGCACGTCGCACGACGCAGTTGTTCGAATCGTTTTTGCCGACGGCAGAGGCGGCCTGACAGCCACGCGCTTCGGTGACGCAAGAAAAGGGCGGCCTCCAGGCTGCCCTTTTTTGTTTCACCGCTGACAGTCGCCTCGCGCGGCACGGCTTACACAATCGGCAACGCCGTCGTTTCCTTGAACGTTTCGAGCGAGAAACTCGTCTTGACGTCGATCACCGACGGATGGTGCAGGAGCTGCTCCTGCACGAAACGCGAAAAGTGCGCCATATCCGCTACCTGGACGCGAAGCAGATAGTCCATATCCCCGGTCATCGCGTAACACGCGACCACCTCCGGCCAGGTCTGAACCGCCGCGCGAAACAAATCCGCGTGCGTTACGTCACCGCCTCGGGGACTGAGCGCCGGCCCACTGCGCTTTTCCAGCCGCACGTTCACGTAAGCGAGCAAATCGAGACCTAATAGCCGAGGGTCGAGCAGCGCCACGTAGCCGCGAATCACGCCGCTCTCTTCCAGTCGACGGATACGCCGCAGGCACGGGCTCGGCGAAAGATTGACGCGCTCCGCGATCTCCTGATTCGACAGCCGGCCATTCTCCTGAAGGATGGCGAGAATGCGCCGGTCGATCGCGTCCATCTCTATTTTGGTCATTTTCTGCCCTCAAAAAGCGAAGCTGCGCAAGAAGATAGCGCAAGCTTATTCACGCGCGATTAAGTTCGCAAGTTTTCGTTGCGACCGGACCTTTACACTTGGCTCACTCGGTCGCGCTCAATCGCACACCCCGCACCGGCGCAAATCAGGAGACAGACAATGCAAGTTTCAACTTGGGACAACCCGCTCGGCACCGACGGTTTCGAATTCATCGAATACACCGCGCCGGATCCGAAAGCGCTCGGCAAGCTGTTCGAACAAATGGGCTTCACCGCGGTAGCGCGACATCGTCATAAAGACGTCACCCTGTATCGTCAGGGCGGAATCAACTTCATCGTCAACGGCGAGCCGGATTCGTTCGCGCAGCGGTTCGCACGCCTGCATGGCCCGTCGATCTGCGCGATCGCCTTCCGCGTGCAAGATGCGGCGAAGGCCTACAAACAGGCGTTGGATAAAGGCGCCTGGGGCTTCGACAACAAGACCGGCCCGATGGAACTGAACATCCCGGCGATCAAGGGCATCGGCGACTCGCTGATCTATTTCGTCGACCGTTGGCGCGGCAAGAACGACGCCGAGCCGAACAGCATCGGCAACATCGATATTTACGACGTCGACTTCGAGCCGATTCCCGGTGCGAATCCCAATCCCGCCGGGCACGGCCTGACCTATATCGACCACCTGACGCACAACGTGCATCGCGGCCGCATGCAGGAGTGGGCGGAGTTCTACGAGCGTCTGTTCAACTTCCGCGAAGTGCGTTACTTCGACATCGAAGGCAAGGTGACGGGCGTGAAATCGAAAGCGATGACTTCGCCCTGCGGCAAGATCCGGATTCCGATCAATGAAGAAGGCTCGGAGACGGCCGGCCAGATTCAGGAATATCTCGACGCGTATCACGGCGAAGGCATCCAGCATATCGCGCTCGGCAGCAACGATATCTACCGCACGGTGGACGGTTTGCGCGCGGCGAACATCTCGCTGCTCGATACCATCGACACCTACTACGAACTGGTCGATCGGCGCGTGCCGAATCATGGCGAGCCGCTTGACGAACTGCGCAAGCGCAAGATTCTGATCGACGGCGCGCCGGACGATCTGCTGCTGCAGATCTTCACCGAAAACCAGATCGGGCCGATCTTCTTCGAGATCATTCAACGCAAGGGCAATCAGGGCTTCGGCGAGGGCAATTTCAAGGCGCTGTTCGAATCGATCGAACTCGACCAGATCCGTCGTGGGGTGGTGCAGGACAAAGCATGACCGCAAACGTCCCGCGCGGAATTTGAGGTTCGCGAGTCAATAAGAAAGGGCGAGGATCTTGCGATCCCCGCCCTTTGTCATGTGTGTCATTTGCGCCGTTGCCCGCACCGGTGCGGCGGCCGGTTTTCAATCGACACGCCGCATCGGCGGCGCATCACGAATTCTGTCCTACTCGCCGGCTTTGGCGGATCGCGTGACGCGGTCTACCGCAATGCGCGCGGGCGCGACTTGCGCCACACGAGCCACCGCGGCTGATAGCGTCCCTGCGCTGCCGGTATTCGAGCGCATCGGGGCGCTCATGGCGAAGAATGCGGCCGAAACCATCAGGAATGTCTGGATGTTTCTGGTGTTCATGCGTACTCCTTGTCTGACTGCCCTGTTGTCGTGAACCTCCACCGAATGCGGAGCGTTTCGCCGACATTGCTCACAGGTGCGGGATTAGACAGGGATTTCATCGTCGGTTCCGAGAATTTGTCGCATTTACAGCTTGTTACAGCACCGGCGCCGAGGCCCCGCAACAGCGTCAGCCAGGCTGCCATCGATCGTTATCGACCCCGCTGCATCCGCGATTGCCGACATGCTGCGGCGGGTTTTCACCAGTGCTACCATCACTTAAAACACGTCAATATGGCGACCCCGGCCCCAAGCATTCACAAGATGCCGCGGCCCAAAAAGTTTTGGCGATCCCAAACTGGGTGGAGGAGTACACATAATGAATGCCCCGCTAGACGCAGGTCAGCGAGCCTCGCTAGAAGCTGCGCTCTCGTCCGTCACGCTCGACGACAAATACACCCTCGAACGCGGCCGCGCGTACATGAGCGGCATCCAGGCGCTGGTGCGTCTGCCCATGCTGCAACAGGAACGCGACCGGACCGCCGGACTCAATACCGCCGGCTTCATTTCCGGTTACCGTGGATCGCCGCTCGGCGCCCTCGACCTGTCTCTGTGGAAGGCGAAACAGCATCTCGCCGCGCATCAGGTCGTGTTCCAGCCCGGCGTCAACGAAGACCTCGCGGCCACCGCCGTGTGGGGTTCGCAACAGGTCAATCTGTACCCGAGCGCCAAATACGATGGCGTGTTCTCGATGTGGTACGGCAAGGGTCCGGGCGTTGACCGTTCCGGCGACGTCTTCAAGCACGGCAATTCGGCGGGCTCCTCGCGGCATGGCGGCGTTCTGGTGCTCGCCGGCGACGATCACGCGGCCAAATCCTCCACGCTCGCGCACCAGTCCGAACATATCTTCAAGGCGTGCGGCCTGCCGGTGCTGTTCCCCTCGAACGTGCAGGAATATCTCGACTTCGGCCTGCACGGCTGGGCAATGAGCCGCTATTCGGGCCTGTGGGTCGCGATGAAGTGCGTGACCGACGTCGTGGAATCGTCGGCTTCGGTCGATATCGATCCGCACCGCACGAAGATCATCCTGCCGGACGACTTCGCGATGCCTGAAGGCGGCTTGAACATCCGTTGGCCGGATCCGCCGCTCGTGCAGGAAGCGCGTCTGCTCGACTACAAGTGGTACGCGGCGCTCGCCTACGTGCGCGCGAACAAACTGGATCGCGTCGAAATCGATTCGCCCGATGCGCGCTTCGGCATCATGACCGGCGGCAAGGCTTATCTCGACGTGCGTCAGGCGCTGACCGACCTCGGTCTCGACGACGATACCTGTTCGCGCATCGGCATTCGCTTGTACAAGGTGGGTTGCGTCTGGCCGCTCGAGGCACAAGGCGCGCAAGCCTTCGCACGCGGCCTCCATGAAATCCTGGTGGTCGAGGAAAAGCGCCAGATTCTCGAATACGCGATCAAGGAAGAACTGTACAACTGGCCGGACGCGCAGCGTCCGCGCGTGTTCGGCAAGTTCGACGAGAAAGACGGCGCGGGCGGCGAATGGTCGGTGCCGATGGGCAACTGGCTGCTGCCGGCGCATTACGAGCTCTCGCCGGCGATCATCGCCAAGGCGATCGCCACGCGGCTCGACAAATTCGATCTGCCGTCCGACGTACGCGCTCGCATCGCCGCGCGCATCGCGGTCATCGAGGCGAAGGAAAAGGCGCTCGCGCGGCCGCGCGTTGAAGGCGAACGCAAGCCGTGGTTCTGCTCCGGCTGCCCGCACAACACGTCGACCAATGTCCCGGAAGGCTCGCGTGCGATGGCCGGCATCGGCTGCCACTACATGACTGTGTGGATGGACCGCAGCACCAGCACGTTCAGCCAGATGGGCGGCGAAGGCGTCGCGTGGATCGGCCAGGCGCCGTTCACCCACGACAAGCATGTGTTCGCCAATCTGGGCGACGGCACTTACTTCCACTCGGGCCTGCTCGCGATTCGCGCGGCGATCGCGTCGAAGGCGAACATCACCTACAAGATTCTCTATAACGACGCGGTCGCGATGACGGGCGGCCAGCCGGTCGACGGCGTGTTGACCGTGCCGCAGATCACGCATCAACTCGCCGCCGAAGGCGCGACGAAGATCGTCATCGTCACCGACGAGCCGGAGAAGTACCACACGAATGTGGGCCTCGCGCCGGGTATCGACATCCACCATCGCGACAAGCTCGACGAAGTGCAGCGCCAGCTACGCGAGGTTCCCGGCACCACGATCCTGATCTACGACCAGACCTGCGCGACCGAGAAGCGCCGCCGCCGCAAACGCGGCACGTATCCGGATCCGGCACGCCGCGTCGTGATCAACGAGGCCGTGTGCGAAGGCTGCGGAGATTGCTCGGTGAAGTCGAATTGCCTGTCGGTCGAACCGGTCGATACCGAATACGGCACCAAACGTCAGATCAACCAGTCGACGTGCAACAAGGACTTTTCGTGCGTGAACGGATTCTGTCCGAGTTTCGTGTCGATCGAAGGTGGGCAGTTGCGTAAGCCGAAAGCCGCGTCGGGCATCGTCGCCGATGCCATGCCGCCGGTGCCGGAACCCGCATTGCCGTCGATCGGCCGCCCTTACGGCGTGCTGGTGACGGGCGTCGGCGGCACGGGCGTCGTCACGATCGGCGCGTTGCTCGGCATGGCCGCGCATCTGGAGAACAAGGGCGTCACCGTGCTCGACGTCACCGGCCTCGCCCAGAAGGGCGGCGCCGTGATGAGCCACGTACAGATCGCGCAGAAACCGGACGATATCCACGCAACGCGCATTGCAATGGGCGAGGCGAGTCTCGTGATCGGCTGCGACGCGATCGTCACGGCAAGCGACGAATGCGTCTCGCGGATGCAGGCAGGCCATACGCGCGTTGTGCTGAACAGCGCGCACACGCCGACAGCGGAACTGATCAAGAACCCGAACTGGCGCTTTCCCGGCAGCAGCACCGAAGCCGACGTGCGCGCCGAAGCGGGCGACGAGTGCGTCGATACGGTCGATGCGAACCACTTCGCCGTCGCGCTGCTCGGCGACGCGATCTATACGAATCCGTTCGTGCTCGGCTACGCATGGCAGCGCGGCTGGGTGCCGCTCACGTATCAGTCGCTGATGCGCGCGATCGAGTTGAACGACGTCCAGGTCGAAAAGAACCGGGCCGCCTTCGAGTGGGGCCGTCGTGCAGCGCACGATCTGGCCGCGGTGCGCAAGCTCGCGCAGTCGCAAGGACGCGGCGCCGCTGCTGAAACGGCAAGCGGCAAGATCATCTCGCTACACACGCCGAAGGCGCTCGACAGGCTGATCGACAAGCGCGCCGACTATCTTGCCGCGTGGCAGAACGCGGCGTACGCCGAGCGTTATCGCGCGTTGGTCGCTCAAGTGCGCGCAGCCGAGTCGGCACTCGATTCGGCCGACGATCAGTTGCCGTTGACCGAAGCCGTGGCGAAGAATCTGCACAAGCTGATGGCGTACAAAGATGAGTACGAGGTTGCGCGCCTCTACAGCGACCCCGCGTTCATCGACAAACTGAAGGCGAGTTTCGAAGGCGACTGGAAACTGCATATCCATCTCGCGCCGCCGGCGTTCTCGAAGAAAGACGCTCAAGGTCATCTGATCAAGAAGAAGTACGGACCGTGGGTGTTCAGCGCGATGCACGTGCTGGCCAAGCTCAAGTTCCTGCGCGGCACTGCGTTCGACCCGTTCGGCAAAACGGAAGAGCGCCGTACCGAACGTGCGCTGATCGGCGAATATGAAGCGCTCGTGCGTGAACTGATTGGCGGCCTGACCGCGCAGAAACGTGAGCTGGCCATGGAACTCGCGAATCTGCCGGACGGCATTCGCGGCTACGGTCACGTGAAGGAAAACAACCTGAAGGGCGTGCGCGTCAAGTGGAACGAATTGCTGACGCGCTGGCGCTCCATCGAGACCGGAAAGACGCAACACGCGGCGTAATCCGGCTGGCCGCGTCGGCCCACATCATGGGCCCCGGAAACGGAAAAGGCGGCTGTCCTCTCGGACAGCCGCCTTTTTTTTGCTTGTTTCGACACATGATGCGTGTGTACGAGAACAAGCGGTACTGCCTCTTGCAACAACACAACAACACAACAACCAATCAAAAACAAACAACAGGAACTGCTAACTTCTACTGCAACTACGAACTTCTACTGCAACATCATCAAATACAACTACCAACTACCAACTACCAACTACCAACTACCAACTACCAACTACCAACTACCAACTACCAACTACCAACCAACTACCAAGACGAAGCGCCGCGCCAGACGATCCACGGATTGAACTGCCGACTATTCCGTTGTCATCGCGGTGTGCTGCGCTTCGGGAACAACTTTACAAAAGTGTCACAGAAAATCGAATAAGAGCACTCTTAAAAGACGCTCATCGCATTGAGATGCATTAGGACGACAAGTCGCACAGACCGAACCTGCAAATAAAAAACGCCACGGAATCGACTCCCGCGGCGTTTTCGTCAGCTTGTCGCGAACGCCGCGATGCGGCGCCGCTTCACCATCAAACTACCTGCATTACTGCGCGTTGACCTTCTTGCGTGCGTTAGCCGAAGCCACCGCCGTCATGTTGATGATCCGGCGCACGGTCGCAGCCGGCGTGAGGATGTGCACCGGCTTTTCGGCGCCGAGCAGGAACGGTCCCACCGTCACGCCTTCGCCGCCGACCATCTTCAGCAGGTTGTACGTGATGTTCGCCGCTTCCACATTCGGCATGATCAGCAGATTCGCTTCGCCCGTCAGTGTCGTGCCGGGGAACGCGGCCTTGCGGACCGCCTCCGACAACGCCGCATCGCCGTGCATTTCACCGTCGATTTCAAGCGACGGCGCGCGCTCCGCAATCAGCTTGCGCGCCGCGGCCATACGCTGCGACGACGACGAAGGCGCGCTGCCGAAGTTCGAATTGGACAGCAACGCCACCTTCGGCGTGATACCGAACTTCTCGATTTCGCGCGAAGCCAGCATCGTCATGTCGGCGAGTTGTTCGGCGGTGGGCGTTTCGTTCACGTACGTATCGCAGATGAACAGATTGCGGCCCGGCAGCATCAGCAGATTCATGGCGGCGAAATTCTGCACGTTTTCGGCCTTGCCCAACACCTGCTCGATAAAGTTCAGATGCGTGTGGTACTGACCGATCATCCCGCAGATCATGCCGTCCGCTTCGCCGAGGCGCACGAGGATCGCGCCGATCAGCGTATTGAACTTGCGCATCGCGGCCTTGGCGACGTCCGGCGTGACGCCTTCGCGCGCGCCGAGTTCGTGGTACGCCTGCCAGCATTGCTGATAACGCGGATCGTCCTCGGGATCGACGACCTCGAAGTCTTCACCGCACTTGAGCTTCGAGCCCACCTTCTTCAGACGCATCTCGATTACCGACGGACGGCCGACCAGAATCGGCTTGGCGATCTTTTCCAGCAGCACGAATTGCGCGGCGCGCAGCACGCGCTCGTCCTCACCTTCGGCGAACACGATGCGCGCCGGCTCCGACTTCGCTGCGGCGAACACCGGGCGCATCACCATGCCGGTGCGATACACGGTCGTGCCGAGTTCTTCACGGTACGCGTCCATGTTCTTGATCGGACGGGTCGCGACGCCCGAATCCATCGCTGCTTGCGCGACGGCCGGCGCGATCTTGATGATGAGGCGCGGATCGAACGGCTTCGGAATCAGATATTCCGGGCCGAATTCGAGCGAGTGACCTTCGTAAGCCTTCGCGACTTCATCGCCCTGATCGGTTTCTTCCGCCAGTTCGGCGATGGCGCGCACGCACGCGAGCTTCATCTCTTCCGTGATCGTGGTCGCGCCGACATCCAGCGCGCCACGGAAGATGAACGGGAAGCACAGCACGTTGTTGACCTGGTTCGGATAGTCCGAACGGCCCGTCGCGATGATGCAGTCCGGGCGCACTTTCTTGGCTTCCTCGGGGCGGATTTCCGGCTCCGGGTTGGCGAGCGCGAGAATCAGCGGCTGCGTGCCCATTTCGGCGACCATTTCCGGCTTCAGCACGCCGGCGCTCGAACAGCCGAGGAACACGTCGGCGCCGCGGATCGCGTCAGCCAGCGTGCGCGCGTCGCTGTTCGCCGCGTAGCGCTCCTTCGACGGATCGAGATTGCCGCGGCCTTCGTAGATCACGCCCTTCGAGTCCGCGACCAGAATGTTCTGCTTCGACAAACCGAGATTCACCAGCAGGTCCAGGCACGCAATCGCCGCCGCGCCCGCGCCCGAACACACCAGCTTCACTTCGTCGAGTTTCTTGCCGACCACTTTGAGGCCGTTCAAGATCGCCGCTGAAGCGATGATCGCGGTGCCGTGCTGGTCGTCGTGGAAGACCGGAATCTTCATGCGCTCGCGCAGCTTCTTCTCGATATAGAAGCATTCCGGCGCCTTGATGTCCTCGAGGTTGATGCCGCCGAGGGTTGGCTCGAGCATCGCGATCGCTTCGACCAGTTTGTCCGGATCGGACTCGTTGAGCTCGATATCGAACACGTCGATGCCGGCGAACTTCTTGAACAGACAGCCCTTGCCCTCCATCACCGGCTTGGCGGCGAGCGGACCGATGTTGCCGAGACCGAGCACCGCCGTGCCGTTCGTGATCACGCCGACGAGGTTGCCACGCGAGGTGTACTTCTGCGCGTCGAGCGGTTCTTCGTAGATCGCCATGCAGGCCGCGGCGACGCCCGGCGAGTACGCAAGCGACAGGTCGAGCTGGTTCGACAGCGGCTTGGTGGGCGTGACCGAAATCTTGCCGGGTTTCGGGTTCTGGTGATAGGCGAGAGCGCTTTGCTTCAGTTGTTCGTCCATTTTTTGGCCTGCGAGACGTAAGAAATTGGGCCCGGCACACCGCACCGTTGGCGTCGCTTGCATCTATCGAATGAATGATCGACTGAGGCGGTTTTCGCATGCGCCGGTTGGGCGCGGCGTCGAACCTCGGCGGAGGACAAGACGGTGCGGAAGTGCTGCGCGGGTCGGTTAGTGTACACCCCGGATGCGTCGATGCACTGGGTGGTTAACGCGGCGCGCCATTGGCGAAACAGCGGCGGACAATGCTGCAACGCCGCATCCAGCGGGCATTCGGCGCGTTGTCATGCATCGGCATTTGGGCGTCATTGGCGGTCGTCCAAACTTACTGAAGCTCGGCGCCGCGCCGTTCGGGAATCAGAAAAAGCGTCGCGAAGATGTCGAGCAAATAGATCGACGCGAGCACGGCGAGCGCGGCGCCGAACGAATAGCGCGCGGCCAGCGCATCCACCGCGACCGGCCCAAAACCGCCCATCGCCCGTCCAATGTTGAACAACACGTTCTGCGCGGTGGCGCGCGCCTCGGTCGGATAAAGCTCGGAGATCAACGCGCCATAACCGCCGATCATCCCATTGACGAACACGCCCATCGCCGCGCCACCGATCAGGAGCGTCATGGGCGTCGTCAGATGGGCGTAGACAAATACCATCACCACCGCGCCCGCCTGATAAAACAGAAAGGCCGGCTTGCGGCCGAAGCGGTCGGCGGCCATGCCGAACAGCCAGATGCCGCACGCCATGCCGAGCACCGTGACCGCGGTCCACACGCCGGATTTGGTCAGCGAGTAGCCGAAGGTTTTCGACAGATAACTCGGAAGCCAGATCACCAGCCCGTAATAGCCGAAGTTCTGCACCGAGCAGAGAATCGCGACGCCCATGCTCGCGCGCGCGGTCCTTCCATCGGCCACCAGCAATTTCAACGGCAGCCTGCGCATGCCGCGCGCCGCGCGCTCGGTAAACAGCGTCGGCTCCTCGACCCGCCGTCGTACAAAGAAAGACACCACGGCGGGCAGCAAGCCAAGCGCGAACATGCCGCGCCAGCCGATCACTGGCAACAGCACCGGCGTCAGCAAAGCGGCGCCGAGCACGCCGAACTGCCATCCGAGCCCGACATACGACGACACGCGCGCCCGCTGCGACGCCGGCCACGCTTCGGCCACCAAGGTCATCCCGATGCCGAACTCACCGCCTAACCCGATGCCGGCGATGGTCCGATAGGTCAATAGATCGGCGTAACCTTGCGCCAGCGCGCACAAACCCGTGAAGACGGCGAAGATCAGGATGGTCCACGTCAACATTCGCACGCGTCCGAAATAGTCGCTCAATACGCCGAAGATCAGACCGCCCGCCACCGCGCCGATCAGCGTCCACGTGACGAGCAAGCCGGCCTGCGCGGAACTCAGATGCAGGTCGGCGGCAATGGCCGGCAGCATGAAACCGAGGATCAGCAGATCGAAGCCGTCCATTGCATAGCCGAGCACCGAGGCGATCAACGCGCGGCCGGCGTAGCCATTCCTGATGGATGCACCGGCAGCGGCAGCGGGGGAAACGGCGGTCATTGAAGCTATTCCGTAGGTGGGACGGCCGGCAACGATAAACCGGCGCGCAGGAAATTCGCGTGAGTGTAAAGGCGCCCCAGCCTGCTCACAAGCTGACCAAAAAGCCTATGCGAAACCGCCGGACAGCCGCTCCCGCCACCGCCCCGGCGACCCGCCCGGCGCGCTCCCCACGACCGCCATTCGCCGCCGGCGCGCACCACCGCCTCCTCGAAAGTGCTCATTTCGAGTAAAATGTCGGCCTACGCGCGCAGCAAAAACCGGCCTGCACTCCACTGACCGGTTGCGTATCCGCCCATCAAGGCGTGCCTATCAAGGCGCCGCCCAGCATGGCGCGGCATACGTCGCTCGCTGCGCCACCGGGCCCCGCGTCCGCTTCTCCCCGCTCACACCCAAGGATTCGCCCATGACAGGCTTCGATCGCCAGACGATCTCCGACACCACCGCCAAGATGCTGCTGGAAGTCCAGGCAGTGCACTTCAACGCGGAGAAACCGTACATTTTCACGTCCGGCTGGGCGAGCCCGGTTTATATCGACTGCCGCAAGCTGATTTCGTATCCGCGCGTGCGCCGCGGCCTGATGGAAATGGCCGAAACCACCCTCCTGCGCGACGTCGGCTATGAGCAGATCGACGCCGTCGCCGGTGGCGAAACCGCCGGCATCCCGTTCGCCGCATGGCTTTCCGACCGCCTGATGGTGCCGATGCAATACGTGCGCAAGAAGCCGAAGGGTTTCGGCCGTAACGCGCAGATCGAGGGTCTGCTGACCGAAGGCCAACGCGTGCTGCTGGTCGAAGACCTGACCACGGACAGCCGCAGCAAGATCAACTTCATCAATGCGCTGCGCGGCGCGGGCGCCACGGTGAACCACTGCTTCGTGCTGTTCCACTACAACATCTTCAAGGAAAGCGTGTCCGTGCTGAAAGACATCGACGTCGATCTGCACGCGCTCGCCACGTGGTGGGACGTGTTGCGTGTCGCGAAGGAAAACAGGTACTTCGACACGAACACGCTCGACGAAGTGGAAAAATTCCTGCATGCGCCGGCCGAATGGTCGGCAGCCCACGGCGGCGCCACCTCGGCGCCGCAGTAAGCACCCCGGCAACGAACGCGGCCGCTTATGCGGCCTGAATGACAAGGCCGCCTGTCTCATCGACAGGCGGCCTTGTCTTTTTGCTCACGAAAAGCACGTGAAATTAATGCAGGTCGCCCTTGTCTTCCACGGAGTGAGACGAGAGATTCAGCAGGCCGTTGCTCTGCGCATACTGGAACAACTCGGAATCGCGATCGATGCCGAGCTTGCGCATCGCCGTATTTTTCTGCGTGCTGATGGTCTTGATGCTGCGATTGAGTTGCTCCGAGATTTCCTTGATCGTCATGCCCGACACGAACAGGCGCACGACTTCGAGTTCGCGCCTCGACAGCATCACCTCTTCGTTCTTGCCACCGGCGTTCATGCGCAGCGCATCAAGCGACGCCTTGACGGACGGACTCATGTATTCGAGGCGGCGGCTCACGTGCTGCACCGCGAGGCCGATATGACTCAGATCATCCGACTTGTTGACGACCGAGGTCACGCCAATTTCGCTCAACCGCTTGAGCAACGCGGCATTCTCCAACATCGTCAGCACGACAATTGGCAGATCGGGAAAATTGCGGCGCAGATAGCCGATCAGCGGCAGCCCATCGCCATACTGGCCGCCAGGCATGGCCAGATCAGTGACCAACACGTCGCAAGCAACTGTTTGCAGCACCTTGATCAGTTCCGTTGATTGTCGCGCCCGTGCGACGACCTGCAATCCGGGGAATTTGAGCAAGGCTTGCTCGGCGCCGAACAGAATTACCGGATGGTCGTCGGCGACCACGACCCTGACTGGATCTTGCATTGCGCTCCCCTCTACGAATAAACCACTCTCCAGAACATCTGACATGTCTTTTTTCTTCGTACTTAGACTGATCGCTTATACGGCCCCGCTCCACGCGGATAATCCTCGGACTATAGCTGATTTCGGGTGGGCAAAGGCGCCGAAGCACAACAATGATGCGCAGAGCTAATGTTAGACTTGATCCGACCCTGGGGCACGGAATAGGGACAATAACCATCGCGCGGCCACCGCCTCGCGCCCTGACAGGAGAACCGGCACATGCGCTCGCGTTGCCTGGTTGTTTCGCTCGCTTCGCCATTTCGCCGTATGCCGTCGTTCACTTGCGCGATGCTGGGTCTCGCGTTAGTGGCGGCGAACGGCCCTCATGCGCTCGCCGAGGGTGCATTCGCGCTGACCAGCGCCAGCTTTCGCTCCGGCGGTACCGTTGACGCCGCACAGGTTTTCAATCAGGACGACTGCAAGGGCGGCAATCGCTCGCCGCAGTTGACGTGGCGCGACGCGCCGCCCGGCACCCGCAGTTTCGCGGTCACCATGTTCGATCAGGATGCGCCGGGCCGCGGCTGGTGGCATTGGGCGGTGGCGGGCATTCCGGCCACCGTCGGGAGCTTGCCGGAGAACGCCAGTTCCTCCGGCTTCCTGAAGAAACTCGGCGCGGTGGAGGCCCGCAACGACTTCGACATCGACGGCTATGGCGGCCCTTGCCCGCCGCCCGGCAAACCGCATCGCTACGTCATCACCGTTTATGCGCTGAACACGGCCGACCTCCGCCTCGCGCAAGGCCGTCCCGCGCTGATGTTCGATCACGAGATCGGCACCGCGACGCTTGGCAGCGCGCGGATGGTCGTCAATTACGGGCGGTAGCTTCGGCTAGTGCGTCGTGCGTCGACCGGATGCGCCGCTGGGCGACCGCAGCGATGCCCGGCCGCCGGGAGGCACAGGGCGGGCCGAGGACGGGCAGACTGTTGCGATCAGATTGCCCCGCCGCGAACTTCCCGTCATCCGCGCGAGCTAATGTGTGCAGCCGGACTAGAAACGGCATGCTTCCAGATGTGCGGCGCCGCAGCATCCGCGTGCGGTCGCTGAATCCACGTCCTCTTTCACTTGCCGGAGATTGTCATGTCGAAGATCGTCATCGCGTATCACAGCGGCTACGGCCATACGAAGAAAGTAGCGGAAGCCGTACTAGCGGGCGCGCTCGAAGCCGGAGCGGACGCGAAACTCCTGCCGGTCGGCGAGCTCGACGACGCGTCGTGGGCCGAACTCGCCGCGGCCGACGCCATCATCTTCGGTGCGCCGACGTACATGGGCGGCCCGTCCGCCGACTTCAAGAAATTCGCCGACGCAAGTTCGAAGCCGTGGTTCGGCCAAACGTGGAAAGACAAGATCGCGGCCGGTTTCACCAATTCGGCGACCATGAACGGCGACAAGTTCTCGACGATCCAGTACTTCGTCACGCTGGCGATGCAGCACAGCATGATTTGGGCGGGCACCGGCATGATGCCGTCGAACACCAAGGCGGCGACCCGCAACGACCTGAACTATGTCGGCGGCTTCACTGGCCTGCTCGCGCAGTCCCCGGCGGACGCTTCGCCGGAAGAAGCGCCGCCCGCAGGCGATCTGGAGACGGCGCGCATGTTCGGCGCGCGCATTGCCGGCGTGACGGCGCGTTGGATCGGCGCGACACGCTAGGCAAGCACCCGGTTCGCCGCGAACCGGACGGCATCGGCCCGCATCTACCCGACAACAGGTCATGCCGACGTCATATTCGGCGCGCATCGTCGTTTTTTCACCCGTTCTGCACGCCTGCGGCCATGAAGTCTTAAAATAACGTTCCCGCGCGGCGTCGCGCCCCGTTTCCAGCAAGCCAGTGAGATCGAGATGAGCACGAAAGTTTTTGTCGACGGACAGGAAGGCACGACCGGCCTGAAGATTTTCGAATACCTGTCGCAACGCGCCGACGTGGAGATCCTGCGTATCGAGGAAGCGAAGCGCAAGGACATCGAGGAGCGTCGCCGTCTCATCAATGCTTCGGACGTCACGTTCCTGTGCCTGCCCGACGTCGCCTCGCGCGAATCGGCTTCACTGGTGGCAAACGAGCGCACGGTGCTGATCGATGCCAGCACCGCCTTTCGCACGGCCGCCGACTGGGCCTACGGCTTGCCGGAACTGGCGCGCTCGCAGCGCGAGCGTCTGCGCACCGCCAAACGCATCGCCGTGCCGGGCTGCCACGCGTCGGCCTTCGTGCTGGCCATGCGCCCGCTCGTCGAAGCAGGCGTGGTGGCGCCGGAGTTTGCCGCGCACGCTTACTCGATCACCGGCTACAGCGGCGGCGGCAAGAAAATGATTGCCGACTATGAAGCGGCCGGCAACCAGAAGCTCAAGAGTCCGCGCCCCTACGCACTCGGTCTCACGCACAAGCACCTGCCCGAAATGGCCGCGCATACCGGCCTGAAGGCGGCGCCCGTCTTCACGCCGATCGTCGGCGACTTCTACAAGGGTCTCGCGGTCACCACCTTCTTCTCGCCGAGCCAGTTCTCCAAGAAGACGACGCCGCAAGACGTGCAAGCGCTGCTCACCGAGTACTACTCGGGCGAGGCTTTCGTGCGCGTCGCGCCGTTCGATGCGGAAGCCAACCTGGACAGCGGCTTTTTCGACGTGCAGGCGAATAACGACACCAACCGTGTCGACCTGTTCGTGTTCGGCAATGAAGAGCGTTTCGTGACCGTCGCGCGCCTCGACAACCTGGGCAAGGGCGCGTCGGGCGCGGCGATTCAGTGTATGAATCTGGCGATCGGCGCCGACGAGGAAGCCGGTTTGAACCGCTAAACAAGTTTGCTTATACGCGCGACAATTCGCTGTCGATTCGTAAAGAAAGCCGGTCTCTAAAAGACCGGCTTTTTGTTTTAAAAACACCTCCTTTTAAATGACATTCCCCTGCAGTTAATCAGCAGCAATCCGATTTCTTTCAAAATGAAATAAATAGTCTGCCGATCAATGCGACGGTAATTGTTTCTGATTTCGACCCATGCAGCATAGTTTTCCGCGTAGGGAAACTCCGGATTTTTGGCCGAACGGTCGTTCGAAGATGATAGAGCCATTTTGCTCAAAGGCTTGCCTGCAAAGGACATGCGGGGAAGCAACGGTATCGCGCCCAACGCGAAATCTCCTTTTCTGTTTAAAAGGATGGCCATCGTCCGCACGGTGCGCGTCCGGCAAAAAACCGCGCTGTTTGAATCGGCCTTTTTAGACGGCTCATTCAATTGACAGGCATTAACCTCCCGGCGAAATTACTTCGCACAATTACACGAAGGGAGACAACAGCATGTCGCACGCCATTATTCGAGGCCTGGCGATGGCCATTGCCACGGCCCCAATCCTGATCGCTTGCGGCGGCGGCAAGGCCGACAATCCAGGCGCTATCGACACGCCCCAATGCTCGGGTTCGAGTTGCGGCGTGCAAGGCCCGCCCGCCTCGGGCGCTCAGGCTGCGGGCTTGTGTCCGGCCACCGCCGACATCGCAAAGAACACCTTCCTCGGCGGCGCCGGTAGCGGCGAAGTGGTCCAGTTGAACATCGACGCAACGGCGATGACGTACACGCTGAAGTGGCTCGAGTCACCGATTCCGCTGCGCACCGGCACCGTCACGCCGACGCGCGCCGGCACGCAGATCACCGGCGCGGTGATCCACCCGCCGACCGGCACGCTGCCCACCGCCGAACAGACGCGCTGCGCGTTCATACTCGGCGCGGGCACCGGCACCGCCGCAGGCGACGGCCAGCCTTATACGACGGCCGATTTCACCCACAACCCCAATCCGCCGATGATCCTCGTGGGACTCGGCGTGGCGGGCGGCGGCATTCCGGGAGCCACGGTGCAGTTCGACGGACTGGACATTCCGCTGGTCGGCTCGGGTATCGGCGCGGTGCCCAGCCGCCATTTCGACTTCTATCCGTTCCTCGGCTTCGCCAGCACCACCACCGACATCACGAAACTGCCCGGCTCGTATAACGGCCTGCTGTATCACCTCGCGCCGTCGGGCAGCTATGCGACGGTCGCGACCAACACGGTCGAAACGTTCGACGCCAGCGGCACCTGCACGAGCAGCAACACGACTAATCCGAACTACTCGCCGAATGCCGGCGGCTGCCTGAGCACCGGCAACCCGTGGACGCTGAACGGCAACGGCTATTTCGACAGCCAGCAAGCGCCGCAAATCGTGCCGCAGTTCAAGCTGCCGATCATCGGCGCGACCGGCAAGTCGGCGACGGCGCACATGATCCTCGGGCAGATCAACGGCGCGACGGTGCCGCTCGTCGTGCGCACGGGCTTTATCAACCTCGGCACCGCCCCATTCCATCTCGACGCGAAGGTCGACGACGAATCCGGCATCGCGATGCTCGCCGCGGCCACGCCGCTCGCATCGGGCGGCTTCGACGGCGGCTACGCCGGCGCGGATTCGAACTTCAAGTACACCGCGACGCTGATCCAGGGGAACGTCGGCACGTTCATCAACCCGAGCACGTCGGCGGCGGAAAGCGGTTTCGCTCTCGGCTATGGACTGCAGAGCCCGGGGCTCGTCGGCGTGCAGGACAGCAACGGCAAGACCGGCTTCGCGATTGCGTCCGGCGGCCTTTACGCCATCGAAATCCAGGGCGCGGAGAACGGCGGCATCGCGTCGACGTCGGCCAACGCCGATACGCCGAGCACGCCCTACTTCGGCATCGGAGCGCAAATCAGCAAGTAACCGGCGAAGGCTTGCCAGGGGCACTCAGAGACATCACTAAAGCAAAGGTGGCTGGACAGGGAGCCGGCCACACACAACGAGAAAATTCAGGAGGCGGTATGACATGGAGAATCCTTTCGGTGCTCGCTCTTGCTGCACCGTTGCTGGCAGCGTGCGGCGGTGGCGGCGGCGGCGATGGCCCAGTGACCGAAGTGCGCTTATGCCCCGCATCGCTCGACTACGGCACCGTGTTTACAGGCGGTGGCGGTGACGGCGAACTGGTCAAGCTGCAACTCGACACCAGCAAGATGACCTGGCAGGTCAGCTACATCGAATCGCCGGTCCCCGCGACCACCGGCACGGTCGTGCCGACCCGCGCCGGCCTGACCGCCAGCGGGACGCTCACCCAGGAAACCCTGCTGCCGACGAACAAGCTCAACCAATGCGCGTTCCGGCTGAACGGCGCGAGTCTCGATCCGGCTCGTCCGGCGCGGATTTTCGTCGGCGAAGGCGTGGCGGGCGGCACGATTCCGGGCGCCGAGATTTCGTTCGGCGGGATTCTCGGCGTGGGCGCCGTGCCCGACACCACGTTCCCGTACTACCCGTTCATCGGCTTCTCGTCGATTGAAACGAGTCTCGCGAACGTGGCCGGCACCTACAACCAGCTCGGCTATCACCAGGTTCCGTCGCAGAACTTCGCGCCGGTCGCGGTCGACTCCAGGATCACGATCAATGCGGACGGCACGTGGACCGAGTGCGACAACACCGGCATCAACGCCGGCAAATGTCAGCAGCCCGGCACGAACTTCGCGCAGGCCGCCGACGGCAGCGGCGCGTTCCAGACCAACAACTTTCTCGGACAGGCGAAGCCGACGCTCGCCAGCACGCCGAAAGCGCGCGGCTACATGATCGTCGGCAAATTGCGCAACCAGTTGGTGCCGATCCTCGTGCGAACCGGCGCGGCGAACTCGTCGGTCACGGTGCCGCAGAACGGCGAACTCGGACCCTACGCGGACGACGAATCGGGCATCTCGATCCTGGCGCCGCAAAGCGCGGTCGCGGTGAACGCCCCGAACGGCGAGTACGTCGGCGTGGATAGCCAGTTCGACTATCGCACCACCGCGCTCGAGGGCAAGCAGGCCACGTTGCTGGATCCGTTCAACGCATCGCAGGCATCGCTCGCCACCGCGCTCGATCTGGACTTCACGCAAGCCGTCCCCGGTCTGGTGACGACGACGCACGTGGGCGCATCCACGGGCGCCACGCCGACCGGAAAGATGATCTTCACGGGCGGAGTGTTCGGCTACCTCGATATGACCAACGCGGCCTCGCCGTACTTCACGATCGGCGCGTTCGTCCAGTAACCGACGCATCACGCGCCGCCCATTGGCAATCAGGCGTTCGCGCCGCGGCCGACGCGTAGCGTTGCAACGCGGCAGCCCGCGCTCGCCCGGCGTTCAGCGCGCCGGCGGGTAGACAACCGCCGCCGCTCGCCGCGCGATCACTGCGACGAGCGTCCCAGGAGGAGCAGCATGAAAAAAATCTATCTCACGATCTTGGCCGCCTGCTTGTCTGCGGGCGCGCACGCTCAGCGTGCGGGCGACAACGTCGCCGCGCTTGGCTGGTTCCACGTGATGCCGCAGGACTCGAGCACACCGCTCACCACCAACGTCGCGCCGACGCCGATCAATACGCCGTTGCGCCTGCCAAATTCGTTCACGTCGGCCGGCACGAGTTTGTCGACCAATAACGCGAACACCGTCGGCCTCGTGTTCAGCCATTACCTCACCGATCACATCGCGGTGACGACCGTGGCAGGCGTGCCGCCGGTGTTCAAGATCTACGGCCACGGCACCATCAGGCCGCCCGGACCGGCGGGCGCGCTCGGCCAGCAGGATCTGGGCGACCCGCAAGCCAATCCGATCGTGAAAAGCGTGCGGCAGTGGAGTCCGGCGCTGCTGTTCCAGTACTACTTCAATGCGCCGACGGCGAAGTTTCGGCCGTTCGTCGGCATCGGCGTGTCGTACAACTGGTTTTCCGATATCCAGTTGAGCCAGAACTTCGTGCAGTCGACGCAGAACAATCTCGGCGCCGTGCTCGCCGCCGGTGCGGGCAAGCCCGGCAAGACCCAGGTGTCAGCGAAGGCGTCGTCGTCATGGGCGCCGGTGTTCAATGCGGGCCTCGCGTACAACATCACGGAGCATTGGGGCTTGGTGGCATCGGTCACGTACATTCCGCTCAAGACGACGTCGTCGGTCATCATCAAGGCGGCGGACGGTACTGAACTGGGCGTCTCCCGGGCGGACCTGAAGGCCGATCCGATCATTTCGTTCCTGGCCGTCTCGTACAGGTTCTGAGTTCAGCGCGGGTGTGTGGCAAAGCCGGCGGTCTTGTGCAAAGGCCAGCCGGCTTTTTCATTTATAGGGAGCTGGAAAATCGGGGCAAAAAAAAGCCCGCCTAAGTTGGCGGGCTGAATCCATATCAGAGGAGACATGGAGGAGACAAGGCAAACTATAGCAAATCGTTTGGTGCGGCGCAACATTCAAATAAGGGTTGACCCTCAACGTTGCTAAAATGCAACACGTCGCGCGAGGCTCGCAAGGCGCAATGACCGCGCGACGGATGCCTAGCGCCCGGCCCGCCGCGCTGCGACCTGCCCAAGCACGGCGAAGTCTTTCTCGCCGTCGCCGTGAGCGACCGCTTCGAGCAGACTGTCGCGCACCACGCTTGCGATCGGGAGCGGCGTCGTCACGGCATCGGCCGCGGCGAGCGCGAGACGCAGGTCCTTCAGCCCGAGGCGCGCCTTGAAGAGCGCCGGCTCATAGCGCTGCTCCGCGATCATCTTGCCGTAGCCCGAATAGACCGGTCCGGTAAACAGGCCGCTCGTGATGATGTCGAGGAAATCCTGCATCGCAAGGCCGTGGCCGGTCACGAGCGCGCCCGCTTCGCCGAGTGTCTCGACGGCCGCGCCGATCATGAAATTAGCGGCGAGCTTCATGACGTTCGCCTGCTGCGGCAGCGAACCGATGCGCCATGTTTTCTGACCGATCACGTCGAAGATGGGCTGAACCTGGTCGATCGCTTCGGCCGGGCCGCCGGCGACGATCGTCAGCTTGCCCGCCGCCGCGACATCCGGCCGCCCCAACACCGGCGCGGCGACGTAGTGGACGCCGCGCGACGCGTGCGCGGTCGCGAGTTCCTCGGCCAGCGCCACCGAAATCGTCGCCATGTTCACGTGGATCAGGCCGCGTGGCGCATGTTCGAGCAGCGTCGCGGTCACGACTTCGCGCAACGCGGCATCGTCGGCGAGCATCGAGAATACGGCGTCGCCCGCGAACGCTTCAGCCGGCGTCGCGACGATCCTCGCGCCGGCGTCGGCGAGCGGCTGCGCGCGTTCCGGCGAGCGGTTCCACACGCGCACCTGGTGCCCGGCTTTCAACATGTTGGCAACCATCGCGGCGCCCATCTCGCCCAGGCCGATAAAACCGATGTCCATCTGTCGCTCCATCTTCTAAAGAACTGGAAGTAAAGCACACCCATGCAACACGTGCAGGAGAGCGCGCAGCGAAACACGGTGCGATACTGCTGCGATGGTGACCGCGACATTCCGCTTCTATGAGGAGCTGAACGATTTTCTCGCCCGGCCGCTGCGCCGGCGCGCGTTTAGCTACGCCTGCGCGCGCGGCGCAAGCGCGAAGCACATGATCGAGGCGCTAGGCGTGCCGCATACCGAGGTCGAGTTGATTCTCGTGAACGGCGAGTCGGTCGGTTTCGATCATCCGCTGTCGGACGGCGATCGCGTCGCCGTCTATCCGAAGTTCGAAGCGCTCGACATCCAGCCGCTCCTGCGCGTGCGCGAACGGCCGCTGCGAGTGATGCGCTTCATCGCCGACGCGCATCTCGGCGGTCTCGCACCGCTGTTGCGGCTTGCCGGCTTCGATACGCTGTTCGACAACCATTACGCCGACGCCGACATCGAAACCCTCGCCGTCGCGCAACAGCGCATCGTGTTGACGCGCGACCGCGAACTACTGAAACGCCGCAGCATCACGCACGGCTGCTACGTTCGTACACTGAGGCCTCGCGAGCAGTTGCGCGAGGTGTTCGAGCGGCTCGATCTGGCGGGCAGCGCGCAGCCGTTCCGTCTGTGCCTGATGTGCAACGCGCCGCTGCGGCGCATCGCCAGGGAAGAAGTCGGCGCGCGCGCCCCCGACGGCGTGCTGGAACGGCACAGCCAGTTCGTCACCTGCGACGTGTGCCGGCGCGTGTTCTGGGAAGGCACGCACTGGCAACGAATGCGCGCGTTGATGGATAGCGTGGCGGGCGCGCGGAACGCGTCCGCGTGAGGTTGCTGGCTGCGTCTTGCGCACCGTCCAGACGCGTAATCGGCGCCGCGCGCGCGACGCCTCGCGCGGTGCGTACAATGCGGGATTACTTATCTGGCAGAGGCCTTCCGTATGGCGATGAAAAAAACCGACCTTGAAAAGAACAAGGCACTCAAGCTGAACAACGCAATGAAGTTGTCGACCGCCGATCGCTTCGGCAAGGCCGCTGCCGCCGAGCCGAAGCTCGATCGTCGCGAGCAGCGCAAGCTCGACCAGGCACAGGGCCTGGTTGCATTCGCGTGCAAGCTGAACGGCGAGTTGGTCGCTGAGCTGAAAGAGCGGGCGGCCACCCATCCCGAAGGCATGACCGGGTTGCTGAACGAAGTCATCAAGCGCGGCCTCGCGGGCTGAGCGGTGACAGGCCACGCTTAGCTAGCGTGGGCGCCGGGCTCGCGCTTTTCGAGCCGTGACAAGGCGCCGTCGAATGCGTCGCGCAAGCACCGATCTGCGGAAAACCCGCAAAAAACACCGCTGTCATGCAAAAAGGCCAGAGTACGCGCTCTGGCCTTTTTACTGGCGATGCCTTAATCCGAACCACCCGGCAACCGCGCTTTGCGCGGCGCGCCGGGCGTCAGCTTAGTTCTGCGTGCCCTTGTCGTTCGTGCCGGCTGCCGACGCTGCGGCCGCAACCGGAGCGCGCTTGCCATGCGACTTCAGCTTCTTCACGTGGTGCTTCTTCGGCGCGCTAGCTGCAGCGGCCGGTGCAGCTGCGTCCGATGCCTGTGCGAAAGCTTGAACGGAAACCAGTGCGATCGATGCTGCTGCGAGCGAGACGATAACTTTTTTCATGTGTTGTTCCCCAAACCTGGACGACTGAGTCGATGTGAATGAATTAGCTGCACGGTGAAGCGGCTGCGGTTAAAACCCCCGCCGCTCCCCGCGGGAGAGTATTACCCAGTTGTAGGCGGTTTGTCATGCGCAATACCCGATATGTATTTTCCGCGAGACAGCTTGCTTTCGGGATGCTTTCACTCATTAAGCCCCTATCTCAAGAAAATTACCTGGCCGCAGTCAAACCAGGTTGCGCAGCAGACTGGCGGTTTCCTGCAAGGTCGGTAGGACACGATGCAGCGCGGCTTTCGCCGACTCGTCGCCGATCGGCATGCTGACGCTAATGGCCGCCACCACCGCACCATGCCGGTCACGCAAAGGCACCGCGACACCACGCACGCCCAACTCCAGTTGCTGATCGGTGACCACGAAGCCATTGCGGCGGATTTCGCCGAGCACTTCGCGCAAGCGCTCGATGGTCGAATAGGTGTGCGGCGTGAACACCTTGATGGGATAGGACGCGAGCCACTGCTCGATGCTCTCGGGCGCCTGAAACGCCAGCAGCACCAGGCCCGCCGACGACAACGGCGCAGGCGCCCGCGAGCCCAGCACGAAGCCGACCGCCATCGCCCGGTTCACGCCGTTGCGCGCGACGTAGACCACATCGTGTTCATCGAGGATCGCGACCAGCGCGGTTTCCTGAACCGTCGCGGTGATGCGCTGAAGAAACGGCTGCACCGTGCGCGGCAAGCGCGCCGAATCCAGATACGACTGGCCGAGCCGCAAGACACGCGGCGCGAGCCAGAACAGCTTGCCGTCGGTGTCGACGTAACGGAGTTCGTGCAAGGTCAGCAGATAGCGGCGCGCCGCCGTGCGCGACAGACCCGCGCGAGCGGCCACGGCGGTCGGCGTCATGCGCGCATGTTCTTCGTCGAATGCTTCGATGATCGCCAACGCCTTCGCGGCGCCGGCGATCCAGTCTTTCTCGTCCATTGCATGTGCCTAAAAGTCGGGCCGGCTCGGTGGTCGGTAGTATCGGAGGTTGCATGGCCGCTGCGCGATTATCGCGCGAGTCGCTCGATGTGGTGCGCGCGTTTCGATCCGCGTTCGCTTGGACCATGCGGTGACGCGCACGTCGGCGCGAAGCTCCGCGCCCGCTTCATGCTTCGTCTGTAGCGTGGTCAAGCTTCGTGAGGGCGCCGCCAGTCGCCCGAGGGCGCGCAAGCGTCATAGCTGGACGGCCGCGCGGAAAGCGCGGCCGCATCGATTGGAGAGAGAAGCAAAATGGATTACCAACTGATGGAAGTAGCGGACGGCAAGCCGGTGAAAATGTGGACCGAAGGCGTCGCCGTCGACGACTTCGCGCGCGACCAACTCGCCCACGCCGCGAAACTGCCGTTCATTTTCAGGCACTTGGCCGTCATGCCCGACGTGCACGCCGGCAAAGGCTCCACGATCGGCAGCGTGATTCCGACGCTCGGCGCGATCATTCCGGCTGCGGTCGGCGTGGATATCGGCTGCGGCATGATGGCCGCGCGCACCACGCTCAACGCCGCCGATCTGCCGGACTCGCTCGCGGGTCTGCGCAGCGCGATCGAACGCGCGGTGCCGCACGGCCGTGCGCCGGGCCGGCGCGATCCAGGCGCGTGGGATCGGCCGCCGCAGCCGGTCGACGTTGCATGGAAAGCGCTCGCCGAAGGCTTCAAGCGCATCGTCGACAAATATCCGAAACTCGCGCGGACCAACAACTATGTGCATCTCGGTACGCTCGGCACCGGCAATCACTTCGTGGAAGTGTGCGTCGACGAAGCAAACTCGGTGTGGTTTATGCTGCACAGCGGCTCGCGCGGCGTCGGCAACGCGATCGGCAACCTGTTCATCGAACTGGCGCAGGCGGACATGCGGCAGCACATCGCCAACCTGCCGGACCGCAATCTTGCCTACTTCGAGGAAGGCAGCGCGCACTTCGACGATTACGTGGAAGCGGTGGGCTGGGCTCAGGACTATGCGCGGCGCAATCGCGAACTGATGATGGACGCGGTGGTCCGCGCGGCGCGGTCGGTGATCGCCAAGCCGTTTTCGCTCGATGAGCACGCGGTGAACTGCCACCACAACTACGTGCAGAAGGAGCGTCACTTCGGGTCGGAGATTCTGGTCACGCGTAAAGGGGCGGTGTCGGCGCAGAAGGGTCAGCTCGGCATCATTCCGGGTTCGATGGGCGCGAAAAGTTTTATCGTGCGCGGCCTCGGCAACGCCGAAAGCTTCTGCTCGTGCAGCCACGGCGCGGGGCGCTCGATGAGCCGCACGGAAGCCAAGCGGCGCTTTTCCGTCGACGATCAGATCAAGGCGACCGCGCACGTCGAATGCCGTAAGGACGCGGGCGTGATCGACGAAATCCCGATGGCCTACAAGGACATCGACGCTGTGATGGCCGCGCAGCGCAGCCTCGTCGAAGTGGTGCACACGCTGCGGCAGGTGGTGTGTGTGAAGGGATAGCCGTGCAGGGGCCGCCGGTCAGGCGGTCGCGGCGGCGGTGTCGCTCTCGCGTGGCCGCCGCCAATCGCTTTCCGAAGAAAGCCGCAAGCTACGCAGCGCGCGGATGCGCGAAAAATCTTGGCGTGTCCGCGGTTGGCGGAAATACACACCAGCAACCGTCGTCGTGACGAAAGAAGAACAACCCGCGCGAGCCGCCCTCGACGGAGGTTTCGACGCGCACATAACGCCGGCCGCCCAACCGCGTGCGGCTGAATTCGGTGACATGAACGGGCGCCGAGGGCTCCGGCGCGAGCCATTTCTCAACCAGAAAACGCAGCGATTGTTCGCTCGTGGCTCTCATGATCCGCTCCGGGCCGGCTTGTCCTCGCGGACGTCACGCGCGGTTTCGGCGGTTTCGTCGCTTGCCGCGTCGTTGGCCGCATCCGCGTCGCGTTCGGCGGCGGCAAGGGCCATCGTCCGATTGGTGGCAGCCGCGCGCAGCGTACTGCAATGCGCGGCATGCCGGATATCCGAGAGAAGACGAACCAGTTGTCGTGCTGTTCTGCGTTTCATGACACCCCCCCGCACTGCACCAAGAACCTCATAAAACACTTTAACTCTATGCCTGAATCGGGCGTCGCTGAAATGGTTTTGACTAAATAGCAACGGTTGCGCTTGCATAAACAGACACGCAATCTTCATACCGACCAGGTTCAATGTGCGCGGCCGCCTCGTCGCCGTCTGTGCGCTCGCGAGCGCTCGCGTGTAAAAAGCTACGCCGCCGCCTGGAATAAATATGAGGTCAAAATGCAAGTTATCCACATTTGCCTATGAATAACTTCGGGACAGCGCCGGGATAGTGTGTGCGCGGAATCTGGATAAAACGGATCGGCGAGCTAGCGCGGACATAGTTATCCCGCTCTTGTAGTTTTTCTACCGGCGCAGTCCGCAGGGTTATGTATTTCGGATGATGTTGATGCGATGGAGGATTTGACAGTTGTCCACAGAAGGCTTTCGCCCTTGTTAACTATTACTACATACGTATACACACGGGATAAACAAAAAGGATAAGTCACGTGGGCGTGCGTAGTTTGAAGGCTGCTCGGTCAGCGCAACCCAGTGGACGAAGTCGCCTCAAGGCACCACGCGCGTTCCGCTCGCAGGTTCCACGGAAGCAGCCTTGCCGATTGTTGCGTCAGGCATCGCGGCAACCGGCGCGAGAGCCGGCGCTTCGACAGGAACCGGCAACAAACGGCTTTCGATACGGTTGGTCGGCACCGCCTGCGTGCGCACCACGGTTTGCAGATAGTGATCGACGAGGCCGAAAAAGCGGTCATAAAACTTGCCCGACGGAATCGTCTCGCTTGAAATCTTCACCATCGCGTCGCTGTTCGAGCGGATCGGCAGTGAGAGCGAACCCAGCACACTCAGTCCGACGCTCGCCGACGTATCGCTCTTCTTCAGCGCAAAGCCGTTCTGCACGGCATTCACATAGACGATGCTGGTATCGCTCGCCTCTTCCCCCGGCGTGCAAACCACATGAAATTCGACTACGACGTGGGTATCGCCGCTCGGCTGGAAGTTCTTGGTGCCGTCGACGGTATCGGTGCGCGTCATCGTCGTCAGGTAGCCCTGACTCAACAGGGCGCGGCGCGCGGCTTCGCAGGTATCGGTCGTGTTCGAGTTGAAATTGCGTGCGTACGGACTCGCGCCCGTCTCAAACAATTCCTGCTGGAATTTGGGCTGCGGGGTGCTGCTGCAAGCGGCAAGGATCAGCAAGCCAAGCAGCGAGGCGAAGGTGGCTTTGGAAAACGAGGTCAACATGGTCGATCTGAAGGGGGCGCTGCGAAAACACAGTGGGAATGCATTGTAGAGCGGGTTGCCGGCCGTGCGTAAAAAGCGCGCAGCGCGCTTCGCGCCTTATTTGGCGTGACGGCCGATTACCGCAGCCCAAGCCACGGCAACGCAAAAAAGAGGGAAGAGCGTCGCTCAGTTCGACGCGGCGGACGATCCAGTCGACGGTTTCGCCGAGCCGGCAATTCCACTGCTATCGACGGCCGGCACGGTAAAGGCGTTGGCCCAGTTGTCCGGTGCCGCACAACGGTCGGCCGGTGCAGCGTCGCATCTGGCGGCTCGCGCGTCTGCACGCCGGGCGGTGCCCGGTTCAGGCGCGAGCGCGGCAAAGTCCTGAACCCGCAAGCTCACCTTTTGCGCATACGCCTTCGACCCGCCGTAGCTTTTGAGCGCCGCGTCCATGTCGCCGTTGGCGGAGCGCATGTAGCCGTACAGGATTGCCGAGCCCACTTCGATGTTCGTGGTCGGCTCGGTGAGGTCCTTGACGTTCCTCAGCAGCCCCCGATGAGCGCCCGGCACCACTTGCATCAGCCCGGTTGCGCCGTTGGCGCCCCTGGCTTTTTCCTTGAAGCGGGACTCGATGGAAATGATCGCCAGCAAAAGCGCCGGCGGCAAAGAGTATTTGGAAGCGGCGGATTGCACCGCGTCGGAGATCTTTTGCGCCTTCTCCGTTGCGAGACCGAATTTTTGCGTGAGATACGCGGACATGCGATCGGTGTTGTCGTCGGCGACGGCGGTTTGGATCAGACCGAACGAAAGCATGATCAGGCAAAGGAACCGGCTCATAACGGAAGACGGGAGAAAAAGAAAGCGCGCATTATAGCCCTGCCCGAAAAATAGGCACCGAACAGACAAGTTTCATCGTAGGAATAATAGTCGATGATCGCAGCCGCGACCGATGAACCCCACGGCTTTACTTCGCGTAGCGACGGTTCAGCGCTGCCACCGTTTCGCACATATGCGCGCGCAATTCGGGCGGCGCCAGCACCTCGGCTTCGGCGCCGAAGCGCAGTAATTCCGCGCACGCCTGCCTCACCGAGCCGACCGGCAGCGTCACGGTGCGCCAGCCGTCGGTGGGATCGGGCTCGCCGATTGTCGCGGCCGAGCGCGCGAACGGCGAAGTGAAGGCTTCCAGCATCCGCATGCCCCACGGAGACAGCCGCAGCGTTGCTTCGCTCGCATGCATCTCCGCGGAGAGCCGCTGCGTGCTGTCCCGCCAGTACTCGGCGAGTTCGAACGCGGGCGGCCGCTCGAAGGTTTCGTCGATCAGGGTCAATTCGAGAATGCGCGAAATGCGATAGATGCGAATATCCGCATCCACGCGCCCGACCACGTACCACGCCCCGCCTTTCAGCACGACGCCGAGCGGTTCTATCCGCCGGACTTTTTCGGCTTTCCAGCTCTGATAGCGAATCCGCAGCGGATGCTGCTCCCACACCGCGCGCGCGATCAACGGCAGATGCGCGGGCTGATCGGCGTCGGCGAACCACGCCGGCGCGTCGAGATGAAAACGCGAGCGCATGCGCTCGGCGGTGCAGCGCAATTCGACGGGCAGCGCCGCGAGCAGCTTGGTTTGCGCGCCGGCCATCACCGCGCCGAGCCCGAGCGCCTGCACCGGGCCGGGCAAGCCGGAGAGAAACAACGCCTCCGCTTCCTGCGGCGACAAGCCGTTAAGCCGCGTCCTGTAGCCGTCCAGTAGCCGGTAGCCGCCTTCCGCGCCACGCTCGCTATGCACGGGGACGCCGGCGGCGCTGAGGGCGTCGATGTCGCGATAGATGGTGCGCAACGACACAGCGCATTCGTCGGCGAGCGACTGGGCGGTGACCCGGCCACGCGCCTGCAATGTCATCAAAATCGAAAGAAGGCGGCTGGCTCTCATGTCGGCAAGTGTAGCCATACCTGACACTCGCTGACAGGTATGGACGCTTACGATAGGTGCGCCCGGCGAAGCCTGCTTGCCGGTTTTCCAACGCGCACTCATTCGGAAGGCTGACACCATGACCCCAGACCGCACGATCACGCTGTTCCATTCGCCGCAATGCCGCTCCGTCAGCGCGCTGACGCTGCTCGAGGAACTCGGGGCACAGTATCAATTGAACGTGTTGAACATGAAGGCCGGCGAACAGCGCAAGGCGCCTTTTCTCGCGATCAATCCGCTCGGCAAGGTGCCGGCGATTCTCCACGGCGATGCGTTGGTGACCGAGCAGGTCGCCATCTTCATCTATCTGGCTGATCTCTTTCCCGAAGCGGGCCTCGCGCCCGCGCTCGACGATCCGTCGCGCGGGCCGTATCTGCGGTGGCTCGTGTATTACGCGGCGTGCTACGAACCGGCGCTGGTCGACAAAGCGATGAAGCGCGACCCAGCGCCGCCCTCCACGTCGCCTTATGGCGATTTCGATTCGATGCTCGGGACCGTGACGAGCCGGTTGCAAACGTCGCGCTACCTGCTCGGAGACACGATGTCGGCGGCGGATATCCTGTGGGGCATCGCGTTGCATTGGGGGACGATGTTCAAGCTCGTCCCTGAAACGCCGGTGCTAGTCGAGTACGCCGGTCGCATTTGCTCACGGCCGAGCTTCGTGAAGGTGAGCGAGCGGGATGCGGCGCTGGCGGCCGAGCATGAGGCGGCGGTCAAGCGTAACTGAGGCGCGGGCCGACCGGTTTGGATTCGCTCCATGCCACACGGTCAGTCGGCTGTCGCCGGGATTTGAGACAATGGTGCCCGTCGGCGAAGGTATTCCCGCGATAACCGGGGTGTAGCCTTGGCCGTTCGCACACATGCCGCCCTTTTGACGAACCAGAGCCGTTTCAGTGATGAGCAAGATGGCATTCATTCCCAGCGTCCCCGCAGCGTCGGAAGACGATTTCGAAGTATTGGCGACGTCGAAACTGGCCGGCTACCGGCGTTTCTTCGGCGTATTGAAAGTGGTTCGAACCACCGATGGCCGCGTGCTGTTTCCGTTCGACGGGGCACCGGAACTCGGGCCGTATGCAACCAAGCTGGAGGCGGTCGCGGCGGCGCAGGTGTGTGGCGAACACATCGTGATCAGCGATCTGGCGCGCCCCGAACTGTAGACCGGAAATTTGCTTCAGTTGCCGCGTACATATGCAATCCCTCTATGCCGCCGCGGTTCAACGCGGTGGCATAGAGGCCGGGCGACAAACTGACAGTCAGCCCAAAACAGCTTTACACCTTGGTGCTTTTTTAGTGCTCGCTAGGCCTGATAGCCGGGTCGCTCTCCACCACTTCGTGGGTGGCTGACCAGTACGGCTCGCGGTTGTAGTAGCTGTGGGTCGACATGCCCCACTTCGCATCCGCCATGGCAGGCCAGTGATCCTTGTCGAAGCCTGGATCGTCCTTGAGCCGCTGCGCTGCTATGTCGACGTAGAAGCACTTCTGATCCGTATCCAGAGTCAGCGCGTTCCACGGGATCGCGTGCAGGGTCGAACCCATGCCGAGGAAACCTCCCTCCGACAGCACAGCGTAGGCGATACGTCCGCTGCGAACGTCAAGCATGATGTCTGAAATTTTTCCCACGTCTTCGCCATCCGAAGACATCACCTTGTTGCCGTCGAGCGTCGACGCGGCCATGATGTCCGGCCCCGGCCCTTCGCCTATTCCGCCACCGACAATGTCAGCTCCGCCTCGAGTGGCGCTTCGCGGATTGATAGAGCCCATCATTCACCTCCTTGAAAAATGGTGCTCTTTTGTGCCGCAAGCAGCGTGCCCGCGATGGCGAGCATGCGGCGCGTCCGGACGCCCGGTTGGCCGGGGCGAGTCGTGGCCTCCGCCACGACCGCCCGCCTCACTCAACCGTAACCGACTTCGCCAGGTTCCGCGGCTTATCCACGTCCGTGCCTCGCGCGCACGCCGTGTGATACGCCAGCAACTGCAGCGGCACCACGTGCAGAATCGGCGACAGCAGGCCATAGTGCTCCGGCATGCGGATCACGTGCAGCCCCTCATCGTTGACGATCTTCGTATCCGCATCGGCGAATACAAAAAGCTGACCGCCGCGCGCGCGCACTTCCTGAATATTCGACTTCAGTTTTTCCAGCAGCGCGTCGTTCGGCGCGACCGTCACCACCGGCATCGCTTCAGTGACGAGCGCGAGCGGCCCGTGCTTCAACTCGCCAGCCGGATAAGCCTCGGCGTGAATATAGGAGATCTCCTTGAGCTTCAACGCACCTTCGAGCGCGATCGGATAGTGCAAGCCGCGCCCGAGGAACAGCGCATGCTCCTTGCGCGAAAACTCTTCCGACCACGCGATGATCTGCGGCTCGAGCGCCAGCACGCTGTTCAACGCCGCCGGCAAGTGGCGCAACTGCTTCAGGTATTCCGCTTCCTGCTCCCGGCTCACCTGCCCGCGCAGCTTGGCGAGCGTCACGGCCAGCACGAACAGCGCGACCAGTTGCGTCGTGAATGCCTTCGTCGACGCCACACCGATTTCGCGCCCCGCGTGCGTCAGGAACGACAACGCGGTTTGCCGCACCATTGCGCTCGTGCCGACATTGCAGACGGCCAGCGTGTGCTTATGTCCCAGCGACTGCGCATGCTTGAGCGCCGCCAGCGTATCCGCCGTTTCGCCCGACTGCGAGATCACCACCACCAGCGATTTCGGATTCGGCACCGACTCGCGGTAGCGATACTCGCTGGCGATTTCCACCTGTGTCGGGATCTTTGCGACCGATTCCAGCCAGTACTTCGCCGTCAGCCCCGAGTAATAACTCGTGCCGCACGCGAGGATCAGCAGGCTGTCGATCTCGGCGAACACCTTGTCGGCGCCCTCGCCGAACAGCGCCGTATCGAATGAATCCGTCTGCGGAATCGTGTCGGTGATCGCTCGCGGCTGCTCGAAAATTTCCTTCTGCATGAAGTGACGATACGGGCCGAGTTCGACCGCGCCGCCATATGCCGCCACCTGACGCACCTCGCGCTGCGCTTCATGGCCGTCGCGATCGGCGATACGCACGCCGTCGAGCGACAGTTCGCAAACGTCGCCTTCCTCGAGGAAGATGAAGCGTTCAGTGCTGCCGGCAAGCGCCAGCGCGTCGGACGCCAGAAAGTTTTCGCCGTTGCCGAGGCCCACCACCAGCGGCGAGCCTTGCCGCGCGCCGACCACCGTATGCGGCTGGTCCTTATGCAGCACCGCGATTGCATACGCGCCGTGCAATTGCGTGACGGCTTCGCGCACCGCGGCGAACAGGTCGCCGCGATACAGGCTGTGAACCAGATGTGCGATAACCTCGGTGTCGGTCTGCGAGACGAACGCGTAACCCTTGCCGCGCAACGTTTCGCGCAGCGACTCGTAGTTCTCGATGATGCCGTTGTGTACCAACGCGAGTGCGTCTTTCGAGAAGATCGGATGCGCGTTGTCCGTGACCGGCGCGCCGTGCGTGGCCCAGCGCGTATGCGCGATACCCGTGATGCCTTCGAGACGGGTTTCGCGCACCTGGTCATCGAGATCGGCCACGCGCGCGACGCTGCGCGCGCGGCGCGGCCCCTCGCCGCCGAGCACGGCGACGCCGCAGGAATCGTAGCCGCGATATTCGAGGCGACGCAGTCCTTCGATCAGGACCGAAACGATGTTACGTTGCGCAACCGCGCCGACAATGCCACACATGGCTTATTCCTTTTCAGTGCCGTGTTTCAGGGAGCGCGCCTCGCGCGCGCGTCGTGCCCATCAGCTCTTCTTTTTGGTCGGGCGTACGTAGCCCGTCTTGCTCGTTTGCGTCTTGTCGTTCAGCACCAGCGTGTCTGCCTCGGCATCTTTCCAGACCGTGGTGCCCGCCGCGATCGTCACGCCGCGCTTGATGCGCACCGGGGCGACCAGTTGCGTGTCGGAACCGACGAACACGTCGTCTTCAATGATGGTGCGGAATTTGTTCGCGCCGTCGTAGTTGCACGTGATGGTGCCCGCGCCGATATTCACGCGCGCGCCGATGTCCGCGTCGCCGATATAGGTGAGGTGATTCGCCTTCGAGCCGTGACCGAGCACCGCGTTCTTCACCTCGACGAAATTACCGACGTGCGACTCGTCGTGCAACGATGCGCCCGGACGCAGGCGAGCATACGGTCCCAGTACGACGTTCGCGCCGACTTCGGCGCCTTCGATATGCGTGAACGCATCGACGCGCGTACCCGCGCCGATGTTCGCATTGCGGATCACGCAGTTGGGCCCGATGGTGACGTTGTCGGCCAGCGTCACGCGGCCTTCGAACACGCAGTTCACGTCGATCGAAACGTCGCGGCCGCATTCGAGCGTGCCGCGCACGTCGAGGCGCGCCGGATCGGCGAGCGTCACGCCCGCAACCAGCAACGCATCGGCCACGTTGTGCTGATGAATCCGTTCGAGTTCGGCAAGCTGCTGCTTGCTGTTCACGCCGAGCGTTTCCCACTCCTGGTCCGGCTGCGTGGTGACGATTTCCAGCCCGGCTTCGATCGCCATCTCGACCGCGTCGGTGAGATAGAACTCGCCTTGCGCATTGTCGTTCTTCAACGCCGCGAGCCAATCACCGAGCCGTTCGGTGGGTGCGACGATGATGCCGGTGTTGATCTCGGCGATCTTCAGTTGTTCGGGCGTGGCGTCTTTCTGCTCGACGATGCGCGACACCTTGCCGTGCTGATCGCGCACGATGCGGCCGTAGCCGCTGGGGTCTTCGAGCGTGACAGTAAGCACGCCATAGCCGCCCTGCCCCGCGCGCTCGGTGAGCGCCTGCAAGGTGCTGGCGCGCGTGAGCGGCACGTCGCCGTATAACACCAGCGTGGGCGCGGACGCATCGAGCAGCGGCAACGCCTGCTGCACCGCGTGGCCTGTGCCGAGTTGCTGCTCCTGTACGGCGAACTGGACGTCCGGCGCCGCGACCGCTTCGCGCACGGCTTCGGCGCCGTGGCCGATCACCACGACGAGACGCGTGGGCTTCAACGCGCGGGCGGTGTCGATGACATGAGCGAGGAGCGGCCGGCCGGCCAGGGGATGGAGCACCTTGGGAAGCGCGGACCGCATGCGCTTGCCGGTGCCTGCCGCCAAAATCACGATGTTCATGGCGTCGGCGAATAGACGAGTTTGGAGCCGACGATTCTATCACGCAGCCCTTGACGACAAAGGCCGCCAACGCGGCCTTACGACATGCTCGACTGCGCGCAAACGCCCGGCGCGCGGGTGTTTCCGTTAAAGATCGTCAAACTGGACGATCGAGATCGATTTCGATGCGCCGAGTGCCGGGCCCTCGCCGGTATCGGTCGAGCACGGCTCTTCGTCGAAAGCGATGTCGCCTTGCGGATCGGCCTCGCCGGTTGCGCGCAGCCCGGCGAACGGGAACAGCTTGTGATCCATCAGATGCGACGGCACGATGTTCGACAACGCGTTGAACATGTTCTCGATGCGGCCTGGAAAGCGCTTTTCCCAATCGCGGATCAGCGCCTTCATTTCCGCGCGCTTCAGGTTCGGCTGGCTGCCGCACAGATTGCACGGAATGATCGGGAACTCGCGTAGCTCCGCGTACTTCTCCAGATCGGTTTCCTTCACGTAGGCCAGCGGCCGGATCACGATGTTCTTGCCGTCGTCCGATTGCAGCTTGGGCGGCATGCCCTTCAGCTTGCCGCCGTAGAACATGTTCAGCAGCAGCGTTTGCAGGATGTCGTCACGATGATGGCCGAGCGCGATCTTGGTCGCGCCGAGTTCGCCCGCGACGCGGTACAGGATGCCGCGGCGCAAGCGCGAACACAGCGAGCAGGTGGTCTTGCCCTCCGGCACCAGCCGCTTGACGATGCTGTACGTATCCTGGTTCTCGATGTGAAACGGAATGTCGAGCTGCTTCAGGTATTCCGGCAGCACGTGCTCCGGAAAGCCCGGCTGCTTCTGGTCGAGGTTCACCGCGACGATGTCGAAGTTGATCGGTGCGCGCTCGCGCAGCCGCATCAGGATCTCCAGCATCGCGTAGCTATCCTTGCCGCCGGACAGGCAGACCATCACCTTGTCGCCGTCCTCGATCATGTTGAAGTCGCCGATCGCCTCGCCGACCTGGCGCGCGAGACGCTTGAACAGCTTGTTGTTCTCGTACGCTTCTTTCTGCTCGCGGCGCGTGAGCGGCGACTTGGGCTTCGCCGCCTTTGCGCCGAGCGCGGCGGCTTGCGTGGACTCGGTGGCTTGCGTGGCTTCGGCGGACGCGGCGCCGTTCAGGATTTCCGGAGCATTCATGGCTCAATCCTCTTTGATGCGAAAGACTTCGACACCCACCGCGTCGCAGTCGGGATAAACGTCGGGCTTTTCGGTCGACACGCACGCCGCGCGCACCTGCGGATGCTCGAGCATGGTCTTGACGAGATCGTCGCAGAGCGTTTCCTGCAGATGGATATGACCTTGCTCGACGCGCCGCGCGATGGTGGAGCGCATGAAATCGTAGTCGACGACTTCGTGCAGCTTGTCCTGCACCGGCGTGGACAGCGCGAGCGGCACGAACAGTTCGACGTTGATCACGACGCGCTGTTCGCCGCGCTTTTCGAAGTCGTGCACGCCGATGTTGATGTGCACTTCGTAATTGCGCAGAAAGAGCCGGCGGCAATCGGCGAGCCGGGGATGCGAAAGAGCGGCAAACATGTTCGTTCCAGTCGAAAAAAGCGTGCGGAGCACGCAAGGGGGCGCTTCACGGCGCGGCGGCCGCCACGATCGAGGCGGGCCGCGCGCTTCAGGCGCCCGTCAAAAACATTACGTCGCGCGGCAGCGGCACGAGATGCTGCCCGCCGTCGACCACCAGCGTCGTTCCGGTGACGCCCGCTGCGTCCGCGAGATACAACGCGGCGGCGACGATATCCTCCGGCCGCGACGCACGGCCCAAGGGTGTGACCCGGTGGGCGGCTTCAAAACCCTCCGGCGTTTGATCGGCGGCTTGCATCGTGAGGCCGGGCGCGAGCCCGACCACCCGCACTTTCGGCGCCAACGCCTGCGCCAGGGCCACCGTGGCTGTCTGCAACGCCGCCTTCGAGAGCGTGTACGACAGGTAATCCGGATTCATGTTGTACAGCTTCTGATCCAGCACGTTGATCACCACGCCGCGCTGGCTTTCGTCGGTGCGCGCAGCCTCCGGCGTCGCCTCGAACAGCATGCGCGCGAGCACCAGCGGCGCGCCGAGATTCATTGCGGTGAGCCTGAGCAGCAGTTCGTAACCGACGTTCTGCGCCGTGTCTTCCTCGAAGCGCGACGCGTTGTTGACGATGCATGCCGGCCGGCCCAGCGCGGCGATACAGTCCGGCAACAGCCGCTCGACCTGCGCTTGGTCGCCCAATTCCGCATGCAAGGCGACCGCCCGACGGCCCGTCGCCACGATTTCCGCGACCAGTTCCCGCGCGTCCTTTTGCGAGGCGCCGTAGTGGACCGCCACGTCCCAGCCACGCGCTGCGAAGCCGAGCGCGAGCGCCCGGCCAATGCGGCGGGCCGCGCCGGTAATCAGCACGACGCGTGGCGTTTCAGGCGCGCGGGGGGCGGCGGTATCCAGAGGGGCGGTCATTTACAATGCGGGGATGAATCCGAAAGCTCACCAACCCGTTAGTTTACCTGCTCCCGGCCCGAGCGCGCTGGCGCAGTCGGAAGCGCTGCTCGCGCGAATCCGCGCGGAGCTCGAAGCCGCTGGCGGCTGGCTGCCGTTCGACCGCTATATGGAACTCGCGCTGTATGCGCCCGGGCTCGGCTATTACAGCGGCGGCGCCCGTAAATTCGGGCTGCGCGGTGACGACGGCAGCGACTTCGTCACCGCGCCCGAACTGTCGCCGCTCTTCGCCGCGACGCTGGCGCGCCCGCTCGCCGAAGCCTTGCAGGCAAGCGGCACGCGCGAGGTGATGGAATTCGGCGCCGGCACCGGCAAACTGGCTGCCGGCTTGCTCAACGCGTTGGACGCGCTGGGCACGCCATTCGAGCGCTATTCGATCGTGGATTTATCGGGTGAATTGCGCGAGCGCCAACGCGAGACGATCGAGGCCGCCGCACCGGCGCTGGCCGCGAAGGTTCGCTGGCTCGATGCGTTGCCGGAGCGATTCGAAGGCGTGGTGATCGGCAACGAGGTGCTGGATGCGATGCCCGTGCGACTCTTCGCATCTGGCGGCGGCGCCTGGTCCGAGCGCGGCGTGGTGTGGCGCGATCAGACGTTGGCGTTCGATGATCGTCCGGTGTCGGCGGCTGCGGACATTGCGCTGCTGTCGGACATCGAAACGGCCGGCGACGATTACGTGACCGAGACGCACGACGCCGCCCGCGCCTTCACGCGAACCATTTGCACGATGCTCGCGCGTGGCGCGGCCTTCTTTATCGACTATGGGTTTCCGCGTCACGAGTACTACCATGCACAGCGCGCGCAGGGCACGCTGATGTGTCATTACCGGCACCGCGCGCATGGCGATCCGTTCGTTTATCCGGGCTTGCAGGACATGACCGCGCACGTGGAATTTACCGGCATCGCCGAAGCCGGTATCGACGCGGGCGCGGATCTGCTCGGCTTTACGTCGCAAGCGCGGTTCTTGCTGAATGCGGGGATCACCGAGGCGTTATCGGAGATCGATCCTGCGGATACGGCGAGGTTTTTGCCTGCGGCGAATGCGGTGCAGAAGCTGTTATCCGAGGCCGAGATGGGCGAACTGTTCAAGGTGATCGCGTTTTCGCGCGGACTGGATGACACGCTGCGGGCCTTTTCCAGTGGCGACCGTTCGCATACGCTGTGATTCATACCCTGTGATTTTTTGCGTTAGGGATTCGCGATGATCCGCTGGTTGTTGACCACCTTCATTGCCGTCGCGGTGTTGTCGGCCTGCTGGCCGTGGCTCAGGAAAATCGGCATTGGGCGGATGCCCGGTGATGTCACATTGCGGATCTTTGGGCGGGAGTATCCGTTTCCGTTTATGTCGACGCTTGTTTTGTCTGTTGTTTTGTCGATTATTGCTCGGGTTTTGTAGATGGGCTTGGGCGTGTGGGGCTGGTTGGTTGTGCTGTTGCTGTTTTGGCCTTTCCTTGTTGTCTTAGTGGTCTATTAGCGTTGCCCCTGTGCGGGGCAATGCTCTCAACTTAAGCCTCAAAGAGCTTGTAAACGAGGCATTGCCCCTGTAAACTTCATCGCATAACTCACTGATAAATCAACGATATGAACTCAAATACCAGCGTCCTCGCGGCTTCTGGCTGAGTTCTCCGATTTCCTGCTCGATCCGGCGCTCGCCGATCGCGTGCGTCGTTCTCCCACTGCCTTTACCCGCAATCGCACACTGACCTTGCCGCGCATGGCCGCGCTGATGATGTCCGGCATGTGCGCCAGTGTGCAGGCCGAACTTGACGCGCTATTCGGCGCACTGGGAAGCAGCGGCGGGCGCACCCGCGCTGTCAGCGCACAGGCCTTCAGCAAGGCGCGACGGGGAGTGTCTGCCGAACTGTTCGAACTGGCCCGCGCCCGCCTGATCTCGCTGGCCCAACCCCATATCGATTCGATGCGCTGGCACGGCCTGAGGCTGGTCGCCGCTGACGGTAGCCGCCTGCGTGTGGGCACGCGTCGCGGCCATGAACTGCGCGCCGATCACTACGCGTTTGCGCTGTTCCTGCCGGGTTCCGAACTGACCCTGCACGCTGCACTTCATCCCGCCGACGGCGGCGAGCGGCAGATGCTGTTCGAAGCCCTCGATGTACTGCAACCGCATACCGACCTGCTGCTGCTCGATCGCGGCTATATCGGCAACGCGATGGTGGCGGCGCTCGCACAGCGCGAAATCCCGTTCTGCATGCGCGTCGATGCGCGTAACTGGAAATGCGTCAGCGCCTTTACCCGCAGCGGTAAAGCCGAGCATGTGGTGACACTGGAAGCGCCCAGCGAACCGGATGCCCGCGCCTATGAACTGGCGCGTACGCCCACGACTGTGCGCCTGATCCGCGACGTCACGCCGGGCGGTCGCGTGCGTGTGCTGATGACCTCGCTGCTCGATGGCGGGCGTTATCCGGCGGCATCGTTCGGCGCGCTCTATCACCAGCGCTGGCGGGTCGAGGAAGCATTCAAACGACTCAAGCACCGGCTGCGGCTGGAAGCCGTCACAGGCCTCGATTACCTGGCGTTACAGCAGGACTTCGGCGCAAAAATCCTCGCCGACAACCTGTGCACACTGCTCAGCGATCTCGATGCGCCGCACGACGACAGACATGCCAGCCGTCCTAACCGGGTGTATGCACTGGGCGCACTCAAGCCCATCCTCGGCGCGTGTCTTCTGCGCATCCAGCGCTGTCTGGACGGCCTCGCCGGTGTGCTGGAAATGATCCACCAGACCCGATGCCGGATACAGCCCTCACGCTCCTATCCAAGACCACCCAGAAAAGCCAAGCCCCACTTCCATCTCGCGTACAAACTCGCTTGATGCAGCGGGGCTTAAGTTGAGAGCATTGCTGTGCGGGGCGGCACTGTAGTGGTCCAATGACTCTGGACACCTCTAAAGGGGATAATCTCCAACCGAGGTGAGAAATGAGCAGACGGAACATAACCGACGAATTCAGGGCCGAGGCGGTGCAGCTGGTTGTCGCGCAGGGCTATTCATTTGCCAGGGCCTGCGAGGCGCTGGGCATTGGCGATACCGCGTTGCGGCGGTGGGTGGCGCAATGGCGGGCCGAGCAGGCTGAGCCTCCGCGCACCGAGGTGCAGCTCAAGGCCGACCAGCGACGTATCCGGGAGCTGGAGGCACGCGTGACCGAGCTCGAAAGGGAGCGCGAGATACTAAAAAAGTCCACGGCCTTCTTCGTCAAGGAACTGGATCGCTCCTCGAGGTGATCCGTTCGCTGAAGAAGGCCTGGCCAGTCAGCGTGATGTGCCGGTTGCTGAAGGTGCCGCGAAGCAGCTACTACACCTTTGCCGCGCGGCGGCCCGCCAGGGCTGCGGCTTCGCCGGCCCTGCTCAGGGCCGTGCGTGAAATTCACAACGAAAGCCGCGGCAGCTATGGCAGCCGCAGGATGGCTCAGGCGTTACAGCACCAGGGCCATGCGATCGGACGCTACCGCGCGCGGTCGTTGATGCGTGAGGCGCAACTGGCCGTGACGCGACGACGAACGCACCGTTACCGCAGGGCTGACGGTGAAGCGCTGGTGGCGCCCAACCTGCTTGAGCGCCGCTTCCAGCCGCCGGCGATCAATCAGGTGTGGGCGGGCGACATTACGTACGTGAGAACGCTTCAGGGCTGGTCCTATCTGGCGATCGTGATGGACCTGTATTCGCGCCGTATCGTCGGCTGGGCGTTCGCGCTGTTGCCGGATACGGTTCTGGTTATCCGGGCCTTGCAAAGGGCGCGCGAGCATCGACGCCCGCCGCCCGGCCTGATGTTCCACTCCGATCAGGGATGCCAGGGCGGATTCAACCGGTCGTCGCAACACTAGAATGTTGAACGGATTTTAGGTAGGCGTCCAGGGTTTCCGCAGGCGTCTTCCAGCCGAGCGTTTTCCGGGGCCTTGCGTTTAACGTGTTAGCAACTGCCTGGAGCTCTTGAACACTCCATCTGGACAGGTCCGTGCCCTTTGGAAAGTACTGTCTTAGAAGGCCATTGGTGTTTTCGTTCGTACCACGCTGCCATGGACTGTGCGGGTCGGCGAAGAAGACCTTCACGCCCGACTCTTCACGCCCGACTCAATAGTAAAGCGTGCGTGATCGGCCAGCTCTTTGCCACGATCCCATGTCAGTGATCGCCACAACTGAGCAGGTAAGTCCCCCACAGTCTTCTTGAGTGCGTTGGCCATCGTGACAGCTCCATAGCCGGCGAGCGCGGGCCCGTTCTTCGTGCGTGGGATCACCCCATAGCCTTTCTCGCGAGGCAAGTGCACGAGCATCGTAAAGCGGCTTGATCTCTCCACCAACGTGCCGATGGCTGATCGATTTAAACCGATAATCAGATCTCCCTCCCAATGGCCCGGCACAGCACGATCTTGCACCTCTGCAGGCCGGCTGGAAATCATCACCTCCTCGCTGACATGCGCCCATGCCTTGGCACGCGCTCTCGCTCGGGGAACGCGCAAGGCACGCCCGGTGCGAAGGCAACCCACCAGCTCCCGCTTGAGTGCACCGCGCCCTTGAATATAGAGGGCTTGATAAATGGCTTCGTGAGAGATGCGCATAGATTCATCATCCGGGAAATCGGCCTTCAATCGATTAGCAATTTGCTCGGGTGACCAGCCGTTGACCCACTTTCGGTCCCCGCGATGTGGTTTATTGCGCCCCTTGAAGGGCGCCTGCCTGGGACCTGCAATATCACGGCCATCCGCGTCACGCACCTTGCCCTCCAAACGCTCCCGTACGTATTGGAGCAGCCGTGCATTACTCGTTAGCTTCGCCGGCTTTGGTCGTTTGGCGATCCGCTCCGCCTTCCACTGCGCGACCGAAGCACGATACTCGAGGTACCCACCACGTGTCGCCGCATTGCGGGTAAGCTCTCTTGAAACGGTTGATGGACTGCGTCCGATGCGGCGGGCGATTTCGCGTACACCGATGTCTTGAATAGAAAGCAATGCTATCTCTTCTCGCTCAGCGAACGACAAGTATCGACCAGCGATAGGTTTCGACATGAATAGTGGCATGCCGCCACGATAGCGGAACCAGCGCGAGCCTACCGCCTGAGACACGCCGACCGCCTCCGCTGCTTTCTCGCTTGTAATGCCGGTTCCGATCTGTAGCCAAAAGCGACGCTCGACCTCATTTCCAAGCGACGGCGCACCCGGTGAGTACATCGCTGCTCGCCCTGTCAACTGATACACCCGCTTTGCACTTTGAACCATGGCAACACCTCCTTAGTTTAAGGTGTTGCGACGACCGGTTGAATCCGCCCAGTACACCAGCGCGCATTTCGTGAACGAACTGAAGGCAAACGGCATCATTCAGAGTATGAGCAGAAAGGGAAACTGCTGGGATAACGCGCCGGTTGAACGGTTCTTCAGAAGCCTGAAGAACGAGTGGATCGACGAGAAAGGGTACCCGGATCACGCGCAGGCCGAGCGCGACATCGGGGCCTACATCGACAACTTTTATAACTACAGGCGCATCCATTCGGCGGCAGGCGGTCTGCCACCGGCACGGTGCGAAGCTTCGCTTTTTTAAAAATTCGCCTTTGGGGTGTCCAGGTTTGCTTGACCACTACACACCTACTTTCTTTGCCGCCGCAAAGAAAGTAGGCAAAGAAAGCGGCTCACACCGCCAGCTTTGAAGCGGGTCTCCTGGCTTGGAGGGGGCAGTGGTGCATCTGGAATCGGTGCCCTTGCACATTCGACGCTTGTGACAAGGCCGTCATACTTCCCGCCTCGCACTGCGTGCTTGCCGGAAGGGTTTACCGGCACACCAGCGGTTTCATTGGGCGCGGCGGGGGCCATCGGCTTCGCCTCGGCGTGGCGCCGAAAACGGGCGGCTGTTTCGAACGTGTCGCTGGTTCCCGGGCGCCGGTTGCGGCTCGCGGCGCCGCGCTAACGGTGCGATCGCGCACCGACGCGCGCAGCAATTCAACGGTGTTCAGTCGAGCGGCAACTCGCGCATGCAGCGCTAACGACATGAAGAAGTACTGCTGACCGCAGAAGCAGCCTGCGATTTGACGAAGCACCGCGACGGCGCGCGCAGCGCCGCCGGAAGAATGACTGCCTTGTCACGAACGCGGAGTGTGCGAGAGCACGGATTCCAGATGCACCACGATCCCCTCCAAGCCAAGAGACCCGCTTCAAAGCTGGCGGTGTGAGCCGCTTTCTTTGCCTACTTTCTTTGCGGCGGCAAAGAAAGTAGGTGCCGCCCCGCACAGGGGCAACGCTAATAGACCACTAAGCCAGCAAGGAAAGGCCAACAAAACAACCCCACAACCAACCAGCCCCGCACGGGCAAAAAAACCTCACCCCCCCATCACCGCCTCGACAGCCCGAACTCTCTCCCGATGCACCGCATCCTTGATGCCAGCAGGCGCATCAGCCATCCGCATAGCAACAGCACCGGCATCCACGCCTCGCGCAGCGACAAGCGCAATCCGCAATCGTTCGGCCTGCGGATACTCGCGCATCTCAAACCCGAGCCGCCCGCGCGCATCGGCCTCGCAGGCCTGCAAGGCCTCGGCGAACCGCGCCGGTTTGCGCAGCGCATCGCTGCGTTCGAGCAACCGCACCAGCGCGGCAGCGCCCATCTCCATCACGCGATGAATGTTGCCGTGCTCGCGAGCCACCAGCAGCGCCAGATCCCGACATTCGTTCGGCACGCGCAGCCGCTCGCATAAGGGCTTCAGCAGATCCACGCTGCGCTCCTCATGCCCGATATGCCGCGGCAGCACGTCTGCCGGCGTGGTCGCCTTGCCGAGGTCGTGCGTCGACGCGGCAAACCGAACCGTCAATGCATAGCCCTGCTGCGCGGCATGGTCGACCACCATCATCACATGCATGCCCGTATCCACCTCGGGATGATAGTCGGCGCGCTGCGGCACGCCGAACAGCGCGTCGATCTCCGGCAGAATGCGCGCCAATGCGCCGCACTCGCGCAACACCTCGAACATGCGCGAAGGCTTCTTCTCCATCAAGCCGCGCGACACTTCCTGCCAGACGCGCTCGGCCACCAGCGCATCCACCTCGCCCTCGGCCACCATCTTGCGCATCAGCGCCAGCGTTTCCGGCGCGACCGTGAAATCGACGAACCGCGCCGCAAACCGCGCAATCCGCAAAATGCGCACGGGGTCTTCGAGAAACGCCTCGCTGACATGACGGAAGAGCCGCGCCTGCAAATCGCGCTGTCCGTTGAACGGGTCGATCACCGGGCCGGTCAACGCCCCATCCGGGCGCACCTCGCGCGCCATCGCGTTGATCGTCAAGTCACGGCGCGCGAGATCCTCTTCCAGCGTGACGTCCGGTGCGTAAAAGACCTGGAAGCCGCGGTAGCCCGCCGCGGTCTTGCGCTCCGTGCGCGCCAGCGCGTACTCCTCGTGCGTCTGCGGATGCAGGAATACCGGGAAATCCTTGCCCACCGGACGGTAGCCCTGCGCCACCATCTGCTCGGGCGTCGCGCCGACCACCACGTAATCACGATCCTGCACCGGCACGCCCAACAACTCGTCGCGGATCGCGCCGCCCACGGCGTAAATGTTCATGGGCATACGTCTTGATAAGGAATGGCGTGCGTTTCACGCAGTGCGTCGTCGATCCAGGCCTTCACGGCGGGCAGGTCCGTGATTCGGCGCACATACGCCGAGGCGGCTTCGGACAACGGCGGCTGCCACGTATTGAAGCGCATCGCCACCGGCGCGTACATGGCGTCGGCAATGCTGAACTCGCCGAACAGGAACGGCCCGCCGTAGGTCTCGAGGCAGCCGGTCCAGATCGCCTCGATGCGCGCGATGTCGGCCAGCACGGCCGGCGTGGCGTTCCTGCCCGGAAACGACGCGCGAATGTTCATCCACATGTTCGAGCGCAATTCGCCGAAACCGGAGTGCATCTCGGCGCTCACGCTGCGCGCGTGGCTGCGCGCCGCCGCATCGCGCGGCCACAGCGCATGCTGCGTAAAGCGTTCGGCCAGCGTCTCGGCGATCGCCAGCGAATCCCACGTGGCCGCACCGTCTTCGTCGATCAGCGTCGGCACCTTGCCCGGACTCGCCGGCGCGTGCGCCAGAATCTCCGACTTCGTGTCGGGCGTGTACAAATGAATCAACACCTCCTCGAACGGGATGCCGAAATGCTTGAGCAACAGCCACGGACGCATCGACCATGACGAATAGTTCTTGTCACCGATAATCAGCTTCATGCTTGACTTGAATAGAAGGGTTGGAGATCAACGAGGCTCACCGTCCAGCGCTGGCGCGAAACGTGTCGAAGCGCGAACGCGTCGACGCGCCGGTCAGATACACGGGCGCGATCGATTCGATGCTGGCCGGCTCGATGCCGAGTTCGGGCGCGAGCGGTCCGCTCAACACGTTGTCGACTTTCATCGAATCGAGATTGTCGCGCGAGATCACCGGTTCGCCGGGCGCCATTTCAAACGTCAGCGCTTGCAGGCGCGCCAATGCTTCCGGCAAACGAATGATGCGTGCATGCCGGCCGATCACATCGCCGCAATATTTGACGAGCTCCTCGAGCGAGTAGACGGTCGGGCCGCCCAGTTCATAAGTATGGCCGCTGGCCGCGTCGAGATCGAGCACGTTGACGATCGCCTTCGCCACGTCGGCGACATAGACCGGCTGGAACTTCGCGTCCGGCATGGCGAGCGGAATCACCGGGAACGTCCGCTGCAAGAACGCGAACTTGTTGAGGAACTGGTCTTCGGGACCGAACAGGACTGACGGACGGAACACCGTCCACGCGAGATTCGCCGCGTGCACCGCCTTCTCGCCATCCCCCTTGGAGCGCGAATACATGCTCGGGCCGTTCGAATCGGCGCCGAGCGCGCTGATATGAATCAGCCGATGCACGCCTTTGCCCTCGCAGGCGGCGACGATCCTGGTCGGCAGTTCGACATGGATTCGCGCAAACTCGCGGCCATACGGCGTGCCGCGTTTGCCGTTCAGCGTGCCCACCAGATTGATCACACAATCGGCGCCCTCGACGAAGCGCGCGAGCTGTACCGGATCGAACACGTCGGCTTCGATCACGTCGATGGGCAGCAGCGTGAGATGACGCGCGTTGTAGCGCCGCCGCGTGGCGATGCGCACGTCCTTGCCCACGTCGACGAGCGCGTTGACGAGATGGCTGCCGATAAAACCGGACCCGCCGATGAGCGCAATGGCTTGATGTCGCATTTTCGACTCCCTGGTGGAAGCCGCGGCAACGGCTGGCGTGGCGCACCGCCGCATCACGATCGACGCAGCGGCGGCACGGCGCTTACGGCGCGATATAACCCAGACGCGCCTTCAGCGATTGCGGACGGCCTTCGAACAATGCCGCGTAGTAGACCGTGTTGGACAACACGTTCTTGACGTAGTCGCGCGTTTCCTGGAACGGGATCGACTCGGCGAAGATCGCGCCTTCGACCGGACGCTGCAGCGACTGCCGCCAGTTGCGCGGACGGCCCGGCCCGGCGTTATACCCTGCCGTAGCCAGCACGGCGGACCCGTCGAACTGATTGTAGATCATCGACAAGTAGTTCGTGCCGAGCAGGATATTCGTGTTGATGTCGTTCATCTGCTCGCGCGAAATCGGGCCGAGGCCGATCTTCTTCGCGACCAGTTGCGCGGTGCCCGGCATCAACTGCATCAAACCGCTCGCGCCGACCTCCGAGCGCGCGTTCATGATGAAGCGCGACTCCTGGCGAATCAGCCCATAGGCCCATTCCACATCCAGCCCGTTCGACTGCGAATCGCGCTCGACGATATCGCGGAACGGCGACAGGTAACGCAGCGAGAAATCGTGCTCGCTCTTCGTGCGGTCCGCCGTGTTGACGGTGCGGTCATATAACTGGATACGGCGGGCGTATTCGGCGGCGGCGAGCAGTTGCCGGTCGCTCATGCCGCGCAACGGCCAGTTCCATTCGCGATTGCCTTCGAGCCGCAGATTCAGCGCATAGAAACGCTGCGCCAGGTCGAAGCCCGGCGTATTGCCGGCTTGCTGGACTTCGGCGTCGCTCACGGTGGTTTTCGCGGGCACGCTGATTTTCTGGCCGAGTTCCTCGGCTGCCAGTTGGCCGTAGAAGTTGAAGCCCTGCGAGATCGACTCGAATTCCTGGTTGGCCGTGGTCGTGTCGCCCGCCTGCTTCAGCGCGCGGGCATGCCAATACACCCACGACGGCTGATTGCGCAGCGCCGCCGGCATCTGCTCGATCGACCAGCGCACCATCGTCCAGTCGCCGGCGAGGAGCGCGGTGCGGGTGCGCCATTCGTAGGCCGGGTTCGACAGCGGCGCATTGGCCGACAAGCGGTACCAGTCGACCGCGCTCGGCATCTGCTTCGCGGCGGCCTGATAGGCAATGGTGCCCCAGCCGATCGCGCGTTCAGGCGAGTTGAGCGACGGCGCCACCGAAGCGAACGTGGCCGCGGCCATGGCCGGGTCGTTGCGCGCCATGCGTGTGATCGCGAGCAGCGCCAGCTGATGCGACTTCGGATCAGGGCCTACGCCGCGCGCGAGCAGCAACGGCGGCGTGCTCGTGGCCTGGCCGAACAGCACGGGGTCGGGCGCGTCGTTGCCGAGCGCGTCGAGGAGCTTGCTGCCCGTGTTCGTGTAGTTCTGCTCGTACGCGAGACGGATTTGCTGCCAGATATCGTCGGTGCTGAATTGCTTGTTGACGCCCAGCACGGTGATCAGATCGACGCAGCCGTCGCCGTACCATTTGGGATCGACCAGCAGCGCACGCGCCGCCTCGGCGACGTTTTCACCACGCGACGCACGCGATTCGAGCGCGTAGCACTTCACCTGCGTGTCGTCGTTGAGTACGAAGCGCGCGTATTGCTGGTCGAAGTTGCGCCAGTCGTGACGCGTGCCGAGCACCGTGAGGTAGTCGTTGCGCATGCGGTCGGCAATCGCCTCGCCGTCGTACTTCTGCAGGAACGCGAGCACCGGCGCATCCGGCGCGTCGACCCGCGCGTGGCCGCTCGAATCGAACAACTGCGGCTTGATCTGGAAGTATTCCAGATAGGAAGGCGCCGGATAGTTCGGGATCAGGCTGGCGAGTTGCGCCGCGCGCGCCGCGTCGTTATTGCGCGCGGCCTCGCGAAGCTGGACGAAGGTCTGGTCGTCGCTCGTGAGTTGCGAAAGGGGAATGGGCTTGACGGCTGAGGCCGTGCTGCACGCGACGAGTGCGGCTGCGGCGAGCGCCAGACCGGCCGCGCGATATACTCGGTAAAGGCGTTTTGACATCGTTGTTTCTGGAGCGCGAATTGAACCCAAGCATAGCATGCAACCCCAACGCGGAATCGAAAAAGGCGCTGCGTCGAATGCTATTGGAAGCAAGGCTGCAAGCGGCTTCCGAGCCGGCGCACAATGCCGCGCTCGGCCGGCGCATTCTCGATGCGCTGAAGCATTACGGCGTGAGCAGCGTGGGGTTCTACTGGCCGCTCGCGGGCGAATTCGACGCGCGCGCCGCCATGTCGATCTGGCTCGCGGCAGGCGAACCACGCGAAGCGAGTTTGCCGATCATCAAGGAGCGCGGCGTGCCGCTCGAGTTCCATGCGTGGACGCCTGATACGCCGATGAAGATCGGTCATCACAGGATCGCCGAGCCAACTTCGGGGCGAGTGGTGATTCCCGAATTGCTGTTCGTGCCGTGTGTCGGTTTCGACGCCGAAGGTTATCGGCTCGGCTACGGCGGCGGCTACTACGATCGCACGCTGGCCGCATGGCCGGGCGCAAAGCGGCCGGTCACGGTGGGCATCGCCTATGAAGCGTGTCGCACGCAAGCGCTGCAACGTGAGCAGCACGACATTCCGCTCGACCTGATCGTCACCGAGGCAGGTCTTTATCCGCAGCGGGCGGATTGAGCGTCGGGCGCTCGGCATCGAACGCGTGAACCACGCGTGCTCCGCATCGCGCACCGCCGCCCCGAGTCCCGCAAGCCCCGCTATAAAGACGCCGCCGCCCGCGCGGCCGTGTCGTACAGACCCGACGCGTTGCGCATCAACTGCGCCGCCTCGCCGATCTGCTCGTTGGTCAGGCCGCTTTCCTTCAGCGTGGAAATCAGGCAGCTCTCGCGCACCTCGCGATATTTCAGACACAGCGCGCGGCCCGAATCGGTGGCCGAGAAGAACACTTCCTTGCCGGTCTTTTCGCTTTTTACATACCCTCTAGCTACCAGCTTCTTCAACGCGTAGGTGGCGACGTGCGTGTCCTCGATGTTGAGCACGAAGCAGATGTCGGCCAGTTTCTTGCGGCGCTCGCGGTGGCTGACGTGGTGCAGCAGCGAGACTTCGATAGCGGTCATGTCCTTGTCGCCGGCCGCGGACATGCAGCGCACCATCCAGCGGTTGAATGCGTTGCCCGCCATGATGAGCGCGTATTCCAGCTCTGACAGTTCGGCGCTTGTCTCAGACACGAGATGTTCCGAAGAGACGATCTTGGTGGGATGGCGCGACATGGAGATTCTCAGGGAACAGGATGGGAAGGTGTCGCGAGTGTACGACGAGCGATCGATTCATGGGAGCCCTGGCACAAATGCTTATTGAGAAATTGTTGATATTTTATTGATAATGTACGCTCCAAACATCGCGTGCCGCTACCTAACCTGTTTGACAGGGTTCGCTGTGCCGAATCCGCCGACTCGACCAAGGCCGTTAAGCAATGAGCCAACCTAGAATCTTTCCGCTGGGCGATGCCGCGCTTGTCTGCGAGGCGCCGCCGCCCGCGACGCTGGCATGCCAGCGTCGCGTGTGGGCGGCCGCCGAGGCCGCGCGCGACTGGCCGCATGTGCTGGAGGTCGTGCCGGGCATGAACAACCTGACGCTCGTGTTCGATCCGCTCGAAGCGGACCGCGACGCGCTCGTGAACCATTTGCAAGCGGCCTGGAACGCGGCCGGCGACACGCCCGCGATCGGCCGCGAAGTCGAGATCCCCGTGCAATACGGCGGCGAGTTCGGCCCCGATCTGCAGGTGGTCGCCAATCACACGGGCCTAAGCGCGCGCGAGGTCGTGCAGCGACACTCGGACGGCGAGTATGTGGTGTTCTTTCTCGGCTTTCAGCCCGGCTTCGCCTATATGGGCGGACTCGATGAAGCGCTGCACACGCCGCGCCGCGCGTCGCCGCGGCTGGAAGTGCCGGCCGGCTCCGTCGGCATCGGCGGTGAGCAAACCGGCATTTATCCGGCCACCTCGCCGGGCGGCTGGCAACTGATCGGCCGCACCGCAACGCCGCTGTTCGATCCGGCGCGCCGCCCGCCCACGCTGCTGCAACCGGGCGACCGGGTGCGCTTCACCATCGCGGGGATACACGCATGATCGATGTGATTCGCGCGGGTCTGTTGACCACGGTTCAGGATCTCGGCCGTCACGGCTACCGGCATCTCGGTGTCGCGATGGGGGGCGCGCTCGACCGGCTGGCGCTCGAAGTCGGCAACCGGCTGGTCGGCAACCGGCCCGACGCAGCCGGTCTGGAAATCACCTTCGGGCCGACGGTGCTGCGCTTTCTGCGCGCCACGCGAGTGGCCATCACCGGCACCGAATTCGGCGCGACGCTCGACGGCAAGCCCGTCTATTCATGGTGGAGCCTGCCGGTGCGGGCCGGCCAGGAACTGGTGCTGAACGCGGCGCGACGCGGCATGCGCGGCTATGTGTGCATCGCCGGCGGCATCGATGTATTGCCGATGCTCGGCTCGCGCAGCACCGATCTCGCCGGCCATTTCGGCGGACTCGGCGGCCGGGCGTTGCGCGACGGCGACCGCCTGCCGCTCGGCGCGCCGCCGCCGCGCGGCCACGCCGGCTTCTCGCCCGAGGCGCCGGAGTTCGGTGTGAAGGCGCCCGCGTGGTGCAAGTTCGTGCTGGTTCACGAGCCGCTGCGGCGCGGCCGTCATCCGTCGGGGGTGCCGTGGGCCGTGCCGATCCGCGTGCTGCGCGGCCCGGAATACGAGAGCTTCACCGAGGAAGCCCACGAATCCTTCTGGTCCGATGAATGGCTCGTCACGCCGAACAGCAACCGCATGGGCTACCGGCTTGCCGGCACCGAACTGAAGCGCACGCAGAAAGCCGATCTGCTGTCGCACGCGGTGCTGCCGGGCACGATTCAGGTGCCGCCGAACGGCCAGCCGATCGTGCTGATGAGCGACGCGCAAACCACCGGCGGCTATCCGAAGATCGGCGCCGTGATCCAGGCCGATCTCTGGAAGCTCGCCCAGGTTCGCCTGAATGCGGCAGTCCGCTTCATTCCGACCACGCCTTACGAGGCGCGCCAGGCGCTACTGGAAGAACGCGCGTATTTGCGGCAGATCGACGCCGCGATCGCCATGCACGAGGAACGCTGCACGCGCCAATTGGCTGTCGCGGCGCTGTGACACTGAGTAGAGGAACACCATGGAAATCGATCTGAACGCCGACCTCGGCGAAGGCTGCGGCTCCGACGAGGCGCTGCTCGACCTCGTCAGTTCCGCGAACATCGCGTGCGGCTGGCATGCGGGCGGCGCCAATGCGATGCGCGATTGCGTGCGTTGGGCGGTGCAAAAAGGCGTCTCGATCGGCGCGCACCCGAGCTTCAACGATCCGGAAAATTTCGGCCGCAAGGAAATGGATCTGCCGGCCAACGAAATCTATGCGGGCGTGCTCTACCAGCTCGGCGCGCTGTCGGCGATCGCCCAGGCCGAAGGCGGGCGCATCGCGCACGTCAAGCCGCATGGCGCGCTGTACAACCAGGCCGCGCGCGACGCGCGGATCGCCGACGCGATCGTATCCGCCGTGCACGATTTCGATCCGTCGGTGGCCGTCTTCGCGCTTGCCAGCAGCGGGCTCGTGACGGCCGCGCGCAACGCGGGACTGACCGCGATCGAAGAAGTCTTCGCCGATCGCGGCTATCGCGCCGACGGCTCGCTGGTGCCGCGCAAGGAGCCCGGCGCGCTGCTCGACGACGAGGACGAGGTGCTCGAACGCACGCTCGCGATGGTGCGCGAGCGCCGCGTGCGGGCCGTCGACGGGCAATGGGTGCCGCTGAACGCGCAAACCATCTGCCTGCACGGCGACGGGCCGCATGCGCTGGCCTTCGCGCGGCGCATCCGCGGCGCGCTGGAACAGGCCGGTATCGAAGTGCACGCGGCCGGCGCCGCGAGCGTCTGAAGCCCGCGCCGGCCGGCACTCACGAGACGCAGTGAAGCACATCTTGCCAAGCCCTGAACGCCCCGCTCCACGCGGGGCGTTTGCCAGGTGCAGCCAGATGCAGCCAGGTGCATCACGTCTGCCCGGTGCGGGACATATTGCCGTAACCGCTGTCGGTCGCTCAGTCGACGCGGAAACGGCTGCAGGTGTAGTCGAAGCAACGCGGCCATCTAGAGCCGCGGCAACAAGACGACGCATGGATCGCCACGCGCCGTCCCACGTTAGCCGCCACAAGCGGCGAGGTTAAACCCTGTTTGGAGATCCAGATGCAGACAACAGTCAGTCTATGGCCGCTCATTGGCGTGGCCGTCATCATCGTCGGCTTTTTATTACGGTTCAATCCGATGCTGATCGTGGCGGTCGCCGCGATCATCACCGGACTCGCCGCGCACTTCCCGCCTGAAAAGATCCTGGCCGAAATCGGCACCGGCTTCATCAAGACGCGCAACATTCCGTTGATCATTCTGTTGCCGCTCGCGGTCATCGGCCTGCTCGAACGGCATGGCCTGCGCGAGCGCGCGCAAGCGTGGATCGGCGGCATCAAGGCGGCCACCGCCGGGCGTCTGCTGATCGTCTATCTGCTCGTGCGCGAACTCACCGCGGCGGTCGGCCTGACCGGTCTCGGCGGTCATCCGCAGATGGTGCGTCCGCTGATCGCGCCGATGGCCGAAGGCGCGACCGAAACCCGCTTCGGCAAGATCAGCGACGCGGTGCGTTTCAAACTGCGCGCGTTCTCCGCGGCGACCGACAACGTGGGCCTCTTCTTCGGCGAGGACATTTTCGTCGCGTTCGGCGCGATCGTGCTGATGACGACCTTCCTGAAGGAAGCGGGCATCATCGTCGAGCCGATTCACGTCGCCGTCTGGGGCATTCCGACCGCGATCTGCGCGTTCCTCATTCACGGTTTCCGCCTGTATCTGCTCGACCGCAAGCTCGAGCGCGAATTGCGCGGCAATGCCGCGAGCGGCAGCACAATCACGCCGACGCAAACGGCCGCGGGAGATAAAGCATGACGCTCACGATTACCTATCTGTTCTGGCTGCTGGGCGTGGTGCTGCTGATCATCGGCGGCATGATCGTCACGGACAAGGAGCATCCGCGCCGCTTCACCGCCGGCGGTTTCTGGATTCTCTACGCGCTGATTTTCCTGATCGGCGACAAACTGCCGCCCGCCGTGGTCGGCGTGGCGGTGATCGTGATGGCGCTGATCGCCGGCTTCGGCGGCGTGACGGCGGCCAAGCCGAAAACGCTGTCGCTGGAAGCGCGCAAGGCGAGCGCCGCGCGTCTGCGCAACAAGCTGTTCGTGCCCGCGCTGACGATTCCGGTCATCACCGTGATCGTCACGCTGTCGGCGAGCCATCTGGTTTTCGGCGGCCTGCCGCTCATCGAGAAGGCGAACGTCACGCTGATCGGCTTCGGCATCGGCTGCGTGATCGCGCTCGCGATTGCCTGCGTGCTGACGCGCGACACCGTCGGCCAGTCGATGAAGGAAGCGCGCCGGCTCGTCGATGCGTTGTCGTGGGCGGCGGTGCTGCCGCAGATGCTCGGCATGCTCGGCCTCGTGTTCTCGGACGCCGGCGTCGGCAAGGCGGTCGCTCACGTGACCACGGCCTACATCAGCCTCGACTATCGCTTTGTCGCGGTGGCCGTGTACTGCATCGGCATGGCGCTCTTCACGATGGTGATGGGCAACGGCTTCGCCGCATTCCCGGTGATGACGGGCGGCGTCGGCGTGCCGATCCTGGTGGGCGTGTTCCACGGCAATCCGGCCGTGATGGTCGCAATCGGCATGTTCTCAGGCTACTGCGGCACGCTGATGACACCGATGGCCGCGAACTTCAACATGGTACCGGCCGCGCTGCTCGAACTACCGGATAAGAATGCGGTGATCAAGGTGCAGGTGCCCACGGCGCTGACCTTACTGGTCGTGAATATCTTCCTGTTGAATTTCCTGATGTTCATGTAGGGCTCTTGTAGTCGCATGCGTGAAATACCGGCGTGTCACGGGATCTCTCTGTGACACGCCGGTGAAAGGGATTCGTCGCGGGACCTACTATGCGAAAGAGACAACCGAAATAGGATGCGTCCGATCGTCTGTGGATGGACCGAAATATAAGCTGGCGGGCGGTCTCCCATCCACATGCACCGGCGCGCGCAGCGCGCGCCGCCGGCGCCTTCCAGCAGGTCTCTCATGGAACGTCAATCCCACCCCGACGCTGTGCGCACCGATGCGTCATCGCCTTCCCACCTCGCGTCATTGATCGAAGCCGCGCTCGCGGCACACCAGACCGGTCAGCTCGACGCCGCCGAACCGTTTTATCGTGAAGCACTCGCGCTCGATCCGTCCCATGTCGACGCGCTGCACTATTTCGGCGTGCTGCAACATCAGCGCGGCAATCACGAGGTCGCCGCCCGGTTGATGAACGAGGCGCTCAAGCTCGATCGCACCGACGCCGCATGCTGGAGCAACCGCGGACTCGTGGCCGCCGCCCTCGGCCATCTCGACGAAGCGATGATCTGCTACGACCAGGCGTTGCAGATCCAGCCGGACTTCGCCGACGCTCGCAGCAACTTCGGCGTCGCGCTGCAAGCGCAAGGCTCCTTCGACGAAGCGGTCGAACAATACCGGCTGGCGCTGGCGTCGAACCCCGGCATGGTCGACGCGCACCTGAACCTCGGCACGGTGCTGAGCAAGCTCGCCCGTTATGACGAAGCTCTGGCGTGCTATCGCGACGCCTTGTCGCTCGACCCCGAGTCGGCGGAAGCGCACTTCAATGCGGGCAATGCGCACAACGCACGCGGCGACCGCGAAGCGGCCATCGCCAGTTTCGAACAGGCGCTGGCGCTGCGCCCGCATTACGCCGAGGCGCATATCAACCTCGGCAGCCTGATCGGCAAGCTCGGCGACTATGCGGGCGCCGAATCGCACTACCGGCGCGCGGTTGAGTTCAAACCCAACCCCACCAATCTGGTGTGCCTCGGCGGTTCGCTCGGCGCGCAAGGCCGGCTCGATGAAGAAGAAGGCTTCTATCGTCAGGCGCTGCAACTCGCACCCGACCATGCGGATGCGCATCAGAATCTCGCATGGCTGTTGCTCAAGCGAGGCGATTACAAGCAAGGCTGGGCTGAATTCACGCAGCGCTGGCGCAAGCGCGACTACGAAGCGATCGCGATTCCGGGCGTGCCTGAATGGCGCGGTGAGCCGCTCGAGGGGCGTCGTCTGCTGATCGTCGGCGAACAGGGTTTCGGCGATCACTTCCAGTTCCTGCGCTTTGCGCGCGTGCTCGAGCAACTCGGCGCGACTGTCGACATTCGCGTGCGCGAGCCGCTGCTGCCGCTGCTCGAACGCGCACCGGGCGTGCACCGCGCGTTCAGTGGCCAACCCGAAGAGCCATACGATTTCTGGGTGCCGATGATGAGCGTACCGTCGTGCATCGGCATGGAGTTGTCCGCCATTCCGGCTGAAGTGCCGTACCTGTTCGCCGACAAAGCGAAGACCAAGGCGTGGCGCAAGCGGGTCAACGCGGGCGATAGATCGAAACGTAAAGTAGGCCTCGTGTGGGCCGGCAGTTCGACGTTCGGCAACGACCGCTACCGCTCGGCCGAACTGGCGGATCTGAGCGCGCTAAGTTCGCTGAAGAACGTTGCCTGGCACGCGTTGCAAAAAGGCCCGGCGCACGCGCAGTTGGCCGACGCGCCGGCGGCATTCCGCGCTCACGACTTCACCGCCGACCTGCATGACTTCGACGACACCGCCGCGCTCATCATGAATCTCGATCTGGTGATTGCCGTGGACACCGCCGTCGCGCATCTCGCGGCGGCGCTCGGCAAGCCGGTGTGGACGCTGCTGCCCGCCAACTCCGACTGGCGTTGGCTCGAGGCGCGCAGCGATTCGCCGTGGTATCCCGGCATGAAACTGTTCCGGCAGACGACGCTGGGGGACTGGGCGCCGGTGGTCAGGCAGGTGTCCGAGGAACTCCGCGCGGGCAATTGACAAGGCGCAGGCAGCGCCGGAGCCAGGTGCTTCGGCGCAGGTCCTCCAGAGCAGCGCCCTCCACAAATCATTCGCGAAAGGGCGCGCCGCCCCTACTTGAGGGCGCGCCGCTGATGCGCCAGCATATAGGCGCGCAACAGCTTGTTGATGCGCGTCTGATAGCCCGCACCCTGCTCCTTGAACCAGCTCAGTACGTCCGCATCGAGGCGCATGGTGACGGCCTGCTTCGGCGGCAGATGCAGTTCCGCCTGCTCGAAAAAATCGTCACCCAACTCGGGCACGTCGCTTGTGTCGATATGTGCGTCGTCTGCCTTCGCGAGTCGCTTCCAGTCTGTTCCTGTTGGTTTGCTCATCATTTCCGCCCGTGTTCGTTTTTCGGCGATTGCCGAAGATGCCCCGTCAATGCCAGATGCTGCGCTTGTAACGCGTGACTTCGTGTCTCGTGGCCTTGCGCGCCGAGATGATGCGGACCACGTCCATATCGCGCTCGACGTACACCACCACACCTACGATAGCCGCCATCCAACCGGGTGCGATCCAGCGGTCCTCACCGTAGTCGTTGCGCTGATCCAATGCGGTGAGCACCGGATGATTGAACACGTTGATGGCGTCTCTGAAGTCGATGCCATGCTTGCGAATGTTGATCTGATTCTTGGCTTCATCCCACTCGACACGCACGCGGCACCCGTATTGACGTTTGTACATACACAATAACACGTACAGAGCACTCGGCGGTCCTGGAAGATTGCGAGCGGTACGCGGCGAAAGTGAGCGTCAGACTGGCAGGGAGAAGGCCCGTTCCTAACCTGGCCGAACGGGCTATACGGAGTCAGAGAGAACCGACCATCGTGCGCGGCGCAAGCATGAGGGAATGCCACGGACAAACAAACCTCACCCCGCCTCCACCACGAATCCGCGCTGCCGCAAAAGCTGCAGGACACCTTTGCGGCCGCCCAGATGCAGTGTGCCGATCGCCACGAACACCGGTTTGTTGGGCGCGGCGATCAGCAGCATGCGCGACACGAAGCGCCGGTTCCGCTCATAGACGATCTTGTTGTCGATCGAATCGGAGATGCGCTTGTCGCGCGCCAGTTTCTCCGACTTCGCGGCCTGCCACGCGGCGATCGCATCGGCATCGCCCACGCGCCACAGGCGATGCAAGGTCCGCACGTCCGCGACGTTTTCCGCCGGCGTCTGCGCGAGATCCTGCGCCAGCATTTCGCGCTGCTGCGCGAGCGTGAGGCTCGTAAACGCTCGCATCTGCTGCGGCAAGGTCTCGAGGCCGACGATCTTGCCGCGCGTCTTGAGATACACGTTCTGCAACTGGGCTTCCGTGCCGTATTCGGTTTGCAAACCGGCGCTGAGCGAATCGTAGGTTTCGACGAGCAACGAAGCGAGCCACGGCCGCATCTTCCTGATTTCATCCAGCGCGGCGCGATTGCCGCGCAGACGCCAGGCGAGCTTGTGCCACAACGGTTCGGGTAGCAAGCCGGGCAGACAGTCGCGCCGGCATACGCCGTACTTCGATACGTCGTCTTGCGAGACTAGCAGTTCATCGGGCGAGAGTTCGAGCGCGAGCGTCGGCGAGGCGGCCAGCGCGCCCATGATCGCCGGGCGGAACGGCTGCTTGACGGGGTAGTCGGCGGGATCGCCCACGTGCAGCGTGCCGAGCACGTAGAGGGTCGTGGCGCCGCGCGTCGCGACGTAGAACGGCATGCGTGCCGGCTGCGTGCGCACCGGGCCGCTCGCGGTGGTGCCCGACGTGGCGGGCGGCGGATTGAAGCCGGGTAAGGTGGCGCGCGGCGGCGCCGGCTGATTGGGCACCGGCAATAAAGGGCGCCCGGCCTGAGCGGGCGTATTGGCGGCGGCGCCCGCGGCATGCGCGACGCCGATCGGCCCCGCGCTCAAATGAAAGATGGAACAAACGCCGAGGAGCGCGGCACCGGTCAGTGCGCGCGCGCCCCAGCGCCGCGCAAAAGCGACGCTACGGCCGCCATCACGCGAGCGGCGCGCAAGACGACGCGCCGCCACCACATCAGGCATCCACGTCCCCCACCTCCTCGGCGCGGTGACACGAGACCTGACGGCCATCCACTTCGCGCAGCTTCGGTTCCTCGCTGCGGCAACGGTCGATCACGTAAGGACAGCGCAGATGGAACGTACAGCCGGACGGCGGATTCAGCGGCGAGGGCATCTCACCCTGCAACTTGATCTTGATGGTGCGATCCGCCTCGAAGATCGACGGCGTGGCCGACATCAACGCACGCGTATAAGGATGGCGCGGTTTCGAGAAAATCCGCTTCTTGTCGCCGAGCTCCGCCACGCCGCCGAAGTACATCACCATCACGTCGTCGGCGATATGCTCCACCACCGAGAGATTGTGCGAGATGAACACATAGCTCGTCTTGAACTGCTCCTGCAAATCCATGAACAGATTCAGAATCTGCGCCTGGATCGACACATCGAGCGCGGACACCGGTTCATCGGCAACCACGATCTGCGGATCGAGAATCATCGCGCGCGCAATCGCCACGCGTTGCCGCTGGCCGCCGGAGAACATATGCGGATAGCGCTTCGCATGTTCGGGGCGCAGACCGACGGTGCGCATCATCTGCGCGATCCGCTCGGCGCGTTCGGTGGCGCTCAGTTGCGTGTTGATCGCGAGCGGCTCGCCGAGCGTCTGCTCGACGGTTTTACGCGGATTCAGCGACGCAAACGGATTCTGGAACACCATCTGCACGCGCCGCCGCAGCGCGGCGATCCGCTCGCGATCGGCGCCCGCGACATCTTCACCGTCGATCAGCAGACGGCCGGCGCTGGGCGCCTCGATCATCGTGAGTTGACGCGCGAGCGTGGACTTGCCGCAGCCGGATTCGCCGACCACCGCCAGCGTCTTGCCGCGCTCGAGCGCGAACGAGACGCCGTTGAGCGCCTTCACCGTGCCGTGAGCGAACATGCCGCGCTTGACCGTGTAGTAACGCGCGAGCTTGTCGGCGACGAGCACGTGATCGCCCGCATGATCCGACTGGCGCCGCGTTTCGAGTACTGCGTTCATCGTGCGCCTCCACGGGTGTGAACGTTGGCGTCGCCGCTCAGGTTCAGGGGTTTGATGCAGCGCACGCGCGCCACTTCGGCGTGACCTTGCATCGGCGCGAGCGCGGGCCGCGCCTTGGTGCAGTCGTCAACCACGTACTTGCAGCGCGGCGCGAACAGACAGCCCTTAGGCCGGTCGTCGCGCCCCGGCACCATGCCCGGCAAGGCGGCGAGCCGCACCGCGCCGACGTTGTGCTCGGGAATCGCCGCCAGCAACGCCTCCGTGTACGGATGATGCGGCGCGGCGAAAATATCCGGCACGCGGTTGGTCTCGATCACTTCGCCAGCGTACATGACCGCGACGCGCTGCGCGACCTCGGACACCACCGCCAGGTCGTGCGAGATCAGCACGAGCGCCATGCCGCGCTCCTTCTGCAGGCGCATCAGCAGTTCCATGATCTGCGCCTGGATGGTCACGTCGAGCGCGGTGGTCGGCTCGTCGGCGATCAGCAGCTTGGGATTGCAGGCGATCGCCATGGCGATCATCACGCGCTGGTTCATGCCGCCCGACATCTGATGCGGAAACGAACCGATGCGGTTCCTCGCGTCCGGAATGCCGACCTGATCGAGCAGTTCCAGCGCGCGCCTGTGCAGTGCGTCGCCGCGCAAGCCTTCGTGCAGCTTCAGCACTTCCTTGATCTGATAGCCGACCGTGTAGCTCGGATTCAGACTGGTGAGCGCGTCCTGGAACACCATCGCGATGTCCTTGCCGATGATCCTGCGGCGTTCCTTCGCCGACGCCGTCAGCAGATTCTTGCCGTTGAAGGTGATCTCATCCGCGGTGACCTTGCCGGGCGCGTCGATCAGGCCCATCAGCGCCATCATCGTGACGCTCTTGCCCGAGCCGGATTCGCCGACCACGCCGACCACTTCGCCCGGCGCGACGTCGAGATTGATTCGATCGACCGCGGGTAGTCCGTTGAAGTTCACCGCCAGATTGCGGATGGTCAATAAACTATCCATTTCAGGCCATCCGTTTCAGTTTGGGATCGAGTGCGTCGCGCAGCCCGTCGCCGAGCAGATTGATCGCGAGCACCGAAATCAGGATGGAGAGGCCCGGCATCGTGACGATCCACCAGGCGCTGTCGATGTAATCGCGCGCCGAGGCGAGCATCGCGCCCCATTCCGCTGAAGGCGGCTGCACGCCGAGACCGAGGAAGCCGAGCGCGGCCGCATCGAGAATCGCCGACGAAAAGCCGAGCGTGGCCTGCACGATCAGCGGCGCGGTGCAGTTCGGCAACACCTGCGAGAACATCAGGCGCAGCGTGCCGGCGCCCGCGACGCGCGAAGCCGTCACGTATTCCTTCTGCAACTCGCCTTGCGCGGAAGCGCGCGTCAGGCGCACATAACCCGGCAACGCGACGATCGCGATCGCCAGCATCGTGTTGACGAGGCCCGGACCGATGATCGCCACCACCGCGACTGCCAGCAGCAGGGAGGGCAACGCGAGCAGCACGTCCATGATGCGCATGATCGGCGTATCGGCCCACTTCTCGAAGAACGCCGCGATCAGGCCGAGCACCACGCCCGGAATCAGCGCGAGCACGACCGAGACGAAGCCGATCCAGAACGACAGACGCGCGCCGTACATCAGGCGCGAGAGGATGTCGCGGCCCGCTTCGTCGGTGCCGAGAATGAACTTCCAGTTGCCGCCTTCGAGCCATGCGGGCGGAATCTTGACGAAGTCGCGATATTGTTCGATCGGGCTATGCGGCGCGATCAAGGGCGCGAAGATCGCGACGAAAATCAGCACCAGCACGACGATGCCGGCGCTGACCGCGCCGCGGTTGCGCGAGAAATTCGCCCAGAATTCGCGGGCCGCGATCGCGCGGCCGCTGGGCGGCGTGACCGCTGTGGGGACTGTGTTTTGAATGTCTGCCATGGTCATGCCTCCCGCCGAGCCGCCTCAAGGGAGGCATGCGCCCCCTTGAGGGGCAGCGAACGCAAGTGAGCGTGGGGGTTCATATTCTTTACCTCGTATGGCGAATGCGCGGGTTCAACACGCCGTACAACAGATCGACGACGAGGTTCACGACGATCACGAGCGTAGCGATCATCAGGATACCGCCCTGCACCACCGGATAATCGCGCCGGCCGATCGCGTCGATCAGCCATTTGCCGATGCCCGGCCACGAAAACAGTGTCTCGGTCAGCACCGCGCCCGCGAGCAGCGTGCCGACCTGCAAGCCGATCACCGTCACCACCGGAATCAGCGCATTGCGCAACGCATGCACGACGATCACGCGCCCAGGCGGCAAGCCCTTCGCCCGCGCGGTGCGGATGTAGTCCTCGCGCAGCACTTCGAGCATCGACGAGCGCGTCATGCGCGCGACCACCGCCAGCGGAATCGTGCCGAGCACGATGGCGGGCAGGATCAGATGGCTCAGCGCGGATTTGAACGCGCCTTCGTCGGTGGACATCATTGCGTCGATCAGCATGAAGCCGGTCACGTGCGGAATGTCGTATTCGACCGCGATGCGGCCCGACACCGGCGTCCAGCCGAGCTTCACCGAGAACACCATGATGAGGATCAAGCCCCACCAGAAAATCGGCATCGAGTAGCCGGTCAGGGCCGTACCCATCACGCCGTGATCGACCACCGTGCCGCGCCTCAACGCCGCGAACACGCCCGCCGGCAAGCCGACGATCAGCGCGAACAGCATCGCGCAGATCGACAGTTCGACGGTGGCGGGAAAGCGTGCGAGGAATTCGCCCATCACGCTGGTATTGGTGATGATCGAGGTGCCGAGATCGCCGTGCAGCGCGCGGCCGATGTAGTGGATGTATTGCATGGGCAGCGGCTCGTCGAGCCCCAGCCGGTGCATCGCGGCGGCATGCATGGCCGGATCGACGCCGCGCTCGCCCATCATCACTTCGATGGGATCGCCCGGTATCAGGTGAATCAGCGCGAACGCAAGGATCGTGATGCCGATGAACGTCGGTATCACCATGCCGATGCGGCGCAAAACAAAGCGGAACATGGTTCGTCCCTATGGTCTTGATGAAGAAAAAACGCAACCGGCGACGAGGGCTTGTGACCCCGGCCGCCGGACCATTTCGACCAGTTTTCTAACCGTGCGAAAAGCTACTGCGTAGGCTTGACTCTATTACTTGACGCTCACGCCGTCGAAGCGCGCATAACCGAGCGGCTCGATGCGCATGTCGACCACCTTCTTGCTGACAGGCTGGTACACGGTCGAGTGAGCGATCGGCGAGAACGGCAGTTGCTGCGCGAAGATCTGCTGCGCCTGCGTGTAAGCCGTGGTGCGCGCGCCCTGATCGGACGTGACGCGGCCCTTCTGGATCAGATCGTCGAACGGCTTGTGGCACCACTTCGAGAAGTTGTTGCCGTTCACCGCATCGCAGCCGAGCAGCGTGCCGAGCCAGTTGTCCGGATCGCCATTGTCGCCGGTCCAGCCGATCAGCATCGTGTCGTCTTCACCCGCATGCGCGCGCTTGATGTACTCGCCCCACTCATACGTGACGATCTTCGCCTTCACGCCGATCTTGGCCCAGTCGGCCTGGATCATTTCCGCCATCAGGCGGGCGTTCGGGTTGTACGCGCGCTGCACCGGCATCGCCCACAGCGTGAGCTCGAAGCCGTTCGGATAGCCGGCCTTCGCGAGCAGGGCCTTGGCCTTCGCCGTGTCGAACGACGCGGCCTTCAGGTTCTTGTCATACGACCATTGAGTCGGCGGCATCGGGTTCGTCGCGGCCTGGCCTGCGCCTTGATACACCGAGTCGATGATCGCCTTCTTGTTGATCGCCATGTCGAGCGCCTGGCGCACCTCGACCTTGTCCACCGGCTTGTGCGACACGTTATACGCGAGGTAGCCGAGATTGAAGCCCGGCTGCGACGGCATCGCAATGTTCGCTTCGGCCTTCAGCGGCGCGATGTCGGCGGGACGCGGATAGCTCATCACCTGGCATTCGTCGCGCTTGATCTTCTGCACGCGCACGCCGGCGTCCGGCGTGATCGAGAAGATCAGCTTGGCGATCTTGACGGTGTTCGGCTTCCAGTAATCGGGATTGCCGTCGAAGCGGATCGTCGCGTCTTTCGTGTAGCTGCGGAAGATGAACGGGCCCGTGCCGACCGGGAACTGGTTGATGTCGGCCGCCTTGCCGGCCTTCAGCAACTGATCGCCGTATTCGCTGGAGAGAATCGACGCATATTCCATCGCCATGTTCTGGATGAACGGCGCGTTGACTTCCTTCAGCGTGAACTTGACCGTGTACGGATCGACCTTCTCGACGCTGGTGATCAGCTTGTCGAGGCCCATGTCCGTGAAGTACGGGAATTGCACGGGGTACGCCTTGCGGAACGGCTGGTTCGTATCCAGCATGCGCTGGAACGTGAACACGACGTCGTCCGCATTGAATTCGCGCGTGGGCTTGAAGAACGACGTGGTCTGGAACTTCACGCCGTGGCGCAGATGGAACGTATAGGTCTTGCCGTCCGCCGAGACATCCCACTTTTCGGCGAGACCGGGTTCGACCTTGGTGCCGCCGCGTTCGAATTCGACGAGGCGGTTGTAGACCGTGAACGTGTTAGCCGTGAAATCGGTGCCCGTGGTGTATTGGGCTGGATCGAAACCCGCAGGGCTGCCTTCTGAGCAGTAAACCAGGGTTTTATTCGGAATCTCAGCGCGCGCAACGCTTGCGCCTAGCATCGATGCCGCTGCGGCAGCGACGAGCGTCGTAACACGCGCGGCGCGCAACAGATTGTTTTGCTTCATGTTTCCTCCAGGTTCGGGGCCGGCTGTCGCCAGCGTAGCGCGATATTACTTGAGCTTGGCTCACAGCAACAAGCGGACGAAATTTCCTGGGTAGACGATCGGAAACCCAATGAGGCATACGCGTAGCCGCACGCCGGCGCTGGCCGGAGCGTGCGGCTTTAGAGGGCGGGCTCGACAGAAAGCGGCCCGCGGGCGGTCATTTCAGGCCGACGTTCATGAATTGCGTCGGGCCGAACGGGTCGATCTTGAAGCCCGTCACGTTCTTGCTGATCGGCTGATAGACCGTGGAGTGGGCAATCGGCGTGAACGGCACCTGGTCCTTGAAGACCTCCTGGGCTTCCGTATAGGCCTTCGTGCGTTCGGCCAAATCGGTCGTGCCGCGGCCTTTTCTGATCAGGTCGTCGTAAGGCTTGTAGCACCATTTGGAAAAATTGCTGCCGTTGACCGCATCGCAGCCGAGCAGAACCCCGAGCCAGTTGTCGGGATCGCCGTAGTCGCCGGTCCATCCGATCAGCATCGCTTCGTGCTCGCCGGAGTGGCCGCGGCGAATGTACTCGCCCCATTCGTAGGTGGCGATCTTCACCTTCACGCCGATCTTCGCCCAATCGGCCTGCAGCATTTCCGCCATCAGCCGCGCGTTGGGGTTGTACGGCCGCTGAACCGGCATGGCCCACAGCGTCAGGTCGAAGCCGTCGGGATAGCCCGCCTGTTTGAGCAGCGCTTTCGCTTTGTCGACGTCGTAAGGCGCGTCCTTCAGATTCTTGTCGTAGCCCCATTGCGTCGGCGGCATCGGGTTGGTCGCCGCCTGGCCGGCGCCCTGGTAGACCGAGTCGATGATTGCTTTCTTGTTGATCGACATATCGAGCGCGCGGCGCACCAGCAGATTGTCGAGCGGCTTTTTGGTGTTGTTGTAGGCGATGTAGCCCAGGTTGAAGCCCACCTGGCTCGGCATGGCGAGCGATGCGTCGGCTTTCACCGCCGGGATATCGGCGGGCCGCGGATACGCCATTACCTGGCATTCGCCGCGTTTCAGTTTTTGCAGACGCACCGCCGGGTCCACCGTGATCGCGAATATCAGCTTGCTGACTCTCACGACGCCAGGTTTCCAGTAATCGGGATTGCCGTCGAAGCGGATCGAGTCGTCCTTCGTATAGCTGCGGAAAATGAACGGGCCGGTGCCGACCGGATACTGGTTGATGTCCGACGCCTTACCCGCCTTCAACAACTGATCGCCATATTCGGCCGAGAGAATCGACGCAAACGGCATCGCGATCTGCTGCAAAAACGGCGCATCGACTTCCTTCAGCGTGAAGCGCACGGTGTACGGATCGAGCTTCTCGACCTTCGTGATGTTCCTGGCGAGCCCGAGATCGGAGAAATACGGGAACGGCACCGGATACGCCTTGCGGAACGGCTGCTCGGGATCGAGCATCCGCTGATAGGTGAAGACGACGTCGTCCGCGTTGAATTCGCGGGTCGGCTTGAAGAACGGCGTGGTCTGAAACTTCACGCCGCGCCGCAGATGGAACGTGTAGGTCAGGCCGTCGGGCGACACATCCCACTTCTCGGCGAGGCCCGGCTCGATATCGGTGCTGCCGTGCGCGAACTCGATCAACCGGTTATAGACGGTGTACGAGCCCGCGCTGAACTCGACGCTGGTGGTGTACTGCGCGGTGTCGAAGCCCGCGGGACTGCCCTCGGAACAGAACACGAGCGTTTTGTCGGGCAAGGTGGCGGCGCCCGCGGGCGCGAGGCCGGCAGAGAGCGCCGCGCAGGCGCTCAACGCGGGAAGGCAGATATGGCGAACTGCAAACAGCAACCTGGATACTGTCATCACGTTCTCCGCACGGCAGCCACGTCAGCTGCGCCTCGATCATAGACAGCACAAAAAACGGCTTCAATGCGGGCTTACGTGTTGCAAGGTGAGACGGAATGGATCGCTTTGTGACGCGTCGCGCGGATTTGCGAGTCGAGCATTCCGGCGGCGTTGCCGTTGGCGGCGACGCTGCCCCGCCGCGGATTTCCGCGCGCGCCATTTCTTTCGATGCAAAAAAAACCGCGCGGCCGGGTAAGCCGCGCGGTTTTCATCCATCAAATCGGCGCCGGGACTTCCAGGCGTCTTACACGCCCAGCCGTTCGCAGATCGCCTTGGTCGCCGCGGCGCCGTTCAGCGTGTAGAAGTGCAGGCCCGGCACCTTCGCGTCGATCAGACGCCGGCACAGGTCCGTCACCACGTCGAGACCGAACGCGCGGATCGCCTCGCGGTCGTCGCCGAAGCTTTCCAGCCGGCGCGCGACCCAGCGCGGCACTTCCGCGCCGCACATCTCCGAGAAACGCATGAGTTGCGAGAAGTTCGTGATCGGCATGATGCCGGGCACGATCGGCACGTCGACGCCGAGTTTCCTGGCGTCGTCGACGAAACGGAAGTACGCGTCCGCGTTGAAGAAGTACTGCGTGATCGCCGAATTGGCGCCGGCCTTCACCTTGCGGGCGAAGTTCGCCAGATCGTGATCGGGCGAGCGCGACTGCGGATGGTACTCCGGGTAGCCGGCCACCTCGATCCAGAACCAGTCGCCGAATTCGGCGCGGATAAAGCTCACCAGTTCCGACGCATAGCGCAATTCGCCGACCGCGCCCATGCCGGACGGCAGATCGCCGCGCAGCGCGACGATATGGCGGATGCCATGCGCGCGGTACTCGTTGAGGATCGCGCGCAGGCTCTCTTTCGAGGAGCCGATGCACGACAGGTGCGGCGCCGCCTCGAGGCCTTCCTTCGCCATATCGACGACGGTATCGAGCGTGCCCTGTTGCGTCGAGCCGCCGGCGCCGAACGTGACGGACACGAACTTCGGCTTGAGCAACGCGAGCTGCGTGCGCGTGGCGCGCAGCTTGTCGACGCCTTCCTGCGTTTTCGGCGGGAAGAATTCGAATGAAAGTTCGATCGGGTTCATGGTTCAGTCAATCAACCGAGACTGCGGTTGCCGAAAATAAGTGCGGACAGCAGCCATGAAACGATGCTGTACAGAATCGAGCCGAAGAACGCCGACCAGAAACCCGACACCTCGAAGCCCTTCAGCAGCGACGCGCCCAGCCAGAAGCACAGCGCATTGACCACCAGAATGAAGATTCCGAGCGTGAGGATCGTGACGGGCAGCGTTAGCAGGATCAGCACCGGCCGCAGAATCGTATTGATCAATCCGAGCACCACCGCGACGATCAATGCGGTGCCGAAACTGCGGATATGAATCGACGGAACGAGGTAGGTGATGATCAGCAGCGCAAGCGCGTTGATCAGCCAGGTCAGCAGCACGGTCATGTAGAGCTCCTTGCAGGCAGGATGTCCATTGAACGGGAAGGCGGGCATGGTGAACGAGGCGGCGCATCGTGCGCCGCCTCGTGCTTAAACCGTCATGCTTTCAGACCGCCCGCATCTTTAATAGCGGTAGTGGTTAGGCTTGAACGGGCCGTTCTTGTCGACGCCGATATAACCGGCCTGCGCGTCGGAGAGCACCGTGAGGTTCGCGCCGATGCGCGCCAGATGCAGGCGCGCCACCTTCTCGTCCAGATGCTTCGGCAGCACGTACACCTTGTTCTCGTACTTGTCGCCTTGCGTGAACAGTTCGATCTGCGCGAGCGTCTGGTTCGTGAACGAGTTCGACATCACGAACGACGGGTGGCCGGTCGCGCAACCGAGGTTCACCAGACGGCCTTCGGCCAGCAGGATCACGCGCTTGCCGTCCGGGAAAATGATGTGGTCGACTTGCGGCTTGATGTTGTCCCACTGGTACTGGCGGGTCGACGCCACGTCGATTTCCGAATCGAAGTGACCGATGTTGCAGACGATCGCGTTGTGGCGCATCGCCTTCATGTGATCGTGGTTGATCACGTGGTAATTGCCGGTGGCCGTCACGAAGATGTCGGCCTTGTCCGCCGCGTATTCCATCGTCACGACGCGGTAGCCTTCCATCGCCGCTTGCAGCGCGCAGATCGGATCGATTTCGGTGACCCACACCGTCGCGCCCAGGCCGCGCAGCGATTGCGCGCAGCCCTTGCCCACGTCGCCGTAACCGGCCACCACCGCGATCTTGCCCGCGATCATCACGTCGGTTGCGCGCTTGATGCCGTCGACCAGCGACTCGCGGCAGCCATACAGGTTGTCGAACTTAGACTTGGTGACCGAGTCGTTGACGTTGATCGCCGGGAACGGCAGGCGGCCTTCCTTTTCCATCTGATACAGACGGTGCACGCCGGTGGTGGTTTCTTCCGTCACGCCCTGGATGTGCGCGAGGCGCGTGGAGTACCACGTCGGGTCCGCGTCCAGATGACGTTCGATCGACTTGTACAGCGCGACTTCTTCTTCGTTGGTCGGCTTGGCGATCACCGAGCGGTCTTTCTCCGCCTTCGAGCCGAGAATCAGCAGCAACGTGGCGTCGCCGCCGTCGTCGAGGATCATGTTGGCGAATTCGCCGTTCGGCCATTCGAAAATGCGGTGCGAGAATTCCCAGTATTCGTCGAGCGATTCGCCCTTGAACGCGAACACCGGCGTGCCGGCCTTGGCGATCGCGGCGGCGGCGTGGTCCTGCGTCGAGAAGATGTTGCACGATGCCCAGCGCACGTCGGCGCCGAGCGCGGTCAGCGTCTCGATCAGCACGCCGGTCTGAATGGTCATGTGCAGCGAACCCGCGATGCGCGCGCCCTTCAGCGGCTGCTGCGCCTTGTATTCTTCGCGCGTTTGCACGAGGCCGGGCATTTCCGTCTCGGCAATGTTCAGTTCCTTGCGACCCCAGTCGGCAAGCGACATGTCGGCAACGATGTAATCCTGGGAAGCTTGGGAATCGATAACTGCGGCGTTCATCACGCCCTCCTTTCTAAGAAATTGACTAGAAATTTGACGTGAGCGCGGTTCGATGCGGTGGATCGGAACGCGCGATGCGCATCCGACCCTTCCGATTGAAGCCTTCGAGCCTGGCGGGCGGCCGGCGAATGCAGATTCGCGGTACCCGTCGCAACGCTCCTCGAAGACGAACGGCGATTGTAGCAAATCGAGATGGCTTCGGGGCGTGGATCGGGTATGCGAGCGGGTTGTTTTCCGGATACGGAAAACCGCTGCGGGGAACAGCTGGGCGGGCGTCCCCGTGATGTGTGGGCGTTGCGGGGCCGAGCGGCCTGCGCGTTATACAGCGGGCGCGGCGGGCTCCTGCGCCATGTTCGCCGTTCGCAGTTGCGCGATGCCAGCGCGCGCGGTCTCGACAAACTGCCTCGAATACCTGAACGCATCGGCGACGTCGGCGGGATGCACGGTGGCCATCCCGAGCGCGATGCGGAAGTAGCGCTCGGCGTGGATGCCCGCGTGGTAATGCATGCGCACGCGCTTCGCATCGTCGAGGCGGCGGTTGCCGAAAATGTCGCGCAGCGCCCACGAAAACGCGCCGTCTTCGCCGCCCCGAACGCGAAACGCGTCGTCCATTGGGAAACCGCCGAGCGCGGCGTAGGCCGCGCGGCGAATGATCAGGCTGCTCGGCACCGTATTGCTGAGCGTCGCGGCGTGTTTGGCGAAATCGGCGTGGCCGGTGATGTCGGCTGGAAAACCGGTGTATTCGACGTCGAGCCGCACGGACACTTCTGTCGGGTTCTTCGCGAGAAACGAGCTTGCCGCGGCAAGCGCGCCGGGCAGGTATTCGGCGTCGAGGAAGGCGAGCAGATCGTGTGAAGCATGCAGCGCGCCCCAGTTGCGCGCCCGCGCGGGGCCGCCGTTTTGAGGCATTCGCAACAGGCCCACGCGCGGATCGAGGCTGCCGCACTCGGCCACGATGTCGGCCGACGCGTCGGTCGAACCGTCGTCGACGACGATGATCTGCGCGACTTCGGGCTGAATCTGGCCGCTGCGCAGCGCACGGACAACCGTCGCGGCGCCGTTGTAGCAGGGAATGATGATCGAAATGGGCTTCATGATGAGGACCTGCGCCAGGGCGCCGACGGTGGAAAGCCGCCAATCTTATCCGCGCTGAAACGGCAAGCATCCTGAAAAGCCGCGCGGCGCCCGCGCGCGCCGCCGTCGCATAAATATGGTGACTTACAATCATGCCGGTCATTCCAATCTGGAATTCTGGAGCCGGAGATCGTGGAACTACGTGCGCTGCGGTATTTCGTCGAAGTGGTACGCCAACAGAGCTTCACCGTGGCAGCCGAGCAGATGTTCGTGACGCAGCCCACCATCAGCAAGATGGTCAAGTCGCTGGAGGACGAAATCGGCTCTCCGCTGCTGTTGCGTGACGGCCGCCAGATGGTGCTGACCGACGCCGGCCGGATCGTCTACCAGCGCGGCGAGGACGTGCTGGCGGCGCACGCGCAATTGCAGGCCGAACTGAACGATCTCGACACGCTCGGCCGCGGCGAACTCACCATCGGCATTCCGCCGATGGGCGGTTCGCTTTTCACGCCCACCATCGCCGCGTTCCGCCAACGCTACCCGAAAATCGACCTCAAGCTGTTCGAGCAAGGCTCGCGCGCGATCGAAACGGCGCTGATCAACGGTGAACTGGAACTGGGCGGCGTGCTGCAACCGGTCGACCCCGAAAACATCGACGTGCTGCCGATCACGCACCAGTTGCTATGGCTCGTCGCGCGCACCGGCTCGCACTGGGACGATCTGCACGAGGTGCCGCTCGCCCAACTCGCCAACGAGCCGTTCGTGTTCTACGGCGAGAGCCTCGCGCTCAACGACGTGGTGTTGAATGCCTGCCGCGCGGCCGGCTTTGCGCCGACCATCGTCGGACGCAGCGGGCATTGGGATTTCATGGCGGCACTGGTGCTGGCCGGCGTCGGCATCGCGCTGCTGCCCGCGCCCTATTGCCGGCGGCTCGATGCCGCGCAGTTCACCTGCCGGCCGGTCGTGGAACCGGAAATTCCGTGGGAAATGGCGATCGGCTGGCGCCGCAACGGCTATCTGTCGCACGCCGCGCGCGCGTGGCTCGAGGTGGCGCGCGAGACGCTGCCGGGCCAGGCCGGCGATGATTTCATGCTGGGGCCGGGTATCGGGATCAAGGGAATCACGGGGATCACGGACATCGCAGGCATTACCGCGCCCGCTCCGACACCGCCCGTCAAATGAAAAATGCCGCCCGGCGCGAGCCGGGCGGCATGGCACAAACGCTCGATAAAGGCGCGCTTACTGCTGCGCGACGAACTCGATGCGGCGGTTGGCGAAACGGCCGCTCGCCGTATCGTTGCTCGCGACCGGACGCGCATCGCCGTAACCCTGCGCGATCAGCGAATCAGCCGGCACGCCAGCCTTGACGAGATACGCGCGGATGGCTTGGGCTCGCTTCTTCGAGAGTTGCAGATTGGCTTGCTCGCCGCCCACGTTGTCCGAATAGCCGGCCACTTCGAGCTTGACCGCCTTGCCGTTGCGCGCGCATGCAGCAAGCACCTGCGCGGACTGGTTCAGGTCCTCCCGCGCCGAAGCCGGCACCTGATTGCTGGCGTTCGCGAAGTTGATCACTTGCAGATTCAGCACCTTCACGATGTCCGCTGACGCGCATGCGTTGTCCGGAGCCAGCAGCCCCTTGATCGCGCCGCGGAAGCTTTCCGTTGCGTTGGCCACGGCCTGCTCGACGTTGAACGACCCGATCTGATACGACGCGCCGAACAGCGACTTCAGCTTATCGAGCCAGCCGAGCTTCGCGTTGGCCGCGCTGCCGCTCAGTTCGATGCGCGTGCCGTCCACTTTCGCTTCCGCGCCCGGCAGGGCCATCAACGGCAAAAGGCCCTCGAGACGCGCGAGCCAGTCGGCCGGCTTGGTGTCCGCATCGATCGCGACGTTCGCGACGAAGTTGTTCGCGCCGAGACGCTGCGTCAGCGCGTCGATGAACTGCTTGCGTTCCGCTTCGCTGCCGAGCGTTGCGGTGAGGGTCGGCTTGCCGGCGGCGTCGACGGTGAAGCTGAGCTGACTGTTCCTGGTCGGCACGGGCGCGGCGGCCGCTTGCTCCACGGCGCTGGCGACACTGGCGGCACTCGCCGCAGGGGCGGCGCTGGCCGCGGCAGGCTGTGCAGCCGCCGCGGCATCCGCATTGGCGCGCGTGGCGCTTTGCTCGCCTTGACACCCGCGCAGGAACAGGAAAGCGAGCACGGCCGCAATGGCCGCGAGCAGCCACCACAACCAACCGCGCGAGCGGCGCTCTTCGCGCACCACCGCGTCGGCGGGCACCTGGACCGTTGCCTGGCTGGGGTGCCCTGGCTTGGCCGCGGGCGTGGGATGGTCGACGTGAGACGAAACCGCTTTCAACTGCGCCAGCACGCTGCCGGCGAAACCGCCAAGCCCGCCCAAACCGAGTGCGGCCATGAGGCTGTCGTTCAGATGCGGCGCAATGAGCGGCAATTGATGACCCAACAGCGTGGGTAACTGGCCGACATTGCCGCGCGCTTCGAGGAAATGCCGCTTGAGCACGCCGAGCACCGTTGCGCCGACGATGCCGGTCAGCGCATGCGTGGCGTGCGCCGGCACGCCGGTTTGCGTGGCGACCTCGTCGCTGAGGGCATCGACGCGGCGTTCCAGCACGCGTTCGAGCAACTGACGCCCCGCGCCTTCGAGCTGGCTTACGCCGCCGGTGCTGCCGAGCAATTGCGGCAGTTGTTCGGCAATGTGTCCGTTCACCTCGGGCGAGAGAATCGTGGCGAACAGCGACCGCGCGCCTTCCAGCGTCGCTCCCTTTTGCATCAGGCCGGCGACCACTGCCGGAGCAAGGGTGGCAAACACCTTCCGCGTCGCCTCCGGCGGCAGTCCGAGACGGGATCCCAGTTGCTGCACGACCCCGTCCGTCAGTGCGGACTGAATCAGCTGAATCACATTGATGCTCATCGCTTCACTTCCTCGAATTTCCCGAGCGCGCCACCTGACGCGCTCCTCTTTTGGCGGCGCGATTATAGGTTCGGGAAAATCTCATAAAAGAAGCAGCACAATTTATGACGAATAGACCGACGTTCGACTAATTTCTCCTATGTTTGAACGTTGGATCTCAAGCGAACCCCGCTAAGGCGGCATTCGCCGACGCCGCCGCCCACAGCGTTTCTACTTCGCGACGAGCCGCCGCAATCAGGTCGGCTGCGCGCTCGCCGATCATCACGGTCGGCGCGTTGGTGTTGCCGCCGATCAGCGTCGGCATCACCGATGCATCCACGATCCGCAGCCCCGTCACGCCGCGCACGCGCAACTGCGGATCGACCACCGAGCGCGCGTCGCCGCCCATCCGGCAGGTCGCCACCGGGTGATAGATCGTGTCCGCGTGCTCGGCGATGGTCCGGCGCAATTCGTCCTCGGCTTGGCCGGCATGCGTATAGAGTTCCCTGCCGCCGTGCAGCGCGAGCGATGGCGCATCGAGAATGCGCCGCGCCATCCGTGTGCCTTCCACCAGCAGATCAAGGTCGCGCGAATCGCTGAAGAAACGCGGATCGATCACCGGCGCCACGCGCGCATCGGCGCTCGCGAGCGTCACGCTGCCGCGGCTCTTCGGCCGCAGGACGCACACGTGCAGCGAATAGCCATGACCCCAATGCATATGGCGGTTGTGATCGTCGACCAGCGCGGCGCAAAAATGCAGTTGCAGGTCGGGGCGCGCGAGCGTCGGACGGCTCCTCAGAAAGCCGCCTGCCTCGGCCACATTGCTCGACAACATGCCGCGCCCGTGGCGCATGAAGGTGACGAACTGCGGCAGCAATCGCGCGATGCCGCGAATCGAATAGCCGGTCGGCTCGATCGACGCAACCCGTTTGTTGATAGTGAAATCGACGTGGTCGATCAGGTTCTGGCCGACCTCAGGCGCATCGTGCAGCACCGCGATGCCGAGCGCTTGCAGATGCGCTGCAGGCCCGATGCCCGAGCACATCAGCAGTTGCGGCGAATTGAATGCGCCCGCCGCCAGCACCACCTCGGCGCGTGCCTCCAGCGTTTCGATGCGACCGCCGCGCACGACCTCGACGCCGCTCGCGCGCTTGCCGTCGAACACGACGCGCAGCACCGTCGCGTCGGCGATCGTATGGAGATTGGGGCGCGCGCGATCGTAGATATACGCGCGCGCCACGCTGCAGCGGCGACCGTCGCGCTGCGTCACCTGATAGAAGCCGATGCCTTCCTGGTCCTCGGCGTTGAAATCGCTGTTCGCCTTGTAGCCGGCTTCGATGGCGGCCTGCACGAAGCGCTTCGAAAACGGATTCCGGTAGCGCAGGTCGGACACCGTCAGCGGACCGCCAGCGCCGTGCCATGCATCGGCGCCGCGCTCGTTGTCCTCGGCGCGGCGGAAATAAGGCAACACCTGCGCCCACGACCAGCCCTCGCAGCCCAGTTGCGCCCATTCGTCGTAATCGAGCGGATGGCCGCGCGTATAGATCATCGCGTTGATCGCACTCGATCCGCCGAAGCCGCGCCCACGTGGCTGATAGCCTTGCCGTCCGCCGAGTCCCGCTTGCGGCGTGGTCAGATACCCATAATTGGTCTTGAGCTTGTTCGGCACCACCACCGCCACGCCCACCGGCATGTTGACGAACAGATTGCGCTGCGTGTGCGGGCCGGCTTCGATCAGCGCGATCGTCGCGTCGGGGCAGTGGTCGGCGAGACGGCTCGCCAGCGAGCAACCGCCCGAGCCTGCACCGACGATGAGGTAGTCGTATTGCATCCTCTCCTCCTGATGGTCCGCGTTGCTCGCGAATCCTGTCTCGTGCCGATCGGCGTTAGCGCTTTAGCGGTTACTTCGATCCCATGCAATTTATTGCGGCACACTTGTCTACGTGTGTTTCACGGCATTGTAGGGAGCCTTCCCACGCGACGGCGGCTTCGCGTCAGAGCGGTTACTCTAAACGGAAGCACCCCCGCGACCCTATGATGAAAGACGCGCAGACGCCGGCCGCACGGCCGCGCGCGGCATTCAAACACGGCGTGGCGCACGCCGTCCCCCAGCGTGCGACATGACACGCGGCGATCAAACAGCACACCGTCGATCAGCACCGGCGAGCCTGCGGTGAGCATCCGGTGAACGGAGACAGCACATGCAACAGCACAGCTTCGGCCAGACTCACGAAGTGACGAATCAGGTCCCGCCGCTGACGGATTACAACCTGTTCGCGCGCGACGCCGCGTTGTCCGCCGCCCTCGATCGCGAAGCCGCCGCATGGCATCGCGACGCGCTGCTGCGGCATGGCGCGGCGCTCACGACGCCCGACACGCTCGCACTCGCGGAGCTGGCGAATCGTCATCCGCCTGAATTGTTCACGCACAGCCCGCGCGGCGAACGCATCGACGCGCTCGAGTTTCATCCCTCGTGGGATACGCTGTTGTCGCTGTTGCGGCGCGAAGGTCTGCACGCGCTGCCGTTTTCCGATCCGCGAAGTGGCGCGATGGTCGCGCGCTGCGCCGGTTACTTCCTGCATGCGCAAATCGAATCCGGTTCGCTCTGCCCGCCGACCATGACCTTTGCGAGCATTCCGGTGTTGCAGCGCGAACCCGCGTTGTTCGACACGTTGCGCGACAAGCTCTACACGCGCGAGCACGATCCGCGCGACGTGCCGCTCACGCAGAAAACGTCGGCGATGATCGGCATGGGCATGACCGAAAAACAAGGCGGCTCGGACGTGCGCAGCAACCAGACTCGCGCCCACGCAACCACAGGCGGCGGGCGCGGCGGCGAATACCGGCTCGTCGGTCACAAATGGTTTTTCTCCGCGCCGCAATGCGACGCGCACCTCGTGCTCGCCCGCACCGGCGATCACGAAGGCCTTTCGTGTTTCTTCGTGCCGCGCTTCGCGCCGGACGGCAGCAAGAACGCGGTGCAGATTCAGCGTCTGAAGGACAAGCTCGGCAACCGTTCGAATGCGAGCAGCGAAGTCGAATTTCTCGACGCGTTCGGCATCATGATCGGCGACGAAGGACGCGGTGTGCCGACCATCATCGAAATGGCGAACTACACCCGGCTCGATTGCGTGATCGGCAGCGCCGCGCTGATGCGCGCGGCGTTGGTGCAGGCGATTCATCATGCGCGGCATCGCAGCGCGTTCGGCCGGCATCTGGCCGAGCAGCCGCTGATGCGCAACGTGCTGGCCGATCTGGCGTTGGAGTCGGAGGCGGCCACGCTGCTGTTCATGCGTCTCGCGCGCGCGTTCGAGGCATCGGCCGATGCGGCGAACGCGCCGCCCGCCGAGCGCGCATGGCGGCGCATCGTCACTCCGGCGGCGAAGTATTGGGTCTGCAAGCGCACGCTGGAATTCACCGGCGAGGCGATGGAAGTGTGGGGCGGCAACGGATATGTCGAAACCGGTCCGATGGCGCGCTTCTATCGTGAGGCACCGGTCAATTCCATCTGGGAAGGCTCGGGTAACGTCATGTGCCTCGACGTGTTGCGCGCGCTGGAGCGCGAGCCGGAAGCCGCGCAGGCGCTGTTCGCCGCATGGCAAGCGGACGCGCAAGGGCATCCGGCATTGAGCGCCGCGCTCGCCAAGCTCGCCGCCACGCTCGGCGCGCCGGCCGGTCATCGCGAAGGCGCGGCGCGGCGGATCGCGCAACAGATCGTGCTGATCGCGCAGGCCAGCTTGCTCGTGAAGCACGCGCCCGGCGAGATCGCCGACGCCTTCATCGCCACGCGTCTTGCCGAAGGCTGCGGCGAAAGCGGCCGGGTGTACGGCACGCTGCCGGTCACGTTCGATCATGCGGCGATCATCGAACGGGCTTTTCCGGCGTGATCGTCAGAGGCGCTCCGATATATCCATCAGGGAGAGGACCAACATGAAGAACGATCTGCCGGAGGTCGCCGCGCTCGAAGCGCTGCTGCGCGAGCAGCGCCATGCTTATTTGCGCGCGCCGTATCCGTCATGGGAAACGCGCGCCGCGCATCTGCAGGCGTTGCGCAAAGTCCTGCTCGACAACCGCGACGCGCTCGCCGACGCGATGAACGCCGACTTCGGCAACCGCGCGAAAGAGGAAGTGCTGCTCGCCGAATTCCTGCTGGTGAAGGAAGAGATCGACGGCGCGCTCAGACACGGCAAACGCTGGATGAAAGCGCAGCGCCGCCGCACCAACAAATGGCTGCTGCCCGCGCGCGCCAAGGTCGTGCCGCAGCCGCTCGGCGTGGTCGGCATCATCGTGCCGTGGAATTATCCGGTGCTGCTTGCCGCCGGGCCGCTGATCAGCGCATTGAGCGCCGGCAATCGCGCGATCATCAAAATGTCGGAACTGACGCCGCGCACCTCGGCGCTGTTCGAGCAACTGATCGGCCAGACCTTCGCGCGCGATCACGTCGCGGTGGTGAACGGCGACGCCGCGCTCGCCGCCGCGTTCAGCGCGCAGCCGTTCGACCATTTGCTGTTCACCGGCTCGACCAAGGTCGGCCATGAAGTGATGCGCGCCGCCGCGGAGCATCTGACGCCGGTCACGCTGGAACTGGGCGGTAAATCGCCCGCGCTGATCGCCCCGCAGGCGCGCTTCGACAACGCGGTGGACAACCTCGTCGCCGGCAAGACGCTCAACGCGGGACAAACCTGCGTCGCGCCGGATTACGTGCTGGTGCCGCGCGGCACGGAGCAGGCGTTCATCGAACGGGCGCGCGCGCGAATGGCGAAGCTGTATCCCGGCTTCGCCGGCAATCGCGATTACACGTCAATCATTTCGGAGCGCCACTTTGCGCGCCTTCAGCGTCTCGCCGACGAGGCACAGGCCGCGGGCGCGCAACTGCACGCGCTCACCGACAGCGCGCCCGATGCGGCGAGCCGCCGTTTTCCGCTGATCGCGGTCACGCAGGCGCCGGACGACAGCACGCTGATGCAGGAGGAAATCTTCGGGCCGCTGCTGCCGATCGTGCCGTACGACACGCTCGACGACGCCATCGCGTGGATCAACGCCCGTCCTCGTCCGCTCGCGCTGTATCTATTCGCCGACGACGCCGCCACCATCGAACGCGTGACGCACGAAACGATCGCCGGCGGCATGGCGGTCAACGAAACGCTGATGCACCTCGCGTGCGAAAGCCTGCCGTTCGGCGGCGTGGGGGCGAGCGGAATGGGCGCGTATCACGGCTACGAAGGCTTCGTGACCTTCTCGAAGATGAAGCCGGTGCTGACGCAAGCGCGTCTGAATGCCCGTGGATGGATCGCGCCGCCGTATGGCAAGCGGGTCAACGCGCTGCTTAAGTTGATGATGCGGTTTTGATGCGAACGGCGGCTGGCGGCCCATTGCACTGACGAGGTGGGGCTAGACGTTGCGGGTCGCAGCGGACGCACACCCCACCCCGCTCACCGCCCGGCGCTACCGCCGATCTCGGTGGCGACCACGTCGATCACATCCTGCGCGCCGGCATTCGCGCCCTGCGCCGGCGTCTCGGCGCCGCTTTCCAGCCGATGCAGCCACGCGAGCAATTCCGCCACCGCCTGATAAAGCTGCGGCGGAATTCGCGCGTCGAGGTCCACCTGCATCAGCAGCGAGACCATTTCCGGCGCCTCGTGCACATACAGGCCGGCTTCCTTGGCCCGCTGCACGATCATGTCGGCCAGCAGCCCATAGCCCTTGGCGACCACGCGCGGCGCGGGATCGCCGCCTTGGGCGTCATAGACGAGCGCTGCCGCGCTGCGGCGATGCTTGCGGCTCATCACATGTCCCAATCGAAATCGTCGAGCGGCGCGTTTTCCGTGCGGCTCACGCGCGCCGCACGGCGTCCGCTCGCGGCCTTGGCCGCAGCCGAACCGGCCGAACCGGCCGAACTCGCCGCGCCCATCGGAGCACCCGCCGACGCGGAACGCGCATACGCCGAAGCCGCCGCCTGCGCAGCCGCCGCGGCGCCCGCGTCGGCTGCGCCCATGACAGGCGCGCCGCCGCCGATCTCGCGAATCGTCAAGCCGTTCAGTTCGATGCCCGCCGCCGCGAGCCGCTGACGAAAACTCTCGCCCTGCTGCGCGAGCCGCGCCGCGCCGCCGGGGCTCGCCTGCACGCGCGCCGTGAGCCGCGTGCCGATCAGCGTCAAATCCGCATCGACGGTGCCGAGCGTCGGCAGCGACAGCGTCAGACGCGTGCGCCACGGATGGTCGTCCTCGCTTGCCGCACCGCCGCCGCTGCGGTCCCATTCGTCGCCTTCCTGCTCGATGGTCCAATCGAGCTTGGCGCCCGGCCACGCCTCGCCGGTCCAGCGAAACTGCCCGGTCGCGAGCAGATCCAGTTGCTGACGCACCAGCGACACGGTCGCCGGATGAACCGCCGCCGCCATCGATTGCGGATTCTGCGACGCGCCGCCGTCGGCGAGCTGCGCGGCCGCGCCGTGCGGATTGGCGTGCGCGGGCTGGCCGTTCAGGTCGGAAAGCGAACTCGCCAGCACCTCGCCGGCCACGAAACGGGCGGCCTGCGCGGTCTGGATCGAGGGCATCGCGCGAGCCGCGGCGTTGGCATCCGGCGCGCCGTTCGGCGGACCATTCGGCGCGGCGCCCGTGCCTTGCCGCGTGGCGGGATTGGCGGGCGACGCGTCCCCGGCGTCGTTCGCCCAGTCGAGCGGCAATTGCGCGGCGGCGGCCACCAGCTTGTTCTGCGCCTCGCCGGCAAGCGTCGCGGGCGAACGCTGTCCCGCCAGCCATTGCGCGAGATGCGCTTCGTAGAAAAGACCGCTGTCGCCGACCGTCTGTTCGAGCGCCGCCGCAAGCGCCGCGACCGGCACCTGGGCCGCCGCCACATGGGCGCTGGCCGCCGTCGCGGCGGTGTTCGGATTGGCGGTCGAAGCAGTCGAAGCGGCTGGCGTGTTGGTCGAGTTCGCGGCACTACCGGCAGCCGGCGTATCAAACAGCGGCAAGCCCACTTCGACATCGAGCGCGGGTGCGGCGGGCCAGATGGGCATCTGGCCGAGTACGGCGGGGGTCGCCTCGCCGCCCGAGCGCACGATCGCGTTGAGCGCGAGCGCGACGGCGGACAGCGCGGTTTGCGCGGAAGGCTGCGGCGCGGGCGTGGCAACGGGAGGCGCGGTGGTCGGCGCGGTGTCGACGCCCGCCGCGCCGGTTTGCGACGCGGCCGCGCTGCCGGGCGCGATATTGAGCAGACTGTCGACCCGGCTCGCGAGCACCGAGGTAAGGGCCGTGTCGATTCCGTTCATGCCGGTTCCTTGGTCACATTGGCGGCAGCGCGCTCAACCGCATGCGGTCGGCGGATTCATGCGGGCAAGCCGTCGCGGCGCCGGCGCGCACACTCAGCGCGCGCCGTACAACTCCTTGAGCAGGCGAGTCGGCCGTCCGGCGAACAGCGCCGACAGCGTCGCCATGCGCGGATTCGCCAGATCGCGGATCGCCGCGTCGTCCGCGAGAATCTGCCGGATCAGCGCGTATTTGCGCAGGCGCTCGGCTTCATCCAGCTTCACGCCGTTCTCCGCGTCCCGCAGCGCCTCCACCAGGTTCCGGTACTCCTCCTGCAGGAGCACCAGATCGTTCCACAGGGCGCGCCGGGCGGCTGTCAGCATGCGGCGGGAAATCGCTGCAATCGCCTCGTAGCGGGCGAAATATTCTGCGTTCGATGTCATCTCATGCTTTCCGCGGCCGGCTGGGCTGCCATCCGCGCGATCTCCGGGGCAATCCCGATCCAGGCCTCTTCGAGCGTCGCGAGCAGGCCATCCACCTCGACCAGCATTGCTTCGCTCTGTTTGATGTTGGCTTCGAGCAGCCGGCGCGTCATATAGCTGTACAACGCGTCCAACCGCTCCGCAATCTCGCCGCCCGCCTCGAGGTTGAGCGACTGCTGCAGCCCGCTTTCGACGATCTGAATCGCCTTGCCGACCGCCTCGCCACGAGCCGGCACGTTGCCCTGCTGCAAATGCATGCGCGCTTGCGCAATGGCCTGCCGGGCCCCTTGATACAACATCACGATCAGACGATGCGGACTCGCGCCCATCACCCCTGTCTCGACGCCGACGCGAGCGTACGCATTGGCTCCAGAGTGTCCTGGGGAAAACATCGGCGCTCCTCCTCTCTTGCACTGTGGTTGGTCGCGGCACCCCGTCCGGGTACGTCGCCGCGCCCCGATTCATGCCTGTATCTGGTTATCGGATAGGCGGCGGGAAAGCTTTAGGCCAGCGTAAGGAGGATCGAGGGGGCCGGGTGGCGCGGCCGGCAGCGGCCGCATGGCGGGCGCGCGGGCAGCGTGGCTCGGGCGGGCCGAACAGCCTTGCCGCCCGAAACACGGTTCAGACTTGCATCTGCATGATGTCGTTATAGGCGGACACCAGTTTGTTGCGCACCTGCAAGCCGAACTGGAAGCCGACGTTGGCCTTCTGCATGTCGACCATCACGTCGTTCAGCGACACGTTCGACGCGCCGAGTTCGAACGCCTGCGATTCGCCGATCGCCTTAGTCTGATCGCCGCTGATCTTGTCGAGCGACGCCTTCAGCGCGGAGGCGAAACCGCTGGGGGTCGCCGCGCCGGACTGGCCGGCCACCGGGCTGCCGCCGCCGGCCGCTTGGGCCGCCAGCGACTGCATCTGTTGCAGCGCCGACGAGAGCGCGTTCACGGGCAAAGTCATGTTCTCTCCAGGGAATGACGACCGGCATGCGAGAAACCGTGCCGATCTGGACGAAAGCATAGCAGCGGCCCCCGCGCGAAAGCCCCCAAACTAGGGGGAAAACCCGGCTCTATTCAAGCAATCGGGTCGGGCCGCCCTGCGGATAATTTCAACGGTGAAAGTCTCTGTCCATACGCCCGCCGACCTCGGCGCCGCCACGCGACAGAAACGCAAAGGCATCCCGGAGATACCCGACGCATGGATTCGTCAGCCAACTCTTTGATCAACCCCGACGCCCGCATGGGGCTGGCCGGCGCGCAGCCCGGCGCCGGCACGGCCGGCCCCGGCCAGCCTGGCGCCGCCGCGGACCTCGGCGGACTGGGGAGCACCCTCGGCGGCAATTTCGGCCAGCGCCTGTCGGGCCTCGCGCAAATGCGCGGCAACCCGCGCGCGCCGCTGATCTTCGCGGTCGCGCTGCTGGTCGCCATCGTGGCGGGCCTGTTCCTGTGGTCGCGCGCGCCGGACTACAAGGTGCTCTACAGCAATCTGTCGGACCGCGACGGCGGCGCCATCATCACCGCGCTCCAGCAGGCCAACATTCCCTACAAGTTCTCCGAAGCCGGCGGCGCGATCCTCGTGCCGGCCGAGCAGGTGCACGAAATGCGTCTGCGGCTCGCCTCGCTGGGCTTGCCCAAGAGCGGCTCGGTCGGCTTCGAATTGATGGACAACCAGAAGTTCGGCATCAGCCAGTTCGCCGAGCAGATCAACTATCAGCGCTCGCTGGAAGGCGAGCTGGAGCGCACGATCCAGTCGATTTCGACGGTGAAGTCGGCGCGCGTGCATCTGGCGATTCCGAAGCCCTCCGTGTTCGTGCGCGACAAGGAAGCGCCGTCGGCCTCCGTGCTGGTGAACCTCTACCCCGGCCGCGCGCTCGACGAGGGCCAGGTGCTGGCGATCACCCATATGGTGGCGTCGGCGGTACCGGACATGCCGGTGAAAGGCGTGACCATTCTCGACCAGGACGGCAACCTGCTGACACAGCCGTCCACCGGCAGCGGACTCGACGCCTCGCAACTGAAGTACCGCCAGCAGATCGAGCGCAGCACCCAGCAGCGCATCGACGCGATCCTCGCGCCGCTGTTCGGCTCGGGCAACGCGCATTCGCAGGTCAGCGCCGACATCGACTTCTCGCACAGCGAGCAGACCTCGGAGAACTACGGCCCGAACGGCAACCCGCAACAGGCGGCGATCCGCAGCCAGCAATCGAGCACCGCCACCGAACTGGCGCAAGCCGGCGCCTCGGGCGTGCCGGGCGCGCTGTCGAACCAGCCGCCGCAGCCGGCCTCCGCGCCGATCAATGCGCCGGTCGGCGCGAGCGGCGTGACGACCACGCCGGTCAGCGACCGCAAGGATTCGACCACCAACTACGAGCTCGACAAAACGGTGCGCCACCTCGAACAGCCGATGGGCGGCATCAAGCGTCTGTCGGTGGCCGTGGTGGTCAACTATCTGCGCGTGGTCGACGCCAAGGGCCACGCGACGATGCAGCCGGTCACCGCCGACAAGCTCGCCCAGGTCAACCAGTTGGTGAAGGACGCGATGGGCTTCGACGCGGCGCGCGGCGACTCGGTCAACGTGGTCAACAGCCCGTTCACCGCCGACCTCGACCCGAACGCCGACGTGCCGTGGTGGCGCACCCCCGACATGATCGCGCTCGCCAAGCAGATCGCCACGTATCTCGGCATCGGCGCGGTCGCCCTGTTCCTCTACTTCGTGATGGTGAAGCCGGCGCTGCGCCGCGCTTTCCCGCCGCCGGAGCCGGTCGCCGCCGCGGCGCTGCCGTCGCCGGACGAGCCGGTCCTGCTGGACGGCATTCCCGCCGCCGAGCGCGAGGGCGCGGTGGTCGAGCTGGAAGCCGACAACGAGAAGCTCGCGCTCGAACACGCAAGACACAAATATGAGCGGAACCTGGAATTCGCGCGCAGCATCGCGCGCCAGGATCCGAAGATCGTTGCAACCGTCGTGAAAAATTGGGTGTCCGATGAGCGCTGAAGGCGTAATGAAGAGCGCGCTCCTGCTGATGTCGATCGGCGAGGAAGAAGCCGCGCAGGTGTTCAAGTTCCTCGGGCCGCGCGAGGTCCAGAAGATCGGCGTGACGATGGCCGCGCTGAAGAACATCACGCGTGAACAGATCGACGACGTCCTGCAGGAGTTCGTGCGCGAGGCCGAGAAGCATACGGCGCTGTCGCTCGATTCGAGCGACTACATCCGCTCGGTGCTGACCAAGGCGCTCGGCGACGACAAGGCCGGCGCGATCATCGACCGGATCCTGCAAGGCAGCGATACCAGCGGTATCGAGGGCCTCAAGTGGATGGATTCGGCGGCGGTGGCGGAACTCATCAAGAACGAGCACCCGCAGATCATCGCGACCATCCTCGTGCACCTGGACCGCGATCAGGCCTCGGAGATCGTCGCCTGCTTCACCGACCGGCTGCGCAACGACGTGCTGCTGCGCATCGCGACGCTCGACGGCATCCAGCCGGCCGCGCTGCGCGAACTCGACGACGTGCTCACGGGTCTTCTGTCCGGCAGCGACAACCTGAAGCGCAGCCCGATGGGCGGGATTCGCACGGCGGCCGAAATTCTCAACTTCATGTCGAGCAATCACGAGGAAGGCGTCATCGAGAACGTTCGCCAGTACGACGCCGAACTCGCGCAGAAGATCATCGACCAGATGTTCGTGTTCGAGAACCTGCTCGACCTGGAAGACCGCGCGATCCAGTTGCTGCTGAAGGAAGTCGAGTCCGAGGCGCTGATCATTTCGCTGAAGGGCGCGCCGCCCGCGCTGCGCCAGAAGTTCCTCTCGAACATGTCGCAGCGTGCCGCCGAACTGCTCGCCGAAGACCTCGACGCGCGCGGTCCGGTGCGGGTCTCCGAAGTCGAGACGCAGCAGCGCCGCATCCTGCAGATCGTGCGCAACCTCGCGGAAAGCGGCCAGATCGTGCTAGGCGGCAAGGCGGAAGATGCGTATGTCTAATCGCAACTCCACGGCGAAGGAACGGCTCTCGGCCTACCAGCGCTGGGAGATGGCCTCGTTCGATCCGGCGCCGCCCGCGCCGCCCGAACCCGAAGTCGACGACGGCGCGTTCGAAGCCGAACTCGAACGGCTGCGCGAGGCCGCGCACGCGCAGGGCATCGCGTCGGGGCACGTGGCCGGCCAGGCGCTCGGCTACCAGGCCGGTTATGACCAGGGTCATGCGCAGGGCTTCGAGCAAGGCCAGAGCGAAGCGCGCGAACAGGCGGCGCAATTGGCCGCGCTCGCGCAAACCTTCAAGGCCGCGCTCGACGGCGCGCAGGGCGCGATCTCCGAGACGCTGGTCGCGCTCGCGCTGGACATCGCGCAACAGGTCGTGCGCCAGCACGTGCAGCACGATCCGACCGCGCTGATCGCCGCCGCGCGCGAGGTGCTGGCCGCCGAGCCCGCGTTGATCGGCGCGCCCGCACTGATCGTGAGCCCCGCCGATCTGCCGGTCGTCGAAGCCTATCTGCTGGAAGAACTGCAAACGCGGGGCTGGACCGTGCGCACCGATCCGTCGGTGGAGCGCGGGGGCTGCCGCGCGCAAGCCGGCTCCGGCGAAGTGGACGCCGGCATCGACACGCGCTGGGAGCGCGTCGCCGCCGCACTCGGCAAGGTGAGCACATGGTGAAGCCGACGATCGAGGAAATCCGCGCCAGCGATCTGACGCCGCTCGAACGCGAGCTCGCGCTGGCGTCGTTCGGCGCCGAGGCGCTGGCGGAAGAACCGGCGGCGGCCACGCCCGCCGCGGCCGCGGTCGCGGCCATCGACGCCGCGTTGCGCGATGAGGCGGCGGGCCATCTCACGACGGGCACCTCGGGCGCATCGGCGCGCCGCGAATCCGCCACGTCGAACGTTGCGTTGAACGCGGCCTCGCGCGCCGCTTCGACCGTTGCCGCGCATGCGCCCTACGATCCCGCGCTCGACAGCAATCCGCACATGCAAGCCTGGCGCGGCAAGCTCGACGCGCTGCGCGCGCGCAACGCGATCGCCAAGCCGATGCGCGCCTGCGGGCGTCTGACGCGCGCCGCCGGCCTCGTGCTCGAAGCCGTCGGCCTGCGTCTGTCGGTGGGCGCCGAAGTGATGATCGAACTGCCGCCCGGCAGTTCGCTGCCGATGGCCGAAGCCGAAGTGGTCGGCTTCTCCGGCGACAAACTGTTTCTGATGCCGACCACCGAGGTGATCGGCCTTCTGCCCGGCGCGCGCGTCTATCCGCTCGAAAGCGCGCCGATCGCCGACCCGATGGCGGGCGCGAAGCGCCTGCCGGTCGGCTGGGAATTGCTCGGCCGCGTGCTGGACGCGTCCGGCCGGCCGCTCGACGGCCTGGGCCCGCTCGGCGCGCACGCCGACGCGCCGCTGTCCGCGCCGGTCATCAATCCGCTGAACCGCGAACCGATTCACAAGGTGCTCGACGTCGGCGTGCGCGCGATCAACGCGCTGTTGACCGTGGGCCGCGGCCAGCGGATGGGCCTCTTCGCCGGGTCGGGCGTCGGTAAATCGGTGCTGCTCGGCACGATGGCGCGCTACACCAGCGCCGAGGTGATCGTGATCGGGCTGATCGGCGAACGCGGCCGCGAAGTGAAGGAATTCATCGAACAGATTCTCGGCGAGGAAGGCCTCGCGCGCTCGGTGGTGATCGCCGCGCCCGCCGACGTCTCGCCGCTTCTGCGGATGCAGGCCGCGTCGTATTCCACCTCCCTCGCCGAATATTTCCGCGATCAGGGCAAGCACGTGCTGCTGCTGATGGATTCGCTGACCCGTTACGCGATGGCGCAGCGCGAGATCGCGCTCGCCGTGGGCGAGCCGCCCGCCACCAAGGGCTATCCGCCTTCGGTGTTCGCCAAGCTGCCGGCGCTCGTCGAGCGCACCGGCAACGGCCCGGCGGGCGGCGGCTCGATCACCGCGTTCTATACGGTGCTCACCGAGGGCGACGACCAGCAGGACCCGATCGCCGACTCCGCGCGGTCGATTCTCGACGGCCACATCGTGCTGTCGCGCTCGCTCGCCGAGGCCGGTCACTATCCGGCAATCGACATCGAAGCGTCGATTAGCCGGGCAATGACCGCGCTGATCGACGATAACCATCTCGACAAAACGCGTATGTTCAAGCAGATGCTGTCGCGCTATCAGCGCAACCGCGATCTGATCAACGTGGGCGCTTATTCGAGCGGGCGCGACGCGCTGCTCGACCGCGCGATCGCGCTGTATCCGCGGATGGAAGCCTTCCTGCAGCAAGGTTTTCGCGAGTGCGCGAACTTTGAACCGAGTCTCGCGATGCTGGACGCGCTGTTTGCCCAAGGAGCCTGACCATGGCGAAACACTTTCCGATCAAGACGCTCATCGGCCTCGCTCAGGACGATGTCGACGCCGCCGCGCAGCGGCTCGGCCGCGCGCAGCGCGAGCGCAACGACGTGGAGGCGCAGCTCGACGCGCTGGTGCAGTACCGCGACGAATATCACGCGCGCTTCACCGCGACCGCGCAGACGGGCATGCCCGCCGGCAACATGCGCAATTTCCAGGCGTTCATCGACACGCTCGACGCCGCCATCGAACAGCAGCGCAACCTGCTGGTGACGGCCAACGCGCGCGTCGAGGCCGCCAAGCCCGACTGGCAGCGTCAGAAGCAGAAGCTCGGCTCCTATGAAGTGCTGCAGGCGCGCGGTGAAGCCGCCGAAGCGAAAACCACGGCGCGGCGCGATCAGCGCGACGCCGACGAACACGCCGCCCGAATTCTGAGGATGCGCGCCGAAGGCGCATGACGCACGCGCGCCGCCTCGACTACTGAACACACCGTTTGACGGATTGACAGGATTTCCTATGTCGCTTCTCTCACAGATCGGCTCACCGATCGGATCGCTGCGCGGCCCCGCCGGCAGCTCGTCCGCCAGCGCGGCCAACAAGGCCGCGAGCGCGAGCGCCGCCATGCCGTTCGCGCAAAGCTTGCAGCAAAGCATCGACTTGCAGAACAACGCCGCCGCGCGGAGCGCGAGCCAGCAGCAGGCTTCGTCGTCGGCTTCCGCGTCGTCGGGATCGTCGTCGAGCGTGCATGACGCGCCGCCGCCGCCCGATGCTTCGACGCCCGATGCGGACGACGTGAGCAGCGGCAAGGACGATAGCGACGCGACGAAAACGGCGGCGTCCGATTCGTCGTCAGCCGACGCAGCCCAGCAGGCCGCGCCCGAGAAGAGCGCCGCCACGCCGCCGAAGTCCGGCGATACGAGCAGCCGGACCGACGCCGGCACCGCGGCGGCGGCTTCCGCCGCGCAGGCGCAGGCTCAGGCCGACGCGAACGCCGCTGCGCCGGTAACGGCCGCGCCCGCCACGGCCACGACCGATGTCGCCACCACGTTGGCCGGCTCGGCCACGGACGCCACGAGCGTCGGCGCGCCGGGCAAGAAAACCGCCGCCACCGATCCGAAGTCGGCGCAGGACGCGTTGCAGGCGGCGCTTGCCGCGCTGGCCAACGGCCAGGGCGTGGTCCCGCAGCAGGCGTTGGCGAGCGGCGCGGCGGCGAACGCGGCGACGGCGGCAAGCGGCCAGGCCGGCGCAACCGGAAAAGCGAGCGGATCGGCGGACGACAAGGCGCTTGCGGCGGGCCTGTTCGGCGACGGCAAGGGGGCGAAGAACGCCAAAAGCGCGCTGACGTCGGCGGCGACGACCGTGGCCGACCCGTCCGCGGCGACGAAGGCGGCGGCCGACTCGCTGACGGCGAGCGCTGCCGGCGGCGGGCAAGCTGGCGATCCGGGGTCTTTCAAGGCGGCGGCCGATGCGGCGACGGCGGCGCTGGCCGCCACCCAGGCCGCGGCGAGCGCCGCGAGCACGACGGCGGCCGTCCAGACGACGGGTAACGCGGGCGCGGCGCAAGCGGCGAATGCGTTGGCGCCGCAGGTGGGCACGGCCGACTGGGACGAGGCGTTGAGTCAGAAGGTGGTGTTTCTGTCGAATGCGCATTCGCAGAGTGCCGAACTCACGTTGAATCCGAAGGATCTCGGGCCGTTGCAGGTGGTGTTGCAGGTGGCCGATAACCATGCGCATGCGTTGTTTGTTTCGCAGCACCAGCAGGTTCGGGAAGCCGTCGAGGCGGCGTTGCCGAAGTTGCGGGAGGCGATGGAGGCCAATGGGATCGGGCTTGGCAGCGCTAGTGTCAGTGATGGGTTTGCCCGGCAGGGCGGGCAGCAGCAGAGTGCTGATTCTGGGCGGTCAGGTGGGCGTGGTGGTCGGGGTTCGTTTGCCGGCGGCGCTGAGTCTGGGGCCGTGGGGACGGTGGGTGATATCGCCGTTCGGCGGAAGGTGGGGTTGGTGGATACTTTTGTTTGATGGATTGGGCTGCTCGGCGGGGTTTGGGTTTGGTTTGGTTTGCTCCTGGATTTGTTGGCCTTTGCTTGATTTGTTAGTGGTCTATTGGCGTTGCCCCTGTGCGGGGCAATGCTCTCAACTTAAGCCCCGCTGCATCAAGCGAGTTTGTACGCGAGATGGAAGTGGGGCTTGGCTTTTCTGGGTGGTCTTGGATAGGAGCGTGAGGGCTGTATCCGGCATCGGGTCTGGTGGATCATTTCCAGCACACCGGCGAGGCCGTCCAGACAGCGCTGGATGCGCAGAAGACACGCGCCGAGGATGGGCTTGAGTGCGCCCAGTGCATACACCCGGTTAGGACGGCTGGCATGTCTGTCGTCGTGCGGCGCATCGAGATCGCTGAGCAGTGTGCACAGGTTGTCGGCGAGGATTTTTGCGCCGAAGTCCTGCTGTAACGCCAGGTAATCGAGGCCTGTGACGGCTTCCAGCCGCAGCCGGTGCTTGAGTCGTTTGAATGCTTCCTCGACCCGCCAGCGCTGGTGATAGAGCGCGCCGAACGATGCCGCCGGATAACGCCCGCCATCGAGCAGCGAGGTCATCAGCACACGCACGCGACCGCCCGGCGTGACGTCGCGGATCAGGCGCACAGTCGTGGGCGTACGCGCCAGTTCATAGGCGCGGGCATCCGGTTCGCTGGGCGCTTCCAGTGTCACCACATGCTCGGCTTTACCGCTGCGGGTAAAGGCGCTGACGCATTTCCAGTTACGCGCATCGACGCGCATGCAGAACGGGATTTCGCGCTGTGCGAGCGCCGCCACCATCGCGTTGCCGATATAGCCGCGATCGAGCAGCAGCAGGTCGGTATGCGGTTGCAGTACATCGAGGGCTTCGAACAGCATCTGCCGCTCGCCGCCGTCGGCGGGATGAAGTGCAGCGTGCAGGGTCAGTTCGGAACCCGGCAGGAACAGCGCAAACGCGTAGTGATCGGCGCGCAGTTCATGGCCGCGACGCGTGCCCACACGCAGGCGGCTACCGTCAGCGGCGACCAGCCTCAGGCCGTGCCAGCGCATCGAATCGATATGGGGTTGGGCCAGCGAGATCAGGCGGGCGCGGGCCAGTTCGAACAGTTCGGCAGACACTCCCCGTCGCGCCTTGCTGAAGGCCTGTGCGCTGACAGCGCGGGTGCGCCCGCCGCTGCTTCCCAGTGCGCCGAATAGCGCGTCAAGTTCGGCCTGCACACTGGCGCACATGCCGGACATCATCAGCGCGGCCATGCGCGGCAAGGTCAGTGTGCGATTGCGGGTAAAGGCAGTGGGAGAACGACGCACGCGATCGGCGAGCGCCGGATCGAGCAGGAAATCGGAGAACTCAGCCAGAAGCCGCGAGGACGCTGGTATTTGAGTTCATATCGTTGATTTATCAGTGAGTTATGCGATGAAGTTTACAGGGGCAATGCCTCGTTTACAAGCTCTTTGAGGCTTAAGTTGAGAGCATTGCTGTGCGGGGCGGCACCTACTTTCTTTGCCGCCGCAAAGAAAGTAGGCAAAGAAAGCGGCTCACACCGCCAGCTTTGAAGCGGGTCCCCTGGCTTGGAGGGGGCAGTGGTGCATCTGGAATCCGTGCCCTCGCACATTCGACGCCCGTGACAAGGCAGTCATTCTTCCGGCGGCGCTGCGCGCGCCGTCGCGGTGCTTCATTAAACCGCTCCTACGGTTCGGGCGCCCGGCATCGTTGCCGCGCAAAGCGCTGCGTTCCCGTCACGGCGCGAGATCCCATTTCGGCGGGGCCGGCCGATGGTCCAGTGCCGCACTTCCAAACCCGTGGGGCGCCCCGGCGCGCCGCCGACGCGAAGCAGAGGGCCCCACCGCACACAAACGAAGCCATCGGTTTTCGCGTAGCCGCTTCGGACGACGGAACCCGCCGCTTTTCATGCAACCCCTTCCGGCAACCGAAACCGCAGGTTTTGAAGCAGCCTCTTCCGGCGACTGAAACCGCAGGTTTTGAAGCGGTCCCTTCCGACGATCGAGCCCGCCGTTTTTCATGCGCCCCCTCCGGCGACTGAAACCGCAGGTTTCGAACGGCTTCTCCCGCGGACCGAACCCACCGCTTTTCATGCCCCCTCCGGCGACCAAACCCGCGGGTTTTGAAGCAGACCCTTCCGGCGAGCACGCAGTGCGAGGCGGGAAGTATGACGGCCTTGTCACGAGCGTCGAATGTGCGAGGGCACGGATTCCAGATGCACCACTGCCCCCTCCAAGCCAGGGGACCCGCTTCAAAGCTGGCGGTGTGAGCCGCTTTCTTTGCCTACTTTCTTTGCGGCGGCAAAGAAAGTAGGTGTGTAGTGGTCAAGCAAACCTGGACACCCCAAAGGCGAATTTTTAAAAAAGTGAAGCTTCGCACCGTGCCGGTGGCAGACCGCCTGCCGCCGAATGGATGCGCCTGTAGTTATAAAAGTTGTCGATGTAGGCCCCGATGTCGCGCTCGGCCTGCGCGTGATCCGGGTACCCTTTCTCGTCGATCCACTCGTTCTTCAGGCTTCTGAAGAACCGTTCAACCGGCGCGTTATCCCAGCAGTTTCCCTTTCTGCTCATACTCTGAATGATGCCGTTTGCCTTCAGTTCGTTCACGAAATGCGCGCTGGTGTACTGGGCGGAGTGGAACATCAGGCCGGGCGGCGGGCGTCGATGCTCGCGCGCCTTTTGCAAGGCCCGGATAACCAGAACCGTATCCGGCAACAGCGCGAACGCCCAGCCGACGATACGGCGCGAATACAGGTCCATCACGATCGCCAGATAGGACCAGCCCTGAAGCGTTCTCACGTACGTAATGTCGCCCGCCCACACCTGATTGATCGCCGGCGGCTGGAACCGGCGCTCAAGCAGGTTGGGCGCCACCAGCGCTTCACCGTCAGCCCTGCGGTAACGGTGCGTTCGTCGTCGCGTCACGGCCAGTTGCGCCTCACGCATCAACGACCGCGCGCGGTAGCGTCCGATCGCATGGCCCTGGTGCTGTAACGCCTGAGCCATCCTGCGGCTGCCATAGCTGCCGCGGCTTTCGTTGTGAATTTCACGCACGGCCCTGAGCAGGGCCGGCGAAGCCGCAGCCCTGGCGGGCCGCCGCGCGGCAAAGGTGTAGTAGCTGCTTCGCGGCACCTTCAGCAACCGGCACATCACGCTGACTGGCCAGGCCTTCTTCAGCGAACGGATCACCTCGAGGAGCGATCCAGTTCCTTGACGAAGAAGGCCGTGGACTTTTTTAGTATCTCGCGCTCCCTTTCGAGCTCGGTCACGCGTGCCTCCAGCTCCCGGATACGTCGCTGGTCGGCCTTGAACTGCACCTCGGTGCGCGGAGGCTCAGCCTGCTCGGCCCGCCATTGCGCCACCCACCGCCGCAACGCGGTATCGCCAACGCCCAGCGCCTCGCAGGCCCTGGCAAATGAATAGCCCTGCGCGACAACCAGCTGCACCGCTTCGGCCCTGAATTCGTCGGTTATGTTCCGTCTGCTCATTTCTCACCTCGGTTGGAGATTATCCCCTTTAGAGGTGTCCAGAGTCATTGGACCACTACAGTGCCGCCCCGCACAGGGGCAACGCTAATAGACCACTAAGCCAGCAAGGAAAGGCCAAAAAATCCAGGACCAAACCAACCGAACCAACCGAACCAAACCCCCAAACAAAAACCCGCGCCGCCAGGCGCCGAAAGCCAAAAACAAGAGATAGCCCGCATTAACCCTTCTTTTCGACCCATCGCGCCGCAGGCAAATCAACAACAATCACCATCACCAGCACTAACGGCAAGCAACCGCAAACCTCATGGCATCCACGACCGCAAACCAGCAAGCCGCGCCCGCATCGCCGGGCCCGTTGAAGCGCATCATCCTGATCGTCCTCATCGCGATCATCGCCGCGGGCGCAGCCGGCGCGGGGGTGTGGTTCTTCATGTCCAAACGCGCCCCGGCCGGCAACCCGGCTCAAGCCGCGCCCGCCCCGGCTCCGGCGCCGATCTTCTTCCCGCTCGAATCGATGACCGTCAATCTGCAATCGGACGACGGCCAGCAGCACTTCCTGCGCATCGGCCTGACGCTCAAGCTCACCGACGCGAAAACCCAGCAGGAACTCACCGAACACATGCCGGAAGTGCGCAGCCGTCTCCTGCTCGCGCTGTCGAACAAGCACCCCGACGAACTCGCGCCGCTCGAAGGCAAGCACGCGCTCGCCGCCGAACTGAAGACGCTGGTCGAACAGCCGACCGATAAAGGCGCCGCGCCGATGCACGTCCAGGACGTGCTGTTCACCGAATTCGTCGTGCAGTGACGTCCCCAGTGACGTTGTCTAGCGCCGCCATCATCAACCGCCACGGGACGCACGAGGAATAAGCAATGGGCCACGAAGAGTTCATGTCCCAGGAGGAGGTCGATGCCCTCCTCAAGGGCGTAACCGGCGAGTCCGATTCGGAAGCCGAGCAAAGCGATCGTCCGGGCGTCCGCCCGTACAACATCGCGACGCAGGAACGCATCGTCCGCGGCCGGATGCCCGGCCTCGAAATCATCAACGACCGCTTCGCGCGTCTGTTGCGCGTCGGCATCTTCAACTTCATGCGGCGCTCGGCGGAAATCTCCGTCGGCCCGGTGAAGGTGCAGAAGTACAGCGAGTTCACCCGCAACCTGCCGATCCCGACCAACCTGAACCTGGTCCACATCAAGCCGTTGCGCGGCACGTCGCTGTTCGTGTTCGACCCGGATCTGGTGTTCTTCGTGGTCGACAACCTGTTCGGCGGCGACGGGCGCTTTCATACCCGCGTCGAAGGCCGCGATTTCACGCAGACCGAGCAGCGCATCATCATGAAGCTGCTCAACCTGACGTTCGAGCATTACGCGGCGTCGTGGAAGAGCGTGCGTCCGCTGCAGTTCGAATACATGCGCTCGGAGATGCACACGCAGTTCGCCAACGTCGCGACGCCGAACGAAATCGTCATCGTCACGCAGTTCACGATCGAGTTCGGCTCGACGGGCGGCACGCTGCACATCTGCATGCCGTATTCGATGATCGAACCGATCCGCGACATTCTCTCGTCGCCGATCCAGGGCGAGGCGCTCGAAGTCGACCGCCGCTGGGTCCGCGTGCTGTCGCAGCAGGTGCAGGCGGCGGAAGTGGAACTGACCGCGGATCTCGCGCAGATGCCGGTCACGTTCGAACAGATCCTGAACATGCGCAAGGGCGATGTTCTGCCGATCAACATTCCCGAACACATCACGGCCAAGGTCGATGGGGTGCCGGTCATGGAATGCGGCTACGGAATTTTCAATGGTCAGTACGCGCTGCGGGTCCAGAAGATGATCAGCGCAGCCGACACGATGAAGGAAGGTGGATATGAGTGACCTGAACGCAAAGCCCGAGACTGAAGCGGTCAGCGCCGAGGACGAAACGGCGATGGCGGACTGGGCCAGCGCGCTGGCCGAGCAGAACGACAACACGGAAGTCGACGCGACCACGGCCGGCGTGTTCCAGCCGCTGTCGAAAGTCGAGCCGACCTCGACGCGCAACGACATCGACATGATCCTGGACATTCCCGTTCAGATGACCGTCGAGCTCGGCCGCACCAAGATCGCGATCCGCAACCTGCTGCAACTCGCACAAGGTTCGGTGGTGGAACTGGACGGCATGGCGGGCGAGCCGATGGACGTGCTCGTCAACGGCTGTCTGATCGCACAGGGTGAAGTGGTGGTGGTGAACGACAAGTTCGGTATTCGTCTGACCGACATCATCACGCCGTCCGAACGCATCCGGAAGTTGAATCGATGAAACGCGTGGTCCGTCGCGCCGTGTTCGCGGCGAACGTGGCAGCCGCCTCGGCGCTCACGTTCGCACTGGCAACGGCGCCGCTCGCCGCGCAAGCGGCCGACATGAACGCGGTCAACAACGCCGCGAAAATGGCCTCGGGCGTCGGCGCGGGCACGGCTGTGCCGGCGCTCGGCGTCGGCGCGGTGTTGCAAACGATCGTCGGCCTGCTGGTGGTGATCGGTCTGGTGTTCGGCTGCGCGTGGCTCGCGCGCCGCTTCGGCTTGCAGCCGGCGAACCGCGGCGGCCTCGTGAAGACGATCGGCGGCGCCTCGCTCGGCGGCAAGGAACGCGTCGCGGTGGTCGAGATCGGCGATACGTGGCTGGTGCTCGGCACGGCGCCGGGCAACGTGCGTCTTTTGCATACGATGCCGGCGGGCTCGGCCACGGCCGATGCGGCCGGCGGCACGCCAACCGGCGAGTCGGGTGGACCTGGCATCGCCGCAGCGCGCGCGGCGTTGCCGGGCACCTTCGGTCAACGCTTTCGCGACGCCTTGAAAGGCGAAGTCGGCAAACGTTTCAACGGGCAAGGCGGCGGAGTTCGGTAATGCAGTTCAGTCTTCAATCAGCGCGTGAAGCGTCAACCTCGGTGTCACGCCCGGTGCGATCCATCGGTCTCTCCCGCGCCGCCTCCACCGTGCTTGCGGTATTGCGCCGTGTCGCGCCCGTGGCGCTGCCGGCCCTGATGCTCGCGCTGCCGGCGCTGTCGTTCGCGCAAACCGCCGGCTTGCCGGCCTTCAACACGAGCCCCGGCCCGAACGGCGGCACGACCTACTCGCTGAGCGTGCAGACGATGCTGCTGCTCACGATGCTGTCGTTCCTGCCGGCCATGGTGTTGATGATGACGAGCTTCACGCGCATCATCATCGTGTTGTCGCTGCTGCGCCAGGCGCTCGGCACGAGCACCACGCCGCCGAACCAGGTGCTGGTCGGCCTCGCGATGTTCCTCACGCTGTTCGTCATGTCGCCGGTGCTCGACAAGGCCTATACCGACGGCTACAAGCCGTTCTCCGAAGGCTCGATGCCGATGGAGCAGGCGGTCAACCGCGGCCTCGCGCCGTTCAAGACCTTCATGCTGCGTCAGACCCGCGAAAGCGATCTCGCGCTGTTCGCCCGCATCTCGCATGCCGCGCCGATGCAAGGCCCCGAAGACGTGCCGCTGTCGCTGCTGGTGCCCTCGTTCGTGACGAGCGAGCTGAAAACCGGCTTCCAGATCGGCTTCACGATCTTCATTCCGTTTCTCATCATCGACATGGTGGTGGCGAGCGTGCTGATGTCGATGGGCATGATGATGGTGTCGCCCGCCACGATTTCGCTGCCGTTCAAGCTGATGCTGTTCGTGCTGGTCGACGGCTGGCAGTTGCTGCTCGGCTCGCTTGCGCAGAGCTTCGTTTAAGCGCCGCGCGCCACGTTACCCGAGCGCGCCTCCTCACCTTTCAACGCTTCAGGTCGAATCGCCATGAATCAGGAATCCGTCATGACGCTCGCGCACCAGGCCATGTATGTCGGCCTGCTGCTCGCCGCGCCGCTCTTGCTGGTCGCGCTGGTGGTCGGTCTGGTGGTGAGCCTGTTCCAGGCCGCCACGCAGATCAACGAAAGCACGCTGTCGTTCATTCCGAAGCTGCTGGCGATCGCCGTCACGATGGTGATCGCCGGGCCGTGGATGTTGACGACCATGCTCGACTATCTGCGCCAGACGCTCACCAACATCCCGACGCTCGTCAACTGAGCGCCGCGCCGGTCCTTAACCTGCTCCGCCCACCCTCGCCGCCGCCATGTTTTCCGTCACCTACGCGCAACTGAACGCCTGGCTCACCGCGTTCCTGTGGCCGTTCGTGCGGATTCTCGCGCTGGTCGCGACCGCGCCGGTGTTCGGCAACCGCTCGCTGCCGATGCGCGTGAAGATCGGTCTCGCGGCCTTCGTCACGATCATCGTGGCGCCCACGCTCGGCGCGCTGCCGCAGGTCACGGTGTTTTCCGCGGAAGGCGTGTGGATCATCGTCAACCAGTTCCTGATCGGCATCGCGCTCGGCGTGACGATGCAGATCGTCTTTCAGGCGATCAGCGCGACCGGCGATTTCGTCGGCCTCGGCATGGGCCTCGGCTTTGCGACCTTCTTCGACGCGCAGGCGAGCAGTTCGAGCCAGGTGCTGTCGAGCTACATGAACACCATCGCGATGCTGGTGTTTCTGGTGATCGACGGTCATCTGCAAATGATCGGCGCGCTGCTCGCCACGTTCCAGTCAGTGCCGGTAGCGGCCAACATCCTCGGCGCATCCGGCTGGCGCACGCTGGCGAATTTCGGCGGCACGGTGTTTTCGGCGGGCCTGCTGCTGTCGCTGCCGGTGGTCGCCGCGCTCCTCATCACCAATCTTTCGCTCGGCATTCTGAACCGCGCCGCGCCGCAAATCGGCGTGTTCCAGATCGGCTTTCCGCTGACCATGCTGATCGGCATGCTGCTGTTGCAATTGATGATCCCGAACATGATTCCGTTCTTCACGCGCCTTTTCGACGTCGGCATCGATCAGATGGGCCGCGTGGCGGCGGGCTTCAGGTAGCGAAGCTTTCCGCAGCCACCGCAAAAGGAAAAGGGCGGATCCGGCTTGCACCGGCTCCGCCCTTCTTCGTTCCCGCGTGTTAGCTCAGGTACTGGAACAGCGACATGTTCTGGATCTTCACGAAAGCCTGCTGCGCCGCTTGCAGCGCGTTCTGCGTCAGCGTGTACTTGCCGACCGTCTTGACCAGGTCGGTTTGCGTCAGGTCGGAAAGGTTGCTCGCGGTTTGCAGCGTGTTGGTCTGCGTGACGCTCTGCAATGCCTTCACCTCCTGCTCGCGACCGCCCACCGCGGCCTGCGCGGTCACGACGTTGTTCATCGTGTTCTCGAGCTGGGTCATGCTGGTGGTCAGCGCGCTCTGGAAGCTCGCCGTCGAGGCGCCGCCCGACACCGGCGTTTGCAGCGTGGCGATCAACTGGCTCAGATTGGCGAACACGTCCATGCTGCCTTGCGTGGCGGGCGTCACGCTAAAGCTGTCGCCCGCGTTCGGCGCGCCGGTGAGCGTCACCGACTGGCCGCCGAGCGCGATCGCCGAGCCGGCCGTGTACGTCTGCGGCGTGCCGGTCGTGACCGCGCCGGTGGCCGGATCGGTCGCGCTGATCGTGTAGGTGGTCGCCGACGAAAAGTTGATCTGATACTTGTCGGCGTTGGCCGGATTCGTCGGATTGGTCAGGCTCACGCTGCTGATGACGCCGGTGCCGGTATTGCCGGTGGTCGCGGCCGGCACCGCGCTGGTGCCGATCGGCGCGACGCTGCCGAAGATCGAGAGCCCGTTGTCGCCGGTCTGAACGAGGTGCGAGTCGGTGACCTGCACGACTGGCGTGCCGGTGTCGCCCGAATACGTCACCACGCCGGCCGCATTCGTGGTGTACGGCTGCGCGCTGCTTTGATAGCCGGCGAACAGGTAGTTGCCCTGCGGGTCGGTCGAATTGGCGAGCGTCATCAACTGGCTGCGCAAGCTCTGCAATTGCGTCGCGATCGCGCCGCGGTCGCCGTCGTTCAGCGACCCGTCGCCGGCGCGCAGCACCAGCGTGTGAACGGTTTGCAGCACGGTGTTGACGTCGCCGAGCGTGGTGTCTTCCTGCTGCAGCGACGCCAGCGCCGCGGTCTGGTTGGTCGTGAACTGCGCGAGCGTGGTGGCCGTCGAACTCAACTGCACGGCCTGGGCCGCGCCGAGCGGATTGTCGGACGGCGTCGAGAGGCTGACGCCGCTCGAAATCTGCGCGTACAACTGCGACAACTGAGCTTGCTGGTCGCTCATCGTCGCGACGTTCATGCTGAAGTACTGCGTGCTGGAGATGCGCATGTTCAACGCCTCACTGGAAGATGCCGAGCAACGTCTGGAACAGGGTCTGCGCGGTCTGAATGACCTTGCTGTTGGCCTGATAGAGCTGCTGATACTGAAGCAGGTTGGCTGCTTCCTCGTTGATGTTCACGCCCGAGACGGACTGCTGCGCGGTGGTGATCTGCGTCACCAGCGAAGCCTGCGCCGTGCTCGAGGTCTGGAGCTGGTTGGTCTGGTTGCCGATCTGGTTCACGTAGTTCGCATACGCGCCCGTCAGCGTGACCGTGCCGCCCGCCAACGCCTTCGCGGTGGACAGGTTCGACAGCGCGAGCGCGTTGCGCCCGTCGTTGGTCGCGCCGGTGTTCGGGCCGATGGTGAACTTGTCGCCGGCAGCGGGCGCGCCGCTGATCGTCACCGAGACGTTGTTCATCTGGCCGGCGGTCGTATTGTTGATCGTCAGCGTCGCGCCGGTGGCGGACGAATACGGCACCACGGTCGTCGCGCTGGTGATCGGATAGGTGGTCGCGGGCGAGCCCGCCACCGTCACCGTCGAACCCGCCGGGAAGCCGGACAGGCCCGTGCCGTCGTATGACAGCGTGGTGGTCGAATTCGGCATGGTGTAGCCGGCCGTTACGGTGCCTTGCGTGATCGTGCCGGTGCCCGTGTTGGTCGACGCGGCCGCGCCCAGCACCGGCGCGGCCGCGGCGATCGCGGCGGCGTCGGTGGTCGCGGTGGCGAAGCTGTTCAGCGCGCCGCGCGTCGGCTCGACCGTGAACGAGTCGCCGGGATTCATCGTGCCGGTGGTCGAGAAATTCAGACCGTTGATCGGCTGGCTCAGGTTGGTCGCCGAGCCCACCACCGTGCCGCTCGAATTGTCGGTCAGCGTGTAGGTGGTGCCGTTGAAGGCCAGCGTGTAGTCGCCGGTGGTCGGCTGCGTGGGATCGGCGAACGACACGTTCAGCGACGCGTTGCCGGTGTTCTGCGTGTTCGCGTAGACGGTCGGGCCGCCCACCGAAAACAGCGCGCCGCCCTTGGCGCCGGCGAGCGTGATGCCGAGCGCGTTCTGCGCGTTGACCTGCGACGCGAAGCTCACCGCGATCGCGCCGAGTTGCGCCTCGCCCGGATCGAGCGTCTGGCTGCGAAACGCGACCAGACCGCCGAGCGTGCCGCCTTCGATCTTGCTGTCGGGCAAATTCTGCGGCACGGCGGCCGGATTCGCGCCCGCCTGGCCGAGGTACTGCACGGACAATTCGCTGCTGTCGCCGGTCGACTGCGCCGTGCCCAGGTTGTAGCTGTTGCCGGACGACACGAGCGGCTGGCCGTTGCTCATGAACACGCTATAGCTGCCGTTGCTGTTGACGACGTTCACGCCGATCAGTTGCGACAGATTCGACACGGCGAGGTCGCGCTGATCGAGTAGCTGGTTCGGCGGCTGTCCTTGCGTGCTGGCCGCCTGGATCTGCCCATTGAGTTGAGCGATCTGCTCCGAGTAGCTGTTGATCTGCGAAACGGTGTTGGACAGTTGCGTGTTGACGCTCTGGCGCAGCGCGTCGTACTGCTCGCCGGCGGCGTTGATCTGGTTCGCAAGCGTCTGCGCGCCGCTCATCGCCGTCTGACGGGTAGCGAGACTCGACGCGTTGTTCGAGACGTTCTGCAAGCCGGTGAAATAGCCGGTGATCGCGCTCGCAATCCCGGACGTCGGGCTGCCGATCAGATTGTTCAACTGCGAGATCAGCGTGTTGTAGGTCGACAGCGAACTGCTCGAACTCTGCGCGTTGTTCAGCTCGGTGGTCAGATACTGGCTGTACTGGCGCGTCACGGTGACGGTCGAGACGCCCTGCGGCAGATAGCCGGAACCCGTGTACTGGCCGCCGCTTTCCGCGTAGACCGGCGTTTCGATGCTATAGCCCGGCGTCGACGCGTTGCTGATGTTCTGGCCGGTCGTCGTAAGTCCCCATTGGGCTGCGTTCAGTCCGCTGAGGCCGAGATTGATGAGATTGGACATGCGTCATCCTGAAGGGCGACAGCGTACACATGCCGCCGCGTTACTTGAACTTACTGTTTAACGGCCCCGGTAAGGAAAAATTGAGGCCGTTGCGATGCGGGTTCGACGTTTGTTGCAACGTTTGCGAGGCGTGCTTCGCGAGACAGGTGCCGCGACGCTCGCGCCCATTCACCGCACCAGCGAGCGGCGCTTCATTTCGAGTTGGGTGATGAGCCGTTGCAGCGTGTTTTCGGCGCTGCCCGGCAGCGTCAGGAAACGGAAGCCGAGTTGATAGCGCTGGGTGCCGTTCGGCAGCGCGATGGAGCGGTGCGACACCAGTTGCAGATCGAGCAGAAGCCGGCCGAGCGCGCCGAACGACAGCTCGCAATCCTCGAGGTGCGTGCCCATCGGCAGTTCGGCCACGCGTTCGTCCGCGGTGCGCATGCCGACGCCGCCGAGCGACAGATCGTGTACTTCGAAGCGGAACGTGTCGCCCTCGGGCAAACGGCCGCTGCAGGTGTAGGGGTCGAGAATCGGTGCGTCGACGCGGAAATACTCGCGGCGCTGCACGTAGAACAGCACCTCGGGAAAGTCGGCCTCGAATGCGGGCAGGCCCTCGAAACGGGTCTCGCGCGGCGCGGCGGTGACGAATTCCATCCGCACGCCGTCGGGCGCGGCGTGGAACTGGCAGTGCGGCGCGGCGAGCAAGCCCCTGTTCTGCTCCGGCAATGCGCCCCAGTCGAAGGTGAAGGTGCGCCCGCGCACGTCCACATCGAGCAGGCGCGTGACGAGCTGGCCGCCGGCGTATTGAACGGTGAGGAAGTCGCCGCGATTGACGAGGTTGCGCAACTGAACGCCGATTTCGAGCGGGTTGCGACGGCCGAAATCATTCGCACTGTCGTCTAGCGGGGCGTGCGGCTGGCCGGGTGCGTCGGTATGGCCGTTCGACTGGTTAGTATCCATGGGCTTGCCGGTGTGCATGTTCTTGCGGGCGCGTGCCAGGGCTCCTGCCGGGGCTTTCGCGCGGTCTTCGTCGAAGCCGCGGCACGCGCGTTCAACCGGACTTTAAAGCGTATTCCGGTCTCGGGTCTAACTGATTAGCGGCAGCATGCGCCCAAAATTTAGGGGCGTGTCATGAATTATTTGCCGCAAACGTTAAAACCGCGCCAGCCGCCACGCGGCCGGACCGGGCCATCGCATCAGCGGCGCTTCAGGCCATCTTCTGCATGATGGACATCAGCTTTTTCGCGTAATGCGGATCGGTTGCGTAACCCGCGCGCTGCATGCCGTGCGCAAAGCCGCTGACGTCATGCGACGAGTTGATCACCTGCGCGTAACGCGGATTGCTCTTGAGCAGATTCGCGTAGTCGGTCATCGCTTCCTGATACGAATCGTACGCGCGGAATTTCTCGACCACGCGTTGCGGCTTGCCGTTCACGTACTCGGTGGTCAGGGTGGAGACGGTCTTGCCGGCCCAGTCTTTCGACGCCTTGATGCCGAACACGTTGTGGCTGGTCGAACCGTCCGCCTTCTTGATCTCGCTCTTGCCCCAGCCCGATTCGAGCGCGGCCTGGCCGATGATGAAGCGCGCCGGAATGCCCGTGGCGGCGCTCGCGGCTTGCGCCGGTCCGGCGAGCTTGTCGACGAAGGCGTCGACCTTCGGCGAGCTGCCGTCGCCCTTGAGCGGCGGCGTGAGCGCGTTGTTGGCCGAGTAGCCCTTGCCCGTCGCGAGCTGGCCGTTGGCCTGCGCGTTGCCGTAAGCCTTGGCGAGCGCGTTGAGCGCCGCGGTCTGCCCTTCGTCGCCGCCGCTGCCGCCGCCGAGCGCGTTCGCCATGCCGGCGAGACCGCCCGCGCCGCCCGCACCATTCGCGGCATTCGCGCCGCTCACCTGCATGCCCTGATTGCGCATCAACTGCTTGAGCATCGCGTCGGCGACGCCGATACCCTTCTGCGAAAGATGCTGCGACAACTGCTGGTCCATCATCGACGTGAAGGTGGCGCTGTCGTGCGAATCGAACGGGCCGTCGTTGGGCGTCGCGTCGCGCATGCTTTTGAGCATCATCTGCGTGAACACCGCGTCGAACTGCTGCGCGGCCATCTTCATGCCGGCTTGCGGCGACGCCTTGGCCTGCGCGCTCAGCTTCGCGAAGCCTTGCACGTCGAGCGCGAAGCGCTGCGTCAGATCGTTCGCCGAAGCGGCGGAGTGGGTCGTATCCGAATTCATCCTGTGTCTTCCTTAGATGATTTCCAGGTCGGCGCGCAGAGCGCCCGCCGCTTTCATGGCCTGCAGGATCGACATCAGATCCGCGGGCGTCGCGCCCAACGCGTTGAGCGCCTTCACCACTTCGGCGAGGTTCGCGCCGGCGGTCACCAGCTTCAATGCGCCGTTGTCCTGCTTCATCTGAATCTGCGACTGTTTCGCCACCACCGTCTGGCCGTTCGAGAACGCGCCCGGCTGGCTCACCACCGGCTGGGTGTTGATCACCACCGAGAGGTTGCCGTGCGCGACCGCGCAGCTTTGCAGCGTGACCATCTGGTTCATCACGATCGAGCCGGTGCGCGCGTTCAGGATCACCTTCGCGGCGGCTTGCGCGGGCTTCACGTCGAGGTTCTGCAATTGCGCCATGAAGGCGACCTGCTGTTCGGGATCGCTCGGCGCGCGCAACTGGATCGTGCGGCCGTCGAGCGCGGACGCCGTGCCGCCGCCGAAGGCGTTGTTGACCGCCGCCACCACGCGCTGGGTGGTGTCGTAGTCCATGTCGTTCAGTTCGAGCTGCATGGTGCCCGCTTGCGATACCGAGGTCGGCACCGCGCGCTCGACGATCGCGCCGCCGGCGATGCGGCCCGCGGCCAGCGTGTTCACCTGCACCTTGCTGCCGTTCGCGCTCGCGCCCGCGCCGCCGACCGCGAGGTTGCCCTGGCCGAGCGCATACACCTGGCCGTCGGCGCCCTTGAGCGGCGTGAGCAGCAGCGTGCCGCCGCGCAGGCTCTTGGCGTTGCCGAGCGAGGACACCGTCACGTCGATCGCCTCGCCGGGACGCGCGAACGGCGGCAGCACCGCCGTCACCATCACCGCGGCGACGTTCTTCAACTGGATGTTCGACAACGACGATTGCGAATTGCTCGAGCCCGCCGCCTGGTTGTTGATCGAGATGCCGAGGTTCGCCAGCATGTTGGCGAGCGTCTGCGTGGTGAACGGCGTCTGCGTGGTCTGGTCGCCCGTGCCGTCGAGGCCGACGACGAGGCCGTAGCCGATCAGCGGGTTGTCGCGCACGCCCTGGATCTGCACGAGGTCCTTCAGACGTTCGGCATGCGCGGACGTCGCCGCCGGCAGCGCCGCGCAGGCGAGCGCGACGAAGGCCAGAGCACGGCCGACGTGGCCGAGGTGGCCGAGGCGCATGGACCGCGCGAGGCGGGAGACGGAAAAGACGGTACGCATGATCACCACGGCGACACGTTGAGGAAGAAGCGTTGCAGCCAGCCCATGTTCTGCGCCTCGTCGAGATAGCCCTTCGCGGAATATTCGATCTTCGCGTCGGCCACCTGGGTCGAGTACACGGCGTTCAGGTTCGAAATCGTGTTCGGATTGACGATGCCGGAAAAGCGCACGAATTCGTTGCCCTGGTTGATGAGCATCTGCTTCTCGCCGCTCACCATCAGATTGCCGTTCGGCAGCACGCCCGTCACCGTCACGGTGATCGTGCCGTTGAACGTGTTCGACGCGTTCGCGCCGCCGGTCGCCTTGAAGGTGTTGCCGCCGGTCGCGCTCAGGTTGACCTTGCCGAACAGGCCGCCGAGAAAACCGGCGGTCGGCACGTCGAAGTTGGTGTCGCCGCTGCGGTTCGCGCCGGTGCCCGAGGACTTCGTCGCGTTGACGTTTTCCTGGATCACGATGGTCAGGATGTCGCCGACATTGCGCGGACGCTGGTCTTCGAACAGCGGCCGGCCCGCGTAACCGGGGTTGTAGATCGAGCCCGGCGATTGCATCGCGGGCGGCATCGGCGGCAGCGCCGTCATCGGCTGCTGCGTGATGGGCTGCTTCGGCACGAGGCCGCAGCCGCCCAGCGCGGCGAGCAGCGTGAGCTGCGCGAGCGCGAGCGCGGTGCGCGAATGAACCGGGTTACGCGTGAAATGCGGAGTGAAGTGCGACATGCTGATTACCGCCTGTGCTTGCTGCTGTTAATTCCCAGTTCCTCAAACCTGCATCTGGCTGAGCGTCTGCAGCATCTGGTCGGACGTGGTCACGGCCTTGCTGTTGATTTCGTAGGCGCGCTGCGTCTGGATCATGTTCACCAGTTCCTGCACCACGTTCACGTTCGAGGCTTCCACGTAGCCCTGATTCAGCGTGCCCGCGCCGTTCAGGCCCGGTTGCGCGATGTTCGGCGCGCCCGACGAGGCGGTTTCCGCGAACAGGTTTTCGCCCTTCGCATCCAGACCGGCCGGGTTGATGAAGGTCGCGAGCTGCATGGAGCCGAGCTGCTGGCTGTTGGTCGAGCCGGCCACGGTGATCGACACCACGCCGTCGCTGCCGATCGTGACCGAGGTCGCGTTGGTCGGAATCGTGATGGCCGGAATCACCTGGTAGCCGCTCGACGTGACGAGCTGGCCCTGCGCGTTGGTCTGGAACGAGCCGTCGCGGGTGTAGGCGGTCGTGCCGTCGGGCATCTGCACCTGGAAAAAGCCCTGGCCGTTGATGGCCACGTCTTTCGAGTTGCCGGTCTGCTGCAGGTTGCCCTGGGTGTACAGACGCTCGGTGGCGACCTGTTGCACGCCGGTGCCGAGCTGAATGCCGGACGGCAGTTCGGTTTGCTGCGTCGAGTTCGCGCCGGGCTGGCGCACGGTCTGGTACAGCAGATCCTCGAACACCGCGCGCGAGCCCTTGAAGCCGTTGGTGCTGACGTTCGCGAGGTTGTTCGAGATCACGTCCATCTGCGCCTGCTGCGCATTCATGCCGGTGGCGGCGATATAGAGTGAGCGATTCATGATTCTTCTCCGGGGGCTGCCTGAGCAACCCGTTAGCTAAAGCTGAGCAACTGGTTGGCGGACTGGTCGTTCTTGTCGGCGCTTTCCAGCAGCTTGGTCTGCATCTGGAACTGGCGCGCGTTGGTGATCATCGCGACCATCGCGCTGACCGGATTCACGTTGCTGCCCTCGAGCGACGCGGGCGCCAGCGCGACGGCCGGATCGGCGTCGGCGGGGTTGCCGTCGGCGGTGCGAAAGAGGCCGTCGTCGCCGCGCGAGAGCGTCTGCGGATCGGGATTCACCAGCTTCAACTGATCGACCACCACCACGGCGGTGGGCGGATCGCCGGGCGTGAGCGCGGTGACGGAGCCGTCCTTGCCGATGGTGATTTCCGCGCCGGGCGGCACCGAGATCGGGCCGCCGTTGCCGAGCACCACCTGATTGATGGCGTTCACCAGTTGACCGTTTTCGTCGACGTGCAGGTTGCCGGCGCGCGTATAAGCCTCGCCGCCGTCGGCGGTCTGCACCGCCAGCCAGCCCGGACCCTGGATCGCCACGTCGAGCGGATTGCCCGTCTGCTGGATCGGCCCCGGCGTGTAGTCCGCGCCCGGTGTCGACGACAGCACGAAGGTGCGCGTGGTGTCGTCGTTGATCGAACTGCCGTCGCCGAACGACATCGGCACGGCACGGAAAGTCGCAAGCTGCGCGCGAAAGCCGGTGGTCGAGGCGTTCGCCAGGTTGTTCGCGACGATGGCCTGCTGTTCGAGCGCTTGCGTGCTGCCGGACATCGCGGTGTAGATCAGCCGATCCATGATGAGTGGGTCCCGGTCGCTTACAGGTTGATCAGGGTCTGGTCGACGGTCTGCTGGGTCTTGATCGTCTGCGCGTTCGCCTGATAGTTGCGTTGCGCGGTGATCAGATCCACCAGTTCGCTGGTCAGATCGACGTTCGAGTTTTCCACCGCGCCGCCTTGCAGCACGCCGTGGTTGGTCGAGCCCGGCGCGGAAATCTGCGCGACGCCCGACGCGGAGGTCTGCTGGAACTCGTTGTTGCCGAGGTTCACGAGGCCGTTCTGGTTCGAGAAGTTCGCGAGCGCAATCTGCCCGAGCGCGGCGGTTTGCTGGTTCGAGTAGTTGCCGGTCAGCGTGCCGTCGGCGGCGATCGTGAAGCTGGTCAGCGTGCCGGCCGCGTAGCCGTCGGGCTGCAGCGAGTTCACGCCGTTCTTGCCGCCGTACTGCGTCGTGCCGGAGATGTTCAGCGTGAGGCTTTGCGGCGTCGCCGAACCGTCGGTGTTCGGAATCGAGAAGTCGAACACGTAGGGCGTGGTGGTGGCGGTGCCGGACGCGTCGGTCGTGCCGAGCAGCGTGCCCGACGAATTGAAGTTCGCGTGGCCGACCAGGCTCGCGGCGCCGGTCGAGGTGCCCGCGTACACGTTCCACGTGCCCGCCGAGGTCTTGGCGAAATACATGTTGACGGTCTGCGAGCCGCCGAGCGTGTCGTAGACCGTCGTGCTGGTCGAGTAGTTATACGTCGACGAGCTGTTCTGGTTGAACGCCACCGGGGTCGGCGCGATCGTGTAGCTGTCGCTCGCCGCCGGCACGCCGTTGAACGTGATGGTCTGGCCGTTGCCCAGCGAGATCGCGCTGCCGGCCGTGTACGTGGCGGCGGCGCTCGTCGTGCCGAGCGTGGTGTCGGTGACCGTGTAGGTGGTCGGGCTCGTGAAGTTGACGGTGTACGTGTCGTTGTTCGTGCCCGACGCGGTGTTCGTGATGGTCGCGCCAGGCGTGGTGAGCGTGCCGGTGTTGGTGCCGCCGGCCGTCACGGTCGGCGTGCCGAGCATCAGCGGGTCCTGCGCGTTCAGGTTCAGGCCGGCGGCGATGTTGGTGGTCGCTTTCGGTGCGATGTTCGCGGTCGGCACGCTGAGCGGCACGGTCTGCGCGGTGTTGATGATGCCCGCGCTGTTGGCGGCGTAACCCATCAACTGCAAGCCTTGCGCATTGGTGATGAAGCCGTTCTTGTCGAGCTGGAACACGCCGTTGCGCGAGTACACGAGCGAGCCGTTGTTCGACAACTGGAAGAAGCCGTTGCCGTTGATCGCGACGTTGAGCGCCTGGTTGGTGCTCGTGATCGTGCCTTGCGAGAACTGTTGCTGCACTTCCGACAGCTTGGTGCCGATGCCGACCTGATTGCCGACCGCGGTCGCCACCGAATTGGCGTACATGTCCGCGAACTGGGCGGTGCCGCTCTTGAAGCCAACCGTATTCGCGTTGGCGATGTTGTTGCCGATCACGTCGAGATCGCTCGACGAGGCGGACAAACCACTCAAACCTTGTTGGTAACCCATGACGGTCTCCGTATCTGGAAAGTCGTAACTAACTGAACTTGAATCAGAGGATCGCGGCGACGCTGGTCAGCCCCACCGTCGTGCCGTTCGACAGCACGAGGCCAGGCGTGCCGCTGCTCTGCGTGACGACGCTTTGCACGGTCGCGCCCGAGAGCGTGGTGGCCGTCGCCTGCTGGCCGTTGATCGTGCCGACCGCGCTGATCGTGTAGGTGCCGTCGGGGAGCGTGTTGCCGGCGGAGTCGGTCGGCGTCCAGCCCACCGGAATCGTGCCGGCCGACTGCTTGCCGAGGTCGAGCGTGTTGACGATCTGGCCGGCGGAGTTCTTCACCACCACCTGCAGATCGCTCACCGGGTTGGCGAGCTGCACGCCGAACGCGCTGGCCTTGCCGCTCGCGACGCTCACCGAGCTGCCCGGCGCGAGCACGGTCGAGCCGATCAGCAGCGCGGCTTGCGACTGCTGGCCCGCGGAAAGCTGCGTCGCCAGCGAGCTGAGCGTCGTGTTCAACTGGCCGATGCCCGAGACCGTGTTGATCTGCGCGAGTTGCGAGGTCATCTGCGAGCTGTCCATCGGACTCGTCGGGTCCTGGTTCTTCAACTGCGTGACGAGCAGTTGCAGAAAGGTATTCTGCAAATCGCTCGCCGAGGTGCCCGAGGTGCCCGTCGTCGAGCTCGTCGAACTGCTGGCACTGCCCGTGCCGTTCATCGTATCGAGCAGCGTCTGCGACACGTTCGTGCCGTTGCTGCCGATGGAGGTATTGGTGGTCAAGGAGCTCTCCTCAGGTTCCGATCGTGAGCGTTTTCAGCATCAACGTCTTGGCGGTGTTCAGGGTCTCGACGTTGGCCTGGTACGAGCGCGACGCCGAGATCATGTTGACCATTTCCTGCACCGGATCGACGTTGGGCAAGGTGACGTAGCCGTCCGCGTTGGCCGCCGGGTTGCCGGGGTCGTAGGCGGTCTTCATCGGCGTCGGATCGTCGACCACGCCGGTGACCTGCACGCCGCCGACCTGCTGGCCCGAGCCCGAGCGCGCGCCGCCGATCGGGCTCACCGCGAACACGACCTGCTTGGCCTTGTACGGCTGGCCGTCCGGGCCCGTCGTGCTGTCCGCGTTGGCGAGGTTGGACGCCGTCACGTTGAGCCGTTGCGACTGCGCGGACATCGCGGAGCCGGCAACGCCGAAAATATTCATCAGGGATGGCATGGTTGCTGACCTCTCCTTAAATCCCGTAGCGATTGTTTTTTGCCCGGTTGCCGCGGCGGCACGAGTCGTCTCGCCGCCGCGTTACATCCGCGCGTTGAATCTGCCGATGCGGATCACGAACCCGACTGGATCGCGGCCAGCATCGTCTTGATCTGGCTCGACAACACCGTCATGCCCGATTCGAAATGCAGCGTGTTGTCCGCGAACTGCACCCGCTCGGTGTCGATGTCGACCGTGTTGCCGTCGAGCGCGGGCTGCGTCGGAATGCGGTATTGCAGCTTGCTGTAGTCGTCGGGCGTGCCGCCGCTCGGCGCGAGCGTCGTCTTGCCGGACATGTGGCCCGGCGTGGTCGCCGCCATCGACATGCCGCCCGTCACGCCTGCGGGCTGCGCCATCGCGAGCGTCGAATGGTTCGACGCGGCCACGCCGGCGCCGCCGCCGGTTTTCTTCAGCGCGCCGGCGAGCGACGTGGCGAAGTCGACGTCGCGCGCCTTGTAGCCGGGGGTATCGGCGTTGGCGATGTTCGACGACAGCAGTTCCTGCCGGTAAGCGCGCACATCGAGCGCTTCACGGCCAAAGGCGAATTCGGCATCGAGTTTGTCCAGCATAAGCATCTCCGGAGTACGTTCCCGAGGCTTCCCGTGCATGCCTCGCGTGAGGACTGCATCAGGCGGGAAGACCTTTTTGCATGAGGTGCATCTTATGGGCCGAACGCAAGCGGCAATCGGACGAATAACCGGGAAAGGGGGCTTCTATTCAACGTTTGCGCAAAGGGGGCGCTCACTAGAATGCAAGGCGTACCGATGCATTCGATGGAGAAACGCAATGCCCCAACCCACTTTCGATCCGACGCGCCGCGCGAGCCGTGCGGCGGCGCATCGCGTGGGCCGGGGCGCGGTTCGCCTCGGCGCGCGCCTCGCGACGCGGCTCATCGTGAGTTCGGCGCTGTGCGTGCCGGCCGGCGCGCTATTGATGGCGCATGCCGCGCAGGCTGAGGAAGCCGGCGGCCCGATCGTGATTCCCGGCCCCGGCGAAAAGAATCCGGCCGCGCTCGCGGAACTCGCCGAACACATGCAGACGACGCCCGCGAAACGCGCGGGCACCGCCGCGACGCTCGCCGCGGCCACCGCGCAATCACTCAAGGCAGGCCCGGCCGCGCGCGACGCCGATCAATTCACGCGCGCCGCCAACGCGAGCGGCTCGATCGTCATTCCGGGCGCGGGCGAAGCGCCGGCCGCGCCGCAGATGATCCGCACCAGTTTCAAGCCCGACGCGAATGGCGTCGTGACGATTCCCGCTGCGGGCGGCAATGCGGGCGCGCGAGAAGCGCCCGCTGCGCCGCAAATGGTCCGCACCGGTTTCAGGCCCGACGCGAATGGCGTCGTGACGATTCCCGCTGCGGTCGCCGATCCGGCGGCTGGCCTCGCCAAGCTCAACGTCGCGCCGGGTTCGCGCCAGCTCGTGCCGGTGGTCGTCACCCCGGCGCCGAAGGCAAACAGCGCACGGCAAGCCGCTGGCGTGCAGCCGGTGGCGGCCAATGCGCCGGGCAAGGCGTCGCTCGATGTACCGGCTGGCGCGCCCGCGCCCGCCGGCTTCGACACCTTGGCCTCGCGCGGCGAGCCGCCGCAGTTCGGCGCGAACGGCAAGCCGATCGTGACCAGGACGGCTGCCGTGCCGGCACCGGCGTCGATTCCAGCGCCGATGCCCGCCGCGCTCGCGCGCACGCCGGCCACGCGCCAGGCGACCGCGTCCGCCGCAGCGCGGAATCCGCGCGCCGCCCAGCCCATGCAAGTCGCACAAGCCGCCCAAGCCGCGCAGCCCATGCAAGCCGCGCCGCTGCCCGGCCAGCAGGACCCGGAGGCGATCCGCAACGCCGCGCTCGCGTTCTTGCAGCAGCAATCCGCCGGCTTGCCCGGCAAGGTCGAGATCACCGTCGCACCGGCGTTTCCGCGCGGTCTCGCCGCCTGCTCGATGATCGAGCCGTTCATGCCGAGCGGCGCGCGCCTGTGGGGCCGCATGACCGTCGGCGTGCGCTGCGCCGGCGAGAAGCCCTGGACCATCTACCTGCAGGCGCGCATCTCGCTGCGCGCCACCTACTATCTGGCCGCCCGCGCGATGGCGCCGGGCGAAGTGCTCAACGCCGCCGACCTCGTCGCGCGCGACGGCGATCTGACCGGCTTGCCGCAAGCGATCGTGACGGACCCGTCGCAGGCGGTCGGCTCGGTCACGCTCACGCGCGTCGCGGCCGGCATGCCGCTGCGCCGCGACATGCTGAAGAGCGCGTCGGCGGTGTCGATCGGACAGACGGTGCGGGTCGTCGCGGCCGGCGAGGGTTTCGCGATTTCGGCCGAAGGCAGCGCGATGAACAACGCGTCGCCGGGTCAGCAGGTGCGGGTGAAGACGGCCAACGGCCAGGTGATTTCCGGCGTCGTGAAAGACGGCGCGACCGTCGAGATTCAGCTATGAACCGGCGCCGCATCCGCTCGAACGCGGCGGGGTCCACGACAGGCGGCAGGTCCACGCCGGGGCCGGATCCCCTTGAAAGACAAGGAAAAAGATCGAGCGATTGCGCTAAAGTTTTGATCTGCGATTGCCGTTATCAGGATCAAATCGTTCAGGAAGCCAATCGTGAAAGTCGATTCCACAACCAAGTCCAGTCTGCCGACGTTGAAAGACGCCCTCTCCCGTTCGCAAGCAAGCGACGCGACGGCCGCGAACAGCAGCGCGCAGAGTGCGGGCACCGCCCCGCAGACCTCCACCAGCGGTTCCGGCGACGCCAGCGTCAGCCTGTCGGGTCTGTCGCAGCATCTGCGCAGCCTCGCGGCGACCGGCTCGGCCGACATCGACACGGCGCACGTCGAGTCGATCAAGCAGGCCATCAAGGACGGCTCGCTGCAGATCGATTCCGGCAAGATCGCCGACGGCGTGCTGAACACCGCACGCGAACTGCTGCAAAACAAAACCTCGTCGACCGGCAACTAATCGACGCATCGAAGTACGGTGACGTGCCGGGCGGCATTCGACCAACCCGGCTCGCGGCATCCGCGCGAGCCCTCGTGTTCAGCGAGTTGTTGACATGAAAGACGCCCTGCTTGCCACCCTCACCGAAGAATATTCGGCCGTCGAGGCGTTCGCCTCGATTCTGACGCTCGAAACCAGGGCGCTGACGGCCTTGTCGCCGCTGGAATTGCTGCCGCCCATCGTCGAGAAGAAAACCGAGCTGATCGGCGTGCTCGCCAAGCTCGAAACCACGCGCGACGCGCTGCTCGCCGAGATGGGCTTTCCCGCCGGCTGGTCCGGCATGGAACTCGCGGCCAGCACCGACGCGCGGATCGCCGGCCAATGGTCGCTGCTGCAAAAGGCCGCCGATCGCGCGCGGCGCTCGAACGCGAGCAACGGCGAACTGATCCGCGTGCGCATGGACTACAACCAGCGCGCGCTCACGGCGCTCCAGGTGGCCATGCCGCAGAAGGCCGGTTTTTACGGACCGGACGGCCGGATTCCCGCACGCGCCGCCGTGTGACGCGATTCGCGGGACCCGCGCGCGGCTGACGCGCGGTTGCATTGCGCTTCGATAGAACCACCGCATTGAATGAACGCAAAAGGGCTCGTCTTTCGGCGAGCCCTTTTGCTTTTCCGCCGTGCCCGCCATGGGCACCGCGCGTTTTCGCGCTGACGTTAGCCATCCGGCCAGGTGGCGCGAACGCATCTGCCGACATCAAAATCACCACGTCCCCTACTGAGGTTCTCCGCCGTCACCCGGAGCGTTTTTACGCCACTTGAGACGAGCCACGCGGAGCGTTAACCACTAGCGAGGTTGTGTAATGGTGTGTATGCTTCAGAGAGTGCGATATGAACAGTGCCGAGGTCGTCAAACTGCTTCACATGGATGGGTGGCGGCTGGTCCGCATATCGGGCAGTCACCATCATTTCCGGCACGCGGTAAAAGCCGGTCTCGTGACCATCCCGCATCCAAGGCGGGATCTTCCGCCCGGCACATTGAACAGCATCTTGAAACAGGCGGGTCTGAAATGAAAAACCTGATTTTCCCGATCGCGATCGAACCGGGCGACGCGCACCACGCGTTCGGCGTGGTGGTTCCCGACATTCCGGGTTGTCATTCAGCGGGCGATACGCTGGAAGAGGCCTACGCGAACGCGAAGGAAGCGATCGAGGCGCATCTGGACACGCTGCTCGACGAAGGCTTGCCGATCCCCGAACGGCTCGCGCTCGAAACGCATCGGCGTAATCCCGACTACGCGGGTTTCACATGGGGTTTCGTGACCACCCGGAACATTCCCGCGTTGAAGAAGGCGGTGCGCATCAATATCTCGCTGCCCGAGGCGCTGGTCCACGACATCGACATCTATGCGCGGGCGCGCGGCATGTCGCGCTCCGCATTTCTCGCGCTGGCCGCCGAACATGAGATGGCTAACGCGTGAGAAAGCCGGCGCTCAGGATGCCTCGGCGTTCGCCCAGGCCATTTCCCGCAGGCGCGTGCGCAAGCGCGCCACGGCCTGGCTGTGCAACTGGCACACCCGCGATTCGCTAACTTCCATCACCGCGCCGATTTCGCGCAGGTTCATGCCGCGTTCGTAGTAGAGCGACATCAGCAGCTTCTCGCGTTCCGGCAGGCGGTCGATCGCCTCGACCAGCGCCGAGCGCAGGCTGTCATCCAGCAGCGCCGAGAGCGGATCCGAATGATCGACGCAATAGCGGTCGAGAAACGGCTCGTCGTCGGCGGAACGGTCGAAGTCTTCGTAATAGATCAACTGGCTGCCGTGCAAGTCCTGAAGCATCGACTGATATTCGTCGAGCGGCATTTGCAGGTGTTCGGCAATCTCGGTTTCGCTCGCCGAGCGGCCCAGATTCTGTTCGACCTTGTGCACCGCGGTTTCCACTTCGCGCGAAGTGCGCCGCAAGCTGCGCGGCAACCAGTCGTTGCTGCGCAATTCGTCGAGCATCGCGCCGCGAATCCGCTGGCTCGCGTAGGTCTCGAACTGCGCGCCCTGGTCTTCCTTGTAGCGGCTCGCCGCGTCCAGCAGACCAATCATGCCGGCTTGAATCAGATCGTCGAGATCGACGCTCGCCGGCATTTTGGCAACGAGCTGCAAGCCCAGGCGCCGCACCAGCGGTGCGTACTTCGTCAGTACCTCGGCTTGGGAAATCTTTCCCTGAGCGTTATACATCGTGCTCCCCTTGTCCATGTGCCGCCTCTCAGGCGTGCTGCGCAGACGGTTGGTCGGCGTGTTGCGCCGCTGTAACTGCCGCAGGCGCCCTCCAGGGCGTCTGCGACGACATCGCTGGCCGCATCGGCCAGTACTGCAATTCGGCGGCGAGGTGCCGGAAGTCGCGCGCAGCCGGTGTCGATGGGAACGCATCGACGACACAACGCGACAACGCCAGGGCTCGGGCCATCCGCGCATCGGCGGCAATGCAACCGGCGTCTTCCAGCGCCACCGTCAGGTAGCGTCCGGCCACGCCGGCCAGGTTTGCAAAAGCGGTGCGGGCGTCGTCCACGCTTTGCACGTGGTTCACCAGCACGCGAAACTGCGCGGTGGCGTGCGCGTAGTGCAGGCGCTTCATGCACGCGTAGGAATCGGTGATCGCCTGGGCGGCGACTCGCGTGACGATCATCACGTCGTGCGCCTGCATCGCGAGCGGGGACAACTGGCCGTGCTCGTCGAGCTGCGCGTCGATCAACACGATGTCGGCGGAACCGTGCAACACCACGTCGAACCGCGCGCTCGCGTGGGCTTCGCGATTCAGACGCGAGGCGGCCAGCAGCGAGAAACCGAGCGCGTGCCGCGCGGCGGCGTCGTCGAGCGTCATCTCGCCGCGCATCACGGCGGCCAGGTTGCCCGCGCCGCGCACGCCGCCGAGCATCGCGCTCACCGACCTCGCGCCGAGGCATTCGTCGATCACGAGCACGTCCTTGCCCTGCTGCGCGAGCGCCGCGGCGAGGTTCACCACCGTCGTCGTGCAGCCGACGCCGGCCGAGCCGCCGGCCACCGCGATCACGCGCGAGCCGCTGCGCGCCAGCAGGCGCCGCAGTCCTTCCGCCTGATCCTGGATGAGCTTATCCAAAGCGGACCTCGTGCAGTTCGGCCGTCGAGCGTGCGGACAGCGCGGACAGCAGCGCCGGAATGTCGTCGTCGTGCGGCACGAACGGAGAGTGGTCGCGCGGAATGCAGAACGCGCTCTTGATCAGGAATTTCTTCGTGGCGACGTACAGGTTCTCCGGCACCTTCTGACCGGTCGACACGTAGTGCACGGGCAGCTTGTAGCGGATCACCGTGTCGAGCACGCCGCCGAGATTCGTGGCTTCGTCGAGCTTGGTCAGAATGCAGCCGGCGAGCGGCTGTTGATCCGGCGCGCGCTGATACGCCTGCACGACTTCGTTGAGCGTGTCGCCGTGGCTCGTCGCGTTGAGCAGCAGCAGGCGCTGCACCGGCTGACCGGCGCGGCACAGCATCGCGATCTGGTCGGACACGAGCCGGTCGCGCTGGCTCATGCCGATCGTGTCGATCAGCACGATGTGCTTGTTGCGCAGTTCGGAGAGCGCGAGTTGCAGGTCGGCGCCGTCTTTCACCGCGTGAACCGACACGCCGAGAATCTTGCCGAAGATGCGCAGTTGTTCGTGGCCGCCGATCCGGTAGCTGTCGGTGGTGAGGAGCGCGACCTTGCTGGCGCCGAAGCGCATCACGCAGCGCGCGGCGAGCTTGGCGGTGGTCGTCGTCTTGCCGACGCCGGTCGGGCCCATCAACGCGAACACGCCGCCGCGCTCCATCAGCGTGTCTTCGTCTTCCATCACCGGCAGATTCGAGGCGAGCACCGAGCGCACCCATTCCATGCCGCCGTCCATGTCCTCGACGTCTTGCGGCAGGTTGTCCACCATCATCTGCACGAGCTGCGCGGAGAAACCGGCGGCGAACAGATGCTTGGTGAGCGCGGCGCGCGCCGGGTTGCGGCGCTGGCGGTCGCCCCACAAGAGACCCGCGAAGTGTTCTTCCATCATGTCGCGCATCGACGAGAGTTCGCTCATCACGGTCTCGTTGACGACCTGCTCCATGCGCAGCTTGATCGCTTCGGCGACGGCGGCCGGGGCGCGGGCGTCGTCGCCCGAGGCCTGCGACGGCGCGATTTTTTGAGCGGCGCGGCGCGCGGCGACTTGCGCGGCTTCGCGAGCCCATTCGGGCGCGTCGGCGGCTTGCGGCGCGGCCGGCCGGGCGGCGGCCTTGACCGGTTCGACGGCGGCGCCCAAGCCTTTCGCCATCGCGGCGGCCGGCGTCATCGTCGCGGGGCGCGCGCTGTACGCGCCTTGTTCCTGCTGCTCGGCGGCGATGCGGCGAGCGTGGTCGATCAGCCAGGGATTCGATTCGGCCATCGTGCGCGGCGCTTGCGCTTCAGACGCCGACGCGGCGGCGGCCTTCAACATGTCGGCGCGGATGTCTTCGGTGAGACGCGTCGCCGCGGCGCGGGCGCTCGGCTGTTCGATGCTGATGGGTTGCGACTGCGGCGCGGCGGGCGACGCTTTGGGCGCGCCCGGCAGCGCCGCTTTCAGCAACGGAGCCGCAGCCGGTTTGGCGGCGGCAAGCGGCGCTTCGTCGGCCGGCGCGTTCGCGTTCAGCAAGCCGCTATCGGCCGCATTGCCGCCCAGGTTCTCGGCCCCGGCTTCCGGGCTTGCGCCGAACACCGACGAGAACACATCGGGCATGCCGCTCGCGTACGGATTCGGCTGCATCGGCTGTGCGGTCGGCATGGCGCGCGGTGCGACCGGGGCGCTTGCCGATGCCTGCTGTCCCGCCGCTGCATTCATCGACACAGCTTGCGGCGCGCCCGCGCTTGCGCTTACGCGCGGCGCTTTCGGCGTGATGGCGGCGAGGTCGCTGTCGGCCAGTGCGACGATCTCGACGCTGCCGTCGTCCATCGTGCGATTGGACAGGACGACCGCGTCCGCGCCCAAGGCTTCGCGCACCAGGCGCAAAGCATCACGACTGTTGGCACCGACAAATTTACGAATGTTCAAGCTGGACCCCCGATGAGGTAAACGGACGAACGGACCGGCGATATACCGCTTCCCATTGAGATCATTATTGCGAAACCCGTCACCTCACGATCGATGGATAAAGACCGTTAAAGGCGGGCAATTCGGACGATGGACACGCGCCGCGCTTCACGTCTGCGGCGGTGTCGAACGGTTCGTTCAGCGCCGAAGTGAGCGGAGCTTTCGCGCATGGAGCTTGCACCGAGCAGGCCGCTCGCCGCATGAAAAGTCAGGCGCGGAAATGAAAACCGGCGCTCGATGAGCGCCGGCTGATTGCAACGGGGGTGATCGGGCCGCGGTCGACTATCGCTACAACGGGCTCAACCCTGCGCGCCGATCAGATTCACCACCTTGATGTTGCGCGTATCGGGCACTTCCGCATACGACAACACCTTCAACTGCGGCAGGCTGCGGCGCAGGAAGCGCGCGAGCATCGGCCGCAACGCATGCTGCACCAGCAGCACGGGCGCGAGCCCGAGATTCTGCTGACGCGTCATCGCCTTCTGCGTTTCATTCATCAGCGTATGCGCGAGGCCCGGCTCGAGACCCGGATTGGAACCGGTGGAGAGCGCCTGCGACAGCACGCGCTCCAGGTTCGAGTCGAGGCCCATCACCTGCATGTCGCCGGTGCCGGGGAACCACTGCTGCGTGATCGCGCGGCCGAGCGCGAGGCGCACGGCGGCGGTGAGATCGTGCGCGTCGGTGATCTTCGGCGTGTGCTCGGAGAGCGCCTCCAGGATCGTGCGCACGTCGCGGATCGGCACGCCTTCTTCCAGCAGGTTTTGCAGCACCTTTTGCAGCGTGGTGAGCGGCAGCGTCTTCGGCACCAGATCGTCGACCAGCGACGGCGTGTCCTTCTGCATGCGTTCGAGCAGCGCCTGCACTTCGCGGCGGCCGAGCAGTTCGGACGCGTGCGTCACGACGAGATGATTCAGGTGCGTCGCCACGACCGTGCTCGAATCGACCACCGTGTAGCCGTACACCTGCGCCTGCTCGCGCAGATTCGTATCGATCCAGATGGCCGGCAAGCCGAACGCCGGGTCCTGCGTGGGCGTGCCCGGCAGCGCGGCCGACACCTGGCCGGGATTGATCGCGAGCCACTGGCCCGGATACGCTTCGCCGACGCCCACTTCCACGCCCTTCAACGCGATCCGGTAACCGTTCGGCCGCAATTCGAGGTTGTCGCGGATATGAATGACCGGCGGCAGGAAGCCGATTTCCTGCGCGAACTTCTTGCGGATGCTCTTGATCCGCTTGAGCAGTTCGCCGTCCGAGTTCTTGTCGACGAGCGGAATCAGCCGGTAGCCCACTTCGAGGCCGAGCGTGTCGATCATCGTCACGTCGTCCCAGCTTGCTTCGGTGTTTTCGACCGGCGCCATCGCGGCCGGCGCGACATCGACGAGCGCGGTGGTGTTCTTGCGTTCCTCGGCGCGCTTCTTCATCGTGCGGCCAAGCTGGATCAGGCCGCCGCCGAGAATCAGAAACGCGAAGTGCGGCATGCCCGGAATCAGGCCCATCAGCACGAGAATGCAGCCGGTGATCGCCAGCACGCGCGGATTCGTGAAAAGCTGGCCGGTCAACTGCGTGCCGATGTCTTCGTTGGTCGCCACGCGCGAGACGATCACGCCGGCCGCCGTCGAAATCACCAGCGACGGAATCTGCGCGACGAGGCCGTCACCGATCGTGAGCAGCGTGTAGTTCTTGCCCGCGGACGCGAAGTCCATCCCATGCTGCACCATCCCGACGATCAGCCCGCCGAAGATGTTGATCACCATGATCAGCAAACCGGCGATCGCATCGCCGCGCACGAACTTGCTCGCGCCGTCCATCGAGCCGTAGAACTCGGCTTCCTGCGAGACTTCCGAGCGGCGCTTGCGGGCCTGTTCCTCGTTGATGAGGCCGGCGTTCAGATCGGCGTCGATCGCCATCTGCTTGCCCGGCATCGCGTCGAGCGTGAAGCGCGCGGACACTTCCGCGATCCGCCCCGCGCCCTTGGTGATCACCATGAAGTTGATCACCATCAAAATGATGAAGACGACGATACCGACCGCGAAGTTGCCGCCCACGAGGAAGTGGCCGAACGACTCGATCACCTGGCCGGCCGCGTCCGGGCCGGTGTGGCCCTCGAGCAGCACGACCCGCGTGGAGGCCACGTTCAGCGACAGGCGCAGGAGCGTGGAGAACAGCAGCACGCTTGGGAACGCGGCGAAGTCGAGCGGCTTCATCGTGTACATGCTGACGAGCAGCACCATCACGGAAAGCGCGATGTTGAAGGTGAACAGCAGGTCGAGCAGAAACGGCGGCAACGGCAGGATCATCATGCCGAGGATCATGCAGATCAGCACCGGCCCGGCGAGGGCGCGCAAATTGGTGCCGCTCAAGGCATCGGGCCTTCGGGCGAGGAAACCGGCGCGAGCGTTCATGCGGAGGCTCCTGAAGCGTCGTCGTTATCTGGGTTGAGGGGATTGAGCGCGTCGGCGGCTTCCTGCGCGGCTTCTTCGGCCGGCACACCGCCCTTGTCGAGTTCGGCGGGCACGTCGAATTCGGTCGGCGCGACCGGCGCGACGCCGCCTTCGGTCTTGAAGCGCCGCAACTGATACACCCACGCGAGCACTTCGGCGACCGCGCCATACAACGGGCCCGGAATCTCGCGGTTCAAATCGACGTTGTGATACAGCGCCCGCGCGAGCGGCGGCGCTTCCAGCAACGGCACGTTGTTTTCGGCGGCGATCTCGCGAATCCGCGCGGCCACCAGGTTCACGCCCTTGGCGACGACCTTCGGCGCGCGCATCTCGCCGTCGGTGTACTGCAGCGCGACCGCGAAGTGCGTCGGGTTCGTCACGACCACGTCGGCCTTGGGCACGTGGGTCATCATGCGGCGGCGGGCGATCGCGCGCTGCTGCTGGCGGATGCGGCCCTTCACGTGCGGGTCGCCTTCGCTTTCGCGATGTTCGCGCTTCACTTCTTCCTTCGTCATGCGCAGTTTCTTGTGGAACTGCCACAGTTGATACGGCACATCCAGCGCGGCCACGACGAACATGCCCGCCACCGTCATGCCGCAGCAGACGGCGATCAGATGCATGGCGTTGGAGAGCGCGAGGTGCAACGGCTGGGTCGCCAGCGCGAGAATCTCCTCGCGGCGGTTCCAGATCGCGGTGCCGCCGATGATGCCCACCACCAGCGTCTTCGCGAGCGACATGCCGAGCTGGATCGGTCCGTTGATCGAAAATATCTTGCCGAGGCCGGCGATCGGATTGAGGCGGTCGAACTTGGGTTCGAGGCCTTTCGCCGACAACTGCCAGCCGCCCAGCGCCATCGGCGCGAGCAAGGCGGCGGCGCCGGTGAAGCCGAGGATCGGCAGCAGCGCGTACAGCCCCTCGCGGCTCGCCGCGCCCGCGCCGATCAGCATGCGGCGGGTCTCGAACACCGCGCCGTGATCGAACGTGAAGGCCGCGCGCAGCATGCCCTGCAGATGCTCGCCGATGCTGCCGGACATGCCCCACACGCCGAAGAACCCCGCCGCCAGCAGCGCGAACGTCGACAGTTCCCGTGAGCGCACGATCTGCCCTTCCTCGCGCGCCTTTTCGAGGCGCCGGGGCGTGGCTGATTCGGTTTTTTCGAGGTCGCTATCCTCTGCCACAAAAGCTCTCCAGTCGGGCGAGGCACGGCGCCTCTTTCCAGTGAGAGCGATTATTCACGCTGGGCGCAAGGGCCGATCGGCGGATAAGGGCGGAGAAAGGGGGGTATTTCGGCGGATGACGCCGTCGGGAAACGGCGGAGAAGCCGTGCGGACGCGGGGGTGAAGCGGCGAAGCGGCGGGTGTGAAGCGACGAAACAGCGGCGGTGAGCGACAAGCCAGCGGCGGTGAAGCGACGAAGCAGCGGCGGTGAAGCGACAAGCCAGCGGCGGTGAGCGACAAGCCAACGGCGGTGAAGCGACGAAACAGCGGCGGTGAAGCGACAAGCCAGCGGCGGTGAGCGACAAGGCAGCGGCGGTGAAGCGGCCAACCAGCGACGTTGCAGTGGCAAGGCAGCCTTGGTGAATCATGGCTAAGGCCGCACGCCATCGATGGCGAAACAGCACTGAAGCAAGCCCGGCGCCCGCGCGCTTTCGCGCGCGGCGCCGGGCCGTTTCTCACATTTCAGCGCAGTGCGTTAAAACGCCACGTAAGGCGCCTGGCCGCCGCTCGCCCTCTTATCGAAGCCGTGGTACACGTAGCGGCCGTAGAAAAACGGCAAACCGAGATCGAAGGCCGTGCTGCTGCCGAGCTGCCCGGCCAGGTCGTTGTACGCGAACTTGTTGCCGCTGCCGAACAGCGTGGACGCGCTCAGAATGCCGATGTTCGCGGTCGCTTGCACGTTGTTCGCTCCGACCAGCGTGATCGACCGGGTTTGCGCGGACGACGGGCAGTAGAAGCCCGAGAAATTGCTGCCGCACAGGGTGAGCGAGCTATCCGCGAAGAAGTAGCCGTTCGAGCCCGAATCGAGGAACGCCGTCACCGTCGCGCCATTAAAGACGCTCCTGGTGAGATCGCCGAAGGCATCCGTGGTGAACGTGTTGGCTGCGGCAAGCGCGTTGTTCGACTGCGTGCCGATGCCGAACACCAGCGTGCCGGTGGCCGACGCCGCGCCGGTATCGGGAATCGGCGGCATCTGCACGATCACGCCGTTGTTGTCGGTCGGGAAGTTGGCGACGGGATTGGCCACCTGTTGCGCGACCGGCACCGCGGCGCGCGTGCACGAAGTACCGCCCGGGCACGCGAAGTAATTGCTGCTATTGACGGCAGTCGCCGGGTTCGCACAAGTCGAGCCGCAATCCGTGAGCGCCGTGCCGATACCGAGAATGCCGTTCGCGCCGAGATCGCTGACTGTGTTTTCCGCCGAGCCGCCGGTGTTCGAGCAGGCCGCGGGCACGGTGCTCGCGTCCTTGTCGCCGATGATCTGCACCGGAATCGCCGTGCTCGTCGTCTCGCCGCCGATCTTGATGGTCGCGGTGCGCACCGTGCCCCAGGTGTAGCCGTCCGCGAACGTCGCGCACTCGGCGAGTTGCGAGCCGCTTATGGTGCTGGGCTGCAACGCGCTCTGCATCGTCGAGTTCAGCACCGAGTTGACCACGCGCAGACCGAACGAACCGGTGTCGACCTGGACGTTGTTGATGGTCTGACAGGTGGTCGTGCCGGGCACGCAGAGCGTCACGCTCACCGTCGGAATATTGATGACCCCGGTCGCACCGGGGCCGACCGTGATCGCCACGGTATTCGCGGCGGTCGCGGCAATCGGCTGCTGGGTGGGGCTGGCCGGCAAGCCGCTCGTCGAGCCCGACGTGCCGGAACCGGAACTGGAGCTGGGACTGTCGTCGCCGCCACCGCCGCAAGCGGCGACCGCCGACAGCAACGCCACGGCCAGGGCGGCCTGCACCCACCCCTTGAGCTTCTCGGCAATACGCATGGTTCGCATCGTTCGTCCTCGCATTACTGGATGTCGGAACCGCTGACGCCCGCAGGCAAAGCGGGGGGCAGCCACGCCTGACCGGAGAACGAGCCCATGTGGCCGCCCGAATGCACGACGAGGCCGCTCTGGTCGACCGTGACGGGGCCGTGGCCGCCGCCGCGCGCCGCGCGCACGGACTTCACGCCGGCGACGTATTGCGGGAAATAGCTGCCGAGCAGATCGTTCAGATCCGGCATTTGCGGACCGCGCCAGGCAATACCGAACACCGAACCGTCGGCGGCAAGGTATTCGCGCACCAGGGTGCCGTTGCCGAACGTGGTTTCACGCACGGTGTAGGAGGCGGAAGCCGAGCTTGAAGAAGCGGCGCCGGATGCCGAGCGCATCACGCCCTGCGCGCCGCCGGCGGGCTGCACGGTGCGTGAAGAGACCGACGCATCCGCGGGTGGGGTGATCGGCGTGCCGCCAAGTCCCGCGTGAGCGGGCTGCACGGCTGCGAACGACCAGGGTAAGGCGAGTGCCGCAACGTACATGGCACGACGTACACAACTCAACATGTCGAGGCTCCTCCCGAGCTGCTGCCCGGTCCGCATCTCGCGCGAACCGGCCGCATTTATACCAATCATAGGCACCGTGACGGCCGCATTCTGGAGGGGTTCCTCACCATGCCGCCGGCCGGCGCCTGTTTCTCAGCAGCAAGCCAACGCCGCCGCCTGAAGCCCTAGTATGCCTGTGGTTTGTGTCGGCAGACAGCACGCAAATCCGGGCCTGCGGCTTGCTGCGCATACTCATTCATCCGGCGTGCCGACGCGCTCCGATGCACTCGAAGCACGTTAAAGGGCGCCTTAAAAGCCGAGGCTCGCCAGCAGGTCGTCGACTTGCGACTGGTCCTGCACCACGTCCGCCTTGCCTTCGGGGTTGATCTGCGGTCCGTTCAGCAGGTGCTCGGGACTGCCGGTCGACGAGACCTCGGCCGCCAGTGCAGCCGCGTTCGCCGCGAACTGCTCGCGCCGTTCGAGCGCGATGTTCTCGACCAGCACGCCGAGCAATTGCTGCTCGATCAGATACACGACGTCGGTGATCTTCTTGATGACCTGCCCGGTCAGATCCTGGAAGTCCTGCGCCAGCATGATCTCCATGAGTTGCGAGTTGGTGGCGCTGGTGGCTTCGGGCACGCCGCGCAAGAAGCTGCGCGTGTCGTTCATCAGCGCGCGTACTTCCTCGCGCTCGATCGGCGCCGCGTACCACTGCTCCCAGCGCGCGTCGAGTTCGCCCGCGTCTTTCTGCAACTGCTCCTGGATCGGCTTCGCGACATCGATCGAGGACAGCACGCGCTCGGCGGCCTGCTCGGTCATGTTCGCGATGTACTTCAAACGGTCGCGGGCATCGGGTACGGCTTCCGCCGCGCGCTCGACATGCTTGTCGAGCCCGAGTTCGCGCATCGAGTCGCGCAGCGTGCGCGTGAGTTGTCCAATGCGGGCGAGGATGCGGTCGGACGCGAAGTCGCCGCTCTCGTTGACCGCTTCGGCGCCATGCGCATGGGTCGGCTGGTCCACATCAGCTCCCGGCTTTCGCCATCTTCTCGAGAATCTTGTTGAGCTTCTCGTCGAGCGTCGCGGCCGTGAACGGCTTGACGACATAACCGCTCGCGCCGGCCTGGGCCGCCGCGATGATGTTTTCCTTCTTCGACTCGGCCGTCACCATCAGCACCGGCAGATGCGTGAGGTTCGCGTCGGCGCGGATTTCCTTGAGCATGGCGAGACCGTCGAGGTTCGGCATGTTCCAGTCGGAGATCACGAAGTCGTAGGTGCCGCCGCGCAGACGCGCGAGGCCGGCCTGACCGTCTTCCGCTTCGTCGACGTTGCCGTAGCCGAGCTCCTTGAGCAGGTTGCGAACGATCCGGCGCATCGTCGGAAAATCGTCAACCACCAGAATCTTCATTCCCTTATCCATTTCATTCCCTTTGCTTGATCCAAGGTACGGCGCACGTCCGCCCGTCCAACCGTCCAACCCGATCTGTGTCGACCGGAGTTGGCGCTTTAGCGCCTTACTCCGGTCCCATGCCCTGTGCATCGACCGGAGTTGGCGCTTTAGCGCCTTACTCCGGTCCCATGCCCTGTGCATCGACCAGAGTTGGCGCTTTAGCGCTTACTCTGGTCCCATGTCCTCCGCTCGCTCGTCACGCCGCGCATCACACGCGCTGAACGCGATCGCCCATCAACGACAGACGCGCCATCACCCGTCGGCTCATCTCCGGCAGCGATGCGATCTCGTCGGCCGCGCCGAGCGCAATGGCTTCGCGCGGCATGCCGAACACGATACAGCTCGCTTCGTCCTGCGCAAGGGTGTAAGCCCCTGCTTTCCTCATGTCCAGCAATCCCGCCGCGCCGTCGCGCCCCATGCCCGTGAGGATCACGCCGACCGCGTTCTTGCCCGCATGCTGCGCGGCGGAGCGGAACAGCACGTCCACGGACGGGCGATGGCGGTTCACCGGCGGCTCGTCCGAGAGATGCGCGATGTAGTTCGCGCCGCTGCGGGCCAGCAACAGGTGAGCGTGGCCGGGCGCGATGTAGGCATGTCCCGGCAGCACGCGTTCGCCATGCTCTGCCTCTTTAACGGTAATCCGGCACAAACCATTGAGGCGTTGCGCAAAAGATTTTGTGAAACCCGGCGGCATGTGCTGCGCGATCAGCACCGCGGGCGCATCCGGCGGCAGCGGCACCAGCACTTCGCGGATCGCTTCGGTGCCGCCCGTCGACGCGCCGACGATGATCAGCTTCTCGGTACTGAGCAGCGGATTGTTGAAGAGCGGCGCGGCGCCGACCGGCGCATGCGCGGCGTGGGCGGCCGCGTGCTGCGCCGGCGCGGCCTGGCGCACGCGCGCGCGGGCCGCGGCGCGAATCTTGTCGGCGAGCTTTTCCGAATAGTCGAGCATGCCGTCGCGAATGCCGACCTTCGGCTTGGTGACGAAGTCGACCGCGCCCAGTTCGAGCGCGCGCAGCGTGATTTCGTTGCCGCGCTCGGTGAGCGACGACACCATCACGACCGGCATCGGCCGCAGGCGCATCAGCTTCTCGAGAAAATCGAGGCCGTCCATGCGCGGCATTTCGACGTCGAGCGTCAATACGTCGGGGTTGTGCTGCTTGATGAGCTCACGCGCGACCAGCGGGTCGGGTGCGGTCGCCACCACCGTCATGTCCGGCTGGCCGTTGATGATTTCCGTCATCAGGCTGCGGATCAGCGCCGAATCGTCGACGCACAGTACCTTGATTTTTTGCACAGCGCTCACGCCTCCTCTATCGTTCTGGCGTTGTTTGAATTAATCACGCGCGAATTCATGCCGTTCGCGGCGTTCGCGCCGAACAGTTCCACGCGCGGCTTCACCGCCGCGCCCGAACCGCCTGCCGCTGTGCCCGCCGCGCCGCCGGAAGCGGAGCCGAACAGCTCGACCTTCGGCCGCGCCGCGGCGGGTGATGAAAACAGTTCGACCTTGGGCTTCGCGGCGGCCGGGGCCGAAAACAGTTCGACCCGCTTGCGCGCGGCCGCGAGCCGTTCGGCGCGCGCCTCGGCGCTTTGCCGCACGAGCGCCTGTTCGCGCTCGGCCACGCCCGCTTCCTGCTGCACGCGCAATTTCTTCACCATCACCTGGCCGGTGCGCGGCATGAAGGCGACCTTGCGCGGGTGCGAGCCCTGCAAGTCTTCGGCGACGATGCGGATTTTTTCCAGCGCCAGGTAGCGGCGCACGAATTCCGAGTTGCGGTCGCCGATGTTCATCGTCGTCATGCCGGCGAGCACCGCGCCGCCGCCGAACACCTTGGCCTCGAAGCGCTCGCGCCGGCCGCCGGCCTTGATGAGTTCGTTGATCAGCACTTCCATCGCGTAGGCGCCGTAGCGCATCGAATCAGATGCGGCCTGGCCGACGTCCGCGCCGTCGTCGGGCAGCATGAAGTGGTTCATGCCGCCGATGCCCGCGGTGCGGTCCTGGATGCAGGCCGCGACGCACGAACCCAGCACGGTGACGAGCACCATGTCTTCGTGGGTCGTGTAGAACTCGTTCGGCAGCAGCTTCACGCCGGGGCGTTGAAAGTGATTGTCGAAATACAGATTGGTGGCGATCGGCAAGCGGCTGCTCATGCTGTCACCCCGCTCGTCGAAGCATTGCTCGCGGTTCGCGCCGGCGTGGCCTCGCGAGCCGGGGCGGCGCGCGCGCCGCCCGCCGTGTCGCGCGTCAGCTCATAGACGGTCTGGCCGCGCAGCTTGAACGCCTGCGTGACGTACGTGAAGTTTTCCGAGTGGCCCGCAAACAGCAGGCCGCCCGATTTCATCAGCGGCTCGAAGCGCGCGAGCACCTGCGCTTGCGTCGGCTTGTCGAAATAGATCATCACGTTGCGGCAGAAGATCGCGTCGAACTGCGAGCGCAACTGGTAATCGCGGTCGGTCAGGTTCAATTGCTCGAAGCGCACCAGCGAGCGCACTTCAGGGCGCACCTTGACCATGCCCGCATGCGCGCCGGTGCCCTTCAGAAAGAAGCGCTTGAGCCGCTCGGGCGACAGGTGCTTGACCTGTTCGAACTGGTACATGCCGGCTTCGGCTTTCGCCAGCACTTGCGTGTCGATGTCGGTGGCGAGCACGCTGGCGTGACGCGCGCCGCTCTCGCCGAGCGCTTCGATCAGCGTCATCGCGATCGAGTACGGCTCTTCGCCGGTCGAGGCCGCCGAGCACCACACCGAGACGGGCTGCGCGCGGCGCGGCACGAATTCGGCAAGGATCGGGAAGTGATGCGCCTCGCGGAAAAACGCGGTCAGGTTGGTGGTGAGCGCATTGGTGAACGCCTCCCACTCGGCCGGATCGTTTTCCGCCTCGAGCAGATCGAGATACTGCTTGAAGGTGTCGAGGCCGCGTGCGCGCAACCGGCGCGCAAGGCGGCTGTAGGCCATGTCGCGCTTGTGGTCCGATAGCGAGATGCCCGCGCTGCGGTGAATCAGGTCGCGAATGCGAGCGAAATCCGCGGACGTGAATTCGAAATCCCGTCCCTGCTCGCCGGATCTAGCCGGTTCCGCCCGCTCGGGGCGTTGCTGTGCGCGCGTTGCCATCATGTGAGTTCCTGCCTGCGATACGAGCCATCCCGCTTGCCGCCAAGGCCGTTGCCTCGCGGAGAAGGGATTGGGTTCGCGGGGTCGCGCACTCCCGCGAGTTTTACCAACATGCAGTCGGCCCGCGACACGCCGGTAAGGCGTGCTTCGATGATTCGCCCCTCAGGGAGCGAGATGCCGAATGACTGCATGTTTTTCCGCCATGTCCTAGAAAGTTTCCCAGTCGCCATCCGAGCCCGCCGTGGCCGCGCTCGCGGCCGGACGTGCCGGGGCTTCGCTCGCCGCGCGGGTCGTCTTCGGCTTCAAGGCCGGTTCGACGCGCGCGGTGGATGCGTCATGGTTGGCCGATGCCGGTGCTGCTTGCGTTGCGGTGTTTGCGGTGTTTGCGGTGGCTTGAGATGCCGAATGCGCCGCGCCATGTGCGCTCGCTCGCGGTGCCGCTTTCGCGGCCTGGGCGCCGCCGGCGCTACGCGCGCTGACGTGCTTGCCGCCGCTCGTGCGCGCCGTTGCCGGCGCCGCTGTCGCCGCCACTGCGCCGCGCGCCGCGAGCGCGCCGCCGTGCGTCGGGCCGCCGGCCACCTTCCAGCCGCTCACCACCGTTTGCAACTGGCGCGTCTGGTCTTCGAGCGAGGCGGCGGCTGCCGCGGCCTCTTCGACCAGCGCCGCGTTCTGCTGCGTGACTTCGTCCATCTGCACGACCGCGCGATTCACCTGCTCGATGCCGCCCGATTGCTCCTCGGACGCCGCGCTGATCTCGCCCATGATGTCGGTCACGCGGCGCACCGCCTGGACGATCTCGTCCATCGTCGTGCCCGCCCGGCCCACCAGGGCCGAGCCGCTTTGCACCTTGTCGACGGAGTCGCCGATCAGTTCCTTGATTTCCTTCGCGGCGCTCGCGCTGCGCTGCGCGAGGCTGCGCACTTCGCCGGCCACCACGGCGAAGCCGCGGCCCTGTTCGCCGGCGCGCGCGGCTTCGACCGCCGCGTTCAGCGCGAGAATATTGGTTTGAAACGCAATGCCTTCGATCACGCCGATGATGTCGACGACCTTGCCCGAGCTGGCCGCGATGTCCTGCATCGTCGTGACGACCTGGCTCACCACGTCGCCGCCGCGCGTCGCGATGTCCGACGCGTTGACGGCCAACTGGCTCGCCTGGCGCGCGTTCTCGGCGTTCTGGCGCACGGTGCCGGTGAGCTGCTCCATGCTCGACGCGGTTTCCTGCAGCGAGGCGGCCTGCTGTTCGGTGCGTTGCGACAGATCGGTGTTGCCCATCGCGATTTCGCGCGCGCCGGTGTCGATCGATTCGGTGCTGCTGCGAACCGCCTTCACCATCGTCGCCATGCTTTCCTGCATCCGCTTGATGCCGCTGAACAGCCGGCCGATCTCGTTGCTGCTCGACACCGCGATCGTCTCGGACAGGTCGCCCGACGCGATGCGCTCGAAGCAGGCGGTAGCGTCCGCGAGCGGCTGCACGATCAGGCCGCGCAGCGCGAAGCGCAAGCCGACCACCAGCAGCAAGGCAAGCGCGCCGAAGCCGGCGATCAGCGTCGTCATCAGGGAGATGTTGGACTGCGCGGCTGCCTGCTGGTCGACCGCCTGCTGCTGCAGGCTCTTGACCACCGCCGACGCCACGTTGTCGTAGGCGACGAACATCGGGCTGATCTTCTTGTCGGCGATCGCGTGGTACGCGGCCAGGTCGCCCGCGCGCAACGCGGCGAATTCGGGCTCCAGGCCGTCGCGCACGACCGTCGTGCGGCGAGCCACCAGTTCGTCGAGCTGGGCCTGATCGATGCCGCTCTTCGGCGCGTCGAGATAGGTCTGCCAGCTCTTGCTGCTGAAGCCGTGCAGCTCCACCGCGCGGTCCAGCACCTTCTTCGCCGTTTCAGTGTCGCCGGCGGCGCTCAGCGCGGTGAAACGATCGAGCGACAGGCGCGAGCGCAGCAGATAGGCCGACGCATCGTCGAGCGCGTGAATCGCCACCAGATCGCCGCGCGCGATTCGGTCGAGCGACTGGCGGGCGCTGCTCAGCGCCGTCAGCCCAAGTACGCCGACCACCACGGTGAGCGCGACGAGAATGATCCCCACCAGCGTGAGGGAGGTCCGAATCGACCACCTGCTTAGCATTTCAATGCTCCTTCACAAACTCTGAATGCCGCAGCCGTCAGGCGCCGAGCGTTTCGATCAGCGCCATTTCGCGGCTGGTCATCAACTTCTCGATGTCCATCAGGATCAGCATGCGGCCGTCGACGGTGCCGAGCCCCGTGAGGTACTCGGTCGTCAGCGTGGCGCCGAATTCCGGCGCCGGCATGATCTGGTCGGTGGCGAGCGTGAGCACGTCGGACACGCCGTCCACCACCATCCCGACCACGCGATGCGCGACGTTCAGGATGATCACCACGGTCTGGTGGTCGTACTCGACGCGACCCAGATGGAACTTGATACGCATGTCGACGATCGGCACGATGATGCCGCGCAGATTGATCACGCCCTTGATGAACTCAGGCGCGTTCGCGATACGCGTCACGTTGTCGTAGCCGCGGATTTCCTGCACCTTGAGAATGTCGATGCCGTACTCTTCGGCGCCGAGCGTGAAGACGAGGAATTCCTGACCGCCGGCGTCAGCCTGCTGCGCGTCGCGGCGACCATTCGTCGCGTTCGCGACGCTCGAATTGATGGATTGGACTTCTGCCACGTTAGCCCCCAAACGGTTGGGATGAAATGAATTGAGTGAATGTCATGCGAGGCTCATCGCGCCATGCGCGTTGCGCGTCTCGCGGTTCAGCGCCGCCACGTCCACGATCAGCGCGACACTGCCGTCGCCGAGAATGGTCGCGGCGGAAATGCCGTGCACCTTGCGATAATTGGTTTCGAGATTCTTCACGACCACCTGCTGCTGGCCCACCAGCTCGTCGATCAGCATCGCAAAGCGGCGCCCCTCGGTTTGCATGATGGTGACGATGCCCTGCGTCGGTTCCTGCTTCGCGTCCTCGACGTTGAACACTTCGTGCAGCGCGACGAGCGGCAGGTATTCGCCGCGCACCCGCACCACGCGCTCGCCGTTGGCCACCGTGTAGATGTCCTCGGCGCGCGGCTGCAGCGACTCCATCACGAAGTTCAGCGGCAGAATGAAGATCTCGTTGCCGACCTTCACCGACATGCCGTCGAGAATCGCCAGCGTGAGCGGCAGGACGATGCGCGTGGTGCTGCCCTTGCCGGCGTGCGACGTGATTTCCACGTGACCACCCATCGACTGGATGTTCCGTTTCACCACGTCCATGCCGACGCCGCGGCCGGAGACGTCCGTCACCTGTTCCGCTGTCGAGAAGCCCGGCAGGAAAATCAGGTTCCACACTTCCTCGTCGGTCATGCTTTCGCTGACCTGCATGCCCTGCTTGGCCGCTTTCGCGAGAATCTTGTCGCGGCGCAGGCCCGCGCCGTCGTCGCTCACCTCGATCACGATGTTGCCGCCGTGGTGCGCCGCCGACAGCACCAGCTGGCCGGTCGAATCCTTGCCCGCCGCGCGCCGCGCTTCCACGGTTTCGATGCCGTGGTCGAGGCTGTTGCGCACGAGGTGCGTCAACGGATCGATGATCCGTTCGATCAGGCTCTTGTCGAGTTCGGTCGCCTGACCGAAGGTGACGAGCTCCACCTGCTTGCCGAGCTTCGCCGCGAGATCGCGCACCAGACGCGGGAAGCGGCTGAACACGTAATCCATCGGCATCATGCGGATCGACATGACCGCTTCCTGCAGATCGCGCGCGTTGCGCTCGAGCTGCGCCATGCCGTTGAAGAGGCGATCGTGCAAGGCCGGGTCGAACGTGCTGGTGGTTTCCGCGAGCATCGCCTGCGTGATCACGAGTTCGCCGACCAGGTTGATCAACTGATCGACCTTTTCGACGCCGACGCGAATCGAGCTGCCTTCCGCGCCGCCTGCCGCCGCGGCCGGGCGCGCCGCCTTGCGGTCGTTCTCGGCCGGCGCGGCGGCGCTGGCCGCCGGCGCCTGGCCGGCGGCGGGTGCGCTGCTCGCCGCCGCGGGTTGAGCGGCGGTGGCGGCCGCTGTGCCTTGCGCGGACGATTGGGCGTGCGCGGCGCTCGTCTGAGTTGCCGGCGCGGCTTGCGTTACCTCGACTGCTTGTGCCGCCTGTGCTGCTTGCGCCGGGGCCGAATCGGCAGCGTCGGGCGTTCCAGGTTCGCCTTGCTGCGTCTCGCCCGCCGGTGCGGTGCCGCGGCCGATCGAAATCTGACTTTCGTCGATCACGAAACAGCACACGGCGATGATGTCGTCGGAGGGCACGTCGCTCGAGAGCCACAGCGTCAGATCGCCGCCGCTCTTGACCTGCCCCACGATGTTGCCCAGGTTGCCGAGCTCCTCAGCCAGCAGTGCCTGGTCCTTCTCTCCCACGCCCCGTAGCGTAATTTTCAGATGTGGGCCGGCGTTGTCGTTTGCATCGCCTGTGCCCGCGGCTTGCCCGGTCTGCGCCGGTTCGCCGTCAATCCATTCACCCGCCGCCTGCACCGCCTGTTCGACGACATGCTCCGGCGGGGTGCCGCCTTGTACTGCCTGCGTTTCCAGCGGCGCCGCCACGGCGACAGCCGCTGCCGGCGCCGCTTCGGCCGGCGCGCCGCCGAAGCGGCTTTCCGCGTGCAACTGTTCGAGCTTCGCGCAGATCGCCTTCGCGACCGCGGTATCCGGCTCGGCGCTCGCGCGGTAATCGGCGAGCTGGCCCGACAACACGTCCTTGGTTTCGAGGAACGTGTCGATCATGTCCTTGCGCAGCACGAGTTCGTTATTGCGCGCGCGGTCGAGCAGCGATTCGAGAATGTGGGTCGTTTCCGTCAGCGCGGTGAAACCGAACGTCGCCGCGCCGCCCTTGATCGAATGCGCCGCGCGGAAAATCGCCGCGAGGTCTTCGGGATCGGGGTGCGCGATGTCCAGATTGAGCAGCAACTGCTCCATCTGCGCGAGCAGTTCGTCCGCTTCGTCGAAGAACGTCTGATAGAACTGAGTGATGTCGAGTGTCATGCCTGTGTCACCGCGAGAGTTCCTGTCTAGGCTTGGGCTGCCGTGCCGCCGCGTCGAAAGCTTCTATAACCTGTGTATGAATGGGGCTTAGGCGGGGTCCGGTTCGGCGAGCGCCGCCACCAGTTCCGTCAGCATGTCGGGGTCGAGCGGCTTTTCGATCCAGCCGGTCGCTCCCGCAGCCCGCGCCGCCGCCTTGAAGGAGTCGCCCGATTCCGTCGTGAGGACGAGGATGGGGGTCGCCTGGTAAGCCGGGTTGCCGCGTAGTTCGGCGATCAGATCGAGGCCGGTCTTGCCCGGCATGTGCTGGTCGGTCAGCACGAGGTCGAACGGGATGGCGAGGGCGTTTTCGAGCCCTTCATTGCCGTCCGCCGCGAGCGTCACTTCGTAGCCGGCCGTCGTCAGCGTCGCGGCGAGAATCTGCCGCATCGATGCTGAATCGTCGATTGCCAGGATGTGCCTGATCATGAAAAACCTCGCTGCGCTTACGCTATGGATCGCCGGGCTGTTCGCGCCAGTCGGGCGCGTGAACGGTCAGGCGATCGCCGTTTGTTACTGGGTCGCCCGCGTCGCCGCGGACACCTTCGGTGCAACCGTCACCGGTTGCGCAAGTCTTTGCAGCAGCGGCTTGGATCCGGCTGCGTCGTCCGACAGGGTGGTCGTGGTTGAGTCGTCATGGTTGAGCGCCTCCTCCGACTTCCTGTTCAGCACGATGATGCTGATGCGGCGGTTTTCCGGATCCATCGGGTCCGCCTTGTTCAGGTTCTGCGTCGACGCGAGGCCGAGCACGCGCATCACCTTCGCTTCGTCCATGCCGCCGGCGATCAGCTCGCGGCGCGACGCATTGGCGCGGTCCGCGGACAGTTCCCAGTTGCTGTAGCCCTTCTCGCCGCCCGCGTACTGCGCGGCGTCGGTGTGTCCCTGCACGATGATGCGGTTCGGCACGTCGTTCAGCGTGTGACCGATTTCGCGCAGGATGTCGCGCATGTACGGCTCCACCTGATCTCTCGCCGTGGCGAACATCGGCCGCTTCTGCGAGTCGACGATTTCGATGCGCAAACCGGTCAGCGTCGAATCGATCCGGATCTGCTGCTTGAACTGGCGCAGCACCGGGTTCGCCTCGATCGCGGCCATCAGCTTGACCTGCAGATCGTGCAGACGGACCTGCTCGCGGCGCTCCAGCTCGCCCTGCAACTGCTTGAGCGAGTCTTCCGGCGCATGCGACGCGGTGCGCTCGGCGCGGTTGTTGGTGCCGTCGGTGGAGCGCGTCACGCCCTGCGCGTCGGTCGAGATGTCGCGGCCGCCGCCCTTCAGAATGCTCGAATCCTCGGCGCTGCGGTCGCCGCCCCACAGCGTGATCTTCAACGGCTGGTTGAAGTACTCCGCGATGCCCTTCAACTGCACCGTGGAGGCCGAACTCAGCAGCCACATCAGCAGGAAGAACGCCATCATCGCGGTCATGAAGTCCGCATACGCGAGCTTCCACGCGCCGCCGTGATGGCCCGCCTTCTTCGGCGCGGCGCGTTTGACGACAATGGCGCGGTCTTTGTCCTTGCTCATCGCTTCGGTCCCCGGCGCCCGTTACTTGGCCTTGACCCGGCGCACATGCTCTTCCAGCTCGGCGAACGACGGGCGTTCGGTCGAGAAGAGCACCTTGCGGCCGAATTCGACGGCGATCGCCGGGGCATAGCCGTTCAGGCTGGCGAGAATCGTCACCTTGATGCACTGGAACATCTTGGTCGACTCGGTCACGCGCTGTTCGGCGACGCTCGCGAGCGGCCCGATCAGTCCGTACGAAAGCAGAATGCCGAGGAAGGTGCCGACCAGCGCCTGGGCGATCATCTCGCCGAGCACCGCGGGCGGCTTGTCGGCGGAGGCCATCGTGTGCACCACGCCCATCACCGCGGCCACGATGCCGAACGCCGGCATCGCGTCGCCGACCTTGTTCAGCGCGTGCGCGGGCGCCTCGCCTTCCTGGTGATGCGTTTCGATTTCCTCGTCCATCAGGCTTTCGATCTCGAACGCATTCATGTTGCCGCCCACCATCAGACGCAGATAGTCGGTGAGGAACTCGATAATGTGCTTGTCGGCGAGGATCTTCGGATACTGGGTGAAGATCGGGCTCTTCGACGGATCGTCGATGTCGGCTTCGAGCGTCAGCGTGCCTTCCTTGCGCGCTTTCGCCAGCAGGACGTAGAGGAGCGCCATCAGCTCCATGTACACGTCCTTGTTGTACTTCGCGCCCTTGAACAGGGTTGGAATGACGCGCAGCGTCGCCTTGATCGTCTTCATCCCGTTGCCGAGAATGAACGCGCCCACCCCGGCGCCGACGATCATCAGCACTTCAACGGGCTGCAGCAGCGCGCCGAGATGACCGCCTTCCAGCGCGTAACCGCCGAAAACGGACAAAAGCGTCACGAGTGTTCCCACGAAAATCAGCACTGCGGAGCCCTCACAAAGAAGCGACGGTGACCGTCGTTAAACTGGTTTACGGCAAGCGGGCAGAAAACTTTGACGGAAAAGCGGCCTGCCGCTCCGGTGTAAACCAGAGGCAAGTCACAGCGGCGCAGTTGGGGCCGGCGCTAGGTGGCCTGGCGGAAGGACGCGTCGGGACGGGGTGCGCTCGGGTGCCGGGGCACGCGGGCGGCGGATGACGGGCGCTAGGCGGCGGGCCACCGGCGATGCCGGCCCGCGCGCTGGCGGCCGGGCCGCGACTCAGGCTTCGAGCGCGGCGAGACTCTCGCGGGCCCGGGCGTCGGCGAATTTCTTTGTCTTACCGGCGCGCGAGGGCGGCTGGCAGAGGCCGCAGACGAACGCATGCTGCGGATCGTGCGCATGCGCGACAAAATGCCCGCCGCAGCGGCAGCAGGGCGTCATTTGCAGCATCCCGGAGTCGAAAAAGCGCACCAGGGTCCAGGCGCGCGTGAGACTGAGCACGGGCTCGTCGTCGTGCAACTGGACGTGCTCCTGATAGAGCCGGTAGCTCTTCACGATCGACTGGATCGTCTCGCAGCCGCCATGGCCGGCCATGAAACGGTAGATGTTGTAGAACAGCGACGAGTGAAAGTTCGGCTGCCAGGTCATGAACCAGTCGGTCGAGAACGGCAGCATGCCCTTGGGCGGCGACACCCCTTTCAGTTCCTTGTACAGCTTGATGAGCCGGTCGCGCGACAGGCTGGTTTCAGCCTCCAGCAATTGCAGCCGCGCGCCGAGTTCGATCAGTTCGATCGCGAGGGTGATTTCCCTCACTTCGAGCACCACGCTTTTATAGGCCATCCGCTTGCATTGCCCCCGTCCTGATCGCTTCGTGTGAGGTGCGGGCTGTCATCAGCCGAGTTGCTCGACGGGCTGGCTTGCCATCAGGATCGCGGAATGCGCCTGAGCCACGGCGCTGGATTTGCCCTTGTCCGCCAGAGCGGACAGCACGGCATGGTCATCGAAACGGAAACGGCACAGCACCTGATTGGACGCCGCCAGCTTGACGGTCTGCGCCAACGACAGATTGGCAAGTACGTCGGCTAGCTGGTCCGAAATCCCCATGCGAAACATGCCCATCGGCTTGTCTTCGCGCAGCAGCCGCTGCGCGAGCAGGAGATAGGACAGGTTGACTTCTCTGATCTCATTGAGCATATCGCTTGTCGCGCTCATGATTCCCCCGGGGTGTATCTGGCTGGTCAGGCCGTTACGGAAACGTTTGCTCGAACGCGCGCACTTAAACGCACGAATCGGCTCGTTTCTGGTCTTGCACGCATTGTCTCGAATGGGGGCGCGGACGAAAATCGGACAGACACCCAGCCTGTTTGACGGATTAATCCGCCATTCATGTAGGAATTTTTCCTACACCGCACGAGTGGGAAATGAAGTGAAAGGAAAGTGGGGCAATTCGCTTCAAGCCGCTATGCCATTTGAATTTTTCTTTGACGGCGATGCGAGGGACTCGGGTATCCGAGTGCTTCGCGGCGCGCCCCTCGGATGGGTGAAAAACAATTATAAGACGTTTTCACCTCTGCGTAACACGCCCGATATAGGCGCCTTTCGCGTGTCAGGCGCGCTCCTTGCTACTGGCCTGCGCGGCTTTGACAGCGTGCGGGCAAGGCGGCCGCGAATATCGCCGAGTCGCTGGTACGGTCTTTCGGATAAACCTGTAACGGCCCATGTTTCCCGCTGTAACAACATTAAGCGTTTGAAAAATAACTCGAATTGGCGCGGCCAATCCCGATAATGAAGCTAAGGGATTACCCGATGCAGGTTCGGAGCACCCCCGGGCGGCGGCTAACCGCGCCCAACCGTCCGTCAGGCATTCGCTCCTCGCTCTACTCGAGCGCCGCTGTGCGAAGCCGTTCTGAATAGGAGAATACGCATGCGAATCGCACAAATTGCGCCGTTGTACGAAGCCGTCCCGCCGAAACTGTACGGCGGCACCGAACGCGTGGTGTCGTACCTGACCGAAGCGCTGGTCGACCTCGGCCACGACGTAACGCTCTTTGCGAGCGGCGACTCGGTGACTTCCGCGAACCTCGACGCCTGCTGGCCTCGCGCGCTGCGCCTCGATCCCACGATCCGCGACGCGCTCGCTCCGCACGTGCTGATGATGGAGAAGGTGCGCAAGGTGGCGCACGAATTCGACGTACTTCACTTTCACCTCGACTACATGCCGTTCCCGCTGTTCACGACGATGGACACCCCGTTCGTGACCACGCTGCACGGTCGGCTGGACCTGCCGGAGTTACAACCGGTATTCGACGCTTTTTCAAATGTGCCGGTGGTGTCGATTTCCGATTCGCAACGCGTGCCGCTGCCGCAGGCGAACTGGCTCAACACGATTTACCACGGCTTGCCCGACCAATTGCTGACGCCGCAGGCGCACAAGAAGCCGGAGTACCTGGCGTTTCTCGGTCGTATCTGTCCGGAGAAGCGCGTCGATACAGCTATCAAGATCGCTGCACAAAGCGGTTTGCCGCTGAAGATCGCCGCCAAGGTGGACAAGGTCGACCAGGACTATTTCAAGCGCGAGATCGAGCCGCTGCTGTCGCAGGCGCACGTGGAATTCGTCGGCGAGATCAACGAGGCGCAGAAGCCCGAGTTTCTGTCGGGCGCCAAGGCGCTGCTGTTCCCGATCGACTGGTCGGAGCCGTTCGGCCTCGTGATGATCGAATCGATGGCGTGCGGCACGCCGGTGATCGCGTTCAACCGCGGCTCGGTGCCGGAAGTGATCGACCACGGCGTGACCGGCTACATCGTGGAGGACGTCCAAGGCGCCGTGGCCGCGCTGCAGCGTCTGGACGAACTGTCGCGCACCGAAATCCGCGCGCAGTTCGAACGCCGTTTCAGTTCGACGACGATGGCGCAGAACTACGTCGACAGCTATTCGGCACTGATCGAAGCGACGCGCCGCCCGGTGCTGCGCCAGGTGGCGGTTGGCTGACAGGCGAAGCGCGAGCGGTTGATGCGTTTTTGCAATGAACAGGCGGCTATTATTTCTGCCGCCTGTGCCGCTTTCCTTTTCGCCGGTCAATTCGCAGGGAATTCACGATGTGAATCGTTTGCGCGCCCGGCAACTCGGGAGTTTCGCTCCCTTTCTCCAGAAAAAAGCCGCCCTTAAGGGTGGCTTTTTTTACGCGGCATGGATGCGCTTCCAACGTTCGATTAGAGCGAAGCGAATAAAGATCGAGTACCGCCAACCTTCATTCAGCTTTCGCACCGGCGGCCAATCGGCTTAAGCCGCGCCAATCAGAAAACGTTCGCGATTCTTGCCGACGATCCACTTGGGCGGCTTGCCGCGCCCGCTCCATGTATTTCCCGACTTCGGATCCTGGTACTTCGCCGGCAGCGGCGCCTTCTTGGGCGGACGGCCGCGCTTGGCGGCCACGGCGAAGCCGAGGTCCTGCGCGGTGAGACCGTATTCGGCGATCTTTTGGCGGATGTCGGCGACAACATTGTCGATTTCCGTACGACGGGCTTCTTCAGCCTGTGCCTGTAATTTGGCGATCTGCGCCTTGAGGTCTGCATATTGAGACATTGTGGTTCTCCCCTTTCTGAACTCATTCGCTCGAAGATTAACTGCAATTATGCGGATTCGCAATGGCGAACAATACCGATTTAGGACGATATCATCTGATAATAATTAAGCGTCGTTGAATTGTTAAACGACATCTTTATTCGCCAATAAGAGGTAAAGCCGGTCTCGGTATTGACAATTCTTGACACCTGCTTTGTCCGGCTTTCCCTAGAATTGCGCATTCCCAAGATGCGCGGGCGCACGTAGCCGTCCGTGTCCCCAAGAGCGTCTGTCTTTTTAGGATCACCAATCATGCAGTTGTCAAAGCGCCTCGCGGCCGAACTTTTCGGCACTTTCTGGCTTGTGCTCGGCGGGTGCGGCAGCGCGGTTCTCGCCGCCAACTTCGCCGGCCCGGTCCACGGTTTGGGCATCGGCTTCGTGGGCGTGTCGCTTGCCTTCGGCCTGACTGTCCTCACCATGGCTTTTGCGATCGGCCACATTTCCGGCTGCCACCTGAATCCGGCGGTGAGCGTCGGCCTGACCGTCGCCGGGCGTTTTCCGGCTCGCGACCTGCTGCCGTACATCGTCGCGCAAGTGATCGGCGCGGTGCTGGGCGCGCTGGTGCTGTCGTTGATCGCCTCCGGCAAGCCCGGCTTCGATCTGATCGCCAGCGGCTTCGCCAGCAACGGCTATGGCGAGCGCTCGCCGGGCCATTACTCGCTCGCGGCCGCGTTCATTTGCGAAGTGGTAATGACCGGCTTCTTTCTGTTCGTCATCCTCGGCGCGACCGACAAGCGCGCGCCGGCTGGTTTTGCACCAATCGCGATCGGCCTGTGCCTCACACTCATTCACCTGATCTCGATCCCGGTCACGAACACGTCGGTCAACCCGGCTCGTTCCACCGGCCCGGCGCTGTTTGTCGGCGGCGCGGCGATGGATCAGTTGTGGATGTTCTGGGTCGCACCGATCATCGGTGCGGTGATCGCAGGTGTGCTGTACCCGCTCATCGCGGAAAGCCGCAGCGGCAAGTCGCAGAAACTGGCAATCGACTAACCGGCGAGTGCATTTGCGAGACTGTTGGAACGGGCGCTAAGGCGCCCGTTTTGTTTGGCGCCAGAGCTCGGCCGTTTGACCGTGGCCGGAATCACAACGATCGTCATTGGGGGCCGCGATGGTCGAGGCGACTACGGCGATCGCCGCGGCGGATGGCACGGCTGATCGTCAGGCCCGGCAAGGCGCGGCGGACGCGGCTTGATGGCCCGACGCTCGTTGCGGCTGCTCGCGAAGGCATCAAGGCACAGCGCGCGCCGCAGCCCGAACACGACGAATAATCGGCCCGCGTCCACGAAGGTGGATGCGGACCGATTTCATTTTCAGGCCATCAGGCTATCAATTCGTCGTCGATCGAGAAGAGCTTGCGCAGATGGTGCGCAACGCCCGCTTCGAAGTTGTTGCCGATGCGCGGCACGTTCGGCAGGCGCGTGATGAGGTCGGGATTGGCATTGTTCATCATGAACGGATGACCGGCCGTCTCCAGCAGGTCGATATCGTTCATGTTGTCGCCGAATGCCACGCACAGCGACGCATCGACGCCGAGGCGCTCGAGCACGATCTGCAAGGCGCGGCCCTTCGACACGTTCGACGTCATCACTTCCAGACAGTCCGGCAGCGAGTAGGTGACATAGAGCGCGTCGCCAAACTCGCGCGCGAGATTCGCCGCCACCAGCGCGAGATCGGCAGGCTCGCCGATATAGAGCGCCTTTGCGATGTCGACGCCGTCGTGATTCGGCAGGTCCGTCACCTCGTAGGTGAAACCGGAGTCCTGGTGATATTTCAGCAGATGCGGCGCATGGCGGTCGATCAGCCACGCCTGGTCGGCGAACAGGTTGACGATCACACGGCCATGCGCGCCGGCGATTTCGGGCAGGACAAGCCGTTGCACAATTGCCGGCGGCAGATCGTCCGCGTGGAGGACCGTATTGTCGGGCGCGTGGATGCGCGCGCCATTCGAGGTGATCAGATACGGGCTGATGCCCAGTAAGTCGCGAATGCCCGCGACGTCGCAGTAATGGCGGCCCGTGGCAATCACGAACCGCACGCCGTCGCTTTCCAGCTTGCGCACGGTAGCGACGGTGAACGGGTCGAGCTGGTGGTCGGCGTTGAGTAGCGTGCCGTCGAGATCCGTGGCGATGACTTTATACATGTGCGGGCAGCCGGGCAGCGTCAAAGCATGCATTTTACCGTTGCCCGCCCGGTTCGCCGGCTCGCGCTCGCGATGCACCAACCCCATGCGCTCATTCTCACCCCGTGAGGCGAGCCGCTTCCCGCTGCGCGAGCCGCAAGCCGCCATGCGCGGAATCGGCCAAGGGTTCGCGCAAGCGCGCCTGGTAAATCTGCGGCACGTATTCGCGCAACGGTGCGCCCAGCCCGCCGCACAACGCAATCGGCAAGCTCGCCGACGGGTCGAGCGCCGCGATCATCTTCCCCACTTCAGCGCCCGCCTCGCCGAGCAGCCGCGCCGCGAACGGATGCGTGCGATGCGCGATGACGATCGGCGCGAGCCTCGCATACGCGGTCTGATTGGCCTCGCATAGCCAGACCACGAGGGCGTCGCGGTCGTGCGCGCCGGTATGGGCGAGCAGCGCTTGCGCCAGATCGTCGTTGGGTCCGCGACCGTCGAGCGCGTGCTGCGCGTGCACGATGGCGCGCACTCCGAGCCAGGCGCCGCTCGCCTCATCACCCGATGGGAAACCGTAGCCGCTGACAATCCGGCACTCGCCGTCAGCGCCGAGCGCGGCCGCGACACTGCCGGTGCCAAGCGCGACGATCACGCCTTGCGCGCCGCCGTGCGCACCCAGCAAGGTCGTGTAGGCATCGCTTTCAATGGCGAGCCCGGCTAGCGCGGGCGCCCGCGCCCGAAAGGCGCTCAACCAGTCGCGATTGTTGACTCCTGCCAAGCCGCAGCCGAGCACGCAGCGCGACCAGTCCAGCGTTGCGCCGACGCTTGCGAATGCGTCGGCGCAACCGGCCGTGATTGCCTCCCAAGCCCGTTCCACGCCGAGCCCCAAACCCGATGGTGCGCCCGCCGCCTGCGCCAGTTCACGGCCGCGCGCGTCGCCGAGCACGACTCGCGTACCGCTGCCGCCGCCGTCAATGCCGATCAGAAAAAAGTCGTTGTTCATCGAATCGAATGGGTTCGGGTGGGAATAACGCATAGCGTGGCAGGTCAGTTTCAATCCCGCAATCGGCCAAACGGCCAGCTTGCGGCGCGCCCGGCTTCCGCTATGCTGGCGGTCGCCATCACAACGCAGGAGCGCGACAGTGACTGAACGATGCAACTGGGTGTCGAGCGAAGCGCTCGCACACTACCACGACACCGAATGGGGCGTGCCCTCGCGCGACGACCGGCATCTGTTCGAGATGCTCGTACTGGAGGGCGCGCAGGCGGGTTTGTCCTGGTCCACGATTCTCAATAAGCGGGCCGGCTATCGCCGCGCTTTTGCCGATTTCGACATCGACAAGGTGGCGCGCTTTACGCCGAAACAGGTGGAAGCGCTGGTGCTGGACGAAGGAATCGTCCGCCACCGCGGCAAGATCGAAGCGGCCGTCAACAACGCTCGCGCCGTGCAGCAGATTCAGGCGGAACATGGGTCGCTCGCCAACTTCGTCTGGTCGTTCGTCGACCAGACGCCGATCCAGAACGAGTGGGCGTCGTATAAGCAGGCGCCTGCGTCGACGGAGGTGTCGGACGCGCTCAGCAAGGGGTTGAAGCGTTACGGCTGCAAGTTCGTCGGCTCGACTATCTGTTACGCGTTCATGCAGGCTGTCGGCATGGTGAACGACCATGAGGCGAACTGCATGTGCCGCGCGCGATGCGTGGCGCTCGCCAAGAAGGAACGCAACCGGAAAGCGGGTTGAGACGGTTGCGGTTCATCGCGGCTGGGAGGTCGACGCGCCATCGGGTAAAGCCCTGCTGCGCTTTCTGGCGCGATCGGTCGTTATATGGTTATGAGCGCGGCGCGGTCGAGGACCAGAAGCCGAATCCGTGAATTGAAGGTGTTTCGCGTTGTTAGTCCGAAGTTGGTAAATCGGCGCCAACGGGATACTTCAACTCATGCGCTGAATCAATGACCAACCGCTGTGCAAACGCGTGGGGACGACCATGAAGACGCTTAACTTCCTGACGCATCAGGACATTTTCGACCAGGCCGTGGGGCACCTGTTCGACCAGAAACGCGCTGCGCTGCTGCCCCGCGGCGGCGGCGCCTACCGCGGCTATTGCGGCGGCTGCCCGGTGGGCAACTTCATCAAGCCACGCGACTATATGACCGCGATGGAAGGCGTCCCGGTGCGCTATATCGGCAAAATGCCCGCTGAGGTGCCCGCCTATATGGACGTTGGCGTATCGGCACTGAAAAATGCGCTCTTGCGCGCGCGCATCAACGTGTACGACCAGGCCACCGTCGATCTGCTCAGTTGCCTGCAAAACGTGCACGACGTCTTCGGTACTTGGGAATGGCGTGAGCGTTTGACCTCGATCGCCCGCCAGTTCGGACTGTCCGCTGAGAGACTGAAGAGCGCCGCATAACACTCGGCAATAGCGCAACAAGACGCCCCGGCACGGCAACGGACGAACCAGCGTCAAAAAAAGCCGGCACTCGAAACGCGACACGCCCAAAAAGCAAAACGGCGATGTGGCTTCTTTCGAAGCTCACACCGCCGTTCGGCCGTGCGGAAAAAACGTGCTTAGTGCAGCTTTTTCGGCAGCATCTGGCTACGCAGACGCTTGTGCAGACGCTTCACAGCAGCTGCCTTCTTGCGCTTACGCGCCGTGGTCGGCTTTTCGTACGATTGGCGCTCACGCAGTTCTGCGATCAGGCCATTTTTTTCGATAGCACGACGAAAGCGGCGAATCGCCACTTCGAACGGCTCGTTTTCTTTCAGAAGAATCGTCGTCATGTAATTCCTAACTCAATCACTTGATATGGGTTGATTGCGTGGCGGGAGACCGCTCACGCGCCGGCCCTCCGGTCGCTCCGATTCATGGCCAGTAACAGGCAAACGCGGGAAGAACCCGGCCAAACCATGAATGAAACGAGAGGCAAAGCGGCCACGGAGGCCGGAAAAGAGAGGTGCGGAGCTCACCGCGGAACGCGGACAGACGTATTGCAAAATGCCGCGCCTGCTGCCGTTTCGCCTAGCTTTCACCAACGAAAAACATTGACGAAACCGGCAAAGATCTCAATTCACTCCCGATAATATCAGGAAACCGCCCATCGTACCAGGGGTTTAGGGATTCCGCCAGGTCCATCGAGCGATCATGCGCTCGCCTCGTCCAGTTCGCGGATATCGGCGCCGGTCAGCACCAGGTGGACGGCCGCCGCCAGGCTGTTGAGCTGCTCGACCGAAGTCGCGCTGGCGATCGGCGCGGTCACGCTCGGCCGCGCGATCAGCCACGCCAGCGCGACAGTAGCCGGCGTGCTGCCGTGCCGCTCGGCGACGCGGTCGAGCGCGCCCAGAATCCGCAGACCGCGCTCGTCGAGGTACCTCTCGACCCGGCTGCCGCGCGCCTTATTGACCAGATCCGCCGGCGAGCGGTACTTGCCGGACAGAAAGCCGCTTGCAAGGCTGTAGTACACCACCACGCCGAGTTGGCGGGCGAGCGCCACCGGTTCGATATCGCTTTCGTATTCGGCGCGGTCGTACAGGTTGTACTCCGGCTGCAACAATTGATATTCGGGCAGACCGTGCCGGCGGGACACGGCGAGCGCTTCCTCGATACGCGCGCCGCCGTAGTTCGAGGCGCCGATCACCCGCACCTTGCCCGCCTCGATCAGCTTCTGGTAGGCGCCCAGCGTTTCCGCGAGCGGCGTGTCGGCGTCGTCGTCGTGGGAAAAGTAGATGTCGACGTAATCGGTTTGCAAGCGTCGCAGCGAGTCCTCGAGCGCCGCCTGGATGTTGGCCGCCGACAGCCCCTTGCGCCGCGGATGCTTGGACACCTTGGTGGCGAGCACGATCCGGTCGCGCCGGCCACTCTTGCGCAACCACTTGCCGATGATGCTCTCCGACTCGCCGCCCTGGTTGCCGGGCACCCACGCCGAATAGACATCGGCGGTATCGATGAAGTCGAGACCGGCATCCACGAACGCATCCAGGATCGAAAACGAGGTCGCTTCGTCTGCGGTCCAGCCGAATACATTGCCGCCGAACATGAGCGGCGCCACCTCCAGTTCCGAACGTCCAATCCTGCGCTTTTGCATGATTTCTCCTGGCTTTTTCACGAGAGCAATCGAGAATACGCCGTCTCCCGGATGCCTGCAGCAAAGCGTGCCGGCCGGGCCGCAAGCCTTGCCTGGCGGCGCTCGGGGCGCCAGGCAAGGCAAACGTTTGGGCCCCCATTACAGAAAGTTCCTCAAGTTTTTTTTAGAGGGGCCGTCAACCTTCACTGAGGCGGCCAGCAATGAACGAGTGCTTCCGCCGATGCCAAACCTGGCGTACTGGGCTCAAGGCTTATTTAGGAGATTTTCCATGCTCGGAATCAATAGCAACATCAACTCGCTGGTTGCACAGCAAAACCTTAATGGCTCGCAAAGCGCCCTTTCGCAAGCCATCACCCGCCTGTCGTCGGGCAAGCGCATCAACAGCGCAGCCGACGATGCGGCAGGTCTCGCGATCTCGACGCGTATGCAAACGCAGATCAACGGCCTGAACCAGGGCGTGTCGAATGCGAACGACGGCGTGTCGATGATCCAGACCGCCTCGAGCGCACTGTCCTCGCTGACCTCGAGCCTGCAACGTATCCGCCAACTGGCCGTGCAGGCATCGACCGGTTCGCTGTCGTCGAGCGACCAGGCCGCGCTGCAGAAGGAAGTCGCCGCGCAAGTCTCGGAAGTGAACCGTATTGCGTCGCAAACGACGTACAACGGCACGAACATTCTGGACGGCTCGGCAGGCAGCGTGACGTTCCAGGTCGGCGCGAACGTCGGTCAAACGATCAGCCTGGATCTGAGCCAGTCGATGTCGGCTGCGAAGATCGGCGGCGGTCTGGTGCAAACGGGTCAAACCGTCGGCACGGTGTCGGTCAGCCTGGACGCTGCTGGCGCCTACACGGCTACCGGCGCGACGATCACCGCGGTCAACGTGCTGTCGGACGGCAAGGGCGGCTACACGTTCACGGACCAGAACAACCAGGCGATCAACTCGACCGTCGCCGGCGCGATCTTCAGCACGGGCACGCAGTCGGGCACCGGCACCGCCATCACGACCCTGGCGCTCAGCGCCGGTGCAACGACGACGGCAGGCGCGGGTTCCGCTGCTCAGGTCGCGGCAGTTGCGCAGATCAACGCGATCAACAGCCCGCCGACGGTTTCGGGCCTCGACATCAGCACGGTCACGGGCGCGAACCAGGCACTGGTCTCCATCGACAATGCACTGCAGACGGTGAACAACCTGCAAGCATCGCTCGGTGCCGCGCAAAACCGCTTCACCGCAATCGCAACCTCGCAGCAAGCTGAATCGACGGACCTGTCGTCGGCACAGTCGCAAATCACGGACGCCAACTTCGCACAGGAAACGGCGAATCTGAGCAAGGCGCAAGTGTTGCAGCAAGCGGGTATCTCGGTGTTGGCGCAAGCTAACTCCAACCCGCAGCAAGTTCTGAAGCTCCTGCAGTAAGAGCCGACGCGGCAACGGTGATGCGCCGCGCGAGAAGCGCGGCGCATCACCGGTTTCAAGCAACGGGAGGCATGCCTCCCGCTCTGCATTTGCATGACCCAGTGATGTAGTATCGCGCACCACCTAATACAGATTCCTAGACGCCGGAGCCTCTGCATGTCCACGATCTCAACCTCGTCTGCCACAGCAAGCGCCAACGCCGCGCTGCAGTCGGCCGCTCAGTCGATCATCAGTGGTTCGACGGGTAATTCGTCGATGGACGTGTCGTCGCTCGTCACGGCACTCGTCAACGCCAAGACCGCGGGACAAACCGCGACGCTGGCGGCGCAACAAAGCAAGGACAACACCACGCTGTCCGCTTACGGCGCACTGAGCTCCGCGCTCGCCGCACTGCAGTCGGGCGTCACGAACCTCGCCAACGGCACCACGCTGTCGTCCTTCGCGGCCACCGCGAGCGGCACCGGGCTGACCGCGACAGCCGGCGTCGGCGCCGTGGCCGGCACCTACTCGGTCGCGGTCACGCAGATCGCCAGCTCGCAGGCATTGTCCTCGGCGGCCTTCGGCACCAGCGCGCAACTGGGCACCGGCACGCTGTCGATCGCGCTCGGCGGCAAGTCGATGGACATCAGCATCGACAACACCAACAACACGCTCTCGGGCATCGCGTCGGCAATCAACGCCAGCAGCAACAACCCCGGCGTCACGGCGACCATCGTGACCGGCACGGACGGCGCCCACCTCGTGCTGCGCGCGGCGAACACCGGCGCGTCGAACGTGATCAACGTGTCGACCAGCAACGTCACGAGCGACAACGGACTTTCGAGCCTCGGCGTGACCTCGACCGCGAGCACCACCGGCGGCCAGTCGTCGATCGTCTCGGCGAATGCCGGCAGCGCCTGGACGCAAAGCGGCTACGCGCAGGACGCGCAGTTCACGGTTGGCGGGATCGCGGCCAGCAGCTCGAGCAACGCCGTGACCGGGGCCATTTCGGGTGTCTCGATAAACTTGGCCGCGGCATCCGCGGGGACCACGCAGACGCTGACCATTGCGCAGGACACCGCCTCGCAGAACACCGCGATCACCAATTTCGTGAGCCTCTACAACACTGTCATCGCGACGATGGCCACGCTCACCTCGTACAACGCCGGATCGTCGCAGCAAGGCGCGCTGCTGGGCGACTCCACACTGCAGACGATCAAGAACACGCTGGCGACGATCATTGGCGGCGCGGTCGGCTCGGGCAGCACCGGCGCCACGCTGGCGGCGATCGGCATCACGCTGAAGGACGACCCGGCGGACGGCACGCTGGTGGTCGACAACAACAAGCTGAACACCGCCCTCACGAGCAGCCCGGCTACCGTCGCCACGCTGTTCAACACGACCAACGGTATTGCCGAGCAGTTGAACACGAGCATTACCAACTTCACGAAGACCGGCGGCATTATCGACACGCGCAAGACCGCGCTGAACGCCGACCTCAAGAGCATCACCACGCAGCAAACCGCCCTCGCCGACTACACCACGCAGTTGACGGATCAGTACCAGGCGCAGTTCACCGCCCTGAACACGTTGATGGCGACCATGAACAACAACTCGGCCTACCTGACCGCGCTGTTCGGCGGCAAGGACAGCGCCGGCGCGATGGCCACCAACAAGAGCTAAGCCACATGGACGCGCACGACATGAATCAGACGGAACTGGCCGCACAGGTGCTGTCGATCACACGGGCAATCGGACAGGCCGCGTCGCTCGCCGACTGGCTGGAAGCGGCCCGCCTGACCGAAGCGCGCTCGCCATTGCTGATGCAGCTCACAGCGGACCAGGAACCGGCCGCGCTCGATATGATCCGCGAGGTTCAGGCCATCGACGCAGCGCTGCTCGCGGACGCGGCAACCACCCAGAACGAACTGCACATCGAGTTCGAAGCGGCGATCGGGCGCACCAGGGCCGCCGGCGAATACCAGCGGGTCGCGCAACTCTGACTCCGCTTGCTGCCCGGCAGCCGCTGCGGGCCGAAGCGATTCAACCGGCTCGCGGGATCGCCCCGCTGGACGACACCGCAACACCGAACCGCGGCACCGAACCGCGGCACCCGACAATAAGAACCAGGCGCCGAAGTGAGGCGCGCTCTTCCTCAGCCCGCCTCGTGCGGGCTTTTTTCTGCGTTTCGGGCTCCCGCCCACGTTCGCCATACGCCAAACAGGCGGTCTTTTTACCGTCATCTCCGCGCATCGGAAAGATGCGCCCGGTCGCACAATTTCCTTCATAGACCATTCCGTGCCGAGACCATGACTCTCCTGACCGAGCAGCCGACCGCTGAAACCCTGACGCCCGAGCAACAGCTCGAACATGACATCGCCTTGGTCTTGCAGGCCGCGCTCCAGCATCATCACAAGGGAGAGTTCGACGACGCCGAAGCGCTGTACAAGGCGATCCTCGAAGCCAAGCCCGCCCATGGCGACGTGCTGTACAACCTCGGCGTGCTTTGCGTGCAGTGCAAGCGTCCCGCCGACGGCCTGCCGTATCTCGAAGCCGCGCTCGGCGGCGCGCCGAATAACGGGCAATTCTGGGTGGCATATATCAACGCGTTGATCGACGCGGGACAGACCCAGGCCGCCTGGCTGGCGCTCGAAATGGGACAGCAACGGGGTTTGAAGGGACCGGCGGTCAACGGGCTGATTACGCGCATGGCCCATGACGGCGGCGGGTACGCCACCTCCGCGGTCGCTTCCGTGGCTGCCGCGCCCGCGCCGACCGTGCCTGCGGCCGCTGAAGCGGATCAGGAAACCGCGGCCGCGAAAGTCGGGGCGAGCGATACGCGCCGCCCCACCCCGCAAGAGATGAATCGCTTCAACACGCTCTTCAACAAGGGCCACATTTCCGACGCCATCAAACTCGGACGAAGCCTGGCGGAACGATTTCCGGCACATGGTCCGGCATGGCGTTCGCTCGGCATCGCGCTTCATCGCGGCGGCCAGTATGTCGAAGCCATTGCAGCCCTGAAAACCGGCATATCGCTGGGCAGCGACGACGCCGAGGCGCGCAAGGCCGTCGCCGACCTGCTGCGAGTGACCGGTCAGCATGCCGACGCCGAAGCCGAGTGCAGAAAGCTGCTTGCGCTCAATCCCGACTATTCGGAAGGCCATCGTGTACTCGGGCTCGTACTCTCCGCCCGGGGCGAGCACCGCGAAGCGATCGCCGAGTGCCGCCGCGCAGCCGAGCTGACCCCCGAGTACGGCGAGTCCCACGGCACCCTGGGCGTGGTGCTGCTCGACTACGGCGCCTCGCAAGAGGCGGAATCGAGCTTTCGCCGTGCGCTCGATCTCGAACCCAGGAACGCGATGACGCGCAGCAATTTGCTGTTCAGCATCGCGCACAACCCCGACATCGACACCGAGCAAATTTACGCGGAGCATCGCAAATACGCGCAGGTTCATGAAGCATCGCTGCGCCTGCCCAAGCCGCGCCACACCAACAGCCGCGCGGTGGATCGCACGCTGAAAGTGGGCATCGTCTCCGGCGACCTGTTCCGGCACGCCGTGTCGTCCTATTTGATGCCGGTCATGGAGCCGCTCGCACAAGACGAGGGCCTGGCGCTGCACGTCTACTACAACCATATCGTCGAGGACGACTACACCCAGCGCCTGCGCGGCTATGCGAAGCAATGGCGCAACGTCTCCAGCATGACGGATGAGGCGTTCATCGCCCAGGTTCGCGCCGACAAGATCGACATCCTGATCGACCTGAGCGGGCATACCGGTCGCAACCGGCTGCAGGCGTTCGCCCGCAAGCCCGCGCCGATCCAGGCAAGCTGGATCGGCTACCCGGCGACCACCGGCCTCGACGCCATGGACTACTATCTCAGCGACCGGTTCTTCACGCCGTTCGGCGACATCGAGCGTCAGTTCTCCGAGAAGCTCGTGCATCTCGCGGCGATCGGCCCATTCCAGCCTGAAAAGAACGCGCCGCCGGTCAACATCTTGCCGGCCATGCACAACGGCTACATCACTTTCGGCAGTTTCAACCGCTTGAACAAGCTGCGTCCCGACGTGATCGCCCTATGGGCGAAGCTGCTTCGCGAGCTGCCCACCGCGCGCATGGTCCTTGGTTCGATGTCCGGCGACGACGGCGACGAGAACCTCGTCAACTGGTTCGTCAACGAAGGCATTTCACGCGATCGCCTGAGTTTTCGTCCGCGCTCCACGATTGCGGTCTACCTGCAACAGCACTATCAGGTCGACATTTGTCTCGACACGTTCCCCTACACCGGTTCAACGACCGTTCTGAACTCGTTGTGGATGGGCGTGCCCACGCTGACGATGGCCGGCAAGACGATGGCGAGCCGGGCGGCCGCGGCATGGCTATCGCACTCGGGCCTGCAAGCGTTCGTCGCCGGTAACGCGGATGACTTCGTCGCAAAGGGCGTCGAGCTTGCCGCCGACATCCCGGCGCTCGCCAGCCTGCGCACGTCGTTGCGCGAGCGTTGCATGGCGTCGCCCGCGTTTCAGCCCGAGCGGGTTGCGAACAGCCTTTCGAGCGCGCTTCGCACGATGTGGCGACGCTGGTGCGACGGCCTCGCCCCCGCCGCGTTCAGCGCCGACGGCACTCAACCCGCCAGCAACAACCCGGTCCACGCCACGTCGCGGTAGTCACGCGTGACCCGGACTCAAACCAGCAGTGAGGAAATCATGGGCTCAAGCGCGCCTCTTCGTGCGATCGCGTCACTGGACGACGAACGCATCTATGTCACCCAGCCGCATCTGCCGCCGCTGGCCGAGTTCCTGCCGTACCTCGAAAAGATCTGGGACAGCAAGATCCTCACGAACGGCGGCCCGTTTCATCGGCAACTCGAAAAGGCGCTCTGCGATTACCTCGGCGTCGAGCATCTCGCGCTGTTCGCCAACGGTACGCTGGCCCTCGTGACCGCGCTGCAGGCGCTGCGCATCAACGGCGAAGTCATCACGACGCCCTATTCCTTCGCGGCGACCGCGCATTCGCTTCTGTGGAACGGCATCAAGCCGGTCTTCGTGGATGTCGACCCCGATACGCTCAACCTCGATCCCGTCAAAATCGAGGCTGCCATCACGCCTCAAACGACGGCCATCATGCCGGTGCACTGCTACGGCCATCCTTGCGATGTCGAGGCGATCCAGAAAATCGCCGACAACTACAACCTCAAGGTGATTTACGACGCCGCGCACGCGTTCGGCGTGCGCACCGAGAGCGGCAGCGTGCTCCGTCACGGCGATCTGTCGATCGTCAGTTTCCACGCCACCAAGGTCTTCAACACGTTCGAAGGCGGCGCGATCATTTGTCCGGACGCAAAGACCAAGCAGCGCATCGATCACCTGAAGAACTTCGGTTTCGTGGACGAAGTCACCGTCGTTGCAGCGGGCATCAACGGCAAGATGAGCGAAATCAATGCCGCCTTCGGGCTGCTGCAACTGCAACACGTCGACCAGGCCTTGGCGAAGCGCAAGGCCATCGACGCGCAGTACCGCGAGTTGCTCGCCGGCGTGCCGGGAATCCGCTGCCTGCCGGATACGGGCGAAAAGGTCGCGAACTATGCGTATTTTCCCGTTCAGGTGCTGGACGATTTTCCGATCAGCCGGGACGCGCTGTATGACCGCCTGAAGGAGCACGACATCTATGCGCGCCGCTATTTTTATCCGCTGATTTCCGAGTTTCCGATGTATCGAGGCTTGCCGTCAGCGCACAACGACAATCTGAGCGCGGCAAGCGCGGCTTCGAAACGGATCTTGTGCCTGCCGATCTATCCCGATCTGGATCAGGGGCAGGTCGCGCGAATCGTGAGCATCATTGCCGGCGTGAGATAAACGCGCTCAGTCGATAGCTGGACCTATCCCATGCAAGACATCGTGCTCGTCGGATCTTCAGGCCACGCCAAGGTCGTTATCGACATCGTCGAAAAGGCGGGGCGCTACCGCATCGCCGGCCTGATCGACGGCTTCCGCACGCCGGGTGAGGAGACGCTCGGCTATCCGGTACTCGGCGGCCCGTCCGATCTGCCCGCCCTGAATGCCCGGTTCGATCTCAAGGGCGCTCTCGTGGCGATCGGGGACAACAGCGTTCGCGCGCGCGTCGCCGCCGAAGTGGCCGCCCTATGCCCGCAATTGCCGTTCGTCACCGCGATTCACCCCGCCGCCAGCGTCGGGAACAACGTGGCCATCGGCGCGGGCACGGTCGTCATGGCAGGCGCCGTCGTCAATCCGTGTTGCCAGGTCGGGCGGTTCTGTATCGTGAACACGAATGCGTCGCTCGATCACGATTGCGTCATGGAAGACTACGCGAGCCTCGCGCCCGGCGTCACTACCGGCGGCAATTGCCGCATCGGCAGCCATGCCGCCGTGAGCATCGGCGCGGTCCTGCGCCATGGGATCACCATTGGCGAGCACAGCGTGGTGGGCGCCGGCTCACTCGTGCTCGGACCCGTGGATGCTTTCTCCATTGCGTACGGAACGCCCGCGAGGAAAATCCGCGATCGCCAGCCGGGCGACAAATATCTCTAGCCGCCCCCGTGTGCCCCGGCGGATTTCTCATGGCGAACCTGTTGCCTTGCGCCGCGCAATTGAAGTCAACCAATCAGGTTCGTTTGTCGATTTGAATCGGACGGGTTCCGGCCAGCTCCCGGCCTGAATGTATTTCGCGCGGCGCTCCCGCCTTGCGCTTCTGCCTTATTCCATTGGCATTTTTTCAGCTAAATAAATCTCGCCACCGGCTGCAATAACCGCTTTCCGCGATTAGACTGGCGCTCGCTCAAGATCCGATCACCGCTTTCCATGAGGTTTTCATGATTCGCACGATGCACCGGTATTGCGTGGCTTATTGCGTTGCTTTAACCGTTGTGGTCCTTTCAGGTTGCGCCGTCACGCCGCGTCAGAGTGCGAGCGAGTCGCCCGCCGGCGCATCGACGGCCGCCGCGCTCGCATCCTGGAACGACACCGGGACGAAACGCTCGCTCGTCGATTTCGTCACGCTGGTCACCACGCCCGAGTCCAAGGATTTCATCCCGCGCGCGGATCGCATCGCTGTGTTCGACAACGACGGCACGTTATGGCCGGAGCAGCCCGCGTCGGTGCAACTGGTGTTCGCGCTGCAGCGCGTGAAGACGGCGGCGGCGCGGCATCCCGAATGGAAGCGGCAGGAACCGTTCCGCTCGATCCTCAAAGGCAATCTGAAGAGTGTTGCGGCGAGCGGCGACGCCGGCTCGATGCGCGTACTGGCGGCGGCGCACGCGGGCATGAGCAGCGATCAATTCGCTGCGCTCGTGCATGAATGGCTCGACACCGCGAGCGATCCGCGCTTCGACCGGCCTTACGCCGAGCTCGCATTTCAACCCATGCTCGAGCTGCTCGCCTATCTGCGCGCCAACGGCTTCAAGACCTATCTGGTGACCGGCGGCGACGTCGAGTTTGCCCGCGAGATCGCACAGCGCATGTATGGCATTCCGCCGGAGCAGGTGATCGGCAGCACCGTCAAGTACAAGTACGGTCAGACCAACGGCGCGGTTTCGCTGACCCGGCTCGCGCAGGTCGACACGCTCGTGGACGGCGCGGCCAAGCCGCTTGCAATCGATCGCGTGATCGGCCGGCGTCCGGTGATTGCATTCGGCAACGCGGACGGCGACATACCGATGCTCGAATGGACCTCGACGGGCGACGGCCCGCGCCTCGCCGCGCTCGTCCATCACACGGACCCGGAGCGGGAATATGCCTATGACCGTGCATCGAAGAGCGGCAAGCTCGACAAGGGTCTCGAGGAAGCCGGCGCGAAAGGCTGGGTCGTCGTGGATATGAAGGATGACTGGAAGACGGTGTTCAGGAAGCAGCCCACGGCGGCCACCGCGAGCGCGGGCGCGCCGGTCAGGTAGGACGCAAGCGCAAAGGGCGCCCGCGCTCACCGGCCCGCAGCCATACTGCCGCGGCAAGCGTGATGACATGCCGGTCACCGCTTCGATGCGCGGCGTTCACGGCGTCCAGTGATCGGCGAAGGCTAACGGCGGGGGCCGCTTTCAACAACCTCGTCCTCGCGCTCGTCCAGCAGCTCCGCGATCGTGCCGAGCAGGTCGGCGGCGCCGCGCGAGCCGTCGAGCGGGAAGAAGAGCACGTAGTGCAACCGCTCCGACTCCGGATCGAGGCCTACCGCGCCGTCCCATGCGGTCGCGGCATGCAGGTTCGCTTCCAGGGCGAGGCGGTACACCTCTTCGCGCTCGGCCGCTTGCAACTCGCCTAGCTCCACCTGAACGCGGACATGCAGCGGGTCCGTGCGCTCGTCGTAGCGAAGCGATACGACGTGCCCGCTCACGGCGAGTTGTCCGCTTTCAATGAGGCGGGCCGGGTCGCCGAGCCCGGCGATCTTGCAGATGTCGCCGATCAGCGCTGTGTAGTGGGCGTGACTCATCGATTGTTGACTCGCTGCAAGGTTTCCGCTCGGGTGTCTTCGCCGAGTACCGCGATCTTGCCGGGCGCGGGGTCTTTGCCTTGAAGCTGCCGCACAAGGCCTTTTATCTTGCCGGCAAACGATGGCGGTCTCGTCTCGCGATCCAATGCGTGAAAGACTTTCAGCGCCGCGGGTTCGTCTTCGGACGCAAGCTTGTGATCGTTCTTGATTGTGAAGAGAAGCTTGTTCTGCTTCAGCATTTTCTCGGCCATCTCCTTTTCCGTGGCGCCAGCCCGGGGGCTCTTCAATAGCTGCACCGTGTCCCATGCCGCCCCGTTGATCGAGCGCTGCCTATATAGGCGATGCGACTCAGGGCTCTCGGGCGTGTGGCCCTTCAGCTTCGCCGACGCGCGCTGCGGCGCATGGACCGGCCGTGCGACCGGCGACTTCAAGGCATGGCTCTCGTCGTCGATCTCGCGCGCCTCGGCTTGCGGCACGAATTGCACGCGCCGGGTCCGGCTCGGCCCCGCTTTGTCCGGTGACGCGGCAGGCTGCCCGGGACTCGAATGCACCGACTGGATTTCGGGTTCGCGCTCGGGCGACATGTCGTCGTGCCCGATTTCGGATGCGGACTCCGATCCGGTTTCCGATTCGGTTTCCGACTCGGATTCGGGCTGCCACGGCACGTCGTCGTTCTCGACGGGTCCGTCCTCGCCGTTCGCCCATGCCTGCAATTGCGCTCGCAGCGTTTCGTCGTCGATGTGCGTATGGCCGAAGCGCTGCTCGGCCGACTTCGCTACCGCGGCGCCGACACGAGCCGTATGGGTTCTGAAAGCCTGTTCATAGGCCGCATCGGGCGGCAGCTTCTCCAGCCGCTGGCGTTCCAGCAGACCGAGCGGCCAGCCATAATCGCGCGGCACGTTCAGCGCGACCGGTGGCTTGGCAGCCTGTCTCGCTTGCTGCGAAGCCGGCCGCGCACGCATCGTGAGCCGCCTCGCGAAGCGCCGGACCGCCTTGCCCGCACTGCCGATCGAGTGGGCCAGCGCGGCGCCGTCCACGTTCAGCAACGTGACCGGACGGCGGTTGGATTGTCCGTGTATTGATGTCGCGATAGTGCGGCGTTGAGTGGCATTCGCGCCATTCGCGCTCGTCGGCGCTGACCCTTGGCCGCCTTTCGTCGCCTGGCGCTGGCTGGGATTGGACGCGGCGTGCGAGCCCTGCGTCGATGAGGCGGTCGGCAATTCGCCAGCACGCGGACGATGAGACGCCGCGCCGGACGGCCGCAATGCCGCGCTCAATCGGCTCAACGGCTGCAGGACTCCATTGCGCGAGCGCGTGCCGCTCGCTCCGGGCTGTTTCGTGTGCGTTTCGCTGGGGGATGTTTGAGACCGGTCGTCGACGGATGCGGGCGCGCGCACGTTGCTGCTCAGTCGGATATCCATGGTGTCCCTCGCTCAATGGTGTATTGGGCATAGTAGGGTGGTGGATGGGCGTCGATGGTTCGGAGACGGCGAAGTCGGTGCGCCGGTAGCGAAACGAGCAAGCGTATGCGTTCGGTGGATGTGGCGGTATGTTTTGGTGTGTTGCAGCCAGGATAGAGGCAGGTTTGGGGCGGCGGTCTATGTGTTGCGTGCTTTGCTGGCGAGCGGGGTCGCTCGTTTTCGGACTGGTGTGCGGGGTTCGATACAACGCGAGGCCGAGGGTGGTGATGGGCGGGGGAATGCGGATGCCGTAGGCAATAAAAAAGGGCTTCGCGCGAATCGCGTAAGCCCTTGATAAAACAATACTCGGTGGTGCGCCCGGCTGGGATCGAACCAGCAACCCCTGCCTTCGGAGTTTTACCGGCGCACCAAGTCCCTTTATAAATCAATGCCTTACGCAACTCGCAAGCCGCAAAACCAAGCCTAAACAAGGTCAATTGAGGCCAATCCGGATCGCTCAAGGTGCAATTTAGCTGCACAGCCTCAGACCTGTGTCCGTGGCCGCATGGCGCATCCGTCTAGCCCGGCAATGTGGGTAGGGCGAGGACGAGGGGACAATGGGCTCCATTGACCATCAACATCGCGCAGACAAGCGATCGGCGCACGAGAGCCACGATCAGCGTGACAACTGTATATTTATACAGTATTGTTCTACGTGCGGTGTGGCACCATGTGGCCTAGTGCATTACCGCGAGCAATAGTGTACATTCCGCGTGCACGTAGGTTTTAAGCATGAACATTGACTCATTTTGACGCGGGAGGACTGATATGAGCACAAGTGCGCTGTCTGTCGCTCGCTATATCTTGGAGCGACGCAAAGCGGCCGGCGATGCCCTCACCCCCATGCAGTTGATAAAGCTGGTCTACATTGCGCAGGGCTATATGCTCGGCCGTCATGGGCGGCCACTGTTCAACGAGCAAGTTGAGGCGTGGCAGTACGGGCCCGTGGTGCCGAGCGTGTATCACGCAGTGAAGCAATATAAGAGTGCGCCCGTCGACGCGATTCATTGCTCTGGCGACTATGACTTCACGCCTGCTGAGCGGGAAATTCTCGACTTCGTGGCTGACAGCTACGGGCCGTTTAATGGCGTTGTACTGTCTGCTGCCACGCACAAGCCCGATACTCCGTGGGCTCAAACGTGGCATACGTTCGGTCGGAACGCACCGATATCGAACGACATCATCGAGAATTTTTACACGAAGCTGCTAGCGCAGCGGACCCACTCCTCGCTTTGATGCCTCAAGAGCAACTTAAGCCTGTTGCCACAGATGACGGACCGGATGACCTCCGGTCCGTTTTTGCGCCTTCGTCTCAAGATGACAGCGACGAGATCGCAACAAAGGAAGCCTCATCGCTTGCGGCTGGTGTTGATTTGGAAGAAGACGGTGCTCAACAGGAACACCGTCGCCATCAGACCTTTCGAAATCACATCAACAAGGCCACGATCTGGCTTTTCTGGGTAATCGCGCTGAGCTTATTGATCGGCATCGTCGCCTACTCGTGGCACATGGTGACTCCGGATGCCTGGCATTTTTTGAGTGAGAAGCAGTTGGATAAGCTGCAAACAGTTCTGGGTTCCGCAGTGCTCTCCAGCGCCCTCACAGGCTACGTTAATAAGCGCATGGCCTAGCCAAGGCGTTTTGCGTCTGCTTTGAGCAACAACTAAATCGCTCCCCTCTGCAAACTGTCTCTTTGCGTTTGACTGCGGGTCCGCTGCCGGCGATACTTCCGCAAATGCGGTCACGTCGTGAACAAGCGACCGCGCTGCTCTCATAAAAATCCTTCGGCTTTTACTGTCTGAATCCGTTGGGGGGAAGACATGGCGGCAAAAGAGGCAGGCAGCAGTAGTAGACAGAAGAAACGTGCTGCGGGCGATTCGGCAACGGGCGAGCAAAAGGCGCCTGCCACAGACTCTACGCTTACCCCCCGACCGCAACCCGAACTAGTGTTCGGCCTAGTTGGTCCCGTCGGCGTGAACCTGGAACCAGTCATTTCTATCCTGACTAGGGAGTTAAAAACTTTCAGTTACTCCACTAAGACTGTCCGGCTAAGCAAACAGATCGAAAGCTTTTTTTCTTCCGATCACAGCAAAGAGCAGGAAGATAAACGAATCGTAAGCCTGATGGACGAAGGTACGCGATTGCGGACAGAAAGCGGCAGGGGTGATGCTGTTGCACTTCTCGGAATCGCCGAGATTATGCGCATCCGAGACGAAGAGTTTGATGGCATCTTCGAAAGGCACGCCTATATCCTGCGATCGTTAAAACACCCCCACGAAGTAGAGACTCTGCGCAATGTATATGGCAAAGGTTTTTTCTTGATTTCGGTTTACTCACCGAGAGAAGTACGTGTAAATGCGCTGTCGGAACGAATTAGTAAGTCACAATTCGGAAAGGGAAATAATGCACGCGCGAAAGCCGAGGAAATTGTAGAGCGAGATGAATTAGAGGAAAACACGCACCTAGGACAGGACGTCAAAGATGCATTTCCAATGGCCGACCTCTTCGTCGACAGTAGAAATAAAACCGCGCTCGACGGACAAATAAGCCGATTTCTACAATTGTTGTTTGGAAATATTTTTCTCACTCCGTCGCGAGACGAACACGGAATGTATTACGCTCGATCGGCCGCTTTACGGTCAGCTGATTTAGGCAGACAAGTTGGAGCCGCTATCCTTAGAGCAGAAGGTGATTTAATAGCCGTTGGATGCAATGATGTTCCAAAATTCGGCGGTGACTTATATTGGCCCGGAGATAAAGGTGATGCCCGCGATTTTCAGCAGGGCGTTGACGCGACGGCGGAAGAGCGCACTCAAGTCATAGGCGAGCTACTTGAGCGATTCAGTCGCCACGGGCTACTGTCCAATGACAATACCAAAATTGAGCTTAGCAGGTTGGTTCATGAACTCGTGTCCGGAGAAATGAAACAAGTTCTAAAAGGCACAAGGGTTATGAATTTGCTAGAGTTCGGCCGCAGCGTACACGCCGAAATGGCTGCTCTGATGTCAGCGGCTAGGTTAGGCATCTCGGTGCAAGGAGCAACGTTGTTTAGCACCACTTTTCCCTGCCATATGTGTGCCCGACATATTGTAGCGAGCGGAATCAAAAGAGTTGTCTACATAGAGCCATATCCCAAAAGCAAAGCAAAACAATTACATCAGGATTCAATTAGCGTGGACCCGGCAACGGAGTCGAATGATCACGTTAATTTTGAGCCGTTTGTCGGTGTTTCTCCAAAACAGTATCAAGAAATATTTAATGCAAGAGAATCGAGAAAAAACAACGACGGAAAAATAATTGACTGGAGAACAAAATATAGCAAGCCAAGATTTATGCGCTTTTTGAACACATATCATGATATTGAAGTCGCAATAGTGGCCACGGAAATACCCTTACTTGCAGAGAAGCTAAATATTAGCGTATCCTAATAGCATCAGCACTGGAGATTTGATATGAAAAAACCGAGCAGCTTAGGCCAACAGATTCAACAAGCGCAGCGCCTTCTCGCAAGCTGGCCAGATTCCAGAAAATCAAGCCTCCGTTTAGAAGGGTCGGACATTTTTTTAAACAAACGGTCACAACAGACGACGCTGCGGAACACTGCACAGACTAAAAGCAAGTGAGCGACCGCTGTTCCGAGCCCTTTTTCGATATCGGTTACCGGAAGGCAATACCGGCATAGAAAAAGGGCTTGGCGCAACCCCTTCATTGCCCTTGTACTTGCATCAAAGTGCATCACTTTCCGCTATCGATCTTTCCGCGCCCCGTGCTATCTACAGGCGCCGCTCCGAATTCCTCACGCGCATCTAAAACTTGCCTGCAAGGACGACCCGCAGGCGCGGGGGGGACTGCGTTTTATCGCAGTTCCTCTTGCCCGTCCGTTGTACGGCACCGCGGATACGCCGATGGGTCCGGGCAACTCGAGCGAGATAGCGTTCGGCCGACGGAGATGTGCGCTCGTAGGCACGGTGCGCCGATCGAACGGCGCTTTCGCCGTGGCAACGCGATCATCAAAGCATCGCCTTCTCGTACCCGCCCGATGGGGAGCTAACCGCGCCGCAAGTACTCGTTACCGCCGACCCGACCGTCGCGGTTGAATACCTTCACCTCGACGACGGCTCTGCAACCGGGCTAAAATTGCGCGCGTTAGGACGCTTGAACTCGCTGAGTCCGTGCTCGCGGCCATGCGCCCTGAATAGTTTGATACACCAAAAGGTTGCTTGACAATGAACTGCCACTTCAGAGAAGCCGGCGCGGCAGGTCTATGTGTTAGCGCGCGTGCCGCTGCTCCTAGGACTTGCAAGTGACTCTCGCACGCTCCATCCACCCCGACGACACGCCCGCTCTCCGCAAGGAGCGAGGCGCCTTCTTCACCCCCGACGAGATCACCCGGTTTCTGGCCAACTGGGCCATTCGCACGCCCCGCGACCTGGTGTTGGAACCATCCGCCGGCGATGCTGCCTTTCTCGTTGCCGCTGTTAACCGCCTTCGCGAACTGACACGAGGCAAGGACCCGCGTCCGACCGTCCACGGTGTCGAAATTCATGCCCACAGTGCGCGCGTCGCCAACCAACGCGTGCGGGAAGCTGGGGGTAAAGCCGAAATCCGGCATAGTGACTTTTTTTCGGTCGAACCCGAACCGGTCTACGACACCGTTATTGGAAACCCGCCCTACATCAGGTATCAGGATTTTTCTGGTGAGTCCCGCGCCCGATCCCGCGCGGCCGCCCTCCGAGGTGGTGTATCGCTGACCGGCCTCGCCTCCAGTTGGGCCGCATTTACCATCCACTCTGCGCTGTTCTTGAAGCCGGGTGGGCGGCTCGGGCTTGTTCTCCCAGCTGAGTTGCTTTCGGTGAACTATGCCGCCCCTGTGCGCCGATTTCTCTTCGACCGCTTCCGCGACGTGCAGCTCGTGCTTTTTGAGGAACAGGTGTTCCCCGAGGCCGAGGCCGACGTCGTGCTGTTACTAGCCGACGGATATCTTGAAGGCCCCGCGCAGCACGCGACCATCAGGCAATCGAAGAACGCCGCTGACCTTGCTTCGCTTGGTGCAGGGCTGATTTGGACGCCGACTGACCCGGCGGCGAAGTGGACCAGCAGCCTCATTGACCCGAAAGCGATCGAGCCGCTGCACGAGCAATTGCGGCGAGGACTGTTCACGAGCCTGGAGACGTGGGGCGACACCACCCTCGGCATCGTCACGGGCAACAACAAATACTTCACGCTCTCACCTCAGCGTGCGAAGGAACTTGGCCTGCGCCGCAATGAGCTGCTGCGCCTCTCGCCGCCTGGAAGTTCTCACCTGCGTGGTCTCTCGCTCTCCAACGCCATGCTTACAAAGCTGGGCCGGGACGGTCACGCTACCTACCTCTTTTATCCGAGCGATCCACCCTCGGCTGAAGCGGCGGCATACATCGAAGACGGCCACCGGACTGGTGTCGATACTGCATACAAGTGCCGCGTCCGCAAGACCTGGTACCAAGTGCCGCTCGTTCCCGCTGCGGACCTTTTGTTGACCTGCATGAACGCAGACACTCCCCGACTTACGGCGAATGAAGCAGGAGCCCGCCACCTGAACTCCGTGCACGGCGTCTACCTCGATGAAAAATACCGTGAACTCGGCCGCGAACTTTTGCCGCTTGCGAGCCTGAACTCGGTCACGCTGCTGCACGCAGAGATGGTGGGTCGCGCCTATGGTGGTGGGATTTTGAAGATCGAGCCGAAGGAAGCGGATGTTTGGGCGATGCCATCGCCCGCATTGATCTTAGATAGCGCTGATGCGCTTCGCACTGTCAAGCAGCAAGTTACTGAACTCTTAGGCGACGGCAGACTGCTTGACGCCGTAAATATCGTCGATAAAGTCGTCCTTGCGGGCTGCGGCAACTTGACGGCCAAACAGATCAAGCAAATCCGGCAGGCGCGAGCAGAACTTGCCCACCGCCGCACAATGAGGGCAGCCAGTGGCCGCTAAACCATCCGCGAAAGCAGAAGCTTGGGTCATTTTCGACCGAATCGTCGCCCTCGCCGCCCCCGGCGGTGTACACAGCAATCCTTGGATCAAGAACCCCGACGGCCAGTTGCGCTTCGAGCCGGACTACAACACGCTTGTCAAACTGCTGGGTGTTCCTCTTTACTTGAAGGCCGGAACCCAATCCGGAGTCCCCGCGTTGGCCCTCGATGTATGGCTGAGCTATGAGTTGCGAAGGGCGGGCTTCGACTCAGATGAGGCTTGGCCGCGCCCCGTCCACCCGCGCATCCTTCCTGCGGCTGTAGCGTCCCTCCTGAAGGCACTGCCCCGCAAGATCCGAGATGCTGTGGCGGATCGCGTGAACAACCAATCTTCGATCCCGGACGTTACGTCCTCCAGCGCGTCCATCCTGGGCAAGAATTACCTCAAGCAAGTTGACGTCATCATCACGGACTGGGCCACGGGGCCCGAGTTGCTGATTTCGACAAAGCGCATGGACTCCTCCTATGGCAAAAACGCACCGAATCGAATCGAGGAGTCATACGGCGACGCTAAGAATCTGCGATTGAGGCACCCCCTCGCTGCTCTCGGCTTCGTGTTTGGGCTTCGCTCCGACATCCTTCAAAAGGAGTCTAAAACTGCCGATTGGTTGTTCGATCTGCTCGCCAAGCTCGGACGTGAGGACGACGCATACCACGCCACCTGCCTCGTCTTAATGGAATATTCAGACGAAGCCGCAATACCCGACACTGGAGAAGAAAGACCCGCTGAAGGCGTGCCGGAACCCGGGCCTGAATTGGTCGGAGAAGAGGATGCACCGGCACCCGTTCCCGAGTCGGAAGTTGATCGTGAGATTGCGCAGCTTCCTAAAGTGACGATCGTCGAAGAAAAGATTCCCGAAGATCTCGCACCTGGCCGCTTCCTCGCCGCGATGGTCACGCGTGTCCTTGGCGCTACGCCGGTCAATATGCACGAAGAAGCGCGACGACGTCGTGCTTCGCCTGAGCTGCATTAGAGACTGTCGCTGTAGGGAGCGATCCGCGACGTTCGGCGGCATATCGTCGGGCGCACTTGCGCGCCCGATCCCCAGTCTCCTCTTCTTCTGAAAAATGCTAGGCCGTCTGCGCGGATGATTCCGATTGCTTGATCGTATACGCGTTGAAGCTCACCACCTCGTCGCCGATCCACTCGTTCAGCTGTTCAAAGCGCCGTTGCAAGGGTGCAATTTCATTCACGCCGAACACCTCAGCGGCCTTGTCCGACGCGCCAAATCCGCCGGTATTGCTCGGCACGATTCCCATTAGCTGAGGCGGGATGCGATGCGCCGCGAGCAAGTCGTCGCGCGTGACATTCTTGATGTTGAAAAACTCGTCTTTCGCCGTGACCTCTGAAACGGGAATGAGCTGGATACCGTCTTTCTTGCCGGCCGGCGCGTACATGAAAAGGTTTCGGAAATTGCCCGGCCCCTTGCTGTTCTTCAACGCCTCGCGCATCTTGTCGACATCGCTCTGACTCTGCGCCGCATCCGTCATATACAGGATGAAACCGGCGTGCGAACCATTCTCGTAATACTTGCGACGAAACAGCGTCGCCGACTCATTCAGCCATGCCGAGTGCAGCGCGCCGAGATATTCGGGCAGGCCATACACTTCCTGATTAATGTCCGGTTCCATCAAGTGATGCACCGAACCCGGCTCGAATTCATGTTCGACCTGTTGCCACCCGTTGAGCTGCACGAAGCGTTGCAAGTCGGTTCGGCGGCGCACATATTTCGACGGCGCACGTTTGAGCGCGAGCGTGTTGCCGAGCCGTGCCTTTCTCTGCTCGATGTACCCATTGCCGAACGTGAGGAAATCGAGCGCCCACTTGTCGAATTCCTCACGCGTGAGTAACTTGTGCGGGATGAACGTCGACGAGAGCACATTGCGTTTGAAGTAGATCGCCGAGCCGTGATGCACGCCGGCGCGAAACGTCTTTGCCAGTCCCGACCATGACACCGGTGGCTCATACCAATCGCCGATAGCGTATGCCTGTACATAGTCAAGAATCTCGGCCCGGTCCATCACCGGCACTGGATCGTCGAACGTGAAGGCCTCGGCTCTTGCCGGCGTCGACGTGGCCGCCTGCGTCGTGCTGCTCGATGCGTAAGTGCTGCGCTTGCGCTTGCTCATTAAGAGAACTCCATAAAGCCAGTATTGTTTGCCGTCACACCCTCTAGCGGCTCGTTATCGAGCGCGTGCAGGCACGCCCAGGCTAGATCGGCATGCCCTGTTTCTTCGCTGCGGCTCGCCTCATACGTGACTTTCCGGCCGCTTGCAGTCATGGTTTTGCGAATCGCCATAAACGACTGTGCTAGGTCTGTCCAACCCGCATCGAATTCGAGCCGGCCCTTACTGATGACCGACAAGCCTTTCAGTACGAGACGGCCCTTTACTTCCGGCGAATAGTTGAGTGCGACCGCCCCCGGATAGAACTGCCTCACGAGCTGATAAACGCCCTGGCCGATGCCAGTCGTATCGATCGACATATATTCGACGTTGTATTGCTTCGTGATCGCGTGGATCGCCTCGGCTTGCGCTTCGAAATCCATGCCTCGAAACTGCTGTTTGTGCAGCACGCGAAACTTGCCACCCGGAACCGCCGGCGGGGCGATGACGACAAGGCCGGCCGAGTCGCCGGAAAGCGCCGGGTCGTAGCCGACCCATACGGCACGAAAGCCGAAAGGGCGGGGCGCGAGCGGCTTGAAATCGTCGGCCCATTCTTCCCATGAGTCGACCATGCAGCGTTGCAGCTCGGCGAGCGGAAAGAGCGATGCCGTGTCGTCGATAAACTGACACATCAACAGATTCGCGTATTCCTGCGCGCTGTATTCAAGCCGCAGCTCGTCGATATCGAACAGGTCGCAACCGCCGGCGACAGCATCCTCGACCGTGACGATCTGGCGAAACTGCCGATCCTCACAGAGCCGGCCGCGAGCGAGCGCCGAGTGCGACGTATCGAGATGAATGTGATCGGCCTTTGCGCGCCCCCTGTTGTAGTGCTCGCCGGTCCAGAAGGTGTAAGCCTCGTGCGTGATACTCGACGGCGTTGAGAAATAGGTTTTGCGCCATTTCTTGTGCATCGCCATGCCCGACGCAACCTTGTTGAGCTGGCGAAATCCGCTCACCCAAAAGTATTCGTCGAAATAGAAATTGCCGTGATAGCTCTGCGCCGTGCGCGAATTCGTGCCGAGGAAAATCAGTTCGGCCATGTTCGGCAAGATGATCGGGTCGCCGGTCAACTCCACTTCGGCGGCCTCGGCGGCGAACTGGCGAATGTATGACTTGAAAACGTGCGCCTGCGCCTTGCTCGCCGATAGAAAAATCTGATTTCGTGCAGTCTGCAAGGCATCGTCTAACGCCTCGCGTGCGAAATAGAACGTCGCGCCGATCTGCCGCGACTTGAGAATGTTGCGCGTGCGCTTGTCGCCGTTGCGATACCACACCTTTTGATAGCCGAACTGGCAATCGAGAAACGCCTCGTGAAGCCGCGCGATCTGCTCGTCGCTGAAATCGTTGCGCACCCTCTCTTTGCGTGGCGCTTTGTTGCGTGCCTCGATGTTCGGGTTCAGGTCGCTCTCTTTCCCCGTTTCGCCGTATTTGCGCACGCGCGCAAGCCGCTCGACCTGACGACCGAGCAAGTCGATTTCCTTGAAGTCGCTACCCGTCTTTACCGACTTGGCAATGAGCACCGCGAGGCGTGTTTCAAGCGATGACTCGATGCGCTCGATCGGCTGCGCTTCGTCCCATTTATCCCGCTGTTTCCATGCCTCAACGGTCGCGCGTTTGAGCTGCAAGTGCTCGGCGACGGACGTGATCCGCCACCCCTGCCAGTAAAGCGCGCGCGCAAGCCGGCGAGGGTCCGCATTCGAATCAAGGGTAGGGGCGATATCGGCTGTTTCGATCATGGCCTCAAGTTTCCCGCGTCGCGCGCGCGCAAGCACGCCCGCCTATGTGTACCGAACGCACGAACAAACGCGAAACGTTGAGCGCTCGCGGCCGTGATCGCAAGATGTCAACTCACGCTGAACCTTCCCGAACCTGTTGGAGACCTCACAATGCAACTTCGCAAGCTGTCGCTCATGTCGTTCGCCGTCGCGGCGATCGCGCTCGCTGTCACGATGGACGCAAACGCGGCAACGCTCGCCGCAAACGCTGCTCTCAATCATCCCGATGTGCTCTCGTTTCTGAGCGGTCACGGCATGAGCATCACCGGCGCCGCCGGCCTCGGCGCAATGGCGATCGGCTCGACCGCATCGGCCGACGCGGCGAAGCTCGCTAAATCCAAGCTGTTCCGCATCGCCGTCGAAGGCGCGACGACTGACGGCCGCGTGATCGAGCGCGCATGGCTCGAACAGATTGCCGCGAACTACTCGCCGACGAAATACGGCGCACGCGTGAACCTCGAACACTATCGCGGCATCGTGCCCGATGGCCCGTTCAAGGCATACGGCGACGTGCTCGCGGTCGAAACGCGTGAACTCGACGGCGAATTCGCCGGCAAGCTCGGACTGTTCGCGCAAATCGATCCTACGGCCGAGCTGGTCGCGATGACGAAGGCGAAACAGAAGATTTACACCTCGTGCGAAATCGACCCGTCATTCGCTGACACGAAACAGGCCTATCTGATCGGCCTCGCCGTGACCGATAGCCCCGCGAGCCTCGGCACCGAGATTCTTTCTTTCGCAGCTCAGAACCCGAACGCCTCGCCGTTCGCCGGCCGCAAGGTATCGCCGACGAACCTTTTCACGGTCGCCGACGAAACCGTGATCGAGTTCGAAGAAGCGGCACAACCGGCCGTGCTGCCGGCGCTGCTGTCCCGCGTGAAAGAGCTGCTGTCCAGTTCGAAGAAGAAAGAAGCGACCGACGACAAGCATTTCGCCGAGCTGGCGCAATCGTGCGTCGAACTCGCAACCGTTGCCAAAGCACAAGGCGAGACGATCGAAGCACTCACGAAGCAAGTCGCCGAGCTAGACGATGCACGCAAGGCCGACCGCGAGGCATTCGACACGCTGCAAGTGCAGCTCTCGCAGACCGATAGCGGCACCAAGCGCCCCGCGTCGACCGGCTCGGCCGGCGGCACCGTCACGACCGATTGCTAAACGGCAATCACACCCTTTCACTGCCCCGGAGAAAACACCACATGCGTAAAGAAACCCGCTTCGCGTTCGATGCATTCCTCAACGCGATCGCCAAGCTCAACGGCATTCCGAACGCGACGCAGAAATTCGCCGTCGCGCCGAGCGTTCAGCAAAAGCTCGAAACCCACATTCAGGAATCGAGTGATTTCCTCAAGCGCATCAACATCATCGGCGTGACCGAGCAACAAGGCGCAAAGCTCGGCCTCGGCGTCGGCGGCCCAATCGCGAGCACGACCGACACGACGCAGAAGGATCGCGCAACGGCCGATGTGACTGACCTCGACGAGAACGGTTACAACTGCACGCAAACGAACTTCGATTCGCACCTGACGTATGCGAAGCTCGACGCGTGGGCGAAGTTTCCCGACTTCCAGACGCGTATTCGCGACGTGATCGTGCGCCGCCAAGCGCTCGACCGCATCGCGATCGGTTTCAATGGCAAGACGCGCGCAGCAACGTCCGATCGCGCGGCTAACCCGCTGTTGCAGGACGTCAATAAGGGCTGGTTGCAACGCATGCGCGAGCAAGCCCCGCAACGCGTGATGGATGAAGGCACGAAGGCGGCCGGCAAGATTGCCGTCGGCGCAAATGGTGATTATGCGAACCTCGATGCGCTCGTCGTCAATCTGGTCGCGGAAATGATCGACCCGTGGCACCAAGACGACACGGCGCTCGTGGTGATGTGCGGTCGCGGCCTGTTGATGGACAAGTATTTTCCGCTCATCAACAAGAGCCAGGCACCGAGCGAAATGCTCGCCGCTGACGTGATCCAGAGTCAGAAGCGCATCGGCAATCTGCCGGCCGTGACCGTTCCCTTCTTCCCGTCCAATGCCGTTCTCGTGACGAGTTTCGACAATCTGTCCCTGTACTTCCAAGACAGCGCACGGCGTCGCACGATCGTCGACAACGCAAAGCGCGATCGCGTCGAAAACTATGAATCGTCCAACGATGCATATGTCGTCGAAGACCTCGGCCGCGCTGCTGTCGCCGAAAACATCGAAATCGTGCCGGCGGCGGCGTAAAGGAGACACGACGCGATGACTAACCCCGCACGACGCCATTTTCAGCGCATATCAGCACGCCTCGCGTCGGCCTCGGCCGGCGCGGGCGAAACGATGGTCGGAAGCGCTTACGAGCTGATGCTCGCGAAACTCGCGATCGATCGCCGTCGACTCAAAGATATCAAGTCGATCGCGCGAAAGATCGAAGTGAAGCGCGCCGAGTTGCTGCCCGCTTACGTCGATTACGTTGCCGGCGCGCTGAGTGGCGGGCGGGGCGCACAAGACGATGTGCTTACGACCGTGATGATCTGGCGCGTCGACGTGGGCGACTTCGCTGGCGCGCTCGATATCGCACGCTATGCGATCGCGCACCGGATGACGCTGCCCGACCAATACGACCGCACGCTATCGACGGCGATCGCCGAGGAATTCGCCGAAGCCGCGCTTTCATCGTTCAAGAAAGACGCGAGCGGCGAGGGCGTGAGCGTCGCGCAGCTCGACGAAATTGCGCAGCTCACCGAGTCGCACGACATGCACGATCAGGTGCGCGCCAAGCTGCACAAGGCGATCGGATACACGTTTGAACGCGCCGGCAATCTGCCGCTCGCGCTCTACCACCTACGCGGCGCGCTCAAGCTCGACGAGCGCGCCGGCGTGAAACAGGACATTGCCCGCATTGAGAAAGCGGGCAATGCGGCCGGCACCGACGCCGGCCGCACGTAAAGAGCCCACCCCGGCCTGGGCGGCGCCGGCCGACGATCGCAACGCCTGACGGTAACGCGATCCGACGCCGGCCCACCGCCCACCTTTTCCGAGCTGATGCCATGACGACTTTTAACGCGATCGAAGAACCCACCATCACGCCCGAGCCGGCACCGCCGGCCGAGGCGCTGACGATCGAAAACGTCGCATGGTTTCCCTCTGTCGACCTCGCGCATATGCGCGAAGCCGTGCGCCTTACCGGCACCGTCACAACGGCGCGACTGCGCGATGCCGCGATCGCCGCGATCGACGAAGTAAATCGCGAGCTGGCGAGCTGGCGCGCTGCTCACGAAGCGGCCGGCGTCGCATCGCTCGCCGAGTTGCCGGCCGACAGGATCGGCGGGGAAAGCGTGCAGCTCGCGCGCTATCGCCGCGCCGTCTATTTCCTCGCACGCGCAGACCTCACCGAGAAGTATCGCGATTTCGATAGCACGAAGTCGGGCGCGAACGACGCTGACGAGCTGGTGACGACGATCGACGCCGATCGCCGCAACGCGCGACAAGCAATCAACGACATGCGCGACGTTCCGCGCTCAACGATCGAGCTGATCTGATGAAGAAAAACGCCCTTTACCGCATCCGGCAAATCGCCTTGCCCCGCAAAGCCGGCGACCGCTTCATCGGTCCCGGCTGGTTTCGCGTCGAATGTCGCATCGCTATGTTTTTCTGGCGCGAAGTAGGCGCATGCAGTTCGCTCGACGAGGCGCGATCATTCATCCGCGCCAATGCCATGCACCGACGCATCGCGCGCATTCCGCCCCGTCTGATTGATCGATTCGGACCTGACGGTAAGGAAATCTGATGCGCGTCCATGCACAACAGGGCGATACCGTCGACGCCCTCTGTTTCCGCTACCTCGGCCGCACGCAAGGCGTCGTCGAAACAACGCTCGAAATGAATGCCGGCCTTGCCGATTACGGCCCCGTGCTGCCCCTCGGCCTCGCTATCGATCTGCCCGACCCGCCGAGCGATCAAACAACGATCCAGCTCGTCAACCTTTTCGATTAACCGGAGTCGCCAACATGGCCGAACCTAGCACCACTACCGTCGCCGCTGTCTCGGCCGGCATTGGCTTTGCAAGCCTGTTTCCCGGCATCGACGGCAACGCGCTTATCGGCGCTTTCACGGGCGCGGCGCTCGTCGTCGTCACGTCGAAAGACCTGTCGCTTGCGAAGCGCTTCGCGTACCTCGTGATTTCGCTGATCGCCGGCTATCTGGCCGCGCCCGATGTGGTGAATCACACGCCGATCACGAGCACCGGCGTTGCTGCTTTCTTCGCCGCTGCACTGGCGATTACCGTGACCCTGCAATTGATCGAGCGCATCAAGTCTTTCGACCTGCTGTCGCTGTTTCGAAAGGGCTGACCCATGCACAACCCCCTCGCACTGATCGCATTGATCGCGTACAGCGTCGCGGCGCTGCGCATCCTGTTCTATCGCCGCGACGGCGCGCGGCACCGGCATCACGTTTCATGGTTGGCATGGCTGCTGCTCGTCGCGCTCGGCGGCTCGGCGATCGAGCTGGCCGTGCATGCGAAAGCGGTCGGCCTGTTCGAAGCGGCTCGCGCCGTTCTTTTCACTGTTCTCATTTTCGGCGCACGCGGCAACGTCGCGCGCCTGCTGCGGAGCGAATGACGATGATTCTGAGAAAGGGCGATATCGGCGACGAAGTGGCGTTGCTACAAAAGCGCCTCACGCGCGCCGGCTTTTCGGTCGCTGAATCGCACGTTTTCGACCATGAAACCGAATCCGCGGTTATGGCGTTGCAGAAGGCGCGCGGCCTCGTGATCGACGGCATCGCCGGCCCGAAAACGCTGATTGCCTTGCCCGGCGTCGCGCTGCCCCGGCACCTGTCCGACCCCGACCTCGTGAAAGCGGCCGACACGCTCGGCGTGAGCGTCGCGGCAATCCGCGCAGTCAACGAAGTCGAATCGCGCGGCGAGGGTTTCTTGACGGATGGCCGGCCGGCAATCCTGTTCGAGCGGCACGTTTTCTATGCGCGGCTCAAGGCGAAAGGCCTCGACGCCGATGCGCTCGCCGCGAGATATCCGAACATCGTATCGGCCGACGCCGGCGGTTATGCGGGCAAGGCGGCCGAGTACACGCGCCTCGCGACCGCCGAGCGCATCGACGCCGACACCGCGCACGAGTCGGCGAGCTGGGGCGCGTTTCAAATCATGGGCTATCACTGGAAAGCCCTCGAATATTCGAGCGTCGCCGATTGGGTCGCACGCATGCAGAGAAGCGAAGCCGATCACCTCGACGCGTTCGTGCGGTTTATCGCAGCCGACACGGCCTTGCTTTCCGCGCTGAAGGGTAGGAAGTGGGCGGCGTTCGCCAAGGGCTACAACGGCCCGAATTACGCGCGCAATCTGTACGACGCAAAGCTCGGCCAGGCATACGCGAAATATGCCGAGCGCGAGAAGGCGGCGGCATGAATGCAATCGCCGCACGCCTCGCACCGATCGCCCTGCGCGCTGCTGCGATCGCGCTCGTCGTACTCGCGATCGCGGCCGGCTGGTTTTATGTGAAGGCACTGCGCGCCGAACTGGTCGACGCGCAGAACACCGCGCGCACCGCGCAAGAGACGGTCGGCCGGCGCGATGCGACGATCGCCGACCTACAGAAGAAAGACCGCGAGCACGCGAAGGCGCTCGCGCAGCTCGACGCGAAGCGCGCCGGCATCGCCGCGAGCCTCGCGCAGTCCGAAACCGACTTTGAGGCGTTGAAACATGAAAACGAAGCGTTGCGCGCATGGGCTGATGGCGCTTTGCCTGACGATGTTGTACGCCTGTACGGCCGCCCCGCGCTCACCGGAGCCGACGACTACCTTGCAATGCGCGCCCGTCGCGCGCTGCACGCTGCCGGCGACGGCACCGCGCACTAACGACGAGCTGCGCCGCGCGCTCGATATCACCGAGGCGGCATGGGGCGAATGCGCGGCCCGTGTCGATCTGATTGTCGATTGCCAATCGAAAGCCCTTTCCCTTTCCGGCCCCGACCATGAATAAGGCGAACAGTCTGCGCAAGGCGCTCAATGCGGCCGTGCCGTCGCTCGTGAATGATCCCGACAAGCTGCTCGTATTCATCGACGCCGGCAACATCATCGCGACGGGTGCGGCATTCGGCTCATTCGATTACGCATATACCCTAAACGTGATGCTGCTCGATTTCGTCGGCGACGCCGATATCGTGTTCGCCGCGCTGATCGCATGGGTCAAGCGCAATCAATCCGACTTGCTCACGAATGACGATCTGCGCAAGACGGGCATTTCATTCGAAGCCGACCAACTGACGCAAACAACGGTCGATCTGTCGATCAAGCTCAAACTCACCGAAAGCATTGTCGTCGGCACCGATGACACCGGCGCGCAAACCATCACGCACGTCGACGAACCCGTGCCCGAGTGGGAAGTGAGCGGCCTTTACGATCCCTCTGCGCAATGGACGAACTAAGCGCGCTCGAATCATGGGCAGGCGCGCTGCTGTCGCAGCTCTCGCCGGCCGCTCGACGTGCAGCGCTGCGCGATATTGGTCGCGAGCTGACGCGTAGCCAACGCACGCGCATCGCGCAACAACGCAACCCGGACGGGAGCGCATACGAGAAGCGCAAGCCGCGCCCGAAACACCTGCGCGACAAGGCCGGCCGCATCAAGCGCGCGGCGATGTTCGCGAAGCTGCGGCAAGCGCGCTTTCTGCGCGCCGAGACTGACGCGCAAGGCCTAGCGATCGGGTTCGCCGGTCGCGTCGCACGCGTAGCGCGCATTCACCAGTTTGGCGAAAGCGATCGCATCGCACCGGGCGGCCCGCAATACACCTACCCGGCGCGCGTGCTGCTCGGCTTCACCGACGCCGATCGCGAAATGATCCGCGATCTGTTGCTCAAACACATCGCGCCTTAATCGTTCGGCTCACTGAGTCTGTACCCGACACGCTAACAAACGCAGCGTGTCGACTCGCGCGTGCGTGCTCGGCAACATGGAGCCATGAACGCAAACGAATCCTCACGCCAATTTCTAAACGGCATACGCAAAGGCACCGTTGAGTCGGTTGACGGCGCGTTATGCCGCGTAGAGAGCGGCGATTTACATACCGACTGGATTCAATGGTTCATCCCGTTCGCAGGCGAATCGATCGAGTGGCTTGCGCCCTCGATCGGCGAAGGGGTAATGCTGCTTTGTCCGAGCGGCGACCCTGCGCAAGCTGTCGCGATGCGCGGTTTCTATTCCGAAGATTTCCCCCCACCGAGCACTGACCCGGCGAAACACGTTCGCGTTTATCGCGATGGCGCAACCGTCGAATACGACATGGCCGCCCACTCTCTCAAAGCTACCCTGCCCGCCGGCGGCACCGCTGAAATCACCGTGCCCGGCTCTGTGATTGTGAAAACGCAAGACCTCACGCTAGACGCGACGACAACGACCGTCACGGGCGCAATGACCGTTAAAGGCGCATTCGCTTTCGAATCCGGCATGACCGGCAAGGGAAGCGGAGCCGGTTCGACCATGACGATCAACGGCGCGGCTGACTTCACAGGCGAAGTCAAGTCGCAAGGTATCAGTCTGCCGAAGCACAAGCACCGCGAACAGGGCGACGGCCAACTTGTGAGCGACCCGCAATGATTGGAATGAACGCAACGACCGGCCGCGCAACGGCCGGTATTAACCACCTGTATCAATCGATCGCGAAGATTCTGACGACGCCGATCGGCACGCGCATCGCTCGCCGCGATTTCGGCTCCGAGCTGCCCGAGCTGGTCGACGCGCCGAACAATGGTGCGACACGCGTTCGCCTGTATGCCGCGATCGCGACCGCGCTGATGCAATGGGAGCCGCGCTTGCGTCTGTCGCGCGTGCAGCTCTCGACCGAGCTGAGTGATACCGGCGCGGGCGTGCAAGTCGTCGACATTGAAGGCACCACGACCGAGACGGGCGAACCCGTGTCGACGCGCGTGCAGCTCAGTAACGGGGGTGCGGCATGAGCGCAACGCCGATCAATCTGTCGCGTCTTTCATCGCCCGATATTGTCGAAACGATCGACTATGAAACGCTGCTCGCCGAGCGCAAGGCGGCACTCGTCGCGCTCTATCCGGCCGATCAACAGGCCGAAGTCGCGGCGGCCCTCGCGCTCGAATCGGAGCCGATGAACATTCATTTGCAGGAAAACGCGTATCGCGAAGTCGTGTTGCGCCAACGCGTGAACGACGCCGCGCGCGCCGTGATGCTGGCCTATGCGAAGGGTAAAGACCTCGAACACCTTGCCGCGCTGTTCGAGATCGAACGCCTCGTGATTACGCCGGCCGACCCGGCGAACGATATCGATGCGGTTTATGAAGAGGACACCGACTTGCGCGCGCGCGTGCAGCTCGCGCCGCAAGGCTTTTCCGTTGCCGGCCCCGAAGGCGCGTATATCTCGCACGCTCGCAACGCTGACGGCCTCGTGCTCGATGCGTCTGCCGTAAGCCCCGCGCCGAAAGAAGTCGTGGTGACGGTTCTATCTCGCGCCGGCGACGGCACAGCCGACGCTGCGCTCGTCGAAAAGGTGCGCACCGCCCTTGCGGCCGACAACGTGCGCCCGCTCACCGACTTTGTGACCGTGCAGAGCGCGACGATCAAGCGCTATGCGGTACGGGCCACGCTCATTTTCTTCGCCGGCCCCGATCGCTCTGTCGCACTCGCCGAGGCAAACAGGAACGTCAAGAAATACACCGACGAAATGCACAAGCTCGGCATGGCGATCACGCTCGACGGCGTTTATGCCGCTGCGCGCGCGCCGGGGGTGCAGAAGGTATTGCTCGACGAGCCGGCCGCCGACATTCCGGCAACGAAACAGGAAGCGCCGTATTGCACGGCGATCGAGCTGGTCGACGGGGGCATTTACAACAATGAGTGATCTGCTCCCGCCTAACTCGACCACGCGCGAGCGCAACCTTGCGCGCGTCGGCGCACGCATTAGCGATATTCCGTCGCCGCTGGCCGTGCTGATGGACCCCGATGCGATCCCGCTGCCGCTGCTGCCGTGGCTCGCCTGGCACCTTGGCGTCGACGCATGGAAAGACTACTGGCCCGAACAGACCAAGCGCGCCCGCGTGAAGGCCGCCATTCCGATCGCGCGTAAGAACGGCACGGCCGCTGCGGTTCGCGAAGTCGTCGCCGCGTTCGGCGCAAACATCGCCCTGCGCGAATGGTTCGAGCTGACGCCTCGCGGCGTGCCCGGCACGTTCGACGTGGTGCTCACGGTTAGCGGCCGGGACGGGCAAGCGCCGACCGCTGCACTTGTCGCCGACATCATCGCGGAAATCGATCGCACGAAGCCCGTGAGCGCGCACTACTCATTCACGCAAGGCTTTTCCATGCAGGGCACGCAGCGCGTCGCGGCGGCCGTTCGACCCGCGCTGTATCGCCGTCTTTCTTTCTCGGATATCTGACCTATGGCCGGAACTCTCATCACCATCACCGACGCCGGGCGCGCTGCACTCGTCGCGCCCGGCAACACTGGCACGAACGCGCATCAAGTCGTAAAAATCGGCCTCGCCTCGGCTCCTTTCGTCGCCGACAAGGGCATGGTCGCCATGCCGAACGAGCGCAAGCGAATCACGACATTCGCCGGCGCGAACGTCGCGCCCGACACCGTGCATGTGACGTTGAAAGACGACACCGACGATCAATTCACGCTGTACGGTTTTGGCCTGTATCTCGAAAACGATGTGCTGCTCGCCGTCTATAGCCAACCGACGCCAATCATGGAGAAGTCGCCGGCGGCAATGCTGCTGCTGTCGGCCGACCTTCAATTCACGACGATCGACGCGACGGCCCTGACGTTCGGCGACGCGACGTTTCTGAATCCGCCGGCGACGACCGAGCGGCAAGGCGTGATCGAGCTGGCGACGCAAGACGAAGTAAACGCCGGCACCGACACCGTGCGCGCACTGACGCCCAAGACGGCCGCGAGCCGTTACGCGGCGCTCACCGGCGCGCTTTTCACCGGCCCCGTGCGTGCGCCGTCTGTCACCGTCGACGGCCCGGCGGTCATGGCCTCGGCTTCGCTCAAAGGCACCCGCCAGGCTGTTATGTCCGTTGAGAATTTCGACGGCCTCACGCTCGAAGCGATGGACCTAGGCAACACGACGAAAAAGCCGATCGCGCTCGCGCCGTATGGCGGCAAGGTACTCGTCGGCGGCCTCGTTGATGACGGCGTCGGCCTCGTGCAAGTCGCCGGCCTCATCACCGCGCAAACGCCGGCCGCCGGCGACGTATCGAAGCGCGTCGCGACGACTGAATGGGTAGTCGCGGCGATCGCATCGGATTCGATCGGCCGCATCGTTTTCGAGCCGCGTACAAGCGTTCGAGCCGGCTATCTCAAGCTGAACGGCGCCGTACTGAATCGCGCCGACTATCCCGCCCTTTGGGCCTATGCGCAATCGGTTGGCGCGATCGTTTCCGAGGCGGCATGGACCTCGAACAACTGGGGCTGTTTCTCGTCAGGCAACGGCGCAACGACCTTTCGCCTGCCCGAGCTGCGCGGCGAATTCATTCGCTGTTGGGATGACGCGCGCGGCGCTGATGCGAACCGCGCAATCGGCACCTTTCAAAGTTTCTCGAACGTTTCACACGCCCACGGCGCGAGCGCTGCCGCTGTCGGCGATCACGTTCATTCCGCATGGACCGATTCGCAAGGCTGGCACGGGCACCACGGCAGCACCTACGCGAGCGGCGATCACAGCCACCGCCTGGGCTACCCCGTACCGCAATCCGCCGGCGACACCGACCGGGGCGGCGCAAGTAGCAATTTCTCCATCGATAACCCCGTCAATCCGTACACGGATGGCGCGGGCGCGCACGCACACAGTTTCGACACGGATGGAGCCGGCACGCACGGGCACAACGTAGGCATCGGCGGCGCTGGCAATCACTCGCACACGATCACCGTCAACGCTGACGGCGGCAACGAAGCACGGCCGCGCAACGTCGCCATGCTCGCAATGATTCGCGCTTACTAAGGATCTGAACCATGCTGATTCATCAATACGACGCAGTGACCGGCCAATACATTTCCAGCCGCCTGGCCGACCTCGACCCCCTGAATGCCGACCGCTGGCTCGTGCCCGCATTCAGCACTGTCGACGAGCTGCCGGCCCGCCTGCCGCTGACGTGGCCTTTCTATCGCGACGGCGCGTGGAAGCTGCTGCCCGACTATCGCGGCCGCATGCTCTATCGCCAGTCGACCGGCGAGCCGGCCGAAATCCTCGTCGCTGGCATCACGCCGGCCGAGCAAGGCTTGACCGAAACGCCGCGCCCCTCGGATGACTACACGTTTCGCGATGGCGCATGGGCGATCGACCCGGCAATCGTCGCGCAACGCGTGCGCGCCGCTGCGATGGCCGACTTTGATGTGCGCATGGCGCATGCCCGAGCAATGAACGCGGGCAAGGCCGACGCGTATGCGGCCGGCCTGCTCTCGCGCGAGGAGGCGTATTACTTCCGCGCATGGTCCGCGTATCAGCTCGACCTTGTGCGTGCGATCCAGCGTGAAGGGTTCCCCGACGCCGTGAGCTGGCCAGCCGAGCCGGCATCGTTCGAAGTCGCGAGCGGCCCTGCGATGGCCGAGTTTGACGCCCGCATGGCGAAGGCGAAAGCGTTTACCGATGGGAAGGCCGACGCGGACGCGGCCGGCGAGCTGTCGGCCGAGGATCACTACAACTATCAGGCGTGGTCGCTCTATCAAATCGAGCTGACGGCCGCGATCAATCGCGAAACGTTCCCGGCCGCCGTTACATGGCCCGCCGAACCTGCGCCGTATACGCCCCCGCCGGCAATCCCGCCGATTGCTACGGAACCGGGCAACGAACCCGCGCCGGAAACCCCGGCCGACCCCGCGTAACGCCGAAAGCGTCGCGAGCTGCAACCCGCCCTTTCACTGCCCTTTTTAAACGGGAATTCATATGGCAACTGATTACCACCACGGCGTGCGCGTACTCGAAATTAACGAAGGCACGCGCCCGATTCGCACCGTGTCGACGGCCGTTGTCGGCCTCGTCGCAACCGGCCTCGATGCAGACGCAACAATGTTCCCGCTCGATACGCCCGTGCTGCTGACGAACATTCAATCGGCGATCGGCAAGGCCGGCGACAAGGGCACGCTTGCGCGCACGCTCGAAGCCATGTCGGCACAGGCGAAGCCCGTCACTGTCGTCGTGCGTGTTTCCGAAGGCGTCGACGATGCGGCGACGACGAGTAACGTGATCGGCACAACGGCGGTCGGCGGCGGTTACACCGGCATGCAGGCGCTACTCGCCGCGCAATCGAAACTCGGCATCAAGCCGCGGATTCTCGGCGCACCGGGCCTCGATACGCAACCCGTCGCGACGGCCCTCGGCGCGCTCGCACAGAAGCTGCGCGGCTTTGGCTACATCTCGGCGAATGGCGCGGAAACCAAGGAAGCGGCGACCACGTACCGCAAGCAATTCAGCCAACGCGAGCTGATGGTGTTGTGGCCTGACTTCCTCGGATGGGATACGACCGCGAACGCGTCGACCACGATCGACGCGACGGCGATCGCGCTCGGACTGCGCGCGAAGCTCGACGGAGAAAGGGGCTGGCAAAAGACGCTATCGAATGTCGGCATTAACGGCGTAACGGGCATTAGCCGCGATGTGTTTTGGGATTTGCAAGACCCCGCGACCGATGCCGGCTACCTGAACGAACAGGACGTGACGACGCTGATTAACTCGAACGGTTATCGCTTCTGGGGTTCGCGTACCTGTTCCGTTGATCCGCTGTTCGCATTCGAGAACTACACGCGCACCGCGCAAGTGCTCGCCGACACGATGGCCGAGGCCCACATGCTGTACGTCGACGTGGATTTGCACCCGTCGATCGTGCGCGACATTATCGAAAGCATCAACGCGAAATTCCGGGAGCTGGTTTCGAATGGTTATCTGATCGGCGGCTCGGCTTGGTATGACGATAGCGCGAACGACAAGGACACGCTCAAGGCCGGCAAGCTCGCGATTGATTACGACTACACGCCGGTTCCCCCGCTCGAAAACCTGATGCTGCGCCAACGCATCACCGACCGCTATCTGATGGACTTCGCCGCACGCGTCACGGCCTAACCAAGGAGCAAACAAACATGGCATTGCCGAAGAAACTCAAGAACTTCAACCTGTTCCAGAACGGCGAAAACTTCGCCGGTCAGGTTACGGAAATCACGCCCCCAAAGCTGACGCGAAAGATGGAGGCTTATCGCGGGGGCGGCATGAATGGCCCGATCGATATCGACCAGGGGCAAGAGGGCATCGTGCTCGAATGGACGGCGGGCGGGTTCATGCGATCGGTATGCGCGCAATACGGCATCACCAAGCATGACGGCGTGCAACTGCGCTTTGCCGGCGGATACCGCGCCGAGGACTCGACGAAGCACGACTCTATCGAGATCGTCGTGCGCGGCCGTCACAAGGAACTCGATTTCGGCAACGGAAAGCCGGGCGACGACACCGCTTTCAAAGTTTCGACGACTTGCAGCTATTACAAGCTGACGATCAACGGCGAAACCGTGATCGAAATCGACCTCATCAACATGGTCGAAAACGTCAACGGCGAAGACCTGCTGGCCGATCTGCGCAAGGCAATCAGCCTGTAACGCAAGCATGTCCCCTTCCCCGCCTGGTCACTCACCGGGCGGGCATCAAATACCCAATCTGAACAGAGAAAGAAATGACCGAACAAGCCAAGTCGAACACCATCACCCTCGATGCGCCGATCACGCGCGGCGAACAGGTAATCAACGAAATCACGTTGCGCAAGCCGGCCGCCGGCGAGCTGCGCGGCACGTCGCTCAATGCGCTCGTGAATCTGGACGTCGACGCACTCGGCAAGGTGTTGCCGCGTATCTCGTCGCCGACGCTCACCGAGTTTGATGTGCAGCAGCTCGACCCCGCCGACCTCGTGCAATTGGGGGTGGCGTTCGCATCTTTTTTGCTGCCGAAGCGGGCGAGCTAGAGAACGGCATACCCGACCGCGTTGAAGAAGCGATGGCCGATATCGCGACCGTGTTTCACTGGACACGGCGCGATATGGACGATCTGACATTGGCCGAGCTGGCCGACTGGCGCGAGCGAGCGCGCGTGCGTTCGCCGTATGGAAGCGAATAACGATGGCAAACGGTAACGACCTGAAATTGCGCGTGCTGTTCGATATGGTCGACGGCGCAACGAAGCCCCTGCGAAACATCCTCAACGGTAACAAGGGCCTCGCGAAGTCGCTCAAAGAGTCGCGCGAAGAACTCAACAAGCTGCAACGCACGCAAAAGGACGTGGCCGCGTTTCGCGAAATGCGCGTCGGCCTGAACGGCACCAAGCGCGACATGCAGGGCGCGCAATCGCGCGTCGCCGAGCTGGCCCGCACGATCGGCTCGACCGACTCGCCGACAAAACAGATGGTCGCGGAGTTTGAGCGAGCGAAGCGCACGGCCGCGCAGCTCACCGCCGAGCACGAGAAACAGGCCGACAAGGTGCGGGCGCTGCGCGATCGCCTCGCGGGCGCCGGCATCGACACGCGCAATCTGTCTCAGCATGAGCGCGACTTGCGTTCGAGCATGGCCGCGACAATCGGCGTGATGACGACGCAGCAAAACAAGCTCGCCGACCTCACCACTCGCACGAAGCGGCTCGCCGAGGCGCGCGAGAAAATGAACAAGACGAAGGAGCTGGCCGGCTCGATGGCGGGCACCGGCGCAAAGATGATGGCCGGCGGCGCTGTCGTCGGCGCTGCAACGTTCCTTCCGATCGCGGCCTATGCTCAGGCCGAGGAAGCGGCAACGCAGCTATCTAGCGCCATGATGCGCGCGGGCGGCGTAGTCCCCCCGGAATTCGAAAAGATCAATACGCTCGCGATGAAGCTCGGCGACCGCCTGCCCGGTACGACTGCCGATTTCCAGAACATGATGACGATGCTCGTGCGCCAGGGCATCCAGCCCGAAACGATCCTCGGCGGCATGGGCGAGGCGACCGCCTATCTCGCCGTGCAGCTCAAGAAAACGCCCGAGGCGGCGGCCGAATTCACGGCGAAGCTACAGGACGCCACGCGCACGACCGAGAAAGACATGCTGTCGCTGACTGACGTTATCCAGAAAACGTTCATGCTCGGCGTCGACGATAACAACATGCTCGAAGCGTTCTCCAAGCTCGGCCCGGCGATGGACACCATCAAGCAGAAGGGTCTCGAAGGTGCGAAAGTGCTCGCGCCCTTGCTGGTAATGGCGGACCAATCCAACCTGATCGGCGGCTCGGCCGGCAACGCATTCCGCAAGGTGTTCCAGCTTGGCATGGACGGCAAGAAGGTCGCGAAGGCTAACAAGACACTCGCGCCCGCTCGACGCCTCGACTTCACGAACGGCAAGGGCGAATTCGGCGGGCTTGACAAGATGTTCGCGGAGCTGGCAAAGCTCAAGGGACTCGATACGCAAAAGCTCCTGGCCGTGCAGAAGGAGATTTTCGGGGACGACTCCGAAACGCTCCAGGCTGTTTCGCTGATGATCGAGAAGGGCAAGGCCGGCTATGACGAAGTACGGGCAAAGATGGCCGCACAGGCCTCGATGCAGGAGCGGGTAAACAAGCAGCTCGGCACGCTTAAGAACCTGTGGGACGCGGCGACCGGCACCTTCACGAATGCCCTCGTCGCGTTCGGCGCATCGATCGCGCCTGAAATGAAAGGCGTTGTCAGATGGCTCGGCGACATGGCGCAAGGCCTGGGCGAATGGGCGCGCGACAATCCGAAGCTCGCTAACGGCCTGATGAAAGTCGCGGCCGGCGTCGCGCTGCTGTTGACGGCCGGCGGCGCTCTCGTCGTGATGCTCGCCGGCGTGCTCGGCCCGCTCGCTATCGTCAAATTCAGCATGACGGCGCTCGGCATGCAAGGCGGCATTCTCGCGCGCGTGCTCGGCCTCGGCGCGACGGCATGGCGCGTGTTCGCGTCGGCCGCGATGTTCGCCGGCCGCGCGATGCTGATGAACCCGATCGGCCTTGCGATCACCGCGATCGCGGCGGCGGCGCTCGCAATCTATGTCTACTGGGAACCCATCAAGGCATTCTTCGGCGGCCTGTGGGCGCAGATTCAACAGGCGTTCGCCGACGGCATTTCAGGCATCGGCGCGCTTATCGTGAACTGGTCCCCGCTCGGCCTGTTCTATCAGGCGTTCGCGGGCGTGCTGTCATGGTTCGGCATCGACATGCCGGCGAAGTTTTCCGAATTCGGCTCGAACCTGATCGCCGGCCTCGTGAACGGCATCACTAGCGGCCTCGGCGCGGTACAGGCCGCGATCACAAACGTCGCGAGTAGCACGGTCGGATGGTTCAAGGAAAAGCTCGGCATTCATAGCCCGTCGCGCGTGTTCGGCGAGCTAGGCGGCTTCATCACGCAAGGCGCGGCGCTCGGCATGGAAGGCGAGCAAGGCCGCATCGCGAAAGCCGCGGTCGGCCTCGCGACGCTCGCCGCGACCTCGTTCGCGGCGCACGGCGTACAGGCCGCCGGCACGTCCGCCGGCGGCCCCGGCGTGGCAATCGATACCCGCCCTGCCCTGCAAGCCCCGCCAGCGGCCGGAAAATCGGCCGGCGGCGCATCGGCGGCCGGCGGCGACACCTACATCTTTCAGATTTCCGCCGGCGGCGCTGACGAAATCGAGACGCGGATTCGCAAGGTGCTCGCCGATATCGAACGCAAGAAGGCCTCGCGCGTTAGCTCGCGCCTGTCTGATTAACGGAGAAAGAAACGATGATGATGTCGCTCGGTCAGTTCGTTTTCAGTCTGTCGACACTGGCCTATCAGGAGCTGCAACGGCGCACGAGCTGGAAGCACGCGAGCACGTCGCGCGTCGGCGGCCGAAACGCGCGGCAATTCACCGGCCCCGGCGATGACACGATCACGCTCACGGGCTGGTTTGCCCCCGATCAAGGTATCGGCAAGCTCTCGTCGCTTGACGAGCTGCGCACGATGGCCGACGAAGGCGACGCCTATGCGCTCGTCGACGGTACGGGCACGGTGTACGGCGCATTCGTGATCGAAGGCCTCGACGAAGGGCAATCGCTTCACCAGAAGGACGGCACGCCGAGGCGCGTCGAATTCACGCTGAACCTCACGCGCGTCGACGATGGCCTCGTGAAAACGAAAACCGAGCCGGCGAAGGACAAGGCGCAATGAAGCAGCCGACACCGATCTATCAAATCACGCTCAACGGCAAAGACCTCACGAGCAAGATATCGCCGCGCCTGAATCACCTGTCGCTCGACGAGTCGCGTTCGGACGAAGCCGATACGCTGATGCTCACGCTCGACGATGCCGATGGAAAGCTCGCACTCCCGAAGCGCGGCGAAGTCGTGCGCGTGGCGTTCGGATGGTCCGACACCGGCCTCGTCGACAAGGGCTCATTCACGATCAACGAAATCGAACACGCGGGCTCCCCGGACATGCTCACCATTCAGGCGCGATCGGCCTCGATGACGAAAGGCCTCGGCGAGCGAAAGGAAAGGAGCTGGCACGGCGAGACGATCGGCGCGATCGTGCGCAAGATCGCCGGCTCGCATGGACTCAAGCCGGCGATCGCCGACGCGCTCGCGAAAATCGTGATCGCGCACATCGATCAAACGCACGAGTCGGATATGTCGTTTCTCACGCGCCTCGCGAAGCGTTACGACGCCGTGATGAACGTGAAGGATACGCACCTGCTTTTCGTGCCAATCGGACATGGCACGAGCGTAAGCGGCAAGGCGCTCACGGCGATCGAGCTGACGCGCAAGGAAGGCGACCGGCATCGCTATCACGTATCGGAGCGCGAGAACTATGCGAGCGTGCGGGCGTTCTATCACGCGACCGGTCGCGCGAAACGCAAGTCGGTCGTCGTCGGCGGCGAAGATAATCACAATGCGAAGGTATTGCCGGAAACCTACCCGACCGAAGCCGAGGCACGCGCGGCGGCAACGGCCGAACTGAACCGCACGCAACGCAGCCAGGCGACGATGACCTATAACCTCGCGCTCGGCCGGCCCGACCTCTACCCCGAAGTGCCCGTTTATCTGAATGGATTCAAGCCCGATATCGATGCCGAATCATGGCTTGTGAAAAAGGTGCGGCACGAGATCGACGGCAACGGCGGTTATACGTGCGACCTCGAACTCGAGACGCGCGACGATCCGACGAGCGACCGGCACCGCGCACATTTCCGCAAGGGCGGGCAATGAAAAAGGGTTACGGTTTCGAAGCCCTGGCCCTTTCGCTTTAGAGGTCGCCGGAAGTCACTTCACCCGGCCGGCGGGGGCGGCAAGGATTGCCCGCTACGCATACCCATGTATGCGCCTCGATATATTTCTTCTCTGCGTCCATGTTCGCGCTCTTTCCAAGCTCGCCGCACTCCTTCCGGCCGCCCTGAAACGAATAGCCCTGTGCGCCGATATCGTTGCGCACCTCAATACTTGTGATGGATGCCGAACCCCAGCCCTTTTGCGCGTCGATCCATAGCGGATAGCACACGCCCATCTTTACGACAAACTGATATACGTCCTCGCGCTTCACGACTGGTTTGCGTATATTGATTTTCAGCACCCCATCATCGATCGTCGCTGAGACGATCGCGAACGGCTTCAGGCTCTTTTGTAGACCTGCAGGCAGCTCGGCCGCGTTGGCGTTGAGTACGAAACAGTACAGCGCGGCGGCAATCCACGCCCAGGTGGCCCGTGCTATTTGTGTCATTTGTCAGCTTTCTCTTATGGTTGTCTGTTGATAAATGCATATGGCATAACCTGCTTTTGCGCGCTCTTAGGACCGCCGGTTTATCTGATAATGTTCACTCCCGCGATTCTCCTTTGAATGAGAGAACGGCTTGTACAGTTGAAAAAAGGAACGCTTATGCCATGGTCGTATCAGCAAAGCACTGGGGACCTTTCGTTTAACGGCGAACTCGTCGAACGCGGTTACTCCGGAGCTGCAACAGGTAAAAATAATCCAGCTATGCAGACGGTTCCCAACATAGGGCCGATCCCACGCGGGAATTATCGGATCGGCGAACCCCACGCCTCCCCTCACACGGGAACCTATACTCTCAATCTAACCCCCGCTGCTGGCACCAATACGTTTGGGCGAAGCGCTTTCAGGATCCACGGCGATAGCCTGCGACATCCGGGTACAGCATCCGAAGGTTGCATCATCATGGGCGTTCAAACTCGCCATCGCATATGGGCGAGCGGCGATCGTCGGTTAGAGGTTGTTCAATGAAACACGCATCCGTTTTCATACTTGTGCTCTCCTTGGCGTGCTCGACGGCAAATGCAAGCGCACAAATAAGTCCTTCCGTTCTAGCTAAACAGATCGACGACAAAGGCGCAAAGGCAACAATCAGCACGATGTCGGAATCAGAATGGGACAACGTCCTTACCCATATCGACTCCGGTAGTGCAGCATGGATTGCACTTGTACCAAAGCTGGCCGAAGGAACGGACGGAGGAAATTCAGAGGATCTTGGAATCGGCCTGGCCTACGCGCTCCCTAAAAATGCCAAAGCTGTTCTGTCTGCCATCGACCCTGACAATGGGCCAGTGCTTGGCGTCAGTCGTGTTTGTTCTGTGCCGTTCATCGAAGATACGGTGAAAGACATTCCCGCCTACATCAGACGCGCCAAACTGGCCTTAACCAAGGTCCGCGACCCGTCGTTGCAGGGCGTTAAAAGGGCATGTCTGGCCGAATTGGCAAAGCCGTAAACGAATCGCTCAATCTGAGGGGGTGCATAGCGCCCCCTCTTTCGATTGAATTCGAAGTGTCAACGACAGACGCCCCCATCGAATCGGCCAGATGCTGCGGTTCCCGTTATTTGCCAGCAACGCGACGGCCTGCACCGAGTTTTTCCCAGGTGGCGGCGTTTTCGTCCGTGGTAACGCATTGCTGTCGCAAGCCTGCTTGCAACACGACACTACCGATTGAGTAGTGGTGACCGCCGTATTCGCATTCCGCCACAACCGGCGCAGCAGACGGCCGCGCGGATGCTGCCGATCGCACCACGACAATGTAGGTCACTGCTGCGACCGCCGCGACCGCCCCACACGCTACAACAACCGCTCGCCAGGGGGGCGTCGGTTTTTCCGGCGCCATTGTGCCTGTGAGCATTGGCCCAAGGGATTCCGGTTGGTGCGACAAGCTCGATCGGTCAGGTGCAGCAGCGGCGGTCACGTTTTCCGTAACATCATGCGTCCGCGTTTCAGTTGACTGCGCCGGTCTCTGTGTTTTCGCCTTGACTGACGGCTGATCGGTTGTGCCGTTGCGCAACCACGTGTTGAGGTAGGAGGTAGCACGCTCGTATAAGTCATGCGGCATCTCATCCATGCTCGAAAACTTGAACACGGCCATCAGTCGCCGATACACCATCAGCTTGTCCGTGCCCGTCTTGGCTTCGATTTGATAAACCTTGTGCGCAATCGCGCGGCGCTGACGATCACTGATGTATTTCGTTTTCGGTCCATTGTGAATATGGACGTTCACGCTTGACTGCGCGCTATTCGACTTGACATCGCGGCCAGCAACCTGCCCGATGTCTCCCGTAAATTTCTGTTCCATTGTTTTCTTATTCTCCAACGCGGCTGGCCCCGCCGCCCTACTTCCAACAGCTCAATCTTTCTGTTCGCTCCCGCGCTTCTTCCGCGCGTTACCCATGTTGATCGTGAACGGGGCGCCCACATCGCCGCTCACCTGCTGCCCGATATTTGCGCCCTCGAAGTTCTGCTGGTACTTCGTCGGTGCCGCGCCGGCCGTCAACGCGGCCAATCCGGCTGCGCGGACCGCCTCAGGCGCTTCGCGATATCGACGCACCAGGTCGCCCTCATCCGGCGAAAGCGTCGACGTATTGAGCTGCCCCGTCAGTATGTAAAGGATGTCGACGCCGATCGCCGCAATACGCGCCAAATAGTGTGCGTCAGGCACGCGCTCGCCCTTTTCGTACAGCACCTGTGTCTTTTCCGTCACTCCGCCGCTTTCCGCGAAGGCGCGCTGAGACAGCGCGGTGCGCTTGCGCTCTTCACGTAGTCGATCACCAATACTTTCCGTTTGGTTCATTTTCGTATTGCATACACACCGTTTGGTGTGTATTATCGGTTTTGTGCAAGGTTAATGACAGGGAGTATACCGCCATGCCTCTGAAGAAAGCGCCTACAACACGTTCGCCGCGCGGCGTGTTGTCCAGCAAGCCCGTCTATGTGCGCCTTATGCCCGACGAACGTCAGATGCTCGAGCAGCTCGCCGGGGTCCAGAACCGATCGATCTCCAGCGTCGCGCGTCTGATCTATCTTGAAGGCGTTGATCTGTACAGGGCCAAGGTTATCGGCTCTACTGCTCAACTGCACGCAAATACTGTTGCGGGTCATTGAGCCATGAGAACCCCGGCTCGCATCGAACCCGCCCTGCGCCAGGCGCTGAACGGCCCCAGGCGCCACGACGTACAACAGACGATCGGTTGGGACGACTCGCAGGTCAGCCGCTTCCTGAGCGGCGGGCAAGGTGTCGTGATCGACAAGATCGACACGCTCGTCGCGGCCGTCGGCTTCGTGCTCGTCACACGCAAGTACCTCGACGCCGTCGCCACGCTCGGCGAAGTCGGCGTCCACTGTGAGTGCGCACGCCAGGGCTACGGCGAATGCGGCAAACACTGACGCGGAGCCATTCATGCGCATCCTGAATCGCTGCCCCCACTGCCGGACACGCGCCACGGCGCGCAGTAGCCGGGATATGTCGCTCACATTCCGCGAAGTGACATTCATGTGCAATAACCCCGAGTGCGGTCACACGTATGTCGTGAATATGGAGTTTGCGCGCACGCTGTCGCCGTCGGCGATGCCGAACCTGTCGCTCAACCTGCCGCTATCGCCCCACGTGCGTGACCGGCTGGCCGAGCAGCTAGAACTGCCGGTCTAGCGCTCCTTCCCCGATCCCCGTTTTCCCTCGCATCGTGCCTGTCCGGCGCGAGGGACTTTTTTTGCCCGAAAAAAGGAGAACTGTATGGCAACCCTCGCTGCTGCCCCGCTCGTCCTGCCGTTTGATCCGGCCTCGCTGTCGATGGACAAGCGCCGCGCGTATCTGCGCGTCCTCTGGCACGCCGACATCGATCCGTTCGTGTTCGTCGGCATGGTCCACCGCCTCGGCTATGTGCTCGGCTGCCGTTGGGATTGCGAGGCCGGCATGCCCGTGCTCGCGCCGACACTGACCACGCTGCACTGATTGCGATGCGCGCGCCCATCACCGAAGCCGAACTGCGTGCGGCGTGGCAACGCCTGCGGATGGTCGGCGACTTCGAGTCGTCGATGCGTCACCGGGCTGTGCACCGCGTGGTGGAAAGCGCCGCGCGCGCCATGCAGGCCCGCGAACACGACCGCCGCCGCAATGACGCGAAGCGTCGCGCCGCAAACGATCGCGACGAATAACCCAACTCCCGCGCCGACCGCCGGCGCCCCCCAAGGACACCGCCATGAAAACCTACGTCTTCAGCCTCGGCATCTTGCTAATGCTGTCTTTCTCGCTCGCTGGCATGACCTGGACAGCGGCGCTCACACTGCGCCGCACGTCCGATCGGTTCGGCCCGCTCACAGCCATCGCGATCGGCTTCGCGTCGCTGATCGTCCTCATTGCCGCGCTCGCGTGGTCCGTTCCGGTACGGGAGGCTGCATGAATCGCAAGAATGCCCACCACCATACGACCACGCCTCACGACGCCGCGCTCATGGCGGCAATCGTTCGCGCGGCTGGCGTGCTGCGCTTCGATAGCCGGCCCGGCAGTCTGGAACGTCAATGCACCATCGGCCTTTTTGTCGCTGCATTGAGCGACCGCCTTGCCCTAGCGTTCCCGCACTCGTCGGACGCGCTGAAGGCTGTCGTATTCAGTCCGGCCACGGACAGCAATCCGGTCGAAACGTCTGTTCCCCAGTCACAGCAACGCGTATAACAATGGCCTCGATCGAAGAACTCAAGCAACGCATCGATCTGCACGACCTCGCCGATCGCCTCGGACTTAAGCGCGGGCGCGGCGGCGACAAGGCGCTCTATCACTCGCCCCAGCACGAGGACAAGAGCCCGTCGCTTTCGATCTACCAGAATCACCCGAAGCACGGCACCGGCTGGCGCGACCATAGCGCCGACCAGGGCGGCTCCTGCATCGATCTGGTGATCTTCGTGCGCGGCGGCACCGTCGCCGACGCAATCCGGTTCCTGCATGACGCCTACGGTATCCCGTTCGACCGGCCGGCCGCGCCCGCAGATCGCCGCGAGAAATCGACGGTGGAATTCATCGCTGACCGATGCCTCGCCGAACGCGCACGCGTGCGCGACTACCTGACCGGGCGCGGAATCTCCGACACAGCAATCGACGCCGCGATCGCGGCCAGAACGCTTGGCTTTAACGACTGGACCAGCCCGAAGGCGCAGCCCGGCGAAGTCGGCCACGGCGGGCCGGCCGCCGCATTCATCGTCCGCACACTGAATCCGGGGCACGTCGTGGCCGTCGACATGCGCTATCTCGATCCGACGATCAACGGCGGCGTCAAGACGCAGACGCAAGGCGAGAAGTCCGGCTACGGCTGGACAGCCGATGTGCGACGGCTCGACAAGGCGAAGCGGGTGATCGTCGTCGAAAGCGCGATCAATGCGCTGTCGATCGACTCGTGCAGCATTCCCGGCACGGCCGCGTTCGCGATGCGCGGCCTGGCGAACGTTGACGGCATCGATTTTTCGTTTCTGCGCGGCAAGCAGGTTGTGATCTGCCTAGACAATGATGAGCCATTCGCAGACGGCCATCCGCGCGCAGGACACCGCCCCGGCCCCGAGGCCGCGTGGACGCTGTACGAACGCCTTACGAGCCTGAATATCAGCGCCGTGATGGTCGACCAGTCCGGGTGGCTGGCCGACCTGGCGGACGGCGAAAAGATCCGCAAGCCGATCAACGACGCAAACGACTATCTGCAACTGCGCGGCGCTCGCGAACTGCAACGCGCGCTTGAGCAGTACGAGCCGTGGCTGATTGCCGGCATGGCTGGCGATGAGACCCGCAAGGGTCGCCCGCGCATTTACCTGCCTTCACACGACTTCGCGCAATACTGGCGCTTCCGCACCCGGCCCGACTTCACCAGCTACATTGCGAAGATGGAGCGCAACGAGGAAAGCGGCGTCGAGACACCCGTGACGACCGACCTGTGCGGCTTTCGTATCGCCTCCATGAGCCGTGTTTCAGTGGCGAGCGCGACGTCGACCATGACGGGCGACGCCGACCAGGCGCCGACCGTGTATTTCGCCGTGTCCGTACAGGCGCCGCGCCACGGTCCGACGCTCATTCGTCGCGTGATGATGGATGACCAGCTCCACAATACCGACCAGTGGGCCAAGTTCGGGCCGATCTGGGCACCGGCACCGTTCAAACGCATGGTGAACATCCTGGAGCGCGGCGCGGACCTTGGCGCACGGCACGCGGCGAACTTCGTGGGCCTCGCCTGGCGCGACGGCCAGCTCATTGTCAACGAGGGCCCGGATTGCTATTTCACTGAAGCCGACAAGCAGTGTCCGTATCACAACCTGTCGTTTCCAGCGGGTCCGGTCAGTGACGCGCGGCGTGTGCTCGCGGCATATCAGGAGACGTTCAGGCAGAACGCGGCGACGATCCCGCTCGTGTGGGCACTCGGCGGCCACCTGAAAGCGCTGCTCGGGTTCTGGCCGCACATGACGGTGCAGGCCGACAAGGGCGCCGGTAAGTCGACGCTCATCAAACGGCTCGAACGCACGATCGCCTTCACCATGTTTTCCGGACAAAGCCTACAGACCGAATTCCGGCTCCTGACGAGTATCAGCCACACGAGCCATCCAGTCGGTTGGGAAGAGCTGTCCGCACGTCGGCAGGATGTGATCGACAAGGCCGTTGGTCTGCTACAGGAGAACTACCAGTACACGGTCACGCGTCGCGGCACCGACATGACGGAATACCTGTTGTGCGCGCCCGTGATGCTGGCCGGCGAGGATGTGCCCGTAAAGAGCCTGCTCGGCAAGCTGATCCGCACGTCGCTCACCGGCAAGCGTGGGCCGATGCTGCCCGACGATCTGCCGCGCTTCCCGCTGCGCCAATGGCTCGAATTCCTGACCGGCCTGAACAGGCGCGACGTGCTCGACCAGTATCGGGCCATCCGCGAGCGTTGCCTCGCCGCCTGTCGCGCAAGCGGCGCCGACGACGGCGCGCTTCGCATGGCCGGTAACTATGCGGCCGTGGGTCTCGCATGGCGATACCTGTGCGAGTTCGCCGGCATGGATCCCAGTGAAGGCGACTTCCCGCGCGACCTCACGGCCGAAATGAACAGCCACATCGCCGAAACAAGCGCCGACCGCGAGCCGTGGGTCTGGATTCTCGAAACCGTGCTGTCCGAAATCGACGGCGGCAATTACAAGCACCCGTACACCTTCGATACGGTCGACGGCGAGTTCTGCATTCTGCTGCGCACCGGACACGTGATGGATCACATCGCGCACACGAGCGCGCTGCGCGACAAGTGGAACGGTCTGCCCGTGAAATCCGATCGCGTGTTCAAGCGCCAGCTCCATCACGCCGGCGTCGTGGTCGGCGAGAAGGAAGTCGAGCGGCGCATCTACACCCGCCGCGTGCCGTACCTCACGCCGGTTTCGCTCGATCGCCTCGCGGGCTTTGGTCTGCACGTGTCCGTGCGCGAAGACCTGGCGACTGATGCCGTCGAACACCGAGGCCGCGCATGACGAATTCTCAGCGCTCGCGCGCGCAGTCCCTCTCCTCTCCCGCCGCGCCGGCCGCGAGCCAGAACGGCCGTGCAATGGCGCGAACGGGGAAGGCGGAAGGCCGGGTGGGCGAAATTGGCCGATGGGTACGGGTAGGCAGTGCAGATAACTCGTGGTTTTCGGGGGGGTGCGCGCGTAAGTCATTGATTGTTGAGAGGACTGCCGCCACAAGTCGCCCCAGTTTTGCCACGAGTCACCCGAGTTTTGCCACGAGTCCGTTTTTTTCATTTTGCCGCGCCGCTCCTTCCTCTTCTCTCTCTAATTTATTGAAAGAAAAGAAGAAAGAAGGCTGTGAAGTGCGAGGAATCAGCCACGCACACGCGCCACGAGTTACCGCTGTTTTGCCACGAGTCAGACACGCTGCCTATTTTTTAGGCCACGAGTTAGACAACACGGAACCAGCTAACCCATGGCAATTGATGGCAGGCAATTCATTTGAAATCAAAAGGTTATGGACATGCCCCATGCCATCCACGTGTCCACGAGTTGCGCTGCGTGTACCCCCGTTGCGCGCCCGTCTGGAGACCCACCGATGAGTACCGTCGATCTCGTTCAAGCCGCCGCGATGCTCGGTGCGCATCCGGAGACAGTGAGGCTCAAGGTGAGGGCCGGCGAACTGCCCGGCCGGAAAGTGGGTAAGCGCTGGATGTTCTCGACGGTTGCCCTGGAGCGCTACCTCGCAGGAGAATGGACTCCGCGAGTTGTGCAGGGCGACCACGGTAAGGAAGAAGAAACATGTCGCTCTATAAGCGTAGTACGAGCCCAAACTGGCAATACAAGCTGTACCCCCCTGGCGGCGGTCCGCCAATACAGGGGAGCACTGGCACCAGCAACAAAGAACAAGCGCAGGAGCTTTACGATCGATTGAGAGTGGATCTCTGGAATCAGGCGCGGCTCGGCCACAAGCCGCGCTACACCTGGAATGATGCGGTGATCCGTTACATCAGCGATCGTGAAGGCCTCGCAAGTCTTGAGACTTCAAAGACGCATCTGCGCTGGCTTGATCAACATCTGTCGGGCATGCTGCTGACCGATATCGACCGGAACAAGATTGATGCGATCGCGCATGCGAAGCGGATGGAACCACGTGTGGTGCAAACACGCAAAGGCCCCAAGAAGCTTGGGCGTAATGTCAGCGCCGGCACAGTGAATCGCGTCGTCGGCGTCCTAAAAGCGGTGCTGAATGCGGCGGTCGAATGGGAGTGGCTCGATCGTGCTCCCGTCACGAAGCGCGCGAAGGTCGTATCAAAGCGGATTCGCTGGCTGACACCGGCGGAAGCCGAGAAGCTGCTTGCCGAGCTGCCGACGCACCTGGCCGACATGGCGCAGTTCAGTTTGGAAACCGGCCTTCGCCGTTCCAATGTGACCGGTTTGCAATGGTCACAGGTCGATCTGGTGCGGCGTGTCGCGTGGATTCATCCGGACCAGGCGAAGGCCCGCAAGGCGATCACGGTGCCGCTATCGGATACGGCGGTCGCGGTGCTGCGGCGGCAGCGCGCGAAGAAGCGCAAGCCCGAGCACGTCGAAAGCGTGTTCGTGTACCACGGCAAACCGGTCTATCAGACCGTCACTGCGGCGTGGAAAAAAGCGCTGAAGCGGGCCGGCATCCGTGACTGCCGATGGCACGATCTGCGCCATACCTGGGCAAGCTGGCACGTGCAACGCGGCACCCCCATCCAGGTGCTGAAGGAACTTGGAGGGTGGGAAACGATGGAAATGGTGCAGCGGTATGCGCACCTGTCGGCCGATCACCTGGCGCAGTGGGTGCAGCCGATGACGGCACTGCCGGCAAAACCGCAGCTAGCTGCAATTTAGCTGCAATGACGGTGAACGGTGAGGAAGGGAAACCGCTGAAAGCCTTGTGGCTATTGGCGCGCCCGGCTGGGATCGAACCAGCAACCCCTGCCTTCGGAGGGCAGTACTCTATCCATTGAGCTACGGGCGCTTCAACACTAAAGCGCGACAACCTGAACGGATGCGACGCCAAAGCGAGACCGAAAGAATACCCGGTTTCGGCCAAACCGTCCACCGGACGGCCCGTGAAGCGCTTTCCGGCGCCTTCGCGCCACTTCGTCCGATGCGGGTAAACGCCTGCTGAACACCTCGCCGCGGCCCTCGCCGTCGGCGAAAGCTTGCGTCTATAATCCTCCGTGGCCGATCAAGAAGAAGAAGTTGCCGTCGCGCTGTACCGCTCACATACCCACGGAGACGAGACAAGCATGAGCGAAGCACCACACGGAGCCCCGATCAAAACCCCAGGACAGCTCATCGCCGCGGTCATCGCCGGGTTTGCTGTGCCGATCGTCATCATCGTCCTGCTGGCTTACTACGTCGACAATTCGACCCGCACCGGCGCCGGCACCGACAGTCTCTCCGAAGCCGAAGTCGCCTCCCGCATCAAACCCATCGCCCAGGTCGACATTCGCGACGCCAACGCGCCGCGCGTCTACAAGTCCGGCGAGGAAGTCTACAAGGCCGTGTGCGCCGCGTGTCACGCGGCGGGTACGGCGGGCGCGCCGAAATTCACCAATACCGCCGACTGGGCGCCGCGCATCGCTCAAGGCTTCGACACGCTGTTGCACACGGCGCTCGCCGGCAAGGGCGCGATGCCCGCGCGCGGCGGCACCAGCCCGGACGACTACAGCGACTTCGAAATCGCCCGCGCGGTGGCTTACATGGCGAACAATTCCGGCGCGAGCTTCCCCGAACCGGCGCAACCGGCAGCGGGTGCGGCCGCAGCCTCCGGCGCGGCCGCCACCTCGGACGCCACCGCCGCGGCAGCGGCTCCGGCAGGCGCTTCGGACGCAGCCGCGACCCAGGCCGCCGCCGCAATGGCGGCGCTGGCCAGCGTGTCGCAAACCGCCGCGCCGGCTGCAAGCGGCGCGCAAAGCGCGGACGCCTCGCAAGCGGGCAAGGCGCTCTATCAGCAGGTTTGCCAGGCGTGTCACGCGGCCGGCGTGCTGAACGCGCCGAAGTTCGGCGACAAGGAAGCGTGGGCGCCGCGCTTGAAAGAGCCGATGGACACCGTCTACAACTACGCGCTGCACGGCAAGGGCGCCATGCCGCCCAAGGGCGGTTCGACCGCACCCGACGCCGACGTGAAAGCCGCCGTCGACTACATGGTCAGTGCGGTGAAATAAGCGCGCTTTCAGCGCATATCGCCGATCGAAAAATCCCTGCTCCGTGGCGACACGGGCAGGGATTTTTTTATCCGCGAGGCGTTGGGATTCAAGCGCCGATATGCAACGCAACTGCGGCGGGAACGCTGAACGCCTCGACGAAAGCCAGCGCCGGCGTGGAACGAGCCAGCGCCGTGAAACGCGCATGCAGTTCAGCAGGAGCGAGCCACGGATAGCTCAACCCTTCCTGCAACGCACCGAGCAGGGCGCCATCGGCATCCGGCACCACGTCCATGCGTGCAATGTGAATGTGAAAGCCCGTAGCAACCGGCGTCTGATCGAAGCGCCATCGATACACGCCATGACCGACACGCAACGCGCCGCTCGTCCGCTCGCGCATCACCACGAGCCACGGCAGCGCGTCGATCGCGCCGCCGTCCACCGTAAGCGCATCGCAGACGTAATAGGTGCGGCACCGCGCGTATTGCGCGCCGAAATCGCTGACGAGCGTTTGTGCAATCGCCTCCGCGCCGACGGTGCGCGCCGGAAACGCGATAGCTGAAGTGGCAAGCGAAATGGTGAGCACCGCCTCCGCGGCGAAAGCCTCGGCGATGCGCTGAGCACGCGTGTTGTCTTTCGCGTCGATGTAGGTTTCGAGTGCGCGGCGATAGGCTGCGAGCGGCGGCGTCATGCGAACGGTCTCCAGGTAACGGCCGTCAACGGTTCATTGACGAGCCGCGCCACTGTAGCGCGAGCGCCTGGCAAAACCGCCGAAGCACCTGCCACGCGCGGGGTCTTGCGAACGAAGCGAGCAAATCGAGCAAATCGAGCGCCGCGGCGTGCGCGCTCGCCGCCGCGCTCAAGGCTTCTGCAATAGCGCCTTCAAGCTCGCGAGCCGGTCTTTCGGCGACATCGGCGCTTCTTCCGCGGTGGGCGGCGGAGCATCGTCGAGCAGCATTTCGGGGATGAAGCGCGACGGCTCGCACACCACCGTCTCTCGCGCGCGCTTGCGCTTCTTGCACCAGTTCAGATGCAGGCTGCGCTGCGCCCGCGTGATCGCGACGTACATGAGGCGGCGTTCTTCCTCGATGCGGGCGTCGTCGATCGGTTCGTCCTCGGCGCCGCCACGGTGCGGCATGATGCCTTCCTCGACGCCGACCAGAAACACGTGCGGATACTCCAAACCCTTCGACGCGTGCACCGTCGACAGGCGCACCGCGTCGGGATCTTCCTCGCGGCCTTCGAGCATCGACATCAGCGCGACGGTCTGGATCAGGCCGAGCAGATTCTTGCCGGTGTCGCCGAGACCGTCGGCGGTGTCGTAGCCGGTGGCCTCGGCTTGCGCCGCGCCGTCCGGCTCGGCCTTGGTGCCCTTGCGCTTGAGCCATTCCATGAACTCCAGCACGTTCTGCCACTTGGACTGCGCCTGGCGTTCGTCGAAGGTGTCGTAGAGATACGCTTCGTAATGGATCGCGTCCATCAGTTCGTCGAGCAGCGGGCCGGCCGGATCTTTTTCCGCGCGATCGGTGAGGCGCTGCATGAAATCGCAGAACACGCGCATCGGCTCGATCTGGCGCGGCGACAGGCGCGCTTCGATCCCGCCCATGTAGACCGCTTCGAACAGCGACACCTTGGCCTGGCCCGCGAACGCGCCGAGCGCTTCGAGCGTCGTATTGCCGACGCCGCGCCGCGGCGTGGTGATCGCGCGGATGTACGCCGGGTCGTCGTTCGCGTTGGCGATCAGGCGCAGATACGCGCAGATGTCCTTGATCTCGGCTTTATCGAAGAACGACTGGCCGCCGGACAGCACATACGGAATGCGCTCGCGCCGCAGCACCTGTTCGAAGATGCGCGCCTGAAAATTGCCGCGATACAGGATCGCGTAGTCGCGGAAATTCGCGCGCCGCTCGAACTTGTGCGCCGACAGACGAAACACCACGGACTCGGCTTCGTGCTCTTCGTCGTTGCACGGCGTGACGGTGATCGAGTCGCCCATGCCGTGTTCGGACCACAGCTTCTTCTCGAACAGTTTCGGGTTGTTCGCGATCACGTTATTCGCGGCGGTGAGAATGCGCACCGTCGAGCGGTAATTCTGCTCGAGCTTCACCAGATGCAGCTTCGGGAAATCCTTGCCGAGCTGCGCGAGGTTTTCCAGCGTCGCGCCGCGCCAGCCGTAGATGGCCTGGTCGTCGTCGCCCACCGCCGTGAATGCCGCGCGCGGTCCGGCCAGTTGCTTGAGCAATTCGTACTGGCACGCGTTGGTGTCCTGATACTCGTCGATCAGCAGATAGCGCAGCTTGTTCTGCCAGCGATCGCGCACCGGCTCGTTGTTCGCGAAGAGCTCGGCGGGCAGGCGGATCAGGTCGTCGAAATCCACCGCCTGATACGCGTGCAGCGTCGCCACGTAGTTGCGATAGACGATCGCGGCCTGATGCTCGTCCTCGTTCGCGGCGATCGCGATCGCTTCTTCCGGCATGATCAAGCCGTTTTTCCACAGCGAGATGATCGACTGGATCTTGCGGATGAAGCCCTTGTCCGTGGAGCCGACCTGCTCCTGGATCATGCCGAAGCAGTCGTCCGAATCCATGATCGAGAACTGCGGCTTCAGGCCGACGTGTTCCGCTTCCTGCCGCAGAATCTGCACGCCGAGCGAGTGGAAGGTGCACACCGTCAACTGGTTGACCGGCACTTTGCGGCCTTCCTTGCCGGGCGTGGTGAGCGTCTTGCCTTCGAGCAGCTTGCCCACGCGCTCGCGCATTTCCGCCGCGGCCTTGTTCGTGAACGTGACGGCGGCGATGTGGCGCGGCTCGAAGCCCTTGGCTTCGATCAGGTGCGCGATTTTCTGCGTGATCACGCGCGTCTTGCCGCTGCCTGCGCCGGCGAGCACGAGACACGGACCGTCGAGATAACGGACCGCTTCATTTTGAGCGGGGTTCAGGCCTGCGGACATCGTCTGTGGATGGGTAATGCGGTTGAGCGCGGCGGTTTGGGAGCGCTTGGCTGCGGAGTCGCCAGGACCGAGGCCCGGGGGCATGCCGCAGCGGCTGGAACGGGCGCCTCGTGTGGGACAGAGGGGCATTCCGGCTGGCAGCGATTCGCGCGAGAGGAGCGATGTTAACACGGAAGTCTCCGGCGGCTGAGTGCGATAAAAACAGCGACCAGGCACCCCGACGCCCATGCGCTCAGCCGGTCTTCCACGCCCGCCGCCAACCGTCTCCCGGCAGCCCATGCCACAATTACGTCGTTGCGCGCCGCCGCCGCGGTGGCAAAGCGGCGCGCCGTTTTTTGCAGGAAGACACGCATGTCCGCATCGCTGAAGATTGGATTGATGGGTTACGGTTTTGCCGGCGCGACCTTTCATGCGCCGGTGATCGACCACTGCGGGCGCGCGAGCGTCGCGGCCATCGCCACGGGCCAGCCCGAGCGCGCGCTCGCCGATTATCCGCACGCCAAGGTGGTGGCCGATCTCGACGCGCTGCTGGCGCTCGACGAAATCGAGTGCGTCGTGATCGCGACGCCCAACGACACGCACTTCGACCTCGCTCGCCGCACGCTCGAAGCGGGCAAGCACGTGGTGGTCGACAAGCCGGTCACATTGAGCGCCGCCGACGCCCATACGCTCGCCAACATCGCACTCGCTCACTGCAAGCTGTTCGTGCCGTTTCACAACCGCCGCTGGGACGGTGATTTTCTGACCGTGCGAGACCTGCTCGCCAGCGGAAAGCTGGGCCGCGTCACGCAATACGAATCGCATTTCGACCGCTTCCGTCCGGAGGTGAGGCAGCGCTGGCGCGAGGAGGCTTCGCGCGGCGGCGGCCTGCTGCTCGACCTCGGCCCGCATCTGATCGACCAGGCGCTGGCGCTGTTCGGCCCGCCGCAAACCGTGTCGGCCACGGTGCGCACGCATCGCGACCAGGCGAGCGCGCCGGACTACGTGCACATTCAGTTGGGCTACGGCGGGTTCGAGGTGGTGCTGCATGCGAGCGCGTTGACCGCGCTGATCGCGCCGAGATTCGCGATCCACGGCACGCGCGGCAGCTATGTGAAATACGAGCTTGATACGCAGGAAGACCAGTTGAAGGCAGGCTTGCGGCCAGGCGACGACGGCTTCGGCGCGGGCAACGCGGCAGGCATCATGCGTGTGCTGGAAGGCGATCAGGAAGTCGAGCGCGAAGTGCCGACGCGCAATGGCGATTACGTCGGTTTCTATGTCGCGTTGGCCGACGCGATCCAGAACGGCGTGAAGTTCCCCGTCAGCCCTCAGGACGCGGTCGACGTGATGACGATCATCGAGCTTGCGGCGCGCAGTTCGGAAGAAGGCATCCGGTTGCCGTTCGAGCGCATTCGCTGAGCGGTTGCGTACGCAGCGCCGCGCGGACAGAAAACCTGACGGTCCCGAAAGGAACATAACGTTACAAATAACGCCGCGCGCCCGGTCAGCGCGAAGCTTCGGTGAGCCGTTGCTACTCCAGCAGTACGAGAAACGACAACGACTTCTGGAGAGCCCATGCCCCGTCTCATTCGCGCACTTGCCGCCTGCGCCTTGCTCAGTTCGCTCGCCGCCTGCGTGGTGGCGCCGCAACCCGCATCGGCGCCGCGTCCCAGCCCGCAGCAGATCGCGGACCAGCGTCTGCACCAGGTCGAAGGCCGCATCGACAACCTGGGCCGCCGCATCGACAACCGCGTGAATCAGGGCTACTACCCGCCACCGCAAGGCGGCGCGCTGCATCACCGGCTGGACGTGATCCGCCAGGAAGCGCGCGACATGGCCGCGCAACACGGCGGCGGCCTGTCCGGCGACGAACAGCGCGTGCTGAATCAGGAACTGGACAACGCGGCGCGCGCCATCGGCGAATAGTCGCGCGATCGGCGCCCGTCGCGCCGGTTCGGCTTCGAGCATGAAAACCAGCAGCAAGCGCGCGCGGCGCCACGTCCCGCGCGCTTTTTTTGACGCGCGGGATCCCGCCGCGTCAACCGCCACGCCCCTTGCGGGCCTTTATTTGACAAGCCCCCGGCCCTCGCGTACATTCGCCGCACGCGTCGGGAGAGCGCGCTGGCCGCTGAAAACCGCAGGCCGCGCCGCCGAAGGGGCACACCCGCAAACTCTCAGGCAAAAGGACCGACCGCGTCGAAAAACCCGCGTCCAGGCAACATCGAGGGCCAGGTTTTTCGCACTCTGGAGAGCGGCAGTAGCCGTCTGCATCGTCTAAAGCGTGCAGGCTCGGCAAGCTGCCCACCGAAGGGGCGCGCGTTCACCGTGATCCGGCAAGCCGGCCGCGGCAGCGCAATCTCTCAGGTATCGAGGACAGAGGGGTCATGCAGAACCACGCTCGCAGGCACACGCCGCGAGGCGTCGCGCCGCATGGCCTTTTTTGTTTCGCGAGATGCCAGAGGCCCCATGACCGAACTCAAACACACCCCGCTCAACGCCACCCATCGTGCGCTCAACGCCCGCATGGTCGATTTCGGCGGCTGGGACATGCCCGTCAACTACGGCTCGCAAATCGACGAACACCGCGCCGTGCGCACCGACGCCGGCATGTTCGACGTCTCGCACATGTGCGTCGTCGATTTCACCGGCGAGCGCGTGCGCGCCTTCTTCGAATATGCGCTGGCGAACAACGTCGGCAAGCTGCAAACGCCGGGCCGCGCGCTGTACTCCTGTCTGCTGAATCCGAATGGCGGCGTGATCGACGATCTGATCGTCTATTACTTCGGCGAGGACCACTTTCGCGTGGTCGTCAACGCGGGCACCGCCGAGAAGGACATCGCCTGGTTCGGCCAGCTCAACGCCGAAGGCAGCTATGGCCTCACCATCACGCCGCGCCGCGATTACGCGATCGTCGCCGTGCAAGGCCCGAACGCGCGCGAAAAAGCCTGGCAAACCGTGCCGGCCGCGCGCGCCGCCACCGAAGCGCTGAAGCCCTTCAACGCCGCGCGCATCATGGAAACGCCGTTCGGCGAGCTGACCGTCGCGCGCACCGGCTACACCGGCGAAGACGGCTTCGAAATCATCGTTCCGGCCGATCACGTGATCGCGCTGTGGAACGCGCTGCAAGCGCAAGGCGTGCGCCCGGCCGGTCTCGGCGCGCGCGACACGCTGCGCCTCGAAGCCGGCATGAACCTGTACGGCCAGGACATGGACGACAACGTCTCGCCGCTCGACGCCGGCCTCGCCTGGACGGTCGACCTGGCCTCGCCGCGCGACTTCGTCGGCAAGGGCAAGCTGGAAGCCGAGGGCTCGAAGGCGGCGTTCGTCGGCCTGATCCTGCAAAAGGACAACGGCAAGGCGGCGGGCGTGCTGCGTGCTCACCAAAAAGTCGTCACGCCGCAGGGCGTTGGCGAAATCACCAGCGGCACTTTTTCCCCGACCATGCAGGAATCGATCGCCTTCGCGCGCGTGCCGAAAGGCGTGCAGCCAGGCGACACCGTTCACGTGCAGATCCGCGACAAAGCCCTTCCCGCAAGCGTGGTAAAACTGCCGTTCGTGCGCAACGGCAAAGTGCTCGCGGTTTAAGCAGCCGGCGCGTGCGTCATATCTTTTAAGCCCATACCGAATCACACCGCATAGGAGCATCCGATGAGCATCCCGGCCGATCTGAAATACACCGAATCGCACGAATGGGTCCGTACCGAAGCGGACGGCACGCTGACGGTCGGCATCACCGACCACGCGCAGGAAGCGCTCGGCGACATCGTCTTCTTCGAAGTCCAGGAACTGGGCAAGACCGTGATCGCCGGCGACACCGTCGCGGTGATCGAATCGGTGAAGGCCGCTTCCGATATCTACGCGCCGGTCTCGGGCGAGATCATCGAGGCGAATACGGCCGTGGCCGACACGCCGGATTCGGTCAACACCGCGCCGTACGAAAGCTGGCTCTTCAAGATCAAGCCCGCTTCGGACGCCGCGCAAGATCGTCTGATCGACGCCGACGCGTACTCAAAGTCCATCGGCGCCTGATACACCTACTCGTTTAAACCGTCAGGTGCGGCGGCCACGAGGCGTGGCGCGCCGCACCGCCAGGAACACCATGAAGCTCGAACACCCGGATCGTCTGATGAACCGCACACCTCTCTCGCTCGCGGCGCTCGAAGTGCACGACGCCTTCGCCGAACGGCACATCGGCCCGGATTCGGCCGACCAGCAGTCGATGCTGGAAGCCCTCGGCTTCGCGTCGCGCGCCGCGCTGATCGACGCCGTCATTCCGAAGACGATCCGCCGCACCGAAACGCTGCCGCTCGGCCCCTTCGCGCAACCGAAGAGCGAAGCCGAAGCGCTCGCCGCGCTGCGCGAACTCGCGGACAGGAACCAGGTGTTCCGCTCGTACATCGGGCAGGGCTATTACAACGCGCACACGCCGACGGTGATCCTGCGCAACGTGCTCGAAAATCCGGCGTGGTACACGGCTTACACGCCGTATCAGCCGGAAATCTCGCAAGGCCGTCTGGAAGCGCTGTTGAACTTCCAGCAGATGATCGTCGACCTGACAGGTCTCGCGATCTCGAACGCGTCGCTGCTCGATGAAGCGACCGCCGCCGCCGAAGCGATGACGCTGCTGCAACGCATCGGCAAGCCGAAGTCGAACGTGTTCTTCGTCGCCGACGACGTACTGCCGCAAACCATCGAAGTGGTGAAGACGCGCGCCACGCCGGTCGGCATCGAAGTGAAAGTGGGCCCGGCCGCCGAAGCCGCGAACGCCAACGTGTTCGGCGTGCTGCTGCAATATCCGGGCGTGAACGGCGACGTGCGCGACTACCGCGCGCTCACCGAGGCGATCCACGCGGCAGGCGGCCATGTGGTGGTCGCCGCCGATCTGCTCGCGCTCACCATGCTCACGCCGCCGGGCGAATGGGGCGCGGACGTGGCCGTCGGCAATACGCAGCGCTTCGGCGTGCCGGTCGGCTTCGGCGGCCCGCATGCGGCTTACCTCGCGGTGCGCGATGAGTTCAAGCGTCAAATGCCGGGGCGTCTGGTCGGCGTGACGGTCGACGCGCAAGGCAATCCCGCGCTGCGTCTCGCGCTGCAAACGCGCGAGCAGCATATCCGCCGCGAGAAGGCGACCTCGAACGTCTGCACCGCGCAAGCGCTGCTCGCGATCATGGCCAGCATGTACGCGGTGTATCACGGGCCGCACGGTCTCAAGACGATCGCGCTGCGCGTGAACCGCATCGCCGCGGTGCTGGCTGAGGGCGCGAAGCAACTCGGCTACACGCTCGTCAACGAAACCTTCTTTGACACGCTGACGTTCGAAACCGGCGCACGCACGCAAGCGCTGCACGACGCCGCAACCGCGAGGCGCATCAATCTGCGCCGCGTGAGCGACACGCAAGTCGGCCTGTCGATCGACGAAACCACTTCGCGCCGCGATCTGGCCGACCTGCTCGCCGTGTTCGCGCAAGCGGCCTTCGTCAGCGACGTACCGCAAATCGACGCGCTCGATGCGGCCGTCGCCGCGTCGAACGCCGCCTCGGTGCCGGCCGCGCTGGAACGCACTAGCGCGTATCTCACGCATCACGTGTTCAATCGCCATCATTCGGAAACGGAAATGCTGCGCTATCTGCGCAGCCTGGCGGACAAGGACCTCGCGCTCGACCGCTCGATGATCCCGCTCGGCTCGTGCACGATGAAGCTGAACGCGACCTCCGAAATGCTGCCGGTCACGTGGCCCGAATTCGGTCAGATCCATCCGTTCGCGCCGGCCGAGCAAACCGTCGGCTACCGCGAGATGATCGATCAGCTCGAAGCGATGCTGGTCGCGGCCACCGGTTACGCCGCGGTGTCGCTGCAACCGAACGCGGGTTCGCAAGGCGAGTACGCCGGTCTGTTGATCATCCACGCTTATCACGCGTCGCGCGGCGAAGCGCATCGCAACGTGTGCCTGATTCCGGCTTCGGCGCACGGCACCAACCCGGCATCGGCGCAAATGGCCGGCATGCAGGTCGTGGTGGTCGCCTGCGACGCGCAAGGCAACGTCGATATCGAAGACCTGAAGAAGAAGGCCAATCAACACGCCGACAAGCTCGCGGCGATCATGATCACGTACCCGTCCACGCACGGCGTGTTCGAGCAGAACGTGCGTGAAATCTGCGAGATCGTGCACGCGCACGGCGGCCAGGTTTACGTGGATGGCGCGAACATGAACGCAATGGTCGGCTTGACCGCGCCGGGCCAGTTCGGCGGCGACGTCTCGCACCTGAACCTGCACAAGACTTTCTGCATTCCGCACGGCGGCGGCGGACCGGGCGTCGGTCCGGTCGCGGTCGGCGCGCATCTCGCGCAGTTTCTGCCGAACCAGATTTCGTCGGGCTATGAGCGCGCGCCGAACGGCATCGGCGCGGTGTCGGGCGCGCCGTATGGCTCCGCGTCGATTCTGCCGATCTCGTGGATGTACATCGCGATGATGGGCGCGAAGAATCTCACGGCCGCCACCGAAACCGCGATTCTCAACGCGAACTACGTTGCGAAGAAACTCGCGCCGCACTATCCGGTGCTGTATTCGGGCCCGGGTGGACTGGTCGCGCACGAGTGCATTCTCGATCTGCGTCCCATCAAGGAGACGAGCGGCATCACCGTCGACGACGTCGCCAAGCGCCTCGCCGACTACGGTTTCCACGCGCCGACCATGAGCTTCCCGGTGCCGGGCACGCTGATGGTCGAGCCGACCGAATCGGAGTCGAAGGAAGAACTCGACCGCTTCATCGAAGCGATGATCGCGATCCGCGAGGAAATCCTCGCGGTCGAAGACGGCCGCTCCGACCGCGAGGACAATCCGCTCAAGCACGCGCCGCATACGGCGGCGGTGGTCATCGCCAACGAATGGACGCATGCGTATGCGCGCGAAGCCGCCGCATATCCGCTGCCCACGCTGATCGCGAAGAAGTACTGGCCGCCGGTGGGCCGCGCGGACAACGTGTACGGCGACCGCAATCTGTTCTGTTCGTGCGTGCCGGTCGCGGACTACGAGTAAGGGCGAGTTGCCCGCGCACTGTCCGCGGGCCGTAGGCGGGCGGTGCGCGGCGCCGTCCGCGCTTCTGTCGTTCATGGCCGCAAACGGCTAACATCACACACCGAATCAGCCTAACGAGGAGTTTCGCATGGCGCGAAAGGTGCGATTGATGCAAAGCCGGGCCGAAGCAAGGCGAACCCACATGCGGCAGCAGGCGTGGGCGCTCTTGCTGGCTGGCGCAGCCGTGCTGCTGCCGCTCGGGCAAGCGCAGGCCGCGATGAATTTTTGTGCAGCGCCCGCGCTGCAAACCAGTGAACGCACGAACGCCGATCCTGGCGTGAAGGCGCTGGTGAGCAACGTGCTGGCGCATCTGAACGACCCGCCGCATGCGCAGGCCAGGCTGCACACCGAAGGTTCGCTGCCGCATGAAGGCATCTACGACCAAAGCGTCGAGGCGGAGAAAGATCTCGATCTTTTGCGCGACGCCGCGCTCGCGTGGCGCGCCACCAGCGACGACCGTTATCTCAAGCTCGTCGACCGCTTGCTGTTCGCGTGGGTCACGACGTATCAACCGGGTTTCAACCCGATCGACGAAACGCGTTTCGAAGGCCTGATCCTCGCCTACGACATGACCGCGAGCGCGCTGCCAGTGAAAACGCGCAACGCGTCGATGGCCTTTCTGACGAAACTCGCGAACGGCTACATCGAGCAGATCGACGCGCAGCCGCGTCCGTTGAAGGGCACCTACCGGAACAACTGGCAGAGCCACCGGATCAAGCTGATCGCAATGGCCGCGTTCACGCTCGACAACCGCAAGATGATCAACGCGGCCCAGCGTCTGTTCGTCGAGCATATCGGCGACAACATCGCGCCGGACGGATCGACCGTCGATTTCGGCGAACGCGACGCGCTGCACTACGTCACCTACGACTTGCAGCCGCTCGTCACGGCCGCGCTGTCCGCCCGCCGCCACAACCGCAACTGGCTGCCGGAGAAGGGGCTGAACGGCGCGTCGCTGCAAGCCGCGCTCAACTGGCTCACGCCGTATGCGGACGGCAGCAAGACGCATGAGGAATTCGTGCGTTCGAGCGTCCCGTTCGATGCGAAACGTCGCGAGGCCGGCTTGCCGGGCTATTCGGGCCAGTGGGATCCGAAGAACGCGACGGAACTGTTTCACCTGGCGGCGCGTCTCGACGGACGCTATACGCCGATCGCGCTACAGCTCGCACCGACGCCGCCCGCATGGCTCGCCGTGTGTTTGCCGCTGTCGGCGCGCTAACCCGATTTTTTATCATCAGGAGCAGTAATGGCAGTCAGTGTGTTCGACCTCTTCAAAATCGGCATTGGTCCGTCCAGCTCGCATACGGTCGGGCCGATGCGCGCGGCGCTGATGTTCGTTCAGGGGCTCGAACGCGATGGGCTGCTCGATGCGACCGCCTCGGTGAAAGTGGACTTGTATGGATCGCTCGGCGCGACCGGCAAGGGCCACGGCACGGATCGCGGCGTGATGCTCGGCCTGATGGGCGACGCGCCCGACACCGTCGACCCGGAGACGATCGCACAGCGGCTCGACGCGGTGCGAAGCTCGCGCAAGCTCGCCTTGCTCGGCATGCACGAAGTGCCGTTCGTGCAGAAAGACCATATTTCGTTTTATCGCCAGGCGCTGGCCGAGCATCCGAACGGCCTGACGCTGCGCGCGTTCGATGCGCAAGGCGAGACGTTGCGCGAGTCGACGTATCTGTCGGTGGGCGGCGGTTTCGTGGTGACGGCCGGCGCGCCGAATACCAAGGTGCTGAGCGCCGTCGACCAATTGCCGCATTCGTTTCGCAGCGGCAACGAGTTGCTCGCGCTGTGCGAGTCGACCGGCAAGAGCATCGCGCAATTGATGTGGGAAAACGAACGCGTGTGGCACACGGAAGAAGAGACGCGCGCGGGCCTGCTGAAGATCTGGGACGTGATGCAGTCGTGCGTGGCGCGCGGTTGCGGCATCAACAACCCGGACGCCGACGGCAATCTGCCCGGCCCGTTCCAGGTGAAGCGCCGCGCGCCGCAGTTGTATCGCGCGCTGTCCGGCAATCCCGAGCTTGCGCTGCGCGATCCGCTGTCGATGGTCGACTGGATCAATCTGTACGCGATCGCGGTGAACGAAGAAAACGCGGCGGGCGGGCGTGTCGTCACCGCGCCGACCAACGGCGCGGCCGGCATCATTCCGGCGGTGCTGCATTACTACACGCGCTTCATGCCAGGCTCGAATCAGCAGGGCGTGATCGACTTCCTGATGACGGCGGCGGCGATCGGCATTCTGTACAAGCTGAACGCGTCGATTTCGGGCGCGGAAGTGGGGTGCCAGGGCGAGGTCGGCGTCGCCTGTTCGATGGCGGCCGGCGCGCTCGCCGCCGTGATGGGCGGCACGCCCAGGCAGGTCGAGAACGCGGCGGAAATCGGCATGGAACACAACCTCGGGCTGACGTGCGATCCGGTCGGCGGCATGGTGCAGATTCCGTGTATCGAGCGCAATGCGATGGCCTCGGTGAAGGCGGTCAACGCGGCGCGCATGGCTTTGCGCGGCGACGGCAGTCATTACGTATCGCTCGATTCGGTGATCAAGACCATGCGCGAAACCGGCGCGGATATGAAGACCAAGTACAAGGAAACGTCGCGCGGCGGTTTGGCGGTGAATATCGTCGAGTGCTGAACGCGGCGTTTTAACGCGAAGGACGACGCGGGCCACGGCCCGCGTTTTTATTGCCGTGCCGCCGGCGCTTCGCCGCTCGCGCCGAATCGTGGCATCGCATGCGCGCTCGGCGTAAGCTGTCGGTTCGCGCATTTGGCTTGATCAAGCCGGATGCGGCAAACCCGATCGCACCCATCGCAATGCCTGGAGGCTTCATCGCAATGCCGCTCGCTTCTGACTCTTCCGCCGCCGCGCACGCCACCGGCGCGCGTCTCATCGTCGATGCCTTGCTGACGCACGGCGTCGAACGTGTTTTCTGCGTACCAGGTGAAAGCTTTCTCGCTGTTCTCGATTCGCTGCACGACGAAACCGAGCGCATTCAAACCATCGCCTGCCGTCACGAAGCGGCCGCGGCGAACATGGCCGAGGCCGTCGGCAAATTGACCGGCCGCCCAGGCGTAGCGATCGTCACGCGCGGGCCGGGGGCGACGCATGCGTCGATCGGCGTGCACACCGCGTTTCAGGATTCCACGCCGATGATTCTGCTGATCGGCCAGTGCGCGCGCGGGCATCTGGACCGCGAGGCCTTTCAGGAGATCGACTACCGGCGCATGTTCGGTCAGATGGCGAAGTGGGTCGCGCAAATCGACGATGCCACGCGCATTCCCGAATATCTCAGTCATGCGTTCCATGCCGCGACATCGGGACGGCCCGGGCCGGTCGTACTGTCGTTGCCGGAAGACGTATTGAGCGATGCCTGTGCGGTCGTCGCCGGCGCGCCGGCTTATCAACGCGTGGCGGCGTCGCCGTCGGCTGCGCAAATCGAGAAGCTGCGCGAGTTGCTCGAACGCGCGCAACGGCCGATGCTGATCGCGGGCGGCAGCGGCTGGACACCTGAGGCGTGCGTGGATCTGCAACGCTTCGTCGAGAACTGGCGGCTGCCGGTCGGTCTCGCGTTCCGCTTCCAGGACACGCTCGACAACGAGCACCCGAACTATGCCGGCGACGTCGGCCTCGGCATCAATCCGGCGCTGGCGCAGCGTATCCGCGATGCGGATTTGCTGCTCACGTTCGGTCCGCGTTTAGGCGAGGCAACGACGAACGGCTACACGCTGCTCGACATTCCCAAGACGAAGCAGACGCTCGTGCACGTACATCAAGGCGCGGAAGAGCTGGGGCGTGTGTACGCCGCCGACTTGCCGATCGTCTCGGGCATGCCAGAACTGGCGGCGATGCTGGCGGCGTTGCAGCCTTCATCGGCGGATGCGTTGCCGTGGAGCGGGGCGGCGGAAGAAGCGCATCGCGCGTATCTGGAGTGGCGCAAGCCGCGCCCGATTCCCGGCGACGTGCAAATGGGCGAAGTGATCGAGCAATTGCGCGCGCATCTGCCGGAAGACGCGATTCTCACCAACGGCGCGGGCAATTACGCGACGTGGCTGCATCGGCATTTTTCGTATCGCCACTATCGCTCGCAACTCGCGCCGACGAGCGGCGCGATGGGCTACGGCGTGCCGGCGGCGATCGCGGCCAAGTCGATGTATCCACAGCGTGCCGTGGTGGCGCTTGCGGGCGACGGGTGCTTCATGATGTCCGCGCAGGAGTTGGCCACCGCGATGCAGTACGACCTGCATGTGATTTTCATCGTCGTGAACAATGGTCACTTCGGCACGATCCGCATGCATCAGGAACGGCACTATCCGAATCGCGTGCACGGCACGGGGCTGACGAACCCGGATTTCGCGGCGTTCGCGCGCTCGTTCGGCGCGCATGGCGAAACGGTGACGCGCACCGACGAATTCATTCCGGCGCTGCATCGTGCAATGGAGGCGAAACGCGCGGCGTTGATCGAGATTCGGATGCCGCAGGAGGCGAGCACGCCGGGCGCGACGTTGGAGCAGATTCGGGAGCAGGGGAGGAAGCTGCGCGGCGAGTGAGGGGCTGGGGGCTTGTGGGGGATGCGCTGCGGCTCCACGTCCCGCTGGGCATTTCGCCCGGGCATACAGCACACGGGCTATGCGTATATCACCGACAACGCGCCCAGTTCCTTCATCAAGGCCGGCTTGTGGGATTCGATCACGTCGGCTTGAATTTGATAGATGACAGACTTGATGACTTCAGTCTGGCTCATGTCTGTGTCGTGCATCAACGTCTTCAAATCTTCGGCGATGCGAGGCGTCACTTTCATCGAAAGGCGCCGGCGTGCCGCGCCGCGGCGCTCCTTGAAACGTTCAGACGCCGACCGATGCGCCTTTATCAGCCTTGCGCGCGGATATTCGCCGGATGCAAACCGATGCAAATAAAGCGTCATGAGCACCTTGCGAAACTCGGTTGAACTCGCGCCGTCCACCATATAAGCGGCCAGGTCGAGAATGTCCAGATAGATGGCCGGCAATTGGGCCTCGATCGGTCTGACTTCCTTCTGCCGGGCTTCCCGAATAGCCGGCGTGGACTGCGCGGGAACCGCCACGACCCGGTCGCACACGTTGCACACCGCCGCGAGGATGTTCTTCACCTCGCCTTTGCCGTCGCTGAATGGCACGTCACGCCGGGCGAACGTCGTGCTCACGAGTTGCTTGCAATGGCTGCAGATCGCCCTGCTTTTGTCGCCTTCCTCGTACAGTTTCATCTTCATGGCTTAACTCACTGATGCACGCTGATAAACACGGTTTCCGGATCGCCCACGAAGTAAAACTTCACGTACCAGCCGCCGGATTCGATGATATGGACATCAATCGACGCAATGCTGTGGTGAGGTGACGAGCGATATTGCGTGCCGTCGCTACGGGTGATGAGAGCCTCGACGAACTGAGCGCTGATTTGTCCAGTCGACAAAAGGTTTTTCACATTGATGCCAGATCGGGCCTCATGCTGAAACCGCCCCGACCTGAGTGCCGCAATGACTGCCCGCTTCACTTGCCTGTATTTGCCTGGTATCGAAAACCGCACCTCCCATTATACGACGCCTCTCGTACGAAACGCGCGGTGTTGATTTCGCGCCTCCCAACGCATTGTCGATGAACTTTTTTTCGGGAGAAGGCGACCTACGGGAACTCAAGCCCGTCATGTGTCCGGCCACCATAAAAAAACCCCGCCGAAGCGGGGTTCCCATGAACGTCGAAACAAGCAGCAAAACCGTGCTTACTTCCCGCCCACGCTTTGCAGCGTCGTCCACTTGCCGTCGACAACCTTGTACAGCGTGATGCCGCCGTTCTTCAGGTCGCCCTTGCTGTCGTACGCAAGGTTCGCCGACGTCACCGCCGGCATCGAGGTCTTGGCGAGCACCGGCAGATACTTGGCCGGATCGGTCGAGTTCGCCTTCTTCATCGCGTCGAACATCGCCATTGCACCGTCGTAGGCGTACGGCGAATACGTTTGCACGTCTTCGTTGAAACGCTTCTTGTACTTCGCGACGTAGTCCTTGCCGCCCGGCATTTCTTCCAGCGGCAAGCCGGCGAGCGATGCCACCGTGCCGTTCGCCGCGTCGCCCGCGAGCTTGATGAACGTCGGCGTGTGGACCATTTCACCGCCCATCAGCGGCGCCTTGATGCCGAGCGCCTTCATCTGCTTGACCATCGGCGCCGCTTGCGAATCCGCGCCGCCGTAATAGATCAGGTCGGGGTTGGCCGACTTCAGCTTGGTCAGGATCGACTTGAAGTCCACGGCCTTGTCGTTCGTGAACTCACGATCGACGATCGTGCCGCCGGCGGCCTTCGCGGCCTTTTCGAACTGATCGGCGAGACCCTGGCCGTAGGCCGTGCGGTCGTCGACGATCACGATCTTCTTCATGCCGAGGGTCTTCACCGCGAACGTGCCGGCGACCGAACCTTGCTGCGTGTCGGACGTCATCATGCGGAAGGTGGTCTTGAAGCCTTGCTGCGTGTATTCCGGCGCCGTCGCCATGGCGATTTCGGGGATGCCCGCGTTCGCGTAAATGCGCGAAGCCGGAATCGTGGTGCCCGAATTGAAGTGGCCGAGCATGCCCTTGATGCCGTCGTCCACCAGCTTCTGCGCGACGGTCGTGCCGGTACGCGGGTCGGCCTGGTCGTCGGCCGAATCGAGCACGAAGCGAACCTGCTTGCCGCCGATCACCGGCTTGGTCGCGTTCATGTCTTCCACCGCCAGCGTGATGCCGTTCTGGAAGTCCTTGCCGTAGTGCGCCTGCGCGCCCGTCATCGGACCGGCGAAACCGATCTTCACGTCTTCCGTCGATTGAGCGTTGGCCGTCCCCGCCAGCGACATTGCCGCAACCAGCGCTGCGCCTGCCAGCTGTTTCATCTTGTGTTGCATAGCTTCTCCTTGGTACCAGGTGTGGATGGAGCGGTTTCGGGGTCGCCGTACCGCTTCCGTTTTATTGAGGGAATCGACGAGGTTCGCTCAGCCGATCGTCATCAAATTCGCATTACCGCCGGCTGCCGCCGTATTCACGCTGACCGAGCGTTCCGTCAACAGACGCTCGAGCGCGTAGTCCTCGTCGCCGCTTTCCAGCGCACCCGCCGCGACACCCTGCACCGAGACGATCGGCCCAGGACGCTTGGCGACTTCCTTCACCAGCGTCAGCAGTTCGTCGCTGTCGCCTTCGAACAGCACGGCGTCGAAAGGCGTATCGGCGCTTTTCTTCACGCTCGCATACGGCTTGAGCGACGCGGGCAGCCGCGACACCAATTGTTCACCAGCCGCGCCGTCGAACAAGGCGCGATTTCCCGTAGCCAGCGCCGCGGCGAACTGCACGCGCGCGCCGCTCGCCGTCGACGCGACACACAGCACCGTGCCGCGCGCGCCCAGCGTGTAGGTGTTGCGCTCGCCGGTGGGCCCCGACAATACCGCGGTCGCGCCCGCCGGCATATGCGACAGATAACCGTCGCAGCGTGCGGCCAGTTGCGGCTCGCGTTCGTCGATCAGCCAGTCGCGCAGCGCGGTCAACGCGGCGGACGGATTGTCGCTGTTTTCGGCAACCTTCGGTGCATCCGCGACCAGCGCCTGCGCGAGCGACTTCGGCAAGCCGGCCGGACGCGTCGCCAGCAAACGCTGCAAATACAGCGCGCCGCCCGCCTTCGGTCCCGTGCCGGACAAGCCCTCGCCGCCGAACGGCTGCACGCCGACCACCGCGCCGATCACGTTACGGTTCACGTAGATGTTGCCGACATGCGCACGGCCGATCACGTGAGCGATGGTTTCGTCGATGCGCGTATGAATGCCGAGCGTGAGGCCATAACCCGTCGCGCGGATCTGTTCGAGCAGCTTGTCCAGTTGGCTGCGGCGGTAACGCACCACGTGCAGCACCGGGCCGAACACTTCGCGCTTGAGTTCGTCGATGCTGTCGAGCTCGATCAGCGTCGGCGGCACGAAGGTGCCTTGCGCGCCGCCTTCCGGCATCGGCAGTTGCTCGACCTTGCGGCCTTTCTCGCGCATCGCCGCGATATGCGCGTCGATGCCGCGCTTGGCGTCGAGGTCGATTACGGGCCCCACGTCGATCGACAGGCGATCGGGATTGCCCACGGCCAGTTCGCGCATCGCGCCGGTCAGCATCTCGAGCGTGCGGTCCGCGACGTCGTCTTGCAGACAAAGAACGCGCAGCGCGGAACACCGTTGACCGGCGGAGTCGAACGACGATTGCAGCACGTCCGCCACCACCTGCTCGGCGAGCGCCGACGAGTCGACGATCATCGCATTCTGCCCGCCGGTTTCGGCGATCAGCGGAATCGGCCTGCCTTCGGGATCGAGGCGATTCGACAGCGTCTTGTTGATCAGCCGCGCGACTTCGGTCGAGCCGGTGAACATCACGGCGCGCGTGCGCGGATCGGCGACCAGTGCAGCGCCGACCGTTTCGCCATCGCCCGGCAGCAGTTGCACCGCGCCCGCCGGCACGCCGGCTTCGCGCAGAATGCGCACGGCTTGCGCGGCGATCAGCGGCGTTTGCTCGGCCGGTTTCGCGAGCACCGTGTTGCCGGCGGCGAGCGCCGCGGCCACCTGGCCCATGAAAATCGCCAGCGGGAAATTCCACGGGCTGATACAGACGACCGGACCGAGCGGACGATGCGTGTCGTTGGAAAATTCGCTGCGGATCTGCGTGGAGTAATAGCGCAGGAAGTCGATCGCTTCCCGGATTTCCGACACCGCGTTCGCCAGCGATTTGCCCGCTTCGCGCACGACCAGGCCCATCAGCGTGTGCATCTGCGCTTCGAGCAGGTCGGCCGCGCGCGCGAGGCAATCGGCGCGCGCGTCGACCGGCGTAGCCTGCCAGATCGGCGCGGCGGCAACCGCGTGCGCCAGGGCCGCGCTCACGTGTTCCGAGGTTGCTTCGATCACCGTGCCGACGAGATCGCGGTGATCCGCCGGATTGCGCACGTCGCGTGCGACACCGCGGGTAGCCACGGCAATTTCGTTGTCGTCGAGCATCGGCGCGGCGCGCCACGGATGATGCGCGCTCGCGAGCAACGCCGAGGACAACGACGCCAGCCGATGTTCGTTCGACAGATCGAGGCCCATCGAATTGAGCCGCTCCGAGCCGAACAGGTGGCGCGGCAGCGGAATCTTCGCGTGCGGCGCGCCGAGCGGCACGATCTTCGATGCTTCCTCGACGGGGTCGGCGATCAGGTCCTTGATCGCGACGTTTTCATCGGCGATGCGGTTCACGAACGACGTGTTCGCGCCATTTTCAAGCAGACGGCGCACGAGGTACGCGAGCAGCGTTTCGTGCGTGCCAACCGGCGCATACACGCGGCACGGACGGTTCAGCTTGTCGCGGCCGGTGACTTCCTCGTAGAGCGGCTCGCCCATGCCGTGCAGGCACTGGAACTCGTACTGGCCGGGATAGTAGTTGTTGCCCGCGAGATAATAGATCGCCGAAAGCGTATGCGCGTTGTGCGTGGCGAACTGCGGATAAACCGCGTCCGGTGCGCCGAGCAGCTTCTTCGCGCAGGCGAGATACGACACGTCCGTATAGATCTTGCGCGTGTAGACCGGATAGCCTTCCAGACCATCCACTTGCGCGCGCTTGATTTCGGTGTCCCAGTACGCGCCCTTCACGAGGCGCACCATGATCCGGTGACGGCTGCGGCGCGCCAGATCGACGATGTAGTCGATCACGAACGGGCAGCGCTTCTGATACGCCTGCACGACGAAACCGATGCCGTTCCAGCCGGCCAGTTCGGGATCGAAGCACAACGCCTCGAGCAGATCGAGCGAGATTTCGAGGCGGTCGGCTTCTTCGGCGTCGATGTTCAGGCCGATGTCGTAGCGGCGCGCGAGGATCGCCAGCGAGCGCACGCGCGGCAGCAGTTCGCTCATCGTGCGCTCCTGCTGCGAGCGCGAGTAGCGTGCGTGCAGCGCCGAGAGCTTGATCGAGATACCCGGGCCTTCGTAGATGCCGCGGCCGCCGGCGGCCTTGCCGATTGCGTGGATCGCCTGTTCGTACGACGCGTAGTAGCGTTGCGCGTCGGCTTCGGTGGTGGCGGCTTCGCCGAGCATGTCGTACGAGTAGCGAAAGCCGCGCGCTTCGTACTTGCGGCTGTTGGCGAGCGCCTCGGAAATGTTCTCGCCCGTGACGAATTGCTCGCCCATCAGACGCATCGCCATATCGACGCCCTTTCGGATCAACGGCTCGCCGCCCTTGCCGATCAAACGGGTGAGCGCCGACGAAAGGTTCGTTTCGCTATTGGTCGTCACCAGCTTGCCGGTGATCATCAAGCCCCAGGTGGCGGCGTTGACGAACAGCGACGGCGCCTGGCCGACGTGCGATTTCCAGTCGCCCTTGCTGATCTTGTCGCGGATCAGCGCGTCGCGCGTGGCGCGGTCGGGAATGCGCAGCAGCGCTTCGGCGAGACACATCAGCGCCACGCCTTCCTGGCTCGACAGCGAGAATTCGTGGATCAGCCCTTCGACGCCGCCGCCCTTGCTCTTGGTGCGCAGCGCCTCGACGAGCTTGCCGGCCATGGCTTGCACGTCGCCCGCGAGATTGGCCGGCACGCGCGCCTGACCGAGCAGGAAGGGCACGCACTCCGGCTCGGGACGGCGGTATGCGGCGGTGATCGCCGCGCGCAGCACCGATTGCGGCTGCACGTTTTGCGCGAACTCGAGGAACGGGTGCGAGGCACCGTCTTCGTCGTTTTCGACCGCAACGCCGTCGGCCAGGTCGGCCGAACCGGTTGCGCCCGACAGTTCGGGAGGCAACTGGCCGTGCTCGATCTTTTCGAGGTACGCGAAGATCGCCTGCTTGATCAGCCAGTGCGGAGTGCGTTCGAGGCGGGTGGCGGCATCTTTCAGCCGGGAACGCAGGAGGTCGTCGACCTTGACGCCAAGGGTGGTGCTAGCCATGTTTCCTTCTTCGGATACCAGACGAATCGCGCTGGCGAAAGACTAAAAGTTGAGCGAATCCTACGCTTCCCAAAAAAAAGGTGCAACCCTGCTCGACGGATGGTTGCACCTCTTTAAAAGCCCTGTACGGCGGGGGTTTCCGCGCGATGGGGCGGCGCGCGGCAACGGCGGTGGCGCTCAGTACTTTCCCTGGCGTGTTTCTTTTTGCATTTACCCTTATCAGAGTCACTGCGCGTGCCGTTATACAGGACACAGCGGAGGCGGGCCTCACGGCACGCACACAAAAACAGTACGGGGTTTCAGAGGACTCGGGAAATGGAAAAGTGGCTGGTGGTATTGGGCATCTGGATGATGTGCGCGACTTGCGCGGTGCTGTTCATTCGCGGCGCGACGGGCGGCTCGGGCAAGCGGGTCTCCAACGCACGCACGCGCCCGGCTTCGCGTGCATCGGCGGGCGATGCGCGGGCCGCGCTGAACGATTAAGAGCGAAGCCGCCCGGCGACTCGCGATCGACATAGCGGCGCCGGTCTTCCGACTGACAGCGAAGCGAGCATGGAACGCACCGCCGGGTTGGCGTTTGGCGGCGAACGGGTGTGCGCCCCTCAGTTGGGAAAGACCGGCTTGAACTAGGCGAGCGCGTCGCCGGCCGACACGGGCGGGTCATGCAGACGGCAACGCCGCCTGTCCTCCACGCTCGCGCGATCCGAACCCGAAACAGCGAGACCGGCATGCTCTGCTCGAGTGAATATCGATCTTCGGCGCGATACCGGCAGCTTGCGCAGCGGGGCGCACACGCTGCCTCGCGTGCGTCGGCGGTGCTGGCGAGGCGGACGGCCACGTCCGTTGCGAGCCCTGTCCCGAGCTATTCCAATACGGTGCGAACCCGTGCGCGAACCGCGCGCAGCCGCTGGCGATATTGACGACGACGCCTGCCGGCCGGTGTCAGATGTCGAGCGGGTCGACTTCGAGATTCCAGTGCAACACGCCTTTCATTCCGCGCAGCAGCGGCTGCCATGCGCGCAAGGTGGCCTGCAACGCGGCCCGCGATGCGCTTTCGATCAGCAACTGCGCGCGATGCACGTGCATCACCTTGACGATGGTGAGCGGCACGGCGTCATAAACCGTCACGCGTTCGGCCGCCGGAATCTCCGTGAGCGCCGCGGCGGCCTGTTGAAGAAACGCGAGCGCGGCTTCGAGCGTGCGCCCTTCGGCGCGCAGCAACGCCTGATAGACGAACGGCGGCAAGTGCGCGTCGCGCCGCTCGGCCAGCGTGGAATTGGCGAAGCCGACGTAGTCATGCCGCCCGAGCGCGTGGTACAGCGCGTGGCGCGGATAGCGCGTTTGCACCAGCACCTCGCCGGGCAAACCGGCGCGGCCAGCGCGGCCGCTCACCTGCATCAACTGCGCGAAGAGGCGTTCGCTCGCACGGAAGTCGTGTGAGAACAGCGCGGTGTCGGCGTTCAACACGCCGACCAGCGACACGCGCTGGAAGTCGTGACCCTTCGCGATCATTTGCGTGCCGACGAGGATGTCGACTTCGCCCGCATGTACGTCGGAGAACAGCGCTTGGGCGCTGCCTTTGCGGCGCGTGCTGTCGGCGTCGATACGCAGCACACGGGCGCCGGGGACCGCGCTCGCCAGCGTTTCCTCGACGCGTTGCGTGCCGCGCCCCATCGGCGCGATGTCGACGTTGCCGCAATCCGGACACGAGCGCGGAATGCGCGATTCCCAGCCGCAATGATGGCAGCGCAGTGCGCGTTCGGGCTTGTGCAACACCACGTAGGCGCTGCAACGCGGACAACCGGCGACCCAGCCGCAGGCGTCGCAGGCGAGTTGCGGTGCATAGCCGCGCCGGTTGAGAAACACGAGGCTTTGCTCGCCGCGCTCAAGCCGCGCCTTCAGGGCGGCGACCAGCGGCCCGGACAATCCCTCCACCGAGGCCCGCCCGCGGCGCCGCTCTTCTTCCAGATCGATCAGTTTGACGGTCGGCAGCACGGCGTCGGCGACCGCGCGGCACGACAACGTGAGGCGCTTGTAGCGGCCTTGATCGGCCTGCCACCAGCTCTCCAGCGACGGCGTGGCCGAACCGAGCACGACCGGCAAACCGAGTTGCTTGGCGCGATAGATCGCCAGATCGCGCGCCGAATAGCGCAAACCTTCCTGTTGTTTGTAGGCCGGATCGTGCTCCTCGTCGACGACGATGATTGCGAGCTTCGGCAACGACGCGAGCACCGCCAGCCGTGTGCCGAGCACGATGCGCGCGCGTCCGGTGTGCGCGGCGAACCAGTTGCGCGCGCGTTCGCCCTCGGCGAGACCGCTGTGCAGCGTGACGATCGACGTGCCTTCCAGGGCGGCGAAGCGCGCACGGAAAGCCGCCTCGAACTGCGGCGTCAGATTGATTTCGGGCACGAGGACGAGCGCCTGGGCGTCGGGCTTCGCGGCGAGAATCTCGGCGAGCGCACGCAGATACACCTCGGTCTTGCCGCTACCCGTCACGCCGTGCAGCAGGAAGGGCGCGAAACCGTTCGCGTCGCGGATCGCGTCCACGGCGGCCGACTGTTCGTCGGTGAGGGTAGGCAGCAGGGGCGCCGGCGCGTCGGCGGAAGACGGCGCAAGCACCGCGGCGGCTTCGATGACGTCCAGTGCGACCCAGCCTTCCGCTTGCCATGCGTTCAGCGTGGCGATGGCCTTGGGATGAAGCGCGCGGGCATCCGCGGCAAGCAGGGATTCGGCGTCGGCCAGCGCCTGGGCCAACTTTCTCAACGAGCTGGCGCGCGCGGGCAACGCATCGGGCAATGCGCGACGACCCTCGGGCGTCATTCGGTAACGTTCCTCGGGCGCGAACAGGCGCGCCCAGCGTGAGGCGTCGCGGAGCGCCTGCGGCAGCGCGGGCAGCGCCACTTCGCCGAGGCCGCGCTGGTAATAGTCGGCGGCGAAGGCGGCCAAACCCAGCCAGTGCGGCGACAACGGCGGGCAAGCGGTGCAGACGCCATGCAAATCCCGCAGACGGTCGGCCGGCACCTCGCTGTGAGTAGCCACTTCGCAAACGAGCCCCACCACATGACGCTTGCCGAACGGCACACTCACCAGCACGCCCGGCGCAACCGCCTCGGCTGTGTCGCAGCGATAGTCGAACAGGGTCGGCAGCGGATGATCCAGCGCGACGCGAACGAACACTTCGCTCACGCGGCTATGCAGAATGATTCAAGCGACGCGGCCGAATGCCGCACGGTCGTATCGCCTCGGCAGACAGCGAACTCTTCGAAGTTAAGGTAAAGCTTCAACTTCGCCGCTAAGTTTTGGATTCCGCAGAACAATTGCACCCGGCTCTCTGGCTGTGGATAACTTTGTTGAGAACTTTGCCCTGAAGGGCTGAAAGCCGCGTCGCAGCGGCCTTCTGTGGGATTCCGCACACTCCACGGCGGCCCCGCGAAACCCTTGCCAGATAAGGCTTGGATCAAATGCGCCCGCGATGTGCAAGGGCTGGCGGGCGACGAAAGCTTCTACCGCGCCGCAGCGCAATGAATGTGTATAAGTCAAGTCTTGACAACCGCGAGATCGCCAACTGACGGCCTCTTGCCCCCGAACTTTCCCTTAGACGGAGAGCCCAGTTCATTGCGCTGCAACAAAAATGGCAACGATTACGGCTTCATGCTGGTGCATGAGCGCCACTGCGAATTGCACGGCTATGACGGTGCACTTCGTCCACGAGTTCGGCGACGTTTTCCGGCGGCGTGAACTGCGAGATGCCGTGGCCGAGGTTGAAAACGTGGCCCGGATGGTTGCCGAAACTGTCGAGCACGGCGCGGGCTTCCATGCGGATCGAAGCCGGCGGCGCGAACAGCACCGATGGATCGATATTGCCCTGAAGCGCGACCTTGCTGCCCACGCGCTCGCGTGCCTTGCGCAGGTTGACGGTCCAATCGAGCCCGACCGCGTCCACGCCGGTATCCGCGATTTCGTCGAGCCACAGACCGCCGCCTTTCGTGAAGGTGATCACCGGCACTTTCTCGCCGTCGTGCTCGCGCTTCAACTGGGCCACCACCTGCTGGATGTAATGCAGCGAAAAACGTTGATACGCACCGTCAGCCAGCGCTCCGCCCCACGTGTCGAAAATCATCACCGCCTGCGCGCCGGCTTCGATCTGCGCATTCAGATACGCCGCAACAGATTTTGCGTTGATGTCGAGAATGCGATGCATCAGGTCCGGGCGCGCATATAGCATCGACTTGACGGTGCGGAAGTCCGCCGAGCCGCTACCTTCGACCATGTAACACGCGAGCGTCCACGGGCTGCCGGAAAAGCCGATCAGCGGCACGCGTTGACGGCCTTGCGCGTCGGTGAGCGCGGTGCGGATTTCGCGCACGGCGTCGGTCACGTAGCGCAACGTGGCGTCGATATCCGGCACCGCGAGGCGCGCCACGTCGGCTTCCGTGCGCACCGGCCGGGCGAATTGCGGCCCTTCGCCGGTCACGAATTCGAGGCCGAGGCCCATTGCGTCGGGCACCGTGAGGATGTCGGAGAAGAGAATCGCGGCGTCGAGCGGATAACGCTCGAGCGGCTGCAGCGTGACTTCCGTCGCGAACGCCGGGTTCTTGGCGAGAGCCAGGAAACTGCCCGCGCGGCCGCGCGTGGCGTTGTATTCCGGCAGGTAGCGACCGGCTTGCCGCATCAGCCAGACAGGGGTGTAGTCGGTCGGCTGGCGCAGCAGCGCGCGCAGGAAGGTGTCGTTCAGGAGGGTATGGGCCACGTTGCGTACGACTGAGAGCAAAGGGGCATTTTACCGGAGCCGGCTCGCCGCATCGTGCTCGATGCGGGCAATAACTGTCGCCCGGATCGGTCGCGGCCGCTTATCCCGCGGTTGGGGGCCTATCGTCCGCCGGGTCATGACCTGGCCGAACGGCCGATGTTCAAGGGAAAATTGCCTGGCTATCATCCGACGGTCTTATCAAACAACGACGAAACAACCAAGGAGACTCCATGAACAAGGCAGCAATCGCATTGCTCGGCGCTCTGGCCGGCGCTCTGATTTGCGCAGGCGCGGCCAACGCGCAGACCAGCGCCCCCGCCGCGGCCGCTTCGCGACTCGACGACATTCTCGCTCGCGGCACGTTGCGCGCCTGCACGACCGGCGACTACAAGCCTTACTCCTTCTATAAGCCGGATGGCCAGTTCGAAGGTATCGACGTCGACATGACGGAGGCGCTAGCTAAATCGCTCGGCGTGAAGGTGGAGTACGTCAAAACGTCGTGGCCGAACCTGATGAACGACTTCGTGGCGAAATGCGATATCGGCGTCGGCGGGGTCTCGCCCACGCTCGAGCGGCAAAAACGTGCGTTCTTCACGCAGGCGTATATGGTGGACGGCAAGACGCCGATCGTTCGGTGCGACGACGTCAGCAAATATCAAACGGTGGCGCAAATCGATCAACCGGCAACGCGCGTGATCGTCAATCCAGGTGGCACGAACGAGCGTTTCGCGAAGCAGTATTTCACGCACGCGGCCGTCACCGTCTATCCGGACAACGTGACGATCTTCAAGCAGATTCTCGCGGGCAAGGCGGACGTCATGGTGACAGATGCATCCGAGACCCTGCTGCAGCAAAAGCTCAATCCAGGCCTTTGCTCGGTGCATCCAGACAAGCCGTTCCAGTACGGCGAGAAGGCGTGGCTGTTGCCGCGTGGCGATGTCGCGCTCCAGCAGTACGTCGACCAGTGGTTGCACCTTGCCCGCGCAACTGGCGAATATCAGACGATTGCGGATAAGTGGCTGAAATAGAGCTTTGCGCTCGGCCGCCCTTTCAATTCCGACGGAAAAGGCGGGATTAGAAGGCGCTGATGGTTCGATGTTCGTCGCACAATCGTGTAACGGCCCTCAGCGCGCTTAACCGTACGCAGAACGGCGCGGACGCTTGTCTTCGCAGCGAACCGGCCCTCTGCACCGGCCCGCCGGCTGGGTTCGGTGCTGCGATGCAATGTCGTTGCCATCGCACATGGGACGATTTTCGAGCGGTTTCGAAAAGCACCTGTAACAAAGGCGATCGGCCGCAAAAAGGTGAGTGTGCAACGAGTTCATGCGGAATCGACTTAACAATTTACGCCGCAATATGCTTCGCGAATAGCATCAATCGGGCGTATGAAATTGCCGTCGAGTCATAGGTAAAATTTACGTTTTAAAGGTTTCGTTTTGGCAATAAATCCCGCAACGCCTTATCTGGCGGGCGTTACAACCTGAAACAATTTGTTACCGCGCTCAAAGGTTAATTCGCCCACAATGCCCTCAACGGTTTCAACACGGATGTGGCTGGGTGCGCGGTGTGAGCGGATACTTTGCACTTGCCGGTCGGCGTATGCCGAAGCCCTGTAAAGGGGCATCCCTGCTGGGGCCGTAGTCGACGCCGGGTCGTCGTCTCAGTCGGTTCCTACTTTGGTCTCCTCGCGCTAACCCCGTAGCGTGTGGTTTTTAGCGGGCTCCAGGCCCGCTTTTTTTTCGTCTTGCCAAACGTTTGCGAGTTGTTTTGCGAGCGTGGCGGCGGCTGGTCCACCCAGCACAACGCGAGATTTGTGCCCGCGCTGAGCCTCAAGCCGTTTTATCTTCCTTCACCTTCAATTCGCTAATCATGCGCTCCCGCATGACGAATTTCTGCACTTTGCCCGTCACCGTCATCGGCAGTTCGTCGACGAAGCGGATGTACTTCGGCACCTTGTAGTGCGCAATCTGGCCTTGGCAGAACTGCTGGATCTCTTCGGCGGTGGCCTGCTCGCCCGACCGCAATACGATCCACGCGCACACTTCCTCGCCGTATTTCGCATCGGGCACGCCGAACACCTGCACGCTTTGGATCTTCGGATGACGGAACAGAAATTCTTCGATTTCCCGCGGATAGATGTTCTCACCGCCACGGATCAGCATGTCCTTGAGGCGGCCGACGATGTTGCAATAGCCTTCCGCGTCGAGCGTCGCCAGATCGCCGGTATGCATCCAGCCGTCCACGATGCTTTCCCGCGTCTTCTCCTCATCCCCCCAGTAGCCTTGCATAACTGAATAGCCGCGAGTGCATAGCTCGCCGGTCTCGCCAACCGGCACGATCGCACCGAGCGGATCGATGATCTTCACTTCGAGATGCGGCTGAATGCGGCCAACGGTCGTCGTGCGTTTGTCGAGCGGGTCGGTGGTCGAACTCTGAAACGACACCGGGCTTGTTTCCGTCATGCCGTAGGCGATCGTGATTTCGCTCAGATGCATCTTCGAAACGACCTTCTTCATCGTCTCAATCGGGCATGGCGAGCCGGCCATGATGCCGGTGCGTAAATGCGAGAGGTCGTAATCGGCAAAGTTCGGATGATCGAGCTCAGCGATGAACATGGTAGGCACACCGTGCAGCGCGGTGCACTTTTCTTCCGCGACGGCGGCCAGCGTTGCGGCCGGATCGAAAGCCTCGCCCGGAAACACCATGTTCGCCCCGACCGACACGCACGCCAGCACCGCGAGCACCATGCCGAAACAGTGATAAAGCGGGACGGGGATGCACAGGCTATCCTGCTCGGTCAGCCGCATTGCCATCGCGATATAGCGCGCGTTGTTGACGACGTTGCTGTGCGTCAGCGTCGCGCCCTTCGGATTACCGGTCGTGCCGCTGGTGAACTGGATGTTGATCGGCTCGTGGCACGAAAGCGTGGCGCCGATTCCATCGAGCCTTGCGACGTCCAGCGTCGCGCGGCCCCGCTCGATCACATCCGAGAAGCTCAGCATGCCCGGCGTTTCCGTGTCGCACATGCGGATCACATAGCGCAAATCGGGCAGCCTCGCAGCATGCAGGTCGCCCGGCGCGTGTGTGGCCAACTCCGGGGCGAGCGCCTGCAGCATCTCCAGGTACATCGACGTCTTGAAACGCTCGGCCGCGATAATCGCCTTGCAGCCGACCTTGTTCAGCGCATATTCGAGTTCGGCGAGCCGATAGGCCGGGTTGATGTTGACGAGTACGGCGCCGATGCGCGCCGTCGCGAACTGCGTGAGCACCCATTCGACTCGATTCGGTGACCAGATACCGACGCGGTCGCCCTTCACGATGCCGAGCGCGAGCAATCCTGCGGCCAGCACGTCGACCTCTTCCGCAAACTCCTTCCACGTCCAGCGAATACCCTGCTCGCGAAACACCACGGCAGGACGGTCAGGAAAACGCGCTGCCGTGTCGCGCAGAAACTGACCGATCGTCGCATCGCTCAACGGAATATCGGTCGATCCACGGACGTACGACAACCCGTCTCTGGGTTCGATAAGTGCGCCCTCGCCTGACACATGCGTTGCCATGGTGCTGTCTCCGTGAGCGAAAGCTCGCCCTATTGAAATGGATTTGAAATCGATTGTGCCACCGGCGCATCTCCATACGGCATCAAGTCTTACCCGCAGCGCATTCGGGGACCAGCACGGCAAAGCATCAATCGATGCTATTGCGCAATTTTGATTACCCTTCCGTAAACGTCAAGTGACGATCAAAAAAAAGCAGCCGAGGAGGCTGCTTTCTCTCTGATACGTATTGCCTAGTTCTGACCGCGCAGCTTACGCAGGCGCTGGATTGCCGCGAGTTGAGCCGTTGCGTACGCCAGTTCCGCTTGCGCGGTAGCGTATTCGAGGTTCGAGCCCGTGTTCTGCAGCGCTTCTTCCGCACGCTTGCGTGCATCTTCAGCTTTGGCTTCGTCGAGATCCTTGCCGCGAATTGCAGTGTCGGCGAGAACCGTGACAGCGCCCGGCTGAACTTCGAGAATACCGCCGGCGACGAACACAAACTCTTCTTCGCCGTTTTCAGCTTCGATGCGCACCGCACCCGGACGAATCCGCGTGATGAGCGGCGTGTGGCCCGGCAGGATGCCGAGTTCACCCGCCTCGCCCGGCAGCGCGACGAACTTCGCCTGGCCCGAGAAGATCTGCTCTTCCGCGCTGACGACGTCTACCTTGATAGTTGCCATAAATGTCGACTCCTGGGTTGAGCGTAGTAAGAGGCGCCGGCTTTGCGTTGCGCCACCGCAAAGGCAGCGATACGCGCGAGGCCGGCGCCCGCTTGGTTACACCCGACCTTTACTGGATCTTCTTGGCCTTTTCGAAGGCTTCGTCGATCGTGCCGACCATGTAGAACGCTTGTTCCGGCAGGTGGTCGCACTCGCCGTCGACGATCATCTTGAAGCCACGGATCGTTTCCTTCAGCGGCACGTACTTGCCCGGCGAACCCGTGAACACTTCCGCAACGTGGAACGGCTGCGACAGGAAACGCTGGATCTTACGAGCGCGCGCGACGGCGAGCTTGTCTTCCGGCGCGAGTTCGTCCATGCCCAGAATCGCGATGATGTCGCGCAGTTCCTTGTAGCGCTGCAGCGTTTGCTGCACGCCGCGCGTGATCGAGTAATGCTCTTCGCCGATCACGTTCGGGTCGATCTGACGCGAGGTCGAATCGAGCGGGTCCACAGCCGGATAGATACCCAGCGATGCGATGTCACGCGACAACACGACCGTTGCGTCGAGGTGGCCGAAAGTCGTAGCCGGCGACGGGTCGGTCAAGTCATCCGCAGGGACGTACACGGCCTGAACGGACGTGATCGAGCCGGTCTTGGTCGACGTAATACGCTCTTGCAACTTACCCATTTCTTCAGCCAGCGTCGGCTGATAGCCCACGGCCGACGGCATACGGCCGAGCAGTGCCGATACTTCCGTGCCTGCCAGCGTGAAACGGTAAATGTTGTCGACGAAGAACAGCACGTCGAGGCCTTCGTCGCGGAAGTGCTCGGCCATCGTCAGACCGGTCAGCGCGACGCGCAGACGGTTGCCCGGCGGCTCGTTCATCTGGCCGTACACCAGCGCGACCTTGTCGAGAACGTTCGAGTCCTTCATTTCATGATAGAAGTCGTTCCCTTCGCGGGTACGCTCGCCAACGCCGGCGAACACGGAGTAACCACCGTGTTCCTTCGCGATGTTGTTGATCAGTTCCATCATGTTCACCGTCTTGCCCACGCCGGCGCCGCCGAACAGACCCACCTTGCCGCCCTTCGCGAACGGGCAGATCAGGTCGATAACCTTGATGCCGGTTTCGAGCAGTTCGGTCGACGGCGACAGTTCGTCGAACGCCGGAGCCTTCTGGTGAATGCCGCGAACCACGTCCGAATTGATCGGGCCGGCTTCGTCGATCGGGCGACCCAACACGTCCATGATCCGGCCGAGGGTCGGCTTGCCGACCGGCACGCTGATCGGCTTGCCGGTGTTCTTCACCGTCGTGCCACGGCGCAGACCGTCGGATGCACCCAGACAGATGGTACGGACGACGCCGTCGCCCAGCTGTTGCTGGACTTCGAGGGTCAGTTCCGAACCTTCGAGAATGAGCGCGTCGTAAATCTTCGGCATGTCCGAACGCGGGAATTCCACGTCGATCACCGCGCCGATGCACTGTACGATCTTGCCTTCTACCAAAGCAGTAGTACTCATCGCTTTTCCTTTAGATACTCAATTCTTCACTCGCGCAAAGGCGCAGTTTCGGGGTGCCGCTCAGTTGGGCCCGCCTCACGGCGTCGGCCTGCCTGTCGTCTTGACGATCAGACCGCAGCGGCGCCACCGACGATTTCCGACAGTTCTTTCGTGATTGCGGCCTGGCGGCTCTTGTTGTACACGAGCTGCAGTTCATTGATGACCGTCTTCGCGTTATCGGAAGCGGCCTTCATCGCCACCATTCGTGCCGACTGTTCCGATGCCATGTTTTCCGCGACGGCCTGATAGACCAGCGCTTCGACATAACGCACCAGCAGTTCGTCCACCACGGCCTGCGCATCCGGCTCGTAGATGTAGTCCCACTGCGTGCTCGGCGTCGCGCCGTCTTCTTCCTTGCGCTCGAACTGGTCTGCCGACAGCGGCAGCAGTTGCTCGATCACCGGCTCCTGCTTCATCGTATTGACGAAGCGCGTGTACGCCAGGTACACCGCCGAAACCTTGCCTTCCGAGTACAGGTCGAGCTGAACCTTCACCGCGCCGATCAGCTTTTCCAGATGCGGCGTGTCGCCCAGATGCACGACATTCGACACCACCTTCGCGCGCAGACGGTTCAGGAAACCGAGACCCTTGGTGCCAATCGCGGTTGCCTCGATCGTCTTGCCCTGGCCTTCCAGTTCCTTGAACTTCTGCAGCGACGCACGCAGCACGTTGGTGTTCATGCCGCCGCACAGACCCTTGTCGGTCGTGACGAGGATGATGCCGGCCGTCTTCGCGCCCTCGTTCGACACCATGAACGGGTGACGATACTCGGGATTCGCACGGCTCATGTGTGCAGCGATATCGCGGACCTTGTCGGCGTACGGGCGAGCAGCGCGCATGCGCTCCTGAGCGCGGCGCATCTTCGATGCGGCCACCATCTCCATCGCTTTCGTGATCTTGCGCGTGTTCTGCACGCTCTTGATCTTGCCGCGAATTTCCTTCATTCCAGCCATTGCTTGCTCCTTGATCGAAGCAGCGCGGGTTCAGTTGCCTGCGGCCCGCGCCGCTTCAAGGTCCGTTTATGCCTTGCGGGTCACTCGCGGATCAATAAGCGCCGGACTTCTTGAAGTCTTTGACGGCCGTGTGCAGCAGGCCTTCGTCGTCCTTCGAGAGTTCCTTGGTGTCTTCGACGCGCTTGATCAGGTCAGCGTGGCTCGACTTCAGGTATTCGCGCAGGCCCTTTTCGAACGGCAGCACCTGTGCGACTTCCAGATCGTCGAGGTAGCCGTTGTTCGCGGCAAACAGCGAGATCGCCAGTTCCCACACTTGCAGCGGTTGATACTGCGGCTGCTTGAGCAGTTCCGTCACGCGGCGGCCGCGCTCCAGTTGCTTACGGGTGGCTTCGTCGAGGTCCGAGGCGAACTGCGCGAACGCAGCCAGTTCACGATACTGCGCGAGGTCGGTACGGATACCGCCCGACAGCTTCTTCACGACCTTGGTTTGAGCTGCACCACCGACGCGCGACACCGACACGCCGGCGTTGATCGCCGGGCGGATACCTGCGTTGAAAAGATCGGTTTCCAGGAAGATCTGGCCGTCGGTAATCGAAATCACGTTCGTCGGAACGAACGCCGTCACGTCACCTGCTTGCGTTTCAATGACCGGCAACGCCGTCAGCGAACCGCTCTTGCCCTTCACTTCGCCGTTGGTGAACTTCTCGACATACTCTTCCGAGACGCGAGCAGCACGCTCCAGCAGACGCGAGTGCAGGTAGAACACGTCGCCCGGATAAGCTTCACGACCCGGCGGGCGGCGCAGCAACAGCGAGATCTGGCGGTATGCCCAAGCTTGCTTGGTCAAGTCGTCGTAGACGATCAGCGCGTCCTGGCCGCGATCGCGGAAGTACTCGCCCATCGTGCAGCCCGCGTAAGGCGCGAGGTATTGCATGGCAGCCGATTCCGAAGCCGAAGCTGCCACGACGATCGTGTATTCCAGCGCGCCGGTTTCTTCCAGCTTACGCACCACGTTCATGATCGACGAAGCCTTCTGACCGATCGCGACGTAGATACAGAAGAGATTCTTGCCCTTCTGGTTGATGATCGCATCGACTGCGACCGCGGTCTTGCCGCACTGGCGATCGCCGATGATCAGCTCGCGCTGGCCACGGCCAACCGGCACCATCGCGTCGATCGATTTCAGCCCGGTTTGGACCGGCTCGGAAACCGACTTACGCCAGATCACGCCCGGCGCGATCTTTTCGATTGCGTCGGTTTTCTTTGCATTGATCGGGCCCTTGCCGTCGATGGGATTGCCGAGTGCGTCGACCACGCGGCCGAGCAGTTCCGGACCCACCGGCACTTCCAGAATGCGGCCCGTCGTCTTGACGATGTCGCCTTCCGAAATGTGTTCGTATTCACCCAGAATCACGGCGCCGACCGAGTCGCGCTCGAGGTTCAGTGCGAGACCGAACGTGTTGCCCGGGAATTCGAGCATCTCGCCCTGCATCACTTCCGACAGGCCGTGAATACGCACGATGCCGTCGGTCACGGAGATCACAGTGCCCTGGTTGCGAACGTCCGCGCTCGCTTCAAGACCCTGGATCCGGCTCTTGATCAGCTCGCTGATCTCAGAGGGATTGAGTTGCATTATTCGCTCCTGATAGTCAATTCTGTTGCGTGCCAGCCGCTTCAGCGCAAGAGGCGCTTCAGGCCGTCAGAGCCGTTTGCATGCTGGCAAGCCGCGCGCGGACCGAGGTATCGAGCACTTCGTCGCCAACCGTCACGCGCACGCCGCCAATCAGCGACGAGTCGACCTCGACCGTCGGCTTCAGCTTGCGCTTGAACTTGCGTTCGAGACTTGCGACGAGGTCGTTCAACTGCGCGCCTTCGAGCGGGAATGCGCTGACGATCAGCACATCTGCCGCCCCTTCGCGGGCGTTCTTCAACTCTTCGAACTGCACGGCGATTTCCGGCAGCAATTGCAAGCGATGGTTATCGACCAGCATTTGCACCAGGTTCTTCGCTTGCGCGTTGTCCTTGAGCGGCGACTTGACCGCGGCCAGCAACAGTTCGCTGACCTGGGCGCGGCTCACTTTCGGGCTCGAGGCGATCGACAGCACTTCGGGCAGACGCGCAACCTGTGCCAGCTCCTGCACGAGCGTGGACCAGGCGGCGATGTCACCAGCTTCGGCCACGCCAAACAGCGCTTCTGCGTACGGACGGGCGATGGTTGCAAGTTCGGCCATGATCAGAGCTCGGCTTTCAGTTGATTCAGCAGGTCAGCGTGAGCTGCCTGGTCGACTTCACGCTTCAGGATCTGTTCAGCGCCCTTCACAGCCAATGCGGCGACTTCACCGCGCAGCGTTTCGCGCGCCTTGACGACTTGCTGTTCCGCGTCGGCCTTCGCTTGCGCGATGATGCGGGCCGCTTCGGCTTGTGCTTGCGTCTTGATTTCGTCAGCGACTGCCACAGCGCGCTTTTCTGCGTCAGCAATACGTTGCTGACCGTCGTTGCGTGCCTGAGCCAGTTCCTGGTCGACGCGCTTGTGAGCGGCTTCGAGTTCAGCCTTGCCCTTTTCAGCGGCAGACAAACCGTCAGCAATCTTCTTTGAGCGCTCGTCGAGGGCATTGATCAGCGGCGGCCACACGAACTTCATCGTGAACCACGCGAGGATCAGGAACACGACCATTTGCGCAAACAGGGTTGCGTTGAGATTCACGGTGTTTCCTTAAACGTTGCTAGTTCGGAAAAGTGAAACGGCAAGGCGCTCATCGATTCTGTCTTCGATCAGCGCCCAAGTGCCCGTTCCGCCCTGCGCCTTCACCAGTTATAGCTCAGGCGCAAACTTCCGAGGAACCTTAGCCTGCCAGCTTCGACAGCAGCGGGTTCGCGAACGCAAACAGCATTGCCACACCAACGCCAATCAGGAACGCCGCATCGATCAGACCAGCCAGCAGGAACATCTTGGTTTGCAGCGGGTTCATCAGTTCCGGCTGGCGTGCACATGCTTCGATGTACTTGCCGCCCATCAGGCCGATACCGATACAGGCGCCGATTGCACCCAGGCCGATGATGATGCCGATACCGATGGCGGTCAGACCCTGGATGTTGGCGATGAAAGCTTGCATGATCACTCCTTTGTGAAAAGTCTTTTAGAACTGGTTGGAACTGGATTTGAAAACTGCGATTCTTTGGTCGACAGCGCGGGTTAGTGCGTGTCGTGTGCCTGGCCGATGTACACCAGCGTCAGCATCATGAAAATGAACGCCTGCAGCAGCACGATCAGGATGTGGAAGATGGCCCACACGCTGCCGGCGATCACGTGGCCGATGAAGCCAAGCACCGTCGTGTCCGCGCCGAAGCTCCAGATGCTGCCGAGCAGGGCAATCAGCAGGAACAACAGTTCGCCCGCGTACATGTTGCCGAACAGCCGCATGCCGAGCGAGACCGTCTTCGCGACGAACTCGATGATGTTCAGTGCAAGGTTCGGGATCCACAGCAGCGGATGCGCGCCGAACGGAGCGGACAGCAGTTCGTGCACGAAGCCGCCGGCGCCCTTGATCTTGAAGTTGTAGTAAATCATCAGCGCGAAGACACCGAGGGCGATGCCGAGCGTACCGTTCAGATCGGCGGTCGGCACGATGCGGTGATGCGAGATGACGCCGGAGAGGCCCAGCCAGTCGATCACGTGGCCCGGCAGGTCGACAGGGATAAAGTCGAGGGCGTTCATCAGCGCGACCCACACGAACACGGTCAACGCCAGCGGCGCGATGAAGGTGCGCGTGCCGTGGATCATCGACTTCGATTGATCCTCGACCATTTCGACCAGCATTTCAACTGCGCACTGGAATCGGCCCGGCACGCCGGACGTCGCCTTGCGGGCAGCGAAATGCAGAATCAAGATGGTGGCCAGACCGCAAACGATCGACCAGAAAAGGGTGTCCAGATTCCACACGTGGATGTCGAAAATCGACGTCTGGTGTCCGGTGGAAAAGTTCTGCAAGTGGTGCGCGATGTACTCGGACGGATCCATTGCGCGCGTGCCTTCGCTAGCTGCCATATCGTTAAAGCCACCCAAATTGTCGAAAATCGTCTTAGGCCGTTCCCGCGGCGATGCTCTCTTGCGGAAACGCGCCGGGTGCGGATCGTACCGTATCCGCACGCCTTACCAGCGCTGCGCGCCGGCCTGAATTTTTTGCTGCTACCTTGTTGCCGCGAACTAGCGCCAGGCGAGGGCGATCCAGTACGTCTTGAGCGCGATGAGGTAGGTCACGAGCAGCGGCACCCAGCGTACGTCGTGATACCAGAAGGCGATGGCCACAAACATCGCGATCGTTGTCCCCATCTTGAGCGCTTCGCCGATCATCCAGCTCATCACTGTTTCCGCGCCGCTCAACGTTCTCAGTCGTGCCGCGAACAACGCGCCCGGCAACCAGCAGATCGCTCCTCCCAGGAACGCGGACAGCGCAGCAGCGCCCGGCGGCTTGTAAAACAGCCACCACACCAGCGTAGCAACCAGGGACAAAACCATTTGCGCTGCCACAACCTTAAACGGCGTAACGCGCGACGGACGACTCACATTAGGACCAAACAGCTTCTCAGCCTCGGCCCGCGTGAGCGGAACGATATTGTTATCTCGTTGCTCGACATCCCACGCGTCGTCAGGTGCAACGTGCGGACCGGTGGACGCATCGGAAGCGGCGCGTTCAGCGCGGTGTTCGTCGTGCCCATTCTTCGGCGCTTGATTCGACGCTTTGACCGCCATCGCAGTGTTCCGAAAGTCTTGTTCCAGCCCGCGAGCTTTCGCTGCGCTTACGGGGTTGCCGTGCAATTAAATCCGGGCGATTGTAAGCGATAGTTGCAGGCAATTCAAGACTTTAGGCCGTTCAATAACCGGTATGAAAACGCTGCTCACGATGCGGGAACCACCTTCCGATGCATGAAAATACGGTGAATGTAAGGAGGCTTGGGGGACAATCAAATATACGCATTGAATCCGGCGCGCCTGCACTCATCGACAGGCGGCGCAGGCGCGGCGACAGACGTCTCTGAAATGCAACAGACAGTGCTTTTCGTCGCCTTGGGTGGACATCTGAGAAGCCGTCGCGGTGGAGGCATAGACGCGCACATCTCTCACAGTTCAACGATTCCGAACATCGGGCGCCGAATCAATTAGGAATCCAGCCGATCCCGCAGTCGCACTCCAGATCCGGCAACATCGTTCGATACTCAGATTCAGCGCACGTCACCCTGCTTACGCCGTGGCATTACCACGCAAGCGGACAAGAATGCCTTCCAGTGCGTCAAGGTCACCGAAATCCACCAGCACCTGCCCTCGACCACGTCGGCCGAGCTTGATCTTTACCGTTGCCGCGAGCAGGTCCGACAGTTCCTCTTCGAGTCGCCGCGTATCGCGGCCGCCATCGGGATTAGCGCGCGCCTTGACCGCCGGCGCCGCTTTGGTGGTCGACGTCACCAGCTTTTCGGTTTCGCGCACCGACATGCGCTTATTGACGACCTGATTGGCAAGCGTGATCTGCGTCGCGGCGTCGACAGCCAGTAATGCGCGAGCATGCCCCATATCGAGGTCGCCGGCCAACAACATGGTCTGCACCGGCGTTGCGAGGTTGAGCAGGCGCAGCAGGTTTGACACCGCACTACGCGACCGACCGACCGACTCCGCCGCCTGCTCGTGCGTAAAGTTGAACTCATCGAGCAAGCGCTGAATGCCCTGCGCTTCTTCAAGCGGATTCAGATCCTCGCGCTGAATGTTCTCGATCAGCGCCATCGCCGCAGCGGCCTGGTCAGGCACGTCCTTCACCAGCACAGGCACTTCGTCGAGGCCCGCAAGGCGCGCCGCACGGAAACGACGCTCGCCGGCGATGATCTCGTACTTGTCCGCCGATACGGGGCGCACCAGGATCGGCTGCATCAGCCCCTGGGCACGGATGCTGGCCGCGAGCTCCTGCAATGCGCCCTCGTCCATGCGCGTGCGCGGCTGATACTTACCCGCCTGCAACTTGCTGAGCGGCAGCACGTGCGGCGCACCTTCGATCGTCACGGCCTCTGTAATGTCCGCACTGCCGCCAAGCAACGCTTCCAGCCCGCGGCCCAGCCCCTTCTTTCTTGCTACTGCATTCATCGTGCTTCCTCGATCCCTTAGGACGCCTGGGGCGCGTTATTCAGTGCGCGCACCCGCTCAATCATTTCCGCGCCGAACTGCACATACGCCTGCGCGCCGCGCGACGCCGTGTCGAATACGACGCCCGGCAATCCATAGCTGGGCGCCTCGGCGAGACGAACATTGCGCGGGATCACCACATCGAATACCTTGTCGCCGAAATGCTCTTTCAGTTGATCCGAAACCTGCTGTTGCAAAGTGATGCGCGGATCGAACATCACGCGCAGCAGGCCGATCACCTTCAGATCACGGTTCAGATTGGCGTGTACCTGCTTGATCGTGTTGACCAGATCCGACAAACCTTCGAGCGCGAAGTACTCGCATTGCATTGGAATGACGACGCCGTGTGCGGCGCACAAGCCATTGAGCGTGAGCAGCGACAAAGCCGGCGGGCAGTCGATCAGCACGAAATCATATTCGCCCTCGACCGCAGCCAGCGCGAGCTTCAGTTGACGCTCGCGGTTCTGGACGCTGACCAGCTCGACCTCCGCTCCGGCCAGTTCGCGGTTCGCGGGCAGTACGTCATAGTCGACAGCTTCCGGCCGCACTCGCGCGTCGCTCACCGCGACGCCATCCACGAGCACCTCGTAGACGGTGTTCGCACATGCGCCCTTGTCGATGCCGCTGCCCATCGTGGCGTTGCCTTGCGGGTCCAGATCGATGAGAAGGACTCGCTGTTCCTGCGCTGCCAGGCTCGCGGCCAGATTGACTGCGGTCGTCGTCTTGCCGACGCCGCCTTTCTGGTTCGCAACGCAGAAGATTTTTGCCATCGTTGGAGTGTCCCTTTTGCTGCCTGGATGAAATAAAAAGCGCTATTGGTATCGGACGCGTGAGGCTAGCGGCGGTCGTCAGTTCCCGGCGTCCACGACAACCTTGATCAGATGCCGTTCGGCGTCCAGCGCCGGCACGTTCAGCCGGATGATCTGTTCCACGTGGGCGCCCGCCGGCAAGCGTTCGATCTCATCGTCGGGACGCTGCCCTTTCATCGCCCAGATTGCACCGTGCTCGGCAACCAGATGACGGGCCAGTGTAACGAAATCCGTGAGCTCTGCGAATGCGCGCGAGACGATTACGTCGAACTTCGCCGGAACTTCGGCGCCCGGCCGCAGTGTTTCCACGCGGCCAGTCACCACCGAGAGATTCGCCAAGCCAAGTTCGGCCTTGGCCTGAGCCTGAAAAGCCGTCTTCTTATGAACGATGTCATTCACAGTGACGGTCCATTCAGGCAAAACTATCGCCAGCACGATACCCGGCAGACCGCCGCCGGAACCCACGTCGAGCGCCGAGGACGGACCGCGCGGCGCTAGGTGCGGCACGATCGAGAGCGAATCCAGAATGTGCTGAATCAGCATTTGCCGCGGATCACGAATCGCCGTCAGGTTGTAGACGGCGTTCCACTTCGACAGCAAGGCGACGTAATCGAGCAGCTTGCCGAGTTGGGCGTCGCTCAGATCGAGGCCGAGTTCGCGCGCACCATCCGTCAGCAACGGCGCCAACGCTTCCCTACCGCCTCCCTTCTGGCTCACGGTCATTGCGTCACCGGCGTAGCGTCGGTGTCAGGCGCAGCCGGTTTCGCCGGACGGCGTCCCAAACCGCGCTTCAAATGCACCATCAGCAACGAGATCGCCGCCGGCGTGATGCCCGAAATGCGCGACGCCTGTCCAATGGTCTCGGGGCGGAACTGCGTCAGCTTCTGGCGCGCCTCGAACGACAGCCCGCGGACTTCGGCGTAATCCAGGCCGTCCGGCAACCTCGTGCTTTCGTGCGCCTCATTGCGCTCGATTTCACCGGCCTGGCGGTCGATATAGCCCTGATACTTAATGCCGATCTCGATCTGTTCCTTGATCTGAGCGCGCAGCACGTCGTCTTCGGCCAATAGGTCGGGCGCTGCGCATGTGCCTGTGCGCAAAGCGCAAACGCCGTCGTAGCTGATCCCCGGGCGACGCAGTAGATCGGCCAAGCTGTACTCGTGATCGATCGGCTTGCCGAGCAATGCCGTCGCTTCCTCCGCAGGTAACGTCTTAGGATTGACCCACGTTGTGCGGAGCCGCTCTGTTTCACGTGAAACCGCGTCGCGCTTACGGCTGAATGCGTTCCACCGGATATCGTCGACGACGCCGAGCTCGCGCCCGATTTCAGTCAGGCGCATATCGGCGTTGTCTTCACGCAAACTCAGACGATATTCCGCGCGGCTCGTGAACATCCGGTACGGCTCGGAGACGCCACGGGTAACGAGATCGTCGACCAACACGCCGAGATACGCCTGGTCGCGGCGAGGACACCAGGCTTCCTTGCCCTGCACGTGCAATCCGGCGTTGATGCCCGCGAGCAAACCTTGCGCGGCAGCTTCCTCGTAGCCGGTCGTGCCGTTGATTTGACCCGCAAAGAACAACCCGTCGATCACTTTCGTTTCCAGCGAGGCCTTAAGTCCTCGCGGGTCGAAATAGTCATATTCGATCGCGTAGCCTGGCCGCAGGATATGCGCGTGCTCCAAACCGCGCATCGACCGCACCAGTTCCAGTTGTACGTCGAACGGAAGGCTCGTGGAAATGCCGTTCGGATAGAACTCGTTCGTCGTCAGCCCTTCTGGTTCAAGGAAAATCTGGTGCGATTCCTTCGTCGCGAAGCGATGGATCTTGTCCTCGATGGATGGGCAATAGCGCGGCCCCACTCCCTCGATGACGCCCGTGTACATGGGCGAGCGGTCGAGCCCGCCGCGGATGATGTCGTGCGTACGCTCATTGGTGTGCGTGACCCAGCACGGCACTTGCCGCGGATGCTGCTCAACGCGCCCGAGAAACGAGAACACGGGCACCGGATCCAGGTCGCCCGGCTGTTCTTCGAGCTTGGAAAAATCGATCGTGCGTCCGTCGATGCGCGGTGGCGTCCCGGTCTTGAGCCGGCCTTGCGGCAGCTTCAATTCCTTGAGTCGCGCGGACAAGGACACCGCAGCGGGGTCACCGGCACGGCCGCCGGTATAGTTGTTTAACCCGACATGAATCTTGCCGTCGAGGAACGTCCCAGCCGTCAAGACCACTGCGCGCGAGCGAAAACGAATGCCCACCTGCGTAACCGCACCGACTACTCGGTCACCCTCGACCATCAAATCGTCGACGGCTTGCTGGAATAGCCACAAGTTCGGCTGATTCTCCAGCCGATGCCGGATTGCCTGCTTATAAAGCAGACGGTCTGCCTGAGCGCGCGTCGCGCGAACGGCCGGCCCCTTCGACGAATTGAGGATGCGGAACTGGATGCCGCCCTCGTCCGTCGCGGCCGCCATTGCACCGCCTAGCGCATCGACTTCCTTCACGAGATGGCCCTTGCCGATGCCGCCAATCGACGGATTGCAACTCATCTGTCCGAGGGTCTCGATGTTGTGCGTCAGCAGCAGCGTCGTATTGCCCATGCGCGCCGAAGCCAATGCAGCCTCGGTGCCGGCATGACCACCTCCGACGACGATTACGTCAAATTCTGTGGGAAAAAGCATGGCGGATCTCACGCCAGATCGTCGCGTGAGCCTTTAAAGGAAATGTATCGACGAATTATAACGGGTTCGGTTTAGGCCCGAATTTCGTCCGAACGGCCAATCAATAAAAAAGCGGCGTGTTTCACGTGAAACACGCCGCTTCGAACAGCGAGAAAACGATGACGCGACCGACGCTAAGCCACTTTCTTAGCCAGCCCCAGATAGGTCTCGATCACCCGCGGATTTTGCGCAAGATCAGCCGCCGGACCTTCGAGCGCCAGTTCGCCCGTTTCAAGCACATAGCCATAATCGGAGATTTGCAGCGCTGCCCGGGCGTTCTGTTCGATCAACAGTGTGGCGACGCCCGTCTGGCGCAGCGCGCTAATGATGTGAAAAATCTCTTTCACGATCAACGGCGCGAGACCCAAACTCGGCTCGTCCAACATCAGTAGATCGGGCTTCCCCATCAGCGCTCGTCCTACCGCGAGCATTTGCCGCTCGCCCCCGGACAACGTCCCTGCCGCCTGCTTGCGGCGTTCCTTCAGCCGAGGAAACAGCGTAAAGACCGGCTCCAACTGGTCGAGGAAGTTACGCTCCCCCGCACGCTTGCGCCGATAAGCCCCGAGCACGAGGTTGTCCTCGACCGTCATCGACGCAAACAGCTCACGCTTTTCTGGCACGAGACACATGCCGCGCGCGACCCGCTTTTCAACCGGCACCGCGCTGACGTCTTCGCCCTGATACAGAATGGTGCCCTTCGCATGGCCCGTGGTCGGCAACGCTCCCATGATCGCATTCAGCAACGTAGACTTGCCCGCGCCGTTCGGCCCAATCACCGAGACGATCTGTCCAGCCCCCACTTTGATCGCCGCGCCGTGCAGTGCCTCAACCTTGCCATACCGGACCGACAAACCGGTCACGTCGAGAATCGGTGCAGCGGCATTCATCGTGTTCTCCATCATTCCACCCCGCCGAGATACGCTTCGAGCACCGCCGGGTCCTGCTGTACCTCCAGCGGCAAACCTTCCGCGATACGCGTGCCGAACTCCATCACCACCAGCCGATCGGTGAGATTCATCACGAAATCCATATCGTGTTCGACCAGCAGCACGCTCATGCCTTCAGCCTTGAGTCGGCGCAACAGATCAGCCAGTTGCAGCTTCTCCTGATATCGCAGACCTGCCGCCGGCTCATCCAGCAGCAGCAAGGTCGGATCGCAGCACAGCGCACGGGCGATTTCGAGAATCCGCTGCTGCCCTAGCGCCAGACTGCCGGCCTCATCGTACATGTGCTGCTCGAGCCCGACGCGGCGAATCTGGCGCGCGGCTTCAGCCATCAGCCGTGCCTCTTCCGCGCTGTTCAGGCGGGCGATGCTACGCCATATGCCGGCCTGTCCACGCAGATGCGCGCCAATCGCCACGTTCTCGAGCACGGTCATGCCCGGCAAAAGTTTGACGTGCTGAAACGTGCGGCCGATTCCGCGCTTGACGATTTCACGTGAATTCAGCGAATCAATGCGTTCGCCGCGGAAAGTAATCTCTCCACTGGTCGCTTGAAACACGCCGGTAACCAGATTGAACGTGGTCGACTTGCCCGCGCCGTTCGGACCGATCAGGCCGATGATCTGCCCTGCTTTCACCTCGAAGCTGACGTCGTTCACCGCCACGAGCCCGCCGAACTGCTTACGCGCCTTATTCACCGTCAGCAGACTTTCTCCCTCGACCGGCTTGCTGCGCTGCGGCAAGGGCTCAGCGTGATCCGGCAGATGCGCGCGTGGCCCGCGCGGGAAGAAACGTGCGACGAACGGCCATACGCCTTGGCGGGCGTATTGCAACAACAGCACCATCAAGATGCCGAATACGATTACTTCGAAGTTCCCGTTCTCCCCGAGCAACCTGGGCAGCAGCGTTTGAAGATAGTCCTGCAACACAGTCAGGATGGCCGCGCCGAGCACCGCGCCCCAAACATGCGACACGCCACCCACCACCGCCATGAACAGAAACTCGATGCCGTGATTCAAGCCGAACGGCGTGGGATTCACCGCACGTTGAAGGTGGGCGTAGAGAAAGCCCGAAATCGACGCCAGCACAGCGGCATAGACGAAAATCACCACGCGCATCCAGCCGGTATTCACGCCCATGGCTTCGGCCATCATGCCGCCGCCGCGCAGTGCACGGATCGCTCGCCCGGGCCGGCTATTAAGCAGATTTTGAACAGACACCACCGCGCCGAGCACGACCAGCCAGATCAGGTAATAAATATGGCGCCCCGATTCCAGGTTGATGCCAAAAACATTTAGCACCGGAATCCCGTTGATGCCGTCGTACTTGCCGAGCATTTCAAGATTGCCGAACAGATAGAACAGCGCGAGTCCCCATGCGATCGTGCCGAGCGGCAGAAAGTGACCGGAGAGGCGCATCGTCACGAGACCCAGCATCAGCGCGATCAAGGCGGTCACGACCACGCCGGCGATCAGCGCGAGCCACGGCGATACGCCGAACCGCGTCGTGAGATAGGCGGTCGCGTAGGCGCCGATACCGACGAACGCTGCCTGCCCGAAGCTCGTCATCCCACCAATGCCGGTCAGCAGGATAAGCCCGATCGCCACGATCGAGTACAAGCCGATGTAGTTGAGCAGCGTCACCCAATACTCGGGCACATGGATCGGCTGCGGCAACACCGGCAGCGAGAACAGCACGATCAGGAACAGCCAGAAGAACTTGTTTTGCATGATCCGTTTCATCGCGTCACTCCTCGTCTTCTTCGGCGTGCGGGCTGGCTAGACTGCGCCACAGCAGCACCGGGATGATCAGCGTGAACACGATCACTTCCTTGTACGCGCTCGCCCAGAACGACGAATACGACTCCAGCAGGCCGACCAGGATCGAGCCCGCCGCCGCCAGCGGATAGCTGACGAGGCCGCCGATAATCGCGCCCACGAAGCCCTTCAAACCGATCAGGAAGCCCGAGTCGTAATAAATGGTGGTCAGCGGTGCGACGAGAATGCCGCACAGCGCGCCGAGCCCTGCCGCGAGCGTGAACGCGAGGCGTCCCGCCTGCGTCGTGCCGATGCCGACGAGCCGCGCGCCGAGCCGGTTCACCGACGTGGCGCGCAACGCCTTGCCCGAGATCGAGCGGTCGAAATACAGGTATAGCGCGCCGATCAACACCACCGCCGTGCCCACCACCCACAGACTTTGCCCGGAGATCGAAAGGCTGCCGGCAGTGAAGGTCGCATCGGAAAACGCCGTGGTACGCGAGCCTTCGGCGCCGAACATCACGAGCCCCAGGCCGACCATCGCGAAGTGCACCGCCACCGCCACGATGAGCAGCAACAACGTGGTCGCCTCCGCGATCGGCTCATACGCGAGCCGGTAGACGAATGGGCCCATCGGAATCACGATCAGTAGCGTCAACGCAATCTGCACGATCATCGGCAGAGGCTGAAGGAAAACGCCGCGCGTGAGCGCGTATACCGCGATCGGAAACAGCAGGTATTTGCCGACCAGCATCACCAGCGTGCGTGCCGCATGCCGGCGCCGCTCGGGATGCCGCACCAACCCCGCCGTCTCGACGACGAAGCACGCAGCGCCCATCGCCATCAGCAGCCAGCAGGTGGCGGGAAATTTTTGTGTCTGCAAGGCGGCGAGCGTCAACGCGCCGTATGAAACAAACTCCCCCTGCGGGATGAAGATCACCCGCGTCACGGAGAACACCAGCACCAGCGCGAGCGCGAGCAGCGCGTAGATCGCGCCGGTGGTGATGCCGTCCTGCGCGAGGATCGCCGCAATTGATAGATCCATCTTCCTCGTCCTGAAGCGTCGAAATCGAAACCGGGAAACAATCGTGGCGGCAGCGGCAGAACTCGCAGCCGCGGCCGTCAGGCTGTCATGCCTGAAAAGGCGACCGCCGCGCCGGAACACGGCGCGGCGGTCGTTGCCATTGTCATCGAACAGAATGGCAATGCGGCGTCACAGGCCGCACATTGCGCGAGAGGCGCGTACCGTTTTGTCGTTAGTCGTTCTGCAGCTTCCACTTGCCGTCGACGATCTGCACGATCACGCGTGCGCGCTTGTCGAGGCCATTGTGGTCGGTCGTGGTCATGTTCATGATGCCGTGCGAGACCGGCAGCTCCTTGATGTTTTCGAGCGCGCCGCGCAGTGCCACGCGGAATGCCTCCGTGCCCGGTTGCGCGGTTTTCAGCGCTTCGGGAATCGCACGTTGCAGCATCTGGCCGGCGTCCCATGCGTGACCGCCGAAGGTCGCGACCGAGCCCGCGCCATAGGCCTTCTCGTACGCAGCCTTATAGGCCAGCGAGGACTTCTTCACCGCATTCGAGTCCGGCAGTTGATCGGCAACGAGGATCGGACCGGCCGGCAGGATTTCGCCTTCGCAGTCCTTGCCGCACACGCGCAGGAAGTCGTTGTTCGCGACGCCGTGTGTCTGATAAACCTTGCCCTTGTAGCCGCGCTCCTTGAGCGTCTTGGCCGGCAGCGCCGACGGCGTGCCCGAGCCCGCGATCAGCACCGCGTCGGGATTCGCGCCCATCGTCTTCAACACCTGGCCGGTGACTGAAGCGTCCGTGCGGTTGAATCGCTCGTTGGAAACGACCTTCAGATTGTGCGCGTTGGCCGCGGCGGTAAACACGTTGTTCCAGCTATCGCCGTAGGCATCCGCGAAGCCGATGAAACCCACCGTCTTCACGCCGTGATGCTCCATGTAATCGGCAATCGCATCGGCCATCAGGCTGTCGTTTTGCGGCGGCTTGAAGGCCCATGCGCGCTGCGCGTCCATCGGCGAAATGATCGCGGCCGAGGCCGCCAGCGAGATCATCGGCGTCTTGCCTTCAGCCACCGCGTCGAGCATGGCCAGCGAATTCGGCGTGACGGTCGAGCCGACGATCGCGTCGACGTGATCTTCGTCGATCAGCTTGCGCGTGTTCTGCACGGCCTTGCCGGTGTCCGATGCGTCATCGAGGATGATGTACTGCACGGTCTTGCCGCCGATCTCTTTCGGCAGCAGAGCGATCGTATTCTTTTCAGGAATTCCCAGCGACGCAGCCGGCCCCGTGGTGGACAGCGTCACGCCGATTTTCACCTGCGCGTAGGCCGCGCCCGCGCCGCACATCAATGCCATCGCGATGCTGGTGCATACCCACTGCTTTGTCTTTTTCATTGCAAGTCTCCGAACGCTTTGAAGCGCGTATCCGTAATCCGGCTCACCGGCCGGGTGTCTGAATCTAGTTATCGGGTCCAGGCATGCCAAGCATGGTTTTCCCTGCCGAGCATGAATGCCTTCGCCGCTCTCGTGCCACTCCCCTGCTGCGAACTGCTGCTGCGATTTCTATTCCGGGCAAACCACTAACATGCTAGTGATATTGCGTTCTGCATCGGTCACGGTCAATAGACTGCAGCCCGAATGCGGGTTTGTCCTGAAGCGGTGCGACCCCACCTTTCGCGTTGCGCGTGCAATAAAAAAGACGCGTCAACTGCACGCGTCTTTTTTAGGTGGGCTCCGTTTCGATTCGCCTTCGCTCAGTCGCCGGACAGCTTCCACTTGCCGCCGACGATCTCCACCATCACGCGCGCCCGCTGGTCGAGGCCGGCATGATCGTTCGCGCTCATGTTGAAGATGCCGTGCGCGGCGGGCGCGTCTTTCGTGCCTTCGAGCGCCGCGCGCAGCGCCTCGCGGAACGCGGGCGTGCCCGGCTGCCCCTTCTTCAACGCGAGAGGAATCGCGCGTTGCAAGAGCAAGCCAGCATCCCACGCGTGACCGCCGAATGTCGACACCGAGCCCGCGCCGTACGCGGCTTCATACGCGCGCTTGTAGGTGAGCGAGCTTTTCTTCACAGGGTTGGAGTCAGGCAATTGCTCGGCGACGAGCAGCGGGCCGGCGGGCAGATACGTGCCCTCGCAATCCTTGCCGCACACGCGCAGGAAGTCGTTATTGGCGACGCCATGCGTCTGATAATACTTGCCCTTGTAGCCACGCTCCCTGAGCGTTTTTTGCGGCAGCGCGGCCGGTGTGCCCGCGCCGGCGATCAGCACCGCATCCGGGTTCTGCGACATGATCTTCAGCACCTGGCCGGTCACCGACGCGTCGTTGCGCGCAAAGCGCTCGTTAGCGACGACCTTGATCTTCGCGAGATCCGCAGCCTTGCCGAATTCCCTGAACCAGCTCTCGCCATAGGCGTCCGCAAAGCCGATGAACGCGACCGTCTTCACACCGTGATTCGCCATGTGCTGCGCGATCGCGGTGGCCATCAGAATGTCGTTTTGCGGCGTCTTGAAGACCCACGCGCGCTTTGCATCCATCGGTTCGACGATGCTCGCCGCGGCGGCCATGGAAATCATCGGCGTGGCGCTTTCAGTGGCGACGTCGATCATCGCCAGCGAGTTCGGCACGACGGTCGAGCCGATCAGCGCATCCACGTGATCTTCGCTGGTGAGCCTGCGCGCGTTCTTGACGGCCTGGGTCGAATCCGTGGCGTCGTCGAGCACGATGTAGTCGATTTTCTGGCCCGCCACTTCCTTGGGCAGCAGCGCAACCGTGTTCTTTTCCGGAATACCGAGCGACGCGGCGGGCCCCGTTGCCGATACCGTTACGCCGATTTTCACGTCCGCGAACGCATGGCCGCTCCATGCCGCGCAAACTCCCGTGGCGACCCATGCCGCGCTGATCCAACGCAATGCCGACTTCATCCCGCTCCTCTGTCTACCCCGTTATTCATTCGAGTTTAAATCCGCGGATTTAAACCCCGACCCAGCGGTCGGCGAATCGCGAGTGTAGCGGAGCAAAGCCGCACGCTGCAAGCGTTTTACGGGTTTTACGCAGGCGAAACAGGAAGGGCTTCGGCGAATAAAAAAGATCGCCGAATGAGTGGACGATTCGAATCGCGCATAAACGAAAAGACAAATAAAAAGCGCTGTTGGATATCAATCCAACAGCGCTTTCGTCTGGGCACTGAGTGCCTCATTGTCTCCTCGTTCTCCACCTGCAAATTTCGTGGTGCGTCAGAACTGCATGAAGGTTAAACGAGCACCTGGCATGCAACAACTAGCAATTACCCTAGTGGTGCAGTGCGGCACCGATTTGGGGCGGGTATGAGCAAAGCTCGTCGCCAAATGCCTTACGACCATGCGAGACCGCAGCATTGCCGTCACCGCTTTCGACGGACGCGCCTATATCGGATCCCAAAGCAACGACGTGCTTTGCTTTGCCTCGCTTCAAGCCCGCAACGGCCGCACCCGCGCGATGATCTCGCCGACAATGCCGCGCCGGAACGCCAGCACGCAGGCGATAAAAATCACGCCGGTCACGATGGTCACCGACTCGCCCAGCGAGCGGAACCATTCGATGCCCGTCGTGGCAGCCAGCGTGCCGCCGATATCGCCGAGCCGGTCCTCGAGCGCGACGATCAGCGCCGCGCCGAGCAGCGGCCCGAACAGCGTGCCCATGCCGCCGACGAGCGTCATCAGCACGACGAGACCCGACATGGTCCAGTAGGCGTCGCTCAGCGTCTCGAAGCCTTGCACCAGCACCTTCAGGGACCCCGCGAGGCCCGCGAGCCCCGCCGACAGAATGAACGCGAGCAGCTTGAAGCGATCGGTGTCGTAGCCGAGCGATACCGCGCGCGGCTCGTTCTCCTTGATCGCCACCAGCACTTGCCCGAACGGCGAATGCACGATCCGCACGATCAGCAGGAACGCGAGCACCATCACGGTCAACACGACGAAATACAAGGTGCCGTCGGACGACAGATCGAGCAAGCCGAACAATTTGCCGCGCGGCACGCCTTGCAGTCCGTCCTCGCCGTGCGTGAACGGCGCTTGCAGGAACACGAAGTAGACCATCTGCGCGAGCGCCAGCGTCACCATTGCGAAGTAGATGCCCTGACGGCGAATCGCGAAGATACCGACGATGAGGCCGAGCAAGGTCGCCGCCGCGGTGCCGGCGAATACGCCCAGCTCCGGCGAGAAGCCGAGCGTCTGCATCGCATAGCCGGTGACGTAGCCCGCCGAGGCGAGAAACATCGCGTGGCCGAACGACAGCAGGCCGGTGTAGCCGATCAGCAGATTGAACGCCGCCGCGAACAGCGCGAAGCACATCACCTTCATCACGAAGAGCGGATAGATGCCGAGCACGGGCACCGCGAGGAGCGCGACCAGCAGCAGGCCGTAGAGCACTTTTCTCTGCATCATTTTTCCTTGCCGAAGAGACCCGCCGGACGCACCAGCAGCACGAGCGCCATGATCACGAAGACGACGGTCGCCGACGCCTCGGGGTAAAACACGCGCGTCAGCCCTTCGATCACGCCGAGCATCAGGCCGGTCAGAATCGAGCCCATGATCGAACCCATGCCGCCGATCACGACCACCGCGAACACGGTGATGATCATCGGCTGGCCCATTAGCGGCGAGACCTGGATCACGGGCGCCGCGAGCACGCCGGCGAACGCGGCCAGCGCGACGCCGAAGCCGTAGGTGAGCGTGATCATCAGCGGCACGTTGATGCCGAACGCCTCCACCAGTTTCGGGTTCTCGGTGCCCGCGCGCAAATAGGCGCCGAGGCGCGTCTTCTCGATCACGAACCACGTCGCGAAGCACACGATGAGCGAGGCCACCACCACCCAGGCACGATAGTTCGGCAGGAACATGAAGCCGAGATTGGTCGCGCCGGAGAGCGCCGAGGGCACATCGTAAGGCTGGCCCGACGAACCGTAGATCGAGCGGAACACGCCTTCCACGACGAGCGTGAGGCCGAACGTCAGCAGCAGGCCGTAAAGATGGTCGAGCTTGTAGAGCCAGCGCAGCATCGAGCGCTCGATCGCCACGCCGAACAGCCCGACGATCAGCGGCGCCAGCACCAGCATCAGCCAATATGGCAGGCCGAAATACGAAAAGCCCATCCACGCGAGCATCGCGCCGAGCATGAACAACGCGCCATGCGCGAAGTTGATCACATTGAGCAAGCCGAAGATCACCGCCAGGCCGAGGCTGAGAATCGCATAGAACGAGCCGTTCACGAGCCCCAGCAGCAGCTGGCTCAGCATCGCCGGTAGCGGAATGCCAAAGATGTCCATTGAAGCCTTAACCCATCGCCAAGGTGAGATCGGCTGACGCACGATCCGGCCGGCGCGCGATCGGCAAGCACATCGCCAAACGCGCGCGGCATGTGAAACGGTTTGCCGCCTGCCTGCTTGTCCGCACGGCGCTCGCCTCGCCGCTCGACGTCGACTAACGTGCGAGCGCGAGGCAAGACGCCGGGCAGGCCGCCTTCAGGCTTTCAGGCGCTCAGTCCGCGCTTATTTCCACAGCGCGCAGCGCGTTTCAGCCTTGGTGGTAAACGCCTGCTCGCCGGGGATCGTCGCGGCGATCTTGTAGTAGTCCCACGGCTCTTTCGATTCAGCCGGCGTCTTCACCTGCATCAGGTACATGTCGTGGATCATGCTGCCGTCCTGACGGATGTAGCCCTTCGCGTAGAAGTCGTCGACCTTCGCCTTCTTCAGTTGCGCCATGACCTTCTCGGAGTCGGTCGAGCCGACAGCCTGCACGGCCTTCAGGTAGGTCATGGCCGCCGAGTAGTCGGCGGCCTGCAGGCTCGACGGCATCTTCCGCATCTTGTCGAAGTAGCGCTGCGCCCACTTGCGCGTTGTCGCGTCCTTGTTCCAGTACCAGCTATCCGTCAGCACGAGGCCCTGGGTCGTTTCGAGCCCCAGGCTGTGGATGTCGTTGATGAACACCAGCAACGCGGCGAGCTTCATCGTCTTGGTGACGCCGAATTCCTTGGCGGCCTTGATCGAATTGATCGTGTCGCCGCCTGCGTTGGCGAGGCCCAGAATCTGCGCCTTCGACGATTGCGCCTGCAGCAGGAACGACGAGAAGTCCGACGCCGACAGCGGATGCCGCACTTCGCCCAGCACCTGACCGCCGTTTGCCTTCACCACGTCCGCGGTGTTCTTTTCGAGCGCCTTGCCGAACGCGTAGTCGGCGGTCAGGAAGTACCACGTCTTGCCGCCCTGCTTCGTCACCGCGGAGCCGGTGCCCTTGGCGAGCGCGGTGGTGTCGTACGCATAGTGGATCGTGTACGGCGTGCATTGCTCGTTGGTCAGCGTGTCGGCGCCCGCGCCGATGCTGATATAGACCTTGTGCTTCTCGTTGGCCACCGTGTTCATCGACAAGGCGGTTGCCGAGTTCGTGCCGCCGATCAGCAGATCGACGCCCTCGCGATCGAACCACTCGCGTGCGCGCGACGCCGCGATATCCGCCTTGTTCTGGTGATCGGCGTAGACCACCGTGATCGGCTTGCCGTTGACTTTGCCGCCGAAGTCCGCCACCGCCATGCGAATCGCCTCGAGGCCGCCCGGGCCGTCGATGTCCGCGTACAGGCCGGACATGTCGGTAACGAAACCGATCTTCACCGCATCATCAGCCGCTTGCGCGGTGCCCATCGTCAAAGCGGCGCCGGCGGCGACCGCGAAACAGAGTGTGGCAAGCCGCGCGAGTGGGTTCTTTTTCATTCCTGTCTCCTGGGTTCTTCGCTTGTGGTTATCAGAGGCAATCAGGCGTGTTTCTACACGCCTAGTAAGTCATGCAGCACCGGCATCTTGCTTTCGAGTTCACTCGCCCCGAAGTGCTCGACAATCGCGCCGTGCTCCATCACATAGAAGCGATCGGCAAGTGGTGCCGCAAAACGGAAATTCTGTTCGACCATCACGACCGTATAGCCGCGCGCCTTGAGCGTGATGATCATGCGCGCGAGCGCCTGCACGATGACAGGCGCGAGCCCTTCCGAGATTTCGTCGAGCAGCAGCAGGCTCGCGCCGGTGCGCAGAATGCGTGCGACCGCCAGCATCTGCTGTTCGCCGCCCGAGAGCCGCGTGCCCTGGCTCATGCGGCGTTCCTGCAGATTCGGGAACATCGAATAGATTTCCTCGAGCGACATCATGTGCGCCTTGTCGCCGACGGGCGGCGGCAACAGCAGATTCTCCTCGCACGAGAGACTCGAAAAAATACCGCGCTCTTCCGGGCAATAACCGATGCCGCAATGCGCGATGCGATGCGTGGGCAAGTTGATGGTTTCGCGTCCGCCGATGCGGATCGAACCCGTGCGCCGCCCGGTCAGCCCCATGATGGCGCGTAATGTCGTGGTGCGTCCCGCGCCATTGCGGCCAAGCAGCGTGACGACTTCGCCGCGGTTCACCGTCAGATCGACGCCGTGCAGGATATGGGATTCCCCGTACCACGCCTGCAAACCGGTGATCTCCAGCGCAGGCGCGGCGCCGCCCGTGTCGCTCACTTCGAGGCTTTCGCGCTCGGCAATCGTATTCATGCGTGGGCTCCGGCGAGCGCCGCGTCGGCGCTGCCCATGTAGGCTTGCATCACGAGCGGATTCTTGGACACTTCGGCGTAGCTGCCTTCGGCCAGCACTTCACCCCGTTGCAGCACGGTGATCGTGTCGGAGATGCCGGCGATCACGTTCATGTTGTGCTCGACCATCAGAATCGTGCGACCGCTCGATACTTTTTTGATCAGCGCCGTGACGCGATCGACGTCTTCGTGGCCCATGCCTTGCGTCGGTTCGTCGAGCAGCATCAGTTCAGGCTCCATCGCGAGGGTGGTGGCGATTTCCAGCGCGCGCTTGCGGCCGTATGAAAGTTCGACGGTCAACACATCGGCGAAATCGGTCAAGCCGACCTGGGTGAGCAGATCCATGGCGCGATCGTCGAGCTGGCGCAGCGTGCGCTCGCTCCTCCAGAAATGAAACGCGGTGCCGAGCGAGCGCTGCAAACCGATCCGCACATTCTGCAATGCCGTCAGATGCGGAAATACAGCGGAAATCTGGAATGACCGGATGATGCCGCGGCGCGCGATTTGCGCGGGACGCTCACCGGTAATGTCAATGCCGTTAAAGACGATCTGACCCGCGGTGGGTTCGAGAAACTTGGTGAGCAGATTGAAACAGGTGGTTTTGCCTGCCCCATTGGGCCCGATCAGCGCGTGGATCGAGCCGCGCCGAACGCGCAGGTTCACCCCATTCACGGCGATGAAGCCTTTGAACTCGCGGGTAAGCCCCCGCGTTTCGAGAATCGTATCGCCGAGAATCATGTTCCCTTCCGTGACGGAGTAAGGCGAAGCACTACGATCTTCCGCGCGAATCCTTGCGCGACTTTTTTATATGGCGGCACCCCATGCCGCTCATTGGCGTGCTGCACCAATCGGGACGGTAATCCAAAGGCGGCACGCAGCATGGCTGCCATTGTCGCGCCAATGATGCAGCGCATTCATTGGGATTTGCACTTAGTGGATGACGCCGTCTCGCGCACGGTCGGTGCGTGCACGTTGCTTGCTCAACCTTTCTTCATTGCACGACACGTCTGTCCGACACATACGGCGAGTCGCCTATGCGGCAAGCATTCTCGCCTGTCACAAAGCGGACATCGACGGCGTGGCGCTGATTTGCGCGGCCACGCTGCCGGCCACGCGCGCGCGGCGATCTTCGCGGATCATGTCGCTCGCACGCTCGGCGATCATCAACGTGGGCGAGTTGGTGTTGCCCGAAGTAATGGTGGGCATGACGGATCCATCGACGACGCGCAAGCCGTCAACACCGATAACTCGTAGCCGGTTATCGACCACCGCGCCCGGATCATCGCTCGTACCCATGCGGCAGGTGCCGACCGGATGAAAGATCGTGGTGCCGACCGCGCCTGCGGCCTGCTGCAGTTCTTCCTCGGTCTGATACTGGAGACCGGGCAAAATTTCCCGCGGCCGATAGCGCCCGAGCGCGGGCGCCGCGGCGATGCGGCGCGTGAGACGCAGCGCGTTCGCGGCGACGTGCCGGTCGTAATCGGTGGAGAGATAGTTGGGCGCGATCAACGGCGGCGCCGCCGCATCCGCCGATTCGATGTGAATGCTGCCGCGCGAAGTCGGCCGCAAATGACACACCGAGGCTGTGAACGCATTGAAGCGATGCAGCGGTTCGCCGAAGCGATCGAGCGAGAGCGGCTGCACGTGATATTCGAGGTCGGGGCGCGTAAGCGAGCGGTCATCCGGGTCGGACCTGGCGAACGCGCCGAGTTGCGACGGCGACATCGACATCGGCCCGCTTTGAAAGAGCGCGTATTGCACGCCGATCATCAGCTTGCCCCACCAGTGCGCGGACGCGGTATTGAGCGTGCGCACGCCGTCGACCTGATAAGCCATCCGCAATTGCAAATGGTCCTGCAAGTTTTCGCCGACGCCGCGCAGATCGTTCACGACCGCGATACCCAGATTTTGCAGACGCGCGCCGTTGCCGATGCCGGATAGTTCGAGCAGTTGCGGCGAGTTGACCGCGCCCGCGCTGAGGATCACTTCGCAGCGCGCCTTGGCGAGATAGTCGGTGTTGTCGCCGCGATATTCGACGCCGGTGCAGCGGCGTCCTTCGAACACGACGCGCTGCGTGTGCGCGCCGGTGATGATCGTGAGATTCGGCCGCTTGAGCGCGGGACGCAGAAACGCCTTCGATGCGTTCCAACGAATGCCGCGTTTCTGATTGACGTCAAAGTAGCCGACGCCGGTGTTGTCGCCGCGATTGAAGTCATCGGTAACGGGTATGCCGGTCTGTTGCGCGGCGTGCGAAAACTCCTCGAGGATTTTCCATTTGAGCCGTTGCTTTTCGACGCGCCACGGCCCACCCGCGCCATGCGATTCATTCGCGCCGGCGTGGTGGTCCTCGCTGCGCTTGAAGATGGGCAGGACCGCGTTCCAGGACCAGGAGGCGTCGTTGGTCACGCGCGCCCACTCGTCGTAGTCCTCCCGCTGACCACGCATGTAGATCATGCCGTTGATCGACGAACTGCCGCCGAGTACGCGCCCGCGTGGATAGGAAAGCGCGCGGCCGTTGAGGCCGGGCTCCGCCTGGGTTTTATAAAGCCAGTCCGTGCGCGGATTGCCGATGCAATAGAGGTAGCCGACCGGCACGTGAATCCAGTGGTAATCGTCCTTGCCGCCGGCTTCGAGCAGCAGCACCTGGATTTCCGGATCTTCAGTGAGGCGATTGGCGAGCACGCAACCCGCCGTCCCCGCGCCGACGATGATGTAATCGAATTCGCCTTCCAGGCGCCGGGCTGCCCAAGATGGGCTATCGGTGTCGCTCATTGTTTTGTCTCCTGGCTTTTTTCCGCAAGGCGTCTGGTTGCTGTTTGCCTGCATGCGCCCGTTCATTTCGTGCCTTCGGCGCGCCGCGAAACAGCGCAGCCGAAGGCAAACGTCTCAAACTATTTGGCGACAGGCATCGTGAACTCGGCACCTTTCGCGATGCTGTCGGGCCATCTCTGCATGATGCTCTTATAGCGCGTGTAGAACCGCACGCCTTCCTCGCCATAAGCGTGATGATCGCCGAATAGCGACTTCTTCCAGCCGCCAAAGGAATGCCACGCCATCGGCACCGGAATCGGCACGTTGATCCCCACCATGCCGATCTGGATCTGACGGGAGAAAGCCCGCGCGACACCGCCGTCGGAAGTGAACAGCGACACGCCGTTGGCGAACTCGTTGGCGTTGATGAGCTCCACCGCGGAAGCGAAATCCGGCACCCGCACCACGCACAGCACCGGTCCGAAAATCTCCTCGCGGTAAATCTTCATGTCGGTCGAGACATCGTCGAACAAGGTGCCGCCGAGAAAGAAGCCCTGCTCGTGCCCGGCCACCTGATGACCCCGTCCGTCGACCACCAGCTTCGCACCCGCCGCGACACCCGCTTCGATATAGCCCGTCACTTTCTCGCGATGCGCGGCTGTGACCAGCGGTCCCATTTCGGCGGCCGATTCCATGCCGTTGAGAATCTTCAGGCTCTTCACGCGCGGTGTGAGCCGCTCGATCAATTCGTCGGCGATATGCCCCACCGCGACGGCCACCGAAATCGCCATGCAGCGCTCGCCCGCCGAACCGTAGGCCGCGCCGATCAATGCGTCGACAGCCTGATCGAGATCCGCGTCCGGCATCACCACCAGGTGATTCTTTGCGCCGCCCAACGCCTGCACGCGCTTGCCGTGCTTCGTGCCTTCCGTATAGATGTATTCGGCGATCGGCGTCGAGCCCACGAACGACAACGCGCTCACTTCGGGATGCACGAGCAAGGCGTCGACCGCGACCTTGTCGCCATGCACGACGTTGAGCACGCCATCCGGCAAGCCGGCTTCCTTGAACAATTCGGCGAGACGGATCGACGCGGACGGATCACGCTCCGACGGCTTCAGCACGAACGTGTTGCCGCACGCGATCGCCACCGGGAACATCCAGCACGGCACCATCATCGGGAAATTGAACGGCGTGATTCCGGCGACCACGCCGAGCGGCTGCCGCAGATTCCAGTTGTCGATCCCGCCGCCGATCTGATCGGTGAAGTCGGTCTTCAGCAGATTGGGAATGCCGCACGCGAACTCGACGATCTCGATGCCGCGCATCACTTCGCCCTTCGCGTCCGAGAACACCTTGCCGTGTTCACGTGTGATCAATTCCGCCAGTTCGTCGTGGTGGCGATCGAGCAGTTCCTTGAATTTGAACAGCACGCGCGCTCGCTTGATCGGCGCGGTTTCGCTCCATGCGGGAAACGCGTCGCGGGCGGCGGCGACCGCCGCGTCCACTTCGGCGACGCTCGCCAGCGGCACGCGGGCGCTCACGGCGCCGAGCGCGGGATTGAAGACGTCGCCGAAACGATGGCTGGTGCCGTCGACCGTCTTGCCGTTGATGAAATGGGTCAGCGCGCGGGCGCTCGTTTCGCTGCGGACGGTCTCGTCCTGATGTGTCTCGCTCATCTCGTTCCTCTTGGTGTGAAGGTCTTCCGCCCGACGCGACCGGCGTGATGAACGCAAGCGTAAGGCGCTTCGGGCGCACAAATCCAATGAGTAATGCTCAATTGCGCTATAAGCCGCGCTAATATCAGGATATGGATCTGACTCTGCTCCGGGCTTTTGTCACCGTCGCACGCGAGGGCAACCTCACGCGTGCCGCCGTGCAACTGCACCTGACCCAACCCGCCGTCAGCCTGCAAATCAAACATTTGCAGGAGACGCTGGGCGTCACGCTGTTCACGCGGACCTCCCACGGGCTCTCGCTCACGCGCGATGGTCAGGCGCTTCTGCCGCACGCCGAGCGGGCGCTCGCCGCCGCGAGCGACGTGCAGCGGGCGGCGGAGTCGCTGCGTCACGAAGTGCGCGGACGCTTGCAGATCGGCACGATTCTCGACCCGACGTTTCTGCGCCTGGGCGGCTTTCTGAAGCAACTGGTGGAGACCTGGCCGCGCATCGAGACGGCCTTGCGGCATGGCATGTCGGGCTGGGTGCTGGAGCAGGTTCGCGCGGGCGAACTGGACGTGGGTTACTACATCGGCCTGCCCTCCGACGACGATCCACGCGACGGCGCGGCCTTCCACGCCGTCACGCTCACGCATTTCCAGTATCGCGTGCTGGCGCCGCCCGGCTGGAAGGACCGCGTGAAGGGCGCGCGCGACTGGCGCTCGCTCGCGGCGCTGCCGTGGATCTGGACGCCGCCCGCCTCCGCGCACAACCGGTTGTTGTCGCGCTGCTTCGGCGAAGCGGGCGTGAAACCGCTAAAGGTGGCGGAAGTGGACCAGGAGCCGTCGATGCTCGATCTCGTCAAGTCGGGCGTCGGCCTGACGCTGGCGCGCGACGCCACCGCGATCGCCGAAGCGCATGCGCACGCGCTGACCATCGTGGAAGGCGTCACCGTGCCGACCCAGCTCAGTTTTATTACGCTCGCGGCGCGCAAGGACGAGCCGGCGATCGCGGCGGCATTGAAGCTGATCGAACAGCAATGGGCGACATGAGGGTGGACGTGGACGCGACATGGACGCGGCTGGAAGCGGCGCGGAACCGATATGAGCCGTTCTCATGACAGCCGCACGTTCGATGCTCATGCTCGCTGCCAGTTCGTGTGCGATTGACCCGAGCGGCCGGACAAGCGCAGTTCCGCGCGCCACGCTCTCATCTGAAACCACGCCGTCACGGACTTTTTGTTAGATTGACGCTTCGCGCTTACGCGCCGGCCCCACATCGTTTTCTGTTCCGTCTGACTTCGTCCTTCCCGGCAGCTTCGCCCGTCAACACCGGAAGCCGCCGACCACTCCATTCATCGACAGGAGCCTGACATGGCACGCAACATTGAAATCAAAGCCCGCGCCCAGCATTTCGAGCAACTGCGCGAACGCGCCGCGCAGCTCGCGCCCGACGCGCCGCTGATCTTCCGCCAGCAGGACTTTTTCTACGACGTGCCGCGCGGCCGCCTGAAACTGCGCCAGTTCGACGACGGCACGCCGGCCGAATTGATCTTCTATCAGCGCGACGACCGCGACGGCCCGAAAGCGTCGTATTACACGCGCAGCCCCGTCACGAACCCCGAAGCCATGCACGCGCTGCTCGCCACCGCGCTGACCACGCGCGGCATCGTCACGAAGGAACGTCATGTGTATCTGACCGGGCGCACGCGAATTCACCTGGACCGCGTGGACGGTCTCGGTGACTTCGTCGAACTCGAAGTCGTGCTCGCCCAGGATGACGACGAAGAAAGCGGCCACGCCGAAGCGCATGCGATGTTCGCGAGCCTCGGCGTGCCGGAAGCGGATCTGGTGGCGGTGGCCTACGTCGATTTGCTGAGCCCGGAGAGCGAGCCGAAGCAAGCGGCATGAATGATCGCTGCGCGGTCGCGGGCGAGCCCATGCAACAACCGTTACTTAAGCCGCAGCCGCTCCGGGCGACAGATGGCCGAGCGGCAACGGCCCGTTACGCTTGAACGTGGTGAGCACGATATTCGAGCGCACGCTATCGACGCCCGGCACGCGCATCAGCTTCTTCATGACGAACGTCGACAGATAGTTCAGATCGGGCGCCACGATGCGCAACAAGTAGTCGGCGTCGCCGACTACCGCGTGACATTCCAGCACTTCAGGCAGCACCTCGATCTGCTGCTGGAATTGCTCGATCACCGAATCGCCGTGGTGCTTCAACTTCAAGCTCGTGAAGGCCGTGACGCCGAGCCCGAGCTTCTCCGGGCGCAGCACGACACGATAGCCGTCCACCACCCCCAGTTGCTCCAGCCGCTGCAAACGCCGTCCGATCTGCGACGGCGACAGCGGCACCTGCTCCGCCAATTGCTGATGCGTGGCGCGGCCAAAGCGCTGAAGAACGTCCAGCAACGCAAGATCGAAGTGATCGAGTTCCAACATGATGAGTGTCCGCACGGAATCGCCGTTGAATGCGCGATTATTGCACGCGGGTTCTCAGACTCGAACACGGTCGCCCCGGCGGAAGCGGCTCACGCAAAGGCTGGCGGACGCACGGCGATATCCGAAGACAAACGCCGACGACACGCACGGCAAGCTCGCCGGATCCGTGAAAAGATAATGGACGCGCCCGGCTTTTTCCGCGCGCCTGTCCAGCTCAACGAGGTAGCGCCATGATTCATAAACTGACTTCCGAGCAACGTGCGACGCAGGTTGCGAAATTGCACGGCTGGCAAGCCGTGGCCGGCCGCGACGCAATCCAGCGGCAGTTCAGATTCGCCGACTTCAACGAAGCATTCGGCTTCATGACGCGCGTGGCGATCAAGGCGCAGGAGATGGACCACCACCCAGAATGGTTCAACGTCTACGACAAGGTGGAAATCACGTTGTCCACGCACGAGGTCGACGGCTTGAGCGAGCGTGACATCGAACTGGCCCGGTTCATCGACAGTATTACTTCGTAACACCTGCGCTCAGGTTGCGTGCCGGGGCGTCCGATCGAGGTTTATCGAACGATTCGGTCAGTACTGAAAGGGCATTGCAGGCTATCGGGCATCCAAACCTTCAGTTCTACAGGCTGTTCTTAAGGTACACGTAAGAATCCCACGCCTGCCGCGCAACCGCGTCCAAACGATCCCGCGATAGCGTCTGCTGACGCTGTACAATCATCAACGCATACGGCTTGGAGAGCGCGCTTGCCTCCTTGCACAGAACGAGTTCGTCGCCGCTCGAAGGTGAGCGGGCGCGCCAGAAGTTGATCGCGGCTTCCAGTTCGTGAATCGTTATCTCGGACATGACTTCGTGATCGCTCAGTGGCTGCTTCGCGGCGGTTCGTGTCGGTTATCGGCACGGCCGCGGCGCACGCCCCGGCTGTGCGGCAGGCGCCCCGGCGAACCGCTTGCCCACATGCCTAACCCATTGTAATTGAGCGAAATCCATGCGACTCCTTCTGATTGAAGATGACCGCCCCATCGCACGCGGCATCCAAAGCAGTCTCGAACAAGCCGGCTTCACCGTCGACATGGTCCATGACGGCATCTTCGCCGAGCAGGCCCTCACGCAAAACCGCCATGAACTGGTGATCCTCGATCTGGGTCTGCCCGGTATCGACGGCATGACGCTGCTCTCGCGTTTTCGTCAGAGCAATCGTCATACGCCGGTGATCATCCTCACCGCGCGCGACGAATTGAACGACCGCGTTCAAGGCCTGAATTCCGGCGCCGACGATTACCTGCTGAAGCCATTCGAACCCGCGGAACTCGAAGCGCGCATTCGCGCGGTGATGCGCCGCAGCGGTCCGCACGGCGACATGCCGCGTCCGGAAGTGTCGCTCGGCGGCGTGCGCCTGTCGGGCGTCGATCGCCGCATTTTCAACGACGACAAGCCGCTCGAACTGTCGCCGCGTGAATTCGCCGTGCTCGAAATGCTGTTGCTGCGTCATGGCCGCGTGGTCAGCAAGGCGCAATTGCAAGACCATCTGACGCACTTCGGCGGCGATCTCGGCGACACCGCGATCGAGGTCTATGTGCACCGGGTGCGTAAAAAGCTCGAAAGCTGCCGCGTCGAAATCGTCACGGTGCGTGGCTTCGGTTATCTGTTGCAGGAAATCCGCCAGGCCGCATAATCGCCCTGAGGGCCGCGATCTTCGTCGCGGCCTGACGGCGCCGGGCCGGCGCCGCGCACCTGGTGCGCGATTCGCCGGCATCCGGCGGAATTTCACGGCGCCTTCGCCGTTGCCACTTTCCCGCGCGTTCGATCATGCCCCAGCCGGCCGCCAATAGTCTGCGCCGCACGCTGCTGCGGCGCCTAGCCGCTCCCCTTTCGCTGCTCGCGCTGATGAGCGGCCTGATCGCTTACTGGCTCGCGTGGCAGTACACGCAGCACGTGGTGGACCGCTCGCTCGCCGATCTCGCCACCGCCATCTCCAAACAGATCCAGATCGCCGGAGCGGATGCGCGGTTCACCGTGCCGCCGCTCGCGCAAGCCATGTTCTCCGATCCGGTCGAGCACCTGGTCTACCGGATCAGCAACGGCGAAACCGAAATCGCCGGCGACCCGAAGCTGCCGCTACAAGGCACCAGCGTGCGGCGCATGCACTACGCGTATGTGTTCGAAACGCAGCATGAAGGCGTGACGGTGCGCGTGGCGCAGGTGCGCGTCGACCAGCCGGTCGGCAATCCGATCGTCGTCGAAGTGGGTCAGCCGGTGCATCACCGTTTTCAAATCGCCGCCGAGTTTCTGGTCGCGATCATGATGCCGCTGCTGTTGTTGCTGCTGGCGGGGTGGATCATCGTGTGGCGCGTCGTCAATCAGCAGCTCAATCCGCTGACCGATCTTGCCGACTCGCTGAACCGGCAGACCCACACCTCCCTCGAACCGGTCGACGAAACCTACGTGCCGGTCGAAATCCGGCCCCTCACCGGCGCGCTGAACGCCCTGCTTGATCGCCTGAAAACCGCGCTCGACGGCCAGCGCAAATTCATCGCCGACGCCGCGCATCAACTGCGCACGCCGCTCACCGCCGTCAAGCTGCATGCGGAGCAAGCCGCTGTGGCGCGCGACCCGCAGCAAGCGCTGGCCGCGGTGCGCGAGCTGCGCGCCGCAGCCGACCGCGCGGTGCGGCTGTCGAATCAACTGCTGTCGCTCGCGCGCGCCGAGCCGGGCGAACAGGCGGCCCGCTTCGTCGATGTCGATATGGCCGCGCTCGCGTTCGACACGGGTGCGGAATGGGTGCCGCGCGCGCTGGCGTTTCACGTCGACCTCGGTTTCCAGCGGCTCGACGATCCCGCCAACGATCATCCGCTGATGGCACGCGGCAATCCCGTGCTGCTGCACGAAGTGATGGCGAATCTGCTGGATAACGCGCTGAAGTACGTGCCGCCGTCGCGCTTCGATGGCGGGCGCATCACGGTGACGGTGTCGCAAACGGTGATCGACCAGGTGCGCATGGCCGAGATCATCGTCGAGGACAACGGGCCGGGCGTGCCGCTCACGCAGCAAGCCGATCTGTTCAAACGATTCTTCCGCGGCGATGGCCAGAGCGACTCCGGCGTGGACGGCGGCGCCGGTCTCGGTCTCGCGATCGTTCACGACATCATGGTGCTGCATCACGGCAGCGTGCATTACGAAGACGCACCGGAAGGCGGAGCACGTTTTATCGTCCGCATTCCGCTCGTGCCCACCACTGCTCAGAGCAGCCCCGGTGCGCAGACAGAAGAAGGCCCCGGGCAGCCCGAAAAAAAATCGGCGCACTCGGCGCCGATCGATATGTGACGATGCGGGTCAACGCGGGCGGCCTGGACTTTATCGTCAATTCAGGCCGCCCGTGTTTCATTTCTTCTTCGCTTTTTTCGCCGGCGCCGCAGCCTTCTTCAACGACTTGACCGACTTCGCCGCCTTGTCCGATTTTCCCGCGCCCTTCTCTTTCTCGGGCAACGCCAGCATCGTGCCGCGGCACTTGCGCGCGCCGCAACGGCATTCGTATTCCTTCTTGAGCTTCTTGGTCTGACGCGCGTCGATCACCAGGCCATAGTCGTAAAAGACTTCCTCGCCCTCGGCAATGTCGCGCAACGCATGCACGTACACGTGACCGTCGATTTCCTCGGCTTCACAGTTCGGCGCGCATGAATGGTTGATCCATCGCGCACTGTTGCCGTTCACCTTGCCGTCGATGACCTTGCCGCTGTCGAGCGCGAAATAGAACGTGTGATTCGGTTCCGCCGGATTATGCGGATGACGGCGCAACGCTTCTTTCCAAGAGATCCGCTCACCTTTGTATTCGATCAGCCGTTCGCCGGCCGCAATCGGTTCGAGGGCAAACACGCCTTTGCCGTGCACACCCGAACGACGCACGGCGATCCTGCGTGAACTCATTGAATGAATCCTTGTGAAGAACTGAAAGTGAAGTTCCGGTAGCCGTCAGCCATGCTCGCGTCTGACGCGCTGCTTTTGCTGACGCCGATAGCAAACGCGGCGCCTTGCGAGCGCCGCGAACCTTGGACGCCCATGCGCCACAACCGGCATCCTACACGCTCAAGACGGCTTCGTTCAACCGTCAATAAGCGCTCAGCGCAAGACGCGCCGGCATCTTCACCGTTGTCCGAACGAGATCTCGCCGAACAGCGCTTTCTGCTCTCGCGGTTGTGAGCGCCAGTACTGCGGCGGCGCCTCGACCGTCGCGCCGAGTTGCGCCGCGGCGTGCCAGGGCCAGCGCGGGTTGTACAGCAAGGCACGGGCCAATGCGATCAGATCGGCGTCGCCGGCTTCGATCAGTTGCTCGGCATGGACCGGATCGGTGATGAGCCCCACGCCGATGGTGGTGAGGCCGGTGGCTTGCTTGACCGCCCTCGCGAAGGGGATCTGATAGCCCGGTTCGAGCGGGATCTTCTGCAACGGCGAGACACCGCCCGACGACACGTCGATCCAGTCGCAGCCGCGCTTTTTCAACTCGTCGGCAAATGCGATCGTATCTTCAAGTGTCCAGCCGCCTTCGACCCAGTCGGTCGCGGAAACCCGCACGCCCACCGGTTTGTCGGCGGGAAATGCGGCGCGCACGATGTCGAAGATTTCGAGTGGAAAACGCATGCGGTTGCCGAGCGAGCCGCCGTACTCGTCGCCGCGTTGATTGGCGATCGGCGAGAGGAACTGATGCAGCAGATAGCCATGTGCCGCGTGCACTTCCAACGCGTCGATACCCAGGCGCGCGGCGCGCCGCGCAGACGCCGCGAATGCTTCACGAATCCGGTTCAAGCCGGCTGTGTCGAGCGCGAGAGGCGGCTCTTCGCCCGCCTTATGCGGCAACGCGGACGGCGCGTGCGGCAGCCAGCCGCCTTGCGACACCGGAATCAGTTGCCCGCCTTCCCACGGCGCGTGACTCGAGGCCTTACGCCCGGCGTGCGCCAACTGCATCGTCACGCTGATGCGCGAATGCTTGCGGATAGCGGCCAGCACCGGCACGAGCGCGGCTTCGGTGGCGTCGTCCCACAGTCCAAGATCGCCGGGCGTGATGCGGCCATCGGGCTCGACCGCGGTCGCCTCGATGCACAACATGCCCGCGCCGGACAAGGCGAGACTGCCGAGATGGATCATGTGCCATGCAGTCGCCTCGCCGCGCTCGGCGGAGTACTGGCACATCGGGGACACGACGATACGGTTGGGAAGCGTCACGCTACGCAGCGTGAGCGGAGAAAAAAGCGCGCTCATGAATTCCGCCCAGTAAGAACCCGAGAGCGGTCGAGCATAGCATCGCGAGTGATTTACTGCAGTCAAGCCCTGGTCAGGGTTTCGCCTCGACCTGATCGAGCCATTCGCCGAACATGCGGCGCGCGGCGGCTTCCAGCGCCGGACCAAGACGCGCGGTCTCGGCGCGCAACTGACGGGCATCGATACCGTGACCGGCAATCTCGCCGGCATTGCCGATCAGCCAGGGCTCGAAGCGGTCGGCGCGAATCTCCGGGTGACATTGCAGACCCAGAACGTGATCGCCAAAGGCAAACGCCTGGTTCTCGCAGGCCGGCGTCGAAGCAAGCCGCGTGGCGCCGTCGGGTAAATCGAAGGTGTCGCCGTGCCAATGCAACATGGACGTGTGCGCCCCATCCAGATGACGCACCGGCGAAGCGCGGCCCGCCTCGGTGAGGGTGAGCGGCGTCCAGCCGAGTTCCGTATGGCCCGCGGAATAGACGCGCGCGCCGAGCGCGCGCGCGATCAATTGAGCGCCGAGGCAGATGCCGAGCGTCGGCAAACCGGCCGCGATGCGTTTTTCGATCTTGGACAGCAGTGGCCCGAGTGTCGGATAAAGCGCGTCGTCGGTTGCGCTGATCGGACCGCCCAGCACCACCATCAACGACGCGGCAACCGGGTCGGGCGCCTCGATACGCGCGAAGCCGACGTCGAGATAGCGGACCGGGCGACCGCGCTCGCCGAGCACCAGCTCGAGACTGCCCAGATCCTCGAAGTACACGTGCCGAATGGCCAGAACTTCGCGATTCATCGGCTGCCCACCTTCAGATTGACTAAGGACTTGCCGCTATGCGGCGCTCGAACGGCTGGCGGTCGGCATGTGCGCCGACCGCCGAAGCCGGCTTGGCAGTGTAGCGGATTGTCGTGAAAGAAGCCGCCTTATTGGGCGTAGATCTTCCACGTCTTCTTCTGGGTGGCGGCGTCGGCGGTTTCATGCACCGAGCAATCGAGGCGCACATCCGTATCCGACAGCTTCAGGTCGAGCAGCGCGCAGTAATGCGGCGTCTTCTTCGGATTCTTGCTCGGCTCGAAGTGCGCGCAGCTCAGGCACATGCGGTGCGGTGGAATGGTGCCTTGCGCTTCCAGTTGATGAACGGTTTTCAGCAGAGTGCGATAGAACATGGTCTGCTCGTCGTCGCGCAGCGTGCCGACCGCCTTGGCCAAAAAGTCCGGCCATTGCGCGGCGCGCTTGGCGGCCGTGCGGCCACGCGCTGTCAGGCGAACCGCGAGTGCGCGGCCGTCGTCGAGCGCGCGGCGCTTTTCGACCAGACCCTTGCCTTCGAGCGTGCTCACCGCATCACTGGTGGTCGCGGCGGTCAGCGCCGTTTCACGCGCGATCTCGCCCAGGCGCATCGGACCCTTGCGCTGCATCAACAAGACCAGGATCTCGCCCTGAGTCGGCGTGAGACCCGCGCCTTCGGCCCATTCCCAAGCCTGGCTTCGCATCGCCGTGCTCAATCGCAATAGGCTGTGGGTCACCCGCCCGGTCGCCTGTTCTCCGTATACGCCTTCGCTCATAATCTTCGATTGGTTTATTTACAGCCCTCGTGCAGGATCGGCGACCCTTCTGCCGACCGTGCCCGTAGCCTTTGTGGGGTAGCCTCGTCCCAGTCGCGGGCGAGACCGTTTCGACTATCTCAAAAATTTACCGCCTGACTGGCCAAGGCGGCGAAAACGACATTCTATGCGAGAGCGGCGAATCGTACAGCTAACTTATCCAACGCGATCTGTGGATAACCGCGGGAAAACACGGGGACGACCTGTGCACCGATTCTTGATAAGCCGGCTGACCGCGCTGCCCGTCTCTGAGTTGTCCTCGCGTCGCGGCATCGGCCCACCTTCGATCAGCCCGGTTATGGTTTACGTAGTGTCTTGACTTTGAACGACATTGGTCAGTTGTCCACAGGCGGATGCGATGCTTGTTAACTATTACTACTTTTGTATACGGGATTTCTAAAAACCCTTAAGTGCGCCGAGCTGGAAAATAAATTACAGAAAAAAACCCGCTCGAGGCGGGTTTCCTTACGAATTCCCCGCAACGCGGGTCGGGCTAAGCGCGCCATTGCAAACACTGCTGCCGAACGGCTTCATGCAAGGACTTTTCCCGATCGACGACGCCGCGCAACCACGTCGCATCGTTCACCTGATTGCGAGCGATCGCGCCGATTTCGGCGAGCGCCTTGCCCGAACCCAATGCTTCGGCGTGCGGTGCGATCAGATCGAGCGTTTCGAGAATGTCTTCGGAGATCGTCTTGCGTTCACCCGTTTGCGGATTGATGCAGGTGCCGGCAAGCCCGAAACGGCACGCCTCGAAACGGTTGAACGTGTAGACGAGGTAATCGTCCTCGCGCGGCGTGATCGGTTTGTCGAGCAACAGATGGCGCGCCAGCGTCTGGATGTAGCAGGCAATCGCCGCGGCGCGATCCACCGAGAACGGCGTGTCCATCACGCGGACTTCGATCGTGCCGAAGCCCGGCTTCGGCCGGATGTCCCAGTAGAAATCCTTCATGCTGTTGACGACACCCGTGTGCACCATCTTCGAGAAATATTCCTCGAAGCTGTCCCACGTCAGCACGAACGGCGCACGGCCCGACAGCGGAAACGCGAACACGGAGTTCAGGCGCGCCGAATGAAAACCGGTATCCACGCCCTGCACGAACGGCGACGAGGCGGACAACGCGATGAAATGCGGAATGAAGCGCGACATCGAATGCAGCAGGTAGAGCGCGCTATTCGGATCCGGGCAGCCAATGTGCACATGCTGGCCGAACACCGTGAATTGCTTGGCAAGATAGCCATACAACTCGGAAAGGTACTGGAAGCGCGGCGTGTCGACGATCTGCCGTTCGCTCCATTGCTGGAAAGCGTGCGTGCCGCCGCCGCACAACCCCACGTTCAGGCGGTCCGCCGCGGAAACCAGCGTGTCGCGAATCTTGCGCAAATCGGCGACGGCCTGTTCATGCGTCGTGCAAATGCCGGTCGACAACTCGATCATGCTTTCGGTGATTTCCGGCGTGATGTTGCCCGGAATCTTTTCGTCCTTGATGAGCCGCATCAGATCGGAGCCGGCTCGGGTCAGATCGTAGTCGTGCGTATTGACGATTTGCATCTCGAGTTCGACGCCGAATGTGAACGGTTTCGAATCGATGAAGGGTTCGAGTGACATGGCGTCCCCTGGGTCGGATCGGCCCGGTATGTGTCAGATGCCCGGCCGATTTTGAATCGAATAAGTTGGATCGGGCGCGTCGGGCCCGAACAGCGCACCGTGCGCTGACGTGCCTTTAGATACGCCTACTCTTCGCGCCGTTCGGCCACGAGCGCGAGGCTGCGATACACGAGCCATGGCCCGAGAATCTGCAGCACGAAAATCGAACACATCACGATGGCCCGCAACTGCGGATCGAAATTCGGATAAAGGTTGTAGGTGTCGTCGACTAGCAGATAAGCCAGCGCCGACATCGGCGACAAGGACAAACCGAGCGCCATGCCCTGCTTCCAGTTCAAGCCGCTCGGCCTGGCGAACGCGAGGACGCCGACCAGTTTCGCGACGAGGCGCGCAACAATCAGACCCAGCGCCGCGACACCGCCGAGCGCGATGTGTTTCCATTCGAACGACGTGAGCGTCAGCACGAACAGAATCACGGTCAGGAGCCAGCCGGCCGTGCCGAAATGCTGCGGCCACAACTGCGGGCGCGCTTCGTGATTCTTGACGATGATGCCGGCGGCCAGCAGCGCGAGAATCGTCGACAGCTTGAACAGATGCGCGAGTGCGATCGCCAGCAGCACGAGGCCGAACAGCGCGACGAACGAATGCTCGTCCTGCATGCTCAGCCGCCGATAAAAGAACGTGCAGGTGCGCGCGAGCAGATAGGCGAGCACGAGCGAGCCGACCAGCAGATACAGCGGCTGAAGAATGGTGGCGAAAACGTTGCCGTAGACCTCCTGATGCAGCCAGCTCGACACGAGCTTTTCGATCACCACCGCATACATGCTGTTGAGCGCGGTGAGCGTCAACAGACGCTGGGTGACCTGGCCTTCCGCGCGCAATTCGGTCTTGAGCTGAATCACCATCGCGGGCGAAGTCGCCATGGCGATCGCCGCGAGCACGGTCGCCACCATCAGCGGCACGTTGAGGAACAGCAAGACCGGCAAAACCAGTGCAAAAGTAAGCGTGGCTTCGGCGACGCTCGACAGGATCAGCCAGGGATTGCGACGGATCCAGCGCAGATCGAGCCGGCTGCCGAGTTCGAACAGCAGCAAACCGAGCGCGACATCGAGCAATGGCCGCGCGGCGCTCGCTGAATCCGAGTCGATCACGCCCGAACCCGCCGCACCGGCTATCAAACCAATGACCGCATACCCGGAAATGCGCGGCAAACGCCACGCGCGATAGCAAAGTTCACCGCACAGACCCGCGGCGAGCAAAGCCAGGCCAGCCCAAAAAATGGCGTCGGGTGCGAGAGGCCAGGCCGGAAAAAATGAAAACGCCGACTTCATCGTGATGGGTTCTCCTTTGCAGCAACGGCGGACGACACGAACCGGCGCAAACACCGGCGAGCGAGTGGCGCGTGAGGCGCTCACTATCGCGATCGCTTCGCGTGACCAGCGTTGCGAGTTTTCAACGATCGGATGATCGGAACGCGCCGCGGCCGCAGGGAGCTCGGCGCGTTCGGGGGTGCGGCCGCAGCAACCGGCACGGCACGGTGAAAGGAAGCCGTCGACTTGAATCAGATTCTGATTGACCGGCACCGTTCCGTGGTTGCGTGTGCCGTTCGAGGCGAGGCACGACGCGGAAAAGAACGGCGATTGTGCCATAGCTTTTTCTGCCTTGACCGAAAAGACACGAACGCGCCGTCAAAACGGTAAAAACGCACCTTATCTTCATGATGCCAGGAAAAAGCGACCGTTTTATGGCCGTGATTCGATCGCCATAGCGGATAACAAACCATCGTGGGACCCGGCTTCGGCGCATTCACACAGCAGAGGCCGTGCCGCGAATTTTTGAAGGCCTTGCTTATGCCGAATGCCTTCGGCTGCCCTAGGCCTTTCTGTTTACAGGTTTACTGTATGTATACGTAGTAACAGTTAACAAGCTGCCTCGGTTTCTGTGGATAACCCATTTTTACCGAAGCAAATCATCAGCTTGCCGACGGCATAACCGGATGCACAGCATGTGCGGGAACAGCCGGGACTCAAGGGTAACTTTTGGCGATTTTCGATGGCGGCCAAGTTACCCCGTTTACGTCCACAACGGTTCCACACGAGTTGCGCCGGTAAACCACCTGCTTATCCACATCCCGCGGTGGATAAGTCCCGCGCGCGGTTAACCTACGACCCCTTGACGCAATGCCCGCAAAAGGAAGCGGGCGGGATCGATGTCCTCGGCCAGATCGCGTTCGAGCGGCCACGGCTCGCCTTCGATCTGCGAAGCGATCAGTTCCGCGCCGAGCGCGGCCCACACGAGCCCGCGCGAACCATAGGCGAACGCGCCGTACAAGCCCTGGCTACGCGGCAGGTCGAGCGGCCATGCGCCACGCAGTTGGTGCGCGTCGAGCGCAGCCTGCGCTTCGTCGGCGAGATTGCCGATCATCGGCATGCGGTCGCTGGTGACGCAGCGGAACGCGACGCGTCCGGCGAACTCGGCCGACTGAGCGTTTCTGGCCTCGCCGGCGACGTCCGCGAAGGACGGCAGCATGAGCGCCACGCGCTCGAGGTTTTCCAGATGACCGCCCGCGCGCAGCAGCGTATGCGGATCGTCGAGTTCGTAGGTGGCGCCGGTCAGCGTGACGCCGTTTGCGAGCGGCACCGCATAGCCTTCCCCGATCACCGGCACCTGGAGTCGCGGCACAGTGCCGGCCGGCAGCAAGGTCAACTGGCCGCGAATGCTGCGCGTCGGCGCATACCGCAAACCGGCGATGCGCGCGGCATCGTGGGCGCTCGCCACCACCACTACCGGCGCGCGGGCGACGGCTTGGCCCGCTGTGTCGAACACCGTCCATTGATCGCCGGAGCGCTCGATGCGCGCGACGTCGACGCCGAAGCGCCGGTCCAGCAAGCCGCCCGCCGCGGCGCATTGCGCGGCGCACAGCGACGCGGGGTCGATCCAGCCGCCGTGCGGAAAGAACCAGCCGCCGCGCGCGAGGGGCACGCCGGCGAGCCTGTGCGCTTCGCGCGAGCCGGCCGGCGTCACGTACTCGGACGGATAACCGAACGCGGCGATCGCCTCGCTGATCGAGCGGGCTTCTTCGTCGTCCGTGGCGATTTGCAACAAGCCCCGGCCGCCGCGCAACGGCTGGTGACCCAACCGTTCGAGCGCGGCCCAGCGCCCAAGCGTGTACAGAAAGCCGGCACGCGTCACGCGCGAGGCGACGCTGTCGTCGCGCGAGATCATCGGATGGAAAACACCGGCCGGATTACCCGACGCATCTTGCGCGACCGATGCATGCCGTTCCAGCGAGGTAACGCGCCAGCCGCGCGCCGCGAGCCGTTCGATGACCGCGCAACCGGCGAGCCCCGCGCCGATCACGACCGCATGCCGTTCGTGGACTGCGAGCGGCGCGGGCGGCTCATGGCGGCGCACGCGCCAGCGCGGCGCGAAGTGGCCGGCCAGCATCGCTCGTTTCCAGCCGAAGCCGTCGATTTTTTGGTACACAAAGCCGCATTGCGTCAGCGCGCGCTTGACTTCGCCGGCGCTGCTGTAGGTGGCGAAAGTGGCGCCCTCGCCCGCTACGCGCGCGAGCGCCTTGAAGATCGCGGGGGTCCAGAGCTCGGGATTCCTGGCTGGCGCAAAGCCGTCGAGGTAAAACGCGTCGGCGCGCAGCCTCAAGGCTGGCAGCGTCTGTAGCGCGTCGCCGAACACGAGCGTGAGGACGACCTGGCCGCCCTCGAATTCGAGCCGATGCGTGCCGGGCACGAGCATCGGCCATGCGCTCGCAAGCGTGTCGGCCAGCGCCGCGATCGACGGATCGGAAACGGTCGCCGCATACACGCTGCGCAAGTCGGCGAGCGTAAACGGATGCTTTTCGGTCGACACGAAGTGCAGCCGCTCGCAGCGTGACGGATCGGCACGCCACGTGGCCCAGGTCGTCAGAAAGTTGATGCCCATGCCGAAGCCGGTCTCGAGCACGGTGAAAACGCGCCGGTCGCGCCACCGCTCAGGCAGCGAGTTGCCGCGCAGGAAAACGTGGTGAGCCTGTTCGAGACCGCCGACGGCGCTGTGATAGATATCGTCGTAAAGCGGGGAAAAAGGCGTGCCGTTGTCGCGAAACGCGAGGACGGCGGGGATCAGCGGATCGGTCATGCGCGGCGAAAAATGACGCTCGAAAGAGCGGATCAAACGTTACCGCCAGCGCGGGCAGCTCGCCGGACGGCGAAAAAGACGCGCCGAACGTTGGCAAAAACCAACGTCAAGCCCCGTCCATGCTGGGTTTCAGCCCTCGGTTGGCGCCCTCGAACAGCAAAAAGAGCGGTTTCCTTGCTGTCACGGCCCTGGAACCGCTGAAATCTTCGAAACCCTTATCCTGATTGGGTTTGCGCTGCGCTATCATAGCAAGCGCCGCGAAGGGAGCGGCAGCACGGCCGACGGACGGTTATCTGTCCGGCGCTATTGGTCCGGACGGGATCCGGAGCCGCAGCTGCTCGACGGCGCGGCCCGCGCACGTATAATCGGCGCGTTCGCGCTGTTCGTATCAACCTAAACTCAGAAAGGAACCTTAATGAACAAACAGGAACTGATCGACGCCGTCGCAGGACAGACGGGCGCCAGCAAGGCTCAAACCGGTGAGACGCTGGACACGTTGCTTGAAGTGATCAAGAAGTCCGTGTCGAAGGGCGACGCGGTCCAGTTGATCGGCTTCGGCAGCTTTGGTTCGGGCAAGCGCGCAGCACGTACGGGTCGTAATCCCAAGACCGGCGAGACCATCAAGATCCCGGCAGCCAAGACCGTCAAGTTCACGGCTGGCAAGGCGTTCAAGGACGCAGTCAACAAGCGCTAAGCAGATTACTGCCTGGCAGTTGACACCCGCCAACGGCGGGTTTTTTTTCGCCCGCAAGCTTTGCGCGGAATGGATTGGCCGCGACGCCTCGCACGGCTAATCAGCGGCGACGGCGCGTCAGCAGCGCCTAGTCATGACGATGCACGATCTCGCCGTGGCCATGTCCGTCGTGGTCGTGGTCATGATGGTCGTGATCGTCTTCGTCGAAGTCCCACGCCGGGAACGGATCGGTGAACCGCTGCCAACCTTGCGGCCCCTGCGCGTATTCGTCGTCGGTCAGCAGGCAGGCGTCGAACTTCGCGGTCCACACGGCCGGATCGATGCCCACGCCGATCATCACCAGTTCCTGGCGACGATCGCCGATCGTCAGATCGTCCGGGTCGCCGTACCAGTCCGCAGCGATTTCGGCGGCCAGTTCGTCGTCGCCGTCCGGCCATTCGGCGCGGTCCTGAGCCGCCCACCACATGCCCGCCGGACCATGCCGGCAAGCGCCGCCCGCCTGCGACAGCGAACCGGCGATGTCGTTGCGCGTGGCGAGCCAGAAGAAGCCCTTGCTGCGCAACACGCCCTTCCACTCCTGATGCAGCAGCGCCCACAGGCGCTCCGGGTGAAACGGCCGGCGTGCCCGGTAAATGAAATTGCCGATGCCGAATTCGTCGGCTTCACCGTGGTGAGCATGGCCGTGCTCGTGGTCATGCTCATGGTCGAGCGACGCGAGCCAGCCCGGCGCGCTCGACGCTTCGTCGAAATCGAAACGGCCGGTGTTCAGCACCTCGGCAAGCGGCACTTCGCCGAACCGGCTCACCACTTGCACCGCGCGCGGATTGATGCGGGCAAGAATGCGTTGCAGGCGGGTGAGTTCGTCGGCGCTGACCAGGTCGGCCTTGTTCACCACCAGCACGTCGCAGAATTCGATCTGCTCGACCAGCAACTCGACCAGCGTGCGATCGTCCTCGTCGGTCGCGGCGATGCCGCGCTCGGCGAGCGCGTCGGCCGAACCGTAGTCGCGCAGGAAGTTGAACGCGTCGACCACCGTCACCATCGTATCGAGCCGGGCGACGTCGGAGAGCGACGCGCCGTCATCGTCGACGAACGTGAAGGTTTCGGCGATCGGCATCGGCTCGGCCACGCCGGTCGACTCGATCAGGATCGCGTCGAAGCGTTTTTCCGCCGCGAGACGCTTGATCTCGACCAGCAGATCGTCGCGCAGCGTGCAGCAGATGCAGCCGTTCGACAGTTCGACGAGTTGCTCCTCGACGTGCGACAAGGCGGCGGCATCGCGCACGAGGGTGGCGTCGATATTGACCGCGGCGAGGTCGTTGACGATCACGGCCACGCGCAAACCGGCCCGGTTCGCGAGGATGTGATTCAGGAGCGTGGTCTTGCCGGCGCCCAGAAAACCGGAGAGCACGGTGACGGGCAATAGCGGCTGGTTCATCGCGGTACGGAACAAACAAGAGGATTGAAAGGCGTGCCGGGCTTGGGGCCGCGTGACTGCAATGACAGACGGGCCTCGACGGCGGCACGAAGCCGCATTGTGCATCAAACGGGCAGCACCCGCGTGACGGAGCGGATCGGAAAGTCGGCGCGGACCACGCTCGGGAGCCCGAGGCCGAGCGCTTGCGCGAGGAAAAATCAATGAGCGCGGCGCGGGTCAGCGCGCCAGCGGAAAAACCGCTCAGCGCGCAGCCGGCATCAGATTCCACTTGCGCAGGATCGCGGCGATCTGCTGCGCATACTTGTCGCGTAGCGCCGGCGTCTCGGAGTGGTATGCGCCGATTGCCTGCCAGGTGTTGCCGTATTTGTTCATCTGGCGGCGCAGATGCCATGCAGCGATATAAACGTTCTTGCAAGGCTCCATCAGCGTGCCTTGCGAGATGCCGTACTGAGCCAGCGTGGGCAGGTGAATCGAATTGATCTGCATAACGCCGTAGTCGGTCGAACCGTTGGCGTTCTTATGCCGCGCGTCCGGCCGGTTGTGCGACTCCTGCCAGGCAATCGCACGAAGGATCAGCGGATTGACCTTCTGATATTTGGCCGCCTCGTCGAAGCAATCGGCGCGTGCCTGCCCTGCTGCGGCTAGCACGGCAAATCCTGCGGCGACGGTGGCCAGGGTGCGTCTCATCAGTCAAGATCACTAAACAAAAAGGCAAGAATAAAGTTTGCGAGGGCGATTCATCGGCCATACTTCAGTCACTGAAAGCCGCCGAGGCTTACGGGCCGGGGTTGCCGCGCATCGGGGAAACCCCGCATCGGCAAGATGCAACCGGCGACTCGAACGGCTCGTATCATACCGGCAGGTCTTGGGGCGTCAAGTTAGCTAACCGACATAAGACGGCGAAAAAGACGTGCTTTTGCTGCTCGCCTCAGCGCAAACTGTTGACATTCAATAGGTTGATTACCGGTGGTGGTCCTTCGGGGAATGGCACCGCGGTGTTTTGTTGTGACAAATCCGACATGAAAAACTGTTACTGTTCTTTTTTTTCGGACATCGGATGGCCGGCATCCGGGGCGGTGATCGCCTTTGAAGCTGGCTGGCAGACCGACAGGGCGGCGGCCTGCTCCTATGTCCGCACAGCGTGACCGTCGGCAGCCACGGCTGCCGACATCAATACCCTATTCCATGAAAAGAAATCGTATGGCTTTGCGTCGCATCGCAACGGCGCTGCTGGTGGTTGGACTGATCACCGCGCAGACAGCACAGGCGCAGGTGACACTCAATTTCGTGAACGCGGACATCGACCAGGTGGCGAAGGCGATCGGCGCGGCAACGGGCAAAACGATCATCGTCGACCCTCGCGTGAAGGGTCAACTGAACCTCGTGTCGGAAAATGCGGTACCTGAGGATCAGGCGCTGAAGACTCTCCAGTCGGCTTTGCGCATGCAGGGCTTCGCGCTGGTGCAGGACCACGGCGTGTTGAAAGTCGTGCCCGAGGCCGACGCCAAGCTGCAGGGTGTGCCGACCTATGTCGGCAATACGCCCAGCGCGCGCGGCGACCAGGTGGTCACGCAGGTGTTCGTGCTGAAGAACGAATCGGCCAACAACCTGCTGCCGGTGCTGCGTCCGCTGATCTCGCCGAACAACACCGTGGCGGCTTACCCGGCCAACAATACGATCGTCGTCACCGATTACGCCGACAACGTACGCCGTATCGCGCAGATCATCGCGGGCGTGGATACGGCCGCGGGCCAGTCGGTGTCGGTCGTCCAGTTGAAGAACGCGAACGCGCTCGACATCGCCACGCAATTGAACAAGATGCTCGACCCGGGCGCGATCGGCAGTACCGACGCAACGCTGAAGGTATCCATCACCGCTGATCCGCGCACCAACTCGCTGCTGATCCGCGCGTCGAACGGCGCGCGTCTCGCCGCGGCGAAAGCGCTCGCCAAACAGCTCGATTCGCCGACCACCATGCCCGGCAACATGCACGTCGTGCCGCTGCGCAACGCGGAAGCGACGAAGCTTGCGAAGACCTTGCGCGGGATGCTCGGCAAGGGCGGCGACACCGGCTCGTCGAGCGGCTCGAACGAAGCGAACGCCTTCAACCAGGGCGGCGGGGGCGGGGGTGGCGGCGGTGGCCTGGGCGGCAACTCGACCGGCACTTCGGGCACGCCTCCGCTGCCCGGCGGCGGACTCGGCAGCAGCTCGATGTCGTCGTCAATGGGCGGCGGCGGTGGTGGTGGCGGCGGCGCATACGGCGCGGGCGGCGGTTCGGCCTCCGGCGGCCTGTTCGGCAGCGATAAGGAAAAGAGCGACGACAATCAGCCAGGCGGCATGATCCAGGCGGATTCAGCAACGAACTCGCTGATCATCACGGCGTCCGAACCGGTGTATCGCAACCTGCGGGCGGTGATCGAGCAGCTCGACGCACGCCGCGCCCAGGTCTACATCGAGGCGCTGATCGTCGAACTCAACTCGAACACGAGCGGCAATCTCGGCATTCAGTGGCAAGTCGCGAACAATTCCGTATTCGCCGGCACCAATCTCGCCACCGGCTCCGGCAACAGCATCGTCAATCTGACGGCGGGCGCCGCCACGGCCGCGACCGGCGGTCTCGCCTCGGCGCTCGCAACCCAGGGGCTACAGCAGGGCCTCAACGTCGGCTGGATTCACAACATTTTCGGCGTGCAGGGTCTCGGCGCGCTGCTGCAGGCGCTGTCGCAAACCGCCGACGCGAACGTGCTGTCCACGCCTAACCTGATCACGCTGGACAACGAGGAAGCGAAGATCGTCGTCGGTACGAACGTGCCGATCCAGACGGGCTCGTATTCGAACCTGACGAGCGCCACTGCGACCTCGGCGTTCAATACCTTCGACCGCGTCGACGTCGGTCTGACGCTGCACATCAAGCCGCAGATCACCGATGGCGGGATTCTCAAGCTGCAGCTCTACACGGAAGACTCGGCGATCGTGAACGGCACGACCAACGCGGTGACCAACCCCGCCGGCCCGCAGTTCACCAAGCGTTCGATCCAATCGACGGTGCTCGCCGATAACGGCGAGATCATCGTGCTGGGCGGCCTGATGCAGGACAACTACCAGGTCAGCAACAGCAAGGTGCCGCTGCTGGGCGATATTCCGTGGATCGGCCAGTTGTTCCGCTCGGAACAGAAGACCCGCCAGAAGACGAATTTGATGGTGTTCCTGCGCCCGGTGATCATCAACGACCGCGATACCGCGCAGGCTGTGACCTCGAACCGTTACGACTATATTCAAGGCGTGCAAGGCGCATACAAGTCGGACAATAACGTGATGAAGGACAAGGACGACCCGGTGGTTCCGCCCATGCCGACCGGTCCCAGCCAGGGTGGCTCGCCCGCGATGAACCTGTTCGATCTCGACCAGATGCGTCGTCAGCAGCTAGCGCCACAGCAGCCGCCGCAGCCGCAGCCGCAGCCGCGCTCGTCCACGCAGCCAGGCGTCGTCCCCCTGACAAACGGCGGCGCAGTGCAGTCCAATCCCGTGACGGTCGCGCCGTCCACCGCATCGCCAGGAGTTCAGCCGTGAGCACGCCGTCCACGCCGCCGTCATCCGCAAAGTCGCCTGCATCGGCGCGCGCTGCGACGGTTGCGCCCCCGGCGATGACCGAGCAAGCCGAGCGCGCGGCGCCCTCGGGGATTGCCGCACGCCTCGTCCCTTACGGCTTTGCGCGCAGCGGCCAGATCCTGGTCGCGCATCAGCATGCCGACAGTCTCGAAGTCTGGATCAGCGAGCGCACCAACGACGCCGCGCTCGCGGAAGTCGCGCGCAACTTCGGCGCGTTGTCGGTGACGCGTTTGCCCGCCGACGAGCTCGCGCAGGCGATCAACCAGGCGTATGCGCGCCACGACGGCAGCGCCGCGCAAGTGGTCGGCGAAGTGGAAGGCGAAGTCGATCTGTCGCGCCTGATGCAGGACATTCCCGAGGTCGAGGATCTGCTCGAGTCGGAAGACGATGCGCCGATCATCCGCATGATCAACGCGCTGCTCACGCAAGCCGCGCGCGAGCAGGCGTCGGATATTCACATCGAGCCGTTCGAGACTTCTTCCGTGGTGCGTTTTCGGGTCGACGGCACGCTGCGCGACGTCGTGCGGCCGAAGAAAGCGCTGCACGGCGCACTGATCTCGCGGATCAAGATCATGGCGCAGCTCGACATCGCGGAAAAGCGTCTGCCGCAAGACGGCCGTATCACGCTGCGCGTGGGCGGCCGTCCGGTCGACGTGCGCGTGTCGACGCTGCCCACCGGGCACGGCGAGCGCGCGGTGCTGCGTCTGCTGGAAAAAGACGCGTCGCGTCTGAACCTCGAAGCGCTCGGCATGGGGCCGGATACGCTCGTCAAGTTCGACAAGCTGATCGGCAAGCCGCACGGCATCGTGCTCGTGACCGGCCCGACCGGTTCGGGCAAGACGACCACGCTGTACGCGTCGATGTCGCGGCTCGAAACCGCGACCACCAACATCATGACGGTGGAAGACCCGATCGAATACGACCTGTCGGGCATCGGCCAGACGCAGGTCAACGAGCGGATCGGCATGACGTTCGCGCGGGCGCTGCGCTCGATTCTGCGGCAGGACCCGGACATCATCATGATCGGTGAAATCCGCGACCTCGAAACCGCGCAGATCGCGGTGCAGGCGTCGCTGACCGGCCACCTCGTTCTGGCAACGCTGCATACGAACGACGCGGCATCGGCGGTAACGCGTTTGACCGACATGGGCGTGGAGCCGTATCTGCTGGCGTCGTCGCTGCTCGGCGTGCTGGCGCAGCGGCTCGTGCGCCGCCTGTGCCCGGTGTGCCGCGAGGAGCGCGTCGAGGAAGACGGCCGCGTGCATTGGCATCCGGTGGGTTGCGACAAGTGCGGCCAGTCCGGCTACACGGGCCGCCGCGGCGTGTACGAACTGCTGCTGATCGACGACGAGATCCGCACGCTGGTTCACCGCAATGCGTCCGACGCCGAGATTCTCACCGCCGGCCGTGCGCAAGGCATGCGCACGCTGCGTGAAGATGCGGACCGCTGGCTCGCCTCCGGGCTCACGTCGCTCGAGGAAGTCATCCGCGTGACGGGCGGAGCATAAGCGCATGCCGGCATTTCGTTTCGAGGCGATCGACGCGGCGGGCAAGGCGCAAAAAGGCGTGCTCGACGCAGATAGCGCGCGCGGCGCGCGGACCAATCTGCGCTCGCAAGGACTTACGCCGCTCGTCGTCGAACCCGCGGCGACGCGCACGCGTGGCGAGCGCAATCAACGCTTGTCGCTCGGGCGGCGCCTGTCGCAGCGCGAGCAGGCGATTCTCACGCGGCAACTCGCGAGCCTGCTGATCGCCGGCTTGCCGCTCGACGAAGCCCTTGCGGTGCTTACCGAGCAATCGGAGCGCGACTACATTCGCGAGCTGATGGCGTCGATTCGCGCGGAAGTGCTCGGCGGCCATTCGCTGGCCAATGCGCTGACGCAGCATCCGAAAGACTTCCCCGAGATTTATCGCGCGCTGGTGGCGGCCGGCGAGCACACCGGCAAGCTGGGTCTCGTGCTTTCGCGCCTCGCCGACTACATCGAACAACGCAACGCGCTCAAGCAGAAGATCGTGCTCGCCTTCACGTATCCGGCGATCGTCACGCTGATTGCCTTCGGCATCGTCACGTTTCTGCTGAGCTATGTGGTGCCGCAAGTGGTGAACGTGTTCGCCAGCACCAAGCAGCAACTGCCCTTCCTCACCGTCATGATGATGGCGCTGTCGGGGTTCGTGCGGCACTGGTGGTGGGCGCTGATGATCGGGGTGGCCGTGCTGGTGTATCTGGTGCGCTCGATCCTGAAGCAGCCGGGCCCGCGCCTCGCGTTCGACCGCTGGCTTCTGACGGCGCCGCTGCTCGGCAAACTCGTGCGTGGCTATAACACGGTGCGTTTCGCCAGCACGCTGGGCATTCTGACGGCGGCGGGCGTGCCGATTCTGCGCGCGCTGCAAGCGGCGGCCGAAACGCTCAGCAACAACGCGATGCGCGGCAACATCGACGACGCGATCGTGCGCGTGCGCGAAGGCACGTCGCTATCGCGCGCGCTCGGCAATACGAAGACGTTTCCGCCGGTGCTGGTTCACCTGATCCGCTCGGGCGAAGCGACCGGCGACGTCACCACCATGCTCGACCGCGCGGCCGACGGCGAAGCCCGCGAACTGGAGCGCCGCACGATGTTCCTGACGAGCCTGCTCGAGCCGTTGCTGATTCTGGCGATGGGGGGCGTGGTGCTGGTGATCGTGCTGGCGGTGATGCTGCCGATCATCGAGTTGAACAACCTGGTGCAGTAGCGCGGAAGTCTGGTCGGATCGCGCGGTGGCCGCGCAATCCGGTGAAGCCGGTCAGGACGCTCGACGCCTCAGCGCACGTAAATCGTGGGACCTGCCGCATTGGCCGGCAGGAACACTTCGGAATGCGCGCCGTTGCGGTCGATGATGATCGAGCGGGCGCGCACTTCGGAGAGCTTGGCGCCTTGCATCAGCGCGCTGCCGAGCGAGACGGCGCGCGGCGGTTCACCGCCGACGCTGACGATGGCCGCGGCGCCTTCGCGCAAAGCGAGGATGCCGAACAGATGCACGTCCTGGTTGGCGGTGCGCGTGAGTTGCCCGCCGAACAGCGTGGCGGCCTGTTCGGTCGACACCTGCGGATGCGCGGCGGCCGCGGGCAACGGCGCACCGGACGTCGTGGCGAGCGTGATGACCCAGTAGGTCAATGTCGCGCAGAACACGGCGAACAGCGCGAGCGACAGAAGGCGGATTTGGATGGCGTTCATGCGCATCATTGTACGGACTATTGTGAAAATTGCGTTGGGTTGAAACCCTTCTACACCATGACATTAAAATGACCGGCCGGGCCTGTTCGATGGCACCCTGATTACTGACGTGCCCGCTGAAGCGCGAATTCCGTCCGATCGAAAATTTATCTGAAAAGAGGTAGCAAGTTATGCAACTGTCGACCACTCGCCGCGCTGAAATCGCGGGTTCGCGCAGCCGCCGTCAACGCGGTTTCACGCTGATCGAAATCATGGTCGTGATCGCGATTCTGGGCATTCTCGCCGCGTTGATCGTGCCGAAGATCATGAGCCGCCCGGACGAAGCGCGGCGCGTCGCCGCCAAGCAGGACATCGGCACGGTGATGCAGGCGCTCAAGCTGTACCGTCTCGACAACGGCCGTTACCCGACCCAGGAGCAAGGCCTGCGCTCGCTGATCGAAAAACCGAGCACGGACCCGGTGCCGAACAACTGGAAGGACGGCGGCTATCTCGAGCGTCTGCCGAATGATCCGTGGGGCAACAGCTATCAGTACCTGAATCCGGGCGTGCACGGCGAGATCGACGTGTTCAGTTATGGCGCCGACGGCAAGGCCGGCGGCGAAGGCAACGATTCCGACGTGGGCTCGTGGCAATAAGCTGCGGAGAAGCCGCTGATTTTGTCAGGTGCGCGGAGTCGTCCTTCTTTACGGTCGGCTCGCGCGTCCTGTCGATGTACCGTTTTTGACTTTTAGGTTGATCGTTCGTGGCCGGCACTATGCGTATGTCCGCTTGCAAGTCCCATGTGGACACTCCGTGTACGGCTTCGTTGCCGCGCATGGCGTGGGTCGGCGCGCGCGGGCGTGACCTGCCCCGTCCGCATGCGCGCGGCCTGAAGCGCGCAGCCGGTTTCACGCTGCTGGAAATGATGGTGGTGCTGGTGATCGCGGGTTTGCTGGTATCGCTGACCGCATTGACGATGACGCGCAATCCGCGCACGGATCTGAACGAGGAAGCGCAACGTCTCGCGCTGCTGTTCGAATCGGCCGGCGACGAAGCGCAGGTGCGCGCGCGGCCGATCGCCTGGCAACCGTCCGAGAGCGGCTTTCGTTTCGACGTGCGTACCGAGGACGGCTGGCGCCCGCTGCGCGACGACCTGCTCGGACCTCGCCACTGGGAAGGTGGCGTGACCGGCGTGGCGATCAACTATCCCGGCTCGGATGCGCAGCCTGGCCGTATCGTGTTCGGCACGGAAGCGATCGACGTGCCGGTGCGGATCACGCTGTTTTCGGCGGCGGGGAGCGCGACGATCGTCGGCACCGGCAATGGCCGCTATGAGGTGCACTGAGATGTGGCGTTGCGGGAGCATGAGAGCGCGCACATCGCAGCGCGGTTTTACGATGATCGAAGTGCTGGTGGCGCTTGCGATCATCGCGGTGGCGCTGGGCGCGTCGTTGCGCGCGGTCGGCAGTCTCGCGACCGGCGAAGCCGATCTGCACCGGCGTTTGCTGGCGGGCTGGAGCGCGGACAACGCGTTGGCGCAATTGCGCCTGACGCATGCCTGGCCGAACGTCGGCTCGACGAGCTTCGACTGTTCGCAGGGCAACTTGCAGCTGATCTGTACGCAGCAGGTGACGGCGACGCCGAATCCGGTATTTCGTCGGGTGGAAGTGATGGTGACGATGCCAGGGCGTTCCGGCAACTTGGCGCAGATGGTCACGGTGGTGGCGAATGAAACCAACCGTTCGCTCTAGGCGCCGCCGCCCGTCGGGCGTGCGTGGCTTCACGCTGATCGAGCTGCTGGTCGCGATTGCGATTCTGGCGGTGATCGCAGTGCTGTCGTGGCGCGGGCTCGACCAGATCATTCGCGGGCGGCAGACCATCACGAGCGCGATGGAAGAGGAGCGCGTGTTCGCGCAGCTATTCGACCAGATACGCATCGACGCGCGCCAGGCCGCGTCGGACGACGAATCCGGCCAGGCGGCCATTACGGTGTCCGGCAGCGTGTTGCAGATCGTGCGGCAAATGAACTTGCCGGCGACGGCGCCGCGCTTGCAGGTGGTTCGGTATCGGGTATCCGAGGGACGCGTGATTCGCTATGCGTCGCCGCCGTTGGGCAATGTCGGCGAGTTGCGGCGGGCGCTGCGCGGTGAGGAGGGTGAGGGGTGGGCAACGGTGCCGTTGATGGGTGGTGTGGGAGCGATTTCCGCGCGGGTTTATGTGCCCAAAGTTGGCTGGACCACGCAGATGAAGGACGTGCAGAGTGCGATTACCGAGAACGACAATAATCTTAAGGTGCCGCAGTTGGGGAATGCGCCGTTGCCGCGGTCTGTGACCGGGCTTGAGGTTCGTATCGGGGCTAAGGGGTTGGCGCGGCCTGTTACGCGGGTTTTTCTCGTCGGGGAATGATATGAGGTTCTCTTTTTTGTCTCCGCGACGCTCTGGGGTGTGGTTTTGTTGTTTTGGCCTTTCCTTGTTTGGTTGGCGGTCTATTAGTGTTGCCCCTGTGCGGGGCGGCAACGCTAATAGACCACTAGCAACACAAGAAAAGGCCAAAACAACAACAAAACCACACCCCAGAGCCTCGCGAAGACAACCCCATCAAGCCGGCGCAGCAATCATCAGCGCCCTCCTGGTAGTAGCCCTATCGGCCATACTGGTCTCCGGCATGCTCTGGCGCCAGCAAGTCCAAATCCGAAGAATAGAAAACCAGCGCCTCCTGTCTCAAGCCCAATGGGTCGCAAGAGGCGCCTTGGACTGGACGCGCCTGATCCTCCGCTCGGAGGGCGACACCTCGGCGGGCATCACCTACCTGGGCGGCCTATGGGGCGTCCCGATTGCCAAAACTCGCCTGTCGGATTTCCTGGGCCAAATCGGCGAAGTCCGAGCGGAACAAGGCGCGGAAACCTTCCTCTCAGGCTCGATCGAAGACGCCCAGTCGAAATTCAACCTCCGCAACCTGGTCTCGAGCCCGGCGCCCGGCGTCATGCAACTGAACCAGGAGCAGATCGGCGCCTATCAGCGCCTGCTCGTCTCGCTCGGCGTCAGCAGCCAACTGGCGAAAAACACCGCCGTGCAGATTCGCGCCAGCCTCGCGCAATCGGCGACGCGCTTTCAGACCGCCACCTCCCCCACCGGCGCAACGGCGACGCCGGCGATTCAGGGCGGCGCGATGGGCGGCGGCTTCACCGACAAACCCGGTATCGAGGGCGGCGACGACAACGCGGCGCGCGCGCCGCTGCAACTGATCAGCGTCGATTCGCTGCTCGATATCCCCGGCTACACGCCGGAAATGGTCGCGCGACTGCGCCCGTTCGTCACCGTGCTGCCGACCGCAACGGCGCTCAACATGAATACCGCTTCCGCCGAAGTGATCGCCGCGCTCGTGCCGGGCATGAACGTGTCGGCCGCTCAGGCCCTCGTCGCGCGCCGCAAGACGGTGTTTTTCCGTAACGCCGGCGACGTGCAACTCGCGTTGCGCGGCGCGGGCGTGCAACAGGTCTCGGTCGATCCGGCGCAGTTCGACGTCAACACGAACTATTTCCTGATTCACGGCCGCGTGCAGCACGAACGCGCCCAGGTGGACCGCACGACGCTCGTCTATCGCGACGCATTGACCCACACTACGCGTATCGTGCGGGTACAAGACCAACTATGAATAACGCCTTTCCCAGAGAGAGTGGACCTTGAGCACGCTGATCGTCCTATTGCCGCCGCGTGATCCGGCGGTGCCATCGCAGGAATGGCAACTGCCCGAGCTGCCGTTCGTGCTGCTCGACAAGTCGGGCCGCACCCAGCGCGCCGGCCGCTCGGCGCTCACGCTGCTGCCGCGCGCGGCGTCGACCGTGCTGATGGTCGCCGCCCGCGACCTGCTGATGATGCCCGCCGCGCTGCCGCCGCTGCGCGGCCCGCGGCTGCGTCAGGCGCTGCCCAACATCGTCGAGGATCAACTGATCCAGGACCCGCAAACCTGTCACATCGCCGTCGATCCGCAACCGCTCGCGGGCGGTCGGCAGTTGCTGGCGATCATCGACCGCGGCTGGTTCCGCTTCATCTGCGACGGATTTTCCGCAGCCGGCCACCGCAGCTTGCGCGCGGTGCCGGTGACGCGCTGTCTGCCGCAAGGCGTCGCGCTCGATACGCGAGTCGAAGTCGCGGAAACGGTCAACGCCGGCGAGCCGGTCATCGCGGGTTCGTCCGATGTGACGACGGCATCGCCGGAGGTGGCGCCAGCGACGCCGATGGTCGCGGCGGTGCTCGGCGCGGTGGTCCAGACTGCCCCTGCGATGCTGCTGGAAGGCGCGGTTGAGCGCGCTCCGGAAAATGGCGTGCCGCGCGTCGAACTGGCGATCGCGCGCGGCGTCCAGGGCGAAGGCCTGGCGGTGCCGGCCAGCACGGTGAATGCAACGCTCGGCGCGCTCGCCGGCGCGGCGCCCGTCTCGTTGTACATGCTGACCGAGGTGCCCGGCAACGAACCGAGCCTGGGCGCAAGCAGTCCGGCGCGGCTCGCCGCTTACGTGCATGGCGCCAGTCCGTTGCCGTTCGAGCAACTGGCGCGGCGCGCGCTGGAGTGCCGCCTCGATCTGTGCCAGTTCGAGTTCGCCTCGCAGCCGTGGCGGCTCGACCGCGCGACGCTGCGGCGTCTGCGTCTGCCGGTGCTGTTGGCGGTCGGCGCGCTGGTGGTCGCGATCATCGGCGCGAACGTGCAGTGGCTGATGCTCGCGCGCCAACGCGACGCGATCAGCACGCAAATGACCGAACTGCTGCTCAACACCTTCCCCAAGACCACGGTCGTGCTCGATGCGCCCGATCAGATGTCGCGCCAGTTGCAGCAGTTGCGCGTGGCGGCGGGCGAGCTCTCGCCGGATGATTTCCTGTCGCTCGCCGACCGCCTCGCGCGCTCGCTCGCGCCGGTGCCGCTCAACGGCATCGCGGGGCTCGACTATCACGACCGGCGGCTCGACGTGACCTTCAAGCCCGAGGTGAAGCTCGATCCCGACTTCGGCAAGCGCCTCGGGCGCAACGGGTTGAGCGGCGCGATCGACAGCAATACCGGCAAGTGGACCATCAGGAACGGACAATGAAAGCTCAACTCGCTCAAACATGGGCCGGCTTCTGGGACCAGCGCACGGAGCGCGAAAAAAATCTTCTGACGTGGGGCGGCGGCTTGCTCGCGGTGGTCATCGCGTGGTCGGTGCTGTGGGCGCCGGCGCAGGAGGGCCGCGCGCGTCTGCGTGAATCGCTGCCCACCTTGCAGCGCCAGTTGGCGCAGATGACTGCGCAATCGAGCGAAGCGCGGCAGTTGTCGGCGGCGGCTCAGGGCGTCGCGCCGACCGGCGCCGCGCTGAAGGACGCGCTCACCGCCTCGCTGGGCGATCACGGCCTCGCCGCCACCCAGGTGCAGGTGATCGGCAACGTGGTGCAGGTCCAGATGAAAAACGCGTCGTTCCCCACGTGGACGAGCTGGGTCGACGACGTGCGCAAGCAGTTCAAGGTGCAGGTGGCCGAGGCGCACTTGACCGCGCTCAAGGAAGACGGCCAGGTGGATCTGACGGCGTCGTTCCAGCCCTCGACCGCGAAATGAACATCACCGCGCCGTTACGGGATCTCGCATGACTTACTGGATGCGGCGCTTGCGCGTCGCACTGCCCTGGCTGGCGATCGCGGTGCTGTCCGCCGCCGTCGTGATGCTCGCGTTGTTGCCGGCCGCGTGGATCACGCCGCAGTTCGCCAAACAGACGCGTGGTCACGTCAATCTGGTCGACCCGGCCGGCTCGCTGTGGCACGGCTCGGCCACGCTGATGCTGGCCGCCGGCTCCGACATGAGCGCGCCGACCCTCCTGCCTGGGCGGATCGAATGGCGCACGTCGTTCTGGCCGCTTTTCACCGGCCGTGTGCGCATGACCATGCGGCAGAGCGAAGCGATGCCCGAGCCGATCACCGTCGACGCCACGCCGCGCAGCGCCACGGTCACGCCGGGCGAACTCGCCGTGCCGGCGTCGCTGCTGAGCGGCCTGGGCGCGCCTTTCAATACACTCGATTTGCAGGGCGAGGTGCGACTGTCGTGGTCGGACTGGCGCAGCTTCAACAAGGAGGCATTCGGGCAGCTCACCGTCACGCTGAACGACGTCAGCTCACGTGTGTCGCCGGTCAAGCCGCTGGGATCGTACCGGGTGCTGTTCCAGGCGCAAGGGGCTTCTTCGACAGTCGAACTGATGACGATCAAGGGCCCGCTGATGCTGGACGGCAGCGGCACGGTGTCGGCCGCTTCAACCTCGTTTCGAGGCACGGCCAGTGCCGCGCCGGAAGCGCGCGATATCCTCGCGGGATTGCTGAACCTGCTGGGGCGGCCGAGCGGACCGGGCACGGTGACGTTGAGCTTCGCGCACTGACGCGGGCGAACGCCCTTTGACGTCCAGACAACGCCGTTGAAAAAGAAGCGGCATGGTGCGTGCGCCATGCCGCTTCTTTTTCGCCCTTCTTTCCTGCCGGTTCGTTTGCGAGCCGCGCGTCTATTTGCTCTGCGTCTGCGTCTGCTGCTGCGACGGCGCCGGCGCGACTCCGTTTTGCGCCACGGGCGTAACCGATGAAGCCGGCAGCGGCGCCGGCGCCGCCACGTCGCCCGTTTCACGATTCATTTGCGACGCGTCCCAGCCGCCGCCCAGCGCCTTCACCAGACCCACCGACGACACCATCCGCTGTCCCGCGATGCTCTTCAACTTCTGCTCGGCGGTGAAGGCGGTGGTTTGCGCGGTCAGCACGTTGACGTAGCCGACCGTGCCCGCCTTGTATTCGTTCGTGACGATCGCGAGCGCCTGCCGGGCCGACTCCACCGCCTGCTGCTGCACGACGACTTCCCTTTCGAGGATGCGCTGCGACGCGAGGTTGTCCTCGACGTCCTGGAACGCGGTCAGCACCGTCAGGCGGTAAGTGGCGACATCGGCGTCGTAGGCCGCGCGCGCCGCTTCGGTCTGCGCCTTGCGCAAGCCGGCGTCGAAGATCGTCGCGGCGAGTTGCGGGCCGAGCGTCCAGAAGCGCGACGGCGCGGTCAGCAACTGCGAGAACACGGAATTTTCGAAGCCGCCGCTGGCCGACAACGTGAGCGACGGGAAAAACGCCGCAATCGCCACGCCGATCTGCTCGTTGGCCGCCGCGGCCTTGCGTTCCGCCGACGCGATATCCGGACGCCGTTCGAGCAACGCCGACGGCATCTGCGCGGGCACGGTCGGCGGCGTGGCGGTGAGCGGCATCGGTGGAATCGAGAAGATGGAGGCCGGCTCGCCGACCAATACCGCGATCGCGTGTTCGTCCTGCGCGCGCTGCACGCCGTTGTCGATCGCGGCCGCCTGGGCCGACTGCAATTGCGTTTGCGCCTGAATCACGTCGGAGCGCGCGGCGACGCCCGCCGCGTACTGGTTTTGCGTGAGTTGCAGCGAGCGCTGATAGGCCGCGACGGTCTCGTCGAGCAATTGTTGGGTGGCGTCCAGCGCGCGCAGCGAGAAATAGGTTTGCGCGAGCGTGGCCTGCGCGGAGAGCCGCGCGTTCGCCAGGTCCGCGGCGGCGCCTTGCTGGCCGGCTTTCTGCGCGTTGACCGAGCGGGTCACCGAGCCCCACAGATCCGGCTCCCAGCTCGCGTCGAGTTGTACGTTGAAACTGTTGCTGACGCCGGAGCGGCTGCTGGTGGAACCCGTGGACGATGAACCGGTGCCGGAACGTGTCGCGCCCGCCGACGCACCGATTGTGGGGAAATAGGCGGCACGCGCTTCGCCGACCAACGCGCGCGCCTGGCGATAGGCGGCGGCATATTGAGCGATGGTCTGGTTCGCGGTGTTCAGCTTCTCTTCGAGCGCGTTGAGCTGCGGGTCCTGGTAGATGGTCCACCAGTCGCCGCGGTCTTGCTGATCGGCCGGTTGAGCGACTTTCCAGCCGGGCGCGGCTTCCTTGTAGGACGCGGGGATCTCGGCGGCGGGCCGCTTGTAGTCGGGGCCGACCGCGCAACCGGCCAGCAGGGTGGCAAGCGCCGCGGCAACCGCGAGAGTGAGGACGCGAGGCGCAAGCATCCGCGCGCGCGAGATTCGATCAGACTGCATGCAATGGATTCCTTCTGGACGCCGCGGTGCGGCCGATCACGGCGCTGCCGGCCTGGCGAGCTCGTGAGTCTGCCGGCATGTTAGCGTGAGTCCGCGCGAGGCGCGGCAAACCGAAAGGGTAATGCGGGGAGAAGTGCGGGTGTGTTACTTGGGGTATCGCGTTGGTTACTTGCTGTTACCGCGATGGGCGATTGATTCGTGGTTTTGCCCGGCGCCGCGCTGTTGGTCATACGCGAGCGGCGTTCCCGCCGCCCTCCACTTACTGCGTCACCCCTTCGCCATTCGCTCCCGGGACCGATTGTCCCTGCGCGGCATCGGGATGCATCGCCGAAGATGCCGGCGCTGCCTGCGACGCTTTCCCCCCGCTCTGCGGCGCGACCGTCGCGCTGCCTCGCACATATTGCTTGAAGTCGGCGCCGGCTTCCCACGGGTTCGGCTTGCAACCGAGCGAGCCGTCGCAGTGCGCGGCGAAGCCGATCGTTGCCGTGCCGTCAGGGTTCGCGGCTCGCGTGATCTGATACGCCAACGCACGTTTGCCGCCGTCCGGACCCGCGGTCTGGATCAGCGTGTCGGTCGCGGATTCGACGCTGTACTTCGAATGGCTCGTCACCCACGTCTGCGCGCGTTGCCACCATGCGTCGCATTCGACCTTGTTCGAACACGTCAGCGGTGTCGTCGCGATCTGCATGACGTCCGGATCGACTTGCCCCTGTGTCGAACATCCCGCCGCCATGATGCACGCCACGGCCAACAGACTTTTTTTCACGTTGATTCCTCCCTGTTCGAAGCCTCTCCTTCAAGTTTCGACCGCGATGTCGGTACGGTGTTTCATCCAGATCAGGGAATCGTCAAAACGCGCGGAGAATTTGCCGATGTCGTTTTATCCCCAACGCCGCGCGATGTAGACGTTACCTGCGCGCATGAAAAAAGCGGCCTCGCGGGCCGCTTTTCATCTTGTCGACATGCGTCGCTCAATCTCAAACGCTGAAGCGGTTCAACGTGTACGCGCGATAAGCCGCGACAAACGCATCGAACGAACCAACTTCTTCCTGTTCGAGCATGGCCTGTTCGGCAAGCGATTGTTCGGCGAGGTCTGTGAACGCCTTCGTCTCTTCGGCATTCAGCGGACGCGCGCGGAAATACTCGGCGTGCGCTTCGCTCTGCTCGAGTCCGAACGCGAGGAAACTCTGTTCCTTGTCACGCATGGTCCGCAGCACGCGCGCCGACGGCGTAAGCGATGCGTCCGCCAGCTTCGCGCGTTGAACCGCCACGGCGCGCGCATGTGCGTCGCCGCCTTGCAACGCGTCGAGTGCGGCGGCCGCCGCGTCGATCTTCACGAAGATTTCGTTGGCCCAATCCGTCATCGCGACCGGGCGGCCGTCGCGCGTGAGTTCGAGGCCGGGCTTGCGGCCCTCCATCGTCACGCGGCCGAAGTTCCGGTTCGCCTCGGCGTAGGCGTCAGGCGGCAGCGGCGCGCTGTCGTCCAGTGCGCAGACCAGCAGGTAGGCGTCGAGAAAGCGCGACGTTTCGAGCGAAATACCGGCCGGCTCGAACGGATCGATGTCCATGCAGCGCACCTCGACGTACTGCACGCCGCGCGCGGCGAGCGCATGCAGCGGACGCTCGCCCGGATGCGTGACGCGCTTCGGACGAATGGTCGAGTAGAACTCGTTTTCGATCTGCAGCACGTTCGTGTTGATCTGCACCCACTCGCCGTCGCGCTGTGTGCCGATCGCCTCGTAGGGCGGATACGGCTGGCTCACGGCTTTCCCGAGTGCGTCGAGGTAGCCCGGCAACGTGTCGTAGTCGGCGTGCAGCGCGGCTTGCGCCGTGGTGTTCGAATAGCCGAGGTCGCTCATGCGCAGGCTGGTTGCGTAGGGACGGTACAGCGTGTCGGCGTCGAACGTTTCGAGCGTGTGTTTGCGATCGCGCAGGAAGCGGCGATCCAGCGCCGGCGATGCGCCGAACAGGTACATCAGCAGCCAGTTGGTGCGGCGGAAATTGCGGATCAGCGCGAGGTAGCGGTCCGACTGAAAATCGACGGCATTCGCGGTGGATCGCTGGTCGGCCTGCAACACGCGCCACACTTCCTCGCTCAGCGAATAGTTGTAGTGGATGCCCGCGATGCATTGCATCGTGCGACCGTAACGCAGCGCGAGGCCGATGCGGTACACGTACTTCAATTTGCCGATGTTCGACGTGCCGTAGCGCGCGATCGGGATGCCCTCGTCGGTGTCGGGCAGCAGGCCCGGCATCGAGTTGTTCCACAGAATTTCGTCGCCGAGTTCGGCGTAGACGAAACGATGCAGCGTGTCGAGTTTCTCGAGCGTGATCGCCACGTCGTGCTCGGCGGGCGTGATCAGTTCGAGCAGCGCTTCGGAATAGTCGGTGGTGAGCGATGGATGCGTGAGCGCCGAACCGAGCGCGCCCGGATGCGGCGTCAACGCGAGCTTGCCGTCCCGCGTCACGCGCAGGCTTTCTTTTTCGATGCCGCGCAGGCCGCTTATCAGCGCGTCGCGCCGAGGGCCGGAGGTCAGCACGGACAGGCGGTGCGAGAACACGTCGGTCGTGCGGGAAAGTGTGGTGTTTGGCATTGATGCGAGTCGGGCGTTGTCGGCCGCCATGTGCCGCTTCACTGCTCACAGGCAGCATGGCGCGGTTGACAACGTTCGGCGGAATTTTCAGGTAGCGGGCACTTTAACATCTCGCCACGGCGGCTGCTTGAGGCCGCCTCGGCGGGGCGTCGGCGCACTAGCGCTGTCTGTTTTCCGGACGATTCGGCTTGCCTTGCATCGCGTCGCTCTACCGCCTACGCGCATTGCACGCGATGCGCGTTTCCCCTTCCGCATGAGGCGCGCGCCTAGCCCCCGCGCGCGGCGCCTGCGCGGTCCGCTACCTCGTTCCACAGATGCATCGCCGCATACGCGCGCCACGGCCGCCATGCGTCGGTGCGCACGCGCTGCTGCGTGGGCCGCACGAGCGACGGGTCGCGCGCGCAGATCGACTGCATCAGCACGAGGTCCCAGGCGGGCCACGCGTCGGCGTCGCGCCATGCGCGCATCGCGACGTATTCGACGGTCCAGGGGCCGATGCCGGGCAGTGCGAGCAAGGCGGCGCGCAGGCTGTTCGCATCGGTGACGCCGCTGTCGAGCGGCACGTCTCCCGAAGCGACCGCTCGTGCGAAGCCCTGCAACGCCGCTACGCGTTTACCCGGCATGCCGATCTGCGCAAGATCGACGGCGGCGAGCGCAGCCGGTGTCGGAAAGCGCCAGGCGGTGTTCTCGTGCGGATGCCCTTCGATGCGCTCGCCGGCGCGCTGCACGAGACGTCCGATGATGGTGGTCGCCGCCTTCACGCTGACCTGCTGGCCGACGATCGCGCGCACCACCAGTTCGAAGCCCGACCAGGCGCCCGGCACGCGCAAGCCGGGCACCGCCTCGATCAGTGGCGCGAGCCACGGGTCGGCGGCGAGTTCGGCGCCGATCTTCTTCGGATCGGCGTGCAAGTCGAACATCCGCGCGATCGGTGCGGCGAGCGCGTCGGCGTGACGGCTCACCGGGCCTTCGATATTGGCGACGAGGCAGCGCTTGCGCGGATGCAGACGCACGCTCAGCGTGCCGCTGTCGCCGGTCCAGTCGATGGCGCGGCGATAGGCGCCGTCTTCCACCGCTTCGACGCCCGGCGTCGCGCGGCCGCCGAAAAAACGCAGCAGACGCGGCCAGTCGAAAGGTGGTTTGAACGGCAGTTCGAGCGTTGCGACGTGGTCGAGCGTGCTCACGCGGCGTGGTCCAGATTGGTGATGGTTTCGGTCATATCGGCCTTGCGGCGCTCGGATTGGTGTTGCGAAACATCGCCGGCATGCTGGGCCTCGTTGTCGAGCAGCGCGGCCTTGCGCGGCAGGCCCCAACGATACCCGGCCAGCGCCCCGCCCTTTTGCACCACGCGATGACAGGGAATCGCCAGCGCAACGGGGTTCGTCGCGCACGCGCTCGCGACCGCGCGCACGGCGCGAGGCGCGCCGACGGCTTCGGCGATCTGTGTATAGCTGCGCGTCTCGCCGTATGGAATGCGCCGCAGCGCGTCCCATACGCGCTGCCGGAATGCCGTCGCGGCGATATCCAGCGGCAGATCGAAGTCCTGACGGGTGCCGCGCAAATACGCGTCGATCTGCGCGATGAACGGTGCGAGCCGCTCCGGATCTTCCCGCACATCGGCGTTGGCGAACTCGCTGCGCAGTTCGTCGGCGAGCAAGCCGGGGTCGTCGCCGAAACCGATCTTGCAGATGCCTTTTTCGGTGGCCGCGACCAGCACGAAGCCGAGCGAAGTGGGCGCGCCGGCGTAGCGCACGGTGAGCCCCGCGCCTTTGCGGCGAAACTCGGAGGGCGCCATGCCCAGTTCGGCCGACGCGCTGTCGTACATCCGCGACGGCGAGCCGAAGCCGGCGTCGAGCGTGGCGCGCGTGACGTCCGAGCCGCTTTGCAGCGCGTCGCGCAACGCTGCGCCCCGCTGCGCCGCCTGATACTGACGCGGCGTCACGCCCACCACGCGCTTGAACAGACGCTGCAAGTGAAACGGACTGACGTGCACGGCGTCGCTCAGTTGCGCGAGGGTGAGGCGCTGTTGCGGATCGGCGTCCAGCGCGGCACAGGCGCGGTTGACGATTTCCAGCTCGCGCGGCAGGCCGCCCGGCTGGCACCGCTTGCAATCGCGGAAACCCGCGGCGCGCGCGGCGGCGACGTCGGTGAAAAAAGTGACGTTCTCGCGGCGCGGCTGGCGCGATGCACACGACGGACGGCAGAACACGCCGGTCGTCTTGACGCCATAGAAGAACGCGCCGTCGGCTTGCGGTTCGCGGCGCGTGACGGCTTCCCAGCGCTCGTCGTCGGAGGTCCAGCCGGCGGCGTCGGGCGCGATGTCAGTACGGTAGAGGGTGCGGTTCATGATGATTCCCGAAGGCGGTGTCGATGCTCACCAATGTAGGCCGCCTGCCGACACACTACGCTCCGGTTCTTGCTCTGTCATTGCGCTTCCTCGTAGGGCTGGAAGCCGCGCCGGCCGGTCTTTCCATGAAAAAGTGCGACAATTTGGCCCGATATCGGGTTTTCCCTTAAAAAGTTATTGCGTCGCACCAGGTGCATGTGTATATTAGTACCTGTCTCCTCCATGTCTCCTCCTGATATGGATTCAGCCCGCTCCACATAGAGCGGGCTTTTTTTCGCCTGTACGTTTCTAAACTGCCCCTTCGCGGCGCGTTCTCGCATCTGCCGAGCTTTCTTCTACACTGGGTATTCCACCCGTTTCGTCGACCGGCAAGGGCGTCTGAGATGAAAATCCACATTCGCGAGATCGATCACATCGTCATTCGAGCATCCGACGTCGAGAAAATGACGCGCTTTTATTGCGACGTCCTCGGATGCAGCGTGGAAAAGGAGCAGCGCGATCTGGGCTTGACGCAGTTGCGCGCGGGCCGCTCGCTGATCGACCTGCTGCAGGTGGGCGCGAAGCTCGATCGCGCGGAAAACGGCGCGCCCGGCGCCGGGCGGAATATGGACCACGTGTGTTTGCGCGTCGAACCGTTCGACGCCGAGGCGCTCAAGGCGCATCTCACCGAACACGGCGCACGGCTGGGCGAATATGCGCGGCGCTATGGCGCGGACGGCTTTGGGCCGTCGCTGTATCTGTTCGACCCCGAAGGCAATATGGTCGAACTCAAGGGCCCGCCTGACGCGGCGCGGTTGACGTCGCTCTAAGCCTGCCCGGAAGCCGTCAGGCCAAGCCGAACCTCAAGCCGAACCTCAAGCGCTGGCCGGCGCCTTCAACACCGTCCATTCGATTTTCACTGCATCGGCTTCCGCGCTGCCGAGCCACGCTTCGCCGTCCTGCACCGTGCATTGCAGGCGCATGGTGCGTTCGGCGAGCGAGCCGAGCGCGTCGGCCACGCCTTCCGCGAGCGTCCAGACCGTCACATTGCGCATGCGTTCGACCTTGTTCTTCACGCCTTGCCACCAGATATCCGAGGCGCGGCCGCCATAGGCGATCACGATCACCTCGTTCGAGCGGCCGCTTGCCTTGGCGATGCGCCGTTCGTCCGGCTGGCCGACTTCGATCCAGGTTTCGATCGCGCCGGTGAGGTCCTTTTGCCACAGATCCGGTTCGTCGACATCCGACAAGCCTTTGCAGAATTCGAGGCGTTCCTGCGCGAACAGCGCGAACGCGGCGACGCGAACCATCATTCGCTCGTCGGTTTCCGAGGGATGACGGGCGATGGTCAGCGAATGGTCGGCGTAATAGTGCCGGTCCATGTTGGCGATTTGCAGTTCCGCCTTGTAAATCGTCGATTTGAGAGCCATGCCGTTGCTAAACCAGGCGTTCGCTCCACCGGAGCGAACAGAAAAAGAGTCGTCGACGGCTCGCTGCCGTTTTCGGTGTTTGTTGTACATCGCCGTTCCTCCCGCGCGCCGTCAGCCGGCTTTTACAACGGAAGGAGCATTTATCGCGCCATCGCCGGCTCGAAGGCCGTGCCGTAGACCTCGCCGGCCGCTTCCCGCAAGGCTTCGAGCACCAGGGCGGCCGCTGGCGAAAGCAGATGCGACTGGCGCGTGATGATACCGAATGTATCCATCCTGCACGGCAAATCGATCGGCAACCGCTTCAACACACCGTACTGTTGGTATTGACGCGCCACTTCGTCCGGCAAAACCGCCAACATGTCGCTTTGGAGCAGCAAGCTCGAAATCGCCAGAAAATTGTTGGTATTCACCACGTTTTGCGGCGGATTCAGCCCGATCTGCGAAAACATCAGATCGAAACGATGGCGCAAGACGCTGCCGGGCGGATGCAAAACCCAGCTCGCGTTGACGATTCCCCGCAGCGTCAAACCTGTCTCATTTTCGAGAGGATGGCCGGGGCGCGCGACCACGCAAAGCGGCTCGTCGGCGAGCGGTTCGTAGCGGACTTCGGCCTTGAACTGGTTTTGCCGCTCCAGTACGCGGCCGATCATGATGTCGAGTTCGCCTTCCGCGAGCCGCGGCAGCATCACGTCGGAGGTTTCCACCTCCGCCCAGATCTGCAACTGCGGATAGCGCTCCTTCACGTCGGCGATCGCGCGCGGCACCATCGTCGCGGCCGCCGCCGCGATCACGCCGATGCGCACCTGGCCCGCGAGACCGGCCCGCAGCGCGGAGATTTCGTCGTGCGCGTGGCTCAGATTAGAGAGCACCATGCGCGCGTGACGGATCATCACTTCGCCGTACAGCGTGGCGTGCATGCCGTGCGGCGTGCGGTCGAACAGGCTCACCTCGAGCATGTCCTCCAATTCCTTGAGCAGGCGCGACGCGGCGGGCTGCGTCATGCCGAGCACGTCGGCCGCGCGGCGCACGTTGCCCTCCTCCTCCATTGCCGCGAGCAGCAGCAACTGCCGCGTCTTGAGTCGCGCGCGCACGAACCAGTTCGAGTAGCTGCGTGTCATGGCTTGTCTCCTAAAGCGGCTTAAGCCGTCTGTCGCGGAAGTGTCAAGATTGAGACGCCATCATGCCATACCGGAATTGATATGGCAGTAGTGAAAAAAGGGATTGGAAAGTTATTGGGACGGCCCATACCATTCGTGGACTTTGTGAGCTTCCTCAAATTGGCGTCTTCCCGTCGATGAATCGCGATCCGCTCGTCCCGCTCGTTGCCAGCCCGTTCCGCCACTACATCAATGGCGGCTGGGAGACGGGCGCGACCACGGGCATTTCGCTGAATCCGTCGGACCTCGACGAACCGCTCGGCGAGTATGTGCGCGCCGACGCGCGGCAGACCGATACGGCGATCGAAGCGGCGAGCGCGGCCTTCCGCGAATGGTCGCTGGGTTCGGCGCAGCGCCGCGCGGATGCGCTCGACGCGATCGGCAGCGAGATGCTGGCGCGCCGCGACGAACTTGGCCGGTTGCTCGCGCGCGAGGTCGGCAAGACCTTGCCCGAGGCGTTGGCCGAAGCCACCCGCGCCGGGCAGATTTTCAAGCTGTTCGCGGCCGAGGCGTTGCGCGCGTTCGCCGAGCCCGTCGCCGCGCCGCGCGCGGGCGTCGAGATCGACGTGACGCGCGAACCGCTCGGCGTGATCGGCATCATCGCGCCGTGGAGCGCGCCGCTCGCGATTGCCGCCGCGAAGGTCGGCGCCGCGCTGGCGCACGGCAACTGCGTCGTCTTCAAGCCGGCCGAATCGGCGCCGGCTTGCGCCGCCGCATTGGCCTCGATCATCAATCGGGCCGGCTTGCCGGCGGGCGTGTTCAACCTCGTGATGGGCAGCGGCCGGCAAGTCGGCGCGCGGATCGCCGCGCATCCGCTGGTCGCGGCGGTCAGCTTCACCGGCTCGGCGGAAACCGGCACGCGCGTGCTGCAAGCCGCCGCCGCCCGCCAGGCGCGCGTGCAACTGGAGATGGGCGGCAAGAATCCGTTCGTGGTGCTGGCCGATGCCGAACTCGACGGCGCCGTGGATGCGGCCTTGACCGGCGCCTTTAGTTTCGCGGGGCAACGCGGTACGGCGGCCTCGCGGCTGATCGTCGAGCGGGCGGTGTTCGAGCCGTTCGTCGACGCACTGCGGACCAAACTCGCCCGGCTCTCGGTCGATCATGCGCTGAAGCACGGCACGGATATCGGGCCGCTCGCGAACGCCGCGCAACTGGCGCGCAATCTCGACTACGTGCGCATCGGCCAGGAAGAAGGCGCGCAATTGCTGCGCGGCGGTGTTCAACTGGAGCGCGCGACGCGCGGCTACTTTTTCGAACCCGCGCTGTTCGTTGCGGAGCCCGAACACCGCATCGCGCGAGAAGAGATTTTCGGGCCGCTCGCCGTGGTGCTGCGCGCCGACGACTACGACCACGCGCTGCATCTCGCGAACGATACGGCCTACGGTCTATGCGCCGGCATCTGCACCCGCTCGCTGAGCCGCGCGCGGCATTTCCGGCGCCATGCGCATAGCGGGGTCGTCACGATCAATCTGCCGACCACCGCCATCGAGCACCACGCGCCCGGCGGCGGCCGCAAGGCCTCCGCCTACGGCGCAACCGACGCCGCGTTCTGGACGGCCGTGAAAACGGCTTACGTCGCGGGCTGAGCGCCATGAGATACGCTTGCACCCCCGTTCATCCGATCGCGCCGCGCGCGGCCCGCTCCGGCGCGCCTGCCACGCCCGATCGCCACGTCTATCCACGTCCCGGTTAACGCCGCCGTGCATACCCCGCTGCTACCAAACGAAATCAATGCAGCTTTTCAACCTCAGGAGACAGACATGACCAGCAAGCTTCGCCGTTTGACGCTAACCGCGATGGCCGCCGCCGTCCTCGCCGCGCCCTTTGCCGCGCAGCTTTCCGCCCATGCGGATCAGCCGCTCAAGGTCGGCTTCCTCGTGAAGATGCCGGAACAGGCGTGGTTCATCAACGAACAGAAAGCCGCGACCGCGCTCGGCCAGAAGGACGGCTTCTCCGTCGTCAACATCGGCACGCCGGACGGCGAGAAAGTATTGGCCGCGATCGACAACCTCGGCGCGCAAGGCGCCAAGGGCTTCGTGATCTGCGCGCCCGACGTGCGTCTCGGACCGGCGATTCAGGCGCGCGCCAAGCGCTACAACATGAAGTTCGTCACCGTCGACGATCAACTGGTCGACTCCACCGGCAAGCCGCTCGCGAACGTGCCGCATCTGGGCATGTCCGCGTTCAAGATCGGCAATCAGGTCGGCACGGCGATTGCCGAAGAGATGAAGCGCCGCGGCTGGAAGCCGGAGGAAGTCGGCGCGCTGCGCATCACGAACTACGAATTGCCGACCGCGAAGCTGCGCACCGACGGCGCGACGCAAACGCTGCTGGCCGGCGGCTTCAAGAAGGAAAACATCTTCGACGCTCCGCAAAAGACGACCGATGACGAAGGCGGCTTCAACGCATCGTCGCCGGTGCTCGCGCAGCATCCGAACATCAAGAAGTGGGTGATCTTCGCGCTCAACGAGGAAAGCGTGCTGGGCGGCGTGCGCGCCACCGAGCAATTGCACATTCCGGCGGCGGATGTGATCGGCGTCGGCATCAACGGTGCGGGCGAAGCGTTCGCCGAATTCCAGAAGAAGGAACCGACCGGCTTCTACGGCACGATCGCCGTGAGCTCGACGATGCACGGCAAGGAAAGCACGGAGAATCTGGTCGAGTGGATCAAGGCCGGCAAGCAGCCGCCCGCCGACACGCAAACCACCGGCAAGCTGATGGTGCGCGGCAACTGGCAGGACGTGCGTAAGGAACTCGGCATTTAAGCGGGATTCGAGTCCGCGGTTTGCGGGCCGCCTCGCGTAGCGAGCATCACGCCACTGCGAGCGCGGCCCGCGCGTTTGTCCTTCAGCTCAAGGTTTTTCGATGACGTCCTCACACACTGAGTCCCACGCGGGCGCAGCGACGCTTTCGGCGCAAGCGCCCTCGCCTGTGCCCGACTCCACCGAGCCGTATCTGCAACTCGACGGCATCACCGTGCGCTTTCCCGGCGTGCTCGCGCTCGACCAGGTGTCGCTGGAAGTGCGGCGCGGCGAGGTGCACGGCCTGATGGGCGAAAACGGCGCAGGCAAATCGACGTTGCTCAAGGTGCTGTCCGGCGTGAATCAACCGGCGGCGGGCACGTTGTCGCTCGATGGCGTCGAGCAGCACTTCACCACCACGAAGGCAGCCATCGCGGCGGGCGTCGCGATCATCTATCAGGAACTGCATCTGGTGCCGGAGTTGACGGTCGCGGAAAACCTGATGCTCGGCGCCCTGCCCAACCGTTTTGGCGTGCTCGACGAAAAAGCGCTGGTGGCGCGCGCGGTGCGTGAACTGGAACGGCTCGGCGAGAAGATCGATCCGTCGCAGCAGGTGAAGAATCTGTCGATCGGCCAGCGTCAGATGATCGAGATCGGCAAGGCGCTGATGCGCGACGCACGCGTGATCGCCTTCGACGAACCGACCAGTTCGCTGTCGTCGCGCGAGACCACCCAACTGTTCCGAATCATCCGCGCATTGAGGGCCGAGGGCCGCGCGATCATTTACGTCACGCATCGGATGGACGAAGTCTACGAACTGTGCGATCGCGTGACGGTGTTTCGCGACGGCCGCCGCATCGATACGTTCGCAGCCGGTGAAGGGCTCGACCGCGACCGGCTGATCAGCTGCATGGTGGGCCGCTCGATCGCCGACGTGTACGGCTATCGCTCACGCGAACTCGGCGGCGTGCAGCTCGAAGTCAACGGATTGATGGGACGCGGCTTGCGTGAACCGGCTTCCTTCGTTGCGCGCAAGGGCGAAATCGTCGGCTTCTTCGGCCTTGTCGGCGCGGGCCGTTCCGAGTTGATGAAGCTGATCTACGGCGCGGTCAAGCCGAGCGCCGGCGAAATCACGCTCAAGGGCAAGCCGGTGCGCTTCGCCACGCCGCGCGACGCGGTGCGCGCGGGCGTCGCGTTGTGCCCGGAAGATCGCAAGCAGGAAGGCATCGTGTCGATCGCCTCGGTGTCGGACAACCTCAACATCAGTTGCCGGCGCCATTTCAGCCGCTTCAACGTACTCAACGGCCGCAAGGAAGCGCAAACCGCGAAGGAGTTCATCGGCAAGCTCGCGATCAAGACGCGCAACGGCGAGACGCCGATCGGCACGCTCTCGGGCGGCAATCAGCAGAAGGTGATTCTGTCGCGCTGGCTCGCGGAAGAGATCGACGTGTTCCTGATGGACGAGCCCACGCGCGGCATCGACGTCGGCGCGCGCAGCGAGATTTACGGCCTGTTGTATGGGCTCGCCGAAGCGGGCCGCACGGTCATCGTCGTGTCGAGCGATCTGGCCGAGGTGATCGGCGTGGCGGACCGCGTGATCGTGATGAAGGAAGGCTGCATCGTCGGCAATCTGCCGAAGGCGCAGGCCACGCCGGATGCGCTCATCAAGCTCGCCCTGCCCCGCTAACACCATCGAAAGGCCGCCGAATCGCGCCATTGAAACTGGAATAAACATCATGCACACACCTTCAACCGAATCCTCCACGCCAGCCGTCGCATCCGCCGGCTTGAGCGCGCGCGCCGCGCGCACCTGGGACCTCGTCAACAAGTCCGGCATCGTGATGGTGTTCATCATCCTGTTCGCCGTGCTGTCGTTTACCGTGCCCGATTTCCTCAGCTCGCGAAATATCCAGGGCTTGCTGCTGTCCGTCACGCTGATCGGCTCCATCTCCGTGACGATGATGTTCGTGCTCGCGCTCGGCGAGGTGGATTTGTCCGTGGCGTCGATCGTCGCGTTTGCCGGCGTGGTGGCGTCCACCTTGATCACGGCGACGCATAGCGTGATGCTCGGCGTCGCGGGCGGCGTGCTCGCGGGCGGCGCGGTCGGACTCGTGAACGGCGTGCTGATCGCGCGCTACAAGATCAACTCGCTGATCGTCACGCTCGCGATGATGGAAGTCGTGCGCGGCCTCGCGTTCATCACGTCGCACGGCGACGCGGTGATGATTTCCGAGGAAAGCTTCTTCGACCTCGGCGGCGGCGCGTTCCTCGGCATTTCGTTCCCGATCTGGAGCAACATCATCGGCTTCGTGCTATTCGGTTTCCTGCTGAAGAAAACCGTGTTCGGCAAGAACGTGCTGGCCGTCGGCGGCAACAGCGAGGCCGCCCTCCTCGCGGGCTTGCCCGTCACGCGCATCAAGATCACGGTGTTCGTATTGCAAGGTCTCGTGACCGGCTTCGCGGGCGTGATGCTGGCGTCGCGGATGAGTCTCGGCGACCCGAAAACCTCGGTCGGGCTCGAACTCGGCGTGATCTCCGCGTGCGTGCTCGGCGGCGTCTCGCTGACGGGCGGCGTCGCGACGATTTCCGGCGTGCTGGTGGGCGTGCTGATCATGGGCTCGGTGCAGGACGCAATGAGCCTGATGAACGTGCCCACTTTCTATCAATACCTGATTCGCGGCGGGATTCTGCTGCTCGCGGTGCTGTTCGACCAGTTCCGCCGCAGCAAGCGCGTGCACTGAGGAGCGACACGCGCTCGCCTCCATATGCTTGCCAACAGGAGATTTCATGGCCGATTCGAACCAGACTAAAAAACCGCTGCGCAGCCAGGCATGGTTTGGCCTCAAGGACCGCGACGGTTTCCTGCATCGATCGTGGATGAAAAACCAGGGCATCCCGCACGACGAATTCGACGGCCGCCCGGTGATCGGCATCTGCAATACATGGTCCGAGCTGACGCCGTGCAACGCGCACTTCCGCGAGCTGGCCGAGTACGTGAAAAAGGGCGTGCATGAAGCGGGCGGCTTGCCGCTGGAGTTTCCGGTGATGTCGCTCGGCGAGACCAATTTGCGGCCCACCGCGATGCTGTTTCGCAATCTCGCTTCGATGGACGTCGAGGAGTCGATTCGCGGCAATCCGATGGACGGCGTGATTCTGCTGGTCGGCTGCGACAAGACCACGCCCGCGCTGCTGATGGGCGCGGCGTCGTGCAATTTGCCGGCGCTGGCGGTGTCGGGCGGACCGATGCTCAACGGCCGGTTTCGCGGCAAGAACATCGGCTCGGGCACGGGCGTCTGGCAGATGTCCGAGGAAGTGCGCGCCGGCACGATGACGCCGGAGGAATTCACCGAAGCCGAATCGTGCATGAACCGTTCGCGCGGCCACTGCATGACGATGGGCACGGCGTCGACGATGGCCTCGATGGTCGAATCGCTCGGCATGGGCTTGCCGCACAACGCGGCGATTCCCGCGGTGGACGCGCGCCGGCAAGTGCTTGCGCATCTCGCGGGCCGGCGCATCGTCGACATGGTTCGCGAGGACCTCACGATGGACAAGATCCTCACGCGCCAGGCGTTCGAAAACGCGATCCGCACCAACGCGGCGATCGGCGGGTCGACCAATGCGGTCGTGCATCTGATCGCGCTCGCGAAGCGCATCGGCGTCGAGTTGTCGCTGGAAGATTGGGAACTGGGCTCGAACGTGCCGTGCCTCGTGAATCTGCAACCGTCGGGCGAATACCTGATGGAAGACTTTTACTACGCGGGCGGCTTGCCGGCGGTGCTCAAGCAACTCGGCGAGCAAGGGCTGCTGCATCGCGAAGCGCTGACGGTGAACGGCAAGACGATCTGGGACAACGTGCGCAACGCGCCGAATCACGACGAGAAGGTCATCACGACGTTCGCCGAGCCGTTCAAGCCGAAGGCGGGCATTGCGGTGCTCAAGGGCAACCTTGCGCCGAATGGCGCGGTGATCAAGCCGTCGGCGGCGACCGAGGCGCTGCTCAAGCATCGCGGCCGCGCGGTGGTGTTCGAAAACATCGAGGAATTGCACGCCAGGATCGACGACGATTCGCTCGACATCGACGAGCACTGCATCATGGTGCTCAAGGGCGCGGGGCCGAAGGGCTATCCGGGCTTTGCGGAAGTCGGCAACATGCCGCTGCCGAAAAAAGTGCTGCAAAAGGGCATCACGGACATGGTGCGCATTTCTGACGGCCGCATGAGCGGCACCGCCTACGGCGCGGTGGTGCTGCACGTGTCGCCCGAGGCGGCCGCGGGCGGTCCGCTCGCGTTCGTGCAGACCGGCGACATGATCGAACTCGACGTTGAAGCACGCCGCCTGCACCTCGATGTCACCGACGAGGAACTGGCGCGCCGGCGCGCGTCCTGGCAGCCGCCGGCGCCGCCCACGCGCGGCTATTACAAGCTTTACGTCGAGCACGTGCTGCAAGCGGATCAGGGCGCTGACCTCGATTTTCTGGTGGGGTCGAGCGGCGCGCCGGTGCCGCGCGATTCACATTGACCGGCTGATCGACGCATGACGAATTAACGTTTGTTCCTGCGCTTTGCGAGAAGGCGTCTGCCGATGCGGCTTGAAAACCGCATCGGCTTTTTTATGCCCGTTAAATCGGCGCGGAAAATAAAAAACGGCGACGCATTGAATGCTCGCCGTTTTATAAATCACGAGTTCACCGCCCCGATTTTTGGAAAAACGGGGGATTGCCACGTGCATCGTCATATTCCCGCATTTCGCGGGAATATCGGCGTTCGGTTATTGCTTGATGAATCGATCGTGTGCCCAAAGACCTTGCGTATCGCTATTGGCGGCATTCACGAATTCGACATCGTGGCCGACCACGCGAACCACGCGGAAACTTGAGTTTTCCGGCGTGGAGACGCATTGATAGCCGGAGAAGAATTCCTGCATTTTCTGCTGTTCACCGGCCTGCGCATGCAGGTCGACGGCATCGAGCTTGTCCTTCGACACGCAGCCATAGGCATTGGCCTTGAACTGGATGGTTTGCTGCGGCTTGAGCATGACGTCTTGCGCCTGAACAGAAGCGGCAGCCAAACCCGCAATGGCGAAAAGAAGGGCGATTTGCTTTTTCATATTTCCTCCGGTGCGGGTTTCAATACTCAAGGTTAGCTATGTATTTAACTTTAACGTCGAACCCGCACCTTGCACTTTAGGCAAACCGGAGAGAACGACAAGCACATCTTGTGTGCGGTCGCAACAGTGGCGAATTGTCGCACCACGCGCCGCGCTTGCCTAAACGATAGGCAGCGCCTCGAATAGACGGATTAGTGACGGGTAATTGGTCGATGCGCGGCACTCGCCGCTTTATCCAGTAACGCTTTGCGGCGCTTATTCACGTAAACGAGAGGCTCAAATTAAGTGATTTACTACAATCAATCCGGGGTTTTGGTGCGTTGCACACAAAGTCGTTCGGTTGATTCATCCAGGATCACGAAATAACGGTGTACGTGCAGAAGATAAACAATGCCAGGCGTCAATCGGTGGGCTGAATTCGTCGCGACGGGGTAGACCTTGCGCACGTCGAGCACCGGCGAGAAGTTCTTGCAACGGTTCACTCCGGCGCAGCGCATTCTTGCAACGAGCGAGGCGCAATGCGATTGCGGCGAGCGCGGGGCGGTGCGTTGTCCCAGGCGAGCGGCCGCGCGTTATGAGTGGCGCGCAACGGTACGGGCACGTGCGGTGCTCTACAATGAATTGATGCTCCCACGCCTGGAGGCTACCGTGATCGAGCAATTGATACTGGGCGCGTTTCTGGTGATTCCGCTGCTCATCGTCGCGTTTCTTTTCTCCGACGAATTGTGGCAGGAACACCGTCATCTGCATGACATGCGGCCCATGCACGCGCCACCTCGCCGGCACGACTGGCGGCATCCGCTGCGCCGCTCGCGGCACCGCCCATGAGCCGCTGCGGATAGTCGACCACCCTGGCCGCGCTCAGCGCTCGCCTCAGTCGGCGCGCCAATGATCGCGAATGCGTTTTGCCAGCGCTTCGAGCGTGGCCGCATCGGCGACGTCGCGTGCGTGCATGCGCAGCGGCTGACCTTCCCAGCGCGGAATCACATGAAAATGCACGTGCGGCACGGTCTGTCCCGCCGCCGCGCCGTTGAACTGTCCAATGAATACGCCGTCCGGCCGCAGCGCCGCGCGAACCGCAATGGCGAGCTTCTGTGTCATGCGCATGCAGGCCACGACCGACGCGTCCGACAACTCGAAAATCTCCGCCACCGCTTCTTTCGGCACGACCAGCAAGTGGCCGTCGGCTTGCGGCATCAGGTCCATGAAGGCGAGGGCGGCGCCGGTCTCCGCCACTTTGATGCAAGGTAGTTCGCCACGCAGAATCCTCGCGAATGGATTGCTGTCGTCGTAGTTCATCGCGCTTTCTCTCCAGGTTGAGGTGGTATCGGGGCCTTGCCGCTGTCGCCGATATTGTCCACCACATCGGTTACAGCGCGCGCGCCGCGCGCTCGGGCGGTTGCGGCTGCTTGAACGCGGCCTAGCGCCAGTCGGTCGCAATGTCGTCGGGATCGGTCAGCGTCAGTCCCGACGACGGCAGCGGCAGCGCCGTCTTATAGCGCACCTGCTTGAGCGCGAAACTCGAGCGGATATTGGAGATGCCCGGAATCTTCGTCAGATGATCGACGATGAAACGCTCCAAGGTCTGCATATCCGGCATGACCACGCGCAGCAGATAGTCGGCGTCGCCGGTCATCAGATAGCACTCCATCACCTCGGGGCGCTCGGAAATCGCCTGCTCGAAACGCAGCAGGGCGTCTTCCACCTGCTTTTCCAGACTCACCTGAATGAACACGTTGATGCGCAAGCCCAGCGGCTCCGGGTTCAGCAACGTGACCTGCTGCTTGAAGAGGCCGAGCTTTTCGAGCGCGCGCACACGGTTGAAGCACGGCGTGGGCGACAGGTTCACCGCGCGGGCGAGATCCGCATTGGTGATGCGCGCGTTCTGCTGCAACTGGCTCAGGATGCCGATGTCGATCCGGTCGAGCCGTCTGGGTGGCGTGGTCATGGATGAAATATTCCGTGGAAGGTGCAAAATCCGGAATAAATAGCCTATCGCAGCCCGGCATCGCAAGCAAATGAGACGCTCATTTCGCGGATGCATGGTTACCATTGTCTCACTCGATCTTGAACCGAACGCGTCGATGCGGGAGTGGTGCCATGACGGATTTGTCCAGCGGTAGCGAGCAGTTGCGGTCCTTGCACGTTCAGCGCGCGCAAGGCGAAAACGGCACAGCCGGCACGGACGGCGCGCGGCACGAGGACGTCGACCCGCAGGAAACCGCCGAATGGCTGGAGGCGCTCGACGCGGTGGTCGCGCACGTCGGCCGCGAGCGCGCGCAATTCCTGTTCGACCGGCTCGCGAGCCACGCGCTCTCGCTGGGCGTCGAATCGGCGCGCAGCAACGTCACGCCGTACCGCAACACGATTCCGTTCGAAGACCAGCCGCGCTATCCGGGCAATCTCGAACTGGAGGAGAAGCTTGCTGGCGCGCTGCGCTGGAACGCGCTCGCGATGGTGGTGCGCGCGAACAAGGCTTACGGCGAACTCGGCGGGCATATCGCGAGCTACGCGTCGGCGGCCGATCTGTTCGAAGTCGGCTTCAATCATTTCTTCCAGGCTGCGGCGCCGGGCGGCGAGGCAGGCACGGGCGACCTCGTTTACTTCCAGCCGCATTCGTCGCCGGGCGTGTATGCGCGGGCGTACCTCGAAGGCTTTTTGAGCGAGCAACAGCTTCAGCACTATCGCCGCGAGATCGGCGGTCCGGGTTTGTGTTCGTATCCGCATCCGTGGCTGATGCCGGACTTCTGGCAGTTCCCAACCGGCTCGATGGGCATCGGCCCGATCAACGCCATTTACCAGGCGCGTTTCATGCGCTACCTCGCCAATCGCGGCCTCGCGCAAACGGAAGGCCGCAAGGTGTGGGGCTTTTTCGGCGACGGCGAGATGGACGAGCCCGAATCCACCGGCGCGCTTTCGCTCGCCGCCCGCGAGGGGCTCGACAACCTCGTGTTCGTGATCAACTGCAACCTGCAGCGTCTGGATGGTCCGGTGCGCAGCAACGGCCGCATCATCGACGAACTCGAAGCGCACTTTATCGGCGCGGGCTGGAACGTGATCAAGGTCGTGTGGGGCTCGGACTGGGACGCGCTGTTCTCGCGCGACCGCAGCGGCGCCTTGCTGCGCGCGTTCGCGCATACCGTCGATGGGCAATTCCAGACCTTCTCCGCCAACGACGGCGCGTACAACCGCGAGCGCTTCTTCGGCCAGAACCCGGAACTCGCGGCGCTCGCCGAGCAGCTTTCAGACGAAGAGATCGACCGCCTGCGCCGCGGCGGCCATGACGTGCGCAAACTGCACGCGGCGTATGCAAGGGCGCTCGCGCATCGCGGTCAGCCGACGGTGATCCTCGCGAAGACGATGAAGGGCTTCGGCATGGGCGCCTCCGGCCAGGGCCGCATGACCACGCATCAGCAAAAGAAGCTCGGCTTCGACGATCTCAAGGCGTTTCGCGACCGCTTTCGTCTGCCGCTCACGGATGACGACGTCGAACAGGTGAAGTTTTACAAACCAGCGGAAGACAGCCCCGAGATGCAATACCTGCATGCTCGCCGGGCTGCCTTGGGAGGCTATCTGCCCAGAAGGCGGAGAGTTGCATCGGCGGGGCTGACCGTTCCGCCGATGTCCTCCTGGGGACAATTCGCGCTGGACGCGAACGGCCGCGAGATGTCCACGACGATGGCGCTCGTGCGCATGCTGACCGCCTTGCTCAAGGACGGCGAAGTGGGTCCGCGCGTGGTGCCGATCGTCGCCGACGAGGCGCGCACGTTCGGCATGGCGAACATGTTCCGCCAGGTCGGAATCTATTCGCCGCTCGGGCAAATGTACGAACCGGAAGACCTCGGTTCGATGCTGTATTACCGCGAGGATACGAAGGGGCAAATTCTCGAAGAGGGCATTTCGGAAGCGGGCGCGGTGTCGTCGTGGATCGCGGCGGCGACTTCGTACAGCGTGCACGACCTGCCGATGCTGCCGTTCTACATCTACTACTCGATGTTCGGTTTCCAGCGCATCGGCGACCTGATCTGGGCCGCGGCGGATCAGCGCGCACGCGGCTTCCTGATTGGCGCGACGTCGGGCAAGACGACGCTCGGCGGCGAGGGCTTGCAGCATCAGGACGGCACGAGCCATCTGGCCGCGTCGACGATTCCGAACTGCCGCGCGTACGATCCGGCGTTCGCCTACGAGCTCGCCGCGATCGTCGACGAAGGCATGCGCGAGATGGTGGAAGCGCAGCGCGACGTGTTCTATTACGTCACCGTGATGAACGAAAATTACGCGCAGCCGTCGGTGCCGGGCGGCGACTTGCAGGCGCTGCGCGAAGGTATTCTCAAGGGCATTTATCCGCTTGGCGAGCAAACGCAGCCGGCAACTTCAGCAGTTTCAGCCCAGGTGCAGTTGCTCGGCGCGGGCGCGATTCTTGGTGAGGTCATTGCTGCGCAGCGGTTGTTAAGGGATGACTGGCAAGTTGAAGCGGCCGTGTGGAGCGTGACCAGCTTCACCGAGTTGCAGCGTGACGGCATGACGTCAGAGAGAGAGGCGCGGCTTGGCGAGGCGACTAGCGCGCCATACATCACGAAGGCGCTCGAAACGTCGCAAGGCCCGGTCATCGCGGCCACCGACTACGTTCGCGCGCTGCCCGAACTGATCCGCGCCTACGTGCCGCGACGCTACGTGACGCTCGGCACCGACGGGTTCGGGCGCAGCGACACGCGCCAGGCGTTGCGCGAGTTCTTCGAAGTGGACCGCAAGGCGATCGTGATTGCGGCGTTGAAGGCACTGGCGGACGAGGGCGCGATCGAGGCGAGCGTGCTCATGGAAGCGCGTCGCAAGTATCGAGGCGATGCGGCAGTTGGCGCGGCTTCGTGGCAATGCTGATCGATCAAGCGGTGATCGTCTTCTGATTCTGTCCATCGCGCTCGCGCGAGACAGCCCGACGCGGCGTCCGCTCGGGCGTTACACCGGTAATGCCCGGTTACCACTTGCAGCATCTATTTCCGCTCGCGCCGTCCACAATCTGTTCATGCCTGAACGGCGGGAGTCCAACATGAAAAAGATTGCGGTGGCGTTGTTGATGGTCGGAAGCCTGAGCATGGCGGGGCAAGCCTCGGCTCATGGCAATGGTGGCGGCGACGTGATCGGTGCGCTGATCGGCGGGGCGGTGCTCGGCGCGGTGGTGACGTCCGTGCTGAATCCAGCGCCCGTGGTCGCATACCAGCAGCCTGTCTACGCGCAGCCGGTGTATGCGCAGCCGGCGTATCAGCCGGCTCCGGCCTACGCAGGGCCGCCGCCGGGATATTGCTATGACCGGTACCAACGGGCGTATGTTGGGTGCGGCGCGCCGCCGCCCGGACAGTATGGCTATTCGGAGCCTCAACCGGGTTGGTAAGCGCGTAGCCGACGCTGCGCCAAACGTAAAAAGCCGTTCCTGCGTAGGCAGGAACGGCTTTTTACTGTCCGCCGCTCAATGTTTGTGGTGCAGCCACTCCGCGTAATGTGTATCGAGCCAGCGCTCCAGCCGTTGCGGCCTTGTCTTCCGGTGATAGTGCGACGCGGCCCAAATGGCAACGCCGACGAACAGCATGACGAGGGGCCCCAGCAAATAAGCGATCAACGATTCAGACATGGGAGCCTCCGCATGAGTTGGGTCACTGCTCCAGTGTAGGCGATGAAATGCGGGAAGAAAGGAGGACGTGATGGTTCGTGGCGAGTGCCGGGACATCGCTGAACCTTGAGGTTCAAAACCTGACGACAAAGCCAATTTCGCTTTTTCTACAAGGTCTTGAGTTCGTTGCATGGTTCGTTGTGTACCAACTAGCCGGCTCTTGCGCGGACGGTGGCGAGCCGCTCACCGCTTTGCAGCGCCTTCAATCTGCGCATCCACGAAATCCGCCCAACGTTGCGCGATTCGACGCTGACCGGTTGTATGTTCCGCAGCCGTGGGCTGTTGCTCCAGACCTTCGAGCGCATCGGAGCGTTGCGCCATGTCGCGCAGATGCGCCGAGGCCGTCCGCCGGAAGTCGTGCAAAACGAAATGCTCCACGTCGAGCCCGAGTGCCTTGACCGCCTGATTCAGCGTGCTCCTGGCGATGGGCCGATCGTCGCCTCTGACGCTCGGAAATACAAAATGTCGGCCCGCTCTCGCGCGATGAAGCTCGCGCAGCAGGTCGACCGCCTGGTGCGCGAGATGCACGCGCTGGTCCCGGTCCTTCTTCAGACGCGCGGCGGGTATCGTCCATAGCGCCCGGTCCAGATCGAATTCGGCCCACGTGGACTCCACCAGGTCGGACTTGCGCACCATCGTCAGCACCAGCAGATGCAGCGCCAGTTTTAGCGGGCGGCGAATGCTCGACGCGTCGATCGCGCGCAGCATCGTGCCGATTTCATCTCCGCTGAGCACGCGGGTGCGGCTGTCGACGGTGGCGATGGAGCGCGCCGGAATGACCTCGGCCGGGTTGGCCGTCGCGAGTTGGCGGGCGATCAGATACTCGTAGAGGCGTTTGACCACGTTGCGCGTATGCAGCGCCATTTTCGGCGAGCCACGGCTTTTGATTCTGTCGCAGATCGCGGCGATGTCGTCGGAGGTGACCGCTTTGATCGGCTTGCCGCCGATGGCGGGCAACACGTCCTTGTCGAGCGTGCGGCGCGTGGTGCGGCGATATTCTTCCGATTTGCCGGCCATTTCCGTGGTGAGATAAAGCTCGGCGGCTTCGCGCAGCACGTCGGCCTTGCTTTCCGCGCCGCGGTCGCGCCGCGCAGTGGCCACCGGCGAGACGCCTTGCGCGACCATCTCCGCATACTTCTGCGCTCGCGCGCGCGCGACGCGCAGCGAGATCATCCTGTAATCGCCGATCGTGGCAAGCGGCTGCCGCTTGCCGTTCAGCGAATAGCGGAAGCGCCAGACCTTGGTGCCGGTCGTCATGACTTCGATCACGAGACCGTTGCCGTCGGCGACGGAGTAGCGGGTCGCGCGCGGTTCAAGCGCGCGAATCTGACTTTCGGTGAGAGGAACGGCTAGTTTGGGCATGCTCGAAACCGTGATACATGGGCAGCCGCGATTCTAAACCTTGCGATGTCCGTGTACCAAAGATTTCGCGCTTTTTGGGTCAACCGGCGGGAGTGCCGAGGCTATCGAGGCGGTCGGAAAAATCCACAAACGCCTTTTGTTTCGGGCTAGACGGCGGAAATCGCCAGCGCGCTCTACTTGCCGATGCAGAACCGGCTGAAAATCACTCCCAGCAGGTCGTCCGAACTGAATTCACCTGTGATCGAGTTCAACTGGTCCTGCGCGAGACGCAGCTCCTCGGCGAACAGATCGAGCGCTTGTGAGTTCTGATCGGCGTGCGCGGCCGCCGTCGCCAGATGCTCCGCGGCGGCGCGCAGCGCAATCAGATGCCGCTCGCGGGCGAGGTAGACGCTTTCCGCACCCGCTTGCCAGCCTGCGATTCGCAGCAGTTCGTCCCGCAGCAGCGCCACGCCGTCGCCCTGTTTCGCCGACAGACGCACCTCGCTGAGTTCGAGATCGGGATCGAGCGCGTTCACCGTCGGTGCGAGATCCGTCAGGTCGGTCTTGTTCAGCACGCGCACGACTGGCACGCCGCGCGGAAAGCGCTCGGCTATCGTCTCGTCTTCAGCGGTCATGCCGGTGCGCGCGTCGAGTAGATGCAGGACCACATCCGCGCGTTCGATCTCGCTCCACGTGCGCGCGATGCCGATTTTCTCCACCTCGTCCTCGGTGTCGCGCAGGCCGGCGGTGTCGATCACGTGCAGCGGGATACCTTCGATCTGGATGGTTTGCGCGACCTTGTCGCGCGTCGTGCCGGCAATCGGCGTGACGATCGCCAACTCGGCGCCGGCAAGCGCGTTCAGCAGCGACGACTTGCCGACGTTCGGCTGCCCCGCGAGCACCACCGACAGACCCTCGCGCAGCAGCGCCCCTTGCCGCGCCTCGCTCAGCACGAGCGCAAGCCGCTCGCGTATGCGCGCGAGCTTGCCGCGGGCGTCGGCGGCTTCGAGGAAGTCGATTTCCTCTTCCGGGAAATCGAGCGTCGCTTCGACCAGCATGCGCAGCGTGATCACTTCTTCGACCAGCGCGTGGATGTCGCGCGAAAACGCGCCGTCGAGCGAGCGGCCCGCCGAGCGTGCGGCGGCTTCGGTGCTGGCCTCGATCAGATCGGCGACGGCTTCGGCTTGCGCCAGATCGAGCTTGTCGTTGAGGAAAGCGCGACGCGTGAATTCCCCCGGCTCCGCGAGACGCAGGCCGAACGCGCGGCCGGCGTCGATGCAACGCTGCAGCACCAGTTGCAGCACGACCGGACCACCGTGGCCTTGCAGTTCCAGCACGTGTTCGCCGGTGTACGAGTGCGGCGCCGGGAAGTACAACGCGATGCCGCGGTCCAGCACGTTGCCGGGGCCGTCGAGGAACGGCGCATAGCTTGCGTGGCGCGGCGCGAGTGTTTGACCGGTGAGCGCCAGCATGAGCGGCTCGGCCGCCGCCTCTCCCGCGCGACCGAACGAAATCCGCACGACACCGATGCCGCCTCGTCCGGGCGCGGTGGCGATGGCGATGATGGGATCGGAATCGGTGGTCAGCATGGAAAGAAAGGTGGCAAAAAACGGAGAGAAGGGAGGTGCGGGGCGCGTCGACACGGCGCGAGGCATTGTAACGCGGACGCCTCCAGCGACTGCGGCGCTCCCCTGCCGGTCGGTGGCCCCTACCGTTCAATACCGGCGATTCAGATTTATCTCATGCAAGCTAGGATTGATACCGCTCTTCTTAAGAATAACTAGGCTTTGATAGGACAAGGAAGCGCGAGCAGGCCATATCAGACAAGGAAAAGACCAAAAAACCGCGATGTGACGAAAGGCTTTGTGGGAGGCGGCATGCAAGCTAAATTTATCTCAAATACGCGAAACCTAAGCTTGTCTGGTTGTCAACTGGGCGCGCGCCGAATTGCACAATCTCGCCCATGCCGACCAACAAAGAAAAAGCCGCCTTCGCCAAGAGGTTGAAGGATCTTCTGGAGCCGCTGAAGATTCGCGGCGGGACCAAGCTTGCCCAGCAGTTTAACCTTCGCTATCACGGCGAGCGGCCGGTCACGCCGCAAACCGCGCATAAGTGGCTCACGGGTACGACGATCCCGAAGCCCGATAAGTTGCGGACCTTGGCCGAGTGGTTGAACGTCAAGGAGCATTGGCTTCATTACGGGCCGTCGCCCGGCATGAATGCGAAGCCGCTGGCGCGCGGCGAGAAATATCCGGTGACGCCCGAGACGATCGAACACGCCTCCAGACTCGTCTCAAAGGTCGTGTCGCTTAATCCAAAGGACCGCTTTCTGGTCGAGGAAATGATCGAGCGGCTGGCCGGTGAGGATACTGACGAAGCGTAGCCGGCGCGTCGAGCGAGTTGCCACGCAGCACCAATAAAAAAGCCGCCCGGTGCAAACCGGGCGGCTTTTTTGCAACTGCTTTTCGTGTTTTGTCAGCCGACCATCAGGCCGTTTTCGCCTTCGACTGTCCCATCATTCGCGTGATGTAGTACTGCTGGGCGATCGACAGTACGTTGTTCACCACGTAGTACAGCACCAGACCCGCCGGGAAGAAGAAGAACATGACCGAGAACGCGATCGGCATGAACATCATCATCTTGGCTTGCACCGGGTCCGGCGGCGTGGGGTTCAGCTTGGTCTGCAGGAACATCGAGACCGCCATCAGCACCGGCAGGATGAAGAACGGATCCTGTTGCGACAGATCGTGAATCCACAGAATCCACGGCGCGCCGCGCATTTCCACCGACGACAGCAACACCCAGTACAGCGAGATAAACACCGGAATCTGGATCACCACCGGCAGACACCCGCCGAACGGATTGACCTTCTCGGTCTTGTACAGCTCCATGAGCGCGGCGTTCATCTTCTGCGGATCGCCCTTGAAGCGTTCGCGCAGTGCCTGCATGCGCGGCGTGATCGCCTTCATGCGCGCCATCGACTTGTAGCTCGCCGCGGACAGCGGGAAAAACACGGCCTTGATCAGCACCGTGAGCAGCACGATCGCCCAGCCCCAGTTGCCGACATAACCGTGAATCTTCTCGAGCAGCCAGAAGAGCGGCTTCGCGATGATCGTCACGTAGCCGTAGTCCTTCACCAGTTCCAGGCCCGGCGCGATGCCCTCGAGCATGCGCTCTTCCTCGGGGCCGGCGAACAGGCGCGCGGAAACGTCGACCGTTTGACCCGGCGCGATGGCCGCCACCGGCTGCTGCACGCCGACGCGATACAGCGCCGGATCGATCTTCTCGACGTAGATCTTGCGCTTCGCGCCTTGCTGCGGAAGCCACGCCGACGCGAAGTAGTGCTGCACCATCGCGATCCAGCCGTTGTCGGCCGAGTCCGCGAAGGTCGCCTTGTTCTTGTCGATGTCGCTGAAGTCGATCTTCTGGAAGTGATGCTGCTCGGTGTAGACAGCCGGTCCGATGAACGTATGCGAGAAGCGCGGCGTTTCCACCGGCTGATCGTCGCGCACCAGTTCCATATAGACCGACGGGCTCACCGGCGCCGTGCCGACGTTCTGGATCTTCGTGTCGACGCCGATCACATAGCTGCCGCGCGTGAACGTGTAGGTCTTGATGACCTTCAATCCACCCTTGACCGGCGACTCGAAGCTGAGCTGGAACGACTTGGCGTCGCCCGTCAGGTCGTGCGGCTGGTTCGGCAACGGCGTGTAGACATCGTTATGGTTCGGGAAATCGCCGCCGAGCAGGCCCGTGCGCGCCAGGTACGTGTGATTCGCGGTGCGGTCGAACAGCGTGATGACCAGATCGGGCTGCTTGCCGTCGCCTTGCTTGACGAGCGACAGCTTCGACAGCGTGCCGCCGCGGGTGTCGATTTCGCCGTTATAGACGTCGGTGCTGAATTTGATCAGTTGCGACTGCGTTGCCGCCGGCGCGTTGCCCGGCGCCGCTGCGTTCGTTGCTGCGTTGGTGGCCGGCAGATCGGCGGGCTGGGTTCCCGGTGTCGTGGTTCCTGGTGCGGCGCTACCGACGGTCTTGGTCGGCGTGGCACCCGGGAAGAACATCGACGGGCGTCCGTGGTCGCGTTGCCAGTTGTCGAACAGCATGACAGCTGACATGAAAAAGATGACCCATAGGACGGTGCGTTTGATATCCATGCGTTGTCTCAGTGTCGATGGAACGGCGCGTCAGCGCTTTTCAGAAGTGGGAGGCGGGACGAGATCGATGCCGCCCGCGGAAAACGGGTGACAGCGGCAAATACGCCTGGCGGCGAGATAAGTCCCGCGCGCGGCGCCATGATACTGGATTGCTTCGCGCGCGTAATCAGAGCAGGAAGGGTAAAAACGGCACCGGTTGCCGAGCATAGGGCTGACGGCAACCTTGTAGAAACGCAATAAAGCGATGAGTACCGTTTGCATGACTGGTGCGGCCCGACGGCGCCGCGCAACGTGGAGTACCGGACGACGCCCTGCGATACGTGCAATACGGGCGGTCACTTGAGCGTCATTCCGTCTTGGGCGCTTCCGCGGGCGGCGCCTCGCGACGGACAATTTCGCGCGCCGCCTTGTCGAGCAGCGCCTCGATCTCGCTGCGGCACAGCGCCTTCAACGGCGGCGACGAGGCGCTCGGCAAAGCCTTCTTGTCGAAGCGCGTGTGCAAGCGCAGCAGCACATCCCAACCGCCGAATTCCGCGCGACGCAGCCGGAAGGCCTCACGCGCGATTCGACGTACCAGATTACGCGTGGCCGCGCGCGGCGCATACTTCTTGCCGATGACGAGCCCCAAGCGAGCGTCTTTGCCGGTGGGCCGGCCGTACACCACGAAATGCGCGGTGCGGCGCCACGGGCGCAAACGAAAAACGGATGAAAATTCATCCGTTTTCAGCAGCCTTGCGGCTTTGGGGAAGGCGGCTTGCGCTCGCAACGGAACCGAGCCCTGTTGCTGCGCTCCAGCCGCTCCCGCTTTACCGCGGGCTTCGCTTTCCGGCACAGGCCGCTCGCTGCCTTAGATGGCGAGGCGCTTGCGGCCCTTCGCGCGACGTGCGTTGATGATCTTGCGGCCACCGGCGGTCTTCATGCGAACGCGAAAGCCGTGGGTGCGCTTGCGACGGGTAACGGAAGGTTGGTAAGTACGTTTCATGTTGCTCTCACTTGATCGAAAAATAACCGCGCGATCATCGCTGAAAGCGCAATGGCCGGAGGTCTACAGAATTGGTTTTCGCGGAACCCGCTATTTAAACCCGTTTTCCGTTGGTCGTCAATAGTTTAGCCGGGCCCGGCCGCCGGCCGAGCGTGCTTCCCGAGATGATCGGTCCCTGTGGATAACTCCCTTTTGGCTCCGATTTGGCGTTAGAATCTCGCCTTACTTCCCAAAAATCCTGCACGCCGCTCCGGCCCGCTTGCCCCGCAAACCCTTGTGGCACAAGCGCCTGGAGCCATTGCGCCTGGCTGCTCAGGGCCTCGTTGCGTGCGCGCGACAGGGGCAGCGGCGAACCGCCGTGCACACCATAACGACAGCAACCCG